>NZ_CP171136.1:0-2400000 GCF_043187465.1 Sphingobacterium cellulitidis | reverse complement strand
TTTTACGGAGTCTAGCTTCCGTATAACGCATTGCTGCTGGTGGGTCACCATCGATAGATCCATAGTTACCTTGTCCATCGACTAGGGGATAGCGCATAGACCAATGCTGGGCCATACGAACCATGGTGTCATAAACGGATGAGTCCCCATGCGGGTGATACTTACCGAGTACATCTCCAACAATACGAGCAGATTTTTTATAAGGTTTTCCACTCGTTACCCCAAGGTCTAACATACCATACAATACACGACGGTGTACTGGTTTCAGACCATCACGCGCATCAGGTAGAGCACGCGAAACGATTACCGACATCGAATAATCGATGTACGCGGACTTCATTTGGTCTTCGATATTAATGGGGATAATCCTGTTTTCGGCAGGAACTAAATTGTTTTCGTTTTCTGTTTCTTCAGCCATTATATTTTGGTTTCAATCAATATAATAATTGTCATATCTATAAAAGACACGTAACAGGCGAAGATACACAATTTTTTAGGTTTTTGGTACGTGTTTCTTCATTAAAGATATCCACAATGGAAGCAATTTGTTAATATTTTTCAAGAAGTTTTATGTTTAAACATCTATGGAGGATAAATGGTAATATGATATTAAATGTCATAATAATTTAAGATATTTTAAACAAATATGGAATTTGTTTTAAAAAATTTTAAAAATATTTTACCTTTGGGCATTCTATTTTAGGTCAAACGATTGATTAATCGTTAACCTCCTAATTTTTAACAAATTAAGCTACAGTAATGAAACATAATTTCGGTGCAGGCCCATGTATTTTACCTAAAGAGGTTTTTGAAGAAGCTTCAAAGGCGGTAATTGACTTTAATGGTACAGGTTTATCTATATTGGAAATTTCGCACCGTTCCAAAGAATTTGAAGCAGTAATCATCGAGACTGAGAAATTGGTTCGTGAGTTATTGAATGTTCCTGCGGGATATTCGATATTATTTCTTCAAGGAGGTGCGAGCCAGCAATTTGCGATGGTTCCAATGAATTTATTGCCTGAGAATGGTACAGCTTCTTATTTAGATACTGGCGTTTGGGCGACCAAAGCTGCTAAGGAAGCTAAAAAGGTAGGACAGGTTCAGATTGTTGCGTCCTCGAGTGATCAAAACTACTCCTATATTCCTAAAGGTTATTCCATTCCTGCAGATTCGAGCTATTTTCACTATACCTCGAACAATACAATCTATGGTACAGAAGTGTTTGATAAACCAAATACCTCAGTTCCAACCGTGGTAGATATGTCTTCCGATATATTAAGTAGAACGATTGATGTTTCAGAATTTGATTTAATCTATGCTGGTGCTCAAAAAAACATGGGTCCTGCTGGGGTAACCTTGGTTATCGTTAAAGATGAAATCCTTGGTAAATCAGGACGTACATTGCCAACGATTTTTGATTATGAAGCCCATGCGAAAGCGGGTTCCATGTATAATACACCACCAGTATTCTCAATTTATGTATCTATGTTAAACCTACGTTGGTTAAAAGACAAAGGTGGGATTTCAGTAATTGAACAAGAGAATATCATCAAAGCGCGTACATTATACGATGAGATTGACCGTAACCCATTCTTTAAGGGTACAGCAGCTCTGGAAGACCGCTCGAGAATGAATGTTACTTTTGTAATGGACAATCCAGAATTGGAAGCTGAATTCCTGGCATTAGCAAAAGAGCGTAATTTAATTGGGATCAAAGGTCACCGTTCAGTTGGTGGATTTAGAGCATCTATTTACAATGCTTTGAGCATTAGTTCAATTAATGCTTTGGTAGATACGATGAGAGAGTTTGAAGAAAGTAAGAAATAATTAACATGAGAATTTTAGCAAACGATGGGATTGATCCTATCGGTAAAAAAATATTGGAAGATGCTGGTTTTGTAGTTGATACAGAGCATATTCCGCAAGATGAATTAATCAATAGGTTGAATGAATACGATGCTGTTACAGTACGTAGTGCTACCAAATTGCGTCAACCATTAATTGATGCTTGTCCTAATATCAAAGTAATAGGTAGAGGCGGAGTAGGAATGGATAATATCGACGTGGATTATGCGAGATCCAAAGGTGTTGCTGTAGTCAACACACCGGCGGCATCATCACATTCTGTTGCTGAATTGGTATTTGCACATTTGTTGAATGGTGTAAGATTCTTATATGATTCAAACCGTAAAATGCCAGTAGAAGGGAATACCAAATTTGCTGGTTTGAAGAAGGCATATGCTGCTGGTTCAGAATTGCAAGGAAAAGTATTAGGTGTAGTTGGCTTTGGCCGTATTGGCCGTGAGACTGCGAAAATTGGTTTAGGATTGGGGATGACGGTTATCTATTCGGACCTTTTCGAAGGACCTAGTTCATTGACATTAAATTTTTCTGGAGATGTATCAGTGAATGTTCCTGTAGAACAGGTAGATATAGCGACAATTTTTGCAAAATCAGACTTTATTTCATTACATGTTCCATTTACGGATAAGCCAGTAATTGGTAAAGAAGAATTCGCATTATTAAAAGATGGAGTAGGATTAGTAAACGCGTCCCGAGGTGGAGTAATTGATGAGTTAGGATTAGTTGAAGCATTAAATTCAGGCAAGGTTGGATTTGCCGGATTAGATGTTTATGATGATGAGCCAACTCCAAGAGCCGAGATTTTAGGACATCCTAAGATTTCCTTAACTCCACATATTGGAGCAGCGACAAATGAAGCACAAGAGCGAATTGGTGAAGAACTAGCCCAATTGTTGATAGAAAACTTGAAGAAGTAGTTCTTCCGCATAAAATATATGCGGCACAAAAGCTTTTATTTGCATTTGTGCCGCTTTTTTTTGTTAAAAGACTTATATTCACCCCCTCGTAAAAACATATAGTTAAAAGAAACATGAAAATTCTAAAATTCGGTGGAACATCCGTAGGAAGTGCTGAGCGTATCCAGAGTTTATTGGATATCGTTAATCCCGCAGAGCGTCAGATCGTTGTCCTTTCAGCAGTGGCTGGAACAACAAATGCATTGGTTGAAATCTCTAAAGCTTACTTGAATGGTAAGAAGGATGAAGCCAAGGAATTGATCAAGGATCATAAGAATAAGTACGAAGCTTTAATCAAGGACCTCTTCAGCACTGAGAATGGATTTAAGCAGGGTAAGGAATTGATTGATTACCATTTTAATATAATAGCATCATTGTCCAATGATTTATTTACTCCGACAGAAGAAAAAATCATATTGGCGCAAGGTGAATTAATGTCTACGACCTTATGGCATCTGTATCTTGCGGAAAAAGGCATTCCATCTGTATTGCTTCCAGCATTGGATTTTATGAAAATAGATGAGGATAATGAGCCTGTAGTACCTTTTATCAAAGAAAAGCTAGAAGCTATATTAAACCAACATCCAGAAAACACCTTATTTATTACTCAAGGGTTTATCTGTAGAAATTCATTTGGCGAAATTGATAATTTACGTCGTGGAGGCTCAGATTATACAGCATCATTAATTGGTGCCGCGATTCAAGCTGATGAAATCCAAATCTGGACAGATATCGATGGCATGCACAATAATGATCCAAGGATTGTTAAAAATACCACGCCAATTGCTGAATTAAGTTTTGATGAAGCAGCGGAGTTAGCCTATTTTGGTGCGAAAATCTTACATCCACAGAGTGTTTTTCCGGCGCAACGATATAATGTTCCGGTTCGTTTGTTGAATACCATGGATCCCAAAGCATTTGGAACCTTGATTTCAAAAAATGGTGGTAAAAAAGGAGCGATCAGAGCGGTAGCAGCGAAAGATGATATCACAGCTATCCATATACATTCTTCAAGAATGTTATTGGCTTATGGTTTCTTAAGAAAGATTTTCGAAATTTTCGAACGCTATAAAACTCCTATCGATATGATTACAACTTCTGAGGTTGCAGTTTCATTGACGATTGATGATACCAAGAATCTGGATGATATCATCCGTGAAGTTGAGGACTTTGGAAATGTAAGTGTGGATAGAAATCAAACCATTATTTGTGTGGTAGGGGATTTTGGTGCAAATACGCATGGTTATGCAGCTCGTGTATTGGATGCTGTAAAACACTTGCCTTTACGTATGGTATCATACGGAGGTTCAGATTATAATGTTTCCATTTTATTGGATTCTGACCATAAAGTTGAAGCATTAAGATCATTACATAATAGAATATTTTAAAGAATGAACATACATCAAATTGATCTAAACCGATTAAAAGAATTTGAAACACCTTTTTATTTCTACGACCTGGACTTGTTGAATGAGACTTTGGATCGTGCGAAAGCAGCAGCTGATAAAAGAGGTTTTCATGTTCATTATGCCTTAAAAGCAAATTTTAATGATAAAGTATTGGGCTTGATTCAGTCCAAAGGATTTGGTGCGGATTGTGTGAGTGGGAATGAGGTTCAAAAGTCCATTGATTCGGGCTTTCCTGCACAGCAAATCACATTCGCAGGAGTAGGTAAATCTGATAAAGAAATTAACCTTGCATTGGACCATAATATCTTTGCCTTCAATGTGGAGTCGATTCAGGAATTATTGGTTATCAATGAACTAGCGGCTAAAAAACAAGTTAAAGCTCAGGTTTCATTGCGTATTAATCCTAACGTAGATGCTCATACTCACCATTATATTACCACTGGTTTGGATGAGAATAAATTTGGGGTTCCAAATTCTGAACTTGAGAAGGCAGCATCTGTACTGCGTGAATGTGAGAATCTGGAATTATTAGGCTTACATTTCCATGTAGGTTCTCAAATTACGGATATCAACGTATTCAAAAGTTTATGTGTGAAGGTGAATGAGTGGAAGAATTGGTTTGAGGAGCGCGGAACGACGATCAAGGTTTTAAATGTTGGTGGTGGGCTAGGGGTAGACTATCATGAGCCAGATACGCATCCATATGCTGATTTTGAAGCTTATTTTGAAGTTTTCGATAAATTTTTGGAGCGTAATGCCCAGCAAGAGGTTCATTTTGAACTAGGTCGTGCATTGGTTGCCCAGTCAGGAACCTTAGTTAGTAAAGTGCTTTACACCAAAAGTGGGGTAAAGAAGAACTTTTTAATCCTGGATGCCGGAATGACAGAATTGATGCGTCCTGCCTTGTATCAAGCTTTTCATAAGATTGAGAAATTAGGGGCTGAACCTAATGCCGAACAGTTAAATTACGATGTCGTAGGTCCAATTTGCGAGAGTTCGGATTGCTTCGGCAAAGAAGTTCCACTTCCTGTTTCTGAAAGAGGTGATTTAATCGCTATCCGCACCGCAGGTGCTTATGGCGAGGTAATGGCATCAAAATATAATCTGAGAGATGAAATAAGATTTGTTTTCTCGGAGGATCTATAAAATTAAAAGGATAAAAAAACCGCCTGAACAATATTCAGGCGGTTTTTTTTTATGATTGTTCCGACTTGTTGAGGAAAACGAATTTTCCGTCGAAGGCGTCGAGTTCAATGACTGCATCTCGGGAGATTTTTCCGGAAAGAATCTCTTTGGATAATTCATTGAGGATTCTTTTTTGGATTACTCTTTTCAGTGGTCTAGCGCCGTATACTGGGTCATAACCAAGTTGAGCTAACCAATCTAAAGCTTCATCTGATGCTGTAAGGAAGATATTTTGTTCTGCTAGTTGTTTTTCAACTCTGTTGAACTGCATTCTAACAATATCTCCAATCTCTGATCTTGATAGAGGAGTAAACATGATAACCTCATCTATACGGTTCAGGAATTCAGGGCGGATAGATTTTTGTAATAAATCCAGCACTTCATCCTTAGTTTTTGCCACAACTTCCTCACGGTTGTTATCATCCAATTTCGAGAAATTCTCTTGAATAATATGCGAACCAGTGTTTGAAGTCATTATAATGATTGTATTTTTAAAGTTTACAACCCGGCCTTTATTATCTGTTAAATGGCCATCATCCAACACTTGTAATAAAATATTGAATACATCCGGGTGAGCTTTTTCAATTTCATCCAATAGGACCACTGAATAAGGTCTACGACGAACTGCTTCTGTTAACTGACCACCTTCATCATAACCAACGTATCCTGGAGGCGCTCCAATTAATCTAGAGACTGCATGTCTTTCCTGGTATTCGGACATATCGATTCGAATCATCGCTTGTTCATCATCAAACAAGTATTCCGCTAAGGCTTTTGCAAGTTCAGTTTTACCAACCCCTGTTGTTCCTAAGAAAATAAAAGAACCAATGGGGCGTTTTGCATCGCTTAATCCAGCTCTGGATCGACGAATAGCATCAGCGATTGCTTCAATGGCTTCATCTTGTCCCGCAACCCGTTTGTGTAATTCTTCTTCCAGGTTCAATAATTTTTCCCTTTCAGATTGAACCATCTTGCTCACAGGAATTCCAGTCCATTTGGATACCACATCGGCGATATCTTCTGACGTAACTTCTTCTTTCAACATTCTGCTGCTATCTTGTTTTTCAGAAAGTTCTTTTTTCAAGGCATCAACTTTATCCTGAGCTTCTTTGATCTTTCCGTATCTTAATTCAGCAACTTTTCCATAGTCACCGGCGCGTTCAGCTTGTTCTGCTTCCAGTTTATAGTTTTCAATGTTCTGGGCCTCCAAGTTTACTTGGTCAACCAATGTTTTTTCTGATTGCCATTTCGCTCTTAACGAATCTCTTTCATTGGATAGGTTAGCAATGGTTTCGGAGAGTTCTGAGATTTTCTTTTCATCTTTCTCTCTTTTAATGGCCTCTCTTTCAATCTCCAATTGCATAATCCTACGTTCCAGCTCATCAACTACCACAGGAACAGAGTCCATTTCAAGTCTTAGTTTAGACGCCGCCTCATCGACCAAGTCGATAGCTTTATCTGGTAGGAAACGGTCAGTGATATAGCGTTGTGATAATTCAACTGCTGAAATAATCGCTTCATCCAGGATTCTTACCTTATGGTGAGTTTCATAGCGTTCTTTAATACCACGAAGGATAGAAATAGCATCTTGTGTATCTGGTTCTTCAACCATTACTTTTTGGAACCTACGCTCTAGTGCTTTATCTTTTTCAAAATATTTTTGGTATTCATTCAGGGTTGTTGCACCGATGGTTCTCAATTCACCTCTAGCCAAAGCAGGTTTTAAGATATTTGCAGCGTCCATTGCACCTTCACCACCACCAGCACCTACCAGGGTATGAATCTCATCGATAAATAGGATAATTTCTCCATCGCTATCAGAAACCTCTTTTACTACTGCTTTCAGACGTTCTTCGAATTCACCTTTATATTTTGCACCGGCAACCAAAGCTCCCATATCCAATGAGAATACAGTTTTGGATTTTAAGTTTTCCGGAGCATCGCCTTTGATAATACGATAAGCAATACCTTCAGCAATTGCAGTCTTACCAACGCCTGGTTCACCCACTAAGATGGGGTTGTTTTTGGTTCTACGTGATAAAATCTGCATTACGCGGCGGATTTCTTCGTCTCGACCAATTACAGGATCCAGTTTGCCAGACTCTGCAAATTCATTTAGATTTCGAGCGTATTTATTCAAAGCATTGTAAGTCGCTTCTGCATTTTGATCGGTAACTCTAGAATTTCCTCTTAACTCCTTGATGGCAGTTTTTAAATCTTTCTCAGTTACTCCTTGATCTTTCAGTAAGTTGGAAACTTTATCCCCAGCCAATAAAAGACCTAATAGGATATGTTCAATTGAAACGAATTCATCATTGAATTCTTTCAGGAAGCTTTGTGCTTTTTGAAGAACTGCAGTTGCAGAGTTACTTAAGTACACATTGCTACCACTTACTTTAGGGTAGGACTCAATTAATTTATCGACCTCTTGAGATAGATAACTAATATTGACGTTTAATTTTTTCAGTAAGTGAGAAATAACATTCTCATCTACGGTTAATAAAGCCTTCATGATATGCGCAGGTTCAATCGCTTGTTGCTGATGACCTGATGCAATTTCTGATGCTTTTTGTATGGCCTCTTGGGCTTTAATTGTAAAGTTGTTAAAGTTCATATTATAGTTTAGCTTTTTGTATTATGGGATTAACAAAAGGAATGCCTACAGTGTTTTTTAATGATTACCTGAAATTATGGCATGATTTTTTATTTTTACCAGCCAAAATGGCATTATTCAGATTTAAAATATGAAAATAATGGCTTGTAGGTCATTTAGTTAGTGTTTTTACGTGATTTAAATATTGAAAAAGTTTGTAAAAATGGATTGAAAAATTCATCTTTGCAACGTTTTCCACGGAAACGCCTCCTTAGCTCAGCTGGTAGAGCAACTGACTTGTAATCAGTAGGTCATTGGTTCGATTCCGATAGGAGGCTCCAGCAAAGGGTATCAAATTGATACCCTTTTTTTATTTTTCAAAATTTGCAATTATTTAAGCATCATTGCTTCTTTGTGATTCAAGACTTGTTTATAGGTTGGGGTTCCATTTTGGAAGATTGTTTTATGATGAGGAGCAGGGATTAGAATTTTCACTTCAAATTTTTCAAGTGGAATAAAGAAGAGCACACCGTGTTCGATGAAATTTTCATCGGTAATTTCGGTGAATTTTTCTGCTTTATCATTGATACGATGTAATGCTTCTAATTTTTTAATAATCTGCTGCATAATTATTTTTCTTCATGGAACACCAAAATAGGCACTTTGGAGTGTAGGGCTAAATTATTGCTGACACTACTTCCAAAGAGTCGATCGAAAAAGTTTCGATTTCTTTTAACGACACCTAATATATCAATATTGTTTTCAAGAATATAATTTGCGATTGTATTTTCGATGCTTTCGACCTCATCCAATAGGATATACTCAATATTGTCATGAGGGAATGCCTTTTGCCAAGCCTCGGTTTGCAGCAGAACATCAGCGACTTTAGCGTTGTGCAATACATGGAGGCAATCAATTTTTGCATTGACAGCTTTAGCCATGATCAGCATTTCTTTTAAAGCCTCTTTGTCTTTTTCTCGGAACAAGGTTGTAAATACTGTTCTTTTGATACCCTGATATTTAGCATGTGGAGGTACAGCGAGTACAGGATTTTGGATGGATTTGATGACATTGACTGTATTGGTGCCGATCAATTTAGAAAGGAATCCCGATTCACCATGGGTTCCCATGACGACAAGGTGGATTTTTTCACGCTCTACAATACTTTTTACAACCGCAGACACCGGGCCTTCTTCGAACATAAAAATTAGTTCAACATCTGGAAGTCCTATATCAGCGGCAATTTCGCGAAGATTTTGTGTTTTCTTTTTATAGACCTCAAACTGGTTCAATTCGATTGTTTGATAGACTTCACCTAGAAGCTCGGGCTGACCACCGTGAGTAGCCGATAAAACCGGTTCTAGATAGGTGTAAAGCACATAAATTTTCGCATCAATGGACTTTGCGATATGTAATGCATAAAGGAAGGCATTATTGGCAATTTCAGAAAAATCAGTAGGAAATAAGATGGCTCTCATAATCGTTAATTTTGTGTTTGTTAAATTTACCAAATAAAAGGCAAGGAATTAATGACCTTAATCATTATTTTATACCAACTGTAGCATGAAATTGTTTTTATTCGTTATCACATTATAGAAAATATATAGCGGTATTAATATGAATAAAGCTTAGTTTCATCTATAGTTTTTTAGGACAAGAAGATAAGAAAAGACTTAGGTGGGAATATTAAAAAGATATCTCAGTAATAACACAGCAATGGACCTTAGGACCGCATTGGAGCAATGTGCTATGTCCAATTCTGAGAAGAGTAAATCTTTTTTGTATAAGAAATTCTATGGATATGTGATGGCTATTGTCATTCGTTATATGAAACATGAAATGGAGGCGGAAGAGCTTGCGAATGAATGTTTTGTGAAAGCCTTTAATAAGATTGGGTCATTTTCACTTCATGAGGATGCCAATGTATTAGAGAAGACTTTTAAATCCTGGATCGCAAGAATCGCGGTAAATACCTCCATTGATGCTTTAAGAGTGCGTAAGCAGATGTATATGTTGGATGACTTGAGTGGGAGTGATACGATTCATTATTCTGTGAATAATGATAGTCGGTTGGAGTATGAAGATATGTTGTCCCTTATTCAGCAATTGCCAGATATACAACGTTCAATTTTCAACTTATATGAGATTGAGGGTTATTCGCATGAAGAAATAGGGAAGAAGTTGGATATCCCTGAGAGTACATCCCGGACTTATCTTACACGAGCAAAGCAGAAGCTGCGCAAATTGTATTTGAGTCAAATAAATTTAGAAAATATTAAATCCTGATTCGGTTAAGATAATGGAAGAAAAGAATAAAAAAGATATTGTTGAGCAGATCATCGAAAAGATGAAAACCATGGAAGAACTTCCGTATAAGGAAGGAGCATGGGAGAATTTTCAGAGTCGTTATGGTACTGCCCCAACTAAAAGGAATAAAACTTTTTATTGGGCAGCATGTGCTGCAGCGGTTTTGTTATTAGGAGTTGTTACAGTAAAAAATTGGCCTGAAACGAATCAAGGCTTGGTTGAAAATCAAGTTGTGGCCAATCATCAGGAGTCTGAAAATAGTGGTTCTTCAGATAATTCCAGTGTTACGCAACCTGAAGGAACTTCTGACTCCCCTGAGTTAGCAAATATCGATCTTAATTCACAACCAAATCCTGCTGCATTTGAATCTTTAGCAGCTGGAAATTCTATTCAAAGAAATGAGCAGCAAGATGTTGTTAGTTATTCTTCTTTTGGAGATTTAAAAGTTTTATCAAATCATTCTAATCAAAATTTATATCCAAGTTCTGTTCAAGTACCAAATCGTTTAACAGCATATAATTTCAATATTGACCAACCATCGATCAGGATGGATGAGGAGGATTATTCAGTTCTTCGTCAAACTAATATGAATACGGAGCTGGCTTATCAGAACGAAGGTGCTAAGAAAGGCGTTGAGCCAGTTTTGAAAAACCGGAACTTTAATTTAAGAGAGAAGTTTGATCTAGGATTATTTGTTTCCCCTAATTCGACAAATGATAGATTTAATTTTGGGGGCGGAGTATTATTGGCATATAATATTAGTAAGAATATCAGTGTTCGTACGGGTTTGGCTTACAATAAGTATGATGTTTCTGAGATGAAGGATCCGGTTGCCAATGCTGAGACCGCAGTAGTTGCGAATAAGGATGCTATCCACAAGATTACTGGGAACGGCTTGACGCAAAATTATATGAGTAGTAATGCCATTATCTTGCCGAATGTCAATGCTATTTCAGGGAATGTTCAAGCATTAGAAATTCCATTGGATGTTCGAGTAAAGTCCAAGAGTGGTTATTATGCATCCTCGGGAATTACCTATGCTGCTGTATTCAATCAGAATAGATATGCTCATTTTGTGGAGAATGCCAATAGCGAATTATTTGGAAATGGATTACCTGAGAACGAAGCTGACGTAAAAACAGCGGTTAAGCAAGTTTCCCGGGCAATCAAGACTGAGGATGAGAATGTCAGCACTAAAGGCTTTGGTGGTTTTGTGAATTTTTCAATTGGAAAAGAGATGAAAATGAACAAAAACATAAACCTATCCGTGGAACCATTTGTTAAGTTGCCAGTAGGTAGTTTTAAGCGTGCCGATATGAACTACACCAATGGTGGAATTCGGATAATTACGAATTTTTAGATTTGGTCAATTCTAACCCATGACATTCCTGCTGAGATAGCACCTTGTACTCCTGGATCGCCGTCTTCAAATACCAGACAATCGATGGGATCTACATTTAAATGTTCAGCCGCTAATAAAAAAGGTTGAGGTGAAGGCTTTCCCTCTGGCGTATCACCCGCACAAACCAACGTTTCAAATTTGCCTATTACCTGGATTACATCGAGTGTAATATTCAATGTTGATCGACTCCCACCAGAAACAATTCCAATTTTTCTAGATTCTGCAAAATCATATAAGACTTGTCTTACAAAATCCACAGGCTCTGTTTTTTGAATGAAGTCAGCGATGAAAATTGCAGATTTTCTTTTTGCGAATTCATACCGATCTAATGATACCTTATAGCGATGGGAGATTTCATCAGCAACGGCTACCGTTGGCCAGCCAGCAGTTTCATCAATTAGATCAGGGTTCAGATCTATACCATGTTCCTTTGCGGTTTGGACATATGCAGCTTTGTGAGCATGTATATTATCCGCTAAGGTTCCATCAACATCAAATAATAAGGCTTTAAATGGGGATGCGATTTCTTTTAGCTTAAGGTATTTCTGAAAATTTTCTTCCGTCATGGCGCAAAAATAAGAAAGTCCCCATTAAATGGAGACTTTCTAATATGTTTTCTGTTTCTTTTTATGGATAACAAAAAGAAAAGGATTATTTATTTGCTGCTTTCCGGCGTTTCAATTCCTTCATAATTAAGCTCAACTCGCGTCCAGTTTGACCACCTACCGAGGTGTTTTCTTGAGCACGGCGGAACAAGTAAGGCATTACGGCTTTAACAGGTCCGTAAGGCATGTATTTAGCTACATTATAACCCGCAGCTGCAAGGTTGAATGAAAGGTTATCCGACATTCCCAAAAGTTGCGCGAAGAATACATTCGGGTTGTTATGCGGAATATTTCTATTCTCTAATTCCTGAGCCAATAATCTACAGCTTTCTTCATTATGGGTTCCTGCCATCAAACCCACTCTGTCTATGTTGTCTAAACAAAAATGGATTGCCTGGTTATAATCTGTGTCAGAAGCTTTTTTATTCGGTTGAATAGGAGAAGGGTAGTTGTTTTCTTTTGCTCTTTCTCTTTCAATTTCCATATATGCTCCACGAACGATTTTGGCTCCCAAGTGGAAGTTTTGTGTTTTTGCATAAGCAAAATCAGCTTTTAAGGAAGCAAGTTTATCATGACGATACATTTGGTAGGTATTATATACAATAGGTTTATTTCCATTGTATTTTTCCATCATTTCTCTTGCGATATCATCTATTGTATCTTGGATCCAAGAATGCTCAGCATCTACTAATACGGGGATTCCGTTTTCATAACAAGCTTTACAGATTTGATCACAACGGTCTAAGAGACGGTTGTATTCAGCTTGTTCTTCAGGGCTAAGGGTTTCTTTGGCGTCGATTTTTGCTAAAAGATCAAATCTTCCCAATCCAGTAGGTTTAAACACACAGAATGAGATTAACGGATTTAATTTAGCGGCTTCTACAGTTCTCAAGATTTCCGCGCAGCAAGAATTGAAGCTTTCTTCTGAATCTTCACCTTCTACGGAATAATCAAGGATTGTAGTTACATTGCCTTTGCCAAGGTCTTGGATTGCATTTTGGCAATCTTGGATACTTTCACCACCGCAGAATTGTTTATAGATGGTGTTTTTAATAATTCCTTGAATAGGTAATCCAATATTTAGCGAAAAATTAGTGATTGGAGTACCGATTTTAATGAGTGCATTACTAGCGACCATCTTAAATAACCAATAGGCTTTATTAAGGTCTTTATCACTTTTACCTTTAAAGGCAATTTCTGTATTGTTAAAGTCAAGCTTTAAGGGTGAAGCTATGTCCATATTACTTTAATTTGATGGGCGTAAAATTAGGCTTTTTTTATGAATTTTAGATATTAATATATCCT
Organism: Sphingobacterium cellulitidis; assembly: GCF_043187465.1. Taxonomy (GTDB): domain Bacteria; phylum Bacteroidota; class Bacteroidia; order Sphingobacteriales; family Sphingobacteriaceae; genus Sphingobacterium; species Sphingobacterium cellulitidis. Next base: position 2,386,375 of record NZ_CP171136.1, on the reverse strand, counting down.
AAATGCTGCGGAATAAAATTACTTTTGTCTATGCAAACGTTTACATTAGAAGGGGATTACATCCAATTGATTCAGTTATTAAAGGTAATGAACTGGGTTGAGCATGGGGCGATGGCTCAATGGGTAGTTGAAGAAGGACTCGTAAAGTACAATGGTCAAGTAGATTACAGGAAAAGGTTAAAGGTCAAGGTTGGCGATATAGTCGAATTTGATGGAAATAAAGTAAAAATACAATAACTAAAATTGCTTTGTAAAATATCTGAAGATAGATTTAAAAACAAGGGCAAATCCATAAAAAAAATCTATCTTTAGGTACAAATTATATATGAAGAAGATTAATAGTTTAGGATACGAAGTCGTATTCGATAATGAGTTAGATGAGCTACAATCGTTTCTGATTGACCATGATTATTCACAACTTTTGATTTTAGTAGATCGAAATACAAATGATCATTGTTTACCTGTCATCCAAGCCGCTATTCCGGATATTGTTGATTATGATATTATTGAGGTAGACCCGGGTGAGGAGAACAAGAATATAGATTTTTGTATTGGAGTCTGGAAGACCATGTTAGATTTTGGTGCGGACCGGAAAGCCTTAATGCTGAATCTAGGGGGCGGAGTTGTTACTGATATGGGAGGATTTGCTGCATCTACTTATAAAAGAGGTATTGATTTCTTAAATGTACCGACGACTTTATTATCCCAAGTTGACGCCTCAGTTGGTGGCAAAACCGGGATAGATTTAGATAATGTAAAGAACATTATTGGTACTTTTAGCCAACCTAAAGCGGTATTTATATCCAATAAATTTTTAGAAACCTTGGATGATCGTCAAGTTCTATCAGGATTTGCAGAGGTGATCAAGCATGGGTTAATCCAAGATAAAGGTTTGTTTACTCGCTGTAAGACTGTTACTTTACCAGAAATACCTGAAGGTATGGTTTATGACTCTGTTGTGATAAAGAATAAGGTAGTTTTGGAAGATCCTACTGAAAAAGGTCTTCGTAAAATCTTAAACTTTGGACATACGATTGGACATGCTGTTGAAGGATATTCGTTGGTTTCAGATGTAAATCCTTTATTACATGGGGAGGCGATTGCTATAGGTATGATTTGTGAAGCGTATCTTTCCTATAAATTTAACAATCTGGATAAAGCTGAATTAGATGAGATCGTTGATTATCTGTTGTCAATTTATCCTAAATATCAATTGAATTCTGCAGTTTATCCGGAGTTATTGGGCTTAATGAAGAATGATAAGAAGAACGAGGGTAACAAATTAGGGTTTGCTTTATTGCGAGAGATTGGTGTTTGTGATTATAATAAATTTGTGGAAGAGGATTCCATTATTGAAAGCTTAGATTTTTATCAATCAAAAACCAAATAAATCAATGAGAAGATTTTGCATACTGAGTTTAATATGTTGTTTAAGTGTTTGCTTTGCATTTGCAGGGCATATTGAGAAGCCTAAAAAAGTATTGGTCTTTACGAAGACGGCTGGATTTAGGCATGACAATATTGAAGAAGGTGTCAAAGTTTTGGGTGATCTATTAAAGAAAGAGCATATTGGGATGTTTCATACAGAGGATGCCAATGTATTTTTAGCAGATTCCATCAAGAATTTTGATGCAGTTTTATTTTTCAGTACAACAGGTACCATATTAAATGAAGAGCAAAAGGTAGCTTTTCAAAATTTTCTTAAATCGGGAAAGGGATTTATGGGGGTTCATGCTGCAACAGATACCGAGCATGATTGGCCTTGGTATAATAATTTGGTTGGTGCTTATTTCGCGAGTCATCCTGCTGTTCAAGAAGCGAAGATTGATGTTAAAAACAGAAAGCATTTAGCTACGAAACATTTGCCTAAGGTCTGGATGCATAAGGATGAGTGGTATGATTTCTCTAATGTTAAGCCGGATTTGAAAATTTTGATGACGCTTGATGAAAAATCTTATCAGAATGGCAAGATGGGTAATTTTCATCCCATTGCTTGGTATCAGAAATTTGAGGGGATCAGAATGTTTTACACCGGACTTGGCCATACGAAAGAGTCTTTATATGAGCCAAATTTCCAAAAGCAAATAATAGGTGGGTTAAAATATGTTTTAGGCTATTAATTGAGAAACAATAAATAAAATATTTGAAGGAGGTTTTGACCTCCTTTTTTTTGTGTAAATTTTTTGTTGCTTAAAAGTCTTGTTTATTAAAAATATTTTATAAATTAGATTTAATTGTAAACTGAATTCTAAACTAAAACAATTCCTGTTGTATTTGTATTAATTCCAAATGTATAAGTAAGGGGATTTACAAATTAAATTTTGAAAGTGTTTAATGTACACTTTGACAGGGGGTTAGGAGTTAAGATAGCTTTGATAAACTAATAAATTACTTAATAAACTTAACAAATTAACTAACAGCTTATGAACCACGAATACTTAATTCCAATTAGTAAACCAAAGTAGCCTACAATTTATTTTTTAGGATATGATAAGTTCCCTATGGAACTTATATGCTTTAAATATTTCTTATTTAATTCCTGGCATTGCTATGCTTAAGAATTAGATACGGAACAGAATTGAACTAATAATTTAACAAACTAACTAACAAATTTTATTATGGGAAGATCAATGAAATTCCATAGCAATTCTTTTATTCCCAAGAGAATGCTAAAAAGTGGTCTTCTGATCTCGATGGGTCTACTCAGCATGAGTAGTGTATCGGCTTCAGAAGTATCGATCTGGAATAAAATCGCAATGCATCCACTGTATGCGATGCAAAGTCCAGTAAAAGGAAAAATCGTCAACCAGGCGGGTGAGCCAATAGCTGGGGCGACGATTAAAATTGTCGGCAAGACCAGTAGTACCTCAACAGATGCATCCGGAAATTTTGAAATTGATGCGCAACCGAATGACATTCTAGTAGTTACTTACGTGGGATATGCATCGGCAAGGCATACCGTGACATCTGCGACACAACCTATTGTCATTTCTCTAACAGAAGATAGTAGTAATCTTGAGGAAGTTATCGTTACGGGTTATAGCGCGCAACGGAAGAAAGATTTAACAGGTTCTGTTGCTGTAGTAAATGTGAATGAATTAAAGTCACAGCCCGCTGGTAGTGCTGTTGAAGCATTACAGGGTCGTGCAACAGGGGTTCAAATCGTAAATGATGGAGCACCAGGTTCTACGCCACAAATCCGTATTCGTGGTTATTCAACTATTAACAACAACGAGCCTTTGTATATCATTGATGGTGTGCCATTTGAGGGTAAATTGAGTTGGTTGAACCAGAATGACATAGAGAGTATGCAGGTGCTGAAAGATGCTTCTGCAGCTTCTATTTATGGTGCTCGTGCGAATAATGGGGTTGTTATTATTACAACCAAAACTGGTAAATCAGGTCGTACGGCTCTTAATCTTGATGCTTATGTAGGTACAGGAGTTCCTAATACAGGAGCATTTCCTAAAATGTTAAGTCCTCAGCAAATTATTGATTTAGAAAAGGATTTATTTGGAATCGATAGAACAATTCCAGAATATTTATTAGCAGGAGGGAAAACCACTGGTATTACGGCTTCTGATGCGGATATGTCCAAATACAATTATGATTTGAAAGATCCAAATGCATTTTATCAGATTACAAAAGCAAATAAAGCAGGGACAGATTGGTTTAAAGAATTATCTCAAAATGCGCCAATTCAGTCTTATCAGTTAAGTGCTTCTGGAGGAACTGAAAATGCTCAATACTCGATGTCTGGAGGATATCTGGATCAAGTAGGTAGCATTATCCATACCGGATTTAGACGTTATAATGCTAGAACGAATACACAATTCAGTGCCTTTAACAAAAAGTTAAGATTTGGAGAAAATCTATCCTATGCTTATACCGAAGGATACGGTATGGGGGTTAATCCAAATACCGCAGGTGGATACCAAGGCGAAGGCTCTGTGTTAGGATTTGCCTATCGTATCCAAAATGTCATCCCGGTATATGATGAGGGAGGAAATTTTGCGGGATCAAAAGGATATAAATTAGGGAATGGTCAGAACCCCGTTGCGATGGCATTCAGGGCGAAAGATAATATGAATCGTTCTAATTTCTTCTTTGGTAATGCATTCGGCGAGTATGATATCATTGATGGATTAACTTACCGTTCAAGTTTTGGATTACGCTATGAGAATTATAACGGAGTAAGTTATAACTATCCAAACCCAGAGTTCTCAGAAGGTAGTTTCAATAATGGTATGAGTGAATATCATGGATATACTACGGAATGGACCTGGACGAATACTTTAAATTATAAGCCTAATTTGGGTGAAGATCATACCTTAAATGTGCTAGTAGGTACAGAGGCGATCTCAAACCGTAATAGAGGAATTTCAGGTGGACGTAATGGATATTTTATATTAAATAGTTTGGATTACTTCTATCTAGATGCAGGTAGTACAAACATTAGTAATGGTGGATCCGGATCGGTTGGTTCCATGTTCTCCATTATGGGTAAGGCAGACTATGCGTATAAGGACCGTTATTTATTGAGTGCAACAGTTCGTCGTGACGGTTCATCCAACTTTGGAGCGAACCATTTATATGGTGTATTTCCAGGGGTAAGCGGAGCATGGCGTATTTCTCAGGAAGAATTTGCTAAAGGAGCAGAATGGTTGACTGACTTAAAGCTACGTGCAGGTTACGGGGTTACAGGTAACCAAAGAATCAGTGCTTATCAGTATTTAGCTAGATATACTACTTCTTTAACAGCATCATCGTATCCGATTAATAACGAGATTGTAACTGGTGTTTGGAAAAGTGATTATCCAAATGAAAACATCAAATGGGAACAGGTAAGTTCCTTAAATCTAGGTTTGGACTTTACAGTATTAAATGGGGATTTTGATGGATCGATTGATTGGTTTAATAAATCTACAACAGATATGTTATTCCGTGTTCCATTGCCAGCTACAGCAGTAGGTCGTGCGACTGCACCGGTTCAAAATATTGGTGAAATGAGAAATAGAGGTATTGAGGCGTCTTTAGGATATCACTATGGATATAGACAAGAATCTGCATTTACATTTGATGTAGCAGCAAACTTCTCGAAATACAAAAATGAAGTTGTAGCCTTATCACCTGCGGTAGCCCAAGTAAATTATGGTGCATTCCGTTCAATGCAAACCTCATTATTAAAAGCTGGCGAGCCATTTGGAGCATTTTATGGCTATCAAGCGATTGGAGTTTATCGTGATGAGGCCGACTTAAATAATTCTCCAAAATATGGTGGTGCCCGTTTAGGAGGTATTAAATATGCAGATTTAAATGGTGATGGTGTATTAGGTCCTGAAGACAGAACAGTTATCGGATCACCACATCCAGATTTTGTTTATTCCTTGAATTTGAATGCAGCCTATAAAAACTTTGATGTATTATTATACTTCTATGGTTCACAAGGTAATGACTTATATGAAGCGACACGTTACTTCACTGACTTTGGAGTATTTGATGGTCAAAAAAGTGTAAGAGCATTAAATTCATGGCGTCCAGATAATCACAATAGCGATGTTCCAACGGTTGTAAATCCGGGTTCAGATTTGAATGAGATGGAAGTTGCGACTTCAAGTTATTATATTCAAGATGGTAGTTTCTTAAAATTAAAGAACTTCCAATTAGGATATAATTTCCAAACGAAGAAGTTATTTGGCGACAATACCACATTTAACAAGTTCAGAGTTTATTTTGGGGTAACCAATTTATTTACGATTACCAAATATGAGGGTTTAGATCCTGAGATTTCGGCGACTCCATCAGATTATCCGGCATTGGGTGTTGACTTTGGTATTTATCCGCAAGCGCGCCAATACACATTTGGTCTTAGTTTAGGGTTTTAATCGGGAATTAATTTAAAAAGTACAATCATGAAACGAAATAAATTAATGATTCTTTTAGGAGCGGGGATGCTATTAGTTAGTTCCTGTGGGAAAGAATTTTTACAGAAATTACCTCAGGGTCAGTTATCTGAGCCCCAGGTAGGGAATAAGGATGGTGTTGAAGGTGCATTAATAGGTGCATATAGTATTTTAAATGGTAATGTGAGTGGAACATGGGGGAATTATGCTTCGGCTCCGAGTCAATGGTTATTTGGGGAGGTTGCTGGTGGTAATGCCCACAAAGGTTCCAGTTCATCTGACCAGCCTTATATGATGAATATTGAGACCTTTAAAGCGACCAGTGTCAATGACAACTTGAGTTCGATGTGGCAGGTTTATTACGAAGGTATTCAACGTTGTAACACGACCTTGAAGTTATTGAATGATGACCAAGCAGGTGAGAAGGCCATTACAGCTGAACGTGCGAAGGAAATTCAAGGCGAAGCAAGAATGCTGCGTGCTCATTATTATTTTTATTTATGGAGGATTTTTAAGAATATTCCATATATCGATGAGAACACGACTTTGGATGAGGCGTTAAAAGTTTCAAATGAGCCGGATATTAAGCCTAAGATCGAGGCGGATTTAAAATTTGCGGTAGATAATTTGCCAGCTACAAAAATCAAGAATGAATTTGGAAGAATGGATAAAATAGCTGCTAAAGCTTATCTGGGCAAGTTCTTATTATATCAAAAGAAATACAGCGAAGCTTTACCATTGTTTAAAGATGTTATGGCAGGCAAGAACCTAGAGAATATGGGTTTCCGCGACAATTTTGATGTGACTAAAGAAAACGGTCCTGAGGTAGTGATGGTTTCCAAGCATGCGATTAATGGAAATGGTAACGCAGAAAATGGAAACGTGGGTGATATGTTATCAGGATTCTATGGTAATGCACCGGTAAGTTGTTGTGGATTTTATAATCCTACATTTGACTTGGTAAATTCCTTCAAGGTAGATGCCAATGGATTACCATTATTAGATACTTATAGAAATGATCCATATTATTCTGATTTCAAATTAACAGGGAAAGCGAAAGAGGACTATGTTCTTAATGTTAATTTGGCTTTTGATCCACGTATTGACTATACTATTGCAAGAAGAGGAGTTGAATTTTTAGATTATGGAATTATGCCAGGTGATTCATGGATTAGAGAGCCTTCTTTTGCTGGGCCATTTTTACCTGGAAAGCAAATGGTTCCTAAATCTCAATTTGCATCCAATACAGCGCCAGGAGAGGCTTACATCACGGGTTTAGATGTGAATATCATTCGTCTTGCGGATGTTTATTTAATGGCTGCGGAGTGTGAGATTGAAGCAGGTAACTTAGCTGGAGCATTGAAATTGGTGAATTCAGTTCGTGCTCGTGCTGCGAAGTTAGCACCTAAGAAAACAGCTACAGGAGTTAATGCTGCCAAATATAATGTAAAACCTTATCCAAATTTCCCTAGTGCGGATTATGCTCGTAAAGCAGTTCGCTTCGAAAGAAGATTAGAATTGGCCTTAGAAGGTCATAGATTCTTTGACTTGGTTCGTTGGGGAATTGCGAAAGAGACTGTTGAAAGCTATTCAGCCTTTGAAGGAGGAATTCTTAGCCCTTATAAAGGGATTACTTTTGGGCCAAAGAATGAATATTGGCCAATCCCTCAAACCGAGTTAGATAGGAACGAAAACTTAAAACAGAATTAAGGAGTTAATTCAATAAGAGAATTAAGGGCTGATCATCACGATCAGCCCTTCTTTTTGTACTATAAAAACTTTGTTTCAATTAATAAAAAAGTAGAAAAATTACTAAGTTTACCAAATGAGAAGCATATTAATCCTACTGGGTTTATTGGCTTGTTTACAATCCAAGGCACAATTAATCCAAAACCTAAATCAAGAATTCCAAAAATCCGAGGTATTACCAAAACATTACTATGGATTTAGTCTGTATGATATAGATGAACAACGTTTCGTCTATGATCATAATCAAGACAAGCATTTTACTCCTGCATCAAACACCAAAGTCTTTACCTTATTTGCCTCCTTAAAATTAATTGGGGATTCTATTCCTGGAATTGCTTATGTAGAACGTGGAGATTCCCTTATATTTTGGGGAACTGGGGATCCAACATTCTTGCATCCAAGATTGGATAATGGTCGAGTATATAACTTTTTGAAAAACAGCAATAAAAAGTTGTTCTATTCAAGTACTGCAACACAAGAGCCAACCTATAGAAATGGATGGTCAATTGAGGATTATGAATTCTATTATCAACCGGAGTTATTTCCATTTCCAATATATGGCAATGTTGTTCAATTTAGAGAGGTCAATGGTCAATTGCGATTATTCCCAAGCTATTTTGAAAGGGATGTAAAGCAGTTGTCCGATACAACTACACGCTATAGGATTCATAGGGCATTGGAAAATAACACATATGAAGTCAATGAACTTCCATTGCCAAAGAATTATGTCAATGAGAAACCATTCCGTCCAAGTGATAGTTTGTTAGTGATCTTACTTCAGGATACCTTAAAGAAGGATGTTGGTTTGGTAAATCAGCCCTTACCTTCAAATTTTAAGATTGTCAACTCCGTTCCTAAAAGAGAAGTAGAGCGGGAGATGATGCTGCCGAGTGATAATTTTCTTGCAGAACAGCTAAACATGGTTGCTTCATTCTTGAAGTACAATAGTTTTAAAACGGAGGACCTTCGTCAATACATGAAGGATACCTATTACAGCAAGTTGAGTGACTCCATTGAATTGCGAGATGGAAGTGGATTATCGAGTTATAATAAGATTACTCCACGAAGTATGGTTCAAGTATTACTTGAGATAAACAACGAAGTTCGCGATGAGACAGCGAAATTGTATTTATTTCCAGCTGGAGGATTAGAAGGTACTTTGAAAAATGTCTATCCAACGCCAGGCGGTAAAGCCTTTGTTTGGGCCAAAACCGGAACAATCAATAGCGTTCATTGTCAGAGTGGTTATATTTTGACCAAAAAAGGGAAAAGGTATGCTTTTTCATTTTTGAACAATAACTTCCTGGGGAGTTCATCGCCAGTTCGTAAAGAAATGGTAAGAATCGTAACGCATATCTACGAAAATTTTTAAACCAGTTCAAAAATCAAATGCTATATTCGCATAAGCAAATCTTATGAAAATATTCAAAAAGAATGATAAGAAGTTAATTCGGTCATGGTCCATGTATGATTGGGCGAATTCAGCTTATAACCTGGTTATCAATTCCACGATTTTTCCTGTTTATTATACGACAATTACGAAGAATCCAAATACCAATGATACAGTATCATTTTTTGGAATCGAGGTGATCAATACAGCTTTATCGAATTTTGCCTTATCCATTGCTTATTTATTGATGGCATTGGGTTTACCATTTATTTCGGCCTATTCAGATGCAGCGGGCAAGCGTAAGTTTTTCATGAAACTATTCACCTATATTGGCGCCATAGCTTGTATGGGTTTATTTTTCTTTAAGCTGAATACTTTAGAATGGGGTATTTTCTGTTATGCATTAGCGGCGATGGGTTATATAGGCGGGGTAGCCTTCAATAACTCTTATTTACCGATCATAGCCAGTCCAGATCAGCAAGACAGGGTCAGTGCACAAGGATTTGCCTATGGATATGTAGGTTGTGTGACCTTACAGATCATCTGTTTTATTTTTATTTTCAAACCTGAGTGGTTTGGAATTACAGATGGATCCTTTCCTGCGAGATTCTCCTTTTTATTAGTTGGCTTATGGTGGTTGTTATTTGCCCAGATTCCATTTAAGTTTTTACCTAGAAATAAACCAACGGTAGGATCAGAGAGGCTTCCATTTTTTACCAAGGTCAAAAAGGAGTTTACTACAGTATTGGGTCAGATCAAACAGATAGAGGCGATCAAGACCTTTTTGCCGGCCTATTTCTTTTATTCGATGGGAATTCAGACCCTATTGATTGTTGCTGCTGCATTTGGTGAGAAGGTGTTAAACCTAGGGGCAAGCAAGTTGATTGCTTCTATTCTTTTGATACAGATTGTTGCGATTGGAGGGGCCTATTTGATGTCAGTTGCTGCGAAGAAAGTTGGAAACATCAAGGTATTGATAGTTGTAGTATTCTTTTGGATATTGATCTGTTGTGCATCATTTTATATGAGCAATGAATATCAATTTTACGGTATGGCCTTTACAGTTGGATTATTGATGGGAGGGATACAGTCCTTATCCAGATCGACTTATTCGAAGTTAATTCCAGAAGATATTGAGGATACGACTTCATTTTTTAGTTTTTATGATGTAACCGAAAAAGTAGCCATTGTGATTGGTTTATTTAGTTTCGGCATTATAGAACAGATAACACAAAATATTCGATATTCGGCATTGTTTCTGTCTGTATATTTTATCATTGGGTTTTTGTTGTTGTTTCGTGTGTTAAAATTTAATAAATTACAGATTATTCAAGGCGATTAATGCATAAAGTAGAGTTATTTATTCCCTGTTTTATTGATCAGTTATATCCGGAAACTGCCTTCAATACGGTGAAGTTGTTAGAGAAGGCGGGTTGTAAGGTTGTATATAATACGGATCAGACCTGTTGTGGTCAACCGGCTTATAATGCGGGATTTTGGGATGATGCAAAAAAGATAGGTCAGAAATTTTTGAATGACTTCAATGATGAGCATCCCATAGTTAGTCCTTCAGCATCCTGTGTTGGGATGGTTAGAGGTGGTTATGATGATTTATTTACGAATTCCATCGAGCATAATAAATGCAGATCCATTAAACGTAATATTTTCGAGATTAGTGATTTTCTGGTGAATGTTTTGCAGAAGGAATATTTTGGAGCAGAATTGGTTGGTACAGCGGTTTACCATGATTCATGTTCAGCATTGCGTGAATGCAAGATCAAGGAGGAGCCAAGGCGACTATTGAGTCATGTTGGGGGATTGGAGATTGTCGAGATGCGCGATCAAGAGACCTGTTGTGGATTTGGAGGAACCTTTGCGGTGAAATTTGAAGGTATTTCAGCGGCGATGGCGGAGCAGAAGGTTCAGAATGCATTAAATGTAAAGGCTGATTATATTATTTCGACAGACTCATCATGTTTGTTGCAATTACAGGCCTATATAGAAAAGAATCAACTTCCCATTAAGACAATGCATCTTGTAGATGTATTAACGTCTGGATGGGCTAATATCTAATAACACTTATATAACAAAATCATGAGTTCAAGAAGAGAGTTTTTAAGAAACCTAGGACTGGTAACAGCAGGGGTAACCCTAGCACCATCATTAGATGTATTTGCAGCCAAGAAAGATTGGTTTCAAATTTCATTAGCGGAGTGGTCCTTACATAAAAAACTTTTCAAAGGTGATTTAAAAAACATTGATTTTCCTGAGTATACTGCCAAGAATTTTGGCATTTATGGAGTTGAATATGTAAATCAGTTCTTTAAGGATAAGGCAAAGGATATGACCTACTTAAAGGATTTGAATAACCGGGCAAAAGACAACGGCGTGAAGAACGTCCTGATAATGATTGATGGCGAAGGAAGCTTAGGCGATCGCGATGAGGCGAAACGTAAGCAGGCGGTAGAAAACCATTATAAATGGATTGATGCAGCAAATTTCTTAGGATGTCATGCGATTCGTGTAAATGCTGCCGGAGAAGGAACTAAAGAAGAGGTTAAAGATCAAGTTGTAAAAAGCTTAGCTACTTTAGCTGATTATGGTAAAAAGGGTAAAATCTCAGTTGTAGTAGAAAACCACGGTGGTATTTCTTCACATGGAGATTGGTTATCAGACGTCTTAAAGACTGTAGGTAAGAAGAATTGTGGTAGTTTACCTGATTTTGGAAACTTTTACGAGTATGATCGTTATAAGGGAGTTGCTGAATTAATGCCATATGCCAAAGGAGTTAGTGCAAAATCACATGATTTCGACGCCAATGGTAATGATACGAAAGTAGACTTCGGAAAAATGATGGAGATCGTAAAGAATGCTGGATATAAAGGTTATGTGGGCATCGAATACGAAGGAAGCAATATTTCAGAGGATGAAGGTATTAAATTGACTAAAACTCTTTTAGAGAGATTTAAATAAAATCTGAAAATGATTGAAGGAGGCAAGACAATAGTTTTGCCTCTTTTTTTATGGGCTGAATTTTGGCCTTATCTTGATTATTATTGATTTTCAATAAATATTATAATACAGGTGGCTGAAGGAAAATAAAGTTATCAACGTAAAAAAATGTTTACACAATAAGTTTAGGATTCGAAAAATTAAGAATATATTAAAGTTGAATTCGGGAAAGGGGATGTTTATTTGAAAACAAGAAAAATACATAATTGACATCAAATAGTGGAGATGGTTGAGTATTTGGTTGTGATGCTGTATGTCTGTTTATGATTTGGTAATTTTTCTTCTATTTCTTTTTAAAAATTCAATCCTAAAAAAGGGGTGGACTTTTAAATTATCATTAAACTATCGTTAAAAAAATGATTCATAAGAATATAAATTTTGGGATAGTTGTTGAAAATAGAATGCTGCAAATTCTAAATAAAAATTTGTTAATTTGCTATCCTGAAAAAATAATGTTCTGTAATTAATTCTATATTAACATAAATATCAATAACCGATGAATCAAGAAAAAGACCAAGAATTGGTCCAACACCTTGCCAAACAAGGCGTTGACGATAAAATGGTGATGGGGCATCCTGCAAGTCTATTTGTCCTATTCTTTACTGAGATGTGGGAGCGTTTCAGTTATTATGGGATGCGTGCCTTATTAACTGTCTTCTTAATCACCGAGATTGTAAAAGGTGGTTGGGGATGGACCAATGGTGAAGCCATGGAATTGTATGCATGGTATACAGGATTGGTTTATTTGACACCATTAATTGGTGGTATGATTGCCGATAAATTAACCGGCTACCGGAAAGCTATATTATGGGGAGCATTAATTATGACCTTAGGTCACGCTTCAATGGCCTTAGAAGGTTCTTCCAACACATTTTTTTATATAGGTTTAGTACTCATGATCTTGGGTAATGGTATGTTCAAACCGAATATTTCTTCGATGGTTGGGCAATTATACCCAGATTCATCAGCAAAGAAAGATGCTGGTTATACTATTTTCTACATGGGTATTAACTCAGGGGCATTCCTAGGAATGTTATTATGTGGTTATATCGGTGAGAAAATTGGATGGCATTATGGATTTGGATTAGCTGGAGTATTTATGTTCTTTGGTATGGTTCAATTTTATTTTGCTCAAAAGATTTTTGGAGTAATTGGAGAAAAACCGGGGACAGTTCATACGCCAGAAGAGCATGTTCATAATATTGCAGAGGAGGATCATACACCTAAGAATGTGGTTAGAGATCGTTTAATTGTAGTTGCCGTATTAATGATTGCGAGTATCTTCTTTTTCTTTGCATTTGAGCAAGCAGGAGGATCGATGACCATTTTTGCAAAAAACTATACTCAACGTGTATTAGATGGTAATGCTGGAGAGATTTTCAAATGGGTAGATGCGGCATTAACGATATTCCCCATTTTAATCGTGACTTGGGTATTATTCAAATTATCGCAACAGATTTTCAGTAAATATCCTCTGACAGTTATTTTCACTGCTCTTTCCTTTGCTATTATTTGGGCATTGGGAATCTGGAAAGTAAATAGAGAGTTTACAGTAGATACTACCGAAGTAACCGTTTCATGGTTTCAGATCTTAAATTCCTTCTTCATCATCACCCTAGCTTCTTCCTTCTCTAAATTATGGGAGAAAGTATGGAATCCTTCAGGACCGGTGAAATTCGCATTTGGATTGATATTGGTAGCAGTAGGGTTCTTGGCATTGGCTTATGGATCCATGTCTATCCCTTCAGGAGCACAAACCGCATCGGTAAGCATGATTTGGTTGATATTAGCTTATTTCTTCCATACTACAGGAGAGTTATGTGTATCTCCAGTTGGATTATCGTATGTAAGTAAGCTTTCGCCTAAGAAATTTGCCGGATTATTATTTGGATTATGGTTTACAGCGTCTGCCATTGCAAACTTCATTGCAGGTATGACTGGTTCCTATATTGATAAGATTACTGAAACATATTCCATGACCGTATTCTTTTTGATTATTGCTGCATTACCAATTTTTGTTGCATTACTTCTATTAATGTTCAACGGAAAATTAAAGAAAATGATGCATGGCATTCAATAATAATTGGAGTTAAAATAAGATATAATTAGGCTGAATTGGTAAAAGATTCAGCCTTTTTTGATAAAAGAGATTGAAGAATAGATAGGTCAAATGGGATTGTGATTTTAGAGAATCGGTGGAAACCTGAAAGTTTTATTTATTTTTACAAATTCAATATTAACACTAAGTAGAAAATATAGTTTATGAGTAAATCTACAGATGCTTCATTTTCAGCGGAATTAGAGAAGCAGGGACTGGATGGGAATTTGGTTTTGGGTCATCCCTCGGGGCTATTTGTCTTGTTTTTCACGGAGATGTGGGAGCGTTTTTCTTTTTATGGGATGCGTGTCCTCTTGATCAATTTTTTAACCAGTGCGATTATTTCCGGCAGTCCTTTTTCAGGATGGGGTTGGGATCCAGTTCAAGCAGGAGCATTGTATGGTACCTACGCGATGTTATTATACATTTCTCCAATTTTTGGAGGAATATTAGCAGATAAGTATCTCGGCTATCGTTATGCGATTGTAATAGGAGCTGCGATTATGACCTTAGGGCACTTGTTTATGGCCTTTGATACTCCATTATTCTTGTATCTTGGCTTAGGAGCACTAGTATTAGGAACCGGTTTTTTTAAACCGAATATGACTTCCATTCTGTCAGAAATGTACAAGAAGTTTCCTCAGAAAAAAGATGCTGCCTATACTATCTTTTACATGGGTGTAAATTCAGGTGCATTTTTTGGGATGATGTTATGTGGTTATTTGGGTGAGAAAGTAGGATGGCACTGGGGATTTGGTCTAGCGGGGATTTTTATGTTTTTAGGAACTCTTCAATTTTGGTTTGCCAAACCTATTTTCGGAACCGTTGGTGATCCTCCTACAGCAGAGCAGAAAGAAGCGAAAGCTGAGGCAATGCGTGCTGAAAATCCAGATGATAAACCTAATCCATTTACAGGTCTAGATATTATTCTAATCGTAATCATGACTATTTTAGGTCTTGGATATGCTTTCAATGATCCACTTTCTAAGATTTCAGGAATAGATATATTATCTAGTTTGCAAATTGGTTCCATGGCAGGACAGAATGTAGCCATAATAGCGGCTTTAATCTTGTTCCTATTTGTTGTTATTTCGCGTTTAACTAGATATACAAAAGTTGTTCGGGACCGATTGATAGCAGTCATCATCTTTGCTTTCTTCGTTATTTTCTTTTGGATGTCCTTTGAACAAGGGGCTTCTTCATTAGTGATATTTGCGCGGGATAGTGTTGACAGAAGTTTATCTGGAGATTCTTTGATGGCATTCAATGTGATCAATAGTTTATTAACGGTTGTTCCATTATTATTTGTTACCTACGCTGTAGCAATGTTAACCAAGAAAACTTTTGGAAAAGCGCCATTATCCAATTTGGTGCAAATGCTTTGTTTTGGAGGGATTTGGGGAATTGCATTATGGATGCTTTATAAGGAATTCACAGCTGAATCTTCAGAAATTGCTGTTTCATGGTTTTCCATCATGAACTCATTCTTTATCATCACCTTTGCCAATTTCGTTTCTAAAATTTGGGATTCAAAATATAATCCACCTGCTACCGTAAAATATGGTATGGGATTAATTATCATGGCTATAGGATTTGGGCTATTAGCTTTTGGTGCGAATGGATTACAGGCAGGAGTGAAGGTTTCGATGGTATGGCTGATTCTGGCCTATATGTTCCATACACTCGGCGAGTTATGCTTATCGCCAGTGGGCTTATCCTATGTATCTAAATTAGCTCCAGCACGAATGATTGGGTTTATGTTTGGGATGTGGTATTTAGCTTTAGCTATTGGAAATAAGTTAGCTGCGATTTTAGGTGGTCAGATCGATAATATTACGAAGGAATATTCATTAAGTACCTTTTTCTTGATTTTTACAATTGTTCCAATTGCTGCCGGTTTGTTGGTGATGTTATTGAATCCAGTTGTGAAGAAATTGATGCATGGTGTTAAATAGAACCAATTATTACATTTATTATGGCTACTAAAGCACAAGAATCTCTTGCGGAGATTCAAAATTTTTCGGGAAAATACCCCAAACAGATCTGGAGGTTATTTTTTTCTGAGATGTGGGAGCGATTCTGTTTTTACGGGATGCGCGGGATGTTGGTATTCTTTATGATTACCCAATTAAATTTTGGTGAAAGTGAAGCCAACCTTCAATATGGAGCTACCCAAGCCTTTGTTTATGCATTTACTTTTATCGGAGGATTATTTGCAGATAAGATTCTAGGATTTCGGAAGTCTTTGTTTTTTGGAGGTTTGTTGATGATTGTGGGCTCCGCACTATTATCCATTGATACCCATCAGTTTTTTTATTTCGGTTTAGCCTTTATCATTATTGGTACAGGATTTTTTAAGCCAAACATTTCTACGATGGTCGGAGAACTGTATAAAGATGGTGATAACCGTCGTGATGCAGGATTTTCCTTATTCTATGCAGGTATTAACCTAGGTGCATTCTTAGGGGGCTATATCTGTGTTGCTATTGGGAAGGGCTATATGTTGAGTTCAGTAATCGATGAAGCATATCGTTGGAATGTTGCTTTTGGACTAGCTGCAGTAGGTATGTTGATCAGTTTGATCAATTTTCAATTTACGAAACATGAGTTAGGTCCAATTGGATTACAACCAGGGCATCCAGATGCGATTATTCAATCTAAAGCATTGCCGAAGTGGGTTGAATATGCCGTTTATATCGGGACCTTGTTATTTATTCCATTGATTCAGATCATGGTTTCAAAAACTGAGTATACCAATTATTTTATGGCCATAATTGGTCCTTTGACTTTGATATATCTGTTTTATGAAATGTCAAAAGTTGAAAAGAAGGAATTCCATAAGTTGGTTGCTGCGCTTGTATTCATATTATTTTCCATTGTATTTTGGGGGATTTACGAACAAAGCGGTGGCTCCCTGAGTATTTTTGCGGCAAAGAACTTAAATGATACCGTTCTAGGCGGTGCAATCCGACTTGATCCAAATGGAGTAAATAATTCTGGAGGAGCTTTGTTTATCATTATTCTAGCGCCATTATTTGGTTTATTATGGTTATGGTTAGCGAAGCGTAAATTGGAACCGAATACGATTATTAAATTCGGATTAGGGTTCTTGTTTTTAGGATTAGGATACTACGTACTATATGCAACCAGATTTTTCGCTACAGGGGGTATTACCTCATTGGATATTTTTACTGGGGCTCTTTTGGTCATTACGATTGGTGAATTATGTTTATCACCGATAGGTCTATCCATTATGACCAAATTATCACCAGCCAAGTTGCAAGGAATAATGATGGGTATGTGGTTTTTAGCAAGTGCGTATGGTCAATATGTTGCCGGATTGATTGGTGCGAGCATGGCACAAGCTAGAGAAGGCGATACTTTGGTCGATAAATTAATAACTTATACGGAGGGTTATAAGCAGTTAGGCTTATATTCATTAATTGCGGGAGCAATTTTGATTATCCTCTCTCCATTTATAAAAAAGCTCATGCATGGAGTGAATTAGAAATTAAGCCGAATAAGTTATTTATTCGGCTTTTTTATGATTATATCTTGTCAGAGAGTCCTTATTAGTTTGGTTCTAATTGCTTAACTTTACCGCATTAAAAAATATAGCGTGTCAGACAGCATAGTTATCATTCCTACCTACAACGAGAAGGAAAACATAGAGAGAATAATTCGAAAGGTCTTTACATTAGAGATTGAATTTGATATTCTTATTGTAGATGATGGTTCTCCTGATGGGACGGCCAATATTGTAAAAGCCTTACAAGCAACAGAATTTTCAGGCAGACTTTTTATAGAAGAGAGGAAAGGGAAATTGGGATTAGGAACTGCCTATATTCATGGATTCAAATGGGCCCTGCAAAGGTCCTATGAATTTATTTTTGAGATGGATGCAGATTTTAGTCATAATCCAGATGATCTCATCCGATTACGGGATACTTGTAAAAATGGCGGTGCTGATATGGCGATTGGTTCTCGATATATTAAAGGGGTAAATGTTGTCAACTGGCCGATGAATCGGGTTTTGATGTCATATTTTGCTTCGGCTTATGTGCGTCTGATTACAAGGATCAAGATTCAGGATGCTACCGCGGGGTTTGTTTGTTTCCGTCGGGAAGTTTTGGAAACCATTCCTTTGGACAAGATCAAGTTTGTTGGATATGCTTTCCAGATTGAAATGAAATTTACAGCCATCCAATATGGCTTTAATGTTGTCGAAATTCCTATTATTTTTACGGATAGAACCTTGGGAACTTCGAAAATGAGTACAAAGATTTTTAAAGAAGCTTTCTTTGGTGTAATACAGATGAAACTTGGAAGTTTATTTAAAAATTACGAGAGATAATTATTAAATTAAGATTTGTGTTCTAAGATATGAATGAAAACCTTGATCCCAACCCAGAGAGACTGACGCCGACTGATAAAGATTTGGAGAGGGTACTTCGTCCGCAGAGTTTTGACGATTTTACTGGTCAGGCAAAGATATTGGAGAACCTATCTATATTCGTAAAGGCGGCGAAATTACGTGGAGAAGCCTTAGACCACGTTTTATTGCATGGCCCTCCGGGATTAGGAAAAACTACCTTATCTCATATCATTGCCAATGAAATGGGAGTAGGGATAAAAATCACTTCAGGACCTGTATTGGATAAGCCAGGCGATTTAGCTGGGCTCTTGACCAACCTGGAAGAAGGAGATATTCTTTTTATTGATGAAATCCACCGTTTAAGCCCTCTAGTTGAAGAATACCTCTATTCCGCTATGGAGGACTTCAAAATTGACATCATGCTGGAAACAGGCCCTAATGCCCGTTCTGTGCAGATATCATTGAATCCATTTACCTTAGTTGGTGCTACTACTCGTTCCGGATTATTGACTGCACCCTTGCGTGCTCGTTTCGGAATCAATTCGAGGCTTCAATATTATGATTCAAAATTATTAACAGACATCGTCATGCGATCGGCAATTATCTTGAATGTTCCTATTTCAGAAGAAGGGGCCTTTGAAATTGCGCGCAGAAGTCGAGGAACCCCAAGGATTGCGAATGCCTTATTGAGAAGGACCCGTGATTTTGCTCAGATCAAAGGCAATGGTTCCATTGACAAGGCCATTTCGCAGTTTGCTCTGAATGCATTAAACGTTGATGAGCATGGATTGGATGAGATGGATAATCGCATTTTAAGTACGATTATTGAGAAATTTAAAGGCGGTCCAGTAGGTCTTAAGACTATTGCAACTGCTGTAGGAGAAGACGAAGGAACGATTGAAGAGGTTTATGAGCCATTCTTGATTCAGGAAGGATATTTAATGCGAACTTCCAGAGGAAGGGAATGTACTGAATTAGCCTTTAAGCATTTGGGGAAAACCCATAATAAAGGAAATACATTATTTTAGGCTAATTTCTTAGTCTTTTTAAGATATAGGCACCTCTGCTTTTTAAGGCAGGGGTATTTTCTTTTTCAAGGTTTAGTTCTATCAATAAACCTAATTCCTTTGCCAACCAATCATAATAAGGTATCAATCGGTATAATATATCAAAGCCATTGACCTTAACTGCAATCGGGCAATCGCTGTCTTCTAGAATATCAAAGGTCTTTTCCAAGATAATTTCCCTTTGATCATCTGATAATTTAATAGTTTTGTTGGATTTAGATAATAACCACATTATCAATTTGGTATAACTTCTTAATGCACTCCAATTTTTTAAGGTTTTAAAATTCTCAACCAACTGATTATTGGTAGAATTAAAGAGTTGATTTTTCTTTAATAGCAGGTGTTCCAAAGCCCAGGAACTTCGAAAACAAAGTCTTTGATCCGGGTCATCCTTACTCCATTTTAGCAACTGTTCCAAGCTAACCTCCTTTAGGATTTCCTCATTCAAGTCAGAAGCCCCAAAATGCTTTAGGGCTTCTATAAAATGACTAGTATTTTGATCAGGCATATTTTCTATTGAAATAATAAGTCTTTAAAATAGAAAGAAAATATGATTTTTCAGGATATTATTTCATTGGTTTATCCCTGTTCATTTCCATGATATCGACTTCATTCATTTCAGAAGCACCCAATAAGTGCTGGCTGAAATAATCTGCCATTCTCCAGAAGAAATATTCAGTCATATCGCCAAATCCATGTCTTTGGCCAGGCAATAGTAAGAAATCAAATCTTTTATTCGCTCTGATTAAGGCATCAACCATACGGATTGAGTTCGCAGGGTGCACATTATTATCAATGTCACCAGTTACGATCAATAATTTACCTTTTAGGTTTTTCGCCAGTTCAGTATTTCTTTGGATGTTATAAGAGAAGGTTGTATCCCCTTTTGCACTAACTTCTTCTTTTACTCCATGGTGTCTTTCACTCCACCAACGGTTATAGATATTGTTTTCATGATTTCCAGCACCAGAAACGGCTACCTTAAAGAAATCTGGGTATACCAACATCGCAGCAGTAGACATAAATCCACCACCAGAGTGTCCAGTGATTCCAACTCTGCTGACATCAATAAATGAGTATTTATCAGCCAATTGTTCAGCAACCACCTTTTTGTCTTCCAAGCCATAATCCCGGAGGTTTCCATATCCATAAGTGTGGTACCATTTAGAACGGGATGGATGGCCACCACGGTTACCTACCGAAATAACGATGAATCCCATTTGCGCTAAACGGTCAATACGGTCCATCGATCGACCGAAGCTTTTGTTCACTGCTTCAGTTTGAGGTCCTGGATACACATATTCAATAATAGGATAGGTTTTGGTTGAGTCAAAATCAAAGGGTTTGTACATCACCCCGTATAAATCTGTAATGCCGTCACCAGCTTTTACTTTAAATGGCTCAGGGAATTTATAACCAGCAGCAAAAAGATTAGAAAGGTCTGTTTCTTCCAATTTCATAACAAGCTGGCCTGATGCATTATACAGGTTACTAATAGGAGCAGTGTTTACTCTCGAATAGTTGTCAACAAAATAATTGCTGGATTCGCTAGTTAAAACCTGATGATCAAAATCTCCAGGAGTCAATAATTTTACGGGACCCCCATTTTTATTTACAGAGTAATAGAAGGTATAATATGGATCAAGGTCTTTTTCTTTACCATTGGCCTTAAAGTATAAGGTTCCTGTTGCCTCATTATATCTTGTTAGATCATCACAATGGAATTCACCTTTTGTAATTTGATTGATCAGTTTTCCATTTTTGTCGTATAGGTAGAAATGTCCCCATCCATCACGTTGAGACCAATGGATAAATTGATTTCCATTATTGATAAAATATGGTTTTTTAACATCTTGGTAAACGTTTGAACGTTCTTCTACCAAAGTTCTAGTTTCGCCATTGGTATTGACTGCAACGATATCAATTCGTTTTAAATCACGGCTTGATCTAGCGATATAAAATTCCTCATCATTCCCCAACCAATAATTGATATAATGCTTTCCTTTGTAGCTTTCTTTATTGCGATCCTTGTTCCACAAACTTATGGTTTGGTTTTTAAAAGCTGAAACATTGATTTGTCTAGGCTTTAAGGTGTTGCTATCGAAAATATAAAGCTCAACTTCAGTAGAATCTGTTTCACCTGGCATCAAATACTTATAGGTTTCCAGGGTAGGTCGGGTTTTCGCAACATTATTGATTACCCATAGAGCGCTATACTCCCGGTTGTCCTTACGAGTCAAAGTAAAATATTTACCATTCGGAGACCAGTTTATCCAAACCGGTTTTCTCTTTTTCTTGTCCTCATCCTCCGATTTTTTATCTCCTGTCGTGACACTATATTCATCACCACCCCAAGCATAATATTGCACGCCATCCGTCGTGATTTGATGTTCAACAATGGTAGAATCCTTCTCATCTTTTTGAGCTTTCAGGTAATTGCTATAATCCATCCAATATAGGTTGTAATTTTTAGCGTAGTAAACCCTACTGGTATCAGGATTGAAGTTAGCCCAGAATAATTTGGTTTTTTCTTTACTTTCTTCGCTTAGTTCTTTAAGATTATTATTGCTCAGATTATATTCAAAGTAATAAAGCTTCTTTTTGATCGTATCCTTTTTATTTGTCAATTTCTTGATTTCATCTTTAGATTTGACCGTATCCTTAGTACTTTGAACCTCAAAACGGATAAGGTTCTCATCATCCATGAAACGTAGGTTTCGGATATCCAGGTGTTGAGCATCAAAAGGATTCTTTACAATGGATGTAATTCTTGCTGCCATATCAGCATGGTCAAACAGCTCGGACTTCTTTTTAGTTTTGGGGTCTACGAGATACCATTTTTTACCTTTTGGGGTATTGTATTCATACCAAAACTTGTCACCAAAATTGATCCAGTTGGGATTTACTTCAGTAGAGAAGATTAATTTACTGAGTTTGCTTGGTGAGAATTTAGATGCAAGTTGATAATTAGGCTTTGTAAGATTGGACTTATCTTGTCCATTTGAAATAACAAAGGTTAATAAAAAAATAAAAGAGAAAAAGTACTTCATTACATTAATTAAGTCAATATTTGAAAGAGCGAAAATATCTATTTATCGACCTAATAAAGAAGGGATCATGTATTATTTTTGATAGGTTTAGGCTTCGTAGAATTTTTCATTGAAATTGACCAAGAAGAGTTCCTGAGTCGCCCGGGTTATTGCGGTATAGAGCCAGCGCATAAATTCCGTATTCAACATGTCATCATTCATATAGCCTTGATCTATAAAGACCAATGGCCACTGTCCACCTTGGGCTTTATGGCAAGTGATGGCGTAGGCGAATTTAATCTGCAAAGCGTTATAATAAGGGTCTTTTTTAATGGCCTCCATACGATCTTTTTTTGCATAGATGTCTTGATAATCCTCCGCAATGCTATTATATAGTTTCTGTTGTTGTTCATAGGGTAGGTTGGGTGAATCAACATATAAACTATCTAGAAGAACCCTACAACGAATGGCATCGCCCTCATTGTTGTCCATAAACTCGAGATATAGGTCAGCGAACCTAAAGCCATGCATTTCATGGACATTACTGACTTTCTTGATAACCGCCATATCACCATTAGCGATGAATCCGGTATTTTTTTCGTCATTGTCCTGAAGCCAATAGTAATTGTTTTTCACGACCATGACGATATCTCCACCTGTGATTTCCTCATCCCTGAACAATATTTGATTTCGAATATGCTGATTATATAGGTTTGCTGACTTGTTGGATCGGCAAATAACCATGGCATTTTGGATACCAAACTTATCATAAGCATAATGAAGACCTTCAATCAATCGCTCCCCATTCATCCTAAAAATGTCCTTGAATGATTTAGTGACGAATTGCGGGTAGCTATATTCCGCAAATTCTTCATCCAATCGAATTTCATTACGGATTTTTGTGGCATTATATAGAATTCCGGAGTTCTTATCCTGACGAACGACATCTGTCATTTCATAGCTGAAAATCTCTAATCCAAATTCAGCGTTCATGTATTCAGGATCTAATGCAGGACTGGTTTCAAGTCCAACTGGAGGCAACTGTGCAATATCACCAACCAACATAAGGGTGCAATTTTCTCCAGACTGAACATATTCGATTAAATCATGCAATAATCCATTAGAAAACATACTATGCCCTTCATTACTGATCATGGAAGCCTCATCGACAATAAACAAGGTGTTTTCATGTGTATTGTCAGCTAGGCTGAATTGCATATCCAGTGATACGGCATTTTTCTTTCTATAGATCTTTTTATGAATGGTCAAGGCATTCCGACCAGAATAAGAAGACATCACCTTGGCGGCACGTCCGGTCGGAGCTAATAAAACAGATCTTTTATGAAATCGAGGTAAGGATTTTACCAATGCAGAAATGATACTCGTTTTACCAGTACCGGCATAGCCTTTTAGTATAAAGCAGGATTCAACGGCAAAAGTATGTAGGAATTCACCGAGAATTTCAAATACTTCGACTTGCTGTTGGGTTGCTTGATGAGAAAACTGTTGTAAAAGGCTGTTTTTTATTTGCACAACCCAAAGTTATCCAAAAGGTTGGTCAATCCAATTTTTAAAACTAATTTTGTGTTTATACCATCTGCAAGGAATGAATTATACTTCGAAACAATTTCATTTACATTATATATCGCATTATACACTAATTGTAAAAGCGAATTATCAATATGATAAGCTTTATGTTTTAGATCAAGATCATCAACTTTTGGTGTATATGAATTTTGAGAGCCATAATCCTTCAGAAGAGGCTCTAAAACTATTATCTCTGCCATTTCAGAAGGTTTACGTGAGTATTCCTACGCATAATTTAACTTTTGTTCCTGATGATTTATATCAAGAAGATGACTTGGATAAATACCAGGAATTCATGGAGAATCCTGCACAGGAAATGAGTCAAACTGCAGTTGAGTTCTTGCAAATTCAGGCATTCTATCAATTGGATGTATTATTGCACCATCGTTGGAAAACCCTATTTCCTGATGCTAAGTTCGTTCCTGAGTTTAAATTAAATCTATTACAAGCAAGACCATTTATTCCATTGAAAGGGGATGTTCTAGGTGTTGTATTTGATGATAATACTGCTGATATCTATCTATTTATCAATGGTCAATTTAAGTTTTATAATACCTTTGAAGTTGTTAGCGATGATGATTTGAGTTATTTTATCTTAAACCTATTTGAGAATTTTGGAATAGATAAAAAGGTTAATAAGGTTTTATATTCAGGATTGGATGTGGACCATTCCTTTATTCAAAAGTTAAAGACGTACTCTGATGAGGTAATTGAGATCTCAGCCAATAAACCGAGTATTTCCTTGGACGAAGAGTCAAATCAGTTTTCGAGAAGTTATTTAATAGATTTACCTACATGCGAATAATTGGAGGAAAGGCAGCAGGATTGAGGTTGAATCCTCCCCAAAATTTACCTGTCAGACCAACCACAGATATTGCAAAAGAAGCATTATTCAATATCTTAAATAATCGGATTGATTTTGATGGATTGGACTGTTTGGATTTATTTGCCGGGACTGGGAATATTTCTTTCGAACTTGCTTCGAGAGGAGTAGGAAAGGTCAATTCGGTTGATTTACATGGCAAATGTGTAATTTATATAACAGATACAGCCAAGAAATTAAACTTATTGCAAATTAAAGCTCGTAAAGCGGATGTATTTAAGTTTATCAAATCTGATAAGGAACAATATGATTTGATTTTTGCTGATCCACCTTATGACTTAGGTCAGTTACCCATGTTAGCGGCTTTGGTCATTGAAAATGATTTATTGAAAGTGGGGGGACTTTTAATTGTAGAACATCCAAGTAACCGCAAGATGATTGATCATCCAAATTTTGTTGAAACCCGACAATATGGAAATTCATCATTTAGCTTTTATTCTAAATAATTATGAGAATCGCAGTTTTTCCAGGATCCTTTGATCCATTTACCATTGCACATCAGGATTTGATAAATAGAGCTTTACCGCTATTTGATAAAATCTATATTGCTATTGGCATCAATAGTTCAAAGGTTGGGATGATGGATGTGGAGAGTCGCAAATTATCCATTTCTGAATTGTTTGCAGATAATGAACAGGTAGAGGTTAGTTTTTATAATGGATTGACGGTGGATTATTGTTTATCCATTGGTGCTCAGTTTATTTTAAGAGGTCTTCGTAATGGGACTGACCTAGATTATGAAAACATTATTGCTCAGAACAATCTTTTATTGGCCCCTCAAATCGAAACTTACTTTTTGGTAAGCAGGAGTGGAGAGGCCCATATTTCTTCAACAATCGTCCGTGATATCTGGAAAAATAATGGTGATATCAATCACCTGGTTCCAGCAACGATTCTAAAACATATCAAGAAATCAAATTAAGTTAATTCTTACTTTCTGACCTTTTATTTTTCCGTTCGTTCCGTTCTTCACTACTTTATTGGCTAAATCAGCACGGATTGCGACGTAGGAATCATTTGGTTTGACAACGATAAGACCTAAATCTTCCTTCGTAATTTCCGGTAAGTTTAAGATATAACCGACAATATCAATTTTATTGACTTTTTGCTTTTTACCAGCGTTAATCCTTAATGTTTTGAATTCTGGTTCGGCAGGAATCGGATAAAAACCGTCTAGTTCGAGCGTTTCTGCTCCATCTAAATAATTAGCTCCACGATCATCATCAGATAGAATACCATATACATAGCCCTTTTGACCATTTCTACCCGCACGACCATTTCTATGAATAAATTCATCTTCCTTATAAGGAAATTGATAATGAACGACATGGTTCATCTCCGGAATATCAAGACCACGTGCTGCAAGGTCTGTGGTAATTAGAATATTTTGGCTACCGTTTTTAATCTTAACTATGGTCAATTCCCGAATAAATTGTTCAAGACCACCATGGTATGGGATGCTTTGAATTCCTTTTCCTTCTAAAATATCAGATATATTGTCTACAGCTTCGCGGTGATTACAAAAAACCAAAACCCTTTCATCGCCAATCTTGCAAAGTAATTTAAAAAGTGACTCCAGTTTTAATTTAGAGCTGGTCATCACCTTATAATAACTCAAGTCTGGTCTTAAGCCATGACTGTCAACATTGTCTAATTTGATAGGGTTGTTTAATTCTAGGAATGCTGGAATCTCTTCCATATCCGTTGCGGAGGTTAGGATTTTATGTTTTACATCTCTGCTCGCCCTTACGATATAACTCAATTGATCTTGAAATCCAAGTTCTAATGACTTATCAAACTCATCCAATACCAGCGTATGGCATCCTTCAAGTAGATTTGGAACCCGGTCAATATGATAAATTATTCTTCCTGGTGTTCCTATGATTAAGGCAGGTTGTTGTTTAAGCTTATCTTTTTCAATCTGGCTATTATTTCCACCATATAATAAGGCAACATTTAAGGCACTGTTCATTTGCTTGATTACAGATTCAATCTGTAGAGCAAGCTCTCTGGTAGGAACCACAATCATAGCTTTGGTGCCTTTAGAGAAATTGTCTCCTAGTAATTTGAAAAGTAAAAGGCTAAAAGCTAATGTTTTACCTGATCCAGTAGGAGAGAGAAGAACAAAGTCACGGTCTGTACTAAACTGTTGAAGTACTTCTTCCTGCATAGGATTTAGTGCTTCTATGTTTAGATTTTTAAGGTAGGTATTCAAATGTTGCATGGACAAAATTATCATTAATGATTGGTATTTGAGCTTTTGAATGTAAAATGACATAAAATAATGTGGAATTATTTTTTTGGCACAAACTTTGAATATAAGCTAGTATTCATAATTTAGGTTAATAATTGGTTAGTTAAGTCTTGAAATCTCCCCGATCTCAAGACTTTTTTTATGGATAAATATTAACCATATTCATTTGATTCCCAATATTTATTTTTAAGATAAAAAGTAGAAAACTTCAGTCCTTAGAATTGGAAATGTTTAAAAATAATTTTACCGAAAAACGATAATATAATTTTTCTTTTTTGGCATTAATATGAAATTTTGGTTTTACATTTAAAATAAAATATTTCGACAATAATCTTCGTTTATTGAGCTGAAAAGGAGATTTAATAGAAAATTTAGAGTTAATAAAAGTTAATTTTAGATAAAAGGCATTCCTTTTGCTTAACATTAGCGTAATAAATACGAATAAAAACAAAATCAAGCGTTATGATTAAGAGAATTAGCGTACCATTATTATTAATGTCAGCCTTGTTGATATCCTCTTGTGGAGTTAGCAAGAAAACACACCGAGCTTTGGAAGCTCAGTATAAAGAATTGGGTGATAAATATAACCAAAGTCAATTAGACCTTGCTGAAAGCAAAACCAGAGTGAAAAGTTTAGAAGAACAGCTTGAGATTGAAAGGAAGAATAATGCAGGATTGAGAGAAGCTTTAGCAAAACTTCAAGGAACTTTGGATAATAGTATTAACCAAAATACGCAAGGAAATGTCAATATTTCCAAATTGGTGGATGAAATCAACGCCTCTAATAAATACATTCAACATTTAGTAAATACCAAACAAAAAAGTGATTCACTTAATATGGTGTTGACAAACAACTTGACTCGTTCACTTAGCCGTGAAGAAATGCAAGATGTTGATGTTCAAGTGTTAAAAGGTGTGGTTTATATTTCATTATCTGATAATATGTTGTATAAATCAGGAAGTTATGAAATTTCAGACCGTGCGGGCGAGACTTTATCAAAAATTGCTAAGATCATCCAAGATTATAAAGATTACGATGTGTTGATCGAGGGTAATACCGATACAGACCCGATTTCGAAACCAAATATTCGTAACAACTGGGATTTAAGTACCTTGAGAGCATCTTCTGTTGTTCAAGCATTACAGAACACTTATGGTGTAGATCCTAAACGCTTGACCGCTGGTGGACGTGGTGAATACAACCCAGTTGCTAGCAACAATAGTGCAGACGGAAAATCTAAAAACCGTAGAACTCAGATTATCATTACCCCTAAACTTGATCAGTTTATGGAGTTAATTGATAAGGCTCCGGAAACAGAGAACTCTGAGGTTCCTGTCGACACAACATCGTTTTAAACTAGACGATTATAAATAATAGAAAAAGGGGCTGTCTAAAAAGGTCTCTAAAAAAAAATAACCCCGTCATTAAAAAATGGCGGGGTTTTCTGTTTTTTGTCCTTAAGATTTAGTATCTTAAGGTGCACCCAAAAAACAATATGGCAAACATACAATTCAAAGCTCTTCCATCCAATAGTCCGAGTCTATTTCCTGAAAATATTTTTGATCGTATTCCATTGAACCATCCTGTTCGGTTGGTGAATCAGGTTGTTGATCAGTTGGATCTGGATCATATTATCCGACTTTATAAAGGGGGAGGCACTACTAGTTTCCATCCCCGGATGCTCATCAAAGTGTTGTTCTACGCCTATTTAAGCAATATCTATTCTTGCCGAAAGATTGAACGCGCCTTACAAGAGAACATCTATTTCATGTGGCTTTCTGGCAACAGTACCCCTGATTATCGTACGATCAACTATTTCAGGGGGAAGCGTCTTAAGGGGCAAATACAGGAGTTGTTTGCAAGTATCGTCCGGATGTTACATGAAATGGAGTACGTCAGCCTGAAAGTTCAGTATGTTGATGGTACCAAGATCGAATCTGCAGCTGGTCGTTATACGTTTGTATGGAAGAAATCGGTTGAGAAAAACAAGGTAAAGTTAGAAGCGAACATCGCTTCGGTTCTTGCCGATATTGATGCGCAGATTACCCAAGACCAATCTACATTAGGCAATCAAGAAGTTAGCAAGGCTATCGACAGCACGCAGCTGAAGGAAAAGATCAAAGCGATCAATGCAAAGCTCAAAGTGGCCAATAAGTCTACCGATAAGCAGCTTAAGAAACTCGAAGATGACTACTTGCCACGATTGCAGAAATATGAAGAACAGCTGAAAATACTAGGGGATCGCAATAGTTATAGTAAGACCGATACCGATGCTGTGTTTATGCGCATGAAAGAGGATCACATGAAGAACGGTCAACTCAAACCCGCCTACAATACACAGATCAGTACCGAGGAACAGTTCATCACCCATTACAGTATCCATCAGACTACCGCAGACACGACAACCCTACCGGAACATTTGGAAGGCTTTGAGTCCCGTTACGGAAAACAAAGTGAGTCAATCGTCGCAGATGCCGGATATGGCAGTGAGCAGAACTATGAGTTGTTGGAAGGACAGGATATAACCGCTTTTATCAAGTACAATTACTTCCATATGGAGCAGAAGCGAAAGCATAAGCAGGATCCTTTTTCGGTACAGAACCTATATTACAATGATCAGGAGGATTTTTATGTGTGTCCGGCAGGACAGAAACTAAGCTTTGTCGGACAAACAACCAGGGTCAGTACCAACGGATATGCCGCCCAGGTGAGCTGCTATCAAGCTCAGCGATGTGAGGGCTGTCCGATGCGTGATGGGTGTCATAAAGCACAGGGCAATCGTCTGATTGAAGTCAATCACCGCCTTGCTTGGCTCAAGGCTAAAGCTAGAGAAAGACTACTATCGACACAAGGGCTATACCATCGAAGCAAAAGACCCGTGGAAGTCGAAGCGGTATTTGGACAGATGAAAAGCAACAACAAGTTTACCCGCTTTAGTATGAAAGGACTCGAGAAAGTTACTGTGGAGTTCGGATTGATGGCTATTGCCCATAACCTAAGAAAATGGGCAAAAAAGTGGGAAAGCAAAACTTTAATTGGTAAACCTGGTGGCAACAACTCCCTATTTGCGATAAATCAAGCTATCAGCGTGATGAAAAGTACAGAAAATCGACTTGCAGCTTAATATTGTTTAAAATATAATTGAGATCAAGAAAGGTATTAAAACAAAAGAAGGTGCCTTTTTAGACACCTTCTTTTTCTATTAAATTTTGATTTATTAGCCAAACATCAGCATCAATGAAGATATGATGACTAAAGCTAGAATAACGATCTTAAATTCCTTCTCGGGAATAACTTTGACAAGTTTGATACCTATATAACCTCCCAATAAAATAAAGGGAATAGCTAAGCAATTTAAAATAATGCCTTCCCAGCTCAGGTTCTTCCAAACGAATAGCTGCAATGGAATTTTGGAGAAGTTGAGAATCATAATGAACCAAGCTCCAGTAGCCACCAAGGTTACCTTATTGAGTTTTCGAGTCAACAGATAAATAGTCAGGGCTGGTCCGGCAGCATTGCCAATCATCGTCGAGAAACCTACTAGTAATCCGAATGCAGGTGAATACCACCAGTTATCTGTAAAATCCTTGCTGTCCTGACTTTTTTTGGCCTTATTGGTTCCCCAAATCATCAAAAGCACACTGATGAATATACAAGCACCCATAATAAATTTAAAGGTTCCATCATCAATATATTCCCCTACAAACAATCCTATAAATAAGCCCAACATGGAAAAGGGAAGCATGGATTTTATTTCTGACCAAATAAATTGCTTCCGATAATAGATTACAGCCAATAAATCAGCCATACATAATAGAATTAAAACTATCCCCGTAGAAAATTTCGCTCCAAACAAGATCGCAAACATAGGAATGGTAAAGGTTCCTACGTTTTGAATACCAGTTTTAGAAACTCCAATAAGCATGGCGCAGAAGAAATAGAGGATCCATGCGGCAGGAGAGGGAATTAGTTCTAATGCACTATCCCACATGTTGCTCGTAAAGTGATTTTAGTCTATCTACGCTCATATTTTTATAGTTGTCAATATAATCCAGACAAACCGGCAAATCTTCCTTTTTGTGCGAGCTGAGAACGCCAATTACATTCATGTCTGCATTTAATCCTGCAGTAACTCCTGAAAATGAATCTTCAAAAACAAAACAATGTTGTGGGTTCATGTTTAGGTTATTTGCTGACTTCAAATAAACTTCAGGATGAGGTTTATGTAATTCTACATTTTCAGATCCTAGCGTGGATTGAAAAAAATTTCTGATTTCCAATACATTTAGAATTAAGTCCATATTGGCACGCGGAGCCGAGGTAGCAACTCCAGTTTTGATATTATTCTCTTTTAAGTTATTTAGAAAATCCGGTAAATAAGGGATTGGCTTTGCTTCAGATTTGTAGATTTCTCTGAAAAGTCCTTCTTTTTCTCTTTCTAGACTTAATAACTCTTCACCTGCAATATGTCTTTTGAAGAAATGAGTGAAAATATAGCTATTGTGTTTGCCATACATATGTTTCTCGAATTCTTCATCAGAATATGGGATTTGATATTTGTCAAAAAATGCTTCAAAGGCTTGGGCATGGTATGGATTAGTGTGGGCAATTACGCCATCCATATCGAATATTACTGCTAATTCTTTCATTGCAGCAAAAATACAAATATTATCTATAGAACCGCTTTATTACAGGAGTTTGGCTAATTATTGTTGACTCTGTTGCCTAGCATAATATATGCCTGTTCGATAAAATTATAGAAAGCTGATCCGGGATTACTTCTTGGTTTACCACCAATTCCATGTCCTAGACGAACGATGATTAAATCATCCTGAGGGATTACAATAACATATTGCCCCAAGTGGCCATCCATATAGAAGTAATCTTTGTCCTTGTATTTTCCAATCCACCAACCGTATCCATATTCAGGTGATGCCGGGAAAGTATTGGTAACCGATTGTTGGATGTAAGCAGAGTCTAAAAGTTGATTTCCATTCCATTGGCCATGTTGCAAATACAACTTGCCAAATCTTGCAAAATCACGAGCATTTGAGGCCACACAACAATATGCTTTTTCAATTCCATTTTTCTCACTGTCCACCTGCCATAATGCAGTATGTTCAGCACCCATTGGTTTCCAGAAATATTCTGATAGTAATTCAGATAAGGACTTTTTAGTCGCTCGTTGAAGAGCAATGCCTAAAAGTTGGGTATCACCACTTTTATAAATAAATTCTTGACCTGGTTGATTATTGATTGGGAGTTGATCCAAGGTGCCAACAATATCCTTGTCAAAATATAATCGGGTGGTAATTGAGAATGGATCGTAATAACTTTCATCCCATTTCATACCTGAACTCATGGAAACTAAGTCAACCATTTTTAAGGAGTCCGCATATGGACCAATCAATTCGGGCACAAAATCCTTAACCTTCTGTTGAAGGCTTTTTACTTGGCCAGCTTCAATGGTTTTTCCTAATAGGGCTGCCACCATACTTTTTGCCATCGAGAAGGAATTGGATCTTGAAGAATCTGAATATCCA
Organism: Sphingobacterium cellulitidis; assembly: GCF_043187465.1. Classification (GTDB taxonomy): domain Bacteria; phylum Bacteroidota; class Bacteroidia; order Sphingobacteriales; family Sphingobacteriaceae; genus Sphingobacterium; species Sphingobacterium cellulitidis. The sequence continues at coordinate 2,353,484 of NZ_CP171136.1, read as the reverse complement.
TCATAGTACTCCTCAAACCAGATACTGTCTTTATGAATGATCATATAAGCCACTGACTTCCATCTTTCATGGATGCTTTTTAAGCTATCTGTAATTTTGACAGAGTTATATTCTTTTGAAATATTCCAAGGTTGAGGCTGACCAATATCGATGCTATGGTTATCAAAAAATCGATAATCGTCTAAGTATGCAGTTTTGTGCCCATGAAGATAAGTGACATAAACGCCTTTGATTAGAAAGTCTTTACCTGTTGCATATAAATAGACTACGGCTACTAATAAAACTGATCCGAGGATTATTCCAAGCCACTTTAGAAACTTCAAAAGAATTTGCATACGATTGGTTTTGTACCGTATTAAAGTTATCAAGAAAATAACAGAAGTCCAATTATTTCAGCTTTTTAGCTTCATTCCAGTAAACATCCATTTCCTCCAAAGTCATGTCTTTTAATACCTGTCCATTTTCGGCTGCTTTAGCCTCCAAATAGGTAAATCTATGGATGAATTTTTTGTTGGTTTTTTCAAGGGCATTTTCGGGATTGATGCCAATATGTCGAGCGTAGTTGATCAAAGAAAATAAGAGGTCTCCAAATTCAGCTTCTGCTTTTTCTTGGTCGATAGTGCCAGTTTTCAAATCAAATTCAGCCTTGAATTCTGCCAATTCCTCCTCAACCTTATTCCAAACTTCCGTTTTATCCTCCCAATCAAACCCAACGCCACGAACCTTATCCTGAATACGATAAGCTTTAACTAAGGCTGGCAAACTTTGCGGAACACCTTGTAGAACAGATTTATTGCCTTCTTTCAATTTTATAGATTCCCAATTTTGTTTGACTTCCTCATCATCTTTAACCTGGGTATCTGAATAAATATGAGGATGGCGAGTAATTAACTTGTCGCAAACGGCATTCAAGACATCAACAATATTAAATTGGTTTTCTTCATCCGCTATTTTAGCATAAAAAACAAGGTGCATCAATATATCCCCGAGTTCCTTTTTGATTTCCTGGTAATCCTTTTCTAGAATGGCATCAGTTAGCTCATACAACTCTTCGATTGTCAAATGCCGCAAAGATTCCATGGTTTGCTTTCTATCCCATGGACATTCAATCCTTAAGGTGTTCAATACGTCGAGTAATCTTTCAAATGCTTCTGGGGCTGTGTGTTTTGTAGGAGGGGGGATATGAGCCATGTTCTAATTCTTACTTTGTTATATCTAATTGAAACAATACTCAAAGTTATGTGTTTTTATAGAAACGAATATAAAAATATAAAATGGATAAGACTTTTAAATATGCAACCATGACAGAAGCCTTGGATAATCTGTCTAAAAAAGGATATACCATAGATTATAATGTGGAGTTTGATCAATTGTCAGATGAAGCAGCAATTTATGAGATCGATGTTTTGTATAGATATGAAGGCGAATCAGATCCTGCGGATGAATCTTCAGTGTACGGAATTAGAAACACTAAAACCGATGAAAAGGGAGTGTTTGTTGCCGGGAATTTATCCTTGATTGAAGGGAAAAAACGAGATATCATCTTGGATTTAGAAATGAAATACAAGCAGAATCATCATTAAAATGATCTGTTGATTAACATGAAGCCTGGATTTATCCAGGCTTTGTTTGTTTAATGTCTTATTTAAATGCTGATTACGAATAACATGATAACTTCAGTACATTTGTATAGTTAAAATTTATAGAATGACTCTAGTCCAATTAGAATATATTATTGCTGTCGACACTTACAGAAGTTTTGTTGCTGCTGCTGAAAAATGTTTTGTCACACAGCCTACCTTAAGTATGCAGATCCAAAAATTAGAGGAATCCTTAGGCGTCAAAATATTTGACAGAAGCCGCCAACCTGTTGTTCCAACAGAAATTGGCGAAAAAATTATCGAACAGGCAAGAACGGTATTGACCGAGAGCAAGAAAATCTCCGAGATTCTTCAAGCTGAACGTGGCGAATTGACCGGAGAGTTGAAAATTGGTGTAATACCTACTGTCGCACCATATCTTTTACCTACAGTAATTTCAGGCTTTATGAAGAAATACAACAAGCTTAAATTACAGATCTGGGAATATACAACAGAACAAATCATTCAGGAATTGAAAATTGGAACTTTGGACTGTGGTATCCTATCCACTCCGTTGCATGACCCGGTAATTCAGGAAATCCCCCTCTTTTATGAAACATTTGTTGCTTATATTTCCGAAAAAAGTCAGGTCTTCGAGAAGAAAATGATCAATATTGAAGATATTTCGAATGAGAAATTGTGGTTGTTAAATGAAGGCCACTGTATGCGGGGACAGGTTTTGAATATTTGCAATTACAAGCACAACCAATCCAAGGAAGGAACCTTTGATTATAATACCGGGAGTGTAGAGACTTTGAAGAGGATGGTAGATTTGAATGGTGGATTGACCATTTTACCAGAAATGAGCATTTCTAATTATGATGAGGATCAATTGGCTCATGTACGTTATTTTAAAACTCCTGAACCTGTTAGGGAAATCAGTTTGGTGACTCCTCAAAACTACGTCAAGAAACATGCTATCAATATGTTGAAGAATGAGATCTTAAATGTCGTTCCTGAGAAGTTTAAATCAAAACGTAAAAAAGAAGTAATGGGCTTTTCAGTATAAAAAGCCCATTTTTTATTAATCTCTTAAAGCAAGCAGCTTGCTTACATATTTCCCAATTATATCGAACTCTAAATTCACTGTAGAACCAACCTCAATAGTTTTAAGATTAGTATGATCTAAGGTGTAAGGTATAATCGCTACTGAGAAGCTATTTTTTTCAGAATTCACAACTGTTAAACTAATTCCATTGACAGTGATAGAGCCTTTTTCAACGGTCATATTGTTTAATTTTGAATCGTATTCAAAGGTATAGATTGCACTACCTTCCTGAGGCTCAACTGCAGTACAAATCGCGGTCTGATCCACATGGCCTTGTACAATATGTCCATCCAGACGACCATCTACTTTAACACATCGCTCTAGATTTACAAGATCGCCAACCTTCAACTTTCCTAAATTACTTTTTTCTAATGTTTCATGAATAGCAGTGACTTGATGTTCATCACCTTCAAGACCAACAACCGTTAAACAAACTCCGTTGTGGGATACACTTTGATCTATCTTGAGCTCTGCGCTAATGGATGATTCGATGAAGAAATGAATATTGCTTTGTTCTAACTCAATTTTCTTAACTGTTCCTAATGTTTCTATGATGCCTGTAAACATATTTCTGAATGTTTTTTTCAAATATAATATAAACAATTTTCTCCGGAATCAGGGGAGGGTAATAATTTATTTTAAAAAAGATTTGGATATGTGTAAAATGTACACTATCTTTGTGGTATCATAATTTAGGTTTATAATTGGTTATTAAAGGTTTTCATTCTCCCCGTTTGAAAACCTTTATTTTTTTAATTTTATTCTCCTGATTTCCAACAAGTTAATTATTTTATACATTAGAATACGGTTTATTTCCTAGAATAAATTTGGAATTTATATAAGTAAATATCTATCTTTGTCTTAGGTTTAGGTTGATTACCTCATATAAGAGGTTATTTTTTAAAGCTTGAGCAATCGCCCGATTGACTCAAGCTTTATTTTTTTTATAAGGTTTTTTCTTTCCAAATTTCCTGATATCTGTAGCTTTTATTTTCGTTTTAGGACAATTGAATTTATTTAAATATTTACTTAAAGTAGAATGCGCGCATATTATTTTATATATGCGCGCATTCTTTTAATATTTATGCAAAAAAGGCGTTACAACTTGTAATTATTCCTCAACATGAAATTTGTCCTTTTTTGCTACAAATGAAAGGTACATATAGCCGCAAGTACCTGATATTAAGGACCCAATAAGCACTGCGAATTTTGCTTCTTCAATAAATAGGGGATCCTTGAAGGATAGCATTGAAATAAAGATTGACATCGTAAATCCAATACCACCTAGCATCCCAACACCAATCATATGTTTCCATCCAGCCATATCAGGAAGATTAGCTATTTTGGTCTTAACACAGATCCAGGTTGTTATGTAGATACCAATGGTCTTTCCGAAGAATAATCCTAGAATAATTCCCAAACCTAAAGGGGTACTCAATCCATGTACCATATCGCTATGAATACTGATATTGGTATTTACTAAGGCAAACAATGGAATAATAATAAAATTGACAGGATTGGCCAATGCATGTTCTAATTTCTCTAAGGTAGACTCACTCTCATCCGGCGTAGTAGGCAAGGTCATGGCTACCAAAACTCCTGCAATCGTTGCATGTATGCCTGAGTGATGGATAAAATACCAAATGAATAATCCAGGGATAATATAAGCCCAGACACTTTTTACACCAGTTCTGTTGAATACAACTAGTAATGCGAGGATTCCTCCGGCATATAATAAATAAGTGTAATGTAATTCGGTCGAATAAAAAATAGCAATAACCAAGATCGCTAATAGGTCATCGACGATGGCTAAGGCCGCTAAAAAGATCTTTAAGCTCGGTGGAACTCGTTTATCCAGCAAGGAAATAATAGCAAGGGCAAACGCAATATCCGTGGCCATAGGAATTCCCCAGCCATGATGAGAAGCCTGATCATGATTAAAAAATGTATAAATTATTGCCGGTACAATGGCACCTCCCATAGCCGCCAAAATTGGTAATAATGCATTTTTGGGAGATGATAATTCACCTTCTACAAGCTCCCGTTTGATCTCCAATCCAACTAGCAAAAAGAATATAGCCATTAATCCATCGTCAATCCATTGCTTGACAGAATACCTTAATTGAATAGTTTCATTTTCATAACCCAATTTGTATTGTAAAAGTTCATTGAACTGGGTAGAAGAAGGTGTATTTGCGATCACCAATGATATGATCACACATAAAAACAGAAGAATCCCTCCAGATGTATTAGAAGAAAAAAACTTCTTAAACACCGACAGATTAATTTTTTCAGTCATGTGATTTCCGAGTTTGAAATTTATTACAGCAGTCCAAAGGTAGGAAAAATTTAAAAGCCCTTCCAAATATTCAATTGGAAGGGCTTTTTCAGGTATAAAGATTTTATTATCCTTTATATCGGAACCATTTCACTAATTCCTTAAAGCTAGCTTTCTTACCATACATCAGGATTCCAATACGATAGATTCGTGCCGCAACCCAAGTTGTGAATATAAAACCCGCTACTAATAGTATAAAGGAAACAGCTATTTGCCATGTAGGTACTCCAAATGGAATCCGGACTAGCATAGCAATAGGAGAGGTCAATGGTATAAAACTTAACCAGGTTGCTATGGGACCATGTGGATTGTTAATTAACACCCCAAATGATAAAATATAGGCCAACAACAATGGGGTTGTAATTGGCATCGTAAATTGATTGGCTTCGGTTTCACTGTCAACAGCAGATCCTACAGCCGCAAATAGTGCACTATACAACATATAACCACCAATAAAGAATAAAAAGAAACTGACCAATAATTCCGGAATATTCACAGCATCCAAAGCCGTATTCACTTCCGAAAGAATAGAACTATTGTCCATTTCAGCACCTTGAGGAGCTTTTTGAATCATCTCTTGTTGAAACTCGGCTTTATCAATCAAGGTATTGGAAGCAATTCCTATCAATCCGAAACTCAGGATAATCCAAAGAACGAACTGCGTTATTCCCACCAAACCAATTCCAATAATCTTGCCCATCATCAACTGAAAAGGTTTCACCGAAGATATGATCACTTCAATGATACGATTAGATTTCTCTTCAATAATCCCGCGCATAACCTGAGCACCGTACAGAAATAAGGATAAGTATATCAAAACAGATAATGCCATTGCAATTCCCATGGCTATTCTTGTGTCACTATCCTTCGCTTCCCCTGTTGAGGTGATCTCCTTAGCAGCAGTTTTTACCTTGGTATCGATGCTTTTAATCTTTGTAGCATCGATATTGAGCTCTTTGTATTGGTAGTTTAATAGAATATCCTCCAACTGTTCTTCAACGGAGGCTTTGGTATTAATATTAGGTTTTCCAGATGATAGAAATTCAATATTATGGGTCTGATAAAAATCTTCAGGAATCATTAATATGTTCGTGTTTCCATCTAGATCCTTGATCTTTTGAATTTGATCATTCAAATCAATGGTCGAATGCGTAAAGGTGATTTGCTCTGTGTTTTTTAGCAATGGACCTACTTCCTTGGTGTTATCTACTACATAAATCAATGCACGCGAATCTTCAAAGCTCTTTTTTGTCAGGAAGAAAACCCCTACATACATTCCTATAAAAAATAACGGCACCAGAAAAGTAGTAAGCAAGAAGGATTTTTTCTTAACCCGACTTAAATATTCTCTTTGGATGATTAATAATATCTTGTTCATATACTTTCTGGCTTATTATTTAGTTACTTTATCAATAAAGATATCATGCATGGAAGGGATGATTTCAAAGATCTGTTGAATTTCAATTTGAGGAATCAATTGAACGAGGACATCATTCAATGATTTTCCTTCTGGAATTTGAATGGTCAAGGTATTTCCACCATTTTTCTCATTTTCTAGATTCTGCCATAATGATTCATCCAACTGGATATTGCTAGTTTCTGGTTTTAAACTATACTCAATTTTATAAGTTTGATTTCTATAGTTGTCTTTGATTTCTTTGACAGAACCTTCAAGAATGACTTTCGATTTATTCAACAGTGCAATATTATCACATAATGCTTCAACGGATTCCATCCGATGCGTTGAATAAATAATGGTAGCACCTTTTTTATTGAGTTCTAGAATTTCATCCTGGATAACTTGAGCATTTACCGGGTCAAATCCTGAGAATGGCTCATCCAGAATAATAAGGTCAGGCTCATGCATTACTGTCGCTACGAACTGAACTTTCTGCTGCATCCCTTTACTTAGATCCTCCACTTTTTTATCCCACCAGCTCTCGATTTTTAACTTCTCAAACCAATATTTTATTTTTTCTTTCGCTTCCTGTTTGCTTAATCCCTTCAATTGCGCTAAGTAGATCATTTGATCTCCAATCAACATTTTTTTATAGAGGCCACGTTCTTCAGGTAGGTAGCCAATTTTTCCAATGTGGGAAGAATTCAGGGGTTCGCCTTTAAAATAGATCTGCCCAGAATCGGGCGCAGTTATTTGATTGATAATACGGATTAGGGATGTTTTCCCGGCACCATTGGGTCCTAACAGACCAAATATTTTCCCCGTTGGTACATGGATAGAAACATCATCTAAAGCCTTATGATGTGCATATTGCTTAACAATATTCTTGATTTCGAGCATAAAATTAGATTTGATGCTGAAATTATGAATTTTTCTTGAATTGAATGAGTTTTACCCGTATTTATGATGAGAAATAAAAAGGTTTTTAATCGTACCTTTGCAATATGAATATCAATCGTGCAGAATTCTTAACCAGTAATACGGATGTAACAAAACTTCCAACACCAGACAAAGCAGAATATGCTTTCATTGGTCGTTCGAATGTTGGAAAATCATCCCTGATCAATGCTATTACACGAAGAAAAGGTTTGGCTAAAACATCGCAGAAACCTGGAAAAACCCAGCTTATCAACCATTTCATTATTAATGATGATTGGTATTTAGTGGATTTACCAGGCTATGGCTTTGCGCAAACCTCAAAAAAGAACCGTGCCGAATGGGAAAAATTTATCCGTGAATACCTTACAAGACGCGAAAATCTTCAATGCGTATTCGTCCTGATTGATAGTAGACATGAGCCACAGAAAATCGACCTTGATTTTTGTTATTGGCTAGGAGAACAGGGAATCCCTTTCTTTCTCTTATTTACGAAAGCTGATAAACATTCAATGGTAAAATCAGACCAAAATATCGCCAAGTTCAGAAAAGCCTTAAAAGTTTGGTTTGAAGAAGTGCCAGGCCATATATTAACATCCTCTGAAACAAAGTTAGGTTGTGAAAAAGTATTGGAAACCATTCATGAAATCAATCAAAATTTTGTTTCTCCCTTAGAGTAGGATATGAAAAAATACATGTCTTTGGTGCTTTTCGCACATAGTATATTTGCGCTTCCCTTTGCAATTATTGGCTTTTTTCTGGCAATCCATACGACATACTATCATTTTGAATGGAAATTGTTCCTATTAATGTTGGTATGTATGGTGACGGCTAGAAATGCTGCCATGGCATTTAATAGATATTTGGACCGTGATATTGATGCTTTAAATCCGAGAACAGCAGTTCGGGATATTCCTGCAGGAAGAATCAGCCCTAAACAAGCATTATTATTTACCATAGTAAACTGTATCGTGTTTATGGTTGCTTGTTATTTCATCAATTTTATGTGTTTCGTCCTTTCTCCGGTGGCATTATTCGTCATTCTTTTCTATTCATATATGAAAAGAATATCGCCATTATGTCATATTGTGTTGGGGATTGGTTTAGGTTTAGCACCGGTAGGAGCTTACCTTGCGGTCACCGGAGTATTTAATATTATCCCGATCTTTTATGGATTGGCAGTAGTGACTTGGGTGAGTGGATTTGACATTATTTATGCTTTACAGGATGAGGAATTTGATAAGGCAAATGGGTTGAATTCCATCCCAGCAAATTTTGGAGGTAAGACAGCATTAAGGATTTCTGAAGTTCTTCATGTCCTGTCATTTATATTTGTACTGCTTCCAGTCTTTTATATGCCGGTGGGTATATTATATTATATAGGTGTTGCTTTTTATGGCGCATTATTAATTTATCAGCATCGAATTGTAAGTCCAACAGATTTAAGTAGGGTAGACCGTGCTTTTATGACCACCAATGGTATTGCCTCAGTGGTTTTTGCCCTATTTTATTTACTTGATATTTGGATTAATTGATAGGTGATTGTTCTCACTTTTTTGACCTTTTGGGCAAAAAAGAATTTGCATTCCATTTTGAAATCGTTTTCTTTGCATCAAATCATAGAATTTAAATGGCAAAAAATTTATTGATAGTCGAGTCACCAGCAAAGGCTAAAACAATAGAAGGGTATCTAGGCAAAGATTTTTTAGTGAAGTCCAGTTATGGTCACATTCGCGATTTAGTGAAAACTGATGACGCGATTGATACCGAAGATAATTTCAAACAGAAATATGAAGTTCCTTCGGATAAAAAAGCTTTGGTTAGTGAATTAAAGAAGTTAGCGAAATCTGCAGAAACAGTATGGTTAGCGTCCGATGAGGACCGTGAAGGAGAGGCTATTTCCTGGCATCTATACGAAACATTGGGCCTGAAAGACGATAAAACTAAACGTATCGTATTTCATGAAATTACCAAACCTGCCATTTTAAAAGCTATTGAGTCCCCTAGAAAAATCGACTTTAATCTTGTAAATGCACAACAAGCTCGTCGTGTATTGGATAGATTAGTAGGTTTTGAATTATCACCTGTACTTTGGAGAAAAGTTAAACCTTCGCTTTCAGCAGGTAGGGTACAATCTGTTGCTGTTCGATTAATTGTTGAACGCGAAAGAGATATCAATAAATTCAACGCGGAAGCAGCATTTAAGGTTGTTGCTATATTTAATACAGGAAATGCGAAAGACCGTTTTAAAGCGGAATTACCTAGCAGATTTGCAACTGTAGAAGAAGCAAATCAATTCCTGAATGATTGTGCGAAAGCCGCATTTAATATTAAAAGTTTAGAGACTAAACCTTCTAAACGTACTCCATCAGCACCATTCACAACCTCAACACTACAACAAGAAGCAAGTAGAAAACTTGGATTCTCTGTTGCTAGAACAATGCAAGTTGCTCAACGTTTATATGAAGCAGGTCGTATTACCTATATGCGTACTGACTCAGTAAACTTGTCTGATACTGCATTACAAGGTGCTCAAGCCGAAATTATTAATGCTTATGGCGAGAAGTATCATAAACTTCGCCAATACCGTACGAAGAGCGCTGGAGCCCAAGAAGCTCACGAAGCTATTCGTCCGACATACTTTAATGATCATAGCATTGATGGTGATAATTCTGAAAAACGTCTTTACGAACTAATTTGGAAGCGTGCCATCGCTTCTCAAATGAGTGAAGCAGAATTTGAAAAAACAACAGCTAAAATCTCCATTTCAACCAGATCTGAAGATTTAGTTGCAACTGGTGAAATCATGAAATTTGATGGTTTCCTAAAGGTTTATTTTGAATCATCTGACGATGATAATGATGAAATTGATTTGGATAACTCTGATAATGCCATTCTTCCTCCATTGACGAAAGATCAAAACCTTAATCTGGAGATTATGCATGCTACAGAGCGTTTCTCAAGACCTCCAGCTAGATTTACCGAAGCTTCTTTGGTAAAGAAATTAGAGGAACTTGGAATCGGACGTCCATCTACCTATGCACCTACCATTTCTACTATTCAAAACCGCGGCTATGTGGTAAAAGAAGATCGTGATGGTAAAGAAAGAGCCTATAGGGTTCTTACTTTAAATGGCGCGGAGGTTACTTCTCAGACAAAAACTGAAATAACAGGGGCAGAACGTAATAAAATGTTCCCTACAGATATTGGTGTCCTGGTAAATGATTTCTTGGTTCAACACTTCAAAGGAATTGTAGACTATCACTTCACCGCGAAAGTTGAAAAGGAATTTGATGAGATCGCTCAAGGTTTCAAAGAATGGACCCATATGCTTTCGAACTTCTACGGACCTTTCCATTCGGAAGTTCAAAATACTTTGGATAATGCAGATCGTGCTACGCACGAACGTGAATTAGGTGTTGACCCTGTTTCTGGTAAACCAATTTCGGTACGTGTTGGACGTTTTGGTCCGTTGGTTCAAATTGGTACTGCTGATGATGAGGAAAAACCGGTCTTTGCTTCTTTGCGAAAAGGTCAAATGATTGAAACCATTACTTTGGAGGAAGCATTAGAATTATTTAAACTTCCTAAAAAAGTAGGGGAGTTTGAAGGCAAAGAAATGACGGTAGCAATTGGTCGTTTCGGGCCTTATATCCGCCATAACAGTAGCTTCTATTCATTACCTAAAGGATTGGATCCTTTGGATGTGGAACAAGAGCAAGCTATCCAAATCATTGAGGAAAAACGCCAAAAAGATAAAGATAAGGTCATCAAGATTTTTGATGAGAACCCAGAGGCCAAAATTGAAAACGGCCGTTGGGGACCTTTCGTAAGATTTGGAAAACAAAACTTGAAGATTCCTAAAGGAACTGAAGTTGAAAAAATCACTTATGCAGATGTGTTGAAATGGGCTGAAGAGGATACAAAATCTCCTTCCGCTAAGAAAGCTGCAAGAGCGACTAAAACAACGAAAACTGCAAAAACAACTAAGAAAGCAACTGCCAAAAAGAAATAGGTAATAATGAAAAAGGATCTACCCTTAAATTTAGTTGAAGATATATCAGTTGCCGTGGTATTGGAAGCTGAATCTCCAACAGCTAAGGTTTGGAATGTATACCTCGTCAATGAGAAAGATATTGCCATCCAAAATGTACTGGTTTCCTCCAAAGGTTATGGTATAAAAGATGGTAAAGATGTCAAAACTACTGTGTTGAGACATTTCATTGGTGATATGGAAGCACATTCTTCTAAAAAAATCGAAGCAATAGATCCCCAAGTTTTTGGATTGACTAATGAATATTGGTTAAGCTACTATATTGACGGTACTATTTATGATAAAAAATACGTTTTCTTACCTGAAAGTATTGTCGATGAAAATCTTATTAAAATTCCACTGGTGAATAAACCAGGGGTAATGATTGGAGGAACGAACTAAATCATATGAAGAATTTCGTAATTGCTATTGATGGATTTTCCTCTTGCGGGAAAAGTACGGTTGCAAAGGCCTTGGCTAAGGAATTGAATTTTGTTTTTATTGATAGTGGTGCAATGTACAGAGCAGTAACGCTATATGTACAACAAAACAACATCGATATCAACGATGAACATGCAATTTCTACTGCCTTGGAAAATATACATATTGATTTTGTCCCTAATCCTGAAAAAACTCAGATTTTATTGAACGGAGTTGATGTTTCGGATGCAATTCGCACTATGGAAGTTTCTGAATATGTTTCTGAAGTTAGCGCTGTGAAAGCGGTTCGTACTGCCATGGTAAAGCAGCAACAAGCATTAGGTAAAAAACGAAATATTGTGATGGATGGGCGTGACATTGGTACTACGGTTTTCCCAAATGCAGATCTTAAAATCTTTATGACTGCAAGTCCTCAGGTTCGTGCTGAACGTCGCTTTGCAGAATTATCTGCCAAAGGTGAACAATTAACCATGGAAGAGGTTAAAGAAAACTTGGCACATAGGGATCATATCGATAGTACGCGTGAAGAAAGTCCACTTAGACAAGCTGAAGATGCTATAGTATTAGATAATTCTGAGTTAAATCAAGTAGAACAATTGGGTTTTGTTATTCAATTAGTACAGGATAAAATGGAACTCCCTAAAGCTTAACTCAAAAAATAAGAAATTGAAAAAGGCCTCAAAATTTTTGAGGCCTTTTCTACTATTTCATATTATCAATCTCTTGTTGTTGTTTCAATTGATCGATATTATTTTTACTTCCAAACTCATCTGTCTTTTCTTGGAAGGAATTTAGGATTTCCAGAATTGCTTCAGAGTTATCTGCTGTACGTTGATAGATATCAGGAATCTTAGATTCAATTGTTTTGTCTCCTAATTCTATATTATCAATTTCAACTTTAGCTATTTTTTCTAAAACAGCCTGCTGGCTATTTCTAATGTCCTCTAATTCTCTGGATATTTTCTCCATTAATTCGAATTTCTTTAATTTATCCATAAATATTTTTTCATTAGTTTCTACTATATAAACGCCAAAGTTGATGTTTTGTTGTGTGTTTTTTATAAACAACTATTATTCAGTAGATTAAAAGCAAAAGTTTATGTGTTTATTAAACTAATTCTTCCATAAAAAAAAGTCGTTATTCAAAATAACGACCTTTTTATTTATGCTGGGAAGGAACTTAGATAGTTCTTCCTGGATATTCTTGTAGACCTTTTTCTAGACAAACCAATGCTTTTTTCAAGTCTTCTTGATTCAATACATAGGCCAATCTAACTTCATTTAATCCTGCACCTGGAGTAGAATAGAATCCTGTAGCAGGAGCCATCATTACTGTTTCGTTTTGGTATGAGAATTTCTCCAACATCCATTGGCAAAATTTATCTGCGTTATCAATCGGTAATTTCGCGATAACATAAAATGCACCTCCTGGATTCGGACAAAATACGCCTTCAATTTTATTTAAGCCATTTACCAAAGTATCTCTTCTTGCTGTATATTCTTTCGATACCGCTTCAAAGTAACTATCTGGAGTATCAACTGCTGCTTCACCAGCAATTTGCCCTTCTAGTGACGGACTTAATCTTGCTTGTGCAAATTTCAATGCAGTCAAATATAATTCCTTGTTTTTTGTAATGATGCAGCCAATTCTTGCTCCACATGCAGAATAACGTTTAGAAACCGTGTCAAATACCACAACGTTTTCTTCTAAACCTTCTAGTTGCATCGGTGAAATAAACTCACGACCATCATAACAGAATTCTCTATAAGCCTCGTCAGAGAATAAATAAAGATCATGTTTTAAACACAATTCCTTTAATGCTTCTAACTCTTCTCTGGAATATAAATATCCGGTCGGATTATTAGGGTTACAAATTGCAATTGCTTTCGTTTTTTCGGTGATAACTTTTTCGAAATCTGCAATTGAAGGCAATGCAAATCCATTATCAATAACAGACATAATCGGTTTTACGATAATGTCAGCAGAACATGCAAAGCCATTATAGTTTGCGTAGAATGGTTCTGGAATAATAACCTCTTCTCCCGGATTCAAGCAAGCTTGCATCGCAATAGTAATTGCTTCTGATCCACCGTTAGTAACCAATATATCGTTAGGAGTGATGTTATAATTCAATTTATTATAATACTCAGCTAATTTAGTACGGTAAGAAAGTGTCCCTTCTGATGATGTATATGCCCAAACTTTAAAATCAATATTCTTTAAAGCATTTAACATGATTTCCGGAGTTTCAATATCCGGTTGGCCAATGTTCAAATGGTAGATTTTCTTTCCTTCTCTTTTTGCCTGATCTGCAAATGGAGTCAGTTTTCTAATAGGGGATGCTGGCATGTTGATGCCCTTTTGAGAAATAGTTGGCATTATAATTTAATTATGTTTTTTATCCTTGCAAAAATACAAATAAAACTGAGCTTGTCCTAAAAAATGAAAGCCGACTTAGTTAAAGCCGGCTTTGTAATTTTTATATACTTTTTAGGTTTTTGGAAAACCTGAAAAATTTACTCCTTATTCTACAATACCTTTAATGGTAAGTGTTTTTACTGGAGTTTTTGTATTCGATTTTACAATAAAGGACTTAGTGAATGGTCCTTTCGCTGCTGCATTAAAAGTTACTTTAATAGTACCAGCTTCTCCAGGTTTTACTGGTGTTTTGGTAAATTCAGCTACAGAACAGCCGCAAGTAGGTTGAACATCAGAAATAATGATTGGTTCATCCCCAGAGTTACTAAATTTATATTCGTACGAAACAGGCTTGTTCAATGGAATCTTTCCAAAGTCATGTGTTTCCTTTTCAAATTTAAACTCAGCAGCCAACATTCCCATCGCCGTCAAACTAATAAATGCAATAATAACTGCACATATACTTGTAATCTTTTTCATCGTTTCAATTTTTTCGTTGCTTTACTCAATCAAATCTAAGACCATTTTTATAAGAATACGATTCTTTATGCATTTTTGAAATAATTACACAAGAATATTACAATAAAGCATTTAGATAATGCCTTCTTTTAAAATGTCTTGCAAATGAATAATCCCCGCATATTTCCCTGAATCTGTCACAACCAATTGTGAAATACTATTCTGACGCATCAAATGAAGCGCATTCGCCGCTAATTCTGTTTTGTCAATTTTCTTAGGATTTACAGACATAATCTCCTTCGCAATTAATCCGCTAACGTCAGTATGCTTTTCCAACATCCTTCGAATATCTCCATCTGTAATAATTCCTAAAATTTCTCCTCCATCAATTACCACTGTTGCTCCAAGTCTGAATTCTGTGATACTGATCAATACCGAACGTACATCTGCATTCGCCGAAACTTGTGGTAAGCCATTATGATCAGATAAATCTCCAACCTTTAAGTACAATTGTTTTCCCAATGCTCCACCTGGATGATATTTTGCAAAATCCTGATCGGTGAACTGCCTTTTGTTTTGTAAACAAACAGCAATCGCATCACCCATGGCTAATTGAACCGTGGTACTGGTCGTTGGAGCTAAATTATTTGGACAAGCCTCACGAGTAATGCTTGTATCTAAGATATAATCTGCTTGTTCTGCCAAAAAGGATTCCTGATTTCCGACCATGGCTACCAATGTATTACCGGTTTGCTTCAAATAGGGAACCAATACTTTGATTTCTGGGGTATTTCCACTTTTTGAAATGGCAATGATTAAATCATCCTCCTGAATAATTCCTAAATCACCATGAATCGCATCTGCAGCATGCATAAAAATAGAGGGGGTACCTGTTGAATTCAATGTCGCGACAATCTTCTGGGCAATGATGGCACTTTTTCCAATTCCCGTCAAAATCACCCTTCCTCTTAAGGTCAAAATTCTCTCTATTACTTCTACAAAATCGTTGTTAATCTTCTCTGAAAGTGCCAATACGTTCGCTGCTTCAAGTTCAAAAGTGCTCTGCGCCAACGATTTGATATCTATATTGTTTTTCACGTATTATTTCCTTAATTTTATGTATAAATTTGATGTATTCGCTACAAAAATACATTATTTAACACGTATTATTCATACCGTTATTACATCTATTTATTTTGCATAGTCAATGGAAATAGAAAAATCACTTTTCGATAATCTTCAAGATTTTTTTGGGTTCGATACTTTTAAAGGCGATCAGGAAGCAATTATTACAAATGTTCTTAATAAGAAAGATACTTTCGTAATTATGCCGACCGGTGGCGGAAAGTCAATCTGTTATCAGTTGCCAGCTCTGATGAGCGAAGGTACTGCTATTGTTATTTCTCCGCTAATCGCGCTGATGAAAAATCAAGTCGACCAAGTCCGAGCCTTCGGTGGTAGAGATAGTATAGCTCACTTTTTGAACTCTTCTCTTACCAAAAATGAAATTCAGCGCGTCAAACAAGATGTGCAAGATGGTAAAACAAAACTCCTCTATGTTGCTCCTGAATCCTTGGCAAAGGAAGAAAATGTGCAATTCCTGAAGAGTATTACAGTTTCCTTCGTCGCTGTCGATGAAGCTCACTGTATCTCCGAATGGGGGCACGATTTCAGACCTGAATATCGTAAAATCCGCCAGGTAATCAATGATATAGGTGAAAATATCCCTATTATCGCTCTTACTGCAACTGCTACCCCTAAAGTTCAATCTGACATTCGCAAAAATTTGCAAATGACTGATGCTAGCTTGTTTAAGTCTTCTTTCAACCGTACTAACTTGTACTATGAAGTAAGACCTAAAGAAGATGTCATCAAACAGATTGTTCGTTTTATTAAAAGTAATTCTGGGAAAGCTGGTATTGTTTATTGTTTGAGCCGCAAGAAGGTAGAGGAAATCGCTGAAGTCCTTAATATCAACGGAATTAAGGCTTTACCTTACCACGCTGGATTGGATGCCAAAACCAGGGCAGAAACGCAAGACAAATTCTTGATGGAAGACATCGAGGTTATTGTCGCTACGATCGCCTTCGGAATGGGAATCGATAAACCGGATGTGCGATATGTCATTCACCATGACATCCCTAAATCAATGGAAGGCTACTACCAGGAAACTGGACGTGCTGGACGGGATGGGGGTGAAGGTTATTGCTTGGCTTTCTACTCCGAAAAAGATGTCGAAAAGCTAACAAAATTCATGAAAGATAAACCTGTTTCTGAAAAGGAAATAGGTACTCAAATATTAAAAGAGGTTATCGACTATTCGGAATCTGCCGTTTGTCGTAGAAAACAAATCCTTCATTATTTCGGCGAAAAGTTTGATGAGACTGGTTGTAATTCAATGTGTGATAATTGTAGAGCAGCAAAAACTTATTTTGATGCTGAGCAACCTCTCTTAACTGTCTTAAACTTTATTAAAGAGGAAGGCGATAAGTTTGATGATCAGCACATTATCAATATGTTGATTGGTCAAAATAATCAACCAATATCTAAATACAAGCATGATACACATGCGCTATTTGGATCTGGAAAGGAGCAAGGGGTCAATTTTTGGAACTCCTTGATTCGTCAGGCTGAACTCGCTGATTTTATTAAAAAGGATATCGACCATTATGGCTTACTGCAATTGACTCCAGGTGGGAAAAAATATATCAATAACCCATATCCATTGAAGTTTATCTTAAACAAACCAATGGAAATGTCCAAAGCAGATTCTTCTGAAGATGCTGGCGGCCAAACTGGCGCATTGGATACTGAGTTGTTGAAAATGCTGAAAGACCTGCGGAAGAAAATTGCAAAACAGAAATCATTGCCTCCGTTTGTAATTTTCCAAGACCCTTCCCTGGACGAAATGTGTACTCACTATCCAATATCTATGGATGAGTTGAAGCAAATCCAAGGGGTAGGCTCAGGTAAAGCCATGAAGTTTGGAGCTCCTTTTATTGATTTGATCAAGAAATATGTGGATGATAATGATATTGATAGACCGCAAGATTTGGTGATTAAAAGCACCGCGAATAAATCGGCGTTAAAAGTATCCATCATTCAAAATATTGATAGAAAAATCAGTTTGGAAGATATTGCATCCGCTAAGGGTATTAGTTATGAAGACTTATTACGTGAAGTAGAATCTATCGTAAATTCCGGAACAAAATTGAATATTGGATATTTTGTCGATGAGATGATCGATCAAGATCGTCAGGATGAAGTCTATGACTATTTTAAGACTGCTGAGAATGATGGTATTGATACGGCCTTGGATGAACTAGGAGAGGAGGATTACTCCTTTGAAGACATCCAATTGATGCGTATCAAATTTATGTCGGAACTAGGTAATTAAATAATATATGATTAATACATATTTGCCAGAAATTAAAAATGGCAACTCTTCTTCATTTTTCCTGATGGCAGGACCTTGTGCTATCGAAGGTGAAGAAATAGCATTACGTATTGCTGATAAAATCGTCAACATTACTGATAAACTAAATATCCCTTATATATTCAAAGGTTCTTACCGCAAGGCAAACCGTTCTAAGGGAAATTCATTTACTGGTATTGGAGATGAAAAAGCATTGAAGATCTTGGAAAAAGTGAGCAAAACATTTGGGGTTCCAACTGTTACTGATATTCACGAAAGCCATGAAGCTGCAATGGCTGCAGCATATGTAGATGTCCTTCAAATCCCTGCTTTCCTTTGTAGACAAACAGACCTTCTACAGGCTGCTGCTGAAACAGGAAAAGTAGTGAATATTAAAAAAGGTCAATTCCTATCTGCTGAATCCATGAAATTTGCAGTAGAGAAAGTACAAGATGCCGGAAACCCAAAAGTGATTCTTACTGATCGCGGAAATACATTCGGATATCAAGACCTTATCGTCGATTATCGTGGTTTACCTGTCATGAAGTCTTTCAATGTACCAACCGTTATGGACTGTACACATTCACTTCAACAGCCGAATCAAAGTTCAGGAGTTACAGGTGGGAAACCAGAATTAATTGAAACTATCGCAAAAGCTGCAATCGCAGTGGGAGCAGATGGCCTCTTTATTGAAACTCACCCAGATCCAGCTAATGCTAAATCTGACGGCGCTAATATGCTTCACCTAGATCTACTAGAAGATCTACTCGTGAAATTGCAAAGAATTAGAGAAGCAATTCTATAAAACAAAAAGCTGGTCATTACAAAATGACCAGCTTTTTTATCTTTTAATAGATTTCAAAATTTGAGTACCTAAGGAATTTCAAGAATTTTCAGCCTTTCCACTCTCTCAAATCTCAAATCAAAAATCAAAAATCTCATTATTCCTTTCCACTATCTCAAATCTCAAATCTCACATCTCAATACTACCTACTCAAAATACTCCTTAATCCTTTCAAAGAATGATTTCTCACTTTTTCCAGGTTGAGGTTTAAAGTTTGCTGAGTTTTTCAGTTTCTCCAACAATTCTTTTTCCTCTTTGGACACTGTTTTTGGAGTCCATACATTGACATATACCAGTTGATCTCCTTTATGATAAGAATTGACTTCTGGCAATCCTTTACCTTTCAATCTTAAAATCTTACCACCTTGAGTACCTGGTTCAATCTTGATTTTCGCTTTACCATCGATCGTAGGGATTTCTACGCTCGTGCCTAGGGCAGCATCAGCAAAATTGATATATAGATCATAGATCACATTGATGCCATCACGCTTTAAAGTTTCGTGCGGAACTTCCTCAACCAAAATAATAAGGTCTCCAGGGATTCCTCCACGTGGTGCAGCATTACCTTTACCACTCATTGATAACTGCATGCCTTCACTTACACCTGCAGGGATATTGATAGAAATGGTTTCTTCACCACGAACTAAACCTTCTCCCTTACAAACTGTACATTTTGCAGTGATTTCAACGCCCTCACCATTACAAGTAGGACAGGTGCTTGTTGTTTGCATCTGACCGAGAATGGTGTTGGTCACTCGGCGAACCGAACCAGAACCACCACAGGTATTACAAGTGTGATATGAATTTTTATCTTTTGCTCCAGTACCATCACAGGTATTACATTTAACCTGCTTATTTACTTTTACTTTTTTCTCAACCCCTTTGGCAACTTCCTCAAGAGTCAATTTTACTTTGATCCTTAAATTGCTTCCTCGTTGTACACGACGACCGCCACGAGTGCCACCGCCACCACCAAAGAAACTTTCAAACGGATTTCCACCACCGAAAATATCTCCAAATTGACTGAAGATATCATCCATGTTCATGCCGCCACCGCCATATCCAGAAGCCGAATTGCCCGCATGACCAAATTGATCATAACGCTTTCTCTTCTCCGGATTGCTTAAAACCTCATAGGCCTCAGCAGCTTCCTTAAACTTATCTTCAGCCTCCTTGTCACCAGGATTCTTATCCGGGTGATATTTAATGGCTAGTTTACGATATGATGTTTTTATTTCTGTTACTTCTGCCGTTCTGGAAACTCCAAGGACATCGTAATAATCTCTTTTTGACATCTTTTATATTTATTGACCTACAACTACTTTCGCAAATCTGATTACAGTGTCATTTAAGGTATAACCCTTCTCAATAACATCAATAACCTTATCTTTCAAATCTGGACTAGGTGCAGGAATGAGGGTAATCGCTTCTTGAAACTCAGGATCAAATGGCTGACCTAATACTTCGATCTCCTTAACCCCAAGTTGTTCCATCGTTTTTTTAAGCTTGTGATAAACCAAATCAATTCCTTGTTTCATTGGATCATCTGAAGAAACATCCTTCATAAAACTCAAAGAACGATCGAAATCATCAACTACAGGTAATAACTTTAAGATTACATCTTTACCAGCAGATTGCATCAAATCAATCTTCTCCTTCGCAGTTCTTTTCTTGTAATTATCAAACTCCGCTACCAATCGCGCATACTTATCGTTTGATTCATTTAACTTATTTGTCAGCTCTTCGGTCGCTGCAGATCCTTGCTCCACATTCTCCTCCGAATTGTTCATTTCTGGGTCTTGAATATTCTCGTTCTCGTTTATCATCTCCTAATAAATAACTTGTTTGTGTAACCTTAAGTACCGTTCCATCAATTTTTTTGCCAACAAAAAAAATCCGACATGCTGTCAGTGTTTCTTACATTCACTAGCAATAATGTCGGATTGATTTTACTACTGTCAGCTATTAAATGCTAACATTGTCATGCAACGCTCCGTCAGCAGTCTTCAGGATACGCGCAGGCATATTTCTAATAATTTGATAATCGTGTGTAGCCATTAATACTGCCGTCCCTGAGGATGCAATATCACGTAATAATAAAACTATCTCCTCCGAGGTAGCCGGGTCTAAGTTCCCAGTTGGCTCATCTGCCAAAATAATCTCTGGATTGTTTAGTAATGCCCTCGCAATAACAACACGTTGTTGCTCACCTCCGGATAACTCATGTGGCATCTTCTTCAATTTTGAACGTAAGCCCACCTTTTCCAATACATCAATAATCCTGTTCTCAATTTGCGCTTTTTCCTTCCAGCCGGTAGCCTTCAAGGCAAACTCTAAATTCTTCTCTACCGTTCTATCGTTCAATAAATGGAAATCCTGAAATACAATGCCCAATTTACGTCTCAAATAGGGAACATCATTCTCATGAAGCTTCTTTAAATCAAATCCAGCAATCATTCCCTCACCATTTGCAATGTACAAATCGCCATAGATTATTTTTAATAAACTACTCTTTCCTGAACCTGATTGCCCAATGAGGTATAAAAATTCCCCCTGTGCGATATCAAGGTTGACATCAGATAGTACAAGATGCTTCTGTTGATAGATTTCTACATGTTTAAGTTTGATAACTGTATTTGCTTCTCTCATGATAATTTATAAGTCGATTTTCTTAATCTGTCCAAATGGTAACTCCCGAACAACTTCCATAATATAGTCCGCTTTGTCCGATAAACCAATCTTGTCCAGTGATTTGTCAGGTCTGTCCACGCGAAAATAAGCCAAAAGCGTAAATGCATCGTCCCTTAACTGAACATAATCCGGAATTTTTGCCACACCCTTAACTTTAATTACATACATAGTCAAACAAAATTATAACTTTTTACGAATTCACACTCATATA
This sequence comes from Sphingobacterium cellulitidis, assembly GCF_043187465.1. Classification (GTDB taxonomy): domain Bacteria; phylum Bacteroidota; class Bacteroidia; order Sphingobacteriales; family Sphingobacteriaceae; genus Sphingobacterium; species Sphingobacterium cellulitidis. The sequence goes on along the minus strand of NZ_CP171136.1, from coordinate 2,331,610 downwards.
ACGACAATAAATGCTAATTATTGGTTCGCCAATAAAAAGGATAAGGTATTTACATTGTCCGCATAATCGTCTAATGCAGGATATTGACTCGCCCCAAATGGAAAAACCGGAACATCCCCCGCATGCAACTCGACATCTGACGTAATACACTGGATCTCATCCTGATGATCAATGATATATTTCTCTACCTCAGCAAGATCCTTGTAGTATTCAAAATGAACAACCGCAAGGGGAGAGGCTAAGCTGGAATCCTCCTTCAATAATAAAAATCCATTGTCATAATGTTTATTCTTATTAATCAGGTATATGGATTTATTGAAATCATAATTGTTGTTATACTTAGCGTGATCCTTGATCGGATAGAAAGGTTCCAGATTATTCAATAAATGAACAATATCATACCCCTCAGGGATAAAAATTTTCGATACGGAACGACATCCTAATCCAAAATAATCAAAAATATCATGCCCCAACTTTTGCAATTCCTCATCACTTTCCTTTCCCGTTAATACAGATAGGGAGTTTCGATTTTTACGAATGATATGAGGTTTCTTTCCAAAGTAATATTCAAAATAACGAGCAGAATTATTACTTCCGGTTGCTATAACCAAGTCAAAATTCTCTAGTTTATCTACTAATTGAATTTGTTCCTTAAATAGTGGCTCAACTTCAATTAACTTATCAAGAACAAATTTGGTTAAACCTGCATCATCCGATGATACCTTAATCTTTGCAATAAAACCAGTCAATAAAACACACATGATATCATGAAATCCTACAAGAGGTAAATTACCAGCCAAAACTAAGCCCACAGATTTATTCTGATCAGTGTCTGGAACATCTTTTAACCATTTACTTAATTTTTCCTCAGTCAAATTATGTGCGATTGCCTTTATTTGTTGCTGAATATTCGCCTTGGTATACCATGCGTTTTTATGGACCGCAGTATCTAAGATAGAAGCATGATCCATTTCTGCTGATCTCAGGTATTCCCCAAGTTTTACGAAAGCATCTATTCTTTGTTTTCTTGTCAAAATCTTACTATTTAGAATTAATCTGTATTTTTTTTGCCGTATATTTGCCATATCAAAGTAAATAACTACTAATTTTGTATACTTTTATTTTTGAGTATATAGCATTAGTACTAACTTTGAAAGTGCAAAATTAGTTTATTATTTTATTGTAAGGATATAAATGGCAATTAAAATTACTGACGAATGTATAAATTGTGGGGCCTGCGAACCAGAATGCCCAAATAATGCAATCTATGATGCTGGTGTAACCTGGAAATTCTCTGATGGTACAGCTTTAGATGGTGTGATTGATTTTGGTGACGGCGTTACTTTGGATGCTAACGAATCACAAGATGCAATCTCTAATGAAGTGTATTATATTGTTTCTGATAAATGTACCGAGTGTGTGGGATTCCATGATGAACCCCAATGTGCAGCAGTTTGTCCTGTAGATTGTTGTGTTGAAGATGAAGATGTACGCGAAACAGAAGAAGAATTGTTAGCTAAAAAAGCTTGGCTTCACGCTGAATAATCAGATTGTACTAAGATATTATCAAAACCACCTCCAAAAAGGTGGTTTTTTTGTTTTTTCCCGCCCGCTCACATTCAACTTATTAACCCCGAATTAGTGCTTTTCTCATCCCTTTCCGAAAATACTATAACGTAAAAGATTTGGTTTGCAGCTCTATTTTTTTATTTTTGTTCGTCTAAAAAGTTAAAAAAAGAAATAAATAACCTTATTAAATCTACATGTCTAAAAAAACCACAGGATATATATTGCTTATAACTATTGCGATAGCGTCTATCCTGACCATCCTTTATGAATTCAATCTTGCTGCTATTCCTGCATCTTTGATGATGGGAGTTCGTTGGATTACCGCAATTGTCTTAGTCTTAAATGCAATCATGCGAAAAGGTTTGACTACTTGGATCCTGACCTGTATGGTATTGGGTATTTTCGTAGGATTAGATTTTCCTGATGTTGCTAAAGCCTTGCAACCCCTAAGCCAGGGATTTATTAAATTGGTGAAAACGATCGTCGGACCAATTCTATTCGCAACATTGGTTTTTGGTATTGCTGGACATTCCGACCTGAAACAAGTAGGACGTATGGCTTGGAAATCCATGTTATACTTCTTCTGTGCTACGACCTGTGCTATTTTTATCGGTCTTGCTGCGATTAACTTGACAAAGGCAGGAGTAGGTATCGACATCGAACATATGCCGCATGAAGAACTTCCCCAAACTTCAGCTGTATCCGATTCTGATAAAATCGCCTTAGAACATATCGACGAAAGTGCACATTGGATCTATAAATTCACCTCTTTCTTTAGAGACACTTTCCCTGAGAATATCGTAAAATCTGTATATGAAAATAAAGTCCTTCAAATCGTAGTATTTGCCGTTATTTTCGGTATTGGACTCGCAATGGTGGAAGAAAAGAAACGAAAGCCCTTCGTGGATTTCGCCGAATCGCTCTCCGAAGCCATGTTCAAATTTACCAATCTCGTTATGCTTTTCGCGCCAATTGGAGTAGGTGCAGCAATGGCATATACCGTGGGTCACCTCGGAATTGATATCCTCAAAAACCTCTTTATGCTTTTGGCAACCTTATACCTAGCGCTGATATTCTTCCTAGGTGGTATTTTATTGCCAGTGGCTCTATATCTAAAGATTCCTATTAGACAGTTTATCAATGCTATTAAAGAACCTGTATCCATCGCATTTGCTACCACAAGCTCGGATGCAGCTCTGCCTAAAGCGATGAGTGCCATGGAGAAATTCGGTGTGCCAAGGAAAATCGTATCTTTCGTAATCCCTACAGGATATAGCTTTAACCTCGATGGTACCTCCTTATACCTTTCATTGGCCTCAATCTTTGTTGCCCAAGCTGCAGGTATCGACCTTTCATTTGGACAACAATTAATGATCGCTTTTACCCTAATGATTACTTCTAAGGGAGTAGCAGCTGTGCCTCGTGCATCTTTAATCATTTTGATTGCTACTGCTGACCAATTCGGATTACCAGTATTTGTAATTGCTGCAATCCTGGGTATCGACGAATTGATGGATATGGCTAGAACCTCAGTGAATGTAATTGGTAACTGTTTAGCAACTGTAGTAGTAGCCAAATGGGAAGGGGAATTCGATGAAGCCGCACCTTTCAGGAAAGATACCGATGAAGATGGACTCGAAGAAATAGTCGAGACCATTGAAGAAGGTCCAGAAGGTGAAACCAGAACTTAATTTAACTAAACAACAAAAATAATAAGGGAGCTTTTCAATTGAATCGCTCCCTTTTTCTATCTATTAATTGTGATTATGAAATAAATCCTTTAACATATTGCTGGGTGATTTCATGCTGCGGATCCAATAAAACCTGCTCTGATTTACCAAATTCTATCACCTCACCGTTATATAGAAACAAGATATAATCGGAAACCCTACGAGCCTGTCTCAAAATATGAGTGACCAATACAATGGTATAATCTTGTTTTAGTTGAATCAATAAATTCTCAATGACTTGTGTTGAAATCGGGTCAAGGGCTGAGGTCGATTCATCTCCCAAAATAATCTCTGGCTCAACGGCTAATCCTCTGGCTAAACATAATCGCTGTTGCTGACCAATGGAAAGCCTACTGGCTGAACTATCTAACCGATCCTTGACTTCATTCCATAACCCAACGTTTTTTAATTGCCTTTCTACAATAGCTTGGAGGGACTTTTTGTCCTTGTTCCCATGTATCCTCGGTCCATAAGCAATATTATCAAATATGGACATGGGCAATGGAAATGGCTTTTGTGATAATAAGCCCATTTTCTTGCGAATATGTGTAACCTCTGCATCGGGACCATAAATATCCTCACCATTGACCAAAACAGATCCTGTCACTTTTACATCCGTGGAATCATCCAAAAGTCGGTTTAAGGTCTTTAACAAAGTTGTTTTGCCACAACCTGAAGGTCCAATAATAGAGGTAATACAATTATTGGGGATTTCTAAGTTGATATCCTTTAGAATATGCTGATCTTCTACATAAACATTTAAACCCTTAATCTCTATATGTGGATTAACCTGATGGATTATGCCCTGTGTTTTTTCTGTTTCGATGCTAGGTATTGCGTACATATAACGATAAGTAAAATGATAATTGTTAAAATTAATGCCGAGGCATAAGCCCGACCTTGAACTTCTGGAATTGGACTGCTCAATTGAAAAAATATGGCTAATGGCAGCGTAGCAGTAGGCTCATCCAGATAAAGTGGAATGTTGTCACTAAAGCCTGTTGTCAGTAAGACGCCGGCAACATCACCAATAGCTCTGCCAAATGCCAATAATATAGCTGTAAATAATCCAGGTTTAATATAAGCCAACATGACCTTGGCTGATTCCCATCGAGTGGCACCCAATGAACTCGTGATGTGTCTTAAGTCCGTTGGAACAGTTTGGATTAATTCATCTATGGTCCGAACAACAATTGGAATTGTTAATAGCGTAATGGTAATTACTCCACCAATCAGAGATGCTCGAACGCCCAACCAAACCATAATACTAAAGGCTATTGCCCCATAAACTATGGATGGAATTCCAAATAGAACATCAAAAATCAATTTGGAAAATCGGCTGATCCGTGAACCCTTTTTGGAGTAAATATTTAAGAAAATACATATAGGAATCCCAATAATGGTCGCTAATAAGGTGGAAAGACCAGCCAAGTAGAGGGAACCCAAAATTGCATTCAGGATCCCACCACTTTTACCAACGTAAAAACCACCCTCAGGAGTTTTCGTGATCATATCCAGACTCAAATGTGGAAGCCCCTTATAAAGAATGGTCCCAATGATAAAAAATAACGAACCTGTAATAATGATTCCAGACCCTTGCATTAATATCTTGGCAATTCTTTCTTTTCTCAATCTCTTGTTGATATTGCTCATATATTTTTTGCCTCCATTCTCTTTAAAATTCCCCTGGAAATTAAATTAAACCCTAAAATGATCACAAATAGGAGTAAAGCTGCAAACATCAAGGCTGAATCGTATTTCGGAATTGACATCATCTCCCCAAAATTATTGGCAATCAATGCTGGTAATGGATAACCGGCATCAAAGATGGTTTTAGGAATTTTCGGAATATTTCCACAAACCATCAATACAGCAATGGTCTCTCCAAATGCTCTCGAAACAGCCAGTACAATAGCTGCCATAATTCCTGGCCTCGCTTTCTTCAATACAACCTGCTGGATCGTCTCTAATTTCGTCGCTCCGAGGGATAATGAAACCGATCGTAACTCCTTCGGAATAGTTTGCAAAACCTCCACCATGATGCTGACCATAATTGGAAAAATCATCACCGCAAGGACAATGCCGCCTGAAAAAACTGAGTATCCAGTGCTGCTGATCCCAAATATTGGCGCTATGTACTCTCCAATCATTGGAACGACAAATAGAACACCCCAAACTCCATATAATACCGGTGGAATCGCTGCTAATATATTCACCAAGGGCAATACAAAATTGCGCAACTTGCTCCCGGCATACTCAACTAAATAAACTGAAGCTGCCAAGCATAATGGAACTGCAATGATTAAGGAAATTAAGGTAACCCAAATCGTCCCCATGATAAAAGGTAGAAATCCAAAATTCCCTTTCATAGGTGACCAAATACTGCTGCTCAAAATATTCCATAAGGATTCCTGTGCAATTAAAGGCTCCGATTTGATGCTAAGTCCAACTACTATAGCCAAGATGACTAGTAAACAGATCCCTAGTAAAATCCCGGAAAGATTCTTTATTATTTTATCTTTTATTAATCTATAATTCACTGGCCAATAGTTTATTGCTTTCTTCTTTGATCATTTCTTTATTCAATGGAACAAATCCATTCTCTAATAAATATGCCTGTGATTTGTCAGTCATCACAAATCGAACAAATTCATCCAACAACTTGGATTCATATTTTTTATTTAAAACAAACATTAATTCCCGTGCTGGAGGGGAAGGATATAATCCAGTTGCAACTGCATTGGTTAAACTATCCAACTCCTCATAAAAGCTTTCCTGTGCATCTATTCGATGATTCGAATTGAGATCCAAGGGAAGAGCAACGATGTTCTCTGTCGTCTTTTTACTTTTTAAATCAAATACATAGTTGATATTATTGAATCCTATTGATAGTGGATTGTCTTTGATGGCTTGTGCCAATCCCGGATCCCCAAATATTCCAATGCCAGAAAGCTCCTCTTGTGTAGCTCCCAGATATTTAGCCCATGTCTCCGCTGCTCCTGCAGCATCTGACCGAACGTACACCTCAATATTCTTATTGACGAAACTGGGATCCAAATCACTCCACTTTTTAATTTTCCCTGTTACAAAAATCCCCTGGAGTTCTTCTTGACTCAATCCGCGCTTTAATAAACCTTCAATATTCGGATGTCTACTATTCAATGTGCCAATCACGGCATCATTGGCTACGACTACAGGTAATGCTCCTTTTTCTATTTCAATGGGATGTAAATCCCGGGAAACCAATCCTATATCAACCATATTGGATAAAACATCAGAAATTCCTTTTCCTGCGCCACCCGCCGAAATATTAAATCTAACATTCGGATGTATTTTCTTGAAATCCTCGCTCCATAAAACGGCAATTGGATACAAAGCAAAGGCTCCTGAAATGGAAATTGTGCCCACATATCCTTTCTTTGGATCATAGCCTTGATCAACTTTCGGCGAACAAGAAAATGTTACAAAAAGAAGTAATGAACTTAATATCAACACTTTAACACCTGTATTTCTTTGTTTTTTGAGCATCATTAAAAAATAATTACACAAATATATAGTAATTTGGTAGACTTTGTATAGTAATTTTATAATTATTTTATACATTTGTTCCATAAACGTTAACAATAACCTAACTAAAGGGGTGTTTAATTACCTTTTTAATAATAGAAGATAGAATGCAGAGCTTTAGGACAGAATTAGAAAACCCTGTAGTAGAACAGGAAATCATTGAATTAGAAAAGAAAATTCAGGCATATCGGAAAGGGGAGTTGCCCGATGAAAAGTTTAGATCTCTTCGTTTGGCTAGGGGAGTCTATGGTCAGCGACAACCCGGTGTTCAAATGGTGCGGATAAAACTGCCTTTTGGAAAAGTTACCTTCCAGCAGATTTTGAAAATTGCCGCAATCTCGGATGAATATGCAAGCAAAAACCTGCACCTCACAACTCGTCAGGATATTCAAATCCACTTTGTGAGCTTGGATAAAACTCCGGAACTATGGGCGAAACTTGCTGAGGATGATATGACCCTCCGGGAAGCTTGTGGAAATACTGTCCGTAACGTAACGGCTTCCCCAACCGCTGGAATTGATCCAGATGAACCATTTGATGTTTCGCCTTATGCGCATAAAACTTTTACCTACTTCGTCAGAAATCCAATCTGCGCTGAGATGGGTAGAAAATTCAAAATCTCTTTCTCGGCCTCAGACAAGGATTCCGCATTCTCCTATATTCATGACTTTGGATTTATCCCAAAAGTAAGAGTAGTTGATGGCAAAGAACAAAGAGGCTTTAAAGTTATGCTTGGTGGTGGACTCGGGGCTCAACCTATTCTGGCTCATGAAGTCTATGAATTCCTCCCTGAAGATGAAATCCTACCATATGCTGAAGCTACAATCCGTGTATTTGACCGATATGGTGAACGGAATAACAGAAATAAAGCAAGATTCAAATTCCTGGTTCAAAAATTAGGTCTTGAAACTGTCCTTAACTTGATCGAAGAAGAAAAAATCGCCGTTAAAAATAAACGTGTGACTTTTGATAGAGATGCTGTTCAGCAACCTCAACCTCCAAGTGTTATCGTTCAGGAAGAAACTCCTAATGATCCTTTGGGATTTGAACTTTGGAAATCCACCAATTGCTTTGAACAAAAGCAAAAAGGATATTATGGCGTTTATGCCAATATCCAAACTGGAGATATTTCTACAGACAAGGCTAGAACGTTAATTGATGGTATAAAGGATCATGTGGCTGATGACATCCGAATCACGCAAGATCAAAATCTACTTTTTAAATATGTTAAACCGGAATCCTTAGCAGCTGTATATAATGTGTTACTAAGCTTAGGATTCGCTAAACCCGGTTACAATAGCACAGCAGATATTACGACCTGCCCCGGAACTGATACTTGTAACCTAGGAATTTCAAACTCCACAGAAATGGCCAGAGTATTGGAAAACTATATTCATGAATTCCATCAGGATTTTATAAAAGAAAAAGAACTGAAGATTAAAATTTCTGGTTGTATGAACTCCTGTGGTCAACATGGTCTTGCCCATATCGGCTTCCATGGTAGCTCTGTAAAGGTTAATGGAAATGTAGTTCCTGCAGCGCAGGTGATGCTCGGTGGTGGAACGCTGGGCGATGGAAAAGGCCGCGTTGCTGATCGGGTGATCAAAGTTCCAACGAAAAGAGTCCTTCAAGTAGTTGATGTTATCTTGTCTGATTTCAAGGCAGGTAAAAATAATGATCAATCGTTCATCGAATATTATGAACAACAAGGAAAGGACCATTTCTATAGACTGCTGAAGCCTTTAGCTGAACTAAGTAACTTAAGTGCTGACGAACATATTGATTGGGGACATGAAACAAGTTTTGAAACAGCAATTGGCGTGGGTGAATGTGCTGGCGTGGTAATCGACCTGGTAGCAACACTTTTATTGGAAGCTGAAGAAAAATTAGAACTCGCAGATCTGGCATTTGAGAAAAAACAATATGCAGATGCCATCTACCATGCTTACAGTTCTTTCGTGTGGACAGCAAAAGCATTGTTGTTGGATAAAGGAATTAATGCTTCAACACAAACTGCAGTCATACAAGAGTTTGACAACAACTATGTAAACGAGGAATACTTCCAGTTTCCATCCACATTTGCAGATAGAGTATTACAAATAAATAAATATGAGCCTTCGGAAGAGTTTGCAAAAACCTATTTATTGCAGGCCAAAGGATTTTGCCTGGAAGCAAAAGAACGTAGAGAAGAATGGCGTGTAGTAAACCAATAAGAGAGGAGAGAAAATGAAGGAAATTAAACCATTTGTAACTTTAGTTGGCGCAGGTCCTGGCGACCCCGATTTGATTACCCTAAAAGGAATCAAAGCCATACAAAAAGCTGACGTCATCCTGTATGACGCATTGGTGAATGAAGAATTATTAGAATTAGCTTCTGAACATTGTACTAAAATATATGTAGGCAAAAGAGCCGAACAACTATCAACTTCTCAAGATCAAATTAATCAATTGTTAGTGGATTATGCATTGACACATGGACATGTGGTTAGATTGAAAGGTGGTGATCCTTTTGTCTTTGGCCGAGGTGGTGAAGAAATTGATTTTGTTCGTCAATTTGATATCCCTACAGCTGTTGTACCAGGTTTGTCTTCATCCATTAGCTTAACGGGACTCCAACAGATCCCTTTGACTTATCGCGGAATCGCGGAGTCTTTCTGGGTAATCACCGGTGCGACCAAAGCCGGAAATCTTTCTGAAGATCTATATAAAGCAGTCCATACAAATGCTACAGTAGTTGTTCTTATGGGGTTTGCTAAACTTAAGGAAATCATAGAATTATATAAGAATAATAATAAAGCAGATTTACCTATTGCGCTAATCCAAAATGGATCGCTTCCGAATGAGAAAATAGTATTGGGAAGGGTTGAAAATATTCTGGAACAAGCTGAGGCTTCTGCAATTGGGGTCCCTGCAATTATTATTTTGGGTGAGGTAGTCGCCAAGCACCTGGAGTTTGAAAATGTTAAACAACAACTGCAATTTATTGAAGCTTAATGAATACACTTTTTCCAATATATGTCAAATTAGATCAGATTGAAACCTTATTGGTAGGTGCTGGACCGGTTGGATTGGAAAAAATTCAAGCCTTGATTAGTAATTCGCCACAAGCTAAAGTGAAAGTGGTAGCATTGGAGGTTTCTGAAGAGTTCTATCTCTTTATTCAAGATAACCCTAATATTGAGTTACATCATCGCGCTTTTTCAGCAGTTGATCTCTTTGGAAAGCAACTTGTCATATTGGCAACAAATAATCCCAAATTAAATAATCAAGTCCGCGAATTATGTGCTAATCACCATATTTTATTAAATGTTGCTGATAAACCTTCGCTATGTGATTTCTACCTGGGATCCGTCGTACAAAAAGGCAATCTAAAAATCGGGATTTCTACAAATGGAAAATCTCCAACTATTGCAAAACGAATCAAAGAATTATTGAATGAGTTGCTACCAGAGGAAATCGATGAAACCCTAAATCTCATGTCCGACCTGAGAAATCAACTAGCAGGTGACCTGAAAGAGAAAATAAACGTGCTTAATGCACATACTGAACAGTTAATTAAACAAAATGAATACGATCGAGCAAATTAAATCCGACTTAAATGACGCTGATGCCCGGTCTATTATTCAATATATAGACCAGAATTTTGCTGATAAGGCTGTATTCTCTACTTCCTTTGGAATTGAAGATCAAGTTTTAACCCATTTCCTCGCTCTAGAAAATGCTAAAATCAACATTTTCACCCTGGATACTGGCCGTCTTTTCCCGGAAACATATTATGTATGGAACCGAACCCTAGACTTATATAACTTGAATATAAAGGCTTTTTATCCTCAAACTCAAGCTGTGGAACAGCTTCTTGAAACGAAAGGCCCTTCAAGTTTTTATAATTCAGTGGAGGACCGTAAAGAATGTTGTAACATCCGAAAAATTGAACCTCTAAAAAGAGCAATTAATGGCTATCAAGTTTGGATTACTGGAATTAGAGCAGAACAATCAGTCAATAGAGACCAAATGGAATTCGTTGAATGGGATGAACAGAACCAAATCATTAAAATTCACCCACTTTACAATTGGTCCTTAAAAGACGTTGAAAAATATTTGAAAGACAATTTTGTACCCTACAATCCCTTACATGATAAAGGATTTGTAAGTATTGGTTGTCAACCTTGTACAAGGGCTGTACAAGAAGGTGAGGACTTCCGCGCTGGCCGATGGTGGTGGGAGGATAAGTCAAAGAAGGAGTGTGGTTTACATGTGACACATAAATAATTAGTTTACAAAATGGATTACTTAGATCATTTAGAGGCAGAAGCCATTTATATATTGAGAGAAGTGGCCGGACAATTCGAAAATCCCGCTCTTTTATTCTCCGGTGGTAAAGATTCCATCACCCTGGTCCATTTAGCAAAAAAAGCTTTCCGACCTGGAAAATTCCCGTTCCCATTGGTACATATTGATACTGGCCATAACTTTCCTGAAACTATTCAATTTCGGGATTGGCTAGTGGATCAACTTGGCGAAAAACTAATCGTTGGTTATGTTCAAGAAAGTATCGATGCTGGAAAGGTCGTCGAACAAAAGGGAAAAAATGCGAGTAGAAATGCCCTTCAGACAGTTACTTTATTAGATACCATCGAGAAAAATGGCTTTGATGCTTGTATCGGTGGTGCCCGTAGAGATGAAGAAAAAGCAAGAGCTAAGGAAAGAATCTTCTCCGTAAGGGATGATTTTGGCCAATGGGACCCTAAAAGGCAAAGACCTGAACTCTGGAATATCTTCAATGGCAAGATTCAGAAAGGGGAGAACGTCCGGGTATTTCCAATCTCCAATTGGACGGAACTGGATGTATGGAATTATATCAAACGTGAAAAAATTGAATTACCATCCATCTATTTCTCCCATAAAAGAGATGTCGTATTTAGGAATGGTCAATGGATGGCAGCAGATCCAGCACTTCAAATAGATCAAGATGATATTATAGAACATAAATCAGTTAGATTCAGAACTGTAGGTGATATGACTTGTACTGCCGCTGTAGATTCTGAAGCAACCGAATTGGATGATATTATCAATGAAATCAAGGCCTCAACTGTCAGTGAACGTGGTGCTCGTCTGGATGATAAGGTCTCTGAAGCAGCAATGGAAGACCGTAAAAAACAAGGCTATTTTTAATTAATTGTGGAGGATATTAGATGAATATTTTGAAATTTCTAACGGCTGGATCTGTAGATGATGGTAAAAGTACCTTGATCGGCCGTCTTTTATATGATACCAATTCCATCCTGGATGATCAATTGGAAGCAATTCAAAAAGCAAACCGTAAAAATGACGATGGTACAATCGATTTGGCTATCCTGACGGATGGATTAAAAGCTGAACGTGAACAGGGAATTACAATCGATGTAGCTTATAAATATTTCCAAACTGAAAAAAGGAAATTTATTATCGCTGATGCACCCGGACATATTCAATATACTCGAAATATGGTGACTGGAGCATCAAATTCAGATTTGATCATCATCTTGGTCGATGCTAGAAAAGGAGTTATTGAACAAACTAAAAGACATTCCTTTATTGCCAAAATATTGGGAATCAAAAAGGTTTTGGTCTGTGTCAATAAAATGGATATGCTGGATTACGAACTGGCTGTTTTTGAAAACATCAAAACGGACTACCTAAGCCTAGCCAATAAATTAGGCTTGGATGATGTTGATTTTATTCCTGTATCAGCCTTAAAAGGTGATAATATCGTTCAAAAATCCCAGAGAATGCCTTGGTATCATGGTGCATCCTTATTAACCTACCTAGAAGATGTTGAATTTGAGGAGCTTACAAATAAAGGTTGGCGTTTCCCGGTACAATGGGTAGTACGTCCACAAAGTGCTGATTTACACGATTATAGGGGATATGCTGGCCGTGTGTTAGGAGAGGGGCTGAAAGTAGGAGAAGAGGTGCTGGTTTTACCAAACGGCTATAAATCAACTATTAAAGCAATAGAATTTGATAATCAACAATTAAATGAAGCAGAGAATGGATCTTCAGTAATTATCCATTTAGCGGATGAAATTGATATTTCCAGAGGCGATTTTATAGTTAGTGCAAATCATCCAGCTAAAACAGAGAAGTCCTTTGAAGCGAATATCTCATGGTTTGAAAATAAGCAACTGGACTTATCTCAAATTTATTTACTACAAACTCATTCTAAGGTTAGTAAAATTAAAATCCCTGAGATTTTATTTAAATATGATGTACATACGCAAGAACCACAATATGACCAAGCCATTGGCTTAAATGATATTGGCAGAGTATTAATAAAATCTGCTGATGAAATTGTTTATGACCAACAAAAAGATTTTCCAGAAAATGCTAGAGCAATAATAATTGATCCTAGAACAAATATTACAGTAGCTGCAGCAATTATTCAATAGCAATAAAAATTTTAATTCATATAACCGTTGGTAGGAAGGTTGGCCATATAGTCAACCTTTTTCATTTTTTATATATGGAAGGATATATTCAATAATTACTATTTAACATAATATAAATTATTTGACTAATATATTATTCTATTTAATAGGGTATGGAAATTATAACTTTATTTTATACCCAACCATTGATGATCCAACCCAAATTAGAGCGCTTGAAATCTATGAAAAACATAATTAAGATTTTGCAAATATTATCGCTAGTTTTTTAAGAACATATCTTCAATTTGTTTTTGTACACTAAGCTTTGTTTTTTCAAAAACTTCGCCTCCAAACTCTTCATTGTCTAGAGAAATTACTGTAATATCATGAATACCCAATGTTTTGAAGATAAACTGCAAATAAGTTGTTTGGAAATTCATGTGAGCATGTTGCTCCCCAGGCCCATACCCAGTATCTCCTCTAGCAGAAAGTATGAACATTTTTTTGTTTTTTAACAGACCAACATAATTACTATCGGGTTTCCCAGATTTGAATTTCCAAGTTTCGTTAATCCTCATTATTTGATCAATATAGGATTTTAGCGTCGATGGAATTCCCCAATTGTACATCGGAACTCCTAAAATAATAACATCCGATTCGTGTAATTCTTTGACTAGCTCATTACTAAGTTTTAAAGGTCTTTGATTTTCAGGAGTCCTATTTTCAGGTTTCGTAAATGAGGCTGTAATCCATTTGTTATCAATATGCGAAATGGGTGTCATACCAATTTCTCTAAATTTCACAACATCATTTGGATGCTTTCGCCACCAATTTTCTATAAATAATGCGGTCAAAAATCTGCTTTGTGAGTTTTCTATTCTTGAACTAGAGTTGATTACCAATATTTTTTTCATAACTAATAATTTATTCTTCAAAATTGTTAGTTTATGAAAATTTAAATATTAAGATTGTTTAAGATTTATTAATTTTTTTCTTCAAAATACTCAGAAATTCAGGTGTTATACCTAAAAATGAAGCAATTAAGTACTGTGGCATTCTTTCATTTAATTTAGAATATTGGGATATAAATTCTAAATATCTTTTTTCTGCATTGTTTGAATTGTATGTGAGAAATCTTTTTTGAATGGTAGTTAAATAATTTTGTAAAATTATTCTGAAAAACTTTTCCATTTTAGGAATCTTTTCCAACATATTATCAAATGAAATTTTACTTATTTGAAGAACTTTGGAATTTTCTAATGCTTGAATATTAAAATATGAATCCGTTTGATTTGAAAAACTTTCCAAATCACTTGCCCACCAATCTTCGATTGCTAGAAAGATAATCTCTTCTTTACCTGTTTCTTCATTTATTCGAAATGCTTTGAAACTGCCTTCTACAATATAGTTGTCATATTTACAAACATCGCCGTTTCGTAATAGAAACTCATTTTTATTTATCGCTTTTAGCTTCCAATATTTACTGATGTTGATTTCCTCATCTTGGGATAATGTAATGATTTCTTTAATTTTCAATATAAGTTGGGTTGTCATACACAATATCAAATAATTTTTGACTTGAAAGCATATATTTATATTATCACTCAATATAAATATTACTTTTCGTTGTTCCCATTTTTGAGGTTGTAAATTTTCTGCGGATATATTGGTATTCTCCGTTCGAAAGCATCATATTCATGACTATGTCACCCAAGAATATATTACTTATCTCAGCAATTACCACTTCCTAAACTCTCAATAACTTCCTGTAATTTTTTCTTTATATTTTTTAATTGCTTGACTTTTATATCAATTTCCTGAACCTTGGACTTAAACATTTCAATTTGCTCTTGGCTATTAGATTTTGGATTATACCAACTTTCCAATAGTTTCCGAATCTCTGCCAGCGTAAATCCAACTTCTTTAGCCTCTAAAATAATTTCCAAACGCTCAATTACATTGTTGTCATACCTTTTGTAATTATTCGTTCTTACAGTCTCATCCTTAATTCCTTGGATCAAACCAAGATTCTCATAATAGCGAATAGTATGGATGCTAACCCCTATCCTATTAGATAATTCATTGATTAATAACATGATAATAAATTTTAACAAAACTTTGACATAGTGTAGAGTATAGTCTATACTTGTCAGATGTAAAACTAGTATATACTTTTGTATCAACAAAATAATAGCGAAGATTAATAAATATTAAAAGCATCATGGAAAGCAAAATCATACTAATTACAGGAAGTACAGATGGAATAGGAAAAATAACAGCAACCGAACTTGCAAAACAAGGACATACTGTAATCATTCACGGACGGAATTTGGAAAAGGCTGAAAAAGTTCGCCAAGAAATACAAAACCAAACCGGGAATCCTAATGTCGACTTCCTAATTGCTGACCTGCTTTCTATGGCTGAAATCAAAAAAATGGCAGAAGATTTTATCATTAAATACAAGCATTTAGATGTGTTGATTAATAATGCAGGTGCCATCTTTGGTAAAGATAGAACAATCACAAAAGATGGATTTGAACAAACGATGATGCTTAATTTATTGGCTCCATTCTTATTGACAGATTTACTATTGGAATTCCTTCAAAAAAGCCAATCTGCAAGGATCATCAATCTTTATTCAGCCATGCATAGACGTGCTGGAAAACCAGATTTAAATGATTTTCAACTTGAAAAGAATTATAAGACTGATCGGGCCTATGGATTATCAAAACTCTACTTAGTTTGGACAACAAAACATTTGGCTCGGATATTAAAAGAAAAAGGAATTAATAATATTACCGTAAATGCATGTCATCCTGGTGCTGTAGCTACTAATTTTGGCCAAGATGCAGATAAAGGTTTTATCATAAATCTTATTTTTAAAGTAGCCTTAAAACTTATGCCTAAACCAGAAACTGGCGCAAGAACAAGTATTTACCTTGCTACTTCTCAAGAAGTTGAAAATGTTTCTGGCCAATTTTTCAACCAAAAAATGAAAATCGAAAAACCCGATGATAAATATTACTCTCTAGAAAATGAACAAACAGTATGGGAGTATTGTATGAAGGCAACAGAAAAGTTTAGAACAAATTTGATTTCAGCTATATAAAAAGTATTATCACTCAGTATAAATATCACTTTTCGTCATACCCATTTTTGAGGCAGTAAATTTTCCACGGATATATTGGTTTCCACCGTTCGAAAGCATCATATTCATGACTAAGTCACCTGAGAAAATGATTCTTTGATATTTGCGGTTGACCTTAACCTTATTGATATGTCCCGTGACAAACTGCGTAATGACTGGACGCTGGCTGGAAATAAAGGTTGTATCAACAATGGCATTGGATATGGATAAAGAGTCTTTTGGCGTTGAGAACCAATTGAAACTATCCATTTTGATTAAGGGTAATTCTACCTTATGCTTAAAGTTTAAATGTTGCGGAAGATCCAATTGGATTTCTAAACTATCTTTTACATTCGTAAATAATTTCCCAAAATCTACCTTGCTAACTGCAGGAACGAAAGTCTGCTCATAATCCTCCAAATCTTCCCAAATTGTATCAAGACGAATGTTCTCTGTATTAACCGTAGCTATTTCCGAAATATAATATTGATTCTCATCATCACCAATACGTTTGCTGGTTTCGCTTTCCTTGGAACAGGAAAGAGCAAAAAGACTTAGCAAAAAGAAGAATTTAATTGAATTCTTTACTTTCATAATTTAAGAAATGGAATATTCCATGGAATAATTTGGCACTAATTTAGTAAATATATGTAATCCCAAATATTTTTTTAACCAAAATTAACTCCTTAAATAGCAAAGTATCAGTAGCTTTCAATAAAAACGCACTTGCTGCCTACTTTTTCATCCTTCCGTAAATCAATATTCTTTTAAATGCATAGATGGCTGGAAATTTTGAATAGTGCTCCCCTACTCTTTTCTTGTATTCCGACACAAATCCTTCTTGCTCCTGATCCTTTAATAATTCCAGGTATGGAATAAGTGCGGAACCTGAAATAAAATCATATAGTTCCTCCACATTTTCAGCTATGATAGGATAAACCTTCTGGGAAATCTCAATATCTTGAATGCCATGATCAAATAAGATCTGAGCATATTCATCCATGGATAATACGGGTGATATTCTAGAAAAATTACTCAGTTGCTTTGCAAAAGGCTCTTCTTGAACCTGATTTAACAGTATTTGATTTAAGATATTCTCATTTTGTACCGGCATTTGGATGGCCAACTGACCTCCAGGATTAAGTCTTTGAATAATTTTTGGAAACAAGCTGGCATGATCATCAATCCATTGAAGAGCTGCATTACTGAAAATAAGATCCCATTTTTGATCGGAATCCATGGCTGTTTCAATTCCTTCCAACTTAAATTTTAGCCTATTGTTCTCATATCCTTTGGATTGTTCCAACATTTCTGCCGAACTGTCAACTCCTAAAATTTTAGCATCCTTATATCGATTTGTGATAATGGCCGTTTGTTCTCCAGTTCCACATCCCAAATCAATCCCTTCCATGGCCCCCTCATCTTCTATTAAACTTAATAAGTCATAAAAAGGCTTGTAACGTATATCTTTATAGCGATTGTAAACTTCTGGATCCCAAGGCATAAATTTTAATTTTGATTGATTCAAATCTATTAATAATAAAAGCAATGAATACTTTATTTTAACAATAAAATCCCAAATAACCTAAAAGAATTTTAATAACTTAGTTTTGAAAATACAATTTGACCAAACTGCTTAGCCCATGAAAAGTATCAGAAAATTACCCGATATGGACAGAAGTACAATTGGTCCGGCCGTTGATATTCCTATATTGACCTTCTATGAAGGTATCTTTGATTCGGTATTTCTCTCCTTGAATCCCTTTCTGCAATTACTCGATTCATCCACCCTTAAAATGGAGGAATTTTGGAATGAAGATCTACTCGATGATTTTAAAAAGCGAATTATTGAGAATACCAGCCCTATTTCCTGGCATGAAATCTTGATGTTGACTGGATTTAACAACATTATTAAAATCGATGTAGCCTTGCGTACCGCAATTACGGGATTGGTCGAAGAAAAAAGAAATTGTGTCTGGGAGGATATATTAATCCAAATAACGGATAAAAATCAGATGTTTATTCCTTCGGAAGGTTGTTTCCCTGAAATTCAAATAAATTTTATCCTCAAAGCCATAAAAAGGCAAGGTTATGATTGGATTTGTTTGGGAACTGAGTTTGGGGATTGTATGGAATTGGTCTGGATTGATGATCTTATAAATGATGTTATTGGAATTCAGCATAACAGAAACTTGTACACCTATGACCGGAAAATATTGATCACCTGCCATTGGGATAGCTTTCAGGTCTATATTTGTTCTAACCATGCCACGGTTAAAAAAATCGTTCATGATGCTCGCCTTGAAGGTTTTTATGCCAATCAAAAAACTGAAGTGTATTGGAGTACTAGAAAATAATTCTGAATAGTATCCGAATTACCCCTATCATTTTCGACAATATTTCTCATTTTTGTTTTTCTATTATTGGATCAATGAAGCTTCAAGCCATCAATCTGCTCTCTAAGGAAAAGATAAACTATAAAAACGAAATACTTGCTGGATTAACGGTCTCCATGACCATGATTCCGGAATCTTTATCATTTGCCATTTTAGCTGGATTAAGCCCCTTAACGGGATTGTATGCCGCCTTTTTGATGGGTATAGTGACTGCAATTCTTGGCGGTAGACCGGGCATGGTATCCGGTGGTGCCGGTGCAACTATCGTTGTTTTGATGGCCCTAGCCGCTTCCCATGGGGTTGAATATCTCTTTGCAGCCGTGGCATTGGCCGGATTGATGCAAATCCTTGTCGGAGCCTTTAAATTAGGAAAGTTTATCCGTTTGATTCCCCAACCTGTGATGTATGGCTTCCTTAACGGACTTGCCATCATTATTTTTATGGCTCAACTCAAGCAATTTAAGTTTATCCAAAATGGAGCTGAAGTATGGATGTCGGGAACTCCCCTACTTATCATGGCGGCTTTGACGCTATTGACCATAATCGTCGTATTAACTTTTCCTCGAATAACAAAAGCAGTTCCGGCCTCCTTGGTCGCTATTATGCTGACCTTCGCTTTGGTTTATTTTCTAAAAATTGATACCAAAAAAGTTATTGATATAGCCTCAGTAAGTGGTTCATTTCCATCTTTTCATATCCCGAATGTGCCTTTCAATTTGGTAACTTTAAAGATAATCTTTCCTTATGCTTCTGTTATGGCTGCAGTTGGATTGATCGAATCCTTATTGACCCTGAATATGGTGGATGAGATCACCAATACCAAAGGCAGTTCTAACCAAGAGGCAATCGCACAAGGTTCCGCAAACGTCATTAATGGATTCTTTGCGGCAATGGGTGGTTGTGCTATGGTAGCTCAAACCCTCGTGAACATCAATGCTGGTGCAAGAACTAAAATATCAGCTATGGTAGGCGCATTAGGAATACTGTTTGTGATCCTCGTCGGCGGAAATGTAATTGAACAAATCCCCATGGCAGCCTTGGTAGGTGTCATGATGATGGTGGCCATTTCTACTTTTCAGTGGGGATTTCTCAGATTACTGAATAAAATGCCCAAATCTGATGTTATCGTCGGTATTTTGGTCGCTGCAATAACCGTCATTCTCCATAATTTAGCCCTCGCAGTTTTAGTGGGTGTCATTATTTCTGCATTAGTGTTCTCCTGGGACAATGCCAAAAGAATTCGGGCCAGGAAATCTGTGGCTGAAAATGGTGCCAAAATCTATGAAATTTACGGTCCCCTATTCTTTGGATCTACGAGTAATTTCATGGATAAATTTGACTTCCAAGAAGATCCTGAGCATATAATTATCGACTTTCAGGAATCCCGGGTGGTTGATATGTCGGCCATTGAAACCCTGAAGAAGCTAATTCAGAAATACCAGGATCAACATAAAAAGGTTACCCTCAGACATCTAAGTCCAGATTGCGTCCGATTATTGGATAATGCAAAAGGTTTTATCGAAGTGGATATTGAAGAAGATCCAACTTATAAGGTTATGCCTAAAGGATAAAATGACTGCATAAAAAAGGCGGAACTTAATGTCCGCCATATTCTATATTTAGCTCAGGTTTTTCATAGGCTTTTTTAAATCTTATCTGTTAGGGTACTGATATCCAACTTAGGCTTAGCAAGGTTCATTGCTTTGATTGCTGATTTACAAGCATCCACCATCTCCTGAGTCATCTTATACTCATAATCCCCGTAATCATCATATTTCATCTCGCCCACATAGAAAAATCCATATTGGTCAAAGAATTCTGTTAAATCAGTTTTCGAAACCTGACAAGCCGTTTTGATGAAGTTCAATTGATGTACTGCTGGATTTCTCTCCACAACAGTTGCCTCTTTCCCCCATCTTTCACGGATTCTTTGACGACTCGGACTATTATTGCTGTTTTGATTTCTTAAGGTTTCAAATAAATCTGGGTAAAAATCTGGATTGTTCCCTGCTCCTTCAAAATAAAGCTGTAATTGCCAAAATGGAACCAATCGGTTGAAAACATCGGGATCTTGTAGATAGGAAATCTTCTTGTCAATAATGCTTGCCCTAGCTTTATTGAAGTTATCTTGATCTAGAATCCGAGATTCATTACCAAAGG
The DNA here is from genome assembly GCF_043187465.1 of Sphingobacterium cellulitidis. Classification (GTDB taxonomy): domain Bacteria; phylum Bacteroidota; class Bacteroidia; order Sphingobacteriales; family Sphingobacteriaceae; genus Sphingobacterium; species Sphingobacterium cellulitidis. The sequence continues at coordinate 2,310,654 of NZ_CP171136.1, read as the reverse complement.
AACGCATAACATATAGGGAATAAATATTATTACTTACTTCACCTAATCCACCCCAACTTAACATTGGACTTGTTTGGTGAACATGACCTACTTCATGACTAAATCCCCAACATGGATCCCCATTGATTACAGAACTTGGATCCAATACCATTTTCATCGCATAACCTTGTTTATCCCCCATATAAGCAACTCCATCCCCATCCCTAAACATATAATAGTTATAGTTTACACGAGCTAAAATCTTATTATCAGGAACCTTATTATACTTGATCAATCCCATCAATCGGTGTTGACGATATACCAATGAATCGTAATTGCTGATCAGCTCCTTCCCTCTTCCATAAGCAAATTTCTTAAGGTCTTCGACAGGATAAGCCGTTTGAATATGCTTTCCTTTTGCATCTAAGATTGGATAGACTGCATGGTCCAAAAAGGAATTCCAATCTTGATCTGAATGTTTGTTGATATCAAAATAACCATTCGCTTGACCTGAAATAAAGTGAACAGAAATTGGTTTCTCTTCCTTTGGTTTATCAGAGAAATAACTGATATAGGCCAAGCTTCCGAAATCCTTAAGATCAATAATATTAACCCCATTTCGTAAGACAAATTCCTTTTTCTCTATTCCCCAGCCTTTTGGATCCTTGGTTGGCTCCTCAGGATTTGGAGCTTTACGCAACCAATTAGGTATTATCAATTTTATATCCTTTCCTTCCACAATCCCATCTGCAATCAAGATATGCTTGCCTTCCGGAAGATAAACACCGGTTACATTCTCATATTTGCTATAACCATCCCCAATACTCAATTGCTGTCCTAAGGTGCGAGGTGATAATAAAGCCTCATAGGTATGATATTTATATTCATTGATTTTCTTACCAGCTTTAAGCTCATTGGCCAACAAACGAATGTCATCGTTCTTGATTTGATCAATTTGTTTCTTGTTTACTCCTTTTTTAAGCTGCAAGGCTAATCCATCTTGAAAGACTGTTAAATCAGAGTATACCTGATGCAATTCTTCTGCTGTCTGAGCTTGAAGACCAGAGGTAAGGACTAATGCCAAGGAAAAGGTTAATAAGGTTTTTTTCATAATTATTGATTTGAACAATTCCTAAAATACATGATTTTTCTTATCTCGTAAACGCCCTATTTATCCTTAGGCCTCTAAATCCCCTGTATTTAATGTTGCAATCGTTTGAGTAAAAAATCTATTTCTTTCATTATTTTTATTGTCTTACCAAAAAACAATATTATCCAATCCGATTCGTTCAATTTTTAGATATACAATTATTCCAAATGACAAAACAAATTTATTGCCTTATCTTCCTATTTATTGGCTTTTCATGCCCTTCTTCAGCGCAAACTCATACCGATCTAAAAAAGCAAATCGATGAAATTTTAAATAGTTATGATGCAAAGGCTGGAATAGCCATCCATAATCATGACTTTAGCGATAGCCTCATTATTAATGGGAACCATAAGTATCCTTTACAGAGTACTTATAAATTTCATTTAGGCATAGCAATTCTCGACCAAGTGGATAAAGGGAAATTATCACTTGACCAACCTGTAGAATTTAGCAAAGAAATGTTGAAGACTGATTTATATAGCCCAATTAAGGATAAATACCCTAATGGCGTAACCTTACCTTTAAGTGAAGTTATGCGGTATACCATAGCCGAAAGTGACAACATCGGATGTGATGCCATGTTTGAATTGCTTGCTGGACCGGATAAGGTACAAGAATATTTTGTAGAGAAAGGTTATACAGAACAATCCATCAAAACCAATGAAGCTGTCCAACAGGCAGACTGGGATATTCAATTTCAAAACTGGACCAAAGTTAGTCAAGCTAACAAAATCTTGTTTGACTATTATACAAATACCAAAAATCTGCTTTCAGAAAGCTCACATAAATTTCTTTGGGATACCATGCGTTCTACAAGCACCGGCAAGAATAGAATCAAAGGACTATTGCCAAAAGGAACAACAGTTGCTCATAAAACAGGGTATTCTGGAGTGAATAAGAAAACGGGAATTACAGCTGCAGTCAATGATATAGGCGTCATCAGTCTCCCTAATGGTCAAGTGCTTTATATTTCAGTCTATGTAACTGATTCAAAAGAAACTGAACCTCAAAGTGCCAGCATTATTGCAAAAGTATCCAAAGCCGCATTTGACTATTTTAATAAATAACATTAAAAACCAATGAATTTCAAAACAACTCGATTAATTTCCTGTTTGAACAATTAACTTTGTTATTTACTGATTCCAAAATGAAACCAACAAATCACACATTAGACCCACAACGCATGGAGGAACTCTATGCAATCCTACAAAAGAGATTTGAAAAGAACATGCATAGACATCCTAACCTGAACTGGTCAGATGTTAAATCCAAATTAGATGCTTCTCCGGAGAAATTCTGGTCCATCAATGAAATGGAGATTACCGAGGGTGAACCCGATGTCGTATCAATTTATGATAATGACGAAATTATTTTTATTGATTGTTCTCCAGAAAGCCCCAAAGGAAGGCGTAGTTTATGTTATGATGAAGAAGCTCTAGAATCAAGAAAAGAACATAAGCCTAAGGATTCAGCAATCAATTTAGCCAAGCATATGGGCGTAAAAATCCTGAATGAACAAGAATATGCTGCATTGCAATCCTTGGGGCAATTTGATGCTAAAACCTCTAGCTGGCTAGAAACACCTTCCGAAGTTCGTGAAAAAGGCGGTGCTATCTTTGGAGACTTCCGCTTTGGTCGAGTATTCACCTACCATAATGGTGCGGAATCTTACTATGCGGCTCGAGCTTTTCGAGCAATATTAACTCTTTAAATATCCGCCGCTGCTTGACAAGCTCTGACAGGTAGAAAATCGTTGACGACAACCTTATCAAGACAAAGAATTATTTTGGTAAAATCTATTGAATAAACCTTTCGCTTTTTGTCAACCTATTTCAGTACAAGACATCCGTAATTAATTGTAGTAAAGTTCAATTATAATTCAGCGCTTTACCTCACTTTCTACGGACTTTCTCCGGACCTTCTTCGGAGCTTGTTCGGAAAAATTCGAACAAGGTCCGATGATGATCCGAAGGAAATCAGACCCAATTCCTTGGAAAAACATAATTATATCTGGGTTATTCCCTTATCAGACTCGGACTCTTTATTCAATTGAAAATCGTCGCAAGACATTTTAAATAAAAAGCCAATTTTTAACATGCTGCAAGATGAATTGTCTTATTATGGCATTATTATTTCTTTTAGATAGGTGTTGACAAGCATGGACAGGAATGATATTCACTTTGATTCATTCCTTTTGCTTATATTTATTATAAACTTTAGATTATGGAGATGTACTGTACTCTTCGTCGGGTAAGCCAAGAGAAATTAGATTCTTATATTCAGGATAATCATTTATTATTGGAAGATTTCTTTTCCAATGAATTTAGGGAAGTGCCGCAGTTGGATATTGATAAATCTTGGGCAGGAATCCAATATTTATTGGAGAAGGTATCGGAACAACAAGATAGCGGTCTTAATTTAGCGGAGATAATATCTGGAAACTCAAGCATACATAAGATTGGAGATTCCTATGAGGAGCGTGTAAGATACTTGGTTCCCAAGGACGTAAAAGTACTTAATGAAGAATTAAAAACGCTTAAATCAGAGCAGTTGAGAACTCATTTTAATTCGAAAGCTATGCTGGAACTTGCGATATATCCTGGGATTTGGCAAGACGAACATAGCTTTGCGTATTTAAGTGAATATTTTACGAAGCTTCAAAGTTTTTACCAGCATGCCAGTTGGGCCAACGAAGCTGTGGTTATCATGATTAATCCTTCATGATTAGGATTTCTGGAAAGATTATGAACGGATAATTTGATCCAATTGTTCTGATAATTTCTGAAGAACTGTTCTATCCCCTCCATTCACCTCCAAGGTCATGTATTCACCTTTATAATTGATTTTTTTAATAGTTTCCATGACTTTAGCCCAGTTGACATCACCTTTAGTCAATTCCACATTAAAGCCTTTTCCTACCCCGCCTTCATTCATAATCTTTGTGCTGTATTCCTTAACGTGTAATTTAAAGACCTTATCCCCCAAAACTTCTAACCAATGATCTGGCCATCCATATCGCAATATATTGCCGAGATCAAAATACCAACCTACCAAGGGATGATTTATTTTATCCAAAAAATCCTTGGCTTCAATTGGACTTAGAATAAAATTATTCCAAACGTTTTCTAAACCAATTTTGATCCCAGTTTTTTCTGCATAGGGAATCAGTTTCTTAATAGAATCCAAAGCATTGTTATAAGCTGTTTGATAAGAAACTTTATCATTTACGACTCCTGGAACAACAAGTAGCGTATCACCACCTAGCTTTTTAGTTTCTTCTAAAGATTGACCAATGGATTTGATGATAAAACTTCGAACTTCAGCATCCGGATCTGATAATGGTTTTCCCCAATGATCTTTATTGACTGTACTTGGAATCTCCACTCCTGTTTTATCGCGCGCATCTAATAATTCCTTGATTGGAATATCAAGGGGACTGTTAAATTCAATTCCGTCAAATCCTAGATCTTTTACTAGTTTGAATTTGTCCAAAACAGAAAGTTCCTCCTTGATCATCCAATAGCCTATTCCTTTTTTGATTTTTATGGGATCGGCAGTCAGACCAAATGGATTCGCGAATGCTTGTGAAGTTAAAGCAGCAGTTCCTAATATTCCTAAGGATTTAATAAAATCTTTACGTTGCATAGGTTAAATAAAATGTGAATTAAGGTTGAAGTTTTAAATATAGGGAATTAAAACCAATTGCTATAGGCAAACAAACCTGTAACACCTCCTGTATGGATAAAAAGAATGGGTTCACCTTTGGGGTACTTTCCTAATTTGATATCATTGATTAATCCTGTAAAGGCCTTTCCAGTGTAAACTGGATCAAGGAATACGCCTTCTAATTTCGCCAAGTGTTTGATCGTCCCGAGGGTTTCCTTATTCGGGATACCATAGGCCTCCCCTACATAATCATTGCTAAGATGATAATCTGGATTAGCAGAAATGCCGAATATTTCCAATATTCCTTCGGTTATTTTTTTGGTTTCACCAAATATGGGTTCTCTATCGGGTTGGACATTATACGCCTGGATAAAAGATTTTTTGCCAAGAATTTCATAACCAGCAATAAGGCCAGCATGTGTGCCCCCGGAGCCACTTGCAAGCGCGATATGTTGAAAATCAACCCCTAAGGCCTTGGACTGCTCTTCAATTTCATAGACAGAACGTGCATATCCAAATCCACCAACAATATTGGAGCCACCTACAGGGATAAAGTACACCCTATCCCCTTCTGTTTCATAATGCTTTGTCAGACTTAGGATAAAATTTGATGCGGTTCCATCATTGGGTATTTCATGGATATTGGCATCGACAATATTATCCAATACCAGGTTTCCATTGAGTTGATAACTCTCTGTATCCATTGGAACTGAATTTTTGAGGATTAAATCAACTTCGAATCCTAGCATTTTTCCAGTGATGGCGGTTAGCCGAGCATGATTGGATTGACGGGCACCGATGGTAATCACTCGGTTGGCATTTTGATTTTTGGCTTCAGCCAATAGGTATTCAAGTTTCCGTAGTTTATTTCCTCCGGTTCCAATCTCAGTTAAATCATCACGTTTTATATAAATTGGGGTATCTAATTCTTTGCTCAAGGATTTTAGAAACAACAATGGGCTGGATTGGTTTAAGAGGTTGATTCTATGAAAACCATTTTTCAATAGATGGGTATCAAACCCTTTAACTTCTTTCATACTATGAAATTAAGGAAAATTCTATTGTAATTAAAAACATAAAATATTGGCATTTTTATGATATTTTTGGTAATATTGCGTTGAATCAAATAATTATTTATTAATAAATGTCCCTTAATTTTAAGAATTTCATTAAACAAGTAGGCCAGCGTAACCCAAATGAGCCTGAATTTTTACAAGCGGTAACTGAAGTTGTTGAGGATTTAATTCCTTACATCATTGAAAACAGACAAGATTTTATCGATTTAAAAATCCTGGAAAGAATGGTAGAACCTGAGCGTGTTGTTTCCTTTCGTGTTGCATGGTTAGATGATAAAAATCAAATTCAGGTTAATCGCGGCTATCGTGTTCAGATGAACTCGGCAATTGGTCCATATAAAGGTGGATTAAGATTCGCTCCGGATGTGAATTTGAGTATCTTAAAATTCTTAGCTTTTGAGCAGGTTTTCAAAAATAGCTTGACAGGATTACCAATTGGTGGCGGTAAAGGTGGGTCGGATTTCGATCCTAAAGGTAAATCAGATAATGAAATTATGCGTTTCTGCCAGAGTTTCATGACTGAATTGCAACGTCATATTGGCTCTGAAACTGATGTGCCTGCTGGTGATATCGGCGTCGGAACCCGTGAAGTGGGATATTTATTTGGACAATATAAAAGACTGCAAAACAATTTCTCAGGAGTATTGACTGGTAAAGGCACCCAATGGGGTGGTTCTTATATCCGTCCTGAAGCAACAGGTTATGGTCTCCTCTATTTTGTTCAATGTGTATTGGATTATAATAATGAAAATATCGAAGGCAAAGTAATAAGTATTTCCGGAGCAGGAAATGTCGCTTATTATGCCGCTGAAAAAGGAATACAATTAGGTGCGAAAGTAATTACCCTATCGAATAGTCAGGGAACGATCTACGATAAAGAAGGTTTTACCTTAGAGAAGCTAGCCTATATCGCGACATTAGGTCGGGATATCGCAAAATTTGCTAAGAAATATCCTTCAGCAAGCTATCATGCCAAAGAAAATCCTTGGCAATTTAAATGTGACATTGCATTACCATGTGCAACCCAGAATGAAATCAACGAATCTGATGCTAAAAAATTAGTGAAGAATGGTTGTAAGATAGTGGCTGAGGGTGCAAATATGCCTTCTACGGCGGAAGCAATTCGCGTTTATCACCAAGCAAAAATTCATTTTGGCCCAGGAAAAGCTGCCAATGCTGGTGGTGTTGCTGTTTCTGGTTTAGAGATGTCGCAAAACGCCATTGGACAACAATGGTCTCCTGAGAAAGTTGATCATCGTTTAAAATTAATTATGGAGAATATCCATAAAACATGTGTGCGTTTCGGTAAAGAACCTACAGGGTATATCAATTACTTGCGAGGTGCTAATATCGGTGGCTTTATTAAAGTTGCCGAAGCGATGAAAGCACAAGGAGTCGTTTAGAATAGTAATAATTTATATTTTTGAAGTTCTGGTCATTATTGACCAGAACTTTTTTTTGCATTTATTCAAAAACTGGAAACAGTTTGATGAATGCCAGGACAAATTTGATAAAATTAAAAAATTAATAAAATGCGCGTATTAGCAGAATTGCCACATCCGGATTGTAAGATTAGTATATTTGGTATGAACCAAAAGTTCATCATCAAATTTGAGCAAGGGAGTTTGGAGCAATCCTATAAATTAGCTGAAGCTGATGTTGTAGGTGGAGTCAATGGAGTATTTGAAATGCTCGATGATGAATTTATGAAAAAGGTATTAGACTTATTTTCCCAAATGCGAGCCTCAATTTTGGAAACATACAATAAATATCAATAAATACTATATGTAGTGTTTGTAATGTACTGATAATATATTAGTTATAAATACAAAACCTCCAAAACCAAATAAAATTTGGCTTTGGAGGTTTTTTTATACCCTAAACAATTTGTTTAATTTAAATCTTGAATATATATAAAATATATAACATGCTGATAAATAGCACACTTATATACAGTTACAAAATTTTATTTTGCAAGCAAATCCGCCAAATAATCAACACCTTTACTCGCTTTTTCCGCAATTTTAATAACTACCGGTGGCACATTGTATTGCTCTGCATTGGGGTCAATTAGAATCAATTTACAATCAGGTTTAGTTTCATAAATCAGGTTGGCTGCTGGGTACACTTGCAAGGAAGTTCCTATGGTGACAAAGACATCCGCCTGTCTTGCCAATTTATAAGCTTCATTCATATTTGGCACCTGCTCCCCAAACCAAACGACATGCGGCCGTAGCTGAGAACCCAATTCACATTGATCACCAGTCTTGATGTCAGCTCCCTCTATATCATAAATTAGATTAGGATTTACAGAAGATTGTGATTTCCGAATTTGCCCATGTAAATGTAGAACCTTATTACTTCCAGCACGCTCATGTAGATCATCTATATTTTGGGTAATGATGGTGATATCATATTCCTTTTCAAGTTCAGCTAATTTCAAATGTGCATGATTAGGTTGTACATTGAGGCAGTCTGCTCTTCTTTTATTATAAAATTTCTGTACCAATTCCGGGTCACGTTGCCAAGCTTCAGGTGTTGCGACATCTTCAATTCGATGACCTTCCCAAAGTCCGTCCGACCCTCTAAAGGTTGGAAGTCCACTTTCAACAGATATACCAGCGCCAGTAAAAACGACTATCTTTTTCATAAATATGGATTAAAAAAAATCGGTTTCATTATTCAATGAAACCGACTGTAAAAATAATTGTGTTTTTTATTTTACAAAATATCTGTGTTCAATTACTGTTGCTTCAGGTTTCTTTTCTTCAATTGCCTCCTTTATTGGGCAACTTCCTGTAACACCTCTAAGAATAAGTGCACCACCTAAAGTGATTCCTGAAAATGCTGTAATGGGGTTCTTCAAAAGCTTTCTTGCGCCCATTCCAACAATAAATCCACCAGCAATTACCGATAATATACGTTCTGAAGTACCTACGTTGCCATATTCGCAGGATTCCTCAAGTTTAGTTTTTACCTTGTCTATTGCAAAATTTAAAATACCGCTCATAATTTTCGAAATTTAATCCTATACAATATAACGATTGAAATATTAAAATGTTTCTACTTGGGTATAAATTTTGTGTTTAGGACATTAATATTTGTAAATTCATACAGAAAAGAAAAACATGCGCGTAAAAAAATATTCAGGTGAGCTGGTGCCTTTTGATGAAACAGCATTACGACGCTCCTTAACCCGTTCCGGAGCAAATGAACAAGAAGTAAATTTGGTATATAACTCCATTAAAGATTCTTTATATGATGGGATTTCCACTAAAGAACTTTATGAGATGGCATTTAATGCTCTGAGAGGCAAGAAAAATTCTTATGCTGCTCGTTACAGCTTAAAAAGAGCAATTCGCGAATTGGGCCCTGAAGGTTTCTATTTTGAGAAATGGATTGCACGCTTATTTCAGGAAGACGGTTATGAAGCCGTGACTGGCCAAACCGTACAAGGTCATGCTGTAAGCCATGAGATTGATGTCGTTGCCCTGAAGGGAGATGAAATGCTAGCCATTGAATGCAAATTCAGAAATGATGCCGATGCGAAGATATCTGTGACTACTCCTATGTATTTTAAGTCCAGAAAGGAAGATATCACCGGGATATCATATACTTTCTTCAATAAGAATCATGAATTTACCGACGGCTGGTTGGTTACCAATGCCTATTTAACCTCTGATTCTGTTACATTTGGTGAATATTATAAGGTAAACCTATTGTCCTGGGATTATCCCAAGGGAAGCTGTTTAAAAACCAGAGTAGATAGCAATGCGGAGTATCCAGTTACCTGCTTAACCAATATTACAGCCCAGGATAAAGCGATGTTATTGAAGTTTCAATGTATTTTAGTAAAAGATTTAGTGAAATCGCCTCAGATATTAGATAAAATTCAAGTTGCTAAAGATAAACAAAAACTTATCCTCAAGGAGGCGAATGAATTAATTAACAGTCCATTAGAACATGAGTAATAAATTTGTAAGAGAGGAGATAAATTTTCTCAAAGGCGCTCGGGGACGTTGGAATGAGTTGAAATATGCGCTTGGCGTGGTATTTCAATTCATGAAGGGATTTCGGACCTTACATTTCGTAGGTCCCTGTGTCACAGTATTTGGTTCGGCTCGATTTGGAGAAGACCATCCCTATTATATTCAGGCAAGGGAGCTATCTGCGAAGCTTGCGGAACAAGGATTTACCATTATGACTGGCGGTGGCCCCGGAATTATGGAAGCCGCAAATCGTGGCGCGAAAGATGTCGATGGAAATTCTGTAGGCTGTAATATCGTGTTACCACATGAACAGAAGCATAATCCCTATATGGATAAGTTCGTGAATATCGAATATTTCTTCGTTCGTAAGGAATTGCTACGCAAGTATTCATTTGCCTTCGTCATTATGCCGGGTGGATTTGGAACCTTGGATGAGTTTTTCGAAACCCTAACCCTCATCCAAACGAAGAAGATCTCGCAGTTCCCCATCGTTATCATGGGAATGGATTACCATAAAAACATCAAAGAACATGTTGATATGATGATTGAAGCCAAAACCATCAGCCCTGAAGACCAGGATCTATTATTGTTCACCGATGATATCCATGAAGCTGCGCTACATATCATGAAATACGCAAATACCAATAAAATCGTCGAACTCAAAGAACCAAAACCTAGTTGGATACTGGGTGAGAAAAAGGCGATTTAGAAAACAAACTGTTGCCCCTATGGGGCTGTACGTCTGTTAACATATTCCTGGCTACAAATATGTCACCCCTACGGGGCTTGATAATACAAAGCGGAGAAAAAAACTCCAGAGGAGTTTAATGTTAGTAATAGGAGGTGTAAAATGAAATAAGCCCCGACCAAACGCAATCGCTAAAGCGATTGCGTTTGGTCGGGGCTATTTGTTAATACTATCAGGTTACTAATATTGAACCCCCCTGGGGTTCCTACAAATATGTCGCCCTTACAGGGCTATGAAACGTGTAAGGGCGTATGCGATATTAATGATATTAAAGGGCGTATGGGATGTTAAAAATGGCGTATGCGATATTAATGATATTAAAGGGCGTATGCGATACGCCCCTACCAAAATTTACCAAAATAGATTCTTCATCTTCGATTCAGAATGACAATTTCCCGTTATTTTTATTTAAACAGATTCTTCGGCTGCGCTCAGAATCCCTCTGGTTGTCAAATGGTTTTGACAGCCCTAGCGGGGCGACATATTTGTAGGAACGTCAGTTCAAATGAAACAGCCCTGTAAGGGCGACATATTTGTAGCAATATCAGTTCACATGAAATAGCCCTGTAGGGGCGACATATTTGTAGATAAGGAAACTCCGTAGGAGTTTAATATTAGTAGAAATTTGTCCAAGATTAATAGACGCCTATTCAATTCAATCGCTTTAGCGATTGAATTGAATAGGCGTATTTGTTGTTGTGTTGCTTATTACTAATATTGAACCCCTCTGGGGTTCCTACAAATATGTCGCCCTTACAGGGCTATGAAACGTGTAAGGGCATATGCCAATTAAAAATATAAAAGGGCGTATGGGAATTAAAAATGGCGTATGCGAATTAAAAATATAAAAGGGCGTATGCGATACGCCCCTACCAATATTTACCAAAATAGATTCTTCATCTTCGATTCAGAATGAACAAGCTACCGTTTTTTTATTTAATTTTTTGAAAATAGAATTTATCCGAAAATGCTTCATTCCTCTGTATATAGGCATATCCTCTTTTCATATCGATTATCCAATTAAATCGACGAATCAAATCTGCACCGATATAGTTTGTTTTTTGGTTCTTGATTTCTCCGGTAAAAAGACTGACTGGGACATCTTTGAAAGTGAAACTATCAATTTTTATTTGAGGCATCTGACAGATGAGACTGGATAATTTCTGTCCGGCCGAATTAGTCATTGTTTTTTCTTCCAAAACGCGGATTTTCTGAGCCAAATTATAGGTATCGGCGAGTTGGTTGTTGTATAAAATAGCACCTGAAAAACCTGATTGCATTAAGTATTCATCTGCAAAAGACTGTTCTCCGAAAATGCTGGCTAATTGCAGGAATAATTGCCCGTTTTTGGCTTTGACTGGAATTTTATGGTATCCCTCCACTGATGGAAGTTTATCATATAATTCGAATTGGGATTGGGAATAATTGATTTTAAAGATTTTCTCTTGGAACAACAGGGTTCCAATTTTTCCTTCCGCTTCTGGTCCTGTATATTCATTGTTCCAGATCCATACGCTATCAATTACAGTATTGGCTACTTTTATCTGGTTTACTTTGCTTAATCCTTCTGGAAATTCAGTGCTGTCAAATTTCACAGATTGAACTGGATTTTTCCGATCCGGAGCTAGTGAACCCTCCTGCATCGCAATTTGAAACATCAACTCTACGGAATCAACTTCATTTATTATAGCTTCTACAAGGATATTATGATGATTGTTTAATCGAAAAGGAATAATCTCTTGTGCCAGGGCAGAGTTTATCATGCTGAACAATAGCACAATTAGTTGTAACAATTTGAGCTGTTTCATTGTGCTTACTTATAAATTTACAGGCAGAAAAACATTTCCATATTTATTAAGTTCCTCGAGTCCGTCGATATCTTCGAATATGCCAAATACAGATGAACCTGATCCGCTCATTGAAGCATAGATAGCTCCTTTTTCATAAAGTATTGCTTTAATATCCCCGATTACTGGGTATCGGTCAAAAAGGGATATTTCAAAATCATTAATTATCTGATATTTCCATTCTTGAATAGGAAGTCGGATAGCTTCTTTGAGGTTGACACTTGGTGTCATAGGACTTACATTTCTGTAGGCTTCAGCGGTTGAGATGTGGATATCGGGTTTGATGACCACAATCTGGTATGCGCTAAGATCAACATCGATCTCACTTAATTCGGTACCTATGCCTTCAGCATACATGGCTTGGTTGTCAATGAAAAATGGACAGTCTGCACCCAACTGGGCAGCATAGCTTTTCAATTGATTCTTGCTCAAGTTTAACTTGAAGTAATTATTCAAAAGTTCTAAGGTTGAGCTTGCATCGGATGATCCTCCACCTAATCCGGCGCCAATGGGTATGTTCTTTAAAAGATGTATTTTGACTGGATCGATACGATGATCCTGCTTCAATAAATGAAACGCTTTAAGACAAAGGTTTTGGTCATCGGCGACTAAGTCTGAATTCCAGATTTGAAGTTCGAGTTTTTCCGAAGGAAGGATTTCTACGACATCATAGATCTTCACTGGATAAAATATGGTTTCCAGTTCATGGTATCCATCCTCTCTTTTGCTCAGGATATGTAGACCAAGGTTAATTTTTGCATTTGCGAACTTCAGCATATACAAATTAAATGATTTTCCATTAAGTAGCCAATGACAATTTTAATGTTCATAACAAGCTTTTATTATATTTGAGGACAGAATAACATGAAATTAATTAAATCAATCATTCTTTTATTGCTGACTGTCGGACAATTCGCAGCATCATTTGGGCAAAACATCCCTCGTGTAGGCTCCCCATTTGTTCAACAGTACGCCAAGACCAGCTATAAAGCCGGAAATCAAAACTGGGGAATCGCTGTAGCTCCCGATGGGATGATTTACTCAGCCAATACGGAAGGGTTGCTATCCTTTAATGGCCAGGAATGGGAATTGCATCGAATGAAAAATCATGCCGGACTTCGAAGTGTTTATATTGATGCTACAGGTAAGATATTTGTAGGAGGTGCAGGTGAATTCGGTTATTGGACGCGCTCTGATTATGGGAAGATGAGTTATACAAGCTTATCAGGCCTTGTAAAAGATCAGCAAGCATTAAAAAATGATGAGATCTGGCGAATAATCAATGATGGGGATAAGATATACTTCCATACATTCTCCAAAAGCTATCTTTATGCAAATAATCAAATTCAAACTATAACAGCCAATGGAGAGCCATTTTTATTTGGATTCCAGGTAAATGGCAAGATGTTTTTTGAACAAATTCCTTCAGGGCTTTTTAGCTTTCAAGGGAATCAATTATCTCCACTTAAAGACAAGGATAAGCTGTTAGGATATAATATCTTAACTATGCTACCTTATAGCTCTACTGAAATTTTGATTGGGACGGATCGAAATGGGGTTTTCAAGTTGAATTCAGAGGGTAGCATAGTGCCCTGGGAAACTGAAGCTCAAGATTTCTTAAAAAAATACCAGATCAATAGCGGAGTAAAACTTTACGGAAATCAATACGCATTTGGTACAATTCAAAACGGAGTAATCATCATTAACCAAGCTGGAGAAATAGTACAGCATATCAACAAGAACAATGGTCTTCAAAATAATACGGTTTTAAGTCTAGCAATTGACAAGCAATCCAATTTATGGGTGGGTTTAGATAATGGAATTGATCGAATCGATATCAACAGTCCATTATACTATTTTGCAGATCTTACGGGAAACATAGGGACGGTTTACACCTCCATCATTTATAAAAACAAGATATATTTAGGGACGAACCAAGGTTTATTTGTGAGTGACTGGAATGGTGTAGATCATTACAAGTCCTTGGAATTTCGGGTAATCCCAAATTCCCAAGGACAAGTTTGGAAATTACAGAATATAGCTGGACAATTGATCTGCGGCCATAATAATGGTACTTTCATAATTGATGGGAATAGCATGCGCAAGATTTCATCAGTGACCGGGGCTTGGAATTTTGCAACCATTAAAGACAGTAATTACTGGCTTCAAGCGAATTATACTGGCGTGAGTTTAATGCAGAGTAATCCGGATGCAAATTTTATCAAGCAGTTTTCCTACAAAAAAGATCCAATTCGAAATATTATTCAATCGGGTCCTGAAAGCTTTTGGCTAAGTAATAATCAGAATGTGTTCAGTTTTAAGTTAAGTCCAAATTACCAGGAAGCAACTGAACTAAAATTAGAGAATAATGGTTTGCCTAAAGAAACCAAGCTTTACGGGATATATGATTTAGCGAATAACATTGTCTTTGCCAGTGATTCAGGCTTCTACCTATATGACAATATCCTAAGAGCATTTAAACCTTATGAAGAGTTAAATAACCAATTAGGTTCTTTCGCCAATGCGAATAAGGTAATTCCGATCTCCAATAATATATATTGGTTTATTAAGAAATCACATTTAGCGAAGATTCAATTTTTGAGTGATGGTAAACTAAAGATTGACTCAAGTTCATGGAACTCCCTTAAAGGCAGGATGATGAACGAATACGAACAAGTCTTAAATGTTAACAATAACCTTTCACTCATAGGTTTGGACAATGGTTTTGCCTTGTATTTTAATCAATATCCTGTTCAACAGAATATTCCCAAACCATTGATCAGTAATATTTGGAATACTACGGCAGAGCCCTATCCAATTTTCGAGGAGCTTGAAATACCGAATGATGAGAACAATATTCGGATTTCATTTGCATCACCTTGGTACTCCTCTGCATCCTTACGGTATCAGTATTATTTAGAAGGTTATACAGAAGCATGGTCGAGTTGGGAGGAAATTGCTTTTAAGGATTTTACCAATTTACCATTTGGGAATTATACCTTTCAAGTGCGGGCAATTACCCCTAATGGAATCAAATCTGAAATTACAGCCTTTAGTTTTAAAGTTCTACCACCTTGGTATTTAAGTTGGCCTGCCTTAATAATCTATTTACTGTTGTTGGTATTAATCCTTTATTATGGTAAGAAAGGTTATGAAAACCGTTTATTGAAGCACCAAAGACAGCTTAAGATGAAATTAATGGCCGAACAGGAAGAGCGCCTAGCGAGAGAAACAGCGGCCAATGAGAAGAAATTAATCTCTTTAAAGAATATTCAATTGGAGCAGGAATTGGAAAGCAAGAATCGAGAACTTGCCAATGCCGCAATGAATATTGTCTATAAAAATGAAATGCTGAATAACTTGCACCATGAATTAACCAATATTAATGATACCAATGGGAACAAGTTAAGTCAAGACCAACTTCGAAAAGTCAGCAAACTGATTGATGAGGCACACAGTGATGATCGGGATTGGGATTTATTTGAAAAGAGCTTTAATGAGGCCCATGAAAACTTTTTCAAGAAATTAAAAGCAGACTATCCCGGGCTTGTGCCGAATGATTTAAAATTATGTGCTTATCTAAGACTAAATATGTCAAGTAAAGAGATTGCATCCTTATTAAATATTAGTACTCGCGGAGTTGAAATTCGTCGCTATAGACTTCGTAAAAAATTGAATTTACCTACGACAAAAAATTTGACCGAGTTCTTGTTGGAGCTGTAAAAAACAGTCTGCACCCTCCTATTATTTTCAATAATTTTTGATTCAAAACTGAAGGACACTTATGCTAAAAGAATTGTTTTTTTTAGCTGATTTTTAGTAAAATTCTCTATTCTAATCCAGATTTTTAAAAATATTTTTAGTAATTATTTACTTTTTACTACTACAACACTACATCATAGGGATGCAAAACCATATGTGTATTTTATACACTTTAGTGTTCAAGTTGTGAATGACATAAAAATCATATCTATATTAATTTCAATATTTTAATATTTTCTTAACATGGGATTGAGAAAGTATTTTTTTTATGTAGTAGTAATGTATATATGGAAAATTTCAATTACAAACCAATACATCACATATTTGTTAAGTGAATACACACTTTTTTACTACTAAACATTATTTACTCAATTAAAACCATTTGTTATATGAGGAAGTTATTTACCCTGACCTTTGTTTTCCTTATCAGCATGACCTGGCTATATGGACAAAGCAAAACCGTTACAGGAACGGTGAAGGACAGTCAAAGCATGATGGCTTTGCCTGGCGTCTCCGTTACTATTAGTGGACAATCAGGTGGGACACAAACGGATGAGGCAGGCCGTTTTAGCCTAGAGGCTACTCCTACTGATTCATTAGTATTTTCTTTTGTAGGGTTCGTTTCAAAGACTATTATCGTAGGCGATAAGAGTCAAATCAATGTTTTCTTGGATGATGAGAATTTAGCTTTAGAGGAAGTAGTCGTGGTCGGCTATGGTACTCAAAAGAAGGTTGATTTAACGGGAGCTATTGGTAGTGTAAAAGCTGCAGATATTGTTAAACAACCGGCCATGTCGGCGATGCAATCTATTCAAGGTAAAGTTGCGGGTCTAAATGTGACTGCTTCAGAAGCTCCAGGATCAACACCACAAGTTACCATTCGTGGTCTTGGTACTGCATTGGCTGGCCGTAATCCGCTTTATATTGTGGATGGTTTCCCGATGGACAACTTAAATAGTATTAACCCTTCTGATATTGAGTCCATTGATGTCTTAAAAGATGCATCTTCGGCGTCTATTTATGGTGTTCGTGCATCCAATGGGGTGATCATGGTAACGACTAAAAAAGGAAAAATGGGATCAATAAAAATTGGTTATGAAGGCTATGTAGGCATGAAAAACATGCTGAATCAAGTCAAAATGGCCGATGCATCCCAATATATCGAATATTACAATGAGAATATTAAAGGTATCGGAAGAGGCACATTATTAAATACAAGCCAAAGCAATAATACCAATTGGTTTGATGAGATGTTGCAAAATGGTACAGTTTATAATAATGCCATTAACTTATCAGGAGGATCTGAAATCGTAGATTATTTTGTAAGTGTAAATAACTTCACTGAAAATGGAATTTTAGATGGTTCCAAATTTTCAAGAAATACAATTAGAAACAACAACACTTACAAGTTTTTAAACAACAAACTTAAATTTAATCAGACATTAAATCTTTCATTCAATAAATCTACTCCAAAGCCATATAGTTCATTCAATGATGCCTATCGTCAAACTCCATTGGCACCAGTGATGTTTGATAATGGTCGCTATGGTACATCTATTTATAATACGACTACTGGAATCGCAGGCTATCAAACACAGCCAGGCGAGTCCACTGGTAATTTAAACTCCATTGGTAATCCAATTTATGCGATTAAAAGAGCAAATCAGCTAAATAATAGCACTCGTATTCAAGGAGGTATTGAAGGTGAATACCAGATCTTAGATTTCTTAAAAATCAATTCCCGTATTGGTGGAACAAAGATTTTCAGCAACGAAAGAACATTTTCGGATATCAAGGATGCATGGTTAAATGGTAGTCCGCTGCGAACAGAGGCTGATTTCGAGAAGTTAAAAAATGATAATCCGAATGTGACCCAATACGCAAACAACAGTTTGAGTTATAAAAAGAATGAAGATTTTAGATGGCAATGGGAAACGTTTTTGACATTTGACAAGAATTTTAATGGTCATCAACTGAACGCTGTAGCAGGTTTTTCTAGAGAAAAGTACAACATCAGCAATATGTTATCTGGTACAGGGTATGATTTATTAGCACAAGAACAATATTGGAATATTGACATGGCCGATCCAGAATATACCAAAATTCTGAACCAAACTTTCTATACACCGATTGCATTAGCTTCCTATTTTGGCCGTGTTCAGTACAACTATAACAGTAAATACTATGCCACAGCAACCTTCAGAAGAGATGGTTCTAGTATTTTTAGATCTACAGGTGATTATTTTGAGAACTTTCCTTCGTTTGGTATAGGTTGGACGATTTCCAATGAGGATTTCATGAAAGATAACACAGTATTAAATTTTTTGAAATTAAGAGCTAACTGGGGTGTTTTAGGGAATCAGGATATTCCATTGAACGTATCACAATTATTAACTGCTGACGGTAGTTCGAACTTAAATTATGTATTTGGCCCGAACCAAGATTTGGTATTAGGAGCAGCATTTGGTAGCCCAGCAATGCCTTTGAAATGGGAAAAAACCTATGAGACTGGTGTTGGTTTAGACTTTGAAATGTTTGATAGAAAACTATCAGGATCCTTTGATTACTATGATAAATTGAATTCCAATTTATTAATGAATGTGATTCCAATCTTAAATTCACCTTTCTCGAATAACTTTTATGACCATGGTGGTAAGGTTAGAAACAATGGTATTGAGGTCGTTTTAAATTGGAAAAATTCTATTTCTGAGGATTTCAATTACAATATCGGTGTTAATTATGCCTACAACCACAATGAGTTGAAAGAGGTAAAACCAGCATATGATGGAGCTTATGGAGGAAGTCTTTCAAATGGACAGATTACTAAACAGATTAAAGCAAATCAACCACTTTATGGTTGGTGGATGTGGGAAACAGATGGGGTTTGGCAGAATCAAGATCAAATTGACAATGGTGTAAAATATGGTACTCCAAGACCTGGCCATTTGAAATACAAAGATCAAAATGATGATGGCGTAATCGATAATAGAGATAAAGTATTTTTTGGATCCTATATGCCGTCATCAACCTATGGTGTAAACCTTGGTATCAACTACAAATCTGTTGATTTTTCACTTTCAGGATACGGTGTTGCAGGAAACAAAATCTATAATGCATTAAAAGGTACTCGGATCAATGGTGGTGAAAATATCACCGAGGAAACTTATTTGAACCGTTGGACTCCAACAAATAACTCGAATATCAATCCTGGTGCAGATAGAGATTCTTATGCTTCAAATTATTACCTAGAATCAGGAAATTATTTCAGAATTAACAATATCACCTTGGGGTATACCTTCAAAAAGCTATACAATTCGACTTCAAATATGAGGTTGTATTTTACGGCTCAGAATCCATTTATGTTCACAAAATATACAGGATTCTCACCTGAGATCCCTAGTGATGGAAATCCACAGTTGACCTCGGGTATAGAATTATCGGCTTATCCAACTACAAGAAACTTCTTGTTTGGTATCAATGTACAGTTCTAAATCATTAAAGACGACAAATATGAAATTCAGAAATTTAAATATAGCATTATTGGCAGCTGCAGGTCTTTTAATGACGGGTTGTGCCAAGGACTTTCTAGACGTACCATCTAAAGAAATAATTGAGGCTGAAGATAGTAATCAGAATTACTCACCGGAGGTTTTGATCAATGGTATTTATGGGATGTTCACAGATTGGAATTATGGTTTTTCTTTTTTAGGGATTACAGAGATAATTTCCGATAATTCAGATAAAGGTTCCTCACCTACAGATACAGGTAGCGACAAGGATATTTTGGATAATTTGACTTATACCTCCACTGCAGGGTCATTTGCAGCATTATGGGAACAATGGTACAAATCCATTGGTCGTGCTAGCAATGCCATTGAATATACCGAAGGATTTGGTTTGACGGATGAAACCTTAAAGAACCGGTATATTGGAGAAGCAAGGTTTTTGAGAGCTTTAAATTATTTTTGGTTGGTTCGTGGTTGGGGTGATGTTCCTATTCAAGAACAGGATTTGATAAAAAGAGTACCTCAATCTGAGGTTTATGCTTATATCGAAGCAGACCTTCAATTTGCGATCAGTAATCTTCCTGATAAGTCAAAATATGCGAGCAAAGATTTGGGTCGTGCGACGAAAGGCGCTGCTCAAGGCTTATTATCGAAAGTTTACTTATATCAAGGAAAATGGCAACAGGCCTATGATATGGCTCAAGCTGTAATAAATTCAGGTGAATATAGTTTAGAACCAAATTATGAGAAAATTTGGAGATTAGAGGGTGAAAATGGCGGCGAATCTTTATTTGAAATTCAAGCTAGAGGATCCTCAATTGCCCATGGTATCCAACAATATTCTCAAACGCAAGGACCTCGTGGTGGTACGGCGGCAATCGGTTGGGGATTTAATACACCATCACAAAACCTTTTGGATGCATTCAACGCAGAAAAGGATGATATCCGAAGAGATGCAACCATAATTTTCCGTAATGAAACCATGTTTGACGGTGTCAAGATTGGAAATACGGAAAATGAAATGTACAATGAAAAGGCATATTCATCTGCCAATGGTGGTGCTGGAGATACGGACAAGAATCTAAGGTACTTACGATTGGGAGAAGTGTACTTAATTAAAGCAGAAGCTGCGAATGAGTTAGGAAATACTGCAGAGGCGTTGTCAGCATTGAATGCTATTCGTAATCGTGTAAAATTACCAAATACGACAGCAACTGGTCAAGCAGGAATTCGTCAAGCTATATGGAAAGAACGTCGTTTAGAATTAGCGATGGAGCATGACCGTTGGTTTGATTTAGTAAGGACAAAACAAGCAGAAACAGCAATGAAAGCTGCAGGAAAAGCATTTCAAGCTAAGCAATATTTGTTTCCAATTCCAAATAATCAGTTAATACAAACACCAGAAATGGTTCAAAATCCTGGCTGGTAGATTTTCATACAATTTGAGGGAAGGTCGTCTGATCTTCCCTTATTTATAAAATTTCAAGCATGAGAAATCTTTACTCCACAATACTATTGTTCAGTTTTCTTTTCTTGGCTTGTTCCAAGAGTGATGCTCCGAACAACCCCTCGGAATCTGGATTTACCTTAAGTTCTGTAAAGGTTGGTAATCAAGATTTGCAGATCAATTCCAAAGGCATTGCATTAAGCCCTGAAATAATCATTGATTTTGACGAGACCCTTGCAAGTCAAGATTTTTCCTCAACAATTCAATTATTAAACGCTGATAAGGCTACCATGGCAAGCAGCGTAAAACTTATTGATGGAGGCAAAAGAGTTTCCATAACTCCCTCTAAGCCTCTCCTAGCTTTATCTAAGTACGAAATATTAATAAAGAACTCCTTAAAAAGCACTTCGAACAATAGCTTAAAACAGCAATATAATATTGTATTCAATACAGCTATAGATCAATCTGATAAATTCAAGCGGATTTCTGAGGAAGAGCTTTTGAATTTAGTTCAAAAACAAACTTTCAGTTATTTCTGGGATTTTGCGCATCCTAACTCAGGGATGATTCGGGAACGAAATAGCTCAACAGAAACAGTAACTACCGGAGGGACCGGATTTGGTCTAATGGCTATTGTTACTGCCGTTCATCGGAATTTTATCACAAAAGCCGAGGGACTTGCAAGGACGAAAAAGATAATTACCTTTTTAAAGTCAGCTGATAAATATCATGGAGCCTTTTCACATTGGTATAATGGTGCCACTGGAAAAACGCAGCCCTTCAGCACTAAGGATAATGGAGCAGATCTGGTAGAAACTTCCCTCCTTTTTCAAGGATTATTTGTAGCTAGAGAATATTTTCAGGATGCAACAGTCACTGCGGACATCAATGCAATGTATCAAGCTGTAGAATGGAAATTTTTTCAAAATGGGCAGAACGTTTTATTTTGGCATTGGAGTCCTAGTAATACCTGGGAAATGAATCTAAAAATCCAGGGCTGGAACGAATCCTTGATTACCTATGTATTAGCTGCAGGAAGTAGTCAACATGGCATTGAGAAAAAGGTTTATGACGAAGGTTGGGCAAGAAATGGTCAATTCAAGAATGGGAAGAGTTTTTTCAATTTAGTTTTACCCTTAGGGCCAGATCAAGGCGGACCATTGTTTACTGCACAATATAGTTTTTTAGGGATCAATCCAATTGGGTTGAAAGATGCACATGCAGATTATGAAGAACAAGTTAAGAATCAGACCTTAATCAACAGAGCTTATTGCATATCCAATCCGAAGGGATATTATGGATATTCTTCTTCCAATTGGGGTTTAACAGCGGGAGATATTCCAAATGGTTATTCAGCGATGTCTGCAAGTAATGACCTTGGGATAATTAGCCCTACTGCGGCATTAACATCCATGGCATTTACTCCAAAAGAATCAAAAGAGGCATTAGAGTTTTTTTATTATAAGCTGGGTGACCGTTTATGGGGGCAATATGGTTTTAAGGATGGATTTTCCTTGGACCAAGCCTGGTTTGCAGAAAGCTTTATTTCGATTAATCAGGGACCAATTATCATTGGGATTGAAAATCATCGCAGCAAATTAATCTGGAATTTATTGATGAAAAGTCCGGAAGTCAAAAATGGATTAAAAAAATTAGGATTTACTTCTCCAAATATTTAATATATGAAGCTACAGACACTAACAATTGCATTATTACTAGCAGCAACAGGGTTATCATCCTGTCAGAACACACAAAAAGGGGAAAACCAAAAAGACAGTATTTCAGCGGATAGCGTTTCCTTATCTAATGATTCCTTGATGAACAAAATTCAGGCACAAACCTTTCAATACTTTTGGGAGGGGGCTGAACCTAATTCGGGTTTGGCGAGAGAAAGGATTCATATTGATGGGGTTTATCCTGAGAATGACGAAAATGTCGTTACCATTGGCGGTAGCGGATTTGGAATCATGGGATTAGTGGTCGGTATGGAACGAGGATACATCAGTAAAAAGGAAGGTGAAGATCGATTAAACCATATTATGGATTTTCTTGGGAAAATACCACGTTTTAAAGGAGCTTGGTCCCATTGGTATCATGGCGATACAGGAAAGGTTAAAGCCTTTAGTGAGAAGGATAATGGTGGTGACCTCGTGGAAACTGCATTTTTAGCTCAATCACTAATCGTTGTTCGGGAATACCTGAAGAACGGGTCTGAGGAACAAAAATCAATTGCAAAGAAGGCAGACGATCTTTGGAAGTCTGTTGATTGGAACCATTATACCAATGGCAAGAATGTTTTATTATGGCACTGGAGTCCTACGCATGATTTCGGCATGAACCATCCGATTCAAGGTTATGATGAATGTTTGGTACCCTATGTTTTAGCCGGTTCCTCACCTACTCATCCAATTGACACAGCAGTTTACAATCAAGGCTGGGCAAGAAATGGTAAGATAAAATCCGATTTAAAGAAATTCAATATTCCAATTGGGGTAAAACACAATGCCAAGGAAGGTCAGGTAGGACCTTTATTTTGGGCGCATTACTCCTTCTTAGGATTAAATCCAACTGGTTTAAAGGATGCATATGTAGATTATGGAGAAGTGGTAGTCAATCATGCTAAGATCAATATTGCCTATGCCGATGAGAACCCGAATAAATATAAAGGCTATGGATCGGACAAAGGTTGGGGTTGGACAGCATCTTATTCTATAAAAGGGTATGATGCACATCATCCAGACAATGATAAATCCGTTATTAGTCCTACAGCTGCCCTATCTTCTACTCCATATACGCCGAAGGAAAGTATGGCATTTGCCAGATACTTATTCAACCAGCTTGGCGATAAAGTATGGGGAAAATATGGTTTTTATGATGCTTACAGTGAAACCGAGAATTGGTTTCCACAACGATATTTAGCGATTGACCAAGGGCCGATCGTCGTGATGATGGAAAATTACCGATCTGGATTAATCTGGAACTTGTTTATGCAGGCACCAGAGATACAATCTGGATTGAAGAAATTAGGATTTCAGAGTCCCAATCTGAAATAGTTAATAGTTAGAAATAGTTACTCAGCTCAGCAATGGGCTGAGTTTTTAGAATTGAAGAGAATGAGATTAATTAGAAACATCATCTGTGCAGGACTAATTTTCAGCAGTCATTTGGTATTTGCTCAAGCAGACCAAAAGATGGGAAAATTCATTGATGAGTTGATGGGGAAAATGACGATTGAGGAAAAAATTGGTCAATTGAATTTGGTAACTGCAGGCGAGGCGACAACGGGTTCTGTTGTATCAACAGATGTAGAGTCAAAGATTAAAGCGGGAAATATTGGAGGAATTTTTAGTATGACCTCCCCTTCCAGAATCCGGAAAGCCCAGGAATTAGCAGTGAATCAATCGAGGTTAAAAATACCTATCATCTTTGGGATGGATGTTATTCATGGATATAAGACTATTTTTCCGATTCCATTGGGATTGGCAGCAACATGGGACATGAATTTAATTCAGAAAACTGCCCGTGTAGCAGCTACGGAAGCATCCGCAGATGGATTAAATTGGACCTTTTCCCCTATGGTTGATATTTCCAGGGATGCACGTTGGGGAAGAATTTCAGAAGGAAGTGGTGAGGACACCTATTTGAGTTCTCGTATCGCCAAAGAAATGGTTCTAGGCTATCAAGGCGATGATTTAAGTAAAAATAACACCTTGATGGCTTGTGTAAAGCATTTTGCCTTATATGGAGCAGCCGAATCCGGTCGAGATTATAATACGACGGATATGAGTTTACATAGGATGTACAATGAATATTTACCTCCATATAAAGCAGCCCTTGATGCTGGAGCGATGTCTGTGATGACTTCCTTCAATGATATCAACGGAGTTCCTGCAAGCGCAAATCATTGGTTATTGACAGATTTATTGCGTAAAGATTGGAACTTCAACGGTTTGGTCGTAACAGATTATACAGCTGTCAATGAATTAATAGACCACGGTCTTGGTGATCTTCAGAAAGTATCAGAACTTTCCTTGAAGGCCGGAGTGGATATGGATATGGTGGGAGAAGGCTTCTTGACCACCTTAAAGAAATCATTGGATGAAGGGAAAGTTTCAGAAGAAGAAATCAATCGAGCATGTCGCTATGTTCTAGAAGCAAAATATAGATTAGGGTTATTTGAAGATCCTTTCAAATATTGTGATGAAGATCGAGCAAAGAAAGAGCTATTAACTCCAGCTCATTTAAAATTGGCAAGAGAAGCTGCCGGGAAATCATTTGTCTTATTAAAGAATGCCCACCATACCCTACCATTAAAAAAGCAGGGTACAGTTGCTGTTATTGGTCCATTAGCAAATACAGGGGCAAATATGCCGGGAACCTGGAGTGTGAGTGCTGATTTAGAAAACACCCAATCCCTTGTTGAAGGAATGCGTTCAGTACTTGGAGATAAAGTGAATATTGTGACACACTTGGGGGCAAATTTGACGGATGATCCTGCATTACAAGAGCGTTCCACCATGTTTGGGCGTAGCATTCCTCGTGATAATCGTTCATCTGAAGCAATTATTGCAGAGGCCTTGGAAGTTAGCAAGAATGCGGAAGTAATCGTAGCAGCCTTGGGTGAGAGTTCTGAGATGAGCGGAGAAAGCTCAAGTCGTACTGATTTAAATATACCGGAGAGCCAAAAACGATTATTGGAAGCCTTGGTAAAGACAGGTAAACCCGTAGTTTTGGTATTATTTGCTGGAAGACCATTAACCCTAACTTGGGAACAAGAACATGTTCCAGCCATTCTCAATGTATGGTTTGGGGGAACGGAAACCGGAAAAGCAGTTGCGGATGTACTCTTTGGGGATGTAAATCCATCAGGAAAATTACCGGCAACATTTCCGCAGAATGTAGGACAATTACCAATGTACTACAGCGAGAAAAATACAGGTCGTCCATTAGCAAAATCAGCATGGTTCCAGAAATTTAGATCCAATTACCTAGATGTGAGCAATGAACCTTTATATCCATTTGGATTTGGATTAAGCTATACTGAATTTGAGTATAGTCCCTTGAAATTGGAGAAGGCAACAATAAATAAATCAGATAAGCTTAAAATTACTGTTCAGGTCAAAAATAATGGGCAGTATAATGGTGAGGAAGTGGTTCAATTATATATTCAGGACTTGGTTGCATCACAAACCAGACCAGTTAAAGAATTGAAAGGCTTTCAAAAAGTATGGATAGAGAAGGGAAAATCGAAAACCGTAGAGTTTGAAATCAGTGAAGAAGATTTAAAATTTTACAATCAAAAGCTTGATTTTATTTCAGAACCTGGGAAGTTTAAGGTTTATATAGGAACCAATTCGAGGGATGTTCAAGAAGCAGAATTTGAATTGATAGACTAAGATAATCTTGCATAATTTAATTTAAATAATGAATAAGAGCGACAAAATTGTCGCTCTTATTATTGAAATACCATATAATTGGGAAAAGGTTTACCCAATATTTTCCGTATAAAAATCTACCTCGATAAATTTTTGGAATTCACTTTCATCTTCTTGCGTTAATTGAAATTGTTTGATAACTCCGGCAATTTTAATTGGAGATTCAGGCAATAAGCCTGCGTCTTTATCATGTGCCACAAGGACAGCCTCTCCGGATACCTCATCTTTAATTTCATAAACTATATAAGTCTCACTGATTGGGATTAATGTAAAAACATCGATCACGGGAATAGAGATAAAACCACTAATGATACCTTCGCCTTCGATTTTTCGAGGGGTACCACTAATAATCACTCCAGTTCCAGCATCCAAGGATTCTAATTCAGCATTCGAATTTATTGATTGCGGATTATATTTCTGGAAATTATCAGAAAGTTTATCATCGAATCTCCCTTCAATTTCCTGTTGTTCCCTAGCTGATAATTTGGACATTGCCAGATTTAAAAACAATACAGCCTTTTGTTTTTGTAGGCTTGCTCCGGCCACTTTTGACACTTCTGATTGAGAAATAAGGTCATCATCAGCTTTAGTAAAAATATTATAGAATTGACCACCATTATCTAGGTTATCAATTGCTTGACTAGCACTTTTGAAAAGGGTTATTTGTTCCATTATTAGATAGTTTTGAATCTTAAATTTACTGAATTTATTAGAATTATGCAGGATTTCAAGCTTATCTATAGCTTTTTTGCATTGATAATATGGGTAAGATGATGATTACAATGCCAAGCATAAATTCCTATGGCAGTTTCAATACTAATCATTTTATTGGATTCAGGATTACGAAATTGTTTTTTCAAATCCTGTTGGGAAAGGTTTGATAATAGTGTTGCCCAACGTTGGTGTAATCCATCCAAAATTTTCATGGAGCTTTCAATTGGCATATTACTGTCAGGCAAATTTGCCCATAGATCTTCCTTATAAGTTTTTATGGTAGGAGTATCCTCAGTCAATGCCAGTTTAAAACGAATAAAACTATTCATATGACTATCTGCACAGTGGTGGATTAACTGTCTAATGGTCCAGCCATCTTCCCGATACGTCAATTCAAAATCTTTATCCTGTAATTTTTGAATTTCATTACGCAGGTATTCAGGGAATTTGGCAATCGTTTTAATCCAGGAATCGATGGTTTCCTGATTGATATGTTCAGGTTGGCTGAATTTTCCAATTGGATATCTAAGTTTTTCAAGTTGGTCTTTTAACATGATTATTTTGGTTATAAGGTATTATATCAACGGTCTCTATACCAATTTTCTTCATAATAGTTTAGATAAGCACGGTATTGAGAGTCAGGTTCAGAATTTTGGACAACGATGACTTTCCATTCATCAAATTTGGGTTTGTCTTTGGCATGAAAATAACTTTGCGCCATATTGATGGCCATTTCTGCAATTTGAGTTTTATCAGATGCGAGTTCAATTCCTTTTCTATATACTTTTTCGGCTTCGGGAAGATTATTCAAGTGTTTTAAGGAGAAACCGAGTTCCCTATAATACCAGAAATTGCTGGGATTATTTTCTATGGCTTTATTCAAAACAATAACAGCCTTATAGAAGCTTCCTGTTGCATTATAGGCATATCCCAATTCAAATTCCAATCCCGGAAAATGCGGGTCTTCCTGATATGCTTTTTGGAGAATTGGTAGGGCTTTGATGCTAGCTCCTGCCCCATTCATCCAAGATGCTCGTTGCACCCGGTTTTGTAGGAAATCACTATTTTCCTTATACGTTTTCAACCATTCAGGTTGAGGATTCAGTTGAAGGTATTTTATTTGTTCATCATTCAGCGGCAGGACATCAAAAGTATTGGGATCGAGTCTTACCATAATATTTGAAGAGGTATCGAGTCTAGGAATTTTATGGAATTTATTGTTTTTATATTCCAGTTCGCCTTCATACTTGTAGGTATATCCGCTTTGTGGATCTAGGTAAATAAATCCTAGGGCATAGGTATTTTGTTTATCTTTTTTATTAAAAACGACCCATTGGTCTTCAGCATTATAAAATTTGGTTTCAAAAGCAAGATTTGATTTTTGTGCAAGGGCGATATTGAATAATGAAAATAGGAGGACAATGAATTTTTTCATGCTGAAAATGACTTTATGCTAAAGTCGGCATTAATAAGTAAAAAAGTAAATGTTGTAAATAAATTTAGGGGTTTTTAACGGAAAAACGGGTTAATTACGGCTGTAATAAAAATAATCGGGCTCATTTTCAGGCTAATAATAATTAAGTTTTGGAGAGCGTATAAAAATTTCTACTTTTGTCGCGGAGAGTTGGCAGAGTGGTCGAATGCGGCGGTCTTGAAAACCGTTAACTGTCACAGGTTCGGGGGTTCGAATCCCTCACTCTCCGCCAAACAAATCAAAGCCTCGCAATAGCGAGGTTTTGTTGTTTTTGAAGTTTTGCCAAACTTGTTTGAGCAAATTCTTCAAAAACAACAAAACATAGTGAGCACAGCGAACGGGCTTTGATTTGTATGAAGCCTCCCCCATCAAGGGATGGCTCAGGGATGGAGTGCGGGAATTGTGGGGCTGAGCCAATCCCTCCGTCCTCCTTCAAAAACAACAAAACAGAGTGAGCACAGCGAACGGGCTTTGATTTGTATGAAGCCTCCCCCATCAAGGGATGGCTCAGGGATGGAGTGCGGGAATTGTGGGGCTGAGCCAATCCCTCACCCAAGTAGTAATTGAATTTATTCAATAATCGAATATCCTGAAATTAATCAGTCAATATTTTTAAGCATACTCTTCTTCTCTTGCTTTCTGTAAATCCCAAGCCATTTGTAAGTTTAACCAGTATTCGGCACTTATATTAAGAACCCTCTCAAGCTTTACTGCTAGTCTAGGAGAAATATTTCTTTTACCTTTAAAGATTTCGCTAAGGTTAGTTGGTAAGATCTCCAGTTGCTGTGCAATTGTTTTCTTCAGCAATTCTCTGGCTTCGATCTCTTCTTGAAGAAAAATACCTGGATGAAACGCTTTAATTTTTAAAACATTTCCTTTGCTGTCGTTAATTGTGTAGTTCATATTCTGTTTTGCTCCTTTTTAGGATATGAATAAAGATTAGCCTTTGTAATGATTATTCAACTCCTCTATAAATAGGACATTTATTTGTCCTTCTTTATCTAATTTGAATATAATTCGCCAGGATCTATTTACTCGTATTGAGTATTTGCCATTATATTCGCCATAAAGTTTTTCAAAATGTAATGCTCCAATCGATCTTAGGTCATTTTCAGTAGGTACGGCCATTAATTGACTAATACGCTGAACAAATTTTTTTTCAACCTCAATTGGAAACTTACGTTTGCCAACAGTGTTTGGATAGCTACTAACCAAATTTGCCAGATAATCATCCTCGATGATAATATTCATCCCTTTTTACTTTTTCTTTTTTATCCAGGCTGTATATTCAAGGGTTTTGATTTATGTTCAAATAAAAATAACCATATTTTGGTGAATAACCAAAATATGGTTATTTAATTTGTTAAAGTTTTTATCGCCGAAATATTTCTTATTTATGTTAGATACCTGTAAATAATGCCCTCCTCCATAAACTCAGCAAGTTTAGGACTATTTACCAGCCCCTATTTTTCAATCTTTGCATTATATAACAATTAAAAACTATCCAAAATTTTAAAGACAAATAGGGATTAATCACAGGTGGAACAAGCGGAATGGGATTAGTTAAAGCCCAAGAATTATGCGGCTGAGCCCCCCCTCCGAAAATATTCCGATCATTCCCCTTTTCTTCTCCAGAAAACAGTTTTTCTTCCAGCAGATGCAATTGGTATAGATACAGTTGATATTTTGTTTAATTTTACAACAGCCCTCAGTAAATATATTAACATGATGCATACCGAGAACTTTGAAATTATCAAATATTCCGATACATATAAACAACAAGTTTTGACTGTTTGGGAAAAATCAGTTCTTGCGACACACGATTTCTTGACCCCAATTGATTTTAAAGAAATTAAGGAATTAGTCAATACAATTAATTTCAATGATTTTCAGGTATTTTGTTTAGTAAAGGAAAAAGGAATATCGGGTTTTATTGCTGTTGCGGATAAAAAAGTTGAAATGCTCTTTTTAGACCCAGGATATTTCGGACAAGGGCTAGGACAGAAATTATTAAACTTCGCAGTCAAAGAACTTAATGCAGACAAGGTAGATGTAAATGAGCAGAACACAAGAGCACTGAAATTTTATCAAAAATTTGGATTTGAAATTTTTGAGAGAACTGATAAGGACGAGCAAGGAAGAAACTATCCTCTATTGAGATTGAAATTAGTAGATCAACAATAGATAAATCATAAATTTTCAGTATAAAGGTTTTACATAGTAATCCAAAAAAGTTAATACAAAGAATAATTTCATTATATACCCTGTATCCATGCATATCGTTTATTTACCCAAGACTTTAATCGAACTTGAAAATTGGATGAAAGAAAACTGCTTCAACTTTAATAGTTATTCAATAAGCGGGAGTAGTATTTATGAAGGTTTTGGGATTGACAAATCAGACGGACTTTATGTATGGTATTATATAGAACGTGGACAAAAAGACAATTTGAAATGCTTCAAGACAGAGAGTGAAATTGTCGAATATGCTTTTAATCAGATTAAGTCTGACAAATGGGCAAGGACACATTGCATAGGTTTTTCCGCAGATATAAATAAAATAAAGGATTTAAAAAACATATTACAGTCAATGGAAATAACGTTTTTTGAAGATCAAATACCATATTATGGAATAGATAGACCTGTATATAGAATATTTGTATTGGGTTGCGACATAAAAAAGACAGAATATTTAAAAGAAAAATATTGGACAGCAAAATAAAAACTGTGTTTTTCTCGGGTAATAGTCCAAAAAAAATCACCCCCCTCCCTCCATAAACTCAGCAAGATTCGGATTTTCTACCAGCCCACACTTTTCAATCTTTGCATTATAAAACTAATAAAATACTATGCAAAGATTTACAGACAAGTACGCATTGATCACAGGAGGAACAAGCGGAATGGGATTAGCTACGGCTCAAGAATTCATCAACAATCTATCGTCTATTAATTTATTATTAAGTATTTTACTATTTTTAAAGGACAAGAAAGCGAACCAAATAATTTAAAGCAATGGGAAAAAAGGCATTGCTGGTCAAAAGGAAGTTCGATAAATCACAATATCTATGAAACGACATATTTTACTACTCTTTACTCTACTTCTACATTTGGGATTATTAGCTAATGATGGGGCCTATTTTGCTGCTGGAAATCAATTAATTCCAATTCTGGAAAGTGATATTTCTGTCCAAAAAGAAATATTGAAGGTCAAGAAGGTAAATAACAAGTTTATTGAAGTTTCTGTTTATTATGAGTTTTTCAACCCATCAGCGGCGAAGGAAATTATTGTTGGATTTGAGGCTATATCTCCTAATGGTGATGTAGATGGGGCTCCGAAGAAAGGATTGCATCCATATATGCGGGATTTTACGGTGATCATGAATGATAAGAAATTGAATTATGAAGTTGCTTATGTTGCTGATTCCTTATACAATAATGATGGAAAGATTAAGTCTATTGATTTAAAAACCTTTGATGGAAACACGAGCGGCAATGAAGTCGATTTTTTTTATGTGTATCACTTTAAAGCGATGTTCAAGCCCGGAAAGAATATTGTAAAGCATACCTATGTTTTCGATGTTTCTGGAAGTATTGATTACAATTATCATTTTGATTATGTCCTGACTGCTGCGAATAGATGGGCAAATAAGCAAATCGATGATTTTACTCTTATCGTTGATATGGGTGATTTTGAGGAGTTCAATATTCCGAAAACATTCTTCAAACAAAAGAATGATTGGACCATTAATGGGGTTGGCAAGATGAAGGATATTAAAGCTGATGTCAATTCAATAAAGGATAAGGATGCAGTTGAATTTTTCATCCAAAAAGGGGCTATTCAATTTCAAAAGAAGAATTTCAGACCAGAAGGTGAATTGACTATTTATGGTATTAATTATTATATAAATGGCCTTGAAAACAATGGTACGGACTTTTATCTACCGGTTTCAATTTATTTACAGGATAATATAAATATTGATCAACCATTAAGTTCTGTACAACGTAAAATAATAAGGAATTTACCGTATGCCCGCAGAGGATATGTATTTAATGATAAGGATTTAAAGGCGTTTTATGAGGGCTTGAATTGGTATATTCCAAATTCTAAATATGTGCCAGATGTCAATTCATTGACTAAGGCGGAACAATCCTGGTTGAAGAAATGGAAGGAATGATGGGGGGAGATATGGTTGCGGAAAGAATGTTCAATGATCATAACGGAAACTCCGTAGGAGTTTAATATTAGTAGAAATTTGGACAAGATAATTAGACGCCAATCCAATTCAATCGCTAAAGCGATTGAATTGGATTGGCGTTTTTATTTATTGATTTGCTTATTACTAATATTGAACCCCTCTGGGGTTCCTACAAATATGTCGCCCCAACGGGGCTATTTCATGTGAACTGATGTTTCTACAAACATATCGCCCCGCTGGGGCTATTTAATGTAAACCGATGGTGCTACAAATATGTCGCCCCTGCCCACCCCAAAATGCAAAAAGCTGATTTAACATAAATCAGCTTTTAATATTATAAAGGTAGATGTTATTTAATTTTTTGGAGTTGGATGGTATCTCCTTCTAGGATGACTAATTTTAGGATGTCTGCTTTAATCAGAAATGGAATTTCTCTACTTGCCGAGTCTATTATTATGCCTTTATGGGTTTCTAGGTCGAAATTATAGGTTCCTTCCCAAGCTGTTGTGTCATAGGTTGCATTGAGGAGACCGTCCTTTAAAAAATTTAAACTTAAATCGACGGTATCTGATTCTGTGCTGATCTGACCGCTTCCCTCCCATTCTGTTCCTACAATGTTTATTTCTTCTTGTACGTTGAATTCATCTTTAACACATGAAGTAAGTCCTAATGATAAAGCAAATAGTCCAAAAATCAGTTTTCTCATATCTAAACGGTTTTCAATATTTTGGTCTCCAAGAAACAATATTAATGCCAATATAAATAGTCGGGATAATAAGGAAATATTCATTAATTAATTGTAGATTACAATGTTTAATTCTGTGAAATAAATAAGTGTCAATTTCATTTCAAGATTAATTTCAAGCTAAAATTATGGAACAAACCTATGATATCTATTTACCAACTGGTCCTCAAAGGAGAAGAGACCTATTACCCATATGGATAAAATATTTTTGTTGGATATTTTTCCTGCGTGGCATTGGCATCGCTGTTCAGTATTTATTGTACCTGTTTATTGACTATCCTATTTCAGAAAGTATATTCGGCCTCAAAGGTTCGGAGGAATTTGACTGGCTTAGTATCTTAGTTTTCTGTACAATTGTTTTAAATGCTGTTGCAGCGTATATGTTATGGTTTGAAAAAGATCATGCGATGATTTTTGCGAAAACAATGGCATCAATTGGTTTTTTTATTTGTGTCTTTAGGATCTTTAATTTGGAAAATTTTGATTCTCGACTGGCTCCTTCCATTCGGATTGAAATTATCTTGCTATTGATTTACATGGTGCTCTTGCATAAAATTACGGATCTATGGAAAAACATGACGCATTAAACTGGAAACGATGTTAATGGTTAACTATCATAATAAGGTTTTTCGGACGATTGAGAATAGTCCGACTGGTGAAACGAATACTGAGACGGAATTCCATTATAAACAGATTGGCAATATTGTATTCGCCGAGTATTATGGTGGAAACATAAAATACGGTCATCTTATAGGTTTGGTAAGTGAGTACGGCACCATTGAGATGAGCTATCATCAAGTTAATAATCGAGGCGAAATGATGACCGGAAAATGTGAGTCAATTCCCGAAATCATGGCGAATGGCAAAGTACGATTACATGAAAGTTGGGAATGGACCTGTGCTGATTTTTCTAAGGGAAAGTCTATTGTAGAAGAAAAATAAGTGAAGATGAAAGATAATTCCATTAAAAAGGAAGAATTAAGAGAAATAATTGAGGTATTCAGAAGGGATTCTGATGTTACCAAGTTGGAAAGGTTCAAGTTGAATATTGCTCCGATTCCTAATAAAGGCTGGAGTTATGATAAGAATGCTTGGAATAGGGCTATGTTGATCCTAGAATTGTTTGAAAATAATGAAAGAGCAGATAAGCCACTTATTAAATGGCTATTGGATGAGGAGATAAAGGGTCAAGAAATTGATATTTTGTATTATGCTTTAGATGTCAATGCTTATTTATTATATAAGCATATGGATGCGGAAGATGTTTATCAGCTTTATAATTCCAAGTTTGGCTATGCTAATGTTTTTCACTTGGATGTAGAATTAATTTTCGGTTATGATCGGGAACAGATGAAGCAGTATTTAAAAGATACGATTGAGTCGAATCCTATGAATTCGGAAATATTAAAAACTATATCCGACTATGAAAGTAATCCTGATGCTAAATTTAAAACAAGATCAGAATACATAGAGTATTACGAGAATTGGAAAATCAAGCATATTAAAAATGACATTGAATCCAGCAGATCATTTATGGAAACTGGCAAATAGATTTGTTTAGCTTTTAACTTTCGGGAACAGGGTCAAAATCGGTTAATTTACTAGGGTCATAAATTGCTACTCCTACTTTCGAATCAGCACAACCATAATACAGGAACCATTTATTCTTAAAATACGTAAGTCCTTGTAGAAAAACAGTTCCATCTTTGTATTGCCCAGATTTTTCAAAATCTTCCATTGGTCTTAGAAAAGGGACATCCATGCGTTGGATTACTTCTGTTGGGTTCTTACTGGAGAATAGCACTTGTCCGGCGCTATAGGTTCCTAAATTAAAGCGAGGATCAGCTAAAACTTTATTATTATGATTTTTTCCATTATAAAGTAGTAATATACCTTTATCGGTCATTACTGCAGGTGGACCACATTCAGTTAGTGCGGAGTCAAAATACCCTTCTCTTGGCTTGATAAATTTGGCTAGATTTCCCTCTTCATTTAGAATTGGTTCCCAATTGATTAGGTCTGTTGATGTTGCACCTGAAACGCCATGTTCACCCCAATACATAAAATATTTACCATCAATTTTAGTGATGACTAGTTTATCATTTTTTATTTTGGTGACTATAGAAGCAGATTTATGACCTTCATTGAAAACTTTTTGATACTTGGCATTTCTAAAAATTGGGCCGTGTTTTTGCCAATTAATAAGGTCTTTAGAGGTAGCTACACCTAGGCGAGGAACATCTCGATTCCATTGGGTATAAAAAACGACATAGGTCCCATCTTCAGTTACCGCAAGCCGTGGATCCTCAATCCCACCTGGCCATTCAAATTCTTTTTGATCATCTTTAGCTGGGAATAAGACTGGTTCTTTATGTTGGGTAAAATGAATACCATCCTTACTTTCGGCGAGGCCTAATCTTGAAGTTCGGAAACCTATTCCTATCCCATATTTATCTTCAGCTCTATACAGTACATAAACTTTTCCATCCTTTACGACAGCCCCCGGATTGAAGGTGTCATTTTCCTCCCAACGAATCAAAGAATCACTCATAGGATCAAGAAACGTTGTTGTGGAGTCTGGGCTGATTATCGGATTTACGCCCTGTGGTCTTTCAAAACCTCCTAGTGTCCATACGATATCCTTTGTAGTTGCGACATCCGATTTCGTCGATACACAACTAATAAAAAGAAATAATAAAGCAATAGAACTTAATTTCCTTGACATGCTTTTCAGAATAAAATAGGTTAATAGAAATTTTGATAAACCGCTTTAGCAATTTAATAAATCTAAGATAAGAGATAAAATTGTTAATACAATAAGGAAGAATAAAATTAAACTTCTATTACACTGTCTTTTACAACTGCAAAGATTCGGTTATTTTTTTCTTTTTTCACCAAATGTAGGCCTGTATATTTACCAAATGCTGGCATTGTGAGTACTTTATTTTGGAGGAAGAAACAAGGCAAACGGAAGGACTGTCTTGCTGAAGTTTCGATTAAACATCCAGGATGGATATGTCCCACGATATTATACATGTAATCAGGTAGATCATTAAATGGTTCATGAGATAACACTATACCTTCAGAGAGGATAATACTTTCTCTGATTTTCAAATTCATATTTTGAAAATGGGATTGAGTCAGGATGTCATGATTTCCTTTTGTCAAAGTACAGGAGATAGATTGATTGCTGATGGTGTTGATATAGGTTTTTAATTTTTCCCAATCGGAATTCCAATCGGAATGAAATAGGTCACCTAGGAATACGATTTCCTTGAGGTCAAGATTTTGAATGAGTAGGTTTAAGTTTTCGAATTCTTCTTCAATTGCTGGTGCAGGAACAAAGAGACCTTCTTTTCTAAAATGGTTTAATTTTCCCAAATGCCAATCCGAAATGATCAACATAAAGTATTTGGGTATATAGATAACTTTTTGAGCGAGCAAAAATACTTCTAATCCATTTAATTCAATACGTTTAGCCATCTAGTAATTGATCTTTAAGTTTTTCGAGACGGCTTTGCCAATCTTCATTTGAATATCTTTCCCTAAAAGATTCGGCAAATATAGGGAAAGCGAAAGGAGTTAGTTTGAGAGGCTTGCTAAAAATAATTTTATGATTATTAATTCTGTCAAATGCTAGTTGCATACGACCTTCTTCAAGCTGAAAATCAAACACTTCATCATAAGCTTCACGGAGAAGAAGGTTTGAAGGGTCATATTCAGAGAAGACTGAAAAGAACAAGCCAGCATTTGCTTGCAAGTGTTTACTTTTCATTTGTTTACCTGGGAATCCTTGAAAAATAAGGCCAGCTATTCCGGCAATATCCCGGAACCTGCGTCTTGCCATTTCTTGAACATTTATGCCGGAATTAATATCCTGATGTAAATTAATCGGGCTAAATAACTTATTTAGTAATTTTTGGTCGATAGAAAAGTCAATATCCGTGAGGAGTTCAATGCCATATTCATTTGTTGCGATGGAGAAAGTTGCCGGTTTCATTAGGCTGAGCCTATAGGCAATAACTTGGGCCATTCCTTCATGAACCAGCTTTCCTTCAAAGGGATAAAAGAAAAGGTGGAAACCATATTTAGTTTTAATATACTCGACGAGTAATTCATCTTCTTTAGGTAAAGCGGACAGCGTTTCCTGTTCTTTGAATAAAGGTTTAAGGAATTTAATCTCAGGACTAATCCCCGTTGTTTTATGGATGCTTTTAAAGCTATGCCGAATGGCAACACCTAAGTCAGGAGAAATAGCAAACCTTCCCCCCATCCAAGAAGGGACCACACCTTTCTTTTTTTCAGAAGGTTTTACAATTGCATCATTAGCGATAATCTGGACCAATTCGAGTTGTCTACCTGAAAACCAAAATACATCAGCAATATTTAATTTTGAGATAAAAGATTCTTCAATTGATCCTAAGTACTTCCCAGACAGAAATTTCACCCGCATCATCAAATCTGAAACTATTGCACCAATGGATAGTCTATGTCGCATTGCTAATTTTCTAGAAGTTACCTTATACTTTCCATCTACTAAAACCAAGCGATGAAAATCATCATAAGCTTGTAAGGTTGATCCACCATGTATCAATAAGGCCATACATTGGTCAAATTCTTCTTGAGTAATCGATTCGAAGCAATGTGTTTGTGCTACTTCTTGTAAAATTTCATCGGCATAGAATCCATCCCCGACTGCGAGCGTCATGAGATATTGGATCAATACATCAAAAGAACGGATATATGGAATTCTGCTTTCCACAATATTTTCTTTAACTGCGAATTTTAGGGAATCACCTTCAATGATTTCCAATGAGTTTGTAGGGACATAGTAAATTATAGAAGTTGCATCGGGTCTATGTCCAGAACGGCCAGCACGTTGAAGAAAACGAGCAATTCCTTTGGGCGATCCAATTTGGATTACACAGTCTACAGGTCTAAAGTCCACTCCTAGATCCAGGCTACTGGTACATACGACTGCTTTTAGTTTTCCTTCGTGGAGAGCTTCTTCCACCCAATTACGGACTTCATCACTTAAGGATCCATGGTGAATTGCCAGCAGTCCTGCGAATTCAGGGTAATACGTGATTATCTGTTGGTACCATATTTCAGCTTGAGACCTGGTGTTTGTAAATATTAAGGTTGTTTGATATTGATTAATAATATCGACGACCTTATCTAACAACTTAATTCCAAGATGCCCTGCCCAGGGGAATTTTTCTAAATTATCAGGAAATACGGTTTGAATACTTAGTTTTTTATGAATATCAGCTTTTATTAAGGTTCCTTTTGAATAGGGGCCCAATAATATTTGTTTAGCTTCTTCTAGGTTTCCAATCGTTGCAGATATCCCCCAAATTTTGAGATTAGGATTAATTGCTTTCAATCTGCTAATCGCTAATTCAATAAGGACTCCTCTTTTAGAACCAAGTAATTCATGCCATTCATCGACCACTATAAACTCGAGGTTTTTAAAATAAGCCTGCCCCTCTTTGGTTGCCAAAATGAGATGTACACTTTCAGGCGTTGTGATTAAGGCTTGGGGAGGGTTTTTGCGTTGTTTTTGGCGTTCTGTTGTACTAGTGTCTCCTGTTCTAAGCTCGATATCATAATCTAATTCCAGGTCTTGGGAGACTTGTTTTGTAGCCTTAAATATTTCTTTGGATAAAGCTCTTAATGGAGTGATCCAAAGGGTATGAAGGGATTTTTTGGTTGGTTTAGATTGTAGTTTATTTTGTTGGGAATAATAATGGTCAAGTATACCAAACCAAATGGCAAATGTTTTACCATAACCAGTAGGTGCATTCAGGATTCCAGATTTACCATCAATAATGGCCTCCCAACAATCTTTTTGAAATTGGTGGGCATTCCAACCTTGGTTAAAAAACCAGACTTCAGCAAATTCGTTAGACAATTTAGCCATGTAAGATTTGAAAATAAGAATAATAAATATCTAAATAACTTTTTGGGAGGAAAATTGTTATTACTAACAACAAAGAAAATATTATGGCAAATAAAAAAATTGGAATATTTGTAGGGAGTTTGAGAAAGGAATCTTTTAATCGGAAGATTGCGAATTATTTAATATCTGCTTCCCTATCAGGTTATGATTTAAGTATTATTGAAATAGGACAACTACCTTTTTACAATGAAGATCTAGATCAGGGGAATCCACCATCCGAGTATGTAGAATTCCGGAAGGTAGTTTCTTCCTTGGACGCAGTATTATTTGTGACACCGGAATATAATCGTGGAGTTTCTGGCGTATTAAAAAATGCGATTGATGTAGCCTCACGTCCATATGGTAAGAATGTATGGGATGGAAAACCGGGGGCTGTTATCAGTTCTTCGATTGGCGCTATTGGTGGCTTTGGTGCTAATCATCATTTACGGCAATCCTTAGTATTTATCAATGTACCTGCGATGGCACAGCCCGAAGCCTATATTGGAAATGTGGCTTCAAATTTTGATGATTCGGGAAAATTGGTAAATAAAGATTGTCAGAAATTCTTGGATTCCTTTATGGCAGCATATAAGGAATGGATAGAAAAGTTTTTATAATAAGACCCTTATAGTAATGGGTAAATGTATGTAGGTCGGCAAGTTGAACCCCAATTCAACTTGCCGATATTTTTTATTCAAAATTTATTTTCCCAAAAAACTCAGGTAAGTGAAAGTTTGGTTTAGGGAAATCAATATTATTCCAAGCTACAAAATGAGGATTAGGAAGGCTATCCCCACATTTATAAAAGTTAGCTGTTGCAGATGAGCCGGATAATTGCTCAGAAGTCATAGCAAATAATGAAAATGGATAAGTCAGAATGATATTCCAGGTTTTTTTACTATTGATATTTTTCACCTGAGTGAAGGTATTAACCTTTAAAATATCCTCAGGTGTCAATCTATTTCTATTTTCTTTGTCTGAAGAGCCATATCCAATCAGTCCTGTTCCTAAGACATTAAATTCAGCATTATAATAGGTCTTACCTTGATCAAAAGAAATAAAGAATTCTACACAACTATCTTCCCAAATATTTTCATTTGGTCTGATATACTGCGCTTTGACAAATTCTTCGGTAATTTCATAATGCAAGATAATCGATTGACTATCATAAGCAATTTGAAATTTAGCTTCAGGGTTTACCGGAAATTCTTGTTTCCAAGGGCTTTGATCAATAGCATTCCACTCGAGTTCAGCTAATTCATTAGCTAATCTAGGATAATTTAAGTTTGTACTATCGAGATTGACTTTTTTTACTAAGAGTTCTTTCATGTTATTTAGACATTAGATTCTCAGCTAATATAGCGGTTAATTTATCGTGATTTATTTCGAGTTCATGCACCAATTTTAATTGAGCTTTAGTACGGACAAGGTTGTGTTCGGGGTAAGCAATTTTATAATAGGTATCACCATTGATATAATCAGTCAAGAATCTAACAGCTTGCATGTACGGTAATAAATGCACTGCCGGGATTAATGAATCTATTTCTGTATCCGTTAAAAACTCTTTGGCTTCAGATAAATAACCAGCGGCAAAAGATTGAAAGAGTGGTATATTGAGAACAATTTTAGAGACATCAGCTTCATCTTCAGCGGCTGAATTAATAATGGTACGGATGGCGTCACCAAAATCATAAGCTACATAACCAGGCATTACGGTATCCAAATCGATCACACATTGCACCTTATCATTTGCATCCAACAACACATTATTGAATTTGGTATCATTGTGAGTAATTCTTAGTGGGAGCAAATTTGAACGGCCTAATTCAAGGACAGTTCTCATTTTTTCTTCACGCTCAAAGATATAATCTAGAAGCGGTTGCACAGCCTCTACTCTATTGACTGGGTTATTTTTTATAGATTCTCTTAGATTGTTAAGTCTAAATTCAATATTATGGAAATTAGGCAATATTTCTACAATATTTTGGGGGTCGAGGTCACTCAATTGCTTTTGAAATTGGCCGAAAGCCATTCCACCGGAGTAAGCTTGTTCTTGGGTTTCAAGGATATCATAGGAACGGGTATTGGGAATTAAATGAAATACTCTCCAATAATCACCATTATCATCTTGGAAATAATTTTTATTATCCAATGTTTGCACGATAGTCATTGTTCTTTTAAGCACTTCATTTTCACCCAAATGGGCTAATTTTTTCTTTAAATGATTACAAACGCATTCAATATTATTCATTAGACCATCTACATTTTGGAAGATATGATGGTTAATACGTTGCAATAAATAAAGGTTATTTAGGGGGCTACTGGTTGTAATTTTGAAGGTATCATTAATATGGCCTGATCCAAAAGGGACCGAGTCTATGATTTCACCTTCAAGTTTAAAATTCTTCGCCGATTTGATGCTATTTTCAGTTTTTTTGGTTGACATTATTTCAAATTCATTCAACATAGTATGTATCTGAATGCAATATCAATAATAGGAATCAATAAATAAAATCTTTTTTATAATCAAACGGTTGCATAATAAAAAACAATTCAATTAAAAAAAAGTATTAATTGCTGGTTGTTGACTTGCTTTTAAATAAATTTTAATCCATCATTGAGAAGAAAATTTCGTAATTTGCTAGAAGAATAGCGTATTTAATACCATATGGTCACGGAAATAGTAATAATTCTTATTTTAATAGTTTTAAATGGAATCCTATCAGCCTCAGAGATAGCGATTGTATCGAGTAGAAAGGCGAGATTACAAGCCGCGAGTTCCAAAAACAAAGGTGCTCGGACAGCCTTACAGTTAAAAGAAAATCCAAATAATTTTTTATCAACAGTTCAAATTGGGATTACCCTGATCGGGATTCTTACGGGATTCTTTTCTGGAGGTACCATATCTGTTTATATTGCTGAGCAACTTAACAAAATAGAGGCATTGGCACCTTATAGCAGCCAGGTTTCTGTTTTGCTTGTTGTATTAATCATCACTTATTTATCGTTAATTATTGGGGAATTAGTTCCCAAGCGGATTGGAATGGCGATACCAGAAAAATATGCATCGTTTATTTCAGTACCGATGAATATCCTAAGTAAAATTGTGAAACCATTTGTATGGTTGTTAAGTGTTTCGACGGAGTTCATTGTTAAGATGTTAAATATCAAGGTCAATCAGAATGCTGTTACGGAGGAAGAGATCA
This sequence comes from Sphingobacterium cellulitidis, assembly GCF_043187465.1. Lineage (GTDB taxonomy): Bacteria > Bacteroidota > Bacteroidia > Sphingobacteriales > Sphingobacteriaceae > Sphingobacterium > Sphingobacterium cellulitidis. The sequence continues at coordinate 2,267,770 of NZ_CP171136.1, read as the reverse complement.
AAGCCTTGGTTGATGAGGGAGTTGATAGTGGTGCGATTGAGGGGATTGAGCATGATATGGTGGATCGGGTCTTGAGTTTAGGCGATAAAAAGGCCATTAATTTAATGGTTCATCGAAGTAAGATCACCTATCTCGATATCCAAGATACCTTTGATGAAAATAAAGCATGTATCATCGCTGATGAGCATACCGAATACCCTGTTTGTGATGGGAATTTTGATCATGTAATAGGTTTGGTTCATGTCAAGACTTTATTAAAAGAATATCTGACTACCAAGGAGATGGATTTGAGTAAGTTAGTCACTCCTATTCCATTTGTCAATGAAAACACCTATGCCTATAATGTTTTGCAAACATTAAAGATGTCAAAGGTATTACAGGCGGTTGTCGTGGATGAATACGGGAGTCCACAAGGGATTATTACCATGACAGATATTGTTGCCTCCTTAGTTGGAGGTTTTGATTCACCCGAAACAGAAGAAAAGAAGACCATCCGAAAACGAGAAGATGGCACCTATGTGATTGATGGAAGTTTTCAGTTAGATGATTTTATTGAAATGTTTCATTTAGATCTAACAGAAGATGATGAAGATGAAATAGGCAATTTAACAACAGTTGCTGGATTAGTCTTTTTATTATTGGATCATATTCCGGAGGAAGGCGAAAAAGTTATTTATAAAAACCTGGAATTTGAAGTTCTAGATATGGATGGTCATCGTATCGATAAATTGAGCTTAAAAGTGAAGGACCCCTCCAATGACGAAACTGCCAATATAGATTAGGAATAAGCATAATCAAAAAAGGAAAGCAGATACTGTGTATCTGCTTTCCTTTTTTGATTCAATTTGATCAGTAGTAAGATTTAATTACTATCCAATTCAGATTGATATGTTAAGAGAATGAATTAATAATTTTGATCAACTCATGTTTTGGTTGTAATCCACTTTGTCTCCATACTTGGTTACCATCTTTATATAAAATTAGAGTTGGTACCCCTTGGACATGAAATTTATTGGCGACGGTTTGATTTTTATCGATATCAATTTTAATAATAGAAAGTTTATCACCCATTTCATCTTTTACTTCTTTCAAAATTGGGCAAGCATTTGGCAAGGTCCACACCAAGCAGCGGAGAAATCTATCAAAACCAATGAATTCTTTTGTAATATTTCGTTAAATGAGGCCATTATTATTCGTGTTTAATATTTAGAATGAAATCCAAGAATAAAAATTTTATGGTATAAATTTAGGAACAAAAAAACTGATGTCCAATCCTAGGATATTATTCAAGGCTAAGTTTTTCGAGTTCTTCAATATTACCATTAAAGAGATTAAGATCTACAGGTCCTTTGATACCTTTTACTGTACCTTTTTCTGAGAATTGCCAAAAATTCCAGTGTTTTTTTGGTTTTTCAATCCAGAAATTATAGTTGGCAATCCATAAGGTATAGTCTGCAAATTCCTTTTCGAGGAAATCTGCAAAGTATTTATCTCCTGAGTATAGAACAGGTTTTATTTCATAATGTTTTTCCACAATCGTTAACCATCTTTTGAGTCCTGTTTTTAAACTATCCATAGATTGATTTCTTGGCATTTCTTCAATATCCAGTACAGGTGGTAAGTCTCCAGGTTCTAATTCAACGGTTTTAATAAAATTATTGGCTTGTTTTATTGAATTTTCATTAGGTCGGAAATAATGATAAGCTCCTCTAAGCTTATTTCTATTTTTGACTTCTTTCCAATTCTGTTTGAATTTACTGTCCTTAGCCTTTTCGCCCATCGTAGCTCTTATATAAATAAAATCGATTGGGAACTCATCATTAATGGTCAGGACTTCAGACCAGGAAATATTTCCCTGGTATTGCGAAACATCGATTCCAAAGATTTTATCATTATGTCTTCGCATCAATTCAATATTACGGATATCAAATTTGCTATTATCTTCGGCAACCATTTTGTCTTTCTCAAACCATTTTATCATCAGATAGGATAATCCTGCCCGATGTTGCCAAGCAAAAATTGCTATCACCAATAATACAGGTAATGCAATACTCCAAAACAGTAATTTTCTATTTATCTCTTTTTCAGAGACAACTTTTTTCTTGACTGTTTTGCGGTTTTTTGTCATATTGCGTGAAAATAGGCTATTTCAAGGTTATAGTCAAAAAAAATATTCAATGATTGTATACAACCCCAAGGACTGGTTTAAAACCATATCTTATTTACACAACAGTAAAATTTTCAAGCGTCTCCTTCCCTACTTAATAATTTCGGTTTTGGTATCCTGGGCATTAGCATATTGGGAGTTAGAATATTTAAAGTTATCCGATCGGACATGGATGCGAAATTTTACGACTGTTCATAATTTATTAGGGTTTGTATTATCCTTACTCTTGGTTTTCAGGACGAATACAGCATATGATCGCTGGTGGGAAGCCAGGAAACAATGGGGTGCATTAACAAATAGCAGCCGGACCTTAGCTATTAAATTAAATGCATTTTTATCTCCAGAAGATAAGGTAAGTCGTAGTTTTTATAAGAAATCTATTCCTCTATTTGCAGAGACTTTATTTAATTATCTCCGGTCAGACTATACGAAGTTTATGTTAGACGAGGTAGAGCATCCGGAATTGAAGGATTTGGATGAAAAAAAGCATGGTCCCAACCAAGTTGCGGGATTAATATATAAAAAGACAAACATCCTCTATGCCGAGGGTAAAATTACTGGAGATCAACTGATTGTACTTAACAAAGAACTTACATCACTAACAGAAATCACAGGTGCATGCGAAAGAATAAAGAACACTCCGATTCCATTGGGTTATAGTGCTTTTATTAAGACCTTTATAGTATTGTATACAGTTACACTGCCAATAGGGTTAGTATTTTCAATGGGGTATTTTGTTGTTGCTGCAGTTCCATTTATCTTCTATGTATTGGCCACTTTAGAAATGATTGGTGAGTCCATTGAAGAACCATTTGGAGGTGATTCAGATGATTTACCCATCGATAAAATAGCAGCCAATATTAAGAAACATTTTAATGAATTGATGCAGGGATAAAATTTGCAGTCAATAAACAAAGAAAGGGATGATATTCATCCCTTTCTATATATTATCTAAATAATCTTGATTAGACTACCATATTGATAATCTTTCCTTTTACGAAGATTATCTTTTTAACCGGTTTACCGTCAAGTAGACGTTGAACATCAGAATTTTCGTTTAATACAGCTTCAACGGCTTTTTGATCCAAATCTAAAGGCAATGGAAGATTCATTTTCATTTTACCATTGATAGATACAGGATAAGCGAATTCACTTTCTACTAAATATTCTGGCTTAAACTCTGGGTATTTAGCATAAGAAATTGAACCGGCTTCATTACCAAGTTTAGCCCATAATTCTTCAGTGATATGCGGAGCATACGGTTCTAGGACGATCAAAAGATCTTGAAGAATCTTACGTTTGTTCGTCTTAAGGTCGGTCAATTCATTCACACAGATCATAAAGGCCGATACAGAAGTATTGAAAGAGAATCGTTCAATATCCTCTTCAACTTTTTTGATGATCTTATGCAGTGCTTTGTATTCCGCTTTAGTTGGCTCCTCATCCGAAACCTTAAAGTTTCCTTCAGCATCATGGAATAGGCGCCATACCTTACGTAAGAATTTATATACACCTTCAATACCATTTGTGTTCCAAGGTTTTGCTTGTTCCAACGGTCCTAAGAACATTTCGTAAAGACGAAGGGTGTCAGCACCATATTGTTCAACTATATCATCAGGATTGACAACATTTTCATATCTTTTTGACATTTTTTCAGCTAATGCTAAGCATCTGAATCCAGTCAAATAAAAATCCCAAAAGCCATCTTTGAAATCAGAGTATCTTTTCTTTGCTTCTTCAATATTCAAAACATCATTTTTCACTAAATTAACATTCACATGAATTGCTGAATAAGTAAAAGTCACAGTCGAGTCAAATTTTTCAGGTATAAAATCGAATAAATTATACCGTTCTCCAGAAAAGCCTACTTGATTAATTCTTGCCATTAGATAATTATATGTGTCTAAAGTTGATCCCTTATAATGAATTCCATAAATATCCTCTGAAATAAAAATTGGTTTAAATGATTTTCCATTCAAATCATTAAATTTTATTCTATGAATTAAGGAGGAGGTACCTTGAATCATACCTTGGTTAATCAACTTTTTAAAAGGTTCCTCTTCGTTGTGATATCCCAAATCTTTCAGGAATTTATTCCAGAAGCGAGAGTATAGCAAGTGACCTGTAGCGTGTTCAGAACCACCAATGTATAAGTCTACTGCTTTCCAATAATCCACAGCTTCTTTTGAGGCGAAATTACTTTCATTTTGAGGGTCCATATAACGGAACCAATACCATGAAGATCCGGCCCAACCCGGCATAGTACTCAATTCATATTCGTATTGATCTTGGTATTTCCAATCTTCAGCACGTCCAAGAGGAGGTTCTCCAGATTCAGTAGGTAAATATTTATCCACCTCAGGTAATAATAGAGGTAATTCATTTTCCTTAATTAAATAAGGCAAACCATCTTTAAAGTAAACCGGTACAGGTTCTCCCCAATACCTTTGTCTTCCGAAGATGGCATCACGCATACGGAAATTAATCTTAGCCTTTCCTAAATGAAGGGATTCTAGTTTTTCAATTAAAGCAGGAACAGCTTCTTGATAAGTCATTCCATTGATAAAATCAGAATTGATATATTTCCCATCTTTATTAGGGTCGGCAGCTTCACTAATATCTTGAGAATCAGAAATAGGAACGATTGGTAAGTTAAAGTGTTTAGCGAATAGATAATCACGTTGATCCCCTGAAGGCACAGCCATTACAGCTCCTGTTCCATAGCCCGCTAATACATAATCAGCGATCCAGATTTGAACATCTTCACCAGTAAGCGGGTGTTTCGCATACGAACCAGTAAAAGCGCCAGAAACGGTTTTGGTATCGGCTAAACGATCAAGTTCAGATTTCTTTGAAGTTTTATCTATATAAGCCTCAACTTCAACCTTTTGGTTCGCTGTAGTTAAATCAGCAACTAATTCATGTTCAGGAGCCAATACCACGAAGCTAACTCCATAAATTGTGTCAACACGCGTGGTAAAAACTTCAATATTTTCATTTAATTGAGGAACTGGAAACTTCACACTTGCACCAACGGATTTACCAATCCAGTTTCTTTGCATTTCCACTAAAGGCTCTGGCCAATCAATGGTATCTAATCCACGAAGCAAGCGGTCAGCATATGCTGTAATACGCATAGACCATTGCATCATTTTCTTTTGTTCAACAGGATATCCCCCTCTTTCAGATACTCCATTGATTACTTCATCGTTAGCCAATACGGTTCCTAAAGCTGGGCACCAGTTTACAGTACTTTCTCTTAAGAATGCTAATCTATATTTTAGAAGTTCAATTTGTTGATCTTTTTCAGATAAAGCTTTCCATTCGGTTGCTGTAAATGTTAAGACATCATCATCAGATTCAGCCTTAATACCAGTGGTTCCATTATTTTCGAATTTTTCGATTAGAGAGGCAATCGGTTCAGCTTTGTCAGCTTCTTTATTATACCAAGCATCGAAAAGTTGCATAAAAATCCACTGAGTCCAACGGTAGTAATTAGGTTCAGAAGTACGCACTTCTCTAGACCAGTCATAAGAGAATCCGATATTATCTAATTGTTCTCTATAGCGATTAATATTCGCTTCAGTTGTAATTGCGGGGTGTTGACCAGTTTGGATGGCATATTGTTCAGCTGGTAATCCAAAGGAGTCATAACCCATTGGGTGCAATACATTGAAACCTTTTAAACGTTTATATCTTGAGAAGATATCAGAGGCAATATAACCGAGCGGGTGTCCCACATGCAGACCAGCACCCGAAGGGTAAGGGAACATGTCCAAAACGTAATATTTTGGTTTTTCAGTAGATTCAGAAGTTTTGAAGGTCTGGTTTTCAGCCCAAAACTTTTGCCATTTTTGCTCGATTGATTGATGGGTATACTCCATTATAATTTATAAAAGTATGGTACAAAGAATTGCGAAATTAGCGAATTTAGGGTAAATTCGGTATAAAAGTTTTTTATTCTATACAATAAATTCAGATATTCGTTGTTAGAAAATTAGTATTGGAAAAAAATAAATCCTTACTTTCGCAAGGATAAACGCAGAAACAAATATATGTCAGTGATCGAACAGGGTTCACCAAGGAAAAAAACGAAATCAGTATACGTATCTACCGTAATCAGTATTGCACTGGTTTTATTGATGACAGGTCTATTAGGATTAATTCTAGTCCATGCAAAAAATCTATCTCGTTATGTAAAAGAAAACATTGTTTTGAATGTTATTGTAAATGATAATGTAAATGAAGGGGATGTTTTATCCTTGCAGAAAGATTTGGAGAAAGATCCGTATGTATTGCGTTCAGAATATGTGAGTAAGGAACTTGCGGCCAAAAATCTTAGGGAGGATTTAGGGGAAGATTTCGTGGAGTATTTAGGAAGAAATCCATTATTACCTTCGATTGATGTTTATATGAAGGAGCAATATGCGAATAGTGATTCGATACAGACCTTTATAAATAAGATTGGCAAGAATAGTCGCATCAAGGAGGTCGTTTATCAGGAATCTTTGATTGACATGGTGAATAAGAATATTCGCGTTATTAGTATTGTCATCTTAGCTTTTACGGTTATTTTATTAATTATTGCGATTGCATTGATTAACAATACCATTCGATTAGCTATTTATTCACAAAGATTTTTGATCAAGAGTATGCAATTAATTGGGGCGACCAAAGGGTTTATCCGTCGACCATATATTTTATATGGGATTGCACATGGTTTAATTGGGGCATTGATTGCTATATTATTATTAATCTTAACGCTACAATTTGCGCAGAAACAAGTCCCTGAATTAGTTTTTTTAAGAGACTGGTTTGAATTTGCGATGATATTTGCGATCGTACTTGGATTGGGGATTTTAATTTCAGGTATGAGTACCTATTTTGCTGTTACTAAATACTTACGGGCTAAATCCGCTAGTTTATATAGATAGATCAATTGTTAATCAATTAAAGAAATGAGTCAAATTAAGAATGTAAAAGGAACCCCATCTCAGGCATCAACTGCGGGATTCGTATTTAAGAAGATAAATTATCAATTATTCATATTGAGTATTGTTTTAGTTGCTATAGGCTTTATATTAATGATGGGCACAGAGGATATTTACAGTTTTACGAAGATAACCTTGGCCCCTATTGTAGTTGTTGCAGGTTTTGCTTTAGGATTTGTGGCTATATTATATAAACCTAAAACGAAAACAAACTAGCAATAATGAGTTATTTAGAAGCGATAATCCTAGCTATAGTTGAAGGATTAACAGAGTATCTTCCCATTTCCTCTACGGCTCACATGGGCTTTACTGCAGCATTGATGGGAATGGAAGAAAGTGAATATCTGAAGATGTTTCAGGTATCTATACAGTTTGGTGCTATTCTTTCGATTGTAGTTTTATATTGGAGGAAATTCTTCGATTTCAAAAACCTTAAATTTTATTACAAGTTAGCAATTGCAGTTATACCGGCTTTAGTTTTAGGGAAATTATTGGATGACAAGATTGAAGCGGTGTTAGGCAATCAAATTGCAATTTCTACGGTATTAGTATTAGGAGGAGTTGTCTTATTATTTGTTGACAAATGGTTCAAGAATCCGAAGATTACAGATGAGAAAGAGATTCCGGTAAAGAAGGCGTTTATTATTGGTTTTTGGCAATGTTTAGCGATGATGCCGGGCACTTCAAGATCAGCAGCATCTATTATTGGTGGTTTGACTCAAGGCTTGGATAGAAAAGCTGCGGCTGAATTTTCCTTTTTCTTGGCAGTTCCGACGATGTTAGCAGTTACAGTTTACTCGATATTCGTAAAGACCTGGGCAGAAGGCACGGAGCATGCTCAGAAAGGATATGAGATGATTATGGCGAGTAATGAAAATATTATTATTTTCATTATCGGGAATGTTGTTGCGTTTATTGTCGCCATGATTGCTGTAAAAACCTTTATTTCGGTTTTGACCAAATATGGGTTTAAGTTTTGGGGATGGTACAGAATTGTGATTGGGATAGCTTTATTGGTATTCTTTTATACCACTGGATAAGAAATAGATTAAGGAATAAAAAATATTAAGAAGGACCAATTTGGTCCTTTTTTCATTTAATAATTTCGTATATCTGTTGAGCTTCCGCTGACATCCAAAAAATATTTCTATTTTTGCAGAAAAATTACCTAGGGATATTTTGTACAAAATGAGTTGTTTTAAAATATTCAAGAAACAAAAGGATAAATGAGCGAGAATTTAGAAGGGCAAGCTAAGCCAAAGTTTACTTTTGCAGAGGGAGAAGTATTATTGATAGATAAACCATTGACATGGACAAGTTTCGATGTTGTGGGAAAATTGAGGAATAGTATTAAGCCTTTGAAAGTAAAGGTAGGCCATGCTGGCACGCTAGATCCACTGGCGACGGGTTTATTAATAGTGTGTACAGGTAAAATGACCAAGCAGATTGATGGATTCCAGGCGGAGGATAAAGAATATACGGGAAGTATTACCTTGGGTGCCACTACCCCATCCTATGATTTGGAAACCGAAATTGATCAGACCTTTGATTATTCATTTATTACAGATAAAGATATTTTTGAAACGGCAGCAAGTTTTGTAGGGGTTCAAGATCAATATCCACCGGCACATTCTGCTATCAAGATAGGTGGAGAACGAGTTTATGAGAAAGCTAGACGAGGTGAGGAAGTAGAGTTAAAGGCACGTCGAGTTGAGATCATGGAGTTTGAGGTAGAGAAAATAGAATTACCAAAGGTATATTTTCGGATTAAATGCAGCAAAGGGACTTACATACGTTCCATTGCGCATGATTTTGGAAAGAAATTAAAATGTGGAGGACATCTATCTTCCCTAAGAAGAACAAAATCCGGGGATTTCAATGTAAAAGATGCCTGGGAACTAACTGAATTAATTAACCAAGTAAAAGAATTAAAGAACCAGGCGGTTTAATAATTCAAACTTATAGCAATAAATAATGAAAATTTACAGGAATCTAGATGAATTCAAACCATTGGATTATGCTATTGTAACGATAGGAACATTTGATGGGGTCCATGTAGGTCATCAGAAAATTCTAAATAAGTTAAGAGAATTAGGGAAGGATAATACTGGGGAGACTGTCCTATTGACTTTCTACCCACATCCAAGACTAATCATCAATCCAGATGATGATAGTCTGCGATTAATAAATGACATTGAAGAAAAAGTAGAGCGGTTGAATTTAGCGGGCATAGACCATTTAATTATCACTCCATTTACCAGAGATTTTTCGAATCAAAACCCAGAGGAATACATTTCAGATGTCTTGGTCAATAAAATAGGCTGTAAGAAAATAGTTATTGGTTATGATCATCATTTTGGCAAGGACAGAAAAGGTACTATCAAGGATTTAATTCATTTTTCTGAAATCTTTGATTATTCGGTAGATCAAATTCCAGAGCAAGACATTGAGGATGTTGCTGTATCATCAACGCGTGTAAGAGAGTCCTTGATTAAAGGGGACATCATTACGGCTAACAAATATTTAGGTTATCCATTCGAATTAACAGGAACTGTTGTTAAAGGCGACCAAATTGGCAGGGAGATAGGTTTTCCAACGGCTAATTTACATATCCATGAATCGCATAAATTAATTCCAGCTTATGGAATTTATGCAGTTGAGGTTGAGATTTTCCCAAAGACAACAGAGATAGTGACCGGAGATTATTTTGAACCTGTTCCTGAGCGAGTTGTTAAGGGTATGTGTTATATTGGTACCCGACCAACGATTGATGGAATGAATCGTAAGATTGAAGTCAACCTATTGGATTTTAATGATGATTTATATAGCAAAACGATTCGTGTAAAGTTTCTTGAATTTATCCGTCATGACCAGTGGTTCGAAAGTTTAGAGCTAATGCAAGAGCAGATTAAGAAGGATGAAGAAGCTATACGTGGTTATTTTGAAAAAAAATAATTCATTTTTCTAGAATGATATTCATAAAAAAAGGACCTTAAATTGGTCCTTTTTTTTATGAATATCATATTTTTCAGAAAGCTAGTCTTCCTAACATCAATATTAATAAAGCTCGAATAAATCTTTTACTCCCAAGATTTTCCTACTTGTAAATCCTTCAGCATACTTAACCTGGATAGATCTTCCAAATTCGTGTGCTCTTGCCTTAGTAGAATCCATAAAGTCAGGATTTGAGATATAAGTTTGAGGTTCATCATCTTGATTTTCCACGTTGAATTGGGAAGTATAAGCCAATATTGATTGTTCTTTAATATCCCAATATTCTGTGATATCAATTAATATATCGGGTTGAATATATTTATCCTGAATTAGTTGCAATTGCAGTCTAGGGCGAAAAGGTTCTTGGGATTGACCATCCAATTCGGTTTCGATTCTGCGTAGACCTGCCAAGAATAAAGCATCATTTACGAGTTTGCTAGCTCTACCATGGTCTGGATGACGATCTTCCCACGCATTTGTGATTACGATTTCGGGTTGAAATTTACGAATCGCCTTGATTACTTCTCTTTGACCTTCTTCATTATTTTGGAAAAAACCATCTCTCAATTTCAGGTTTTCGCGAACTGCGACATTTAAGATTTTAGCGGCATTTTGGGCTTCTTGGGCACGAATTTCCGCTGTTCCCCTGGTTCCCAATTCTCCTAAAGTTAAATCAACAATTCCTACAGTTTTTCCTTCGGCAACATATTTAGCAATAACCCCTCCTGCGCCTAGTTCAGCATCATCAGGATGTACAGTCATAACAAGTAAGTCTAATTTCATGAGATTGTGTATTAAGTACAATACACAAAACTACTAAAAAATACTACTATTAATGGTCGCCCAGGAGCTCTTCAATGCGATTGTGGACTTTCTTTGACATTGGGCTGGTCAATGAATAAAAATGGTCTACCACCTCTCCTTTTTTGTTGACGAGGTATTTATGAAAATTCCACATGGGGGAAGTTCCTATTTTTCCATTTTCATTGATGTTAGTCAAATATTTATAAAGTGGGTCAGTAAATTCACCTACGACATGAATTCTTTTAAACACTGGGAAAGTAACCTGTTGATTCACACGACAAAATGTTTCCAGGGTTCTACCGGTTAGGGGTTCTTGATTACGAAAATCGTTCGAAGGGAATGCGAGGATTTCAAACCCTAGTTCCTTATATTTTCGATAGAGATTTTCGAGAGTTTTAAATTGTTTATTAAAGAAACAATTACTTGCTGTATTGACAATAAGTAAAACCTTACCTTCAAAATCTCGTAGTGATTTTTTATGTCCACTAAATTCCAATGCGTTATAATCATATACGGTTTTACTCATAGTTTCATAATTTTAAGGGTTTACCATTGGCCGCGATCTTTCATATTCGCGAATAATATTTTCTATTTCATAATCTTCACGGGGATCATATGTACTTTTTAAGTTATGCCCAAATATTTTAGCGACACCTTGATACAGGAATGCTGAAATATTTCCTTTCAAATCTTTTACGAGGTCGTAGCTTGTGTTTCCGGTTTGTCTTTCAATGAGTTTAATCAGGATTTTACCTTGGGAAACGCTTAAATTTTTCACTTCTGAGGTGATTTTTTCTTTGATTTCCCTTTCACATTCTTTGATTAATTTTTTCTCTTCACGTCTTGAGTTTGCTAATGCCAAGTCTCTATCGAGTTGTTCATATCGTTTTTGGGCGTAAATAGCATACGGTAGAACGCGAATTACATTTCTTCTGAGTCGCAGGTATTTTATGCGGTCTTCTTCTGATTTAAAGGTTCTTTTCGCATATATTACGACTTCCTCAATAGGAAACCAAGGTACTACTTCGCCATTATCGAGGGTTGTAGTAGCGTAATGTTCTACTACTTCAGGTTTGCCTGGTCCATACTGGGGTTTTATCAGTGTTTGGGCGTTGCTGGCTAGCGACATTACAAACAAGATAAATCCGATAAAAACCCACTTTATATTACTTCCACACATCTTCAATATAATATGCCCTATATGATAAATTTAATTTTTTTCTGTATATTTATACTTTACAATTTAGTATAAAATCTTTAATTATTTATTCACTAAATATAGCAAAATATTTTATTTTTTTATTGATAGGACTGCAATTTTATGGAAGAATATGTGATTGATATTGAGGCTGAAAATAAGGAAATCCGTAAAAGATATCGCGCACTTTTAAGAGCCTGTAAACCGACTCTACAGAAGGGTGACAAGCAGCAGATTCGGAAGGCATTTGATTTAGCCTTGGAGAGTCACAAAGATATGCGTCGTAAATCTGGGGAGCCTTATATTTACCATCCGATTGCTGTGGCTCAAATTGCTGCAGAAGAGATTGGCTTGGGGACCACTTCCATTGTTTGTGCATTGCTACATGATGTTGTAGAGGACACGAGTGTCACCTTACAGGATATAGAGGAACAATTTGGGAAGAAAGTCGTTCGGATTATTGATGGTTTGACTAAGATATCCGGGATTTTTGATCCGAATAGTTCGATGCAAGCTGAGAACTTCAGGAAGATGTTATTGACCCTTGCGGACGACGTTCGGGTTATCTTGATAAAACTGGCGGATCGACTTCATAACATGCGTACGATGGAGTTTATGGCTCGTCATAAGCAATTGAAGATCGCTTCAGAGACCAGTTATTTATATGCTCCTTTAGCGCATCGATTGGGCTTATATGCAATCAAGTCAGAGTTGGAAGATCTTTCCATGAAGTTTACCGACCCTGACACTTATAAATTTATTGCCAAAAAGCTAAACGAGAAGAAAGCTGAACGGGAGAAGTTTATTGTAGACTTCGTCACTCCTATTCAGGAAATTTTAGCAGAAGAAGGCATCAATGCCTCTGTTTTTGGGCGTCCGAAATCGATACATTCCATTTGGAATAAGATGCGCAAGAAGTCTATTCCGTTTGAGGAGGTTTACGATTTATTTGCGATCCGAATTATTATTGATACGGAGGATGAGAAGGAGAAAACCGAATGTTGGAAAGTTTATTCGATTGTGACGGATTTATATCGTCCGAATCCGGATCGCTTGCGGGATTGGGTTTCTTCACCGAAGGCGAATGGTTATGAATCTTTACATACGACTGTTATGGGGCCTAGAGGTCAGTGGGTTGAGGTACAGATTCGGACCAGAAGGATGAATGAAATTGCGGAGAAGGGATTTGCGGCTCATTGGAAATACAAGGAATCCAATTCAGATAATGGTCTTGATCAATGGATTCAAAAAGTTCGTGATATATTAAGTAATCCTGAGCCAAATGCCTTGGACTTTGTGGATGACTTTAAAATGAACTTATTTTCGGATGAGATATTCATATTTACTCCCAAAGGTACCCTTGTACAGTTACCAAATGGGGCGACGGCTTTAGATTTTGCATTTGAGATACATACTGATATTGGAGCTACCTGTATTGGAGCGAAGGTAAATCATAAGCTAGTACCTTTGAGCCATGAGCTTCAGAATGGAGATCAGGTTGAGATCATCACCTCAAGTAAACAGACCCCGAAGGAAGATTGGTTAAATTTCGTTGTTACGGCAAAGGCCAAGTCTAAGATCAAATCTTCATTAAAAGAAGAGAAACGTCGAGTTGCTGAAGATGGTAAGGAGATTTTGGAGAGGAAATTAAAATCCTTAAAGATCACTTACAATACGGATAACATCAATAAGATTTCTAATTTTTTCAAGTATCCGAGTTCACAGGAGCTTTTCTATAATGTGGCCAAGGGGACCATTGACATCAAGAATCTGAGGAATTTTGTAGCCAATGAACGTTCTGAGGACCCGAATCAGAATCAATTTCAGTCACATATCAACGGGTTGGTTGAGAAGATCAACAAGAAGGATGATACGATTTTAATTGGCGATGATTATCAAAAGGTGGACTATACCTTGGCACCGTGTTGTAATCCAATTCCTGGGGATGATATATTTGGATTTTTAACGGTGAATGATGGGATAAAGATTCATAGAACGAGTTGTCCAAATGCTTCAAAATTGATGGCAAATTATGGTTATCGGATTTTAAAGGCGAAATGGGCATCATTACATAATAGCGTTGCATTTTTAACCGGCTTAAAGATTGTTGGTATTGATGATGTTGGATTGGTGAACAAGATTACCACGGTTATTTCACATGATTTCAAGGTTAATATCCGTTCTTTATCTATTTCAAGTAATGAGGGAATTTTTGAGGGGGATATTATGGTTTTTGTGAATGACACGAATCAATTAGAAAGTTTAATTAAACATTTGAAACAAATCCCGGGTATTACAGGAGTTACGCGATACGAATCGGAGAATTAAAGACTTACAAGGTCTTGACAATTCAGGAGGATAATAACGTAGTAATTTGGTAAATTTGGGGCTTATAAAGGAAAAACCTTATGAAACAAGGGGAAAATTACGAAACCGTAAAGAAGATTTTTGAGGCGTACTTAGAGAACAAGAATTTAAGGAAAACACCTGAGCGTTATGCTATTTTAGAGGAAATCTATTCTAGATCGGACCACTTTGATGTAGAATCTTTGTATATCCATATGAAGAACAAGAAATATCGGGTAAGTCGTGCTACGGTTTATAATACATTAGAATTATTGGTATCCTGTGATTTGGTTACGAAGCATCAATTTGGCCGTAACATGGCTCAGTTTGAGAAATCCTATGGGTATAAGCAGCATGACCATGTTATTTGCATTGAGTGCAACAAGGTTGTTGAGTTTTGTGACCCAAGGGTTTATCAGATTCAGTCAATGATAGGAGAATTATTGAATTTTGACATCAAGCATCATTCCTTAAATCTTTATGGAATATGTGCTGACTGTCGAAAAAGCAAGCCTAACCAAGAGGCTGCAATAAAAGAAGCAGTAATTTCAAATTAATTTAACATTCGAAAAATTAATATATACCTTTGTTCGGAAAAAGGCTAATAACATCCTTTTTCCGAATTTTTTTTTGAAGGGGTCTATAGAAATAGGCAGATAAAACATTTATTATTTTTTGATTGAAGGTAATATCTGTTTTAATAGAGTTCATGAATAAACAAATAAAATTTTAACTAATAAATTTCAAGTAATACTATGCAAGTTGATGTGCTATTGGGATTGCAGTGGGGAGACGAGGGAAAAGGAAAAATCGTTGATGTTTTTTGTCCTAAATATGATTTGATCGCTCGTTTTCAAGGCGGACCAAATGCTGGACACACTTTAGAGTTTGACAACAAGAAATTTGTATTAAACACTATTCCTTCAGGAATTTTCAATGAAGGGACCCTTAACCTAATTGGTAATGGAGTAGTAATCGATCCTATCATTCTAAAAAGAGAATTAGACAATCTAAAGGCTGCTGGATTTGATCCAGTTGGTAAGGGTAATTTGGTGATTGCTCGTAAAGCTCATTTAATTCTTCCTACGCATCAACTATTAGATGCGGCATCAGAATCAAACATGGGTGCTGGTAAAATTGGATCAACGCTGAAGGGTATTGGTCCGACTTACATGGACAAGACAGGTCGTAACGGACTTCGTGTTGGAGACACTACCCTACCAGATTTTATGGAGCGTTATGAGAAGTTAAAACAGAAGCATTTGTCAATGTTATCTCATTACGGAGAGATTCCTGATTTTTCGGAGAAGGAAAAAGCATTCATGGATGCCATTGAATTCTTGAAATCGATTCCACATGTTGACTCGGAGCATTTAGTAAATCAATACTTAAAAGACGGAAAACGCGTATTAGCGGAAGGAGCACAAGGAACATTATTAGATGTTGATTTTGGCTCATATCCATTTGTGACTTCATCGAATACTACAACAGCAGGTGCATGTACAGGATTAGGTATTGCTCCTAATAGGATTGGAGAAGTTTATGGTATTTTCAAGGCTTATGCAACTCGTGTTGGTGGAGGTCCATTCCCTACCGAATTAGAAGATGAGACAGGTGAAAAACTTCGTCAATTAGGACATGAGTTTGGAGCAACTACAGGTAGAGCACGTCGTACAGGCTGGATTGATCTTCCAGCATTAAAATATGCGATTATGATCAATGGTGTTACTGAGTTGATTATGATGAAAGCAGATGTATTGGATACATTTGATAAAATCTACGTATGTACGCACTATAAATATCAAGGAGAAACGATCGATTACATGCCATATGAAATCATTACCCACCAACCTGAGCCAATTTTAAAAGAGGTTGAAGGATGGAATACTGATTTGACAGGTATTCGTAGTAAGGATGAAATTCCTGCGGCATTGAACAACTACATTTCTTTCCTTGAGCAGGAATTAAATGTTCCAATCAAGTATTTGTCAGTAGGTCCAGATCGTACTCAAACTATTGTTTTATAATTGACATGGCAAAAGCCATTTTTGAAACAGATAGCAGTCGATTTTTACTTCAGGCATTAACATGGTCTAAAGGGTTTGATACGGTATGTCTATTTCAATCCAATGGTTTTCACAATCAATATTCAAAAATTGGGAATATTTTAGCGATAGGTGCTAAAAGTGAATTCTCAGCAGTAGAAGGTTCTGTTTTTGCGGGACTTGAAGAATTTAAATCCCGGTATCCACAAACCATGATACCGGGATTTCTTAGTTATGATCTCAAGAACGAGATTGAAGAATTGGAGACGAGGCATCCTAATCCCTTAGGTTTTCCAGACGCATATTTTTTTGTTCCAGAGATCATTATTGAATTTAATCCAAGCTTTATTAGTATAGAATCAGATGTTCCTGAGCAGGTATTTGAGTCTATTTTAGGAGCTGAACCCTTAGATGAGCAGTATTCATTTGAAGGGAAGATCAAGCCAAGAATGGATCAGAAGATGTATTTTGAGGCATTTCAAAAGATTCAAGATCACATCCATCAAGGTGATATATATGAGGCAAATTTATGCCAGGAATTTTATGATGACCAAGCGTTTCTCGATCATCCAGAAGCTTTATACTTACGATTAAACAGTTTATCCCCTACTCCATTTTCATCTTTTATTAAGGTTAAGGACAAGTTTATTATCAGCGCTTCACCGGAGCGTTTTCTAGCAAAACGAGGAGATACCTTGATTTCACAGCCGATAAAAGGAACCGCTGCGCGAGGTTCGGATGAAAAAGAGGATCGGGAATTACGAGAGAATCTTGCTAATAACCCGAAGGAAATTGCGGAGAATGTCATGATTGTGGACTTGGTTCGGAACGATCTTACTCGGAGTGCTATACCTGGCACCGTTGAAGTGACTGAAAAGTTAGGGATTTATAGTTTCGAGCATGTTCATCAGATGATTTCTACGGTTTCCTGCAAGATGGATATGAGCTTGAACAATACAGAGGTAATCCGTAATACCTTTCCTGCAGGTTCGATGACTGGTGCGCCAAAAATTTCAGCGATGAAGTTATGTGATCGATATGAGAATTCACGTCGGGGCGTTTATTCAGGAGCAATAGGATATTTTTCAGCGGATGGGGATTTTGATTTCAATGTTGTTATCCGGACTATTTTATATAATTCGACCAATAATTATCTTTCCTTCCACACGGGAAGTGCTATCACAGTCGATGCGAATGCAGGCTATGAATTCGCGGAATGCTACACCAAAGCAAGTGCGATTTTGAAAGCATTAGAACAAAAGCTTTAAATAAATTCATCAGACACCCAATAATTTGTAGTTATTTTTGCAATAAAATCTGCAAATCATTAACATTTTGTTATTTTTGTTTCGATTATGAAAATTAGTTGGCAAGAGTCATACTATGCTATGTTTATATTGTAAAATTTTTAATGGGACGTCATATTTTAAAAAGAGAGCAGGCGATTACGTTTGTAAAGGAAACTTTTGCATCTCGATTGAAAGAAGTGTTAAATTTAACCCCAGTATCCTCTCCTATTGTGGTATTGGATGGAACGGGAATTAATGATGATTTGAATGGGATTGAGAGACCAGTTTCGTTTCCGATCAAATCATTGTCAGATCAAAAAGCTGTAGTTGTTCATTCACTAGCAAAATGGAAAAGAATTCGTTTGAAGGAATTGGAAATGGAGCCAGGCGAAGGGATACTAACTGATATGCGAGCATTACGTCCAGATGAGGATTACTCGCCTATACACAGTATTTATGTTGATCAGTGGGATTGGGAGAAGTGTATTCGTTATGATGACCGCAATTTAAATTTCCTAAAAGATACTGTTGAGAAGATATATGATGTGATCTATTCCACAGAACAATCAGTTTCAGAGAAGTATCCACATGTGGAAGCAATTTTACCTAAGGAGATCAAATTTATTTCATCTGAGGAGTTGTTGTTAACTTACCCTCATTTATCGGCTAAAGAGAGAGAGAATGCTATTTCCAAGGAATATGGGGCAGTCTTTGTATATGGTATTGGAGGAGTATTATCGAATGGCCAAGCACATGATGGTCGTGCGGCTGATTATGATGACTGGAGCACGGACAATAACCTAGGATATAGAGGTTTGAATGGTGACATTTTAGTTTGGAATCCAATATTAGGGAGTGCCTTTGAGTTATCCTCAATGGGTATCCGAGTGGATAAGAAAGCTTTAATGACACAATTGGAGATTAGAAATAGTTTAGATCGTCAGCGATTGACTTTTCATCAAATGTTATTAAATGATTTACTTCCGGAATCCATTGGAGGAGGAATTGGTCAGTCGAGAATTTGCATGTTTATGTTGAAATTAAAGCATATTGGTGAGGTTCAGGTAAGCATTTGGGATCCTAAGAAAAAAGAAGAGCTTTTAGACCAAGGAGTAGAATTATTATAATTTTTCTAAAAGCATAAAAAATAATACTAATAATTTTAGTAAATAGAATTATTAGTATTATTTTTGTTTAATGGAGTCTTCACAGTTTGCGATTGTAGATATTGAAACTACTGGTGGATATGCTTCTGCCAGTCAAATTACGGAAGTTGCGATTTTTATATATGATGGCGATCAAGTCATTCAAGAATATAGCACTTTAGTAAATCCCGAACAACCTATCCCCTTCCATATTCAAGCTTTGACAGGGATTACCGATGAAATGGTCAAGGATGCTCCTGTTTTTTCCGATGTTGCTGATGAAATCTATAATCTGTTATCAGATCGGATTTTTGTTGCTCATAATGTTCATTTTGATTATTCATTTATTCAGTCGTCCTTAAAAAATTCAGGATACGATTGGAAAGCATCCAGACTATGTACAGTTAGATTGAGTAAGAAAGTTTTTCCCAATTTAAATTCATATAGTCTTGGACGTTTATGTCAAACTTTAGAAATCAGGATTCAAGATCGCCACCGAGCACGCGGTGATGCTGAAGCTACCGTAACGTTATTTCAGAAAATTCAGCAAGCAGATCATGAACAGATTATTAGCAACTCCATCAAGCATAAGGCAAAGGAGCAGCGAATACCAACCCATATCCCTGCTGATCTCATTCATAATTTACCAAGTAGTACTGGCATTTATTTATTCAAGAATAGCAGTGGTAAGATTATCTATGTTGGGAAAGCTAATAATATCAAAAAACGTGTTATTTCACATTTTGCAGGGAATAATACTGGGCAACGACGTCAAAGCTTTATTAATGAAATCTGCCAAATAGAATTTCAGGAAACCGGTACAGAGTTAATGGCATTTTTATTAGAGTGTCATTATATCAAGAAAAACTGGCCGATTCATAACCGTGCCTTGAAGAAATTTGAACCTAAATATGGTCTTTTGGATTATGAGGATCAAAATGGATATATCCAATTATCGGTTTGTCAAGTTCGTAAAAATGTAAGGCCAATTTATTATTTCAGTAGTGTTCAAGAATCCACTCAATTTCTTTTAAGTATGATCAAGGAATTTGATTTGGATTTGAGGTTATGTTCTTTTTTTATAAATCCCAATGCTGCAAAGGAAACAAGGGAAGTATTACCTAAATTGGATCTTCCGGAAGTAGATTTATACAATTCAAAAGTCACCCAGGCAATTGATTCCATCTTTAATCGAAAAAGAAGTTTTATAATCATAGACAAAGGGCGAAATTCAGAAGAGAAAAGTTATATCTATTATAAAGACAATAAGGTTTATGCGATAGGTTTTATTGAAAATTCTATTGAAGAATTAGATATTGAACAGCTTATTAGTCAGGATAATTTGGTAATCAATAATTATTACATGAACCATTTGGCAGAAAGCTATGCAGGCTTATTCCCCCATAAAGTAAAGATTATTAAAGCTGGCGTGTTAGAATAGCGATAATTGATAGCCAACCTCTTCGGTAGCCTCTAAATCATTAAAATTAGAAATTGTTATTCCAAGTAATCTTACTCTACTATCCTGGAGATTAAGTTTATCCAACAGTTCGATAGCTTGAGTTTGAATTTCTACGAGTTGATCAATTGGGGAAAAGAAGGTTTTACTTCTGGTGATCTGACTAAAGTCGCTAAATTTTATTTTTAGCGTAATAGTTTTCCCGAATTTATCGGCTTTTTGAAGTCTTTTAAATAGTTTTTCGGCAATACGATTAATTTCATCGAGCATATCTTCATAAGTTCGAAGATCAGTTTCGAAAGTATCTTCCACCCCAATGGATTTACTAATTCGGTTGGGTTTTACTGGTCGATTATCTTCACCGCGTACAATTTGGAAGAAAAATTTTCCTGATTTTCCGAAATGATGAATCATTTCAATTTCGGTAAATCTTTTGAGATCAATACCATTAAATATTCCCATTTGGTTCATTTTCTTGGCAGTTACCTTTCCTACACCGAAGAACTTATCAATGGGTAATTTTTCGAGGAAAGGAATAATTTTGGAGGGACCAATAAAGGTTAATCCGTCAGGTTTTTGGAAATCAGAGGCAATTTTAGCGACAAATTTATTCACAGAAACACCTGCTGAAGCCGTCAATTGGAGTTCAGATTTAATGGCTTCTTTGATTTGCTTTGCAATTTCAATTGCAGAGCCTATTCCCAGTTTATCTTCTGTTACATCCAGATAGGCTTCATCGAGTGACAAAGGTTCAATTAAGTCGGTATATCTTTTAAAGATAGCACGGATATGGTTTGAGACTTCCTTATAGACATCAAATCTAGGATAGGTAAATTTTAGATGCGGGCAAAGTTGAAGAGCCATCTTCGAAGACATAGCGGATTTCACGCCATATTTTCGAGCTTCATAGCTTGCTGTAGCGACGACCCCTCTTCCATCGGGTGATCCACCGACAGCAAGGGGTATACCTCTAAATTCGGGGAAATCCCGTTGTTCGACAGAGGCATAAAATGCATCCATATCGATATGAATGATCTTTCGCATAATCCAAAAGTAAAAAAATGGAATTAATACTTCATGTAATAAACTCAAATTAGGGTATAAGCCATGAAATAATCTTATCTTTGCGCAAAGGTCAAAATAATATAAAGAAATGAGTAAAGTTAAAGTTGGTTTAGTTCAAATGTCTTGCGTAAAGGATAAACAAGCTAATTTGAATAAGGCTATAGATAAGGTTCGTGAAGCAGCTGCAAAGGGAGCACAAATTGTATGTTTACAAGAGCTTTTCACCTCTTTGTATTTCTGTGATGTAGAAGATTACGACAATTTTGATTTAGCGGAAGCTATTCCAGGTCCTTCCACAGATGCATTATCAGCAGTGGCAAAGGAATTAGGAGTAGTTATCATTGCTTCGTTATTTGAAAAAAGAGCACAAGGATTATATCATAATACCACGGCAATACTAGATGCTGATGGTAGCTATTTAGGTAAATACCGTAAGATGCATATTCCGGATGATCCGGCATTTTACGAGAAATTTTACTTCACACCTGGTGATTTAGGCTATAAAGTATTTCAGACGAAATTCGGTAAGATCGGGGTTTTGATTTGTTGGGACCAATGGTATCCAGAGGCTTCCAGAATTACAGCATTAATGGGTGCAGAAATTATGTTCTACCCTACTGCGATTGGTTGGGCAACGGACCAAGATGAGGAGACCAACCAAGACCAATATAATGCATGGCAAACGATTCAACGTTCACATGCCGTTGCGAATGGAGTTCCAGTGGTTTCAGTAAACAGAGTAGGTTTTGAGCAAGATGGAGCGATGAAATTCTGGGGAGGAAGTTTTGTGACGAATGCGCAAGGTAAATTATTATACCTAGCTTCCCACGATCAAGAAGAGGTAGAAGTTGTAGAAGTGAATTTAAATGAGTCAGACTTCTTCCGTAAGCATTGGCCATTCCTTCGTGATAGACGAATTGAGACTTACGGTCCAATTACCAAGAGGTTTATTGACGAAGATTAATTCATATATGATTTAGAAAATATAAAACTATGTTTTGGATTCAAAGCATAGTTTTTTTTACGTTAATTTAAGATGACGACACATATTAACTCAGATTTATATAAATACGAAGATACTCCCAAAGGACAAGGCTTTGAATTTCCTGCGGAGTGGGAATTACAAGATGCCCTTTGGTTAAGTTGGCCACATAAGGAAGAATCTTGGCCTGGAAAGATAGATACGATATATTCTCCTTATTCAGAATTCATCAAATTAGTTGCGGAAGACCAATTGGTTCGGATCAATGTTAAGGATGAAGAAATGAAAGCATTTGCAATTTCTCACATTGAGAAATCTGGGGCAAAAATGGAAAACATTAGTTTTTATTTCAACCCGACCAATGATGCTTGGTGTCGCGATCATGGACCAGCCTTTGTAATCAACCGTCAAACTGGGGAAAAAGCAATTGTAGACTGGGGTTACAATGCATGGGGAGGAAAATACCCTCCATTTGATTTGGATGATGTGGTACCAACGAAAATTGCTAAAGAATTTAATTTAAAACTGTTCACTCCTCCAATTGTTATGGAAGGAGGCTCAGTTGAATTTAATGGCAAGGGCACAATTTTAACCACCACAGCATGTTTATTGAATGAGAATAGAAATCCTCAGCTTAATAAGGAGCAAATAGAGGGATATTTGAAGGATTACTATGGTCAAGAACAAGTTCTTTGGTTAGGCGATGGTATTGTTGGGGATGATACAGATGGGCACATTGATGATATCAGTAGGTTTGTTTCAGAAGACACCGTTTTAACGGTAGTTGAAGAAGACAAGAATGATGAAAATTACGAACTTCTACAGGAGAATTTAGAGAATTTAAGAAGCATGAAATTAAAGGATGGTAGGTCATTAAAAGTTGTAGAGCTTCCGATGCCACGTCCAGTAGAATATGAAGATCAAAGGTTACCTGCCTCCTATGCAAATTTCTATATTGCAAATAAGGTGGTAGTAGTACCTATCTTCAATGACAAGAATGATCAAAAAGCACTAGAAATAATACAAGGTTGTTTCCCGGACAGAAAGGTAGTTGGTATTGACTCGGTTGATATCATTTGGGGATTGGGAAGTTTCCATTGTTTAAGTCAACAAGAACCTTCAATATAATATGAGAAACCTAAAACACATCAGTTTATCTTTGGTCCTACTCTTTCTTGGAATTTTTATGGTCCAAGCTCAGGAACGAGATGACCGGGCGACAATTTTAAATTTTAAGGGAATACAGTACAAATCCAATGACTCCTTATTCTATATCAACTTTCGCTTTAGAATGCAGAATCGATTAGGATTTAAACAAGAGCTTAATGATTTAGATGATGGGAAATTTGATGCACGGATTAGAAGGCTACGGATGCGTATGGATGGATATATTTATACTCCAAAGATTTCATATTCAGTACAATTAGCATTCACCCGTAGTGATCAAGATTACGATGACACTAAAATTCCTAATATTGTTAGGGATGCGGTCATGTTTTATAATTTCACGGATGATTTTTATGTATCCTTTGGTCAGAATAAATTACCTGGAAACCGTCAGCGTGTAAATTCCTCGGGACAGTTACAATTTGCGGACCGTTC
Organism: Sphingobacterium cellulitidis; assembly: GCF_043187465.1. Classification (GTDB taxonomy): domain Bacteria; phylum Bacteroidota; class Bacteroidia; order Sphingobacteriales; family Sphingobacteriaceae; genus Sphingobacterium; species Sphingobacterium cellulitidis. The sequence continues at coordinate 2,243,683 of NZ_CP171136.1, read as the reverse complement.
AATAGTAAATGAAAACTTCACTTTGGACCGTGACTTTGGGGTATCCTTGAATTTAAGTAAGAAGATCGGCGATATGCCATTCAATGCGAAGGCTGCCGTTTCAACGGGAGAAGGTCGTGCGGCAGCATCTACTGATCCAGGACTTGCTTATACAGGTAGAATTGAGTTTTTACCATTAGGGGATTTCACAAATGATAATGACTATCAGGAGGGTGACTTAGAACGTGAAGAAACTCCTAAATTATCGATTGGTGGAGGTTATAGTTACAATGACAGAACAAAGCGTGAAGCGGGTCAATTAGGGAGATTTGTAAAGAATCCATTTACCTTCAAAATCGCTTTTGCAGATGCGATATTTAAATATAATGGTTTTGCATATCAGGCTGAATACATGCGTAGGGATGTAGATAACCCATTCAACGTAACGGATGAAGAAACACCACAAGAAACTGTTGCTTATAAAGGTTGGGGTATCAATCAACAAGTTTCATACCTATTGAACCATGGCTATGAAGTAGCAGGACGCTATACTTATGTAGAGCCTCATAAAGATATCAGAGCATTTGAAAGACAAACGGAGGTGATGGAATTAGGATTAACCAAATATATGAAAGCACACCGTTTAAAATTCCAATTGAACGGCACCTATACCTTTAAGGATGGTAATTTTAACAACCATAATGACAAAAGTTCTTGGGGAGCTATGTTCCAAGTAGAGTTAGGAATTTAATCATTCTCATAAAAATATTTCAAAGGCTGCAATTCATTTGCGGCCTTTGTTATTTTATCCTATGGAATTTCCTGAAATATTGCATCATGGTAATAAGAATCCTTATCTTTAAAGATTAATTATTGCAATGAAGTATTACTTAATAGCTGGCGAAACCTCAGGCGATCTACATGGAGCGAACCTGATAAAAGCATTAAAAAAAGAAGATCCGGAGGCGGAATTTCATATAGTTGGAGGCGATCAGATGCAGGAAGCTGCTGGCGTTCCAGTTTTGATCCATACCTCGGAGATGGCATTTATGGGATTTGTGGAAGTTTTGATGAATTTAAGGAGTATTTCCAGAAACTTAAAGAAAGTCAAAGCAGATTTACAAAAGGTACGGCCTGATAGTTTAATTCTCATCGATTTTCCGGGCTTCAATATGAAGATTGCGGAGTTTGCGAAAAAAATTGGGATATCTGTAAATTATTATATTTCCCCTAAAATATGGGCTTGGAATGTGAATAGGGTTTATAAAATTAAAAAGTTTGTTGACCATATGTTTTGTATCCTACCATTTGAGGTGAAATTTTATAAGGAATTCAGATATCATGTTGACTATGTAGGGAATCCATTGCTGGATGCCATTTCAGCCTATGAATTTCAAGCAGATTTCCGAGAAAAGAATGAATTAGGAAATAGTCCGATCATAGCCTTACTTCCGGGAAGCAGAAAAATGGAGATTGAACATCTTCTACCGGAAATGGTTGAATTATACCATCGATTTCCAGTTCATCAATTGGTTATTGCAGGAGCACCAAACATTGATATTAGCTTATACGAACGCTATATCGGGGACTACCCTATCAAGGTATTATTTGATCAGACCTATGATTTATTAAAACATTCAGAAGCAGCGGCAGTAACCAGTGGGACAGCGACTTTGGAAACAGCATTATTAAGAGTTCCACAGGTAGTTGTATATAAAGCTAATCCAATTTCGGTAATGATTGCGAAACAGGTAATCAAGGTGAGATTTATTTCTTTGGTAAATCTGATCAATGATTATCTATCTGTTATTGAATTAATTCAGAAGGAATGCACTACTGCGAATATTGCTGATGAATTGGGTCAATTGATTACAGACCCAGAGCATAGGGCGAGTGTTTTAGAGAATTATGATGTGCTAATAGAGAAGATGGGTACTCCAGGAGCATCAGAAAAAACGGCAAAATTGATTGTTGAATATATGAAATCAGAAAATTAAACTTTTCTATCAATAAATTGTCCTATAACTAGGAGGAAAATAAAATGAAATATGTATTAAGTTTAGCTCTACTTTTAGGGAGCTTCTTAGGTTATTCTCAAGAAGTTCAACATATATCCAAATTAGAATTAGGAAGAAAAGATAAGAAAATTTACAACAGAGGAGACTCTTCCATGATATTAAAGATTGACACTTTAATTATGAAGGATAAGTCCAAGTTGGAATTTTATGCGAAGAAGGATGTAAAATTGGATATTGGATATGCAGAGATAGGAAAGAATGTAGTGATTACGGGACAAGACAGCAAGAATAATGCGACCAATTTTGATATTGATGTCCGTTTTAACAAGTTAGGTTCTTTATTTGTTATTGCCAGAGGGATTGATGCTTTCAATGGCACAAGAACTTTTCCAAATGGAGATGGTGGTAATGTAAAAATCAATTATGATGCATCTGCGATAGTACCACAGACGAAAGATAAAAAAGCGACAAATTATTTATTTGTTGATATTCAACAAGGTGGATTAAGAGTTAATCCAACGAGTGAAATAGGTCAAATTTATAGTCGGATATCGATGTCGCCCCCGGGTTTACGTGGAATTCCACAAGGTCAGGTCTATTCTGGATCACCTGGAAAAGAGGGATCAGTTGAGATTAAAGCCAAATAAAAAATTAGGCTAAAGCGCTATAAAAAATGTCCATTCAGAAGATTAAAATCTTGAATGGACATTTTTTGTAGGTATTACCTAGAAATCATAACCCTAGGATTTAGTTAGATTCAGTCACAATGACTTTTTCTTTTTTTGCTTTATTAATTTTCAGCTGCAATAATATTATGGATGCGATTAGCGTAATTACTGCTATAAGTGCCAGACCTATGATTGGACCCTGGATATATGCAGAAGTTCCTTTTTCGATCATCAATGTTCTAAAAATCTGCAGATAATGAGTTAGGGGTATCATTTTAGCGATAGCAACCACCCATTCAGGCATTTGGCTTAGGGGCCAAGTAAAACCACTCAAAATAAAACTTGGGGTTGCAATAACCATAAGGATTTCAGTGGCTTTCAATTGACTAGGAATTGCTATACTTACTAAAATTCCGATGAAACTCACGGCTAATAAAAACAGCATTGTAGATCCAAAGAAAGTCCAGCCATCTAATTCCAAAGGCATCCTATACCATATTGAATAACCATAATAAAGGATAAAAATCAATATAGACATTAGAATGTAAGGAAGAATCTTAACCAGGATCAATAGAAATACATTTTTTGATTTCGCTACTAGTTCATTAAAGGTTCCATTTTCAAATTCAGAGGCAAAACTAAGTGCTAATCCCAACATCATTACTTGTTGTAGAACTGTCAATAATACCCCGGGAAGCATAAAGTACAAATAGTTTCCACTTCTGATATTCTGCTTGATCATGGTAATTTTAAAGGGTTCAAACTGTTTTGAGGCAACAAATTCAGGGACACCTTTCTTTTGTTGAGCTTTAATTTGAATCCCTGCTTTCAATGTTGAAGCTGCGACATTTACAGCCATCATTGCATAATTTGATGTCAGGGTGTTTGATGCATTTACAAACAATGTTAACTCTGTACTTCTATTATAATTGATATCAGAGGAGAAGTTTCGAGGAATTTGAACCACTACTGTTGATTCGGTTTTCATAGCCTCGTCTTTTGCTTTAAATGGATCATTCAAAACCTTAGCTACATAAATTACTTCGTTTTCCTCAAACATATCGATCAGTTGTCTACTGAGGGGACTTCTATCCTCATCCACAACGATAATCGGTAGGTTTGTCACTTTTCCTTTTTTATAGACCCCTCCTACTAATACACCATAAAGTATAGGAGCACCAAGGAATAAGACAAGCAATACTTTGTTTTGAAAGAAAAGCTTGAATTCTCTAATTATTAAACTCCAAAAATTCTTCATGATCATTAGTTTTGTTTGACTAAGAAGGTTGCTTTCGTTAATAAATCTTTAGATTCTTGTTTATTAACGGGTTTTAAATGCACTTCAAATAATGTTTCCTGTTCTTCAAAGTCAGGATAAGCAGTTGAAATATTTGCATAGGAGCTCAAAGGCTTAATGGTTTCTACAGTTGCTTTGAATTCTTTATTATCCAGATATGGGATAGTCAAAACTTTTTCCTGACCTTTTGTAAATTCCTTCACTTTGCTTTCAGGTATAGTCACTCTAAAGAATGTTGCATCATTAATATAACCAGAAACCAGACTATAACCCGCCAGACCCAGTTCACCGACTTGAAGGTTGATATTTTCCACGGTCATATCCTGAGGAGCCAAGATGTATCTTTCTTTTGCGGCCACATTTACTTCATCCACTGCACCTAATGCACGTTCCTTTTGCCCTAACGCCATGCGTTGTTGTTCTATTCTAGCTCCATGTTGTACATCTGCCAATTCTGCTTGTGCAGCAAGATATTGGTTTTTTGCACCTTGGTATTTGGCATAAACTTCATCGTATTTCTGTTGAGCGATCAAGGAATCCTTCAGAAGGTTATTCATACGATCCAAGGATTTTTGCGCAAAGTCATATTGTTCTTTGAGCCCATCCACTTTGGCATGTAATTGTTTCATTTGGCCATCTGTAGCCCCTTTTACAGCCATTTCATATTGAGCTTGAGCAGCAGCAAGTGCACCTTCAGCCTGAATAGATTTTGCGTCTACCTCTGGAAGTTCCAAAACAATCAGAGTATCACCTTTATGCACACTCTCTCCTACTTCAACAAGGATTTTTTGAATTTTTCCAGGAATTTTGGTGGTGACAGAAATTTGATCCCTTTCAATTTTTCCTTCTAATTTGGTTTCTTTTTTAGTTTTGTCCCCAGAACAACTTTGTAAAAGAATAAGTCCAGCAATAGTGTATATAATATTTTTCATGATTATTTCGTGATGGTTTGATATAAGTTTCCGTTTGCTTTTAATAATTCTGACGCTGCAATTCGTTGGCTCAGCACTTGATTATAAAATCCCAAAGATTGTTTATAGTATTCATTTTCAGCTTCCAATCGTTCAGTGACGTCAGATAATCCTTCTTCAAACTGTCTTGATGCCAAATGCAGGTTATTTTTTGCAATTTCAACTTGTTGATTACTCACATTGATTTTTTTCAATGCTAAATTATAGTCGACTTCTGTTTTACGTTGTAATAGGGATAATTTTTCTTTGGTATCCTCCAATTTATTTTGGTTGATTTGCAGGTCAAGTTTAGCTTTGTCAATAGCAGTTTTATGAGCTTTACCTTCAAAGATTGTCCATTTCATTCCTACCCCGAGAGCAAAATTAGGAGCCATTCTCAAATGGTTGGATTCTAATTTTAGGTCACCTAGGTGTGGTAAATCTTTCAAAGTCATATCGGTTCCAAAAGCATTGAAGTAAGAAATATTTCCAAAGGCAAATACTTGAGGCAGCTTAGCTCCTTTTTCTTTTTTAAGAACAAATTCATACGCTTTTTGAGATGCTTCTAAAGCTTCCAGCTCTTTTCTATTCATTTGTTTTGCGGAATTCATTTCGAGATTTATTTCTTCAAGCTGATAATTCACAGCCTGTAATTCCTCTAAGCTCATACCTGTCAATTCTTGTAATTTGTAGTACAATAGTTCCCTGTTACTTTGTACCTCTGCTTTTTTGCTTTCCAGTTCGAGCATTGCGAGTTTAATTTTATCGCGGTCATAGGGGATTGCAAAGCCGTTTTCAATACCTTTGATTACTTTTTGATGTTCTTTATTCAATCTTTTTTCAGAATCATTAATCAAGAGATCTACTTCTTTTAGTAGCATCAATTGGTCAAAGCTTTGCATTATTTCTTGTGCCAATTGGTCGTAACCAGCTTCAGTCATTAACTGTTGGGCTTTGAATTTTTGTTCCAACGCTTTTTGTCCATTCGTAATTTGGAGGCCACTAAAAATAACTTGAGTTGCAGTAACACCAGCCATTCCAATCTGAGTTGATAAATTCATTCGCTGAGAGCCATCAAAAATACTAGAACCTAGCAAAGGCAAGGTCTTGGTAGGTAAATCCAAATCAATATTGCTATTTAAATACCCATACATTGCATTTGCGGAAACCGTAGGTAAAAGTTTACCTCTTACGTTTTCACGGTCTAATGCAACTTTTTGGTTTTCCAAATTAGCATTGATGAATGATTTATTATGATAGACTGCTTTCTCAACAGGAGATTTAAAAGGTTGCAGACCTTCTTGGCCAAAGGCAGACATACTTGTTATAAGTATTATTGCTAAGCTAGATAAGGTTTTATTTAATCGAAAATCCATTTTGAATTAGTTTGACTTAATCTTTTAACAAGACAAAGATGCAAGTGTTTTATAGGAATAATTTTCAGATATCTTAAAAAAGACCTTATTGGGAAAAATATTAGTGTAAAAAGAGGATAATCTAGGTTTTAGAAAAAATATTAGTTGAAATAAATTATTTCGAGACTGGAAAAATTATTTCAGTCCACGTATTACAGAAAGTGTTTGTTGAGAGATTCCTAAATAGGAAGCAATATGACCTAATGAGGCATTTTGAAATAATTCAGGATTTTCCTCGATCAGGGCGTTGTATCTTTCATGCGCTGTTTCGAATTGCATTTTATAAAACCTGTTGGAAAAGTTAATGAGGGAATCCAGGAGGACTTTTTGAATGATTTTATTAACAGTAATATTTGTGTTTGCAAGTTCATCTATTGCTGCAAAAGGGATACGGCAAACCTTAGATGGAGCCAAAGCTTGAAAACCAAACAACGATGGTTTTTTATAAAAAACACTTTCAATGCCCGTTCCAAAACTATTAGGGCCGAAGAAATAATGGGTAATTTCTCTTTTGTTTTTATAATAGTAAATTCTAGTGAAACCAGACTCAATAAAATAAATATATTTTAAGTAAGCACCTGGTTCAAAGATGATTTCACCCTTTGCATATTCCTTCACTTCAATTATTGAATCAAAGAATTGTTCAATTTCATCATTAATATGATATAGCTCTTTAAAGTAATTTAAAATAGTCATGGAAACTCGCTTGAGATAAACCTTGAAAATATTGTTTTTTATTGGCCTAGACAAATGAAATCAGCAATAATTTATAAGTTCAGGTTCAAGCATAATGAATTAAAGAATGGTGATAAATTTCATTTAATAATTTATACATTTATTGATAATAATCTGATACTAACAGATAGAAAAGAACTAATCAATTAAAAGATGAAAATAACACTTAGCATGCTTATGTTGGCCTTTATTACAATGGCTCATGCGCAACACAAAGAATCTAGGAAAATAGGGAGTTTTTCTGAGATTTCAGTTTCAGCAGGAATTCAGGTTAAATTCATAAAATCATCCAAGAATGAAGTGCTGGTAGATGTATCTAAACAAGAGTATCTTTCAAAGATTGAAACCGTGGTAAATTCAAGGGATCTCCAAATACGAGTAAAAAGAGGAAGTCAAATCAATTCGAGGACTCCTATTAAAGTTACAGTTTACAGTAATTCTATGGTAAGAACTATTTCAGTAAGTTCAGCTGCTTCTCTTGAAATCCTTGATCCAATTAGTGTAAACAATTTTAGAGCGGATTTATCCTCATCGGGAAGTTTAGTTACTGGCAAAATAGAGGCGCAATCTTCAGAAATTAATTTAAGTTCTACTGGTAAGATGCGTGGAGAATTGAAAACAGAAGAACTACAGGTTAGTGCGTCAAGTGCTGGAAACCTAACACTTTCTGGGTTAGCGAAAAATAGTGAATTTGATTTATCGTCCAATGGAAAAGGGAATCTAGAAAACTTTAAGACTGGGGATTTAGAAGTTAATGCAAGCTCAGGTGGGAGTTTAATAATTGGGGTTAGCAATTCAATAACGGCCAATGTAAGTTCTGCAGGAAAGGTTGAATATATTGGAAATCCAAAAACCAAAGATACCAATAAGTCATCTGGTGGCAGTGTCACGCAGCGATAAGAAAATACAATATTAAATATGAATCACAGGGGTTACCATAAAAAGTAACCCCTGTGTTTTTATATAGCTTATTATTTCAATAATGTTTTAATAAAGATTTATACTTCAGATTAGTTTTTTCGGAATTCGTCTTTCATTTTTCTAATTGCGTCATTTTGTTGTTTGGAACAATTCTAAATAAGGGCTATGTTTGTCTTACTATTTAAAATCATTCTAAATAATGTTGCAAAGAAATTGTCTTTTATTATTAGGTTTTATACCATTTTCTGTTCTATCACAAGAGGCAGATAGTTCGAAGAAAGTTCTTCCAATTGAGGAGGTGGTAGTAACAGGTCAATTTCAGCCGAGCACATTAAAAAACTCAGTTTATCGGGTCAAAACAATTGACAGGGACTATATTGAAAGACGAGGTAGTACAGACATGTCGACCTTATTAAATATGGAATTAGGCATTAGATTTTCTAATGACTTGGTTTTAGGTGAATCTGACATTCAGTTGATGGGAGTCAGTGGGCAAAATGTGAAAGTATTAATTGATGGGGTTCCCTTAATAGATCGAGGTAGTAGTAAGCAAAGCCTATCCCAAGTCGATGTTAATACTATTGAAAGGATAGAAATAGTTGAAGGTCCGGTTTCTGTGATGTATGGAACTGATGCCTTAGCTGGTGTAATCAATATCATTACTCAAGGACCGGCAAAACAAAATAATAATATTGGAATTACTGCGAGAATACTTGAAGAGAGCGTTAGTTCTGAATATAAGCCATTTAACCAAGAAGGTCGTCATAATGCACATCTAGGAATAAATTATCAGATGGATTCATGGGAAATAGGTTGGAATGGCTCCCGAAATAATTTTGGAGGTTTTCAAGGAGAATTGACTGGTCGAGCACTACAATGGCAACCTAAAGAACAATGGTTGAGTTCTGCAAAAATTGGATATAAAGAAGGAAAAATCAATTCATGGTATAAAATAGATTATGCCAATGAGAATTTATATAGTCCAGGTCCTATTACAGCGAATTATAAATATATCGATAAGAATTATGTGACAGATAGATTGACACAAGTTTTGCAAAGTCAATGGCAATTGAAGGAAAACTTGAATTTAAGCGGTTCCTTTTCCTTGCAGCATTATAAGCGATCCACAATAACCAGATTACATGATTTATCAAATCAAGAATCAGAGTTAACTACTGGTAGTGGCGAACAAGATGTTTCTAGGTTTAATCAAAGTTTTGCACGAATAAATGCGAATTATTATTTAAACGAAAAGATAGATTTTTTAGTTGGTATAGAGGCAGATTATGATCATGCCTCTGGAGCCCGAATTCAAGATCAATCTGAAATTTATGACTTTGCAGGGTTTGTATCTGCGGAATATAAACCATTCGAATGGGTTAAGATTCGTCCAGGAATCAGAGTTATCCATAATTCAATTTATGATGCTCCCCCAGTAGTTCCATCTTTAAATGCCAAAATAGATTTCAATCCTCAATGGGCATTAAGAATGGGTTATGCAATGGGATTTCGAGCTCCAAGTCTAAGAGAACTCTATTTTACATTCCACGACAGTAACCATGCTATAAATGGCAATAAGAATTTGCAAGCAGAGCATAATAAGAACTTCAATGTAAACTTAAATTATAGTAAAAAGATTGAAAATGGATTTATCAACTCCTCGCTGAGTGGTTTTTACAATCGATTTAATAATCTGATTAGCATCGGTCAAGATCCAAATAATTCAGCATTATCCACTTATATAAACATTGGTAAATCACAAACCCAAGGATTGACCTGGGAGAACTCATTAGATATTCAAAATTCCAAAATTAAACTGGGAATAAGCTATATCGGTCGTTCCAATGATTTACATGAGGAGAATCGGGAATTAGGAAAATACTTTTGGACAGCCGAGGTAAACAGTTCCTTTATTCAGGAAATTCCTAAATGGGGGACAAACATCAATCTTTTTTATAAGCTATATGGCAAAAGGCCAAGTTATCAGATATCTGGTTCGGGAGATTTGATGACAGTAAATCAAGCTAGCCAGGATGCATATCATCAATTGGACATTTCTGTCAATAAGCATTTATATAAATTAATAACAGTACAAGCGGGTGTTAGAAATTTAACCAATACTACGAATGTTCTTAATACAGCAAGCGAAGGAAGCGGTGCCCATAGTACCAATAATTCTTCTATTCCAATCAGCTATGGACGTTCGTTCTTTTTCGGATTACTATATCAATTTAATAAATAACAACAATGAATAATATCAGCAAATTATCGAGTATTTTATTAGCAGGTATCCTAGGGCTAAGTTCATGTGAAAGGGATAAGTCGAATCCAATACCCGTCATCCCTCCTTCTGACGGCAGTAAATTAACACTTCAAGGAGGTGAGGGTGGCACTGATGCTGCCAATGCGGTTTACATAGATTTAAGTACGAATACCCAAACAGCTATTGCCAGAAATTCATGGAGTTTGGGTTTTTATTCAGGTAGTGAATTTAGGGTGATCATTAATAATCAAATGGGTTATTCAGCTATTGAAACTTCACAGACAGATATAAAAGCCACCAATTCCAGTAATACAGATATTTCTAAGCTTGCATTCGACATCAATGCGTCGGTGATGAAGAATTATGATGATACATTAGGAAGAATAGATAGAACGGTAATTGCTGAAATAAAAGCTAATGCCAGTGAAAATAAAGTGTTTTTAGTGAATACAGTTCATGGCAATAGCGTTGATAAAGCGAACGTTTGGAAAGTAAAAATAAATCGAGGAACTGCAAATGATTATTTATTGCAATATGGAAAAATTGATGATGCTAATCCGCAGAGCTTGACCATCAAAAAAGATGCTAAGCAAAATTTCAATTTTATGGCATTTACGAATGGTCCTGTAAAGGTTGAACCAGCAAAGGATGAATGGGATATTGTATGGAATAAGAGTATGTATTTTACCAATATGGGCACCATAGCAGTTCCTTATTTCTTCAGTGATCTTGTTTTCCTAAATCACCTTAATAAGGTTTCAGTTTCTCAAATCATATTTCTCGATAAAGAAGGGAAACCGAATGGAAATCCGAATTACGAACAGTTTGATTCAAGTAAGCTTTCTGAAGTCAAATTTAATTCTTCTAGGAATGCGATGGCTTCATCATGGAGGAACACCTTATCTGTTGGGGTCTTAAAAGATAGATTTTATGTCATTAAAGATAGTCAAGGAAATATTTACAAATTAAAGTTCTTGGTTATGGGTGTAAAAGAAGATGGTGGCAAACGCGGATATCCAGAAATAGAATACAAACTAGTAAAAAGCAATTAAGCATGAATAAGCTATACATATACATTTTTAGTATTGGACTTGCTTCACTCCTATTTTCTTGTGGGAATAATACGGAAAAGCAGGCGAGAAACAGTGATCAGGGGCAGGATAGTTTAAGAATCGTTTCTTTGAATGGAACCATTTCGGAAGTAATCAGCGAATTGGGGTTGGAGGATAAAATTGTGGGGACAGATGTGGCTTCCACTTATCCAGCTTCATTGAATTCGAAACCAAAGGTTGGTCATAACAAGAAGATCCCTGTTGAAGGTGTTATTGCCTTAAAGCCAAATTTGATCATGGGAACCAAAACGGAAGTGAGTCCAGAAACGACAGAGCAATTTAAACAGGCTGGAATCAAAGTTATTTTATTTGATCAAGAATATTCAATCGATGGCACTCGTAGGTTAATAAAAGGCGTTTCAGACTCATTAAGTCTAACCAACAAGGGGGACTCGATAATTGCCAATTTTAATAAGGCCATTCATTCTGTTGAAGCCTATTCTAGAGAACAAGAAAAGCCTAAGGTATTATTTATTTATGCTCGAGGAGCAGGTACGATGATGGTTGGTGGCATAGGAACTCAGGTTGATAAAGTTATTGATTTGGCTGGTGGCGTCAATGTTGCCAAGGATTTCAAGGACTATAAACCATTAACAGCTGAAGCCTTGGTATCATACAATCCTGATGTCTTGCTATTATTTTCAAGCGGCCTTTCCAGTTTAGGAAATGAGTCAGGGATCTTAAATGTTCAAGGGGTCAAAGAGACCAATGCAGGCAAAAACAAGAAGATAGTTGCCATGGACGGACAATTATTAACTGGATTTAGTTCCAGGTTACCAATTGCTATTGAGGAACTGTATTCTAAAATTCATTAATGACGATACTAAGAAAAAAAAGAATCTCCATAATCTCTTTACTATTATTTCTACTTAGCTCCTGCATTCTTTCCATCGGTGTAGGAGCGGTAGAAATATCTTTTCAGAATATCCTGAAAATATTAGGCAAGTATGTTTTGCAGCTTAATATTGAGGGAATTCCCATTCAAGAGGAGTCGGTTTTCTTAGCGATTAGGGCACCTCGGGTAATGCTAGGAATGATTATCGGAATGACCTTAAGTATTACGGGCTGTGCCATTCAAGGGGTATTTAGAAATCCTTTGGCAGAACCTGGATTAATTGGTGTCTCCTCTGGAGCATCCTTATTTGCAGTTATGTTTATTGTTATGGGGCAAGGATTATTCAGTCAATTAACATTAATATTTGGGTATTATGCATTATCCATAGCTTCCTTTATTGGAGCAATGCTAACTACTTGGATTCTCTATTCATTTTCATTAAAGCAAGGTAGAGCCAATATTTCCACTCTTTTATTAATTGGGATAGCGATCAATGCTTTAGCCATGGCAATTACTGGGCTAATGACATTTATTGCAACTGATGAACAACTAAGGACGATAACATTTTGGTCATTAGGAAGCTTGGGCGGGGCAAATTGGAAAACTATTATGGCCATCCTACCCTTTTGCATAATCTGCATCCTAGGTTTATTACCATTTGGAAAAGCATTAAACGCGATTGCTTTAGGTGAATCCCAAGCAGAACATTTGGGTATCGACCTGAAAAAAGTTAATAAATACATTATTATTCTATCAGCATTGGGTGTAGGTTCTTGTGTTGCAATGGCTGGCATAATAGGTTTTATTGCACTATTGGTCCCACATATTTTGCGAATCAGCATATCTGCCGATCACAAATATTTACTATTTGCATCTACCCTTTTGGGCGGTTCCCTATTAGTTATTGCAGATTTGATTGCCCGAACAATTGTGATCCCAGCGGAATTACCAATCGGGATATTAACATCATTAATGGGAGCTCCCATGTTTTTGTTAATCATATTAAAAAGCAAGAAAGAGAGGTTCATTATATGATTGAGGTTTCAAATCTGAGCTACCAATTGGGGAATCGATTATTGTTGGAAGACATTAGTTTCAAAGCCAATTCTTTTGAATTACTGGCTATTCTCGGGCCAAATGGAGCAGGAAAATCTACTTTATTAAAGGTCTTGAGTAAGCAAATCAAGACTTATTTAGGGGATGTTAAGATCAAAGGGCAAGACCTTAAAAACCTTGATCTAAACATTTTATCAAAATTTAGAGCAGTTTTACCCCAGTCAAATTATTTAAATATTAATCTTACGGTTTTCGATATAATCTTGATGGGTCGATACCCACATTTTAAAGCTAATCCTAACAGAGATGATATTGAAATTTGCCATTTGGTATTGGAGGAAATGGGATTGACAAAGTATAAAGACTGTTTTATTCATCAACTTTCAGGTGGAGAGCAACAAAGAGTTCAATTGGCTAGAGTTTTGGCTCAAATTTATGCTGATCAGCAGGCAATTTTATTGATGGATGAACCAATTACAGGTTTAGACTTACAATACCAACAAATCATTCTTGAAAAAGCTAGACATCTTGCAGATAAGGGAGTTACAGTTATTTGCGTTCTGCATGACATCAATTTAGCATCCCAATTTGCAGATCGAATTTTATTATTAAAAAACGGAAAAAAAATGGCTTATGGATGTCCAAAAATGGTATTAACAGAAGATCTGATATATAACACCTATCAGATACGGGTTAAAAAGATACAGGTCGATGAAATTGAATATCCAATCATTGTACCTTATACAGCTAGGCCAGCATCAAAAGTTAATCAAAAAGATTCCTTTATTATTTCATATAAATAAAAACAGAAAAAACTATGGAAACTATAAAAGCAACAACATTAAGAGAAAAATTCAACACCTATAAGATTGAAAATCCAAAAAGCAGAATTAGGGAAGCTGCAAATCAACTTGGAGTGTCAGAAGCTGAATTGATTGGTATAAATCCAGAAAATACTTTATTGCTCCCTGAGTTCAGTGCAATATTGAATGATATACCTGTTTTAGGAGAGGTAATGGCTTTAACTAGAAATGATAATGCTGTACATGAGAGGCACGGGACTTATAGTAAAGCTAGTTTTCACGGTCAAATAGGATTGATAACAAATCCGGATATTGACTTGAGATTGTTTATGGCTAATTGGAAGTATGCTTTTGCAGTTACAGAGAACCAAAGAAAAAGTATTCAATTTTTTGATAATCATGGAGATGCTATCCATAAAATTTATTTGACAGAGAATAGTAATTCAGATGCATATGATGCTTTGGTAGAAAAACATAGATTCAACGGCCTTACAGAGCTTAAAATAGAATTAAAACCTTTTTCAGCAACAGTAGAGATATTAGATGACGATGTTGATCAGATTAATTTTCAATCAGATTGGAAAGGCCTTCAAGACACACATGATTTCTTTGGCTTATTAAAGAAATATAATATCAGTAGGTTACAATCTATGCGAATTGCCCCTAAGGGATTTGTGCTACAAATCTCAAATGACAAGGTAGATAAGCTATTAAAATTAATTTCCGAGAAGAAATTAGAATTCATGGTATTTGTAGGAAATAAAAATTGTTTGCAAATTCATACAGGAAAAGCTGAGAAGATTATCAGAACTGGACCATGGTTAAATATTTTGGATCCAATTTTTAATCTCCATTTAAACGATACTAATATTGCCTCATTATGGATTGTCAAAAAACCAACGAATCTAGGGTTGGTCCATAGCATTGAAGCATTTGATAAAGAAGGAAACCTGATTATTCAGTTTTTCGGAAAAAGGAAGCCGAATATTCCTGAAGATGAAAACTGGAGGTTAGTTGTTAAACAATTAGAAACTGAATAAATGAAATATTTTATATTCTGCTTGATCATTTTGCTTACAGTTTTACAACTGAAGGCACAGGAGACTTATATTGTCTACGATAGAAATGGCAAAGAGGTAGGTCTTGAGGATATCATCAAATTGGCAAAAGATAAACCATTGATTTTCTTTGGTGAATTACATGACCAAACCTTTGCTCATCAAGCAGAATATGATTTATTGAAAGGTTTATTTGAGCGGTTTCAGCAAAAAGTAGTAATAGGGATGGAAATGTTTGAAGCAGATGTGCAACCTATTATTGATGAATACTTTTTGAGCAGTATAAATCAAAAAAGCTTTGAGAGTGAATCAAGGATTTGGAAAAACTACATAGAAGATTACAAGCCATTAGTTGAATTTGCCAAGGAACATCAATTGAAGTTGATTGCGACGAATGTTCCAAGGCGCTATGCAAATACAGTATATCATCAGGGAATGGAGACTTTAAATCAACTATCTCCTTATGCTAAACAGTTCTTTCCTACCCTACCAATTCAAGTTGATACTACCCTTCAAATTTATAAGGAAATGTTAGATATGATGCCTGGGCATAGCAATGCCAATATTATTTATTCCCAAGCTTTAAAAGATGCTACTATGGCACATTTCATTCAATTGAACAATAATTCTGGAAGCGTGTTTTTACATATCAACGGCTCTTATCATTCCAAAAATAAACAAGGTATACTGACTTATTTAAATGGCTTTCCTATTCAAAAAACCATAACCATTAACTCTGAACTTGCCAAAAAGGAAGGTGAAAACCGGGATTACTCTACCTCAGACTTTACTATTGAACCTAAAATGACCCCATGATAAGCAGCTAATATTTTTTATTTTTCTATAAATAAACTTTAACTTCATCAGGATAAATTAACCTTATGAAGATTCTATTTTTCGTTGCTTTCTGGGTTTGCCAGATTAGTTCAAGTATAATTTTTAAATACGGTGGGATTCAGCCCAAATATCAATGGGCTGCACTGATTGCTGGAAATATTATTTTGCTTTCAGCATCTTGGTTTCTTGTTCAACTATTTAAAACAGTCCCCCAACCTATCGTAATAGCTTTATGTTCCGGCGGAACATTTTTAACTGTTCAACTAGCTATGGCACTCTGGTTTAAACAGCCATTGAGCTGGATGCAAATTTTAGGCTCATTGATAATCATAGTAGGGATGGTCTTAGTTACTTTTGGTGACAAAAGTATCTCTCAAAGTTAGAGCTATGAAAAACTCCAAGGATTCAGAATTAGAAGTTTGGATGCGAGGTCCAATTCCTGCAGTTCCTGATTTATTGCAAGGAATTGCGCATGCATTACTCCAGGTAAATGAGGATATTCAAAAATTAGAGGATTCAAAAATCAATAAGTTCCTCTGGGAAAAGCCCTTTGGAATGGCTAGCATTGCTTTTCATATGCAGCATATTGCAGGGGTGGCTGACCGGATGTTGACCTACTCCCAAGGTGAATCCTTAAGTGAAAAGCAATTTGAAGATTTGAGATTAGAAGGGATATTAAATGATGAAATTCAGGTATCCTATTTAAAAGAAAAGCTTTCAAATTCCATCCACAATTTTGTCGAGCAATTAAAAAAGATAGATTCTAATACCTTAACCCAAGTAAGGTTTCTCGGACGAAAAAAAATCCCCACTACCCAAATTGGTTTATTATTTCATGCTGCGGAGCATGCCCAAAGACATTACGGTCAATTACTTAGCACAGTCAAAATTCTTCAACATGGCATTGCATAGGGAGTTAGCTCCAATAAAATGGAAATCCTAAAGCCATTTAAATGACTTTAGGATTAGCTTTGCTTTTAAGCAATTTTCTCATCGAAAAACACGATGAACTGGGTAGGATTAAATCCTGTCCGATCTTTTATGCTTTTAGCAAATTTTCCATAGGATGAGAAACCGGCAAGTGCAGCTAAATACGTTAGTTTAAAGTTCCTTGCTTCTTCCACAGTTCTTAAATAATTGTTGAGATAGTCTAACCTCAAATTATTTACATAGTTAGGAAAATCAATTTTCTTATTTCTGTTTACTACAAAAGAAAGATATTTGGAATTACATCCAATTTCTTTTGATGCAGTAGTAATAGAACAAGAAGGATTTAAATATGATTCTTGAGCTTCCCATTGAGTTAATGCTGCCAGAATTTTATTCTCCGTATCTGGGTTCATATACTCCTTTTTAATAGTTGAAACGTTGTCAATCATAATAAATAAAATAGATAGTGTTAATTAAATTGATATATAGATGGTTTGTTAGAATTTATCCCTTAACCAATCTAGTAATTGATATTCCCTAACAGGATTTCATTCACCTCATGGTTATCATTAATAGGCTTTTCAGATTCTCCATTGATGTCACTTCGCATTAGTATCAATGCCTGAATCAAATCTGTTTTTAATTCTTCATTTTTCTCCTCGAAAAAAATTTCATTTAAAAATTCTAATCCAAACCTAGTTTTAAACAAAATGACAGTCTGAACGATGGATCTTTTCAATTGTAGACTTCCATTTTTATAGCAAGAAGTAATTTGAGATTCAGCCTGTGCGTAATTTAATTTCGTTAATGCATCAATTATGGCCAACCGAACATTATCATTAGGTTCGTTAGGTAAAAGACTAGCAATTATTGATGCACAGCCTAATTGCTTAAAGAATGTAATTTCCTTTACCATAAAAATTCTAAAATCAGGATTTTTACTATTTCTAACCCAACGGCTTAATAGTGGTAATCTTCCTGAATTCGATTTTTGTAATAGGAATTGATGAACTAGTATTTCATCAAGGGGTGTAAATTCCGTGTCGAAGCTTTCATCCAAGAAGCGATATGGTTCATTCCCTTCAACTTTATTTATGAATTTTGAACTTCTAGCCATAGTCTTTTTCTGTTCTTCTGATTTTGATAATTTGGTAATTGAATTGGTTTCTTCAATTTTTAAGTCATTGAGACATTGTTTTGCTTTATGAATTCTACTGGTATTATTGGATACCAATTCTAATTCCCAAAATTTAATAATCCCAAATCCTGAAAGTATATGCTTATAATTATTATTATTCAGTATATACTCTCCCAATCTCGATTTAGAATTTGCTTGAATCAACAATTTGGAGATAATTTTCAATCCACGTCTTGACTCCTTAATAGCGTGAAGGGATTCAATTTCATTTAAAATATATTTCTCCGACCTATTGGTACTCTCAAAGAGAAGAGCATTCACTAATGTTTCTATTTTCTCCTTTAAGCTTAGGTCTTCAGTTTCTACTACGTGGAGTTTCCAATTATTAAAAAGACTTCTTAATTTATTAATTATTAAAACTAAAATTAATGCAATGCTGATTAAAGCAGCTAGCCTTAATAGAAAAGGAAAACTCCAGAATTTTACCTGTAACTGATACGGTAAAAATTGAAGGTTATAACCTAGATACATATTTTTTAATATTTATTAATAATAGTTAGTTGGCAAAGTCGCTAACAGAATTTCCCTAGCTTTTAAACTCTAGTTAATTCCTCGTTTGTGATATACCAAAATTACATCTAGTCCCTAAAAAAGTATGTCCCAAAAATGAAAATATCTATTCAATTACATAATTAAGACATGTCTTAAAACATTATATATAGTTAATTATCAATCTATTAAATATATCCAATTAACGAACATATATTAATTATCAATTTTCTGAAATTTGATAATTTGCATTAAATTTCCAAGCTAATTTTGGACTTGTAAGGAGGTGGACAATGGCTAAAATTCACAGATATGAACAGTTTTTAAACTAAATAAGGTGATATTTCGTAGAATTATACGTTTGGAACATCTAAAAAATAGGTGATTTTGGAAAATTTGGTTACTAATAATTGGATCTTTTCAAGAAATTCTTTCCATAAAATAGATTATGGGGAAATATATAGCTCAATCTGTATATGAAAAATTACGAAAATTGGTAAATGTCCACCTCCCTACCACATATTATTAGATAATATTAACCTAAGAGTTAAAATTGAATAATGTATTTTTAGCAATAATCCGTGGGATTTTTTCCTCAATAAATAGTAAAATCCAATGAAAAAATTGAAAGGGTTGGATTAAATTTCTGATTTAGAATTTTGTTTTAAATTCTCTATGAATTGAGAAGGGGTCACTCCTACTACAGATTTAAAGGCTATGGTAAATTTGCTATGTGAGGTAAATCCAGACATTTCAGCTAAATAAGAAAGCTTATAATCCCATAAAATCTTATTTACCTCCAGCTGTTTTACAATATATTGGATTCTTAAATTGAGTATATAATCATTAAAATGTTGATTCTTATACTTCCTAATAATATAAGAGACATATTTTTGATTAGTATCCAGTTTATTTGTTATCCAGCTCAACGTAAGGTTTTTATTCAAAAAGAATAATTCCAATTCCAAATCATTGAGTTTCTTAACCAACCTAGTTTCAGTTTCAATGGATATATGGAATTCACCAGAAGATTGTATTATATCTTTAGAGGTGTAATTGGAACTCTGATTTGAAACTATAGGTTTAGCAGTTGGGGGAACAAAATCAATATCTATAGCCTCGCTCTTCGATCTTTTCGGTCTAATTTTAATCAAATAAAACAACGCACAAATACTGGTCATAATAATCAATGACCAAATCAACACAACATTATTTCTTTTGATGGTTTTTATTTCTCCTAAATAATCTCGAATTAAATTATTTCCGATAATTTGAGCTGTATTCCTATTTTGCTCTTCCAATTGAGAATATTTATCGACAAATTGAATTGCCTCATGATCAAACCCTTTTTTTCTATAGTATTTAGCCTCTAAGAAATAATACTGTTTTTTCAGTTTGATATTGTTGGATCCTTCAACATATGGAATAGTTTGATCCAGGTATGTTCTAGTGGAATCAATTAGACCTAAATTAAAATAGTTTTCCGCTAAACATTGAAATGTAAAGGGTTTAATAATCGTTTCAACCCCATATACATCATCCAGAATCATTTTTAAATAGGATATACTTTCCTTATACATCCCCAAAGCCAAATAACTTTCAGCAATTATCAAGTGATTTTTAGATCTAATCAAAAAAGATCTAGGATTGTTGACATCGATATAACCTTTTTTACCTAATGCAATTTCCATTAAATCAACAGCTTCAGTATATTTTTTATTGAAAATGGATTGATATGCTTTTTCTTGTAGCAATTGAATTTCAAGCTGTTTCCGAACCAAGCTGTCCTTTACAGATTGAATATCCACCTCTGCCCTCTCAATATAATTACTAGCCTGACCAAAAATCCCGATATCTCTATAAATAGAAGCTAAAACTAACGCTGAACTGGCCTCAAAATCCGGGAATCCAATCAAATTAGAAAGTTGATCAGCTCTATTTGCATAGTTTATTGCGATAGAATATGTTCCAACGCTTTGATGAACTAAGGCAACTAGATTTTGAGCTCTTATTTTGCTGATATCTGATTCTGAAATTTGCTCTAAAGAATCAGCCACCCGAAGTGCCTCTTTATAATCTTTTGCCATTAATTCTGCTCTAACTGCAGCATATCTCTTTTCAAATGCTGTTCTTTGGGAAAACAACAGATTTGGGAACAATATAGTAATGCATAAAATATAAAGAAGATGGCGATTCATATTATTGAGGATTAGGCAGATACAGCTCCCTATATTCAATAGGTGTGCATTTTTTTTCTAAATTAAAATTCCTGTAGAAAGAAGCCCTGGAACTAAATCCACATTCGAGGGCCAAATCATCAATATTCATATGAAAATCAGGCTTTGTCAGTTCTTTGCATACTTCTTCTATACGAAGGGCATTAATCGTTTTTAAGACATTTTGTCCAAAATAATCTTTAAAAAATTGAGAAATTATAGATCTAGAAATCTTCAAATCCCTCGCCATAAGATCAATATTAAATTCTGGGTTTAAGTATTTCTTTTCTTCCAAATAGTGAAGAATTTTGTCTTTATAGGGTGATTCTTTTGCGTCCTGATTGAATTTATGGTCAATTACAGGAATATTAGTGTTCTGGACCGTCGGATTTTTAAGAGAGTAATCAACGGGTTTCAATTGAGATATTAAGGAACGAAATAGATAATTATAGATCATACTGATCCCAATCATCATAATCATATACACTGTAATTCCCGAAACTGGCCTCCCCACATCAAATTTATCAATAAAGGTAGACATGATTGTAGGGATAATAAAGGCTGCCAAAACTAATAAAAGAATGATAAAGTAATAGTACAATCTCTTGGTATCAAGTTGCAGGAATTCAGTAATGTTACCTTTTAACAAAACTGAAATCGGATAGAGCATCCATGAAAGACCGAATAAGCTGTAAAGAATTATATAATAGGTCTTCCCATATTGGAATCTAATAAATTCACTACTCAAGAAAATAAGGTAAACAATTGTCAATATGAAGAAGGGAATCCCATGAATAATAATGGTTTTCGTTTTAATCTTTTTGTATTTGAATGCCAGATATCCAAAATATAAGAACGGACCATATAAAAGACCAAAGGGGGCTCCAATATCTACGTACTTATATCCAGGAATAATATCTCTAAAAAGTGCTGCAAAAACAATGTGAATAAGCAGCGTGATAATCAAAGCTGATAAGACTTTCTCAAAAACACCTTTTACAGGCAGGTTCGTATACACCTGATAGCTTAATATACAAAGGATAACAATGGCAGAGTAAATAAAATATACCAACATAGGCTATTTAATTAATTTGCTTCGATAATTTGAAGGGGATTCTCCAACATATAATTTAAAATATTTATTAAATGCAGTACGAGAATCAAAGCCGCATAAATTGGAAAGATATTCTAGTTTAAAGTTCTTAGAATCCGAATGTATTAGACTGATGGCATATTTTATACGGAATGAAGCCAACCAATCCTCAAAATTCGAATTAAGAATATTATTAATATAAAATTCAATTTTACACTTATTGAAACCAGTTAGTTTTCCTAATGTTTCCAATGTTAAATGAGCATCCAAATATAAATGCTCGTTTTCCATAAGAGAATTGATACTCTCCTGGATCAATTGAATTTCTTTTTCTGGAATAAGGGTATCATTTTGTTGAAGGGGAATCAATTGAGGTTCTTCTGAGGTATGGGAAGAAGAGAAACGGTTGTTGATTAAAAACCAAGTCAACACCGCAATATTCACTACTATGATAGAAGATATAACCAACTGAGGATGATAGTTGCTTACGTTATTAGACAGATGATTGATATAAATAATATTGATGAAGAAGAAAATTGCAAACCCTAGTAAAGCTAAAATCTCAAGTAGGATGAGGTTTCTTTCGTTTACAAAAACTGTATCTTTCTTTTTTGAGAAAATCACCAATGAAGGGTAAATAAACATCGAAGAAAGGATGGTAATAAAATAAAAATGCAGATAAAAACTATGGTAAGAAGACTGAAATAGGAAAAAGCATATTGCCCCAATGATTATTGGAAGAAAATGTAACCCATCTTTACCAAAAGAGAGCGTTTTTCCCATTTGATTTAAAAATGCCAAATAAAGTAACGGCCCAAATATTAATGGAATGGGAAATTCAATTCGTTTCATCATTAATAATATCTGGATTAATAAACCAATACAGAAAATGGTTAAAAAAATCTCAAATACGTTCTTCTTCATGTGATAAATACTGAATACTTCAAATACTCAGTTAAGTGGAAATTTCTATATAGATTTAAGATCTACATACAAGATACCCATGTTAATAATTGCAAAACAATAAGTACATTAAATGTAACAATGCGCTAAAATTGCTCCTGATAAAACAAATATATCTAATTATTCACATATCCATTAATATGGAACATTAAAGTATATTTGCGTATTACACTCAAACTTATTGTCTTATTCTAGTTAATGTTTTATATAGAAATAATTTATTTTTTTATGGAAATTGAGCCGTTTCCTATGGTTCAATATCATCAATAATTAAGGTTAAAGTAATCTAAAATAATTTTTAAACTCTTAATAAAAAGTAAATATTACAGCTAAAATTTCAATAGAATATGGCTAATTAAACACAAAGGTTCAAAAGCCTTTCGCTTACTGTTAAACTTAATTTAATTTCTATATTTCAAAGGTAATCAATTGACTAAAAACTGTGTAGTTAATATTTATTAAATTTGCATTACGTCAATTTAAATATTATTTAATTTTTCCAGGCCAATAATATTAATAGTTTCCAAATGTTTAAACAAATAATTAAAACAAAATGTCATTTGGGTTGTATTATGGTTACATATGTTACACAATCCAGACATACTTGATTCGGGAACTCTCATCATTTCGAATCGATTACCCATCAAAATTGAACGCAAAAAGTCTAAACTTAAATTTACGCCCAGTGAGGGTGGCCTAGCTACAGGTCTAGGGTCCTTTTATAAAGAAAATGGCTCTTGGTGGATAGGATGGCCAGGAATTATTCCAAAGAATAAGGAAGAAGAAGATCTTATTCGGGAAGAACTTAAAAAGTTAAACCTAATCCCAGTCTTCCTCACAGAAAAGGAAATAAAAGGCTATTACGAAGGTTTTTCAAATGCTATATTATGGCCATTATGCCACTATAGACCTAGTTACGTAGAATTGAAACAAGAGTTTTGGCTTTCCTATGTAGAAGTAAACAAAAAGTTTTCTGATGCTACTTTACCTTATATAAAGGAACATACTCGAGTATGGGTACATGATTATCAACTGATGCTTGTCCCCAAATTTATTCGAGAGGCTATTGATAATTGTAGTATAGGTTATTTTCATCATATCCCCTTTCCTCCTATTGAATTATTCAAAATGCTTCCTTGGCGAGATGAACTCCTTGAGGGTTTATTAGGTTCTGATTTAATAGGCTTTCACACGTATGAGAATGTAGATAACTTTTTAGATTCTTGCTCAGGAATACTAAACCTCCAAAATAATATCAATAACCTTAAAATAAAGGGAAGGACCATTTTGGTCGATGTTTTTCCAATGGGTATTGATTATGAGAAATACAAAAACCAGGCTCTTTCAACAGAAACAGTTGCATATAGCAAACAGCTAAAATCTTTATATGATCAGCAAAAGATAATCCTATCCGTTGATCGCTTAGATTATAGTAAGGGAATCATCCAAAGGTTAACCTCCTTTGAAATCCTCTTAAATGATCATCCAGAATTGCATGGAAAGATCGTTTTATATATGCTCATTGTTCCTTCAAGAGATCAGGTTAATCAATATAAAAAGCTAAGGAATGAAATTGACCGGAAAGTTGGCAATATTAATTCGGTGTATGGAAAACCAGGCTGGCAACCTATCGCTTATTTCTATAATTCATTGAAATTTCCTGTTTTATCTGCTTTATATGTAGCTGCTGATGTTTGTTGGGTAACTTCATTATACGATGGAATGAACCTTGTGGCAAAGGAATATATTGCAAGTAAACAAGAGACCAGTGGGGTTTTAGTGATAAGTGAATTTGCTGGAGCCTCCAAGGAACTATCCGATGCTTTAGTTATTAATCCTTATGCGGTACATCGCACGAGCAGAACCTTGTATGAAGCCATCCGTATGGATCAGGAGGAACAAGATGAACGCATGCATGCCAGCCAGGAAATCGTTTCCAAATATACAGTGCATCATTGGGTTAATCTTTTCATGCAGCGTTTGGAAGAAATAAAACATCAACAACAATTAGAATTATCGAGAAAGGTACGTGAAAAAGTTGAGCAAAAAATAAAGTCCCAATACCAAGAAGGTAGTAAAAGACTTATCCTTTTGGATTATGACGGAACATTGGTTGGATTTAATAAAAATGCTGATAAAGCCATTCCTACCGAAGATGTTTATGATGTGTTAGATAAATTAAGCCAAGATCCTAAAAACCTGATCACTATAATTTCAGGAAGAAAATACACGAATCTAGAACATTGGTTTAGCAAAAAACCTTATTTTCTGATTGCAGAGCATGGCATTTGGAGTAATTATCCAAATCATGATTGGCATCTGGTCCCAGGCTTGACCAATACCTGGAAAACAAAGGTCCTTCCAATTTTACAAAGGTTTACAGACAGAACTGCAGGTTCATCAATTGAAGAAAAGTCACACTCCTTAGCTTGGCATTACAGAAAGGTAGAAAGAGCATTTGGGTTAAGACAAGCCCAAGAACTTCTCCAAGAATTAAGACACATAAACCAGGTTTTGGAATTGCAAATCATTAATGGTGATCGGGTCATTGAGATAAAAAATAAGCTTGTCAATAAAGGAGAGGCCGCTGTAAACATGGTGAAAGAAATAGAGCCAGACTTCATTTTATGTATTGGTGATGATGCAACAGATGAAGATATGTTTATTGCCCTACCTGAAAATAGTATTACAATTAAAGTCGGAGATAAACAATCTCATGCTAAATATTACGTTGAAAACCATAAAGAAGTAATTGAACTCCTTTCATCTTTAGGAGAAAATAAATAGAATAAAAAATATATGGATAAAAGACACATTTATAATAGTGGGATTATTGGAAATTGCAATTTTATAGCACATGTACATAAAAGCACGAATATAAATTGGTTATGTTGGCCAACTTTCGAAGACAGCTTTATTTTTGGATGCCTGTTGGATACAGAAAAAGGTGGTGAATTTAATATTCGCCTAGATGACAGTCATATCACTTCGAATCAATATTATCTAGAAAATACAAATATCTTAGTCACTGAGGTCAAAGGTGAGCATTCGGGATTTCGAGTAATTGATTTTGCGCCCAGATTTATTCAGTATGATCGATATTATAAGCCCTTAATGCTGATTAGGATTGTTGAACCACTGTATGGAAATCCTTCCGTACGTGTAAACTGTCATCCTAAAGCGAATTATGGAAAAGACGATTTCAAAAAATTTAGGGGAAGTAACCATATTTTATTCGAGCATGCTGAAGAACACATGCGCTTAACCACTAATATTCCCATTAGTCATTTCTTTGATCAGGAAGAAGGCAACTTTATTTTGTCGGACAAGAAATATATGATCCTCTCCTACGGTAATACATTCGAAGCCCCTTTAATGCAAACCGCTGAGGAGTTTTTGATTAAGACCAAAATCTATTGGAGAAGATGGACTAAAAAAGCTAATATTCCTAATTTTTATCAAGAACACATCATCCGTTCTGCATTAGTCCTTAAACTTCACCAATATGAAGATACAGGAGCAATAATTGCATCCAGCACAACGAGTCTACCAGAATCACCAGGTTCAGGACGAAATTGGGATTATAGGTATTGTTGGGTAAGGGATAGTTATTATGTATTAACAGCATTGAGCCATATCGGTAAGTTCGATGAACTTGAAGAATTTGCGAATTATATTACCAATATTACCCAATCAGACTCCGGAAGATTGCAACCCTTATATGGTATTCTAGGCCGAAAAATATTGACTGAAACTACTTTAGACTATTTGGAAGGATATCGTGGAAATAAACCAGTCCGAATCGGAAATCAAGCTTATGAACACATCCAAAATGATGTCTATGGCCAGGCAATGATTGCTTTACTTCCTCTTTACACAGATAACAGGTTCCCAATGGATGAAAGAAAGGATGCAAAATCATGGTTGAAATATATTCTTGAAAAGATAAAAATGACCATTGATGAAAAAGATGCTGGAATATGGGAATTTAGAAATATTGCCAACCATCATGCTTATTCCAACCTATTCCAATGGGCAGGAGCGTCTGCTGCATTAAAAATCGCGGTTCAAAACAACTATAAGGACATTGAAGAACAAGCTAAAGTTTTGATGGATAAAGCTGCCGAATATATCGAGAAATGCTATGATCCAGAAACACAAGTATATAGAAATTCAGATGAAGGTTCTAACTTGGATGCCAGCACCCTGCAGCTTATCATGATGAACTACTTAGATCCTAGTTCTGAAAGGGCGAAAAAACATTTGGAAGCAGTAGAAAAAGAACTAAAGGGTAAAAATGGATTATTCTATAGATATCTGCATAAAGATGATTTTGGTAAACCAAAAACTACCTTTTTGGTATGTGCGTTTTGGTATGTTGAAGCCTTGGCATGTGTTGGTCGTTTGGAAGAGGCTCAGCAAACTTTTGAACAGCTACTCTCTTATGGAAATCCGCTAAAATTATTTTCTGAGGATGTACATGAAGATGATGGTAGCCAATGGGGTAACTTTCCGCAAGCTTACAGCCATGTAGGTCTTATGAATGCGGCATATCGTATTGCTATTAAGCTAGATAAGCCTATTTTTATAAAATAATAATTTAACGAAGACTCCACGAATTATTAAAATCACTGATGCACCTGGGTATTATGATCAAATCCTATTGTATATTAACCATATAAAGATTATCACGGAAGGGGAACCGAAGTAATTGATATTGATATCGAACCTTCCTAAAACTTTGGAAAATGTAAATGTTAGTATTGGTCAAACCAAAGATTTGGGTGAAATAGTAGTAGAGAACAAATAGTTCTTAAAAACACAAAATGGGCTTATGATAAATCATAAGCCCATTTTTTATGTAATGAATTTCAACTATAAGGAATCGGCAATAGCATCCCACAAGCCTATTCTATATTGTAAAGCTTGTTTTGCAGTTTCCGCCATCTCTTTCCACTTTAGATCATCATTATCCGCCAATTCAATAATCATTTTCATGGCTAGTGGTCCATGCTCATCTCCATCCAGGTCAATATGCCTCTGGAAATAGTAAACTATTTTGGTCAAATCAGTTTCCGGAAATTGTTCTTTTAATGAACTCAAGATAGAGGTAAACATATCTGGTATTAAATCTTCCCTCCCAAATGTAAATGCCGAAGCTATTTTATGGGTTTCACCGGCTTGAATAATGTCAAATGTAAAGTTTAAGAAATCGATAATTCTTTGATCTAGATTACTATTCTCCAGTGCATCTTTAATATTGATTCCTGCTTGAAGGTTATGAATCAAATTGTAAATAGGATCAATATCAGCACCTAGACCTTTCATGGCATCAATATACATTTCAAAATGGCTTAATCGGGTACCATCAATATATTCATCTGATTCCTCAGCCAATACAATTTCATTTATTAAATACCGTGTTACAGGTGAATGACTTGCAAACCATGGAATAGTAGTACAGGTAAGTTTTACTTGTAAAGCCTTCAATAAGGACATGAAATCCCAAACTGCATACACGTGGCCTTCCGTAAATTTTTGTAAATCAGAGATTCTTTGAATTTTATGATAAAGTTTATGATTTAATAGCTGGGCTCTTTCTGCTTGTATAAAGTCGTTGATCTCTTGAATTTTGTTTTTCATGCCGCAAAGGTAATTATAGACCCTATTTAAAACGAATAGTTCATTACAAATTGCAAAAACCTTACAATATTAGTTTGATGTTTAACTGTTTAATGTTTAACTTTGTTCAAAATATTAAAGATGGCAAAAGAACATAAAGTCGTTCAACAATTAATCCGAGACATAATCTCATTAAGAGTGGCAATCAAACAGTTTTATTTTCAAAAAGTTAAAGAACTAGAATTGGATGTTACTTATGAAATGGTCCAGGTATTAGCTGTTCTGTGGAGAGAAAAAGAAGTAAATCAACAAGATATTGCCGAGGAAGTTCAAAAAAGCAAAGCCAGTGTCACACCCCTTATAGACAACCTTTGCAAAAGAGATCTGGTACAAAGAATCCCCGATCCTACTGACCGAAGGAATAATAAAATTGTGTTGACCGAAAAGGGTTGGGATTATCATGCTCAACTTGAACCTGTCCAGAAAGAATTGTATGAAAAAATTATTAAGAATTCTCAAATCAAAGATATTTCTGAAATCAGTAATCAACTCAGGTTAATTAAAAGCGCTATTGAATAGTGTTTTTTTATAACATAATAGTTCAATATCAAACTAATATTAATAAAATATAAAATCGATAATAATTAATGAATACTGAAAATAAACAAGCTATTAGTCCTAAAGAGAAAAAAAGAAGACTAAAAATATATTCAATAAATCTATTTTCAATTCTAATCATCCTAGGTGCCATTGCGTGGGGATTAACCACATATTTCCAATTAAACAACAGCGTATATACCGAGGATGCTCAAATAGATGGACATATCAATCCAGTGAGCACAAAAATCACAGGTTACTTAAAAGATATCCGCTTCAAAGAACATCAAACAGTTCATAAAGGTGATACGCTTGTAATTCTGGAAAATGATGAGTACAAAATTCAGGTCGAAAATGCTTTAGCTGCATTAGCAGATGCTCGTGCCGGAAATTCTGTCGTAAGAATAGAGGTTGAAATTGCCCGCAATAGCCAAAACATTGCCGATGCTAATATTGAAGAATTGAAAACTCGTTTAGAAAACGCTGAAGTAAATTATAAAAGGTTCAAGGAATTAATGGATAAGGATGCGATCGCAGTCTATCAATATGAACAAGTGAAAACAGACTATGAATCTTTAAAAGCAAAATATAAAGCATTAACCGCGCAAAAAGTAGGATCCCACCTAACCACGCAGGAAACAAGTAGAAAAACTGGTATAAATGAGGCCGCAATCTTAAGAGCAAAAGCTGCCTTAGACCTTGCAAAACTCAACCTATCCTATACTGTAATTGTAGCACCGTACGATGGTATTCTTGGAAGAGTTACCTTAGAAGAAGGTCAATTGGTACAAGCTGGTCAACAATTGTTCAATATTGTCAGAGATCAACAAAAATGGGTTACTGCTAATTATACTGAAAATCAAATGAAGCAAGTTGCCCTTGGTAAAAAAGTAAAATTGACAGTGGATGCAATTCCCAACACCGTTTTTCAAGGAGAAATAAAAGCGATTTCTAAAGCTACAGGATCCAAATACTCCAGTATTCCTGTAGATAATAGTACTGGCAATTTTGTTAAGGTCCAACAGAGAATTCCTGTTCGTATTGAGTTTTCCAGTGATAATAAAGAGGAAGACCTAAAGAAATTGATGGTTGGATTAAATGTCGTTGTAAATTCTATATAAATGAGCAATAGTCTGTTTCGTGATTGGATACCAAGCCAATTTAAATTGACTATCCTGTTAATCATAGCGATTAGTCTATCTTTTTGCAACGGTATCCCAAATAGTATCTACCCTTATATCATTTCTGATCAAGCAACCAATTCAGCAGATTTATCCATGGCAATGTATGCCTATTGCGCTGGAATGGTGTGCTCTATCTCCTTAATCTTTAGGCTTACGATTTATATGCCTAAGAAAAGGCTGCTTATATTCTGTTTATTACTATTAATGGCCATCAACCTGACCTTGCAATATAATCAAGTCCCTTTGGTGAATGTTATGCTGATGTTTGTCTTTGGTTGCGTAAAAATCATTTTAATCATGGCCTTGATTTCTGAATTGATGCCATACCTCATGCCTACCGGCGAACGATATCAAATGTATGCCATCTATTACCCAATGAACCTAATTTTTCCAATATTAGGTGGATTAATCACTGCTTATCTAGCTAAGGAGTTCTATTGGGAACTAGGCTATACCTTTCAGAATATGATGTTGTTGCTTTCTTTACTTCTTGTCATTTCTTGTTTTAAAACCCAATCTATCAGAAAAGTACCTCTCTTCCAATACGATTGGTTGGGAACCATTTTATTGGCAGCAAGCTTTCTTTGCTTTTCTTTTGTAGCGAGTTATGGTCTTCAAAATAATTGGTTGAACAGCAAAAGCATTATCCTGGCAATAGTATTGACCATCATTTTTTTTATTATGTTTTTCAACAGGAATTTCAAAAAGAAAAGAAAAATAATCAGCTTTTCAGCTATAAAAAACAAAGCAACATATTTGACCCTCATCACCATCTTTATTTTGGGAATATTTTATGCAAATACGAGTTTGTTGACCAACCTGATGAACATCATCTTGCCAGCTAATCCAACCAAACAAGCTGAAATCAACGCTTATGTCCTATTCGGCTATCTTCTAGGCAGCATAATCGTCTATCTATATTTCAGGAAAACCAAAAAATGTAAGGCAATATTTTTGGTTTCAGCAATATTTTATCTGATTTCAAATATCCTGATCTATAACCTGATAAATATCCAAACGCCTTTGGAATACCTAATCTTACCCATTATTTTCAGGGGTATTGCAATAATAATTTCCTTTATTGCAACTGCAGTTTATTTGGCAGGTAATGTTAATGGGAAGGCTTTCCTTCACAGTATCGTGTTGTTCTTGTTGGTAAGAACATTTTTTGTTACTGTATTTTGGTCTAGTATCATCAGTAATTGGTTTAATAAGCTCCAATTGATACATCAAACTAGACTTGCTGAAGTAATCGATTCTGGACAAATATTAGATCGAAACTTTATTTCCAATTTTCAAAAGCAAGCGAATTTATTGGGATTACATGACCTTTATCTTTACTTAATATTTATTAACATTCTAGTAATCATTATTATAGCAATAATACCTTATCACTCCTCGACGGTAAGACATATTTTTAACTGGGGAACCAAGAAAAATGCAAAAGAATTGATTCAGGCAACCCCGATGTCATAATTTTACGTCTAAGTTAAACTATTGATGTTTGTTTGAGTCCAAATTTAAAACAAGCATCTTTCGTATTTGCTGGTCGAAAATTATCAAATCAAATTCCAATTCATGAAAAAATACATCATACTATCGCTTCTCTTTATTATCACGTCATGCTACTTATTTGCTCAACCATCAAAACAGGTGAATTCAGATTCTGTTAACATGCAGAAGTACAACAAAATTTTTGAAAGAGTTGTACAACAAAAAGCTATTAATTTCCCTTTGAGGAATCTTTTTCCGAAACAAAAAGATTTCATTAATCTTATGATGCTGTTCTCTTCTGATGGTTATTTCGGCTACTCAAAGAGCCAATTTTTGACTCTTTCAAATATTTGGAATGACATATTGGAATTAGAAGATTTAGATGGCTACCAAGCGGATTTAGAAATGGTAAATAATGGTTTTCTCAGATTTAGAAATGGGGATGGTTTTTCATTGTCTTCCTTTCAAAAAAATAAAGATCAATTTGTAGTGAGAGATGAAGATAATGAAGTTTTTACTCTTAAACTCGATTGGCTATTAAATCTACAAGAAGTTCAATCAGAATCAGGCTACCATCTAAAAATCGAAAAAATTAAATCTGGACATAAAATCTCAGATAACATGGGAAATTATGCAGAGGTAACAAAGGTTAAGTCCAATATCTTTAAGATTACAGATAATAATGGAAATGAACAATTAGCCAATCGCGGAACATGGGGAGCTAAATCAACTATTACTCAAGGAAACACCACCATATTTTCCATCAATTATGATTTACACGCAGATACTTACGAAATAAAAGATAATCAAGGGACGTCATTGGTCGTTAAAAATCTTTATAAATATGATCATTCTCAACCCAATGGAAATGTAGGGGTTAGCATCAATTAATCCTGAATATATTTATTTTAGAATAATTAAGGAGCAGATATTATTACTGCTCCTTAATTATTAAGTTTTATCAAAATCCTTATTAAAATCTGTTCGTTGAATTCTGACGGCATTTAATATGGCTAGTAAAGCCACACCTACATCTGCAAAGACTGCCTCCCACATGGTTGCCACTCCCCCAGCCCCTAAAATCAAAACTATTGCCTTCACTGCAAAGGCCAACCCTATATTCTGCCAAACTATTCTCTTGGTTTTTCTTCCAATTTTTATAGCCATCGGGATTTTTATCGGCTTATCATCTTGAATAACAACATCTGCAGTTTCAATGGTTGCATCAGATCCTAATCCCCCCATCGCAATCCCAACATCGCTTAAGGCTACTACAGGCGCATCATTCACTCCATCCCCAACAAAGGCTACAATCTTATCACTTTCCTTTACAGCTTTTAATTTTTCTACTTTATCTTCAGGCAGCAAATCCCCGAATGCTGAATCAATCTGCAATTCTTTAGCAACTTCCTTCACAACAGTGGTTTTATCGCCACTTAACATCGTAACTTTTATCCCCTCAGCATGTAAAGCTTGAATAGTTTCCGCTGCCCCAGCTTTTATTTGATCTGCAATGCTGATATATCCAATATATTGACCATCCATAGCAACAGCGATAGTAGTAAATACAATTGCTTTGTGATCCGCTGGATAGGAAATATTAAACTTATCCAATAACTTATAATTACCTACGAAAATCTCCTTCCCATCAATATTAGCCCTCAATCCATGCCCAGCTATCTCCTCAACCTGCCCTAAATCAATATTTCCTTTTACTTCGCCAACATACTCATGGATCGCAGTTGCAACTGGATGCGAACTTTTACTCTCAATTTCATTTACATATGAGAGTATTTCTTCCTTATTGAAATCAGCAGAAAACATGACATCCTGCACTTTAAAAACACCCTCAGTCATCGTACCTGTTTTATCCATTACAACATGGTTAACCGACGCCAGGCTATCTAGAAAATTTCCACCTTTCACCAAAATCCCATGCCTGCTAGCTGCCCCAATGCCACCAAAATATCCCAATGGAATAGATATCACTAGCGCACATGGACAAGAAACAACCAGGAAAATCAATGCCCTGTATAACCAATCCTGAAAAACATAATCAGAAACAAAAAAATATGGAAGTAAAACTATGCCTACTGCCAAAAACACAACAATTGGAGTATATATTTTTGCAAATTTTGAAATAAAGAGTTCCGTGGGTGCTTTCTGCGTTGAAGCATGTTGTACCATTTCCAAGATCTTACTCAACTTACTGTCTTCATATTCCGTGGTAATTTCCACTTCTGAAACAGTATTTAAATTGATCATCCCCGCTAGAACTGTATCACCTTTAGATTTTGTATCTGGCTTACTCTCACCAGTAAGTGCTGCTGTATTAAAAGAACCGCTTTCACTTAATAACTTACCATCTAGTGCCAGCTTTTCTCCTGCTTTTAATTGTACAACATCCCCTATTTTAACATCAATGGCTTTTACAACCTGAATCTTACCATCTACCATAACTGAAGCTTCATCAGGTCTCTGATCCAATAGTGATTTAATATTGGCCTTCGCTTTTGATACAGCTAAAGTTTGGAAGGCCTCGCCAACAGCATAAAAAAGCATTACAGCTACAGCTTCAGGATATTCTTTGATACCAAATGCCCCAAGGGTTGCAATACCCATCAGGAAAAATTCAGAAAAGAAATTGCCTTTTTGAATACTCTTCCAGGCATCTTTTAATACTGGAAACCCAACAGGTAAATAGGCAATTAGATACCAAACCAATCGAACCCAGCCACTAAACCAATCAAAATGGAAAACAAAATCAAATAATATTCCTGAAATCAAAAAGACAAAACTGAAAATTGCAGGTTTAAATAAATCTAAGGTGCTTCCATTGACTTCATGACTATGATCATGGTCATGGTCGTTATCATGGTCATCATCAACTGAATGGA
Source organism: Sphingobacterium cellulitidis (assembly GCF_043187465.1). Taxonomy (GTDB): domain Bacteria; phylum Bacteroidota; class Bacteroidia; order Sphingobacteriales; family Sphingobacteriaceae; genus Sphingobacterium; species Sphingobacterium cellulitidis. Next base: position 2,209,053 of record NZ_CP171136.1, on the reverse strand, counting down.
CATGATCATGTTTTTCTTCTGTCGCATCCTCAGTTTTATGGTTATCAACTTTAGATATGAACTCGTGACTTCTTTGATTTTTTGTTCCGATCAATAAATCATCGGCATTGGCATTTTTATAAACTTTCATCGTTTGACTACATATTTCGCAAACGCCATTTTTATTATATATATGCTTATGATCCATAAATATTTGTTCTCTCCACTAAATTTAGCCTATTTCAACCTAAAAGCCTAGTATTAGAAGCATAAACCAACTAAAATGTTTTAAGAATGATTTTTTGAACTGTATACAATTTGTAGATAGGTAGAATATTCAGTTTCAATCCATTTGATATAAATTGCAATAAATTCTAAAATGAACAAACTATATCGAATCATAATATGAAAAACATCAAATTTCTATATTCAACCTTCCTACTTATATTTTTGATGATTATTTCTAATAAATTATTAGCTCAACCTTACATTATCAAAAGCAAAGAAGGTTACACAAATATCAGGATCGCCCCAAATGCCAATGCTGAAATTAAAGCAAAACTCAAAAACCATACTGTAATTTTAATCGATCAAACGGAAGAGCTTCCATCGGAACAAAGCAATTGGAGGAAAGTCCTATTCTATAATGACAAACCTTTTTCATTCCTTGTTTATGAGGAGAACTTAGAGATGGATCATGGATATGTCCATAAATCCCAATTAAAGAATTTGGAGGACCTTCAAAAAGTAAATGAGGAGACTTTTAAAATAACCTACACACTTGAATCTTTCTCAGCAAGTAAATACAAGGTTAGCTATTATGATAATGGCAATACCAACGTGAAATCCATTAATAATATTTATTATTATTTAGCGGATTGTGGCTTGCCCAAAAAGGCAATTAGCAAAGCTGAGGTAAAGGTCAATAAACAACAAATCGAAATCCCAGGTAAATACCTTTTGGGAATATTCAATGCTTCGGACAACTTCCAGTACTATAAAGATGGAAATGTGTATTATGCCAGTCAACAAATTGGAGATGGGGCCTGTACAAATTATGTAGTTTGGGTGGTAGAGAATCAAAAACTTACCCAACGCTTTGTAGGCTGGGATTATTAAATGGAATTGATTAATAAGTAAGAAGCCCAATCTACAAGATAGATTGGGCTTCCAATAAAAAATTTATTTCGATTACGGTTTTAAGTTAATACTATAACTCTTGTTTCCTTCACCTAATATAATTGTAGCATTTGAATAATCTCTATTTAAATAAATGTAGAAATTATTGTAGTTAGATTTCATTGCTAATGAAAATACATCTGGCAACTCTTCAGAGTTACGGTTTGCATTATTAATTTCAAATCCGAATCTACTTTTTGTATTGTTCGCTCTGGTAAGTTCTACGACATTACCTACAAATTCCATCTTGGTAAAGAATGCATTCTCTGGATCAACTAATTTCGCGCCTTCTCCTTGCGTTACCATCTGTGCCTGGTATGCTGAAAACACTTTACCCTTTAAATCAGTAACAACTGTTTCTTTTAATTTCTCTGGAACTACCCCATTGTCTTTTTCACATGAGATAAATAATACCGCGAATAACAATAATATGCCTAACTGTTTCATAGCTTTTAATATCATAATGGTCAAAATTAGAACAAATTTTAATAACTATTTAATATTGACATAATAGGAACCTCACATTAAAATTATTTGTAGCTAGATGTTTGCAAAAGTTTAATAACAGGGAATTTTCAAGCTTTAAGACATAATTAATCAAAATAATATTTGCTAAACCATATTTAGCATTTTTGCCATCGAACCGCTACAAATAAAAAATAATCTGGAAAAAATAGCCCTAAATTATAGTTTTAAGCCGATTACTAAATTTTTTTGAATAGCTAACGATATTTAGCTGAAAACCTACATAACAACTTCCTGATTTATACGTTATTTTAACATTATGAAAATACTTACTTCTTTTATAAACTAAACTTTAAATTATATGCGAAATATGAAAATAAACAGGTTTTCCCTGATTGTATCACTCTTGTGCATTCTTTTATATAGCAGTTGTAGTAAAGATAACATCGATGATACCCATATCCCAGACCCCGAATTAGAGAAAATCCCAATTAAAGACATAACTGCCGAAGCAACAGTTAGGGTAAGTATTGAAAACCAAGATGGACCTAATGGAGCTGAAGGCTCAAAAAAATTGACCGATAGCGACCTAAATACCAAATTCCTAGCAAAAAACTTCAAAGGTCTTGATATTACTTTTCAATTCGACTCAGCTAAATTAGTCGCATCCTATGATTTTACTACCGGAAATGATTTCGATGGTCGTGACCCCATGGATTGGAAATTTTATGGATCTAATGATGGAAAAGCTTGGAAAGAATTAGATAGCCACATGGGAATGCAATTCAGAAAAAGAAATAATACCTATAGCTTCTATTTTAAAAACGAGGAAAAATTCACCCATTATAAATGGTCTATAACTAAACTTTATAATGATAATATGTTCCAAGCCTCTGAATTTAGATTAAGACAAATGCCCCCTTCTAGTCAAAAGCAAGAACCGCTTCAGAAAATTGATAGTCTAACCAAAAATAATGTTTCACTCGTTTTCATTAATCACTCTTCAAAGACTCAGTTAGAATATCAAGAAAGATTAACAAATACATTCTTTACCGTTTATCCAAAGTTAATTACTGATTTCAATCCTAAGGCAAAACGCAAACTTTACTTTATTATAGACCCTACCTATGACGGCGTAGCATATGCCTTTGGTGATGTAGTGGTCTTTGCATATAAATATATGGAAGGAAATCCCAAGGATGGCGATGTGGTGGTTCATGAAACCATGCATCATATTCAACAAGATTACAAGGGGAATGTACCGGGATGGCTAGTGGAAGGAATTGCAGATAATGTGAGATACCATTATGGAATAGACAATCCTGATCCTTGGACCCTCCAGGATTATAAACCTGAACATAATTACGATGGAAGTTATGGAATCACAGGTAGATTCCTGCTTTGGATAGAAACGCATAAAAACAAGAATTTTGTTAAGCAATTAAACAGTGCATTGATCCAAGGAACAAACTATAATGACTTCTTTAGTCAGTCTCTCGGAAAGTCAATCCAAGATGTCTGGAAAGAATATGCTAATAATCCAGCATTATAATATAGAAAAAAGCTACTCAAGAATTAGTAGCTTTTTTTCTTTTGCGAAAAATGACTTTTGACCTTATTGGTTTAATCCGCTCAGGGTCTTAATTTCTTGAATCATTTCATCAATCCTTCGGTTAAGCTGATCTAAGTCAACATTCTGAAGATGACTAGCTTTATAAGCCTTTAATTGATCGAAAAATCCTAATAAATTATTTACAAATTCTCCATAGTTTAAATCTGTAGGTATATACTTAGTGGAAGGTTCAATCCTTTCAACTCGTGGATTTTCAATTGCGGGATACTGAATCCAATTCCCGGTATGATCCATTTTTGGAATGTATTCCTCCTGTAACCATAGTATTATATCATCTTTCGGTTGTGATAACCTTAAAAATAAATGCCTTGAATCTGAAATCTTTAAGCCAAAAAGATTAACCGAAAAATCATAATCCCTTAAGAAATCTGCCAAAATATCATTCTTCATCAAATCCTGAATAAGGTTCAGAATCTTTTCATTTTCTCCCATCGTAAATTATTTTGAAATGTTTTTCATTATGCAACCTCTTTAAAAATAACAAAAACAAAGGCAAAATTTTTATTTATTATAATTTTAACTACAGGTTAATATATTAACTTTAGTTTTGAGCAAAATCCAATGAGCATGGCAATAGATAAAAGTTTCCCCTTCTTAATCATCCTTTTCATTTCATCAATACAAAGCTCCTGTGTAAAGAAAGATGAACTTCTAGAGGATAATAAACTTCAAGAATACAGATTCGATCAAAAGTCCCTTGAATTACATGTCGGCAATACCATCCAAATTACATCCAAAGGAAAAATCTCAGCATGGAAATCATCCAAAAAATTTGTAGGTACAATTGAGGATGATGGAACTTTTACTGCTCATCATATTGGCAAAACTAAAATCTCCGCAAAAATTGATGATAAAAACCATTCCCTAGAAATAAAAGTAATACCCAATATTACTGATATCCCTGAACCTGTCTCCTTTTATGGAAAGACTAAAAACCGAATAACCAGCCTAGAAAAAAGAAAAGTGATAATCGATAAAAATGATGTATTAAGTTATGATACAAACTCCGATTTAATTGAAACAATGTATTATTTATTCCAAGGTGGAAAAGCTACTTACGCTGTTTTAAAATTTAAAATGTTGGAGAAAACTAATCTTGATTACCTCCTGAAATTTTATGAAGAACGATATGAATATCTAGGGCTAACTAAGAATAATCATTACTTTACAGATGAAAAGAAAAAAAGGCTCATAGCAGTCTCAATTAAACCTCCCTTTACTGCCTTATATTCAGCATATAAAGAAAAGGAAGACTAAAAAACTTTCCTCAATTTCCAATAATAATTTATTTAAATATCTGTTAATTATAACATACATTTTATTATGAAATTTTAGGACAGTACACTTAATTTATAAAAATGAAAACACTATTATGAACCCAATATATCAAAAAGTTCATATTGGTTAAGGAAATAGATAATATATTCGCAACCTATTAACCTTAAATTATTTATAAATTTTTTAACCAAAATTGTATAGAATTGGCACAATATTTTCATATTCGTTGCCGTAGTTGTTTAACATTAGATAATAATTTGAATTTCTGAGAATGGGTATAAACCTAATTTTCCATTTCAAGTTGTGATCTGCTAAAAAAGAGGATTTTTTAATATGGTAAAGAATCAAAACTTTAATAGTGAAGAAATTATTAAAGAATTAAAAAAATTAGACGAGAAACATCGTAATTATTTGCAAACTGATGGTAAATGGCTTATCGGAGGATTTGAATCAATTATTAGTTATGATGGTAAAATCTCAACAATTCATGGAGAACAAGTAACATTAAAGAAAGAAATTTATATGATGTTACCAGCTGATATAAGGGAAGAAATTGCCCAGTTTATGGATGTAGAGTAATCAAAAACTCAAATCTTATTAAAAACTAAATCAGCCTTCCCCAAAAATATCCACAGCCTATTCATTGAATAGGCTGTTTTTTTTATCTTCCTCTTCCTTTATTAATCTGTATATTTAGTAAAATTCACGATTTACGCTTTTATGGAAGAAAATTTATCAATACCAATCTTTAGTCAAGAAGAAATCCGAGTATTAGGATCTATGTTAGAAAAATCTAAAACAACTCCTGAATACTATCCATTGACATTAAATGGACTATTAACAGCTTGTAACCAAAAAACATCAAGAAAACCGGTTGTCCAGTATGATGAATCAACAGTAATTCAAGTGTTAGATACATTAAGAAAAAAAAGACTTATTTCTACTGTCGTAGGTGGTGGAAGCAGAGTGACCAAATACAAACATAATCTAGCAATCCAATTTCCCTTATTACCCCAAGAACTCGCAATTATCTGTCTCTTGTTTTTAAGAGGACCTATGACTGCCGGTGAATTAAATACAAACTCCGGAAGATTATATGAATTTGAAAATCTAGATCAAGTTTTTGAAATACTTGATAAATTAAGCTCGGAAGAACCTAACTATATCAAACAACTCCCTAAACGACCTGGTCAAAAAGAAGCTCGATATATTCATTTGTTCGCTGAGTTTGATGAAGATTCCTATGAGGATGAAAACTCATCTCCCTCTGCTCCTGCTAATAATTCGGCCATTACTGTTTTAGAAGAAAGAGTTAGCCAACTGGAAGAACAACTCCAAGCACTGAGAAATGAATTTGATGAGTTGATGAAACAACTTTCATAACGATTGGAATTATGAAAAATCTACTCTTATTTCTAGCAATATGTGGTCTGACAACTCAAATGCAGGCTCAAGAATTCACCCCACTCTCTACTGAAAATAAATCTAGTTTCAGAGGATTGGAAACCTATAAGAATAATGTAGTTTGGGTAAGTGGTAGCAACGGAATGGTTGGAAGATCTACGGATGAAGGGAAAACTTGGACTTGGGTATCTCCGAAAGGTTATGAAAAATTTGACTTCCGTGATATTGAAGTCTTTAGCGCTAAGGAAGCCGTAATTGTAAGTGCCGGAGCTCCAGCAATAGTCCTTCACACCAAAAATGCCGGCAAAACATGGACTGAAGTCTATAAAAATGAAAACCCCGAAATTTTCTTGGATGGAATGGATTTTCAAGGTAAAACAGGCTATATTTTAGGAGATCCAATTGATGGACAATTTCAATTATTAAAAAGTACAAATAAAGGAAAGTCCTGGAAAGATGTTACCAATGCCATCCATTTATTTGCAGAACCTGGTGAAGCTGCTTTTGCAGCAAGTGGAACATCCCTGCAAGTCATAAATAATTGGCTATATATTGGAACTGGCGGATCGTATTCCAGTTTGATGAAAAGAAGTGAGAAAGAAAGTAAATTGGATGTTCAAGATGTGCCTATTTGGTCCGGTTCTGCTAGCACAGGCATTTTCTCAATCGACTTCCTTACTGAAAGAATTGGCGTTGTGGTAGGTGGGAATTATACTGAAGATCAAAATAATAGCAATAATATCTTATTGACCTTTAATGGCGGACTTTCATGGGAAAAACCCGAAATCCCTGTATTTGGTTATCGCTCTTGTGTTAAATATATTAATGCGCAAACTTTGATTGCAACTGGCACATCCGGAACAGATATCTCCAAAGATGCTGGAAAAACATGGCAAAACATCTCTAAAGAAAGTTTTAATGTAATCGCATTATCAGACAATAAAAAAATCATTTACCTCGCTGGAAGCCAAGGAAATATCGTTTCCCTTCAGCTGTAAAATTTTAAAAAAAAATAAAAATGCCCATTATTTTAATAATGGGCATTTATTTTTATTTCTTAATACGTATTAACTAATAGGTTCAAGATACTGAGCATAACAATATCCTTCTTCACCATCTTTAGTTCGAACTAACCACCATTGGTCATTCGCTCTGCTAATTAAAGTAATAACTTCATCTTTAGCAGCTTTCCCAACGATAGGTTGATCCGTTCCAGGTCCTTTACGAATATTTAGATTACTGCTTTCAGTAATAACACGTACTTGTGAACCTGCAACAGCAGATGATACATCAACATTCATAACTACATCGCCCGATAAAAAGTTAGGGTCAATTTGATTATAAATATCCCATAATTTGTTTTTTACATCAGCACTTGCTGCTGTTCCTTGAATATGCAATACGCCATCTTGTTCCGCAATTGCCAAGTCTGACATGCCTGATGCTTTCGCAGTATCTATTAATACTTGATATTTTGATTGTAAACTCATAGTCCTTATTATTTAACAGTTAATCCTGACATGTCAACTTTCTTAGGATTCAATGCATCTAATCCCATTTTTAATGCTTGAACACGTGCTTGTTCTAATTCCCCAGTTACTGTAATAACCCCATCTGCAACTGCAGTTTTTACGGTTGGGAAATCCTTCGTAAACTCAGTAACCTTCGTAGTAAGATCAGCATCGTTCGTGTTGATCTCTACAGGAGGCATCGTGTTTACAACAATATTGTTCATTACTGATTTAACCCCTTTGCTGTCCGCAGCCTTTGCCGCATTTTCAATTTGAACTTTCTCATCCTCAGAATTGGCCGTACCATTTAAGGTAACAACACCATCCTTTACCTCAACAGTTACCCCAGGATTGGATTGAACTGCTGTTTCAACTTTAGCCTTCAAATCAGCGTCCGAAATTTTGGACTTACACGCAATTGTTCCAGTCATTAATGTACCTGAAACTAATGCAATAGTTAAGATTTTTTTAAGATTCATAAAAACCGTGTTTTTGTTGGTAAATAATACTTAAAGCTAAACAAAAATTAGAGCTAAATAGTTTTGATAAATATTTTTTTCATTTATTGTAAATCAATCTATACAAATGCCCCCCTCCTTGGAATTCTAAGCATTTATCCCCTTAAACTCTATCCCACAGCTTATTGTAATTTGTAACAAAAAATCTTTCTTTCTTAATAATTTAACAATTACCAACCAGCTATGACCGATAAACAATAGATTTAACATCAATCCTTTAGATTATTCCTTCAATATTTAAGGTCTTTCCATTAAATTGAACTTCATCTCCTACCTTCTTTGAAAATAGTAAATTCCCTATTGGTGATTCCTTCGAAATCACCATTATGCTCTTCTCACCAATCTTAACAGCACCAATGGAAATAGCAATAAAGTAATCAAACTGATCAGTGATAACGATACTCCCTACTTTTACATGTTCGGAAGGTTCGATATTTAAATTATTGATTTTATCCAAATCAATCTCTGCCTGTTGCAATTGGGTTTGAAGTCTACTAATCTCTTGTTGAGCCATCTCACGTGAGGTTTCATATTTATCGCCCATACTACTCTTCGTATCATTTAAAATAGCATCTTGAGCCGAATCCATCGCTGATTGAATCTCAATAATTCTTTTCTCACACTTTGTTCGACAATAATTGATAATCTCTATTTTATCCCAAGCCATATTTATACCCATATCTAGCAATATACAGCATTAAATACAATTTAAACATAAAAAAAGCGCCAACTAAATTGGCGCTTTCATTAAAAACTTAATTACCATTTATATAAAATGGATTTTATTAGTTTTCTAAAGCTTCTTTAACATTTTCCGCTTTTCTCTTAGCGTCTTCAGATAATTGTTTGGTTTTATCACCTACTTTTTCTGCAGTCTTGTCGATAGCTTCACCAGTCTTTTGACCAGCTTCTTTAGTTGCATCTACAGCATTGTTAACACCATCTTCAATTTTTTGTCCTGCATTCTTAGCGGCTTCTTTCGTTCTTTCCCAAGCTGCATTTGCATCATCTAATGCTTTTTGTGCTGCCTCTTGTGCTTTCTTGTCTCCACTCTTAACTGCTGCATCTAAATCTGCTTGTGCTTTCTTCGCATTCTCTTCTGCTTTGGCCAATTCAGCATTCATATCTGCCTTTAAATCATCAACTGATTGCTCTGTAGTCTCAATGGAATGATCTAACTTCTCACCAACTGTAGTATCTCCATCATTGTTTTTGTCCATTGATGAATTATTGTTACATGCTGATAATGAAATAGCACATGCAACTGCTGCTAATACCGCGATTTTTTTCATGTTTTTATTTGTTTGTGTAATTATTTAGTTAAAATTAATCTACTAGATGCTTCGATACAATATTTATACCATTTTTTTAATCAACTATTTATTACCTATTAAACTATTCAGGGTTCTTCTTTTGTTTGAGTTCCTTTTCCATTTGATCAACATGTTCTGACAGTTGCTTCAATAATTTCAAATGGTTTACCTGTGAATCAAATAATTGCTTAATCTCCTCCTCTAACAATACATCAATCTTTTTGTGTAAACTACGGATTTCCAATTCTGCCTTTAGGTTGACCAAATAATCATTCTCCGCTCTCTTCCGATCCTTCTCCTCCTGACGATTCTGGCTCATCATAATAATAGGTGCCTGCAATGCAGCTAAACAAGATAACACTAAATTCATTAAAATAAATGGATACGGATCAAATTGATCCTGTTTGGCCATCATCGAATTATAGATAATCCAAACAATAAGAACTCCAGTAAATATCATGATAAAGGACCAACTCCCCCCAAAACGAGCTACCTTGTCAGATATCATCTGACCCTTGTTAAGATATTCATCCGTCGGATTTATCAAATTTTCCGTTATCAATTTTTCCTCTACAAAGGATTTTCGAACAATATCGTGGAGCTTATTTAGATTCTCATTATTTTGGTTAATCATTTCCAAAATATCTCTATTTTTTACTGTATCCAATTTTGCCATGGCACTGTAGGTTATAAACTTTCTTTTATAGCTTTATAACTAACAGATAGCTCAAATAGTTTATTCTTTTGTGCAGAAAAACAAAAAGAGCCTCCAAAATTGGAAGCTCTTCAATAATATTTATAAATCAGTTACTTATCCTTTAGGATAAACAGTCCCTTTTGCAGCCTCAAGGGTATTCTTTAATAAACCAATAATAGTCATTAATCCAACTCCTCCTGGTACTGGCGTAATCCAAGATGCTTTGGGTGCAACATTTTCAAAATCAACATCTCCAAATAGTTTAAATCCTGATTTAGTTTCTGTTGAAGTCTCACGATTGATACCTACGTCAATTACGATGGCACCTTCTTTTACCATATCTGCAGTCACAAAATTCTTCTTGCCAATGGCTGCAACAACAATATCCCCTTGCAAAACTTCAGACTTCAAATCCTTTGTTCTACTATGGGTTAGGGTTACAGTACAATTTCCAGGATTTGAATTCCTCGCAAGTAAAATACTCATTGGTGAACCAACAATATTACTCCTCCCTACGATTACAGCTTTCTTGCCCGATGTATCAATGCCATAATGTTCTAACATCAACATAATACCGTATGGAGTCGCAGGAATAAAACATGGTAAATTACGCTGCATACGACCCAAATTGATAGGATGAAATCCATCAACATCCTTGCGGTAGTCTATAGCTTCTGTAATCTTTTCGGGATCAATATGTTTAGGAAGTGGTAATTGTACAATTAATCCATCAATGCTATCATCAGCATTGATTTCTTTGATTTTATCGATTAACTCTTTTTCAGTGATGTCCGTATCATAACGAAGATTTGTCGAAGCAAAACCGACTTGCTCGCAATTTCTCATTTTGCTCGCCACATAAGTCTCACTTCCGCCATCATTCCCCACGAGAATCGCAAGTAAATGAGGCTTACGGCCTAACTTCTCAGTCAATTCCGCCGCTTCGCGTTTAATGTCTTCTTTTACTTTGGTTGATACTTCCTTACCGTCCAATAAATTCATGATATATTAAATAGGTTGATTTTCTTAATCTAATTTCAAAACAGCCATAAATGCTGATTGCGGAATCTCAACATTCCCTACCTGACGCATACGTTTTTTACCCTTCTTCTGCTTCTCCAATAACTTACGCTTACGGGAAATATCACCACCATAACATTTCGCTGTTACATCCTTACGTAATGCTGAAATCGTTTCCCTCGCAATGATCTTGGCTCCAATCGAAGCCTGAATACGGATCTCAAACTGCTGTCTTGGTAATAACTCCTTTAACTTCTCACAAATCTTCTTACCAAAATCATAAGCATTACTACGGTGAATCAATGATGATAACGCATCTACCGGCTCATCATTTAAACGAATGTCTAACTTAACCAAATCAGATTGTCTATAGCCTATCTGATGATAGTCAAATGAAGCATAGCCCTTTGAAATGGTCTTTAACTTATCATAAAAATCAAATACGATCTCGCCCATTGGCATCTCAAATACCAATTCTACCCTATCTGATGTTAAATACGATTGATTAATGATAGTCCCACGTTTCTGAATACATAAAGACATGACTGGTCCTACGAATTCAGCTTTGGTAATAATATTTGCCTTGATATAAGGTTCCTCAATACTGTCTAATTTACTTGGATCTGGTAAATCTGAAGGGTTGTGAACCACAATTTCCTCATGATCCTTAGACAAGTAGGCTAAATACGAAACGTTTGGAACCGTAGTAATAACGGTCATATCAAACTCACGCTCTAAACGCTCTTGGATAATCTCCATGTGAAGCATTCCCAAGAATCCACAACGGAATCCAAAACCTAATGCAGCTGATGACTCCGGCTCAAATACAAGCGAAGCATCATTCAGTTGCAAGCGGTGCATAGATTCCCTCAATTCTTCATAATCCTCTGTATCTACAGGATAAATACCCGCAAATACCATCGGCTTAACTTCCTCAAAGCCTTGAATAGCCTGTGAACATGGACGATCCTTTTTTGTAATAGTATCTCCTACCTTGACCTCTCGTGCTTCCTTGATCCCTGAAATAATGTAACCAACATCACCTGTCTTGATTACTTCTTTCGGAACTTGGTTTAATTTTAATGTACCTACTTCATCAGCAAAGTACTCTTTGCCGGTAGCTACGAACTTAACCTTGTCACCTTTACGAATTTCTCCATTTTCAACTTTGAAATAAGCCATAATCCCTCTGAATGAATTAAAAACCGAGTCAAAAATCAAAGCTTGTAATGGTGCATCCGGATCTCCTACCGGAGCAGGAACACGTTCCACAATAGCAGCTAAAATATCTGGAATCCCCATACCTGTTTTACCAGATGCAGGAATAATATCCTCCCTTTTCCCTCCAATTAATTCAACAATCTGGTCCTTAACCTCTTCAGGCATGGCACCAGGTAAATCCATCTTATTCAAAATTGGAATAATCTCTAGATCATGTTCTAATGCTAAATATAAATTGGAAATAGTTTGTGCTTGAATACCTTGGGAAGCATCTACAATCAATAATGCACCTTCACAGGCTGCAATCGAACGTGATACCTCATAAGAAAAATCTACGTGACCCGGAGTATCAATTAAGTTCAACACATACGTTTGTCCATCTTTGGTATACTCCATTTGGATTGCATGGCTCTTAATCGTAATCCCTCTTTCACGTTCCAAATCCATATTATCCAACAATTGAGCTTGTGCCTCTCGTTGGGTAATGGTATTGGTATACTCTAATAATCTATCGGCCAAAGTACTCTTCCCATGGTCGATATGTGCGATAATACAAAAATTGCGTATATGCTTCATATAGGTTATTATGCCTTCAATTTAATTCGCAAATATAATTTTTTTAAACGAGCTTTTAAGCTATTAAAATTATCTATTTCCGATTTCCCCTAACTTAGTAGGAACCAATTTCTTTCGGGAATAATAAATGAACGCTTGTCCCTACCCCAATCTCACTCTCAACCTCTATCTTTATCCGTAGTCTATCCGTAATTCGTTTCACAATCGTCATCCCTAAACCGGTCCCCTCAAAACTGTTTGCATTGGAAAGACGCTTGAATGAATCATAAATCGAACTCAACTCCTCCTTCGCTATCCCTATCCCATTGTCCTTAATTGTGTAACACACAAACTCATGTTTATGGTAAGAGAATATCTCAACAACAGGGGATTCAACCTTGGCACTATATTTAATCGCATTGGCTATCAAATTTTGTAATAATTGATATATAATACTCCTTTCACCATAAACCGGCAAAATTTGGCCAAAATGAACCTTCGTACGATGTGCATTATACCTTAACTGGCTGAAATTCACAATCTGCTGGATAAACTCATCCACATATACCGCCTCCATCTGGTATTCGAAATCCTTAACCTTCGAAAAATCATGGATACTCTTTAACAATTCAGAAATCACGTCAACAGCTTCCTTGGTATTAATCAACATCTTTTGACGCAAATCCTCTTTCATATCCGGCCTTTGCAAAATCATCTGAGTAGAAAGATTTATCGCCGATAAAGGATTTTTCAAATCATGACTCACCGTATTCGCATAATTGTCTAAGGCGCGATTTAAATTGCCAACTTCCTTATTCAGTTTGTCCAGCTCTTGCGAAAAATTCTTCGCACTTTGAAGGATGATGTCACCTAGCCTCTTGATAAAAAATAGTTCACTCTCCTCCCAACTTGCTGAGGTTCCAAAAATCCGTTGATGCCAAATATCCAAATTCGGATGATTCTCATGCTCAAAAATTTCATTACTTCTTTGCTTATCAATTTGGGTATTTGGCCTGGAAACCCATTTTCTGTAAAATTCCTCCTCTTTCCTAAACCAAAATATACTGCAAGACTCTTTTAAATCTACATTTAAGGATGCTAATCCAACAAAACGCTCTGAATCTAAGTCTAGCTGTGCCCCGTATTTTAATACAAATTCAGAATCTGAAAAAACAGTACCTTTTGAAATTCTGGATATCAAATTCTTGATTTCCAATATTTTATTATAACCAATTGATATATTACTAGAATACATTTCATTATTGATCAGAATCACCATGGAATCTGATTTTGTATAGTAGCAAAGCTCCTTTTCAAGCTCAGATAAGGAATGGACGAGATTATTCTTTAATAATAGCTTCTCCTTCAGCTGTAGCTCAAAATTCCTGATATCATCATGGAATTCCTTGATTTTGCTTTTTTGCTCCTCCGAATACTTATTGATCGCCATTTGAATAAAATAAACAATGGCCTCCCTTTTTAAGAGGTTTATTTTCTTCCTTTTCCTACTTTGACAAAATATATAACCCCATAATTTCCCATCAATCTGAATCGAAACACTCAGATTTGAATTAACCCCATCTTTGATCAAATAGGATGCATGAACCGGAGATATCATCCGAATATTGGTCTGGGATAGGTTTGTTTTATAATTCTCTCTCGAAATAATCTTGATTGTCCTGCCATTAACCTCTGCTGTATAGCGATGAAAATTCACAGAATGGATATTCTTGGCATGTCTAAAGATGTCCATATCAGGATAATAACTCCCGATAAGCTCTTCTAAAACATCGCTTTCAATACATTCCGCAACGATCAATCCGTCTCCTTCCCCCACATATTGAAATACACGAACCCGATCAAACCCACTGATTTTCGAAATATAAGAACTCACCTTCTCCCATATCTTCCCTTTACTTGCTGATAATAACTTATCTACAATTTCGAATTTTGGAAAGAATACATTGGGATCTTCAAACTTCTTCTCGAACTCAAAGTAAATAGATTCCTGGAATAAATAGATATTTAAGTAATAAGGCTCATCTTGGACCTCTAACTCCAACAATACGCGTTCATTTTCCTCATTGATAACCTGGTCAACGGCAATCCTTATACTCCTTACATATTTGGAAAAGTATAGTTCCAATACTCCCCATAAATTATTGCCTAATTGAGCGGAAAATGAACCCCCTAACCACTTTTCACAATTCTCACTTCCGGCGATTATGGTAAATGCAGAATCTGTAATTAATAAATAGCCAAATTCCTGAATCCCTTCACTGAGATGAATATGTCCCTCCTCGATAATAGATTGGTTATCCATTTATATTAATTCATAGTTAGTGTATAGCGTAATAACTGTCTTGGTTGGTAGATTTTGCAAACAGTATTGAATTGGCTAAAATTAATAAAAAGAAAAGAACGCTAACCTATCTTTTTACAACAAAATTTACTTTTTTACAATAAAAATAGGATTCCTATCCTATTAACCTCCTATTAACAGTAATCAAAATAAAAAAGGCGTTAAGAAATTTTCCTAACGCCTTTTTAGAAGTATTTGATGAATTATTCAGCCAAACTTGGAACTTGAACTAATTCACTCGTGTCTTTATTGTAGTCGATGTTATCGAAATTAAATCCAAACAATTGGAAGAAGTCATCTCTATACCCTTTGATATCAGAAATCTCTTCTAAATTCTCTGTATTCGCTTGTTCCCAAAGTTTTGCAACCTCTGCTTGAACATCAGCTCTCATTTCTAAATCATCAACACGGATTCTTCCTTTATCATCCAATGGAGTTTCTACATCATTATATAAACGCTCAGCAAACAATCGTTGCATTTGCTCAATCGTGCCTTCATGAATACCTTTCTCTTTCATTACTTTATATAATAATGAAATATACAATGGAACCACAGGAATAGCTGAACTTGATTGCGTAACTAAAGCCTTATTCACTGATACATAAGAAATACCATGTAAATCTTTCAATAATTCATTTATTGCGGGAACAGTAGCTTCCAAATCGTCTTTCGCACGACCAATTGTTCCATTTCTATAGATTGGATAAGTCAATTCTGGACCGATATAAGAATAAGCTACAGTTTTAACACCCTCTGCTAAAACTCCAGCTGCCTTTAGGTCTTCAATCCAAAACTTCCAGTCTTCACCACCCATAACAGCTACTGTATTATTGATATCATCAGCTGAATCTACCGGCTGAATACTAATATCTGAAACTACTCCAGTATGAAAATCTACAGTTTTATTTGTAAATGGCTGTTCAATTGGTTTTAATACCGACGAATGTTGAACCCCAGTTTTTGGATGCGTACGACGTGGTGATGCTAATGAATAAACAACCAAGTCAACCTGACCTAAGTCTTTCTTTATTAACTCAATAGTTTGTGCTTTGATTTCGTCAGAAAAAGCATCTCCATTTATGCTCTTCGCATATAGACCTGCCGAATGTGCCTCCTTTTCAAAAGCAGCACTGTTATACCAACCCGCAGTACCTAATTTTCCCTCTGATGCTGGTTTCTCGAAAAATACTCCAATAGTCGCTGCTCCTGATCCGAATGCAGCACTTATGCGTGAAGCAATCCCAAATCCTGTCGACGCCCCGATTACTAATACCTTCTTAGGGCCATTCTTAATCTCACCCTTAGATTTTACGTATTCGATTTGGTTCTTGATATTCTCTGCCGCTCCTTCTGGATGTGCTGTCAAGCAGATAAAACCTCTAGTTCTTGGTTGAATAATCATATTGCTAAATTCTCAATTTGAATAATGTTTACAAAAGTAGTTAATTTTTCATGAAACAATCCTTAAATATACCCTTTACTAATCCCCGTAAAATTTATCGCTAGGAATCAATAGGTTAACAGGATTTACTTCTTCTTAATAAAATCTTGATAAAGTAAGTTAATAACTTCCTTTGACATGACAATGTCCTCATTCCGATCAATCGTTGGAATACATCCATTCGTTATCACAATAAATCCAAACTTCTTCTTGGGTTCAAAAAACATATTACTGTAAAGACCATATGCTGATCCGGTATGTCCTATCATATGCTCTCCCTCAATTAATCGATCTGTTTCTAATAATGCTAATCCATAATTTTCCTTCGCTGATAGTCCTTTTTGCATCCGCTTTGAACTCGCTTTGGAAATGAGCTTCACCTTTCCTGATTTCCCATAATTCATATGCATCAACATATATTTTGATAAATCATGTGCTGAAATTTTCATTCCACCTGTAGGAGAAAATACTGGGGTACTCTCGCCCATTTTGTAATTTCTTATTTCCTCAGACCTCGGATTGTAGGCTGCCTTTTGCTCCACATAAACCCCATTCTCCTTATCATACAACTTTGCAAAGCGTTTTTGATCCAACGAATCAACACAATATCCCGCATCTAATCCTAATGGAGTTAATATTTGCTGCTTGATATAATTATCAAAACGAACCTCTGTTAATCGCTCCAAAACAGCCCCAATCATATTGAAATTTAAATTACAATATTCATAGTCCGTTCCTGGCTCATAATTATTATAGGATTTCGCCCAATCTTTATTTTTTACCGTATCCAAAACATCAAATGTAAAGTAACCATTGCTGTCATTGAGACTCGAACGGTGCGAAAGCATCATCTCCAAGGTAATCTTCGTCTCTGGAAACTTCGGATTCCTTACCTTAAACCCTACTAAATCACTGATATCATCATCTAATGATACCTTTCCCTGTTCAACCAACTGCATGATAGCAGTGGAACTAAACGACTTGGAAATAGAGGCTATCCGAAATAAATCCTGTGTGGTCAATGCTGTTTTATTTTCGAGGTCCTTGTACCCAAATGCCTTCTCATAGATCGGTTTCCCGCCTTTTACAACCACAATCGCAAGCCCAACCGCATCATATTTATCGGTAATCTTCTTTAATTCAGTTTCAAACGATGGACTTTGGGCCATCGTATTCATGCTCATGCAGACCCCAATAAAAAGACATAGTAATCGCTTTACCCCTCTTAGATTTATTTTCATAGTAGATTATATTATTGTCAGTAGATATTTTAATGAGAATGCTACAAACATACCTAAACCAAAACTCAATAATGTACCTATTAGCACATATTCTGTGAATTTTGTGTCCTTAGCATTCGTTAAATCACCAAAACGAAATATGGATTTCGCAGCTAATAAGAAGCCTATTCCTTCATTTAAATCAAGCAATACAAATCCTAAGATCATCGCTCTTTCCAAAATCCCTATTATCGTCCCGGCATCAAATAAAGTCTCTTTTCGCTTGCTATTGAATTCAACCTCCTTATTCCATTTACTGAAAAACACGCGGATGATGATCGGAATAACAAATATGATCAATAGAATTGCTATAGCAAATAATAAAAATTTATTCCATGATATTGAACCTATTAACTCCTGAAAGCTCGATTGATTATTAAAGTAATATACAGCAAATATACTGGCGATATGTAAAGCCTGGTCTATTAAAAATATCCTGACTGGATTGGATGGCCAACGCTGTTCCCAGCCTATCTTTAGACTATCGATCGCCAAATGAGCTGCCGTCAGAAACAAGATGATCTGCCATTTCCCTGCGAGGTCATTTATAAAAAATAATATGAGTAACCCTGCATGGACCGCAACATGATAAAAAAGATATTGAATCTGTGTCTTTCGCTTATCAACCCACGATTTTGGTTGAAAGACAAAATCACCCAAAATATGGGCTATCAACATTTTAAGCAAATCAATTAACATATCGCTTCAATTCTTTTGTACAATAATTTATAACTTGATTGATCTTGGAATAATTGGCTTTGCTCAATTCCGTGCTTACCTGACTTTGATGTTTCCGACCAATGATTTTTGTTAACTCGGTTTGATTCACTTCAGGATAGTCCATCGCTGCCTGAACAGTTTCTGCCATATTCGGAGTCCATTGGTCTGTTAAACGTGTCGATAAGGTCAATATCAAATTTAACCCTTCGTCCAATTCTTTCCATCTTGACTTAAACTCCAAACTCTCCTTATTCAAACTGTCCAAGGATTGACCCGAATAGATAAATGCCTCGCCACTGGACTTCTTGATATCCTTATCCAATAACTCAACCCTCCCTAAACCTATACCAATCCGAATATCCATCCCCTCCAATTGGCGCATCTCTGCCTTTAAATAAAATATCGCATGAAAACAGGAACCTAGTGGAACCTCCGCCTGAAAACTATCCCCCCGAAATATATCATACGTGAGAGCATATTTTTTAATCCCATGCTCCAACTTCGGCAACCACTCCTTGGCCTCATGTGACCGTGAATGAACCACATCTCCCGTTAATATTACATGGTAACTCATAGTTTTTATTTAATTAATCATTCAATATAATCATATTTCCGTTTATCATCAAAATAAATGATAAACAAATATATCATCAAATTTAGTGATATTTTAAATTATCATCAAAATGAATGATATTTTGAATTATCAGCAGAATGAATGATATTAATAAAGCAAGGATTACAAACCCTCCCATTTAATCTGAAACCTATTAAAAATCAATAAACAAAAATTTATTAAATTGTGTTGTTTAAATAAAAATCTATGGGAAACTATATAAAGAAGTTTGCCGCTAACAGCAGCTTTAAATTAAAAGAACATCCAACTGATATCCGGGATGAAATATCAAAAGAGGATGCCAAAATAGAACTTAAAGAGCTAAGAAAAAAAATAGCAGCACTACAGGATAAAATGTATGCAGATGATAGATATAGTGTATTGATCTGCTTACAAGGTATGGATACCTCGGGCAAAGATTCATTGATCCGCGAAGTTTTCAAGGAAATAAATGTTCGGGGGGTGGTCGTAGAAAGTTTTAAAACACCAACAGAAATTGAACTACAGCACGATTATTTATGGCGTCATGAAATAAAACTTCCTGAAAAAGGAAAATTCACAGTATTCAATAGAACACATTACGAAAACGTTCTGGTTACTCGGGTACATCCGGAATATTTGCTGAATGAAAGAATTCCTCATATTACAGATCCACATAACCTCCCCAACGATTTTTGGGAAATGCGATTCAAACAAATCAATAATTTTGAGGAACGATTGACCCAAAACGGAATGATTGTCCTCAAATTTTTCTTAAATATTAGTAAAGAAGAACAAAAGAATAGATTATTGAGCCGATTGGAGGAAGAAGAAAAAAATTGGAAATTCTCCCCAGGTGACCTAAAGGAAAGAGCATTATGGGATAAATACATGGAATGCTATAATGAGGCTATTAACAACACTAGCAAAAAACATGCACCTTGGTATGTAATTCCTTCAGATTCCAAGCCAATCAGTAGATTCATTGTCGCAAAAATAATCTACGAGGTATTGGCGCAATATAAGGATATCAAATACCCCGAGATGCCTGAAGAAATTGAAGATCATAAAAAGAAATACAAAGAACAATTGGAAGCTGAATAGCTTCCAATTGTTCTTTAAAATATTACACTGGAAAGCCCACCATCCAATGGAATGGAAGCCCCAGTTAGAAAACTTGCATAGTCTGACGCCAAAAAAGAAGCTAAATAGCCATATTCTTCTGGCTTACCCAAACGCTTAATGGGCATACTCTCAATCCGGCGCTTTTCTATTTCCTCCAAGGAAACTCCTTCATTCGCCGCTTGATTTTTCATAAGATCATATAATCGATCTGTCGCAAAATAACCTGTCAAAACAGAATTTACGGTTATACCATCAGCAGATACTGCCTTTGATAAGGACTTACTCCAACTCACCAAGGCTACTCGCATACTATTTGATAGAACCAAACTATCTTGTGGCTCCTTGACCGTCAAGGAGGAAACATTGATAATCCGACCAAAACCAGATTCCCGCATCCCCTTCAACGCTAGCTCCGAGGTATAAACCGCGTTCTTGAACAATAAATCAAAAGCCTGCTGATAATCTGAAATACCCTTATCCAAAACAGTTCCGGCTGAAGGACCATTCGTATTATTCACCAAAATATCAATCTGATGAGAATCAAAATATTTGGCTAAGACTCCTTGATGCTTCTCAAAATCCATGAAATCCGTTTGCAGATAATCATGTTCTTGACCGCCCTCTACAGAAAGTTCTTTCATAACTTCCTTTAACTTATCCTCATTTCGAGACATTAAAGTAACGGTAGCCCCACAAGAAGCTAATTCCTTTGCAATAGCTTTGCCTATTCCGCCGGTCGCTCCACCAACCAATGCCTTTTTCCCTGTTAAATCAATTTGCATATTAATAATTTTGAAAGCCTAAATATAGCTATTCAAGAATAATAAACGACTTGTCAACTAGGATTTAATCTCCTTCATATTTTGGATACCCTTCTTCATCCAGATCGTCACGCTCATCCTCTGCATCCCGAGATAATTCCTCATCTTCCTTCGAAACTCGGACAATACTCTCCCCTTCAATATGCATATCATTCTCCTCCAAATCTTCCCGCTCCAATTCATCTAAGGGAGCATATTCATCCCCTACTAAAGGATTCGAAGAATCATAAGTAGAATCATCATCCGCAGCTCCCTCACTTATGGAATCATAATCCGATGGATGATCCCAATCCGGATCATTATCATTGACATCCAATTCATAAGAAGCCTCCTCAGCATTATATGCCAAATCCTTCGGATCCTTTGGCCCTTGATCTTCATCCTTAATTTTCTTCTTGTTATTATCTTCTGAATTCATAATAATTAATTTTTAAAACCTACTCTTAAAACCAATTAAACCAGCCAATTGTTTGCATAAACATCATAAGATTAAACCGTTTTACCCGTTGTATTAAAGAGGACAATTGATTATATTTACTTTAACAATTTATAAACTTCTATTATGCAAACTAAAACTGAGTACCTGATTTGGGACAAAATCGTCTCAAGTGCGAAAAGTCGTTTTGATGCTGAATTGTATTCTAATAAGTTCAGAAATATGAACCCGGAATTGTTTGATAAACTAATCCTCCATATCATCGTAGGATTTGCTTCCGGTGAAGATCATGATAGTATATCAACCAACCTACACAACGAACTGGAACATTTTGGAATTGATGTCCGCGAAGGAATAATCGATACAATTGTATCGGATAAACATGTAACCTTCAGTTGTGAAATCTATGCCGCCTATTTGACTTTCTCCATGTTGGAAGATGGAGCTCAAGAAGCCGAAGTTTTAGGCTATGTGACAGATCTTCTCGAAAACCCGCATATCTATTAAAGAAGCATTATTTCCGCTTAAAGCAGCTTAAATCGATTAACCTCAGCTTATCATCTTGATATCCTGTCGGTAATTTCCTGTTTTTTATGTAACTTCGCAGTTATATGGAAACCGTTGTTAGTGGTATTAGAAGTACCGGAAAATTACACCTTGGGAATTATTATGGAGCGTTAAAAAATTTCGTCAAAATGCAAGACGAATTTAACTGCTTCTTTTTTATCGCAGATTTACACTCATTAACCACTCACCCTACACCCCATGGACTGCAAGAAACAGTCCGTAATGTGGTCGTAGAATACCTTGCAGCTGGATTGGACCCTGAAAAGTCAACTATATATGTTCAATCGGATGTCCCTGAAGTCGCCGAATTGTATTTATATATGAATATGAATGCCTATATGGGCGAATTGGAAAGATCAACAGCCTTTAAAGATAAAGTCAGAGCAAACCCTAACAATGTAAATGCGGGCTTATTGACTTATCCGGTATTGATGGCTTGTGATATCTTAATCCATCACGGAACTAAGGTACCTGTTGGTAAAGACCAAGAACAACACCTTGAAATGACCAGAACTTTCTCAAATAGATTTAACCGTTTGTACGAAGTGGATTATTTCAAAGAAGCTTTCGCATTCTCATATGCTGAGAAACTAATTAAAATCCCAGGCCTTTCTGGACAAGGTAAAATGGGAAAATCAAATGGTGATGCTGATTGTATCTACTTATCAGATACCGAAGAAATTCTCCGTAAAAAAATCATGCGAGCAGTGACTGATGCCGGACCTACTGAACAAAATCAAACGAAACCAGAAGCCGTACAAAATCTATTTGACTTAATGAATGTGGTATCAACACAAGATACACTTCAACATTTTGACGAATTATATAATAAAGCAGAAATCCGATATGGTGATTTCAAAAAGCAACTCGCTGAGGATATGTTAATCGCAACTAGCGATGTTCGTGCTCGAATTAATGAAATCAGTAAAGATGATGCTTACATTGCTAAAGTGCTCAAGTTAGGCGCTGAAAAAGCACATGAAAGTGCCCAAAAAACTATGAAAGAAGTTCGTGAAATTATCGGTTTAAAAAAATTGTATTAGAATATGCATATAGCAATCGTTGGAAATATTGGAGCAGGTAAAACAACTTTAACAGAATTACTTGCTAAACACCTGAACTTCGAACCGCAATTTGAAGCAGTAGAAAATAATCCTTACCTGGAAGACTTCTATAGTGATATGAAACGCTGGGCTTTCAACTTGCAGATCTTCTTCCTTAATTCTAGATTCCGTCATATTGTAGATCTTCAAAATAGAGAAATCAATATGATCCAAGACAGAACTATCTATGAAGATGCGTATATCTTTGCGGAAAACTTGTACGATATGGGATTAATGAGCGCTAGAGACTTTGAAAACTATTCCGATATCTTTCAAAGCATAGTAAACTACATTAAACCTCCTGATCTTTTAATCTATTTACGTGCATCTGTCCCAACATTGGTCAATAACATCCAAAAAAGAGGCCGTGATTATGAATCCGGGATTCGTCTGGATTATCTTTCTAAATTGAATGAAAAATATGAAAAATGGATCAATAATTACTCAGAAGGTAAACTCTTAATCTTAGATAAGGATAACCTTGATTTTGCAAATAATCAAGAAGATTTAGGAAAAATCATTCAAAAAATAGAAGCCGAGCTCTTCGGTTTATTTTAAAAACTAAAAAGCCGATTCTCATCGGCTTTTCTTATTTTTAATCCATGAAAGTAATTGGAATAATCCCCGCTCGATACGATTCAACGAGATTCCCCGGAAAACCTTTGGTTGATATAGCGGGTATAAGCATGATTCAACGTGTATATAATCAAGTTAAACATGCCGCTTCTCTAAGTGAAGTGGTCGTTGCAACTGATGACCAACGTATTTTTGACCATGTGAAAAGCTTCGCCGGAAATGTGGTCATGACCAAAAAAGATCATCAATCTGGAACGGACCGTTGTGCTGAAGTAATCAGTAATATCAGTGGATTCGATATCGCAGTCAACATCCAAGGTGATGAACCATTTATTGATCCTCAACAAATTGATCTGCTTGTTTCTTGCTTCCAAAACCCTGAGGTTCAAATCGCAACCCTGGTCAGACCAATCACTGAAATCGAGGATCTTGAAAATATCAATAAACCAAAGGTTGTACTGAACTTAAATCAAGAAGCGCTTTACTTCTCCAGGCAACCAATCCCCTTTCTAAGAGGTAAAAACATCCAAGATTGGTTGAAAAACGGAACTTATTATAATCATATCGGTATCTATGGTTTTAAAGTAGATACTCTTAAGAAGATAGCATCCCTTCCAATCTCCAAACTAGAAACTTCTGAATCCCTCGAACAATTGCGCTGGTTAGATAATGGCTATAAAATTAAAACTGCCATTTCAAACCATATTAATGACGCCATTGATACTCCTGAAGATTTAAAAGCCATTCTTAAAAAATATTTTAATCAGTAGGTTTATGATTAACCTAATACAAATAGAAGGTCAGGATTTATTCCTGACCTTCTTTTTGTATTCTATCGACATAGCCAATTTTATACTTCATATCTTATTGTAGGCATATCTTCAATTAAATCTGCATATACACTTAGATCTATCTTCTGCATATCATCAAAAACCTCATCTAAGGAATTGATTTGTTCTCTTGTCCGAATCCCAACCACACTACAGGCAACTGGTGAATGTAGTAAAGGATATTTTAAGGCGAGTGCCAACCTATTTAAATCATACTTACTGGAGATTTCTGCTAATTTCTTCTGAATTTCCAGAACCTCATGTACAGAATAACTCAAATATTTCTGAGCTGGTTTTTTGAGTAACAAACCCTGAGCAATGGTTCCTCGAGCTAATACCGAAATCCCGCTTTCTTGTAATTGCGGAAAATATTCCTCTGGTCTTCGATCAAAAATGCTGTATTGCATCATATCAGAAACAATATTGCTGTTTTGAGCATAATTTAAAAAGACCTTGGGACGAATGGATGAAATCCCATAATACCGAATCTTACCTTGCTTTACCAACAGCTCAAACGCCTCTACAATCTCATCAAATGGATCTTCAATAGTCCCGCCATGAAGTTGATATAAATCCAGATAATCCGTATTTAACCGTTTCAAGGATTCATCAATCGATTTTAAGATATAGGCCTTATCTGGTGCCCAATCCCAACCGCTTCCATCCGGACGCCATTTATTGCCAACCTTTGAAGCTAAAATCCATTTATCCCGATCATCACCTATTAAACGACCAATCAATTCTTCATTCTTCCCTTTATCATAAAGATCAGAAGTATCCAAGTAATTGATACCTAACTCTTGCGCATGTTTGATAATATAGCCATTGGTTTGATCATGACCTTGAACCAATGACATGGCACCAAGTCCAATTTCAGAAATTCGAAGATCTGATTTACCCAATATATTATATTGCATTCTCATTTGCTGATTTGATATCTAGCAACTCTACTTCAAATATTAAAGTGCTATACGGTGGAATAGGTCCACTACCTCGTTCGCCATAGCCTAAGCTATATGGAATATAAAACCTGTATTTTGCCCCTTTCTTCATCAAGGGAATCCCAATTTTCCAACCCTCTATTACCGAATTTAAATTCAAATCCAAAGGTTCGCCTCGCTCATAGGAATTATCAAAACTCTCACCCGTATAGACTTTCCCGATGTAATGTACAGTTACAGTATCACTAAGCGATGGGTTTAGCCCTTTTCCTTCCTTGATAACTTCATATTGAACTCCCTCTGGAGTTACTTTGATTCCTGCTTTGGTTTTGTTCTTCGCCAAAAATTCTTCAGCAGCGTTTTTTAAATTAGCATTCTTCTCATCTTGAATCTTTTGTAAGCCATTACGAATAATGCCTTCGCGCTCTTCATCCTTGAATACTACTTCCTTTCCATCCAGCACATCTCCTATTGCCTTCAAAAGTTGATCTTTATTCAATGGTAAATCCATCCGTTTGATATAAGACCCTAAGTCCTGGCCCAACGCATAGGATAAAGAATCCTTTGAATTGGCTAATGACTGAGCATTAACGGTTGAATTCAGCGCTAAACAAAAAAAGATTCCTAATATATACTTCATTATGGTTTATGGTTTTTTACTATTTTATCAATTATTTCTGCAGTACAATCTTCATAGTCTACACTGACTTTAGATTTTGCATTGAGCCAGGATTCAATATCCAATTCTGACTTCTTTTTTAAACTTTTAATGACTGGAACTCCTATTTCCTCTAATGATGCAGCATTTAAATGTTGCTCATACTGGTTTTTCATAGGGATAACCAACAACTTCTTCCCTAAATATAAGGCTTCTGCCGGGGTTTCAAAGCCTGCCCCACAAAGAACTCCTGAAGATTCGGCCATACTCTGTACAAAGGCATCACTATTTATCGGGTTTATGGATACATTCTTCAACCGGAATGGCTTTTTATTATGCTTGGAAAAAACTTCCCATTTCACATCCGTAAACCGGGAAAGATGTTTTAATAAATGTGAATCATCATAGGAAGGCAAATAAACAGTATAATGACCCAGATCCTTAGGTTCCAATTCTCGAACCGACTGTCGAATTACTGGGGTAAAAATATGCGAAGCATAGGATTTAAAATGAAAACCATAAGAAATATTTGCCGGCGCATAATTTTTCATGATAAATTTTCCCAACATATCCGACTCCTCAGGCTTCGGACTCGATGGGTCAAATGCCCCTATCTGATGACTTAAACCTATACAGTTCTTCTCCTTAAAATAACATCCCCATGCAGATATAGGCTCAAAATCATTGATAACCAAATCATAATCCTCTACAGGAACAGAATTCACCTCTTTAACAAACTTCCTCACCGTCGAACTCATGAAGGTTTTCCATAAATCAACACCCCCGGATTTGCCAAAAATAAAACTCAATCCATGATAACGGTACTTCACCTTAAAGGGTAATTCAATATCAGCTTGGATCCCGCTGATCAAAACGTCTACCTGACCATACTCCTGTAAACAGGGAATAATGTCTATCGCGCGACATAAATGCCCATTTCCAGTCCCTTGAACAGCATATAATATTTTCATCGATTCTGAATTTGACTCTAACAAAGTAACAAATTTCAGTTAATATGTTTCCACAAAATTCTACTTATCTTAACTGAAAATTATTAATTTTCGATAAAACCCTCTATCACAAGATGAAACGATCCATTATCTTAATGTTGTCGATAATCATAATGATAACCCTCTCCGCATGGGGTTTCTATCCCCACAAAATAATAAATACTAATGCCATATTTACTCTGCCGCCACCCTTGAATGATTTCTATAAAAGAAATCTCACCAAAATCCGAGACTATGCTGTAAATGCCGATAAAAGAGTATATATCGACCCGAAAGAATCTCCACGCCATTTTATTGACCTCGACCAAATCCCCCATAAAGATTCCATCCAGATACCCTGGAATAAAGCCAAAGAAAAATATAATGAAAAACTCCTCATGAGCAGAGGGATTGTCCCCTGGCAAATTGAAAAGTCATTTATTCAACTCCGAAATGCTTTCTACAAAAAAGATAGCTATAGAATTATTAAGGTTTCTGCTGACTTGGGCCATTATACTGCCGATGCGCATGTCCCTTTACATACAACCAGCAACTACAATGGTCAGCAAACAAATCAAATCGGAATTCATTCGCTTTGGGAAACAAGACTCCCCGAAAAATATTCCAAAAAATATAACCTTTATGTCGGTCCTGCAAATTACATTGATAATGTCCTCGATTATGCTTGGTCGATTGTTATGGAAAGCAATGCACTCCTCGATTCAGTGCTGCAACTTGAACAAAATCTTTCTCAAAAATTACCCAAGATCCTACATAGATCTTACATCTTACGCGGACAACAAATACAAACGAATTACTCCGATTACTATGTAGAAACTTATCATCAACAATTAAATGGAATGCTGCATAAAAGAATGAAAAAATCCATTCATGCAATTGGCTCTCTGTGGTATACAGCTTGGGTAGATGCTGGTCAACCTGATTTGTCCAATCTAAAAATGAATGACCTTCCTACTGATACCATAGACCTGTCAAAACATAAAATCCCTAAAGGAAGAGAAGAATGGCATTAGAATTTTCATCTAAATATTTATTTTAACTAATTTCGCAGAAAATTTAATTAAAATGTCATCCAAAAAATTATTAATTCTTCTTTCTGCTGTACCTAATCTTTTACTTGCTCAAAATATTACCACGGATACAACTAAGATCAATGAAGTTATTATCCAAGAGAATAGATTTCAGATTCCTTTTAACCAACATAGCCGGAACATTCAGGTTCTGACTCAAAAGGATCTTAAAAGGCTGCCTAGTACAAGTATTAATGAAGTATTAAGATATGTTTCAGGAGTGGACATTAGACAAAGGGGACCTTTTGGCACGCAGGCTGATATTGGAATCGACGGTGGGAGTTTTGACCAAACCTTGGTATTAATTAATGGCGTTAAATTAACAGACCCTCAGACTGGGCACCACATGTTAAATATCCCTATTCCAATTGAATCGATCGAAAGAATTGAGATCCTTCGTGGACCTGCTTCTCGAATGTATGGAATAAATGCCCTAACTGGTGCAGTGAATATTGTTACTAAACAAGTGGAAAACAACTCTGTATTCGCCCATCTTTTTGCAGGGTCTTCTTTTAATAAAGTGGAAGAGGAAGATAAAAATGGCACTTATTATGGCTCTGGAGTTCAACTTGGGGGTACATTCTACAAGAAAAACAACCAACATCAATTATACTCCAGTAAGGAACATAGTAATGGACAACGCTATAATACGGCTAGCGATAATGAAAAAATATTCTACCAGAATAACATTATCCTGAATGATAATAATAAGATTCAGATGATGGTGGGTTATATCAATAATCAATTTGGTGCAAATGGATATTATGCCGCTCCTGGGGATAAAAACTCCGAGGAATTGGTCCAAACTTTTATCTCAAGTATCGCTTCACATCATCAAATCAAAGAGCATTGGTATCTAAGCCCAAGAGTGAATTACCGATATAATGATGATGATTACAGATATTTCAAAGATGATTTATCTAAAGGCAGAAGTCATCATTATACACATAGCGTATCAGGTGAATTAAATGCATACCGTCAATTTAACTTTGGAGATCTTGGATTAGGATTCGAAACCAGACATGAATCCATTAACTCCTCAAATATTGGTGACCACAGTCGTAATAATCTGGGCTTCTTTTCTGAATTCAGATCAACTTACTTCAAAAGATTCATCTTCAATTTAGGGGCATATATTAATTACAATACCGATTACGACTGGCAAGTATTCCCAGGCTTGGATGTAAGTTACCTGATCAATGAAAAATGGAAAATTTCTGCCAGCAGCGGAACTAGTCAACGAATCCCAACTTTCACGGATCTTTATCTTAACCAAAGGCCTGGAAACATTGGAAATCCAAATCTAAAAAGTGAAAATGCATGGCAAAATGAAATAGGAACTTCCTATCAATTGGCTAACCTAACTGTAAAAGCTGGTTACTTCTATAGGGATATTGATAATTTTATTGATTGGATGAGAACTTCAACAAGTGAACCTTATCAGGCTCAGAATCTTGGAAATAATAAAACTCACGGGATATTTTCGAACATCCTATACAATCGACAATTAGGAAATTCTTCAAGTATCAACTTGAACCTTTCCTACACTTACCTTAATTCTTCAATAATCAACGATTACCAGAATGCTATTATTAAATATGGCATTGAAAGTTTAAAACATCAAGCTATAGGGACTTTAACATTTCAAACAGGAAGTTGGTCAATAAGTACGGCAAACAGGTGGCTTAACAGGACCTCCAATCATTCATATTTTGTTTCTGACGCACGCATAGCCTTCCAAAAATCAAAATACACCCTATATACAGACCTTCAAAACATCTTTGACACCCAATATATAGAAGTCGGAGCCGTTCCAATGCCTAGCAGATGGGCAACTTTAGGATTCAAATATAATATCAACCTCTAACAAAACCCTAAAACGGCTAACCCGCTCACGAAATAAAGTATCCACGGATAGCCCGCTTACGATTATTTTCAGTCCCGCGTATAACCCGCTCACGACAAGATACTAATTCCACGGATAGCCCGCTCACGATTATGTTCAGTCCCGCGGGTAGCCCGCATAGGTCTAAATACTAAATACTAAATACTTAAATACTAAAACTAAAAAAGAGCGATTTATTATCGCTCTTTTTTAGTTTTTTAAAGTTGTTTCTCTAATTTCTCAGTTAAAACTGACTTAGGCACTGCGCCGATTTGTTTATCAACGATCTCACCATTTTTAAAGAACAACAATGCCGGGATATTACGAATTCCATAACGTACAGAAATATCTGGATTGTTATCTACATTAACTTTTCCTACCACTGCTTTACCTTCGTATTCAGTTGCAATTTCATCTACCAAAGGACCAACCATACGACATGGACCACACCATTCTGCCCAAAAGTCAATAAGTACTGGTTTATCTGATTTCAATACAACTTCATCAAAGTTGCCATCTGTAATTTCTAATGCCATTTTGATTATGTTTTATGTTTTTACAATTATAATGTACACAAATATAAGCAATCGCTTATACATGCTATTTAAATACAACTATTATTTTTTTTATAACCTATCAATTTAATTTATATCTCACACTCTCCAAGGCTTCTAGTCCATCCAGAAACTCGTTCGTAATAAATATCTTCTTCCTTTTTACAGGCATTTCTATAGAATATTCATCCTGAAGATCCATGATCATAAATTTCAACTGACAATTCGCTTCTTGCCCTTCTAACTGCGTATAACTTATCAATTCTTGTAAGGATTGCATGAATTCCTGATTCAAGACATGTAATGGAAATTGAATCGTAAAACTCTTTGCCATCTTCTCCCGTAAATCAGATAACAATTGAATACCTTTTAACTCAAATCCCCAATTTCCAACCTGTTTAAATCGCTCCTGAACTAATCCCCTGATCTGAACAAAATAGCCTTCCTGCAAATACCCTTTAAATTTTACATAGTCCTCACCGAAAACCATAATCTCATAAGAATCAGAGTAGTCCTCAATAATAAATGAACCAAATGGTTTTCCTGACTTGGCAACCCTATGGTTCGCCAAAGCCACTATTCCACCTAATACAATTTCCTTATTTTTGATTCGGTTAAATTCTAGAAGTACCTCCTGCTCTACTTCTGCCGCTTTTACCTTATTGATCATTTGAAGATCAGTAACTGTATTGGGACAGAAATGTCGCATCTCAAATTTATAATTATCCAAAGGATGACTCGTTAAATAAATACCGATTACATCCTTCTCATATTTCAATTTCTCAATCAATCCCCATGCTGGACATGGACTCATCGTTGGTTCAGGCAATTCTACTGATCCTCCTGATCCAAATAAACTCACTTGGGCCGAGTTCTCATTCTCCTTGAATTTATGCGCAAATTTTATAGCCTTTTCTATTCCTGAACTACTATCGGTATCAGAATAGAAATATTGAGCCCGATGTGTATCTCCGAAGGAATCAAACCCACCAGCATAGGCTAAACTCTCGAAAGCCTTTTTATTGATCATGCGTAAATCAACACGCTTCGCCAAGTCAAAGATGGATTTATAAGGACCATCTGCACGACTATTTACAATAGTCTCAACAGCTCCTGCTCCAACACCTTTTACAGCTCCAATACCAAAGCGAATCGCTCCTTCATCATTTACAGTAAACTTATAATGCGATTCATTAACATCTGGACCTAAAACAGTTAAGCCCATTCGCCTACACTCTTCCATAAAGAAGGTAACTTGCTTGATATCATTCATGTTATTGGACAATACTGCAGCCATGTATTCCGCTGGGTAGTGGGCTTTTAAATACGCTGTTTGATAAGCAACCCATGCATAACAGGTGGAGTGTGACTTATTGAAGGCATAAGATGCAAAGGCTTCCCAGTCAGTCCAGATTTTCTCTAAGACTTTCGCATTATGACCATTCGCCTCTGCTTGAGCCACAAATTTTGGCTTCATCTTATCCAAAACCGCTTTCTGCTTCTTACCCATTGCCTTCCGAAGCACGTCGGCATCACCCTTCGAAAATCCGGCCAACTTTTGGGACAAAAGCATTACCTGCTCCTGATAAACCGTAATCCCGTAGGTCTCACTTAAATATTCCTCACAGGCATCCAAGTCATAGGTAATCGGTTCAATCCCATGCTTCCGCTTAACGAAACTTGGAATATACTCCATTGGTCCCGGACGATACAAGGCATTCATCGCAATTAAATCCGCAAAAACTGTCGGCTTTAATTCCTTCATGTATTTCTGCATCCCCGGAGATTCATATTGGAAAATACCAATCGTCTCACCTCTTTGGAATAACTCATACGTCTTCTCGTCATCTATCGGAAAATTATCCGGATCCAAATCGATATCATGACGCAACTTCACATTAATTACAGTATCCTTGATTAGGGTTAACGTTTTTAACCCCAAAAAGTCCATCTTTAGTAATCCCGCACTCTCTACAACCGAGTTGTCAAACTGCGTAACATATAAATCTGAATCCTTTGCCAAGGAAACCGGAACGAAATTCGTGATATCATCTGGCGTAATAATTACCCCACAGGCGTGAATACCCGTATTACGCATTGAACCTTCCAGAACCCGAGCCTGCTTGATGGTCTCTGCCTCAATTCCAGCACCATCCGCCAAGGATTTTAATTTATTGACTGCTTCCAACTCTTC
The DNA here is from genome assembly GCF_043187465.1 of Sphingobacterium cellulitidis. Lineage (GTDB taxonomy): Bacteria > Bacteroidota > Bacteroidia > Sphingobacteriales > Sphingobacteriaceae > Sphingobacterium > Sphingobacterium cellulitidis. The sequence goes on along the minus strand of NZ_CP171136.1, from coordinate 2,176,114 downwards.
CGCTCGTAAGACCTCCTTCAAAGCCTTATCCTCTAAATTGAAAATCTTATTCAATTTTAAGTTCGGAATCAATTTCGCAATCTCATTGGCATCAGAAAGTGGCAAATCCAATACCCTGGCTGTATCCTTAATCGATGATTTCGCAGCCATGGTACCATAAGTGATAATCTGGGCAACTTGCGAAGCCCCATATTTATCAATTACATATTGCATAACCCGACCACGACCTTCATCATCAAAGTCAATATCAATATCCGGCATCGACACACGATCCGGATTTAAGAAACGCTCAAATAGTAAGTCATACAAGATAGGGTCAATATTGGTAATCCCTAAACAATAGGCTACTGCTGATCCTGCCGCGGAACCACGACCTGGACCTACTGAAACTCCCATGTCACGTGCCGCAGCAATAAAATCCTGAACAATTAAAAAGTATCCCGGGTAACCCGTTTTTTCAATGGTTGCCAGTTCAAAATCCAATCGCTCTCGAATGGAATCCGTAATTTCTTCATAGCGGCGTTCTGCACCTAGATAGGTCAAATGCTTTAAATAAGCATTCTCTCCGCGCTTACCACCATCCACTAAATCTTCTGGAGATTGAAACTGCTCCGGAATTTCAAACTTCGGCAACAGAACATCCCGATTTAAGGAATATTCCTCAATCTTATCTAAAACCTCTTGAATGTTAATGATGGCCTCAGGGGTATCTTTGAAAACCTGCTTCATTTCTTCAGCAGATTTGAAATAATATTCTTGATTTGGTAATCCAAATCGAAATCCTCGACCTCTACCCTTTGGTGTCGATAATTTCTCCCCATCTTTCACACACAATAAAATATCATGTGCATGGGCGTCTGATTTATTGACGTAATAAGTATTATTGGTACCTATCAGTTTAACCTGATGTTTCTTAGCCAATTGAACCAAAGTGTCATTTACGCGATTTTCATCCTCTTGACCATGACGCATTAATTCAATATAAAAATCATCAGCAAATTGCTCTTTCCACCATATTAAGGCCTCCTCAGCTTGGGCTTCCCCAATATTTAAAACCTTACTTGGCACCTCTCCATTTAGATTTCCCGATAATACAATAAGGTCCTCTTTATAGCGCTCAACGGTTTCTTTATCAATCCGAGGAACATAATAAAACCCTTCAGTATAGGCGATTGAAGCCATCTTAGCCATATTATGGTAACCATGTTTATTCTTTGCCAAGAATACTACCTGATAACCATTATCCTTACGACTCTTATCTTTTCGATTTTCACAAACATAAAACTCACAACCAACTATCGGTTTGATGGTATTTCCTTCAAAAGTTTCACCTTTCTCTGCAGCCTCCTTTATTTTTGCTTCAATCTCTTTATTATGGCTCAGGGTTTTACTTACAAAGTGAAAGGCACCCATCATATTCCCATGATCCGTCATCGCCACTGCTGGCATGTTATGTTTTGCAGCTGCCTGAATTAAGTTGTCAATGGAAATAGTAGATTGTAAAACTGAAAATTGGGTGTGATTATGTAAATGTGCAAATTCCGCGGCTTCGAATTTGGCAAGGGTTTCTGCGTCGATAACCACTTTCTTCACCCCCATGCTTTCCGCTTGGCGGATCGCATCTGAAGCTGCTTTTAAATTTACATGTTTTAAACCAACTGGCTCAACCAATGTCGGATTCTCAGTCTTAAATTCAACAAAGTAACCCGTATCAACCTGTAGATCACTAGCCGAAAATACATCCTTACGGATAAGCTCGAAGAAACATCGTGTTGTTGCTTCAACGTCGGCAGTCGCATTATGGGCCTCCGAAAATGGAACCCCAAAAAGATAACTATGTAATTCTGTTAAGGTGGGTAATTTATAACGACCACCACGACCTCCCGGTAATTTTAATAATTCAGCGGTAACTTCAGTACAGGTATCCAAAACTGGCATCGAAGACATCGGACTATCAACCTGATATCGGTAAAATTCACAGCCCATAATATTGACATCAAAGCCAACATTCTGACCAACAACAAATTTAGCTTTTGATAAGGCTTCATTGAATTTTACTAAAACCTCAGTTAATGGAATACCATCTGATTCTGCTAATTCAGTTGAAATACCGTGGATCTTCTCCGAATCATACGGGATATTGAACCCATCAGGCTTAATTAAATAATCTTGATGCTCAACCAATCTCCCCATTTCATCATGCAATTGCCAGGCAATCTGAATACACCTCGGCCAATTATCGGTATCCGTAATTGGTGCATCCCAACGCTTTGGCAAACCCGTAGTTTCCGTATCAAAAATTATGTACATCGTGCTCTTCTCCCTATAACTATATAACTAACAAAAATACTTAATATTATCTTAATTTTCGACCAATTCCCCCCAACTAAAATATCCACAGCTTTAATTAAATATAAACTAGGAAATTAACTCTTCAGCTATTTTTTGTGGATATTTTCCACCATACAGCCAACCCATTACTCAGGTATAATGGATAAAAAAAACGCAGTTCTGACAATTCAGAACTGCGCCTTTATATATTTCTTTTTTAAAGGTTATTTTAAGATCACAACCTCTACTCTTCTGTTTTTCTGTCTACCTTCCGGAGTCTTGTTATCAGCGATAGGTTTGGTCTGACCTAAACCTTTTGTTGATATCCTCGAAGCTCCAATTCCTGCTTCAACCAAAAATTTCTCCACTGAAGCAGCTCGCTTATCGGATAACCAAACATTATATTCCGGTGTTCCCGTAGCATCTGTATGTCCATCGACCCTGATTTTGGATCCAGCATTGCTCCCCTTCAAAACCTTCACTAATTTACTCAACTCTGTTTTTGCTCCATCAGTTAAATAGGAAGAATTTGTTGGAAACAATAAATCTGATGAGATAGAAACCAAAATCCCCTCATTCGTTTGCTTGGCATCTTCAAACTCTCTCTTTACATTTTTAAGTCCGTCATTGGTACCATCCTGGGTCACTACAGCTCCTGGATTGACAACCAAAGCCTGTTGCTTACAAGAAAATAAGGTAAGACCCGCTAAAAAAATTAAAGTTAAATAGTTGATTCGCTTCATGTGTTTTTTTATTGTTTTGATTGCGTAAATATAATGATATTACTATTAATTATTTCACTTCTTAAAGATTCTTTGCTCCGCTGACTGGATTTCCGGAATCGCCTGATATAACTTCCAGATCAAGCCTGTCCGGGCATTCTCCAAAAGTATTGAAAGATTTGCTTGATTACTCGCAATATACTCATCCGAAACATCATCCGTCCGTAAATCCATCCAGGCCCGAAATCCATATTCTGTAAATAAAAATTCCCCAAATTGATTATATAAAGCATGAAGCGATCGCTTTGATCTTGCTTCATCCAAAAACATCGATGAAATCGCTATTGCCGGATTAATCCGAAATGTCCCAACACTATCCCGATATTGATAAAAACCCCAAATATCAGAATTCGAAGTCCCTACCCCAATCTCATTATCCCTGCGCTTGGCAACTTGTGTATACTTCTGCAATACACCCTTTAAATCATAATCCCCAACCTTACTCAAATTCGGATTGATGGTGTTAAAGGGTCTATACATATCCAATAAACTGCTGGTATAATTGCCAAATGGCAAGTTAATTCCATACATCAGCGTATCATGCGTTGCCAAAACTTTGTAAACAGTATCCTGTCCTGCTGCTGAAACTATTTTTTTCTCTTCACTAACTGCTGTTACAACAGAATCTGTTGCATGACTCTCTTCGCCATTCCCCAATCTTCTTAGGTTACCCCGAACCTGAGGCTTTTCAAATTTATATTTTAAAGCATTCGCAAATGCTTCTGGCGCTAAACTTGACTTCGTAGATGCAATCGCTAACATGTATGCATTCAATCCATTATTGATCCCAACTAATGGGTCAAATGAAAAATACTCATCAACCATGTTAATTGATGACTTCAGAACCAATGGATCAGAAGGAAGGGTTACTCCCCGCCAATCTAATCGCTCCCATAATTGAGTGATGTCACCCCTTAATTTATTCTCTTCAGCTGCATCATTATTTAAATATTGACGAATAACCAATAAGGCCTCCATCAATGAACTAGTTGCCTGTATATCATATCGGGGTTGATCATCCAAGTAAACAGGCAATCCTTTTCGTCCATCAAAGTATGCCGGAAAAAAACCTTTATTATTTTGCGCTTTCGCTAAAAAACCAACAATCCTTTTCACCCTGCTCAAGAAAAGTGATTTACTCACAAATCCTTTCTCAACGCCTACCAACATGCTTAACATGGCTCCCCCGGTCTCACGTACTGAAACCAACGCTTTATCCTTCATGCGATAGGGCATGTACATCCCAGAATTAATATCATAATTCTCGACAAAGTAATTTACACTCGCCAACTGAATCAGATCCATTAACTCACTTTCATTCAACTGCTTTGGTTCAACCTCTAACACCTCCGAAAACGGTGACTCCCTATAATTATAGTCAACCCACGCAATCTTGTAATAATACTTTTTGGCCAATACCGGCACATAATCCAAACCTCTTAACATATAAGTTGGACGAATAGCTACAGCCTTAAATTCCTTATTGTCTTCAGATCGATAAATCTTAACATAACGAATACTTGGGGTCAATGGAACCTGCCATTGTAGGTCAATATGCTTACCATAGGCAGATGCCTTTGATAATACAGCATTGGAGGTTAATGGAGCTTCGGAATATTTAGATGGCAAAAACTCCATCTGATCTAAAAATAGCTGATTAGTCACCGCACTGGAATGATGCTGCCTTAAAATTATTCCGGTAATGTTTTGGTCAATATTAAGTCCAGCAAATTCTCGAAGTGGAATTTTAACACTCATCCAGCTACTATTATTATAATCTTCAATATAATCCCCTAATGGAATGGATATGGATTGATTTAATCCTTGTTGAATAGATATGGATGGTAAATTCTCAGGCTTCGTCCCTTCGGTTCCGACAAATAATTTTAAACTTAAGTTATCATCCAAGGAAACACGATAATGAAACTTTTGCCGACTATAACGGATTAAAACATCCCAGTCGCCAGTTTCCGAAGAAATATATTTCAAGGACAAAGCATTTCCAGGTGTAAAGAATAAGCTATCCGAGACCAACAAATTCTTTTGAACATTCTCAACCCAGCTATCGCCACTGTAATTCACAATACTACGTGCATAGGACCCTTTAACCAAACTATTATCAAATATGACCTCTGGATAGGATTCTGATTTAACAATCTGAACCAAACAACAGAAAAATAGTAAAGTAAAAAGTCTAAGTTGCATATTCCACATTTAAAACACGAAAATAGCTAAAAAATCACTGTAAATGCTATTCTTGAACCCTTTTTATAGCTTCGTGATAAAATTATTACTCACATTACAAGCACATTGCAACTTTTGTCGAAATATTATTTTTCAACTTTACTAAATCTCTCTATATTTGCAGCACGTCAAGCGAAAGTAGCTCAGTTGGTAGAGCACAACCTTGCCAAGGTTGGGGTCGCGAGTTCGAATCTCGTCTTTCGCTCAGTTGCCTAGGTGGTGGAACTGGTAGACACGCAGGACTTAAAATCCTGTTCCCGTTAAGGGAGTGCGGGTTCGATTCCCGCCCTAGGTACTAAATCGAAAAGCTCGTCAGGTCCGACGAGCTTTTTTTTATTCATCCTGTTTTGTTAAAAATATATCTCTTCAAAAATCCCCTCTTTCCTATCTTTCTTTATCATCCTTTTGACAATTTCCATTTTATCTCAAACTGTATTTTTTGGAAAATCAGATCAAAATAAAATTCGAATATATCCTATAGTCCAATCCTACCTATTTCGTTAAACTATACTCCCAATAATTGATCAATTTCTGCCATTTTTTTACACAAATAATAACGGTCAGTTAGACGCTTTTCATGCTTTTACCGGATATCGATACTAATCTGTAGTGATGAATCGACAATTTAAAATTAACCCTCGAAACAAGTTAGTGTACCATACGAGAAAATGAATTAACTACCTACATTTACAGTGTTTTCATAGGGAAATCATTGGATTTTACCGAAAATCATTAACTATTAACTTTTAATCACAAAAAGTAAAAATAAAACACACACTAGGTGCATCGCATTATGGATAAAATTTACACTAGCCCAAGGATAGAAATCCAAACTGTTCATCTTGAAGAAGGAATAGCTACTGGTTCTGCAATTATCAGAACTGGAGGTCCTAACACGCCTATGCAAGATCAATGGATCGAGGACGATCAAGACACGAAACAAATTGATTGGTTCTAATTTCTCTTATTAAAATCTTTAAAACCCAAAAAATGGAATTTACACTTTTGAAAAAGATGACGAAACTTAAAAGCATATTCTTTCTTGCTGTCCTTTTTGTCGGCTTTCAATCCTGTCAAAAATCAGAATCAGAATCGGCTGGAAATTTAAATACAACTGTAAAATTCAACCTTTCCGTTGGATCTCCAGAAGAAGAAAATATTTTAGTTGGTAATAGTAGAACAACAAAAAGATCCCCTGAATCAAATGTACAATTATCGAATGTTCAAATTAGTGATAATCTGAATATGGAGGTAATCGTGTTAAAAGATTCTGAATCTTCAGCAATGAATTACTCTTCTGCTGTAAACTCTGAAGCTAGAGCAGCATCCCAGGTAGTACGTAAACCTTTGAAACCTGGGGTTAAATACCGCATTATGGTTTATAATGAGAATGGCTCTCATCAAGGTAACTATGACTATATCTATGGTTCAGAAGATCCGGATAATCCTCTTAAAGTAAACGCAGGTAAAACTTATACTTTTGTTATTTACTCCGTTAATAGTACTACAGACTTACCGAATGTAACTAGTCAAAATTCATTGACCAGTGCATCTATTAATAGTGTTTCCGGTGACTTGATGTACTTTAAGAAAAAAGTAAATATAACGCACGGTGATAATTACTTGGATGCAATTCTTGTTCACCAATTCAGCCAAATTACGACATCTATTGAAATGGATAATAGTATGACTGGTTCAATAGAAGCAATTTCTAATACTAAAATCACACCTACCAGATCTGCAGGAAACTTAAAATTAAGTGATAATTCACTGACTTTCTCTTCTGGTACGACAACTGCAAATGTTAATTTTCCAACAGTACCAGGTTCGACTACAACTATTACCGCTGATTCTACCTTAATATTTAGTCCTGCTACAACTTCAGCAAACTTTGTAATTGGGTCAATTACATTAGATGGCGAAACAAAAACTAATATTTCTGTTCCTAATATTAAAATTACCCCTGGTCATAAATATAAATTATTACTAAGATTTAGAGTTTGTACACAAAATGTTACTTCCTCTGGTTTGAATTGGAATTATCCTGAGAAAACTTGGTATGATTGGTATGGAAGAAAAATTACCGGAATTATTATTGGTAGTACTTATTATCCTAACAACTCATACATTAGAAGAACATTCGATGCTCCACAAGCGAATTATGGGTTCCAATTCGATATCACTGATTTGGATAATGCTTTTAACATGAAAGTAAATGATAATTATATTTTTGGAAATTCCGAAAATGATCAGATTCAATTCCAAACCAACCCATCATTAGGTACCGTTAGAAATATAGAATTTGTGGATGGAACTGAATATGCAACGGGTAATATTCCTCAAGTATTTAATATGAAAGGAACTGCTGACAAGCCTTTGGTAAGAATCTTGATTAGCCGCACTGGACAAATAACCATGTATGGTAGCAAAACAAGTGGTGGAAATCTGGTTCAATTAAGAATGAAAGGTAACCAACAATTCAACAATGTTCCTTGGGATGGAACCGGACCAAACGAAGTTATTGTCAGTCAAAAAGTCGATGGAAAAACAGTAATTATTGGAACTGGTACTGGCCGTAAAAGAGTGGCTTGTCCAAAAAAATAAATCTGCAATTTTATTTTTAGAATATAATTTTTCGAAAGCCGGTCAAACCTAAGTTTGGCCGGCTTTTTTTTATTGATAAACTTTTACCCAATCAATCTCCATTTCTACTGGTAATTGACTCTGGTCTACTTTTCCAACCCAATTGCCACCTAACTGCTGATCTATCAAGATAAAGAATGGTTGATCATAAGGCCACTGGCTCGAATCTACTCCTTCTACCCTTGGATAGGTAAATGTATCCTTTCCATTCAATTGAAAAACTATTTTATCCGGATACCAACTGATGCCATAGGTATTATACTCTTCTGATTCTATTGCAGCAGTTCCTCCATGCGGTGGATTATCCTTATGCCCTAAGTTTAAGGTATAATGTGAATGTGTCGTTTGATAAATAATCTTATCATAGTTCAAATGCTCCATGATATCAATCTCGCCATTCATAGGATATTTACCATACTTATCAAGCTCTGCCAACATCCACATCGCTGGCCATGCTCCCTGTGCACTTCCTAATTTTGCACGGATCTCTATCCTTCCATATTGAAAGGCAAACTTATTCTTGCTCCAAATTCCGCCAGTAATAAATGGTCGGGGATCTGTAATAGTATCAGGGTTATTAATCCCCAATAAAAACAACTTGCCATCTTCCATTCGGAATACTGCATCTGAGGTACTCATATGTCGATTCCAATCAGATCCTCCTTTCGGAATTCGACTCCATTTCGTGGTATCTAATTTTGTACCCTCAAAATGATCCTCCCAAACTAACTTCCACTTCTTATTTTCACGCTTTTCTTTTTGAATATAGACATAAGGTTTATCCTGCATCTTTTGGGTTACTGAACAGGAACTTAAGGCTATGGATCCAATTAATGTTGATAGGTATAGGTTTTTATATTTCATAGCTATTTGATTTTTTAAAACAAACTGATTTGTCCGGTCCAAGGTTTTTGGATTTGCGGAGTATTGGTATCTTCCCCTCTGGCACCGGTGACGCGATAGACTTGATGTCCCTTTAATTCCCCTTCAAAAGGCTTCATCAATGCCTTTATTTCATCTTTACCATCTGCAAATAACCAGGCATCCCTGGACGCTTCAGGGATGATCAACGGCATTCTTTTTTTCTCATTATGTATCTCTTCCAACAATGGATTAGCAGCTGTAGTAATGACAGAAAATGTCGGGTAGGTTTCTCCGGTTTCTTGATCCGTAAAATTGGAATAAACAATCCCTAAGGTCAATAGCTCCTTACTTCCTGAATAAATAAAATAATTCTCAGAATCCTTTTTTCCACTTACTTTATGTGGTTCATAAAATCCAGTTACATAGAGCAATCCACGATTACCAAGGATATAATTCTTATAACTAGCCTTCTCAAAAATGCTTTCTGATTCTGCATTCAAAGTATTGGCATATTTACCAGCATCTACTTCCGACTTTATCCATCCTGGAATTAATTTCCATCGTGCCTCCATGACAATATCCGAATCTTGATTCAAGGTAACCGGCAAAAATGGTCGTGTAAACCCTGAAACATGAAAGATCTCTTGTTCATTAGGATAATATATTTTTTTCTTAGGTAGTTTATTCTTCAATTCCGATTTACTCGGCGAACCAACATGGTAACACATAATTCATTAGATCGATTGGTTTCAAAATAACAATAATTTAGTAATTAACAAGGATTACTATTGAACTGAAATTCCTTTCTAAAGCATTTTCACTATATTCTGAATCAAGAATCCAATCCTCAGCATATCCTAAAATAATTATACCCCAAATCGCTTGGGGTATAATCGTATGCAAATTGACATATAAATCGTAAACTATTTCTGAGAAGAGTCAATCTGCAATTTATGGTTGTATTGCGATGTGCGTTATAACAATCTTTCTCTTGCTGTTATTTTCAAACAATTAAAATCTAAATTGGTTTTCCATGATGTTTTAAATAAAATAAAAAAATTACAAACGATTTCTTTTCCTATCGATTTATAATAAAACAACAAAACACATAACTAACTATAATATAAACGTCATAACTTATAATAATTACCTTTTCATTGCTTAAAAATCAATACTTTTAAGCTTCCCTGGACTTAATATTATGATAGAAATCAAAGTAGCATCAGTTGATGACATGCTAATTATTCAGAAAATCGGTCGTGAAACCTTTATTGAGACTTTCCAGTCCAGAAATGAGGAAGCAGATATGAACGATTACATCAGTAATCGCTTTTCAGACCATCAAGTTCACGATGAATTAAAAAATTTAGAATCCATCTTTTATATAGCTTGGGATCAAGAAAATCCAATTGGCTATTTAAAACTAAATATTGGAAATGCTCAAACTGAAATCAAATTAGAAGATCATATAGAAATTGAACGCATATATGTATATGCAAGCCACCATGGTAAACAGGTAGGTCAATTATTATTTTTCAAAGCCTTAGAAACAGCAAAGAATTTAAGAGTTCCCACTATATGGCTTGGAGTTTGGGAGGAAAATGCCAGAGCCATCAGTTTCTATAAAAAAAATGGTTTCGAAGAATTTGATAAACACATTTTTAAATTAGGAGCCGACGAACAAACGGACATCTTAATGAAAAGAGCTGTCGTATAAAAGACATAAAGAAATAGGCGATCAAATGATCGCCTATTTCTTTATCAATTCTATATTCGAATGTTCGGTAATAATCTCAACTAAGATTTCAAAATAAGTTTGTCCCGATCCATTTTCCAAGTCATCCAATTTTTTTTGAATGATGTTGGTATCAAAATCTTCCGGATGCTGCAACTTCTTTGAGTAATATTCCTTCGTAAATTCTAATCCTAACGAGTTCCGATTTTCCTCAAAATTTTGCCAAACTAATTTAACTTCTTCCCCTTCCTTGATTTCGCCAAATCCACCATATAATAAATCATCAAATGCATCTAAACTCTCAGCCAACTGCCAACTTTCATTTTGCATGAACTTTCTATTAATCTCTTCGTAAAAACTAGTCTTGTCATGGATTTTATTCCCATCGATAATTATTTCTTTTCCCATTATCAACAAAAATAAAAGTTTTAATCAAACCCCATTGACCTAAATAGCTTTCCTTTTATTTGATAAAATTCTTAGTACAACTGTTATACACCATTTTTATATCTTTCACATCATTAAAATTCTCAATTTTTACCTTTTCCATATCACAGGTATAACCTTCATTTGGAGGCATTGTCAAACAAGAAATACAGACAATATTAGTAAAGTATATGGTCTTTCCATCATATGTCCCCTTATAAAGGTTGCTTTCATAAGATCCTTTTTCCTTACAGTTTAATTGATCCTTAAAATGATTCCTCATTTTTTTTTCACACTCAGTCACATTAATACCATCCTTTTCACAGGAACTCAAGAATAAAAGAGATAATGCCAGAATAAGTAGATGTCTCATAATTTCAATGGTTTATATTTATAATAGTTATTCCCTTATAACGATTGTTTACATTAAATTGCTACAAAAAATAAATTTCCCTATTCCAATCAGCAACAACTTAATAACCCCATAGGGGTGAAATATTTGTAGCAATAGACATATTAAATTATTCAGCCCCAGAGGGGCGACATATTTGTAGGAACCCCAGCGGGGCGGCATATCTGTAGCAATAGACATATTAAATTATTCAGCCCCAGAGGGGCGACATATCTGTAGCAATAGATATATTAAATTATACAGCCCCAGCGGGGCGACACATCTGTAGCAATAGACATATTAAATTATTCAGCCCCAGCGGGGCGACATATCTGTAGCAATAGACATATTAAATTATACAGCCCCAGAGGGGCGGCATATCTGTAGCAAAGAACGTTTTCCAAGATACAGCCTCAGCGAGGCGACATATTTGTAGGAACCCCAGTGGGGTTCAATATTAGTAACAATAACCCAATAAATAAATATGCCCCCAGCCATCCAATCGCTTTAGCGATTGGATGGCTGGGGGCTGTTATGTCATATTAATTATTCCCCCCTTCCCAATCGCACCCGTTGAAAGGCAGATGGTGTATGGAAATCTGGTTTTTCTGTATTCGGACGAATCCAAGATATCCAATTGATATCCTTTTCATTCCAGCTTAAGCTATTAAACTCACCCCGGAAAATTCCCATTCGAAATTCTGAAGATGATTTTGATTTTATTAATCCTTTTACAAATTCCAACGGAATTCTGCCTTCTAGAATATATCCACTGGAACCAACATCTGTTTTAATTTCCAAACCATTAAGGTCCCATTCATAATCAAACTTCCTATAATACTTGGCTTTATAATCCAACACCTCCCCACTAGGAGCAATCTCAAAACAAAAATATTCACTTAGACTTGAGTCCGCCGAAAGAAATATCTCACCCCTGTCTCCTTTTGCAACATCTTCCTCCCTCTCAAACTTCTTCTCTACGATACTCTTGTCCTCAATATCAAAATAGAAATACAAATACTCCTTATCATAAAAAGCCTTGAAAACTGTCTTACCAAAATCAGGACTGCTCCAAGGAGACACAAATTCATCAACCACAAACAACTTTTTCAATTTACTCCAATCATCCAACTTCCCATCCACCGAAACCCCAGCCTCAGCTTGAAATGGAATCTCAGGAACAACAGAAGATTGTGAAAAAACTAACTCCCTCTGTTGTAGAAAAAGCCCAACTAGAATGATATACTTAAATAGGTTTTGTTTGGGTTGAACTGACATTATAAGTTTCTGGATTTAATCTCAGCCTCCAATTCTTGAGTATTCTTCTTAGAGGTCCAAAACCAATAAACAAACAACAATGGGAATAACGTAAAAAAGCTAAACCCTCTATTATAAAAGCTATATGCCGCAACACCAATCGCAGCACCAATTAATATGGCATTGATTAAATTCGTCGACTTTAATTTCTTTTGCTCCAGCAAAAGTTGCTCATCTGAAAACCCTGAATATTTATTTTGGCTCATAATTGAAATATTAAAAATCTAATATAAATCTTTTAAAATTCACAGCAAAGTTGTAGGGGTAGATTGGATACGGCTTCGGCGAATTCTTATCCTTAACTGAATAATGCTAACATCGTAAGGGCGTATTGCATACGCCCTCCATGGACCCACCGAATAATGCTAGCGCCGTAAGGGCGTATTGCATACGCCCTCTTTTTCCTTGGGAAAACATTCGCCTTCGCCCAACACTATCGAAAAACCCATAAAATAAACGTATATCCAATCCGCCCCTTCAATTCGTTTTAACAATTCGACAGCGTTATTTAGAACCCCAGAGGGGTTCAATATTAGTAACAAATAACCATTAATAAAAAAGCGCCCATCCATCCAATCGCTAAAGCGATTGGATGGATGGGCGCATATTTGCCATATACTTCCTTTTACTAATATATAACCCCTCTGGAGTATCTTGTATCGATGCTTTAAGTATAACGTAATAGAAGCAAAAAGTTTTGATTTTGTATGCAATATTTTTTAGCGCATCCAACCTTCAACTATATAATTTTTTTGATTTACTTTAAACTCATTTCCGCTATCTGTCTTGAACCATAGTTCAATCCTTGCCCCATATTTATCTCCCCAAGATCCTTCAAAAATTGTAAATTCCTGGGTGAAAAAGTTACTATTAAGATTATCTACAATGATTTTTGAGCGCTGAAGGATTCTTGCTTCAGATAACCTATCATTTGAAGTGATCTCAAATGCTTTAATATAAAAATAACCCTTTTCTTTAGATTTATAATTTGTGTAATATCGATAAATTCCTGGTTGAGATACTGAAACAATTTTAAAATCATTTACCCCTAAATCAGTTTCTTTTAATTCCTTTTCAATAAGTTCCTCAAATTCTACATTGTTTGGAATTACCTTATTTGCTCCGTAATAATCTGCTGGAGAAAATGAAAATATTACTGAAATATAAATAATAAGAAATGAGGTAATTAAAAACTGTGGAATTATCAAATACCATTTTTTATTTGAGATTTGTACAATGGCAGAAGTAATATTTCCAAGAATATTTAAATAAAATAAAATCAAAGCAACGTCTATAATGTCGTCACTTTTTAGATGAGTTCCTAAAATATAAACTAAAATTGGCAGGCAATAAGAAACAATTGGAATCCACCAAATTGTAAAATATATTTTAATGTATTTCATTGACGTACTGTATTGGAAATATTGAGTACAACCATTGTTTTAGTGAAACTAATGTACAGATTATTTCGTCAATCCAGCCTTTAATGTACGGGTAGATTTTCTATCCTTAACTGAATAACGCCAGCGCCGTAAGGGCGTATTGCATACGCCCTCTTTTTCCTTGGAATTGCATACGCCAACCGAAATCTCATTCGCCTTCGCCGAAGTTCCATCCTAATCGATATAACATTCGCCTTCACCGAATTCCAATCTTAAACCGAATAACGCCAGCACCATCGGGATTGGTTCAGCCGCTCTTTCCCCCACCCTTCAGCCCTGAACCATCCCTTTGATTTGGTTGGCGGGCTGACTGAGATTACAATCGAACACTTAATACCTCTTTTGACGTTTTTGGATAGAATATCAGTATAACCAATTTTTGTTTCATACCGTTTGCAAAGGCCTCAAAAATTCATAGTTATGTAAATTGAGAGTTCTTTTTCTATACGATTATTAACGATAGCCATATATTTTGCAAGCTTCATGAATATCTTCCAAAGCCTTAATTAATTCATTCAAATCCAGCAAGTCATCACGGTAAATCAAGGTGTTGTTAAATGCATTGTAACCACGGTGAATATTTCCCAATCCATGTCCGCTAAGACAAGGATTCATTGCCAAATCAATGTAATGAATACCGCCATTACTTTGTTTTCTAAAAAAATCTTCAAGTCGGCTATCGTAATGCTCGAAGTGGTTGCGAAATTTACGTTCAGAAAGTAGGTTGTTTTCTTTCACTTTGAGAATTTTCCTCAACATTTCTCCACGAGGTTTGTCTGATTTAGCTGGTGGCCAAAGAATCTTCGATACATTTCCAGTTGCGACGAGAATAGATTGGATTGCACCCCATACTTCGATGTTATCCAAATTGTCATTGGCAACTTGAAGACGTTCAGATGCTCTTGTTGCAATTTTTGTTTGCAACACAATTTCGCTAACAAAAGCCATTTCCAGTAATCCGTGCATTTTTTATATTTCTTAAATTTTTAAAACAGTATGCCTATGTTGTACCAAAAGAAAAGCTCCAAATGATATTGTAGACGGAGCTGACTGAGATTACAATCGAACACTTAATACCGCTTTTGATGTTTTTTGATAGTATATAAGTTACTTATATTTCATCCATTCCATCATATTTGACTGTAGTCGCATCATCTCATTTATAGTAGCTACATCAATTCTGCGATTTGGTGTGAACTTAACTTCTTTTAGATGCCTACCTGTAGCCCAAAGAGCATTTTGGATTAAGTCTTCGTTTTCTGATTCCATCTTTCTTTTGAAATCCTCTAAAGCAAGATATAAATTATGCTCCATCTCATATCGGGTTTTGGGTGGAGGCATCCCATATTTTTTGTTATTCATCTTCAGATTCTTTTTCTAATTCTGAGCTTAACATATCTCTATGGGAAAAATTAACTGACATTGCCAATGTTCTCACCATTTCGCTTATAGTATTTAAATCAACTCTTCTATTTGGAGCATATCTAAGATTTGTTAAGTCTTGAGTGCTTTTTTTCATATGGATAGAAAACTTGATTCTTCCATTTTCCAAATTCTCACCTAAGATACTTAACTCCCTTTCAAAGTCTGCCCTAGAATCTCGATTTCCTTTTCTACTTTCAAACATATTTTTAATCATTAATGATTTCATAAATAGTAGCAATATTATCATTTGACACCTTATGAGATACTGCATTATTTAGTGCATGTCTGACAAAATAATTATACCGGCCTAATATACAATCTTCATTGTAAAAACTTCTTTTCAAATACTTATCAGATTTTTTAACCTCAGACGTATTTAACGGAGAACAGTATTCATTTAAAAGTTGATCTATTTTTAAACAAAACTGTTTATCTAATAACAATTCAGTATTGAGATCATCTATCCGATCTTGTATCGAAACCAGATGTGGTTTTTCGAAAAAGACTTCGCCTGTTAATATGACAGTATTGGGCATACTAGATTTAATCTGTTCGTACAATTTGTTATAACCAACTTGATTAAGGTTAATACTGACTTCGAGTAAATTTTTCTTTATCGTCAGATGTGGAATACGAGATATTTCTCCAATAAGATCTGAATTATTTTCCAAGTAATTTTTGACAACCAAAGGCTTCTCTTTAGAAATATCATTTAGAATTATACCACATAGTTCTGTTGAGGGTTCAGGCTTGTTGGAAATACATTGGCTAAATAAAGCTCCAATTGTTGAGGGCAAGAAAATTGCTAAATACCTTAAAGTCTCTTCTGTTTTATTGCTCAAATAGCTATTCGGATGATTTAAATGCCAGTTAATAAACTCAGAAATTAACCAGTCAGATGAATTATCATTCATTTCCTGATTAATCCAAAAATACTTTTTCTTCACTTCATCGTCCGGTCTTATTATATAATAAAAATGGCTGTTTATACTTCGATATATTTCTAAAGTTTGGTCGTCCTTTAGTTTTCCTTCTAAAAACCATATCAGTTCTTTACAAATATTCCAATACTCATCCTCAAAGTTTAATATACTTGTTTTCAGATGCTCTAATACTGAATTTTCATCTTCAAAAAGAGACTTTATGTTTTTCTTAGCTAGATCCGTACTATGTGACCAATTATTAAACCAAATACTCCTTCTTTCTTTGGCATATAATTCTATTCCCTCTATCAGTTTGTCCCTTTTATTTATTATTAACGTGTTACTTACAGATTCATTGAATAAATCAAAACTATCTTTTTCCTTTGATTTGGCTTCTGATAAGGAATTGTCTTCATTTTCGCTTAATCTCCAGCCTATATTCTTTTTTAGCAAATAACCTTGTAATCTTTTGATGTTTGATTGAGATAAATTTTCTGATAAGACATTTAATAAGCTTCTCTTATCTTCCTGATCAATATGCTTAGAACTTATTAACTCCGATGTAATACCACACACAGCATCAATATTTCCATCATTTAACGATTCAATTTCATTTAATGCTGATGCTATTTGTTTTCCATAGGAAGAAATATACCTGAATATATCATCGTTAACGGTAAATATTTGACATAGTCCCCATTTTAGATATGGATTACAATCTATTGTTTTTAAAATTTCCAAGACACCGCTCGCTTCATTGATATTTTTAGCGCCTAGACAATAACCATCTCCTATCCTTGGAGCATCAAAATCAGACACTTCCGCATTTCGGATTAAGATATCTGGTGGTGGTAAAACTTCAAATTTATAGTATTCTAAAGCTTTATAACT
Organism: Sphingobacterium cellulitidis; assembly: GCF_043187465.1. Lineage (GTDB taxonomy): Bacteria > Bacteroidota > Bacteroidia > Sphingobacteriales > Sphingobacteriaceae > Sphingobacterium > Sphingobacterium cellulitidis. Next base: position 2,158,700 of record NZ_CP171136.1, on the reverse strand, counting down.
CTCATTGTTCAAGATTAAAGAACCAATAAATTCTTCTTTATTGTATTTCACATATCGTTGAAACGTCATCTCTCCAGAAGCATAGTCTAAAAGAGAAGCAAATTCTTGTACTATTTCTTTGGGAGCAGATTTTAAATTTTCTAAAGCAGTATTAATCAACGTAACCTGAGATTCTTTGTACCAACTTGGCCCCATAGATGTATTCAGCATTTCCTGAAAAACTTCTTGAAATTTCGTGGTATCATTTAGTATGCCGTAGATTTCATTAATCTTTAGTAGCTCTTCTGTTCGTTCCCATCTGTTTTGAACGCCTGAAACAATATGAGCTTGCCATATTTCGGCAAAAAAAATAATCTTTTCTTTATCGTATCGTAATAGTATTAAGGATTGGATTACTTGACTTAATGATTTTCTGAATCCCTCGGTATATAGCCCCAATTGGTCACAACTTTTTGTTAATAATGAATCCAGAAATGTATCTAAACTATCACGATCAAATTCGTGTAGTAGATCAATCAACTTAGAAAAAATCAAAGGGAATATTTGCTCTGGCAATTGATAGCTTCTTTCCCAATAACTTCTAAAATCAAAATTAAAACTGATGCTTTCTATAACTTGCTTCAATTTCGACTTTATAAGAGTAGTCTTCTCAACCAGTTGATTTGAAGACTTATAATAGTATGCTTTTCCTTCTAAATAGTGAATCTCCTCTATCAGGTACAATAGGTCTTGTTCCCATGTATTCTGAAACCATTGCTTACGGTGTATTTTAATATCTTCGGAATCGTCTAAAAAACCTATACAATTATTTTTCAAGCACAGATTCTCATAATTCAATCTTTCAAAATCTACACCGTTTTTGTTTCTAATAGTTACTTCCTGATCCTCTTCTAAATACTCATTCATAATTTTTCTGAGTAAGTTTGGTTTAGATGTATTATTTAACAATGCTTGTATTAAGGCTCTTCGAACATAATTTTCATCTTTATAACCGTAATTTTCTATTAGCAATTCAATGTCCCTAACTGTTTGTTTTTCGTTTTCAATAGTATTAAAATCACTAAGATTAAAATTGTCCAACTCTCGCTTATAGATAAGTAATGATTTTGCATATATTCCTGCCCAAGTTTCATTAATTACCATTTTAGGAACAGTCATCATTTCTTCAATATCCGAATGAATATCAAAGTACCTTAACACAAAAGCATTATTCCAAGCACAACAATAATCCCTTATGTATTGTATCACCTGAGAATTATTAGCATCAGAGGAATCGCCCTCATCATCGTACACTGTTAAACGCTTTCTTAGTATATTTAAGTAGTCAAGTAATTCTTCTTGAGATTCATGTAAATCTTTCCCATTCAAAATAATTGTTTGAGCTTTTACAATAAATGTTAAATGATGAACACCGCTTCCATCTAATCCTTTATCTAACAATTTTCTATATTCTCTTTCAATAGCACTTGATAATATTTCGGCTTCCTCATGGGCTTCATTTTCATAAAAATGCTGTAAAAAGTGAATAGCATCTCTAATGCCTATTAACAAAGTGTTCCTTCTTACGAGATATTTAATTGCCTGACTGAATTTTTTATTAGCGATTAATGCCAAAGCTATTTCAAAAGCATATTCAACAAGTACACTGTTATATCTAAAGTCTATTCTTTGTAATAGTAGCAACAACCGTATTAATTCTGTAGTTTGTTTCAAATCAATTGATAATTCAACAACGCTCTTGATGTCAGAAATAATCAGATCTGGTTCTACGTGATTTATTGCCAATTTATCTGCCCAATCTTGGTTACAATTAAAAACAGCATTGATTGGGTTATTTGATAAAGCATAATGATAAATCACATTTGCGATAGAATAAGGATTTTCAGGACTTTGATCGCAAAACTTTACAATCATATCATTACAGTCCTTTATAAACAAAGGGACTTGTTTCAGAATATAATCCTTAAATGAGTTGTGATAAATTTCTTGTTTTTCCTCGCCTTTAATAAGATGACCTATTTTAGGCATTACGGAGTAGTAATTCCTACGAACATCATCGGGAAGCATATTCATTAAGTCATCTTGTGGAATAGAATGCCTTAGTTGTGAAAGGATTAAACAAATCCAAAGTTTATTACTGTCTTCAAATATATTTTCCCATATTGTGTTGTAATAATTTTCGATATTACCTCCAATTGCAGGTATATTTTCAACCCAAGAATCCAGTTCCTCTCTGTCGTCGGTTATTTCTGAGTTTAAGATGTAATCTATTAAGTAATGTAAATAAAGAGGATGACCTTCTGATTTTATTGCAATTTTTTGGATACTCTCATAATCAAGCTTCTTATCATCTATTTTTCTTTGGATATAATATTCGCATTGGCTTAATTCTAACGGAGAAACTAAAATTGTCCGACTGTCGTCGATTTTATTTTTGACAGTACTTGGCAATAGGTCTCTTGAAGTGCAGGAAAGAATTATCCTGACTCTTTGTGGCAAGTTTTCAGGAATAATGTTTAGAAATTCTTTCAGATCACTAATCTCATCCAATCCATCAATAAAAAAAAGCCCGATTTTATCAATCTCTTCAAGATACTCACCTAATTCACGGAAATAACCATTTAGTAATCCAATTCTCTTTTCTAAAGAATCGTTACTTTTTGATGGTAATGAGCCTGTTATTGCAAGTGAAATAGTTTCTTCAATCCAATTGAAAAAATTTTCTTTTGAAACCCGTATGCTCCTAGGTTTTTCGTCGTTAGGAATTTTGGTGAAGTATTTTCCAAGTACAATACAATTTTCATCAGGTGTAAAGGACGCAACATTTACTGTTTTACCAGTACCGGGTTTACCTTCCAAAAGAATCCAGTTTCCATTATTTTTTATTACTTCATCCAAGTTGTTTACAACATCATGATTCGATATGATATCAGAAATATCTTCTTCTAATTGCTTAGGAATTTCATTGGTCAGATCTTCTTTATAAATATTAACTCCATAACCACTTAATAGTGAAGTAATTTTATTAATAGATAACACTCCGATTTTATCATCAAGTTGTTTTATAGCAACCCCTATGACTCTCCCCACTGATACTATCGGAGAGCCTGACAAACCTCCATAATCATATTCAGATTCTATATTGTTACAGTTTAATGTGAAATCATATTTTTCGCCCTCAACTATTTGATTTATACTCCCAAATATTCGAAGTCCTTCATGCTGACTATGGTATGGATATCCATATGATTCCCAACTCTCATTTATCCGTATAGAGGTTTGGGTTAGGGGCAAATACAAATTGTACTCTATGTTACATTTCAATAAACATATATCGTTTTCTTCATCCGTATATATTACAGTACAGCTTTGTACAGAGCCGTCTTCTAAATATATCTGAATAGCCCCCTCTTCAATACTGTTATCTAGAAAAAGATGATAAGCCGTCAGTATCGTATTAGTGGTAATAAAAAAGCCTGTTCCATTTTCTGTTTTATAAACTATTTTTACAACAGAAGATTGTAATTGTGTTGGGTTAATAATTCTATTCATATGACAGGCTTAGTTCCAGTGGTTGATTATTTGAGCTTTCAATGATCTGATAATTGTATTTTTCCATTAAGACTTTATCCTTGAATGAAACATTGGAGTTCAAAGAATAATTAAAATATAATTTCCTCGTAAACTCTACTTTCCTATTGATTATCCTCGCTATTGTTTCAGGATCTGGGTGATTATGAGATAATCCATTGGTAGAAATCACGTAATTCTCTGAATCAATATATTTCAGAAGTTCTGGGCTTGTATTGTTTTTACTACCATGATGCGCAATTTTTATCAAATCAAATTTGACAGGAAATTTATCTGGTGTGTAGTGTTTTTTTAAGCTGTTTACTATTACTGACGGGTGTGCATCTCCTAAAAATAAAATACGTAGATTCTTATACTCTAACACAAACGCTATAGAACTACCATTGGTTGTGGTTTCATCTTCTACAAATACTTCATTTGACAAGTTGTCAATATCCATACTGGATTTAGCCGTAACATTCTTACTCATCAATCGTTTTTTTTCTTTTTCCAAAGAAAGTATATATTCAAACACTTCCTCATTGAAGTCCGTTAAATTTTCATCTGAAGAATACCCCTTTTTATAAAGTTCCCGCTTCCAATATTTTTTTAGTTCCAACAACTTATCATGATTAGGTGATAAAATTTTGAAAGCTATGTCATTAGATAGTATATGTTCTTTAGTATCTACTGAAACATTATTTTTGCTGAAAGGAGCATTGATTCGATAGCCAAACTTTTTAATTAAAGAAGCTAATGTAGAGCCTTGTACAGCCGAAATATTCTTATTCTTTATATCGTCCACCCCATCTTTTAAAAGGTAATTAATAGGTAGATTGTCAATTGTTTTCCCTTTAAAATTTAATCCATCTTCAATAGATTTTAGCTGAGAATATGAATTGTGCCAGATATCCTCAACTTTAATGATTTCATTCTGTTTATTTTCCTCGATGAACTTGATAACTCCCGAAATGTGATCACTATCAATATGAGTGACTATTAAATGTGAAAGGTTTTTGTTTGCTTTACTTAATTCTAATAACTTAGGTTTTATATATTCTTTGTACGTGCTTACATATCCTCCGTCTATTAATACCACAGTGCCTCCTTTGGTTTCTATCAAAAAACTATCTCCATTATGGGCAGGGAAAATTGTAACATTCATGAGTAAACCTATTTGTGCTCTTTTATTCTGTGTCATTATTCACTAATCCTTCTTCAGAAACTCTACACATCATTTTGTAATGTTCTTCGTGCCCCATTTTTATAAAAATTTGTTTGAATACCTCAAAGTAACGTTCAATGATAGCATCTTGTTGTTCTACATAAAGATCATCAAGTAGTCCGTGAGATCCGTCATTTATCCAACAAACTAAAGATCTACATATTTCCTGCTCTTGATGATTATTAAAACTTTTAATTAGATCATCATCTGCATATTTTCCTAAAATTTTAAAGTAATTCTCAATAATTCTTCTCATTGTGTTTTGGACTGTAATCCCAGAGTTTTGAGAGGAATTCCTTAACTCCTTCCATAGTAACTCATAAGAACTTTGGATAGGATTTTCCATTTCGAAGGCTTGTATTGTAGAAATATTATTGTTTTTTCTAATAATCCAAAAATGGGTATCTCCATTTTTTGGAGTTCTTCCATCGACAAACGAAACCTCCTTGTGAAAATATACGTTATGTGTAAGTAGTATTATTTGTTTGATACTACCTGTGTTATTTTTAACGGCTTTTATTATTTCTTTAATCAATGAGCTTACAACAAAAAGGACATTGCTATCTAGACTAGAAATCGGATCATCAATGACTAATATACGTTCTTCCGTAATTGACTCTTCTTGGGTGCTACCTTTGGCTAATTGTAAATAATACAAAAATGTAATGAAAGTAGCTTCTCCTTCGCTTAAAGTAGCTTCAGCAATAGTACCATCTTCTCTTTGTATCTGATATTGGTTAGCCTCCGTTTTGGATGGTACTATTTCAAAGTTTAAAAATCCATAGGATTTTAATATGCGATTGATTTCATCAACAGAAGGTTGTACACTGGTAACATTTTTATTAGCTTCTCTTATTTCTTTGTTTAAAGCCAAATATTTCTCTCTCAGTTCTTGGTGTTGTTTTTTCAAAGATTCGATACCCTTTGTTAGTCCCTCTTGTTTTTTAGCAAAATTTTCTATAGTTGCTAGATGTCCTTCAATCAAATATTTCCAAATAGCACTGATTAATTTGTTTTTTTGATTTGTATAGTCATTAACAATATCATTATGATCTTTTATATCTTTATTACATTCAATCACCAATTTTTGAAGTTCTTCAAGTTGTTCTTTTGTTGATATTAATTGAATACTTCTACTAGGTTCTTTTTCTTTATTGGTCAAAAGCTCTTTATTTGTTACAAATTGACTTATTAATGTTTTCAGTAAAGCAGAAAACGAGTCCATTTTAAGTTTGGATTCTGGGTCATCCTTCTGCTGGGATTCTATTTGCTCAAGCAGATTCTGGAGATTATGAGAGTCACGACTATATTCATTCAACAAAGTCTTTACTTGAACTATATCTTGAGTAAATGACTCATCAAAATAATCTTCTAATTGCTTCTTGAAACTTTCAGTAATTGTTTCTTGTTGACAGAATGGACAAGTATCATTTTCACTTATATAATCTCTTCCTTCGTTTACCCAGTCATTTAAGTTTAATTTTTGAATTAATTTTGCAATGTGAACATCAGCTTTACCAATAATCATTTTTTTCCATATTCTATCATTTTCAATTTCTAATAGATGATTAAATTCTATTGTTGCGAGATAGGATAGCGTAACAGGAGTTTTTCCAAATATTGTTTGAGATTTTTCTCTCAATTCCTCAATTGTAAATAGTTGTTCTTTATTATTTTCGAACTCATAAAGTATTTTGTCTTTAAAAGTTTCCTTTTTCATGAAACCTCTGAAAGCTTCTTTAAAAACAACTTCATTTTCTTTATATATGTCGCGCCATATTATCTCCTTGAAAGAATTATCTTCTTGCAATTTTAGTCCTTCCTGCTTTTCGAGTGTATTCTTTTTTTCTATTCCTTTTGTTTTCAGAGCAGATAATTCTGTTTGCATTTTTTCGATTGCTTCAATCTCTTCTTTTGTTGCTTGCCCTAAAGTAAAAACACCATCAATCTTTCCTTTTCCAAAGTTTCTCTCTCGAAAATCTTTGTTATATATTAATGTTTTAACTGATAATCCACCTTTCCATATGAGGCTACAGCTAGAATAAGCAATATTTTCGGGATCGTAAATTAATTTAGAGAGGGTGGTCTTTCCACATCCATTACTTCCATATATAAAATTAATTTTTCTCAGATTTTCTAACTGAATACCTGTAAAATCATATGTGGCTACATCCTTAAGAATTATTGATTCAAGCATATTTTGGTTTGATGTTAATTATACAAAGTTTTCTGGTTGTGATTTGTCTAATAAAATGACTTTTATTTAATCATCAACAAAAATGTTGAACAAATTGCAATTCACATAAATATAACCAAATAAAAGCTCTCTCAATTACGGAAAACCGTAATTTGATACAAATTCAAAATCTAATTATTATGGAAAAGGAAATAGAGAAAATTCCTATTGACGAAGCAATGGAAATGCTAAAAGAAGTAGGGATAAATGTCAATCAAGAAGATGCTGAACGGATTATGGAATTTTTATATAATCTTGTTGGAATAATTATTAGGGAATGTTTTGCGGAATATATGGATTAGGGTTTATATGCTTTAACCGCATCAACAATATCCTCCTTTATAAATTCCCAGTATTTCCCTCTTAAACAGATTGGGTCGAAATCATCATCGGCTAACTCAAAATTAATGAGATTGTTCATTATGAGTTCTTCATCATGTGTATAGGGATAACGGTCTAGGTGCAGAGAAAACATAGTAGAAATATTGTAATGGGAAAGCAATTCATGCAAATCCCAAAAATCTTTCTTGCGACCTATACGTTGTACCACATCTATTTTCATAGCAATGATTTCTTCGGTAGTAGCCATTCTAATTTCATCCGTAATCAAAGGAGGTTGTATAAAAGTATCCGTATAAAACACATCTAATTTTACCACATTGTCCTTATCTGTTCCCACACTGTAAGATTTACCCATTGCCGGATCAAAATTTGAAAAATGATGGTGGTAGGGAAATGTTTTTTCTATGAATTCATCAATAGCTTTAAAATCAATAGAACCATATGGGGCGTCACTAAACAAATCTATATCTACAGACAAACGATGTCCTAATTGAAGACTTAATGCTGTACCGCCCACCAAACGAAAAGACTCAAACACAGAAGACTCCATTAGATTAATCAATGTGTTTTTTAACAGATCATTGACAGTGTTATAATACATCATAATTAGTCTGTAGTTTTATTGGTTCTGTATATAGTATATGGATTTCTGATATTGGACTCCTGCAAAGCTTGGTTTACTTTTTCAGTACCATAAAAGCGAATAATCTCATTTTTGTCATTCTCATTTCCTCGCTCAAAAACACGTTGAATAACAGCCCTGTATTGTCGCTTCCAATCTATGAGTTGAATATCCGTATCCCAAAACAAAGCTTTACTTAAGATATGTAGATTAGGAGTACTTCTGATTTCTTTTTCTTTGATTTTTTGGATATCATAATACGCCTGCAATATCACCAAAGTACCTTCTTCCAACCCAAGTTCTCGCTCAATCTTCAATGCTAATGCCGTGCTGATACCTCTTTTACCTTTGGTAATAGCATTAAAGGTTTGAGGGTGTTCCTCTAAAGACAAAGCAAAAGGACGTTGCTTGATAGAACGTTTTTTTAATTCTCTATCAAGTATAATCCCCGGATGAATCCCTTTGTATTTCTCAAATTGCCTAATCATAATACAAATATAAACATTTTTGTTTACATAATTATTTAGTGACCTGATAATTTAAATGAGAGATGGAAACTAAAAGGGTTGACATTCAGATAGATTTATATATGTTTGGTATATTTCTATTATTTTGCCAAACTTATAATTTCGATAGCCTGAAAAAATAATAAGCAAATATTCACTCCAAAAGAAAAAACAGAAAAAAAGAAAGCCATTCTAACAACGGATGCAAGCCAACAAAGCACTATAAGTCCCGAAGGGTGGCGAAGCTATTATGCGTACGGAGTTGGTGGCATCAGTTAGCTTTGCTGCCCTTTTTGTTTGTTTTTATTTGTATTCGTTTACAAATCTTTATCCATATATCCTCCAGAGAAGATTTTAGCTGGTCTAAAAATGTGGTTCTGGAACCGGCTCGATATTTCATTCGGTGGAAAGAATGGTGCAAATCTCCCAAGGTAATCTGAAATAGTTTTTCAAGAGCAAAACTGATTTTTCTTATTCCTATTCTTCCATACGAAACGGAACCACTCGCATGGAGAGCATAAACCAGTTCTATAAAAGCGTTTTTGGTATCTGTCCAAAGAACAGCATCCGAAGAAATATCTCTAATAGAAAGAGGATCCGTCATTTCATCATTATTGATTTTGTGAAGGATGTAGGTATAGAGTAACTCATTAGCAATTATCCGAGCTACTTTGTAATCAAAGTAGGTTGAAAACAGAGGATCAATTTCAAAGACAAAACTATTTAGACCATCATGAAAATTTATATTACCTAATCTAAAATAGGTCTCATCACGGTCAGTTCTTCCCGAACGGTAATATCTGTAAAAATCTGAATTGTCTATATGTTTCCTGTATTCCTCTTTTAATTCCTGCAATTGCTTTGAGAAATAACTCGTATAAATATTTCCCTTATCAACCGGACAAGCTGTTTCAATACGGAAAATCTTATTGTAATAAATGAGTTTGGATAGGATTTGAGGTTTTATGTTTCGAAAGAAATTGATTTCTTCCCATTGATCTTTAAATCCTTGTTTCGTAATAAGTTCCTTTGTTGACAATAAAGTGTCCTGTAAATAAATAATCATCTCATACGCTTCCTTAATCACATTGGATGTCAGCGAAAAGGTATTTTCTTTTCGTTGTATCTGCGAAATAATATGATTGAATGAAGAGGTCATTTAATGTACTGTTCTTTTAGCTTTTATTTTGTTTCAAACGCTCTATTTCCTTATACAATGTGTGTTGCTCTGCTTTGGATTTAGTTAGGCTGATTACTTTTGTATAGTGTATGATTGCAGTATCAATATTAGTGTCGGCATATAGGTAGCCTAACAATGCTTGATAGTGACCATTCACTGTTAGACCAAGTTTTTCTGCTTCTAAAATTGCTTTTTCATTCCCATACACTTTAGCAAAAGCGAATGTTCGGTTTAATGCGGAGGTGGGTGAATATTCAATTAGAATAAGCTGATTATACAATTGTAAAATATGTTGCCATTTTTCATTACTTGTTGGAGCTGTATGCCAATAAGCTATTCCGGCTTCCAAATGGTATTTTGAAACTTCATTTCCGTTGGTGGCATTGACCAGATAATAATTTCCTCGTTGAATAAGCGATTGATCCCACAAACTTTTGTCCTGTTCTTCAAAAAGTATTGTTTCCCCATTTACATTTGTTCTTGCTTCCAGTCTTGAACTTTGAAAACACATCAATGCCAGTATAGCATTTACCTGAGCAGTATTAGTCAATGGATTTTCTGTTAATAATAAAGTCAATCTTGTAGCTTCGGAACAAAGCTCAGTCCTGATTTGCTTGTTACTAGTTTTAGAAAAATATCCTTCGTTAAATAATAAATACAAGGTTTTCAAAACAGTTTCCAATCTTGATTCTATCTCTGTTTCGCTTAATGATGTAATCTGAAAATTATCGTTCCGAAGATGGGTTCTTGCTCTTTGTAATCGTTTTTTGATGGTTTCTGTTTTCGTCAGAAAAGCATTCGCTATTTCTTCTACACTGAAACCACAAAGGATTTGTAGTCCTAAACAAATTTGACTTTCGTTTGAATTTGCAGGATTACAAACCGCAAAAATCATTGACAACTGACTATCTGTAATAATCTAGGCTTCCTTAGAAATTCCGCATAGCCTTTTAGGAACTTTGAAGTGATTTTTGAACAGTATAGAGGGGGTACTACATAATCGACCAAAGAATTGAGAACAGTTGTAAAAGGCTTTGAAGTGCTGTTTCTTCCTTCTTCCTTGAGCTTCTCTATATGGTATTTTATAAAACATAAAAAATCAATATCCTTTTTATCACGTGTCAGAATCTCTAAAACATCATCAACAGATAATAGCTCAATGTTCTCAATTTCGTCTATCTTTTTACGATAGGTCTTAATTGGCTTTGCTAGGTGATCTATAATAAAATCTAGCTCTATTTCATCCTCTCCAACTATTTGGGATTCATCAATGAAATGAGAAGTCTTTATGTACCTTGATTTACGGCCATGGGAGAGCCTGAATACCACGTTCCAGGTCCCATCTGATTTCTATTTTGCTTTAAAATTTTAGGGGTAATTGTTGCCATATTTCATAAAACATTCATAAAACATTATATCACAAACATACGTAAAAACTAAGTATGTTAGCAAAATACTAAAAATATTAGTTGAATTGATTTAGGCAAAAACCGCTTTTAAATAGAAAAGGAGCTTATTTTGTGAAATAAACCCCTTTTTTGGTTGGCGGAGAGGGAGGGATTCGAACCCTCGATACAGTCATCCCGTATACAGACTTTCCAGGTCTGCTCATTCGACCACTCTGACACCTCTCCTGATTGTGGCTGCAAATATATTACTTTTAACCAGCTTTAACGCATTTTTGTTAAAAAATATTTCCCCTTTCTGAATTCCTTTGATTATCTTACCTTATCACTCAATATGAAAAGAATATTATCAATCGATGGTGGCGGAATCCGAGGTATTATCCCGGGAATGATGCTCGTTTCGCTGGAACAAAAAATTAAAAAAGCCACCGGAAACCAAAATGCCCACCTCTCTGATTATTTCGACTTCTTCGCAGGTACTAGTACCGGTGGTATCCTCATCAGTATTCTCCTCTGCCCTGATCCGCAAGATCTCACTAGACCTAGGTTCTCCGCTAAAGACGCGCTCGATATTTATATTAAACATGGTACAGATATCTTTACGACCAGCAGCTGGCGAAGATTCCTCAACCAATTCGGACTATTAACAGAACTATACGACGAGAAAGTTCTTGAAAATGTGCTCGAAAGCTACTTCGGTGACCAAAAACTCAGTGAACTGATCAAACCTTGTATTATCACCGCATATAATATTGAACTCCGTAAAAATCACTTATTCCGCCAACAAAAAGCTATTACCCATGGTGAATCGCGGGATTTTTATCTAAGGGATGTATGTCGTGCAACCTCTGCTGCTCCAACTTATTTCTCCGTTGCAGAAATTTACTCCCTCGCCGGAACAAGATACCCCTTGGTAGATGGCGGAGTATTCGCCCATAACCCTGCTATCTCGGCTTTATTGGAAGTTCTTAAAACCTATAAGACCTTTAAGATTGATGATGTCCATATCCTTTCCCTAGGAACGGGAATTGCTAAGAACGCCTATAAATACGAAGACTTTAAAAAGCAAAAAGCAATCTCAATCGGACCTGCCCTAGTGGATATTATGACCAGTAGCTCCTCAGAAAGCAACGATTATTTCCTACATCAACTGTTTCGATCCGTTCAACACTCCTCTAACTATATCCGAATTGAACCTTCCAATTTATCATCTATAGAACCAGCGCTGGATGCTGCCTCCAAAGGGAATATTCAAAAGATAGTGTCTCTGGCAGATAAATTAATCAGCGATAATGAAAATATGTTAGATGCGTATGTATTGGATCTTATAGCTGATAAGGAAAGGAAAAGCGAGAAAAAACATACCTCTGTATGGCAATACCTCAAGGAAAAACTTTAACCCCAGAATAAATAAGAAGATTAAAAAATTGACATTTTAATATCCTTAAAATAACCTTGTCAAAATATTTTTGTTATATTATCGAAGCGATCAAAAATAGCACGCAAACTAAATTAACAAATGGCAAAAACTATAGCTTTAATTGCACATGATGGGAAAAAAGCCGAAATGGTAGCATTCGTAAAAGACCATCAAGAAGAATTATCCAAAGCTCATCTCGTGGCAACAGGAACAACAGGTTCTTATATTCAACAAACTGGTTTAGAGGTAGAATTAAAACTATCAGGACCCAAAGGTGGGGATGCCCAAATTGCAGCAATGGCTGCGGAAGGCAAAATCGAAGGGATCATCTTTTTTAGAGACCCACTTGGAAAACACCCGCATGAACCCGACATTCAAATGTTGATGCGTATATGCGACCTCTGGAATGTGCCCCTAGCGACTAACCCAGCAACAGGATCATTAATTATTAAAGGATTATTAGAAGAAGAAACAAAATTATATGGCAAATGAAGTATTAGTTAGTATCGGTGATAGTAGTTATACAACAACAATTTCGTACGAAGATTTAAATATTTTAGCAGATGAACCTATTGAGTTAGGTGGTGAAAATAAAGGCTTAGCGCCTACTCAACTCCTATTATCTTCTCTAGGAGCTTGCAAGGCAATTACAATGAGAATGTATGCCAACAGAAAAAAATGGAATGTAGACAAAATTGATATTCAGGTTTCTAGTGAAGTTCAAAAAAGTGAACAACAACAAACAACTTTTATCAAATGTAATATATTTATAGATGGTGATTTGGACGAAGATCAAAAACGAAGACTTTATCAAATCGGTGAAAAATGTCCGGTTCATAAAACTTTAATGCATCCAATTGTCATTGAAAGTAATCTAATTGATACAATTTAATTAAAAAACAAATCTTGATTGTATATTTGCGACTTGAAAAATTCAAATTGCTATGCCTCTAATCAGTGAACATACTTTTACAAGTCCGTTCCAAAACTTTACTCGTGAACAGTGGAAAAGATTGAATGGTCAATTAAGCCATCAGATTCAAGAGAAAGATTTAGATCAATTGCATGCCTTAAATGAACCTCTAACAATGGAGGAAATTGAGGATATCTATATCCCTTTGGCTCATTTATTAGAGGTTCATATCAATAACTTCCAGGAATTACATGCGAAAAGCAATATATTTTTCAAACGCAATCACCAGAAACTACCTTTCATTATTGGAATCGCCGGATCAGTAGCCGTGGGAAAAAGTACAACCGCGAGGGTACTTACCAAGGTACTATCGCTCCTACCGAATAAACCAAAAGTTGAACTGGTTACAACAGATGGATTCCTTTATCCTAATAAGGAATTGATAAAAAGAAATATCCTTAACAGAAAAGGCTTTCCAGAAAGTTACGATACCAAAAAATTAATGCAATTCCTGGCAGATATCAAGTCCGGAAAATCTCAAGTAACTGTTCCTCTTTACTCACACCTGGAATATGATGTTCTTGCTAACGATAAATTGATTATTTCTCAACCTGATGTACTTATTGTAGAGGGAATTAATGTATTGCAGGTAAATTCTAGAAAAAATGGTGTGTTCGTATCAGATTTCTTTGATTTTTCGATCTATGTGGATGCTGATGAGAAAAATATCGTTTCTTGGTACATTGACCGCTTTGAATCCTTAAGAGCAACTGCCTTCCAAAATTCTGCATCCTATTTTCATAAGTATGCTAATTTATCTGAAGAGGAAAGCTACAAAATGGCCAGACAGATTTGGAATGAAATCAATAAGCCAAACCTTCACGAAAATATCCTTCCTACAAGATATAGAGCTGACCTAATCCTTAAAAAAGGCTCAGAACATTTTATCAAGCGTGTAAAAGTTAGGAAGATCTAAGGATATTGCGCTCAAATTTAATTATTTCCTTTAAGATTTCATTTTCAATATTCCTGTGCATGCGATTACTATTGGTAACTGCATACAGATCTATTTTATAACGTACGAAATCCTTTCCTATATCTAATACTTTCACTTGAAATTCATCCTCTTTGAACTCGAGATTTGGATGTGTTATCAAACTCAGTCTAAGATGTTCCTCCAATTCTTCTAGATGCAAGGAAACTTCCAATGGCAACTCAAACTTTACGGTAAATAAACTTGACTGATGAGCAGATAAGTTCATAAAGGTAGAAGTAAATACGAGGTTATTTGGAACCATCACAATATCATCTTCTTCATCTTGAAGAACTAAGTTGGCAAAAGTAATATCAATTATTCTTCCCTTATGATCCCCTACCTGAATACGATCTCCAACAGATAATTGTTCTGAGAACATAACAATCAATCCTGAAATCATATTGGTGATATAGTCTTTGAAAATTACTGCGATTGCCATCGCAACAATAGTAATACTGGTAATAAAATCTTTAGGATTGATTCCAAAAGCAGTCATAATAGCAATTACAAGGAATACAGTATTTAACACAGCTGTCAATCTGTTAATGCCAAGCACAAAATTACCACGTTCTCTTTTAATGGAATTTCTGGCATTATATAAGATAATGACCAAAAATCTAACCATGGAAAGTAGAATACTAGGAATTAAGAATGAATACAAACCCTTTAATATCTGGGCAAGAAGTTTCCGTTGTTCAATTTCATGTTCAAAATGAAGATGACTGAAAATAATAAGGATTACCAGAATAACCTTTGCGATAAAAGCCCAAGGAATTTTCGGTTTGTTAACTGAGGCAGCTGCATTCATGGTCTTGAAGATATTATTTTTTTAATTACAACACAAAACAAGTATTGGCATCAATTTGTTATATTGCTTATTATCAACTACTAAATAGTTTTAGGATGACTTAATGTTAAGCTAATGATGAAATAACATTTTATAATTCTTAAAAAACAAGTAACTTAGCTACCGCTTTAATGACACCAAACAGGTAATTATGGAGACGACATTTGATTTTGAAAAGCCGATTGCTGATCTACAGACGCAAATCGAAAAGGTTAAACAAGTAGAAGAAAAAACCAAAGTAGATATGGGCGCTACAGTTCGTGAATTGGAAGAAAAACTAGAACAAACAAAAGTTGAGGTGTATAGCAATATGACTGGCTGGCAGAAAGTGCAGATGTCCAGACATCCTGATAGACCACAAACCTTCGATTATATTGATTTAATATGTGATGATTTTATCGAATTACACGGCGATAGAAATGTTCGTGACGATAAAGCTATTGTTGGTGGATTCGCAACAATTGGCGGACAATCCGTAATGGTTATTGGTCATCAAAAAGGTAAAAACACCAAAGAACGTCAATTCCGTAATTTCGGTATGGCAAACCCTGAAGGTTATAGAAAAGCTTTACGCCTTATGAAAATGGCAGAAAAGTTTAATAAACCTGTCGTTACCTTAATCGACACCATGGGTGCTTATCCAGGACTTGAAGCTGAAGAGCGTGGTCAAGGTGAAGCTATCGCTAGAAACCTACTGGAAATGTCTGTTCTAAAAGTGCCTATTATTTGTATTGTAATCGGTGAAGGTGCTTCTGGTGGAGCCTTAGGTATTGGTATTGGCGATAAAGTGTATATGTTGCAAAATACTTGGTACTCGGTGATCTCTCCGGAATCTTGTTCTTCAATCCTTTGGAGAAGTTGGGACCAGAAAGAAAGAGCTGCTGAAGCATTGAAATTAACGGCGCAAGATATGTTGGGTAATGGATTAATTGATGGAATCATTGATGAACCAATTGGTGGTGCGCATCAAGATCCTGAAGCTACGGCCCTAAATGTTAAAAATAAAATTTTATCAGACCTGGCTGTCCTAGGTGCTAAAGATAAAGAAACACTGGTTGCTGAACGAATTGATAAATTCAGCAAAATGGGAGTTGTAAACGAATAAAATGAAAGCCTTGATTAATTCAAGGCTTTTTTATTTCTAATTATTGACTGCCTTTCGATAAGGAATTGGATCTATTAAGATAAAATGAGCTTTTACCTCCTCAGTACCTCGCTTTAATACCAAGTTGATCTCTTCCCCTTCTTTATGCATCAACTTTCCGAGAATATGATTTAACTTCATATTCTGAGCACTATTGCCATTAATCTTCAAGAGCTCATCATTGACCTTTACCCCCGCCGAATCCGCAGGTGAGCCTTCCCGAACACTGGCAATCTTATATATTGGTCGTAAGGTAAATTCATACTTGAAATCTTCCTGATTGTAAACATTAATCCCTGAATTCGGATTATCGGCATCTCGCTTGCCTACTGTAGTTGCTAATCTGCGTTTGGTCCACTCCAAGCCATCATGCTTGATCTCCATTCCAGACATATTGATCTCGAATTTCTTCCCAAAATTCCGATTCTTCTTTAGAAAAATCTCATTCTGCTGATAATTAAAAATCACATCAAAATGCTGTAAGACTTGATTCCCAATTGAACCAACTCTATTTTTGGCTAACTTTGCCGCATGGACTGCATTTGAATCCGGATATGAAACAATAGGTTCCTTAATATAAAACCCAGACCACTCAAAACCTTCAATCCGATTTCTCTTCCCAAAAATCAATCCGTTGAATCCTCGACCAATAAAATCATAAATATTAGGCTCATGAACAGTAAAGGAGTCTAAAAGAAACGGAAAAACCAACATCCCATCTGAATTACCCATATCTACAAGCATTTTTGCTTTCTTTAAATTTCTATTTCCTAAATCCACATCAATGTAAACATATGGACGGCTTCGTTCTAACTCTATAGGAATTTTCTGATGATTCTTAACCAGTTTCTCTGGATAATCCAATGGATCAAAAACACTGATCTTTTTCTTTTGATAATCTACTCGAACCAAATAATCTTCAAATAAATGGCTTCCTAAGATTCCATTGATTGGTACTCCGATATGACTGGACAAATCCAAGTCCTCGGCATCAATAACATAAATATTATGGGTACTATCAATTAAGATATTTCCAACTGAAAATTCATTGCCTACAGCCATTATGCCTTCTACCCCATCTTCAATTCCTATCCCTGAAAACTTGACCTTGGAAATATTTTCTAAAGGAACAGAATCTTGTGGAGTCGCAAATAAGATGGTCTCCTTGACTCCGGTATCCAATAAAAAGGAGAGCTCAACTCCATTGACCTTCACCGGAAGCAACACTAAATTACCATTGAGATCAAATCGGAAAGAATTTTTCCTGGGGTTTATTAATGAAAAGTCTTTCTGTGCATAGGCATGCAAAAACATTAAGTTTAGCAATAACAGAATTATGATTTTCATACACAATGGTTTATATAGCTAATTTACCTATTTTTTAAATGCCTTTAACTTAACATCCACTTAATATTAAACATTTGATATTTTGTTAAGTTTCAATAATTTCAATTATCAATTTCAATAAAAATCCTCCTGATTTATATAAAAACAAAAAGGAATAATCAAATTGATTATTCCTTTTTGTTTCAAGGTACGAGGAATTCTTAGACTGCGCTTAATACACCTCTAAAATATCCAACGGATTCAGCAATACCTGCTAATGGGTCTTTCATATCTTTTTCAAATTCTATACTACAACATCCTTGGTATTTATTTTTCAATAATGCCTTTACAAATGCCGGTATATTGATAACTCCACGCCCTAATTCACAGGTTGTTCCTTTTGCATCGGCAGCCGTCACATTCTTTAGATGTATATCAAATATGCGGTCTTTATATTTAACAAAATCTTTGATAGGATCCTGACCATCTCGGGTATCATGCCCCATATCAAAACACATCCCCATATTCTTATCCAAGTCTTTGATATGATTCCAGATTACGGTGGCATTAGGATAAATCTTATCTTCAGGGCCATGATTATGGATTCCAAACTTAATATTGTTCTCTTTCGCTTTTTTAGCCACGTAAGGAAGATCCTTGATTTCCGGAATGCCAATCATCAAGTTCACTCCTACACGCTTACAATAATCAAATGCTTTATCAATTTCTGCTTCGGTCTTCATATAAATCGGACCTACTGCATATCCAGTAACATTAGAATCCGCTAATTTCTTATGGAAGGCAGCAATTTGTTCTGCTGTACTATTTAAGGGTAAATGAAAATCCTTAATACATAAATATCGAACATCCATCCTTTTCATCATTGCTAAGGATTGATCAAGATTAAAGTTCACAAAACTATAGCCTGCAATCCCTAATTTCAAACTATTCTGATCTGCTAGGCCTGAATTAGATGTTTTTGTTCCTGCATGCAACCAATTAGGACCAGCAATAACTGCAGCAGCTCCCAAAGCTGTATGCTGCAAAAATTTTCTTCTACTATTATAACTCATGGATATAGGTTTATGTTGTTTTACATACTAAATTTAATGATTTATACCCAAAACGGCAATAAACCAAAGCATTCGTATCGGAAATCTTACCAGTAGCATTTTAGCCAAAATAAAAAACCCTTGTTAAATCAATAACAAGGGCTTTTCAATATGATTAATATTCTTAGAATGAATCAATCGCAGCATTTAATGTTGCAGATGGACGCATAGCTTTTGAAGCTAACTCATCATTCGGGAAGTAATAGCCAGCGATATCCTGAGCTTTACCTTGCGCTCCGATTAATTCTTCATTAATCTTTGCTTCTTGCTCCGTTAAGGTCTTCGCTAATCCAGCAAATTTCGCAGCCAATTCTGCATCCTTCGTTTGATTCGCCAATGCCTCAGCCCAATAAGTCGCTAGATAATAATGTGAACCACGGTTATCAATTTGACCTACTTTACGAGCTGGAGATTTATCGTTCGCCAAGAATTTAGCATTTGCCTCATCTAATGCATCTGCCAATACCTGTGCTTTTTCGTTGTTCTGTGTTTGAGCTAAATGTTCAAGTGAAGCTTGTAATGCCAAGAATTCACCTAATGAATCCCAACGTAAATAGCCTTCTTCTAAAAATTGCTCAACATGTTTTGGAGCTGAACCACCAGCACCTGTTTCAAATAATCCACCACCATTCATCAATGGAACAATAGATAACATTTTTGCTGAAGTACCTAATTCTAAAATTGGGAATAAGTCAGTTAAATAATCACGTAACACATTACCTGTAACTGAAATCGTGTCTTCACCTTTACGAATTCTTTCAATCGAGAATTTTGTAGCCTCAATTGGGGATAAAATACGGATATCTAATCCTGTTGTATCGTGATCAGCTAAGTAAGTTTTTACTTTCTTAATGATCTCTCTATCATGAGCACGGTTTTCATCTAACCAGAATACTGCTGGAGTAGCTGATAAACGTGCGCGATTTACTGCCAATTTAACCCAATCCTGAATTGGAGCATCTTTCGTTTGACACATACGGAAGATATCACCTTCCTCAACTTGTTGCTCCATCAATGTTTTACCATTGTTGTCAACCACACGAATTACTCCGTTTGATGCTGCTTGGAAAGTTTTATCATGGGATCCATATTCTTCAGCTTTTTGAGCCATTAATCCAACGTTTGGAACTGAACCCATAGTTTTTGGATCGTAAGCACCATTTACTTTACAATCTTCAATCACAGCTTCGTAAATTCCAGCATATGATCTATCTGGGATAACTGCTAATGTATCTTGCTCAGCACCATTCTTATCCCACATTTTACCTCCAATACGGATCATTGCTGGCATCGATGCATCAACAATAACATCCGAAGGAACATGTAAATTGGTAATTCCTTTATCTGAATTTACCATTGCCAAATCTGGTCCATTAGCAATAGCTGCATCAATTGCTGCTTTTACCTCGGCCTCTTGTGGAGTACCTGCAATCTTTGCATAAACCTCACCAAGACCATTATTTTTGTTAATGCCCAATTCCTGGAATAATGAACCATATTTCTCAAAAACATCTTTGAAATATACTTCTACAATGGCCCCAAAAATAATAGGATCTGAAACCTTCATCATAGTAGCTTTCAAGTGCGCTGATAATAATACACCTGCTTCTTTAGCTTCTTGAATAGCTTTCGCAACAAATTCTTTTAATTTAGCAACATGCATAACTGAAGAGTCAATTACTTCTCCTGCTTTCAAATTTGCAAATCCTTTTAATTCTTTGCTTTCACCATTTGAACCCACGAATTCAATTTTGAATTGGCTATCTGAGTCTACAGTCAATGATTGCTCAGAACCGTAGAAATCACCTTCTTCCATGGAAGCAACTTTCGTTTTGCTATCACTAGCCCAAGCGCCCATTCTATGTGGATTTGCCTTCGCATAATTCTTAACTGCTTTTGGAGCACGACGATCCGAGTTCCCTTCACGTAAAACTGGGTTCACTGCTGATCCTAGTACTTTCGCATAATTTGCTTTGATTTTCTCTTCATCCGCATTTGCTGGAGAATCTGGGTAATTAGGAATATTATATCCAGCCTTTTGTAATTCAGCAATTGCAGCTTTTAATTGTGGAATAGAAGCAGAAATATTCGGCAACTTAATGATATTAGCCTCTGGCGTAGTTGCTAATTGACCTAATTCTGCCAATGCATCTGCTGTTTTTTGATCTGCTGATAAATATTCGTTGAAAATAGCAAGAATACGTCCCGCTAATGAAATATCTCTTAATTCGACTTCAATATTTGCGGTTTTCGCAAAGGATTGAACAATAGGTAGAAATGAATACGTTGCCAATAAAGGCGCTTCATCTGTTTTTGTGTAAATGATCTTAGATGACATAATTTTCTATTGAAATGATATTATTTTGCAATTATTAGTGAAAATCAAAGAGTTTCTTTACCTCTTTTTTTAAATTCGCCTAAAGATAATAAAATCAATTTTAAATAGCCATAAAAGCCAAAATAATGCTGAATTATGAAAAATCTTTGTCTTATTTCAATAGAAATTCCTTAATTATTATGAATTTATTAAACCTGCTCCCCTAATTCTCCCCAGATTTCCTTCGGATTATAAATATCCAGGATACCATCCTTATCTTCAAAAACAGCATCTACAATAGCTTTCGCCAAAAACATCGTACTAATTGGTTTATATGGTTTAAATAAACCTATTCTATTCAAGAACTTAAGAGTTTTAACAGCGTACTTCTCTCCTTTTCGCTTGGTATTGGGACGATCGATCGGACCAGGACGTACAATGATTAATTTTGAGAAATTTAAGGCTTTGATTCCTTCCTCCAACAGGCCTTTCATTTTGGTATAATGGAATCTGGAATTCTTACTCGCCTGGGCAGATGAAAGTAAAACAAAGGTTTCTATCCTATTCATCTTACATAAGGCGGCAAACTTCAACTGATAGTCATAATCTACCACCCATTGGGCTTCCTTGCTTCCCGCATCCTTTAAGGTGGTGCCAAGGGTTGAGAAAGCAACATCCCCGATTATAAAATCACTATAATTCTCTAAGTGATCAAAATCTACAATTACCTCATGCAGCTTGGGCTCCGAGGTAAAGAATGGTCTTCTAACTAATACCGTCACTGAACCCACTTTTGGATTCGATAACAACTGAAGAACCAACTCTCTCCCGGTAGCTCCTGTAGCACCTATAACAACTGCATTCATAATGGTAGATTTAATTTACGTTTTCCTTAAAACAGTACGTCGCGAATATTAACATCACGATCAAACTGCGCCTTAGCAAATGGACATAATGGTAATATTTTCACATTATTCTCTCGCGCATAGTCGACGGCTTTTTCCAATAGAACAGACCCGATCCCTTTTCCCTTTTCTTCAGAATCGACTTCGGTATGGTCTATAATGATTTTTCCAGGACCTGCTTTGGAATATGTCATCTCGCCAATTTGCTTTCCATCTTCTACTGCAAAAAATGAGCCTTTATTCCCTGACTCTTCGTGTTTCACTAACATAGTATCTTTATTTAAGTTTCAATTCTTCAATTATTTCATCCTCAATATCTGTCTTCATGCTCACCACTTTAGATGCGAGATCATTAGGCACCGTCATTGAAAGTACATATTGCTTAATCAACCATTTCCCGTTCTTATTGATTAATACTCCCGAGCCCCGGCAAATCTTCATCTGTGTATTTAACAATTCATCTATCCATGCGGTTTTACCATCTTCCGAAATTTCTATATTTCTCTCCAGGCTACTGAAATTCCAGGCTTTCCCCTTATCAAAATGAGGCTTCGCATAGTCCATAAATTCCTGCTTATCCCAGCGCTCTGTGGCATCAGTCCCAATAAACACAGAATTTTCATCCATTAGGTCAAAATAGGCGTTGAATTTGGCTTCAGCCGCTGCCAAATGCCAGGCATCCAAAACATCGCTAACAGCAGTTTTTGCAGTCTGCCCAAAAGAAAATTGAATCAACAATAGAAATACTGATAATGTGCCGAAGATTTTCATAAAAATTGGTTTTTTATTAAAGATACTGATTTTATGGGAAATCGGCAGCGATGTCAAGAACCCCATCGGGGTGACATATTTGTAGCAAGAAATTATTTTTCCGCCCTAAAGTGCTTCATATTTTTGGTCACATTCACAATATTCCAATCAATATGTTTGGAATACGGTTCAGTCCGAATGGGGCAGTTCTGCACATTGCAATAATGGCAACATTCCGGCATACAAGGGTCTGGGTGTATGAAGAATTCGGTCTTTGCATTTAAGTTCTCGTTGAGGAGAGAATCAAAATCAGAGATACTATCATGAACTTTGTTGAGGTCATAATAATTAGGTAAGGTCAAATGGCAATCAATATGCATTTCCTGACCATATCGTTGTATTCTAAGATTGTGTACATCGATCCATTCCGGCTTCCGCTTTTTATTAAGAATAGCAACAACCTCTTCCACCACTTCGGCATCGGATTCATCCATCAATCCAGAAATGGATTTGCGAAGCAATTTATAACCATTGTAAAGGATAAATGTACCGAGTGCAAAAGAAAGAGCAAGGTCAATCCATGCTAATCCTGTAAATTTCATCAACAATAGTCCGGCAATCAATCCAATGGAGCTATAGGCATCCACTTGGAGATGCTTTCCATCCGCTTCTATCGTCAATGATCTTAACGCTTTACCACGCTTCATCAAATAAAAACCTACGCCAAAATTGATCAGGGAAGTAACTAAAATCAAATACATCCCTTCTTCAACATTGCTCACCGGTTCTGGAGAGAAAATTGAATAAATTGATTTGATAAGGATAATACTACCTGCAATAAAAATCATCCCCCCTTCCACGAAAACGGAGAAAAATTCTACTTTCCCATGTCCATAAGGGTGATTTTCATCTTTCGGTTGAGCCGATAGGTAAATGCTGTAATAGGCAAAGCCAGACGCGACAATATTTACGATACTCTCTGCAGCATCTGAAAAAATAGCATTGGATTCCGTAATAAAATAGGCAATAAACTTGATGAGCATCAAAACGATACCTGTTACCAAGGATAATAAAACCAACCTCATTTGCCTATTCATAGTACTAAATTTGAACCGCAAAAATAATTAATTCGGGAATAGGAATTGTTACTTATTTGTTAACATACGCTCATCTTTTTGATTTCCTAAGCGTTGCGCTATGATCGTCACCACAAAAATCTGAAATGCATGGTAAATCATCAATGGCAAGATAAAAAGCCCCAATTTGGGGTTATTCGCAAAGAGAAATTTCGAGAAAACACTTCCATGGGTCAGGGATTTCTTTGAGCCACAGAATAATGCAGAAATCCGATCCTCCCGATTAAACTTCAAAACATATCTAACCAATAACAGAATGATCAAATAAACAGTAAAAAACAATACGATTACTGAAATAAATAAGGTAGCTAGATAGGTTGTTCCAATGGTATTGAAAATATCATTCAAAAAGGATTCTGAAAAGCTACTATAGACGATTAATAAGACCACACCTTTATCAAAATTTGATAAGGCTTTTCCATATTTATGAGCCCATTTCCCCCAATAAGGTTGAATCAATAAACCTAATATTACAGGAAGTATAACTTCAAATAAAAGTCCTAAATATAATTCCCCGAACACATTAACTTCGCCTACATCTAAGAAGAAATGCATCAGCAAAGGCGTTACGGTTACCCCGATCAATCCGGAAATGGAGGCATTGAATATTGCGGCAGGAACATTTCCTTTAGCGATGGAAACCATTACTACCGAGGAGGTAACGGTAGAAGGTAATGCCGCTAAAAAATAAAAGGACAACCAAAATTGTTCCTGAGTTTCAGTATGGACCAAAGGACGGAATAATAATACCAACAAAGGGAACAGACCGAAAGTGAAAAATTGCACAGAGAGGTGCAATTTCCAATTTTTCATTCCTTGTTTTACCTCATCAAAGCTCAACTTCAACCCGTAAAAAAAGAAAACCAAAGCTACGCCTACGCTGATAATTCCATCTAAAAACTTGCCATCTAAGAACTCTACTACATTTGGATAGATATAGGCAAGGATAATCATTGCAATAAGGGCGATTATAAACCCGTCAAATTTTAACTTCATCAAAACCTGTCCTTTGCTTACAAAGCTATCATTTATTTCATAAACACCTATTCCAAGCAATCTATTTAGAAAGTATCATTTTTACAGATATTTTGTTACATTTTTCTCATCAATAATAAATTGTATATAATATATTTGCAATATCATGAGTACAACATCCATATTATCCGATAGAATAAACAATCTATCCGAGTCTGCAACATTAAAGATGACCAAATTAGGCCGTGAACTTGCGGCTAAAGGCATTAATGTAATTAGTTTAAGTGTAGGTGAACCCGATTTCAATACGCCTGAGCATGTAAAAAATGCTGCTAAGAAGGCCTTGGATGAAAATTGGACCCGTTACTCCCCTGTTTCTGGTTATCCTGAGCTTCGCCAAGCGATCGTTAATAAACTAAAAAATGAAAATGGCTTAGACTATGACATCTCCAATATCGTAGTTTCTACTGGAGCCAAACAGTCATTATCCAATGTGCTGTTAACTTTAGTAAACCCTGGAGATGAAGTTATCATCCCTACACCTTATTGGGTATCCTATTCCGAAATGGTCGTATTAGCGGAAGGTAAATCTGTTTATATTGATACAACGATTGAATCAGATTTCAAAATTACACCGGAACAATTAGAGGCAGCTATTACGCCAAAATCTAAAGTTTTTATGTTCTCCTCTCCTTGTAACCCGACTGGTTCGGTTTACTCGAAAGCTGAATTAGAAGGGTTGGTTAAGGTTTTTGAAAAGCATCCTGAAATTTATATTATCTCTGACGAGATTTACGAACATATCAATTTCGTAGATAGGCATGAGTCAATTGCTCAATTTCCATCCATTAAGGACCGTGTTATTATTATCAATGGTTTTTCTAAAGCCTTTGCAATGACAGGTTGGCGTTTGGGATATATTGCAGCAAACAAAGAAATTGCTGCTGCCAATGAAAAAATGCAAGGACAAACAACCTCAGGAACATGTTCTATCTCTCAACGTGCGGGTATTGCAGCTTACGAACAAGGATTGGAAAGTGTATTAGAGATGAAAGAAGCATTTGCTCGTCGTCGTCAATTAGTATATGATTTATTGAATGATATTCCTGGGGTAAAAACAAACTTGCCAGATGGTGCATTCTATTTCTTCCCAGAAATTAGCTCATTCTTTGGTAAAAAAGATCCTGAAGGAAATGTAATCAATAATTCAGCAGATTTGGCATTATACCTATTGAACTACGGTCATGTTGCAACAGTTGGTGGAGATTCATTTGGAAACAATAATTATATCCGCCTTTCTTATGCGGCATCTGATGAAAGTTTAGTTGAAGCTTTACGCAGAATTAAAGAAGCATTAGGCAAATTAGCATAATTTGAATCAGGTTCCCTGCGCGGAGTCGATTGCAAAAAAATACATAAGCCCAATCATTTCTGATTGGGCTTTATTCATAATAAACAAAAGTTCTTTTTGGTTCTATAAATACAGGAGTATGAAATAGATCATTTTAAACATCAGATAACCAATACATAACCCTGCGAAAATAGCAACCACAATCCTTGCCCAGAAGGGCATTCTAACAATAAAATTCAATACTATTCTCTATAATTTTTGCTGATGCAAAGATTAGCATATTCAGAAATACTTCCCTAAAAACGTGAGTAAATTAGTATCATCTGTAAGCTTCTAGCCACAGGTTGAGCTAAGTAATTGATTAGCAAAATCCAATTCAAAAAATAATTACTCTTTTTTTTAATAATCGATGGATTTTTCTATCTTTGCACTTCCGTTAATATAACTACGGAGTTAAATTAATAAACATAATTATTTACACAATGCAACAGTACGAATCTGTAATCATTCTTACCCCGTTGCTTTCAGAAGATGCTGCGAAAGAAGCTATCGCGAAATTCAAAGACATCTTAACAGAAGGCGGAGCCGAAATTATCGCTGAAGATAATTGGGGTTTGAAAAAATTAGCGTATCCGATCCAGAAAAAAACAACTGGATTCTATCACTTAACTGAATTCAAGGCTCCAGGTGATTTAATTAAAAAATTAGAGGTTGAATACAAACGTGATGAGCGCGTGATGCGTTTCTTAACGATTTCTTTAGACAAGCACGCTGTGGCTTACAACGAGAAAAAACGTAGCGGTGCATTCAACAAAAAGGCAGAAACTAAAACTGAGGAGGTAGCAAACTAATGGCAAACGAAAACATCCAATACGTGACTGCTCCTAAAGTAGAGGACAACCGTAAAAAATACTGTCGCTTCAGAAAGAACGGTATTAAATACATCGACTACAAAGACGCTAACTTCCTTTTGAAGTTCGTAAATGACCAAGGTAAAATTTTACCTCGTCGATTAACTGGAACATCATTGAAATTTCAACGTAAAGTTGCTCAAGCCGTTAAACGTGCGCGTATTATCGGACTTATGCCTTACGTAACTGATTCATTAAAATAAGGAGGATACGATAATGGAAGTTATATTAAAACAAGATGTTAAACACCTTGGAGAGAAAGACGATATCGTAGTAGTAAAACCAGGTTTCGGCCGTAACTACTTAATTCCTCAAGGATTTGCAGTAATGGCGACGCCTTCTGCAAAGAAAGTTTTAGCTGAGAATATCAAACAAGCTCAGTTTAAACAAGAAAAAATTAAAAAAGATGCTACTGAATTAGCAGCTAAATTAGAAACAGTAAAATTATCTATTGGTGCTAAAGCTGGTGAGTCTGGTAAGATCTTCGGAAAAGTTAACAGTATTCAAATCGCTGACGCTCTTAAAGCTCAAGGTTATGATGTTGACCGCCGTCGTATCACGTTCGAAACTGAACCTAAGCAATTAGGTGAGTACATCGCTAACTTGAACTTACACAAGGAAGTGAAAGTACAAGTACCTTTCGAAGTTATCGCTGAGTAAGCATTCAACAATAAAAAAAATCCCTGTTTTCATTTGAAAACAGGGATTTTTTTTATTAGTATTTAGTAGAGAGTATTTAGTATTAGTATTTAGTAGAGAGTATTTAGTATTTAGATACCTGCATTTCTGAATGCTTTGTATTAGCAAACTATATCTATCCGCCATACAAGTCTAAATACTCAATACTAAATACTAAATACTAATACTGCCACATCACATCAACCCTATGTCCAGGGTGATTATGTCGGCCTTTATTACCTTTATATTTTTTCTTTTGTTGTCCAGGTGCGTAACGTTTAGCTGATTTGCTACCGTATTTCTTTTTTGCTTGTCCTGGAGGCATACCATGTGGGTGGTGACGGTGTGTATAACATGATGATACACTAAATGCCATGAAGGCTACCAATAATAATCCCAAAAATCTTTTCATATGATATTCATGTTGTTCTCCCTATTTGACCAAAATCTAAGCCAAAAGTTTAAATTTTTAACGAAGCTTCAATATTTAGCTGTTTAAAAATTGAAAACCAGTCGATTACATAGCAACAAAAATTTGATAGAAAGCATTAAGCCTAGAATTCTCTAATTTGAACTCACCATTTAATCGCATGATATTAGCGTCTTCGGCTTGTCCGAACAACGTACCTGCTTGTATCTTATCATAATTCGGTAACCAGCTTAAGTACTTATCAGCATTCGCTTTCTTCTGATAATACATTTCAAAAACATTTTCAGATGGCTTTAATGAAGCTAAGCTTGCCGAAGGCGTTGGAATTGTACTTAAATGAATAAAACCATCACTATAATTTTTCGAAAACTTGTAAAACATCTTTTCTGGCAGATAACCTAATAAGTGCGGTGATGCTTTTACCTGAAAGGCTAATGCTGGGACTTCGACCTGATTCACTTCCTTTTTCTCAATCATCTCAAAATTATCATCATAATCATAGGTGATAATGGTATCAGACTCCATCACTTCTTTATCCAGGAGATCTAAAGCTGCATAGTTACCAATATATTTATGTAAGCTATCAATGGGTAATTTGAATTTTTCGAGCGCCGCTTCCTTTTCCTTAAGAATTAAGGAAAGATCTGAATTCAGGGATAAGTGCAACACATAATCATCGGATTTAGAAACCTGAACTGGTTTGGTTGGAAAGCCAAATAAGGAAGATTTTATATAGCCCTTTAAATCGAATTTTCCATCCTTGAAATCAACTGATGCCCAATTTTTATTTCTATCCACATAACTCAGGTCAGCTCCATGCACTTCCTTCAGCTCGGCCCCAAAATTATTAGCCAAAACCCAATTCGATTGATCGGCTTGGATTAAAGATTTTAAGGATTTCAAATCTTCCTTTCCGCCAATACTAAATACCAATTTCTCAGCATTCAACAGAACCTTTAGCTCTTTCGAAGAATAATACTCCTGCCCTTTTTCTAAATTTTGAACTATGGAATCCGGGTTTATTCTAAGCTGATTTTGCAGGAAACTTTTAATTTTATTAGAATTGCTGACTTCCAAAATACCAAAATATTGATATGAAGTATCACTTAAGCTAAACATGTATAATTTGGCAGGTATATGAACACCTATATTCCATAAGTCTGATTTTTTTTCTTTAGAAATTGTATCTCTTTT
Source organism: Sphingobacterium cellulitidis (assembly GCF_043187465.1). Taxonomy (GTDB): domain Bacteria; phylum Bacteroidota; class Bacteroidia; order Sphingobacteriales; family Sphingobacteriaceae; genus Sphingobacterium; species Sphingobacterium cellulitidis. The sequence continues at coordinate 2,129,168 of NZ_CP171136.1, read as the reverse complement.
TGCACCGTAATAATCAGAATAATTGGAGATAGAATTTTGGAACATCTCGACAATCAAATCATCAACATCCAACTGAATGACAGAAAAGCTGTTCTCAGGAATTTTAATATCCGCAGCTTTTGATGCCCGATAGTATTTAAAAACAAAAAAACTTATAGCCAATATGGCTATAAGTCCTAATATAAATATAAGCGTTTTTTTAATCCAACCCATTGATTAATCTTTTAATGACTTACTGATATTATCCAAGGAATTAATCAGGTAATCTAGGCCATTTTTCGATGTTTTTGGAAAGTCTACTCCAGCTTCCCATAAAAACTTCTTGCCCTTCATTCCATTACTGATCATATAAATATCACCATATTGAGAAAGAGTATTCATCTCCTCTTCCATGGAACGATGTACCGGAAGTTTTAAATCCTCCACCATTTCTGGAACCTTTTTGGTGTTGAATAGAAGCGCAAACTTATTTTTCTTTGCCATAGTAGCAAATCTTCCTCCAGACTGACCTCTATAAGTCTTATCCTTAATCTGCTCCATTTGTTCCAAATCATTGCCCAAGAATACAATACCATCCTGAATCAAGATATAAGGAGCAAATTCATCCGCCTTACCACCCATGATTTCATAGATCCCATTGTGATTGACCATATTATTTTCCAATTCTAAAATAGAAAAGATTTTTTCAAATATCCTGGTATCATCAGAAGAAAACATCCAGATATAATTAGGGATTTTCTCCATTTTCGTTTTTTCTATCTCTGTATAATTGTAATCTTCATCATATTCATAGTCAATATACTTAACTTCTTTTTGGCTTACACCATTTAGAATTAACAAGTTATCTCCTTTGAACACTTTCGCTACAGCCTTTTCATCTACCACAATATCAAATCCGGTAACAAATAAATCAATTATTTTCCCAACTTTCGCATCCATTCCTCCATACACGCGTTGTACAATTCTAGGCATATGTTTAAGATAAGCCTCGGAATTCAAATTAAAGGAAAGAAATCCCAACGCATCATCGTTCAAATAAGTCAACAATTTTGGATTTATTTTTTTATTATAGACTTCTTTGTAAATTTTGGTCATTTCTTTATCAAAGGTTAAATCACCGACCATTTTCATTCTATTTCCTTCCACTAGAATAGTGCTATTCATAGCTTCATATCCATAGTCAAAAGCTGGACTTCCACCTGTAATGGCTGTTAATAAATGCTTCGGATAATATAAATACATGAGGCTGTCAAAAGAACTAACCTCAATCCGAACCAATTCATTATCCTTTAAGGAGGTAAGCTGCTTGGATTTATATCCTTTTATATTTCCTGAAATAATCTGATCCATCATCTTATTGATGGCTTTATTTACAAAGTCATTTTTGATGGAGTCGTTATGATTTAATATTCTGGAATATTGCTGGTAATAGTCATCCTGATATTCATCTCTTGCTAGAACAGAATCTACAGATCCAAATTCATCATAAGAAGCTGGAGGATGAACATATCCTTTATCTTCTTTGTATACTGCTGGCGGTGGAACATTGATAACCTCGCCATATTCATTCGTATCCAGTTTGGCTACTTCTTTTTGCTCTACAATATCGATTTTTATAGGGACTGAAACTTCCTTTTCTACCTTCTCCTCTTCTATGTGCAAAGTATCTGTAAAATCACCATATTCTTCCCAATCCAAGGTGCTATCTGCCGCAACTGCAACAGAATCTGCAGCTTGGTAATCATACTCATCCACATAATCATCTGCATATTCATACTGTGGCAATTCCAATAAGCCATACTTCTCTTTAATTCCCTCTTGATCAAAATAATGGTTCATTGGCATTCCACCTAGAATATAGGCTGTATTTTGATCCCAACTGATTCGTAAGGTCTTATCCTCAGAATAAATGGTATTCATCCCGCCTACAACAGTTATTTCATGATCCTTAGGGAATATAGCCTCAAATTGAGCCTTATTTTTCAACGGAATAATAGCACCTAAAAATTGTAAACTATCATTAACATTAAAATGCACATAAGCCTTAGAATTGAGATCTATCCCCAAATCCTCGATATTATCAGATTGAAACTCTTCATTATCTTCAGTAATGGTTTCAAATAGACCAGCTCGCTTCAAAATACTATTTAACTGATTGACATCGGCATGCTTGAAAAATCCTTTTCCATTCAAACCAACAACCATTTTTGAATCCGCAGGAACCTTTGATAAAAGATCTTGCGAATACGCATTCCCTCCCAGACTTACTGCCAATAAGACGATGGCAAGTTTCAAGTTATTCATATATATTTAATTAGATAAATTCTTGTTTATTTCAGTGTAATGTTATTAGAAAGATTAGCTTTACCGTTAATTAAGCTAGGAACCGAAACCTTAACCATCACGGCTTGCTTATTCCCGGAAACCTTTCCATTGGTATTATCCTGTTTTACAACAGGGTTCTGGAATCGATAAATACTGGTATAAAACGCTTGATCAAATGTTTTTTGATTCTCGGGATTTAACTTATCAAATTCTTTCTTAGCCTCTGAACTATATTTATAATTCCGAACAAAGGTCTTATTACTTGAATTAAAACTATAACTCGAATAAGTATTTAACTTAGTTTTAAAGTGTTTAGACAAAGTTTCAGTATAGGAATTTAAGGCTTGTACATTCTGAAAATCACAGGATATACTCGCTATGTAATTATTGAAATCCAATCGATAATCAACATTGCTGATTCCTTTGGTATTCTTCAGCAATTGCACAATGGTTGTAACTTCCTTCCTGATTTCCGCCTGACTTGGGATCTTAAAACCATCGATCTTATCCAATTTCATTAAAGAAGATACTTTGGTACGACTCTTACTCATGTTCAAGGTGCCAACAATGGAGCCACTGCCGTTGCTTTTCATATCGATTTCCTCAACTACATCAAAACAGGAGGTTAAGAACAAACAGATAAAACCAGTAATGGCAACTAAGGTCGTTTTCCTAATCATTTTAAGCATATCAATAGTATTAGCAATTCTAAAAATTCAATTCGTGAAGTTATCAACAATTATCAAAAGGAAGGTCACTGATTTCAGTGATTTTAAATTCTTCCATTAACTTCAGCCTTGTCTTACAAATATTAAAATTATTGCTGAAACAGCAACAAAAAAGGCTATCTACAAAATGTAGACAGCCTTGCATATCTTGCTGGAAAAGCCTAATAATTATACTTTTCTACTGATTTAATTTGATTATTACCTTCTGTAAATACCAATGTTGGTTGATAAGTTTCAGCTTCTTCCGGACTTAAATTTACAAATGAAAGAATATGAACGGTATCTCCCACCTTAGCATGCAAAGCAGCACCACCATTCATACATACCTCGCCTGAGCCTCTTTTCCCTGGCAATACATAAGTCATAATCCTGCTTCCATTAACTGCATTATTGATATAGACTTGTTCATATTTTACAATGCCTGCTGCATCTAATAAATCAGCATCTATCGTAATTGAACCATTATAACTTACATTTGCCTCTGTTACTTTTACGGTATGAATTTTTGCTTTTAAAATTTTTAATTCCATTGTATTATTATCTTTTTAGATCGATTGTTTTAAATTTAAATTACTAATATCTAATGTATTAAATACTACATTCTCATTATTTTGTTTAACAACATGCCGATGTTGATGTATCTCATAGCTAAATTCATAATCTACCTGTTGACTGAATAAATCTTCTGTTATTCCCACAACAGTGTATTCGATTTCACCACGATAATTATATTTCGTTATCTCTGCTTCATTTCCACAGTACATTAAGGAAAACCAACATCCTTCACCTAAGCCCCCTAACCATTGCGCAGATTTGGGCAAGTGTTCAGGACGATTTGGTTCATCAATATAACCTAATAAATTATCATCCGGAAGTTCTTGAGCCTTTGAACTGATGAAATTCGGTTTTAATAAGCCTATTTGAAATTTTAATGACTGTTTCCTATCCATATTCCAACGCTCTAATTCCGATTTATGATAGCAAAACTGTACTTGCTGATCATTAGCATTTACTACATTGCTGGTTGGACTCGATTTCAAACATTCAGGAAAAAATATTTTACTACTCCGCGGATCACTTTTCTCCATCGCATTGACCAAGATTTGTGCTACATATCTGGAACAGCTGTTATTGTTCGGGGCTAAGGCTCCATACAAAACAGGCCCCTTATCCACCAATGCTTCAGCAAATTGAACTCCTTTATTAAAAGAAATCCTTTCACTAATAGAACATAATAACCGACCACCTCCATGTGTCGCAGATTCTTTTTCCGTTAATTCACTTAGAATCTCTTCCAGATTTAAAAGTTCTCCACTGTCTGAGAATATAGCTTTGGTTTCTAATTCTAATCTAGGATCAAATTGACTAGACCTTGCTCGACCAAATCCTCTTGGCACAATATACCTTCCAAAATCAAAATACTTTAAATCACCAGATTTCTTTTCAATAAGAACGATTGCAGCATGACCGACCTTGAAATTAAGGTTTTTTACAATTCCTAATTTCTTTAATACGGCCATCCATAATTCATCCCCACGCGCAGTTTGGTCCGGCCATGCAATAGGGATTGCCAAATCATTATATTGATGCATTTTAATCCTCGTTAATCTTTTCTAATGATTTTACATCTGTGTAGAGTTTGTTAATATATCGATTCCCATGGTCTGGAAAAAATAAAACCACTTGATCTGTTTCTTGGAGCTGCATATCTGCCAAATGCGTATCTAATGCCGCTAAAACAGCTGCACTTGAAAATCCTAATAGGTCATTACATTCCCGTTGATATTGCTGCGCAATTTCAATACTCTTTTCTTTACTGATCTGAAAAATACGATCCACCACCTGTTTATCAAAAGTTCCTGGTATGAAAGTCCTACCAATTCCTTCAATTCCATCAAATTGTACTTCTTCATCCGGAATTTCAATTCCGTTCATAAATAAATCATAGACAGAATTCAATGGTTCTACCCCCCATACTTGAATATCCGAATTTTGTTCCTTCAAAAATCTCCCGATACCTGAGATGGATCCGCCAGTTCCCACACCGACCAAAACATGCGTAATTCTACCCTGACTCTGTTCCCATAATTCGGGACCTGTTGTTTTATAATGCGCCCGGATATTATTGGAGTTATAATATTGGTTGGTAAAGTAGGTGTTTGGATTATTTGCAGAATAAGCTTGAGCCTGATATTGCGTAGAATTAAACACATGGAGACCATTGGAGTTGTCACAGTGGACAATGTCGGCTCCATAAGCCTTTAAAAGCTTAATTTTTTCCTCAGAACAACTGGCAGAGACAAAAATCTTTGCCTTATAACCAAGTTCTTTAGCAATCAAGGCAATACTAATACCAGTATTCCCGCTACTGGCTTCTACAAATGTTCCTCCTTCTGCTATTTTATTTTGTTTAATGGCATCCTCAACCATAAACCATGCTGCCCTATCCTTAGATGATTTGCCTGGATTATAAAACTCTTCCTTAATAAAAATATTGGTTTTATACTTACCTGATAAATATTCATCCCTCCGCAACGGTGTTTTACCAATAAAATCCCTAATCAATACGCGTTATGTTTTAATATGTAGTTTATAATTAAACGTTAATATACCTAAGATTATTCTATATTAAGAATCAATAAATGACAAATTTTAACAAAGATGTAAGTCAAAATAAAAAATTAGATTTTTAAGAATCTTTGTTAAAACTTCTTAAAACAGTGTTATCATCGGTATCTTATCCTATTAGGATATAAAATAAAATTACAATAAATTTAATAAAAACTTATCAAACATTTTAATTTCCAACTTAATACATCTTAAAAAGTTGGATTGCAATCATTATTTTTTAGTTTTGTCATTTAACTAGAGCAAAAATGAAACCAAAAACCATAGTTATAGCAGTATTATTGGCTTTATTAGCTATCATTCTTTTCAATAATAAGGAAGAAGCTTCTTTTTGGCTGTTTGGCGATATACGTACCTCGAAACTAATCATTCTTGGAATATTCTTTATCCTAGGAGTCATTGTTGGAGCAATACTATTTAGGAGAAAAAATAAACATCCCAAGGAATATGGCATTAGCAATACGGTAACTCCAAATGAGGATGATGAATTTTTGGGGAATGATGATAATATGACTGATGAAGATCGGGAGTATATTAGAAGAGATTAAATCCAAACAAGGATCGGTCTAGCATTAGACCGATCCTTTGGTATTATTACTATTTTTTACTTTTTTCATTCGACCAGACTTGATTAATCCTTGATGAATCAAAAATTCAATTTGTCCATTAACACTTCGAAATTCCTCTTGGGCCCAACTTTCCAATAGTTTAAAGGTTTCTTCATCGATCCTTATCACAAAATTCTTTTTCATAAATAATCTTTACTATCTGGATTCGCAATCCATTAATTATAAAGTGTTCCAGCATTAACAATTGGTTGAGCTGCTTTTTCACCACATAATACAACCATCAGATTACTTACCATAGCAGCTTTTCTTTCATCGTCCAATTCTACTATATTCTGATCAGACAGTTTCTGTAAGGCCATTTCCACCATCCCTACTGCTCCTTCTACAATTTTAGCTCTTGCTGCAACAATAGCAGAGGCTTGTTGTCTTTGCAACATGGCTCCAGCAATTTCTGGCGCATAAGCCAAATGTGTAATCCTAGCTTCCTCAACAACAACACCAGCCTTGACAAGACGATCCAAAAGTTCGCTTTCCAAAATCTTATTGACTTCCTCACCCCCATCACGTAATGTTAAATCAGCATTCTCATCTTCAAAACTGTCATAAGCAAAACTTACTGCCAAATGTCGTACAGCGGCCTCACTCTGAACCCTAACATAATCCATATAACTTTGGACCTCATATGCTGCCTTATAGGTATCTCCTATCTTCCATACTATTACCGCTGCAATTTCAATTGGATTTCCCAGCTTATCATTTACTTTCAATGTTTGTCCCTGTAAATTCTCAGATCTTAAACTGATTTTTTGAGCCGTTATTAAAGGATTAATAAAGAATAAGCCGTTGGCCTTGATTGTACCGACATACTTTCCAAATAAATTCAATACCCTTGAATGGTTCGGGTTAACAATGATCAATCCCTTGATAATGATAAAAAACACGAGAAATAGAACGATAAGTACGGCTACAAACCCTACATTATCGTGGGATGCTATTTGTATAAAGGAATATATAATTCCCAAAATACTTAAAAACAGAACTACTAATGCTAAATAGCCTGAGGTGGGTTTAATAATCTTTTCCATAATTGATTTATCTGATATTATTTTGATATCATAAATATATCAAATAATCCTTTTTAAATAAAAAGAATTTTATAGATTTTTTTCACTTGTTTCATTCCTGTTTTTCTAATAACTATGAATTCATTCCTTCTTTTGGATTCATTCAAGAATAATTCGATTTAATCGCGGAAATCTACCGGGTTTCCTTCGGATTTCATCCGGATCTTGTCCGCATTTTTTCGGACAAAGTCCGAAGAAGGTCCGGAGGAAGTCCGAAGAAAGTGCGGGAAAAGGTCGAGTAAATTCTGAATAAATTATTAATTAATATCGAAAAAGACACCTAAGTCTTGTACTGAGATAGGTTGACAAAAATCGAAGGGTTTACTCAATAGATTTTACAAATAAGTTTCTTTTACTTGATAGGGTTGTCGTCAACGATTGTTGGTTAGGTCAATTTTAAAGAGTAATTTTCTGCTTATATTATAGTACTGACGATCAAAACTACGCTGATGAGCATCAAGCCCCAATAAACGTATTTAAAAAATGTACCATCTTTTAATTTATGATTAAGATACCTACCAATAAAAATTGCCGGAATGGTTGTAATCAGCGAATAGAGAAAGTATGTATTCACCTCTGTCGTTATTAATCCTTTTGAATAATAACCTAAGACACTTAACAAGCTAACCGGTAAAAAGTAGGCCTGCAAAGTTGCCCTAAAATGTTTAGCACTCCATTGTCTCAAATTTCCGTAAACCACTAAAGGAGGACCATTTACACCATAGGCTCCACCAAATACCCCCGATAAAAAACCGCAAATGAATAGCAAAAACTTATTATCTTCTGGCAAGGTCTTGTTTTTTCTAAAATAGAGGGAATAAATTGAATAGGTTATTATGAGTAAGCCAAGCCCTGTTTTTACGATTGTTTCATTTACATATGTCAGTATCAGGATACCCAAAGGCAGTCCAAGTATAGCATATAAAATCAACCATTTTGCACTGTGAAAATGGATTTTTTTATGGTCCTGAATCACAACCACAAGAGCAATGACAATAGACAACATGACCGCTAGGGGAACTGCTACATCTACAGGTAAGAATAATAGGAAGAATGGAACTGCTATTAACGCCTCGCCAAAACCTAAAGTTGACCGGACCAAAGAGGCAATAAAACTAATGATAAGGATAAATAATACTGTCAAAACAGGATATATTTCTTTGTTATGTGATACCTCTAATTTACGAAAAAAAGGTCGGATTACCTGAAATAAATAGGTCTTTTACCTACCCTTTTTTTGTGATCCCGCTGGGAGTGTGGCTCAGCCCCGCGATCCCCCAGCCCTAACCCTGAGCCTTCCAGAATCGAACCCAGGCCTACCCTTCTTTCGAATCTTTCGGATACAAAACTCGAATTTTTTTTGTTATTCATGACTAGCTAAATTTCTTCCCATTTAAATCCATTTAGATGTTTTATCGTATTTGCTGTCAATTACGACAGTTCGGATCAATCATTAGTTTACTAATTGGTTAAAAAGTACATGTCATAAAATTATTTATTTTAGATTTTAATTTTTTAATTAAATTTAGTGTAACTAATCACCATATTATGAAAAGATATTTTCTACCAATCTGCCTTAATATATGCATATTGGCAATTTCTTGTACTTCCGTTCGGGAAATTTTACCTGGTTACAAAATGTATGCAACTCCAAACGGAGCAGACAAACCTGGCCGAGTTTACAGGCTTGGAAATGATAATAAGACGGATTTCCTCGTAGAATATTTAGAAGTAAACCCTAAGGGCGAGATCATTATCATTCCAGAAAGAGAGCAAACCAAGTCGTTTAATTTGGGATCTTTGGTCTCTTTTATTTCAAATGGTACAACCAATATCACTACAACTGCAGGAGTCGATTTAAGGCAGATATCGAAATTTAAAATAAAGTTAAATGAAGCCCAAGTTTATAAAGTTAGTGATAGAGATTTGGTAGAAATCTATCCCGATTTAAAGAAGCGGTTATTAAATGACAGTAAGATATTAGGTCACAAAGACCCGAAGTATTTTATCGTTCGTGAAGCTGTAACGGCTAAAGACATTTTTATTCAGATGGATAAGTCGCTTGCTTCAAATTTAGAGGTCAAGGCAAGTTTGGACAAATTGATAAACGGACAGGGAAATGTTAAATGGACAAATGCTGCAAAAGACGAAATTAAAGTATCATTGAATGAAGGCCTGTTTGTTTTCTACAAGCCGGAGAGAATTATTATTAGTACGAGCATTGATGGAAATGGAGATATTTCAATTACAGAAATCGATAAGAAAAGTTTAGACCAATTATCTATTGGTAATTAATATGAAATCTGGCTATTTACTCTGTTTTGTACTTGGCTTATTAATCTTTGGATGTGGTACACCCCGAAGAAATGTAGTTAAGCAAAACCAAGCGACAGAAGAGCAAACCAATATGCTACTGCAATGGTACGATGATCTAGTGAAGGAAAAGCCTCTTCCGATTTATGTATTTGAAACTGAAGTCATCAATAAGACTAGTGCTATCATTCCTGATTACGAATACATCCTTATTGATCCCACTTGGTGCTTTGATGAGGACAGATGTCCATTTCAGGTCGATAAGGAACTCATAAATAAAGCTAAAAAAATCCTCATTACTACTTTTGGTGAAAATTACGATTCTTTGTTTTTACAACCTGAGACTGCCAAAGCTTACAGTTTCCTAGAATCAAATAAGCTTGGATATCATAGCGTCTTCCTCCAGGTTCCTGTAGTAAGAGGCGAAGCGAATATTGACAGTATCTTGCAGGCTAGTTATTTGCTAGTACCTAAACTCCCATCACCCATTTCTGATGAGCAGTTTAGAAAGATATATAAGACATCTTATGATAAAAATGATAGTATAAATCGTGTCGAAAATCATTTCCTTTTTAACAGGGAAAAGGTAAAAGATTATCTTTTTAGAAGATATTATGCACACCCTTTTGATAACATTTCAGAGTTAGTGGAATCGGATCATTTTAACCCTAATTTTAAGTCCAGCGATCTTCCAGGCCCGTTGATAGATTCTCTATTTAAGCGTTTTGAATATTTAAAACTTTTAATTCCTGATTCTCTAAAATCCAAAACAATAAATAGCACCTTGAAGCTTGGATATATAAATGAAGTATTTGAGGCGCCAAAACTATATTTTAGGAATGATGGTTTGAATGTTTTTATTTCACCGTTATTAATCAGGGCAGCTATTATCAATGGTTTATCGGAAAGCTTTTTACGGGTCGAAAATGTTAAAGGATTCAAAAATCCTGCTATATTTTCGGTTAAATTGATAGAGAATTATAAAGATATTGTTGGTAAAACTTTTGAGCCTAGACGTAATAATCGAAAGAGCGTCCTTACGATGGAGATGGAGATTTTTTATCCAAGCATACAAGAGCGATGGCGGTCACAATTCGACTTTTCCATTCTTCATGAGTTTGGGCATATTGTAAATGAGAAATTCTCAGAAGAGCAATGTGATTGTTTTGCTATAAACATTTTAAAGCAAAATTTTTCTAAAGTAGATCTCGGGGTATTCAGTAACCTTGTGGTTACATATAAAGGCGAGTATTGGAGGGGTATCAACGATAAGGCATCTAACAATGTATTACGAAAAAGACAAGAAAGAGCGATTGAAATGATTAATACACCTGGTATAATAGACTGTACGAAGATATTTTAATTTACTTGATAAATGGTTGTATCCTTCAGTTTTAGTGTCTTACTTTTGCTTTTACATTTTAGATAAATTTATGCATTTTGGCAGAGATAACCACGTAGTTAAACTATGTATTCAAGGTATGGAAATCGAGGGCAGACCAGAAGAGGCAAGCAAACGATTTTTGCAAGCTTGGAACGAAGCAACAAACGATTTTGAAAAATTTATCACTTCTCATTATGTGGCAAGGCATCAAAAAAGTGTTGCAGACAAATTGGAATGGGATAAGACAGCTTTAAAATTAGCTTTGAAAATAAATAATAATACGGTTAGCGGAGCTTACCCATCACTTTATTGGAATATTGCTAAATGTCATGAAGATTTAGGCCAAATTGAGAATGCCAGTAAGTAAAAACTACCAATTAGCACTTTCGTTCACTGACAGATTATCAGATGATGGATATGCAAATATGATTAAAAGAGGAATACTGAACGGAATAGAAAGATTAAAGTTATTAAATGAGAGCAAGCAAAAAGCTTCAAAATTGAAAATAAAGGGAAGTGGAACAATGTAAATGAATGGAAAAATTAATCTACCCATTTTCTTACAACTAAAACGAAAAAAACGCATTTCTTGAAGTCATACGAAGCTGTTTGTGATCCCGCTGGGAGTGGCTCAGCCCCGCGATCCCCCAACGCTAACCCTGAGCCTTCCAGAATCGAACCCAGGCCTCCCCTTCTTTCGAATCCTGCGGGCACAAAAAAAGCCTCAATCTGCGATTGAAGCTTTTTTTGTGATCCCGCTGGGATTCGAACCCAGGACCCATACATTAAAAGTGTATTGCTCTACCAGCTGAGCTACGGAATCGTTGTTCTTTTATCGAGAACCCTTCGTTGTTTGAAGTGATGCAAAGGTAGGTTTTTTCAGGACATTTCACAATCTAAATTTGCTTTTTTTTCAATATTCAATAAAACAGCCTCATTATAAAAGAATTATTTTTTCATCAACCTCCTTTATCCTGCTTCAAAATGATAAAAATAAGCCTTGAGTTCACGGTTGATGATGGGAATTTCCCAAAATTATGGCCATATCTAATCCATCCTAGCTAATAAATTCGTGAAATTCTGAAATAAAAAGGCTATGAATTTGGGTTTTTGAGTATAGAAATAAGTTTATGGTTTGTGATTTATCTGATAGATAAATTTAGGGGAATGGCCTATTAAGGGAGTGGTTTAAAAGATAACAAAGTGTTTAACGATTGATTTTCAAATGATTACAATTTCTTGTAGAGATTTTGTATATGCTTTTTTAGGACACGTATAAACATTGTAGATTCTAAAAAATAGGATACTGCATTAGAAATGAAAAACTTTGGGTAAACAAAAACGAAGTCTATGTTTTTCATATTCGGATTAAGAAAAGCTCGTATAGGAAGTCAGGTTTCAAATTTACCTTGCTCCTATTGTCAACAATCAGGTACTCTTGCCTATGTTGCCTATCAGAACTACTTTCATGTGTTTTGGATTCCATTATTTCCGCTTTGGAAGGAAACCCATTCTGTTTGTGTTCACTGTAGACAGCAGAAAAGATCAGGAGAATTTAGTCCGGAAATGAAACTGGAAGCAGCGGAGTTAAAAAGGAGGTCAAAAACACCATTTTACACCTACGCATTGATATCCATAGTCCTTCTATTATTTATAGTCAGTGTAATTGTACATTCATTTAAATAAAAATCAAATATTATGAACAACAAAACCTTATCTATCGTCGCTTACATCACATTAATTGGTTGGTTAATTGCTTATTTCTCAGGTAAAGAGAAAGCAGATGACTTCTTGAAATATCACTTGAAACAAGGATTGGCCATATTCGTTTTCGGATTATTATTGGGTATCGTCCTAAATATCTTAATGATGCTAACTGGCATTTACGCCTTGGGATATATTGGTCTGATCAATATTGTGTTAATGATTATTGGAATGATTAATGCATCCAATGGGGTAATGAAACCACTTCCAATTATTGGCAAATGGGCTGAGACAAAATTTCCATTTTTAGCATAACATGATTTTTTCATAAAAAAAACTATACAAAACTAGATATACACTTAATAAACAAAACATTATGAAAATCAACAGCATTCTAATAGGCGGTTTACTAACTGTTTCCCTGATGGCAAGTTGTAATAATTCAGGGTCCAAAACTGGAGAGTCAGAAAGCTCAGGTGGAGGACTATTTAGCAACAAAGATGATGACAAGAAAGAAGCCAATGAGATCATAGCGTTTAACAATTCTATTGTTAAAGTGAATAACACTCAAGGTTCAGCCATCCGAACATTTGTCAGTAATTTCGATCAATTTGAGCAATATGTAAAAGAGAGCAATGAGAATTCAAGTCAAATCGTTCGCATTGCTCCACTTATGGTATTCCCTCCAATTGTCCATGATTTAAAGGGAATTGTTTATCCAGATGGATTGAGCAAAGATTTTAAACCCTTGGTAGATCAGCTTTCAAGCAGCTTTGATGCGATCAAGGAAATTCACAAAGAAGTTAGTGCCTATAAGTCTGCCGAAGATTGGAAAGAGGATAAAGGCAAGAAGCTCGTAGAGTTTCGGGAAAAAGCAACTGCGGAAATCAATAAGAATCAAGACGCTGCAGCACAGATATTTGCCAAATTAAAACCATTAGCAGATAAGGCTGAAGAAACCATATTAGAAGGAAATCCATTGAAGAGTCAATTCATTCGTTCCAAGAGGTTACTTGATTTAGTTCAGGAAACTACCGTAATGGCTTATGAAGCTGAAGATTTAAATAAGCTTAAAGCTGATTTCAAAAAGAGCTACTCTGAAATTGAAAAGGATTATAACGATAACAAGAGCGATGAATTGCCTAAGGACTATCAATCGAAGGCAAGAACTTTCGGCATGTATAACGATGCAATCAATGAGTATTTAGGTAAAATGAGGATTGTTCAGCGGGAATTGGATGCAGGAACGGACATTTCAGAAACAGCAATAACAAGTTTGGATAATGCATCCCAGAATGCATTGAGAAGTTACAATTCCTTTGTTGATTAATTTGAAAAATCTAATAGCTTAATAATATGCAGAATTCAGGCAGGAAAATTAGAAGTATAATTATATGGACTTTATTATCCAGCATTGCTGTACTAGCCGGTTGTTCAGATACGGCAAATAAGAAAAAAGAATTTAGCTGGGATAGCGAAGTGGCTAGTATGACTGGAAAGGACCTGAAAGAATGGTTACGGAAGGCTCCATTTCAAAATGAATTGAAGGCCGAAGGGGATAACAAGATTTTATTTACAAATGCGGAACAGGTATTTCCATTTATTGGTAAATATTACAATAGCGTAGAGTTACAAAGAATCAATAGTGGCAACCCTCAGCAAGATCATATTTATCAAACTGAATCGATACTTTTTCAGGATCCAAAATGGGGCGATCTATTTGTGAATGGGGTTTTACTATATAGTAATGATGAGTTATTCTTGAAAAATGGGGAGGTTTCTATGGGGGATCCACTTTTTGAAGGAAAGGATGCAGTTTTCAATACTTATCATTCGGATTTGAGCGAAACCCTGGTGCACTCAAAAACCGATAATTCTAAAAATGCTTTGTATTGGGGATATGCCTCCAATAGGAGTTTTCTTTTGGCCTTTTATCAGAAGGCGAACCTAGCTTTTGAAGCTGTAATTCCATTGATCAACAATGACAGCTTAGGAACATTAAATAAGCTAAAAGAATTGGAACAGGCCATGGGGCTTAAGATTCCAGAATGGGCAAATGCAACGGTTGATCAAATTGCAGCAACTTCTGGTTCAGGAACCTTTTGGAATGATCCGTTTTTAGGAATATTTATGGTAAAGCAATTTATGCCTTCGGTTTTTTTGAACATGCGATATACTGACTTCAAGGAGCAACCGGGTCCGGAAGATTCCTATACCTTTAAAGCAATGAATGGTTCGGCAGAAGCTGATTTTAAAATCGCATTGGTTCCTAATACTCTGGATAAAGAAAGTTTTGAAAAACAGCATAAGGACCTTCCGCATTACGAATATTTTTATCAGAAGACCTATTATCAGGAAGAACAACAAGGTGATAGAACGGTAGGGAAAGCTTACTGTTTCTATACGAAAGATAAATCTTTGGAAATCAATTTTAGTTACCCTAGTCAAGATGAGAAATTAAAAAATCAAGTCCATATGATTTTAAAATACTTGAAGGTTAACACGACCATGGTCTACTAAAGAAGAAAATAATTGTATAGTATAGTTTATTAAGTGGAAAACCCCTAAGGTCGATGACCGAAGGGGTTTTTTATTAAAAATAGAGAATAGACTTATTTAAAGATGGTTTCATTAACGATTTGGATTTCATCCTGAGAGATGGTATGACCCATATTCGGATAAATCTTTTCGTTGACTACCGCGCCAAGTTTTTCCATAAGTTTACTACTTTCTTGTACTCTTTCTACTGGCACATGGAAATCGGGATCACTTGTACCAATAAAGACTTTTGTTCCTTCAAAATCACCGCTGTAATTTTCAAGATTGAGCTCCTCACCTATCAATCCTCCTGTGAAGGCAATAATACCACCATATTTCATGGCATTTCTAGTGCTATATTCCAAGGTTAAGCAAGCACCTTGAGAGAATCCTAGGATATAAATGTTGTCCGTTGTAATTCCTTTAGATTTTGCGAGATCCACAGATTGTTGGATTAATTCCAATGCTATATCCAACTTAGGTTGGTTTGAGGACACTGGAGCAATAAAAGAATTCGGATACCAAGTATTTTGATCAGCTTCAGGTCCGATCAGCAAATAATCCTGAACGTTTAAATACTCTGATAAACCCATAATATCTCTGGCAGACCCACCTCTACCATGAATCATGATTAATGCTTTGCTGGGATTTTCAGTATTCCCAGCTTGATATATATTTGCCATTTTAAACTCCTTTCAATTATTTTAATATTGGTAATACATTTTCAATTGCAGCACGTTGGCTTTCATATTGTCTAGGTAATTTCAATGAGTTACCCAATTCTGCTAGTGGTTCATCCACATCAAAACCTGGATTTTCAGTAGCAATTTCGAACAATACGCCTCCTGGTTCACGGAAATATAAGGAGTGGAAGTAATCTCTATCAATTTGAGGGGTAATTTGTAACCCAGCACTCATAATTTTTTCACGTAATTCCATTTGATCCACATCATCTTTCACGCGGAAGGCAATATGGTGGTTTGTTCCAGCCGTATTTACACCTCTACCAGCATTTTCATCCACAAGGATATCAATGTAATTAGCAGTGTCAATATTTTTGGATTTGAATCTATAGCGATTACCTTCATGAGCGATTTGATCATAGTCCAACAAATCTGTTAATACTTTTGCTGTAGGATCCAATTCTCTTAAAGTCAATGTACTGTTATGAAAACCTTTAGTTGCAAAATCAGTAGAAACTTCATCGGTTGCCCATCCGGTTCTATTATCAATTTCTTTAGGAATCACGATGGATAAGTTCAATCCATCAGGATCTAAGAATGGGTAATAGATTTCACCAAATCTTTCTACTGGATCAGCGGTCAACACATTGTTTTTTCCTAATCTATCTTTCCAGAATTCGGCACTATTTTCAGGCACGGCATAGGCAATTTCAGTTGCCATTCCAGCACCCGTTTTACCTTTACCAATTCCTTCCCAAGGGAAGAAAGTCAAGATGGTACCTGCATTTCCTTTTTCATCACCATAGTAAAAGTGGTAAGTTCCAGGGTCGTCAAAGTTGACAGTTTTTTTCACCATACGAAGACCAAGAACCTTGGTATAAAAATCGTAGTTACGTTGAGCCAAATTAGCGATGGCTGTTATGTGGTGTAATCCTAATACTTTATTATTCATTTTCTATTCCTTTCAATTATTACTGTTGTTAATAGTTTTTGTTTTTTGATACTACAAATATCCGCAATGCTTTGTAGCTAAACATTGATGTATGATAAGAAGTAAAAGTCTTTGGTAACATTTGTTACATTCCTTCTGATTTTTCCCACTTAACTTTAATAATAACCAAAAAATAAACTTATGGATACGCATTATAAGATCATTATAATCGGTGGTGGGACTGCGGGGATTATGACTGCTGCACAATTATTAAAGAAGGATCGGAATTTAGAAATTGCGATAATAGATCCAGCCAAGAAGCATTATTATCAACCAGCATGGACATTGGTAGGTGCTGGAGCCTATGATTTTGATAAGACTGTAAAGCCGATGAAGGAGTTGATTCCGGATGGCTGCACATGGATCAAGCAATCTGTCACGTCCTTTCTGCCGGAGCAAAATAGTATTCAATTAGATAATGGAGAGATATTAGGTTATGATTATTTAGTAGTAGCCTGCGGATTAGTCAATGACCTGAGCTTAATTGAAGGGTTGGAAGAAGCGGTTAATAAAGGCGTGGTATGCAGTAATTATATTGACCCTAATTATACCTGGCAATGTATCCAGAATTTCAAAGGCGGGAATGCCATCTTTACTCAACCCACTACACCTATAAAATGTGGTGGAGCTCCTCAAAAGATTATGTATCTAGCTTGTGATTATTTTAAGAAGAATAATCTATCCGACAAGGCGAATGTAACTTTTGCAACACCAGGTACGGTCATATTTGGCGTTAAAGTAATTGCGGATACACTGATGAAGGTGATTGACCGCTATAACATCAATTTCAAGCCTTATTATGCGCCTGTAAAAATAGATTCCAAGAAGAAGATTGTCACGTTCAAAAACACGAATCCAAAGGATAACGAATGTGTCATTAACCAAGGGGATTCTGCAGATCCTGCAAAACCGATGGAACAATTTGTGGAGATGCATTTTGATTTACTGCATTTAGCACCACCGCAAACAGCTCCAAAATTTGTTAAGGAATCTACATTGGTAAATGAAGCTGGTTGGTTGGATGTGGATATCAATAGCATGCAGCATAAGAAATTTGCCAATATTTTTGGTTTAGGCGATGTAGCTGGACTTCCAACTGCGAAAACAGGTGCTGCAATTCGAAAACAAGCTCCTGTTGTGGTCGATAATCTGATGAAACTAATGGAGCATAAGACAGCAGATAACAAGTCTTATGAGGGCTATTCATCCTGTCC
Organism: Sphingobacterium cellulitidis; assembly: GCF_043187465.1. GTDB lineage: Bacteria > Bacteroidota > Bacteroidia > Sphingobacteriales > Sphingobacteriaceae > Sphingobacterium > Sphingobacterium cellulitidis. The sequence goes on along the minus strand of NZ_CP171136.1, from coordinate 2,110,967 downwards.
ATTGGTGACAGGATATGGTAAAATGGTGCTTGCTGAATTCAATTACAAGAATGAATTCACCCCAGATCCAAAATTAAAACAAATGCTTGTCAGAGACAGTAGTAAAGAGCATTGGCGATTATGGTTATTAAAAAAATACATTCTACCCTACCTATATTGGAATAAAATGCTGAAAGGCGAGGATGTTTAATCCCAATATAGAATTCTACCTATATTTTTTAAAATTAGCGATGTAAACTGGTCAGCAGCTTTGTTGGCCAGTTTCTTTTTTTACCCTTCCCTTTACTGCATCCATAGTTTTGCTTGTAATATTTTTAATAATTAAGGAAGAATCCGTTAAAATAATTGGGTAATTCTTAATCCATTAGAGATATAAATACTATTTTTAAGGGAATTACGTATTGCAAAAACGATACACCTAAATCTAAAAACAAAAACAAACTAACTTATGATGAAAAGAACCATTGCTATTGCATGTTTGATTGCTGCTTCATTTTCGGAGGGGAATGCGCAGAATTGGGCTCCTGTTCGGGATAAGATCCTAAGTCCTTGGGCAGAGCAAGTTACTCCAGAGAATGCACATCGGGAATATCCGAGACCACAATTGGAGCGGAACAACAATTGGCAGAATTTGAATGGATTATGGAAATACAAGATCAGCAACAAGGATCAAAAAGAGATTCCTACCGCTTGGGATGGGGATATCCTAGTTCCATTTGCTGTAGAATCAGCCTTATCTGGGGTTGCCAAGCGGGTAACTAAAGATGATGCCTTATGGTATAACAGCAAGATTAGCATTGATAAGAAACTAAATAAAGGAAAGATATTTTTAAATTTCGGGGCTGTAGATTGGGAATGTGACATTTATGTAAACGGTCAACATGTTGGTAATCATCAAGGTGGATTTGATCCATTTAGTATTGATATCAGTAATGCCATTAAAAAAGGTAAAACACAAGATATTGCGATCAGGGTTTGGGATCCGACTTCCGATGGTCCCCAACCACGAGGTAAGCAAATCAACAATCCACATGGCATCTGGTACACTCCAGTATCGGGAATTTGGCAGACGGTATGGATGGAATCAGTTCCAGAAACTCATATCGTAAGTACCAAGCAAACTCCAGATGTAGATCAATCCGTATTGAAAATATCAACGGAGGTGGCGTCGGCAAAAGCGGGAGATGAAATTCTGGTTGAGGCTTATGATAATAACAATAAAATCGCTGAAGTAAAATCTACTGCTGGCGAGGAGGCACAATTAAAGTTAAGCAATCCAGAATTATGGTCTCCGAATTCTCCAAAATTATATGACTTAAAGGTCAAAGTATTAAGAAAAGGTAAGGTGATTGACGAAGCGAAGTCCTATTTTGCGATGCGCAAGATCAGTGTTAAGAAGGATGGCAGCGGCATACAACGCATGTACCTGAATGATGAGTTTGTTTTTCATTATGGACCATTGGATCAAGGTTGGTGGCCAGATGGATTACATACTGCACCTTCGGATGAGGCCTTAAAGTATGATGTGGAAAAAACGAAGGAGATGGGTTTTAATATGATTAGAAAGCATATTAAAGTTGAACCAGCTCGTTGGTATAGGCATTGTGACAGCATTGGAATTATGGTTTGGCAAGATATGCCAAGTGGGGATCTTGACGGCAATATCTGGGACATGAACCCAGGGAAGATCCGTCCGGGAAAACATGATAAAGATCGTACTCCAGAATCAGAAGCGATTTATAGAAAAGAATGGAAAGCTATCATGTCCACCTTACACAACTTTCCATCGATCGTAGTTTGGGTACCATTCAATGAGGCTTGGGGTCAGTTTAAAACGAAAGAGATTGTTGATTGGACTATTCAAAATGATCCATCCAGATTAGTCAATGGGGCATCAGGAGGTAACTTTGGAGCACCAGGTCATATCTTTGATATCCATAATTACCCAGATGCAGCAATGCCGAGTCCGGAATTATTTGGAGATCAATATGTATTGGTATTAGGAGAATATGGTGGCTTAGGATTACCTGTTGAAGGTCATACTTGGCAACAAAAAGACAACTGGGGCTATCAATCCTTCAAAAATCCTGAGGAATTGAAAAATAGATATCAAGAAGTAGTCAGTGATCTAAGTAAATTAATTCCATTAGGATTGTCTGGCGGGGTTTATACGCAGACAACGGATGTTGAAATTGAGACCAATGGTTTGATGACCTATGACCGTAAAGTCATGAAAATTCCAGCCAATGAGCTTAAAGAAATTCATAGCAAGTTATATCAGAAAGACTTGGTGAAGTAAAATAATAAAGGCCGTAATAAAATACGGCCTTTACTTTTAATTATAGAAGTAGATTAATATCTAACTTTCAGAACTATATTTCCTAAATCACTCAATTCTTCTTGAGCAGTAAAATAGGCTTTTCCGCCTTTAGATATTACTTCCCAAGCGATATTGGAAACAATATCATCTACCACCCCACTCTCTTTAGAATCCTCAGCCAAATTAAAGGTTCTATCAGAGGTCATTTTTACAGGTTGTTCAAAATCTTGTTGTACGACCAATAGATCCGCACGACCATCAATTGCTGCTTGGTAAATATCCTGCAAATCAGTTAGGACTTGCCCTGAAGAAACCGCTTGCTTTAATTCTCCAATTGCTTCGGTACGCTCCTCCTTTTGCAATTCCTTGATGGATTCAAATGCCTGCTTCGCCATTTTATCAGATTCAGAAGCGTCATAATTCTTGTTATCGTGGGCAATATACATTTTCGGGATATCAGCAACTTCCATCAACATAGCATAATTTGGTTCTGTGGAAATCACTACGACATCCAAATCATTGCTATTATGAACCTCCACCACAGCTTTATCAATCTGATTAAAATATTCTTTCAGTCGATTTTCAACTTTGTTATTGTCGGATCCAGAAAGATCTAATGGATTAGCGTCAAATGGAAAATCATTATTGATGATTTCCTTTTCAATACCATCATTCATGGCTTCGAATAAATGGGCTCCACCTTGGGAAATAGATAGAATCATATATTTCTTCGTTCTATTAATGGCTTTGATCAACGGTTTTACCGCGAAAGAATCATCAATAAAAACGGCTTCATTATCAACCGGCCAAGGTGATGGCACAAATTCTTCTATGTCCTTGGAAATAAAAATATGTAAACTATCCATCAAAGGAATATCAGCGATTTTTTCGGGCAACTCTTGCAGTTTTTCCAAAACTTCAGGAATGTCTCTTTTCCCATATTCATCAAGCAATCTATTTTCAGCTTCTTTGATTAGATTTTTAAGTGTAATAGCATTCTTTTCACGATCAGGAAAAGTTTTAAATGTGTTGAATGAGAGTGTAATACTTGGAGATTCACTTTTTTCAGTCAACGATTGAATAATATCTTTTAATGCCATATTAATTTTATTAATAGTGTGAATTAATTTAATACTCTATTTATACAACAGGCATTAAAGGTTATGGTTTTTATATTTTTAGATTGCTTTTGGGATAGAAAATGAAATTGACAATAATTGTAAAAGATAGGTTTAGATAGCTAAATTTGCCGGAGCAACACGAACTATGAAAAAAAAGAAGAAGAATTTCTTTTTGCGGCATCTGGATGAGATTAAGGATACGATATTTCCAGTTGATCCGAATGACAGCCCGATGCAACGAAGGGGTAAAAAATTTGGTTGGGTAATGTTTCTAATATTAATGACATGTGGACTATTAGCCATGCTTATCGCCGTATCCTTTGCGCATTAAAGGTTTTACTTATTGATAGGTATTTAATATTCTATGCGCTCTCTTGGATTATTATCCGGTTCAGCCGTCAATCTGGATCTCCACTTCCCTATCTGAACAATTGGTTAACAGATTTTGTATTTATCCCATTGATAGCGCATGCTTCATTTTGTTTCGGTGTATTTTTATTTGGCATCAAATCCTATAAAATCCCATTAAGTCAATTATTGATTTTAGCTTTTGTGGTTTCCCTCTTTTTCGAGGTATTGAGTCCAAGGATTACAGATTATAATACAGCAGATTGGGTAGATGTCCTTTGTTATTTTTCGGGAGCCTTATTTTATTTCTATATCCATCAACCATTTAATAACAAAAAGTTTATTACTGAGAAAACAGGCTTACCAACGTCCACCGGCTCCACCACCTCCTGATGAGCCACCACCAAAGCTACCCCCTCCACCTCCAGAAGAACCACCTGAGCCTGAAGAACCACTTCCTGAGCTGGAACTACGGACAAGTTTTGGTAATATGTAAGTATCATGGACTAGCACATAATCGCAATTTTCACAGTCGTCAATTCTTTCCGCTTTTCCAGTTGAAGAATAAGTTGCTTTCTCAATGACATTTTCTTTATTCTTTTCAAGGGTATAAAAATGACATTTGGGGCATTCAAATAGCTTTTTATTGATATCCCAGGGTATTAATTTAATCTCGTTGGACTGTTTATTTGTCCAGATCTCATATTTGCGGGATTTTATTTTCTCTTCCTTCAGTTGACCTTTATTCAAATACTTATTGGTTTCAGCCTTATTGGAAGTTCTTTTAATTCTTTCCCAATTTCCGGAAGAATCTGGTGGAAGGAAACGATTTTTGTTTTTATTCAATCGAAAGGTAATCCCTCCCATATTAAATAATGCCAATGGAGCTACAACAGAAGGCAAGAAAGCTAATCTGGCAAATTTCCTTAAGGCATTCCCTTTCTCCTGTTCATCCACATAGCCTTTACTGATTGCATCTTGGCTATCATGAATTTTCATCCAAAGGACGAGTCCCCAAAACACAAAAAGGAAATACGGAATATTCTTGACCTGATAGACTTCTTCTAAATTCTCAAATATAAATGCAAAAATAAAAACCGAGATAAACATCAGTAGCCCCATACATCCTAATCCATAAAAGAAAGGAGCGATAGGTTTTAGTTTTTGTTTCTTGACCTTTAATTTAGAAGCTACAATATGGATATAGAGGTAAAGGAGCAAAAAAAAACCGGTTACCAGAATGCTGTTTTTAAAATTTGGGTTTTTCCAGCTAAAGAATGGTGTTGCCTCAGGCATTAAAGATTCAAGTTCTTTAATCGAATCAGGAGATTTTAGAATTTTAGCAATAAATTCACTAGCTAGGATTAATCCTAGGTCATAATCCTCATTCTTAAAATTAGGCACCAAGTATTTTTCACCAACCCGTTTGAGATAGGCATCAGGAAAGATTGTTTCCATTCCATAACCCGAGATAAAACGATATTGTCTTTTTTCTTTCGCAATAAAGAGCAACAATCCATTATTAACATTGGCTTTGCCAATTCCCCATTTTTTAAATAAATCGAGTGCAAATTGAAAATCATCATCAGATTGGTAATCATTGACAATCACAATTGTATATTCAGACCCAGTATGTTTTTCGATATCAATTGAAATACTATCGAGCATTGCCACTGTAGACTCCCTAATGATTCCGTCGGGATTACTAACGAAGAAATCCTGGCCTTTTTCTTTAGGACTCGGAACATTATCAATAGAATAAATTGTTTGAGCTTGAATCGGTAATATGAAAAGAAAAAGAGGAACAAATACTCCCAAAAGGAATAGTTTCGAAAAGTTATTACTTGAATTAAGTATGGAATTCATATTGTAGCTTGCTTCTTATGACTTAATTAAAATTAAGAAAAACAATCAGTTTAATAGTAGGTCTATATGTTAGAAATATATAAATCAGATAACATTTTGTCAGGTTTTTTGAGAAAAATCGAGTTGTATTGTAATTAAACGGTTACTAACCTAGTCATAATGATAGCATTACAGTTAATTGACATAAAAAATGTAGAATGGTCTATAATTTGAGAATAGCTGATTATGACAAAGTTACTAAAAGTATTAATCGTCTTAGGATTGATCATTGGGATCACTTGGTTTGTATGGGAAAGGATAAAGCCAGCGCCGAGCAAGGAGACGAATCATCAGATATTGGTAGAGAAAATAGAATCGATGGGTAAGCTTGAATTGGTAAAATATAGGTTTAGTGATGTGGTTGAACATAAGAACATGACGGCCTATTTACCGGACGCAAGTGTATTATTGATAATCAAGGCAGACGCCGTAGGCTGTATTGATTTAGCAAAATTGAAAGCTGAAGATGTCAAGGTTATTGGTGATTCTGTAACTATTAGTCTTCCAAAACCGGAGATCTGTTATGTTAAAATTGACCATAAAGCATCAAAGGTTTATGATACGAAAATGGCGTTTTTTAGAGAGGCTACATTAGTAGATGAAGCCTTTAAGGCTGCTGAAGAAGAAATTACCAATCAGGTTAAGAAATCTGACATTCTTGAACAGACAAAGAATAATGCTACGCATGTGCTTCGTCCATTATTGGAGGGATTAGGTTACAAAAAGATAAATCTTACATTTTACTAAGTAAATGCCTTCAAAGGATAAAAATAAAGTTTATAAAACTTATGATATCATAGGTTCTGATTTCGATAAAAATAGAAGTCAGAACCTTATGGAAGAAAAATATCTTAGTGAGTTTTGTTCATTAATTCCTTCAGGAGGAAAAATTTTAGATTTAGGCTGCGGAAGCGGCAAACCAATTTATGAGTATCTCAGCGAACAAGGGTTCCAAGTTTTAGGAATTGATGGCAGTGAGAAAATGATCGAAATGGCAAGGAAGAACTTTCCAAAAGGTGAATTTCAGTTAATGGATATGCGGTCGATAAATTTTGAGCATAAATTCAATGGAATAATTGCCTGGCATAGCTTTTTCCATCTCACTAGAGAAGATCAAGCGGCCATGTTTCCTAAATTTCAGCAAAGTCTTGAAGCTCAAGGCATCTTAATGTTCACATCAGGTACAGAGAATTGCGAAATCTGGAGCAATAATTTCGGTGAGCAATTGTATCATGCCTCCTATTCCGCTATAGAATACCAAAAGCTATTTACTGACCATGGTTTTCAAGTCCGCAAACATATCATTGAAGATCCAGAATGCGGAGGTGCCACCGTTTGGATCGCCCAGCTAAGCTAACTCTTTGAATTTCACTTTTTTCATATTTGGCAGAAAATAAGCGATAATACCTATCAATGGTAAATAAGAACAAACTAAGTAGATTTTTTCCAAGGAAGTATGATCTGCCCAATATCCCAAGATCGCAGCTCCTACCCCTCCCATTCCAAAAGCAAAGCCGTAAAACAGTCCTGACACCATTCCTAACTTACGTGGTAAAAGTTCTTGAGCATAAACCAGAATGGATGGAAATGCAGACGCCATAATCAAACCGATAATAAATACTAAAATCCCTGACCAGAATAAACTGGCAAAAGGTAATAACAAGGTAAATGGAGCACAACCGAGTACCGAGAACCAAATAATATATTTACGGCCAAGATAATCTCCAAGAAATCCACCAAACAGTGTTCCCAATGCGATCGCAAAAAGGAAGTAAAATAAATAAACTTGGGATTGTACATCGGAAATTCCGAATTTCTCCATCATGTAAAACTGTAAATAACTGGTGATACTCGCGATATATACATATTTCGAAAAGATTAATAGCAATAGGATCACAATTGAGAAATTGATGGTTGTGTCCGATAGATCAGGAATCTTGATTAATTTCTTAGTTTGGCCTTTAACAGCATGCAGTACTTGCTTATACCAAGTTGCGATATAAGAAAGCACGATCTGAGCAAATAATCCTATAATTAAAAACCAAAGAATATGATGCTGTCCATGCGGCAATACGAATAAAGCCAACAATAGAGGTGCTAAGGCAGAACCTGTATTTCCGCCAATTTGGAAAATGGATTGTGCCAAGCTTCTTTTTCCGCCGGAAGAAAGGAAAGCTACCCTGGAAGATTCAGGATGAAATATGGAAGAACCTATACCGACCATAATCACTGAGAACAGTATCGAGTAATAATTATTTGAATAAGCTAGGGCAATAATTCCAATAATACTAAACAACATACCTATCAATTGGGAATAGGGTTTTGGGTGTTTATCTGTATAAGCCCCAATAACAGGCTGCAATAAAGATGATGCTAATTGGAAACAGAAAGTTATTACCCCAATTTGAGCAAATGACAAGTGGAAATTTTCTTTAAGCATAGGATATGAAGCCGGAATAATGGCTTGGATCATATCATTTGCTAAATGTGCAATAGCGATTGCGATTAATATTGGGTAAGAAGTTTTGGATTGATCGTAAGAGAAAGAATGCTTTGGCATATGCTAATAAAATCAAAAATAATTAAGCGGATTCAATTGACAAAAAGCAACAGCAGACAATAAACTAATATTGGGTGTGTTAACGACACAAATGTAAGTTTTAAAAAAATGTAAATAGAAGAAAAATAGAGAAATTATATTGAAAAGCAGGAATCATAATCTTAATATTTAAGATCTTTAAACCCATCCTTCACGTACCGCTTTCACTAAAAGCTCTTGAACATTATCGCATCCTGATTTTTCTAAGATACGTTTTCGGTGATTTCTGATGGTGAAGATACTTCTGTTCATCTTTTGGGCGATGGCTTGATTAGTTAATCCTTGTACTACTAATCCTAAAATTTCTTGTTCTTTTTTGGTGAAAATATTTAGCGATTTTAAAAACTCATCCTGTTGATGAACATTGTAATAAGATGGTGCGCCTTCCATACCAATAAAAGAAAGCTTGGGGATACCTGTGATATTAAGATGAGTTAAATCTGTAAAAATAACTAAGGTTCTTACGCCTCCCTCTGGAAAATAATAGATTGGCACAATCTGTTGTTGTACCCTTTTATAAGAACCTTCCCTTGTTTTCAAACGATAATCGTAAGCAAATTTGTATTTGAAAAACAAATCATCTTCTAATCTTGAAAAGAAGCGTACCGCACTCTGCTCATAATGGTAATAATAAGGCAAATCTTCAGGGTGTAAATTATCAATCAGCAGCTGTAAACAAAAATCTTCATGGGAATAGCCCAATATATTTTCTACATATTGGCTAATATATTCCATTTCTGTAGTATGGGTATTAAAAATTACATAAAAATATTCCCCAAAATGAAACACATCCATATAACGGTTTATAAGTTCTTTTTGTGAAAGGTCAATTTGCTCGGTTACAGCCTTTGGTATTCTATCCCAAATACTGCGTAGTTTATTTATTTTATCCATAATACTTAGGTTAGAAATAACCCCAAATTGGACTATATGTAGCTATTTCAATCCTAAAATATTAAAATTAAATTTGTTAGAACCAATTATGTTAAAAAATTTAATTATGAAAATAATACCAAAATTAGGATTGATTGTAATCTTGTTATTATTTACAGGATTATTTAGTTCTTCTTTTGCACAATCGCACAATGTAAAAGCTTTAGGTTGTAAATATCATCAAAAAGGGCCTGATGTTGCACACAGCGCTCGAGTAAATACCTACGAAGTTTGTAACGTATGCGAGGATAAAAAAGAAAAAGAACGGATAGCCAAACTAGCCGAGGACAAAAGGCGAAATGATGTACTGATAGCCAAGCAAAAAGCAGATGCCGCAGAACGGGTGAGAAAAGAAAAAGCAGAAGCTGAAGAAAGAGAAAGAAAAGAGAAAGAGCGTATTGCCCATCAAGCGGCAGAAAAATTAAGAAAAGAAGAAAGTGCTGCTCGCATAAGACAAGAATCTGAAGTGGCGAAGCGAAGAGCGAATGAAATTCAAAGCCGATATAAAGAGCTTGCTAATGTGAGAGGAGTTGAAAGTGTGGAGGAAATAGAAGGGTTGGAAGCATACAACGATAAAGAATATTTTGGGGTGAAATATAACGGTGACTTTCTTTGGAGAAAACTCAATGACAACCTGCCAGTACGGCTCAGCAAGATAAAAGGGATGAATTATTTTTTAGCTAAAAATGGTTCGAAAGAAAAACTATACGATATGTACGGAACAACTCTTTTGGTAGATGGCGAAGAATGGTTTGATAAAGTGACTTTCGACCAAGAAAAGAATATTATCAAGTTTGAAATTATTGATGAATCTTTTTATAATGTTTCAAGCAGAGGGTTATCGAGTTCCAATATTCCAACAGCCAACTTCTATACCTCAAAAGAAGAAATATTGTCGGTACATAATCAACTTTATGAAATACAGGAAACGAAAAGAAAAAGAATAAAAGAAGAAGAGGAAAGAGAAAGAGCAGCAGAAAGTAAAAATGAAAGCTCTGATGAGCCATATAGAAGAGTAACATTGGTTATGTCTCCAGCACGTGATAGAGAGTTGCATGTAGCAAAAGGAAAACTTATAGCCACAGACCTTAGGTTAAAGATATTGGAAAAAAACAATGGATATTTCATTCAATATTATTAATACTTAAAGCACCTAAAAACATAAATTATGAGAACAATACTAACAACCATCTTAGCCGTTCTGCTTTCAGGAATGGTTTGGGTTAGTGCAAAGTTTTATTTACACATCTCAATATAAAACAAATGTTGCAATATCTCAATGATAAACCGTTGTTTGAAAGTTCCAAGGAAGAAATGATGGCATTGAGAGGTAGGATTTACCATGAATCTCCACAAGCTAAAGGTGATGATAAAATATTTTGAAGATTTACCAATCATTTTTTTTGGGGGAGATATAAAATTAGGTTTTTCTTAGATCCTAGTAGGATTCATAAAACCATTAAACTCTTAAATTCAATCAATTATGAAATCAAAGACACTAATTATTTTATTTCTGGCTATTGCCAACATGGCATTGGCTCAAAAAGAACCGATTCCTTATGAATGGTTTGAAGAACAATCGAAAATTATTTCAGATTTGCAATACAAAGCCAATGGGCAGGAAATACATTTTAGCAATGATAAAATTTTAACTGCTAATTTTATAAAAGATAATTTCAGTATCAATTATAGTGATAAGCTTGCGTCTGTTTCCGTTAATTTCAAGGGAAATGGAAACGAAGGTCTTATCGTTGCAGAAAACATTGACCTTACCAGGGTTAAAGATTTAATCGAAGACAGCGACGGGGGAATTTTATTAATGTTTCCAAGTGCAGAAATAGAATGGCAGTTATATAAAAAAGAGGGAGAGCCAACAATAGAAAAAGACAAGTTCTTTTATTTCAAAGCGGCTAATGAAACTGATAACAAAAAAATGTTTGCTACTTTTTGGAGTATCATCAACCGTTTAAAAATTGACAAAGGATTGATAACGGTGAATGAAGTAGATAAACAATGGCAAGATTGGCAAAACCTAAAGATTGAAGATTTTTACATCAAATATCCCAAATCAATTTTAGCCCATGAATATAATGATGTAGCATTTAAAAAAGTAGGACATAAATATTACAATGAAGACAATTACTCCGAAGCATTGAAATGGTACGAGCGAGCCGCAAATCTTGGAAGTGGCGTTGCAAATTATATGATTGGTCATTTATATTTCTCAGGAAGAGGTGTAGAAAAAGATCAAAGCATTGCTTTTAAATACTACTTGAAAGGTGCAGAACAAGGAGATGTAGACGCATTACGTTTAACAGGACAAAGTTATTATTATGGTTGGGGAACTCAAGTGAACGAAGAAAAAGGGAGAAGTTTCTTTAAACAAGCGATAAATAACGGATGTGCGAAATCTCGTGAAAATTTGTGGAAATCTTATAAATATAAATTACAGTCTAATGCGAGTGAAATTATTGCTTGGTATCAGAATTTTGCCAATACAAAAGGACCGCTGGAAGAAATGGAAATGGAATATCTAGGTATGGCATATTTTTACAATCAAGAGTATTCAAAATCATTAGAATGGCTAAAAAAGGCCTGTGAAAAAGGAGGAGGAAGCGATAATATAGCAAGCACCATAAGAGAAATCTACTCTAAAGGATTAGGCGGTGTTAAGAAAGATAAAAAAGCAGGCAAGTATTGGGAAGGTAAATGTGGTTAACACAAATTGAAAACTTAAAATACCATCATAAATAATCTAATACATAAAAAAACAATACTCATAATTTTCTATTTAACCATAGCCAATCTTGTATTAGTTCAAAAGGAATTAATAACATATGAGAAATTAGATACATTCTCAAAAAACATCTCCGAAATATTGATGAAAATGAATGGTAAATCCGTAAAATTCAATTATTTTATGATTGTTAGCAAAGTTTTATTTGCCCTACATCAAAAAATTATCCAAAAGCTTCAAAAACAGTTACAAAATGGCGCATTCATAACTGTTTTTTAAATCCTATATGCAGTTCAATCCAGCATTGAAATAAGGGATACCAGCCCTATTCATTAGTTTTTAAAGCTGGTTTTATGTCTTCATACATGGCCATATATTTCAATGCTTCGCGAGAAGGTCCAAACACATCACCTTTCAACATCACTTGTACTGATCCGTCTTTTTGTGGGACCTCAATTACTTTTGATACTTTGACATGACTACCAACAGGGATTTCTGCTTTCAATTCAGCATTCGGCATATTAGTCTCTGCAGAAAGAAAATATCCAGATTTACCTCCTTCAGAATGGGTATAATTATAATAAAATAAAGGTTGTTTTGTAATAAAGATATTGTTTGCAATATCTGCATATTTAGGATCTTTACTTACATCACCCTTTTCTCCTGAACAAGCTGATACAAGTACGATACCCAAGAACAGCAAAATTAAATTGAAATGTTTTTTCATCATAGATTTTGTTTAAGTTATATTCTATTTCATAAAGTTGGGGAGATCTGCTTTAAAGCAGAAATATTGCACAGGACAAAGCGTATACAGCAAAAAAAAACAGCATCTACAAATTGTCTACAAGGATAAAAAGGTTTGGTTTAAGCATAAAAAAAGCCATCTAAGATGGTATTCTTAGATGGCTTTTCCATATTCTTCATTATTTATATATTCTGAAAGAATTGCATGATTTGATTTAAGTTCGAATCTTTCAAGATTACCTTTTTATTTTCAGATAACAGGTAAATTGTTGGAGTCGCCTTTATCATATATAATCCTTTTGTTACGACGGTTTGATCTGGATCTAATCCGTTAATCCAATTGGAAGGAATATTATTCTGGTAAGATTTCCAAATTTCTTCATTCCCATCTGGGTAAACGGCTAGAATTTTCAAGGCACCTTTTCCAATCACCGCATTAAAGCCAGGGTTGGTATTTATTTGAGAAATAGCTTCTTCACAGCTACTACATCCGGGTTCATAAAACATCAGCATAGTAAATGGCGCTTTGACATCATACAATGTTGATTTTTTACCATCTGCAGTGATAAAGGAAAAATCAGTTGCCATTGTTCCAGGCTTATTTTTTCTAAGAATCGGGAGCAATGATTCGTATTTTATTTTATCCTCCGGGGACAGTTTTCCGGATCCAATCAAGTATTCCAAGAAGTATTCATAATACAAGTCATTCCGCATTGGGGAATTGGGATTTGACAAATAGTTATCAAATTGGTATTTAAAAAAATCAAATACTGGAGCATCGATTTTAGCTTCATTAAACAAGCTTTCAATTCCTTCCTTCAGGGTATCTGGTTTTACAAGTGGGAAATGACCAATATAATCTACGACAGCTTGTTCCCCATAATTAGGATCAAAGACTTTTACGGTATCTCTAAAATTAAAGTCATCCCAAAAGTGGTTGAACACATAAGTAATTTTAGCTTCTTCACCTTGAATATTCTCAGGAGCTTTTGGCGGCGTGTAAGGTCCAGCAGCATTGAGCTCGTTAATATCATTAGTACTTGAATTTTGTGATTTTTTGTTCTGATCACAGGAATATGTGAGGAATAAACTAAGAAGCACACATACTGTCCATATTTTTTTCATACTCATATATAAGAATTAACTAAAATTAGTAATTAATAAAGTACCAAGGTATGATTTTAGGGATTAAAAAAAAAGAAGCCTTGATATCGGGCGAGATCAAGGCTAATTTATTAATAGTTAGTGAATCTAAGCTTATCTATTAAGGGTATATTTCACACCTACTGATGTAGAAACTGCCCCTTCAAAATTTCTTCCTCCTGCTTCACCATCAAATTCGTCACCATATAAGTTACCACGAATGTCAAGTGTCAAATCAAGAGCGTTTGTCAGACGGAATGATTGCAACAGACCTAAGTTTGGACTAAACTTTACAGATCCTGGATCAGAAAGAACTGCGCCGAATCCGATACCCACATAAGGGATTAAGTTGTACAGGCGTTGAGGATCATAACCTAATGCATCGTTAGTCCAGTTGAACATAAAGTCAGCATGAACATTAATGTATTTAAAGTCTTGGTACTCTAAGCCTTGGCCAGCGTGGAAAACTTTTCCAGTGCTGTACATTTGGGTTTGAGTTAGGCCTTTATAGTTAATACCATTTACACCTAATCTTACACCAAATTTTTCATCCAACCATTTACCAGCATACACTTCAAATTGAGGAGTAATTCTTTTTCCCACACTCAATTGTTTGTCATGGTCTCCAAAATATATTTGTGCGCCTACATTTGCACCAACAAACCAATGGTTCAAATCATAGCTTTCTTGGAACGCTTTATTAGCCATAAAATTTGTTTTCCAAGGATCGCCTTTAACTGGTTCCTTCGCGAAACCTACCATAGCAAACATTGTTGCTAAAACTATACTACTTAACTTTTTCATTAATGTTGTTTTATGATTAAAAAGAAGAATTTATTAAATAACATTTTTATAATAAATTTTTGTTCTTCCTTTTATTATCGCTTCTGAATGTATCTGTGTTTGAGGATGATAATAGCCAAAACACTTATTTTAATTATACTTGAAAATCAATAGTTAGTGTGACCTTAAATTTAATTTTCTCTCTGAACAACATTACGAATATACGTTCATTTTCATCAGGAGCAAATTTAGCGAGGCCACTAATTTATACTATTAATTAAAATTAAAATATATATATTTTATATATTTTCATCACTTATTTAAAATACCTACAAAAACGAGGTTTTAAAAGAAAGAAACTTATCATTCTATGATACGAATTTACTCATAGCATTTAT
Source organism: Sphingobacterium cellulitidis (assembly GCF_043187465.1). Taxonomy (GTDB): domain Bacteria; phylum Bacteroidota; class Bacteroidia; order Sphingobacteriales; family Sphingobacteriaceae; genus Sphingobacterium; species Sphingobacterium cellulitidis. The sequence goes on along the minus strand of NZ_CP171136.1, from coordinate 2,095,933 downwards.
ATTTAACGCTAAGTTTAGTTTAATATTAATATTATTTGTAAATTATCATCTACAGGTGCTTAATATTAGGGAAACGAGAAAGTTATAACCCATTAATCAGCGAATAATAAAGGGCTGTATTTGTTGACAGCCCTCCGAATTTATTATTATTATCATCTATTTTCTGACACAACGAACATTCTCAAGACCACCAACCGTTGATTGAAAACCGTGCATCCGGACCTGACCTATAAATAAAATAGGAATATCACTAAACAAGTAACTTTCAACACCACCCAATAGACCTCCTAAAAAGGTATCAGGGTCATCTGTCCAGAAATATGCATTGATTCCTTGATCTGGCACGACATTTACAATAGGGGTCATAAAACCTCTTTGAATAATCCTCAGCTTATTACTTGGATAAGGAGCTGCTGTTCCAGTTGCATCGTAATCTATATAATCACTATAAATTCTATAATTATCATTTTTTGTCAAGGCAGTTGCTTCAGCTTCTGTTGGCATCCGCCATTTATTTAATGGGTACACCCTTGTACAAGGATCCTGAGTATTAAGTGGACCTGGAGGAAATGGCGATTTATAATCCCAGTACTCTTCAGGACTTACCGGATAGTCATTTACACCAATAAGGTGTCTAAAACGATAGGCCTTATCCGCATAACTAAAATACAGAAGTGCCCGAGACCATCTTACCCCTTGCACAGTCAAAGCGGATTCAATCAGGTCTAAGGCAGAAGTCACCCTATTACCCCAAGCCAAGTTATTCATGTTCATGGAATAGGATATTGGAGTACCAAAAGTACGAGTGCTTCCTTTATCTAATTTCACAGTAAAAGTGGATACATTGACTTTCATTGGAGCAATTGCAGTTTGTGCTGCAGTATAATAATATGCTACTTTGATGGTATCTTTAGTTTCCGGACTCAATTGTTTAAAGTTCAAGTTTCCTACATTTACCGCTGTGGTGGAAATATATTGACCTGTCAACAAATCCAATGTTCCTTTTTTTACATAATCCGTACCTGCGAAAGTAGCAGTGATAGATTCAAGTCCTGCGAACATCCCTCTAGCACTAACCTCAGCACCAATTCTAGAAGTACGATGGCCAAATTGCAATAACATTGGTTTGTCAACATAGCCCGTACCAGTTACTCTCACGGTTCCGCTGGCATATAACAAAGGTTTATCGATAGACGATTCCACTACTGGATTTGTCGTGCTAGTCACATCAGGGATAAAATCTTCAGTATTATAAGAATACGCATACCATTGGTAATCGATATTCTTATTTACTTCCACATGGGTTGCTACCCCAGATTCAGCATGAACAGAATTTACAAGAGCACCGTCCTTATAAAGGAGCAATCTATATTTAATCCTTGGAGCCATAGCAACTGCCTTTGATCCAGCATTAGATGCTTTGGAGGATTGACCATTTGAAACTCTTTTAGACTTTGGATCAATAGGGTCATTCTGTAGTCTTACGATGGCATCAAAGGCTTCATAAGAAACATCTTTAGACTCTATTATGCCATCCGCAGATGCCGCCGAACGAGAAGTATGAGCAGCAGATGCTTTTCCATCATTTGAGTTAATTTCCACCTCATCTACAATCCCATCCACTGTAAAAGTAAGTTGGGCATCAACCTCTGGCAAAGGGTCATTTTGAATTTGCGAATCCCGATCACAACTATTGAAAAAACCAATTGAAATCACTCCAAAAACAGCAAGTTTAAAGAGTCTATTGTTCGTCAATTTTAGATTTAATTTCATTTTTAATTTTCCTAAATTCTATAAATCAATTTCTTGGTTATTTCTTGTATCTGTCCAAGGATCTATCTCAGGGGTATAATTCCCTTCGGTTCCATTACCTGGAGTGAAACAGGCAGAAGACGCAAGAATGCCATGTTCTAATTCAATTTTTTGTATCACCAGTTTAGGCGACACGTATTTTCCTAATAATTTCTTTTCCATAATATTTTCAAAAGTTTTGCGAAGAAATTTGTTAACCTCCTTTTCAACCGTTGCCTGATCTTGTCCAAAATGTAAAGCAATGAGCAGGCACCAATTAGTTTTAATTATTAATAAACCATTTAAATACTATTAAATAAATACAATATTCTCCACAAAAGTATGTTAAGCAGTTCTTTATAATATTCATATGATTTAATAATTTAGATTATGTAGTAATCTATTTACATCATATGAATTTCATTTAACTATTAATAATTAAAAAAGATTATTGCTATAATTTTAGCCGTATAAGTTTTAGGAAATAATTTTTAAACAACAAATATTCGTATTAATTCAATAATACATTAATATTTATTTAACAATATATCTTAAGGGGAATAATGTCTAATACTTATGGTCAAAAATGCTTTTACGGACACGCTAATATTGATTTATAATAAATGAAAAGCGAATAGCTTAATCGTTAAGGATGTATTATTAGCTTAATTAAAGTTCAGGATAGACCAGAATCCTGAAAAAACTCGGAACTGCTTAATAAAAACAAATACTAATAAAATAGGGTTTAATTATACAGGGAAACTCTAATATTCAGTAAATTAGGGGTGCAAATCAATTTAACAACAAGCAATGAAAGGAAAACAATATGAAGATTATTACTCGAATATGGCACGGAATTACGCGAAAGGAAGATGCTGACACCTATCTAAACTATTTGTTTGATACAGGAATCAAGGATTATAAAAGCATAAAAGGAAATCTCTCCTGCAAAGTTCTTCGACGCATAGATCATGACATCTGTCATTTTATGACCATCACTGAATGGGATTCAGTATCGAGCATTCAAGAGTTTGCTGGAGAGAGTTTTGAAAAAGCCAGATATTACAAGGAAGACAAGCAATATCTATTGGAGTTTGAAGAATATGTCACTCATTTTGAAACTTATATCATTGATTAAGTTGTTACCATTGGTAATCTAAAATAGAAGGTACTACCCACTCCTAATTCAGAATCAACGCCGATTTTACCCCCTTGGTTTTCTATAAAATCCTTAGAAATGGATAAACCCAATCCTGTGCCTGTCCGAACGCTGCCAGGAATTTGGAAATAACGATCAAACACCTTGTTTTTATAGGCTGCATCGATTCCTTTACCATGATCTTTCACTGAAAAGAGTAAATGGTTATTTTCTTTTTTCAGGGAAACCATGATTTTGCTATTTACTGGAGAATAACGGATAGCATTGGTAATAAAGTTGGTCAACACCCAAGCCGTCTTTTCTTCATCCACAAAAATCTTGGCGATATTTTCATCGATATCCGTTGAAATTTCAATATGCTTTTGTTCAGCCTGCATTCTAGTTGCATTCAATGCATATTGGATAATAGGCAATGGATCCGAAATCTGCGAATACAGTTTAATATTTCCAGTCTCTACCTGAGAAACATTCAATAATTCACTAGTAATTCTCAATAACCTTAAACTATCCTCTTCTATCCCTTCCAACAAGGTCTTTTGTTCATCAGTGAGGCTTCCGGTTCGAGGATGTTTCAATAATTCAGAACTCAGTTGAATAGAAGCAATTGGCGTCCTCAACTCATGAGAAACAGTCGCTATAAAATTGGTTTTCGCAACATCTAATTCTTTAAATGTCGTGATATTTTTCAGAACGATGACCTCTCCTATTTTTTGACTTTTTAGCTCTCCTGTTGGCGTAATTTCCATAGGGATCACTTCTTTTTCAAAATAACTTTCCTTGTTATCGGCAAAGATCTTCATAGTAGACTCTCTGTTATTTTGATCAATAAGATTCCTTACCAAATCATTATGATTTATTAACTCATCAATATTATTATGCAACAAGTCTTTTCTTTTTAATCCAGATACCTGCAAGCATTCATCATTGATAAAAATAATCTTTCTATTTTCATCAAGTCCAATAACAGGATCATGCATGCTATTCACCAGTGTTTCCACTCTTTTCTTTTCTTCAAGAATTTGATCAAGTTTACTATTGGAATATTCCTGAAGTTTTTCTGCCATGGTATTATAGGATGCTGCTAATTCTGCAAACTCACTTTCTCCATCAAAATAAACTCTGTGGGTATAGTTTTGCCGTGAGATTTCTTTGATGCTTTCGCTTAGCTTTTTAATTGGGTTTGCGATATTACTTGGAAGATTAACAAACAAAACAAATCCTATCAGGAAGCATAATGCTCCGATTACAGATATCAAAACAAAAGCATTGCTAGCGGTTTCTTTCGCATGATCACTTTTCATGACAATAGCATCCATATTGACGGTCATCAATTTGACTAAGTCAGCTCGAAAATCCTTGCCAACTTGTACATCTTCAGGATTAGCTTTCAGTTTATTCAATTGATCTGCTAGACGAGCAGTGATTTCTTTTTCACCTTGTTCCGTTACATTCAATTGTTGTTTTGCGAAGTTGTTCTCCAATTGAGCTATAGCCTCTTTATTGAGATGGATCTCATCAGAAGCGTGCAACATGTTTCGTGCATATTCAACGGAGTTATAATTTGCAGATAATACATTTTCAGTATCCTTTTTCAAGGAGCTGACGAATAAAGTACTTACCGCAGCCAGAATAAGGATCATTAGAAATAAAAATCCTATTCCTAAATAGAGTTTAGCTTTAATTTTCATGACAGAATAATTAAGTCAACTTGAATCTTTTCCAATTTTTTCAATAACCTTCTAAAAATCCCCATGGACCATAAGATTCTTAAAAACGGCCAATACGGCCTACCTATACAGAGGGTGGTAATTTCCATTCGGAGGACTTGGTCCACAATATTTGCTGGGACGTCCTTTCCCTGGACTTGAATTACCTGTCCGCCCAATTCTGTTGCCAATTTAAAATTATTAATTAGATATCGTTGTTTATCTAAGGGTATTTTGTTTGTACTTTCCTTTGGTGTTTGAATATATAAGACAAACCAGTCTGCCTGATAAAAATTGGCGAGCCTGGCTGTACGACGAATTAGGTTTTTAGCTTTTTTCTCATCAGATCCAACACATACCATAAATCTTTCGGCTTTCCGTTTTGAATCAGGTTTCTTTTCTTTCTCATGTTTTTTGATAGCATGGACTGCCACCTCTTTTAATGCAAGTTCCCGAAGCAATAACAATTGTTCGGATTGAAAGAAATTCTTGAGCGCCGTATCGATCTTATCTTTTGAATATATTTTCCCTTCTTTCAAACGGCCTAGCAGATCTTCCACAGAGATATCTACAAAGACTATTTCATCTGCCGATTGTATGACACGATCGGGAATTCTTTCATAAACCGGAACCGAGAGCAGGTCTCCTACTTCGGCTTGCAGGCCTTCAAGATGTTGGATATTTACAGCAGAAATAACATTTATTCCCGCGTCCAACAATTCCATCACGTCTTGCCAACGCTTTTCATTTTTACTTCCTGGCACATTGGTATGTGCTAATTCATCTACCACGACTACTTCCGGGTGATTTTGAAGGACTAAATCTACATCCAGGTCCTCCAGCTCATTTCCTTTGTAATATATTTTTTTTCGAGGAAGAAGAGGTAAACCAGCCAACAAAGCCAATGTTTCTTCTCTATTGTGGGTTTCTACATATGCAATTTGTACGTCGATGCCATTTCGCAATAAATTATGAGATTCTTGCAGCATTCTGTAGGTTTTTCCAACCCCGGCACACATCCCTAAATAGATCTTAAACTTGCCTCTCCTGGACTGTTTAATCAGTTCCAGGAAATGTTCGGCTGATTTACGTTGTTCTTCCATTATTCACAATACTTATTAAAATCGCCAACCTAAGGCCGTACTGACCGTCGTGGTATTACCTTTATACTCGGCTTGGTGATTGGCGAAAATATTTTCAGAAGCGTCTAAGTTTCTGACTTCTGTTCTCCAAATCAAGCCTTTATACAAGTCCACATCAAATCCTGCAGAATAGCCTAGGATCGTTGTTCCTTTATCATCAAATCTACCGAAAACTACGCCATCCTTATCATTGAAATATTCTAATCGCGCATTGATTTTCACCTTCGAAGACAAAGCATAATTAGCTTGAATACCAGCATTCCACCATTTATAAGTTTCGGAGATCAACGGTTGCTTTTCGACACCGTAATCCCAGTTTGCCAGAATATTCATTTTGCTATTCACCGAAACCTGCACATAAAGGTCATGAAAGAAACGAAGGCTGTCCTTGCCTTCATCTCCAACATAAGAACTACTATTCAATACCACCGATTCTATTGGTTTATATTGAATTTGGTGACCAAATGAAGGACCCGTGCTCGTGTTTGGTAATTGAATTCTTTGCCATCCATTTAACGCAACGGCTGCTAAGTAAAGCTTGGAATCATCTGTAGTATAGGATAAGCGAGCTCCCGTTTCAAAATATGGGGAATTCTCAGCTGCTATACTTCTAGTTAGACTGATGTTATCAATTCCAATTGCGCTTTCACCACCTATATGTGATGGTAATACACCGGCGTCAATCCACACATTATGGTTCGCTGAAAGTTTATAACCAACATTGGCTTCATAAACATTCTTCCATACTCCTTCTTCGGCAGAATAATTAGCGTTCATATAACTACCAACGGCAATTGCCAGATTGCTTCGAACACGGTCACCTTCATACGCCGCTTTTATCATTGCCAGATTCACGGACAATTCATTACTTCTATTATGGCTATAGATAAAAGCTGGTCTTTTATGATCTTCAGGTTTATTGAGATCCAAGGTATAATAGGATTCGATATAACCCGAGATTGTCAAATTTGATTTCAATGAATCAGTTAATTCCTGAGCATCTACGGTTCCTAATCCAAGGAAAATGGATGCAGAACACAAGATTTTATTGAGCATTTTGCACTCCTTTCTCACTTGCTAAGGCATCTAATGCCAAGTTCAACTCAAGAACATTCACTTTTGTAGGGCCGAACATACCCCATAGCGGTTTTTCAGTATGTTCAGTGATTAAATCAATTAATTCAGGCTCCTCTAAACCTCTTAATTGTGCAATGCGAGGAACCTGAATTTCCAAGGCATTAACAGAAAGATGGGGGTCAAGACCACTTCCGCTTGCTGTAACGATTTCTGTCGGAATTTGCTCTCTATTCACTTTGGGATTTTGGGACAAAAAATGAGTGATCCTGCCCTCCACTTCCTGTATATATTCAGGGTTAGAACCTGCCTTGTTGCTAGCACCCGATCCGGCAGCATCATATTCTACTGCGGACGGTCTTGACCAGAAGTACTTATCATCAGTAAACTTCTGACCAATGTTTTTATAATATGTTTTACCATTTGCCTCGATTACAAAACCTTTACCTTGATTAGGACTTAATTGAGCAATTGCCCAAACTACAAACGGATATGCTATAGCAAATAAAACGAATGTCAATACGGTCATTTTAAGTGCGGGTAATAAATGTGCTTTCATTTCAGTTTAAATAAATATTGATAATAATAAATCAATCAATTTGATACCTATGAATGGGACGATCAATCCTCCAAATCCATAGATTAATAAGTTTCTACGTAATAGTGCAGAGGCGCCAATAGGTTTGTAGGCTACTCCTTTTAGAGCCAATGGAATCAGCATCGGGATCAAAATTGCATTGAAGATGATAGCTGATAAAATGGCTGACTCAGGGCTGCTCAGGTTCATGATATTCAATGGTGCCAAAGCTGGAATCATTACTACAAATAATGCCGGGATAATAGCGAAATACTTCGCTACGTCGTTGGCAATACTAAAGGTTGTCAATGTTCCTCTGGTCATCAATAACTGTTTACCAATTTCTACGACCTCAATCAATTTGGTTGGGTCGTTATCTAGGTCAACCATGTTTCCAGCCTCTTTAGCAGCTTGTGTACCACTGTTCATTGCTACACCCACATCGGCTTGCGCAAGTGCCGGAGCATCATTTGTACCATCTCCCATCATCGCCACCAATTTACCTTCACCTTGCTCCTTACGGATGTAGTTCATTTTATCCTCAGGCTTAGCTTCGGCAATAAAATCATCTACACCAGCTTTTTCGGCAATATATCCAGCGGTCAAAGGGTTATCTCCAGTTACCATAACTGTTTTAATACCCATTTTGCGCAAACGCTCAAAACGTTCTTTAATACCTGGTTTGATGATATCCTGTAGTTCTACTACCCCTAATGCTTTTTCATTTTCTGAAACCACCAACGGGGTTCCACCATTTCCTGAAATACTTTCCACTGTCTTCATCACGTCTTCAGGAAAATGGTTCCCCGCCGCTTCAACCAACTTCTTAATAGCATCCGTAGCACCTTTCCGTATACGTTGATTTGCAATGTCCAATCCAGAACACCTAGTCTCAGCAGTAAATTTTATGAATGTTGATTCTTGTAATTTATAGGGTGCAAGATCTAGACCTGCCAATTCAACGATGGATTTACCTTCTGGAGTTTCATCACTCATGGAACTTAATGTTGCCGCGCGAATCAATTCAGTGGAATCCACACCAATTGCTGGGTGAAATCTTGTTGCCTTTCTATTCCCAATAGTAATGGTACCAGTTTTATCAAGTAAAAGTACATCCACGTCACCAGCAGTTTCTACTGCACGTCCGGACTTAGTCAATACATTAGCACGTAATGCCCGATCCATCCCAGCTATACCAATTGCTGATAGTAAACCCCCAATGGTTGTAGGAATAAGACATACAAATAGTGAAATAAACGCTGCGATACTAATAGGAACATTAGAATAATCGGCAAATGGTTTTAAAGTAACACATACTAGGATAAACACTAAAGTAAAACCAGCCAACAGAATTGTTAATGCAATCTCATTAGGTGTTTTTTGTCTTTTAGCACCTTCCACCAAGGCAATCATTTTATCTAAGAATGACTCGCCGGCAGTAGCAGTTACCAATACCACGATCTCATCTGACAATACCTTTGTACCACCAGTTACCGAGCTACGGTCACCTCCTGCCTCTCTGATCACTGGAGCAGATTCCCCAGTAATTGCACTTTCATCGATGGTAGCAAGACCTTCCACAATTTCACCGTCACTAGCAATAATATCACCAGCTGTACACACGAATAAATCGCCTTTTTTCAATTGGGATGACGGAATTGTTCTTCCATCTTTCAATTTTGCTGGTGTTTCCTCCCTTGTTTTACGAAGGCTATCTGCTTGTGCTTTACCACGAGCTTCAGCAAGTGATTCAGCGAAATTTGCAAACAGTAAAGTCACAAATAAAATAAGGAAGACTATAAAGTTATATGCGAAGGAGCCTTGTGTTTTATCTCCCATTAATATTGCAATACATACTACTGCCATAACCACAGTACAGACCTCAACTGTAAACATCACTGGGTTACGAAGCATCTCTTTTGGATTGAGCTTAATAAAAGCTTGTTTAAAAGCAACTTTTAACAGCTCAGTATCAAAAAATGGATTATTTGATTTCATTTTGAATCTCATTTATTATTTAATAGAAAAATATTCAGCTATTGGTCCTAAAGTCAATGCTGGGAAGAATGCTAGAGCTGCTATGATGGCTATGACAGCAAACACCATAAATCCAAAGCTAGCGGTATCGGTTTTTAAGGTTCCGGCACCTTCAGGGATATATCTTTTTTCTGATAAGATTCCGGCAATGGCAACTGGCCCTACAATTGGAATAAACCTTCCGAATAGAAGCACAATACCTGTACTGACATTCCACCACATGGTATTATCGCCTAGCCCTTCAAATCCACTACCGTTGTTTGCTGAAGCCGAAGTATATTCATATAACATTTCTGACAACCCATGAAATCCAGGGTCATTCGTAGTGCTAGCACCTACACTTGGAAATGCTGCTGCAAATGCTGTCCCTGCAAGAATTAGGAATGGGTGAATCAATGCGACCATCATCGCAATTTTCATTTCACGAGCTTCAACTTTCTTACCCATGAATTCCGGAGTACGACCAACCATTAATCCTGAGATAAAGACTCCGAGGATAATGAAAATAAAGAAGTTCAATATTCCGACACCATTACCTCCATAGAAGGCATTGATCATCATCGCCAGCATTTCATTCATGCCGGATAATGGCATACTACTATCATGCATGGAATTGACGGAACCCGTCGAGATTACGGTGGTCACGATAGACCAGAAACCAGAAGCAGCGGATCCTAATCGAATTTCCTTACCCTCCATGGCTCCCAAATCCTGGGTGACACCGAGTCTTTCAATAGCAGGGCTACCTTGAATCTCCATCAAGACATTCGGAACGGCCAGACATAGAAAGCCAAAGGTCATTACCCCAAAAATCATCATCGATAATTTCCGGCGTTTTATATAAAAACCTAAAGCGAATACCATAGCTACCGGAACAACAAATTGACCGATCATTTCAGCGATATTACTGATGTATGAAGGGTTTTCTAAAGGATGGCTTGAGTTTGTACCAAAAAATCCACCACCATTGGTACCCACATGTTTAATAGCAATAAATGCTGCTGCGGGACCTCTTGAAACCTCTACTGTATCCCCTTGAAGATTCATCATGGTATCTTTTCCTTCATAAGTCATTGGAGTTCCTTCAAAAACAAGGATCAAGGCAACAATAAAGGAGATTGGCAATAAAATGCGGGTACATGATTTTAGGAAAACATCGTAGAAGTTTCCAAATAATCTTGTGCCTTTTCCTTTAAATGCACGGAAGAGTACAATGGCTGCGGAGATACCAATTCCTGAACTCACAAACTGTAAGAACATCAAGCCGGTTTGGGAGAAGTAACTCACTCCTGTTTCTCCGGAGTAGTGCTGCAGATTACAGTTTACCAAGAAGGAAATCACGGTATTGAATGCCAGGTCAGCTGACATGTTCGGATTACCATCTGGATTCAGTGGTAGGTTTGCTTGGAACATCAAGATCAACATTCCGATTACAAACCACACTAGGTTTATGGTCAATAAAGCGACCATATGCTCTTTCCAGGTCATTTCTTTTTTATAATCGACACCTGAAAGTCGCATTATTACTTTTTCAATTGGGCCAAATATTTTATCTGAAAAACCAGGTTTATCCGAAAAAACATTGGCTATATATTTTCCTAGGGGAATAGCAAGCAAAATAGTTGCTACAAACATCAAAATAACGCCCCAAATTTCTGTACTCATTAGATTCATCTTTTTATTTCCTTAAAATTTTTCAGGATTTAACAATACATACATGGTGTATAAGAAGACCATGATTGCGACTATAAACAAAGCGATCATATTTTTAATTTTCTATAATTGTTTTTACATAAACCGGCCTCATTTCCTTAGGGAAGAAGGTCAAGTGTTTTCTTAAGCTTGCTGGAGATTCGCTGGAAGCCATTCTTTCTAAGAATTCATTTTCGATAGCATTTTTCACATGCAACGAGCCCCCTCCATATAAAATGCCTATCACATGAATTGCTTCGCGAGCCATCTGTTGTTCATCCGTCGTTCCCTCAAAGTTCGCCAAACAGTATTCGGCAACATGTTGTAAAACTTCGTACTCAGACTCCACTTTGTCTTCCATCACACATTGAGGAAGCCAAGCTTTCACGGTTGATATAATTTTACTTTCCATTTTTTTTAGATTTTATCAAAAAAATCAACTGATTTGAAGAATAGGGCAAAACAAACAATGCCCAATACCAATAATAAAAGGGTAATTACCATGTTATTTAATATGTTGAATGATGTAAACTTCTTTGAGATCCTTCGGCAACTGAGCAATAATTCGCCCCCATTGCTTGGCATTGCATAAATGATCCATACGGGTCAAGCAATGCATAAAAAGGTATTCTACATTTTGCTTGATCGCCTGATCACCTCGCTGGTACAATACCCCAACACAGGATAATATGCGCTGCAGGTAACTAAATTTTTTCTTCTGACATAGTTCGCGCATATAACTCACAATAATCTGCATCACTGCGGCCACATTACCTTGATATTGTAAACCTTTCAGCTGTGGAGACAATTTCCTGATATGCCGTCCTACATAATTTGCCATCTCTTGGGATGTAATCTTTTCCATAATTAAAAAAGTCATATTTATCCCCCTGATGCCAAACATTATTCCAGCACAGAAATAAAAGCTATATCCTACTGCATTACAGCGTTTTAAAAAATTAATTGAGAAGAATGGAAATAAAAAACCCTATCATTTTGATAGGGTTGTTATCATTTTGAGAAGTGTAATTCGAGTTTATTATTGTTGAATCTGATATTCATCAATTTTTCTATACAGGGTCGCTATTCCGATTTCAAGTAATCGTGCAGCTTCCGCCTTATTGCCTTTGGTATAGGCTAATACTTTTTGGATATGTTTTCTTTCCATTTCTGCCAATGCCATCTCCGAAAGACTATTCGTTTTGCCCTCCTGCATGCTGAACTCATATGGCAAGGCATTGACATCAAGCGTATCACCTTCAATCAGGATTAAGCTACGCTCAATACTGTTTTTCAACTCCCTGACATTACCTTTCCAATAATGGTTTTGAAGCAAACTGATGTAAGTATCATCAATTTTAGGAACCGGCATATTCAATTTTGCAGATTGAAGTCCAACGAAATATTTTATTAATAATGGGATATCCGAAATTCTGTCTTTTAATGCCGGTAAGCCGATTGTGAATACCGATAGTCTGTAATACAGATCAGACCTAAACAAGCCTTCCTCAGATTCTTGTTCCAGATTTCTATTGGTAGCAGCGATTACACGAACATCCACTTTGGTTGGTTTACTCTCCCCTACGCGGAGAAACTCACCAGTCTCTAATACTCTTAATAACTTTGCCTGAAGCTCAATAGGCATCTCACCAATTTCATCCAGGAATAAGGTCCCCTGATTGGCTTCTTCAAATAATCCTTTTTTATCTTTCAGGGCGCCAGTGAATGCCCCAGTAACATGCCCGAATAATTCAGATTCAAGGAGATCTTTACTCACTGCGGAACAATTTAAAGCAACAAATGACTTCCCATTCCGCTTACTTTCTTGATGAATTGCTTGGGCAAAAACTTCCTTTCCTGTCCCCGTTTCTCCAAGCAAGAGCACCGTAGCATCAGTCTGCGCTACTTTCTTACCTAAATTTATCGCGTGATTTAATTCTTTGGATTTTCCAACGATTTGATCGAAGGAGTATTTCTTACCTACTTTTTCTTCCAGCCTATTCAATCTTTTGGCCATTTCCACCTTTTCAAAGGCTTTATTGATTAAAGGAATAACCTTATTATTGTCATCCCCCTTTGTCATATAATCAAATGCGCCATTCTTAATAGCTTGAACACCATCAGGGATCTGTCCAAATGCAGTCATTAGCAGTACTTCAGCAAGAGGTTTAATCTTCTTTATTTCAAGAATTGCTTCAACTCCATTGCCATCAGGCAGTTTCACATCACATAAGACGACATCAATATCCTTGGTTTTTAAAATTTGGTAGCCAGCCTTTAGATTTGCTGCTTGAAATACTTCCAAGTCATCCCACTCCAATTGGATAATACGGGCCAATAATTGTCGTAGTTTATCCTCATCATCAATTAACAGAATCTTCTTAAGCATGGTCTAAATTAGTATTTCCTATTTATTATTTAGAAAGAAGTCAATTAAATATTTCAATTAATAGAAAAATCCCGAGGCGGGGAGCCTCAGGATTTTATCAAACCAATTATTAACCTAAATTATGAAATTTAATTTTTGAAACTTTTTTGTTTCTTGAACTAATAACGCAAGTCAGGACTAATTCGCGTCAACCGATATTGATATTAACATTTTTTAACATATCATAGCTATATGCTAAAACGTATAACCTCAATAATATCAACTTAAATAAACTTCATAATTAGAACTAGAAATACGTTTAAACAAGTAAAATTCCTGCTATAGTCATTGGGATATGAAATAGTGTGCTATTTTTGCCGCATGTTCAAGAAACATCTACCTTATTTAATTATTATTTTCTTCCTCACTTGCCAACATGCAATAGCGCAGCAAAAGATCTTTGGCAAGGTGGTCAGGATATCCGATGGAGATACCATCACTATCCTGGACAGTTTAAATCAGCAACACCGGGTAAGATTACATGGAATAGATAGTCCTGAAAAGGGTCAGGATTATTATCAAGTTGCAAAGGAATATATTGGACAACTTTGCTTTCAAAGGGAGGTTGAGGTTTCTATCCTGAAATACGACCATTATAAAAGAGCAATTGGAAAAGTTTATATAGACTCAACCGAGGTAAACGTAAGCATGTTGAAAGCAGGATTAGCTTGGCATTTCCTTCAATTTGATAAATCTGAAGAATATGCACTAGCAGAGGCAGAGGCAAGATTAAATAAGAGAAACCTGTGGTCATTGAAGACTGCACAAGCGCCCTGGGAGTTCCGAAAAATAAAGAGACAACAACAAAAGCTAAAAGCCAAATAGATTCATCTACTTGGCTTTTTTACTGAATAACTTTATCAATTCATTAACGAACAAAGGCACCAATCCTAATCCAATTACCTTCACCCAATCGTAAATCCCTATCACCTGCAGTTTAAATGATTCCCTAAGAATCGGAACAAATAATACCATCAACTGCAGTGCGAATCCCAATATAATCGCAAATACCAAATACCTATTTGAAAATATCCCTACACTAAATATCGATTTATACTCATGTCTAAAGGATAAAGAATGGAACAATTGACAAGCGATTATGGTTAAAAACGCCATGGTACGGGCATATTCATGAATATCTTCAGGAATAGTATCCATAAAAGGATTATAGCCATGCTCAAAATAACCAATCAAGAAAGCAGCAATTGTCAATAATCCAATTAATATACCTGCAATGAATATTTTCTTGCCACCTCCATTTGAAAAGAAATTTTCCTTGACATTTCTAGGCTTTTCATTCATCACATTGGGATCACCTGGATCCATCCCTAAGGCAACAGCTGGTAGTGTATCTGTGATTAGATTAATCCATAATAATTGTGTCGCTAACAATGGAACTGGTAATCCGGCAACTATAGCAACCAACATGGTAATTACCTCCCCCAGATTACTGGCGAGCAAAAATATTACAGACTTCTTGATATTGTTATAGATATTACGCCCTTGTTCAATGGCCCCAATGATGGTAGAGAAATTATCATCTGCAAGGATGATATCAGAAGCATTCTTGGCTACATCTGTCCCGGTAATTCCCATTGCTACCCCTATATCTGCAACATTCAATGATGGTGCATCATTGACCCCATCACCTGTCATCGACACGATATTTCCCTTTGCCTTAAATGCTTTGACGATACTGACCTTATGTTCTGGAGATACCCTTGCAAATACCCGATATTCAGAGATATGAGATTCTAAGTCCTCATAAGAAATCGAATTTATTTCCTTACCGGTAGTTACCTGACTAATATCCTCAGCAATGCCTAATTCCTTTGCAATGGCAAAGGCTGTATTACCGTGGTCACCAGTTATCATTATGGTGGTTACACCGGCTGCTTTTGCTTTCTCAATGGAATCCTTCACTTCTTTTCTCGGCGGATCAATCATACCAACGAGACCAATAAACACAAGGTCCTTTTCAAAATCTTCTTTCTCAAATTTAGAATCACTTTTCTTAAAGGCAACTGCCAATATCCGTAAGGCTTTCATGGACATTTTTTCTACCACATCTGTAATTTGCTTTTTATGATCCTCAGTGATAGGAAATAACTCCTCATTTTGAATAATGTATTTACAATTTGGGATTAGGTTATCAACTGCTCCTTTTGTATAAAGAATATATTCTGAACCATTTTTATGGAGCGTGGACATCATTTTACGGTCCGAATCAAATGCCAGCTCATCTACTCGAGGCTGTTCGGATTGTAGGTTTCCCCTATCCATTTCCCATTGATCTGCTAAAGCAAGCAAGGCTATTTCCGTAGGGTCTCCCGTTTGATTCTCACCTTCCAAGGTGGCATCAGAAGCTAAAACCATCGCTTCGGCTAATAGATTTTCCTCATAGGTATTCTCCGCTTCATCATCAATTGAAATTAGATTATCACTAAAGGTAAAAGCTTCTTGAACGGTCATTTTATTTTGGGTGAGCGTTCCGGTCTTATCCGAACAAACTATGGTCACTGATCCTAAAGTCTCAACGGCAGGCAGCTTTTTAACAATCGCATTTTGTTTAGCCATCTTCGTTACACCAATAGATAGAACAATAGCAACGATTGCTGCCAAACCTTCAGGAATGGATGCCACAGCCAACGACACTGAAGTCAAGAACATCTCCGTGAGATCCCGACCCTGAAAATAAGAAATGATGAAAATGACAATACAAATTCCAATGGCTAGCTTCCCTAGGGTCTTTCCCAAATGATCTAAACGGATTTCCAATGGTGTTTTTTCAGAAGTTTCTGAATCTAAGAGACCTGCAATTTTACCTACTTCAGTTTGATTGGCTGTTCCAAATACTATTCCTACACCTCTACCATAGGTAACCAAAGTGGACATAAATGCCAAGTTTATCCGATCTCCAATAGGAATATACTCATCCTCTAAATTCGCATCCGCACTCTTTTCCGCCGGAACAGATTCTCCAGTCAAGGCAGATTCTTCTATTTGAAGGTTCGCTGATTCTATTAACCGTAAATCAGCAGGTACATATCGACCGGCTTCCAATAAGACAAGATCTCCAGGTACCAATAGTTCCGAATCCACCTCCACGACCTTTCCACCTCTCCGAACAATTGCTTTTGGATGCGATAAATTCCTTAAAGCATCAATCGCATTATTTGCTCTCACCTCTTGAAATAAACCTAAAAATGCATTGATGAGGATAACAACCAGAATGATGATTCCATCAGTATACTCGCCCATGAAAAAAGTAATCCCAACCGCAGCAAATAAAACATAAATCAATGCGTCATTGAGTTGGTCAATAAAGATTCGAAATATGGATTTTCGAGACTGCTGTTGTAATTTATTCTTTCCATACTCATTCAACCTGCTTTCAACCTGCTCATTGGTTAACCCATCAGATAAATTGCTGTCCAATTGATTCACAAATTCTTCAAGGGAAATTGAATAGGGATTATTGGATGAAGGTTCTTTATTTTCGGTCATATATTATTAAATGCAAAAACCCAAAAATAGTTCTAAGGGATGAGCTATTTGATGATATTAATCACTTTTACTATCTATTCTAGGGAATTTCCGAGATATTCATCACATTCTTGAAAGGAATCGGTCTCAACAAGCTTAAAACTTGAAATAGGATTTCTTTTTGGCTATATTTGGTAAACACACCCTACCATATTGATTATGAAAAATGCACTTCTTATTCCTACAGACTTTTCAGATAATGCTTGGGTTGCCACAAAATATGCAGCAAATCTAGCAACCAAGTTCAATTGGGATATCCATCTGTTACATGTATATCAAACCTTTGGAAGAACCTTAGCAACCACAGAATTTAATGATGCGGTTGCAAAGCATAATATGGATAGCGCCAATGAGGAGATGGAGAAATTTCAAGAACGAGTTCAAAAGGAATTCCCTGATCTTCAAATTTCAGCCGCCTGTATTCAAGGGAATCTAACTGATACAATTTTAAAAGTTGCTGAAGAAAATAATGCGCCTTTTATTGTAATGGGGTCGAAAGGAGCTACAGGTTTAAAAGGTCTTGTTTTTGGTAGTAATACTTTTGATATCATCCAACACTCTCCGATTGGAGTCATTGCGGTTCCGCCACATCATGAAGGATTTAAATTGAAAAAAATAGGGATACTATCCAATTTTAAGGCTACTGAGTTTGATTTAATTGATAGTTTCATACATAGAACCAGTCCTGCTATAGACCTTAATCTTTTGCATGTCGTTGAAAACAATAAACCTGCGGAAGCAAATGCGATATTTTATTGGGAAGAAAAAATGCTAAAGCATACAGGTGTAAATTCTGTCAGCTTTAAGAGTAAGCAATTAATCAACAGGCTCGATATCAAAGAACCTATTCCCTACTGTATCAATCAGATGATTGTGGAAGAAGAAATTGATTTATTACTTCTTACATACAGCAGGAAAAGCTTCTTTACAAATTTGTTCTCTAAGAACCTTACGAAAACAATTGCCAACGAATTGTCAGTTCCTAGTTTCTTTATGAGGGAATATTTCCTTCACCCATTAGTGGATCAGTAGAACTAGGTTTTCCATTTTCTATATGACCTGCATATTTGATAAATAAATCCGGGTTTAGATCCGAGGTAATTTCAAAGTCATACCAGCCCTGGGATTTTTCTAAATTCCAGGCTTGCTTCACCTTTCTGTTGGCTGCAAATTCTTTTGAGGTATGCCCATATGATGGATCTTGAACTTTTAAGCCAACTTTGGATTTAGAAATCGCTATTTGGAATCCTTTTTTAGCATTACTGCAATTTACTTCAACAAGAGGGAATTCAGCATTTACCTTCGCTTTGAATGCCCGATAAAATCCATTAGGTCCATGTACTGAGAAGCAGAAGCTTTCATCCTTCAGCTCAGATAAATCCAATGAATAGGTTAAGCTTTCTTTAGGTTTAACTGCGAAATTCCAGGTTCTACCAATTTCATTTTTACTACCAAATGCTGTGTGTGAAATTAATTGAAATGGAACACCTACAACCTTCGTCTGCGGA
Organism: Sphingobacterium cellulitidis; assembly: GCF_043187465.1. Classification (GTDB taxonomy): domain Bacteria; phylum Bacteroidota; class Bacteroidia; order Sphingobacteriales; family Sphingobacteriaceae; genus Sphingobacterium; species Sphingobacterium cellulitidis. The sequence continues at coordinate 2,077,273 of NZ_CP171136.1, read as the reverse complement.
AGCTTCCCTAATATCGAAAAATGAAAGTTTAATTTCCCAGAAGAAACACTGAGGTTCACATCTATATCATATGGAATTGCACATGCCGATTTAGTACCTTTCTCTTGAAGGCCTAAACCCGTATTCAAGGAAAGATTATTTTTAATACTTTTCAGACTATCCTTTGCTATTGCTTTAAAATTCTCAGGAATAGACTTATCACGAGCAGAATAAATTCGTTCTACATATTGGTCTCGATTTACAAAATCGATAGCAGGTCTTTGAATATCTGGCAAAGGTCTAAATGCTGAGGTCAAATCCCCGCATACCAACCTTCTCCATTCGGTAATGTTCTTTTCAATTACAGGCTTTTTGTATTTTTTCTGGATAAAATGCTCCAAAAACTGAAGTGGCGAGGTATGATCAAACACCTCTGAATTCACCCAGCCACCTTTGGACCAAGGTGAAGCAATTACCAAGGGCACTCGATATCCCAAACCTATTGGACTATCATGAACTCCAGTATCTTTACCTGTTCTCTTATTTTCTTGATCTACAGTAACGTATTCATCAGCTGTATCCATACCTTTTGGTACAGCTCCTGTTCCTTCTTTATTGGTCAATGGAGGTACAAATGGGGATATATGATCGAAGTAGCCATCATTCTCATCATAGGTTAAGATAAAAATGGTTTTCTTCCATACTTCAGGATTTGCAGTTAGTATATCCAATGTTTCCGAAACATACCAAGCACCATACCATGGAGAGCCGGGATGATCTGAAAAACGACACGGCGCCACCAACCAAGAAACTGCTGGAAGATTACCTGCTTTTACATCCTCTCGGAATTGATGAAAAACATCGCCTTGTGGGACTTCAATCTCCTCAGAATCCTGACCCTTAATTTTGGATAAGCTATGGTAGTTAGGGTCATTTGTATTCGTTGTAAAGGCCCGACGATGAATCTCTTGCTCTTGATTGGTAAGCTTCGCAAAGTTCTCTGGAGAATAAGTCTCTACATCCTTTTTATAACCATTTAATTCATCAACAACTTTTTGATACGCTTCTTGACTTGCAAATTTTGCTACAGTAAGCAGATGTTCTATTTCTTTCACCTTCCTTTTCGCATATTCATAATAAGCCGGATGAAATTTAACCTGATATTGTTTATGGAATTCAAGATTATTATCAGTGAAATTAGCCAACCAATCTTCCTCTTCACCTTCAAATCCTACCGGTAGACTTAATTCATTTTGATAAACTTTCCATGGAATTCCAGCTTCCTGAAGTCGCTCTGGATAGGTCTTCCAGCTTACATCTTTATAGTTGATCTGATAATTATCTACGTGGGCAGTAGATTCTGGATTATGTGGTTCCTCACGCACTGTTCCTGACCAGAAATACGAACGATTAGCACTCGTCCCTGTCAATGAAGAACAAAAATGTTGGTCACAAACGGTAAAAGCATCAGCAAATGCATAGTAAAAAGGAATATCTTTTCTTTCGAAATATCCCATGGTCAATGGAATATGCTTGTATTCAGGATCACCAGCACGTTTGGCTTCTAACCATGTATCCATTTTCCCTTCATTTCGCGCCGCAACCATATCTCTCCAACCATGTGGGAGACTCCCCATCCAAGTTATTTTGGTATTTTCTATATCCAAATGGAATGGAGCAAAGATTTCTTCTTTTTTATTCTCCTGATACCACACTGGATAGCCATTAGGTTGTCTTAATGCACGTGGATCATTAAATCCTCGAACGCCTTTCAAGGTTCCAAAACAATGATCAAAGGATCTGTTCTCCTGCATCAAAAACACAATGTGTTCCGCATCAAGATAATTGGTCCCTGGATTGGCATCTATCGCCAAAGCCCTCTGAATAGATTCTGGAATAAAATTTACGGCTGCGCTAGCACCCGCAAGCATCGATGCTTTCTTAAGAAACTCTCTTCTGGTATCCATTAATTTTTTAGATTAGGTAGCAAAACTATAATTTAAATCAGTTGATTCATCAAGTTAGTTAAATCATCATAAACATTTAACCTTAATTTATTATACCCTTAATAATTTTACACAAAAAAGCCCAACCTTCCGGTTGGGCCAATCTATAAACTAACTTAATCCTATTCGTAACCAGGATTCTGTACTAGTTCCGTGTTTCTATTGATTTCATCCCGATTGAAGGAACTGAAATACATTTTGTCATTCCAGCTTCTGTTTTCAATACCAGGGTTTAAATTACCTACCGTATAAGTGTAATTATAATTACTAGTATCATACTTATAGACATCTACCGTTTTCCCAGGCTTCAACTGACCAAAAATATTGATCAAAGTAACCTTTCTACCCAATGTCGTTGGGGCAATCATCCATCTTCTAGCATCAAAAAAGCGGTGCTCCTCATAAGCCAACTCAATACGTCTTTCATTTCTATAACGTTCTTTCAAAGCTGCTCCAGAATCATTGATCGCAAATAACCCGGCACGTAATCTTATTTTATTGATCCAGGCTCTAGCTTCTGCTTCTTCTCCCAGTTCAATACATGCTTCCACATAATTTAATACGGCCTCAGTATAACGTAATAAAGGCCATGGAATTTGCTGACGAGTATTCTGATCAACAATTTTTGGATTTGGATCCACAAACTTTCTGTAATAGTACCCAGTATAAGAGCCATTCCAATCTTCAATAGGACTATTTCTAGTATCCAATCCTGGCACTATGCGTTTAGTACCTGATCCTGATCCAACTTCATATCGACCTGTCTGGATTTGATTGTTCGGGTCTCTACCTTTCACATCATCCGTCCTTGGCTTCCAGTTTGATCCATCATGACTAATGGTTGCATAAAATCTCGGATCCCGATTCTTGTATGGTGCGGCTTTATGGGCAGGATTATTCCAATTGAATTTCTCGCCAGTGCGCATTTCATAATCATCGACCAATAATTGAACCGGCGAATTTCCAGACCAGTTGTGATAACCATTAGGACCATTGTCACGACCAACCCATCCTCCTCTTTCATCTTTGATATCCTTGAAAAAACGACCTAAAATTAAATCCTTCTTCCCTTCAGCATCAGCTACGTTACTTCCTCCGCCCATAGCGATTGCCAAATAATTGGCAGTACCTTCCGTTGCAGGAATGGTATCTGTTAAATCCAATTTATAGGCATACTCCGTTTTGTCTAAGACTTTCTTTGCAGCATCCTTTGCTTTTCTCCAACGAGCAGTTCTATCACCGGAAACATATCCCAAATATTCAGGATTTTTGAACCCACTGATAATGGATGACTTGCCTTTTGCCGTTGGCATATCATGTAGATCACTAGCAGCATACAATAAAACCCTTGCTTTCAACGCATTGGAAGCATCTTCTGATGCACGGCCATCTTCTCTTGCTTGTCCGGTCAATAAGGTCGATGCAGAATCACAATCACTTACAATCTGATTCACACATTCCTCATAGGTATTGCGCGCTTGAAGAAAATCAGTATCCTCCAATTTGAACACTTTTTTCACTATTGGAACTGCTCCATAAAAGCGTAATAATTGCTGATAATAGTAAGCTCTCAAGAAATAGGCTTCACCTAACAAAGCATTCGCCTTATCCTTGTCATCAAACTTTGGATTTCTCAAATTTTCAATGGCAATGTTGGTAGCACGAATCCGCGCATACATCCTACCATATTCATATGTGTCCATAATATAGCCCTGATCCGCCGCATTGGAACGAGATTCTGTTACTGTATTAATTCCACGACCGGGATGAGTAAAAAATGCCTCATCGGTCATCGATGCCATTTGTTGCTCATAAAAACCTCCAACTCCGAAACCATTATAGATCTCGAAAACAAACGCTTGGGCTAATGCTGCATCAGACCAAACCAACTCCTCAGGCGCCTCATTTAACGGCTCCGTATTCACGAAATCATCATTACATGATGCCAGTAAACCTATGAAGGCCAAGGATATATATTGAATTTTAAACTTAAATTTCATAAGATAGTATATTAAAACGAAACCATTACACCCGCGTTAATTAATCTTGCCTGAGGATAATATTGTCCTAATGCATTGTCAGATTCCGGATCGTAAACTTTGATTTTACTCCAGGTCAATAGATTTTGACCACTTACAAATACACGAGCACTGCCTATTCCTGCTTTCTCAATCCATTGAGTCGGAAAATTATATCCTAACTCCATGTTTTTTAAGCGGATGTAATTGGTACTACGCATCCAGTAGGTATTATTGTTTGAGTAATATTGATCGCTTCGGTCTGTAATTCTTGGATATTCTGAACTCGGATTATCGACCGTCCAACGGTTCTCATAAAAATCCAATAGGTAGTTACCAATCGCTCCTGATTCATCTGTTCCTACTCTTTGTTCTGCTCCTGTAGCTCCTTGGAATAAGATCGCTAAATCAAAATTCTTATAGGTAAAGCCTAGGTTTAAACCTCCTTGGAATGTTGGAATAGTATTCTTATCACGACGAACCCTATCATTTGGTGTAATCTTTCCATCCCCATCATAATCTTGGTACTTCATATCTCCCGGACGTAAATTACCGGTGATATCACCATAATCAATAGTATTCGCATCTATCTCTGCTTGGTCCCTGAATACGCCATCATAAATATAGTATAAGCCGGCATTGATAGGTCTGCCAGTACTTTGTTGCCATTCTGGAGCTCCTGGCGCCTCATCCCAAAAGATGATCTTATTCTTCGCATATCCTCCGTTCACTGCAACATTAAATCCTAAATCACCAAATGTTTCTCGATAACCTAAGCTCAAGTCAAATCCTGAGTTATCTACTTTACCTATATTTTCAGCAGGTAAGGTCATACCTGTACTTTGAGGAATCGAAGCATTTCTACGCCACAAAATACTTTCCCTGCTATTTTTAAATAAGTCAAATTCTGCATTGAACTTGCCCCCCAAAAATTGAAAATCAAAACCTAGGTTATAGTTATTCGCAACCTCCCAAGTAATAAATTTGTTTGGAACACGGCTTTCATATAAGGATTTCACCATTTCATCATTGATAATGTATGATCCGAACGCATAAGTTGAGAAATATTGATATTCCTGAAGTTTACTGTCGTAATACACATTATCATTACCCATTTGCCCATAAGAAGCACGGATTTTGAAGTAATTTACAAATGGTACATTTTCTTTCCAGAAGTTCTCCTCGGAAACCATCCAGCCTAACATCGCTCCTGGGAAGAAACCATATCTCGAAGCCTTTGGAAACATATAGGACCCATCAACGCGCCATAATAATTCCGCAATGTATTTCCCTTTGTAATTATAGTTCGCACGTCCAAAATAGTTCAAACGAGCCCGATCCCATGCTCCACCGGAATTATCCTTCTCTGCATCTCCACCAGCAAATAAATAATCAATCTCATTTGAGATAAAGAACCTTCTGAATGCAGAAAAATTATCATTATGAATAGTTTCTCGGTTCACACCAGCTAAAATATTGAAGGTATGATCCCCTATTACTTTATCATAAGATGCTACCGCTCCTAACAAGACATTTAATTGATCCTCATTGGATTGTGTTAATCGCGGATCTGCTAGCCCTCTTCTTCCAGCAACCAATAAAGGGGTTGTTCCATCAGCTTCATAATCTCCCTGCCAGGTATATAAATACCATGGTATTTCCCATTTCTTGGAATTGATCAAATACTTATCAACTGCTGCTGTACCTGTCACTTTAAGCCCATCAACTCCTGGAATCAAGATTTCAATCTGTCCATTGGTCTGAAAGTAATACCGCTTATTGCGGTCGTAGCCTGAAGCATCTGTCGAAATCACAACCGGGTTCTCACCGTTCTCAATATCTGGCCCTGGTAATCCATTTGGCCAATATGCTGGTTGCGTTGGATTTCCACGCATGGTCATCCGGAAAATAGTTGCTGCCGATTTAATCGGATAGCTCCGATTCTCCTGACGGCCTAACATCCCAAATTGCAACTTCACGTATTTATTGACATTAGCATCCAAGTTTAATCGAAGATCGTATTGCTTATAGTTATTTGCACTGTTTTTATAATATCCTTCTTGGTTTAAATAACCCAAGGACATTAAATATTTAAAATTGTCCGATCCACCATCCAACTGGAGGTTATGTTTTGATTGTGGCGACCAATTTCTAAGTGTTTCACCATACCAGTCTGTATTTGGATGTCCCCAAGGGTCTGATCCATCAGCAAACTTCTGTCTATCCTCCATGGTAAATGGTGCTGATAAGATGGTACCATCTGGCTTTTTGTATTCCCCGGTACTGTTGAAAGCATCCTGTGCAGATTTCCATTCGTCAACAGGAAGTTTAAAGATTTCAAGTTCATTACGCATTTCTGCGTATTCATTTGCATCTGCTAGTTCGGGAATTACGGTGGGTTGAGAATAACCCTGATTAAAAGTGTAGGATAAGGTAGGTTTACCAGTTTTACCGCGCTTTGTGGTCACTAAGACTACCCCATTGGCAGCACGTGCACCATAAATTGCAGCTGACGCATCTTTCAATACAGATATATTTTCAATATCTGCGGGATTCAAGCGTTCGAAACCACCGGCACGTGCAGGAATTCCATCAATTACAATTAATGGACCTGAATCACCAAGGGTATTTGTACCACGAATCCGAATTCCGGAACCATCGCTCCCTGGCTCACCACTTCGATTCGTCGCCACAACACCCGCAACGCGACCTGCAATTGCATTCGATAAATTGATTGCTGGTGATTTTTTTAATTCATCCCCCTTGACTGCTGCAACGGAACCAGTAACCGTAGCTTTCTTCTGTGTACCATATCCCACTACAACGACCTCATCAATATTGTCCAGACTCTGATCTAAGCTGACATTGAAGGTAGTTTGATTGGATACAGCAACTTCTTTACTTTCCATTCCTACTGAAGTGAAAACTAAGGTCGCTGTTCCCGGAACGGCTTCTAGTTCAAAATTTCCATTTTCATCGGTTGTGGTTGCTTGGTTAGTTCCTTTCACAGTTACGGTCACACCAGAGAGTGCTAAACCGTTTGAAGAATCCTTTACTGTTCCCCGAACAGTACTTTGATTATGCCATGTCGATGCATACATCGTAGCATCTTTGGCCAAATGGGCAAATGCAGTCGGTGAGGTGATACTGATTAGCATACTTATCCCTCCTATGCGAAGCATTTTAATCCCATTCTTTCCATTGAAAAAATGGCGGTGTTTAACCATAGAATTAAGGCGTTTAAGTTGTTATAGATTTATGTTTAGTTTTCCTAATATAGGAATTTAACAACTTAATGGTTCCCTATCTCCTCAATTTATGGCATTTATCTTTAAATTTTTAACTTATTCAATAAACAAATGTTTAAGATACATTTTACAACAAATTGCATATCAAGTATTTAAAAAAAGTTAAATATTAGCGTTAAAGTTTGCAAAAATTGTAACAACTAAGGTAATCTAGAAAAATAAATAAAATAAAGGTTTTTGAATCAACAAAAGTCTTCATTCAACAAATCAATATCATTAAACTATAGGTGTAATTATATTATTATTAATTTCTTTTTTTATCATAATAGTATTAATTTTAAGGAAAACCACCAGTTAATAATCAATATTGAAGAGATGAAAACGATCTTACTTTTTTTAATATTCTTAAATACTTTCTGTGCAACTGCTGCCTACTCGATAAAAATTCAAAGTTTATCCAGTGAATGGATCCTGTTTTTTGCATTGTTAATCACTTCAATCTTTCACGTAATCTTATTTAAGAAGAATTATCAGAAGCCATTAAAATACTATAGGTCTTAAATAGTATAAAAAAAGCCACCCAAAGGCGGCTTAAATATTTTAATGCTATTGATGTTTTACTTTAATATTTCTTGTAGAAACATCAAGGTATGATTCCATGCTCTTTTGGCCATTACAGGATTATAATCTGCTGACTCAGGATTTGTAAATGTATGCTTCGAATCTGAATAGGTTATTATTTGCCAGTCTGCTTTCCCGTCCCTAAATTCTTTAACAAGCGCATCATAATCTTCAGGTTTTACCCCTGCATCATCCGCAGGATGCTCCACCAAAACCTTAGTCTTAATTTCTCCGTTAGCCCGGTCAGCAGCCTTCCCTAGACTACCATGAATACATACAACGCCTTCAACTGGCAATCCGCCTCTAGCAGCCTCTAACGCACCAGTACCTCCAAAACAATAACCTATTACTGCAACCTTAGTCGCTCCTGCTTTCTTTAACTCATCTATTCCAGCTTGAATCCGCTTCTGATAGGATTGATAATCCTTTTTATACTGGGATGATAATTTTGAAGATTCCGAATTGTCTTTCGGCGTATTCCCAACGCCATAGATATCGGCGATAAAAGCAATATAGCCTTGTTTCTCCAAGTTTTTCGCCGCATCAATCGCCTCTTGATCTATTCCTTTCCACGCTGGCAGAATCAAAACTCCCGGAAGGCTTTCCCCAGAATTACTGCTCATCAAACCTTTCAAAGCTTGATTACCTTCCTTATAATTTACCTCCTTTAGGTCCTGACCTAAAACAGTTTGACTAAGTAATATACTTAGCAAAATGATAAATGATTGATTCTTCATATTCTTATTTTTTATGAATTAATGAACGCTGTCCTGTTCTTTTAGGTAAGGGATAATACTCATGACATCGAAATCCGCAAAACCAGCATCCTTCGCTCCTTGATAAGTCTTTAATATATCTTTACTTAAGGGATAATGTGCTCCAGCATCAATAGCTAACTTCACATCTTTCAGCATTAAATCTACAGAAAATGCCGCCGGAAACTCATTCTTTATAATTGAAGCTGTTTTTACCTTTGATGCGCCACTACCACTCGCACTTTCATTGATGATACTCATCATATCTGCCCGCGATATACCCATCTTCTCAGCGAACAAAACCGTCTCGGCCATTCCTTGATATAAAATTGAAAGGTAATAATTGATACATAGCTTCGCAGAAACGCCTTTCCCGTTTTCACCCATGTATTTTACTTCCTTACCCATCAAATTTAGATAAGGTAAAACCCGTTCAGCATCTTGCTTATCGGCACCAACCATAAAAATCAATGTGGCATCCTTTGCTGGCTGTGTACTTCCAGCAACCGGAGCATCCACAAAACTTGCACCTTTTGACTTAGTGATGGTAGAAATTGTTTTGGAAGCAAACTGCGAAATGGTACTCATATCAACAAATAGTTTTCCTTCAATATTCATGGTCAAGATGGTCTCATAAACCGCATGAACAGCATCATCATTAGTCAGCATCGTAAATATTATATCACAACTTTTCACCAAGCTTACGATATCATGGCATACTGTACTCTTCTCAGCAAAATCCTGCATCTTTTCTGCAGTACGATTATATACATAGAGATCAACTCCAGCTTTTTCTAAATTCTTCGCCATAGGTTTACCCATGTTTCCTAAACCTATAAAGCCAACTTTTACATTATTTTCCATTCTGCAATTTAATCATTTGGAACAGGAGCACTCGCAGAAATTAATTTTTTCTCTTTCAACTCTTCCCAAAATCCCTTGGGGATGCTTTCTGTAAATGACTTTGCATTTTCTTTCGCTTGCTCTCCTGAGCTTGCGCCAGGAATTACGGAAGAGACTACATCTGGAGCTGCAGAAAATTGCAAAGCTGCAGTCCTGAGGTCAACCTGATGGTTCTTGGCAACCGCCTCCAAGTTTTTGAGCTTCTCAGCAGCAAATTCCGGAATCTTGGAACCATACAAATACCTCGGCTTTCCAGCTAGAAATCCCGCACATAAAGGCGCTCCAACAACTATGGACAATCCCTTTTCAGCAATCTTTGGAAAGACTTGGTTCAAATCATCCTCGTGATGAATTAAGGAATATTGACAGGCTGAAAGAAAAATATCAGGATCCGCTACCTCCATACTCTTTAATATAGGTTCAATCGTATTAACACCTAAACCCCAAGCTTTTATTATTCCTTCCTCACGCATCTTGGTCAGCTCTTTGAAGGCACCATTCTGCGCAATCTCAAAGTATTTGAGCCAATCTTTACCCATATCGCCATTATCCGGCGATAAATCATGAACAAAAACAATATCCATCGATCCAATTCCTAATCGTTGTAAGCTATCTTCAACAGATTTTCTGGCTCCTGAAGCTGAATAATCATACTTATACGATGCATTCATCTGACCCTTCCACATCAAACCTTCTTGCTTATAATTATCTTCTGGAACTAAAATCCTCCCGATCTTACTCGAAATTGTGTAGTCATCTTTTAACTTTTCTTTTAAAAATAATCCCATCCTCCTTTCACTTATTCCTAATCCATACCAAGGAGAAGTATCATAATATCTAACTCCTGCATCCCACGCCGCTTCCATGGCTTCATGACAAGCTAAATCTGAATTATGGTTGAACCCATTGCCCAATGCAACACCACCAAATCCACTCATGCTCTTCGGACGAAATCTTTTTTGAATATTTTTTTCCATGTATTTTCCTATTTTAAATGACCCTTCAATGCCCGTAGCTCCCCAACCCAGGGAAATACTACCTCCTAATAATAGTCCTTGATTGATAAAATCTCTTCTGTTCATCTACTAAAATCTCTGAATTGTCTAATTCCTTTATTTAATGAACAGTTAAATTTTAAGATTGTTGTAATTCCATAAAAAAAGCCTATCATTACGATAGACTTATTTCTTGTATTTATCATGTAAGCCCTTGCCTTCCAGGATCATCGGCCTTATCTTTTCCAACCGACTTTCTTTGGTCTTATCTTGCTTGGCTTCATCAATATATTCTATGTATTCTTTCTTTTTCCCGGGAGTCAGTTTTTCAAATGCTACACTAAAAATTTTATCCTTGTCCAAAGCGTCTTTAAACAATCCTTCTACTTTTTTAGGTAAGGATCTATCTGGCTTTATCTCCTTCCCAGCCTTTATCGTCTGAACAGATTCCTCAATATAGGCAAGGATTTTCTCCTCATCCATATCCTTGATATCTGTAAATCGCCATTGCCGCAATGATTTTGTTTTTCCTTCTGATGCAGTTACCAAAACCTTGAGCTTATCTTCCAAAAACACTCCATTATAAAACCATAAGGAAAAGAAGTCTTTAAATCCACCCCATCCAATAACGTTTTTCCCTTCATAAGTATATACATCTGCACCCCACTTTATCTCCCTTTTCAACGGCGTTTTATTCCTTAGGATAATCTGATTCATAAATTCTTGGCATTCATCCCATCTTTCATGTTTCGTTTCCCAACTCGGGTACTGACGCTCCTTCAATCGTTCTGCATTAAAATGTACGATATCTGTAATGAGTTTTTCAGGTAACGCCCTATTCAAAGGGATTTGAATAGCCCCTTTTGAAGTTTTATAAGGCTTTAGTTCTTCAGCAAAATTTTCAATCGCATCAACTCCCGGATATAACCCAAGATGATTCGTGAACATGGCAAAATGAATTAAATTTCCATTATACCTGTAAGTAGGCATTTTATAGTTTATCGTTTCCTTGGATTCTTTTGGTGCTGCCTTTTTTATAATAGCCCGAACATCTTTCAATAACTTCTGTTTTCCCCCTTCAAAACCCGAAATATATTCATCAATCGTCGTAAATGTTGACATAGGTAAAAAAATTATGGTTTCATAAAATCAAATGCACCCTTCCGCAAGTTAATGCCGTATTCCAAACTCGCCTTTAGACAAGCTAAAAAGTTTGACCAACCTTCGGTTTGACCAATGGCCTGTTTAATTCCTTCTTCATTCGCAGGCATATAACTTTCCTTTATCCGAACCACCGTAAAGTTATTATGAAAGGCTTCCAAGAAAATTTCAACCATCATCCCTTCCTCGCCGCCACTCCAATCAAATGATATATAATCATAAGGTCGAATAAATTTCCCAGTTACTGGAAAGATATCATCAAACTCCGGAAACTTCCATTCAACAGTAACCCCCTCTTCTAACCTTCCTGTTGATTTTTCAATAAAATAATTACTCATTTTATCCGGGTTAACAATCGCTTCAAAAACCTCTTCAATAGGTTTTAATATCTGAATCGAGGCTCTGGCACTTAGATTTTCATTCATGATTATGTTTTATTTAGTAGTGTAAACTCAAGTAATTATTATCTAATTTAATATATAATTTCCCTTATGGAGTACATTATTTAGAAAAGTATTTTAAGCAATTGAATTAAAACAGAAAAGATTATTACATTGTTTTATTAATGGAATCTATTCTCCTAATTACTGCAATAATAAATTAAATTATGACTGACAAAATCGTCCAAAATCAAGACATCAGTTTATTTACTCAATCCTTTGGTAACAAAAGAAACCCTCCTGTTTTATTGATTGCTGGCGCCACGGTATCCATGTTATTTTGGGATACTGAATTTTGCCAAAAACTTGCTGATAAAGGTTTATTTGTGATCCGTTTTGATTTTCGAGATACAGGAAAGTCCACTTCGGTTCCTGAAGGAACAGCAAATTATAACATGCTGGATTTTGCAGATGACCTGATTTCAATCTTAAATTCTTATGAAATCTCTGCAGCGCATTTGGTGGGAATATCTTTAGGCGGAATGATAGCCCAAATTCTAGCGATTAGAAATAGTGACCGAGTAAAATCATTGACTTTACTAAGTACCATGCCCTGGGGTGAGTCAGAGTTCCCAATCCCAGAAATGGATAAACGAATTTTGGACTTTCATGCCAAAGGATCGGATATCAATTGGGATAATGAAGATAAAGTAGTACATTATATGCTACAAGGCTCCCAATTGATGAGTGGAAAAAAACCTTTGAATGTACTAAGGGAGGAAAACTATTTGAGAGAATCCTATCGTCGTGCCAATAATTTCAGAAGCCAGTTTAACCATGCTTCCATTTCAGGTGGGATGGAATATTACAATCAATTAGATAAAATTAAAGTGCCTGTTTTAGTAATTCACGGAACGGAAGATGTCATTTGTCATTTTCAAAATGCTATAGCTATCATGCAAAAACTTAGAGGTCAAAATCTGGTTGTATTAGAAGGTACGGGCCATGAGCTACATGAAGAAGATTGGGATTTGATCATCAATTCAATCGTGGGTATGGTAAAAATGCTGGAACAATAATTTATTTCTTGTCATAGGACAAGTTGATATAAAGCACTAACGATTAATTTCGAATATAAAACAACACGATTATGGAAAAGAAAAGAATTCACATTGAAACCTTAATTAATGCTCCATTAAAAACAGTATGGGAAGCCTACAACAACCCTGATGATATTGTAAAATGGAACCATGCATCTGAAGACTGGCATTGTCCATCATCCGAAAATGACCTTAAGGTAGGTGGAAAATTTAAAAATAAAATGGCAGCCAAGGATGGAAGTTTTGAGTTCGATTTTGAAGGTACTTATACCGAAGTTACGCCAATGAATAGCATTTCCTATGTCTTAGGTGACAATAGAGAAACAGATATTAGATTCAAGGATGATAATGGTAAATCACAGGTAATCATTGATTTTGATATGGAAGGCTCCAACCCTGAAGATATGCAAAGAGATGGCTGGCAAGCTATCTTAGATAATTTTAAAAAACACGTAGAAACCAAGAATTAAACAATAATTATGTCAGAACAAAAATATAAACCTGGTCAGATCGTGTGGGCTGACTTGACAACCAATCAGGCAGAATCCCTCAAGGAATTCTACAAAGATGTCCTTGGTTGGCAGGAATTCCCTGTCGCTATGAAGGATAATGAAGAGTCTTACAATGACTATGCAATGTTGTATGATGAGAAGAATCCTGCAGGTGGAATATGTAATCAAAGAGGTGTCAACGCGAATATTCCGCCTCAATGGATCATGTATGTTTGTGTAGAAGATGTTGATGCTACATTACAAAATGCTTTGGACCGTGGAGCAAAATTAGTGCATGAAAGCAAGAAGGCTGACGGCAGCCTTAATTATGTAATCATCCAGGACCCTGCTGGTGCAGTCTTTGGATTCGGAAAATTTCAATAAGATGAAAACAGTATATTTCTCTCAGCAAATCAATGCTGACCCTCAAAAAATCCATTCCATAATGCTTGATGAAGCAACCTACAGAGAGTGGACAAAACCCTTTAGTCCTACTTCAAATGTAAAAGGCAATTGGACCGAAAATTCTACCATCAAATTTACTTCCTTAGACCAAAATGGAGATGAAGCAGGGATGATTTCTAGAGTCGAAAAAAATATCCCTGGTGAATTAGTCATCATTAGACACTTAGGGATGTTTGACAAAAACGGAGAATATTATGAAGGCGAAATGATAGACAATTGGAAGAATGCTCTGGAAATCTATCGTTTTAATAAGACTGATGATGGTACGAATGTATTATGTTCTGTCGAGATTTCCGATGAAGACGACCTTCATATGTTTGACAAAACATGGCCTGAAGCATTGAATATAGTAAAGCAACTTTCTGAAAAATAATAATGGCAAAAGTAAAAACACAGTTTACAGATGAAGATGTATTTGACTTCATCGAACAATTGGATAATGAACAAAAAAAGCAAGATTCAATCGAGTTAATAAAACTTATGGAAGAAGCTACAGGCGAAAAGGCCAAAATGTTCGGACCAACAATTATTGGGTTTGGACAATATCATTATAAATATCCAACTGGACACGAAGGTGATGCTCCACTATTAGGCTTTTCTCCAAGAAAAGCAGCTATTTCATTATACGTATTTACTGGTTGCGAACAGCATAAACACTTATTGGAAAATTTCGGTAAATACAAAATGGGCAAAGCTTGTATTTATGTCAAAAAACTTTCAGATGTAAATATTGATGTCATGAAGAATATGATGAAAGAATCCATCGACTTTATTTCTGAGAAATACACAAGGATTCACCCAAATTAAAATGGTTTTAATATACAGTTGACAAACTGTTGTCACTTGGTTGGTCTAATTTTATTCTGCTAATAATAGATAATCATATGAAAACTCATAGCACTAATTATTTTAACACATTGATTACCGTTGCGGAAGATTGTAAAGCCTTGAAAGGTGAAATTCCCCCATTAAAAATCGATAAACTGACAGTTGCAAATATGCAATTTGATAGATTAATCAATAACCCACATCAAATAAATTCCGATGATCTGATTTTTGACATCTATGCCAATAGAAATGATTTATTGGAAGGTGAATTAGAGCATGAAAAGACAAAGTTTTATTCAAAAGGACAAGCTTGTCTACGTACTTCTCCTCTTGCCAAAACCTATGGATGGGGTATTTATTATGACGCAGAAGGTAAAATTAGATTAATTGATAGTTCTTCAGATGAATACCAAGAATTGTTGCAAGATAATTCCATCAAAAAACTTCCAGCAATGAGATCATCCAAAAAATAATTGACTAATCCTAAAATGATTTTCAATTTTCATTACTTGTCCTATGGCAAGTGGATTCCATCGTTAGCAGCGTAACTTAGTTTTAGTAAATAAAAGAGCACCAAATTTTTATCGTCATGGAAAAGAAATTTCAATATCAGATCAAGGAGAAAGAAGTTATTATCACTCGTCAATTTGAAGCGTCTCAAAATCAAGTTTGGAATGCATTTACGGACTCTAAAATTTTAGATCAATGGTGGGCACCAAAGCCTTGGAAATGTAATACCAAGGAACAAGATTTTTCTGTTGGAGGTCGTTGGTTATATAATATGTCCGGTCCCAATGGTGAAATTCATTGGTCTTATTTAGATTACACCGCAATAAACCCTCAAAATTCTTACACCGGCTTAGATGGTTTTTGTGATGAAAATGGAAATCAAAATCCGGAGTTCCCAAGTTCGGAATGGAAAAATGAATTTTCATTCAACAATGGAATCTGTACAGTCACATCTTCCTGTAAGTATGATAAAGAAGAAACCTTACAAGCTTATTTAAAAATGGGTTTCTTGGAAGGTTATGAAATGGGATTGAACAATCTGGAAGAACTATTAAAAAAGCAATAAAATTAGATAAACACATTAATTAATATAAACTACTAAAATCAAAAAAATTATGACAAAGGTTCATGCTTATTTAAATTTTAACGGTGATTGTAAAGAGGCTTTTGATTTCTATCAAAAAGTCTTCAAAACTGAAAGTTCAGGCACATATTTATTTGATGATATGCCTGCGGACCCTAATTTCCCACCTTTGCCCGAAGATGCTAAAGGTAAAGTAATGCATACTTCTATTCGGATCAATCCAGATTTTATGCTTATGGGTTCTGACGTTGTCGAAGGTTTTGGCCATAAATTAACTAATGGCAACTCAACCTATATCATGCTTGATGTAGAATCTCCAGAGGAAGCAAAGGATCTTTTTGCAGCACTATCAGAAGGTGCAAAACAAATTGAAATGCCTTTAGAAGAAACCTTCTTTGCTGAATTATACTCCTCATTCCAGGATAAATTCGGTATCCAATGGATGATTCACTTCGAAGGAAACAAAAAAATGGGATAATTATCTATAGAAAAATCACATTAATAATCAGTAACGCATAATTAAGCGTTACTGATTTATAAAACTATTGAACGATAGTACATGGGAAGAATCAATCTCAAAGCTGGAAAATATATTGTTCTTAAAATTCCAATGCACCTATTTGAGGATACATTGCACTTCTATCGAGATATCCTTCTGATGGATGTTGAGGTAAAGGCTAGTTTTAATGCTAAAAAAAGTAAATCAGCAATAATCGCCTTTGGTAATAACACCTTAAGATTGGAAGCAGAAGACCTACAATTAGAATCTAATATCCTGCTGGAATTATCAACGGATCAAATCGCTTCTGCAGTTGAATATTTTAAAGCAAATGAGGTTCAAATTGAAAACTCCGAAGCTTCAAATCACTATTTAAAGGATCCCGCAGGAAATTTGATTTACCTGTCAACTAAAGATTGAAAGACAAAACAAATGCTGATGTAAATCTGTGTTAATGGATAATTCATCATCCTGAAAACTTTACGAAATAAAAAATTGAGTTTCAATAAATCATAACCGCCATGTCTATTATCGAAGAAATTATTCTACTTACTCAATTCAAGGACATATTAAACTATAAAACAATGGCAAATAAAATAATCCCATCTCTTTGGTTTGACAATCAGGCAAAAGAAGCATTTGACTATTATACCGATGTATTTCCAAATAGTTCAATCATAAAAGATAACGGAGTTGTCGTAGAAGTAAATATTATGGGACTTAACTTTATTGGAATCAATGGTGGACCGGTATTTAAACCTACTCCGGCGATTTCCTTTATGCCAGTCTTTGAAAATAAAGATGAAATTGATACCATCTGGAATAAATTGCTCGATGGCGGTCAGATTCTTATGCCCTTGCAACAATATCCCTTCTCAGAATATTATGGATGGATTTGTGATAAATATGGGTACAACTGGCAACTCTATTTTGGAAATTTAAGTGGTGTGAATAATCAAACAGTGGTTCCTACTTTAATGTTCTGTGCAGAACAACAAGGTAAATGTAAGGAAGCATTGAAATTCTATGCAGATTTATTCCCTGATTTTGAATTACAAGGCGTTCTAGAATATTCCGAAGGCCCAACAAAAGGCCAAGTTCAGCACGCTCAATTTATTGCAAATGATGTTACAATGGCTGCAACTGATTCTGGTGTTCCGCAACCATTCACTTTCAATGAAGCAACATCCTTAACAATCGTATGTAAGGATCAAGAAGAAATTGATTATTATTGGAATAAAATTATTGCAAACGGTGAGGAAAGTATGTGTGGTTGGTGTAAAGACCAATTTGGTGTCAGCTGGCAAGTTGTACCGAAAGATATCAACAAACTGCTTCAAAACCCGAATGCTGCTCAAGCTTTGATGAAAATGAAGAAAATTGAAATCAATCAATTAAGAAATGCCTAATAAAAATGAATCCATCTATATCATTTTTCTACGGGCAGTAAATGTTTCAGGAAAAAATCTAATAAAAATGGCTGATTTAAAGGCCAAGTTGTTAAAATCTGGCTTTAAGGACGTTCAGACCTATATTCAAAGTGGAAATATAGTCCTAAAGTCAGATTTAAATAAAGTTCAGCTTACTGAGCGTATAAATAAACTCATCATGGATGAATTTGGATTAGACCTATCCATTTTCATACTTTCTGAAGCAGAATTGAATGAAGCTTTACAAAATTGTCCTTTTCCCAGTGAATTTCCTGGCAATCGGGTTTTCATTACCTTCTTAAATAAAAAACCACAAAATTCAGACACTGATAATTTTAAGCAGATAGACCTTGGAGAAGAGAAATACGATCTTCACGAACAAATATTATACTTCTATTTACCAG
Source organism: Sphingobacterium cellulitidis (assembly GCF_043187465.1). Classification (GTDB taxonomy): domain Bacteria; phylum Bacteroidota; class Bacteroidia; order Sphingobacteriales; family Sphingobacteriaceae; genus Sphingobacterium; species Sphingobacterium cellulitidis. The sequence continues at coordinate 2,058,897 of NZ_CP171136.1, read as the reverse complement.
ATGGAATGGCAAATAGTAAATTGAATAATAATTTTATTGAGAAAAAATTAAAAGTAATAGCAACCGGTAGAAATACGAATACTGTAAACAAAATGCTAACTTTGATTTCAAAATAATTAAGAAAAAAACCAATTTATCAAACTATGAAATTCATTAAATATTTCCTTTTGACTGTACTAGGTATAGTTGCATTGATTCTGTTAGTGGCTGCATTTGTATCAAAGGATTTCCACGCGGGTAGCGAAATCACAATCAATAAACCCAAAGCTCAAGTCTTTGATTACGTTAAATTAATTAAGAATCAGGGAAATTACGATAACTGGTCTCGACAAGACCCAAATATTCAACGTAATTATGAAGGTACTGATGGAACTCCTGGATTTATTTACACTTGGAAAAGTAAAAAAGTAGGCGACGGAAAACAAGTAATTACCAAAGTGGATTCATCTAATGGCCGTATCGACATGGATTTATTCTTTAATGGGACTGGCGATGCAAACAAGTCATTTATGCAAGTCAATGAAATTGACCCACAAACCTCAAAAGTTATTTGGGAAATTGATGGTAAAATGCCTTATCCATTCAATGTCATGGGGCTTTTCTTCGATATGAACAAAGATTTTGATGCCGGATTAAGGAACTTAAAAGAAATATTAGAAAAATAATTCAACAATTAATATCCAGCATCTAGCCTATTTTTACTTCGAGAATACGACCATTTGAGTATGAAAAACTAGGAATTAACAATTCCTGTGAATACTTTTCCGAAAGAGCTGCAGGAGATGCAAAAATCAGATTTCTATTTAAATGGAAATCTGATTTTTTTTCAAGAATATTCTCTACATTTATTTGACTAATTATTGATGATATGAAAAATTATCTAATACTTTTTCTTTGTATTGGCTTCTTCTCCTGCCAGAACAATAATCAACAGAAAAAGCAAGATCCACTTGATACGCTTGCCAATATTGATTTCGACAAAAGTCCCATTGGTAAAGAGGTTGGATGTAAATGGCTGAAAGATAGCATAGAAAGTTATTTCAACAACAATGCTAGCTTAGCAGGAATGCAAGTATTGACCACTCCTGATTATTACAATTTCAAACTCGACGCTATGAATACCGGACTCGATATAGATAGCAGCATTACCGAATTTGAATTAAGACAAAAATGGAAATCGAAGTTTGATATTGACTCCATTAGCCTCGGACATGGATTCTTAATATCTGCGCAAGATTGGGGAAAAATTCAAGTCTCAGGTTGTGAACTTCTCAATGAAAATGCACAAGAACTGGACCTGAAAGTTATTATCTCAGATTGCCAATTCCAAACGGATTACCATAGAGATATTAAATTAGTAATGGAGAATAATCAAATTAAAATCGCGAATGTAAAAGAATACGATTAAAACTTATTCGCATAAACATCACTCAACCATTTAAAAATTGGTTTATTATCTAATCCTTGAATCCGAATATCTAAGGATTTTAAGACCTCGTCTATAAATGGTTCTATGATTTGATCATCCCGATTACTAAACAGGCTTAAATGAAGATTTTTGGCAGGAATACTCAATACAAAATTGTTAAAGCCTGTGCTTTCTCCTGAATGAAAATATACGAAATCTCCATCTTGATCCTTACCAACAAATTTGCCCATACTATAAAAAAATGATGGATTGATGGTACTATAATTATCTACAAAAAATCGGTTAAACAAGGAATCATCCTTTAATCTTTGAAAAAAAGCCACCTCCCATTGCTTATACTCCTCAGCTGAAGTATATACTCCCCCATCTCCTTTTGTAGTACTTGTTATGCTTTGATCCGCAAATACAAACTGGTCTTCATTCAAATGGTAGCCAAATGCCCTATCTTTTATATTATCTGCCGGTGAATAAACAATAGAATGTTCCATTTTCAATGGCTGGAAAAACTTCTCCCGAACATATTCACTAAATCCTTGCCCTGAAACTTTCTCAACAATTAACGCCAAAAGACAATATGCGGTATTACTATATCGAAACTGTGATCCTGGAGCAAAATAAACTCGATCTAGAGGTTCAACCAATTTAAGCACATCAGAATCACTCAGCTGAGTCTCTTGATTTTCTGGAATTACCTCCTCGTAATCAACAATTCCAGAGGTATGATTCAATAATTGGAAAACTGAAGCTTTTCTAACTTCTGCACGTAATCCAGGAAAGAACTCTGATATATACGCTGAAACATTTAATTTCTTGTCTTGTACCAATTGATATATCGCTGCAGCCGTAAATTGTTTGCTAACAGAGGCCATTCGAAAATTACTGTGATTATCAATTTCCATTCCTGATTTTAGATCTCTTTTCCCTGCCCCCACCGCATAAACTGTCTCAGCATTATTATTAAATATTTGAAGCATAATCCCTGGATTATTCTGCGATGAATAATATTTATCTACTATACGATCCATATTTGCCTTCATATCCTCTTGTGAATAACCACTTTGTAGACTGAACACTAAAACAATAAAGACGATGATATTCTTCATAATTCCGGTTTTAATTATTGTCCAATATAAATATTAATATTTTGGAACTTAATATTTCCCAAATAAAAAAATAGGTATTAATATACATTAACACCTATTCCTAACTTATACTTTAATTGACCTAATTTACATTTGAATTCCAGTTGTTCTAAACTTACGATAGCGATCGATTTCATCAGCCAACTTAGAAATTGCAAAGCCTACAATGGAGGCATCATCCAACCAACCTAATACGGGTATGATATCTGGAATGGCATCTATAGGAGAAACAACATATAAAATTGTTCCTACGATGATGGACATATTCCATTTGTTCATCTTATATTTTCCTGAAAATGTGTCCTTAATCATGGAAATCAATAATTTGAACTCATTTGTTCTACCTTCCAAATGCTCTGCTTTCACCTCAGCAATCTCAATATCTTCGTTTGTTAATTTTCTATTTTTAAAAGTATTAAACAGTAACAATGCCCTGTTAAAATAGTTTTTCTTCATTCTGTTTTCCATCAGTTTTTTATATGACCTAACAAATGTAAAACGGTTTAATCCATAAAAGATTATTTTCCACAAAATTTTACAAAACCCATATTCTTTAAATAATGTGGTTTATTCCTAGATCCCAACAAAAAAGATAAGGTTAATAAACATTTTCCAATCAGCGCACAATAAGCTGAAAATAAAATCGTTATAATAAGACTAAAGAGGTTATTTTAAAATCCTTAAGACATTAGTTTTATGAAGAAAAAGTTAAGATAACTTTTTAACGAAAAGGTTGACAATCGAAAAATGTCAACCTTTTCTATTTTTTACACTTTGAAATAAAATATTTTTTATAAAAAAAATCCCCCTCCAATCGGCAAAAACAGCATTATTAAAAAAATATTAAAAAAAAGTTAAGACCCACACAATATTCCAAATATGAGGGCGTTATTAATTATACAAAAAAGGTTATTTTATTTTCAGTTATGACGTGAGTTATAATAAAGAAATAAAGAAGATAACTTTTTAAAGAAAGAGGTCGACTGTAAAAAGTTGACCTCTTTTATTTTTTCTTATCTATTTCAGCAATTTTGCTAACGACCAAAAGCAAAATATTCACTTAATTTATGTTTTTGCCCCTTTAACCAATCAGAGACCATTTCCATTCCTGTAACTGAAAAGGTTATCCCATTTCCACCAAATCCAAGAACAAAGTAAGACCGTTTAAAATCTGCATGCTCCCCAATATAGGGTAATCCATCTTTTGTTTCCCCAAATGTCCCTGCCCATGAAAAATCCGTAATAAAGGATTTATCTTCAAAAACCTTATTAAAATCTCTTTCCAATTTTTTGGACTTCGATCCCAACAATTCATCTCGTTTTTCTGGGTTTCTAAACTCCTCATCTTCCCCACCAATCAAAAATCGACAATCATCGGTTGTTCGCATATAAAGGTAAGGTTCCGCAGTATTCCAGATTAAATAATCATTATACTTTGCATATAATTTCGGATTGACTTCAGAGACTATAGCATAAGTACTCAAGAGGTCTACAAACTTTTCCTTGATCAGATTCACACTTTCATAACCCACACAATAGATTATCCGCTTTGCTTTTATGGTTTGTTTAGTATCTAAATGTACAAGATTAAACCCTTTCTTCTCCTCAACCTTCAGCATCTCGGTCTTATCGAAAATTTTCAGCCCCTTTTTTTGATTATATAGTAAAAGCTCATGTGATAAACGAAAGGCATCCACACTACCTCCATGATCTGAAAGAATTCCACCATAGGAATCCTTGATTTCAAAATCCTTCTCAATCTCTTTTTCTTCCAACCATTCTACTTTGAATCCTGCCTCTTTTCTTGCTGAAAACTCTTTCTGTAACCATGGAATATCTTTTTTCCTACAAGCATAGTACAAGGATTTTTTCTTTTTAAAGCCGGCATCTGAATGGATTTCCTTCGCAATTTTACTTAAGGTACTGATCGATTCGTTACAAGCATGATAACTAGCAACAGCTGGCTCTGCCCCAATCATTTCTTTTAATTTGTATAATGGCGTATCAATTTCATATTGCAACATCGACGTAGTTGCTGAGGAACTCCCATTTACAACCTCTCTCTTATCGATAATTATCGTATTGTAGCCATCTTTGATACATTGATGAGCTATCAGACAACCAGTTATTCCTGCCCCGATAACCAATACCTCGCATTCCAAATCTTCACGAAGAGAAGGAAAGGAAGAAATTATTCCATTTTTGACCAACCAAAATGGTTCATTAGATTTTAAATCCATAAAATAAAAACCGTGTATTAATATTAATCAATGTGTTATTCATCAACGAATAATCAAATCCAATTGTTTTTATTTTTTATCGTAATAAAGCAAAAAAAAATCGTCCTTAGGACGATTTAACATTTTGAATCAATTGAGTTCCACATGAGCCGACCCCAATTTTTCATGCATCAGGTCTTCATCTAGGCCTTTTTCATATTTAGCGACAACAATGGTTGCTGCAGCATTTCCAATAATATTGGTCAATGCTCGAGCTTCACTCATAAAGCGATCGATACCTAAGATCAATCCCACAGCTTCTACAGGGATATGCCCCACCACAGGTAATGTTGCAGCCAAAGTCACAAATCCACTCCCTGTTACCCCAGCTGCACCTTTGGAAGTCAGCAACAGGACTAATAATAAGGTAATTTCTTGCTCCAGGCTAAGATGCATATTCAAGGCTTGCGAAATAAATACTGCAGCCATCGTCAAATAAATACAAGTACCATCCAGGTTGAAGGAATATCCAGTCGGTATTACCAACCCAACAATTGGTTTGGAACATCCTGCATCTTCTAGCTTCTGCATTAACCCCGGCAACGCAGATTCTGAGGAAGATGTTCCTAAGACAATCAACAACTCCTCCTTGATATATTTTAAAAGCTTGAAAATATTGACTTTAGCATAAAAATAGAGTACAGAACCGATTACGCCGACAATAAAGACAATACAAGTCCCATAAAAACTCAACATTAGCAATCCTAATGAGGATAAAGCTTCAATACCATATTTACCTATTGTAAATCCCATGGCCCCCATGGCACCAATTGGAGCTAAGTACATAATCATTTTGATGACTGCAAAGAGTCCCTTTAAAAAAGATTGCAAAACATTGATAACCGGTTCCGAAGCTTTTTCGCCAATTTTTGTTAGGCCAACACCAAACAACACTGCAAATAATAATACCTGTAACAAATTATCAGAAGCTACGGCGGCAATAACATTATTTGGTATAATACTTAGGATAAAATCCATCACACTATTGTGCTCCTTGGATTCTTGAATATAATGGGATACTGCTGAAGGATCTAGAGTTTGTGGATCTACATTCATCCCCGTTCCCGGTTGCATTAAATTAACAAATATCAATCCTATGATTAATGCGACGGTGGTCATGATCTCAAAATAGACCAATGAACTCAAACCAATCTTTCCTACTTTCTTGATATCCTGCATCCCTGCAATTCCTATTACAATGGAACTGAAGATCAAAGGAGCAATAATCATTTTAATCAGTTTGATAAAACCATCACCTAATGGTTTCAATTTTACTGCAAAGTCTGGATAAAAAACTCCACATAAAATTCCGATAATAATTCCTAAAATAACTTGGACGTAGAGGCTTGAAAGGATTTTCTTCATAATTAAGTTTTGCGTATTAGTATAATAAGGTTACAATACTAAATGTAAAAAAAATGAAGTTTTTTTACCATTATTAAAATCAATAAAAAATGGATTATCCTTTATATAAATGATAACCAATCATTTAAATCTTTTAAAATTTACAACTTTTCTATGAATTTTGTTAATGAATCCCCTAAGATTCGCTCCCAGCCAGTTTCAAACCGTTCTTGGGAGAATTGATCACCAGCATCCTTAAAGTGTTCAAGCCCCTCGTGGGTTAAATGTAGCGTGGTCGCTCCACGACGTGGGATAAATCGCCAAGTGATAATGGAATTCCCTTGTGGTAATTTGGGATGACGCCAGGTAAATCGAAATAATTCCCCAGGCTTTACCTCTAATACCTGACATTGATGGAAATTTTTGTTTTCCTGTTCCATTTTCGAAAATTCAAACTCGGCACCTACTTCGGTACTGAAATTTGGAATATCAAAAAACCAATCTTTTAGCTTTTTTTTATCAGTCATAGCTTGCCACAAGGCAGCAGGTGAAATGGGATATGTTCGTTCAATATGGATAATGTCTTGGCTCATCTATGACCTCCTTTGTAGTGTACCTAAATATAAGATTTTTTCAGCTTAGCTAAGTTAAATTTCCGTAAACTGAACGTAAAATAAATGTAAGCTTATTATTAAAACAACTAACTGATTTATAAGTTTTTAGATATTAAATTTTATTGTAAAATTTAATTTACTTTAAAGTAACACCAACCCGATTTTCCCAAGACACTGATTAAGTGTTTATTATGCATTTATTCCCCCATTTTCATTTCTATTATTCATCTTTCGATTTCATGAAATCCTCCGTATCTTTGTTAGTACATGAATGTAAATAATCTGTTAGAACGGGCCTTAAATTTTGACTTCTTAAGCAAAGAGGAAGGCATGTTCTTATATAACGAAGCAGCAACTGCTGACTTAGCCTATGTTGCCAATGAATTACGTAAAATTCAAGTCCCCCATGGGAAAGTAACCTGGCAAATTGATAGAAATGTCAATACAACTAACGTATGTATTGCGAACTGTAAATTCTGTAATTTCTTTAGACGCCCGGGTCATGAAGAAGCCTATATCACGGATATTGAAACCTATAAACAAAAAATTGAAGAAACTTTCCGGTATGGTGGAGATCAACTTCTTCTACAAGGTGGACACCATCCTGATCTGGGATTAAATTTCTACACGACCTTATTTAAACAATTAAAGGAATTATACCCAAGCCTTAAACTGCATTCCCTAGGCCCACCGGAAATTGCCCACGTAGCAAAACTGGAAGGTATGAGCCACCTGGAAGTCCTTCAGGCAATGAAAGAGGCCGGCTTGGATTCTTTGCCAGGGGCTGGTGCTGAAATCTTGAACGATCGGGTCCGTAGATTGATTTCTAAAGGTAAATGTGGCGGCCAAGAATGGTTAGATGTTATGCGTGCTGCTCATAAAATCAATCTTCCAACTTCGGCGACCATGATGTTTGGTCATATTGAAACGCTTGAGGAACGCTTTGAACACTTGGTATGGATTCGTGAAGTACAGAGTGAAAAACCTGCCGATGCGCACGGTTTCATTGCCTTCATTCCATGGCCTTTCCAAGATGATGGAACCTTATTAAAAAGATTGCGTGGAATTACTAATGATGTTACGGCTGACGAATATATCCGCATGATAGCCTTGAGCCGAATCATGCTTCCGAATATCAAGAATATTCAAGCTTCTTGGCTAACGGTGGGTAAACAAACCGCTCAGATCTGCTTACACTCTGGGGCCAACGATTTCGGATCAATTATGATTGAAGAAAATGTCGTATCCGCAGCTGGAGCTCCACACCGATTTACATCAAAATCCATTCAAGACGCTATCTTAGAAGCTGGTTTTGAACCGCAATTAAGGACGCAAACTTACAAGTTCAGAGAACTTCCTGAACAAATGGAAGAACAGGTTATTAATTATTAAGATTTCGATTTGAAAGATATTATTTTAAATATTGAAGCCATCATATTTGCGTCTTCCGAAGGAATTAGTCAAAAAGACCTGCGGGAAATCCTTCAAGATGCTTTGGCCATTGAAATAAGCAAAGTTGAATTAGCTGAATTTATAGGTAAATTAAAAGCTAAGTATGAATCTGCTGATTATGCCCTAGCCTTAGTATCCATAAATGATCAGTTACAATTTCTGACCAAACCTGAGTATCATGAAGCAATCAACCAACTACAGGTTCATAAGGAAAGAAAGAAACTTAGCCAATCAGCTTTAGAAACTCTTGCTATTATCGCCTACAGGCAACCCATTACCAAATTGGAGGTGGAACAGATCAGAGGTGTGAATTGTGATTATTCAATTCAAAGACTATTGGATAAGGGATTGATACAAATTGCTGGAAAAGCCAATAGCATCGGAAAACCTTTGCTATATGCCACGAGTGGTGAATTTATGAACCATTTCGGATTGTCCAGCACCAAGGATCTCCCTCAGCTTAAAGACATTGTCGCCGAAGAGAACAGTATCGGTGAAATTGTTGATTAAAATCAAACTAAGTAGGATTTTAAATTGTTCTAATTATTTTGAAAAAAAATTTATGAATTGAATTTTCTTCTATAATTTTACATAACAAAAGAAAAATATCATAATAAACAACATGGCTACAATGCAAGCAATTGAAACAGATGTAAAAGTTGATGAAAGAGTTCTCAACTTCAACGGTCCTGACGACGATGATGATTTTGATGATGATGATGATTTCGGATTAGATGATATCGATTCGATCGGAGGATATGATGATTTTGATGACGATGATGAAGATTTTTAATCTTCTCTTGCCATAATGCAATTAATTTACCTGAAATACATCTCGTAAAAGAACATGTGCGCGCCCTGAATTCAGGGTAAGATAAAGATCAAATAAAATAGGCTTGGATGTAATCCAAGCCTATTTTTATTTGATCCTAAATCTTAATTCTTTATTGGTCATCCTTACTGATCGAATAAGGTAAATCTCCTTTATTGATTCCTCTTTTCATATTAGGTTCAGAACCCATATCAAATTGAAGATTGGCTCCTTTTAACAATTCACTATGATTGATATAGTTCTTCGTATAATTCTTGCCATTCCATTTCATGCTTTGGATATAACGGTTCTGATCTGAATTGTTCTTGGATTCAATATTAACCTTCTTACCATTGCTTAAATGCAAGGTCACCTTGTCAAATACAGGAGATCCTAATACATACTCATCTGTAGCGGGTGTAACAGGGTAAAATCCGATTGCTGAAAACACATACCATGCTGAAGTCTGTCCGTTATCCTCATCCCCACAGTAACCATCCGGATTCGGTGAATACATCCTATTCATGGTTTCGCGAATCCAATATTGTGCCTTCCATGGTGCCGCAACATGGTTATATAAATAAATCATGTGCTGTATCGGTTGGTTACCATGCGCATATTGGCCCATATTGGCAATCTGCATCTCCCGAATTTCGTGGATTGGGAATCCGTAATAACTATCATCAAATACTGGAGGTAAAGTGAATACAGAATCCAACTTGATTTCCATAGCTTTATGACCACCTAATAATTTAGCAAGACCTTCTACATCTTGAAAAACTGACCAGCTATAGTGCCAACTGTTACCTTCTGTAAATGCATCACCCCATTTGAATGGATTGAATGGCTTGGACCATGATCCATCCTTATTCTTTCCACGCATCAAGCCTGTTGCCGGATCGAATAGTTTTTGATAATTATAGGCTCGCTTTTTATAAAAGTCTTTATCCGTTTGCGGTTTATTTAGTGATTTAGCCAATTGATAGATCGCAAAATCATCATAAGAATATTCTAAGGAACGAGCTGCGTTTTCATTAATTTTCACATCATAAGGTACATAGCCCAGTTCATTGTAATACTCTGCTCCTGCTCTACCTACAGCCGTCATTGGTCCTGCATGGTTAGCCCCTTTCAATACCGCCTCATATAAGGTTTCAATATCCTTCGAACGAACACCCTTAACCCAAGCATCGGCAACAACTGATGCTGAATTATTTCCAACCATAATATTTCTATAGCCAGGACTCGCCCACTCTGGCAACCAGCCTCCTTCGCGGTAGGCATTGGCCAAACCTTCTTGCATTTTTTCATTAATCTCCGGATACATCAAGTTCAGGAACGGAAATAATGCCCTGAATGTATCCCAAAAGCCAGTATCGGTAAACATATAGCCAGGAAGTACTTTTCCATTATATGGCGAGTAATGCACAACTTCTCCTTGAGCATTGATTTCATAAAACATCCTTGGGAACAATAAGGAACGATACAACGATGAGTAGAAGGTACGCATCTGATCAATATTCCCACCTTCTATCTCAATTTTACCTAATTCCGTATTCCAAATATTTTCACCCTTCTTTACTTGCTCATCAAAGGTTACCCCATCAAGCTCCTTCAGATTGATATCAGCTTGCTCTGCACTAATAAATGAAGAGGCAGCTTTCATCAATACCTGATCGCCAGCATTTGCATTCTGGAAGCCTACAATAGCACCAACATGATTGGCTTTCACCATATACCTGCCATCCGTCAGGACCGAATCCGCAAAAGTTGAAACATTTGCAAATGGCTTATCAAAGGTCATCACAAAGTAGTTCTTGAAATTCTCCGGAACTCCACCACTATTTTTTGTACTATAACCGATGATTTTATTTTCTCTAGGAATAACTTCCACGTAGGAACCCTTATCAAAAGCATCGATTAGCACGAAAGCTGAATCGGTCTTAGGAAAGGTAAATCTAAAGTAGGATGCTCGCTCAGTTGGAGTAAGTTCTACTTTGGTGTCATAATCAGCTAAATAAACTGAATAATAATGTGGCTTTGCAATTTCCGCCTTATGCGAAAAATAACTCGCGCGTTTATCTTGGTCAAAGGTCTTATTATTAACCATGGCCATAATCGAGAATTGTCCATAATCATTCATCCATGGGGATGGCTGATGGGTTTGTTTGATCCCGCGAAGTTTCTCCGCAGTATAAGTATACATCCATCCGTCTCCCATTTTCCCTGTTTGAGGACTCCAAAAGTTCATCCCCCAAGGTAAGGCAATCGCCGGATAGGTATTACCACTGGACAAAAAATAAGTAGACTGCGTACCTACCAAGGTGCTCACCAAATCAATAGGTTTCTCAACCTTACCAACTTTCTGGGCAAATCCCGATAATACCGTGCTACCTATTAAAAGAGCTGTCGTAAGAAATTTTATGTTCATTTTTTAATAAATAGGTTTTTATCAATTTTCTAAATATAGTAAAATAAATCACAAAATAGACAGCTAAAAGTATTTAGCTTTCCATTCTGAGCACTATTTTACCGTACTGTTCTGAACTCTCAAAATCGCGATGTGCCGCTACAACCTCCTCTAAGGGATAGATTTTTGTTAACACTGGCTTCAGCTCCCCTTTTTCAATAAGAGGTAAAATATTTGTTTCAATTTCTTTGGTTAACCTGGATTTGAATTCAATATCCCTACTGCGCAAAGTCGACCCGGTCAATAAAATCCGTTTCTGCATCAGCCTTAAAAGATTCAACTCGACCTTGGCTCCTGCTACTGCATTGATCTGGATCAAACGACCATCTTCATTCAATATATTCAGATGTTTATGGAAATATTCTCCACCTATACTATCTAATACTACATCCACACCCAAATCTTTCAATACCTTCTCAAAATCTTCTTCCTTATAGTTAATGGCAATATCTGCACCGAGTTCTAAAGCTATTACTTTCTTCTCCTCAGAACCGACCGTTGTATACACCATTGCACCAAAACTCTTAGCTAATTGAATAGCTGTGGAACCGATACCTCCTGTTCCGCCGTGAATCAAAACATGGTCAGCTTTTCGTAATCCTCCTCTTTCAAAAAGATTATTCCATACCGTATATATGGTTTCAGGTAAGGCTGCTGCCTCTTCAAAGGAAAGGTTTTTAGGCTTCAGTAAACAAACCCTTTCTGAAACACATACCTGCGAAGCATAACCAGCGCCCGGAAGTAAGGCCATCACCGAGTCCCCAACCTTAAATCTCCGAGCTGATGGCCCAACTGAACGAATAATACCAGAAACTTCCAATCCCGGAATATCCTGAGGAACACCTTCCATTGCTGGATAATTCCCTTTTCGCTGAAATACATCGGGACGATTAATGCCAGCTGCCTTAACTTCAATTAATACCTCTTCGCCCTTCGGAATCAAGTCCTCTAAGTTTTCTATCTCAAACACTTCCGGCCCACCAAAGCCTTTCATTACTGCTGCTTTCATCTATTTGTTAGGATAAGTTTGCAACCTCAAATTAAAGGTTAACATAAAATATCGACCAAGTCGATTGTTCCTGGATTCAAAGACATCATTCCCTACATAGGAGGTCATAACTCCCACGTTTTTATTCTGGTCCATAATATCATTACACTGAAGCCTGATCAAGGCCGCTTTATTCTTTAAAAAACTATATTCTAAATAGGTATTGATAATTGTTGGGTTTACATCACTCAATTCACTTACATAACCATTATAGAATTTCTGCGAGACCTCGGCACCAATAACAAATTTATCCGTTAGATACCCACGTCCAGCCAAACTCAATAAAAATGAATGCGCTGCAATCTTATTTTTGTATGGCAATTCATAAGTCGCCCTGTTCAAGAAATAATTGGTATTAAAAACTGATTCAAAATATTCATTCGGTAAGTACCTTAATTGAACATTCTGATTAAACAGAACTTGCTTAGTGGTACTCTTTGCGCTATCGATGTACGATAGGTTATTATAATAATCTACATTTCCTGATAGTCCAAGGTTCAAAACATCCGAGAAAACTGGAGAATTGAACTCATAATACCATTTGATATCATAATAGCCATCTGTGTTTTCAAAAGTAGTTTCCTGAATGGTCTCATTTGAAATAGCCCGTTTTGCAGTAACAATCTTATTTGCAATAAAAGTATAGGCAAAATCCGTCTGAAAATATTGTCCTCGAGTTGGCACAAACTTTCTTAAAGTCGTCGAAAACTGATTGGAAAACTCAGCCTTCAATGCTGGGTTACCAACGATAATATTCCGTGAACTGGAATTGTCTCGCACTGGAGAAATATGCAGAAACGTAGGCTGGATATTCTTTCCTAAATAGGCAACCTTTAGCTCCAAATCATTGCTAAACTTATAGCGAACTGTGGTCGAAGGCACCAGGTTGACATTGTTGTATTTATATTCCGTGGAATCTCCTTTTACACGTCCTGAAAGATTAACCGGTTGAACTGAAAACCCCATATTGACCCTAAATTTATTATTGGGTTCATACTGATAATTCAAGCCTGTCTTAAAACTCTTAAATTGGTAGGCATAATTCATCGCCAAGGAATCCACATAACCTCCACCTAAGAAATATGGATCCCGCACCGTTCGAACTGCCTCAATATTGGTAATATCCATATCATGGAAAATCTCCAATAAACTATGTTCATAGAATGGCTCCACATAGGATATGGAGGTTTTTAATCCTGAGCCATCGTTTCGCGCATCAACCAATTGGCGCTGCTCATAGCGACTCTGTGTCGGAATTACTCCAGTCGAATCAAAACGCTTATAATATTCAGAAATAACATCATCCTTGGTTAAGGATTGATAATTTAGCTTCAAATCTCCAACCAACTTTCTACCTGGTTTCTTGAAATACTTCGAGTATAACATCGAAATATCCGCCGATGGTTTACTATTGATGGAAGTGTCTTGGCGATTTCCCTCATCCCTGATTTTACGATTTGTTAAATCAGTACTCCTATGGTTATAAAAGTATTCTCTATTATATGAAAATTTAGGACTGATCTTTAATACATCATTGTTCTTGAACTTAGCATTCATTTCCAAATTGAAGGTATGCATATTATCATAGGACCTATTGGTATACTTTTCAAACCGATGGATATTATATCCTGGATAGGAAGAAGTCAACAAGGAAGTACCTTCAGTAAGATTGAACTTGCTCTGATAGGAATATCCTCCATTAATACTCACTCTTTCCCCGAGATTATCGGTGAAGGAAATCCCAATTGAACCTAATTTATTCAAACCATCATTGGGATCCGAAAAATCACCGACTTCAGAAAGATCCGTATTTCTACCGCCGGCACCATCCGGAGATCCAAATAAAAATAAACTGGTATTGGTATTATTAATGGACCCAACAATTGACATCTCCTGTCCATCATTGAATTTATTGATCCCTAAACTACCAATAAATCGATCACTCGTTCCGGCCCCTAAAGTTCCTTGACCAAAGGTTATCCGCTTCTTATCAGGTTGTAAAACGATATTGATAATCTTTTCCGGTTCCGTGGTTTTTATTCCTTTGGCGGTGGAAAGATCTCCATAATCATTGATCACTTCGATCTGCTTTACAAATTCCGATGGTAAATTCCGGGTTGCTGTTAATAAATCCCCACTAAAAAACTTCTTCCCGTCCACACGTACTCCCCGAATCAATTGTCCATTATAATAGGTTGTCCCATCCCGTAACACCTGAAATCCAGGTAGCATTTTTATCGCTTCCTCCAATAAGGAATGCTCCGGAAAAGAAAATGCCCGCATATTGAACTGTATGGTATCCCCTAAATCAATGACTGGAATAATCTTTTCGACACGAACTTCGGGAATTAAGGTAGACTGTGGATAGAGGGTTACCCTTGGAATCAATATCCTGTTAATAAAAATAGTGGTTGCCACACTCTTGTTAATGATCTGAAATCCAAGCATGCTAAAGGAAATATTAAGGTTTTTCCCTTTGACATTATTGAATTTATAGAAGCCATTTTCATCGGTAATGGCGCTCATGGTGTCTAAATGGCTAACTAATCTTACTGAAGCGCCTTTAATGCCTAAACCAGTGCTATCTGCGACAACACCTTCAACAGTTTTCAAGTCAACTTGAGCTTGTAGCTCCGGAAGACCTAAAAATGTAAAAAGCAAAATAAGCATACTTGACCAGTAATTTCTCACAGAGCAATAGACTAAATTGGCATTCTAAAATCCACTAATTTACGATAAACTGAAATTTACTTATAAAACGTATAAACTGAAAATAATTGTATAAAAAAAAGGGGCTAAAATAACATTTTAGCCCCTTTTTTATTTTTTTTAAAAAATATTATTCGCCGTCAAAGGTAACTTTCACCAAATGGCGGTCAATTTCCCAACGACCAGTACCTTCTTCACCAATAACATCGAACAATTCTAGGATACGTCTTGCAACATATTCTTCCTCTACTTGCTCTTCTAAGAACCATTGGATAAAGTTAAAAGTAACAAAGTCTTTTGCTTTGAAACATTTGTCAGCAATTTTGTTGAATTGCTCTGTTACGAACATTTCTTGCTCTAATGTTTGCTCAAATACTCCTCTGAAGGATTCAAAATCTACAGGTACATTCGTGATTTCTGGAGAAATCGCACGACCACCACGATCACTGATGTATTTGAAGATCTTTAACATATGTGTACGCTCTTCGTCTGATTGCTTAGCAAAGAAATCTGCTGCGTTATCAAGACCTTGATCATCACACCATGCAGACATTGCTAAATATAATGCTGATGAATGTGCTTCGATTTTTACTTGTGCATTCAATATGTTTTCAATCTCTTCGGAGATAGATGTTTTTAATTTCAATAAATCTTTCATAATAAATTTTCCTTTTTATGTAATAACATTGAGAAACCTTATGTTGATTTCTGTTCTACAAATATAAAGGGAAAAGAAAAAATTAGTATGAAAAATATGCAATACAAATTCAGTCTAAATTAGCTAGAAAAATAGCTAATTTATTTAGAATCAATATAATTATAAAGAGAGTTAAATTGCTAGGATTGCTTTCGACTGAAGGCAAGCTTTTATCTCACTATTTAGCTCTATCATAAATTTTGCACCCGATAAAATCTCCTTTAACTTAAGGATATCCTGTGGAGATAGAATAAAGATACTATCGGTTCTAAACGGCATAACAATCTCAAAATCAAACGCTCTGGAAGAATTATTCAACATCATCTCGATATCAATCGAATCAATCCTCTTCTTAAAAGCAAAGAAATCCCGAACCTTAAAGGCAGTAGTACTTCCTTGAAAATCTAACCAATAACAGTTTTTACGGCTACATTGGTATACAGCCCCACTCTCCGTTTGGAATATTTCTTCAAAGTTTGCTAATGGACAAATCATGCGCTTATTTCAATTTGGAACAAATCTAAATATTGTTAAGAATTATTCCAAATAAAAAGGAAATTAGATGTGAGATATTAGATGTGAGATCTGAGATAGAAGAAAGAAGTTATTAGTATTGAGATGTGGGATATGTTATGTGTGATAGAAAGTCTGAAATAAAGTCGCCAAACATCAATTTTCAAAATATCTAGCCCCCTTACCTAGCAGTTCTACTATCTCAATACTCAAATCTCAATACTCATATCTATTTTCTACTATCTCAAATCTAAAATCTCACATCTCATATCTTGCAACAAGAAAAGGCTCCTTATTTTGGAGCCTTTCTTGTGATTAAAATATTGTTATTAAAATTCTTCTTCTTGATTTAATACTTCTTTGTGATTACTTAGATTAGTTCTTGTTTTGGTTTTGTGTTTGTTAATCTGTCGTCTAATAGATTCGATGGCAATATCAGTTGCTTCTTCGAAACTTTTAGCTTGTGCTTTGGCAAACAATTGATTACCAGGAATATTAAATTTAAGTTCAACTATTTTGTTCGCCTCATCTTCTACGTTTTCAAGCCTGAGGTAACATACTCCTTCGATAATGTTATCCAAGAATTGATTTAATTTTTCCGTTCTCTTCTTAATGAACTCGATTAGTTTACTGTCAGCATTAAATTTAATAGATTGCACTGTAATGTTCATTTTTCCTCCTTTTTTAAGCTTTTGGATGTGCTTGTTTATAAATTGATTTTAATCGTTCAGCTGAATTATGGGTATAAACCTGTGTTGCCGATAACCCAGCATGACCTAATAATTCTTTAATGGCATTTAAATCTGCACCGTTGTCCAACAGGGCTGTCGCAAAGCTGTGCCGCAATACATGCGGACTACGTTTCTTTTGGGAAGTTATACTGCTTAAATATTTTTTAACAATTCGGTATATCAGTTTAGGATATGCTGCCTTCCCTTCTTTGCTAACGATCAATTCCGATGAATTGTTTTCAAAATTCTTGGCTTTCTTTAATTCCAGGTATTTTTTCAATTCATCCACTAATGTTTGGTGAATCGGAACAAAACGCTCCTTGCTCCTTTTTCCGAATATAAGTATTTTTTTATTATAAAAATCAATATCCTCCGCCTTTATTTTTAATAATTCCGCCAAACGGATACCAGTTCCAAATAATAGTTCCAATACAATAAAATCCCTGATTTCCTCAAATTCCCCCGAACCGGAATTCATCTGCTCCAGTAACCTAACCATCTTGTCTTTCTCCACAACAACCGGTAACTTCTTGGCTGTTTTTAAAGATTTGATCAAGGTGATAGGATTCTGACTGATCAATCCCTCCCGCATCAAGAATTTATAGAATGACTTCAAGGAAGAGATCGCACGGTTTACAGATGTCGCTTCTTTTCCATGCTCCTTTAAAGTCGAAAAGTAATACCTCAAAAATCGATAATCAACCTCTTCAAACTGTAAACCCTCTACTTCCAAAAAATGTAAGAACGATGTGATCTCACGCTCGTATGCAATGATAGTATGCTCAGAATATCGCTTTTCAAATTTTAAATAATTAATAAATCGCTCCTTATACATCTTCATTTGCTTCTTAATGTAATATTAAGGATAATAAATCGTAAAATATGTGATAACAGACAATTTTACAATTGACTTATTTTACATTCTTACAGCTCTAGCACTATTACATCATCCTTATAATTATATACGTCCAATCTACTCATTTTAGTACCCGCAAATCACATATTTAATTATAATTAACAGTTCCACCCTTTTCTCAGACAAACCTGAAAAATCCCGCTGGGATTAATAAGATTTTAATCCATTCCATTCTCCAATCTAATTCTACGATCTACCGGATATCAACCGGACCTTCTTCGGACATTCTTCGGATATTGGTCGCAAAAACTCGAACAAGGTCCGACCGAAATCCGTAGAAGCTGAGGAGAAATTCCGGTAATATAGGGATCTTGCCTTGTTGTATTGCTAAATGAATATAGAAGTACCTATATAGAGAAAAAAGGAATAGTAGATCAGAATTCTGCAATTAGAAAATTTAGGGCACAAAAAAAGAGCTGTTCATAGGAACAGCTCTTCTGTATCGGTTAATTCTTTAAAAAGAATTACAATTTATCATTAGCATTGATTGCGTTCAATTCAGCAAAAGCTTGCTCTAAACGTTCAACAAAAGCTTCTTCACCTTTACGTAACCAAACACGTGGGTCATAGTATTTTTTATTAGGAGAATCAGCACCTTCAGGGTTTCCGATTTGCGCTTGTAGGTAATCATGGTTTTTAGCCTCGTATTTTCTAACGC
Organism: Sphingobacterium cellulitidis; assembly: GCF_043187465.1. Lineage (GTDB taxonomy): Bacteria > Bacteroidota > Bacteroidia > Sphingobacteriales > Sphingobacteriaceae > Sphingobacterium > Sphingobacterium cellulitidis. The sequence continues at coordinate 2,040,084 of NZ_CP171136.1, read as the reverse complement.
CATCCCAGAATGCCCATTGCATATCCGTATCGATATTCATTTTAATCGCTCCATAAGAGATTGCTTCAGCGATTTCTTCAGGTGAAGAACCTGAACCACCATGGAATACAAAGTTTACAGGTTTCTCAGCAGTAAGATTAAATTTCTCACGGATATACTCTTGAGAATTATGAAGAATAACAGGTTGCAATTTTACGTTTCCTGGTTTGTAAACACCATGAACGTTTCCGAATGCTGCAGCTACAGTGAATTTATCAGAAACTTTAGATAATTCTTCAAATGCATATGCCACCTCTTCAGGTTGAGTATATAATTTTGAGCTATCTACATCCGAGTTATCAACTCCATCTTCTTCACCACCAGTTACACCTAATTCAATCTCTACAGTCATACCTAGAGGTTTCATACGCTCTAAGTATTTTTTAGAAATCTCAATATTTTCTTCCAATGGTTCCTCAGAAAGGTCTAACATATGAGAAGAGAACAAAGGTTTGCCATGAAGAGCAAAGAATTTTTCACCAGCATCTAATAAACCATCAATCCAAGGCAATAATTTCTTAGCAGCATGGTCCGTATGTAAAATTACAGCAACACCATAATGTTCTGCTAATAAATGTACGTGCTGAGCAGCAGAAATTGCACCCAAGATACATGCTTGTAGTTTATCATTGTTTAATGATTTACCAGCATAGAATTGAGCACCACCATTTGATAATTGAATGATTACAGGTGAGTTCACTTTCTTTGCTGTTTCCATCACAGCATTGATAGAATCTGTACCAATAATATTTACCGCAGGTAATGCGAATTTATGCTCTTTAGCTATCTCAAATAGCTCTTGTACTTGATCTCCAGTTAAAACTCCTTTGAAATCTTTTAGGCTCATAGTATAATTTCTAAATTTTATAAATATCAATAAAGATAAAGTTTTTTTGTTACTTCAAAGAATATAGTGTAAAAATTACACTAAGAACTTTTCCCCCTTCCATTTCCTAATCCAATAGCAATTAAATATTTTATTAATATCTTTAGCTGAATATATTCATTCAAATAATTATTAAATATGCTTCAGGTATACGGTATAAAAAATTGTAATACAGTAAAAAAAGCCATCGATTGGTTAACAGAAAACAAAAAAGAATTTGTTTTTCATGATTATAAAAAAGAACCAGCTACACTTGAAAAATTAGAATCGTGGGAGAAAGAAGTCTCCTGGGAACAATTATTGAATAAAAAAGGTACGACCTGGAGAAAACTTAGTCCAGAGGATCAAGCTGCCGTCAAAGACTCCAAAAGCGCGAATAAAGCATTATTATCCAATAATAGCATGATTAAAAGACCTTTGATCGAAGGCCCTAAGGGCATCATTTTAGGTTTTGATGAAGAAGAATACAAATCTAAATTATAAACGAAGCATGAATAAATCTATTATTAAAATATCCTTAGGCCTATTACTGGCGCAAGCAGGTATTTTACAAAGTACGTTTGCTCAAAAGGTTGAAAGTAAATATGATTACAAAGAGGCCTTCAAACCTGGGTTCTACACGACCAATGGAAATGTATATCGCTCGGCATCCGGAAAACCAGGGCAATTATACTGGCAAAATGCGGCTAGCTATGATATCAAAGTAAGCCTTGATGATAAAACCCATGAGGTAAAGGGAACTGTAAAAATCCATTACACCAATAATAGTCCTGACCAACTGGATTTTATTTGGCTACAATTGGAACAGAATTTATTTAATCAAAAATCGATTGGACAAGCAGTTGTTCCATTGACCAATAGTCGATACGGAGACTCTAGCTCTGACTTCAACGGTGGTTACAGTATTTCCAATGTAACCGGTGGCGGAAAGAAAGATGTGAAATATAGTATCAATGATACCCGAATGCGAGTTGACCTCCCTACTCCATTAGCAGCTAATGGCGGTAAAACGGAGATCAGCATGGACTTCTCTTATATAGTTCCACAATATGGAGCTGATAGAACGGGAATCCTTCCAACTGAGAATGGGGACATTTATGCAATTGCTCAATGGTATCCTAAAGTATCTGTTTATGATGACATTACCGGCTGGAATACACTACCTTACTCTGGACCAGGTGAATTTTATCTTGAATATGGAGACTTCAACATTGAGGTTACTGCTCCAGCAAACCATATTGTTGTTCTAGGTGGTGAATTATTGAACCCAGAAGAAGTTTGGACCAAGGAACAGTTGGACCGTTATAACAAAGCTAAGGCTAGTGATAAGACGGTTATTATTCGTTCTCAAGATGAGGTTACCAATAAGAACTCTAGACCCAACAAATCTACCCTGACTTGGAAATATCGCTTAGAAAACGCAAGGGATGTTGCTTGGGCATCATCCAAAGCATTTATTATTGATGGAGCAAAAATGAATCTTCAGGAAGGTAAAACTGCTTTGGCATTATCAGCTTATCCGAAAGAAAGTAATGGTGGAAATGCTTGGGAAAGATCTACAGAATATACGAAGGCATCCATTGAATATTATTCGAAGAAATGGCATAATTATCCTTACCCAGTAGCAGTCAATGTGGCTTCCAATGTAGGTGGTATGGAATATCCAGCAATTGTATTCTGTGGTAGCAAGGCAAAAGCTGGAAGTTTATGGGGAGTTACGGACCATGAGTTTGGACACATCTGGTTTCCTATGATTGTAGGGTCAAATGAACGTCTTTATGCATGGATGGATGAGGGTTTCAACACCTTTATCAATGACCTTTCCACAGAAGCCTTCAATAATGGTGAATACTTCAGAAGAATGGGTGATAGAAATGCGATGGCCAAAGCGTTGATGCATCCGAATTTGGAACCCATTATGGTTTCTCCACAAGGCATGAAAGAGCGTAATATTGGTCTTTTGGCATATTACAAACCAGGATTTGCATTGCGTTTATTAAGAGATGAAGTATTAGGTCCTGAAAGGTTTGATGCTGCTTTTAGAAAATACATTGATTATTGGGCATATAAACACCCTACTCCAAATGATTTTTTCCGTACCATTGAAAATGAAACCGGAGAAAATTTAAATTGGTTCTGGAGAGGCTGGTTCCAAAACAACTGGGCTTTGGATCAAGCAATAACCGAGGTTAATTATGTTGAACTAGATCCTGCAAAAGGTGCAGTAATCAGTATTGAAAACCTACAAAAAATGGCAATGCCTGTAGTTGTGGAAGCTACAACAGTAAGTGGCAAGAAAGTAAGAAAAAAATTACCAGTTGAAGTTTGGGAAAGAAATACAACTTGGAAATTTGTTTTGAATACTACAGAAAAGCTTTCAAGCGTTAAAATAGATCCAGACAATGTTTATCCTGATATTAATCCGGACAACAATACCTGGACATCAAAATAATTTATGAAGATAAACAAGAATTTATGGTTAATAGTTATGTTGTTTTTGGGCAACATAACTATTTCCTTTGGGCAGGAAATTAAAGGGATAGTTTTTGATTTGGAAACCAGTAAAAAAATACCGGAAGTACAGATCAAGAACTTAAGGACAAATGATGAGGTAAAAACCGATCTACAAGGAAACTTTACCATTCCGGGTAAGCTTAATGATTATTTAAGTTTAATGGTCCGCGGTTATGACCGTGATACAGCCTTCATTTATCAGGAAGGAATTACCAGGATTTATCTTGTAAATGATAAAAGTACGATTACCATTGATGAGGTCGTCGTATCAAAAATTACAGATAGCCGCTTAACGCGAGAGATTGAGCGTGCAAAGAACAACAGCAAGGCTGCAGAAACAAGCCCTACTCGAGGAGGTCTACGGGTTTCACCATCCAGGTTATTTGGCAAAGAAGCTAAACAAGCCAGAGCTTCCATTGAAATATTAGAATTAGAAAGAGAACAAAGAAATGTGGATCGTGTATTTACAAACGATTTAATCCTTTCATTGATTCCAATGGAGAAACAGGAACTTCTTCTATTTAAAGATGGATACAGACCAACTTATGAATTTATCAGACAGGCTTCAAAAGAAGATTTAACAGCCTATATTATTGATTCTTATGCGAAGTTCAAAAAGAACAAAGCAGAGCCAATCAAGCAATAATTATTGGATTTGAATTAAACATTTAACCATATAAATTGTATAAGAACAGGTTGGCAATCCGTGATTAATGGAAACCCAACCTGTTTTTTTTAATCAAAAAGTATATACTATGAAGGTAGCATTAATTGGAGCAACAGGATATGTTGGTTCTCATATTTTGGAAGAACTTATTCATCGGAATTTTGAAGTCACTGCCATCGCAAGGCATGTTGATGACATCAAGGATAAACAGAATGTAATCGCTGTACAAATGGATGTGATGCATGACACTAGTCTTGGAAGTGCATTAAATGGTAATGATGTGGTGATTTCGGCATTTAATGCAGGCTGGACTAATCCTGAGATTTATGATGATTATTTAGAAGGATCCAGACATATCTTAAAAGAATTAAAGGAAACTGGAATAAAGCGTTTCATTGTCATTGGAGGTGCAGGAAGTCTCTTGGATGAAAATGACAATAGGCTTGTTGACGATCCTAAATTTCCAAAGGAAATAAAACCTGGTGCCTTGGCAGCTGCGGATTTTTATGAAATTATCCAGCGTGAAGATGAATTGGATTGGACTTTTTTAAGTCCTGCCATTGAAATGAATCCATCTGCAAAAGGAAGTAGAACTGGAAAATACAGAACTGGAACTGATCATCCTGTATTTGATCATGATGGGCATTCCATGATTTCCGTTGAAGATTTAGCAGTAGCGATTGTGGATGAAATTGAAAATAAGAAGTTTATTAAAAAAAGATTTACAGTAGGGTATTAACCCTACTGTAAATTTTGTTCCATCAATTTACTGATCTTTAAATACCCCACTTCCAAGGGATCCTCTACCCCTTCCGTATGAAGTACAATCTGAATTTGATATTTGTCTTTTAACGTTGCACTGAGCATATCCGAAACTTCATAGATATCATCAACATCAATTCCGTATTTATCATCGATATGGGATGATTCATGATGTTTCCAAAACACTGTATCTTTAGCAACTTTTGTCGCTTCAGCTAAATCTTTCGCAACCACTAATTGCTTATAATGATATTCCTCCATGTCATTGGGTTTATAACCACCTAGATTTACAAAAAACAATTTTGCTGAATCAGCTAACTTTGATTCAGATTTTGGTAAAACCGCAATCTTATGCGTGGCTACTTGAGATACTTTTCTCCAGGAATCAATATGCATTTTACCTTCCAATGCAGGCCAAAATTCATTCATTTGAGGAACCAAATCTTTCAAGTTATTTGCAATTCCAAAGAATACATCATGCTGTTCGGTAAACCTTCCGACCGGTTTTCCACCAATCACAATCATAAATAAATCCATAGTATTTGATTGTATTTTAATTATCCCTTATTATTTTTTTATCTTCGATTTTATAATAAAATTAAAATTTACCATGAAGAATCTAACCAGTTTATGTATTATTTTTTTATTTATTGTATCACAGGTACATGGGCAAAAAACTGATAAAAAGCTTGCTGCCAAAATCAATCAAGCTATTGAAGGTTTCCAAGGGGATGTGGGTATTTATGTCAAGCATTTAAAGCAAAATAAAGAAGTTAACATCAATGCAGACAGTATTTTTCCAACCGCGAGCGTGGTTAAGGTTCCGATTCTAGTGGGGGTATTTCAGAAAATAAAAGATGGGGAATTAAGATTAGACCAAAAGTTTTTGTATCGAGATTCGAGGGCTTATGGCGGTTCAGGTCTTATGCAATTTTTCAAAGACAGTACAGAAACTGATCTTTCTACACTCATTGGCTTGATGTTAAGTTATAGTGATAATGTGACTTCCATTTGGTGTCAGGAATTGGCTGGAGGTGGACAAGCCATTAACCCAATCATGGATCAGTTGGGATTGACCAATACAAAAGTGAATTCCAGAACTGTGGGTAGAGAAGATATTTGGAAGAAATATGGTTGGGGGCAAACTACGCCAAAAGAAATGGCAAATCTATATGAGTTTATTAGAAATGGAAAAGTAGTTTCTCCTGCACATTCAGATAAAATGTATAGATTCTTAAAGAACCAATTTTACAATGAAAGATCATTATCTCAATTTCCGGCTGAAATAAGTACCATCGACAAAACAGGTTCATTGGATGAATCACGGAACGAGGTGGTTCTGGTAAATGCTCCACATGGTGATTTTATATTCTCTATTTTCACCAACAACAATAAAGATCGAAGCTGGACAAAGAGCAATGCAGCTGAGAATTTGACCAAGAAAATCGCCAATATAATTTGGAATCACTACGAAGCTGATTTTACGCCTTATCCTCAAATCGACTAAGAAAATACCAGAATACTATAAATTACCTTTTTTTATTTCTTCCATTGCGTAATGACAGGCTCTGGCGGTTAATGCCATATACAGGATTGAGGGGCTTTGGTTTCCGGTACTTGTCATACAAGCACCGTCGGTTACAAATACATTGGGACATAAATGCAATTGATTCCATTTGTTCAACATGGAATTTGTAGGATCAGTACCCATTCTCACTCCTCCCATCTCGTGGATATCTAATCCAGGGGCGATTTTGTTGTCATGTACATTAATATTCTGACAGCCTGCTACCTTAAGCATTTCTGCACTTTGAGTGAGAAAATCCGCCAACATTTTTTCATCATTGTCATCATAATCCACGGATGTAATCAGTTGGGGCATTCCGTACTTATCTTTTTCAGTAGCTGATAAACTCACTTGATTGGAGGCTTTCATAATCGTTTCACCTTGCATATACATATACACATACCATGGTCCAACTTCACTTAGATTATCCTTGAAAGCAGCTCCCACTTCAGGGAGATTCTTATCAACCCTACCTCGATGTCGTCTTGCCGCAAGAAAGGTTGTATAGCCGCCTACGAAAGGACGATCCTGTTTTCCTAGGTTCACATAATTGGCTAGAATATTTTCTGAAGGATTTCTACCGAAATAATAATCCTCCAAAAAGCCGGGAACATCCGCAGAAACTGAGCCTCTATAATTATGAAAACCAATATATTTCCCCAATAGTCCATGGTCATTTCCCAATCCATGCGGAAAGCGTTGTGACTTAGAATTTAGAAGAATGAGGTTCGAATTTAAGGTTGAAGCATTTAAAAATATTATCTTGGAATAATAAGTAGTCTCTTCATTAGTTTCCGTATTCAATACGCGTACTCCACTGGCCCTACCTAGCTTTTCATCGTAAAGAATTACTTTGACCAAACTGTTGGGTTTGAGTGTCAGGTTTCCAGTCTTTTCTGCCCAAGGAATGGTTGATGAAACCGAGCTAAAATAACCTCCAAAAGGGCAACCACTCATACAGGCATTTCTAGCTTGACAATTTACTCGACCTTGTTGTTTATGGATATCCTTGGCTTCAGTTAAATGAGCCCAGCGCGCATGAACGAGATATCTGTTTTTATAGTGATTTAGAATGGAATCACGAATATGAAGTTCAACTTTATTAAAATCAAATGGGGGGAGAAATTCGCCATCGGGCATGGACTCCAGATGATCCTGCGTTCCACAGACGCCAATATATTTTTCGACATGTGTGTACCAATCGGCAACATCATCGTAACCAATTGGCCAGTTCATGCCATAATTCAATCTTTCAGGGGCAGTAAATTCAAAATGGCTCCAACGTTGGCAAGCCCTGCCCCAAATGAGCGACTTCCCGCCAACCTGATAACCTCGAATCCAATCGAATGGTTTCTCTTGTATATATTCTTGATCCTTATCCTTGGTAAAGAAGTGTTTATTGCTCTCTCCTATTCCAGCAGCCCTACTTGCAATTGGATTTTCTTTACGAAATGCTTTACTGAGACCTCCAGCATGCGGGAATTCCCAAGGGTCCATATTCGCGGTAGGATAATCAACAATATGCTTGACATTCCTGCCGCGTTCCAAAAGAAGAGTCTTTAAATTTCCTTCACAGAGTTCCTTTGCTGCCCAACCCCCAGAAATCCCTGAACCAATGACAATGGCATCAAAATATTGATCCGAAGATTGATCGACTTTATTATCTATTATCATTGTACATAAATTTTGCTGCTGAATCAGCTATTTCTGAAAGATGAAAATCCCTTTAGTTAGGAATTCGATGTTTTAATTAAATGGTTATTAGAAACTAATTAAACAAATAATCAGGATAATTACAAATAACTCGCAAAGAGCGAATTGTCCAAAAACCAAGAATCATAATAAAATGACATTCTTATTTAAGACAAAACACTCTTAAATGAAAAATACTCCTTATCTTTGATTCATAGAAATAAAATATGTTTTCAAAAGCCTGTGAACACGGAATAAAAGCGATCATTTACATTGCCACCCAATCATTGGAGGGGAACCGCGTAAAAATTACGGAGGTATCCGAGCATACGGGAACGCCAGAGGCATTTACGGCGAAGGTATTGGGTTTATTAACGAAACATAATGTCCTACATTCAATTAAAGGACCTTTTGGGGGATTCGAAATGGACCATGATCAAATCCATCAAACTACCCTATCGCAAATAGTCAAGGCGGTGGATGGTGATGAAATATTTATGGGTTGTGGACTAGGTTTAAAAGAATGTAATGCCTTAAAGCCATGTCCAATGCACAATAGCTTTGTGAAAATAAGAACAGATTTAAAAGATATGCTGGAAAGTACAACAGTGTACCAATTGGCAGTAGGCTTAATATCTGGAGAGAGTATTTTAATCAGGTAGATTGAACTCGAAAAGTTTAGAGAAGGAAAAGTAAAAGTAATGGAAAATCAAAAACGTGACATCCAGAATATGGATGATATAAAGGCGGTAGTAAATGAATTTTACGGATATATTCGTGAGGATGAATTATTAGGGCCTATATTCAATGGTATTATTCAAGACCGTTGGGCTGAGCATCTGGAAAAGATGTATAGATTTTGGCAAACGGTTTTATTGGAGGAGCATACTTATTATGGTAGTCCATTTCCACCCCATGCAAAACTTCCAGTAGAGAAGCGTCATTTTGACCAATGGTTGGCTTTATTTTCTAGAACAGTGGATAACTTATTTGCTGGAGAAAAGGCAGAACGCGCAAAATGGCAAGGAGCTCGAATGGCAGAGATGTTCCAATATAAAATTGAATATTATCAAAACAACAATCTTAAGCCACTAATTTAAAAAACCATATAACAACTATTTAGATAGGCTATATTCTAAGCTATTTTTTTAAGCTATGAATATTGTTATAGTTGCTTCCAATTAAGCAAAAAGTAAAGAGCTATAATTTTAAATTATAGCTCTTCTTATTATTTTTTAGGTAGCCATTCCTTAAAGAAGTCGAGTACCTTAGTTTCATCATAACCTTTTCCAGCTTCTAAGTTGCCGCTTTCTCTAGTTGTCAAGACTTTTTCATTACTATCCATGACAATGAAAAATGGATAACCATATTCATTTCCCTTGCCTGGTGCATATTTATTAAAAACTGCTTCATTCTTATTTTCTGGAGAAAAATTCAAATGATAGTAAACAAAATTTTGATTCAATAATTCATCAATTGTCTTGTTCTGATGAATAAAATTATTAAATCTTAAACACCAAATACACCAGTTTCCTCCCGCTTGAATAATGATATTTTTATTTTCTTTCTTTGCTAATACAACTAAACTGTCAATGTCTCTTTGGGCATCGGCTTCAGGATGATAAGGCTTAGCCAGGGAGTCTAATTCAGGATTCACTTTTTTTGTCTGGGCATAACTTTCAAATTGTAATCCGGATAAGAACACAGCAAGGCTGATTCCTAATATTAAAGTCAATTTCTTCATATAATAGATTTTTCTAAAGTAAAAACGATACGAATTTAATTATTCGTATGTAATTTTAGCATCATTTTATATATTCATTATCGGTGTACCATTATCTTTTAATCCTTCACTCCTATTTCCGTTGGCTTGTATTATTTGCACTAGTATTTCAAATAGTTTGGATATTTATCAATCACCGAAAGAATAAGGTTTTTAGCAGCAAGGATTATCAAATATTGATTGGATTGACCATTATCTATGATATTCAATTCTTTATAGGCTGGGTATTATATCTCAACAGTCCACTGGTCACAGCCTTTTGGAACGATATTTCAATTGGTATCAAAACCCGAGAGGTTCGTTTCTTTGGCTTGGAACATATGACCATGATGACTCTAGCAGTCATGATGATTAATATCGTGAGTCTGCTGGTAAAGAAGAAAGTAGGAAGTAATGGGTTCACCTATTTATGGAAGAGATATATTTGGATCAGTTTGATGATCCTAGCCTCCATTCCTTGGTCATTCTCACCTTTTACAAATAGACCTAATTTAAGATATTAAGCTCCTGTTGATTTCGTAAAGTAATTGATTAACTGAAAAATTGAAGTCAATATCACGACAGCCAATACGATGTATTTGAAAACTCTTTCTGAGGTATACTTGAGGATTACCTTACCAAGATAACTTCCTAAAATACTAACCAGAATCAAAAAAGGAATAAGTTTGATATATTCAGAAGGGAAATAACCTTGGGCAACATAGACCACCGCACGACTGAAGTCCACGCCCAAGTCAATCAATGCGGAGGTTGCGATAAATATATCCTTAGGCAAATTAAAAGCAGCTAGAGTAATTCCCCGAATGGCCCCACCCGTGCCCACGAGCCCTGCAAAAAAGCCTGAAATTACTCCACCTAAGTATAAGTTTTTATTGGATTGCTGTAGCGGTTTATCAAATCGGAACAATAAGAAAATAGCCAGGCAGGCAATTAGGATGTTCATGCCTAGTTCCATTTCCTTAACAGGAACAAATTTGGTCAACATGGCTCCAATGATGACAAATAGAACTGCAGGGATACCTAATTTCAGCGCGATATCTTTATTGATTCCTTTACGGAATAAGGTAATCTTCGAGATATTACTAAAGACATGAAACACCGCGGTAATTCCTAACACAGCTTTGAAGTCAAAAAATAAGGAAGCCGTCGGGACAAATAGAATAGAAGATCCAAAACCTGAAACCGTACCAATGATCTCCGTAATAAGCGCTAATACTAGGAAGTAGAAATACTTTTCCATCAGAAAAATACTTAGGTAAATTGTTAATAATGTTTTTCTAGCAATTGAATTGCCGTTTGGTTGGGCAAAGATAGGTTTTAGAACTGAATATTAGCCTTGAAAATCATTGAATTGGCGGATATGGATAACGAAAAAGCAAATGGGTTGGAATTTCCAGGAAACCCAACCCATTCTTTGTGTTCATCAGCTTATTATCAAAAGCTTAGAACGATGGAAATGTATCATAATGATACTGTGAAGCTTGTTATTGTGATTGAATTATCTCCATCCCCCTCCTAAGGAGCGGTATAAGTCAACATAAGATTCTAAATGTTCTTGACGAAGTTCAACCAATGCTAGATCCGAATCAAGGGCATTCCCCTGAGCGGTGATTACCTCTAGGTAAGTTGCATACCCACCTTTAAAAAGCAATCCAGCATTTTTAACGGCTTTTTCTGAATTCTCAACTCTTAATCGTGCGAATTCAAGCTGTTCTCTTAATTTTTCTACGGTCACTACGGCATCTGAAACTTCAGAAACCGCTTCCAAAACTGTTTTTTGAAAATCAATTTCGGCCTTATCTCTTTCTAATTTTGCCACTTCCCATTCGGTTTTCAACTTTCTATTTTTGAAAATCGGTGCAGTCAAGCTACCCCCAATTCCACCCAGTAAAGATCCAGGAATTGAAAACCAATTTTTAGGAAGACTGGAGTTCACGCCGAAGACGCCTTCCAATGATAAAGCTGGATATCTCATGGCTTGCTGAATATTTGCATTGGCATTTGCAGCAATCAATCCCAATTCAGCACCTCTGACATCAGGACGATTTCTAATAATATCTAATGGAGATCCCAAAGAGATATCTTTATTTTCAGCAAATAGGTGTTCAAAACTAGTTCCTCTGGAAACCGAATCCGGCATCTCTCCGGCTAATATGCGTAAGGCATTTTCTTGCAAGACAATTTCCTTTTCCAATTCAGGCACCAATGAAGCTGCGATCAGACGCTGGGACTCCGTTTGCTGTATCGCTAAGGCTGTAATGTCACCAGCTTCATATTGCAATTTGATCATCTGTAAGGTGCTGTCATTCAATTTTACATTTCGTTTCGCTACCTCGATCTTGGCATCCAACATCAACAGGTTGAAATATCCTTTGGCTACACTCGATATAAGATTAGTTTGAATGGCATTCTTCGCTTCCTGGGTATTTAAATACTCCGCAGTCAATTGATCTTTCGCATTGCTGATTTTACCCCAGATATCAATTTCCCAGCTAAAGCCTATTTCAGTGCCAAACTGTGAGGTATAGGTGTACATATTCTCCGGAGCTTTCTTTCCATTGAATTCGTACCATCGCGTTGATGGTCCAGAACCAAAGTTCTTAGAACGATATTGCTTATTCGCACTAGCAATGGTTGCATCTACCTCTGGTAAATAGTTGAATCTGTTTTGACGCATCCATTTATTGGCAATTTCTATGTTTTTCAATGCCGTTTGCATATCATAGTTATTGGACAATGCAGAATCAATCAAGTCTTTTAAGGTAGGGTCATGGAAAAATTCCTTCCATGAAATCTGACTGATACTGGAGGTATCTCCAAAATACGCCAAAGTATCCCCCCTGAATTTTTCAGGTAAGTTTAGTTCCGGTTGTTGGTACTTCTGCCCCACCTTACAGCCTTGCACCATAAACAACGCAGCACAAAGACAACCGATTAAAACTTTTAATATATTTTTATTCTTCATTGATCTTCTATTCTTCTTCTTCTGTTTTAATTTTATTGCGAACCTTTTCATCCAGAGATTTGAAAACAACAAATAGAACTGGAATAATGAAAATACCAAAGGTTACACCGAATAACATACCACCAGCAGCACTAAAACTGATTGAATGGTTACCAATTGCTGAAGGTCCTACGGTCCACATCAATGGGATCAAACCTGCCACAAAGGCCAAACTCGTCATCAAAATAGGTCTCAACCTCAGCCTTGCGCCATTGATTGCTGCATCCACGATACTCATTCCTTTGTCTCTTTCTTGAACCGCAAACTCTACGATTAGTATGGCATTCTTGGCGAGTAGACCAATCAACATGATCAATCCGACCTGGACATAAATGTTATTCTGTAGACCTGCTAATCCAATTGTTGCATATACTCCGATCAATCCAACCGGGATAGATAATAATACTGCCCATGGAAGAATATAACTTTCATATTGCGCTGCTAACAAGAAGTACACAAACAAAATACTAAGTGCAAAAATCAGAACGGTTTGTGAGCCCGATTGGCTTTCCTCCAAACTCATACCGGTCCATTCGTATCCAATATTTCCAGGAAGTTTTTCCTCCGAGAACTTTTCAATTGCTGCCATTGCATCCCCAGTACTGTAGCCTTTTGCAGGTTCAGCATTGACTACAATAGCATTATATAAATTGTATCTGGTAATAGTTTCCGGACCAACGATTTTCTTCAAGGTCACGATGGTATTGATAGGCACCATTTTTCCTTTATCATTACGAACGAAAATCGAGCTAAAGGATTCGGGGTCGGTACGGAAGTCAAAATCAGACTGTACATATACCCTATATTGTCTACCAAATCGGCTAAAATCGGAGGCTTGAACCCTTGCGAAGTAAAGCCTGATCGTAGACATCATGCTATTAATACTTACTCCTAAAGCTTTAGCCTTAACCACATCAATATTGACCTCATATTGAGGGAATGTAGATTTAAAACTGGTATAAGCATTACCAATTTCTGGCAGTTCATTAATTTGGTTGATGAAAGTATCCGCTAACACATTAAAGTCCCGAATATCACCACCCAACCTATCCTGAAGCACCAATTCTATCCCTGCAAAATCACCGAAACCTTGTACGGTTGGTCTAGGGAATACCGTAAATTTGGCTTCATGCAATTGAGAAAGGTCATTTCTCACGGTATCCATAAAGTCTTGGATATTCTTGATATCCTTACGGTCAGCGTGCGGTACCAGGGTGATATACCCCGCAGCAAAGGCAGGACTGGCACTAGCATCTAAGGCATTATAACCCGATACTGAGGTCATCCCTTCGATATCTTTATGTCTTCTTAAGATACTATCTGCTTTTTTCAAGACCTCGGTAGTACGAGATAATGAAGCACCTGGAGGCATTGCAATATTAAAGGTCACAAAACCATCATCCTCAGTTGGGATAAAAGATTTTGGAGACTTCATCATCAGGAATGCTCCAATCGCTGTAATAACAGCTAAGCCTGCCCAAGCGATTTTTTTGTTTTTGATCAACTGCCTTACGCCGATAATATATTTATCTGTAAACCTGTCAAATGAGGTGTTAAAGGCGGTAAAGAACTTGTCCTTATAGGTGTTGAATTTATTTTTCTTTTTACCAATTTCCTTCTCATCTTGTGGCGCTTTGAGTAACAATGCACATAATGCAGGACTCAGTGTCAAGGCGTTCAATGCAGAAATTAGAATGGCGGTTGCCAAGGTATAAGCAAACTGTCGATAGAATATACCGGCGGGACCTTCCATAAACCCAACTGGCAAGAATACGGCAGCCATCACCATTGTAATTGAAAGGATTGCTCCTGTAATCTCAGACATGGTAGATAGAGTTGCTTGCTTAGGTTTTTGTCCTGTAGCATGCATTTTATGGTGAATGGCCTCGACGACGACAATGGCATCATCGACCACAATACCAATAGCCAGTACGAGGGCAAACATGGTCAGTACATTCAGCGAGAAGCCGAAGAGCTGCAAGAAAAAGAAAGTACCAATTAGGGAGACCGGAATGGCAATGGCAGGAATCAAAGTTGATCTAAAATCTTGCAAGAAGATAAAAACAATGATAAATACCAAAATAAATGCCTCAAACAAGGTATGCTTTACCTGATCAATAGACTGATCAATTTGATCCCGAACGGAATAAGTGATATCATAATCAATTCCCTTTGGGAAATATTTCTTTTGTTCTTCGAGAACTTTTCGAACATCTACATCAATATCATGGGCATTGGACCCACTGGTTTGCGTTAAGTTCAGGGTTAGTCCAGGCTTACCATCTACTTTATTATCCGAGTTTAAGTTGGTCGCGCCAAACTCAACCCTTGCGACATCCTTTAGATATAAGACAGACCCATCGTTATTGGTTTTAATAACAATATTTTGAAATTCTTCAGGTTGACTAAATCGACCTTTATGTTTAATTACGGTTTCAAAGGCTTCATCAGAAGTTTCTCCAAATTTACCGGGAGCAATTTCAAAGTTTTGATCCTTGATGGCATCGGAGATATCCTTTGGCACCAAATTATAGAGGGCGAGTTTTTCTGGATTTAACCATACCCGCATAGCATAATCCCTTGCCCCCAATCTAGAAACCTGGGCTACCCCATCCACACGAAGCAATGGTCGCATCAAGTTAATTTGGGCAAATGCCTGTAGGAATGTTTCATCATAGACCGAATCCTTCTGATTAGAGAAGATATTGATGGTCATGATTACCCCACTCTGCCGCGGCATTGTGGTAATACCAGCTTCATTTACTTCCGCTGGGATAGAAGATATTGCTTTGGAAATCCTGGTCTGAACGTTTACAGAAGCCACATCGGGATTTGTTCCAGTTTTAAAAAATACGGTTACAGAACCTGACCCAGAGTTAGAAGCTGTTGATCGGATATAAGTCATATTCTCCACTCCATTGATTGCCTCTTCGATAGGCAATAATACGGAGCTTGCGACAGTTTCTGCGGTAGCACCTGGATAACTTAAGGATACAACTACACTAGGTGGCGCAATTTCAGGGAAACGGGATACAGGGAGTAATTTCAGCCCTACTAAACCCAGAATCACCAATATAATCGATACAACGGTAGCTAAAACGGGACGCGTTACGAATGTTTTAAGCATATAGAAATGTTAGGATTGAGCTATTCTAATCATTTCCTTAATTACTCAAGGAAATGTTAGAATCAGCTTAAAAATTTAAATAGTCTATTATTTTTTTTGAGGTATAGGCATGATTGCAGAACCGTCAGTCAGTTCTTCAAATCCACTTGTAATTACACGGTCACCTTCTTGTAATCCTTCGGACACGATGTAATTATCTTTAGTTTTTCCGTTCAACTTAATATTTCGACGTTGCGCCTGGTTGTTTTTATCAACCACGAATACGAATGTTTTATCTTGCAGTTCGTTTGTTGCCACTTGCGGAATCTGAAGGGCATCTTTTTTAACCTCTGCAATTTTCAAGGTACCGGTACTACCAGAACGTAGAATATTATTTGGATTCGGGAATGTTGCTCTCAAGGATATCGAACCTGTTGTTCTATCCACCTGACCATTTACCGCATCGACCACCCCTTTGGAAGAGTACTCTTCACCATCGGCCATCATCAGCGTAACTTCAGGAAAGGTCAATCGCTTTAATTTATCATATTTGCGACCTTCAACACTATCTGCTTTAGCTTGCGCTTTTGAGAAGTACAAGAAATCAGATTCGTTCATGGCGAAGTAAATATAAACCTCTTGAATATCTGAAAGATTCGTCAATGGTTCTTTATCGCCCTTAGTAATCAAGTTACCGATACGTTTAGGGATTCTACCTATATAACCATTTACTGGAGCAGTAATGGTTGTAAAATTTCTGCTTAATTGTGCCGAGCGAACTTCCGCTGCTGCTTGATCCAATCCGGCTTTAGCTACTTGATAATCCGATTCGGCAGAAGCTAACCTTACATCAGAAATTACATCATTTTCAACCAAAGGCTTCAAACGATCAACTTCTAATTTTGCATTTTTTAATTTTGCTTGTGCTACTTTCTCCGCAGCATACATATTATTTAAATCTTCTTGGTAGAAAGAAGGATCTATTTTAAAGAGTTTCTGTCCTTTACGAACATAAGCCCCCTCATCCACATAAATCTCCTGTAGCAATCCCTCAACCTGAGGACGTACTTCCACATTCACCTTCCCTTCAATGGTACCAAGGTAATCTTTAACCGTAACAGCATCAGATCTTTCAACTGTATACACTGGCAATGCCATGGGTTTAACGATATTTTCTTTCTCTTTTGATTTACTCTCAGAACAGCTAGTCATTATACTGACTGATCCGATTAATAATAATGTTGCTTTTAAAATTGATAATTTTGTTTTCTTCACAGTATTTTTCCGATTTTAATCTTTTGTCTTCGTAATATTTTTATTACACTTCCATCTTATTAACGTATCATTTAACAATTATTGTACCGTTTAACATTTGTTAACATATTATACTTTAGTTAACAAATTGTTAATTTAAGGACATTTAAGTGTTAAAACACTGGTTTACAAAGATTCATAAGTCAGAAAAGAAATGAAAAAAACACTGAAATTTTAAAAAATTAAAATTAAACCAATTGCATAAAACGAAGTCAAACAGCGTTTTTATGTCTGGTTTTAAGGGGATTTACGAGGAAATTAAGGGATTTTGAGGAATAATTACTCCAAGTATTGTCCCTGTCGAATCAATAGACTACGATACTTATTGAATACTGAAGATTTGGAAATAAAGCCTAGATATTGGTCATCTTTATTGACCACCGGAAGAATCCATACATCCTCCTTATTCATTTTAGTCATGACCAATTCCATTTTCTCCGTTTCAATGATAATATCATTAGGTTTTTGAGCCAATACGGCAAAGGTCTTTTCCCTACCCTCTTCCTCACCAAGCAAAATTGAGAATAGGCGTTCACTGTAAATGATACCAATTAACTTACCTTTATCATCAACAATGGGGAAAATATTTCTTTTGGAATGGACAATATCAGTCTGACGGTCTAGTGGAGTTTCATTAGGTCGAAGTACGACAAAATTGGTTTCAAGGACATATCTCAATTTCATCATACTCAATACCGTTCGATCTTTATCTTCATAGGAGAGCAAGTCCCCAGATTCTGCCAATACTTTGGTATAGACTGAATACTTCATTACACCTCTATTAATTAGGTAAGAGATTGAAGCTACCAGCATTAAAGGCACCATTAAGGTATAGCCACCTGTTATTTCGGCAATCAGAAATATTCCTGTTAATGGAGCATGCATAATGCCTGCAAGAGCTGCAGCCATTCCGGCCATCACAAAGTTAGGAACATTGAGTTGAACAAAGCCGGTTTGATTCATTCCATAAGCAAATGCAAAACCTATTAATCCCCCCATGACCAAACTAGGTCCAAAAATCCCCCCATTACCCCCGCCGTTAATAGTGAAAAGAGAAGCGAATGATTTTCCGAATAAGGTTAATATGGTATAACATACCACGACCCAAGCCATATCCCTATAGTCAGAAAAAAGGGAATTCTTGACGATGGAATTAAAATGTCCATCCAGGATTTGTTGAATGGTCAGATAACCTTCACCATATAAAGCCGGAAAGATAAAGATCATCACTCCCAAGGAGATCCCAGACACCCATACTTTATTATAAGGGTTTTTGATTTTTGAGAACCAATTCTTAACGACCTGACTAAATTTTGAAAAGTATATCGTGTAGAGACCAACCAGAACTGCCAGGAGAATATAGAAGAAAATGGAGCTGACCTCCCAATCTGTTGCGGCGGTATGGAACAGAGGTTCACTATATAAGATCCTAGAAATGACAGCTGCCAAGGCAGAAGAGATCAACAAAGGAATAAATACAGGGATTGAGAATTCGGGAAGCAGTATTTCAATGGCAAAAACCATCCCTGCAACGGGACTATTAAAGGCACCAGAAATACCTGCTGCAGCCCCACATGCCAATAGCATGGTAACTTCCTTATAGCTTAATCCGAAAAAGCGACCAATATTAGACCCTATTGCAGATCCTGAATAGGCAATTGGAGCTTCCAATCCTGATGAACCACCAAATCCGACGGTAATCGCACTGGTTACAATTTGCGTATAAATATTGTGGAGGTCAATTCGGGAGGAGCGTCGGGAAATAGCGTAAATAATAGGTGTAATTCCATGTTCTAATTTTTTGCCTTTGATAAATTTTCGAACATATAGTACACTTAAGAATATACCAATAAGTGGAAATATCAGGTATAAGGAATACTTAAAGTGCCATTCCAGGTCATCCTGCAATTTAGCAGCAATAAAATGAGTCAATCCTTTCAATAATGCGGCAGCTAATCCACCCACAATCCCTACCACAAACGCTAGAACAATAAGAAAATTTCGATTAGAAATTTTCTGCATTCTCCATCTGTTTAAAGCTTCAAGTTTTTTAAGGAATTTTTGTCTCATTCTTTTGGTTTTCACTTTTAGTATTAAAAGATTATACCTGTAATATTTATTATAGTATGGTGTTGATTATGCGTAATCCATCCTTGGAAACTGCAAGAATCGATGATTATAATTTTGCAAATATAGGAACGATTTATCGAATAGTTAAATAATGTCGGCAGGATATGTATTAATAAATTTCATTTGGCATAACATTTAGTATTTTTGGGATGAAACAAAATCTATAGTTATGTTAAACTTTATCAAAGCAGGACTTATTGCTGCTTTTCTAACGACTGGGACAATCCTTATTCCCAATGCGATACCGGATGAAGGGATGTTCCCTTTGAGTGAGCTCAGTAAAGCAGGCTTAAAAAAAGCAGGTTTAAAAATTAGTGAGAAAGAAATCTATAATCCAGGTCAGATTGGACTAGTGGATGCCTTGGTACAAGTCAGTGGCTGTTCAGGGTCATTCGTTTCTCCCAACGGATTGATAATTACAAACCATCACTGTGCATTTAGTGCGGTACAATTGGCTTCCACTCCGGAGCACAATTATTTGGAAAATGGTTTCGTTGCGAATTCACATGAGCAGGAAATCGAAGCTAAAGGCTTAAATATCCGCATTACAGATTCTTACCAGGATGTATCACAAAGGATATTAGAAGCAGTTGCAAATGTATCTGACCCAAGCCAAAGAATTGATATCATTAATAACAAACGTCAGGAAATTGCCAAAGAGGCCGAAGCACAGGACCCAACCATAAAAGCAGAAGTTTCTGAAATGTTTATTGGTAAGAGTTATGTGTTATTTAGATACAAGACCATCGAGGATGTTCGATTGGTTTATGTCCCTAGACAGAATATTGGTGAATTTGGTGGGGAGACGGATAACTGGGTTTGGCCAAGACATACCGGGGATTTCTCATTCTTAAGAGCCTATGTTGCGAAAGACGGATCATCCGCGAAATATTCGAAAGATAATGTTCCTTATAAACCAAAGAAACATCTAAAAGTAAATCCAAATGGCGTAAAGGAAAATGATTTCGTCTTTATTTTAGGCTATCCAGGAAGAACATTCCGTCATAGACCTGCACAATATATTGAGTATCAGCAACAATATTTATTACCTTATACTTCAGAACTTTATGATTTCCAAAATCAACAAATGCTTTTAGCAGGTAAAGATGATAAGGCGACAGAATTGGCTCTAGCAACTCGAATTAAGAGAAATGCCAATGTCATGAAAAATTACAGAGGAAAATTAAAAGGCCTTCGTAATATTGATTTGATAAACAGCAAGATCAAAGAAGATGAAGAATTGGCCAAGTTTATTCAAAATGATGCTGAATTAAAATCGAAGTATGGAAGTTTGATGGAAGATATTGATCAACACTACAAACAGGTATTTAATAATGCAGAAAAGGAACTTTGGTATAATAATATTTATTCTGGTATCCGCTCATTACAATTTGCTTCATTAACAAATAGTTTCCAGGAGGCATTAAACAAAGAGCTTTCAAGTAGTCGTAAAGCCGAGTTGTTCAATGCTAACATTGCCAACTTTAAGAAGCAGTTAGCAGGTCTTTATGAAAGTTTCAATATCAATGTAGACAAAAGTATTGCCAGCAATATGTTTGCTCAAGCTTACCAATTGAAAGATGGAAACAGTTTACCATTTGTAGCTGCACATAAATTCAATAATGAACAAGCTGCTTCAGATTTTATAAGTCGGATTATTGAGGATTCTAAACTTTCCAACCAAGAATATTTCGAAAACACAGTATTAAAGGATGCAAACAGTTTCTTAAAATATTCCGATGAACTAATGAAGTTTCAAAAGGAATTAGATTCTGAAATGCAACCCTTTTATGCGGAGCAAAAGAGAAGAGAAGGAAACCTGAACAAGTTAATGGCAGATTACATGGCAGTAAAGGAGAAGTTTCAATCGAAAAGCTTTATTCCGGATGCGAACTCAACATTGCGATTGACTTTTGGAAATATTAAAGGATATAGCCCTGCAGATGCAAACTATATGGCTCCCTTTACAACTGTAAAAGGGATAATTGAAAAAGGTAACTCAGGTTTACCAGAATTTGAATATCCTGAAGCTATTAAGACAAATTGGTTGGATAAAAACTTCGGCAATTACTTTAATAAGGATTTGAATGATGTTCCTGTTAACATATTGTACAATATGGATACCACTGGAGGTAACTCTGGATCACCAATCATGAATGCTTATGGAGAGTTAATCGGAGTAAACTTTGACCGTGCTTATGATGCAACCATCAATGATTTTGCATGGAATGAGAGCTACAGCCGTTCCATTGGGGTGGACATCAGATATGTCCTATGGATTGCTGATAAAATTGATAATGCTCAATTTATCATTCAGGAAATGGGAGTAAAATAAAAAAACAAGGCTCGAAAGTAAATACTTTCGAGCCTTTCTACTACTAATATATTAAAGTTTGGATTTGGTGACTTGATCCACAAAAGGTAAGTAAAGCGGCAAAGCTGCTGAACCATACCATTTATAAATTGAATAAGATAAATAAGCACTTTTTATTGCGGGGTCAGTTTCTAGAATTGTTTTTACATCAGCCTCATTATCGATATTATTAAGAATAAAGAGGCCTCTATAATTATCAGCATTCTTGCCAAACGGACCAGCAACGATTAACTTTTCTTCTTTGACTAATCTGTTGATGTTTTCCATATGCCCTTTAAAGGCTTCATTCATCAATTCTTTATTATCATCTTTATTCGTCCCCGTTTTTAGGACAACAAAATAAAATGACTTCATACCATAATCATCAGCTCCTAGTTCTTTAGCCAGGTTGGCATCAAATGATTTAATAGTCTCAGCAGATTGACGGTTCATTTTCAGGTATTGTTCTTTTCCTTGTCCAGCTATCCTCACATTGATTTGATCCGGATTATCCGTTGAAAGGCTATAAGAGATTTCCTGCGGGAAATCATGGTCATAATTAACGAATTTCACCTGTTGGCTACCATCCTGTTTAACCGACTTGAATGAAATTGGCTTTCCAGCATTTTGTCCTAAGACCGTTGCAGTAAGAACAAGTTCATTATTCTTCACCTGAATATCCAGATATTCAGAAACCAATGGCAAATTGTCGACAATTTTATAACCAAATCCCTTCATATTATTCTCAGATAAAACATCCCACTGTTCCTGATTATTAGATCCATCTACCTTCCAATGTCCCTTAAGGAATTGGGGTAATTTATTTTGACCCAAGCTAATTTGAAAAAAGAACAGGGTCAGGAAGCCAACTAATATTTTCATAAAGTATTTTTAATGCAAACATAGTTAAATTCCGAATCCACAGCTTTTTATTTTATGCAAAAGTTGGTTCGACACTCGAATATTCCAGAATAAATTGCTCTACCTTTTCCACCATATTTTTACTTCCTATAATTAAAGGCGTTCTTTGATGTAATTCGGAAGGGCAAATATCAAGGATATCTTTTTCACCAGTTGTTGCTTTTCCACCTGCTTGTTCAGCAATAAAGGCCAAAGGATTACACTCATACATCAACCTTAACTTCCCATTAGGGTATTGATAGGTATCTGGATATAAGAATATTCCGCCTTGGATCATATTTCTATGGAAGTCAGCGACCAATGAACCTATATATCTTGAAGAATAAGGTCTATTGGTTTCCTTATCTATTTCCTTACAGAATTGAAGATAATGTTTGATTGCGGTTGAGAATTGGTTGTAATTACTTTCATTTACGGAGTACGTCTTTCCAATTTCAGGGATTTTCAATTTGGGGTGAGAGAGGCAAAACTCGCCAATAGAAGGGTCTAATGTAAACCCATTCACTCCTTTTCCGGTACTATAGACCAGCATTGTTGAAGAGCCGTAGATGATATAGCCAGCGGCCACTTGCATTCTACCTGTTTGTTCAAAATCCTGCATCTTCATCTCACCACCAGCACTTACTCTTTTATAGATTGAAAAGATAGTACCTACCGAAACATTGGCATCAATATTTGAGGAACCATCCAGTGGATCAAAATAGACCATGTATTTACCAACCGCATACTTATTACGCTTCGATAGATCGAGACCATCTTCATGTTCTTCAGAGGCGAGGTAGCAGCATTCTCCTACTCTTTCCAAGGCATCCATGAAATAATGGTCAGCGAAGACATCCAATTTTTGTTGTTCTTCACCTTGTGCGTTCATATTCCCTTGTTTACCAAGGATATCTGCCAGTCCAGCCTTATTAACTTCGCGGTGGACGATTTTTGCAGCTAATGAAATTCCCTGCAACAGTCTTGTCAATTCACCTTTTGCTTGGGGGAATTGCGTTTGTTGCTCAGAAATGAACTGTTCTAATGTTTGAATACTCATTTCGGTTTTATTAACTCAAGACCTTTTCAACTTCCTTAGGAATAAATTGCGCGTAATTCTCGTCAAACATTCCTTTTAATTTTTCAGCTAATTCTTGATAAGCTTCTTGATTATCCCAAACCCGTTTAGGGTTCAACAGATTAGTAGGAATCTCAGGGCATTCCCGAGGCATTTGAAGATTGAATATTGGGTGTTTTTCGTATCCTGCTTCACCAATATGACCATCCATTGCAGAACGAATCAATTGACGAGTATATTTCAGTTGAATTCTTCTTCCCACGCCATAAGGTCCTGCAACCCATCCGGTATTGACTAACCACACTTGGATATCAGGATTTTCTTCAAGTTTTTTACGAAGCATTTCTGCGTAATGCATTGGGTGAAGAGGCATAAATGCTGCACCAAAACAAGCTGAGAAGGTTGCTGTAGGAGTTTTTACACCCATTTCAGTACCTGCTACTTTTGCAGTATAGCCATTGATAAAATAGTACATGGCTTGTTCAGCAGTAAGTTTAGAAATTGGAGGCAATACACCAAAAGCATCAGCACTTAAAAAGAAGATATGTTTGGGGGAAGCACCGTAACCATAAGGATTAACATTCTCTAGGAATTCAATTGGATAAGATGCGCGCATATTTTCAGTAATGCTGCTATCCTCGTAATCTGCTTCGCGAGAACCAGGTTTGAAATTTACATTTTCCAGTAAAGCACCAAAACGGATGGCATTAAAGATTTGAGGTTCATGTTGCTGAGTTAATCCAATAGCTTTGGCATAGCAGCCGCCCTCAAAATTAAACACTTCATTTTGGGTCCATCCATGTTCATCATCACCTATTAATAGACGGCCATGATCGGCGGATAATGTAGTTTTTCCGGTTCCGGAAAGACCGAAGAACAGAGCAGTATCGTTTTTCTTGCCCACGTTTGCAGAACAATGCATGGTAAGCACGTTATGTTTTAAAGGCAAATAATAATTTAATGCGGAGAATATACCTTTTTTGATTTCGCCGGTATATGCGGTTCCAATAATGATGACCACATGTCTTGTTAGATCAAGCACCACACAATGTGAAGTAGGTAAGCCTAGTTCGGCATAATCATCAATTTTTAAATTAGAAGCTGCCAATACGGTCCAATCCACACTTTTTTGGGATTGCACATCTACATTAACGAACATGTTATTGACAAAAATATCCTGACAAGGGCTTTGGGTTACAGTTAGAACATTTTGGGCATAATCTTTATGATTACAAGCCTGTACGGAACGTACGTACATGATGTTTTTAGAAAGGTAGGAAGAAACCCTAGCAAGCAGGAGATCAAATAACTCTCCAGTCATTGGTTTATTTACCTTTCCCCAATTTACATGATCAGCAGTTTCAGAATCTTTAACGATAAATCTTGACTCTGGAGATCGCCCTGTAAATATTCCAGTTTTGAAACTTAATGCTCCCGTTTCTGTCAGTGAAGCTTCATTGTTTTTAATCGCTATTTCCACCAGTTCGGGGACTGGAAGTTGAAAATAAATTGGACCTTCTGGACGGATACCGAAGGACTCCAATTGATTACTGATTAAATTTGTCATATATAGGATTTATTTTGCGAACAAAGCTATATATATTTTTAGCAATAAAAAAAGCAAATTTAGCATATTGTAAATTTTACACAATTATAACTACCTTATTTTCAATTAAATAAAATGAAAATTTTGATTTAATTAATTTAGCAAAAAATCAAGGTAAAAATCGATGAATTTTATAATATGCATTTAAACGGTTTAAACGCATTTTTCGATGTTTTTGGGGAATTTTAAAGGATTTTAAGGTGTTTATTATTTTAATTGAAATGAAAATGTAGTCATTTTCCGACTCTGCTAAAATGAAAAGACAATATTCTTTAATAAATTGACAATATATGTTAAAATATATTCCAAAATTGATTATTAAATCAGCAAATAATTTGAATAAATCAATTGTTAGAGGACGTAAATTTATGTCCAAAAATATTGGAGTTTAGGAATTCTAAAAATGATGACATATAAAATATAAATCCATACAATTAGATTACCATAATTTTGAAGGTCAGGCTGTATATTTATGGGATATGAAAGACATTAAATATTCTTTATTAGAATTAGCGACACTACGTAAGAATGGGAATGCTTCTGAAGCCATTTCCCGAGCGACCAATGGTGCAAAATATATAGACAATTTAGGTTTTACTCGACTTTGGCTTGCTGAGCACCATAACATGGAATTCATAGCAAGTTCAGCCACCTCGGTTTTGATTGGTCATATTGCTTCGCAGACGAAGAACATCCGTGTAGGTTCCGGTGGTATTATGTTACCCAATCACTCCCCCTTGGTTATTGCCGAACAATTTGGGACCTTGGAAACGTTGTATCCAAATCGGATTGATTTAGGTCTGGGCCGTGCTCCAGGCACGGATCAGGTTACTGCAATGGCATTACGCCGCAATAATCTAAATACGGCTTTTTATTTCAAGGATGATGTGTTGGCATTACAACGCTATTTAAGTTCTGACAATGTCAGCGCAAAAGTTAGAGCTTTTCCTGCGGAGGGTTTAGAAATTCCCATTTGGATTTTAGGATCCAGTACGGATAGTGCCTTCCTTGCAGCAGAATTAGGATTACCTTATGCATTTGCGGCGCACTTTGCTCCTGCCATGTTAAAAGCAGCATCAGAAATCTACCGTTCGAATTTCAAGCCTTCGGCCCAATTACAAAGTCCATATTTTATGGTTTGCGTGAATATAATTGCAGCGGACAGTGATGAAGAAGCGGAGATTCTTTCAACGAGCTTACAGAATTTATTTGCCGGAATCATTACCAACCGAAGGATGCCTTTATCTCCACCTACGGAAAAGCCAATTTATCATGGTATTCCAGAGATTGAGCAAGCGGTATTATCAATGACTTCAAGCACTTATTTTGGGGCCCCAACTAAACTTGCTCAAGAATTAAATGAATTAATTGAAGATTTACAAATTCAAGAAATCATGAGCACCAATTACATCTATGATGATGAAAAAAGGATGAATTCTTTTGATCTGATTCGGCAAACATTTGAAATTATTAACCAAAAACAATAATAGTTAGTAGGTATCACGACAAAATTGGTAGGCATTTTTATAAAATGCCTTTTTTTATACCCTATTTATAGGGTAGAGTTTAAAAAAAATCAAAAAATTAAGCTAAAAAAACCACTTCATTAAAACGATTATGAATATTTACTGTTATATTTACTACATCACACATAACTAAATCTTTTAAGAAAAAAGATTTGCCAGACAAGTGATATCACAACATTTGGTTGGCTTAATAAGGTATACAAATAATAATTAATGTGATTTAGTAATTAACAATTTTGGAGATATCAGTTTGATATCCTGGGATAGTAATGGACTATCTGTCAGCGATAAAAATTATTGATTGAAGCAAAAAAAGTGAATTTCTAAATTAGTGAATCTAAACTTACATAGGCTACGAAAAATCATAGCCAGATTTGCTCATGCACTAAAAGCTTAAATCTATTTTTAAACTGAGCTCCAATGATTAATAAAGAATTAGATTATGATTTGGAATTCTGCATATCTAGACCCGTACCTCAGTAAGGTACCAAAGCACATTTACAATCAAGTTGTAAGTGAAGAAGATTTGACTTCTAATAAATCTGATGCAATTTATATTGCGATAGTTGGAGGTGGACCTAAGGGATTTTATGCATTGGATCGTTTTATATCCAAGGCAATAGGTCAAAATTTAAATAAGACAATCAAAATTCATTGGTTCAATCACAGTCGAGACTTTGCTGCAGGCCCCAATTTTCAGCCGCATTTACCTTCATATTTAATCATGAATGATTGTATTGCAGAGGTAAGTTGTTGGGATGATTTGGAAAAGCCACATTACATTCCGAACAGGTTAAAGCTTATAGATTGGATTAATCATAATAAATCTGCCGAAAATGGTCCAAATCCGTCGGATTTTTGTTCCAGAGAGTTGATGGGACTTTATTTGATGGATGCTTTACATAAGACCTTGGAAAATAAACCCCAAAGTATTGATGTCAGTTTGATCAATGGGAACATTTCAGATGTTGAACTATTACAGGATAAGATTAGGTTGACAAATTCTAAAAGGAAACTTCCATTTTTATATGAATCAGCGATTTTATGTACTGGACATAGTTTCTCCAATATGGAGCAGGAAGACTTATTGGCTTCGGAAAAGAATGGCAATATCATGTATCTTCCCCAGACCTACCCTGTTGAATTATTGGATGATATTCCAGCGCAGGTAGATGTTGCAATTAAAGGAATAGGATTAACTTTTATGGACGCTGTTTTACATTTAACAGAAGGTCGCGGAGGAATATTTTATAAACAGGACCATGAATATCGATATTTACCATCGGGTTACGAACCGATCATTTATCCATTTTCCAGAAGGAATTTACCAATGTTACCCCGAAATGCATTTTGGTCAGGCAATAAATATCAACTTAAATTGATGACCGATGAATGGGTAGAAATATTAAAGAAAAGAAACCAACCACTAAATTTTGAGCGAGATATTCTGCCGACCTATAATTTGGAAACTCAATTGGCATTTTACACCTATATCCATTCGACCAAGGAGTTGACGGATTCGGAGATTATTGATTTCATTGAGACCTTTAATTCCTCCAAACTTTTCTCCATCAATGCATTGATAGATCCTATGGCATATTCCAAGGTTCCGATTGAATCCAATTACCATGAGTTTATTGTGGACTTGGGGATATATAGCATGAAGCTTTCGGATGATGGAGAATTAAAGAGCCCAATGTCAGCAGCGATTGCAGCGTTGCGGGAGGGATTTTACCAAATTGCGGAGTTATTTGCCCATAATGGATTTGATGAAGAGTCACAAGAATCGTTTGAAAAGCATTGGTTGGGATTTATTAATCATACAGCATTTGGTCCACCAAGGGATAGCATTGATAAATTATTTTGTTTGGCTCGAGAGGGATATGTAAAATTCATATTTTGTGAGGAACCGAGAATTGAAATCAACAAAGACTCTTTGGTCATTAAAAATTCTTATACGGAGAAAGAATTCAATTACCTGATTGACGCAAGAATTCCTAAAGGAGATTTAAATCTAAAGAACAATAAGTTATTTGATCGGATGCGTAAGCGTGGATTATTGCAAGAAATTGTCAATGGAAATTATAGAAATGGAAAAATTGCGGTGGATAAGAATGGGAAATTAATAAGTAATAACCATGAAAGTTTGATTTATCTCTATGGGATTCCTACAGATGGATCCTATTTACAGAACGATAGCCTATCGAGGGAGTTTAATAATTTTGCAAATCCTTGGTGTGAGGCTACTTTTGACAGAATTAGAAGTCAGAATTCATTTGATCAAGGGATTTCCTACAATCTGAGCTTTTCCAATGTTAATTACATAAACTTAACACCAAATTAACACTCAGCATAAAGTCTTTTTCTACTTTTGAAATATAAAAATTATTCAAAATGATAAAAGACGAAGTATTAACACAAGAATCGAATTCTATACTGATAGAATTCCTGTATGATGGTGATGATTTTAACTCTGAGGAGGATTAAAATCCACCATCATATCTATCTCCCCTCCTAACTACCAAAATCCAAAAATTCTTGAAATTAAAAATTACAATAAAATTTATTCTCGAATAAATTTTCTTTGTTTTCTAGGTGACTAACCCATATTTACAAGTATTCTTAAATAATTTTTCAATAATAACAATATACATTAATTGAAAATTATTTATATTTATTTCTAATTAATCAAAAATAATTGTTTAACCACCTAAATAATGAATCCTACTGTAGTTATGTCGGATAAGAATTTGTATATCAGCTATTACAAGTATATCAAATTCTATGCATTTAAACTTACGGGCGATTACGCTCAAGCTGAGGATCTTACTCAAGATGCCTTCACTTCCTATTTAATGAATAAATCAAAAATTTCATCGGATCCGCGGGCGATCAAATCATTTCTCTTTACTGCAGTAAAAAATAAAATGCTCAATGAGCATAAAAGAGGTGAGATAAATCAGCGTTATTGGCGTTTAAGTGGATATAACGAACAGGATTCAGTAGATCTGGATCATCTATTGATCTATACCGAACTGATTGAAGAAATTGATAAATTGGTGAATACGCTTCCGAACATGTGTCAGAAAGTAATCAAACTTAGTTTCTTTGAAGGTCTATCCAATATGGAAATTAAGGATGAGCTTAACATCAGCATCAATACCGTAAAGACTCATAAGAAACGCGGTTTAATCTATTTACAGAAAAAATTAAACCCTGAACATTTCACCCTACTCCTCTATTTTTTAACCTCGAATTAAATTTATTTTATTTTTCATTCATCCTTTTGTGCGTTCAATTTTTCTAAGTATTAATTATGAACCCAAAAGAGAAGCACATCAGTTCACTTATTTTCAAACACTTACAAGGTATTTGTACAGTCCAAGAAAGCAGAAAACTGAAAAATTGGATTGAGGAGGATATTAATAACAAGAAGTTATTTAATAGATGCATCAACTATGAATACTTAAAGGAGGATTTGGTATTATTAAATTCCTTTGACGCGAAGAAATCATGGAAAAAAAGAAAAAAATCCAAAAAATTACTTTTCATAAAATGGTTTGTAGCAGCTTCCATTCTTTTAGGAACATTATTAATTATTCCTACTGATTTTGGGAATAAAGGAGTGATTGAAGTTTTATCAAAAAATAAAAGAAAACCTGAAAATAGTCAGATTCAAAACAACTCCGTTCAATTAATATTAGCTGATGGAAAAAAGATCAAATTAAACGATCCTCTAGAACTCAATACCGACACATTCATACTTTCTGGTAAAAACATCATTCCAGTTGTTTCCTCGATAAAATCAGCTGAAACAGAAAACATATTAGAGATTCAGGTTCCTAATACAAAAATCTATTCATTCACCTTGCCGGACAGTTCGCGAGTCTGGCTAAATTCTAATTCCAACATCCAATTCCCTTCCCATTTTAATCATGCTCAGCGAATAGTATCCATTCAAGGAGAGGCTTATTTTGAAGTTAAACCTAATAAGAAAAAACCCTTTATCGTAAAAACAAATCTTGGAGATATTCGCGTATTAGGAACCTCTTTTAATATCAAGAATTACAACAATGGATTTGAGGCCACATTAGTGGAGGGTAATATTGAGATTAAGACAGAAAAATACACAAAGCAAATCAAGCCTTTGGAAAAGGCAGTAATTGCACAAGGAGAAATAGGTTTATATACTGCTGATTTAGAAAAAGACCTTGCCTGGAAGCAAAACTTATTCCTATTCAGAAATGATAAGCTTTCGGAGATCATCCCCCAAATTGAAAACTGGTATGGGATTCAATCACAATATAAAACCAATAAAACTCCTGATGAAACCTTTTCAGGTACTATAAATCGAGATGTAAGTTTGAAGCAAATTATTAAAATCCTTAATCAATCTTCAGCACATCAATTTCATATACAGAATAACCAATTAATAATTTCCGAAACCAAACTTTAATATTATGATGACATAAGCAATTCAATTTATTCGCTGCTTTAGCAGCTACCATACTATCCAATTTTAAACAAAAATTAAACTTAAAAATGCATCACTTTTTAGAAGACAAAAAACTAGAAAGGAAGAGGTCTATTGGCTTTTCTTTTCTACCAAAGATGGCAAAAATTGCTTTTTTATTTTCTATGTATATGCTAAGTAGCATCATTACAGAAGCAAGGGAGCAATTAATCTCGTTAAAATTTCATCGTGCTAAATTAAACACGGTTTTATACGCCATTACTAATCAAACCCAATATCAATTTTTCTATAATGACCGTGTCAGTAAAGAAATTGGCCTAATATCGGTTGATGTTGAGAAAAAACCTTTAGAACAGGTTTTGGAAATCATCCTACCCATGGATAGGCTAAATTATCACATTGAGGACAAACAAATAACCATCAGTTTCAGAACAAAGAGTTCAAAATCCGGAGCTATTGTTCAGCAAGAAAAAGTTCAAGGAACTATCAAGGATTCAGAGGGAAAGCCCTTACAAGCGGCATCTGTTTCAATCAAGGGCGGCAAGGAAAGCAGTTCAAGTGATGAGAATGGAAATTTTGAAATCGCTGCAAAATCTAATGATATATTAATAATAAGTTTTTTAGGCTATAAACGGCAAGAGCTAGCTATTGCTGGTCGCAAGAACATCCAGGTAAGAATGGTCCGTGACCAGCAAACATTGGAGGCAGTAGACGTTGTTGCCACTGGATATCAGACCATTGATCGTCGTAAATTCACAGGAGCTGCTACTAAGCTTAAGGCGGAGGATGCGCAACGATTAGGGGTTCCAGATGTTTCAAGGATGTTGGAAGGCCAGGTTTCGGGAGTTAGTGTGCAAAATGTTTCAGGAACCTTTGGTGCAGCTCCAAAAATCAGGGTACGCGGAGCGACTTCGATTACTGGAGATAATAAACCATTATGGGTAATCGATGGGATTATTTTAGAGGATGTAGTCAATATCTCTAACGACCAATTATCTACAGGTGATGCCAATACCCTTTTGGGATCTTCTGTCGCTGGTATAAACCCAGATGATATCGAAAGCTTTGAAATCCTTAAAGATGCTGCAGCGACTTCTCTTTATGGGGCACGAGCGATGAATGGGGTGATTATTATTTCGACCAAAAAAGGTAGATCAGGAACTCAGGAAGTTTCCTATTTGGGGAATTTCACAACTTATCTCCGACCCTCATATTCACAATTTGACATAGTAAATTCCTACGATCAAATGTCAATATATTCAGAAATCGCCAGAAAAGGTGCTATTGATTATGCACTAATTCGAAACAATATGAATTCAGGAATATTTGGAAACTTATCAAGGGGCCTATCCACATGGAGAGAAGATGGAACACCCCTTATTGAAAACACTCCTGAAGGTCGAGAAGCATACCTGAAAAGATACATCTACCAAAACACCGATTGGTTCAAAACACTTTTTAACAATTCATTACAACAGGAACACTCTGTAAGTTTCACGAATGGTAATGATAAGGT
Organism: Sphingobacterium cellulitidis; assembly: GCF_043187465.1. Taxonomy (GTDB): domain Bacteria; phylum Bacteroidota; class Bacteroidia; order Sphingobacteriales; family Sphingobacteriaceae; genus Sphingobacterium; species Sphingobacterium cellulitidis. The sequence goes on along the minus strand of NZ_CP171136.1, from coordinate 2,007,167 downwards.
CCAAACTTATTATTCAACTTCATTTTTACAGGATAATGGTTGGGCAAAAGCAAATGGTGTTAGAAGATATACTGCAAACATTCGAGGAAATTACAATATCAACGAAAAGTTATCGATTGGATTGTTGACCACAGGTTCTATCCGTGATCAAAAAGCACCTGGTACCTTAGGGCAAGATAGCAACCCAGTCACCGGGGTGGTGTCAAGAAATTTCGATATCAACCCTTTCTCTTATGCCTTGAATACTTCGAGAGTCGTTGCACCATTTGATGAGAATGGGAATAGAGAAAATGTAACTATGAATTATGCTCCTTTCAATATATTAAATGAATTGGACAGGAATTTTATGGAATTAAAAATGATCGACCTAAAGGTTCAAGGGGAATTAAACTATAAACTTCCTAAAAACATTAAATACCACTTCATTGGTGCCTATCGATATGCAAGTACTGGAAATGAGCATAAAATAAATGAAACCTCAAATTTATCAAATGCTTACCGGGCCGGAACTATATATGGTGTGGACGGAATTGAAAACAGCATCATTGCAAATCAAAACAGGTTCCTATATCGAGATCCTGCAAATCCTGATGCTAGGCCCATGTCTGTTTTGCCTTATGGTGGGATTTATATAACCAATGAAAACATTCTAAAGAGCTTTTATTTACGGAATAGTTTCAATTGGAGCTTAACATCCCAAAAACACTATTTTACTGCATTTGCTACGCAAGAGATAAGATTCTTGGACAGAATGACGAAAGATATGACAGGCTATGGATACCAGTTTGATAAAGGTGGTGTTCCATTTATTGACCCAAATATTATCAAGATGACTGTCGAAGGAAATTTACCTTATTATAAAATGCAAGTCTTTTCTGACCGCTTTGTTGCATTTGCCGCCAATGGAACATACTCATTCGACAGTCGTTATCAATTCACCGGTACAGCTCGATATGATGGTTCTAACCAATTAGGTCGAAGCCGAGTTGCAAGGTGGCTTCCTACCTGGAACCTTTCAGGATCTTGGAACATAGACCAGGAAAACTTCTTCAAAAACCAGACTTTCTTTAACACTTTGACCTTGAGAGGAACTTATGGATTGACCGCCAGCATGGGTCCAGCCACCAATGCGAGTTTGGTGTTGCGCTCCGGATCTGTCAATCGACCTTTCATTCATGAACAAGAACCTGTAATCAACATTGATTTCCTTGAAAACCAAGACTTGACTTGGGAAAAGCAATATGAAACCAATATTGGGCTTGATGCAACTTTCGCCAACAGAAGGTATCAGATCGTCTTGGATTTATATAAAAGGGATGCATTTGATCTAATTGGCCCTATGCGGATATCAGGGATAGGTGGTGAAGCCATAAAATTTGCCAATTATGCCGATATGAAATCCCAAGGGATAGAATTATTGTTCAAGGCAACTGTATTTAACAGAAAGAATTGGGGCTGGAAAACCCAATTGACGAATGCTTTTTATAAGAATGAAATAACCTCGATAAGAAACGAACCCAATATCTGGAACTTGGTCAATTCTGTTGGAGCAGCAAAAGAAGGTTATCCTCATCGAGGTCTATTTTCTATTAACTTTGAAAAATTGAATGAGTTCAATGGTACCCCAATATTTGTCAATGAAAACAATGAAATCTCTAACAATGTTTTCCTACAAAGTATACAGACCAATTATTTAAAATATGAAGGGCCAGTAGATCCAACTTTCAATGGTGGTTTTTATAACAATTTCAACTATAAAAACCTTAATCTCTCTTTCCTAGTTACTTATAGCGCAGGAAACAAGGTCAGATTAAATCCTATCTATAAAAACCAATACTCCGAATTGGATGCGATGTCCTATGATTTCTTGGATAGATTTCTTGCACCTTACGAAAACCTATCCCCTTCTATTGCGACTTCAAGGACCTCTTCCAGATTACCTGGAGACCAAGTCTATAACGCGTACAATTATTCGGATCAAAGGGTGGCAGATGGTGGTTTCATCCGGATGAAACAAGTAACCTTAGGGTATCAATTTCCAAAAAAATTCTTTGGGAAATCAATTTTCAACAACCTCTCTTTAAATCTGGTTGCTAACAATCTGTTCTTGATTTACTCAGATCCAAAATTGAATGGTCAAGACCCTGAGTTCTATGGATCCGGAGGGGTGGCATTGCCAATTCCTCGTCAATTTACACTTTCCATTAAAGCAGGATTATAAACGAAAACCATTATGAAAACAAATGTATTTTTAACTCTCCTTTCTGCCTTCCTATTGTTGGGATGTTCTAAATTTTTGGAAACTCCACCAGATTTAAGGACAGAATTAGATTCTCCTAGCAAGATTGCAGAACTTCTAACTTCTGCCTATCCTAGGGGGAATTATATTCCCTTTACGGAATCTGCATCAGACAACGCTGGGGACAAAGGCATGACCAGCAGTTCAAACGTTCAAACGAATATGAATCCTTGGATGTTTCTAGATGTGGAAACCAACGATTCCGATTCTCCGACTTATTATTGGTATACCGCCTATAAAGCCATTAGTGCATCAAACCATGCCCTTGAAGCCATCGAAAAACTGGGGTTAAATAAGCAAACTGCCTCCTTAAAAGGTGAAGCATTGTTAACAAGGGCTTATGCACATCACATGCTGGCCATCTTGTACTGTAAAGACTATGAACCTGAAACTTCAGCTTCTGATCCAGGGATTCCATTTATTGATAAACCTGAAAAATTCGTGCTTAATAAATATGAAAGAGGTACAGTAAAAGGACTATATGACCTCATTGAAAAAGATATCGTGGAAGGTCTTCCCTTACTTGATGACAACAGATACAAGGTCAAAAAATACCACTTTACTAAAACTGCTGCCCATGCTTTTGCGACTCGCTTTTATTTATTTAAACATAATTATACCAAGGCCGTTGAACATGCAAATCTAGCTCTTGGAGAAAATCTCTCAAACTATATCAGACCTGTAAACAATAGAGCTTTTGCTGCAATGGAATACTTGACTTTACAACAATGGTATTCGAGTACAGAAAACCCAACCAATCTTTTATTAGTGGAAGCAGTTTCTTCTTGGGGTCGAGATTTAGCATTCAATAGATTCGGATTTACTGCTCCAATTCTTGGTGAAATAATATTTGGAAATAACATTACCACTGGACGATTTGCATACCCTATATATGGCGGAACAGATTATTCGTTGAACATACCAAAATTCCGAGAACATTTTGTAAAAGGAAGTTTAAATGCAGCTTATGGTATTCCCTATAACATGATTCCATTATTGACTGCGGACGAGCTGCTTTTAAACCGTGCGGAAGCCTATGCTCGTGTAAAAAACTTTGACAAAGCCATTGCAGATTTAAATACTTTCATCAGTCGAAAAGTATATTACAGTCCCGATCAGCCTGTCTATGAACCAAAAGTCCATAATGTCAACTCTAACAGAATAAATGGTTTTTATGGAAGTTTAAACTTAGAAGAAAACATTATTAAAGCTGCCTTAGACTTTAAAAGAAGGGAATTCCTTTTTGAAGGGCTTCGATGGTTTGATATTGTTCGACATAAGATCGTAGTAACACATCGCACTCATGATGAGAAAGAAACCTATGTTTTAGGTGCTAACAGCCCTATGCGTCTCTTTCAACTGCCCGCTGAGGTGGTATTATCAGGTGTTCAACCTAATCCAAGATAAAATTAAACTGTTATGAAATATTTAAAATACTCGATAGCCTTAATCGTTTTACTTTTCTGTACTTCGTGTTCAAAAGAGGAATCCTTGCCTAAAGAACCAATTGTCGATTTAGGTGGTGAAAGATGGGTAAATGGTCCTTTAGATAAATTTATTTATCAAGAATTTATTAAATCCTACAATATAGAGATTAAGTACAAATGGACACCTTTCGAAATTAATTATAATAGAACTTTAGTACCACCCCAAGAAAAACGAGTCATTCCAGTTTTAACCGCAGTACGGGATATTTGGATGAAACCTTATGAAAAAGTTGCTGGCAAAGGCTTTCTGAAAAGGTATTCACTTTCCAAGTTTATCTTGGTGGGTAGTGCTGAGTACCAAAACAATGGAACCATTATTTTAGGTACTGCAGAAGGTGGAACTAAGGTTGTTCTATATGTAGTAAATGACTTTGAATTATCCAATCCTGATGCCGTTAGTCAGATGTTACATACTATTCATCATGAATTTGCACATATCCTGCATCAAAACATCCATTATCCTCAAGCTTGGAGAGGTATAAGTACAGCTTGGTATACCCAAACTTGGTTTAATACGCCAGAAGAAACAGCAAATTCTCAAGGGTTTGTGTCTAGTTATGCTAAATCTGCTGAACAAGAAGACTTCGTTGAAACGATTGCCTACTTGTTGGTAGAAGGGCAGGAAAAATTCGATGCATTAGTAAAAGCGAATGCTCCTGTGGAAGCTACTTTCCGTCTCAAGGAAAGCATCGTTGTCCAGTACTACAAGGAAGTCTTCAACATTGATTTCAGGGCTCTTCAAAGAGAAGTTCGAGCAGCATTCTTATCATTAACTAAACCAACTACAAAATGAAACCAATAATTTTCTCATTGATTATATGCTTGCTCCTAATTTCATGTAAGAAGGAATTTGAAGGAGTTCGACCGGATGCCAAATTGAATAAGTTAAAAGATGAATATGCTAAGCAATTAACAGGTTCGAAAAATGGATGGATCGGATATTTATACCCAAAGGGTGGCGGAAGTTATACTTTTAAGTTCAATTTCGACGATAAAAACCGGGTTAAAAGCTTTGCCACTATTGATAATATCAAAGCTGGCACTTCCGACGAAAGTTCTTACCGATTAGCAGCTGATCAGGTAGTCAGTCTTTATTTCGACACCTATTCTTATATTCATCAGCTGTCCGACCCAGATGAACAAAAAAGTGGTGGATTAAGAGGTGGCGGTTTGATTTCTGATTTTGAATTTTCCATCATTGAAACCTCTAATGATACAATAAAACTAGTTGGAAATCATAATGAAAGCGCATTAACTTTAATTAGAGCCAAGGAAAATGAGGGGGACGACTATATTAGAAAAGCATTTCTCTTAAATACCAAGGTTGAAGAAATCAACCAGTTGAGAAATTACTATAAAACTGTAAAAATCAACAACAAAGATTATGGTGTGATTTTCAATACGGAAACCAACAATATTGCTTTTTATTACGAAGAGAACTCAACTTTCAAAAGCTTTATTACAGAGTATGCCCTTACCGATAAAGGAATTTTTCTAAAGGACCCCTTAAATGCAGGTGGTTTGGCAGTGAAAGGTTTTGATAACTTCATCATTGACAAGACCAACAATAAAATAACAGCAAAATTGAATGGAACTATAGATGTTGATATCTTTGATCAAAACAAACCAGTATCCTTCGATAAAGATGCGCCAAGAAGGATGTACCTGATCAATAAAAGATATGCTTCCTCTTTTGGGTTTACGATTGCTGGAAAAAAAGACGCTTTAGGCATTAGAACTTTCCCTGGCTTCAATTTCCTTCTTTATATTCCTAGAAGATACATCGATCCACTTGATGCCTTATACATCATTTTCTTGGGGCAGTTTAACCTTGGACCTTTATTCAATACCCTATATAATGATCAAGGCATTTTATCTTTCAAGGTATTTAGCCCCCTCACCGGACTAACCCCAGGAACCGAATTTGAAGAAATAGCAAGAAAACAAAATCAGATCTGGTTTGATCCTCAGGGATTTTATGTGTTTGAAACTGGGGATGAGCAATTTGATTTTGTGAGCGTGAAAGATAGCAAGGTATGGATAAGATTTAATTAATAGAATCATGAAAAAGTATATATTATTAATATTGTCTCTTTGCTTCATTTTCTCTTGTAAGAAAGGAGATCTTAATACATTTGAAGTAGTAGAAGTTTGGGAAAAACCAGAAGTTAAGTTGAAACAACTTACTGATGCAATTGCCTCACATAAAACAGGTTGGGAATTTGTTATTGAGTATGGTCCGAATCAGGTCGTCACTTACGGTTACCTAGGATTTAATTCTGAGAATTCGTCGGATTTTATCAGTGATTTCTCAAAGAATTTTTCAAAATTCGGTAAAACCAATTATCGAATAGAAGTCATCAAAACCAACCCCTCAATACGGTTTCCTAAAAATAGTAAATTTGCGAATTTAGCGGCTGATGCCCGGTTAATCGATACATTATTTACATTTAAGAGCATCAAGGCTGATACCATAACTTTAGAAGGAGAAATGAGTAAATCAATTTTAAAATTGACTAAATGTTCTCCTGAAAAATTAACACAATTAAAAGCAAATTCCATTGACGCAGATTATGAAAATTTAAAGAAATTGACAGAAATGCCTAGATATTTCTTTTCTTATAAGCAGAACGGAAAAACCTTTGGTTTAGAAATTGACACCGTTAATCGTCTATTATCATTTATTTCAGGGACCAATCAAAACCCAGTTGTTACAAAATCCAATTATTTCTTTAATGGAAGTGGAATATCACTGGTTAAACAAGTTGATATTGAAGGTGTAAAAATAAAATTGATTGAAGGTTTAGACCTCAAAGCAACTTCAATAAGCTCTAGGAATGGTGTCGAAATTTCCAATGAAAGCAAACCGCAGATTTATGATATAAAAACTGCAAAGGAATTTACAGTAGTAGAAGGAAAAATGCTGTGGTGGTTATCGACTCAAGTCTTTGGAAAACGAAACCAACCCGATATTGCAGGTTTTCAAAAACTCCCCAATTTTTCAGATTTTAATTTTGCCCCTAATTATGATTACAATGAACAATATAAAACCTATTTCTGGCTTATGGCTGTTAATCTAAGAGGTGAAAATCCTGGCAGCTTTCATGGTCCTGTTTCAAGATTTGCCGAAAATGGCATTCTCAGATTCATCCCATTTTTGGAAGGTGCTCCATCATCCAACCCAGCGGTAGTACAGGCAATGAATATCACTGCGAGATATATTTATAACCGAAATGGGTTTTATGTCATTAAAACAGGCATTGGATTTACCTTAGTCGATGCTACGGATGGTTTAACTTGGGCATATTTCCAAGCTCCACCTGATTTGTCTTAAATTTATTCGAACAACTCCCCAAAGAAAGTAATAAATTGGGGAGTTGTTTTTTACTATACATTCAACAAACTATGCTGACTTGCTGTAAAGATATTTCTAAACACAATATTTAACTCATTTTCTCTTTGGGCTGCTCTGATTCCGAGTAATGGTAAAACCTCTGCACAGTTCATACGAATATCCTTTGCAATCTCTCTAGAAAGTGTTGCTATATTCTCGAATAAGCTAGCATCAACTTCAGCATTTGCAATTGCTTTTTCCCATAGTAAAACGGCATTATGTTTTACTTCTTTAACTTTATTTTCAAAGCTTATTCTGATTTGGTCAAGCTGTTTAAATCTTTGTTTGCTATTCTTATCTGCCCAATTGGGATCTTTAGATTTTTCGAAATAGTATTTTTCGATCAGGTCTAAGAATCGTTTAAACATCCCGACATAGTTCATCAAAAGGGTTAGCTCAGCAAAGGGCATAAATGGAATATTAAACAATGCTGAATCAGAGGTTCTACTGTTAGGATCTAGCATAAATGCATTTTCCTTTTTTACTTTTAAATTCTGAATAGAGAATGAATGGCTTGCTGTACATTCCAATCCGAAGGTATCCCAATCATATTCAATCAGCACATTTTCCCTAGGAACTAGAAAGGAATAATAAAGAGGATCTCCAGAATCTGTTTTTACAGTTTCTCCATCTTTTATGATTTCAGCATTAAAAGTAAAATGAGTTAGATGGGGTGCTCCGGTTGCATAACTCCAAAAGCCTGACACTACATAATGGTCATCCTGATCAATGGCCTTCCCTCCGACTCTTCCACTTCCACCTAGACATATCTTAGGATCTGACCATAGTTTTTCAGACAGTTTAGGATCAATAAATCCGGCAAACATATTTGCTCCAGCACATAAGGTTAGTGTCCAGGCAAATCCGCCATCATAATAGGCTAATTCTTCGAGTAAATCAAGCCCTTGAGGAAATGGCATTTCAAGTCCATTTAAATTTTTGGGAACCCATAAATTAAACCAGTTATTTCGGTAAGTAAACTCCAACTGTTCCTTCGTAAGGGACTTATGTTTAATACCTAAAGGCTGTAATTCTTTAATGATATTGATTTGTTCTTGACTAAGCATTAATTGAAATTTAATTGATCTGCGTTTTGTGATTGCATAATTTTCTTCCATTTAAGGAATCCGAAGATAGCGATCACGAATAAAAATGTTGTTAGGGCAGCAAATAGATAGAGGTCTTTATGGATCAAAAGAGGAATTGCAAATAGGTTACTGATATTTAATAAAATCCAGTTTTCAATTTTTCTTTTTGCTAGCAACCACATTCCAGCCCAAGCGGTTGAAGTCACCCAAGCATCCCAGACAGGAACATCTGAGTCTGTGATACTTCGAAGCAGAAAGTAAAACAATAAGAAGCCTGCAAAGACAATCGTTAGAACAATTTTCCATTCGGACTTTGATGTGTAGGATATTGGTTGCTCCTTTGCGGTTTTATTGCTCATCCAGAACCACCAACCATAGATGCTCATGACCAGATAATAGATTTGCAAGGCAATTTCTGCATATAGTCCGGCAGTAAATAGGACCATCATTCCAGAGATAATTCCAAGGATTCCAAATAAATAATTGGATACTTTATTGTTTTTGGACAAAAGAACTTGGATGATACCACAGATTACGGAAAACCTTTCTAACCAAGAAGTTTCCTTTAAAGCATGAAAAATATTATTTAAGATTTCCTCCAATTTCGCTGAATTGATTATGCACTTATGGAGACAAGGGAAAGGATATAATTTATTCCTACGCCAGCATTACCTGGATCAGGTTCATTTCGATGGATCATCGAAAATGGGTATCATCTCAGCCTAAAAATATGTCTCGCCAGAAGCGAGACATATTAGCACCCCATAAGATATTATGAATATTATTTATCTATCTGCAAAATAGCAGAAGTACGATTTCTAGTTGATTGACACAATTCTGCGTCATCATTTAATTTTTTGCCCCATGAAGGAATCATTTCGCGTAATTTCTTACGGTACGCATCTGATTTTGCACGATCAGGGAAACATCTTTTCAACAGGTTGATCATGATAGCCACTGATGTAGATGCACCTGGAGAAGCCCCTAATAATGCAGCGATAGAACCATCTGCACTGGACACCACTTCAGTTCCAAATTCTAGGATACCACCATGTTTAGGGTCTTTTTTAATTACTTGTACCCTTTGGCCTGCTTTTTCAATTTCCCAATCTTCCAATCTAGCTGTTGGCATAAATTGTTTCAATGAATCCAATTTATCCTGCGGTTTTTTCATTACCTCAGTAATTAAATATTTTGTCAGAGGTAGGTTATCCAATCCAGCAGAAAGCATAGGTCGGATATTTGAAAGCTTAATAGACGCAGGCAAATCGAAGTAGGATCCTTTTTTCAAGAATTTGGTTGAGAAACCAGCATAAGGGCCAAAAAGTAAAGCTTGTTTACCGTCGATATAACGAGTGTCTAAATGCGGTACAGACATTGGAGGCGCACCAACAGATGCTTTACCATATACTTTGGCATGGTGTTGTTTAATGATTTCTTCGTTATTACATCTTAACCATTGACCTCCCACAGGGAAACCACCGTATCCTTTTGCTTCTGGGATACCCGATTTTTCCAATAACAACAAGGAGTGACCACCGGCACCAATAAACACGAATTTTGCTAGGATTTCTCTTTTCTGGCCAGTTTTTAAGTCTTTAACTTCAACTTCCCATCTTCCGTCATCTTCGCGGTCAATATCTTTTACCTCCTGGTTCAAGGACAATTTAATATTGTCTTTACCATCCAAGTAGGTAATCAAATCTTTTGTTAGAGCACCAAAGTTCACATCTGTTCCGATGTCCATTTTTGTGGCGGCGATAGGCTCATCCACTGCTCGTCCTTCCATCATCAAAGGCACCCATTCGTTCAACAAAGTTTTATCCTCAGTATATTCCATACCCTTGAATAAATTTTGTTTCGTCATGGTTTCGAATCTTGTTTTTAAGAATTGTACATCTTTTTCACCAAATACCGCGGACATGTGAGGCACACGGCGGATAAAATGGTTAGGATTCTTGATAATGTTCTTTTCTACTAGGTAAGACCAAAACTGCTTTGAGATCTCATATTGTTCAGCAATACTAATTGCTTTATCAATTTTTACTGATCCATCAGCCTGCTCTGGAGTATAGTTTAGTTCACAAAGTGCGGAGTGTCCTGTTCCGGCATTATTCCACGCATCTGAACTCTCGGCAGCAACAACATCCAAACGCTCGATTATCTCAATATTAATATCTGGACTTAGCTCATTAATTAACGTACCTAACGTCGCACTCATGATACCACCACCAATCAGAACGACGTCTACTTCCGTTTTCTTTGTTTTCTTACCCATGGTTTTTAAATGAAATACAAAATTAATATTCGGTTTATATTATAGCGAATAAATTTGTCAGAAACGTTTCAAATATTTGTGATTTTATCAATAAATACCCTTTCTCTTATTCAATTCTACCATAATCCCATTTTTTTGCAGGAATGAACTTTCTATTCCTACACATTTTTTGTATTATGCAGTTTATTTGTCACTTTTGTGGACATTCTATTATTGAACATAAATAATTAATTATATGAAATTGTTAGCCGGAAAAACCGCCTTGATTACTGGGGCATCCAAAGGAATAGGTCGTAAAATAGCGGAGGTATTTGCTGAGAATGGAGCAAACGTTGCTTTTACTTACCTATCTTCTGTAGAAAAAGGCCAGGCTCTAGAAAAAGAACTTGAACAATTTGGAACAAAAGTAAAAGGTTATCGTTCCGACGCTTCCAAATTTGATGAAGCTGATAAATTAATCAATGATATCGTAGCTGATTTTGGAACTTTAGACATTGTTGTAAATAATGCTGGAATCACAAAAGACGGTTTGTTAATGCGTATGACCGAAGAAAATTGGGATGATGTAATTAACATCAACTTAAAATCAATTTTCAATGTTTCTAAAGCGGCATCTAAAGTGATGATGAAGAACCGCAAAGGTAGCATCATCAATATGAGTTCTGTAGTTGGGGTTCAAGGAAATGCTGGACAAGCCAACTACGCTGCCTCTAAAGCAGGAATTATTGGTTTCTCAAAATCATTGGCAAAAGAATTAGGCTCAAGAAACATCCGTACAAACGTTGTTGCTCCAGGATTTATCCGCACGGAAATGACTGACGTTTTAGACCCTAAAGTGGTTGAAGGATGGGAAGCAAATATTCCATTGAAAAGAGCTGGTCAACCAGAAGATGTAGCAAATGCTTGTCTTTTCTTGGCCTCAGATTTATCATCATACATCACAGGTCAAGTAATTCCTGTATGTGGTGGTATGTTATAAGAGTATTTAATTATTCAAACAAAAAGAGACTTCTATTTGGAAGTCTCTTTTTGTTTGAAAGCTTTTGCTGTTTGTTGTTGTATATTTGCTGCAATGGAAATAGCTAATAAAATATTCAATATACAATCTGAGGAAGAATTCAATCATTGTGCACTTGAAGTTTTCAGATTTCAAGCTCAAAACAATAAGGTCTATCAGCAGTATATTGATATTTTAGGTATTAATCCGAAAGATATAATCCACTATAAAACTATTCCTTTTTTACCTATCCAATTCTTTAAATCCCAGGATATAATTGTGGAAGGATTAATTCCTGAAGTTACCTTTTCGTCATCAGGCACTACAGGCATGATCACTAGTAAGCATCTTGTTGCAAAATCCAGTTTGTACATTGAAAGTTTCAGAAAAGCATTTGAGGAATTCTATGGAGATGTAAAGGATATAGCTATTCTTGCTTTGCTCCCATCCTATCTTGAACGCTCTGGATCTTCGTTGATCTATATGGTTGATGATTTAATCAATAGATCAGAGAAAGCTGAAAGTGGTTATTTTTTGTATAACCATGATGATCTTTTCAATCGCCTAACCGAGTTAAGGAATTCAAAAACAAAAACTGTGTTGTTTGGCGTAACTTATGCGCTCTTAGACTTTATAGAGAATTTCAATATTGATTTTCCTGAATTAATCGTCATGGAAACCGGTGGTATGAAGGGTAAGCGAAAGGAAATGATCAGGGAAGAGTTGCATGAAATTCTTTGTAAAGGATTTAATGTCCCTAGTATACATTCTGAATATGGAATGACAGAATTGTTGTCTCAAGGGTATTCAAGTGGAAATGGGCTCTTTAAAACACCGAATTGGATGAAGATATTGATCCGTGACACCAATGATCCATTGACACTTTTGGACAACAAAAAAACAGGAGCAATAAATGTCATTGATTTAGCCAATTATTATTCCTGTTCTTTTATTGCTACTCAAGACTTAGGGAAATTTCATTCCGATGGGTCCTTTGAGATATTAGGAAGATTTGACAACTCTGATATCCGAGGTTGCAATCTTCTTGTTCAATAATTTATTGTAAGCTAGGGTCTTCAAAGGTATTTCCGGCATTAATATCGCCAGTTTCATATCCTTTTTTAAACCAATACATCCGTTGTTCAGAAGTACCATGGGTGAAAGATTCTGGGTTTGCTTGTCCATAAGCTTGTTCTTGAATATGGTCATCTCCTACAGCTGCAGCTGCATTCATTCCATCCACGATATCATCATAGTTAATCTCCACATCAGTTAGCTTATTTAAGTGATGTGCCCATACCCCAGCATAGAAATCCGCTTGAAGTTCAGTCATTACCGATATCTTATTGTTTTCACGTTCGCTTAATTTAGAGCGAAGGGCATTTGTTTGAGATAATACGCCAAAAATATTCTGAATATGGTGACCAACTTCATGAGCAATTACATAAGCAAGCGCAAATTCACCCTTAGCGCCATATTTTTGAGAAAGCTCACGATTAAAGCTTAAATCCAAATATATTTTCTGATCTCCTGGACAGTAAAACGGTCCAAAGGCAGACCTTCCAACCCCACAACCTCCGGTTTCAATACCTTCAGTATAAACCAATAAGGTCGGTTGAGGATAAGATTTTCCATTATCTTGAAAAATTTTAGCCCAGACATCGTCGGTACTCGTTAGTACAACTCTGGCGAAATCCATCAATTTATCTTCTTCAGGAGTAGATTGATATTCTCCTTGTTCATTTACAGATCCTTGCTGTCCCGAACCTTGCATCTGGTTCAATAAATCGTTGGGGTCTCCACCCATCAAAAAGCCGATAATCAATACGATTACACCACCTATTCCCCCAAGAGTCAACTTTTGCCCACCAGACATCCCTCTACGATCTTCGATATTTCCGCCGCGGCGGCCGCCTTGCCATTTCATAAATATTTCTTTATTTAATTTTAGTTTGTATTTGGTTACACTACAAATTCTTTGCCATTGCTATAATCAGGAGGCAATGTAGCTTAAAGGTACAATTCATTCCCCTCATTTAAAATGCTTATCTTTGAAATCATTATATATTACCAAACATATGTTATTAGACGATCTGAAAAATAGAAGTGAGAACCAATGCGAACTTTGTCGCTCGACCGAAAACCTTGATATTTACGAAGTACCTCCTACCTCAAACGCTTCCTTAGATAACAGCATTTTGATCTGTTCTGTTTGCAAAGGGCAAATAGAAAAAACTGAACAGATAGATCCTGAGCACTGGAAAGTTCTTGGCGAAACTATGTGGTCAGAGCATCTTCCGGTTCAAGTGGTTGCTTGGAGAATGTTGAGCAGATTGAGAAATGAGGCTTGGGCTGCTAATAATCTGGATATCCTTTACCTTGATGATGAGACTCTAGAATGGGCTAAGAAAACCGGAGACCATGAAGCCGAAGCTACAGTTGAATTTCATCAAGATTCTAATGGAACACGATTATTCGAGGGTGATACGGTTGTATTAATCAAGACATTAGATGTAAAGGGTTCAAGTATTTCAGCTAAATTAGGAACTGTTGTTAAAAATATTCGACTTGTTCCTGACAATACAGAACAGATTGAAGGCAAGATTGAAGGCCAAACAATCGTTATATTAACAAAGTATCTTCGCAAGGGCTAATCCTTGGTTATACTAGAAAAACATTTGTAATGAAAAAATTATTATTTACCGCATTGATTGGAATTGCTTGTTTACAAGTGAATGCACAAGAAAAGATTGATGCTAAGAAAATGGAAGAGGTTATTGCTAAACCACAGACACAACTTTTAGATGTAAGGACTGCTGGTGAATATGCTGGCGGACATATCCCTAATTCGGTAAATGTAGACTGGAAAGAGAAAGAAAAATTCGAAGAATCGATCAAGAATTTGGATAAAGATCAACCGGTATATGTTTATTGCCTAGGTGGTGGTCGTAGCAAACAAGCTGCTGAATTCTTAACAGAAAAAGGATTTAAGGTTTATGATTATTCTGGTGGAATGATGGATTGGAGGAGTGCAGAAAAACCTGAAATAAAACCAGACAATGCGAAGGAGGCCAAAGGCTTAAGCACTGAAGATTTCGATAAGATTATCAATTCATCTGAATTGGTTTTGGTAAATTTCTCAGCAGTTTGGTGTGCCCCTTGTCAAGAACTTAAACCCACAATTGATAAAATTGAGAAGGAACAAGCTGGAAAGGTAAAAGTTGTTCGTATAGATGCTGACCAGAACAAAAATCTGATGAAAGTGTTGAATGTGCGTGGTATTCCTCAACTAATCCTTTATAAAAATGCTGAACAAGCGTGGAATAAAACAGGTGTAGCTACCGAAGCTGAGATATTGGCACAAGTTAAGAAAGCAAAGAAGTAATAATAAATTTCAACATATTTTGAATCAAATCGCATTAATTTCAGGTGCAGTTTTAGGGATTTTATCCATTATTCTAGGAGCTTTCGGAGCTCATGCACTTAAGAAAGTTCTTACAGAAGAAAGGTTAAGCTCCTTTGAAGTAGGAGTTCGGTATCAGATGTATGCCGCAATTACATTACTTATTATTGGTTTCCACCTAAACTTCGATTCAGGTGTAGAAAACTGGGCTTATTATGGAATTTTCTGGGGCTGTATCTTATTCTCCGGAAGCATTTATATCCTTAGTTTTAAAGATAAATTAAAAGCTAACATGAAATTTATTGGTCCTATAACCCCTTTCGGAGGCCTGTTAATGATTGTCGGTTGGTTAATGCTCTTGATTTCATTCATTAACTAAAAAAAACTAGCACATATAAAAAAATGGCTTCCATTTAATTGGAAGCCATTTTTTTATAACTCTCTATACCATTCAAGGTATTTTTCTATTGCTTTTTTCTTTGCCTCATCCAAATGATAATTCAAGCTTTCATTTAGATAATGATGGTAGTCGAAATTTGGAAATACTGGCAATCCTGGGATCACATCATCAGGTCTAGAAACACCGTCTTTCAAAGCTTCATTAAATTTCTGCTCAAAGCTATCAGGTAGCTTTTTATTCGAAACCCAAACAGCATAGGCGAACGGTAATCCGGTTAATTCTTTCCAGTAATGTCCCATATCATAAGCGTATGGAACATTTTCCTTTTTTCCAAAAGTACGATCACCAATCAAGACGTAGGCATCAGCTTCACCTTCCGTCACAACCTTGATGTCTTTCTTCCAATAATGCTTCAGTAAAATCCTTGCTAATCCGTTAGAAGTTCTAGATTGCTTATCCAATAATAAGGTGTCAATCTCTTCAATTGGTTTGGAGGAAAAAATAAAAACTGAATCAACATAATCTAGAGATCCAATACAATAATCTCCAATAAAGTGATATTCTTCTAAATTCGTGAGTGCAGCTACTGGAATAATTCCCATATCCGACTCGTCTTCAATTACTTTTCGAGCACATTCTGATGGATAGTCCACCGAGAGCTCGATATCATTCATTACATCTGAATTTCTTATTCCTTGTAAAAAAGGGAGTGTATTGGTATAAGAAACTGCAGATACTCTAATTTTATTCATTTAACAAACCTTCTAAATGCTTCGTATTATAATAATCAACTATAGAAAAATTGTTGTCAGCGAATTCTAATTTATATAATGCAGTATTCGTATGGGGGAAATCATCCATTTTACAAACGGGGACATCTGTTAGGTGGCAAAGCATAATTCTCAATGCCCGACCATGCATACACACTAATATGGTTTCTTCTTCAGGTTGTTGGAGCATGTAATCAATAGCTTCCTTTTGTCTATAGACCAAAGCATTGGGAGATTCACCGTTTTCAATCGCTAGATCAAGATCATTGTTTCTCCATGAGTTTACAACTTTTTCAAATCCTGAAAGAATATCTTCAGTTTGCTCCTGACCTTCATAGATTCCCCAACTAATTTCATCCAATCCAATCAATTGTTCCATTGGAACTCCATTTTTCAAAAATGGTGCGACCGTTTGATGTGTCCGAATTAATGTGGAGGTGTATATTTTGTCAAAGGGGACATTTTTATAGGAGTCGTAGAATGCCTGTGCCTGTTTTAGACCATTATCATTTAAAGGACTATCAACACCCCTACCCTGAACTATTCCTTTCAGATTAAGATCAGTTTGACCGTGACGGATAAAATAAAATGTTTTTTTCAATTTGACCCAGACTTAAGAATTTACCACTGGCAACGAATAATATTGTTTTTTAGGGCTTGTTTCCTCAAAAACAAAGTCTTTATAATCTGTTACCACATTATAAAGCGTATCACGCTCAATAGGATGTCTTCCTACATTTTTAATCAGTTCCACTAATTCTTTAGTACTCATTGCCGGAGTTTGCTCTTCTGCACCAGCCATACTATAGATTTTTGTGGTATCATCCAAAGTACCATCAATATCGTCCACCCCAAAGCTCAAAGACATCTGCGCAGTATTTCTGGAAATCATTGCCCAATATGCTTTAATATGTGGGAAATTGTCCATATAGATCCTCGCAATAGCATAGTTCCTCAAATCTTCGATTACAGAAACCTCAGGAACATGATCCATCTGGTTGTCTTTGTTTCTAAATTTCAAAGGAATAAATGTTTGGAATCCACCGGTTTTATCTTGGAGATTTCTCAAACGATCCATGTGATCTACGCGATGCCAGAATTCTTCAATATGTCCGTATAGCATGGTAGCATTGGTATGCATTCCTAATTTATGAGCTTGCTCATGGATATCCAACCATTGATCTGCTGTACATTTATCATGAGCAATCTTTTCACGGACTTCCGGATGGAAAATTTCAGCTCCTCCTCCAGGCATAGAATCAAGCCCGCAGGATTGAAGAAATTTCATTCCGTCATAGTGACTAAGTTTTGCTTTTTTAAAGATGTAATAGTACTCTACCGGAGTTAATCCTTTGATATGGAGTTCCGGTCGATGTTCTTTACATCTTCTAAAAAATTCAGCGTAAAATTCTAGATTTTGTTTAGGGACAACACCCCCAGTGATATGAACTTCAGTGACTGGCTCGCCATCGTATTTTTTCACGATGTCCATCATGCCATCAACATCCATTTCCCAACCGTCTGTTCTATTCTTAATCAATCTTGAATAGGAACAAAACTTACAGTCATATACACAAAGATTGGTAGGTTCAATATGGAAATTACGGTTGAAGTAGGTGTAATCTCCGTGTTTTTTCTCTCTGATATAATTTGCTAATACTCCTAAATATCCTAATTCTGCGTTTTCAAAGAGGTAAACCCCTTCTTCAAATGTAATACGCTCGCTATTAAGTACCTTCTCTGCAATTAGCTTTAATTCTTCTGATAAATTTTTGTCGTTCAATAAAAACGATAATTTTTCTGTTGCTTCCATTTCGCAGTCCTTACTATACAAATGTATGAAAACATAGCCGAAAAAGCTAAAATTTGAAGCTCTAAGCTTCTACAAACTGTTGCATATCAATCAAACGTTTATAAAGACCGTTTTGCGAAATTAATTCCAGGTGAGAACCAACTTCAACAATCTGTCCAGCCTCCAAAACAATGATCTTATCCGCATTTTGAATCGTACTCAGTCTATGTGCAATAACCACCGTAGTTCTGTTTTCCATTAATTTATATAATGAATCCTGAACCAAGCGTTCTGATTCCGTATCCAATGCTGAAGTAGCTTCATCCAACAACATAATTGGAGGATTCTTTAATACTGCACGGGCAATACAGATCCGCTGACGCTGTCCTCCTGATAATTTAGACCCCCTATCTCCAATATTTGTTTGATAACCCTGCTCCGTACCCATAATGAAATTATGAGCATTGGCAATTTTCGCAGCTTGAATAACTTGTTCTTCTGTGGCCTCCGCATTTGCAAAAGCTATATTATTAAAGATGCTATCATTAAATAAAATAGACTCCTGATTTACAACCCCAATGATTCTTCTCAGGGAATCTTGTTTTAAATCTTTGACATCAAGTCCATCAATGTTAATTGAACCAGAAGTAGCATCCATAAATCTCGGTATCAAATCCACCAAGGTAGATTTTCCTCCTCCAGATGGACCAACGAGTGCTACAGTCTCCCCTTTATTGATGGTAATATTGATATCCTTCAATACTTCAGTTTCCTCATACGCGAAATTCACATTATTGAATTCAATCTTGCTATCGAAACGATCAATATCTAAGGCATTAGGCTTATCAGCAACTTGATTTTTCTCATCTATCAATTGTAATACTCTTTCCCCTGCCGCGATACCATTATGGATATTACTGAATGCATCCGTTAATGCTTTAGCAGGACGCATTACTTGAGAGAAAATTGCAATGTAAGCGATAAATTCTGAAGCTGCCAAATCTCCTTGACCACTTAAAACCAAATGTCCACCATATAATAAGATTACAGCAACCATTCCTACTCCTAGAAGTTCAGAAACTGGAGACCCCATTTGTTGACGACGCACCATTCTTCTATTAATCTTCGCGTATTCATCATTTTCAGAATTAAATCTGCCTTTAATGAATTCAACTGCATTGAATGATTTAATAATCTTAATCCCTGATAAAGCTTCCTCCAATAAGGTGATCATATTCGCATAAACACGTTGTCCTTGTTGAGCTTGTTGCTTTAAAGTCTTCACAATCTTGGAGATAAAGAAAGCTGAAACAGGAATAACCAATAATGAAAATAAGGTTAGTTTAGCCGAGATAAGAAATAACATAACAACATATGCTATCAATTGAAGAGGTTCTTTAAATGCCACCTGAAGGGTTCCGGTTACAGAAAATTGTACGACCTGAACATCAGAAGCTATTTTAGAGATGATATCTCCCTTTCTTTGATTCGAGAAATAACCTAAATGAAGGTTCATCACATTATCAAAAACTGACTTTCTTAAATTTAATAGGGTATGAATCCGGAGATTTTCCATGATTCTTTGGGAGAGATATCTGAATAGATTACTTATAAAAACCGATGCTACAATAACAATACAGATATATTTTAAGGCATCATAGGGACCTAATCGGTTATTAAGATCATAAGCGAAATAATTAAAATAGCCCATTACATCAAAACCATCTGGTTTAGCGACTGGAACTACAACCGCATCCTGAGAGTTAAAAAGAGTGTGTAATAAAGGAGCTAAAAGAGCTAAATTCAAGGTGCTGAACACCACCATTATCAAAGTACATATGATATAAGGTATAGCATATTTCTCAATGGGTTTTGCGAACGAAAGTAGTCTAAAGTATGTCTTCATGCAGATTACTAAGATTACAAATGTAATAAAAAATGTAACCTAAGCTGTTTTTCAGCGTCAATGGCATCAAAATGTTGCAATCAAATGTCAATAAACTATTCCTAATAACCTCTTTATTACACACTGTTTCAATTACTTATATACACTCACAAGTAAGCGGTGAATTAAATTAATTTTCATAATACCGATAATTCTCTCTAGTCACTATATCGATTGGCATATATTGCAATTTCACCACTTTTCTTTTAGCAATAAAAAATTCATATAGCGCCAAAAATGCTTTATAGCCTTGCTCCAAAGGCTTTTGACAAATTAGAAAATCTATAAAACCATCCTTCAAAAACTCAATATTTCGAGTATGGTATCCATTTCCAACCAGTTTTATATCTACAATCCCTCTTGTTTTCAGATAATTGGCAACAAGGTAGGCCCTGGAATTGGTAACATATATTAATTTGGGGTTCTTAGTTTTTAAATAATCATCCATAAACACTGCGAATTCGCTAGGATCGGTGATTTCAATGTTGTAACTATCTATTGAGCAATGATATTTCCCATCCAGAAAATACTGCTCAAATCCTCTTATCTTCTCCATCAAATGTTCAGTATTATCATTTTCTCGCACGACATTCACGACAAGAATTTCATCTTTGGGGTTGATTAAATACTGGCATAAATGACCTACAACGCGTCCTGACTGCACCAGATCCTGACCTATATAACTTAGAGGATGAACTTTTGGAATTTGAGACTCAATAAATACAAATTGAATTCTACGTTCAACACATTTTGCAGCAAACTCCCGAGTTTCATTAATAAAAATCGGAGCTACAATAACTCCGTCAATATGTTTATTCAATAACTCCTCCGTCTGTTCTATAAAACTCAATCGATCATCACGATCAAAAAAGTAATATCGCAAATCCACACCAAAATCTCCAAATTCAGATAATGCTTCCTCTATTCCTGTCACTGGAGCATTCCAATATTCTGCTTCACTACATTCTTTTGGAATCAAAATCCCAAACTTGTAAACCCGTTTGGAAGCTAGTCGCTTCGCCAAGATATTCGGCTTATAATCCATTTCCTTTATTATGGACAATATCTTTTCTTTCGTTTTTTGTGCAACTCCCGTTCTATTATGAAGAACTCTATCAACTGTAGCTATAGATACATTTGCCCTACGAGCAATCTCCTTGACACCAGATAATTCAGATACTTTCATACGCCTTGATAATTAAAGAAATTTTTTTACTTTTTATTGTTACTAATCAACGTTCAAACGAAAATACACTTTTAAATCATTAAATATTATTTTCTTTAGAATTAAATTTATATTAAAACACGTTTTTTTACAATAAAATATATTTGAAGCCAAAGTTAATTTCTTAAAACGTATATTATTTTATCTTTTCAACTAATTATTTCGCGAATAAAATCAATTTTTACATATTATTCAGGAAAAATAATGACCAATATCAAAAATAACGGTCCATTTGATATAAACGCGACATTACCAAAATATCTTGTAATAAAATAAAATACACTAGAATTTAAAATGTTTAATTGACATATAATTTACCTATTAATTATTTGCACATTAAAATTCGACCGAATCAAGCCAATTTTTATTACTGAAAAATAGAAGGTTCGCAAGAAGAGGAACAGGAAAAATTAGGGTCTCAGGAGATTCATTAAAAAATTCCCTAAAATCAGTCATTAATTATTCAAAAAGTGGGTTTATTATTTATGATAATTGAAATAAAACCATTAAGATTTTATAATTTTATCGGCAAATTAAATTAAATAATGGAAATAGAAGTAGCGAAACGACTTCAACGAACGGAAGAATACTACTTTTCGAAGAAGTTAAGAGAGATCGATGAGATGAACAGGAACGGTGCGCAGGTGATCAACCTAGGCATTGGCAGTCCTGATCTCCCTCCGCATCCTGAGGTTATTCAAACCTTACAGGCGCAGGCAGCATTGGCAACTACTCATGGTTATCAAAGTTATAAAGGTGCAGCAGCACTTAGAATAGCCATGGCTGATTGGTATGCTCGATATTATCGCGTTACACTAAATCCTGACACCGAAATCCTACCATTAATTGGATCTAAGGAAGGTATTGTTCATATCTGTATGACTTATCTTCAAGAAGGCGATGAGGCTTTAATCCCTAATCCGGGATACCCTGCCTACTCAAGTGCAGTAACCATTACAGGTGCTACACCGATAAGCTATGAACTAAAACCTGAAAATAATTGGCTACCAAACTTTGATGAGCTTGAGGCCAGGGATCTGAGTAAGGTTAAATTAATGTGGATTAATTATCCGCATATGCCGACTGGTACCCTAGCAAATCGTGAGTTCTTTGAAAAGATCATTGAATTCGGTAGAAAACATCAAATTCTAATTTGCCATGATAACCCATATAGCTTTATTCTGAACGATCATCCACAGAGTATCTTGGAAGTTCCGAATGCTCTGGATGTAGCCATAGAGTTAAACTCATTAAGCAAATCTTCAAATATGGCAGGTTGGAGAATCGGGATGCTGATTGCTAACGAACATAGAATCGGTCAAATAATGCGGTTTAAAAGCAATATGGACTCTGGTATGTTCTTACCCATGCAATTGGCTGCAGCAAAGGCTTTGAGTCTTGATAAAGAATGGTACACACAGTTAAATGAAGAATATAAACTTCGAAGAGAAAAGGTTTTTCAAATCATGGATCTTTTAAATTGTACTTACGATAAAAACCAAGTGGGTTTATTTGTTTGGGCAAAAATTCCTGACAGCTTTGAGAATTCTTACAAACTTTGTGATGATGTACTCTACAATGCAAAGGTATTTATTACGCCAGGTGGAATCTTCGGTTCAGTTGGTGAGAAATACATTCGCATTAGTTTGTGTGCCAAAACAGCGGTTTACGAGCAGGCTATTGACAGAATCAGTCAAGCATTAGCTTAAACCTATTTTTTAATTATTGAATCATATTTGAAATGAATATAGCAATTGTCGGAATAGGACTGATTGGAGGTTCCATCGGTATCCGACTTAAGGAAACAAATTTCTTCGACAAGATTATTGGGGTCGAAAAAAGTGAAGTAAATCAGAAGAAAGCATTGCAATTAGGCTTGGTCGATGAAATCCAGACACTAGAAGAGGCAATGAAAACTTGTAAGGTTATCGTATTGACAATTCCTGTTGATGCAATTATGACCTTGCTTCCTAAATTATTAGATATTGCAACCGACCAAGTCATCATTGATATGGGCTCTACAAAATCTAATATTCTAAATTTAATAAAAGATCATCCAAATCGTGGAAGATATGTTGCTGCCCATCCGATGGCCGGAACAGAATATTCAGGCCCTGAAGCAGCTATTCCAAACCTTTTTAAAGATAAAATGATGGTGTACGTCGAAGCATTCCGCTCTGATGAAGATGCATTTGAACTTGCTGATGCCGTTACTGAACAATTAGAAATGCAAACCTCATTTATGACAGCAGAAGAACATGATATGCATACGGCTTATGTATCTCATATTTCCCATCTGACCTCTTTTGCCCTTGCTCTAACCGTCTTAGAAAAGGAAAAATCACAAGGTAGGATCTTTGAACTTGCAGGATCTGGTTTCCAATCAACTGTCCGTTTGGCAAAATCTTCCCCTGATATGTGGACTCCTATTTTTAAACAAAATAGAACCAATGTTTTGGAGGTATTAGAAGAACATATTAAGCAATTGCAACATATCTACGAAAAAATCCAAAATGAAGACTATGAAGCAGTGCATAAATGGATAAAAAAGTCCAATAAAATTAAACGTATCATTAAATAAGTGTCATATGTTGGAGAGAAAAACTTTAAGCAATGATTTAGTGAAACTCATTCCCATGATCAAAAATGATTATGAATGGGTATTCGCTGCTGCCTCTGACCCCGCAATCTGGGAACAACATCCGGATAGTAACCGCTATACTCCTGTTGGATTTACCAGATACTTCCAAAAATTGATCGATACGGATATCCCCTATCTGATCATTGATAATAAAACTGACCTGGTAATTGGGGCTACCTCATTTTATCAATATGATAGAAATGAAAAGTCCATCGCAATTGGGTATACATTCTTAGCCAAGGAATACTGGGGCGGAGAATATAACCAATCGGTGAAGGATCTAATGATTGATTTTGCCTTTGAAAAATTAGATACTGTAATATTTCATGTGGCAGCAGAAAATACTAGATCTCAAAAAGCGTTGGAGAAAATTAATGCCAAGAAAATTCATGAAATTGAAGAGAAAAGCGGACTGAAATACGTTTATGCAATCTATAAACAAGACCGATAATAATCGATTTCAAAAATATAATTCGAACAGTAAAAAGGAGAAATGGTTATCCATTTCTCCTTTCTATTAATATCATCAGCATCAAGCTCAAAACAAATCGTTCATCATCAACTTCTTTGTCTGTCAACTTGTTGACGATAAATTTCCGACCAAAGAATGATGGCTCCTTTGTAATCTCAAATACCGCCTCGTCATTATTATCTCGTAGAAGGTAGGAAGGGTTAAATACATATCCTGAAAGCATCCCTATTAAAGGCAACTCACCAAAAAGCCCATCCCAAAATTTCACCCAAGGATTCTTTTCCTTTATGGTATGGTCTTGTTGATCATTCGCATCCATTAAATTAAAAGTGGACCGCCAAAGAGATTTAATCGATTTTCGCCGTACTTTCCCTATAACCTTCCCGGTCTGATCAGTGATGGTGAAGGTCTGTTGAAAATCAATTAATTTATTCGATTTCAACTCATATAATAACTCTGCCTTGTTCTCATCCCGATAAACCATAATATGATCACGAATGGTAAAAATCTTCTCGCGAACATAATAGATGCTATTCCCTAATGCATCTTTTGCCGAAAAATCATTCGCCAAACTTGTTACGCGAAACCGAAAGTGTAATGGGTATTGAAGGTCTTTCATAAAATAAAAATAGAGAATAGATTTGATAATTTTCTAACCCCATTTTTACATTTTATTAATAAGCTTATTAAGCACTTTACCTAAACCTAATTTAATATTAATGTTATCATAACATCCCCACTCTACTTTTGCTCTTAATCTTAAAACAATTGTAATATAAGTTTGAAACTATTCAGAATCTTAAAGTTCACATTCAACCTTATTTATTAAATTTAATACAAATTGAATTCTACCTAAATCTGTTTAGCTGGAAATTCATTAAAATCAACAAATGAAAAAATTAATCTATAGCCTAAGCTTGGGAATTGCACTCTTTAGTAGTCCTATTGCCTTTGCTCAAGTAAAACCAATTGCATTTCTTCCTAATGCTCATTCCCATAACGATTATACGCGTAATAATCCCTTCAATCAAGCCTATGGCTTAGGTTTTGGCTCTATTGAGGTAGATCTGTTCCTAAAGGACAATGAACTTTATGTTGCACATGACCCTGAAGAAATCACAAAAGAAAACACCTTCACTAAACTCTATCTTCAACCGATTTTAGATGCTTATAAAAACAGTTCAGATGGCTATTTATTTCCAAATCAAGGTCAGCTGCAGCTTCTGATAGACCCTAAAACGGATGGTGCTCCAATCTTGGACCTACTAACTAAAATCCTTAAACCACATCGCGAATTATTTGATAGCAAAAACAACCCTAAAGCGGTCAAAATCGTTATTAGTGGAAATAGACCAAAGCCTGCTGATTTTCATAAATACGATGATATTTTTTATTTCGACGGAACATTAAATGAAAAATACAACAAACAGGAATTGGAAAGAATCGGTTTAATCAGTGCTAGTTTTGGCTCCCTATCCAAATGGAATGGTCTAGGTAGACTTACAGACAAGGATTTGTCAACTGTAAAAGGCAAAGTGGACTCTGTTCATAGTATTGGTAAAAAAATACGCTTCTGGGCAGCCCCAGACACAAGGACAACCTGGTTTGAATGGCAGAAAATTGGAATTGACTTTATCAATACCGACAAACCTTTTGAACTGAGTGAGTTTTTAATCAATGCACCGAAAACCACTTATCAAGAAAAGGAGGCCTATCAACCCTATCAAATCAAAGAAAAATTCCAAGCGGGATTGAAACCTAAGAACATTATCCTTCTGATTTCTGATGGTGCTGGACTATCCCAATTATGGGCAGCAGCATTGGCAAATAGAACGCAATTAAATGTTCTGAACATGCCCTTCACAGGTTATCTGATTACCCAACCTACTGATAATTATCACACGGATTCAGCGGCCGGCGGAAGCGCAATAGCTACGGGATATAAGACTAAAAATCGCCATATAGGTGTGGATAGCCTCGGAAATAAAGTTCAGAATATTCCTGATAGATTATCATCTATAGGAATGAAAACAGGCATTATTTCCAATGATGAGCTAATTGGAGCTACTCCTTCTGCTTTCTATACCCACGTACAAGAAAGAGATTTTTCAGATCAAATCGCTCGCGATATCCTGGATTCAAAACTTAATTTATTAATGGCAGGAAATAGTAACTCATTCAAAAAAAATAATGGCGAACTATTGGCTGACTTAAAGAAAAAAGGCTTTGAGGTACACGAAGGTTTAGATAACCTTAGCAAATCCAAGGCTAATCAAACCATTATTTTTGAAGAAGATAAAGTCGATCATAAATGGAATAAATTGGATAAAGATCAATCTGACTTAAAAACTTCATATAGATTTATTGAGCATGCTTTGCAACCTTCCATTGATTACCTCAACAAAAACAACAATAAGGGATTCTTTCTTATGATTGAAGGCGCTAAGATTGATGGTGGCGGCCATAGTAACTCAACCGGTTTTAGCATCACAGAATACCTAAGTTTTGACAAATTAGTGGGTCAGGCATTGGAATATGCAGATAAAAACAAAGAAACCTTGGTAATCGTCACTTCTGATCATGAAACTGGTGGAATGATAATTCTAGATGCAGATTCTAAAAATGGAAAAGTCTCAGCCAACTTCGCTACTAATGACCATACTGGAATCCCAGTTCCTTTGTTGGCCTTTGGTCCCGGAGCAGAAAACTTCCAAGGATTTAAAGACAACACTGAAATAGCCAAAATTATTTATCAGCTCAAGAACTTAAAGTAATATTCATAAAAAAAGGATGGCTAATAACCATCCTTTTTCATTTTCAATATTTTAATACTTCCATTTAAGTTTATCAAATACTTTTGACCATAACCAAATCGGACCTATAGTCAATAAACTCAAAAAGGAGGCATTCCCTTTTTTTACTTTTGAACTGCTGAAGAATAATCCCAACAAACTGATAACAGCAATAATACTGCAAACCAAAATCACGCTCGGCCCACCATCTCGCTCAACATATTCCAATTGTACAATGAAATAACTCATTATACCTATGCAGAATAACACAGCATAGGATAAGGTTGGAGCTAACTTCAAATAACTGTAAACCACAATGGCAATGAAAAATGACCCCCAATTTAAAAAGGTATGAGCATTCATTTTTACTAGAAAATCAAATTGAGGAAATGGAATCATCCAAATCAAGCCCATAATGGCGAAAAAAGCCAAAAACAGAAAAATACTATAAACGATAAGATTACCTTCACCATAAGTTTGGTCTAACTCATTAAAATACCGCTCAACAGGTCTTGTATTTTCTACTTTTTTATTGCTTTCTGGCGCCTTTTTCTTCATGCCTGCAAAGTTAACTATTCTTAGCTAACATTTCACTCTTTCTATAGGCATAATAGAAGACCACAGGCAATACCGCAAAGGATAAAATCAAACAAATCAATAAACCTCCCACAATCATAATAGCGAGGGGCTTTTGAATCTCAGACCCCATCCCACTGGATAATGCTGCTGGCAATAAACCCATCGACCCCATCAAAGCAATCATTACAATCGACCTGATCCTGCTCTTAACGCCCATATCAATAGCTTCTCTCAAGGAATTCTTTTTGAGGTAATCCTTCATCACTGCAATCAGAATAATTCCATTAATGGTATTTACTCCAAAAAGAATGATCAATCCAATACCCGCAGATATTCCGAAGATTGTCCCTGTAATCCATAAGGATAGAAAACCACCAATAAAGGCAAATGGAATCGTAATAGCAGCAATCGCAGTATCTTTCATATTACCAAAATTGCTATACAAGAGAACTAATATCAATAATAAGGAAATTGGAATCACCGTCATCAACTGCTTCGTAGCCCTTTCCTTACTTTCAAACTCACCCGCCCATTCCATATAATTCTCCTTAGGAAGCTTAATTTCTTTCGCCACAACCTCCTTCGCCTCTTCAATCGTACTTCCCAAATCACGTCCTGAAATACTGAATCCAATTCCGATATAACGGCTGTTTCCTTCACGATAAATAAATGCAGGACCAGTCACATAACCTATACTCGCAATCTCCTTTAATGGAATATTCTCGCCCGTACTACTTGGGATAAGAATATTCCCAATCTTTTCTGGACTATCCCTATATTCTTTGTTGAAACGTAATACCACATCGAACTGCCTGTCTTTCTCATAAAATTTCGTAGCAGCTTGACCACCAATTGTCATGGCAATCACTGCTTGAACATCTTTTGTAAAAACACCGTATTTCGCCATTTTGGAATCATGTAATTGAATCCGCAATTCTGGTAACCCAATATTCTTGTAAACATTAATATCCGTGATCCCACGAACCTTAGCAATTGATGCAGATACCTGATTCGCATAATCCTCTAATCGATACAAATCATCCCCAAATATTTTTATCACCAATGAACTCTTAACCCCAGCTACATACTCCTCAACGTTATCTTGGATAGGTTGGCTAAAACCAAAATTAATTCCTGGATATTGATTTAACTTAGACCTCAATTCTTCAATAATATCCGCTTTGCTCAATCCCCTATCCCATTCACTTTCATCTGTCAACTGAACGTTGAATTCAATATTGAAAAATCCGGTTGGATCGGTACCATCATTTGGACGACCCGTTTGGGTTAATATAAAATCGATTTCAGGACAGGTGGAAACCATCAATTCCTTCATCTCCTTGGTCAAACGGCTGGATTCATCCAGGTTAATGCTATTCGGCAAAGTCGCTCGGATATAAATCGCTCCTTCGTTCAACTGTGGTAAGAATTCCGAACCATAGTTCATAAACTTTACTGAACACAAAGCTAATAACCCAATAAAAAGGCCTAAAGTCACTCGCTTATACTTCAAGGCATAGCTGTATAACCCATATATGCTCTTATGAAAAAACTTCGTAATGAAATTTTCCTTTTCCTCCATGCCCTTTGTAAATAACAACTTACACATGGCTGGAACATAGGTAAGACTTAGAATCAAAGATCCCAACAGGGCATATCCTAATGTAAAGGCAAGTGAGGTAAACATCTTACCCTCAACTTTCTGAAAAGAAAATATAGGCAACAACGCAACAATCAATATCATTAAAGCAAAGAATATATAGGATGCTACACTTCCCGCACTCTTCTTAATAACACCCATTTTTGACATCTTTGCAAACCGCTCTGGACCAACTTTATGGGATAAGGTTGCTAATGCCACGAATACAGTTTCCACAATAACCAAGGTACCTTCCAGTAGTAAACCAAAGTCCAAGGAACCCATTGAAATTAAATTCGCTGGTAAGCCTTGAATCTTCAACATGATAATGGCAAATAAAAAGGAAAGCGGAATAACGGAGGCCACAATAAATGTGGATTTCCAATTATACAGAAAAATAAACACAATTAATGATACCAGCAGTACTCCCTCAACAATATTCTTTGAAACCGTTTTTA
Source organism: Sphingobacterium cellulitidis (assembly GCF_043187465.1). Taxonomy (GTDB): domain Bacteria; phylum Bacteroidota; class Bacteroidia; order Sphingobacteriales; family Sphingobacteriaceae; genus Sphingobacterium; species Sphingobacterium cellulitidis. The sequence continues at coordinate 1,977,508 of NZ_CP171136.1, read as the reverse complement.
CGGTACTATCGACCAATAAGGTCCGGTCAACAGCTGTTTCAATCTTAATCTGATCACCTAGAGTTCTTGTGTTAAGTTCCTCAATCTTATCTTTCAACCGCTCAATAACCTCCGATGGGTTCTCCCCTCTCAACATCACCACAATCCCCTCTACAACATCGTCCTGCTCATTAAATCCAACTTTACCTAATCTCGGTTTATTGGAAATTTCAACCTCTGCTACATTCTTGATCAAAACCGGCGTAGAACCGTTTAACTTAATGGTGATATTGCCGATATCTTCTATCTTATCCAACAAACCTACTCCGCGAACAACATAGGCCTGATCCCCTTGCTGAATTACATCTCCCCCAACATTAATATTGGACTTAGAAACAGCTTCGAAGACATCTGAGGGTGAAAGGTTAAAATTCTTTAATTCTGTCGGATTGATCTTGATCTCATAAATCTTCTCCTCGCCGCCAAAGCTGATCACATTCGCGACCCCAGGAACGGAAAGCAATTCCCGCTCGATTACCCAATCCTGAATTGCTGAAACTTCCTTGATGGGCAAATCACTCTTTAAAATATACCTAAAAATCTCACCCGTAGCCCCTGAAGGAGGTTCCACTGATATGGATGTACCTTCTGGCAAATCAACTGAAGCTAATTTATTGGAAACATATTGTTGCGCATAGAAATCCTCTACATCGTCCTCAAACTGAACCGTCACTACCGACAAACCAAATAATGAGATAGAACGAATATTAGACTTCCTCGGAATGCTGTTCATCTCTTTAGAGATCGGCAAGGTCACTAGCTTTTCAACTTCCTCAGCACTTCTACCTGGCCACTGCGTAATAATTCTGGCTCTCGTATTCGTAACATCTGGAAATGCTTCAATGGCAGTATGCTTCAAGGCATAGACTCCCGCAAATAATAATACAAGAGTGGCAAATAATATGAAAGTGGTATTCCGTAAGGAAAACGTCACTAAATTCTGAACAAACTTCTTCATCCTTACAAATCCTTTAGCTGTTCAAAAATTAATAATGCGTTACTCGCTATAATCTGATTAGATCCTGCTAATTTATTCCTTACATAAGTGAACTCTTCATTACTTGCTATGATATCAACCTTTTGAGGCTCTATATGGCAATCATCCTTATACAACAACATGTAATACTCATTATTACTAAAAACCAAAGCCTTGTTTGGAATAGCAAAAGCCTTTTCGTCCTTCCTTTGCTTATCAATAATAATGTCTGCACTTAATCCAGGCATCAGGTTCAAGTTCTGGTTCTCAAGCACCACTCGCGCTTTCATAACATGCTCATTCGCATCAAAAACATTGTAGATCTTGTCAATCTTTCCAGTATAAATTTGATCCGGATACGCGATGGTCTTTACCTTAACCTGATCCCCAGTCTTGATATATCTCAGATTGCTGGCATATACATTCAACATCACCCAAACTTCCTTTAGATTCGAAATCGAAAATAGAGGATCACTCTCCTGTGTGATAATTTGTCCCTGACTGATATCCTTTTGAATGATATATCCGTTTTTAGGTGCTAAAATCTGAAACGTACCTTCGCCAACTGCATGATAAAGCTGCAAGGATTGGTTGATTCTATTCAATTCGATTTTTGATGATTCCAATTCATGCTCAACCTGAAGTAATTCAGGCTCTGAAATCATTCCATCTTTTAACAAATCTCTTTTTGTAACCAATAATTTGGACAATAGATTTATCTGGTTCTCCTGGGCTTTCTTTTGCTGGAATAAACTTTGAATCTCCGTCGATTTTATAGTTGCAAGGACTTGCCCCTTCCGTACTTGATCCCCTAACTCAAAATCCACCTTCTCAACAACACCAAGTAATAAACTTCTAAAAGTGACCAGATCATTTTCATTGTACTCAATCTTTCCTGACAACGTGAGTTGTTCAATGATTGGCCCTTCTTCAACCCCAACAATTTCTGTCGATTTCTTCAATTGTGGATTGATACAAAACTGTTTAACACTATCGGTCTCACTAAAATGTTGCTTCTGGCTGTTTCCACAGCCAGTGCAACAAACAATAAGGGTAATTATTACTGAGGGTAATGCTTTTAATATTTTCATTGTAAATCCTTGCCTACTAAATATTGTAATTCTTCAATGCTATTTGAATACTTTTCCTGTAACTCTAAAAATGCTTGCTGAACTTCTCGCTGCGCCTGTGCAAAATCTATAAACTCTATTAATGTAACCTGACGCTCCTGTAGGTATTTGATATAGTTTTCAAGTACCTCAACCTGCCCCTCACCATGATTCTCCTGCCACTGCTCTAGGTTGCGGGTATAGATTTCTAGCCTATTCAATATCTTATCAATCTCATTCCCTAAGGTTAATTGCCCCATGGAATAGCTGACTTGATTTTGTTCTAATTGAATTTTCGCAGCCTGAATATTTCCTTTGTTTCTATTAAAAATGGGCAAATCAATATTCAACCCGAACCCAATAAAATTATTCATCACATTCCCACCTCTTTCATAATTCATCAGGAGATTGAAATTGGGGGTTCTATGAGCTTTTTCTAATCGTAGCTGGCTTTCTGAAACCTGGATTTCATTATTTAGAGTCTGTAAATAGATATTCTGACTAAGGGCTTGCTCCTTCAAATTTGAGGGTAGAGTTTTGAATTTATCCATGGAAAACTCAACAAAAACAATGTTTTCTACTCGTAATTCAGGAATCTGGGTTAATACCCTCAATTCCTGTATCCGATCATTCATCTCCGTTTTAAGGTCTAAAAGCTCCTTTTGAATCCCTATCAACTCAGAATTCACCCTGAAATAGCTTACTTGAGAGATATGCTGCTTGCCAGCCTGAATTTTATATTGTTCATTTAATTGGCTAAATAAACGATGTACGGTATTCAACTCCTTCTCCTGCAGTTGCAATCTTCGAATACTGTGTAAATTATTCCTTAAATCCAGCCGCAATTGCCTTAAAACCTCTTCAAACTCCAATTGCGAGCCTTCTTGCTCAGCTTTCTTGATCGCAATTCGTTTCTTCCGCTTACCTGCAGTTTCTATCAATTGCTCCAACTCCATATTCAATTGCTGCTTACTCCCATAATTGCCAATTAGGTTTGGCATCGTCTCGAAAGACTTATTCGCCCATAAGTTTAAATTATCAACCGTAAGCGTTGGATTAGGCCATAGTTTTTCCTGTATTAGCAAAGCCTCTGCCTTGTTAACCTCATATTTCTTGGCAATAAGTTGTAGATTATTTTTTTGGAACAGATTCTCCAAATCCGCTACCGAATAGGTCTGTGCTTGCACCAAACAGAACCCACAATTAAACAATAAGAATAGATAGAATTTCCTCACCTTTAATATTTTGTACAAACCTAGCGTTCGCAGATTAAGGTGATTTTTAATTTAGATTAGAATTCGATTAGAAAATTAAGGATACCTGAGTGCCATTCCCTGTACTCGTTATCTCCAAATCAATTTTATGCAGCATAAAAATAATATTGGCCATAGAAAGCCCAATGCCCTTTCCTGAGTAATTCCCGGTATTTTCCCCTCGAAAGAAATTCTGTTTTACTTTTTTCAGATCCTCCTCAGAAATTCCAATTCCCTGATCTTTTACCTGTAGAACCAATCTTCCGTCCTGCTCTAGAATAACAACAGTAACCTTCTTATTGTCAGAATATTTTATCGCATTTTCAATGATATTATTGAACGCTAATTCCAGCAATTTCTCATTGCCCTCCTGAAAGAGTAAATCATTGCGCTCCACTTTGATTTCTACTTCAATATCTGCATGATAAAAAAGGATCGCATTTTCTATGACCTGCCAGATGATTTCGTCAATTCTTACCCTGGAAAACTCAAAACTCGTCTTTGCACCGGACAGTAACATCATCTGCTCCAAGGTTTGTTCAAGATCATTGATGTATTGCTTTAACTGAACAATGACCTCCTCATATTCAGCAGCATTTCGTTTTCTCTGATTCGTCACCTCCAAGGTCCCTAGTAAAGCGGTAATAGGCGTCCGCAATTCATGCGACACATAGTCAATAAAATTCTTTTGAACATGGAAGGTCTGGGATATCCGATCCACAAAATGATTGTAAGTATTTACTAAATCTTGAATTTCGGAATATGAGCGATCCAGATATATAGGCTTGTCAAAATTCTTACTATCTCTTTCCTTTATCTGATTGATGACCTTGATAATAGGTTGATAAGCAATATAACCTAAAAACCGGGAGAAGAAATAAATAATCAATAATCCTATGAGAAAGGAAATAATCAAAATATGAAGCAGGGATTGCATTTGATTATTAAAATCATCCTTGGATTCCCGGGTAACAATTACAAAATCACCCTCATTATCCTCATAATAAATACCATTATAAAAGTAATATTCTGTTGTAAAAAAGGAATTCTTATCATTTCTGACGGTCTCAATAAATTTCTGAGGTATATCTGAAATACTCACCATATCCCCCGCAATCTTCCCATTTTTACTATCGAAAACCGCAATATTCCTCCTTGAAATTGTTTTCTGTAATTGCTTTTGAATATTCTCATGCTCCAAACTGCTGAGCTCATCTCTTTCAAGATAATAGATGGCCGATAATAAGGACTTGCTTTCCAAACTCTGCTGTTCAGACTTTTCCATCTGAACGTAATACAAAAAATAAATTCCAACAGAAATCAATAGCGTGATCACACTAAAGATTACCAATGAATAGAGCGCTAACCGATGCTTTAATTTCATGAATCAGCTTTAAACATATATCCAACACCCTTAATGGTGTAAATAAACTTTTGATCCGAACCTTCTATCTTATTTCTTAAATAAGAAATATAAACATCCACCACATTGCTATGATTATTGAAAGTAATGCCCCAAACAGCATTTAAAACCTGCATCCGACTTACTGTTCTATTCTTATTCTCCACTAGGTACATCAGAAGCTTAAATTCACGCGGCGATAACTCAACTAATTCAGAATTCACATAGATCTTATATTGATCGGTGTCAATTTGTAGATTGGCAAAGGTTAAAACAGGATTTTTCGGCTGATCGCGCAGATGATATTGTCTTCGTCTACTCAATGCATTGATCCTTGACAATAACTCCTCGAAATGAAAGGGTTTGGTTAAATAATCATCAGCACCATAATCCAGGGAACTCACTTTATCTTGAATGCTATTCAATGCACTCAACATCAAAATCGGAGAAAAAACCTGCTTATATCGTAAGGTCTGAACCAATTGTATTCCATCTATCCCCGGTAACATGATATCGAGAATAATCACATCCCAGTTAATCTTTAAATTTTCTTCCTGCAAGGCATCTTCAGCATTCTTACATAAGGTCACTAAGAATCCATTTTCTTCTAATCCCTTTATTAGAAAAGAACTTATTCGCTGATCATCTTCTACAACTAATACTTGCATATACGCTAATTACATCAAAGTTAGCTATTTAACCAAATTAAACAGGTATTTAAGTTCAATTCTAATCAAATTCTAATGTTGCAGAAACAAAAAAAGGCCCATCTTTCGATGAGCCTCCTATGATTGAATTCATTATTTTATTTAGCATAAGAAACGGATCTCGTTTCTCTAATTACGGTCACTTTGATTTGACCTGGATAAGTCATTTCCGTTTGAATACGATTTGAAATATCTGCTGCTAAAATTTCTGCCTGTGCATCTGATACTTTTTCACTTTCAACAACGACACGTAATTCACGTCCTGCTTGAATAGCAAAAGTTTTCTCTACTCCAGGATACGATAAAGCTAGATCTTCTAGTTCTTTCAATCGCTTGATATAACTTTCTACCACTTCACGTCTTGCGCCTGGGCGTGCTCCTGAAATAGCATCACATGCCTGGACGATAGGTGAAATCATGGAAGTCATCTCAATTTCATCGTGGTGGGCTCCAATTGCATTACAAACATCTGGATGCTCCTTGTATTTCTCAGCTAACTGCATCCCTAAAATTGCGTGTGGCAATTCTGGATTGTCATCGGGCACTTTCCCGATATCGTGCAACAGCCCCGCGCGCTTAGCATGCTTAACATTTAATCCTAATTCCGCAGCCATTGTAGCCGCAAAATTCGCAACCTCACGTGAGTGTTGTAACAAATTCTGACCATAAGACGAACGATATCTCATTCTTCCTACCATACGAATCAATTCCGGATGTAAACCATGAATTCCTAAATCGATAACCGTACGCTCACCGATCTCTACAATCTCATCCTCGATTTGAGTGCGTGTTTTTGCAACAACTTCCTCAATACGAGCTGGGTGAATACGACCATCTGTAACCAATCGGTGTAAGGATAATCTCGCAATCTCACGACGTACTGGATCGAATCCCGAAAGAATAATCGCTTCCGGCGTATCATCAACAATGATTTCAACCCCTGTCGCCGCTTCTAAAGCTCTAATATTACGTCCTTCACGACCAATGATACGTCCTTTGATCTCATCATTCTCAATATTGAAAATGGAAACTGTATTTTCAATCGCCGATTCTGTCGCCGTACGTTGAATCGTTTGAATAACGACTTTCTTCGCTTCTTTTGAAGCTGTTAATTTCGCCTCATCAACAATATCTTTGATTTGCATGATCGCCTGAGAACGAGCTTCCTCACGTAATGAGTTTACTAATTGTTCTTTAGCTTCATCAGCCGACAATCCTGCAATACTCTCTAATTGCTTGATATGCTGACCTTTTAATTGTTCAACTTCATCCTTTTTCTTGTCGTTGAACTCAATCATCTGATCCAATTTCTTAGTCTTACTATCTAACTCCTGCTTCTCGCGGTTTAGATTTTCCAACTTCTGGTTCATCGATTGTTCCTTCTGACGGATGGTATTCTCTTTCTGAGATATAGTATTATTCTTTTGGCTTACTTCCTTTTCATGCTCTGCTTTCAATTGTAAAAACTTCTCTTTCGCTTCCAATTGACGCTGCTTCTTGATATGTTCCGCTTGCTGCTCGGCATCCTTTACAATTTGGGCTGCCTTATCATTCGCCGATTGCTCCTGCTTCTTGAACAACATCTGTAAAAGATATCGCCCAATAAAAACACCAACAACCAGTGAAATTATTATTGATATAGTAGTTGATAACTCCATTTGTTATTATTTATAATTTAATATGTTAATGTAATAGCGTTTTTCCAAAAAAAAACCGCAATTAAATAAATCAGGTACCATGTATTATTAAACTTCGATTACACATGATTTGAGCGTATGATCATGACCTAGATGGCTTACGCAAAATGGCCTACATCTTTAATATTGCTCGTGATATTGAAGCGTTAAGTTTAAAATAGTGACAACCCGAATTTAATTGCGGCAAATTCGTCGTTACAAGCTCTAAATTCTAAGAACGTAAACGTTTTATTTCTTGAAGAAATCCGTCAAAATATTGTCCAGCTCATGAATGGAATTTTCAATACCCGAATCCTGGGTCTTCGTATTCCGCTCAGCCTTGATCATTCCCGTCGCGTATTGTAAAACACACATCGATAATAAATCCTGCTTATCACGAACTGCATAATTATCCTGCAATTCCTTAATCTTTTCGTTTATTAGCTTCGCAGCATATCTAATTACCTCTTCCTCCTCCGTCTCTACACGTAATGGATATACTCGATCTGCTATATTTATTTTTATGGAAATCTCTCCCATTTTCTTTGAGCTTAATAACGTAATAAGTCTATTCCTCTTTCCCTATCCCTTACTTCAACAGACTTATACATCTGTCTATTTCTCGCACAAAATCGTTAATTTTTCGTTTTGTGTCAAGTACTTTTTCATTTATAGCATCTTTATCAATCTCCGAATTGTCTAATGTCTTCGCAACTGCCAATGCTTTCACCTTGTCTTCCAGTTGTTTAACCTTATCCGAACTCGTCTCAAATGCAACTTGCAATGATTGAACTTCTAGCTTTAACAAGTCATTCTCCTCTTGCAAGGCTTCACACAATTGAATAAGATTTTTCGTTTTCTCAACGATAATATTCATTTGGGAAGATAATGACGCCATAGTATTTCGCAATTAATGTATAATGATTTTAGCGCACGGATGCACCTACTTCTTTCTCAAAGTTAATAATTAATTTTTGAATAATCGCATCAATTTGTTTGTCTGTAAGTGTTTTTTCTTCATCCTGAAGCACAAAACTCAATGCATAGGACTTCTTACCAGACGCTAATTTTTCGCCCTTGTAAACATCAAATATCTGAACCTCCTTCAACAACTTACGCTCTGTTTTTGTGGCAATTAATCGCAACTGTTCAAATGTTACTGAATCATCCAATAACAAGGCTAAATCACGGCGTACTGATGGGAATTTAGATACTTCCTTATAGGTAATCTTATTTTTCTTGATCACTTTAATCAATAAATCCCAATCAAACTGTGCAAAAAATACAGGACCATCAACATCAGCCTTCTTCAAATTCGCCTTTAATACAGCTCCAAATGATACTAAAACCTTCTCCCCTTTTCTGTAACTCAAGCCGTAGTCAAAGTAGGTACCTTCGTAATCTTCAACTCGGATACCCTCAACCCTTAAACGCTTGATAATATCATCTACCGCAGCCTTTATATCATAAAAACTAACTGATTTATCACTCGCATTCCACTGTTCTAGTTCTTTCTTACCCGCAATGGCAATTGAGAATAATTGTTTCTCAACATATGATCCATCTACTAGGTTGTAAGACCTTCCATATTCAAAAACCTTCAAATCCGCACTCTTGCGTTTTTGGTTATATCCAATTGCAACTAACGCAGAAAACAATAGATTCTGACGCATAACATCTAGATCACTACTCAATGGATTCAACAACTTAACAGCTGTTTCACTGTTTTCCAAGTAATCATCCTTTGTCAATGAGTTCGCTAGAATCTCTCTGTAACCATTTGCAACCAATAAATCCGCAATTTGGTTTAATACAACCTCTTTGTCTGGCTTCTCTGAGGTATTTAACGATGCTTTGATTTGTGTCTTTAACTCGATATTATTGTATCCATAAATACGTAAAACCTCTTCTACAATATCGATTTCACGCGTTACATCTACCTTATATGGCGGCACTAAGACATCAAATCCCGCCTCCGTTTCATTCTTGATTTCAATTCCCAAACTAACAATAATCTCACGAATCGTTGTCGCTGGAATATCTTTCCCGATGACACGTTGAATATTCAAATAACTTACCGGGAATTCAAATGGCTGTATTGCTGTTGGATATAAGTCTACAATAGAAGATGAAACTTCCCCGCCTGCTACCTCTGCAATTAAAATAGCCGCTTTTTTAAGCGCTTCAACAGTAATATCTGGATTCGTACCACGCTCAAAACGGAATGAAGAATCTGTTTTTAAAGCATGTCTCTTTGATGTTTTACGAACTGAAACCGGATTGAAATATGCAGATTCAAGGAAAATCGAAGTACTAGACTCCGTTACTCCTGAATATTCTCCTCCAAAAACCCCAGCAATACACATCGGCTTTTCAGCGTCTGCAATCACTAAATCTTCTGAAGATAACTTACGCTCAACCCCATCCAATGTCTTAAAACTCTCGCCTTCCTTCGCTTTTCTGACAATAACTTTATTCCCAGCAATCTTGTCCTGGTCAAAAGCATGTAATGGCTGACCTAAATCATGTAATATATAGTTGGTCACATCAACAATGTTGTTGATTGAACGAACACCAATTGCCTTTAATTTATTTCTTAACCATTCTGGTGACTCTCCAACCTTTATATTCTTGATATTTACTCCTGAATATCGTGGCGCATCCTCCAATGATTCTACTACCACTGAGGTCCCTGTACCACTTTGATCCTGATAAGCTGATAAATCAACTGCCTTCAAGAATGTCCTGAAATAGGCTGCCAAATCCCGAGCTACCCCTAAATGAGATGCAGCATCCGCACGATTTGGTGTTAAACCAATTTCATAACAGTAATCATCTTCCATCTGGTAATATGATTTCACCAAACTTCCAACCGCAGCATCACTGTCTAATTCAACAATTCCTGCATGTGAAGTACCTAATCCGATCTCATCCTCACCACATAACATCCCTTCGGATACTTCACCACGGATCTTAGATTTTGTGATTTTAAATGGCTCCCCATTCGTTGGATGACAAGTCGTACCTACTTGGGCAACGATTACTTTTAAGCCAACCCGAACATTGGGTGCTCCACAAACGATATGTAATAATTCTGGACCTCCAACATTAACGGTGGTAACCTTCAACTTATCTGCATTAGGATGTTGCTCACAAGTAATAACCTCGCCTACAACTAATCCATTTAATCCTCCTGGAATACTTTGCTCAACTTCCAAGGATTCTACCTCTAAACCAATATCTGTTAGAATTAAGGAAAGTTCCTCTGGAGTCTTATCTATATCAATAAAATTCTTTAACCAATTATAAGAAATTCTCATCGCTACAATTTTTCAAGACACAAAGATAGAACTTTGTGACCTAAATGCACAGGTTTTTTGGACTATTATCAGGATTTACAATATTCCAATCCGTTTAATTTAATCCCAACCTCAAAAATTTATTTATTAACCCTGAAATCCGTCTAATTTATTACTTTATTTACTGGACCTTAATTTATTATTTTTCAAGTCCACAAAGACGTTCCAAATGCTGATATCCAATACCAAAGTATTGCTTCAATTCTTGAATCTTATTTAAAATCTCCGCTTGTTTTTTACTGTCTGTCGATTTCTTTAAACCTACCAACATTACATTTTTTGGGGTATGTTGATCGGAGATAAACTGCATCACTCGCATCTCATAGCCATAATATTCCATGATCAAAGACCGAATACTATCAGTCAACATTTCAGCATGTCGCTCCAAAAATATCCCATATTTGATCATAAAGTCCAAATCATTCTTAGCCTTCACAGCCTCCAATTCCCGACGAACTTGCTTATGACAACATGGTGCAACCACTATCAATGATGATTCATTCTGAATTCCCTTAAATATAGCATCATCCGTCGCAGTATCACATGCATGTAAGGCAATCAAAACATCAATCGGCTCTTCCGATCTGTAATCTTCAATTGTCCCTTCTACAAAACTCAAGCCTTTAAATCCAGAATCTTTTGCAACCTGATTACAAAAGTCAACCAGGTCTTTCCGGAATTCAACTCCTACCACTTCCACATCCCTTTGTAAATTATTCTTTAAGTAATCATACAAACCAAACGTTAAATAGCCTTTACCTGCTCCCATGTCAACAACCTTCAACCTTTTCTCCCTCGGCAAATTAACCAAGGAGCTACTCAATAATTCTATATAATGGTTGATTTGCTTCCATTTATCCTGAGCATTTTTATATACTTTACCCTCTGAATCAGTTAAATTCAATTGATGTAAATAGGGTTTGGAGGAACTCGTTAATTTCCGTGCCTTCTGATGATCATGGGAATAAGATTGACCTTCTCTTTCGGCTACCTTTTCCTGTTGAACTCGCCACTCCGCTTTTTTATTCATCTGAAAAACCAAATTCTCTTCTATCAGTTGAACATTCACCTGACGAAAGCCCTTAAACCCAACTAATCCTTTTATTTCACCGATGGCATCCTCAATGGAATAGTTCTTCGTGATGTCTTTTGTTTGATGACGATAAACAAAGGATAACATCAACTCTTGCTTGATTTCTACAGGTTTTATATAAATGTTTTTCAGACTGGTTTCTGCCCCTTTGTAATTTCCTAAGGAAAGCTTGATTAAGCTTTTATTCTCAGTTAGTAAATTCAAATCCAACAAAAACTTCTCGAATACTGTCATAATATTTTTATTTCCCAGCAAAGATACGTCCTTTTAATGTACATTTGTGTATGCCGAATCCTACAATAAAAGCCGTTTTCTTTGATATTGATGGAACTTTATTAAGTTTCAAAACACATCAGGTTCCGGAGTCTACCGTAGAAGCTATCAGACTCCTACAAACCCATGGTATAAAAACCATAATCTCCACCGGAAGATCCATCAATAGTATCGATCATATTAAGTTCTTGGACTTTGATGGATATATCACTTTTAATGGCGGCTATTGCCTGACAAATACCTTCGAGGTCTTACATAAGCAAACCATTAATAGCAATGATATTCAATCGGTAATGGATTATGCGAAGGAAAAACCTCTATCCTTTTCTTTTATGTCGGAAAAAGAAATTACAATTCACGATGTAACCCCTGAAATAGCTGGCATGTATGCACACTTAAATCTGCCTGTTCCAAAACTTGTAAATATGGATACAGTCGATACCAGCAGCATCCTTCAAACAAATATTTTCCTGGGCCCAGATGAAGAGAAAGAATTTATGGAAACCGTCATGCCAAATTCTCTGGCTTCAAGGTGGACTCCTCTATTTGCAGATGTAAACCCAAAAGGATTGAGTAAAAAAGTAGGGATTGACATTTTCTGTAAACATTTCGGGATCAATATTGAAAACACAATGGCTTTTGGTGATGGCGGAAATGATATTACCATGCTCAAGCACGTGAACTTAGGAATAGCAATGGGCAATGCAAATCCGGAAGTAAAACAGATTGCGGATTATGTTACAAATGATGTTGATGATAATGGCATCTGGAACGCGTTGAAATATTTTGAAGTTTTATGAAAAATACCTTAAATTAGGTATTGGAATTATCGATATAGCTAAATATATTTGAGATACAAACTCAAATTATTAACCCACATGAAAATTTATCCGAAACTAGGACGAACGCTGTTATCATCCTTCCTTCTACCCGCATTACTAATTCCAATTCATTCAAAGGCTCAACAAAACACTGTAAAATTCAATTTATTACCTCTGGTAGGTAAAACCTTTACTTTCGAATACGAAAGAATGGTTGCCCCTAAAATGAGTGTAAATGCTAGTGTTGGCTTTCGCCCAAAATCTTCAATCCCTTTCAAAAATTTATTGACTGAATTCATCGATGATGAAGCATTCCTCGATGAAACTAAATTAGATCACTTTACCTTCTCCCCTGAATTTCGATTCTACACCAGCAGAAAAGGATCAAATGGTCAAGGTTTTTATATTGGCCCATTTTTCAAATATGCCAAATATAACCTAACTACAAATTATCCATATGAATCAGACCAAGGCAATATTGAACATATTCCATTAAATGGAGGGCTCAAAACATGGGGATTTGGCTTTGCCATTGGCTCTCAATTTAAATTATCAGATGCCGTATTCCTGGACTTCCGGATCTTAGGCCCTCATATCGGTAAAGCTACGGGGACAATTTCAGGAAAAATGAACCTATCAGCACAAGAACAGGAGGAATTAAGAAATGAACTGGAAAATCTTCAAAACGATATCATCAAAATTGAATCTAACGTTGATTCTGAGGGAGCAAATGTAAAGGCTAAAGGCCCATGGCCTGGAATCAGAGCCGGCCTCTCAATAGGATATAGGTTCTAATACAAAAAAAGCAGGCATAGAATTTTGAAATCTATGCCTGCTTTTTTTGATCTATGATTAAGAAAGAACTACATCTTCCTTAGCCATTAAATATCGTTCTGCTTCTAATGCTGACATACAGCCCGTACCTGCAGCAGTAATTGCTTGACGGAATACATGATCTTGAACATCACCACATGCAAATACACCTGGAATATTCGTCGCAGTACTATCGGCTTTGGTAATTAGATATCCTGTTTCATCCATGTCTAAAATACCTTGGAATAATTCCGTGTTCGGCTTATGACCAATCGCTACGAAAAATCCAGTTACATCAATATCTTGAGTTACATTCGTTTGATTATTGATGACACGGACAGCATTTACAACCTGTCCATCACCTAGAATCTCAACCGCCTCGGTATTATATAAAACCTCGATATTTGCCGTATTATTCACACGGTGTACCATAGCCTTCGATGCACGGAACTCATCCCTACGAACCAACATGTAAACTTTTCTACATAATTTAGCCAAGTAGGTTGCTTCCTCCGCTGCTGTATCTCCAGCACCAACAATCGCAACATCCTGACCCTTATAGAAAAATCCATCACAAACAGCACATGCTGATACGCCGAAACCGTTGTATTTCTCCTCAGATTCTAAACCTAACCATTTTGCTGTCGCACCTGTAGCAATAATCACAGTCTCTGCTTCAATGGTCTTTATTCCATCAATCTCAACTTTGTGAATACCACCATCATTCGAAAAGTCTACCTTGGTCGCATATCCAAAACGAACATCCGTTCCAAATCGCTCTGCCTGAGCACGTAAATCCTCCATCATGACCGGACCTGTAATTCCTTTTGGATAACCCGGAAAGTTATCAACCTCCGTGGTCTGAGTCAATTGACCCCCAGGGACCATACCTGTATAAACAACCGGTTTTAAATCTGCTCTCGCCGCATAAATAGCCGCTGTATAGCCCGCAGGCCCTGATCCTATAATCAAACAGGAAACACGTTCAATCTCTTGTTCTTTGTTAATCATATTATTGTATGGTTCTTTATTTTTTAAATTTATCTTGTAATCCCTTTAACATATCATTCGTAATGGGCTTACTCGGCTCCGGCTTCCGATCCGGACGCTTAAAATCCTTCGAAGCATTCTCCGGCGTCGACGGATTGTTCTGTCTAGCCTCTTTTTTCTTATTTTTATGTTCGTTCCAGATCCCTTCTAAAACCTTCTTCGTATATAATGGAAAATCACCATTCTGCATCCAAGCATAATAACTCGGCTCAATATCAAATACATCAACGACTTTTTTCCCCTTATGTTTTCCAAAATTGATCGTTGGATCACCTTCTTCATCAAAAACTAGGCGTCCTGCAAAATCAACCGGTTTAGTCAAATTCGTAAAGCTGTGTAAGGCCTCAACATCATTGATAACAGGTTTCGAAACTACACCATGCTTATCCTCATATTCAACATCTTCATATTTGGCCAATTGAGCCTTTAAAACCTCATAAGTTGCACGCACATCCGCTTCTGCAGTATGCGCATTATCCAAATTCTCATTGCAATAAAACTTATAGGCCGCCTTCAAGGTTCTTTGCTCCATCTGATGAAAAATATTTTGAACATCAACAAATGAACGTCCTTCTAAACTAAAGTTCACGCCAGCACGCAAAAACTCCTCCATCAACATGGGAACATCAAATTTATTCGAATTATATCCCGCTAAATCTGAATCTCCAATAAAATCTGCAATCTCCTGAGCACGATCACGAAAAGTCGGCAATCCTTTTACATCCTCATCATAAATCCCATGAAACATAGAAGATTCCGCAGGAATAGGAATCTCAGGGTTCACCTTCATCGTAAGGGTTTCTTCTACTCCACCCGGATTTACTTTTAAAATCGATACTTCTACGATTCTATCATTCGATACTTGGACACCCGTAGTTTCCAAATCAAAAAATGCCAACGGGCGCTTTAAGTTTAACTCCATTATCAATCTATTAGTTCAGAATTGCAAATATGACAAAAATACAAAATCTATCGCTCACAATTGACCAATAAAACTAACATAAAGTGTTTTAAATGTAAAATCAGTTATTTCTGAGCCACAAAGGAATGATCACTCAACGTTTTTAGAAAAACGATGATATCTTCCTTCTCCCCAGCACTCATTGGTATCCTATTATCATTTTCCTTGAAAATCGGATCTAAGTTATCCGAATCTATCACCCCGCTATCCATATAATCTAAAACCTCATTTAAAGTCTTAAATTGCCCAAAACTACCATATGGTGCAGTAAATTCTATATTCCTTAAACTCGGCACCCTGAATTTCATCAAATCTGAATGCTGCCCCGTCACTCTCGCTCGACCAGCTTCCTCCTGATTCGGATTCAATGGAAAACCTATATTCCTAAAACTTTGGTCAGTAAATAATGCTGTAGAATGACAACTCTCACACTTCGCCTGAAATAAAAGATAACCCCTCATTTCTGTTAAAGTAAAAGTTTCCTTTTTTTGTTCTACAACCCTATCATACTTACTGTTAGCACTTATTAATGTGTATTCATATTGCCCAATACTTCGATAGATCCTCTCGGCTGTGATCTCCTCATCTGCAAATGCTTTCCGAAATAATTCCTTATACTCTGGATCTTGCTGTAATTTCCCAATGACCTCCATTATCGACGAATTCATCTCCTCATGGGTAATAATAGGAACCAAAGGCTGTTTCTCTAAAACTAGAATATTACCATCCCAATTATAATGATTCATAAAAGCCATATTCTGAATTGGAGGTGTATTCCTAAGCCCTACGCGATTATTTATCCCAATAGCCTTAGGATTTCCATCTGCAAAAGCCTTCGTCGGCTGATGACAGGACGCACAGGAAATAGTGTTGTTACCACTGAACCTCTTTTCATTGAACAGCCGCTCCCCTAATTCCACTCCATATTGGGTTGGTCTATTAGCTTGAACAGACGTATTCATCAGCGGAAATCCTTTCGGTATTTCCAATGCTATCTCTGGATTATCAAACGGAATAGCATCTATTTCTTCTTCCCGACCGCAAGAAACAATCAATAAAATGATAAAAAATAGAAATCCTAACTTTTTCATATAACCTTAATGAAAAACCAAATAAACAAGCCATCCCTATTGAAATAAGGATGGCTTAGGCTTATTTAATTCTCTACTTTGCTGACAGAAAACATACCTGTCAAATCGCTAACAGCATTTCCTCCTAAATTGTCCACAAACTTTACCATCTGAACGGCTGTATGGATATTTGGAGTCGCATTATCCTTACCACCTGTTCCTGTAGTCAAGGTGATTGTATTGGTCTTACCACTCAACAATTTATCGAAATCTGCATTAATGCTGATTTTTGGAGATGAACTTCCTACAACAGCAGTACTGCTCAAGTTCAATGAAATCTCACGATATGCATCTACCCCTTGAGTGTAAGCTCCTTCTTTACCTTCAACAGTGCTTCCTGTATGAATGGACATCTGCTTATTGTCAGAACCATAAAACCCTTCCAGCTTCGTAAAACGATATCCAGCGCCCCATTCCCACATCATCTTCGTATCATTTGCTCCTGCTGATTTATAAAAATTAGGAAATTTGGTCTCATCTAAAGTATTCAACTCTTTTTTAACCCCTAATCCAAACTTAATCTGCTTATACTCTCCAGTTGGAATGTTGGTCAATACATAATCTAAAGACTGCGGTTTAGCCTGATCGATTACAGTAGCTCCTTTATCTAAATCATTGATATGGTATGGAATCTCTGTTCCCTCTGCTTTTACCAAACGAATGTTGCTGATAACATACTTGATTTCTGAAAAATGATGTATCTGCCCGGAAGCAGATGTATTCTTGCTAGCTGTAGTAGAATTGGCATCCCCTAAGACAATCGCTTTGCCCTTGAAAGTATTGTCAAAATGTAAAGTAATATTATTGGCAACAGGATTTACATTGTCTTTTGAACAGGATACAATGGTAGAAACAGCAAATAAAGCAACGATAATTTTTATTGAATTTTTCATTAGAATAATCTCTTTTAATTTTTTAAATACTTGATTTTTATTATTTTATTATTATTTAGTTAAACTTATACTAAAACAATAATAGGTGGTGGAATAAAAATCTCTCGCATCGGCTCATTATAATTCTCTTCTTGATAAAGAATTCTTTCTTCATCCGATTCTAGTATGGTTTCATCTAATTTATACTCAAAAACCGAAACAACAAATAACTCTACCCTGGGGTAATTCTTAATGTTGGCAGCATCTGATTGCTCTTGTGAATCTAATTGTTTTCTTAAATGACATAGACCATGACATTCCATCCCTGGCCTATTTTTATTGACACAGTATGCCTGTTCTATCCGTTCCTGATTGAGTTTGAAATGCATCACGATAATAGCCTGCTGGAATCCCAGAAATAAGGATAAGACTATTAAGAAAACACTAAAAACCCGAACCATCATTTTAAAAGCTAAGTTTTAAGGAACTGAATACATTTCTTCCCATTCTTGGAATATTTCCCCAATCTGCATAGGTACTGTAATATTCATTAAATATATTCTCAGCGCCCACCTGAACAACAGCTTTATATTTTCCTAGATTCAAACTATAATCTGCCGAAACATTCCAAACCTTATAGGCTGCAGTTAGATCTTCTCCATATTCAGGACTGTAATTATTTTGTGCAAAATCCCCATTCAATGAGGTTTGAACACTAAAATCATGAAACATATAGTGCAAGGAGGTCTGATAACTCAAAGGACGGATAAATGGTAAATTCCCTCCTCTCGCATCCTTTGCCCTCGCGTAGGTTACATTGGCTTTCCAATGCAAATGCTCCAAAATATCATAATGGGCGTTCAGACTGAGATTAAAAATCTGTGCATGATCTAAGGAAGTATAGCCTTTAACCCCTACTGACTGGTAGTTCATCGGACTTCCTAAACTTAGTATCCGCCCAACTATATAATTCTGTATATAGAAATAGTTGACCTTCGCATCAATTCCCATCCTTTCGGTTTTATAACCTGCACTAGCATTGGCTTCATAGGATATCTCGTTCTTTAAATCAGGATTCCCGATATAATCATAGCGATCAAAACTATTGTAGATATAATAGCCATAACCTTCTGAAACGGACGGCGCTCGCTGACCATAACCTGTTCCAACGGTGAAATTGAAATTATCAACCTGAAGGTCATAGCTAGCATGTAATCCTGGAAGTAATCTATTTTTCTCCTGTGGCGTTCCAGGATGGAAAATCCAGTTAAACTCCACATATTTCGAATGATTGTAATTCCAACCCAGAGATCCCCCAAAGTTCAACCTGCTATGCTCTGAAAAATCATAAGAATTATTCATCGCTACACTAGCAAAGCGACTGGTTACCCAAGGCCAACTATAAGCAAACATGGTTTTCTTACTTCGATCCTGCGGATACATCGTCATCTCAGCAATGGATAAATTCTGATAAGCATTTAGCTGTATATCTGAACTATAGCTACCTTTTTGTAAATTAACACTTGACACCAAACCGTAGGTGTTGCTCCATCCTGGCATATCCATATGCACCAAATTTTCTGGTCTTTTGGTGTCATCCATATAATGCTCTATGGCATTAAAGTATACCTTCGTATCCCAAACTTTGATGATCCCCTCCTCAAATAATTGTTTATATGCTGCTGAAGTAATCAAGGCTCTGGATAACCACAAATCCATCGGCAGTGCTGGATAACCAACATCATTGGCCTGATCGAAAATCGCATCTACACGGATGGAAGATAAGGTACTCGTCTTATACGCCAATCCCAACGAACTATTGAACTTGCGATATTGCGAATGTTTGACCTCATCATTGTTTCCATCAAAGTAATTACCAGCTTTCCGATAAGAAACACTTGCGTCTGCAACAAACTTTTCACTACTATAAGACAGATTTCCCAAATTGAAAAACTGCTTATTATTAAACTCAAAGCCGGTTTGATAAGACCCTTTGTATTGAGCAATGCTATCAAAAGCTGAACTTTTCCGTTTCAAATCGATACTCCCGGAAACAGTAGCACCATGCATACTACCCTGCTGCCCTGATTTTATATCTATCGTTGATAGGTTGTTGCTCTCCACATAGGAAGTGATAGGGTCCATCTTATCCGTACAAGCCCCGAAAATATGCATCCCATCAATGGTGATCGTAGAACGCTCGGAACTCATATTGTTTAACATAGGCTCCCAAGCATAGGCCCCACGCTTGATAAAACTAATTTTATCAGAAGAAGCTAAAAACTCATCCACTGAAACCGCCATTTTCATGTCCGTTTCTATCTTACGCTTTCGTAAGCCCGTAACTTTTACTTCTTCTATATTTTGAATGGTATCTTTCTTGTTTTTCAAAGTATCCTGCGCATGTATTTCTACACTTGCCATCAACATCAAAAAAACGATTGTGATTTTATGCATGCTTAGAATAGTATATCGATAAACAATTCACTCTTTTTCCCTTCAACACCAGGTGTAAAATCCTTTGGCACCTCAGTACCTTTCAGAATCTTTCCGTTCTGATTCATCAATATGAAATTCAAGGTCCAATTTCCCGTCATCGTATAATTTACTACACCATGGTAAAAGGCATCGTCCGCCTGAGTTAAATCCTTGTTATTGGGCGAAGAGTGATTCCCCATAGAGGGCTCAGGCATCCTTGGATCCAACTTCAAGGTAAACCCATTAACCATGGAATAATCAAACTGACCAGGATCAGGAAATGTCCCCACGGGTCCGCCCTTTGGCTTATTGTATTTATAAATCCCAGCAACCAATGGATTCTCAGCAACTTTGGGATTTCGTGGACCTAATAAGGCGATAAAATATTCCTCATCATCATTCCCAATAAAACTGGTCATATTCAAATTCTTGTTGCTTTGTTCCTTGACAGTTAAAACCTCATTTAAATTGATTTCCTGATTCCCAATCTTCGCTTTCAGGTATAGATTCCATTTATTTTCTGCCGAACTTACATCTGAATAAACCGCATATCCAGCATAAAATTTATCCTGTTGATTATATTTTAATAGATATTGATGGGGAGTTGAAACTGCTTTTTCTTGTCCCTTATTTAAAATTGGAAGAAACCGCAATTCCGCTGTATTGATTTCAGCATTGTTTTGTTTATTGAAAACTCTTAGATGAAGTTCATTATAACCCTTATAAAACGTCCCATTCAAAGCTTCAATACTAATTCTATACCCATCCTTTTCAAAAGAATAAGCTTCTTTGAATTCTAATTTCTCAGGTTCTTTTGTACCTATTTCGGCTTCATAATCTGTTTTTTCTTTTGTACAGGATATGAACAATAGGAACAGAGAAATAAAAACGATTATTTTCTGCATGATAATAAAGTGTTGTAATTAAATAATTATTGAAGTGCAGCGATATAGATTTGATGGGATTATTACAACACAAACAGCAACGTATTTTACCGTTGGTATCCTGTTACAAAAACATCAAATTATTGCTGATACCTAAAGCATAGAATTATGCGATCGGAGGACGAAATATTGGGGTATTGAACTGATAACTATATTCAGAAATATAGATAGGAAGAGGTTTCTCAAAAGGTTCCTCAATAGTAACTGGCTTAATTAGTGTACTAAATTCCTTATGAACATAATGCGAGCTAAACTCATAGACCACAAAATTCTTTTTGGATTCCTTTTTCTCTCTTTCCTGGATTTTCTTCATCAAGATACACTGACCATTACAGTGCAAGTCTGGGCGACTCTTATTGATACAATTTGCAATATAATCAGGTAGGTGAATCTCATATTCCATCGTCATGATACTGCGATAAAAAGACTGCAGTGTCAAACTTACTAAGAGAACATATGTAAAAAAGAGTTTCAAACCTTGTTATTGGTATTTAGCAAATATGCCACAAAGATAAGGAAAGATTTTATCATAATAATAAAGATTATCTAAATAAGTATCCAGCCTGGTAAGGGCGGCATATTTGCAAAATACCTAACCTCCAAAAATAGATTCCGCATCTTCGATGCGGAATGACAATTACATAAAATTTGGTTTAGGGGGGAAAAGGTTCTTCGGATTTGCTGAAGAACCTTTTCCCCCCTAATCCCCAACACCATTTTCCTGTCATTCTGAGCGTAGCGAAGAATCTATTTCTATCCAGCCCGGTAGGGGCGTATCGCATACGCCCTTTTAATATTTAATATTTAACCCATTCCAATCAACCTATAATTAACAGGCGTATCCCATACGCCCATCTTCGAATATTTACACATTCATTACCCAGCCCCAGAGGGGCGACATATTTGTAGCAACCCGATGGTAGAAAACATAGAGCCCGCCCACCCAACAGCAATCGCTAAAGCGATTGCTGTTGGGTGGGCGGGCATATTTTCATGTTACATTCCTTTCTACAAACATTAAACTCCTCTGGAGTTTCCCTCCGCACAGCCCACATTCGCTTTGTTTTATTAAACCCATATGGACGACATATTTCTACAATACCTATCCCAAAAATAGATTCCGCATCTTCGATGCGGAATGACAATTCCATAATTACATTTGGATTTTTGGGGAAAAGCTTCTTCGGCTACGCCGAAGAAGCTTTTCCCCAAAAATCCCCAACACCATTTTCCTGTCATTCTGAGCGTAGCGAAGAATCTATTTCTATCCAGCCCGGTAGGGGTGTATCGCATACGCCCTTTTAATATTTAATATATAACCCATTCCAATCAACCTATAATTAACTGGCGTATCGCATATTCCCATTTACGAATATTTACACATTCATTAACCAGCCCCGTAGGGGCGACATATCTGTAGCAACCCGAAGGAATAAAACCAAGAGCCCGCCCCCAAAGAGCAATCGCTAAAGCGATTGCTCTTTGGGGGCGGGCTTATTTTCATATTACATTCCTTTCTCCAAACATGAAACTCCTCCGGAGTTTTTCCCAACAAAAAAAGAGCAATTCTCATTGCTCTTTTCTTATATCATTCGGATAATACCAATACTATCCTAATACTTCTTTCAATTTACCGACCTGAAAATCAACCAATTTCTGAAGAGGTCCTGATGCCATCATTTTCATCATCATATTTAATCCAGCTTCGATTACGAAAGTTGCATTGGTGCTGTTTTCCGATGTAGGTTCCAATTTCCAACGTAAGGTCAATGGAAATGGTGCCTCCTCGATAGGAACACTTACCAATTCTTTGTTCTCTAGGCGTTCACTGATACGCAATGATAATTTAGCCATGTTCTTGATTGTAAATCTCGCCTCATCAGCGGTAGAGGTCCACTTCTCAATATTTTCTGGCATTAATTGCTCATGATGATTCATATCAGCAAGAAAGGCATAAACCTCAGCAACAGGTTTATTGATTTCTACGGTGTTTTGAATAATAGTCATAGTTTATGATTCTGGATTCCAGTTAGCAGGATCAATTTTCCACTTCTCTAATAGTTCAATATCCGATTCAAGGATATAACTATTTGAAGCAGCAACATGAATTAAGGCATCATAGTTACACAAACTGTGGAAAGTACATTTCGCCTCCTCAAAGTTCTTACGCGCAACTTCTAAGCCATAGGTAAAGATTGAAACCAATCCAACAACATTACAGCCCGCATCTCGCAACGCTTTAACCGCTTGCAAACTGCTCTTGCCGGTAGAAACTAAATCCTCAATCACAACAACACGTTGGCCACTGATAACCTCGCCCTCAATTAAATTCTGACGACCATGGTCCTTCGCACTGCTACGAACATAAGAAAAAGGTAAACCTAAATCTTGTGCTACCAAAACACCCTGAGGAATCCCAGCTGTAGCAACTCCCGATATCATATCAACCGACCCAAACTCCTCTTGAATCAATTGGGATAGCTTCTGACGGATATATGTACGGATCGCAGGATGCGATAATGCAACCCGATTATCACAATAAATTGGTGACTTCCATCCAGACGCCCATGTAAAAGGGTTTTTAGGTTGTAATTTTATTGCTTTAATTTGCAATAAGGATTCAGCAACTTTTTGTTCAACCTCATTTAAATAATTCATGGCACAAATTTATAAAATTTATATGAACCAATCTCTGTTAATTTTGGCAGATTTTACCCCTCGTATTAAAGAAAACGTTCAAACAATTGGTTTACAAGACATTGATCTGGAAAAACTTTTCAACGATTCCGCTCATAACTCTGATAAATCCGTTTACCTATACATACATCCTGACATCAGAAAAGTTTTTAAAAAGATATTATCAACAACCCGAATTATTAAAGCTGCAGGTGGATTAGTAACCAATGGAAATGGTGAATACCTTTTTATTCACAGACTAGGGAAATGGGACCTCCCGAAAGGTAAGGTGGAAGAAGGTGAAAAAATGAAAGATGCCGCCCTTCGTGAAGTCGAAGAAGAATGTGGAATCAAAGTCGATTACCTCGGCAAAAAAATCGCTACAACCTATCATACCTACTATATGCGCAATAAATTTGTGCTTAAACAAACTAAATGGTACAATATGGGCGTCAATAAAATCCCAAAACTTACCCCGCAACTCGAAGAAGATATTGATCAGGCTGAATGGTTAAAAGCATCAGACCTTAAAAAAGTTAAAGACAATACTTACCCATTAATCTTGGAAATCGTCGATACGATTAAAAAATAAAAAGCAAAGGAGCTGAAAATTCAGCTCCTTTGCTTTTTATTTTTTAAAAGACTTATCCAAAGAACTTCTCTGGATCAAAGCCATATTGTTTCAACACATCAGCTGGAACCCCATTCCAAACTCCAGGTTTATTACCTTGGTATCCGATATCCTTTACTCCCATCTCACTGGTAAAAAACCCAGTGGATGTCAAGTCACGCATTAATGAGAAAAAGGAAACTCCTTGTGCCATTTCAGGCTTCGCTTTTTGAGGATATGCAATCTCATCCACAATGGCAATCTGCTCCTCTTTCTTGCATTTTAGAAAGGCATTTCCATAAGTCTTTTGACACTGAACATCAAGCCATTTCAATCCTCCACGTAAAGGAGTTTGATAGCTTGGGATATCCTTCGACATAAACTCGATAAAAGCCGGAACTCCTGCCTCCGAAGCACTGCCGGATACATCATCCTTCGGAATAATAATATCAACTAAAACAGTAATCGTAGCCAGCTCATGATCATTAAAAAACTTCTCCGCCATTAAGGCTTCGTTCCTCTTATATTCAAACTCCTGAACTCCAGGTAACTTATCTGAATTGCCTGCAGCAACTTCGCCAGTTTGTTTCGCACTCTTATCATCCTTACATGATGCTGCCAAAACGCCTGACCCTGCAGCAAGTAGCCCTAAGGCTTTTAGTGAATCTCTTCTATTCATCGCTCTTGGGTTATGCTAATTTTTTATTTTCTTCTAAAATATATTCTGCCGTACGCATCGACAATGCTAAAATCGTCCATGTAAGGTTTTTATCTCCTTGTTGCACAAATGGTCCCGCATCAACTACATAAACATTCTTACAGTCATGCGCTTGACCCCATTTATTAAGAACCGATGTCTTTGGATCATTGCCCATACGCGTAGTCCCACCTTCGTGAATAATCTTTCCCGGTGCTTCTAAGCCATACAAAGTATCTGCACCCGGAATATTTGAAGTGACAATAGCGCCCATTTCATGCATAATGGATTGAAAAGTCTCCTGCATATGTTTTGCCTGTGCAATCTCTTCATTTGCCCATTTATAATGGAAACGAAGCACTGGAATTCCAAACTTATCTACCTTATTCGGATCGATCTCACAATAATTATCCTTTCTCGCCAAAGCTGTTCCACGACCAGCCATCCCTACATTCGCTCCATAGAAACGACGATAATCATTCTTTAATCCTGCTCCATAGCCCCCCATCTCCTTCTTCTCGCCATTCTTCCCAGGAACCATTCCATTGACACTAGGAACCCAGTTCATAAATCCATAAGATGGCATATGTAACCCACCACCATACTCAATATGATAACCTCTAGGGAAATTCAATTTCTTATTATCACCCCACCATGGTGAATAGATATGTACACTACCGGTACCATCCTCATTATATCTTTTTCTATCTAATAATTCAGGGATAAAACCGCCTAAACTAGCACCTGTAGAATCATGGAGATACTTCCCAACCAATCCGCTGCTATTTCCAATTCCGCCAGGATGTGATTTTGATTTAGAGTTCAATAATAAACGAGCACTTTCACAAGCACTTGCACCTAAAATCACCTTCTTCCCTTTTACTGAATATTCTTGCAAATCTTTGGTATCAACATACGATACCCCTATCGCTAATCCTTCATCATTCGTCAAAACCTCACGAACCATCGCGTTATCAATAACCTTCAAATTCCCGGTTTTCATCGCTGGTATAACCAAACATGAGGAGGATGAAAAGTCTCCATAAACCTTACAAGACCTTCCACATTGTCCACAATAAAAACAGGTTCCTCGACCTTTAATTTCTGGAGAAGACTCGGTTAATACCGCTCCCCGTCCCGGAATAACCGGAACTCCTGCTTTCGCAGCACCACGATGAATGAATAGCTCATTTAATCTTGGTTTTGGTGGTTTCATAAAGATACCATCTGGCTCATTATGGATTCCCTCTACCGTACCATAAATACCAATCATCCTATCAACCCGGTCATAAAAAGGCTTTACCTCCTCATAGGAAATTGGCCATGGATCAGTGATTCCATCTGTCGGTTTGAAGTCATCAGGCCCCATACGTAATGAAATCCGGCCCCAGTGATTGGTTCGTCCGCCTAACATCCGCGCGCGAAACCATTCAAACTCTGTCCCCGCAACCTTACTATAGGGTTCCCCATCTAACTGCCAACCGCCATAGGCCGCATCAAAATCACCAAATGGACGTGTAACTCCAGCGCCGCGACGCGGAGATTCCCAAGGCCAACGCATTTGTAAGGCATCTTTCGCCGGATCAAAAAATGGCCCAGCCTCTAACATCAAGACTTTAAGACCTGCATTCGCTAGAATATAGCCCGCCATACCCCCTCCAGCTCCTGATCCAACTACAATGGCATCAAAAACCTCAGGATTTTCTTTTATTTGAAAAACACTCATATAATTTTGTGATGATTTAAATTCGGTTTAACTGATCGCATTTGTCTGCTTATACATTTTAGCAAACCTAAATATAGTAATTCTATCCTCTAATTCAATAGTTCAGCTCATAAAATTTTTGATACCTTTTGCCCTTAATTATTATTAAAATATTATTCCCTTAAATTTGAGCAATAAAAAAGGGACCTAATATTTAGGTCCCTTTTCCGTAGTATTAATATTGTTTATCTATACATTTCTTCGCGTTGTGCCTTTACAGCATCCGAATTAATGTATTCATCATAGCTCATCAACTTATCGATAATACCATTTGGCGTAAGTTCGATAATACGATTTGCTGCAGTTTGTGTCAACTCATGATCTCGAGAAGTAAATAAAACAGATCCTCTGAAATCATTGATTCCATTGTTCAAAGCTGTAATTGACTCCAAATCCAAGTGGTTGGTTGGCTCGTCGAATATCAAGAAATTCGCTCCTTGAAGCATCATTCTTGAAAACATACAACGCATCTTCTCACCCCCTGAAAGAACTGAACATTTCTTCAATACTTCCTCTCCTGAGAACAACATCTTACCCAAAAATCCACGGATAAATTGCTCATCAGCGTCAGGTTTGGTGGTGTAATCTCTCAACCAGTCTACAAGGTTCTCCGTACGGCCATCAAAAAATGAAGCATTTTCAATAGGCATATCTGCTGGAGTAATTGTAATTCCCCACTTAAATTCACCTACAAAATCTTGATCCCTACCTGTAAGAATATCATAGAATGCCGAAGTCACCAAGTTGTTTTCTGCTAGAACAGCAATCTTATCCCCTTTATTGATCATAAAGCTGATGTTCTTAAAGTAAACTTCACCATTCACGGTCTTACCTAAGTTCTCTACAGTCAGAATTTGATCTCCAGGCTCTCTATCCATCAGATTGAACATAATCGCTGGATATTTACGGTTTGAAGGTTTAATATCTTCAATATTAATCTTATCCAAAGCCTTTTTACGAGAGGTAGCTTGTTTAGATTTGGAAGCATTCGCTGAGAATCGACGGATAAACTCCTGCAATTCCTTCACTTTATCTTCCATTTTCTTGTTTTGGTCAGCACGTTGTTTTAATGCTAATTGCGACGACTCATACCAGAACGTATAGTTACCAGAATAAATAGTCATCTTACCAAAGTCAATATCCACAATATGCGTACATACCGCATCCAAGAAGTGACGGTCGTGAGATACTACCAATACGATCGCCTCATAGCTAGCAAGGAAGTCCTCTAACCAAGCGATGGTATTAATATCCAAGTCGTTGGTAGGCTCATCCAGGATTAAGATATCTGGATTACCAAATAAAGCCTGTGCCAAAAGGACACGAACTTTTTCATTACCATCCAACTCCTTAACTAATTTATAGTGTAGATCTTCTTTAATCCCAAGGTTACTTAATAAGGTCGCTGCATTACTTTCAGCATTCCAGCCATCCATCTCAGCAAAAAGGCTTTCCAATTCACCAGCTCTTTCACCATCAGCATCAGAGAAATCTTCTTTCATGTAGATTTCATCCTTTTCTTTCATCACCTTATATAGCTCTTGGTTACCCATCATTACCGTTTCGATAACTGGGAACTCATCAAATGCGTAGTGGTTCTGATTTAATACAGACATCCTCTCCCCCGGAGTGAAGGCGACTGATCCAGAAGTAGGATCTACTTCTCCAGAGATAATTTTTAAAAAAGTCGATTTTCCGGCACCATTCGCTCCAATAATACCGTAACAGTTTCCAGGAGTGAACTTTAAGTTGACATCTTCGAATAGGACACGTTTGCCATAACGAAGAGATAAATTCGAAACGTTAATCATTTATAGTCTTTCTTTACTCTATTTATGATAATTAAAATACTTTTACTCAACATTTTACCAACCAAATGATATAATTTCGCATTTACATTTGTACAGGATTGGTAAAGGTTTTTTGTATATATTTGTTCAATAAAATTTACAAATAATTTACAACTTATTTTTAATGGCAACTGTATCAGCTGTCATCCTGAAAAACCATAAAAAACAGGATGGTACTTGGAATGTAAAGATCCGTATTACCAATAATGGCAAATCAGCTTACATAGAGACTACATATTATGTGGTCAAATCCAATTTGGACACAAAGTTACGATTAAAAAAGGTATTTATCGACACTTACCTTACCGCTACTTTAAATCAATACCGCTCGGAAATCAACAAACTGGGTGCAAAGGTAAGTTATATGTACCCTAATGAGATTAGGGAGCATTTATTGAAGGATGACAAGGTCATTGATTTCTTTGAATATTGCACAATATATATAAAGGACCTGATAGAAGGACCTAGGAAATCAACCGGGCTTAAGAGACAGACAAGTTTTAGGATCTTTAAAAAATTCACCAAAAAAGAAAGTCTACCTACCGATCTTCTGACATCTAAGATGTTGAAGGAATTTGAAATGTTCCTTAGAAAGGAGAAGTATTCCGTAAACACTATTCGGAATATCATGGCAGATCTGAGTGCCATGTTCAATGCTGCAAAATATGAACATAACGATGAGGAACTCGGAATAATTAAAATACACAATTCCCCGTTCTCTAGGTATACCATTCCCAAAAAACTCGAATCAAAGAAAAAGGCTCGTGATGTTGAGTTCTTAAAAAAATTCAGGGACATGGAATTTGAAAATCACACCCTTAGAGATGCGAGGGATTTATTTATGCTTTCGTTTTATATGTGCGGTACAAATATGGTTGATTTCCATAGATATCTAACTGATCCAAATATTGATAGATTTGAATATAACAGATCCAAAACTAAGGACAAAAGGGAAGATGCCGCTTTTATCAGTATAAGGATAATTCCCGAAGCAAAGGAATTGATTAAAAAGTTCGCTGGTACAATTCAAAAAAGATTCAAGACACAGAGAGGCCTTAACAATCTGGTTTGGGATGCATTTAAAAATGAATTACCTAAAATATCGAAAATAGATGATCTGACTTTTTATGATGCCAGGCATTCATTTGCTACACTCGCTAGAAAATGTGGTTTTAGTATTGAAGATGTAGGGAATGCATTAAATCACAAAAGGTCCACTATCACCAATGATTATATCAAAGAAGATTGGACCCTTATAGATAATGTTCAGAGAAAGGTTGTTGACCTACTTAAATAGTTCCTTTCCTAGCTCTTTTTCCAATTCGCGTATCCTGACCTCTACCATACCCAACCTTGCAAGGATCTCAGAATTTGATGACGCGCTTTTCTTTACAGATTCTCCAGTTAAGAGCCAGTTTATATCCATACCGTATCGGTTGGCCATATGCATCAATATTTCAGGATTAGGCATCCTATGGCCATTCTCAATCCTTGATATAACAATATTGATAGCAATATCCTTAAGGTCATCCTGTGTGATGTTTTTGTCTTTTCTAAACTGTCTAAATCGTTGACCGATCATTTTCTGAACATTTTCTTCAGCCATTTTTTTTATTTATATGGTTAATTAAAATTGGACAATTCCCCAGCCATAGATAAGGTGATATCCTATATATTTGATAATCCCATTCATCATAAGACTTTTTTATAATTAAATTTTTAGAAAGCATGGAATCGAATAAGGCCAGAGTTAAAAATTCAACATATGATTTGACTTTATCGTAATCTTCATCCTGGTAATTGATGTTTACAACAATGTAGATTGATTTCGAAATTTGAATTTCACCATTATAAGGCCCCAAACAGTTCAACTCAATTACATCCAATCGTACTTTCTTTGGTTTTGGTTTTATATAAATACCTCCAGAAATTTTTATTCCCCTATCCCTGAATTCCTTAAGAAGCCTTTTCTTCACAAGGTCCATTAGCCTTGTCTGCAGGGGAGTATATTTCCATTCCCTGGCCATTTGTAATTACCTTACTTGAGTTCACGCTTTACGACGTTATAGATCTGTTCGATCTCATCGAGGGGGACTTCAAAATCAGGATACTTATCTTTATCTGGATTGAGTGACTTAAGGACCAAAACTCCATTTTTCACATCTTGATGCGCGATCTGTTTGGCAATAATTCCTTCAGTTTTGTGAACAAATATCCAGTTAGGCCATTGGTGATTATGTAACTTGCTAATCCAATGTTCTCTTTTAACCTCTCTCCCCGTAGCAATGGTACCATTTGGCATTGCTTCCCGAATATCACCATTGTCCATACTGTCCCCTGAAATTTCAAATGATCGATACTTTCCCCTCACGTATCTGTCCACGGTAATATAATGTTTTGGTAATTCCTCTAAATATTCTTTGTCTGCAAATCCCGTTAGATATCCCGCTTGGGCATAGACAGGAACCAGTTCAGTCCCCATCCGATAACGGCCCGGTGAAATCTCAGTGAATTTGGTATCCCCTACCTCATCATAAATTGAAGGATCTCCAATATCCCGTGCATTGGAAAGTTTTATATCTTTTAAATCAGAATCTCCAAACACCTCGTCTTCATTTACACCAAAGCGCGCAAGTATATTATTGACAGTCTCCCTTTCCAATGCTGACGATTTGAAATACTGATACACAGTCTGCCGGCTAACCCCTAATATCTCACTTGCTTTGATTGCACTGATAGATTTTTTGGAAAGGAAATTTTTAAATTTTTCTCCCTTATAATCAGGCATATACAATAAATT
The DNA here is from genome assembly GCF_043187465.1 of Sphingobacterium cellulitidis. GTDB lineage: Bacteria > Bacteroidota > Bacteroidia > Sphingobacteriales > Sphingobacteriaceae > Sphingobacterium > Sphingobacterium cellulitidis. The sequence goes on along the minus strand of NZ_CP171136.1, from coordinate 1,946,154 downwards.
TAATTTTTGTAAGTATTACAAATATTGACATTGTAAATATTATACTTACATTTGTACCATACGAACAAAACAAAGGTAATACAATAAGTTAAAACCAACAATCCCAAAATAGTACCATATGATCAAACAGAGAATTTACGCTGGAATGATAGATAAAGGGATTGAGTTCTTTGAAGATTTGCATACCAGGATCCTATACTGTTCGCATGACATGAAACAGTATAGATGGCCGCACTTTCCTAACCATATTTTAAGAAAGGTGAGGAAGGACATGCTGAACAACCCTGAAGCTTTGGAACATTTGGCAAAATGGCCAAATCTTAGGAATGAAGATAGGATATATAGATATATACTATGTCGGTTCGGTGGCCTTGATGATCAACCAGACATCAGCATTGATGGGAAGGTTCACCATTCAGAATATTACGAATGTGGCCTTAGGGGAAATTGCCAATTTGAAGGCAAACTTTGCTGCTCCATTAAAGTTGATAACGGATTCTTAACTAAAGCAGAAGTTGAGATCCTAAAGTACATCAGGTTACCTGACAAGCAAATCGCACAAATACTCAATAGATCTATCGAAACAATTTCGACCCATATGCAGAACATAAGGGCAAAAACAGGAGAAGTTGACAAGGTAAACTTGGCAATATTCGCAATAAACAAAGGAATAACACTATTTGACCCAGACGAAAAGATAAAAGGCAAACCATGGAAATTATCAAAATAGAAAAACAACCATCAGTTACTGAATACATTGAAAGAATGATTCCCGGAACTGACACGCAATCCTTAAGATTTCACCTCTCTCACATCAAGGCCGTAAGGGAGGCTGCAGGAAGAAAGATGAAAATGGAGAAGCCACACCTGAAATATATTACATCCGTAGATGCTATCGCTGGATATATCCAGGTTTCGGTTGAGGTGAAGAAAAAGGGAGGAAAAAATGAACAAGTTCAAAACAATTAATGTAGTCGAACCCGAGTTGATCACCTTGCTCCAGGACACCGCCAATTTAGCTGCTACACAAGCCTTGGTGTCTGTTGGGAAAATACCGCAATTTATCACGAAGCAAGAAGCTTTTAGAAGGGTTGGAAGTAGAAGAAAAGTTGAAAAATGGATACATGAGGGGGTTCTTAAAGTCACAGAAGCTGGAATTGACCAAAATCAATTAAACGCAATTGCGACTAGCGCAAATTTGGCAACATATGTTCACACAAAACTTATAAAGTAATGGCAAACTTCAATGAAGCAACCCTTAAGGATCTAGGATTCGAAAAGTATGAATGGCAAGATGAAGATTCTGGATTGATAGTGGACCACAAGTTTGAAAATCAAAACATATCAATTGAGATAACAAATTATCAAACTGTAGAAATCACCACAAAAGGTCAATATGTTGAATTACCAAATATTGATTCTGTAAAAAAACTAAAACAATTAATAAATCTCATAACAAAGTAAATCAATTTTAAAATGAATATCCTAATCAAAACACTGCAAATCATCAATTTTAAAGGTATTAAGAACTTTTCAATTGACTTCAATCACATCACAAACGTTTACGGAGCAAATGCAACAGGAAAAACCACAATCTTCGATGCATTCCTTTGGTTGTTGTTTGGAAAAGATTCCAATGACCGTAAGGACTTCAACGTTAAACCTCTTGACACTCAAGGCAACAAGAAAGACAGGACCGAAAATGAGGTATCTGCCATTCTTTCGATTGATGGAGAAGAAATAACCATCCGTCATATCCAAAAAGAGAAGTGGGTTAAAAAACGTGGCGAATCAGTTTCGGAATATACAGGGAACGAGCACCTTTATTTCTGGAATGAAGTCCCAGTCCAAGCAGGTGAATTTCAGGCAAAGATCAATGATCTTCTGAATGAAAAAGTATTCAAACTGATAACCAATCCCCTATTCTTTAACACAATGAGCTGGCAGGATCAAAGACAGGTACTGACTGAAATATCTGGAGAAATTACCGATTCTTTCCTTGTTGCAAAATATCCAGAACTGCAAAGCTTGCTTGATAATCTGGATGGGAAATCATTAAAGGAATTTAAGACGATTATTTCAGCCTCCAAGAAAAAACTAAAGGATCAATTAGAGGAAATACCTGGCAGGATCGATGAATTAGAGAGAAACAAACCTGAACCTATCGATAAAAACGCGATTAATTCAGAGATATCTGATTTGCAGGCTAAGTACAATGATCTTGAATCACAGATTGAAAATAAAACAGAGGCTTACAATAAAGCTACGTCTAGCATCAATATCAAGATCCAAGAGAATCATTCAAAAATCCACGAGCTTAAGCTCCAAAAACAGAATATTGAAGCAAAACATAGGTCTGAGTACAATTCGCAACTTACTTCATCCCAAACAGGGATCAATGAAGCTAAATCAACGGTATCACAGCTCGAAGGTCAATTAAATATTCAAACCTCACAGTTGGAACAATTGAAGAAATCTCATTTTGACCACTTGACAAGACTTTCTAAAGATAAGGAGGATATCGAGTCAAGAATTGAAAGTCTGAGGGTACTTTTTAAGTCTGTAAATGCAAGAGAACTCAATGAACATGAAACCCATTGCAGTGAGTGTGGACGTGAACATGAAACCCATAGATTATCGGAAGTAAGAGAAAAATTCAATTCAAGGAAACGACAGGAACTTGACGGTATTAATTTGCAGGGACAAGGTCTTGCAAATGATCTAAAAAAGAGAAATGAAGAGGGAACCCAAGCTGTTGAACAATTTGAAATTGCAAAATCGGGGATTGAGACTTCAATTTCTAAACTGGAGATATCATTAGCAGAGGCTAAGCAGAAAGTGAATGAAATAGCTTCAAACACAATCGTTGTTTCTTCCATTGAGGACAGGTTATCTTCTGATACAGAATATGATTATGTAGGGGACCAGATCCGAGAGTTGGAATCAAAAACCTTTGAAAAACCCGAAATCGATTTGGGCGACCTGAGGATACGTAAGGCCACAATAAATGCAGAATTGGATTCCGCAAAAAGAAAACTAACCATAAGTGAGCAGATCCAAAAAGCCAATATCAGGATAGAAGAACTAAAACAACTAGAATCTACTTGGTCAAATGAGCTCGCCGCATTGGAAAAACAGGAGTTCTCTGCTGAAAAATACGAACGTGCAAAATCTGAAGAGTTGGAAAACAGGGTCAATGGAATGTTCAAGTTTGCAAGATTCACATTGTTCAATAAACTAAATAATGGCGGTGAAGAGCCAACGTGTAGAGCTACCTATAATGGTGTTCCATTTAGCGATCTAAACACTGCAGGTAAAATCTTAGTTGGAATTGATATCATCAATACCCTATCCGCTCATTACGGAGTCACAGCACCTGTATTTCTCGACAATAGAGAGTCTGTTTCAGCGATTCCAGATACTGCCGCCCAGATCGTCAATCTTATTGTATCACCGGAAGATAAGGAATTAAGAGTGGCATAATGGCTAAAAAGTTTTATGCACCACAGAAAATTCCTTTAATCAAATGTGCAGGATGCAAGTACATTGAAAATGATGATGGAGTTGTTATGTGGTGCAATAAAATTAAAATGCCGAGGCCGTCAAAATCATTAAAGAATTGTATTCATAAATTATTAAAATAAAATCATGTCAAATCAAAACCAATCAGTTGCAGTAGTGGAAGAAAAAAATATCACTACTCAGGTATTAAACAAAATAAACGCTTTTCAATCTTCTGGAGAAATCAGGATCCCTAAAGACTATAGCCCAGAAAACGCATTGAAGAGCGCTTGGCTCATACTTCAGGACACTAAAGACAGGAACAATAATCCAGTACTTCAGTCCTGCACAAAAGAAAGTATTGCAAACTCACTTTTGAAAATGGTTGTATGGGGCCTTTCTCCATTAAAGAAACAAGGTGATTTTATTGCCTATGGCCAGAATCTAGATTTTTCTCCTGAGTATACCGGGAATCTAGTTCTTGCAAAAAGATATGGAGGACTGGTTAACCACAGTCAAAAAGCCATATTCAAAGGAGACGAATTCGAGTTTGAAACTGATCTAGAGTTTCCATATAGAACTAGGATCGTTAAGCACAAAAGGACTCTTGAAAGCATGGGAGGAGAAGTTATCGGTGCGTGGTTCGCATACGAGCTCAATGATGGGACAAAAGATGTGGAAATTATGAACATGTCCCAGATTAGAGCAGCATGGAACCAAGGACAGATGAAGGGCAATAGCGGCGCTCATAAAAACTTCACCGACCAAATGGCAATTAAAACCGTAATCAATCGAGGTTGTAAATTGATTATCAGAGGCTCCGATGACAGTGTGTTATATTCCAGTTCTGAAGAAGAAATTGTTTATGATCCAATTGTAGATAGCGTAAACACTTCAATCTCCACTAATGCTAATAAAAAGACTTTATCATTTGAAGAAGCTGAAGTCATTGAGGATAAACCTGTTTCAAAACATCAGGCACCTGAAAAAGAAGCTCCAGAGGCTAGTGCATTGAAACCAAATGAAAATCCGGATCCAGCAACCCCAGAATTAGGATTTTAATGCAGCTACATATCATTAATAGCAATAGTGAGGGTAATTGCTACCTTTTCACCGACAATGAGAATAACACTCTCATTGTCGAGTGTGGGGTAAAATTCGAAAAGATCAAGCAAGCCATGAATTTTGATTTCAGTAAGGTTGTAGGGTGTTTGGTAACCCACGAACATGGAGATCATTGTAAAGGTGTTAGGGATGCTGTAAAATTTGGTCTGAACATATATGCTACTCCTGGAACCATCAAAGGTTTCAAATTTGAAAGCTATAGGTTACACTCAATTAAAAAAAACCTCAAGTTCAATGTTGGACCTTTTGATGTAATTGCATTTGATGTTCATCATGATACTTTTGAACCTTGTGGCTTTCTAATCCGACATGAGGAAATGGGCACTACTCTATTCTTGACAGACACGATCTATTGTGATTATAAATTCCCAGGACTAACTAACATCCTTATTGAAGCAAATTATAGTCAGGATATTATTGATGAGAAATTGAGGGAAAATCGATTCTTGAGAAATAGGGTAATTCAATCTCACATGAGTGTTGAAACGGCAATCAAGACTTTAAAGGCAAATGATCTTTCGAAAGTTAACAATATTGTACTAATTCATCTTTCGGATAGAAATAGTGATGCTAAGATTTTCAAACAACGAATAGAAGATGCTACCCTTAAAACTGTCACTATTGCTACTTCAGGATTGACAATTAATAATTTTAATACAACCCCCTTTTAATTATGAAAATAAAACCAATTTTATTCAGCACTCCTATGGTTCAGGCAATACTCGAAGGAAGAAAGACTCAAACTCGACGTATCATTACTAAAGTTGACCAAATGATCCCTTTTTCAGATAAGTCATTCTCATACCTTTCTATAGATGGTTGCTTTGTAATCGATAATGGCAATGGCAAGTTTATGGATGGTTTAAAACCTAAATTCAATATTGATGATGTTCTTTGGGTTCGAGAGACTTGGCAAAATAGTGAATATACATTAAATGGATTTACCTATAAGGCGAATGCACATCCAGAGAAAACAGGCAAATGGAAACCTTCCATCTTCATGCCAAAAGAAGCTGCTAGGATCTTTCTTAAAGTTAATGGAGTTAGAGTTGAAAGACTTCATGAAATTTCAGAACCTGATGCTATTTCTGAGGGAATTGAAAAGATGTCAGGCTGGAAAAATAGATTAGTGGAAAATCTCTATACAAATTATATGAAAGATGGTAGAGGTCCTCAAACTCCTCGACTTTCATTCTTTTCACTTTGGGAATCAATAAACGGAAAATATACTTTGGCTTCCAACCCGTGGGTTTGGGTCTATGACTTCTGCAAGGTGGAACGGCCTTCAGATTTTATTTAAACTATTTATTATCCATTTAGATAACTAATTATAATTATTATGAGAAATGTAAATCACAAAGGAATATCAGTTAGGAGCTCAAGTTATCCCGAAGACTGGAATCCAAGCTCAATTCAGAGCTATAATAATTTCATAGCGCATGTTGTGCTTCAAAATTTAAAGAATGAAGGAGTAACAAATGGATTGGGAAAAATTGAAATAACCATTAGATCTTGCAAGCCCTTACCGATAGGTGAAATTATCCGGAAGCTATTAAGTCAGACCGATGAATTCCAGATGAATAAGGTCATAAACCAAGCAAATCAAATTATCAATCCAAATGAACATGATTAAAATATTGAAACCCTTAAACACAATGCTTAAAAATATCGCAATGAAGAAAGCGATTAAGGCTAAAAAAGATTTCGAATATAAAAACCTATTGGAAAAGCTAGTAACAAATGGATTGGTTCAATTTAATGGAAAAACTTACTATTCAATTGCTGACCTGACTATATCATTTTATGAAGAAAAGGTTTTTTTAAATGAAAAATCTACTTAAAAAGATCAGGATGTTTTTCGGTATTCGATTGACACCAGAAGAAAAGGAAGAAATGCTACAGATAGCAAAGGAGTATGCACATAAACACACAACCAAATGGAAAGATTAACAACAAAAGAACTCGCTCCGTATTTGCCCTATGATTTAACCGTTATGGGAAATATAAACGGAATTGACACAGAATGTTGTCTAACGACATGGAACATAGAAAGCCATATTCAAGGGCAGTCTAAACCACTCCTAAGGCCTCTATCCCAACTGACAGAGGAAATAGAGCATAATGGAGAAAGGTTTGTTCCTTATGACGTATTGAGAGATATGGAGTTAAAAGATATGAGACTTCATAGTGACGGATGTTTAACGGTCAATCACAGAAACATTCAAAATTGTGAGTACTGGCGTATGGAAAAACTATTCGAATGGCACTTCGATGTATTCCGTTTAATAGACAAATGTCTAGCCCTACCTATTGATGGAAAGGAGGTGGAACCCCTCACTTGCGGTTACTGCGATTCAAAATTTTCAAAAGGAACAGGTGGCAATTATGGGGAGTATGGAGATGTATGTATCAATTGTTATGAAGGATTAAGTTAAGGAGTTTAAGCCATGAGTAAAAAACTACACCTAACACTAAAAAAGAAGTGGTTTGACATGATTGCTTCGGGAGAAAAGAAAGAAGAATATAGGGATATTAAGGATTATTGGACTAATAGATTATGTTGCGGATTTCCATCTGCTTACGACACCAAAGACTTCGACCAAGTCCAATTCCGAAATGGATACGCTAAATATTCGCCTACCATAACGTTGCAATGCAAAGGCATTTTCATCAAGGAAGGTAATCCAAAATGGGGAGCGGTTGAGGGGCAAAAGTATTTTGTAATTGAATTAGGGAACATTATATCAACAAGCCATGAGTAAAACAATAGAGGAAATAAAAGACGAAGTAGCGATTGAATACGGTTGGAAAAGCTGGAAATCTTGTTACGGTGATGATGGGATAACCAACGCAATGATTGACGAAGTTGCCGAACGCTACGCCCAATCCCAAACACAGGAGCTTCAAGACTGGAAAGAATCTGCAAGTAAAGTTTTTAAGAATTTGGATTTACAAGCGATCGGAAAAACTTTAGGTATTGGTTTAGGAGAGGACGTGTCAACAAATGTTCTGCCGAAAATCAATGAGCTTCAAGAGCAGAATGCGGAGCTTGTTAATGCTTTGCATGTAATTAAGAACTTACAGTCGTTAATCGAATACCCGAAAGACACGCCTATAGAACATTCGGGAGAAGCAGAAGCAATCCATCAAATGTTCAATGTAATTGACATTCTTTTAACCAAATACAACCACTTAAAATCAAACACAAATGGATAAACCAACAGGAATAGAACTAATCGCTAAGGAGCGAGAAGAACAGATAAATAAACATGGGTACACTAAAGAACAAGACCTAATGTACCAAAGCAATGAATTGTTACAAGCTGCATCAGGAATATTAGGGCTACCAAGACCTGGAACTAAATCAACCGTAAGCATGAGTATTATGTCGTTCACTCCACCAACTGGATGGGACAAATTTATATGGTCTAAGATGTGTAGCAAACCTTACAAAGAACGGCTAATAATCGCAGGTGCATTGATTGCTGCAGAATTGGATAGGCTTACTGCAATTGAAGCCATCCACACCCAAGATGGAGGGCAAGAGGGATGAACAATAATCCAAGTCCTTTTAATTCAGATATAAAAACATTGCTGACCTCAAACATGGTAAAAATAAGGAACATCTATGATTCAATCCAAAATGCAAATTAACCATGACCCCACTAATATACTTAGGACTGGATAGCTACGATAGGCTATCCTTCCTTAATAAGGACAAGGGACCAGTAATTGAAGCGGTCAGCGAGGTTACGGGTATAAGCTATGATCAGATCAGGAGAAAGTCAAGGTTAAGGGAATTTGTTACGGCCCGTTCGCTTATCTGCCACTATCTAAGGAAGTACACCAATCTTACATTACAGCAGATAGGAGATCTGATAGGCGGCCGAAACCATGCAACGGTAATAAACAGCCTTTCCATGCATGAAGATCTATTCCAAGTAGATAGTGAGTTTAGGAAACTATCATCAAGCGTGGAAGAAATATTGATTAAACAATTGAAATAGGGTTAACACCGGAAAGAGTGATATTATCGATTATCAGTGAAATAAGTGATAGCCCCTTCCCAATTATTAGGAACTACAGGACGAATCTTGCCATACCTACCACTGCAATTGCATAAATAATAATGTAGCCTATGGAATTTCCTTTTTTACTTCCTTTTGATGGGAATAGAGCCCACGCAAATAGTAATAGACAAAATATGCCAAACATAATTTAAAATTTATACACAAATATAAATATTGAATGCAAAAATACAAACCTCTCCAATCTTGGGGAATTAAGAAAGAAGAAATGATGCATACATATTCAGTTATACTAGCTTATTTTCTTGAAGGCGAGATGTTGCAATGGGAAAAGAAGTATTACACTATTAGCGAGAATGGAGCTAGACAAAGAGCTTTATATGACTATGGAAGTGAATTTTCAATATTATCAGTAAGAAAATTAGATTAATAAAAATGGAAAAAAGAAACGACGTATACAATATTTTGTACGAAAATGAAAAGTACATGATTTTAAATTCATCAACGGAAACATATTTCCTTCAAGATGAGGATGGCAATACAATTACCGTAGACAAAGACGAATGCGAAATATTATTTGAGGTCTAACCCCAAATTAGAGATAAGAAGAAATGAAAACAGAAGGCTATTTAAAAATATTCAATAAAATTGGAGCTGTTATAAAAATAGATATTGCAATCAATCCAAACTTAGAAGCTTCATTAAAATTAACACGTTTGAAGAATATAAGACTAATAACTGATCCACATAATAATATTAAAATATACCCAACAATAATTGACAATAAATCTATAGAGGAATTTATCGTTCCATCTCCAGTAAAAAGAACTAACCAATACATTAAGGAGAAATAGATAATTGGCAATAGAAATGAAAATAAATTCTTTTTCATAATGCAAATTAACAAATTAAACAATTTTAAGTCTAGTTCTATCAAACTTAACAAACAACAAGCCCCCGAGAAAGCTATTGAAAGGGCTGTAGAAATTTATAATTCTAAATAGTATATTTGGATATGGCAGTTTTAATTAGAACATCAACAAATCTTGAAGCAAGGGAGGTTGAAGAAGGAACAACATCATATTTAGATATTTCATTGAAATTTGAATTCGTTTCGGATGGAGATTACCATCACTATTTAAATGATGATGGAACAATTAATAACACAAAATTGTTATCACGATTAATTCATGTAATGAATGCTGCTGAAGAGATTAAATTATAGCCTAACCCACCGTTAGGCTTTTTATTAACTGTTTTCCATGCTTTTAAGCATAAGGCCGCTCAAACGCTTTATATCATTTTCTGAAAAAGTAAGTACATCACGTCTTAAATCTGCGGATTGGTTAAATTCATCGAGAAATCCACGGCACAAAGCAAGTATTTCTAAGTTGAACAATCTAGATGTATTCCAATCATCTACTATTTCCTCCAGACATCCAACTAAAATTGAAATATGGTCCCAATCTTCTGCTTGCTTAATCTTATTGAAAATATTATCGAAGAAATATGCATACCTCATCATGATTTTATATTTTACAGATTACAAAATAAACCCCTTCATTATCTTTGACCTTCATTAGTCTAAATTCCGTATAACGAGATATTTCAAGGATCATTTCTTCAAGGATATCAGTATCAACTCCTGAGCTGACATCAATGGCCCTGAAACTGAAATCCCTTGACAAATATTTCTTTTCATAAAACTCTTTGAGGAATTCTATTTTCTGCCCCTTGGTTCCACTGACAAACATTCTTCTGAAATTTTATGTAATTTTATAAAATAAAAACGAATTAAATTAACATTAACAAAAGCTTAATAAACGAATGTTTAAACATTTATTATATATTATTGATTGTCAACAATATTATTTTTAAATACTTAAAAATATGCAAATAAATTAACTGGGTATTTTAATGGTAAAAGTATAATATTTAAAACTGTTTCACTCTAAAGGTGTTTTACCTATACACTAAAATTTTATTAATATGGATTCTTTAGATTTAAAAGGTAAATGGAACATCCTTAAAGGAAAAGTAAAACAGAAATATGCAGATCTTACTGATGATGACCTTCTTTACGTAGAAGGAAAAGAGGATGAATTATATGGTAAACTTCAGGAAAAGACAGGCAAGACCCGTGATGAAGTGAAATCTTGGTTGAAAGATTTAGATAACGAATAAAATCCTTTAAAACAAACAATTATTATGAGCCTAACATAAGTTAGGCTTATTTATTATATTTGGATTAACCAAATTATGGATATTATGAAAAATACGTTTATATTTTTATTTATAGGGCTTTTACTTGTCCTATTCTCCTGTAAGAAAAATGAAGTCATTGAGAAAGAAAAGATTGATGATTCCAAATTAACAATCAACAGTAAAGATTATTTAATTTCCGATCTAAAAGATATGATGGCCGAATATAGAGGTGTTGATCCTGAAAGATTAGTATATAATGAGAAAGATACTACTTTTACGATTTTACATTATTATAATTTAAGGTTTAAAATTGTTGACATGCTTAAGACATATGGTAAATACTAAAATTTAAGTCATTAATAATTTAAAAGCTCCGAATCTGATCATTTGGTGCTATTTTGTACATTAAGGTTCTCCATTTATTGCCATGTATGGAAAATCAAACTAAAACATAATGCCATAGACTCATGTTAATATTTTTTTAAATTGTAACCACCAATACTTTAATGAAGTTTATTTTAATCAAGCCTCATAAATTAACATTTTCCATATAAAATATAAAATGATAATAATTCTATTAATTTTTACTTCTATATTTTTAATTACTACCGAACACAGTAAAAGTCAAAATTTAGTTAGGCCTGGAACTTTTTCTTATTATGGCACCATTTTCAAAGTATCAATTTCTCCTACTAATATTGATGAATTATCTATTTCGGTTCAAAATGCTCCAGATTTAGGTAGAAACCCCTCAAATATTAATGGTACACCTGTGGAAGAAATTTTACCAACCATGGAATTTAAAAATTCGTATGATTATGGCCCCCTTTTACTTGATTTTAGTAATTATTCTACCTTAAAAAAAGATGGAGAATATATTAAAATGACATTTTCAATAAATGGTTACGGTAAAATCAATAAAATCTATTTTGATATCTATGGTCAAACAAAAATAACACAGCAAGATTTTGGCAAATTTTATCAAAAAGTAAAGTCAGAAAATTCTTATCTGATTAGATCCAGATACAACAACCATCATGCAATAAAATTTTTATATAGGGATACCACGATAAAATTTAATAGTAGTTATCACGTTTCTCGAATGCCAATGAATTAAAAGAAATTATGATAAATAACCAAGCCACCTGTTAGAGTGGCTTATACTTCTGTATTAAAATCCTGAATTTTAAACTATCAATAGTATCAAGAGAATTGTAATACTTTTGTCTTGTTGAATCCAATAATGAATCTCTAAAATCTATATGATACTGCATTCTATTGATACCTTTGAACAATGATATGTTTATCCAAATTGATAGAGGGCAAATAGCAGCCAATATTAATATCAATACTCCAAAAAACCACTTCATTACTTCTTCCTAAAAAAATACCACAATACAAACCCTATAACCAATACCCCTGCAATCCCCCATCCGATATGGTCCATAAGGATAGCCCAAACATTGGGTTTGCTTTCCGATTCCTGCCTGACAATCTTTTCATCCCTGCTGTTCTGTGAAACCGTTGCTACCTGTTTATTGGTCGTATCCTGCTTTTCTTCCTTACGTTCTTTAGTTGCGTTTCGATGTTCTGTCACTTTCTCTTTTACGGTTGTTTCTGTGACCTCGGCAGGCGTTTCCACTTCAATGGTTAGTGTATTAGCCATTGTGTCAAGGATAGCCTTAATCATCTTGAATGCGCTGTCTGCCGGAAGGTAGTTTTCCCCTGGCTTAAGGTCCCCTTTCTTGATGGTAAACTTCCCCTTACTTCCATCCTTTGTGGTCTTGGTCGTAGTTTCCTTTTCGGTAATAACGATTCCTTTGTCAACCTCCTTTTCCTTTACCTCAACTTTAGATGCAGAGGATTCGGTCTGTTTAACCTCAACCTTTGCGCTTTCCTTTATTTCAAGTTTCTCGCTATTCTTAAACTTGTTCTTTAATACTCCACAAGATGCAAAGGCAGTCACTATGACTACCATTGCGACCATTTTAATTCCCTTCATTTCCAATCTTTTCAATAACAGTATCAACTTTCTTTGCTTGATTCTCTACGTTTTCTTTAATAGGCTGGATCTTCACGTCTACTTCTTTTTCGATCATTGATTTGAGGTCTTGAATACGCTTCTCGTTCAGTTCCTCACTTTGTTTAACCAATCTATCCGTCATCTTGCTATTGCTCCATCCCTGACAGCAGTTAACTATCAAGGACACTACTAAGCAGAATGCTAAAGTCTTATAGTGCGCTACACTTGTAAGCTTGGCAATTCCCCCTGTACCTTCTTTTATCAATTCTGCTTTGTTTTCCATCCCCTTACTTACTGAAATATAAATCCGCTTCTGCTTTTCTTCTTCTAACCAATCCTGCATAGACTTTACCGCCAGCTTTATTCCACCTCATGAACTGATTACGGATATCAGCATCACAAGGATTGTTATTTATCCTTTTGGCTAGTGTCGAACTTGCAAGATTAGTTCCCCCTAAATTGTAGGTAAAGCTTACGAGTGCATCAAACTGATTTTGATTTAAGCAAACCTTGATCACTCGCTTAACATCATTTTCATACCTAACAAGGATATTCTTAAACAATTCCCTTGCACGATCTTCAGTGACCTTATCACCACGCTTAACTTTTGTTCCATCCTCGTAGTAAGTAGAGCCTATTCCTATGGTCCAAACACCTACTACATCCTGATATGCCGTAAGGTATTTCTTTAGGTTTCCACCTACTTCAAATTCCTCTATCAGCTTTAATCCCTTTTCTCCTGTTTTCATTTTAATTTCCTATCTTTAATCCACTGCGTTTATCAAATACAAAAATTGGTTATAGCCCAACGGTGTCCATGCTGTTGGGTTTTTTTGTTTTTAATATTATTTTATATAACTTCATAAAGTTCATAGAAACTATTTGATTTATTCCCAATGGATTAGGGTGATCCATTGGGTTTTTGTTTTTATTGTTATTTTATTTAACTTCATAACTTCATAACATTTACATTTAAACTAGCTAACAATTGGCCCAATGATTTCCGGTATTCATTGGGCTTTTTTATTTTTTTCTGTTACTTTTTTAACTATATTTAGTTATCAAAAACATTCATATGATAGTGTCGTTTTTGAGCCCAATGGATGAGGACGATCTTTTGGGCATTTTTTATACCCCTACCGAGATAGGGGTATGGTAATTTTATTTCACTACCTTTATTGTGTTAAAGACAACCACACATCGGAACTCGTTTTTTTTGTCCAGTTGATTAAGATGATTAATTAGGTTTTTTTAATAGTAAATTGAAAAGGACCAATAGTCTTGGTTTTTATTTTCAAATACTTCCATTTTTCCTAGAATAAAGTCTATTATTCAAAAAAATGTTAATACCCATATTCACCATCCAGGTATGAAATCCTTGTCCTAATCCACTTGCTGATCTCTAACACTCCCATAGACCAAGCCGTTTTGCCAGGCCATTTATCCATATCCAGTTGATATAGTTCCCTTGTAAACTTGGTGGATAAGTCTCTCATAATGTTGTAAACGTTGTCAGCACTGAATATGCCCATATCTCTAAGCTGCCTGTACCTAGTTTTGATTTCCGTGTCATAAACACTGCTTACTTTTAAGTTCCAAAAATCCTCAGTATTTTTAGGCACGTTGATTCCCAAGGTGAAAATCCTGCCTAAAGGAGATTCGATGTTTCCCCCGTTCCAAGATTTATACCATGTATCGAGATCGTAAGGGGTACATAGCCATTTTACGCCCCCATCATACGTCATCCAGTGGTTGTTTCTGGATAGACAATCCACTAGCCTAAAAAAGTCTAGGAATAAATACATATCTACGATATTGCTTGTCACGAACCCTGCCTTGAATACCGTGTTTGCATTTTCTAATGGTGTCGATGCTATGGCTTTAAACTTGTTTAATACAGCTGTAACCTCTGGCGTGGCTACTTTGGGGTTTCTTAACTCAATACCGTTAAGGATATTGTAATCAACCGCGTTCCCCAATTCGAATTGCGTATGGTTGGGATCGTCTTTTGTTAGGTCGTAATTTTGGTATTTTTTTCCTATGTTAAATGTCCCTATACCATAAAATTCGTTATTCCTATAGAATATTGCGGGAAACCCGTCTACATGTCCGGTAGCCCCGGTCTCCATGGCCTCGGCTCCTGTTTTTCCTATCAATCTCTGATCGGTATCTCGTTTAGGGAATCCTTCTCTTGTTTGTAACATTTGCTCCCACACTCTATTTGCGGTAATATTACATACGTGGTTGGGGTCAATGTAGTTAACTTTTAAAACGTATTCCGAGTGTGGCAACAAGTTCGCTATCCTAATTTTAACATCTTGTGACAAAGTACTGTCCTTGAATAATTCTATTGTCCAGTTTTTCTCTGGGTAAGACATTGACGAACTACCTTGTGGTTCGAACCTCATGTGGAACTGTCTTTCGATACCGTCAATCAACAACTTTCCATTCCCTTGCATATATTGTCCTTTAGCTGTTGGGATTGGGTCAGTAGTTGTCAAATCTATTCTTATCAAGTCTACCGGATTGAATCTAGTTACATCTGGGATATACTTGCCAGTACCGCCCCCGCCACCACCGGATGAACCGTAAGGTGCATATATCTTTGGCCGAGTAACAGTTACTCTCGCCTTTAATGGGAATTCTTCCATATTGTGGTTAAGCACGATATTTACGTTCTCCGTGGCCTCGTAAGATATATTGTTTATACCTAATTGCGTCTCATTTATCCTCCCGATAACACTTTCGCCAGTACTGTCGAAAATAATCGCTATTGCCTGCGGAGAAACTTCATTATGAAGCTCTGGTGCTACCTGTGCGGACAATGTTGAGCCCTTTGGTACTAAAATCCTTTCAGTGTACCTCATTTTTGTTATCGTAGGGTTCACACCTCCTGTTCCACCCATGATGCCCAAGTTCTTAAAAATGCTGTTTGGGTATTCTGTAACCCCGCCATTGTTTAGGATTAGCTTCATATCCTCCTGCGAAGCGACACCATACTCCCCATCTTCTCTGATGTTATCCTTTGTTAAGAATGTCTGAACCTCATGAGTAATTGTTCCCCAAGGGGTTGGAGCATTTGGATTCATTGAGTGGGTTTGCGCAACTAAAAACCCGTCTGCATCCGGTGTGATTGTCGATTCATATATATAGGATGTCTCATTAATAGGTTCAATCCTTCTTTGATTGATAATTGCTGACTTAAAGCTTAGATCGTTGTTAAGTAACCATCCTGCGACGTTAGAACCTCCGTTCTCTCTATTCCGCATAACAATGGTTATTTTCTTTCCAGCCTTCACCCTAATCGGGTCAGAGTATTGATAAAGTCTCTCTCCCGCATGAAGCGAGCCGTCAGCCCGTAACATTCCTATATTCTTATATGTTAATGTTTCGGTTTTGTCTTTTGAGTTTTTGTATAAATCATCAACACTCTTTTTACTGGCAACTCCAATGGATGATGTTGAATCAATATCTGATGGTTTTAAATATAAAACGGATGTTTTGATCTTTATGTCCCCAGCAACAGGAGTGGCCCTGAAGTTGATTCCTATTTTTCTAGCTTGTGTTGCTACATAGGTGTGCGTCTCTGTTTTGTTTAATTCCTCGTATGGTATAAACTCATTCAAAGATGGGGTTCCATCTGGTTTGAAAACGGCAATAGCTGGGTTATTAAGGTTCTCCGTAGCACTTTTGACAGTAACAGTGTCGCCTAAGTTTACGTCAAACAACTGGCTGCTATTATACCAACCTGCTGCTCCATTACCTCCGTTCATGTTATAAAACTGTCCTATTCTGGGTACGGGAATATCTTCCGTTACTTTACCCGCCATTGCCTCATTGAAGCCCAAAGCTCCATCAGCAACGTTTAATTTAGCTCCTCCTACTTTTTCGATCCATTTAACCGAGGTGCCTGGTACATCCGCAGCTACAGCTGATTGTCCTGGAGCAAGTTCAAATAGCCTTTTATCATAGAAAACCTGTGCACCATTGGAATATGCCTGTGCGGCCCAATCAGTTATTGATTTACCATCTGCACCCTTTATTCGATCTCCCATTGCCTTTAAAACCCAGTTTGGACTTATCCATTCGTAAATCCATTCTTTATCCTCTGAGGCGGTATAATTCTGTCCATTCCATCTATATACTCCTGGAGAAGCCTTAGCCCATCTGTAATCAGTGGTGCTTAAAGCATTCATGATTTTTGGGGAGCCTGCAGTTCCTCCTACTAGGGATTCTAATTGAGATCCCTGACTTGCAAAAATGCCCTTAGCCGTGTCCTTGCTTATTTTCTTTCCTCTGGATATTCCATTGTCAACGATAATATGTGTAAAATCATTAACCTCCGCAAAAGCGTCCTTCCATTGTTTAGCTGGTAAATCTCCCATATCTAAAATTTCTTATAATTCACTACTTAATCCCTGTCTAACCAGAATACCGTTTACGTATTCCAAAAAATAATTCGTTGCGCCAAAACTGTATTGGAATGTCCCTGTAATACCCTGTTCAGTACCGACGAAAACATTTCCGTCCATCCTGAAGTCCTGAAGCATCCGCACTTGACCATTGAAGGTTGAAATTCCTGATAGCACATCTATTGCCTTATATGAACCTCCAGTAGGCATGTCGATCCTAATTCCCGTATTGCTCGATGTGTTACCCTCGTTGAGGATATCCACGAGTGCACTCGTAAGACCGATCTTTATTGAAGAATCCTTTGGTAAAGGCCCCGGTATAGTTCGGCTATTTATCCATTGGATGCCATCGCGGTTTATTCTGAACCTTATCTGTTCGGTTCCAGCAACGTAATAATAAAGCCCATCAGCATCTATGGAGAATGGACCGATTTTACTGTTCCCTGTCACTACCATATTTAAAGCCTCTATGTACTGAGCAAAGAGTTTCTTCACATTGATGTAATATGCTGTGATTGAATCCGTGATTATCTGACCTCCTGAAATAACCGTATATCCCTTTGTTGACTGAAGGCTCCTTGTCCCTTCGATAACCGATGAAAGGATTCCTAGGTTAAAGTGCCAGAATCCTGGTTCGGATTCTAGTGGCATTTCTGTTTCACTCAGTACCCAAGTTCCTATAGGCTGTGTTCTACTGCATTTTGCTGCCAGATAGTAAGGCTTTAACGGATCTAGTCCGTTTATAGAAAGGCCTGTTAGTTCCCAAATATATTGGTCCGGTTCGATCTTAAATACCTTATGTATGAGCTGGCCCCCAGAAATTGAAAAAGAGTTCGGATCGTTGCCTTCATTTACGATGTATGTGACATTTTCTAAGTCGTATATCATTGACTGTGCTCCGAAAAAGCCTACTATTCCTTCAATCAAAGGTTTTTCCAGTTTTCCATCGGGATCTATGACCTTTTCCTTGAACTCATTAAGTGCAAGAATGTTTCTTCGGTCATTTTCCCATGAGGTTCGGGTAACCTGCTTTACGATTTCCTTGGTTTCCTTAATGTCCCGCTCGATCTTTTGAATTCGCGAATAGGTTACATCTCCACCCACCTCACAGGTAAATTTCATCCCTGGAATAAGGAGTTCAGGAAAGGTACCGGGGAAGGATATGTATGTCACTCGCATTACCTCGTTAACAATGCCATAGGATGTATCAGATATTTCAATAAAGTCACCTTCATTCGGATAAACAGCCTTTCTTTTCGCATCAAGAACATCGATATCCAGTCCATATACGACCCTTGGACTCTTATTTGAATCTATAAACTCCTGTACCTTTTCCTGAAGTTCAAGTACTGCAGCATCGAGGTAGGATTGCGGTAACCTAATGCCTATAATAGTATAACTATCTCCTATTTCTGCTCGGTAAAGACCAAAGGGGGTAAGCTTTCCGTTACTGTCCTTATTGGCTTCATATCGTATTTCCTTTCTTTCATGGTTATAGGAAAGTATCTTGAACTCCTGGTTCATAAGTGCACCGTCCTTAAAGACTACCTTTGGTTCCGTGCCTGCAATAAATTGTCCATTAAGGTCAAAATCCAGTGTGGTATCACTAATGATAAATGTTCCTTCATTGTATTGATCTATTCTGGTAACTGTCGAGGTCCTTTTAGGGTATATCTCTTCATTTTCATAGGGCCTTTCAAATAGTCCGTTTGCTTCGATGCTGGTCTGGTCCTCGATTGGGTCAGTAAGCATCAATACTTTAAATGGATAATCCTTAGGTAGATTCTCCGTACCTCCAATACCATACGCCCTATTGACGATCATGGAATTATCTATTGTTTTTCGTTCGATACTGTACAGACCATTATTCCTGCCATATGAAAGCTTTATGTTCGTTGAATTTCCCACTATCTTTTTAACAGAAAACACTTTTCCCCTAATTTGCCATTCACAGCCCGATGCCTCTGCTATCATGTTCAGAGCATCCCAAAAATTATTAGCCCTATAATCCAGGTGAAAGACTTCCACCTGCTCCAATTCTCCCAAAGACCAATCAGCATCAGGATCCTTTGCGTTCAAGGATTCAATGAACATGAACATATGGGATTCAAGGTCGCCATCATAAGGAAAGATAATTGCACCTTCATCTTGAATTATCCACCTTACTAGACTGTGTCTTGGACCCTGAAAGACAAAATCATATTGAAAGAGATTTGAAGACAATTTTTTATTGTCGGGATTTTTATTGATGGACATAACCTCATTCTGATATATCAGGCTATCACCTACCTTAAGGTCAAGCATAGTAGTTGACTGAAAGGAAAAGGCAAGGTTATGGTCACCCATTAACTTACGGGTAAACACCGACTTCTCCAACGGCAACCGGATTGTTTCAACTCCCTGTCTTAATACCTGTATCTTCATTAAAAATTCTGTCTTATATCGTCCAATATTATATACTCATCATTCTCTGTCAATATGTAGGCTTCATCGTCTGCCAGATAGAACCATGATTCTGTTGGCTCAAAGTTGTTTTCAAGATTGAGGGTAAATTCACAATAGATTTGACCTTTGGAAAAAAGAGGCACCATATTCCTAAATGATGGAGAATCAAGATATCTTAAGAGAAATCCCCTGCCTATTGTATTACTGAAAAATGTAAAACCTGATGGATCTGAAATCAATTCAAGTATTTGGGACCGCTTTTCTAAGAGGTCACCAACGCCAGAAGCAACCAGATAGCAATCAATATTGTACTGAAGGGATTCATAAACAATAGGGGAAACATTGTCATATTCCTTTCCATGTTCGTCAATCCAATTGTTTGAAAACCTTTCCTTTGGTTTTGGGAATTTCAGGAGCTGGGAAAATAGACTACCTCTTTTAAAGTATAGACCTAACCCTTCAGTGTTTAAAGTTTCTATAGAGAACATTATATGTTTGCCCCTCCTAGGCTTCTGTCTATATTTCTTAGATATGTAAGCGATTCTGCCGTATTGTTGGCAATCTTCAGGGCTTCATTAGCCGTATTAAAAGTGTTAACCTGAATCGCATTCAAAGCTATTAGCTTATTGTTGGCTATTGCTATCAAATCAATGTGTGCTTTACCATTCGCTTGAATAGCCAAAAGTTGTTGCTTGTTTAGATCATAGGTTGAACGGAATAATCCCACCAGTTCAGACCCAGTTGTTTCAGAAATCTGCCTAGCAATAGTTTCCGATTTTAGATTAGATGAAGATTCAGTGTTTGTTAAGCCCATTACATCTTTCTGATTTTTCAGAAATTCCTCTCCTCGTTGCCTACGTAATTCTAGGTTTTTTTGTAAAAATTCCTTTTCCTCCGTAGTAAGTCCATCTTCTGCCATCGAATTGAAGTTTTCATACCATTCCTTCATTTCCTTCTCCAAGAAATCGCGTTGGAATTTCTGAACCATATAGTTTTCTAGGATCTTATCGAATCCTTCGGTCCAAGCGTCAGCAGCATTCTCACCCTGATTGAAAAACAGGGACGATATATCGCTGAGAATAGTAGAGAAAGAATTGCCTGTCGTTTCCTCCATCTTTTTGAGCATGGCACTTTCATATGTGTTTATCGTCTCCAACAGGTTATTCAACCTTTCCTGGGAGTTTTTATCAAGCTCCTGACCACTTTGGGCCATTTGGTTCTGTAGGTCTATGACCTCCTTCTTTGCCTTTTCAATATCCTTTGATAATTGCGGTACCCTAGCATATTTTGAAAGGTTCTTAAATATACCCGGCAAAGCCATGTATTCTTTTGAAGCCACGGAAAACGATTTGTATATCTGGCTTTGGGTTTCTCCGTTATTCAGTCTTTCCAGAATGCTATCGGTAAAAGAATTACCAGTCATTAGAAATTTCCCAGAAAGCATATTCGATTGAGCGATATATGTATTGTTAAGCTCCTTTAGTTTTGATTCATATTCATCAAGCCTTTCTGTGCCGTACAGATCATTGATAATTTCCAGTTGCATCTGCAAAGCTTTCGTCATTGCCTCGGTCAAGCGCAATTGCCTATCCTGGGACGCCTGTATCTCTGCTTGGTTCTCAGCGTTACGCTGATCACGCGCTTGATTAAAGAAACTTGATAGAGATGACCCCAATGACAATGCCGCACCAAAAATTGGAAGTGCTGCACCTATGTTTTCAAACGTTTCGGAAAGTTTCTTATTGGTGAATATACTAGCAAGAGATCTTGCTACCTGACTTGACACTCCTACCATCGCACTAAGCGACTTCAATCCACTATCAAGTTCGTTGGAGAACGAAAGCGCACTTTCCACTAAGCCACCAAATTCATTGGCCGCTCTTGCGATATTGTCGAGGTCGCCCAAATCAGCATCTTTGATCCCTTTGTCGAAGAAATCGCCGAAAATCTTGCGTAGTGCAGCCTTCTGTTCGGCTGTAGCATCCTTCATTCCATCAATTAACTGCATTACCGTATCCTTTCCAGTTCGGAAGGCATCTCCTAACATCCCATCGGTCGCTTTATTGATGTCCTCCATAGCTTTTTTAAACTCTGGAGCACTTTCAATAAGAGAGGCAAGCTGTTCCTTCAAAGATTCGTCAAGTGCTGCACGCTGTTCATCCGTGGCATCCTTACCCAAGTTTGCGAGTGCTTCATTATGAGCTTTACGGATATCAAGTTCTTTCTGTGCAAAGGTTTTTGCCATAGTAAGCGCCTGCGCATATTTCGCCATTTGTTTTGCACGCTCTTCTTTGTTCAATGAATCGATCATCTCTTGCAATGCTTTTGCTCGCTCTTCCTGTGCCTGTGTTAACTTCACATCTATACCGGTGAATGCCAACGCAGAAGCTGACTTTTGCAAAGTTGTAATGGCCAATAGTTCCTTTTCAAGATTGGAACGGTAATCTTTAGCTAATTCCGCCTGTTTACCAAACATCTTTTCAGCTGCTTCGATACCGTTTTGCTCTACGTAAGCATTGTATGCGGTGTAGATTTCTCGTTGCTCACCAAGTTGCTTTACAAGATCACGAGTCCCTTGTCTGGTTTCAGCCTCATTAATTTCAAAGCGTTCAGCTGAAACAAGTTTACCCTGATCAACCTTTTGTCCCTTATTTTTAGGATCAGCTAGAAATTTTCTGATCTCTTCTCGAATTTTTGAATATTTATCTTTTATCGATTCAATTTCTTCTTGGTCACGGCTTAGTTGTTTACGGTTTGCCTGCTGGGCGATTGAATCAATTTGAGCTTGAAGTGAACGTTGACGCTCAACTGCTTGTCTCCCTTGTTCGATTTGACGATCAGCGGCAGCTTGTGCTCTTTCTGCTTTTTTCTTATCAGCTTCTGATTCTTCGAATTCAATCTTTGTATTGACAGCTTTTTCCTCCTTGTAGAAAATCTTTAATCTTGACAGGTTTGCTTCCAAAGCTCGTTTGGTACCTTCCACAGAAGCTATGGAGTTTTTCCCTCCGTCCTTGAGTTTTCCCTTTTCAACCTCTTCATTATAAATTTTCAAGGCACTAGTAACTGATTTTAGAGAGGACTCTGTTTCCTTTGTCAAATCGTTGATTTGTTTTTGAGAAGATTTACTCAAATCAAATCCACCAAGTTTTTTAACCGTTCCTTCACCCTCGGCCATTGCTAGGTTTATCTCACGGATCTTATCAGCTGCATTTAAGTCAAATAAACGAGTGGTGAATTCACCGAAAGAGGTAGGGTTGAATGCCTTGGTTATGGTGTCAAGTAAGATTGAAGCTCCATCCATCAATCTCAAGAAAACTCCAGCAATTACGCCTTCACCTTTTTCAACTGTAAGGACAAAATTGTCCCACGCAATACTCATTCTCTTAGATTGTTGCTCCAATTTTGAAGCTCCATTTTCAAATTCAGTTTGCATTGCTCCGTGAGCCTCTTTTACATTCTCCAAAGCTCCGGTAAGCACATCAAAACCATTAGTAGCCAATGAAGATATTACCCGCTGGTCCCTTACTGCAACTACTCCCGTATGTTCAAGTGCCTCATTTACGGATCCTCCAGCTTTATGAATATTGTTAAGTCCTCGGATGTAGTCTACAAAAACACCTGCAGCATCTTCCCTGAATTTCTTTTGAAGATCAGCTTGGTTTCCTCCAATAACTTTCAATAGATCGGATACACCTTTTCCTGTTCTAAGTGTTTTTTCGAATTCTCCAAGGGTCCTGGAAAATGTTGAACCTACAAGTTCAGCCTCGAGTCCAACAGCTTTGGTAGCCGTAGCAAAGGCTAACACCTCTTGTCTTCCTATTCTATAAATACCAACGTTTTGGGAAATCTGTGTTGCATTATCAAGAATTTCCTTTTCAGTAGCCGCGAAATTATTGCCTAGATTTACGATTTCATCCCCGAAGGCCTTAACGTTCTGTACTCCCCCATCCACAAGGGTAAGCATCCTAGCAATTGAAGAACCGCCTTCTTCACCTGTGATATCAGATGCGGTTTCCAGCATGGCCAATGCTTCAGAAAAAGCTAATATATCTGCCCTACCTTTTACTCCCAGTTGACCAGCAACTTTTGAATACTCCAATAATTTATCAGCTGAAACAACCTGTAATTTTGCTGATAGCTCAACTATAGCATTTCCGAATAAACTTAGATCCCTACCTGCTAAGCCTGTGGTTTTGCTTACGTCTTTAATCCCGCTATCAAAATCAATAACAGTTTGTTTATTTGATTGAAATAAGGCAAACAAGGAAGCTAAGCCAGCCAATAAAGCTCCTACAGGAGTAGTTAGAAATGTTAGGATATTTTTACCGATTCCAACAAAAGCAGTTCCTAACTCCTTTAATGCACCGGGTTTTTTCGCTAAGTCATCTAAAGTCAATCCAAATGAGGATAATTGTGAATTTACCCTTGATACAACCGGAATTATATTTTCTACTGCATCAGTGTAATTACCTACATTTCTTTGATGAAGGCCAAGGGATGCATCTATCTTCTTAATACCTCTATCTAAGAATTGAGTCTGTTTTGTTAATGCATCCGCTTTTTCCCTAAGTTTTTCATAACCCAAAGTATTCTTGTAACCTTGGCGTTCCATCCTGAACATCTCTGCGAGAAGATCCTTGCTTTCTTTTCTGACATTGGCTAACGCTCGATTAAGTTTCTGATATTCTCCATTTTCGGACAATTCCTTTTTGCCTTCTCTTATGGCTTTGGAACGTTCTTGTTCTGATTTAATAAACTTTCCTACCTCTTTTCTATATTGTTCAAGAGAAATTTTCCCTTCATCATATAGTTTTTTTAGAAGTTTTTGTTCCTCACGTTCCTTTTGTAGTTCAATTCTCAATTGCGCAATCGATTCGATCTGGCGAAGTTTGCTCTGAGCATTTGAGCTATTATTTGAAACCTTATTAAGTAATTCGGCTTCTTTTGTGACCTTGGAAAACTGTTTGGCCGTTTCATCCATAGTTTTTGAAAGCCCAGAAGTCATTGAACTAGCAAAATCCTTGGGAAATTTGTCGGACATCTCAGCCCTCAATTTTGCCAAATCAGCAAGTTTCTTTCTTAACTCACTATCATCTCCAACAAACTTGAATTTTACCTCTGCCATATAGATTCAAAGGTACTTTGAAGGATATCAGGGTTAAATTATATTCAAATGCAAATCAAGTATTTGCAAAATATTTAATAATCTATTTGGATAAGTTGTTATAATATTATAAGTTTGTTTCATTAAGTGATTGAATCACTAAAAAAGTTCATTGAAAAATCAATTCCTCAATTTTCGAGAAGATTAACAACATGTAGTTGGTTGGGGGTAAGAAATAGCAAGGTGGCGGAATTAGACGCAAATAAAGAAGATGGGGATATATTTAATTTGTTGACTTATCGGACTGTATATATTCTAACGAACCCACTGGCGGTAAAAAGGAATAAACCCCTCCTTTCGTGAAGACGTGGAGAGTACCGTTACAGACGAAAATAGTTACAGGTTTCAATCCTGTCCTTGCTTAAAAAATATATCACTCCGCGTTTTGTGATGGCTGTTGTAGGCGGATAGAGCAGCTCCTAAACATCTTAAGGTTATCGCGGGCAAAAACAATTTGCTCAGAAGGATGAAAATACAATAGTGACAGCCGGAAAGACGGCTTTTTAAATCGTTCATAATTTAGGTTTATAATTGGTTTGGTGCTGGTGGTCGTGAGATAGCCAGCATTATTTTGGGGTGATCGTCTAGTGGTTAGGACGGCAGGTTATGGTAAAGCTTCTGAAACACGTATAAGACTTTATCGCTTGCAAACATTGGTTCGAATCCAATTCACTCCACGATACTTAACACAGTGGCTTTGTGTTGAAATTGTAGGATAACGTGCCCATCAGCTTACTATCATTAAATTAATTAAGCAGTAAATGACAAAAGAAAGCCCTACTGGAAGGAAAGTCCGCAACTAAACCTGCTTAGCATTTGAAACGTAAATGCAATTTGGCGAGAAATAATGAGGTTGTCTGAAGGCTCATTTCCTTATGACGGTGGGTCGCTCCCATCCCTCGCTACGAACGCAACAGAGAGCGAGGTTCTTGGTTCTTTAAAGTAATAATCTGAAAGATGGCGATATATAGCAATGCTGATACCCTTGAAAAAAGTTGATTGGTCTCGGTTAGTGGAGGGTGATCGTAAAATTATAGCACTAATGGTTTTCAGGTTATGAAATAAAGAATTAGCAGCAAAGAACCTCAAAGAATTTAAGACAGCTGGATAGACAGCGAATAGTTCATTAATTTATTAACTCAATTAACCATTTACGAAATGAAAAGATTTGTAGCAATTGCGATGATCGGTTTATTTTCCGTTATGATGGTTGGCACGGTTTACGCATCCTTTGACAAGAATGCTTCCATTGAGCTTAAAAAAGACTTTGAGAAGGTCCCGCACTTTGATCTAATCTGTGACGGTATCACTCCAGATGTTTCTCCAAAGTACAGCAAAATGGTAACGGTATTGTCTGAAGATGATCTGATCAACGGATATACTTCCGATATCAAGCCGAGTGCTAACGATCCACCTACTATTAGAATGTTATAGGTGCAATGGAATAAGAATTTAGTAAAGGTGTCGAATTCGACACCTTTAATTATAGGCCTAGCTTAACGGTAAAGCGACGGATTCCAAACCCGTTAGATGTGAGTTCGAATCTTACGGCCTGTACTTAAGTAATAGAAAAGCGGAGATAGATGCCCGCATGCCCTGGTCCAGGATCAGGGCTTATTAAGAATTACAACCAAAGCGGGATATGTTTATGATGGGGAGTTCTTTATTCCCGCTTTAAAGACTTTCATAGTGGAATTAAATAGTTAGTGTGTATCCCCTTTGCTCCCATAGTGAAGGGGATTTTTTAACACTGATCAAAACAATAAAATTATAAACTAACCAAACACACACAGTTATGAAAAGGTATTCAACTTGGGTAGCAATTTTAATAACAGTCGGCACTATTGGAGCTATGTTAGAGTATAAAACATTCACAATTCCGTTTGTTATTGGATTTACGTTGTTAATCATCATATACCCTGCATCACTATTATTAAACAATGACTAACCATGCCAAACACCGCAAAGCAAGAAGCTATACGCAAGGCGTATGGTGAGTATTGGGAGCAAGTAAAGGATGAACTCCATCAAGGTATGTACATCTGCCTAATTGATGAACGTAGTAGCATAATTTCATGGAACGGAATACTGATGACTGTACATGACTTTAATAATCATCTTTACATGCCCAAATCCCTACAAGGCATCGAAAACAACAACGGGTGGATAAGGATAGAGAGTGAGGAGCAACATGACGAAATCGAAAACGACTACTATTGGTGGTATAATGACGATAACGGAGATTGGGAAATAGGTGATAAATCTTTCTATGGTAAATACACCCACTACCAACCCATTGTAAAACCCGAAAAGCCTATATACTAGGCAAGTTCTTTGAAGAAATAACATCACCCAAGTCCTGCAAGACTTGTTAAATAAACTGTGGTGATGTTTAAAAACATAAAGCAAGGTTGTGAACATTGAGCCTATTATCATAGGGATGCAGTCACTAATGAACGTATAACAGCCTTGCTTTTAAAATGTAGGTATGGCCAAGCGGTAAAGGCGCCAGTTCGCAAATCTGGCATCGGTGGTTCGATTCCACCTACCTACTCATACAACCACAAGCAGGATTGGTTATGATCGTTCTTTATTCCTGCTTTGGAAAGAAATATTTTTATAATGGGGAGGTCTTATTTAGGAAACTCCTCTGATACTTCTTCTATAGAAACGAATAGAAACTGCCAAACAAGGAATAAGATTATCAAAACCACTATAGTAATGATTACCCAAATTAAGGTGCTTTTTAATCTCTTATCCTCTAACATATCTTAAATACAAATGCAGATGAAAAAAGTTTTAATTAAACAAATCGGAAAATGAGAACATTAATAACATTAATACTTATTTCCTCACTCCTTCAAGGATGCGAGAAAGACGATCCACAACCTTTTAAAAAAAATCAGGATAATTATGATAGAGTTGAGATGGAGAAGGTGCGTGATAAATAAATAAATTCATTTTCAGCTAGGTTGCATAATTTTAACATTAATTAGTACCTTGTAAATAATTCAAATATTAAATTTGAAAAGAAAATATATAATGATGGTAAACGAAACTAACATATCAATTATTAAGCCGATTGAAGAAATCGCGGCTTATGAAACGTTATGGGAAAATAGTAAGGCCACTTTTAAATCAATTGCTGAGATCTTTCAAAAATCCCCTGGAATAAAACCTACTGATTTAGTAAAAAGACATCAGTATGAAAAAAACCTCGATAAGCTAGTTAAGATTTTTAATGAATTAAGATCGGAAAATAATTATCGCCCTAATATGTTGATTAATGGCGTTGTAAATTATCCTGAGAAGCTTAGATCAGCAAAAGAACCTATTGAACTTTTCTACTATACAGGTAATCTTGATTTAATTTATAGTCGATCTGTGGCTATTGTTGGAGCAAGAAAACCTTCTGAAGATGGAAAAAAAAGAGCTAGAAAATTATCAAAACTTTTAGTAGAATCTGGATTTACAATTGTTTCTGGACTTGCAGCTGGAATAGATACTGAAGCTCATAAATCCGCTATTTTAAATGGAGGTAAAACAATTGCTGTTATAGGTACCCCTTTAAATTCGGTTTACCCAAAAGAGAATTTAAAACTGCAAAATTACATTGCTCATAAACATCTGTTGATAAGTCAAGTCCCATTTATTAAATATGAAAATCAAGATTATAGGTCTAATCGATTATTTTTTCCTGAACGGAATAAGACCATGTCTGCTATTACTGAAGCGACAATTATCGTGGAAGCCAGCGACACTTCAGGGACTCTGATACAGGCAAGAGCAGCATTACAACAAGGCAGATTATTATTTATTCTTGAAAGCTGTTTTCAAAATAAGGATATAACATGGCCTTCTTACTACGAAAAAAGAGGAGCCATAAGGGTCAAAGACTTTTCTGATATTACTAATGCCCTAAAATCATGATGATTTTTAGGTACATTGATGAACTCACTAGACCAGATCATTCTTTTCTTGATGAAAATGATGATTGTTTTTATTTTGCCGAATATCCGACAGGAAAAAAGGAAGATAATTACAATAATCCAGTCTACTCCTTAATTAACAATATAAAAAAACCTGTTTCTCAGAAAAACCAACCTTATTACAAATACAAAATCCGCGATATACAAAGATGTTCAAAGGCGTTAGTAGATATATTTAATAAATATGGTGATATAGGAGAATATACTATTGTTCCAGTTCCACCTTCAAAGACAAAAAACAATCCAAATTATGACCCTAGATTGATGGATATTCTTAGTGGATTAACAACCACTTTTAATAATGCTGACGTTAGGGAATTAATTGTAGCTAAGAGTGATATGACCCCTTCTCATGAGTCTTCTATCAGACCATCAATAAATAAACTGAAAAGTAATTACATGATTGATGAAGGTCTAATTCAAGGCTGTAGAAAAGATATTATATTATTTGATGACGTATTAACATCTGGTGCTCATTTTAAAGCTTGTAAGGAGCTTCTGTTGGAATATTCTCCAGATTCTGATATAATTGGTTATTTTATAGCAAGAAGACTTCTTCCTGACCCTTCGCTTGATTTTTATAACGACGATGATGAACTGCCTTTTTAAATCTTAATATTCAATCACCAAACTTATATTATTATGGGATTTTTAAAAAATATATTTACTACTTCTATAGAAGACCTTAAGAAAAATGTTGAATCAAGACAAAAGGAAGTTGAAAACCGACAAAATATGCTTGATTGGGCAAAGTCAGTTCTGAAGTCAAGACAACAACAGCAACCAAAAGGATCAAACGGCATTTCAGATTCTAAAAAGAAAGTTGAGGAATATAAGGTTGCACTTCAAAAGGCTAAAGAAAACCTTAAGATTGCAAAAGAGAAGTTAAGAAATGCTAAAAAATAATCATTGTTTACCAATTATTGGATTAAATTTATTTCTTAAATAAAATTCAGCTCTAGAACATATGTATTCATAATGCTTTGATGGAGGAAGTGGTATATATTGTAATTTATATTCGACATGTTGAATATTTTCCCGCATTTTCAATTTTAAAGCAAAGGTATTCTTATCAATTGCGGCTTCAATGTGCTGCCTTACGCGATGAAATATAGACTGTGACTTTCCCAGATAAAGTTGTAAATAGTCCATTGTGCCGAGATGCATATTAATTCTTTTTTTCTTCGTGTTTGGAACAAATTTCCATTTATATTCTTCAATTTCCCACAATAGCTTAAAATTCTTAATCCATACTTGAACATCACTATTATCAGTATGAATGGAAATCATATAAATCCCTGGGCACTTAATTTTACTCCAATCTATATTTACTTCATAATTCGACATATTAAAATGACCAGCTTCTATAAATTCAAGCGAACTTAAGTAGGTTTCGAACTTAAGATCTAAATCATCTAAATTATCTATAATTTCATTTACCATTGTTTAATAATTAAATTATTCCATGTAAATCACCCCACCTCAAAAACTACCGAAAAAACAAACTCCCCATCCACACTGGTATCCAGGTAGCCTTCCTCTAGCTTGTGGTCCAGATACTCTACCCTGCTGTACTCCTCCCTAAGCTCCTTTATCTTAATGTTTATCCTTTCCTGTAGATGAGAAGTTCCATCTATATCAAAGAAAAGCTCACATGGAAGGGTAATGCGTTCGGTTATGGTATGTTTCATTGTTGTGGTTTAATAAATTCTTAATTATTGATTTTTATTAAGTTCTGCAGATAGAATTAATCTTTCCAATAAATTATTTATTTCCTTTCCGTTTTCTATTATAGTACTATAATAATCATCTGGACGATATCCTTCGTTTTGAGATAAATTTGAAAACAATAATTTACTTAAATGCTTTTTATTGTCTAAAAAAACCTCATCTAATCTATTAATTATAGACCTATCGGACTTTTTTGCAAATATTTTAAAGCTGCTGCTTGAACGTAAAAATGGAACTTGGTATTTTTCTACCAATTCATCCACCTCTTTAGGACTAATTTTTTGGGATCCAATTTCATTATATGGTAAGTTTTTAAAAAACCTATCAAATTGCATGGTATTAAAAATATAATCTTCCAAAGAAACTGTTCTTTTGGTAAATATGGTTGAATACTTAATCTCTTCTTGATTGATTTTCCAATCTAAAAACAATTTTGATACATTCCAGATCCCTCCAAAAAATATCGTCATCATCACCGAAATTTGAGACCAATATTTTATAATAAATTCTTGAGGTGACATATCGTAATAAATTTTGGTTTAATAATAGTTTTTATAGGCAGTAATCCGATGCATCCGAGCTGATTAGTTCAAATTTTGTATGACCAAATATTTCCATAAATATTGATTTAATTGGTTTATAAAATTTATTTAATTGATTTCAAATAAGGTTCAATCGCTTGAAACTCCTTAATATTCTCCAAACTTATCCATCCCTGTTGGTTGGTCATTCCTTCTTTATCCAATTCAACAAGAATCATTAAATTCTTATCCAGGGAGTTGTTTTGATATTCATGTGATTGGATCTGGCCATACCCAAGTTTGTATTTATACTCAGGAGCGAAAAATACTTTATCCCCGATATTATCTCTATCAGCATTAGTGCTTAAATAGAGTGAACCAATAGGATCAGAAACTTCATTAAACTTTCTTTTAGTTATGGTTATCTCCTTCCCAATGTAAAGGGTTTTTAATGAATCCAGTTTATGATAGAAAACATCTTCATCACTTGTTTTTTGGATTTCTCCGCAACTGAAAAGAAGGAAGATAATTGGCAATATGGTTAAAAATAGATTTTTCATATTTGAAGACAACTAAAAGCAGAATATATTCATATTAACGTCATTCAGATTAATGATTAACCAAATTTGTATTCCTCAGATTTTCTAAACAATAATTTATTAATCGGAGACCATGGTACATAACCTGCACGATGCTTGATATTCTATGAATTAAAATCTATTCGACCACTACATCAGAAAAATCACCAGTCGAGATGTTTAATGTACATTTGGCATACTTTGTAAGGATGGCTCCAAAAGCATTTTCACCCCTGTATTTCATAATTACCTTTACAGTTCCATCATTATTATCGGTATACCTAGTTTCCACATGTTCAAAGCTAGACGGATTGTTCAAATTGTCTTTAATATAATTTCTAAATTTTGTATATGAACCATCGAAATTTGAAAAATGCCTTTCTATTCTTCCTTGGGGATCATTTGCTTCATAATCACTTTGATCCTTATTAACTTTAAAACATTGGTCCATCAAGAATAGTATAACCCCAATGATTGCTAAAAACTTAATAATAGACCAAGTCTTGGGTTTAATTAAAGGCTGGGAATCATTAATTTTCATAAGAAGATTTATTTTAGATAAAGCTATCCAAAAATAAATTAGATTTTTACAGTTAACCGTAAAGAATTTTAAATACCTAATTTTGCCAAAGGATCCAATTTGCTAAATAAAAGTTTGAATGATCGATAAAACCTTAAAATTCTCTATTTCAAGTGGTGTGACAGTGATAATTTTCCAATCTAATGACTGGGCAAGATTTGATTTTTCATAATCTCTTAATATGCCTTTACCTGAACTGTGTCCGCTATTGCCTTTTGCCCAAACACCTCCATTAACTTCGATTCCAATTTTATATTTCGGAATGGCATAGTCCAGACGATAATTTCGCTCAATAGAAAAATGGAACTCCGGCCATACTTCTAGGCCAAGTTCCATTTCTATAAACCTTATGAAAGCATCTTTGTGCTTTTCTTTGTTCTTGATATTCCTGGAGTCATCAATCCAACCAGTTTTAACGACTTTGGATCTATTACTTTTTGGTGAAACCGAATAAATAACCTTTGGAGTACTTGGAGGATAATAAACATTATCAACCAAAACATAGTTTTTCTTTATAAGTTCACTAATAATAGATTTTCCTTGACCAGGTCTCCCCCATTTGCCCATAATTAAACTCCTAATCCTTGATCAAGTCTTCTGCCTATTTCGAACAATGATATCTCTTGATTAGTACCAAGTGTCTTGTTGACAATGGAATTATCTGAGGCACCACTTCCATTTTGATCATCGAAATCCGGTATCATCGAATTGTACATCATCAGGTTTCTCCAGCTTATTTTCCACTTGACATACTCTTCGGTCCATCCGTAGTACTTACAGCTGTTTCCGATGATGTCGAATGCGCTTCCCCTTCCAGGATACTTCCTACCATCTGATTTAGATTTACCATCGATCCCGTAATACCGAAAAAAGTCTGAAGGTCCAACCTCCGGTAGACCTCTAAGGAATATTTCTGGATTTCTGATTTATCAAATTGATAGCTAATTCCATCTATCAACCATCCGGGAGGCGTTCCCTTTCTGTTATAGAAAGCAATAGCTAGGAAATTAATGAATATGGGGATGTTTATCCTGATCATTTCATAAACTTCCAGGTCATTCATTGTTTTACTAATCTTCAAATCAATAAGCTCCCCTAAAAGCCTAACAATTGTGGCTGGTTTCGGATCTGAGAGATAAATTTTTTTTGATTTGAATTTTGGCAATATCCTGATGGAAGATAAAAATCTAGTAAACCAATTATAATAAAGCTGCGGTACCTTAATTACCTTAACCAGTTCTTTTTGGTCTGCAAGGGATGCAACCAATTCTTTCTTAATATTTTCTTTATTCATTTCGGTTAGGAATAAAAGCCCTACTTGCCGCCTAACCTTCGGCTTTCGGGCTATATGATAACGAACTATCCTTCTGGTAATGTTACATCAACAAACTTGTATCCCCAAGGTGATACAGCATCTCCATCTGCGTCAACTGGAGTAGTCGCTTCTCCAGCAAAATTTATGGCTACAAAACCATTTTTAGTAAATGGATTTGTAAAACCAGCCGACATAGCTAAAGCTGGAGCCTCCCAAACCATTTGCTTTCCTTCAAAAGGGTTCGAAGTCAATCTAACTGCTAAATAATAGATTTCGTCTTGAACTGGAGCTTTAAATTCAGTAGCTCCTGTAGTGATTTCTCCTTTGAACAATAAATTAGCATTATCAATTTTTAAGTTCAAAGAATTTCCCACCAAACTAGCCGGATCAGTTTCTCCAGGTAATACCCAACGGACACCTGATTTATCTTCAACTCTGATTCTTACCTTTTCTAATGGTGGAATATTGATGTTGACACTTCCCATTTCCAGGTCATCAACCTTTAACCAACCAGTAGTCGGCATTGCACCATTAGCGGCCATCAATGCAAACTCAATACTTTTTACACCTGTTACTGCTGCCATTTTATTTTAATTTTTGGCGATTTCGCCGTAAATATTCTGTTTATTTTTCCTTACGTAAATAGTTATACCATATCCCTATGTTCATATACCAATTCCCACCATCTGGAATAAGATCGCCTGCAGTTTCTAAATTCAGAAAAAAATCATAGCCACGATATCCATCTAAAACTTCACAAACATAGTCGACGATTTCATTCATCCTAACTGAATTTGGCTGTGTATTGTCAATTGAATTTGGAGTACCCCCAGGTTGGTTCACAAGATTTGGAACATGAATGTTCACATTGATATAATTTTTTGTAATCTGTTCAGCAGAAGAAGCTGAACAATTTAAAACTATATCTTCCTTTTTAGAATTTAATACACGAACATATTTTCGAATAGATCCAGTTAAAGAAACAATTGTCTCTACATCAGCCAATTCAAGAACGTTTATCACATCATCTATAGATTGACCTGCTGTTTTTAATATAAGATCCATCATTCAATCGTTTCAAATTCTTCGAAAGCTTCTTTTAGGTATACATCTATATTTCCCTGAGTTCCCTTCAACACCTCAAAACCACGACTCTCCACCCAACTGGCATATTCCATTCCCGAAACAAAAACAACTCCCCAACCTTTAGATTGTCTCAATTCGCTCAATGCTAGGTTAAGACCTTCCTTCAATCCCGTTACCTTATCGGTCCCAATTGCACTTTCCCTAAAATCTTTATGTACAACCTTACCGTCCTTATAGATTATGAATCCAGTTGAACTATTAAGATTACCGGTATGATCTTGGTAAGCTGTATTCAGCATTTTAGTCCTAACCAATTCAATTGCTCTGTGGAGAATCTTAGAAAGGTGCTGGATTGTCTGGTTTTCAATCTCTTTTTCAATTTGGACTGAAAGCGCTTTCATATCAGTGGTAATTTCAAACCCAATTTTCATCTAACACCTCCCTTGACAGTTATAAGCTCCTACATGAAATGCCAATAATTCCTGGTCATTTACAAACGTCTCCCCTCTTTCATTTTCACCATTGAAGAGAATGCCCAAAGGAATCGAAGGGGTATCGACTGGAAAAGCAATATCAAATGAACATTGGATTTCAGTCCCATCTTGTTTTTTTAAGAACACCGTTCCTTTTACAGGTCGGAACCTACACTCAAATGATCTTTCGACACCTTGGGTATCCTGAAATTTAAACTTATCTGGATATTGTTCCCCTACCATAATTCTGAGATAATTTCAATCGTTGGACCTTCATCTGCAAATTCATCATTCACTCCCCACCTCCTAAGGATCCCTGCTCTTAAATTAAGTAGATCAGTGATATCCTGTTGGGTGATTTGATAATCAAGTTCCTTAACAGATTTTGGGTTGGTACAGATCCAAAGAATAAGCCCTGCTTGCGAAAGGTCCATATTCCTGCGGGCTGTTTCATCAGCTGGATTATACTCATTTTCCGGAACCAAACCGTTTTCGGTCAGTATTAGATCAATGGTATTCTGTTTTGCAGGGATTGATACCTTTGCCTTCAGGGCTTCTCTTATAATCATGTCTAGATTTTCTTAACTAATCCGCGTTCAACAAGGTTTTCCAAACGGTCAGCATCAAGGTCGCTGACATCTTCATCGATATTGTAAATCTTTTCCTTTTCAGCCTTTACGTTGCTGCGAAATGAGTTCACCACAATGAAACGTGTTTCCTTTTTGTTTTTCGCTCTATTTGATTTCGTCTCAAGTTTCTTGATAGATTCCTTCAAAGACTCGATCTCTGCATCTTTGGAAGCAATTGTGGCCTCATGTTCTGAAACCTTAGACTTCAAAGACTCGATCTCTGCATTGATAACATCATCCATTTTAGACTCTTGAACCTTTGAGACTTGATCTCCTTCTACTTTAGAAGAAGTTGCTGGAGTTGTATCTCCCGCTTTCTCGATTTTATTTTCTGTTCCCATTATCCGCCTGGTAAAATAGTTTTTAGAATAAAAGTTGATTTCGCATTGTTCAACACCGGGGTATCATATGAAGTTCCCTTTGTCACTACGGTGATAGGATCTTCGATTCCCCAAGTTTTGATCAATACAATTCCCGACTTCGTTTTTTGAGCTACTCCAGCTTTTACATACTCATCAGCAGAAAGAGTATATTGGGTATTTCCCAATTGCTCCGTTACTGAGAAGGTAACATTCCCTAGCTCCCAACCACTAACCACAGTTTGAGTACCATCTTTCGACTCCTGGACCATAGCAGATTCCCAAACCTTGAAGATTGGCAAACCTTTTGATTTTAGAGCTCGGTTGATTTCATCCAAACTAGGCTCCTGTTGAAGATTCAATGCGTTCTGAACATAGGTTGCAGTGAACTTTTGAACGCTGGCATTCATAGCTACCAAAGAAATGGTATCCTCTTCACACCACATAAATTTTGGATAAGGAAGTTTAGCAGCTTTAAATCGTGCTTTCATATCCTTGATATCCTTGATAATGTCCGCGGTTGGATCGATCCAGTTCTTTGGAGCATTTACAAAGTTTCCTGCTGGAATAGCAAAATCAACATCATTTACTGTTTGAATACCTTGCTCATTATTTACCTGAGTAAGTTTATACTTCCCAGTTGAAGCAATCCTTTTTGCCAACCATTCATTTCGGGCCTCAATACCATTACGTACAAAAACCTGATCTTCATAATGCCAATCAATTACTCGCTGCGCGGCTTCTCTACGTGTTTGGCCAGCGGGTAAACGTCGTACTGCATCTTCCAATTCTCTTAAAGTATTGAAATCAGTTTCGACCTTATCTCTCGCAATTTCCAATTTTGGAATATCACCCTCGATCTTGGTTGGAAGATTTCTTCCAAAGCGTGGTGCACGGCTGTTGAAATCGGTAACAGCTGCCATAACCTTAGCGCCAAATTGAGCTTCAATAGCTTTCCAACTCAATGTAGGTTGATAAAGCAATGGGAACACTGACTGATATTGCAACGCATCGAAAGGATACGTCTCAACATAGGCCTGTGCATCAGCTCTACGAAACTCAGGTACTAATTCTTGAATATTTATCATTTCTTATATGAATATGATCTTTTTAAAATCTGTTAATTAAACAAAAGTGATTCTCGGTAATGCTGTCTTTAAGTCCTCTACAATAGCTTGTAAAGCTGTTGGTAGTGCCTTAATCCTAACCGTACCACTAATAACCACACCATTGGCATATGTGTTACCATCAGACACCTCAGATGCTCGGTGAGTTAATCCAATTGGTTTTATTGCTCCATCAGTTGCTGATAAAACTTCTCCAACTCCTGTTGTTGCATTTCTGCCAACAAGAGACGCTTCTGGAACGTATCCATCAGGATAATCTGTTTTATCAACATCTAGGATCAAACCTCCAGGAAGGGTATCTACAACGTTTTCAAATACTACCTTTTGAAAACCCTGTGTACCTGTTCTTTTTACTCCTTGTAATCCCATTTAAAAAATTTATTATGCATTAGCCTTAGCAGCTGCTTCGGCTTTACGCTGTTCAACTAATTGTTTCATTGCAGGAGACACCTCATCATCCTTCAATTTTTGGCCACCAATACCTCCAGTGGGAGAATCAATTCCAAGACCTGAATCAGCTGCAAACTGGATTTCATCAGCAACATCCTGTTCAATGTCCGCTAGGTATTCATTGAATTCTTCATCGCTTTCAATTTTAAGCCGATCAAAATCCCTAAGCGTACGTAATTTGAATTTTTCAGGAGCATCCTTGATCTTACCCTCAAGCAATTCTCTGCGAGATTTAGCAGTATCCTGTTTTTGGAAATTTGTTAACTGAGTTGTCAACCCTTCAATAATTTTGTTTTGGTTTTCGACATGAGCTTTGAACCAAGGTGGCATCTCATCCTTGTTGGTTTCTTCGCTTTTAGTCTTCTTTTTGTCCGTTTGCTCATTAGGTTGCGTTTCAGGCTCATCATCTTCTTGGTCCTCATTTTCATCTTCTTGCTCTGCAGCAAGTCTGTCCGCATTCCTTTTGGCATCGTCCAAAGTCGCCAATTCTTTAAATGATAGGATTGAATCGAGTTTGTCTATTTCACCGTCGATATCGTCTTCGTTGTCCACTATTGAGTCCAACTTGTCCGCTATTCCGTTGATTCTGACATTAGAAAGGTTAATCTTTAGTGATTTAGCCTTTTCTTTTAGTTTGGAAATGATTTTTGATTTTAGTGACATGTTTTTGTGTTTTTTAGAGTCTAATCCGGAGAGCTAATCCGTGCCATCCTCAGTTATTTACTTTAAACACAAAAATATAACAACACATCCGATTGGATAGGTTTAAGAATTAGGCAAAACACATATTTGCATAATATTCAACAAAGGGGTAATTTTGGAGTTAAGCCAAACGATTATACTATAATGAAACTGATATCACCATCTAGTATTGATTCTATCAACTATAAAATGAGCCAATTAAATGAATCAATAATAGCTCTGCAAAGGAAACAAATAATTCTACAGGACTCGATAACTGTATTAAACAATTCGATACAAAAAGCTGGTATAAAAACGGAATTTTATACAGATCAGCTCAATTTTCAATTATTTTGGTTTTCAATTTTATTAGGCTTAATTGGACTGGTTTCATGGAAGTCACTAATAGCACCACTAGAAAAAAAAATTGGGACCTATTCCAATACTCTAAAAACCATTCGAGAAACAGAATTGCCTACTTTGGAAACTAGTATTAAAAATAATATAGATGAAAAATCTATAAAATTAGAAAACGAATTATTCGATATAAACAGTAAAGTAAATGAAACGACACTTTTGACACTACAATCGGTAACCGAAGTACACTCTATAAACAGGAATTGGCGATTATACTTCCTTTACCGTTTAAAGGTTATAAATCATCATTTTGATATAGATGATTACGATGAAAAAGAAATTGAACCTAAGATAATTAACTCTTTGCAAGATTTACTGGCTGTAGCTATTGGCGAAAATCTGAATATAGATAGAATGAAACCTATTAATATTGAGGTAATAAAAATACTTAGTAGAGTTATGTCCGAAGATTGCCATATAGATATAAAAAATCTTACTCAAAGAATACTTGACACAATAAATATTTCTGAAAACAAGCCAGAGACTTCTTATGATGTTGATATAAATGACAAGTCAACATCTACACCCAAACCTCCAACATCGAAGTAACTTTCATTTGGTAGTTTTTTAGAAAATATGATCCTTTAATATAAGCAACGTTGGTGAAATCAGTTAATTCAAACGAATTATCCCAAACGTCATAGACGATTCCATTGCAATAATAGAAAAGATACCAAATTCCCTTTTCATGGTTTCGGCACCTTAAAATGCAAGGATGATTAGTATCTGGATTGAACTTGACAAACCTCGGATTAGTATTGAACCCGAGGTTTTGAAGAGCATTGATATATAATTGGCCTCCCCACTTTTTCTTTCCTATTGATTTTACAAATGAATGGACATCATCAAATTCCAATCCTGTTAGTGTTGATAAAGTAGACTCATGGAAATAAGGTCGACCATAATTGACTATTTCAAATTCATACTTCATCAGAACTTTCTTTCTTAGAAGCTTCTAAGGCTAATTTCTCAGCCTTTTCCTTATTAATCTGAGAGATTTCATCATCAGAATTCTTGGTCAATGGAGAATACTCAACAGCTGTTTTCTGGCTTAACAGATCATTGTTCTTTGCTTTTACCAAAACATCTAATGTTTCACCATCATCATTGATCCTATAAATTGGAATATCAAAACCTATACTAAAAGACTTGGAAACTGTAGATAAGGAAACATCAATTACTCCACAAGCTGTTTTAATGAAATTGATATCTCTCTTTGTTCCAATTCCATATTCACCATCTATTTCATCACGTGCAGCAAGATGCGCATCCATGAATACACGATCCCATGCAACTCCAGATAATGCGCCCAAACCCTTCAAATCTTCCATAGACATCTGTGGCGTTTGAGAACAATCGAATATGACCTTCATCAAAGAATCAAATTCAAGTTTAATTGCATCAGTGGCCTGATCCCAAGTAATGTACCTGGCATCTCCATCTTTACCTTTGATCTGTATCGCCTTACCTTGATCACCCCTTTCCAACATCTTGGCCCCAGCATCACCAAACATCGCAAATACAGGTGATGCATGATAGATATTTGTTTCACCTACATCTGACAGCAAAGTTTCTATCCTATTTATGGCTGACTGAAGGTCCGCCCATGGAGGTGCTGGTTTTGAATAATATATGATCGGGAGCTTTCCATAAGAATGTGTCTTTACTGATTCAATGATCCAACCGTTGTTATTTGGAGTGGATAGAATATCTTCACCTTCTCGGGCCTTACGGAACTTATAGATATGCGTAGAAGAATATACATCAAATCTCTCATCTTCATTCAATGAAAATCCATTTAATAATTCCTGAGGATTTCCAATGATATCAGAAAATGATCTTTTCGATTTATACTGCCGTCCGAAATAAAGCAGATTCCCAAAATCATCGAATACAGGAAGTAGTTTATCACCAAGTTCCGGAGAAAGGATCTTGCACCTTAACCTAAAGTTTCCCCCGATCTTGACCAAACTACCCCAATATTCATTCTTATTTACAGGTTCAGAGTACCAAAGTTTTGCAACCTGAAGCTCAGAGAGCAATCTTCTGGCCACTTCCTTTTCAATGAATTCAATTTTGTTGTCTTCTCGGATCTTCTTGACCATATCATAAAGTCGCTGTTCATCTGGAGTGGTAACGTTCGCTTCCAATTGGATCTTGCCAACATTCATAAATGCAACCCGGCGCTTTACGATAAGCTTTTGAAGCGGTACACCGATCCTATTCACTTGGATCCTTTCAAGCTTAGTGACCGGCACAATATTTTTTGTTTTGGGATCTTCTTTTGTTAACTGGACTCCATTTGAATCTTTTACTGCAACACGTCTTTTTCTTCGGGGCCTTTTATTATCTGACTCATTGAAGACATCATGCTGTGTAACATCATATTCTTGCTGAGCGTTGCTATATGCTGGCTCTGCCAAAGCACCTAATGTTTCCACTACAACAGGAAGGACCTCACGCGGTACCAACTCTTTAATTACTTCTTTGCTTTCTTTTTTCTTTGCCATTATTTTGTTGTTAGTGGTTAGGATTAGAAAATATCAAATACTGTCTCATCGACTTCTTCCGGCTCTGCGATCAGGTCAAAATATTTACGCATCAATATAAGGTCGCGCCAATCTGGGGACCTACCTATTTCTTTCTTGATTTCTTTCTTAGGTAAAATCCTCAGCTTATTTTCATCATCGGATTTATATGTTTTCAGCCATGAGAACTCTTCCTGGATTTCTTGTTGCTCCGATTCTGACTCTATACATTTCAATAGAATATTGTGCCCAGCAATATCATCAGCCAAGAGATATGCACATTGGGTCTGTAGATTCTGGTAATTCTCTTTTTGTGGAAGATCATCCCTGCTATCGCCGTAGAACCTGTTTTCGTTTTCCCTGGCTTCATCGGTTATGATCGGAGCGGCATTGTTAACAAAACCTAAAATTCCACATACATCTACTGTTCCTCCTCCTACTCCATCATCATCAGCGATGCAATGATGGGCAGGAATACTCCATTTTGCACGCATCGCATTTATACATGCCTGGATATCCAGAGTTGAAGACTTATCAAACGAATGGCATTCCATAAGGATCCATCCCCACCAGACGCCAATTCTAGCTTTGTCAGAACCAAATCGTGCGATATCAGCTGTTATATACCAAGATGGTTTTTCATCCATGCTATTGTACCTAGTCCAGATATGGGTATTGGTGAACATGGCCATGATGTCATCATATTTGCACATTGCGTTCGGATCATCATCGTATTCCCAATTTCCATGCAGTAAGCGTTCCTTTTTGGCTTTATCCTTTGTTCTCTGTAACCTTTCAAGATACCCTTTGTCGATATGTGGATTATCTTGGACAAATGCAGCCAAGTACTTCATGATCTTAGGAAGTGTACCCTTTTTATTTGGAAGATAGAATGTAGTGTACATCCAATTCTTTTTAGGATTACATGTGATAAAAAGCTTCCCAATTAGATTAAACTTCTCATTGTACTGGCGACCTATACGGGTCTTTAGGACATCATATGCTCCAAAATCGATCTCCCCACCTTCCTCAATCCATCCACCTGTATATTCAGTTGATCCAAATCTCTCATATACTGGGTCGCGTGGCAGGAACTTTAGCTCCAATAAATCGATACGACTACCGTTTTTAAACTGGATAAAGTTTTTCTGTCCATTGTACTTAAAATCGATTCCATTCCTGATGCCATATTCGTTTGCAACTTTAAAGAATGTGATCAAGGTCGATTCTGTTATTCTCTTTAGCTCCTCGCGACCTATAAACCATCTGGTTCCTGGGTAATTCCAACATTGGAACAGTAGCCAACAGCAACCGGTCCATGACTTTGCACCACCTGCAGCACCCCCATAAAGAAATTCTTCAGTTTCATTATCCGTAAGGATCCTTAATGCTTCTTCCTGCTTTTCGTGTCTTCCCTTGGGGGTTTCAACTATAAAATCAAATATCCCTCGTTTGAAGGATATTCCTTGAAGCTGTCTCACATCAAGATTTGATAATATGTTGTCTACCTTGTTCAT
Source organism: Sphingobacterium cellulitidis (assembly GCF_043187465.1). Classification (GTDB taxonomy): domain Bacteria; phylum Bacteroidota; class Bacteroidia; order Sphingobacteriales; family Sphingobacteriaceae; genus Sphingobacterium; species Sphingobacterium cellulitidis. Next base: position 1,903,270 of record NZ_CP171136.1, on the reverse strand, counting down.
TCAGTCTTTTTGGTAGATTTCAATAATTCTCGGATGGTTTCATCTGAAAGCGAATTAGGATCAATCTTATTCTTATCATCGACAACAAGAGTATCGGTATACATGCCATTGACCCGAGCAAGCTTATCAAGCATTCCATCAACGGCATACATTTCAACCTTAGGACCAAATTCTTTCCACTCAAATGATTTGATCTTTCCTCCTTCCTTGTCCTTAGCAAGCTTCACAAGGTCCAGCTCAACTGTTTCATAAGTTTCCACTTCACTGTCATCAAAAGTAGCTAACGGATCTAGTTCCAAATCGATCTCAGCCCTCAAGATATCATCTTCAAGAGGAAGGATGTTTTTCTCGACATAATTATCGTATTCCTCATCTGTGTACCCCTTCCTCTCAATGTACATGTAGGCACGTTTGATCTCTAATTTTTTCCTTTCGATTAGTATGCCCAAAGGCTTGGTAACTCGTTTCATCCTATCCCTTTCCACAATTCGGAAATAATCGTTCATGGATGATTGGGCAATGTCAGACATGAGCTTCATAACCTGATCTGAATTCATTCGAGATTCCTTCAGACGTGACTCAATAAGTGCTGAAAGCTCAGGTTTTTTCAATAGTTCGCTTCCTATCGAGTAAGCGGTCTTTTCACTATATCCTGCTTGTATAGCAGCTTTGGTTGCATTGAAATGAATAAGATAATTATCTATAAATAACTGCTGTTTAGCGGTTAATTTAATTTTACCTGAATCAATCATACTCTTCTCCTTTCAACAATACTGTCAACCTGTTGCCTGAAAACCTTATCAACTTCATACACCTCACGAGCTACTTTTATCCGATAAGATGATTGCTGATGATGCTTAAGACTTAACTTTTTCAAAATAATATTCGCAATTCCATACTGTGATTTTTCTGAAAGAAGAATGGCTTTTGGTGAAAAAAGCAATAGGATCACCGCGGTAAAAAGTATCTCCGAATTGTGCTTTTTGGATGAAGGCAAAATTTCTGAATAGATAGAATCGATCAGCGATTCATCCAATGGCAATGGCAATAGAGCCTGTCTGTATCCATCGATATCAATCTGAGGATTATTTTTCTCAACAAGTTTCAAAACCATCTTATCCATGAAAGCAAAGCTATAAACTTATTTTTTGTTATCCAAATGGATAAGTTTAAATTTAAAATGGAGAATCATCCGATTGTTGGCTAGGAAAGTTCCAATTTGCATGATTGTTTAGGTTATTAACCTGCAACTGATTTTGCTTTTCAACGAAAGAAAAATCTGTGATAATTCCATTATCATCAAAGGATTCTTCTGACCATTCACTGAATTTCATAATTTCTCCCCTAAAACGGAAAGGTACAGTCCCTGTCTTTCCCGAACGGTTTTTAGCGATAATAGCCTCTGCCATACCAGCTGTTGGTCTGCCTTCCTCATCTTCCAATAAACCGTAATATTCGGGCCTATACAGGAAAATTACCATATCTGCATCCTGTTCAATGGATCCTGATTCTCGGAGATCCTGAAGCATTGGGCGCTTATTGTTTCCTGGCCTTGATTCAACGGACCGACTCAATTGTGAAAGTGCAATAACCGGAATTTCAAGCTCCTTCGCCAATACTTTGAGACCACGGGAAATATCGCTCACTGCGTTGTACCTGTCCTTTGCCTTTGTTGTCAATAGCTGAAGATAATCAATGACAATCATTTCAATTCCGTATAGTCTTTTCATCCGTTTGGCTTTTGCACTAAGTTCAACCATCGAGAGATTGGCTGAGTCATCCCAAAAAATCGGAAGGTTTTCAATATCATTCATTTTCGAATGTATTCTTTGCCAATCATAATCCTGAAGGGTACAATTTTTTATTTTCTCCAGAAAAATTTCAGTCTCGGAGGATAAGACGCGGCTCAGCAATTCTGATCTGGCCATCTCAAGTGAAAAAACTCCGACTGGTTTTCCAGTTTTGGCGGCGTTAATCACTTTGCTTAGCATGAATGCGGTCTTTCCCATAGCAGGACGAGCAGCTACGATAATCAGATTAGAGTTTTGCCAACCTCCTGTGAAACTATTCAATCCCTTATTTCCAGTATCGACTCCAGTGACATCCATAACCCCCATTTCTGATTTTTTCGTAATATCCTTGATTAACTCAGAAACAGCAAAATTCTGGCTTACCTCTTTTTTCGAAGAAACATGATTGACGATATTATCCCGCTGAGTTTCATAAGTATCCAAAATCTCGAATATATCCTTGGTCTCATTATAGCAATCCTGAATAGTAACATTAGACAATTTGATCAACTCACGTTGCATGAACTTTTGTGAAATTATCCTAGCATGATATTCGATATTGACGGAGTTCACCACCCGATCAGTAAGCTGTGTTAAGTAATAAGCTCCCCCGATCTTTTCAAGATTTCCGCTTTTCCTCAACTGATTAACCAATGTCATGAGATCCAACGGATCACCAGAAATTGAAATATCCTGACAAGCTTGATAAATCAATTTGTTGGGTTCGCGATAAAACATCTCAGGATTCAAGATATCAGCGACAAACATCATCGCGGTACTCTCAGAAATTATTGAACCAAGTACAGCTTCTTCTAGATCAATAGCTTGAGGCGGTAGTTTACCTTTTAAATTTTCATTCATCATTTTATGCCGTAATGTTGTTTTCGATGTTCAGCAAATGTTGTTGTATCCCTCCAACCATTGTTTAACCACATCCATTTACCAATTCTTTCTTCGTTTTTCGTCCCTGGGTTATCCGGAGGATTTGCATCATCACCGATATTTGGTTTTGAAACTGATTCATCATTTACGGTTTTTCCGAGTTCCATCTGCCTTCTGGTCCATGAGTAAAAATGAGATTTTGCATCAGATTCCTTTTCATGATTTTTTCCAGTACCCTTGCAGAAAATAAAAAACTTTTCTATCCATTTGGGGACATCTTCAGGGTTTTGGATCCCGAGTGAAATGCCAAAATCTGATTGCCAAGATTTATGAGAAAGCAAAACTGTTTTGAGATCGTCCATTGATGAATATACCCCCCAAGGATTAGGTCTTGGTATTTCCTCACCTTCAATTTTTTTATTAGGATCGATTTCGGGGATTTCCGTAGTTTTTGTTTCTTTTTCTTCTATCCCTTTAATTTCTCTTTCTCTTTCTCTTTCTCTTTCCGTACTTTTTGCGTGCATTAACTCAGTTTCTGCATGCATTAATCCCGATAAATGTTCATTTAGTGTACTTAATGTATGCAATAACCCCGCTAATTTGGAGTTATTGTCTTTAATATGACGCAATAACCCCGCTAAATCTTTCGTTCTACACTCTCTCCTTTTATAGGCATCAGCGATAGAGCTCATAAATTTTTCACTCCACACTACTTTGATCTTCCAAAGTTCGGCATTGATTTCTCCAAATTCCGCAAGATCATTTAGTATCTTAACTAAGGTTTCCTCGCTTACCAAACAAACATTATTAGCTAGATAATGGAAATCCAATTTGTTGTTAAGGTCTAGATAATGGAAATCCGTATCCCCAAGCTGTTCAAGAATCTTAAACCAAACTGCGTACCCATCATTTCCATATCGCGACTGCAATACGGACATCTTCTTTCCTGAACTAATATAGTGTGGGAAATAGTCTACATTATATTTTACTGGTCTAGCCATATTTTATTCCTCCATCATTTCATCCAACCCCAATTCAGAAACATCTACACGTTTGTTCGTTGGCCAATAAGTATTAGTAGGTTCCTTTTCAAGGAATTCGTTAAACTCTTTTAGCTTTTTTTCAAATGCTGTACTAGGTTCCCAATCTTCATGGACCTCATCACACCAATGATCATAATCAATTGTGCTGAAATTAGATGTACCACAAACCACTAGCATTAGTTCTGATGGTTTTATGTCGTGATCATCACAGTAAATTAAAATATCGTCTGCATCGAAGAAATAAGTGTCATCATCAAAAATGCAAAGTGGAGCTTCAAAATCCCACTCAACTAATTCCAATGCTTGATACTTTTTACACTTTTCTTTCCAAGCACATGATTCGCATCGCTTAGCATAGGTAAAATGCTTTTTGAATTCGATTCCGCAGTCCATACAATCATCATGAGTGATATATTGTTCAATGCTTTGGTGAGGAACTATTGTAAGGTTGATTTTCTTTCCATCAACTTCTATAAATTCTATTTCGATTTTGCCTTTTTGAATGGGCAAGTCTTTTCGGGTTACTTTTTTCTTTTGCATAATTATTAGGTTATTTAATAAATAATTGCCCTGCAGCTTTAGCCTCTAGGTCTATTGTGTTTATTTTAGTTATCCAATTAATAGCTTCAGAGTATCCACCCATTTCAACGGATTTCAATTGGCCAAGGATCCTGAAATAAACCCTGGTTGGATTTGTTTCATCAATCTTTAGATCAGAAATAATGGGAACTTTTTTGAGTGAATTTGATTCAGGATAATAAAGAAGGATATATCTGCTTTTATTAAATACCCATCCTAATACCTTAAAATTTTGATCTTTCAATAAATCTGGAAAGAAAGGGTAAAGCAATTGGTTAAAGATAGACCTGGTGATCTTCACCTGCTTAAGTTCTACGATCATACTTTTGGGATTAAAAAAACCCTTGTCGGGATTCCCCAGTGTCTCACTCCCGGTTCATCCCTAACAAGGGTCTAAATTTTTTCCATTGCGAAAATGTGAGACGTCGCAACAATTAACGCCTCAAAATTAGACAATAAAAAATTAATTATCCAAATGGATAACTTAACATAACCTCAACTAATTGAGTATCAATCGAAAAATTTACAATAAATTTTTTTAAAAGAATTTTACAATCATTATAAAATTGATTGTTAATTGATTACATATTGAAAAAGATAAATTCGAAACGTTAATCATGTCGCAAAGATACAGTTATTTATTGAGTTTGGGAAGGTAGTAATCAGGCCTTTTTATCGCTTGTTCTTGACGAATTTTTACGCAACTAACTCAGCTTCATTTTGTTTCGTGAACATTCTGAAACAGTAGATTAATTTTATTGAAATTTTTTAAAAAATACTCTTAAACCTTTCATAAATTGCGCAGTCAATAGGATATACTTTAACAATTATTAATTATTTTAACATGAAAGCAGTATTTTTAATTGCCCTAGCATTTATTGTTTTATTCACAAGCTCATGCGGAACGATTTTTACGGGAACCAAACAAGATGTAATGATCAAATCGTTTCCAAGTGGTGCAAAAATCCAGGTGGATGGGATAGATCGAGGTGTCACTCCTGCCACTGTGTCCTTGAAGAAAGGATTTAATGGTCCAGTCATTACGTTAACCAAGGACGGTTATGATAAGTACCAGTTCAATCCTGAAACTACTTTTAATACAGTTTCCATTTTGAACCTACTGGGCATGGTAGGTTGGGCCATCGATGCTGCAACTGGGGCAATGATGAAATATGACCCTAAATTCTATGAACTAGAATTGAAACCAGCAAATCAATAATTTTTTGATTTATCGGAAAAATGCCATGTTTTAATAAGCATGGCATTTTTTTTATAATCTTTCCAATTCTGAAGCCAATGCTTTTAAGTCCTGCTTCATCAAATTGATATTAGACTCCAGTTGATCGTACATGTCGGCACGGTTTTCTAACTCCTCACTTGTATACTCACCTCCTTCTCCAAAATAAAGCTCCAACATCTCCTCCTCAGACCCCTTTGTTATCTGCCCGAAACTACTCCATTTCTGAATAATCTGCTCCCGTAGTGATGTCTTGATTCCATTCTCAGGACTTGAATAATTCAAATAATACCAAACCGCAGCCGGAAAGTTCTTTGAAGTCGATGCTCCAAACCAAACATCCTTTAATGCATTTCGCTTATGGAAGAAATCGGTCTTCTCATCATTCAATAACATCATAACCCCAAATGTGGCCTCTGCAACACCCGTCGAAATACCAACCACATGACTGGCCGTCTCTTCTTTTATCACTCCCTCAGTAAGAATAGCTCCCAAGGCACCCACGACAATTGCCGCAACCGTAAGCTTCGATTCCTTGTCCTGAATCTTCCCTTTCAGGTAATTGGCAACCTGGCTCGTCCGCTCCTCTTCACAATCCATCTCCGATGAAATAGCCGAAATCTCTAAGGATGATGTATTGATTTTTTGATCTATTGCTTGCTTTAATTCCAATAAAGTCAGTCGATAATTCAAATCCTCGCCCTTGGGATTCTGTTTCAATTCTACATATTTACTTACCAACTCTAAAATCCCGATAGCATTAGCCATATTCAAACTGTTAAAAGAAAGCTTCTTATCTAACAATGGTGATATCTGCTGTTCATGCAATGGGATTGGCAAACTGTCTTCCGTATACTCATAAACATTCTGCTGATTACAATTGCTATGATGCAAGAGGTCCCTTATCTCCAGATTCTTAACAGAGCGGCAAGAACTGATCAGAAGACCAATAAATATAAAAGCAAAGATTAGGATGGACTTATTCATAGGCTAACTTGCGAATAAAGAAATAAATAATAAGACAATATTCCCGCTTGCAATTGAATTTTCCAAAATTAAATTACTTTTTTTCGATGATTGACAATTCCTTAATTATAGCTTTCATCGCAATATCATTACATTTTGTCCGATAATTTATTTGCGTTTTTTTCTAAAAAAAACCTTTACTTTACACAAATAATTAATGGCTAATAACTATTTAAACCAAATTAATGGATAATATTATCTCCTCGGTCTCCAACTTGGTGTGGAGCGATGTCCTAATTTATTTGTGCCTATGCACAGGTCTTTACTTCTCAATCCGAACCGGATTTCTCCAAGTTACTTACTTAAAAGATATGCTCAGATTACTTTTCGCTAAGAAAAAATCTGATGAGGGAATATCTTCCTTTCAGGCCTTTGCTCTGGCTATTTCTGGTCGTGTGGGCACTGGAAATATCATTGGGGTAGCTACTGCTATCTTTTATGGCGGCCCAGGTGCAATTTTCTGGATGTGGGTAATCGCATTTTTAGGATCTGCATCCGCATTCGTGGAAGCAACTTTAGGACAGTTATACAAACAAAAAGAAGGAAATGAGTTCCGCGGAGGTCCTGCTTTCTATATTGAAAAAGGTTTAGGCGTGAAATGGTATGCAGCAATATTCGCAATTCTAACCATTATCAGTGCCGGATTACTTTTGCCTGGAGTACAAAGTAATGCTATTGCTTCTTCGGCATTTAACGCTTATCAAATCCCAACCTCCTATACCGGAATGGCCGTAGTTGCCCTATTGGTTTTGATCATCTTCGGCGGTGTGAAAAGATTAGGTACAGTTGCTGAGTTTGTTGTACCATTTATGGCGGGAGGTTATATTTTGATGACCTTGATTATTATTGCCTTAAATTATCATCAAATTCCGGAAGTCTTTGCATTGATTTTCAAAAGTGCTTTTAGTTTAGATGCTACTTTTGGAGGTATTATCGGAATGGCGATCGCATGGGGTGTAAAACGTGGTATTTACTCTAACGAAGCGGGTCAGGGTACTGCTCCACATGCTGCAGCTGCAGCAGAAGTATCACACCCTGCCCAACAAGGTCTCGTACAAGCTTTTTCTGTATATGTAGATACCCTATTTGTTTGTACCGCAACAGCATTGATGATTCTTTTCACAGGTATGTATAATGTAACAGAGGTAGATGCCGCTGGTCAACCCACAACGCTGATCGTCGAAAATCTATCCAATGTTGATTACAATGGCTTTACCCAAGCAGCGGTATCCCATCATTTCCCGGGTTTTGGAAATGGATTTGTCGCAATTGCCCTTTTCTTTTTTGCATTCACCACCATCATGGCGTACTTCTATTATGCCGACACCAACATTGCTTATTTGGTGAAAAATGAAAAAACCAGAAAAGTAATTGGATGGATTTTCAAAATCGTATTCTTATTCACTGTATATTTTGGAACGATTAGAACAGCAGATACAGCCTGGGCCATTGGAGATATTGGTGTTGGATTAATGGCATGGACGAATATTATTGCCATTCTTTTATTAAGCAAAATAGCCATGAAAGTTTGGAAGGATTATAAAACAAAAAGAAAACAAGGCATAGAAGATCCTAGCTTTGACCCTAAGGAACTCGGTATCAAAAACGCTGATTTCTGGGAAAACAACAAAGATTAAGATGAACCCACATTAAAAAAAGCGAGACTTGATAAATTATCAAGTCTCGCTTTTTTTAATGAATCCCGAAGCAGGTAGTAGCAAAAACTAAAACAAATGCCACTAATAACAACAGAATTAAAGTTGTCAATGGGGTTCTTTTCATTTCAATTGTTTTACGTTTATTTTGGTGATTGTAACTAAAGTTACACATTATTTCGGTTTAGCAAAGCATTAAGCCTTTGAAAATCAGTTTTTAATACATAATCTATAAAATTAATATAGCTAATAACATTCTATATTGACCTTGTTTTCATGGGGTTTGTGATTATTATACTACTTTTGGAAAATTTTTACTTAATCTAAGCTTATGAATAAAGGCAGTATTTGGGCCTTATTACCATTAATCCTCTTTGTAGTGATATACTTTGCAGGATCTTTTATTTTAGGTGACTTCTATGCATTACCAGTATTGGTGGTGTTTGTATTATGTCTGTTTGTCGCATTTTTTCAATTTCCGAAAAAGCCTTTTCAGGAAAAATTGGTAAACTTTGCCCTAGGTGCCGGCAATGAAAATATCTTGATTATGATCTTGATATTTCTTCTTGCAGGTGCATTTGGTGAATTATCGAAAAACATCGGTGCGATTTCTTCCACCATTAACTTCGCACTGACCTATATCCCACCGCAATTTGTGATATCCGGATTGTTCTTGGTTTCTTGCTTTATTTCTACCTCTCTTGGTACCTCTGTGGGCACGATCGTTGCTCTGGCTCCAATTGCTGTTGGACTCGATGAAAACATCAGTGGAATTATGCCTATCGCGTTGGCATCCGTTATTGGTGGATCCATGTTTGGGGATAATCTTTCCTTTATTTCAGATACGACCATCGCCGCCACTAGAACCCAAGGCGTCGGTATGAAGGAAAAATTCAAAGTCAATTTCAAAATGGTCCTTCCTGTAGCCATTGTCGTCATGATCATTTATGCCTTTCTGGGAAATCAAATGCTCCATAACACTGCAGATATGAATGTCGGAGATTTTGAATTAGTTAAAATCTTGCCTTATATCGTGGTATTTATCTTAGCTCTTTCTGGATTGAATGTAATCTGGACACTGGGTATAGGTATTCTATGTGCTGCAGTAATTGGTATAATAACTGGATCAATAGACTTCTTAACCATCTTAAAATCAATAAACGATGGCTTTGCGGGAATGTTTGAACTCAGTATCTTATGTTTGATTATTGGGGGTGTTGTTGGAATCATTCGTATGAATGGCGGGATTGACTACTTGTTGAATACCGTCACCAAAAGAATCAATTCCAAAAAAAGAGCCGAACTCAGCATTGCTTTTTTAGTGAGTTTAGTCAATATGGCAATCGCTAATAATACCATTACCATTGTTATTGTTGGACCTATCGCCAAAGATATCTCGGATGAAAATGGACTACAGGGAAGTCGGGTAGCGAGTATACTGGATACAATTTCTTGTTTTGTTCAAGGGCTAGTTCCTTATGGAGCGCAAATCTTGGCCGCATTAGCTGCTGCAAACGCTGTTTTATCCGAAGAACAAGGAAGAGAACTATTATCTCCAATTGATATCATGCAATATTTATACTATCCTTTCTTAATGGGAATCGTGGCTTTCTTGTTTATCTTATTCAGAAAAGAAAAAGAAACTGCATAATAAATTATAGTTTTTATAAGGCAGGAGCTCTATAGCATCCTGCCTTTCATATCTAATTTCTTAATCAGATTAGATTTCACAATAGAAAATAAACTATCCTTCGCTTCCGCAAATGAAAGCCCATACCTCCGGCTTTTAGGATGCAACTCCTCCGGAAAACGTGCTAACAAGGAATCATAATACGCATCCAAGGCAGTTTGATCTGGCATTTCATAATGAATCCGGATTTGAAACCTCCTGATTAATGCAGAATCAATAATATCAACATGATTCGTCGCACAAATTAATAAGACATCATTCGGTAAATAATCTATCTGCTGAATAATGGAATTCACCAGCCTCCGCATTTCTCCAACATCATTATCATCATCTCCCCTGGCCTTACCTAATTGATCAAACTCATCTAAAAACAAAACCGCCTTATCTCGAGCAGCACGATCAAAAACCTGCTTCACATTCTGTGAGGTCTCGCCAATTCTCGAATTAATAACATTACTTAGATTTAAAATGATCAGTGGCTTATGCAGACTATTTGCTATGGCCTTCGCCGTAGTGGTTTTCCCACAACCTGAATGACCAAATAACAACACTTTATTGCTAACAGGAAGACCATACTCATTCAACTCCTCAAAATATCGATGCTCCTTAATCAATTGGTCAATCTTTTCCCTATTTTCATCACTCAAAAATACATCCTCTAATAAAACAAGGTCTTTGTCCTTAATTATAAGGTCTTGAATATTCATAATTTTCAATTAGCATTAAAACCCAAAGATAAGCCTATTCGCCCATAAAGAAGAAAGCCGTTTAATACAATTAAACGGCTTCCTCTGTTATATTTTCTTTCGGTTATCCTCCGAATCTGTATCCAATAACTTATAATTTGGATCAACCCCCACCTGCACAGGCTTCTTGTCAACCACAAACTTCAACTTATTGTTGATCTCTGAAAGCTTAACCTTCTTCAATAAAATAGGATTATCAAATTTAAACCCATTTTTCTCTGTCTCCTCCGCAAAAATCCCTATCTCTACATAATCCCCTAATGGCAAGGATTGAATGCTTTTCTTGCCTTCTTTATGGGTTAAGGCTGTCCCTTTTATATCCTCATAACTTTTCTTGCCTAAAGGATCTGTACGATATTTGGAAACTTGAAAGCTAATCTCCACCTCATATTTGTTATTTCCCAAATCCTTTACCTTAGCATCCGTAACCTTATTGTCGTAAATCGTTACAGTCTCGAAAAGATCTTTAACCAAATATTGCAATGAATCCGGTACTACTGGTTTCAACATATTTACAAATTCAATCGAAGTAGTGTAAGGCGGGTTTTGAAACTTATATTGACTCGTGTAGTTTTTCAAGAAATCATTAAACTTTTGCTCTCCTAAATAATCACTCATGGCATACATAACCATAGAACCCTTATTATAATGAATATAGGGTTGATTTTCATTGAACATCAATGGGTTTTCCCGAATTTTCTCATTGGAACGCCCAAGAAGATATTTATCAAGTGCATCTTTCAAGAAACGGAACATTTGTTCCTTTCCATAAGTATGCTCCAAGACCTTTAATGAACTATATTCTGCTAGCGATTCTGACATCATAGTTGAACCTTGAACATAGGCTCCAATCACTTGATGTGCCCACCATTGATGTGCAAACTCATGTGCAACCACTGAATATGCATAATCCACTGCATTTGGATCTTTTTCATCAACTTTGGCAATAAATCCTATCCCTTCTGAAAAAGGAACCGTATTGGCAAATGCTTGAGCAAAAGTTCCCATACTGGATGGAAATTCAATGATCCGCATCTGTTGGAATTGGTATGGACCAAAGTTGTGTTCATAATAATCCAAGGACTTCTTCATCGATGCCATCATCCGGTCTAGATTAAACTCATGGCCTTTGTGATAATAGATCTCTAAATTCTTGCCTTTATACTTTTCTTTTTTCGTCTCATATTTTGCAGACATAAAAGAATAGAAATTTAAGATTGGAGCATCCATTTTATAATGGAAATAACGCTTGCCATCCTTCTCCCACTCCTTCTGAAGATAACCCGGCGCAATCGCAATCTGATCCTTAACAGTGCTCAAAGTCGCCTCAAAAGTAATCCAATCAGCATCCTGGGAAATGTAATTATTCCCTAATTTACTCGAGTCCCTTGGGTCAGGCATTCGCATTTTATCTGGCAAACCATATTTCTTGCGGACATGATTATCTACAAGCTCACCTGATTCTGAATAACTCAATACCGGAAAAATAAGGTTGTTTAAGAAAGTTCCATTCTCCAAAACGGAGGACCTATCAAATAAGAAACCATTTGCCTTATTCCGAATAGTATAATCAATCTTTAAGGTATCTCCTGGATTTAAAGCTTTGGACAGAAAATATATATCCACTGCCAAGACACTATCTTGAACAATTCGCTTAGCATCTCGATCAAATTTTGCAGAAATAATATTGTCAGGACTTTTGTTCATGAAAATGGTATCAATCGTCTCCGAAGTTTTATTGACATATACAAATTTGCCCAAAGTGTTAAAGTTCCTGTTCTTAGGATCAATATCCATATCGACCTTCACATCCACTAATCGCGGAATCGAACGTCCCTCATAACGCTTGTATTGCTTTTCATAATCAACTTGCTGCAACTCACGTTCTAATGCTGAATAATGGGGTTGTTTGACATTATTCTCACTATAAATACCGTATCCCAAACCAATAAATCCAGCAATTGCCAAGACCATTGGCACCATCAGCTGTGGTTTCGCGCGTTGAGCAACTAAATTGAACTTCTCCTTGATATTACTGATGATTCCACGTCTCCAGAATAATAAAGTCAAGCCAAACATAACAATGCCCAATAAGATCCAATAAATTCGGTAATAAATAAAATGGCGAATTTCCCCATAACCATTCATATCCGAATAACTGTAGGATGGATCTGCATGCGGACGGAAAATCATTTGTTCAATGCCAATTTTGGATAAAAATGGAAGACTGAAAAATAATACCAAACAAATGATAAAGCCTATAAAATAGTTCTTAAAGAAATTGTGAATGAAAAAGGCAAATAAGATCAAATACAGAACTTTAATAGGAATCAACACAAAAAGCTCATACATATAATGGCCAATTTCAAATTGGTAATATCCCTCATAGATTTGATAAACAATACCATTGATTAGACAAACCAACATGACCAAGTAAACCATCTTAATCATGGCAATTACTTTTGAAAATAAAAGAACCCAGTTTGGAACTGACGTCGCCTCAATTAACAAAAACATATTCGTCTGCCTTGACCTCTGAATCAACATTCCTGAAAACAAGAAAATCATAATATTCAAAAAGAAGCTATAAATACTTCCCATGGAAATTAATACCTGCCAGGTCACAGGATAGGTAGAGGTCCCAAAGATCTCCCCAGAAACTGAAATTACCACCAAAACAAATAGAAAAGCAATAATCAACAGAATAATGAAGGTCCAGTTTTTAACCAGGAACTTAAAATCATTATTAGATAATCGCCAGCTTAATTTCAAATTGCTCCAGAAACTGTAATCCTTCTTTACTTTAGGTAAGGCAATCTTTAGTATACTTCCGAAATTATCTTTAACCATCCGATCGCTGGACTTGGCCTTCTTGAAGGAAATACCCAACTGTGAAAAGCTAAATTTATAATAAACAAAACCAAACAGTAATGCTGCAAAACCTAACCAAATCAGCCTATTATATATCAATACCCCACGTATGGGTAGTAAATTGGTATTCTGCTCATCCACACTCCAATATCGACTATAATACTGAATGGGTTCAAAACCAAATGGATCCAAGATTGCAGCCAAATAACGATTATCCATATTTTGCATCGCAGCATCCAACAAGGATTGAAGCAGGAATAAAATCAGGACAAAGACAAAGCCTACATAGATATTCCGACTAAAGGTTACTAAGGCAAATATGATAATCCCAAATAATATAAAGTTTGGAATAACCGTAACCAAGAATCCCTCAACATAGGCTCTAAAGTTATTCGAGCCTAAAAGATCTTTGTTGATATTTGGCTGAAACTGTCCCAAATAGAAGGCTAGCACACATAACAGTGCAATAATCGTCACAATAACCAATGAACTCAGGAATTTTGCCGATAAATAATTCAGCTTATTCAAAGGGTATGAAAACAATAAGGTATGCATATTATACAGGTAGTCCCTGTAAACAGAAGCTCCAATTATCGTGGGTAATAGAAAATAAATAAGTGTTGAAAAACTATTGAGGAACCCGGCAATATGCAATGGCGAATTAATATTTACAGGAGTAGAAGTTGTACTGCTTATTGAATCAAAAGCTCCTAGACTTGATATCGTCGTAAAATAGGCCAATCCAAAATAAATAGCACAATAAACATAAAAAACAGGTTGCTTCAACCAGCGTTTTATCTCGAACAAGAAAATAGTCTTAAACATTTACCTGATCACTTTTTAAAGTCACAAAATAAACGTCCTCCAAAATTGGCGTCGCCAAGCTAAAGGATTCATCCGGTTGAACATCCGAAAACACCCTAATATTTAAACTATTATCTTGATTATAGTTGGATGAAATAATATTATAAATCGCATTTTCCTTATCAAATTCGGAACGATCAATTTTCTTCTTCCATATTTTTCCTACCAATGAATCAGTGCCCTCTTGAGTCGTACCTCTGAACAATACTTTACCTCCATTCATGATTGCTAACTCATGACATAACTCCCGCACATCATCCACAATATGAGTAGAAAAAATTACCGTATGCTCAGCACCAATTTCACGAAGTACATTCAAAAAACGATGCCGCTCCGCAGGGTCTAAGCCTGCCGTCGGTTCATCCACAATGATGAGTTTCGGATCATTCAACAACATCTGAGCAATCCCAAATCTTTGTTTCATACCCCCTGAATATCCACTTACATTTTTATTCTTAAAATCGTATAGATTGGTTATTTCCAAAGCATTATTGACTATTTTCTTGCGGTCTTGTTTATTGACGATGCCCTTTAACTCTGCAAAATAATTCAACAAATCCTCAGCAGATAAATTGGGATAGACACCAAACTCCTGCGGTAAATACCCTAAAACCCTTCTCAAGGCATTATTATCCTGGAGCACATCAATATCACCAAATTGAATACTTCCTTTATCAGGACTTTGTAGGGTCGCAATCGTACGCATCAAGGATGATTTCCCAGCTCCATTGGGACCTAATAGCCCAAACATTCCCGTCCCAATCTCTAAATTCACATCATCCAAAGCCTTCACCCCATTATTATAGGTCTTTGTTAAATTACTAATCTTAAGTTCCATTTATAATTCGTTTTTGTTAGTTAATCAATTAGTATGTTCTTGTTAAAAAAAGTTACAAAAAAATTAAATAATTATTGTATTTATTTGAAATTAGGACCCTTAAATTCTGAAATCATCGATTATTAAATGCTGTGTAAATTCTTGTGAAGTCAATAAAACGGTTATTTTTCCTTGGTATCAGAACAAAAGAAAAGGCCGATAATTTCTTATCGGCCTTTTCCTGTATATTTTTAACTTATTGTTTTTTATAATACTTCATCGCTTCTGGAACCATGGCTTGCAATTGACTAATACGTCTTGCATCACTAGGGTGAGTACTTAACCATTCTGGAGGGCTTCCCTTTTTACCTTGCGCCATTCTTTCCCAGAATGAAACCGCTTCTTCAGGATTATATCCTGCCATCGCCATAAGAATTAAGCCTGCTTTATCTGCTGCTAACTCATCATTTCTAGAGAATTTCAATGACCCTACTTGGTATCCAATACCATAGATCTGATTGAATAATCCTGTATATCTACTATTACTGATTGTTCCTGCTGCGTTTAATAACTGTGCACCAAACTGTGCTGCCATCGCATTGGAAACTTGAGATACCGAATGCTCTTCAATCGCATGGGCAATCTCATGACCCATCACTGTAGCTAATCCGGCATCATTCTTCGCTATCGGTAAAATACCAGTATAGACAGCTACCTTACCTCCTGGCATACACCAAGCATTTACTTGGTCACTCTCAATTAAGTTAAACTCCCAATTGAAAGAAAACTTATCAGCAGCCCCAATCTGCCTTAAATATTCATTCGTTGCTGCTGCAATCCTATTCCCTACTCGTTTAACTTGTGTTGCTGCCGCAGTACCAGTTTCAACTTTCGAACTGTTCTTACTCAAAAAATCTTTATAGGCTAAGGCCGCTTGATTATTGATGGTCTGGGAGTCAACCAGTTTTAGGTACTTACGTCCGGTAATTGCGGATGTAGCACAACCTACCAGAGTGGCTCCTAAAAGTACCATGGAGGCGTATTTTGTGAATCGTTTCATAAGTGTTCTTGATTTAGTTTATCTAATACAATACTATTATCTAGAAGTATTAAACAAAACTTGTACCCAAAAGTTTAATCTTGATTTTTTTTCTTGAATAAATATATCTTAGATTCCTTCCCCTTCAGTAAACGCTCAATATTTTTTTGATGGGTAACCAGGATTAAGGCACAAATTGCAATTCCATATAAGAGAATAGAAGGAACTGTGGTCTTAAATATAAAAGCTACACTAAATGGAAAGGCAAAACCTGCCATAATGGAGCTTAAAGAAACATAATGCGTAATTAATAATACTAACAGGAATACCGACACACACACTAGGGCAGCCGGCCAGTGAATGGCAAGTACCATTCCAAATAAGGTTGCAACACCCTTACCACCTCTAAAGCCTGCAAAAATCGGAAACAAATGTCCTAATACCGCAATCACACCTAAAGCCAATTGCACATTCACAAATTGTGGCGCATCATGATTTCCAACGATACTACTATCTAGAAGATAAGGCAAATTGGTCGCTGTCCATCCCTTTAAGATATCGACAAACATCACCACAGAGCCCGCCTTCTTTCCTAATACACGAAAGGTATTTGTGGCACCAGCATTTCCACTCCCATACTCACGAACATCAACTCCATAAAATGCCTGTCCAAACCATACTGCTGTAGGGATTGAACCGAAAAGATATGCTAATATGACAATTCCAACAAGGTATATTGATATCATTTACAGCAATTTACTAAATAAGTTTTGCTTTTAAGCTTAAATCCAGGCTTTTAACCGAGTGGGTCAATGCACCTACAGAAATATAATCTACCCCTGCCTGTGCATAAGCCGTAATCGTGTCTAAAGTAATTCCGCCCGAAGCTTCCGTCACCAACCGATCCCCAACTAATTCTACTGCTTCTTTCACTTCCGCAGGACTAAAATTATCAAACATCACACGATCAACCGCCTCTAAACTTAAAACTTCGTTTAACTCTTTAAAATTTCTAACCTCAACCTCAATCGCAATATCTAATTGGTTTTGTTTCTTATAATCAAAAGCAGCATTCACCGCTGCAGAGATCCCACCAGCATAATCAACATGATTATCCTTGATCAAAATCATATCATAAAGCCCAAATCGATGATTTGAACCACCACCAATCTCTACTGCTTTCTTCTCCAAGAATCTTAACAAAGGCGTGGTCTTACGCGTATCTAAAACCTTCGCTCCGGTTCCAGAAATCGCTTGAACATACTTTGAAGTTTGCGTAGCAATACCAGACATCCGCTGCATGATATTTAATACCAAACGCTCTCCTTTAAGGATTGTATGGATACTTCCTTTTATCTTGAAAGCAATGTCTCCATAGTGGACATGGCTCCCATCAGAAATAAGTGGGTTAAATTCTAATTCAGGATCTATTTGGGAAAATATTTCTTTGGCAACTTCTACTCCAGCAAGAACACCATCCTCCTTGACCAATAATTGAGCCTCCCCTAATTGATCTTCTTTTATCGTAGATAATGAGGTGTAATCGCCTGAACCTACATCTTCTAAAAGGGCCTCTTGAACAAAATGTACTAGTTTATCTTTGAATTCTCTCTCCATTTACCATTTAAAATTAAGCGAAGATGAATAAAAATATATTTATTTGGAAACTTAAAATCGAAAAACTGTAGTTTATTCTATTCTTAGCTCGTTGATTTGCGCATCGGATCCCGATTGCACAAACTTCACAAAAACACGATAAGAACCTTGATTGGTCTTGATTTGATAAACAATATAAAAACTATTGTTGTTACGATTGGTCCGTTGAACTTGCTTGGCCTCGCTTGTCTTTGTAAGCCTGAAAAAATCACTCAATATAACTTCGGCTTGAAACTTAGAATAATAACCAGAATCGTTTTTTATCGATAAGGATACATTCTGTCCAAAAAAGTTAGCAATGTTCTTCGCGTTATTCGCTTTTAATGCACCTAATAATTCAAGGGAAACATCCGACTGGAAACTAGAGAATATTAGCAATGGCAAAAGCGTCATTGCTACCGCAATAAGCCTCATCCTTATACCTATACCTTTAATTATCGCAATCATAATTGACTTGGAGTCATCAGCGCAGTACACAAAATCTACTGCCACTTAACATTAAATTCATTTTTCAATAATGTTTTAGCGAAAATTATGCCAATCCCTGTTGCATTCAGCAAAACCAATACAAATATTATATCGCCCTTACAGGTTCCTCCTTTTAGCATTTTTATGAATAATAAGTATATTTGTGTAATGAGTTCTGAAAATAAAAAAGTAGCACTACTAATTCTGGATGGATTAGGCTACGGAAAAAATGATAATTCAAACGCTGTAATAGCCGCTAACACTCCTTTTTTAGACTACTTGCTTGCAACCTACCCTAACTCCAAACTTGAAGCATCTGGCGAAGCCGTAGGTCTACCTGCTGGCCAAATGGGAAATTCTGAAGTTGGCCACATGAACCTTGGGGCCGGAAGAATCGTATACCAGGAATTAGGCCGTATCAATAAAGCTGCTCAAGAAGGTGTATTTAAAGTTGACCCTACTATTCAGGCTGCATTTGAATATGCAAAATCTAATCATAAAAAGGTACATTTTATTGGTTTGCTATCCGATGGTGGTGTGCATGCCCATATCGAACATCTAAAGGCTTTAACCGATGCCGCTAAAGATGCAAACCTTACTAATGAACAAGTATTTATCCATGCTTTCTTGGATGGCCGTGATACCGACCCTAACGGCGGTGTTGGTTATGTGAAAGATCTCGATAATCACTTGAAAAATTCTGTCGGCACCATCGCATCTGCTATTGGTAGATATTATGCCATGGATCGTGATAACCGTTGGGAACGTGTAAAACAGGCTTATGATCTTTTAATCAAAGGCTTAGGAACACCTTCAACTGACCTTGTAAATTCTATTGAAACTTCTTATAAAGAAGGGATTACAGATGAATTCTTGAAACCAATCGTGATGGTAGATGCCCAAGGTTCGCCTAAAGCAACTATCCACGAAGGTGATGTGGTGATCTGTTATAACTTCCGTACAGACCGTGGTCGTGAAATTACAGTAGCTTTAACTCAACAAGCATTTCCAGAATATGATATGCATCCGTTAAATCTTTACTATGTGACCATGACCTCTTACGATGATACTTTCAAAGATGTAAAGGTCATCTTCCAAAAAGATAATTTAACTCAAACCCTGGGTGAAACCCTTGCATTACAACATAAAACTCAAGTCAGAATCGCTGAAACTGAGAAATATCCACACGTAACGTTCTTCTTTTCAGGTGGTCGTGAGGAACAATTTGAAGGTGAAAGAAGGTTATTGATCCCTTCTCCGAAAGTTGCGACCTATGACTTGCAACCTGAAATGAGTGCTAATACCATTGCAGATTCTATTTGTAAGGATATGGTTGAAAACGGACCTGACTTTATCTGTTTGAATTTTGCAAACCCGGATATGGTGGGTCACACAGGTGTATTTGAGGCAGTAGTTAAAGCTGTTGAAACCGTAGATAACTGCACCAAGCGTGTTGTTGAAACGGGTATCAATGCAGGTTACTCCTTTATTATCCTGGCTGACCATGGTAACTCTGAGTTCATGATCAATGAGGATGGTTCAGTGAATACAGCACATACAACCAATTTGGTTCCGTGCATATTGATTGATAACCAATATAAAAATATCAAAGATGGTAAATTAGGTGATGTAGCACCAACAGTTCTGCAACTACTTAATCTTCCTATCCCAACTGAAATGACTGGTAATGTCCTTGCATATTAATCATAAGTTATTCAAAATATTAGCAGCAGTAATCATTACTGCTGCTTTTTATGCTTGTAACCCTTCCAAGAAATCGGAACAAGCAGCTATTAATCAGGAGAAATTCTTCGACATCCCGGCTTTTTTCCAAAGGGAAATTGATTCCTTGGCATCTGTCAATCCCGAAATCAATAAAACGGTAAAAAAAGATGATCAGGAAGAAACGAAGAAGCTTAAAATTAAAGATTGGGCAGTGGAACTATCCAGTTTTCAGGCTATAGACTTAAACAAACCAGCTTATGCAGGTTTTGTGAAAGTTGACCGTACGGACAGCTTGATTCAATATAGTTTTACCAATCCGGAATTGGATTTGTCTTGCGTCCGCATCAAATTGGATGCTCAAGGAAATCCTCACATGATCTCAGTTGAAAAACAGGTTAAAAACACCTTATATAAAACCTCTGAATTCTTGGCTTATGAAAAAAATGGATTCTATTTAGTAGAAAAGAATCAGCAAGTCAAGGTTATGGGGGATAATTATTATAAAGTCCAAGGTGAATTCTAAAAATAATAATTGAGGGCTAAACCCTCAATTTATTTTTTAGTTATAGTGCACTAATGAAATAATACGTTCACTAAATCGGGTTAACCTTCCTGCACTTTGCAGAAAATCCAGACTAATCACAAAAGAGTAACCTGTAATTACTCCACCCAATTTTTCTACTAATTTACTGGCAGCAACAACCGTCCCACCTGTAGCCAATAGATCATCATGCATCAATACCTTTGTTCCTGCTTGGATAGCATCTTCATGCATTTCAATGGTAGCCTGCCCGTATTCCAATTTATAGGATTCCGATATCGTATGGAAGGGTAATTTGCCCTGCTTCCGAATCGGAACAAATGGTTTATTCAACTCCTGAGCCAATAAAAAACCAAACAAAAACCCCCGGCTTTCTATTCCAGCAATCACATCGATCTCTATCCCCTCTAATTTTCGAACAAATTCCTTTACCGCCAACTTCACCAATTCCGGTTGTTGAAGTAAAGGTGTGATGTCCTTAAATACAATTCCTGGTTGCGGAAAATCAGGAATATCCCGTATATAGGCTTTCAGCTGCTCTTCAATCATAGATGTTATCTAAATTCCAAATAAAGTTCAATTTTACTAAAAAATTCCTCATCTAAAGAATGAATATTTCTCAGATCTGAAAGACTTTTAAACGCACCGTGTTGATCCCTATAATTGATAATTGTTCTTGCTCGCTTATATTTTATATAAGGATGTTTTCCTAAATCATTAACATTGACCGAATTGATATCTATTTTCTTGACCAGGCTCAAATCTAATTTTAAGTAAGGCAAAATGGCGACATAAGTTTCCGCAGGGATGCCATATACCTCTGAAATCTGTTCTAGTCTTACAAAACCTCCCAATGCCTCCCGAAACTTGATAATCCTTTTGGAATAGACCGGACCAATTCCATTCAAACTGATAAAACCACTACTATCTGAACTATTCAACTCTATAATTTCGGGCGCTTTTTTAAACCTGAAATTCTTTTCCTTGGGATATTCAATATTTGTAAAAGAAGATCTCTCCTCCGTCTTGGAAATAATTACATAGGGCAACAGTTCCTGAATTTTCATACTATCCAATGAATATATTTTCCTTAAATCTTCCTTTTTAAAAAACTTGCCACCTTTGTTTCTATAATTAATAATGACCTGGGCTTGCTTATCACTAAGTCCTAATTTTTCCCAGCCTGCTTTATTCAAGGTATTAGGATCAAATGGAAAAAGGCTTATTGCTTTATGGAGTTTATTTTTTACTGGTTTTATGCTTTCTGAAGCTTTGCCTTTGGAAAGGATTTCCTCAGGAAAATGTTTGATAAGGATATTGATTTCTTCTGGAGGATAAAAAACGGGCAAAAAAATATGACCTAATAGGAGTAGGAAAATAATCCAAATCAGAAAGAAATAGCCTCTTTGCTCCTTCCGATTTAATTGAAAGTACTGGACCAGCTTATTCATTAACAAAGATTAAATACTCTTTTCATACCTAAACTTTGATTAAATTTGTAAAAATATCTGATTGATACAATATGCATTTTGTCCGCCCTTTCTTTATCCTCAATTACGTTTATCCACAGGCGATTTGGCGAAAAGAAAAAGATATAAATAATATTTACTTAACATTTGACGATGGTCCTATCCCCGAAATAACGCCATGGATATTGGATTGTCTGAAGGAAAAAAAGGTGAAAGCGACTTTCTTCTGTGTGGGAGAAAATGTAAGCAAATACCCTGAAATTTTTCAACGGATATTAGACGAAGGTCATGCCGTAGGAAACCATACCTACAACCATTTAAAAGGTTGGGCAACGGATGATCAAAAGTATTTTGAGAATATTGAAAAGTCCAATAAATTAATCCAATCCAATTTATTCCGCCCTCCTTACGGCCGAGCTTCCAAATCTCAAATGAAGAAGTTGGCAAAAGATTACCAAATAATCATGTGGGACGTATTAACGGGCGATTATGACAAAAACATTAGCCCCGAACAGTGTTACAAGAATTGCATCAACTACAGCAGAAATGGAAGTATCATCGTATTCCACGACAATATTAAAGCCATTGACAATGTTCAGTTCGCCCTACCCCGAAGTATAGATTACCTTTTACAAAAAGGCTTTCAATTCAAGACCTTATTCGTCTGAGGGTTTAGCAATTTCTACCGTGTAATCACGTGCACTGCTAACACTAAAGTACCCCATTGCCCCATTATCGATATTTGAGGTTGGATTCCCTGGTGCAGCACTACCCGGATTGGTGGACATATATTCAGACCAATAGTTGTAGGAATCCTTACTGATAATAAAGCGACGAATCAATAATTGATCTCCAGGTTTGATTTCATTGCCATACTCCCGACCTAATTGATGCGTTACTTCATTCCCATCATTAAATTTATCCGAGAAGACAGCATTCGACTTGAACGCTTCTCCATTTCTGGAAATGCTATATCGATAGTAATTCGCTTGCCCAGTAGGATCAAAAAATTTAAGATTGATAAAGTAATAGGTTTCATTCAACAAAGTCTCTTGGTTGACTCCAATGGATTCAACATCTATAAATGGTAGCATCGTAGTCGTTGATTTATATTCTTCGTCATCGACCATCACCACCAAGGTATAAGTTTCTCCTGCAGCCAAGGCAATACTGCTATTGCGATATTTACCCTCTCCTGCTGCATTAAAATAATAAGTTCTACCACTTTTGGATTGAATATAAACCGTCGCATTCAAGATCGGCTCGTAAGGTATAGGTTCATCAAAATCAACAGTCCTACTTACCAGAATCTCATGAATCTTCTCTTCATTATTAATGTCTGCAACAATGACAATCCTGGGATCAGTCTTATTCAGGTCGACATCAATTAAATCTTCACAACTGCTAAACAACAGTAAAAATGAAAATATTAGGAAATGATATGTTAATCTCTTCTGCATCTTCTTAAAATTTAAAATTCCAGGTCACAGATGGAATTGCGCCAAATAAGGCAATTCTATAGGCCTCTGTAATATTTGGATTTTGTTCACTCTCTCTAAAATCAATCATATAGGCATTCTTGCGGTTATAGGCATTATATACACCGATGGTCCAACTCGAATTAAACTTCTTATCCCTACGCGTTTCATACGTTGCCGATAAATCTAAACGATGATAATCTGGCATTCTATAGCCATTCCTTTCGGAATAATAGAACATGGTCCGACCATCCACCTGATACTTTCCACTTGGAAAAGTAATGGCGTTACCTGTATAATAAACAAAGGTGGCACCTACTGTCCAGCGTTTGCTCAATTGGAAAATTCCAACTACTGAAACATCATGGGTTCTATCTTGTCGTGCATTAAACCAATTGCCATCATTGATTTCATCAAATTGGCGTTCACTCTTAGCCAGGGTATATCCAACCCATCCCGTCAATCGTCCTTTATTTTTACGCATAAGGAATTCCGTACCATAGGATCTGCCAATACCATACAATAAGTCGCCTTCCATGAATTTATTTGCTTGTAGATCGGCTCCATTTCTGAAGTCAATCTGATTTTCCATGGTTTTATAATAAGCTTCTACCGAAAACTCATAAACATTCCCTTGGAAGGTACGGAAATAACCTAGAGCTCCTTGATTTGCAATCTGAGGCTTTACATTTAAACTGCTAACAATATATTGGTCGGTTGGTAAACTCGCCGTGGTATTGGTCAACTGATGCAGGTTTTGAGCCATTCTATTAAAACTAGCCTTGATACTATGATTGCTGTTCAAAGCATAGGATAAGGATAAACGCGGTTCAAAATTTAAATAATGTTTCGCAATGACCTCCCCAAAATAGGATTCCGAAGTGGGCTCGCCCTCTTCATCAAATTCGTAAAAGGTACCGGGACCCATCACCATGAAATCACTTAATCGTAATCCATAAATCAAATTTAACTTCTCAAAAGGTTTCCATTCGTGCGATACGTAGGCAGAAGCTTCAATCCCTTGTCTTCTCTCAATTTCAATAGAATTCACATCTGAACCTTCTCTGGCTTCAATACTCGCCGGACGAATTTGTTGATGCAAAACATTCACCCCAAACTTCAAGGCATTATTGTCGTCCGAATAATAGGAGAAGTCCTGTTTGAAATTTAAATTCCGGATTTTAGACGCAATGGAGAACTTAGATTCGTCACTGTTAACATTAACGTCATAGGAAAAGTCGCTATAAATTAATGAGGTATTACTAAATAATTGGGAATTCAGAATGGAATTCCAACGCACCGTAGCGGTAGAATTCCCCCAATCAAACCCGAATAAATCACTATATCCTAAATCATCCTTCCCAAAATAGCCCGATAAATACAAGGTATTGCGATCATTCAGCTTATAATTCATTTTTGCATTCAGATCGTAGAAATATAATTTACTGTTTTTGGTTTTATGGTCTTTGGATAATTTCAAGAATAAATCGGCATAGGTTCTTCTTGCACTCAGCATAAAGGAACTCTTATCTTTTACAATGGGGCCTTCCAACTTCAAACGGGAAGCAATCAACCCTACTCCACCTTCAGCACTGAACTTTTTACTATTTCCATCCAGCATACTGATGTCCATTACCGAAGAAATTCGACCGCCATACTGTGCCGGAATCCCGCCTTTGTACAAATTGGCATCTT
Organism: Sphingobacterium cellulitidis; assembly: GCF_043187465.1. Lineage (GTDB taxonomy): Bacteria > Bacteroidota > Bacteroidia > Sphingobacteriales > Sphingobacteriaceae > Sphingobacterium > Sphingobacterium cellulitidis. Next base: position 1,877,999 of record NZ_CP171136.1, on the reverse strand, counting down.
TTATTGCGTCTGAATTGAAAGTCGAGAAAAAGCCCATAAGATGGGAAGCATTATATACTGTAGCTTCATCCAATAGAATTAAATTCTGGTCACCACCGCCCCCGCGAACATAAAAATTAGCACTTCCCTCACCTCCTGAGGAAACTCCCGGCAATAACTGAATGGATTTCAATAGATCCTTCTCCCCAAATAAAACAGGGATATTCTTTAATTCTTCCATGGTGAATTTCAGATTACCCATCTGTGCAGAGGTGACATGATCCTCCTCTTTTTTACCGGTAACCACAACCTCCTCGATCACATTGGAATTAGGGGTTAACTCAAAATTATGGCGTTTATCGGCAGAAATCTGAATGGTCTCTACCTTATTCGCATAGCCAACAAAGGACAATTCTACTTCATGGGTTCCCGCAGGAATTGAAATGGAATAGAATCCATAATTATTGGAATAAGTACTCAGGTTTAAATCGGAAACCCGAATTACCGCGGCGATTAAATTTTCCCCAGTATTAGCATCCTTCACATAGCCACTTAGCGTCAGTTTCTCTTGACCTAAAGCAAAATTGAACATAAAAATGAGCAGCATCAGCAAGCTGATACTCAGGAATTGAAATTGCGACTTTACGCGCCTTAGGTTAAAAATCATGGTCAAAATTAAAAAAGCCATTCTGAACATCAAAATGGCTTCTACAGGTTTATCCACTCGTAGATAAATCAAATTTATCATTATTATTCAGATTCGCAAATAAATTATCCAATACCGCCAGCATTTCAGGCTTTTGAGAAATAGTCATGAAAAAAAGTTAGCTGATACTGAATAGATTTGCTCCAATAGTCCCAATTATGCGCTCCTGGCATAGTTAAAAATTTATGCGGAATATTTAAGTAAGTTAATTTTTCGTGTAACTTATTATTAACCTCATAAAAAAAATCATCCGTGCCACAATCAATAAAAATTTCTAAAGATTTTGGTTTTATCAGGTGGGTTAGCTCCATAACGGTATGTTTATTCCATGATTCAGGATGCTGATCATAGGCTCCAATTCGCTTTGCCATCTCCCAATTATTAGGAAATGGGCGAATATCAACTCCTCCCGCCGTACTGCCTACCGCAGCAAAAACATCTTGATGACGAATTGCTAAATACAATGCGCCATGGCCTCCCATACTCAAACCCGTAATTCCACGTTTACTCCGATCTTTGATTACTGGAAATTTCCCTTCCACATACTCCAGCAATTCCTTGGCCACGAAGGTCTCATATTGGAAGTTAGGATCTTCCGTATCCCAATACCAACTTCCAAAGCCTCCATCCGGACAAACAATAACCATCTCATAACGATCTGCCAATTCTTTGATGGCCGGAACCTTATTTACCCAATTACTATAATCGCCTGAATATCCATGCAGTAAATACAAAGTCGGAAATTCCGTTTTCTTCGATCCTTCAGGTTGAATAACAACCGTCTTGATCGATTTCTTCATGGCAGCACTGGGGATCGCCAAAGTATCCACTTTAGCAGCTTGGGCAAAAACAACCGTAAATAAAAGTAATAGCAGTAAAAATCTAGATTTCATCAGTTTTAAGGTTTTGAAATATAATAGTAATAAAGATAGGAGTCTAAACCAAAAGGTCGTTCACTAATCGTGTAAAATCCATCTGACAATCGATCGAATGTAATGGCTTCACCTTGTGGCTCGGGTTCATAAGGAATTGGTAAATAAGATTTCTGTAAAGCTTTAACTATGGATTCATTAGAACCTATAGGCCAATAATATATATTGGTTAAATTCTTCATGATTATAGCATCCCTTTTCGAGGAAATATCCGCAGCGGTGATAAAAGTAAAAGGAAATCTCATTAATGGTTTCAATTGGAAATGATCGGCAGCAGAACCAAAAACGTCGGCGGTATAAAGGCTGGATTGAAATTCCCTTTTTGAAATAATATAAAACTGCTTATCGAGGGGATCCACAAATATCGCTTCAGCATCTCTGGCTTTGCCGGGATAGCTCAAAGTCTTGACCGATATGGATGTCTTCGCAATGGTATCCTGCTTGGTGCCTTTCGAAAAAACTGGCTCCGGAAAGACATATAAGCTAATATTGCTTCGTTGTCCTAAGTTATCCCCTACATCAGCCAATACAATATTCGATTTTCCATTGAGCTCCACCCAAGCGATATCTTCAATATCGATAGCATCAATTCCCTCTAATTGATAGGTACACATCAAATTAGCCGCTGAATCAATTAAATATACCCTTGCCTTATCACCACTATCATTATGTACCCAAAACATGCCTGGGTTATTTATTGATGAAATAATCCCGGAGATCTCGCCCAAAACAGGAGAACTAATCTTGCCTCTAATGGATCGCTCCGAATGCTTGACTTCCTGAGAAAAGCCTAGATTCCAGCTTGTCAAGCATATCAAAAATGTAAAAAGAAATTTTTTCATCCTATTCATTCAGCCATTTCAAATTAAGTTCCAAGCTCGACCGCCGCCCGAAATCAGAAAAAAAGGGTAACCATATTGGAAACCCTTTCTAAAATACATTAAATTATGTTTTATTTACCTTCAAAGGCTGAAATAATTGCAGCCCGGAAGGTTGAGTCTTTCTCACCCAATTCAAAAGATTGTTTATAGGTATCTATTTTACCAAACATCTCTGCCTCTTTCCCTGTTCCATTATCAAAGAAATATTTGAAACTATAGGTTCCAGGATTGGATAAATCAACTTTCTTATTATTAGAAGAAAACACCAATGGATCTAAAGTATTAGTTGTCATCTTACCATCTGTAGGAAGTTTAAATAAGGTTCCCAAAGTCTTTACGAAATTGTCAGATGGAGCACCATTGGAACTAATCCTCACCGCACCTTTTCTAAAGCCTAACTCTTCGTCCGCCTGACCTTTTTCATTAATCCCAGGCTCTATATTTTTTAATACTTCAACCTTAAACCCTACAGGTTCATTATTGAATTCAGCTTTTGCATCATAGACCATCGATGAATCTGTAGCACTTGGATTCGTAAGATCAAAGTACAAATGAAACTGATTACTCTCCTTTTCATTGGTTAAGGGTTTTAATCCCCTTGCCACATTGCTACTTGTTGAATCGCCTGTTTTATCGCCTTTGTTATTAGCATTTCCACATGATCCCATCCAAACTGCCGTGGAAAGTAAAACTGCAAAAGTTGTTATCTTTTTCATAATTTCTCTGTTTATGTTTAATACAATAATATCCTTTTTTTGTTTATTATTTCTTAATTAAGGCATTATACATAATTTCTACCGGATGGTACGATTTTCTTTGTAAACCATCTTTGATTTGATGCCTACAACTTGTTCCAGCCGCCGCGATGATATAATCATCTGAAGTCTTCCTCAAGGTTGGGAACAATACAAGTTCAGCCACCTTTTGAGAAACTTCGAAATGCTCCTTTTCATATCCGAATGAACCCGCCATTCCACAACAGCCAGATGGAATCACCTCCACCTCATAGTTGGATGGGAAGGACAATAATTCCTTGGTATAATCCACCAACTTAAATGCTTTCTGATAACAATGCCCATGTAACTTGATCTTTTGCGGTTCCGAGGTAAACTGCTCCGGATGTAATCTTCCAACTTTTATTTCCCGAACCAGGAACTCATCGATCATCAAGGCATTCTTGGCAAGGTTATTTGCTTTTTCACGTTTCGAAGCATCCACTAAATCTGGATATTCATCTCTAAAAGTAATAATGGCAGACGGCTCTACCCCTAACAAAGGTGATTCAGTAGTTACCTCCGCAGCGGCCAAATCAACATTCTGATTCGCCAGTTCTTTAGCCTTCTTGACAAAGCCTTTGGACAAATAAGTCCTACCACTTTCCTTTAACTTAGGAACGATAACTTCATATCCAAGAGCTGTTAATAATTTATAGGCAGCAATACCTACTTCGGTATCGTTGTAATTAGTGAACTCATCACTGAAAAGAAAAACCTTCCGTTGTTGAGGGCGTACTGCTTGCTTTGCAGCCCATTTACTGAAGGTGGTGCCATGAACTTTTGGCAAGGACCTTCCCGGCGCAAAACCAACCACAGATTTTATGATACTGGAGGTAAATCCATTCGTTGCAAAGAAATTATAGATCGGAGCTACCAAAGAACCTAATTTCTGAGACTCCGTAAAGTTAGCGATCAATTTCGCTCTGAAAGGACTTCCATTGGCGTCATAATAATGCTGCAGGAACTCAGCTTTCATCTTGGCTATATCCACACTCGAAGGACACTCAGTTTTACAGCCCTTGCAGCTCAGACACAGATCCATCACATCTTTAATCTCTTCATGATTAAAACGGTTGGTTTGCGTAGAATTGGTTAGGAATTGACGCAACATGTTTGCCCTGGCACGAGTAGTATCCTTTTCATCACGCGTAGCCATAAAAGATGGACACATCGTTCCACCAGTGATTTCAGTTTTCCGACAATCCCCAGATCCCGAACATTTCTCCGCCAAACGAAGAATGCTCTCATTCTTTGTAAAATCAAAATAGGTCTTGATACTTTTGCCATCAGTCACCTGATCATAGCGCAAATGTGTATCCATTGGAGGTGTATTGACAATCTTTTTCGCATTAAAGACATTATGCGGGTCAAAGATGTTTTTCACCTGTAACAGAAGATCATAAACCTTTTCTCCCAACACCTTTCCAATAAACTCCCCTCTCAATCGACCATCGCCATGCTCCCCACTTAATGATCCATTGTACTTTAACACGAGATCAGTAGTTTTCTCTAAAATGCGTCGAAATTGTTTCTTTCCTTCAGCAGTTTTAAGATTAATAAAAGGTTCGATATGAAGCTCCCCTGCACCAGCATGGGCATAATAGGAAGCATGTACATTTTCAGTTTTTAGTAATTCCTGGATATCGGCAACATAATTAGGCAAATCCTCTGGAGAAACCGCACAGTCCTCGATCAGATTGACCGGCTGAGAATCACCCGGTAGATTTCGGATCAAACCCAATCCAGCTTTCCGAACATCCCACACCAGATTCGTTTGTTCAACCCCTGTAATCCATGGATAAGCATAACCCAGGCCTTCCGCTTTTAATTCAGCAATCAATCGTTCTGCTTTAGCTGCAATTTCAGCTTGCGTATTTCCTCGGAATTCAACGATTAATAAAGCCTCCGGATCTCCTTCAATGAAAAACCGATTATATTGATAGGTAGGATGTCCTACCGTAAAATCTAAAATATATTTATCTACCAGTTCGGAAGCTTCAGGCTTATTGTTCAGTGCAACCACATTCCCACGCATACATTCCACCATATCCTTGAAATGCACACATAATAAACCAATTTCCTTTGCAGGTAATGGCATAAGCTTAATCTTTGCCTCTGTGATAATACCAATAGTACCTTCAGAACCTGCCAATAATCGGCATAGATTAAATGGTTCACTGGTATCACTCAACATATCCAAGGCATAGCCTGTATTTCTACGGGTAATCTCAGATTTTGGATAGCCTGCATGGATGGCTGCCTGATTCTCCTTATTGGTCAACAGGTTGTTCAAGCCACGGTAAATATCACCTTCTCTATTTTGCTGGGAAAGCTTCTCAAAGTATTCCGCTTCGTTGAGGCTTTTGAAGATTACTTCAGACTCATCATCCAATATCACATTCGCTTTCAACAAATTATGGCGGGTATCTCCCCAAACGATTGAATGCAATCCAGAGGAATTATTTCCGATCATTCCTCCAACCATGGCCCTACTTGCAGTAGAAGTCTCCGGACCAAACATCAATCCATAGGGTTTTAAGTAGGCATTCAGATCATCCCGAATCACGCCAGGCTGAACCCGCGCCCATTGCTCCTCCTGATTAACTTCTAGAATCTGATTGAAGAACCTGGAAATATCAATTACAATACCATCACCCACCACTTGTCCTGCCAAGGAAGTTCCGGCAGTACGAGGAATCAAGGTAACATGGTTTTCCCGAGAAAAATGTATCAATTTCTTCAGATCCTGGATTTCCTGAGGGATACATACGGCTAATGGTAATTCCTCATAGACCGAGGCATCGGTGGAATAGGCTAAACGCATCGTTTGATGGGATGCATTTTTTTGATCATAAAATAAATCTCCCTTGAGAGATTCCGCTAAGGCTACTAATTTTAACTGTACTGACACTGTAGATAGATTGAATAACAAAACTACACATTGTTTCATAAATAATAAGTCATAAACATATATTTCCAGTTATTTATCAATTTCCGTATATTCGTGTACCTTCCAAGCCTATGGATTGATTTCCTAATCCATTGATAGACTGAATTTTTGCAACAATTATCTCCGGCAAGTCATAATCCGCTGAATAAAATTCATTTTTTTACTCATTTCTTTGAATTTAATTCGGAATTAGCGATATTTGCGGCATTATGGCAAAACTTGAAATTTCATTAGATCAAATTGACCTTCAGATAATCAGGATCATGCAAGATAATGCCCGTACCAATAACGCGGATATTGCCCGTGAACTTGGAATGGCACCTTCCGCTATCCTGGAGAGGGTCAAAAAACTCGAACAAAAAGAAGTTATCCTTCAATATAATGCTCGCATCAACCCAGCCGCTCTCGACCAAAAGATGCTATCGTTTATTTTTATCAAGACCCAAGATATTATCGGTGTTCAAAAAGTAGGCTTATTATTAGCTGAAATACCGGAAGTATTGGAAGTACACGATATCGCTGGTGAAGATGGTTACCTGATCAAAGTCAGAACCAATGATTCTGCTGGATTGGTTGACCTTATGCGTAACACATTAAGCAAGATAGAAGGCATTATCTCTACAAGAACTACAATCGTTTTAGAAACAGTGAAGGAAGACAATAAATTGGTTATTCCATCAAAGGATTAAAATAAATCATGGTTAAATCATCAAGTCCATCAGGCAGTCTTATCATCTTCGCCTATCTGGTGGTCTACATCGTTTGGGGATCTACCTTTTTCTTTATCGAGAAAGCATTACATGCTTTCCCTCCCTTTGTCTTAGGCTCCATCCGCTTTATTATTGCGGGTAGCTTATTGATGCTTTATTGCTGGCTGAAGGGATATAAAATCTATATCAAGAAAGCAGTAAAGGATGCCGCTTTGGTAGGCTTCCTCTTGCTATTTATTGATATGGCGGCCATTATTTGGTCCGAGCAATATATTTCCAGTGCGATTGTTTCCATTCTGTCTGCTGCAACAGCCATTTGGTTTATTATTCTAGATAAACCCAAATGGAAGGAGAATTTCTCCAGCATTCCAACCTTATTGGGACTTATCCTAGGTTTCATGGGCGTGGTGATGCTCTTTGCAGAGCAGATCTTCGGTGCATCTGCCGATGATGGTTCTTCAGATAAGAAGTTAACTGCCATGATTGTAATGACCGTAGGAACCATTGGCTGGACCGTAGGTTCATTAATCTCGAAATACAGCAAGAAGTCCGAAAACAATAAATCCTCAGAATCCGCAGCACCCAAAGAACCCGAAGAGGACCTGAATGTAATGGTAAAAACCGCATGGCAAATGGTTGTGGCGGGGATAGCCTTTACAACAGTTGCCCTCCTTAATGGGGAGTATATGAACTTCGACGTCAAGTCAGTTCCATTGGAATATTGGGGCGCCATGGTTTACTTGGCATTGATGGGTTCCATCCTAGCCTTTAGCTGTTATATCTTCTTATTACAGGTTCGTCCAGCAACTGAGGTGAGTACATACGCTTATGTAAATCCAATTGTTGCCTTAATCCTGGTTCATTTCTTCACAGACCATATTGTAAGCAGGATGCAAATTATTGGGCTGGCAGTTGTATTATTCAGTGTATTATTGATGAACTGGAATCTATATCGGGATTCATCACTCATCAAAAATTACAAACGCAGACGTAAGATTCGCAAACTACGCTATATGGCACCGAAAAGTAGTATTCCTCGTATTGTGGAGGTTGCAGAATTCGGGAAGAAAAAACCAAAGAAACCAAAGGAAGGCGAAAAGGATATCAACAAATCCGAGAATCCAAACCCGGAAAAGAATAAAAATCAAAACTACGATCAAGAGTTTTACGATTAATCAGTCCAAAAAATATTAAAAACCCCGATGCATATCAGCTCGGGGTTTCTTTTTTTGTTTATTTCCTATTACTACGCTCCTGTTGTTTCCAGTCACTTGCCTATACTATTCCAATTTGGCTTTAATTATAGCTTTATACCGTTCAAACTAGGACCTTTTCCGGACCTTCTTCGGACCTCCCTCGGAGGTTTTCCTGACCTTGTTCGAAAAAATTCGGCCAAGGTCCGAAGAAAATCAGACCAAAATCCTAAGAAAGTCGGACCAATGGTCGAATTATCCCCAAATTTGACTTAAACTATCTCAGAATATAACAACAGAATAGGGAATGGATTCATTTAGAACCAAAACAATTTTGTCATGGAATCGCCAAACTATTAGCCAATTGTCATATCAAATAATAATTATTGACTAAATATCATAGAAAAGTCAAATCGTCAATTCACTACTTTATAAAATCATCAATAATATCTTTATTTGCAATACTTTTTGAATAACAACATAAAAAAGTCAAAAAGTCACAACATGAAAACGAGATTATTTTACTTGTCAATACTCTTTGGAATGTTATTTTCATTCCAATTTATTTATGCTCAGGATTTTATCACCATCAAGGGGAAAGTGATGAATGCTGACAATTACGAAGCTATTCCTTACGCATCCATCAAAGTATTGGGTGCTGAAAAAGAAATGGGTACCAGTTCCAATGAAAAAGGGGAATATACATTGACCATCCCTTCCGAATACAAGAAGATCAGAATTAGTTCTGTCGGTTTTGATTCTGAAGAATATCCTGTAAGTGCTGAAAAGGAACAAACCATCCGCGTGATGTTGTTCCCTTCCAACTCCATTGAAGAAATTGTGGTTCGTGCTCCTAAGCGTATCAAATACTCCAATAAGAATAATCCTGCCGTTGAGTTAATTCGCAAGGTAGTAGAACATAGGGACCAAAACCGATTGACAGGTCAGCAGTTTGCTGAATTTGACCAATATGAAAAAATAAGCTTGGGATTGAGCAACCTGGATGAGAAGTTCAAGAACAAAAAGGTATTTAAGAAATATCAATTCCTATTTGAGAAAGATGACACTGCAAAAAACGAGGCTAACTATGTATTACCAGCATATATGGAGGAAAAATTCTCAAAGGTTTATTTCCGTAAAGATCCCAATGCCAAGAAACAATACATCCTGGCAGATCGCAAGGCAGAGTTCGATCCTAAATTCATTGACAACGATGGATTGAGCAAATATTTCAATAGACTCTATGATGAGATTGAAATCTATGATAACAATATCACGATTTTGACCAACCAGTTTTTGAGTCCTATTGCGAATACCGCACCTACTTTCTATCGCTTCTATATTACCGATACGATCAAGAATAAGGATGAGTCCTTGGTAGAATTAAGCTTTTATCCAAGAAACAAAAATGATCTATTGTTCAAGGGTAAACTTTATGTAACCCTTGACGGCAACTATGCGGTAAAAGCTGCGGAAATGACCGTCAGTGATGAAATCAACTTAAATTTTGTTCGAGACCTGAATATAGAATTAGGCTTCAACAAAACCGAGGATAACAAATATTACTTGAATAAATCCAGCTTGGGTATTGATTTCTCAATCACCAATAAAGGAAAGGGAATCAAGGGTAAGCGCGTGGTCTTGATCAATGATTATGTCAATGGTCAGGTTCGTCCGGATAGCATCTATGCTGTACCTGATAAATATGTGGTTGTCCCAGTTGAAGAAAACAAGGTTCAAGAAACGAAATCCGAAAGTTATTGGGCTACATTGAGACCGGAACCATTGAGCAAATCTGAACGTTCCATTTATACCAATATTGATAGTCTTCAAAGTATGCCTTCCTTCCGGACCTTTATGGATATCTCAGCATTGGTCTTTTCAGGATATAAACAAGCAGGACCCGTTGAAATTGGTCCGGTAAATACCTTTTATTCGTACAACCCAGTTGAAGGATTTCGCCTTCGTGTTGGAGGTCGTACTACAGAACAGTTGAGCAAGAGATTCTATGCGGAAGGATATGGCGCCTATGGTTTCGAGGATCAGAAATGGAAATATTTCCTTGCTGGAACTTATTCTTTAAACAATAAGTCCATCTATAAATTCCCGCAACACTATATCCGGGTTTCAGCTTCTTATGACACCAAAATTCCGGGTCAGAATCTAGAATTCGTTCAGGAAGACAACGTATTGCTTTCCTTCAAACGTGGTGAAAACAAAAGTTATCTCTACAATGAGGTTTATCGAGTTGATTATAAGGTTGAATTCAGTAATAACTTCTCCGTGAATGCTGGCTTAGGCACTTGGAAACAAACTCCTGCTGGGGTTCTTTCTTATTCCCTACCCATGGCTGATGGCTCTCATAAAATCATCAATAACCTTCAAAGTACGGAGGTTAATGTTGGTCTTCGTTGGGCACCTAAGGAGGAGTTTTATCAAGGGAAATTATACAGAACTCCAATATTCAACAAATATCCGATCATGACCTTAAATTATACCGCGGGTGTAAAAGGTGTTTTTGGCGGCGAATATAACTATCACAATTTCTCTGCGGGTATCTTCAAAAGATTATACTTATCTCAATTGGGATATGCGGATGTGAATGTGGATGGAACTTATATCCTCGGGAATAATTTACCTTTCCCAGTGTTGAATATCCATCGCGCAAACCAAACTTATGCTTATCAGTTGCAATCCTATAACTTGATGAACTTTATGGAATTTATTTCCGACCATCATGTTTCCTGGAATGTGCAATATTATATGAATGGCTTTATTTTCAATAAAATTCCATTGTTGAACAAATTGAAATTAAGGGAGGTATTTAGCTTTAAAGGGGTATATGGTGGTCTTCGTGACAGCAACAATCCTAGTTTGAACAACCAGGTCTATTCTTGGCAAACGAATGGCGATGGCGATCAAATGTCCTTTACTTTTGGTAATAAGCCTTATATGGAAGCTAGTGCCGGCGTTGCCAATATCTTTAAGGTATTACGTGTGGATGTGGTAAAAAGATTGAATTACCTGGATCATCCAGACGCTCCTGAATGGGGAATTAGAGCGAGAGTGAAGTTTGATTTCTAGTTTAATAGATGTGAGATTTGAGATGTGAGTATTGAGATAGAAAACGGGAAAATAGACATGAGAAGTGAGATGTGAGATAGTGGAAAGGAGTATTGAGAAGAAGAAATTGATGTTGTGGGTTATGATTTGAGATGAAAAGCGGGTTTATGCCCGCTTTTTTGTTTTGGAAAATTTGTATATTTATTTTGAGAAACACTAACTACCTAATTGATTATGAGTCAAAAGACATCGAATAGTATAAACATTATTGTTGCCTATGTTTCATTAATACTGAATTTGGCATATCTAGGCTCTTGGTTTTATTTTTCAAAAAATTCTACTGGATTTGATGAGGCCAAGGCTGATTTTGAAGGATTATGGAAGGTGGATGTGACTTACCTCACTATTGCCCTCATTATTCTAAGTATTTTTTCATTTATCTATTTTGCGAGAACCAAAGGTATTGTTCCCAAAATATTGATGCTGGTTCAAATAATCATTGCTGGATGGCTCAGCTGGTCCTTATTGTAAGGATAGATGAATTGAGTTAATTCCAATGTGAAAATTAACATATTGATCTTTTTTTAATTATTTCCTTGCATGACAAACTGATATCCATTACATTTGTTGCGATTATTATAATGAAGAACGCTTGTACACATCAATACGTAATGCATCATCGCCATTGTGGCGATAGATATTAGTATTGGCTTCTACGTGAGGCGCAAGTAAACCCCAGATTCTTTTTTATTAATAATTTTTTACACTCAACATAAACTCTATATTTTGAAAAATCTCAAAATAGCTATCCAAAAGTCGGGTAGATTAAACGAAAAATCAGTTCAATTACTAAAAAATTGCGGATTGGACTTCGAAAACTATAAAAGCTCCTTAATCACTACCGTTTCTAATTTTAATCTTGAAATCCTTTTCCTTCGCGATGATGATATTCCTGGATATGTTGAACAAGGTATTGCAGATTTAGGAATTGTTGGTGAGAATGTGATCGAAGAAACCCTATCCAATGTTCAATATTTACAACGCTTGGGTTTTGGAAGATGCACCTTGAAATTGGCGATTCCCAAAGACTCTACCATCGATAGACTCGAAGACCTTAACGGCAAATCCATTGCTACCTCCTACCCTAATATCCTACAACAATTTTTAGATGAATATAAAATTGAAGCTGATATCCAAATGATCTCAGGTTCTGTAGAAATTGCTCCTGGATTGGGATTGAGTGATGCTATTTGTGATATTGTTTCTACCGGCGGAACCCTAAAGAGTAATGGATTGAAGCCATTCGTGGATGTTCGTAATTCAGAAGCCATATTAATCGGTAGAGATGGACTGGAAGAGAATCCTATTATCTGTGAGTTGTTGCAACGAATTCAATCTGTTCTTCGCGCAAAAGAAACGAAATATGTTGTTTTGAACGTTGAGAAGAAGAATCTGACGCAAATTACAGAACTATTGCATGGGGTAAAGAGTCCTACTGTTGTTCCATTAGCGGAAGAAGGTTGGGTAGCAGTACACACTGTTATTTCTGAGGATGATTTTTGGGATAAAATCAACAAATTAAAGGCTGCCGGTGCACAAGGTATTGTGGTGATGCCAATCGAAAAAATTATTATGTAATGCTAAAAACCTATCTATATAAAGATTTAAGCAAGGAAAAGATCCAGGAGCTGGTAAGTCGCAACACGGATCCCAATCATGCCATTCAGGATACTGTCCTGAATATCATTGAGGAGGTGAAGAACCATGGCGACTCTGCTTTAAAATCTTATGCCAAACAGTTTGATAAGGTAGAATTGGAGGAGTTATATCTAGGGCAGGATGAGATTGATGCGCTGGCAATGGGGATTTCCCGGGATCAGATGCGTGCATTGGAAATTGCCTTTCAGAATATTCATAAATTCCATCAGACCCAGTTAAAAAGAGAGCGTACTGTGGAAACCATGCCGGGTGTAAAATGCTGGCGTGAGGTCCGCCCTATTGAAAAAGTAGGGTTATATATTCCAGGTGGTTCGGCAGTATTACCAAGCACATTATTGATGTTGGGTGTACCTGCGCGAATTGCTGGATGTAAGGAAATCGTGGTTTGTTCGCCGCCGCAGAACAATGGTAAAATCAATGGCTTTGTGGCTTATTGCCTGAAACTGTTGCAGATCAATAAGATCTACCTGGTTGGTGGAGCTCAAGCAGTCGCAGCCATGGCTTTTGGTACAGAAAGCATTCCGAAAGTCAATAAGATCTTCGGACCTGGGAATCAGTTTGTCACCAAAGCTAAAAGCATCATTCAGGGGTTGACCGATGTAAGCATCGATATGCCGGCAGGTCCTTCAGAAGTATTGGTTATTGCAGATGAAAGTGCCAATCCAGCTTATATTGCGGCTGATCTATTGGCGCAAGCTGAACATGGAATCGATAGCCAGGCGATATTGGTCGCTACCTCAGAAACCATTACCGAAGCTGTAAAAAAGGAATTGAAAAGCCAGTTGCAGATATTGCCGAGAAAAGAATTGGCAGAGCAGGCGATGAAAAATTCGTATATGGTCGTTACTAAAACCCTACAGGAAGCCATGGATTTCTCAAATCAATATGCTCCCGAGCATTTGATTTTAGAAACCAATGAATGGAAACCATTAATCAATAAGGTATTAAATGCAGGCTCAGTATTTCTGGGACATTTAACACCTGAGAGTGCCGGCGATTATGCCTCAGGTACCAACCATACCCTACCAACTTCTGGCTTTGCCAGATCCTATTCCGGGGTATCGGTAGATTCTTTTGTCAAGAAAATTACATTTCAACATATTTCAGAGGAAGGGTTGGAACAGATTGGCTCGACTGTAGAGATATTGGCAGAACTGGAAGGCTTACATGCCCATAAAAATGCGGTCAGCATCCGCAAGAAATAAGTTATTTAAGACATAAAAAGGGATATCTGAGCAGATATCCCTTTATCAATCTCGATTGATTCCTCAATTATTTCTTTTTCTTCTTTTTACCATTATCGTCACCTACGATTTTATGGTAAATTTCAGCGAAAGCATTTTTTAATTTCTTTAAGGTTTTACCTTCATTCTTTTTCGTCTTTTTAGCTGTTTTTTCATCTTTTGCAGCATCTTTTTTAGACTTTTTCTTTGGAGCCTTCTTAGCCTTGGCTTTTTCTTCCTTAGCTTTTAGCTCGTCTTTTTTCTTCTTGCTGTCTTTGGACTTTTGGGCATCCTTGGATTTCAATTCCTTTTTATCAGATTTCTTTGAATCAGATTTCCTCTTCTCTGCCTTTTCAGGTTTTGATTTCTTATCTGGATTTTCCTTCACCGTTTTATTATTTGGAACTTCCTCCTTGTAGGAAGCTTCTTTTTCAATTTTCACTTCTTCAGTTTTCGAAGGAACGGTAGCTTTTGGAGCTTCTTTTTGTGCGTTTGCTTTCGCAACCGGTGTTGCCTTTGCAGCAGGTTTTACAGCTGCTTTTGAAGCTGCTGCGGGTTTAGCTGTTGTAGTTTTTGCACTTGCTGTAGTTTTTGCAGCAGCTGGTTTTGCAGCAGTTGTAGTTTTAGCAGCAGCAGGTTTGCTTGCTGCAGAAGTTACTGGTTTACTAGTCGTTGAAGCAGCAGGCTTAGCCGCTGAAGCAGCCGCTGGTTTAGCAGCGGTTTTCGTTGCTGGGCTAGTCTTTGCAGAAGCTGTTGTAGTTGCTGATTTGGCTGCAGTTCTTGCAGCAGGTTTAGCCGCAGCAGGTTTCGCAGCACTTACTTTAGTTGCAGGACTTGCCTTTGCAGCTGTTGTAGCAGGTTTCGTAGCTGCGTTGCTTGCTGGCGTAGGCTTTGTTTCTTCCATTGTCGTTTTGCGAGAACGCGTACTTGAGCCTTCCCCATTTCCTTTTCCAGGGTTAGGCGTATTTCTAGGAGCTGGAGTTTTTTCAGTTTCCTGTTTTACAGGCCTTTTAGTCGGCGCTTTTCTTGTGCTAGCTACCGGTTTCGCGGGAGTGCTGTTTTCGGTTCCAGTTTCCGTAGCTGTTATTTTCGGGTTGTTTTCCTCAGCCATTGTGTATAGTTTTAGTATAGTACAATAATTTATTTCAACTCTGATTATTAAAAAATAATCGTTTATATGGTATATAAAGGCAATTATTACCTTAGGTATTATGTTATTCGCTTGAAAATCAATTTCTCGATTCTGAGATACTTTTTATTTTGTTAAAACAAAAATCATAAAGGCCTAGAATATTAATTCAATCGAGACAATATTTTAACCTATTGTCTTTTAAAACAGTAATATAGCAATTATGTTTATAAAATCCTATCCAAATTAAACATCTTAGGGTTTTTGAAGTCCAATAAATTGATTACATTTGTTGCCCATACATAACGGGGTCGACCGGAATTGACAGGATAGCGATGGTTATGTAAGCATGCAGTGCATTGTTAGTCTAGCACTTTAATCTGAACTTTCAACTTTTCAAATGGCGAAGAAAACTACGCCTTAGCTGCTTAATTTAGAATTAAGATTTAGCTTTTGTCTCGTCAAGCTTTGTTCTACCGCTTGACATTAGAGGCACCGAATCGTAGAACTGGTCCTTGCGATTTTGCTAAGCAAGGATAAGACCCAGCAAATACGGAGTACGGTATAGGTAAGCAACTCACCTTCCCTCTCCCGACAATCAAAGAGAAGCTAAGCATGTAGAAAGCGTAAATCATACTATGTTTGGACGAGGGTTCGAATCCCTCCGGCTCCACAAAAAATTAAGCTCATCGAAAGATGAGCTTTTTTTGTGGGCCGCAGGGATTCGAACTAGCGATGGCCAGAGTTCGACCCGTAGGGGATTCAGGGTTTGAGTGCGGGGATGTGTGGCTGAAACAATCCTGAGGGCTCCACAGGAAAAACCGCGATTAATTCAATTAGAAGCAGTTTTTCTGTTTTAGGAAAGCAAAAAGCACCAAGAGTTAACTTAAGAAGGTAGCAGTTTATTGTTTAGCTTGAAAAGGAAATGATCAAAAATAAAATAGAAGCTGCTTAAATTGTCCCTAATTTTTATTGCATTTCCTATTTGGAATAGCAATAAAAAGTGGAAACTTATTATGCTGCTAATTTCTGTTTTGCGGGCAAAACATTTCCATTTCATTTGGAGTACTAAAGCAAACTTTCTAGATGGTCTCTAAGATGATTTATATTTGTTAGTTTTTTTAAATAAAAATTATCAATATTACAATTTACATCGATATATTGAAAGGTTAACATTCTTTTTTTTTCTCCCAAGATATTATCTAATAAAATTTCTCCCAACATTTGTTGAGTATCTACCTCAAATGAAACTAAATTTTTAGCAATAATTTCAATTTCAAAATAATTATCCTCTACTTGAAGTAAGAAATATTCCCATTCATTGGCATCAATCTTGGTTTTTTCTTCGTTATAATTAAAATAGAAAATATTTCCTGCTTTTTTAATCGGTTTTGAGGAATAAAATTCCCATTTTTTTAAACTCGGAGCAAAAGAAACAATATATTCAGTTTCAGGAAGTTTTTTTATATCTCCATTTGGAGATATAGCTAACATTCTATCTTTAAAACTTCCGGGACCAATTTCCCATGTAAATGGACCTAAGTCGGTAACAAGTTCATCTAAATGTAAAACAACAGATTCATTATTAAATTTTTCCCCAAAATTATTTTGATTATCTTCAAACCATCTCCATAATTTTTCAATCTTCTTTATTTCTACCATAACTTACTTATTGTCATTAATTTCAAATCGTCTTTGATAAACTTTATTTTAATGCTTTTCCAATAAATTCCTTATACTTTTTATCAAGTTCTTCCCATTTTTTTATTACCTTCATTCCTCTTATTGTCCAACTAACTAACTCCTCTACGATCATTTATTACTTTCTGCTCTTTGGACTTACCTTCCTCAGTATTCTTTGGATCATAAGTATCAATTACCTTAACCTTAGCTCAATCTCTTCCATCGTTTGATTTTCTTGTATCGCTAGAATTAGGTTTATTATGCCTCCCAAATATGGATCTCCAGATTCAGTATTTTCGCCAGGAACCTCATAAATTGTTCCTATTTTTTTCCTTCATTACTTGATGAGTCAACTACTTCTTGTACTAATCCATTCAATGGAAGGCTATAAATCGAATTAATTAATAGCCATGTCTTTATTAATTACATTATATTTTTTTCAATAGATTATTACCCTAGCTTCCTTAATTCTTTGGAATATTTAACATTATCTATGTTAAAGGAATAATAACTTTGGATTCTCGCTGTAATTATTACTTGCTGGCCATCCTTTAATAAAAATAAGTTAACATAATAAGTATCCTTAAAAATTCCACTCCGCAGATTATCAATCAATAGAATGAAAAAATTCACTTTGAACTCTCCTGAGTTCAAGAATAATGGTTCAAAACTTTTCAGCTCAAATCCATATTCGTTTAAATCATAATCAATATATTCATTAATAGCTTTTCTAATAACAGTTTTTCTTGCATATAAACTATAAAATACTATTAATATAACTAACGTAATAAATATAAATACCTCTTGATGCACTGAACTACCTCCTAATTTATCATTCCCATTTTTAACAAGATACTTCCGCCCACGAAACCCGCAAACCCTGAAGCTCCTAATTGAATTCCACTAATTTTTTTAATGGAACCATTACTTCGAAAATCTGTATTATGAAAAAATAATCCAGACCCTACAGATAAGGTTCTTTTATCATTCTTAAGCGTATAATTTGCTCCGAACCACTTGCATATACATACCTTGCCCCGTAGTCCTAAGTTAAAGAGCTATTTATATCTACTTCATTTAATTTCTTTTTGAATAGCCTTTCTGTAAAACGAATTCATTCCAATTGAAAAATACTTTCCTTTTCTGAAGACCATTATCACCGAATCCCCTTTAACCTTACTTATTGAGTCTCCCACCTCCATTTGACTTACAAAAGCACCATTTATACCAATTACATCCCCATACATAAATTCGACCATTGAACTGTTATGATTTGATTTATCGTTATATATTTTCTTAATTACTCCTCTATAATCAGATTCAATCTCCAAAGCATAGTTTTGTTTTAACAAATAAAGCGTGTTTTTTTTTGTAATTACGAAGTAAATTACCCAAACGATAAAACATAGTATTAGGCAAAATAATACAGGGTTGTTTACAACATTTTTATTTGGCATAATCTTATTGTATTAAACCTAAAATTTCAAAATCCAAGTTCTTGTTGCATCTATAGTTGATCCGACAGAAACTTTTCCACCTACACTTATTCCAGAATATTGCGAAGACTGTCCACCGCCATAGGTTTTATATGGCCTTGAGTTTGTTGAAGTCGGAGAACCAAAATCGCTAAAACTATTTCCTTGTGTTCCTCCATAGGTACCTCCTATCGTAGCAGGACCGACTCCCAAACCTGCGGTAATTGAATTTCCCATTCCTGCAAATCCTTCCTCGGTCTGAATGAATTCTAGAACACCATTCTTGTATTGGATCCCACCAACATATTGCGTTTCATTCGTTCCCAAGGTCTTGGTCAACTTCACCCCTGTGGCATCGTTAGTATACAACAGATTCTCCGAGCCCTTGGTAAATTTGTTAGGCAAATTTAAGTAATTGTATTGGATCGAAGTAATGCCCAACCGAGAATTCGATATCCCGTTCCCATTTCCGTCATATCCAAACGTATTATTTCTTGCCGAATTCACACCATCAACAACCTTGGTAAGCTGGTTGCCCAAATATGTGTATTTAAAATTAGTTGAATAGCCCGCTGACCCGTGCGTTCTGCGAAGGCTTACGATATTTCCCATCACATCGTAAGCCAGCTCTTCATTGTAGAAGTTGTCTTTAGTACTTAAGACATAAGCCACCTTTTTTAACCTATTCAGGTTATCGTACGTATAGCTGTAGCTTTGCACAGGGACCTGGGGTTGACACGTAGGAGTTTCAGGGATGAGTGCGGGGTAAAGGGGTTGAAACAAATCTCCACATTACAGTGAGAATGACGATCAATCGGTGAAGGCTTAATAAACGTAAAACGCACCACTTAAAAAGTAGTGCGTTTTACGTTTTATTTTAAAGTTTTCAGGAAAAAGCTTTTTGAGTTGAAAACAAGGCTCTTATGTGGATAATCAAAGATTGTAAGGAAACGCTTTGGTAACTGTGCTTATTGCTTTGCTTTTCTACACCTTTCTGTTAGCTCATAGCAATTGTACAAAATTTATGCTTCTCAAAAACAATTAAACAGTTTTATTGTCTGTTGGGATTAGAGGATAAGACAAAACGGCTTTAAAAGCCCTTTTGTTGTTATATCCCGTCCTGCTCGTCCATTCTTTAGGTAAGGCTATCAGACTATATTGTCTGATTTTACATTACCGATACTTGATATATGGACGGTTAAATAGATGATGAGAAAAAACAAATTTATTCCTCCGAATGTATCTTCTATTGATTTTTGTTTCGCAAACTCTGTGATAAACTGTGAGGTTTGAAGTTGTTGGACAGCAAAACTACTAACGGATTTTGCAAAGGGTATAATAATAAATTGTCCGTTGATTGCTATCAAGACAGATAATACCAACAGAACGATATTCATACGGTTTCTACCCTTTTTTAACGCTAAAAACAATCCAATATTCCCGAATAGAAACAGCCAGATTGACGGCATTGTTACATAGTTCATAATCGGATTGACGAAATGCCTTTGCCAATACAAAAACTCAATTGTCGGGTTTTCCCCCGCAACGACATTCATTGCTATAAATGAAGCGATACTGCCAAAGCATAAAGAGTAACCTATTATTGTTAAGGTTTTTGCCATTTTGAAGAATGATTTTGAATGTAAAATTTCCATTGTATCTTTTTTTTGTACAAAGGAAACGGATAGAAATAGCAAAAAAGTTACCCTCGGTTAATAAATCACTTTCGGGCAATTCTTCGTCTTATTCTGCTTAATGATTGAGGGGTTACTCCGATAAAAGAAGCGATATAAAGCTGTGGTATCCGTTGCTGCAAATGTTTGAATGAATGCAGGAAATTCAAATATCGTTGTTCGGCAGTGTCTGCATGAACCGATATAATATGTCGAATGGCAGATGAAAATATCTTTTCCAACAAAAGTCTTCCGAAACGGTCTCCCTTGTTTATCTCTGCATAAAATTGTTGAAGATTTTCAAAGGAAATAATATACAGTTCGGTGTCTTCTAACGCTTCGATTGTTTTCTCAGATGGAGATTGACTGATAAAGCTGTCAAAATCACAGGCGAACGTGTTCTCTTCATTAAAATAAATTGTCAGTTCTTTTCCCTCATGATTAATATATTGCCTCAATAGCCCTTTTGAGACAAAGAATAACGATTTACAGATTTTTCCTTGTTCAAGGATGTTTTCTCCCTTTTTTAAGGATTTCTCGGTAAATAGTTTTTTTATCAATTCGGATTCCTCTTCGGAAAAATGAATATAATAACGAATGTTGTCGATAAGGTCTTCCATTCAAAAGGATGTTGTTTTATTATTTGAACTCAGGTTACTTCGAAATAGCATCAATGGAAAATTTCATGTTGCATACATGGTCACTTTCTGTTGAATGGCAGTTCTACATTATAAATTCCATTATTCTAATTTTTGTTCAATTTATAGATGATAATTTTTGGGAATTATATGAAGAGGAATAATTGGAAAAACAAAAAATATAAATTCTCAGGAAAATAAAGTGATTAGTCAATTCACAAGTTCCTAAATAATTTCATGAAACTTTCACTTGTTAAAGTCTTATATTCTTATTATTAAAAAATTGCCCTTTTTCCAAATTTTTTAATATTGCAAAAACATTCCATACAAATTATCAATCCATCCTAAAAAACATACATTTCCTCTACTTTCTGAAGTAAGTGATTTATGGTACGATAGATGCGTTGGAAGTCCAAAAAAACTAGGCCTTCCTACTATATAACGATAAATGTAAACTGCTCTATTTATTTTTTCACAAAGCCCTTGTTTTTCAGATTAGAAGCAAGTGATTAGATGACTGGATATTCGATAGAATAATTGGTCCCAATATTATAGATTCGCAAGGAATTAATCAAAAACTACATTAAATAAAATTACAATTTAGATAATTTGTTTATCTTTAGGGAATAAAAAAAAACCAATGAGATAATAATTTTATTATAAAGACTAAAGTTATTGTACATATTCGCCTATTATTCAAAGAGTTCTGGTACTGATGAGATAAGGGCATTTTAATAAAGGAAATCTAGTATTTATGTCATGAAAAATTATATTATTTCTTTCATTTTGGTATTTGTCTCACAAACACTTTTTGCGACAATTTTATCCCCAATTTCGATAATTCCTTATGACAATGTTGGAGGGAAAATAATCATCTCAGCCGTGGTAAACGGTAAGAGTGGCCGTTTTATTTTTGATACAGGTGCAGGGCCAAATGTTTTTTCTCGACTATTTACGGAAAAGATCGACGGACAAACTATCGGTACGTCACAGGTAATGGATTCCAATGAAAAATCTGCTTCAATTGATCATATGGTGGTTGACTCAATAGTCCTCTCGGATCAAAAATTTTTTAATAGCAAGACATTAATTTCGGATAATTTGATCTTCGACTGTTTTGAAGTAGACGGAATACTTGGAATAGACATGTTTAGAGATAAGGTCATCCAATTAGACGGGTCTTCCAGTTTGCTTTCTATTGCTCCTGAAATCAAGGAATTCAATACAGAAAATGCCCAAGTATTGCCTATTTCTTTTGTGAGTACAGGAGAATATTTGCCTTATATAAAAATAGACATCTTAATTGGAACCAAGGCTTTTCCGGTCGATGTGTTATTAGACCTAGGATTTAACGGAATAATTGAATTCTCTCAACGTGATTTTGAATTGATCAAAAAGAAAAACCGTAAAATGATCGTGCAGACAAGTCTATCATCAAGTTCAGTAGGTTTTAATGGAATGGCTGAGGATCAACGGCAGTACCGCTTTGTGGTGGATGGTCTAAAGCTCGGCGAAAAGAAAACGAATGGTTTTTTGGGTGTTACGACGACCAATCATTTTACGATGATTGGCTCCGAACTTCTTGCTTTGGGTAAAGTTATTATAGACCTGAAACAGCAGAAATTTTATTTAATGGGGAACGGTGGTAAAAACTTCTTAGACTCAAAATCTTGGCCAATATCGCCATCAATTTCAGATGGTAAACTGGTGGTCGGTTCTATCTGGGTCCCTAATTTAGGAGACTTTGAAATTGGAGATCAAATCGTGAAAATAGATGATAAAGACTATGAAGACAGTGTTGATCTATGCAGCATAATAACTAGAAGGGATACATTGTTAAAAAATAGTCAGCGGGCAGTTGTTAGTATTAAAAACAAAGCGGGTAAAATTGTCTCTTTTGAAATGGTTAAAAAGTAATACATTAATTATTTAATTATGAAAAAGAAAATTACAGCTCCCGTATTAGCTGTTACCTCTTTCCTTGTGGGAATAACTTTTAGAATAAATCCTTTCTGAAAAACCAAGTTCTTTTAATATCTCCTCAATTGCAGATTTATCCTTAATCTCCACTTTTCTTAGAATCTCTACAACTTTTTCGATATCATCCTGTTTAGTTGCATTGCCAAAAGCATCTATAAGGTCACTTACAAAAAGTCGTTCATTTACCATCAAATCTTTATATATAAAATTCATTATTTATTATAATTACGGTTAGAGAGCTTTATAATCAACTAAACTAACATAATTATATCCTAATTCTTAAAATCTTCTTTTTACACGCATCAAATAGGAATTTCTCAATTAAGCTCTTCTTTCCACAATATTTTTTATAATTTAAATTTTCCTCAAATAATAGGATAAGCTAAGCAAAAAATATTGTTGTAGATTATTATTAATGGATTGCCCTATAATATTATTATATCCATAGTTTCGAACACCTTTCCATTGTCCCAATAGATCATATGCAGAAACTTTAATTTCTAAGTTCTCTTTTTTTAATGTTCTAAAAGATAGATGGGCGTTCAAAAGATTTATTTTGCTTTGGTTTACAGAAAAAGAGTTATCATTTATAAAGCTATAGCTTGCTAAAAAATACATCCCCTTAAATGCTGTTAAACCAGTTTCAAAGCTAATACTGCTATGTCGGTACTTATTCTTTAAGGAGGTATTGGATGATGAAAAAGAATTGAAGTAAGAATTCATTACTCCTTTAAGGTTAAAGTCCAGCAGATCATTAAACTTGAATCCTACAGATAGATAAGAGTTAATACTTTCTTGCTTAAAGGAAAATAGTTCTTGGTTGAAATAATAAGATTTTTCTTTTATCGCGCTATTTAAATATCCCATAATGTTTACAGGAATATTTCCGTCAAATGAGGATCTGAAATCATAATTTAGATAATATTCAGGGGCTTTTTTACCATTAGTATTATAGAGTGTCCTACCTCCCAAACTATTTACAATTGTTGAATCAATTATTTGTTTATGGATTACGTTATATCTGAAAACAAGGTTGTGGCTTGTTTTATTTTCGATTCTGTGCCTACTGTATTTCAGCTCATAGTTATCTGAATTTTCAGGTTTAAGATTGATATTTCCACCAAAATTAAAGTCCTTTTGTGCGGTGTCAATTAAAGCAACTTTCTGAGATATTTCAGGGACTTTTATTAATCTTTTATATTCCAGCTCGAACCTATCTATATTTCCTCCAAAATTTTTATCATAATATATCCTTAAATTAGGTAGGAAATTATCATAAATGCTAGAGAAGTTTCTGGCTTCATTTATAGAAATGTTTTCAACCAGATCATTTTGAATCAACATTTTTGCCCCAATTCCAAAACTTATTAATCCCCTTGCGACTCTTTTATTTCTATTCTTGGAATAAGCCAAGGAATTCATAATGCTTCTACTTTGAGATTTATCGAGATAACTTAAAAAATCGTTCCTAATCAATCTATTGGGCTCGTCAATATTCTCGAAGACATATACTTGGTTATCATTGTTTTTATTTAATATGTATAAACGCAAAAACGAAATGTTCAAATTTTTAAAACCAAATGTAAAAAAATTTGAACATTTCAACCTTCCAATAGATGCATATGATGAATACAAGCTTCTCCAAATTAATATCCTTTTAGATCAATTATCGAACAAGGTCAAGGAATCTTTAGGATTAAATAAATCATAATTAGCAGTTAATACCTCTAACTTCTTTTTCCCTCCCTTTCCAGTGGTTCCATTTGCTACCGACACAGTCTGCTCTATAGTTTTGGTACTCCAGCCATTCCGAGCCGTGTAATCGCTTAGAACTTCGCTTGGGTACGACGATACCAAAAACTTACCTTCGCATGCCTGAAGGGTTCTTAAAAGGTTTTCAAAATCATCTTTTGAATATCCATCATAATGCCCGCAATCACTATTGAAATACGGAGGATCACAATAGTGGAAAGCCTCTTTATGATCACGGCTTCTAATTACCCTCAAAGCATCGGTATTCTCTATTTGGACGTTTTGCAATCTGATAGCATAATCTTCAGAAAAGGTGTTCCTTTTATTTGTTACTTTTTTAGATGTAGTTCCGCCTTTAGTATCATATCCCCAACTTCCATCAAGCATAGCACTAAATGATTGAGTCGCCAATACCCATACTGCCCAAGCACGTTGCACCCTAGTGAAAAGATGGGGATTCTCATACATTACAACAGCATCGGCATGGAGCGACCTGCTGTGAAGACTGATCCTGATCATCTTTTCTAGGTCCACGAATTCATTCTTGCACACTTCATAGAAATTGATTAGCTCCCGATTGTAATCATTGATGATCTCGCTTTCGCTCGGCCTCTTTGACCAAAAAATAGCGCCACCACCAACAAACGGCTCAGTATAAGTTCTATGTTCTGGAAACAATGGCAGGATAATAGAAACAAGATTTTGCTTTCCTCCGTAGTATGATATCGGTGTTTTCATTAATTCTACTTTAAAGAATAATTAAATACATTTTAAACTCTATATTTGTACTTCTCACGATTTCTGATTCAAAAAAAACAGCCTGACGATCTGAAGACTTTGGTCCTCCGACTGTCAGGCTGTTAAGCTGTTTTTAGAATCGTGAGAAAGTTTTAAAAATGTCGGAGGACTTTTTTCCTCCTTTGGGACTAGACCAGTCCCTGGTCCACTAGAATTCCATTAACAAATTCCATGTAATAATTCGTTGACCCGTAGCTATATTGGAAGGTTCCGGAAATACCCTGTTCAGTACCGACGAAAACATTTCCGTCCATCCTGAAGTCCTGAAGCATCCGAACTTGACCATTGAAGGTCGAATTCCCGGAGAGCACCTCTATGGCCCTATATGAACCTCCAGTAGGCATGTTTATCCTAATTCCAGTATCGCGCGATGTGTTACCCTCGTTGAGGATGTCCACAAGTGCACTGGTGAGTCCTATCTTGATCGATGAGTCCTTTGGTAATGGTCCCGGAAGCATACGGCTATTGATCCACTGAATTCCATTCCGGTTTATCCGAAACCTGATCTGCTCGGTACCTGCGACATAATAATAGAGCCCTTCTGTATCTATTGAAAACGGTCCGATCTTACTGTTGCCTGTAACGGTCATGTTGATCGCCTCAACTTCCTGAGCAAAGAGTTTCTCTACGTTTATATGATATGCTGTTATCGAATCTGTTATAATCTGACCTCCTGAAATTATCGTATATCCCTTTGTTGACTGGAAGGACCTGCGTCCCTTGATCACAGATGACAGTAGGCCAAGATTGAAGTACCAATAGCCTGGATCCTGTTCGGTAGGCATTTCGTCCTCACTTACCAACCATTCTCCGATGCCCGAAGTCCTGCTGCACTTTGCAGCAACATAATATTGTTTCAACGGATCCAGGTCAGTGACCGATAGTCCGGCAAGCGTCCATTCATACATATCCGGCGCATACTCATATACCTTATGGATTAGTGTGCCTCCTGAGATGGAAAATGCATTTGGATCGCCCGCCACGTTCTCGATATAGGTCACTCCTTCAAGGTCATAGATCATCGACTGTGCTCCAAAGAAACCGACAATGGCCTCTATTAGTGCTTGTTCCAGCTTTCCGTCCGGATCGATGACCTTTCTACTGAATTCGTTCAATGCAAGAATTGTCCTGCGGTCATTTTCCCTTGAGGCACTTCCGACTTTCTTGACAGATTCCTTAGTTTCCCTGATATCTTTTTCGATCTTTTGAGATAGGTTATAAGTGAGGTCCCTGCTCAGCTCACACGTGAACTCCATTCCCTGTTCCAGCAGATCGGGAAACATCCCGCTGTGGGATATCCCAGTTACCCGGACATTTTCATCTATTCCAAGGGATGTATCCGTTACGTGCACATAGTCGCCTTCATGTGGGAATATTGCCTTTCTCTTTGCATCAAGAATATCGATTCCAAGTTCATAGACAACCCTTGCGACCTTGTTTCTCTCCACATATGCACGCGTTTCCGCCTCAAGCTGTGTAAGAGCTGCCAATTTATATGTGTCCGGCATCCTTATGCCATGCAGGATGTAACTATCGCCGACCTCAGATGCATATCCGCCCTTTGGCGATATATTACCATTGGAGTCCTTGTTAGCCTCATATCGAATTTCCTTAATCGAATGGTCATAGCTAATGATCTTGAACTCCTGTCCGTTGAGCGGGCCTGAGGTAAAGACAATCATCGCCTCGGTGCCCGATATCCGCTGTCCCTCCAGGTCAAAGTCAAGTGTACTGTCCTGAACGGTAAAGCGCATTTCATCTTCCTGACCGATTGCCGATATGGTACCAGTTCTTTTGGGGTATATTTCCGGATTCTCATAATAATCCTCCCGCAGACCGTTTGCATCGATACTCACCTGGTCGGTAACGGGCATTTCCAGCATGAACTGGTCATGGGGATAGTCTACGGGAAGGTTCTTGTCCCCACCGATTCCATAAGCGAAATTCACTATTCCGGTATCGTCGATCCGTTTCCTTTCCAGACTATACAGACCGTTGTCCTTTCCATAGGAAAGGGAGATCGTGGTCAGCTGACCGACCTGCTTCTTTATGCTGATCTGCTTACCGGCCATCTGCCATTCGCACCCCGCGCCCTGGGCAATCATGTTCAAGGCGTCCAGGTGATTGGTCATCCTGAAGGAAAGAGTAAACGGCTCGACCTGTTCTAGGTCACCAATACTCCAGCCACCTTCCGGATCCTTTGCATTCACCGACTCCAGAAACATCATCATGAAGGTTTCCAGATCCGCCGTATAGGGAAAGATGACAGACCCCTCATCCTGAAGGATCCATCTTTTTAGGCTATGCCTCACACCTTCGAAAACGGCTTCGTATCTAAAGAGCCTGGAGTGGATCTTCGCAACGTTTGCCGGTCTGTTTAGCGTCATTAACTCACCTTTATAGGTAAGCGTATCACCGACCAGCAGATCAACCGTTTCGGCCGAATCGAAGGTGAATGCAAGGGTATGTTCAGACTGGAGCTTCTTTGAATAAATTGAATCCTGTATGGGAAGTTGTGCAATCTGGGCTACTTTTCTATAAATGTCTATTTTCACTTCAATTAAGTCTAAGGATAAAAAAAATCGTTAATAGCCAAAATCCCCATAGCGCTATCGATAAACGTGGATAGCGCTATTATATTTCTACGCAGGTAATAACCAATGAGTATCTAAAAATGTAAACCTAGATTTCAAGTATACCATCATCTGCTCTATTGTTGGCTCATTGTTGGAATATATTGAAGCCCACTTAGCTATATCTGCCTCATACATTTCCCGCGGTACATGTTTAGTATGATTGACATAATAAGGCATTAAGTTCTCTACTGTCAAGAACCCATTTCTCCTGTACTTAGTGTACATTGCCTTTATCTCTGGTGCATATCTGGTTTTAAACGTCCCCCATCCATCAGCATTGGATACCCAGTTGGAAAAAGTTAATATACTCTGGCTTCCAGTACTACCTAGCACGTGGTCCATATCGTATGGTATTATGGCCCAGTGTTTGCTATCCCATGTTATAAGGTTAACATTGTTGCCGTCTATGTCCCAGTGACCAAAAACTTCTATTATTATAGCGTACACAACCCAGTAAGGCAGTATTATATAATCAGCGTGTTCTGTCCATCTAGTATTAATCTGGCTAGTAAAATCGAATAACCTAGTTATGTTGGCTAAGACAACTGGGTCTGGTATGACATCTCCGACGCCGCGCGAAATCTCACCACCGTACCCTTCCATTTTAGGGCTTTTAGCCTCCCACTCTGTATGGTTGAATGGCTCTGATATCCTTGACGAATATGTAAGAGAATCCAGGTATATATGATCTTTATTCTCGTTATCTAAAGCGTAATTCTCTCTAGTCTTTTTGAGCCTAAGTGTATATAAACCATAAAAAGAACCTCTATTGAACAGCCCAACTACAATACCATCAGTGTGATATTTAGCGTCTGATATCCAAGCTTCATTTTTTCTAGGCGATGGGTTAAGGGCAATGACCTTGTTGTTTACTTTGTTTAAAGGATATTCAAAGGTGGCTAACATGGCTCTCCATACCCTGCCTGTACAAACATCCTTAGATTGGGTCCTGTCCGTAGCGTATGATTTTAAGTGGAAACTATCGGTGCTTATGAGATCGCCTATCTTAACTTTCAGTTTCTTGTCCTCTGAATTTAATAGATCAAACGTAAACCCTTTTTTAAGGTAATTCGCGGTAAAATGACCTTGTATACTCATTTTGCACTTAGATTGTAATACTGGTTTTCCGTTAACCATAAACCTAGCAGTCCCACTTGTTTTGGTTCTGTTGTCAGACGCGTCTGTAGGTATTTCTATGTCCAAGTGAATCTCCATGAAGTCTGGCCTATCTATAAAAACCTCCCTTAATTCAGTTAATGCAGTATCTCCTGCCTTAGCCATTTCATATACGTCTTGTACTGATATTTCCCCTATTTGCTTATTAATAAGGGTAAGTTTTGGAGTATATCTAGCTAGTGGCTCGCCTCTTAGAGTTAATCTAATATAGTCTATACCCCTGTCCATGGGTAAATCTACCTGACGATTGTTTAACTGAACACCGTCATTTACACCTGCAAATGAAGAGTTGAATATCCAAACGCCTTCATCTGGATTCCCGTTAGAACCTCTTTTGTACCCAGCTAACGAGCCTCCCACAATGTTCAATACGGCCGTAAGTTCTACTGAATTGAATCCGGCTATATCTATATTTTGTGACTGCAAAGATAGGCCGGGCCAAGAAACAGGTTTTAGTTGATTATCTTGAAATCCGTCTATCATCCCCGTATTAGACATTGTCAGTGTTATATCCTTCTTATTCTTAATAGACTTAACCGACGTTGCATCGACTAATTTTTGAGCGTCACTCTCTCTTACTTCTGGTCCTGTAATAAAAACCTTCCTAGGTTCTTTAGGCCAATATCGGCTGCCAGAGTGCCCCTGAAAAGATACATAAGTGTCCGTGTCTATAGTTATTTCAAAAGGGACGTAACTGCCTTCCGAAAAAGGAAATTCCATTAATGGGCCTATATAACTAGAAATGTCTTCGGAAGAAAAAGCGTTTATAAGTGCTTTAGAACTGTCACTTAGTAATAATCCGCTAATAGTGCTTCCGGCTTTAAATAGTTTAGGTTGAGTATAATTAAACCCTCCGTCGTTATTAAAGTTCCCGTTCTTATCTATATACCCAGACCTCCAATTCAATTCGTTACTTATATCTGTTTTGACGTAAGATGTTTTCCACCTATCGGCCTGTCTCTTTATACGAGCGTCCAGATATGCAGCGTCAACTTCCTTCTTTAGTGACGTGTTAGGGTTTGTGGGTCTAAGCAATATACTGTACCCAGATAAAGATCTATCTTTAGGAAAATTCAGAGCTAGATATCCGTCGTTAGTTATTTGCACCGTCTTTCCTTGACTACCACCCGGCCCCATAACACCAAAAGTTTGTAGGGGGTTTTTTATTTCAGTAGTAGCATACACCCCAGCAAAAAATGCCCCGTCGTAACCGAACCAATAAATATCTGCAGTAGTTCCTGCTCCTACCTTAACGGTCGCATATCTCATACCAGCGTTTTCAGATATACCAGTGCCGTACGAGTTTATAAACCAATCATCAGTCCACTTTAGATCGTTAATAGCATCATATGGCAGTACGTCTACTATCCATTTTTCATCATCACCGCCTCCTACTTTTTCAATCCATTTAACCGAGGTACCTGGTACATCCGCAGCCACAGCTGATTGTCCTGGAGCAAGTTCAAAAAGTCTCTTATCATAGAATACCTGTGCACCATTGGAATATGCCTGTGCCGCCCAGTCCGTAGCGGACTTGCCGTCAGCACCCTTGGGAAGCGGAGACTCATCTACTTTTGTCCATGTATTGGTTGCGCCTTCACCAAAAAGTTTTACAATACTATATGCTGGAACAGAAATAGGAGGTGCACCTGGATAAGTCAGGGTTTTTCCGGTAGGACCTCCCAATACCTCCAGATAAACATTGCCAGTACCTAGGGCAGGAAGTACATTCCCGTTCAACTTCAGGGCGCCGCCGACCTGTTTTGCAGTTTCGGTTGCAACCTCGCTCAGGCCGATAGCACCGCCCAAACCATCATGCTTGACTGCCACCAAGCCATGGATATTATCCGCAGGCTCCAGTGGTGTATTCTGATCTAAAACAAAATTACTCATAGCTTGTCCTTACTAAAATTCTTTGATTTTTATTGATTATAAAATACCTGCGACCGCCGTCCACCAGGTAGGCAAACTGCTGACTGACGCCATGGTTATCTTCTGCGCGCAGGACGAACCTCGCCGAGGTCTCCGAATCGATCCCAACATTGATAAAGTTCCAGTCAACTATCTCCTTGTACCGCAATTTGAAGGCTTCGCCCCATTCCAGGATCTGAAAGGAGAATTCCCCATTGATACCTATCAGTTCCAGAAATTGCCTTTTCTTGAGCCTAAAATCCTCCATGGTATCGGCCTTTATCAAAAAAGGGATGTCGATGGTCCTTGGAGAGAGCACGAATGGAGCGCTCTGGTCATAGTCCTTTCCGGGCTCTTCGAACCATTCATTATAGAAGGGCTCTTTAGGTGCCGCGGGAACTTCAAAAGCATCCAGCCCACCTTCCTCCAGGCAGATTCCAAAGGCCTGCTCCAGGTCATAGTTATTGATCATGATATCAACCCCCGGCATAGATTCCTCCTTTCGTATTTTTCCCTATATTCCTTAGTTCCGACACGACGTTCTTGAGTTCGCTGACCGTATCTTTCGTGTTTTGTTCGATCGCCTTGAGGTACTTGACCTGTTCGATGATCTGGCCATAGGTCCTGCTTTCAAAATCCAAAGCAGAGAGAACGGCATTGAGCTGCTGCTTGGCCAGGTCGAACCTGGCACGCTCGAAGCCAAGGATGGCAGATGCCGTATCTTCGCTAACTGTCCGGTTTATCCTTCCCGCTTCGGCTCCGAGACTTCCGGAGCTACCGATTTTCTTGCCGGTAACTTTTTCGATTTCCTTGATGGCATCAATGCCGGACTGGACGATATCCTCGTAACCCTCGCGGAACTTATTGATCTCATCTTCCGAAAGTCCATCCTTGGCATCCTGTCTGAATTTCTCCACCAGTTCCTTCAATGGCGCATCCAGGGCAGTGTAGGACATGGCCGAGAGCAATGCGTCTCCGATCATATCCTCCAGGTCTGTGGAGAAGTCCTTGACGGCACGACGTCCGTCCTTCAGGCCTTCCTTGATCTTTCCCGAAATGGATTCAGCCGTAAGTCCTCCGCTCATCCTGTCGAGCTGTTCCAGGTCCAGGGCCGCTGCCGAATCTCCGAGTTCGTCCATTTCCTGCTTGGAGGCGCGGAGCATCTCGAAGAGCTTGCGCGTGGATTCGGTCAGTTTGTTGGTTTCGTAGAGCTTTTCGAGTTCCTCATAGGAATAACCCCCGATGCCCTTGGTTATGTCGACCACCCGGGTCTTCTTGCCGATTCCCAAAAATCCACCGTACCTTTCGGTGCGCTGACCGGTGATCTGCTGTCCCTCTCGCTGGATTCTGTCCAGTAGGCTTTCAAAGTCGTTTGATGCCGCTGCGGATTGGTTCTTCAGCAGTTCTTGCTGGAGCTTCAGTTCCTCCAGCGTCAGATCGTTGATATCTTGCTGTGACCTGGCACGTTCCCGGAGCAATCTGTTGTGCTCCATTTCACCCTCCAGGACAGAGAGCTTGTACTCCCGCATCTCCTCAGCGGCTTTCCTTGCGGATTCCTTGGACGCCTTGAAAATACCTATCACTCCGGATACCACTGAAGATACCGCACTTACGATCTGTCCTGCAGGTCCGGCAATTCCGGCAATTGCGCTAATGGATCCAAGGAGCCCACCGCCACCATCCGCCTTGTTCTTGTTATAGTTGTCGATGCCTTTCTTTAGGTCATCGAATCCGGTCTTGATGTTTGCAGTTGCCCGTAGCACATTTGACAGTACACCGATCATGTCACCCAGTTCCTGGTTGACAGATGATACACTGGATGCTATGCTGGAGAATTCGTCCGCAACTTTATTGATCCTTTCTGGCAACCTGCCTGATAGCGAAGTTTCTGCTTCCTTTATAGCTGCTTCAATCTTCTTTCTCTCTTCAGCGGACATGGCCGTATCCGAGGCGAGCATTTTCTTGGCATTGGCGATAACCTTGCGGGCCGATGCATCCGAAAGCTTTTCGATTCCGGAAAACAGGTCCTTATAGGAGGTGAGCTTCTGGACGTTGGCATCGTCCAACTGTTCGATCTGCTCCTTGTAGTGTTTTTCAAAAGCTGCAATTTCTTCTACAGATGCTTCTTTTGGAATTTTTGTCCGCTCTTCTTCATATTTGGCAACCAAGTTCTTTCTTGCCTGTTCATATCCGATGAGAAGCGCGAGCAGTTCGGTGTTCTTTTTCTGTTCGGCGTCTTTTTCTGAAACCATTGACTTTTTGATACCTTCAGCTCGTTCCTGCTGGATCTTTGTTGCCTTTCCCTTGTCCACGGCATCGAACGCTTCGGCTTCCTGTTTCGCTATAGAATTCAGGTAGGATGAAAAGGTTTCGAAGCCTCCAAGCTCATCCCTAAACCTTTCATCTGCCTTTTCCTTTCCTAGCTTGTTCCTGTAATCCTCATATTCTGACCATAGACGTTTCTGAACCTCGATCTGTTTTGTGATCTTCTTGGTCTCCTGAATATAGGTTACCTCGCTAACTGCCCTTTCCTGGATCGGATCCAATTGGGAAACATCGATAGTACTGACAGGTTTGAATCCCTTTTTGGAGGCATTCTTTTCATTGTACTTCTGTATCTCGTCGTTTTCCTTTTCAATGATCCTCCGGACTTCGGCAAACTTGTCCCTGACCGCCTGTATCTCCGCTTCATCCGATTCCATGGATTTGCGTGCATATTCTCTGTCCAGGTCTACAATCTTCTGGTAAGCTTCCGTCCTAGAGGATACGATCCTGTCGAAAAGATTCTCCATTTGGGATACAGTTTTGTCCTTATCTTCCTTGAAATCGAACTCTAAACCGTTCTTTTTGATAAAATCCTCAATATCATCCTGGGATTCCTTCCACAGTCCCTTGAGTCGTTCTGCGGTTTCCTGGAAAGGTTTTGCGGCCTCCTCACGGTTTCTTTTGGCATTTGCGGTGTACATATCCTCACCTTTGACATTCTTGAGCCCCTTATTTTTTGTGCCGCTCATGATATAACTCACGGTTTCCTCGTCCGACTTAGCAAGTTCTTCAGCAGCCTTACCCATCTGCTCGGTATATTTTGAGACCAGGACAGCTGCTTTGGCTTTCTTGAACATTAACTCGATATATCTATCTCCGTTCTTGAGCATCCTTTCCTCAGCGGTATTGAAGTCCTGTGTCTTTCCAAGGACCTTTCCTAGGCCGTCGTTATAGGATTTGAGTGCGGTCTCCTTTGAGATTACGCCCTCTTTTGCAAGATTGAATTTCCTGCGCATTTCCTCAACATCGATGGTAGCCCGAGCAATTGCCTGGCCCGCCGCACCCATTCCTGCAGCTAAAAGTTTGTTTGCTTCTTTCAAACTGTCCAAAGAGGCCTTTGCACCCATAACCCGCTTCACCCAATCGCCGATCTCTTTACCGTATACTGTAAGGATGGTTATAGCTGCCATCATCGCAGTCTGCCAGCTAAAGATTCCAGAAACAAACTGCTTCCAAACTGGAGTAGCTTTCTGACCGGAAGCGATCAAGGCCTGATTCGCGGCTCGTAACCTGTTTATCTCATCAATGGCAATTGGCACATTGTTAGAAATGGCCATAAAACCAGTCTGGAAAGAATAGGTAAAGGCAGGCAATTCACGTGTTATCTGATTTATACTGTTCTGTAGGCCGTTCCATTTTTGAGGATTGACATTGGGATTCAGGGCATCCATACCGATCGATTTGATCCGAGCCATTTCTTCCAGGGTATTCTTAAGTTTTGCGTTGTATTCAGCAATAACCTTTGGATCCATCGAAGTCTCAACGATCCTACCATAGGATTCCGCCTGGATCTTGAGGCTCTCAAAATTCTTTACAAGCAGTCCAACATTACTGATATTCTTATTTATTCCCTCAGTAACTTTCTTTTCAACGGTTTCGATAGACTGTCCGACCCCTTCAATGGCTTTCTTGCTATTCTCCATTCCCGCCTTGAGGGATTCGTTGTCGACCGTCCAGCCTACACCAAGTTCTACCTTATCCATTGTTGTACCTTTCTCTGTGTTTCTTGATATCTTCCTTGCTTACCTTTTGGATCATTTCAGATTTTTTGATGAGTCGTATCTGGTCCGCCAGATAGAGCTGGAGGTTTGCCCAGCTGATCCCTTCCATCATATAATCGTGCGTCCATCCTTTTTTGTCGCTCACCATGTTAAAAAGTCCCCAAGGGCTATTCATGCCAACGGCAATTAACTCCTCTTGGTCATCGGCCCCGATTTTTTTGGAGGGGTCAGCATTTTCCCCCGAATCAATCTGGTAGTATTCATAAAATCCTCAAGCCCTCCGTGCAATATCACAATCTGCAACAGAGTGAGCGCTTCAGCTGCCGACATGGATTCCATGAGCCATCTGGAAAAAGGTTTCATGAACAGCCTGGTCAGCATCCTGTTTCCCAGGAAAAGACAGGCAAGTGCATTGTAAATGAACCTCCCATATTTTACCTTGAAGAGCAGGGCTTCCTCCAGGGATACCCCTTCGAGCTTTTCCAAAGGGAGCTGGCACATCAGGTACCATCTGCCCATCCTGGTCAGGGCACCAGCAGTCGGCACCCTGAGGATCAGGGAGACCGTTTTCCAACCGAAGACCCTTAACAGCAAAGGGGCACGAACTTTTACCCTCACGCCCCTTTGCAGTATAGTTTCGGTTGCATGTAGTTCAACCGTATTCTTGTCCATATCCCTTCAGGTTAGTCGGTCCACTGCACATCGGCAACTGCCGGAAGGTTCGTACTCTTGACAGTGGCCACGACCGGGATCACCACGATATCCGTATCGTTCAGGTTTGAAGCCAATCTGGCAGCGCAGCCTGCGTTAGGGATTGTGATCTTGGATCCGTCCTCAAGATCGAAGATCAGGGCCTTAACGGTTTCGTTAACCTGTGTCTTAGGTCTGTTCCAGGAATCCTTTGTGTCTACGGTTGTCTTGGTACCGCCCAGCCATTCAACCTTTGAGTCCGCTGAGGTGTCCATAATCGAGAATGCGACCGTCATCTGGGACCTTGCGTATCTTGTTACCTTAGGTGTTGGATCTCCCTGCTTGAAATGGGGCGTCATCTGTTTTTCCGGATCGTCGATAACGATCGTGTCCTGATAGATGTCGATTTCCTTCAGGCCGGTGATCGCTCCGGTAGTAACGTTCATCAGACCGATCTGTGCACGGATACATCCATATTGATATTTTGGCATTTTCTATTGGATTAAGTTATAGATTCGGTTATTTCTCCTTTTTGTCTTCAGGATCTACGTCTCCTTCAGGACCTTTACCTTCCGCGGGATCGCTTTCCCCTGTTGGGTCCGGATCCTGGGCGCCACCAGTTGCCTGGGCGTCCTTTTTTGAAGACTCAATAAGCCTCGCTTTTTCAGCTTCTACCTTTTCCTTTACGTTCTTGGTAGAGGCATTGGGTTTCGGTAAGTTTCCGAAAAGTTTCTCGTGCTCGGCAAACAGCTCTTCGCGCTCTTTCTTTTTGATATCTTCCGGATTCTCCTCAGCCTTTGCGGACTTGATATGGTCCGAGCGTTTTACCGTCTGAACTTCGGAGTCCTCAAGGCTCTTTGCATGCGCCTTGGCGTTTGCGATATCGGTGAACATCTGATCGTCCGAGGTGACGTGAAGCACCTCAACTTTACTGTGGGATCCGAAAGCGAACTTCAGTCTTTCGTCCCTTGTTTCTTGGTTCTTATTTCCCATTTTCTGTGGATTTAAAACAGTTTTAATTATCTTTTAAATATTGAAAGCGCTAGCAGGATTCCGCCGACAGCAAATAGCCAGGCATACCAGGGAATATCAAACCCTTCGGTCTGCTTCCCTTTGTCCATACTTTCCTTTTTTACCTCACCTCCCTGCACGGTCTCCGAAGACCCGCGGATATTGGTGGAGTCCCTTTCACTGATGGCCTGATCGTTCCTTTCTTTCCTGTTTCCGGATTGTTCTATCTGGGCATCCTCGGCAGTACCCTCGATCTTCCCCTCGGGAGAGATCGTTCCGGTAAAGCCCGATAGCCTGATAAGGTTCTTCCAGTCCGATTCGATAAGGACCGAGCCATTGATTCCCCTGGTGGAGACTGCCACGAGATCTACGTTGTTGATTCCACGGTTTACATAGGAGCTGTCATATGAGCTCTTGAGCACGTGGCTGTTCCTGGTCTTACATCCGACCAGGGAAAATAGCAACAGCATTATCAAACCTAAATTCTTCATATTACCACCTTGCCTTTGTTCCCCTTATGTCGTAATGGACAAAATTTGGATAGATTCCTATTCCACCCTGTACCATCCTTCCTTCAAGGATCAGCTTTTCGATGACCGCTGCCAATTGTTTAGGGTTGTATCCCTTGGCGTTTATGTCACCGGCTTCAGCTGTCAGGTGCTTCGATTCCGGAGCGCCCCCGACCTTCCTGTTATGCGAAGGGGTCCTGTAACCGCTGCCGGTTATCGTGACCGGAACTCCAAGGTAATCCCGAAGGACCTGCAGGTTCTCGGCCAAACGCAAGAGGTTGCCGTGGTATTTTTCAGGAACCTTGGTTCCGTCCTTGCAGTCAAATTCCTCAGAGGAAAAATTCTCTGTCAGTTTCATGAGCTTTAGTTCAATAGATTTTGGATCTTGTCCTGGATCTTGCGGATCCAGTGTGTCTTTTCCTTACCCGATATCACCGACAGGTTCTCAAGGACGCTGACGATGTTCTCCAGTACGATCTGAATGGTCAGGAACAGGTGCATCCAGTGGAATACCGTATATGCAAGTTCCTGGTCCGTTACCTTGAAGCCATTGGCCATCGTATTGGTCACGAAGATCAGGACAAGGTAATAGGCTACCTTGAAAGAGAACCTGGAGAGCTTCATCGATGAGAACTTCTCCTTGCGGATCTTACTGGCAATTATTCCGCTGGATAGTTCAGCGACCATGATTACCAGAAGGGCAAGGAAAGCAAGTGCATCCAGGCCGAACATGACCTGTACCACCACGATCACGGAGCTAAGGGTAATCCCCATTGCCGTTATGTGTTCATACTTGGTCGATGGCGCCAACGAACTGGCCAGATCAGTCCAGCCGTTGTATGCAAATGTCCTCAGGATCTTTTCAAAGTAGCCCATTGTGATTTCTTTAAGCACCGGTTACGATAGCACCGATCGCTTCCAATCTGATCGGAAGTACGATGAAGTAATGGCGATAGTTCAATCGATGCGACTGTCCGGTTGTGTCAGGCTTGTCATAGTACTGTTTCAGGATACCAGTCTTCTTGCCCACATTGTCCTCATAGAAGGCAATGGATGCTTTCTTGTCGGTCGGACCCGGAACCGCTCCATAGGCCAACTTAGCTCCGGCAGCAGTATAATGAGGGTTCCCCACGTAGCTATAGGTTTTGAACCCGGCCAAAATCCCTGAAATCTTTCCGGAATTCTTGTCCGCATACAATGCTGCAGCATATTTTTCCGATGTCAACAGCACATTCGCATGATCGGGAGCAAGGACCAGACGTCTACCTTCCTCTGGAACTTCCAGTTCGTCGAACTTGCCCTTCAGGGACACGATCGCATTATAGACCTGTTCCGCAGTTGCATTTGCAGGAATGGTTACAACAGGTGTGGAAGCACTATTTGCAGCTGGGGCTAGCGCATGGATCGCTTTTTTGTACTTGGTACGGTTTATTGCCTTTACGTGACCACCAGCAGCACTGTCGATCTTGTTATACGATGCTCCCAATGCAGCGTCCTCACTAATCCTTGTGGACTTGGTCTGGAACTTGTCAAGGTTAATGACCTTGGATCCGTCCGTATGCTCCTGTACGTCGATCGGATACGTTGTATTGTTGACCAATACATCCGGAGTGAACGTTTCTAATGGTACGTGGATCGAATTCTGGTCGGTGATGGGATCTACCATGATCACGACGTCCAGTTCTTCGATACCGTCCAAGAAATCCGCTTTATGCGATGTTGACAGCAACTGTCTCACGCGGCCTTGCCAAGCTTCTGGAAAATTTTGTGGCATTTTATTTTAGTTTAAATTTTGATACTTGTGTTAATTATCCTTTGGGATCGATCTTTCCTAGCTCCAAAGCTTTTGGTAATCCGCTGGATTTTCATCCTTGAACCGAACCTTTTGCTCGGCCGAAAGCGCAAAGAATTCCTCCTGCGTTTTGGGAGCCGTAAGTACCCCTGCCGGTGCTCCTTTTCCACTTGCAGAAAGCTCAACTTTTTTTGGAAGCTTGGTGATGATGTTCTTTGCCGAATCCAGGCCCAGTGCCACGAAGTCCGCCTTCTGGTCGGCCGTGATCTGGCCATCGACGATAGCCTGGTCCACCAGTGCAGTGAGCTGTGCGCCTTCCTGCTCTTTAAACTTGGCTTGCAATGATTCCCTCAAGGTCTTTTCAGATGCATGGGAAGCCTTTTCCTTTGACAGTTCCGCACCCAGCTTTACGAATGCATCGCTGATCGATTCATCGGTGTCACCGATGTTGATCGCTGCTAATGCCAGAACCTGGGCAGCAGCTGCTGATAAAATGATCTTACTCATTGGTTTCTCTATTTTAATTTGATTTTGAATTGTGCCGGGTCTTGATGCCGAAAGCAGGAAAGCCTCGGCCTTTTCCTTGCTGAGCTCTTCTCCATCGGCAAACAGCTTTACGGTAAGGCTGTTCTTGTTGGATGGGATATCGACAACGCTTGCCTCCCAGACCTCTGCATGCTTCATCCATAACTTTCCTTCCTGATCCTGGATGAATTCTGTCTTGTCGGTAATGTTCAGGTATAGGGAAGCTCCATTGAGGAAACCCCTTTCCGTCTTTCCACCGATCCTTGCCGATTCGGGATCATCCATATCGAATTCGGGAACCGCCAAGAGTTGAGGTCCTTTAAAATCGATTTCCTTCCAGAGACCATGGACCTCACCGCGCCTGTGCATATAGAGCAGTACAGGATTTCCCTTGAACCGGGATAGGTCCAAGGTCGAATGGTCCACGTAGAAACCGTGATGGTTCGGAATGGAGGAGTCACTTAGTACGAAGGATTTTGCCATCTGTTTTTGCCTAAAAGATTTTTACTCTGTGGAACAAAGGTGCCCTGAACCGGACAAGGGAGGTAATAGTTGTGCAATCCTTGCACGATTATTTAATAAACAGCCACTTAAGGGAGACTTTTGGAGCCAAAAGGACAGAACATGGCGATCACAAAATCACAGGCAAAGGAAATTGCCAAGACCCTCTATGTAAAGGACGACCTGCACCAGAAGGTCATTGCCGAGCGTGTCGGTGTGACCGAAAAGACGATCGGAAAATGGATCAGTGAAGGAGAATGGAAGAAACTGAAGACCTCGCTTCTCACCACCAAGGAGAACCAGATCTCCAATCTTTACAGTCAGCTTGAAAAGATCAATACAGAGATCAATACCAGGCCGATAACATACGATATTCCAGCATATCTCCTGAAGCCGGTAAAACTGAAGAACACGGACGGAACGGATAGCCTTTCCTACCCAAAATACAATCCGAAAGACTTTCCTGTAAAACTTGGAAACTTTCCCACAAATGGAGAGGCGGACATTATTTCCAAGATCACCTCTTCCATTAAAAAGCTAGAGACCGAAACTGGCCTTGGGGAAACTTTCTCTGTCGTAAAGGAGCTGTTAAGCCTTATCCAGCAAGAAGACCTTGACCTCGCAAAAAGAGTGACCATATATTGTGATACGCTGATCCAAACCAAGAGCAAAAATGCTAAGTAACATTGACAAGAGGTACCTAGAAGAATGGGAAAAGTTCAAGGAGAACATCAACCGCGCTACACCCATTGATATAGATGAGCCGGTCCAGGACAAAAAGAAGAGGATCGAAAAACTCGAGAAAGATCCAGAAGAGTGGTTCAAATATTATTTTCCGCATTACTGTACCGCGGAGCCAGCTCCGTTCCACATACTGTCAACAAAGAAGGTTCTGGCAAATCCGGAGTATTACCTTGTGAGATCATGGTCACGGGAATTGGCAAAGTCTGCTCGAACCATGATGGAAGTACTTTTCTTGGTACTGACCGGAAAGAAGAGCAATGTCCTTCTTGTCTCAAATTCCTTTAATAATGCGACCAGGCTGCTTTTACCCTATAAGGTAAATCTTGAAACGAACAACAGGATAATCAATGATTATGGCAAACAGGAATCGATTGCTGGGTGGGAAGCACATGAGTTCAAGACCAAAAAAGGCAGATCCTTCCGAGCTCTGGGATCCGGGCAATCTCCTCGTGGTACAAGAAACGATGCCGTGCGCCCGGACGTGATCCTGGTTGATGATATCGATACCGACCAGGACTGCAGGAACAAGGATATCATCAAAGAATCAGTTGAATGGATCGAATCGGCATTGATACCGACCCGGTCTATCTCGGAACCCCTGCTCTTGATAGCATGTGGAAACCTTATTGCAAAATATTGCTGCATTACCGAAATGGCGAAGAAAGCTGACCGCCATGAAGTGATCAATATCCGGGACAATAATGGCAACAGCACCTGGCCATCAAAGAACACGGAGGAAATGATCGACCGTGTACTAAAAACGATCGGACATACCGCACGTGAAAGGGAATACTACAATAACCCAATAGTTGAGGGAACAACTTTCAAAAGGGTCAAATATGCGAAAGCTCCCCTTTTGAGAACATGTGAAATGACAGTGATCTATGCTGATCCCTCCACTTCCAACAAGGATAAGCCGAAAGGTAAGAGTGCAGGAAAACGGTCCTATAAATCTGTCCAGGTGATCGGATATAAGAACCATAGGTTCTTCACATACTGGATAAGGTTAAGGCAGGTGGGCAATAAAGATTTTGTCAACTGGCTTTATCAGGCATATGAATTCTGCAAGAAGCAAGGGGTTGATACGGTGAATATCTGGATCGAGAACAATTCCCTTCAGGATCCGCACTACGAACAGGTGATAAAACCACAAATTGAGCAAAAGGCAAAAGATGATTGCATCGATATGATCTCTGTAAGAAAGGATACCAGGAATAAACCTGAAAAATTTGAACGGATTGATGGAACTCTCCAGCCACTCGATGAGGATGACAGGATCCTCTTTGATGAGAGACTGAAGGATACCGAGGACATGGAGACCATGGAAGATCAGTGGATAAGCGTATCTCCCGATGCCAAGATAATCGATGGACCGGATTGCCAGGAAGGTGGCGTTTGGAAGATACTTAACAGACAAGTTCACAATACCGGAAAAGGCTATGCCTCGGGACCACGCGCTGACAGAAAATATTAACAATAAAGAAATGAAGAGATTCTATAAGATTCTGATCCTGGGAGCCGGGTTGCTCTCGGGTCTGGTGCCGCAGGTGGCAAGATCCTCAGGCACGAACGTAATCGTGGAGAGACAGGTCAAGGACGATGTCCGCAAACCCATCGAAAACAGGCACGCTATCCTGATCGGAGGCCTGCCGGTGTTGTCCGATAGGATTTACGGAAACTTTGGAATGACCCCAAAGGAGTACGGGATCCGCTACGGAAACGGTGCGAGCAGGAAGGCAAAGGTCAACCGAAAACACCGCTGCCATATCCAGAAACTCAAAAGATCGAGGGGGTAACCATGGCATATTTAGTAGGTGAAGAGCTGGACTCGCTGATCAGGGAGTTCAAGATCAAGCACATCTCTGATGGCAATCCTGAAAATATAGTTATTGCAATCAGCACGGCTATATCGGAAGTGCGCAGCAGGCTCACTTCAAAGAATGACAGGTCCCTCCAGGACGGAAGGATGAAGTACGATACCCAGGCGATTTTTTCAGCTGAAGGAAATGACAGGCATCCGCTCATCCTGAACCTGACAAAGGTTGTGGCCATCTGGTGGCTGATCCCAAGGAATAATGCCGGCATCGATTACGAGGTTATTAGGGATAGGTATTCTGCCGCCGTTGAGTTCCTGAAGGACCTTGCATCCGGAGAGGCAAACGATCTCACACTCCCGGTACTGGAAGATCCGGTGGATGAAGAGGGAAACCCGAT
Organism: Sphingobacterium cellulitidis; assembly: GCF_043187465.1. Classification (GTDB taxonomy): domain Bacteria; phylum Bacteroidota; class Bacteroidia; order Sphingobacteriales; family Sphingobacteriaceae; genus Sphingobacterium; species Sphingobacterium cellulitidis. The sequence goes on along the minus strand of NZ_CP171136.1, from coordinate 1,834,984 downwards.
CAGCTCCGCAAAGCCGTTCAGAATGGGATCAAGAAAAAAATTCAATCACGAATAGACAAAGCTACATATGTCAACAAGAACGAACAGCAGGATAGGAAGGACAACTGCACCGGCCGTACTGCCCCACAAGCTAAAGAGCGTAAGCCAGGCACGTAAGGACATCAAGGACCTGAAGATCGCAAAGGCAATGGCCCTGGATGCGGAGAACCCGAGCAACTGGCTCCTGCAGTCATTGCTCAACAACATCATGGACGACAATCACCTTGAATCCCAGGTTTCCGGAAGGAAAGAACAGGTATTCTCTTCTGACCACCAGATTTACCTGCCCAACGGCTCAGTGGACAAGGGGGCTACGATATGGACCAGGAATTCCCAGACAACGCCGATGTTCGTGGAGAGCATCCTGGACTCCACATATTACGGTTATTCCATTTGCCAATTGGCCTATGACAAAGATGGAAAACTGGAACTGGAGGACCTACCCAGAAAGAATGCCGTTCCCCAGCTCGGGATATGGTATGAGGACTACAACGATCCGACGGTTCCGATCTATTACCGAGATATGAGGGAATTCGGGCTGTGGATTTTCGAATTCAACAAGCACAACCTGGGCAAGGAGTACCTGGGACTCCTGGTAAAGGCCATCGCACATGCATTGATGAAACGCTTTGCCCAGTCTTGTTGGTCGGAGCTGTGCGAGATCTATGGCATACCGCCAAGGTTCATGAAGACCCATACCTCGGATCCGGGCATGCTCAATAGGGCCGACCAGATGATGAGGGACATGGGCGCCGCCGCATATTTCATCATCGACAAGGAAGAAGAGCTGGAGTTTGCACAGGGAGTATCTACTGACGGAAGCGTTTACCAGAACCTGATCACCCTTTGCAACAATGAGATGAGCCTGCTCATCTCTGGCGCAGTGATCGGCCAGGATACCAAGTACGGCAGCGAGAGCAAGGAGAAGGCGGCCCAGGACCTTCTATGGCTCAAGGTGCAGGCCGACATGAGAGACGTTCAGACGGTCTATTCCAACAAGGTGATACCAGCACTCGCAAAGCATGGGGTGGTTAAAGAAGGTTCTACCTTCCAATATGACAAGGCAGAGGATATCAACAAGTTGATGGAGATGGTGTCTAAACTGTTGCAGCACTATTACATTGATCCAAAGTGGATCTTCGAGAAGTTCGGAATTACCGTCCAGGACAGAAAGGTGGTCGAGCCTATCGAAGCGGAAAGAAAGCTCCATGCAGTTCCAGACCGTTTTTTCGACTGAGCCCCTTGGAATCCATAGTGGAGGACCGGGGGCATGATCCCATAGAGAATTATTACGGGTGCTGCAGGGGACACATAGAGCTACAGACCGAAATCCCTTCAGGATATGGAAGCTATATCGAAAAACTTGCCAGGGACCTCTTCCGGAAAAAGGCACTGGAAAAGGGTTTCGATCCGGAGCTTATCCGGATATATGGTGAACGGCTTTCAAAGGGAATCAAGAAAGGATTCGGGAGGGATTATTTTGAGGTAGACCTACAGGGACCCGACTATGGGATGCTGCACTCCCTGGATAAGAACGTCTGGCAGTTCAGTTCTGCAAAGACCTATTCACAGCTGAAGGAAATGTCCGATGCACTGAGAAAGCCCGACGGAACGCTGCGTACCTTCGATGAGTTCAGGATCCAGACGACCATGATCACCGGAAAGCACCTTCGTCACCTGAAGACCGAATACCGCACTGCGGTTAAGGGTGCAAATATGGCCGACAGATGGACAGGGATCCAGGAAAGGAAACACCTGTTTCCGCTATTGGAATTCATTGCCATTGAGGATGATCGCACCTCTCCACTGTGCCGGACGCTGAACGGTGTCATCCGGCCGGTGGACGATCCGTTCTGGTCGAAGTACTATCCTCCGAACCATTACAATTGCCGGAGCACCGTAAGGCAGATCAAGGACGGCGTGATCACGCCAGAGGAGGATATCCTCGAACCGGATATTCCGGAGATCTTCAAGGTGAACCTGGGACAGCGGGGCCTTGCCTTCCCTGAGGACCATGCCTATTTCGAGGAAATTCCGGAAGAGGTACTAAGAGAGTCCAGGCAGTTCTTTCCCTATGGCTTGCAGTTCGACTTACTTGAAGCCGAGACCGCGAAAGGGATAATTCGTCAACATTACATGGCGGATCCTTCGAAGGTAGACTATGGAATCGTGACCACAGTGGCCAGAGAACTTGCTTCGATGGAAAGCTCCATTGTCGATATCATGCCTGAAATCATGGATCCTGTGCACCGAAGGACGGTATTTCCGGACGCAAAGGGATTGACCAATCCGGACCTTAGGGTAGACAAGGTTCTTGTCGACGTAAAGTCGCCAACATCTGTGAAGTACAACGCCCTTAGAAGGGTCATTGATTCCGGCTATAGACAGGCGAATGTCGTGATCGTTGACCTTCCTTCTGAGTTGGGAACAAATGAGATGCTACGTGTGGTTGTCGGTAGGTTCATAGAGCACGAAAACTTGAAAGAGATCCAGTTCAGGATCAACGGTACATATTATATATACCGAAGAGGAAATAGGGAACCGCTTATAAAAAGCAATGGAGATCTCGCATAACAAAATCTCCATTGGGCAAGGCGCCCGTTTTCACAGACTCCCTAGCACAAATATACAAATAAATGAACAATCGGCAAACTATCGATCTTTTTTTTAGGGACTTCCAGGATAGAGCTTTGGAGGCCGAGAGGGACGTTCGACTTACGGTTGAGGCAATCCTGTTGGACACTACCCTGGAAAACTTCCAGAAGTCCGGATTCTTTGGTGAGAAGTGGAAAGACAGGAAGAGCAAGAAAAAAACGCATAAGCTTCTCCTTGATACCGAGGCCCTCAGGGACAGCGTGAAGATCATGCGGTCGCAGCCAGGTATGGTTGTGATCGGATCCCAATCACGTTATGCCGCAATCCACAACTATGGAGGGAAGATCAACCGTGCAGCAAGGTCTGAGACCTTTGTTCGCAACAGACACAAAAAAGGAAAGCTGGGAGAGATGTTCGGTGGAATGGGAGCCTTTAGCAAGGTCACGACACCTGGACGCGGGCAGAGTATCAGGGCACATTCGATTTCAATGCCCAGACGTCAATTCCTAGGAAGCCATCCCCAGCTCATCCAAAAATTAGAGGACGGCATCAGGGAAGTATTTTTATCAAAATTCAAATAGACATGAAAGAACTATTCTTATTGCTCAGGGAAAGACTGATGGAAATCCCGGGCATTGCATGGGTGGACCTGAACAAGGGTCAGATAAATATCAACCAGTTCGATACCCGGCCATCGATCGACTTTCCCGCGGTACTGTTGAACATCAGTTATCCAAGGACGAAAAAGCTATCCCGATTGGAACAGCAATGTGAAGTTTTGGTTGAGGTCACTATTGTTTTTGACTTTATGGACGACACCGATTCCATTACGCCGGACGTAATCCTGGAGGAAAGCCTTGAGGTTTACGATACGGTGGAGCTTGTGCACCGAAAGCTCCAAGGACTCATGGACGTAGAAGTGATACGGTCACCCTTACAGAGGACAGGGGTCAGGGACGTGCAACGCTCCGACAGGTTGAAGACCTTCGTTGCGATCTATGCTACAAACCAGATCCAATAAAAAAGCCCTCACCGGCGTATTCCGGGAGGGCGTTCCATCTATCTGTCCTGATTGCCCGAAAGGGCTCCTTTTAGTTATCAAGCAAAGAGCTCCAGCTGATTACTGGAATATTCGCTCGGTTTCATGGCCTTGATGTACATCCATTGCCTGTAGCTTATGAAGATGCCGTATTTAGGAAATACATTTGCAAGTATCCTCGTGTCGGGGATATCCCGCTCCTTGGCCTCATTGTATATCTGGACCATAAACCGGATACGCTTGTGATAATTCCTGCTGTTATAGGCCATTTATTGGATTGGAACGGAATATTATTCTGTAACGATACAAATCTACAAAATATTATATAAACAAAAAACCCCAACACTTTTGTGCTGAGGTTTTAACTTTTGGTGGATAATTGCCTTAAATTTTAGATAACTCTTCCTGATCAGGAAATTCAATATTTAGTTTATCCATGTACTTGCCATATAGGGATATTATTTCCTGGTATTTCTTTTTTCTGACTTCTGGGCTAGTAGGGTACTCCTTATGAATGAATTCTACATATCTCCAGATAAGTTTCTTTAAGATTTCCCTTGCTCGGTCTTCGTCATTAAAAGCAATGTGCATATTAATTTCGCTCAATAAAGTCTCTCTATCTTTAGAAGTGAACTTTGAATTGATTTTAGCTACATTTCTACAAAGAACAAAAAAGCATATCAACACGATAATTCCTAGAATTGCATAGATTATAAAAAATAGATCCATATTATTTAATAATTGATTTCTTCTAATTTAATAATTCATTTAATCAAATCCAATCAATAACATTTCCAAGTCTATCCTTCTTTGGAGTTAGCCCTTTCGATCGTAAATGGCTCCAATATTCCGGAACCTCCTCGGGTTTGAGCTTCGCTTCATAGTCCTTAGACCAGGTATCCGGATGTTTTGGTTTTTCCTTCAGTGCAATCTCCTGAAGGAGTTCATTGTAATATCTCACTAGGTTGGATACCGTGTGCTTTCCCTTGAAGAGAAAGTTCTGTGAGCTGAAGTAATGCTTCATGATCTCCGGAGTAATTTGGACACTTGATATCTTACCGCCATCGGATTTTGAAGCCTTGTATTTGATACCGTAATGTTTTTCGTACGACTGGCAGAAAAGGGCTATCTTCTTGTTTGCTGGGACCTCCTGGATTTCTTCAACCGCAAAACCTATTGTCTTGAACCTGTCAATATCCAATTTATAGGGAAGCAACCTAATGAAATGATCAAACTGGAATTCTGACATCGGAGTTTTAAAACCGATTTCAACATGGTTTAAAAAGCCGTTAAAATAGATGACCTGCACCGGCTCCTGGAGCTTCTTGCTTGTAAGTTTAAATATCTGTTTCATCGAATCCTATTCTTATCAATCTATCAAGTTCGGCAGCAATCAATGCTCCAGCGATAATTAACCTCTCTTTGTAAGGTTTCTGGATGATATTTGCTAAAATTTCTCTGTCCCAATTTTCGGGGTAATCATCAAAATCGTCTGCGTAATGATGTGGATATGCTAATGCAGATGCAACTTGCGCTAATTCTTTGAATCTATTTTCCTGCACATCACTCTCAATGGTTCTTCCATGCTTTTTTAATTGTTCCTCTCGCTCCCGGGCGATCAGTTCTAATCCTGATTTTTCCATTTCTAATTTGATTTTATTCCTTTTAAAAAACCAGTGTATACCTTATTCTCGAATATGGTAACCAAAGTTCCCAGTTCAGCAACTGAGAGGTCATTCAGTTTTTTCTTGAATTTCTGTTTGAGACACCAGTCATCCAGTCTAGCAATTATTTCAAGGGTATCCTTACCCCAGTGCATGTTTCTGGCTATTCCGATCATTTTTTTGCGCTGGGCATCACCTGGTGAAGGCTGCCATCCTGTAGGGACTGGCTGGAAGCGACGGAGCCTGATCATGAACTCCTTGAATTCACCGTCACTTAAAGAAGAGAGACTGTCGGACTTCCCTTCGGTGAAGTCCAGTACTGCTTCTTCCTTATTTAGACCAATATCTTTTAGGATGGCGTATACCTGTCTGTAGTTCCTGTTCATCTAGTTCCTTTCTATGACCAAAGCACCTTTATTTGTTATGTAAAATTCCCTATCCATTTCAAGCAGTCTGTTGACCGTTTCCCTTGTTGCTGGGCCGGTCAGTTCCACAATGATCTCAAGGGATGTTACCTCAACCCGATGCGCGGTCCTGATCTCACCAGAGCTCAAGAGCAGGTCTATGATTTCTATATCTGTCATGGGCCATTTATTTATTTATTTATTGATGTTCCCTCCAGGGCCTGCATGTCCCTTACTATTTCCCTGATCTCCAAGATTACTTCCTCCTCTTTTCTCGCATCAAGGTTGATGGACTTCCTCAATACAATGATCTTTTCCATCCTCTCGATGATTTCATTGTAATCTTCGATTTTAACTTCGGCCTCAAAGGATGCATCCGGATATCTTTTCATGATCTGTGAGATTTCTCCCTTTAACCTGTTTTCTTCCATGACTGCCATGAGGAATTGCTTTACTTTTTTCATTTTATCTCTAGTTGGATTGAATAACCTCTGTTCTGTTTTAGGTAATTAATACATGACCTGTGCTTCCGGTTTAAACTATCCATAATGTTGTAGGGCAGGAAAACGGTCATGGATTCCCTGTCTACCTTAAGTATCCTTCCTAGATAATACAGAGACTGCTCTTCCTGGAGATCGAACTTTCTATTGATGGAATCGACTGGGTTATTTTGACTTTCCATTTTTCTTCAATTCGTTAATCTTACCACTCAAGATCAGCTGCTCTCTTTTGAGTTGGATCAGGGCAGGGTATTTAAGGTATTCTTTCCTTGCCTCGTGATCGATGAAGTTCCCTTGCTTGCCGTTCTTAATCCTGGCCAGCCTGGAAGCGACCGCCGAATCGGAAAGATTGTTCCGTCTTAAATTTTCTTTCCTGGTAATAAGCTCCCAATTGGAAGGATCACAGTTCATGGTATCCCCATCCATGCACCAGAGACATTTTCCTTTGGGTACCGGACCGTTCAATTTTTCCCAATTCACAACGTGAAGCTGGCTCCATTTTCCAATTTCGATGCAGATGAACTTATACTTTTCTTTGGTTCGTTCCCTAACCACCACTTTTCCAACTTCGTGGTAACAGTTGTGAGGCATATTGCCCTTCTTGAAGCGTGTCCCTTCAGTTTTCCTGATCGCCTCTGGACTCATGTATTCAGTCTGCTTCTTTCCCTTATTGGAAGGTACGGCTCCTTTCTTTATTCGGCTATCCAAGGCTTTCTGGTTGATCAGTTCCTGATACCCCAATTCCTTTACCCTTTTACTGACATAGGCAGAGGTACGCTTTATTTCTTTGGAAATCCATTTAATGGACTTTTCCTGAATGTTGGCATGTATAAAGCTATCCTCACTTTCAGTGAACGGCTTGAACATCTTTCTTATAGCAAAGCCTCTACTAACCGCGGGTGGGACAACAAGACCATTCCTCTTGAGGAACCTACCGATCGTTCCTTCACCTGTGCCAATCCTATTACCGATTTCTTCCCTTGGCATTTTTAGGTAGTTTTCATGGATAAACTTCTCCATTTCTGGGGTAAAATGAAATTTTGCCATCTTAAACTCCTTTCAATACTTTAAATGCATCCACTTGGGTCTTTGCAATATCTATGATCGTCTTTACGCCACTGTTGATCGCTTCAGCCTGGGGAATGAAGGATGGATCTTCCTTTACCTTTTTGATATTGTCCATGATAATCCTTGTCAATTCTTCACCATTCTGGCCAATTATAGAGTTGTTTAGGAAGGGAGTACTGTTCTGTAAGTATTTATTTTCCTCTTCAACCCTGACAGGTAAAGCTTCAGGATTTTTGGAGATAAAATCATGGGGATCAAAATCCTCTTCAAGGATCACTAGGGTCCTTTTATTGGTAAATATCTTGATGATGCCTTTGGAGAATTCATGCTTTTCAATATAAAAATCCTCCCCATTGTAATTAAATTTGGTCTTATCGAGTTTTCGAAGTTCATTTAATATGTTCATGGAATTGATAGATTACTATTATCATCGATTTTAATGATTTTGTCATTTATCAATAAAATCGATGATAATTGGTTTAGGATTCGTTTTCGTAGTACACCTTGTAGAAGTTCATCCCCTTGGATTCATCGTAACCCTGTTCGACCAGTTCACGTTTTCCATGGACATAGATGTGGAAATTCTTGTCCAGCTTGATCACTTTCTTATAGGCCGATTTTGCTTTTTTGACCGCAGAATCCGACAGTGGGAACCGATCAGGAATTACCATTTCGTGATCTTCCTGAATTGTGTCCAGGTACCTATTGAAAATTGAGGAGACTTCTGGATCCTGGATCACGGTGCCACTGAATTCTTCGATATCCATTGTTTCGTTTTCCGAAACATAGCTGATTGCCTTGTTCAGGAGCTCATACTGGTCCATGGTATCCATCTCATGGGATTCCTCCAGTTTCTCCATTACGAAGTTCTTGTAAACCTTCATGAAATTGGAGGTCATCTGGAATGGGTCATTTACAACCTGCAGCTGAAGGAACTCTTCCCTCCACAGATACCCTTCGATTGATTTGGGAGGGCACTGGAGAAGGATCCTGTAACCGTTCTCTCGATCCGTATTGATAAAGATCGCACTCAGCTCCACGTTCTCGACACTGAAGATCTTTCCTGATGGCCATATGTCGTATCGACCACCCTTTCCTCGGAAATCTAGACCTTCCATTGGATTTGATAGTTTCAAAAGGGCAATGGCTTCCATTTCTTCCCCCTCGAACTGGACATCCTTCAGGTGGACTGCCAGCAATATGCCGGAGGATATCTTTGGGTGAAGCATGTATTCATATAATAGTGCTGTGAGGTTGTTTGCTGTCGATTGAAATGAATCCCAGTTATGGAAAAATCGAACTACGGCCTTATAGGAATCGTTGAGTTCCAGTGTTTCATTGATTTCCCTGAATTGGAACACCGTTTCATATTTAGAGAAAGGCCTTGAAATGGCCGTTAAGATCAGATGGTCCATATGGAGCTTTTCATCAGGCGAATACATCCCGCCAAAAATTGAGGGTTCTTCTCTGAAGGAAACTCCCTCATCAAAATTTTTGTTGCCCACCCAATTGGCATGGATGCCGGCAATCCTTGAATCTTGGAAAAATATCATGTTTTTAAAATTTGCTTTATTAGTTGTTTCTTGAACGCATCCTTGAGAGGGAGATCGCAGTCACCCTTGATTGCTCTGATGACAAGGACCCTCTCCTCCTGGAAAACGTTTTGATAAATGTTGTTTTCGATAATCTGTACCTGCTCAAATATCACGTATCCGTGCATGAGCAGGTAATCGATCATTTGTTCTTCAGAAAATTCCAGTGTCATGTCGTACCTGAATTACCCTATAATTTTCCGATTCTGGGATCAATGCATCACTGAAGAGGTTGTACATCCTGACGGTTTCTCCCTCTTTGAGTTTACCGACCCCAATAACCACCCGTTCTTTCCATTTAGGTTCTTCTTCAGTTGCTCTCTGGATCAGACCATCACTGTTGACCTGGACCGTTATTTCCTTTCCCTTATTTTCGAATGTTAGGTTGTACATGTTTGTGCTAAGTTCAAGGATCAATATTGTGGCAGCTGCTGCAGCCAGGAATACAAATATTCCCACCTGAACGATTCCTTCATTTCTCATGGTCGGTCTATTTGAAGAAAACCTGACCGTCCCTGTATGCCGAATGGATATACCCCATTGCCACTGCATCATCACCTCCGTCCGGTGTGGGTGCAAAGCGATGGATCCGGAATACCGTTTCGAAGGCATCCATTGATTGGTTTACCATGACCTCATTGTGAAGCTCCTTGGCTTCGTCGGTTGTTGGAATAGGGACCTTTGTGTCCCTGTCCCAACCGATTTTTTTTGATATTTCGCTGTATACGCTCATGCTTTTATTTCTATAATTCACTGAAATTCATCTTTAACCTTTCCCACTTTCCAACTGGGTTCTTAAATTTAAATTCATAGGAATACGCCTTGAAGAGAATCCTGTACGATTCCTTAATCAGTTGGAGCCCTTCTATCCATCTAGGATCATTATAAAGATGCTCATGCTGTATAAGCCTCATCACTGAAGCGTATTCAAGTTCCCCCTTATCGTTCCTGGCAATAAAGGTCATTAGCAGCTCATACATTTCCTTGTTGCTCTTCTTGACGCTATCGGATAGGAAGGATCTGATCAACTCTTCAGCTTTATTGGCCCTTTCGTCCCAAGTTGGATCCGTATCACGTCTCCGGGTGACCCTCATGGTACCGTCGGTATGAGTCAGTGAAAAGCCACCCTTGCTATCAGACCTCACGCCACCATATTCATTTAGCTTTTCCTGCTGTTTTTCCATAACGGCATGCATCTTGGTCTTGAATCTTGCCATCGCCAGGGATATCTGTTCAGCTTCACTGAAGAGTTCCTCAACGGATGTATCTCGATCCTTTTCATAAGCCTTCTTCGCTTTGGCTTTTTTGGCTTTTTCAGCTTTTTCTTCTTTTGCAAGTTGCTGCATCAGTGCCTTGCGCTGTTCCGGTGTCATTGTTGAAATATCTGTCATCTTCTAAGTTTTTTAATGTGTCTGTACCTTGCGTACCATTTGCCCAGAAGGTACGCCGTGATAATTACGAAAGGTAGCATTACCCAGTGCCATGCCCAAAATGGAGGGTTCAGCAGCTTGAATGCTATATTGACGGTACCCAGTACCGTCAATATCAGGATCACCAGGAATTCAGTTCTGCTAATTGACATATCCTTTATCTGTTTTTGGAGATGGGGGCTGAATCCCGTCTTCGTGATTTCTGAAAACATCTACAGCGGTCCCAATGATGAACCTCGATTTTTCTTCATGTTCCATCACAGAACAGAGATTGGCCATGATGTCAACAGGATCTCCCTGGATCAGTACCGATTTCTGTTTTCCAACCGATACCACTATTATAGCTGTCGTATCTTGGCTGGTAGTAAGGTCTTTCATGGCTTCCATGATTCCCTTCAGTTTTTGCATATCTTCTACTTCTTGCATTTGTATTGGATTTAATGTTATTGAATCGTCTGTCTGTCTATTTTTCCTATCAGGTCGTTGATGATGGCCTCATCTGCTCTGTCCAATGGATACTTGGATGCAAATTCACAGAACACCATGAAGGCAAGTCCGCTCACAGCGCTGATGGAAAACTTGTAAGTTGGTTTCTCTATTACCGACTGCACTTTAAGTTTGTGCAGCAGGTCGGAGAGCGCATGGTACACCATCCTGGAATATGCACCTCCATTTTTGCCCGGCTCGATCCATCTTGTTTCCAGGAAATAGAGCCATACCATCAGCTGGTTCCTGGATATCCTAAACTGTATCTTCATATGTCGCATTGAGGTTTTTGAGGAATTTGGAGACGCATTTTTCCTTCAGCTGCTGAAGGGCCAGGTTTGTTACTTCGTCCTCGATCGTCTTCAATCCGTGGATCACCGTTGTATGGTCCTTTCCGAACATCTTTCCGATGGCCTTGTGGGTCATCATCAGATAAGTTCTCAGGATATGATATGCCACAAATCGTGCATAAACCGTTTCCTGGTTCCTAAGGTCCTTTTTGAGATCTTCCAGTTGGAATCCTGAAACCAGGGAAACTGTTTCGACGACATATTCCGGTGTGACCTCCCTGTTGAGTTCGAACTCAAAGTTCATCCTGATGGGAACACCTAAAAGGTCTGATATGGCCTTTTGAGTATCCGAAACCAGAAGTGCAGCCTTTACAAAATTGTCGGTACTCCTCATGATTTTTGGATTAGTTCTAAAACATGATAGTACCTGGTCATAAAATCAAGATTATTGACAAGGAGTTTTCCGTTATGGATGAACATATACTCATCGTTTACATGTTCCCTGGCTCCTTCAAATGGTTCGACGATCAGGAGCTCTCCGTTCTCGTTTACCTCCATCCCTTCGAACAGGTGGAACCTGGCCATGTTCAGGAATTTGCCATTGGTACGGTTAAACCATTCATTGTTCCACATGCCTCGCATCAGCGGAGAATACCTGATCCGGTTGTAAAATTTTTCCGGATATCCGTGAAGCTGTCTCTTCAAGAACTCTTCATACTGTTCGAATTGGTGCAGGTAATATTGCTCCTCTGTCCACTCGAGATGTTGGCAAACTTCAGCAACCTGTCTCTTTACTTTATCGATTACTTTCTGTGCCTGAGTGATCTTTTTAGGTTTGATCAATGCTGTTTTCATGGCTATTTAATTTCTATGTTCAAGATTCGGTCTGTCCTTATTGGAACATCCCGCACATTTCTCCTTTTTTGGTTTTTCTGGCTCCGGACATTCGTCCTTTGAGCAGGATGCCATTGATAGTATCAAGGCAATCATTATTAGTGCTCTATATTTCATAACTTAGATTATTTTACATTCCATGGTACTCTTTGGCACCCCTTTCCCAAATGGTATAATATCCCAAAGGACCTATATACCTCCCTTTACTGAAGGCCCTGTAACCTTCTACCCAGATCTTGAGACTGGCATCGTACATCACCCGTTTCGCCGTTCTCCCACTGGGTTGCTTCCCATCAGCCTGACTGATGATAATGAACAGCTTTTTGGGATATCTCCTAACAAGATCCCTGTATCTTTCGAACGAAAGCCCAGTGTACTGAAAGGAATCCAACACGATGACGTTCTGGCTCTTGGGCCTATCAAGCCTTCCGCACAGCTCCTCGATTGATTCTTGGACCAGGATAAGCCTTCTTTTCACAGAAGCTAGTCCTGCATTTAGGAAAGCATTCTGCATTGTTTTTGCCGATCCTTCCTCCAGTGAGTTATACAGGATCCTTTCATGTTTACTCAGTTCTTTGCAAAGCTTAAGGACAAAGGTTGTCTTGCCATTTCCGGAGTTTGCCCAGATGAACCAGCTACCATTTGATTCTGGCTGAGAGAACGCAGCTCCCCATTCGCCTTCGAAAGGGATGACCTTGTACTTTTTATTGAGGATATCGGAAACACTGTATGCTCTTTTCGCCATTATTGAATCCCCAGTACTATTTTCAGAAATTCAAGATTAAGCTTACGTCCTGTCCTATCAGCCTCGCGCATTACAGGTACCAGTACGTCATATAGTTCTCCATAATTATCACAGTTGTCCCTCAGCCATTTTGCGGTTTCCTTGTCCACATCCTTCAGGAAATCCGTAAAACGCCTGTCAATAGGTTGGAGCTTCCTGATCCTGAACTTGATCCTACGGTATAGCTGTGGGATGCCTGCCTTGTTCTTTTTCCTCATCCTTTCGATGTTCTCGATCAACTGGGAGGTACCGATCATCACGAGGGAACAGTGTTCGTTCAAGTAATCGAAAAGTTCCTTGAAGGAACACAGGGCAGGCTGTTTCATATATTCGCTCTCATCAAAGGCAAATACGGGATCGAGCCCATTCTCAGACAGTGATTTCATGTGCTTTGCAATCTGTCTAAGCTTTGCTGATTTGGTCCTTCTCTCCACCGGAAGCCTCAGCTCTGTGACCATCTTTTCCACGATATCGGCGAGGTTGTCTGAGCTCCCGATCTTGATAGAGAAAACTTCGGTCCTGAACCTGGACTTGAATAACTCCAGGGAAAAGGTCTTTCCGCATCCGGTATCCCCGATGATCACAGCCACCTCACCGGTTTTCTTTGCGTCCTGAAGAGTAGCGAGGATCTCGGTCAACTGGGAAGTTGGCTGTGTTTTCCAATATTCCTTTTCGGTCGCGAATCCTATCAGTGTTGCAATCCTCCTGAAATATTTATCATTGATCGGAACATCCCTGTCCTTGACCTTAAGTGAGAGGTTTCCCTTTCTCATTTCGATGATGTACCTGGCGTTTACTCCGGCCAGGGAAGCAATGTCATCCTGGTTGAGGTTGTTCTTTGCTATATAGCCTTCCAGGGCTTCAATTATTTGGTGCTTTAGTTCGTTTGTCATGATATAAAGTCATTTAGGTCAATCTTCTCTTTTAAGTATGCCTCACGATCCCTAGTGGTCCCAAGGCTTTCATCTGCCAATTCCCTGTCCTGTTTTGCTTTCAACTTCCTTGATGCTTCAGCTATGCGTCCCTGGTTCCTTTGGTCCTTATGCTGACCAGCACTGTCCGTAAGGATCATTTTTGACAGGGTTCCGTTGAGAACAGGTGTCTCGATCATCATCTGTTTTATGATCCGGTCCTGATCATCGTACCTCTGGATGATACTTTCCTCAAGTGTCTTGTTGAAACCGGCAACTTTCGAAAGTTGGAGTGCATCACCGTCCTGTCTGTCGAATAGGGCCATAGGCTGAACATATTGCTCTTCGAGCATAAACTTGACGGTCCCGATCTCCTCTAGGAACCTGCCGTTCCGACTCTTGGCATTCACTACCAACACCTTGCTCATGTCTTCCCGGTCAAACTTGACGCACCAGTCAGTGTGCCGGTTTTCACGGAATGACAGATCGAAACTGTCATAATGGTATTCCTGTTTGTTCAGTGTAAGCGTGAGGCCGTCATGGTGGAGCCTGTTTGTGTAACCGGTGGTTTCACCAAAGAGATACAGATACTCTTCATCTGTGAGAGGGATATGGTCAGCATCTGCCATTTCATGCCACCTGGAGACATATTGGTCATGGAGTTCCATTCTCTTCATTTCAATGCTCGCAGCGATCTGCTTGCACACTCCCTCAAAATCCGGAAAGTCCTTCTTGATCAGATCAAGGTATTCAGTGTTCGGTTGGTTTTCTTTCCTGGAGGTTATGCCGTGGCCTGACCAGTTTGGATACATCAATTGAAGCCTCTTGTTCCATTCCTTGAAGTACGGTTCAACGACTTTCGCTTTTGCATTCCTTACCCTTGCCGGGGTATAGTGCTTGGTCATAGCTTCATAGATTGGGGTAAGAACCCCTTTTCCATAATGGTCACTCTGGATCTGGAGGGATTTGTACCTCTGACCAAATAGTTCCTTGGTATGGTTTGCAGCATTCCGAAGTGCCTCAGTGATGAGTGCGGTCGTTTCATGTGTGCCAATCGCATATCCAATCGGGTATTTTAGGAAAGGATCAAGGACCATAACACAGGTAGGTCTGTTGTGGTAGGTGGTTACTTTATTGCCATCTTTGTTAAGGGAGGTTGACTGATAAAGTAGCTCGACATCCCATCCATCCACTGTCCAATATACCATGGGAACATTGGGAGCTTTCCGCCTTACCTGCATGCTGCGGGTATTCCTTAGTGCCGATTTTCCCTGATTACCTGCAACAATATAGATGTCCATCTCTTTGCGGTACCTCGCCACTGTTGCGGATGAGATAGGTTTCCAGTCCAGTGCGTTGGAAACCTCATTGTAAAGCCGAGATATCTGAACATCATCAAAATTTTGGTGCTTTCTCATCAATTTACCCAACACAGCAAGCTGCTCTTCGCTCACCACTTTAGCCGTATTCTGGTTTTCCAACTTTCCAGATATCAGAGACTTATATCCATCCTTCTTATATTGTGAAAGTATCCTCCGAAGGGATCTGACTTTTAGTGTATGTCCTAGCTTTTCCTCAAGTGCAGCGACATCTTCACAAACTAGATCCCAAACAGACTTTACTTGCAGGCTATTTGGATTTCCGTATGCCTTCCTGAAAGATCTTCTTTGGCTCAAGGCGGTGATCACGGCATTGAGCACTGAAGCATTAATGGTATAAGCTGATTTGAGATCCGATGATAACCCTTTTCCACTGGGAAGTTTGTACCGCATATAAAAATCAGAAGCTTTGCTATCCCACTCATAGATCCTTTCAAGAGGTAATGTTTCCTTCGTGATCTTTTGAGGATCCCCAAAACTTTGGATGCATTTAGCCTGCCATTCATCAGGCATGTTCTCAAAGGAAAACAGGGCTTCATTTCCATTTCCCTTTCCTTCCTTCAAACGAAGGCCTTTGGTTCTGGAAGCTCTTTTCTTTAAAGCGTCATAGGTGCACACTCTTATACTCAGGTCATGGGCAATTACAACAGGATCAGGTCGCCCCTCTTGGATATCGTCAGATATCAGAAAGCTTACCTTGACACCTATCTGCCCTTCATGAATAACATATGCCTTATTCCACATTTCGATTTTATTTTAATGCAGCTTTAACAGCTTGCTCCATCTGCTTATATTCCTTAATTAGGGTATCGGCGATTCCTGGTTTGCGCGTTCCGTCCAAACATTGACGGATATAAACCTTAGAATACCCATGCTTCTCTTGTAGCCGATCCAAAACCAACCCATTGTAGGAATTGGTTTTTTTGGTACTTTTGTTCGTTGTCTTCATTGCATCAATTTTGATAACCACTATTAATTGTTGTTTTCAATATGACAAATATAGTAGATAAATCTTCTAAAAAACAACTAAATGGAAAATAAATCTTCCAATATTAAAGAAAGAGTGCTACAAATAGCTGAAATTAAAGGCGTTGGTAAAGAGAAATTCTTTGAAACTATAGGAATGACCTACGGAAATTTTAAAGGAAAGTCAAAAGAAACTCCGTTAAATTCAAACGCTATAGCAGATATATTTACTATATATCCTGATATAAATCTCGAATGGCTTTTAACAGGCAGAGGGGAAATTTTAAACGATATACATAAACCGAAAGTTTTCAAACTCCGTAATGATCAGCTAATAAAGCATCAGGAAATACCCCTTTATGATTTAGAGGCGTCAGCCGGGTTGGTTCAGTTATTTAAAGATGGTAATAGTGTTTCTCCAATTGACACTATAAGCATACCGAACTTACCAAAATGTGATGGAGCATTATATGTAGTAGGGGATAGTATGTATCCTTTATTAAAATCAGGAGATATTGTTATGTATAAACAGGTTCATGATCTGCCTAATGACTTTTTTTGGGGAGAGATGTACCTTATCCATATTGATATGGATGGAGATACCTACACTACAGTCAAGTATATCCAAAAATCAGAGGTTAGTTTAGAACACATAAAACTGGTAAGTTATAATCAGCACCACTCACCAAAAGACATCCATCTTTCACGTGTAAGAGCTGTTGCATTGGTCAAAGCTTCCGTAAGGATCAACAGCATGACATAACCCACACACACTTAATACATATCATAAAACAGTTATTACCCTAATTATCAGACACCTACAGTTTAACCACACTAGTATTATGGGGGGGGGTAAACTGCTTTATTTAACATGTAAAATAAATATCATAGGCAGTATGTTATATTGAATCATGTTTTTTAATTCCATAAAATGTCCCACTAAGTGTCCCACTAAGTGTCCCTTTAATAGTTTTTTTTAACAATTTCAGTCAGGCAGGATCGGTACTGATCACTAAATCTAACTTAATAGAATTCTAATATCAGTATTATTAATAGCTAGGATATTTCACCGTTTAAAAAGCAATTAAAGGCTATTTAAACGGTTTTTTACGGCAGGAATAGCACATATGTCCATCAATGTGCTAGAATCGTAATGTGGAAAGGAAGTTGAATGGTAGTAAATGGAAGTATTTTACATTTGGTTTTAACAGCCTTTGGCTGGCGTTTTTAGGAAAAACGCCGTTTTTGATATCATTAATCAATCTTTTTGCCGTTTTTGCCGTTTTTGATATTTAATCATTTCGTTTGAGCCCCTATATAATCCCATGATTAGTATTTAAAGATTATTAAAGTTAACACCATTAAAGCTCAAATATTTTGAGCTTTTTTGTTTAATATGATCATTGACTTGCAATCCAGATTAATTTCCTTCGATAGCATTTACCAAACCCTGAAACAGAGGCTATCAAACTGATAAACAGCAATATCCCAAATAAAATATATTCTATCAATTTCTTCTCTCTTGAATGCTGTTTTCTCAAATACAATAACCACAAGAAAAGCTTTCTTAATGATATCTGAAAAAGAAATATAATCAAGTTTAATATGAGAAATATTAATAGAGACGGTAAATAAAAGAGAAATCGAATCGCAAGAATTAGGTATCTGAATAAAACATTATTACTTATTGAAAAATACTTTTTGCTGAAGATATCATAGAATTCAGATTTGAAAATTGATAGTTCACCAAATACTTTTTTATAACCCTCCATCCTACTTTATAATATACCAAATAATAAATACACTAAGTTCCAGTCGAAGATCCTTTAAATATTTATCCATGCTTTTTAAGCTGTATTCCCAATAATAAATAACAGGCAAGGAAGGTTTTACCATATCAGGAAATGTTATTCTGTATCCTTGAGTGATCACATTTCCGAATAATCCACATCGAAGTACTTTAGCAAAAAACATGTAGAATAAGCCACATAATCCAATTAAAGGCCTCAACAAAAAGATTCTTTCGAAAAGTAGACTGAAAAAGTAAATCGGGAGCTTGACAACTAAGAAAAGAAGGTATTTTATTCCCAGATTCCTAAAAATAAAATACCATTTGAAAAGATGTTTAATGCCTATAGGCAGTTTGTCATAAGTATAAAATCCATGATTAATACTTTTGACAAGTCGGACTCTTAAAGATTTTTTTTCTTGCTTCACAAAGATCATGATTTGAAAAACATTGTCTTTTCAAATCTAATCTTGGAAACGACATGCCAGGTCGTGATAACCTAGCCTTTTGTAATTAATCTCTAACTAAATGTAATACATCAGGTGCGGCCGTATTTGATATTTCATCCAGTACAATCTCATTGTCATTCTTGAAAGTAACTACATATACGATATCAAATAGATTTTTTAGAGTTAATACATATTTGCTATAAGTATAATTGCCTTTGACATTCTTATCAGCATTGCTACTGATCTCAAATTCATACGTATTATTTTCATGTAGATTTAAGGCAGGGACCGACTTCCCATCCGCTAGAACCCACCGGCCAACTATATATTCGGACTTTACAATTGGTTCTTCCTCAGAACAAGAGGTAAATGATAATACGGCAATGGTTGCTATAACTAGGTTCTTCGTTAATAGCTTCACTCTTTTTTCTATTGCTAACATTGATTAATTGAGAATAAATTATATTATAAATATCAAATATTAATTGAAGTAATCAATGTTTTATCGAAAAATTATTTTCAGTATTATTTATTTCCATTCTAGATATCCCAAAAAAAAGATCGAGCAAATAAATTTGCCCGATCTCCATTTATTGATTTTTAACTATATACATTACTTATCCCAGAAAATTCTTCCCTGAGATTGATTCTGTTGCATATATTCAGGTTTAGAAACTAACTTTTGAATCGCTTCAGTATAATTAGCCTCATTTGCCGAATTTGGATTCGGTAATTTTGATCTTCTAGGAATTAAGAAGGTCGTTCCACCCGACTTAATCTCATCTAAGAATGCTGTTCCATCTTTAGGATTCGGACTTTGATAAGCCTTAAATTTCGGCAATCCTGTTCTTTTCCATGTTGCCCACGCCTCTTCAGGTCTCATAAAGAAGTTAACCCATGCTTGAGAAATAATTAATTCTAATTTATGTTGTTGGCTGCCTGTATACTGAACTTGCGGTTGTGCCAAGTATTCCGAAATTTTAGCATCATCAATTGGAGCGTAGTCAGCTACGGTATTATTAGCTGCAGAAAGCACTTTCATCCGAACAGCCCATGTCTGATATTGACGCATAGAGGCTGCAATTCCAGCTTCATACCATGCTTTTGCATCCTTTCCACCTTTTGCTGAGCCTAATTTTTCACAGATCTCTGCCATCATGAAACAAGTCTCGGCATATGTGATTTGCGGAGAAAATAATTTCATATCATCATTATTGTCATAACGAGGATAATCAATATTCCTTGCTCCACCACCAGTCTCAGCATTACCACCATTCTTTACATAAAACCTACTTTGAACCTGAGAAATGGCACGAATAGTATAATTCAATGGACCACCTGGTTTATTCTCAGAGAAACTTAAAAATTCTCTAGAATCGTCAATCGTCGAATTATCCGGAGATGCAGGCATTCCTACATATCTCTTAGTATATTTTGAATATTGTGGGTCAGTTGCAAAATTCGGATGATATTTCTTCAATGAATCCGCAAGATTATCATTTGTGGGATTATTATTACCTGGACCGAAGCCATTCTTACGAATTAAGATTGGAAGCCTTGGATCGTTGTTGTCCTGTAGGAAGGAAACAAACGAGTTGCTCGCAACAAATTGATAAGTTAAAATCGCTGTATCCCAAGTATCATTATTGTGTTCAAGGTTATGATAGTAAATACAAGATTCCTCATTGTTCGAAATAATTCCTCCTGAATTAGTGAAAACATCATCAACTACACTTTTATAATGTGCGTTATCCACCTTTTCAAATCTTTGAGCCATTTTAATCCTAAGGGTATTTCCAAATTTCACCCACTTGGCAATATCTCCGCGGTAAAAGTAATCGTTATTTCCAAGCCCGATTTGATCAGCAGGATTGGAAATCAACTGCGTTACGGATTCCTTAATTATCTTATCAAATGCTTTATATTGATCTTCATACATGTCATATTTAGGAGTATTATTTCCTTGTAACCCTGATAAAGCTTCGGTATAAGGAGCAGCTCCATGGGTATCAAACATTAAGAATGCTTGATAAGTCTGAAGAATTTTAGAAATGGAACTGATGTTCTGATATCTGTCCTTGTCGGTTCTATTTGGAATTACAAAAGTAATCAGGTAATTCAGCTTGTTACCATAAGCGTTATAATAATAATTGTAATATGGCAAAAATGGACTTGGATTATCATTTCTTGTAGGATTCGCATAAATTCCTTCCGATGCTCCCCCATTTGACACAACATATTGCATCAATTGCATTACACCGCTGTATTTACTCATCAAATCCCCACGACCTGAATTATTCCAATTCAAAGTAGCATTTGTGAATACGTATTTAGGATCAGTACTTACCAATAATTCCTCATTCGTATTCATATCTATCATGTCTTTCTTACAGCTAGTCATCATCAGACCACCTAAAAGACTATATATAATTATATTTTTAAACTTTTTCATCTTAGAATTTTACATTAAGTGATACAGAGAAACTTCTAGAATAAGGAACACCACCATACTCATATGGAGTCAATGGGTTGTTCGATTGGATGGATTCTGGATTCAAACCTCCTTTTAGACCATTATAGATATAAAATAAGTTTCTACCTGATATTCCTATTCTAGCATAATCCATTTTTAACCTTTTAGTTAAGGATGTAGGTAATTTATATCCAAGAGTCACCTCTCTCATCATGATCCAAGAGTTATCCATAATTGGATCCTGAACATTCGCACCCCAACCGAAGTTGTAAGCATAATATGCAGATGCTTGGATTGGTTCAATCAGACCTGACTCTACTGCTTCTTTGTAAGTCAGTCCACCTACATCAACCATATTCGCTGGGTTTGCTTTTGATGGAGCTGTTGTACCTTCTCTAAATACCGCATCCAACATGATTCCGTCGTATACAGTTTCTCCTTTGTAA
This sequence comes from Sphingobacterium cellulitidis, assembly GCF_043187465.1. Classification (GTDB taxonomy): domain Bacteria; phylum Bacteroidota; class Bacteroidia; order Sphingobacteriales; family Sphingobacteriaceae; genus Sphingobacterium; species Sphingobacterium cellulitidis. The sequence goes on along the minus strand of NZ_CP171136.1, from coordinate 1,813,786 downwards.
TTGGTTCTAGCGATACCACCATGGCCAGCAGAACGACCAATTAATGCATCCTCTAATGCTCCTCTACCCATGGCATATTTATAGGTATGCGAGAAAAATTGACCACCAATACGACCATCTGCCTGTAAGAATAAATCAAAATTCTTGTAATATAAGCTGGTATTTAATCCACCAATAAAATCAGGCTCAATCTTTCCAATAGTTTTCCTATCTGGTTTACCCATATCCACATCAGTCGTCCAATAATAAACCGTGGCAGGATTAGGGTTTCCAGTTCTACCAGCGTATTCTAGAATACGTTTACCGTTTCTTGAATCATTTGGATCATCAGGATTTTCAAATATTGCAGGTGCTGAAGCATAGGAATTATTATATCCAGATGTAATGACACCAAACTCGCCTCCTTCGTAAGCCCAAATTTCAGGTCCCGCATCGGCAGAACCCATTAACTGCCATTCCTTGATTTCAGGATGTAATTTCTTAATCTTACCACGGTTAACAGTGTAGTTAAACTGAACATTCCAACGAAGTTTATCGTTACGGATTGGATCAATATCCAATAACAATTCTATACCTTGATTCTGAATATTACCTGCATTAATTCTTCTAGTTGAAGATCCAGATTCTAATACGTTTCCTAATGTCAAAATTTGATTGAAAGTATTGGTCTTGTAGTAAGTAAAATCTACTCCAAAACGATCATTTACAAATCTTAAATCAGTACCCAATTCAATAGATTGTTGGATCTCAGGTTTAAGGTCCGTATTAGGAATACTTGAAATATTAGGACTTGCAGAAATTACATTATTACGGTCTTGATCAAAAATGGTACTTTGGTTAAAACCTCCAGCACCGTCACTAGTAGCAAATGCTCTAGAGCCCATACCTACTTGTGACCATGATGCTCTCAACTTACCAAATGAAAATGCACTTGGAAGTGATTCTTTAAAGGTATCAGTGAATACCCAAGATAGATTTGCTGATGGATAAAAAATAGAATAATTATTCTTTCCAGATTCTATCCATGTTGGATATAATAATGAGGAGTTCCAATCATTTCTTGCCGATAGCTCTAAAAATACTTGATTTTTATAAGCCAAGTTGGCAACAGCGAATAAACCTATAACCTGATAATTTCCTTTTGTATAATTATATGTTGGATAAATAGTATTTACTGAGTTTGAAAAAGCAAAAAGTCCAGGTACAATTAGTCCTCCATTGGTGTTCTTTCCCCAGTTTTCATTTACTCCATTGCCATAAACTTCAGAAGCAATTTTTAAGTTAGTTTCAAGGTCTCCATCTAAGAAGTTCTTGCTACCATCCAACATAAATAGGAAATTATAATTATTACGTCTTGTTCCATTTACGCCATAATAACCACCACCACCTAAGTAAGGTCCAGCACCATATTGTTTATTAACGTTTAAGGTGTTATAGATTGAATAGTTACCTTGAGCCAATGCCCGAATATTATCAGTAATCGTTGCACGTAAAGCCACGTTTCCAATAACACTTTCTTCATCCCTATCTTCATTATAATAATCTAACCTATGTAAGAAGTTTGCTATTGTACCATATAATGGTTGGGATTTAACTGCATTGGTTACAGGATCACGATAAGTATCATAAAACTTTGCTAGATCCAATGAACGAGGCATATAATAAGTAGTCATTAGAGCCAAGTTTTGACCTTCTCTCCAAAATCCTTGATCATAAGCATTCTTTGCTTTTGACTTTGCGTAGTTTACTCCAAAGTCAACAGAGAAAATATCATTTATTTTTCCATTAGATTTCAAGCTAATTGCATCTCTCTTAAACTCATTATTTTTTAAGACACCACCATTATCGGTGTGTGAATAAGATAATCTAAATACAGCACGCTCATTACCTCCATTGACAGCTAGGTTGGTATTTGAATAATTTCCATTTTGATATAATGCTTTCCAATTATCTGGTTGCGCTGAATAAGCAATTTTCTCACCATCATTGTAATATTGGTTTACCAATTGGCCATTATACTGAGGTCCAAAACTTGATGTTGTTTGATTTGGATTACCCTCTGGTAAGAAATCTCCTTGATATCCATTTCCTACACTTCCTGCTCCAAATTCATTTTGTAATTTGATGTGTGGCGCATAGATATTTTGTATCTGATAGTTCTGTGAGAAATCAATACCTAGACCTTTACGTGCCATCCCGCCTTTGGTTGTAATAACGATAGCACCATTAGCACCGCGTGAACCATATAATGCTGTAGCTGCAGCACCTTTCAAAACATCAATACTCTCGTAATCATCAGGATTTAAATTCTTTAACTGAGAACCCCAATCCTTACCCCCGTAAGTATCTGTAATATTATTTTCCATGACAATACCATCGATTACAAAAATTGGTGAGTTGTTTTTGTCGAGTGATTTTGCCCCACGAATAGTAATACTCGAAGATGAAGTAACCCCAGAAGTTCCAACAGCATTGATCTGAACCCCAGCTACCTTACCTTGCAAGGCATTAACAACATTGATGGTGTTAGTTCTTTGGATTTCTTCAGGTTTTACGCTTGTAGCAGCATATCCTAATGACCTAGTTTGTTTTGTGATACCCATGGCAGTCACCACCACTTCATCGATCGAACTATTATCTTCTTCCAATGTAATATTAATCACCTGCGAAGAAACCGTGACCTCTTGTGATAAAAATCCTTGACTCGAAAATCTTAACTTTTCTCCATTGCTAGCTGCAATCCGATATTCCCCATCTAAATCGGTTTGGGTAGCCCTCGTAGTTCCGACTACGGAAATGGAAACACCAAGTAGTGCTCCATTACTGTCTGTCACCTTCCCAGTAACAAACTGTTGTGAAAATGACATATTGATGCAAAACATCAAAAGCAATGTCATTAAACACCCTTTGTAGATTTTACTCATAGTGAATTGGTTTATTATTATTAATATTTTATTGTGAAAGTTTGGTTTTACAATAACAATAGGTTACCCCTGTTTTAATCAGGGTCAAAAAATAATTAGTTATGATTGTATGAAGGAGTTGTCAAATCCTTCTTTCTTAATAAATTTTTGTCTGAATGTTCAATACAAATACAAGCAGACCCTAGTAATTGCACATTATTTAAATCTGAAAAAACTATTTCTGTATTTTTTGAAAGTCTTGAAATACTAAATTCCAAAAGCGAACTTTTAATCTTTGGTGCTAATATCTCCTTAGCCTTTGACCCTCTACCACTAATTACAATAAGTTGAGGATTAATAATATGGATAAGTGTTGAAATGCCTTTTCCTAAAATATATCCTATTCTATTAATGGATTCCATAGCCAACTGATCCCCTTGGGTGGCCGCATCAATTAATTGCTCTCCTGTAATATATTTTTGATTAATGAAATCCTTTTGTAACGAAGATGGACTTCCTAATTGAAGAGTCTGAATAGTTGATTCTACTGCAGCAAGTAAGGATGCTTCAACTTCTAAACAACCTTTCTTTCCACAAGAACAAAGTTTATTGGAATCCGATAATGGAATGTGGCTAAACTCACCAGCAAAACCTGAATGACCCCTATAGAGTTCATTATCCAAGATCATCCCCAGTCCTACCCCCCAATTTAAATTGATAACCATAACATCCTTGTATGATTTGGCTACTCCAAAATTATGTTCAGCAATGGCAATTGCTTTCGAATCATTCTCTATAAAAACTGGTAAATTAAATTCTTTCTGAAGATTTTTCTTCAAGTTATGAAGCGGAGAATCAACTGGATAGGAATTATTCAATCCACTTTGATAATCGACAAATCCCGGAATTGTGACGCCAATTGCAAAAATTTCAGAAACATCCGTCATATGAAGACATTCCTCAATTAACTTGACAATTTTGGCATATGCATCAGTAGAGGCCAAGGCAATTTGAACTGTTGCTACTTCGGTTTTAAACTGTCTATTAAAATCAATAATTACAGCTGAAGAATAAAACTGGTCAATTGCAATAGATAGAATATTAGGTAGTTTATCCTGATTAGGAATAAATTGACTCGCCCTCCTCCCACCAGTGGAAGCTGCAAGTCCTGCTTGCAAGATTAAACCCGATTGTAAAAGCCTATTGATGGCATTCGTAATATTAGGAATACTCTTCCCAATGGAAATGCTCAAATCCGCAATTGATTGTGGATTAGAAAAATATAGCCTTTTTACAATAGCCAGTTCAAGTGTAGGCATGACTTTATTGATTAGACAAGTAATATATTTCGTTAATAATTGTTAAGTCTAAGCTAAATAAAAAATATTCTAATTCAAAAATACTTTTTAAAAAAAATAAAAAGTGCCTCAGGATATAATAAATTAAAAATTAACATAAGGTTATTTTAATGGTTAATTCTTCAATAAACACAAAGAACTTGTCTGCTAACAATTTGCTTTTTAATTTTAAAAATAATTTCAAGTCCAGAATCTTATGTATCAGGATGATCCTCAACATAAATCTTTGTCAGATATCCATGAAAGTATAGATATCAGTAAAAAGAAATCAAAATATAAAAGAATATTAGGCATGTTTGGACCTGCCTATCTGATTAGTGTTGGGTATATGGATCCTGGGAATTGGGCAACTGACCTTGCTGGTGGAAGTCAATTTGGCTATGCCTTATTATGGGTATTACTGATGAGTAATATCATGGCCTTATTGCTTCAGAATTTATGTGCTCGATTAGGTGTTGTTCGGGGGAAGGATCTGGCGCAGTGTAACCGCGAAACCTATCCGAAAAAGGTCAATTTCGCACTTTACATCCTTGCTGAAATCGCAATTGCAGCTTGTGATTTAGCCGAAGTATTAGGAATGGCAATCGGACTGCATCTACTTTTTGGAATTGATATCATCTGGGGTGTATTAATCAGCTTTGCCGATACCTTCCTCCTCTTATATCTCCAAAAGTTAGGAATGCGGAAGATGGAACTTTTTATTATCGGATTGATTTCATTGATAGGCATGTGTTTTATGGTAGAAATGTTCTTAGCAAAGCCTGATTTTGCAGAAGTAGCTACGGGATTGATCCCAAGCATCCCAAATAGTGCCGCATTGTATATCGCAATAGGAATTATTGGTGCAACCGTAATGCCACATAATCTATACCTACACTCCGCATTGGTCCAAACCAGAAAAATTGATAGAGACACAAAATCCATAAAAAGATCTTTGAAATATAATTTCTGGGATAGTGCAATTGCCCTCAATCTGGCCTTCTTTGTCAATGCAGCAATATTAATACTCGCCGCTTCCGTATTTCACAAAAATGGATTACATGAGGTCGCTGAACTAGATGATGCTTACCATTTATTAAATAATATTCTAGGTACAGAATTGGCCCCTAAGTTATTTGCTATAGCTTTAATTTTAGCTGGTCAAAGTTCAACGGTTACTGGCACTTTAGCTGGTCAAATTGTTATGGAAGGCTATTTAAGATTAAGAATCAGCCCTGCGCTCAGAAGGATAATTACCAGATTACTGGCCATTATTCCTGCCGTCTTAGTAATTCTTATCTCTGGTGAAGACCATGTAGGACAACTTCTTATTTTTAGCCAGGTTATCCTCAGTATGCAATTGGCCTTTGCAGTCATCCCCTTAATTCACTTCGTTTCTGATAAAAATAAAATGGGAATATTTGTGATCAATAACCAAACTAAGGTTTTTGCATGGCTTATTGCCGCGGTAATTGCAGTCTTAAATTTTAAACTGGTTTACGATGAATTATATAGATGGGTCCAAAATGCAACAAACCCACTGGTTCCCATGCTGGTTATTCTATTGGCATTAGGATTAATCCTCTTATTGTTGATCACCTTATTTTACCCAATTTTCTGGAAAACAAAACCTGTTGAAACAGATGTTCACCAATCATTTGAACCCATCGCCATGGAAACCAAGAAATCCTTTAATACAATATTGATTGCTTTAGATTTTTCAATTTCAGATCAGAAGGTCATACAGTATTCATTACAACTAGCTGATTCCGAGAGCAAGTTTGTTCTGATCCACATTGTGGAAAGTGCATCAGTTAAATATGACGGCAACTCTTCTGATGATCTGGAATCAAGACAGGATTTGGAAAGACTAAAACGCTTTGCAGATTATCTGATTTCTAATGGACATCAAACCCAATTTGAATTAGGCTATAACAACCGGATTAAGAATATTGTGAGGTTCTGTAAAAAATATCAAGCAGATCTTTTGGTTGTAGGAAGTCATGGCCACAGAGGATTTAAAGATTTTATTTTTGGCGAAACAGTTAATAAATTGCGCCATGCGGTTAATATCCCTGTTTTTATCGCCAAATAACTCTTCCCGAAATCTGAATAAATTAATTTACCAAATAGATACTTTATTGGTATGGTTTTGGTTTAACTAAAACAGCAAAATCACACTATACTATATGAAAAAAAGAATCTTATTTGGTGCAGGTATAGCACTATTCTCTGCACTAAGTTTTAGCTGTAGCAAGGACGATGGACCGAATGGCGAAGTTGGAAACAATTATTTTTCAGTTAAGATTGATGGAAAGGAAAAAACATTTCCAATTGTTGAAGCAGCTTGGGTTGAAGGCGGAAATTACCTAATGATTAGTGCAATGGATAACGGAAAAGAGTCCGTTATGATCTCTGTGATGTCAGACAAAACCAGAGTTCCAGCTGGTACTTATACCCTTCAAGATAACTCTGGATTCTCCATCCTAGCAGCTCATAATACCACCAAAGATGAGGTTCAAGTAAATTCTACAGCTTCTAGGGATACCGATGCGCCTGAAGATTCTTTCAATTTGAAAATTGATAACATAAACAACAATCTTGTTGAAGGGACATTCTCGGGAACTTTGATTCGGGTTCAAGGATTAGAAACTCTTGGCTCAACGAAATTAACAGATGGGAAATTTAAGACTAGTATACAGCCTAACTAGTCTATAAAATATCTACTGAACTCTACCTCTATCTTTCAAAATGGAGGTAGATTTTTTTATGCCTTTTCTACAATAAATATAGAGCGAATTGACTCTATAAATTTCTGTTCCAGATTTTTCACCTTCTTCCTGAAGAAATCAAAATCCCCAATCAATTCATCGTAATTTGCTAGCATATCCTTTATTTTCGATACTACCAATTCCTCATTATTAAAATCCTCAAGTTTATATTGCTCAGGAATAGCAACATCAAAATTATTTTCTGAAGCATTTCTTTTCCCAACCAATAACATGGTACCATTTAAAACGGTTTCCTTAGGAAGTCGTTCAGGACCTGGAAATTTCCCAAAGTCAACATATAATTTACTCTGTTGAAAAAGGTTTTTCATGCCTTTTACATCCAGTCCTTGTATAGGTTCAAATTCTAAATCAGTACGAGTTAATAACTTCTTCATGATCGTTGAACTTTTTGAAGGATTATATAAAATTTTATTACTCCTGTTTTTAGAGGATAAATCAATATCTCCAAAATCTAAAAACTCCAAACCTAATGGTTCGACAAGCAGATGTACATTATTGAACCTTTCTTTGGTAAATTGATAAGTAAACATGGAACCACATAAATTATAATCCTCTGGTTTAATTTTATAGGCTTGAACCAAATATTTTTCGTAATCAAATTTTTTATAAAACTCTTTTCGTAATTCAAAAATAGAAGAAGGTATGATTTTCCTGAGTTTGGATTTAATCTTACGCCTGATCGTTTGCGGAAATGCATCAAAGCCATCATAAAATTGTAATCCCAGCCACCAAATACATTTCCTCGCTTTCTTGATTTGATTGAGATATATGGTATGCATCTCCGGAACGATAATCACGTTCTCCTTACTATCTACAACTTGATCTATTGGAATTATCTGTGGAGTATATTTTTCATATTGTGGGTGCAACTTTGCATCCTGAAAATAAACCAAACGGGTTTGATACCCAGATTTGATTAAATAGTAATGCAACTGATGTAATGCTTCCGGACCACCAGATGCCAAATTACCCGGCGCTAGAACATAAATGATTGATTTCTTGGATAATTGAATCATCAAATAATAATATAAATAATAATATGGTTTGTTTTTAATGTTGCTTAATCATTAATTGCTAATTTAATTAATTTTCAACTCATGCCACAAATTATTGCTCTAAACAATTAAACATCAATGCCTTTTAGATTATTTTTTTAATTTTTAGCTCCTATCGTAACAATTTCACTTACACATAGTAATCTCTCTTCCATCTCTTAAAAATTTCATTTTTAATGACTTAAATTAGTTCTACCTAAACAAAAACAACTACCAATGGATAACAGAAGAGAATTTTTAAGGAAAATCATCATGCTTTCTGGCGCTACTGGAATGGTAAATGTGATTCCTTCCTCGATTCAAAAAGCAATGGCTATTAACCCGGCCCCAGGAAGTACTTATCTTGATGCTGAACATATCGTAATTCTAATGCAAGAAAATCGTTCTTTCGATCATGCATTTGGATCGCTTTCAGGCGTTCGAGGTTTTAATGACCCCCGTGCTGTACTTCTCCCTAATAAAAACCCTGTATGGTTTCAAACGGACTTAGCGGGTAAAACATTTGCTCCTTTCCGATTAAACATGAAAGAAAGCAACAGCACCTGGACAGGTGATCTGCCACATTCTCGAGCAAGTCAGGTGGATGCCTACAATCTTGGAAAATATGATAATTGGCTTCCCTCTAAACGTTCTAATCATAAAAAATATGCTGATATGCCATTGACTCTCGGTCATTATACCCGAGAGGATCTATCTTTCAATTATGCTTTGGCAGATGCTTTTACCATTTGTGATCAAAATTTCTGCTCGGCAATGACCAGTACCACTCCAAATCGATCTTTCTTTTGGACCGGAAAAATTATGAGCCAGGAAGATGGCTTAGCAAAGGCAAATATTAGAAATGAGGATTATTCTTATGGTAAACAAAAATGGAAGACTTTCCCAGAAGCCCTTGAGGAAAATGGAATATCCTGGGGATTCTACCAGAATGAATTAAGCAGTGGCGGTGGCTTTCAGGGAGAAGAACGTTCCTGGTTAAGTAATTTTGGCTGTAACCTCCTTGAATTTTTCCAAGCATATAATGTAAAATTCAAAGATAGATATATCGAAAATCTGCAAAATAGAGTGGATAAACTACCTGCTGAAATAAACCAATTGCAAGAGGAAAGCCCTTCTTCCGAAGATCGAGCAAAAAAAGTTCAAGCCAGTATTAGAGATAAACAAAATGCGCTCAATAATGCGCAAGAAGAATTGAAACTATGGAATAAAACAAATTTCAATAAACTTTCTTCCTCTCAAAAAAACTTATTTAACCGGGCATTCATTACCAATGAGAAGGATCCTGACTACCGAAGTTTAGATCAGCTTTCATATACCGATAATCAAACAAAAAGAGAACTAGCAGTTCCCAAAGGCAATCTCTTCCATCAGTTTCAGGAAGATGTAAACTCCGGAAAATTACCTACGGTTTCATGGTTGGCAGGACCACAAAATTTTTCTGACCATCCTAGTGCTCCTTGGTATGGAGCATGGTATGTTTCTGAAATTTTGGATATCCTGACCAAAAATCCAGAGGTATGGAAAAAAACTATTTTTATTGTTACCTATGACGAGAATGATGGCTATTATGACCATATTCCTCCTTTTAGTATACCAGATAAAAATAAACCAGAAACAGGAAAGGTTTCAAATGGAATTGAAACGGAGGACGAATTCGTCCGGCTCTCCAATGAAATAAAACAAGGTGTTCCTGAAAAACAAGCACGTGGTGCGGCCGTAGGCCTCGGATTTCGCGTCCCTATGATCATTGCATCCCCTTGGAGTAGAGGTGGAAAAGTATGTTCTCAAGTTTTTGACCACACCTCTACCCTACAGTTCCTGGAGCATTTTGTCAATAAAAAATTCAAGAAAAATATCAATTTTGAAAACATTGGAACCTGGAGAAGAACTATTTGTGGAAATTTAACTTCTGCATTTACAGCATTTGATAGCAAGGATAAAAACCTGAATTTTATTAATAGAAATCCTTTCTTGGAAACAATTTATAATGCAAAATTCAAAGATAGTCCGGGCAACTTCAAAGAAATCAGTAAACAACAAATCCAAGAAGCTTTTAAAACAAAAAATTATGCTTCCTTAATGTCCCAACAAGAGGTGGGTAAACGTCCTTCGACAGCATTACCTTATCAGATCAGTGCCCATGGCCAAGTGAATAATGATAATTTCATTATCCGCATGCAAGCCGAAGATAAACTATTTGGAAATCAGTCCGCTGGTTCACCATTTACCGTTTATGCCCCAAATAATTTTCAGGATGAAAAATCTTCGGCAGAAGCCTGTAGAAACTGGTTCTTCGCAGTTAAACCTGCTGATGAAATCCAATATGAATGGCCAATTAATGGTTTTGAAAACGGAAAATACAATCTCCATCTTCATGGTCCGAATGGATTCTTTCGAGAATTCTCAGGCACTGCAAATGACCCTCATGTTTCAATTGAACTACTCTCTGAATTAAAAAGAATTACAAAAGCTCCTACTGAAAGCATGATATTAAACCTGAAAAACAATGGTGACTCTCCAATCCAATTAGTCGTGAAGGATATGAGCTATAAGAGTGGAACCTTTTTTGAAAATAGTATTGCTGCCAATTCAGAAATAAAAATAAAATTAAATCTGGAAAAGAGCTTCGGCTGGTATGACTTCATTGTTTCTTCTCCATCTAACCAAGACTTTTTCCAAAGATTCGCTGGTAGAATGGAAACAGGTAAGGAAAGTTTTACGGATCCTTTGATCAATAGAAGTTAAATTGCGAGTAGCCAAATTGGTCCTTGGGACATTTTAAATAGGCAAATAGATGTACTCCTTATTATTTCAGATATTTATTTTTATCTTAAAAGAAATTTTATTTACAACAAAGATTTAAAATGCCTCAAGTACCAAAATGGATGGCTGATGCCATGGAGTCCCTTTTTAAAGGATCTTTTCACTCCGCAAAAATTACAGAAATTAAATACATAAATCCATCCCTTAAATACATCCGCTTTAAAGGTGATTTCTCTGGCATAAAAAAAGATTTTATCCCAGGAAATGTTATTGAATTTCGAATCAATGATCAACAATTCAGACATTATACACCAAGTTACTTCGATCTGAAAAAAGGAATCTGTGATGTATACTTCTATATCAATGGAAAAGGACCTGGCAGTATTTGGGCTGATAATCTGGCTTTGGATGATGAATTAAAAATAATGGGACCAAGTAGAAAAATGAACTTTAATTATTCTGCAAGCAGTCATGTTGTTTTTGGTGATGAAACTTCCTTAGGTCTAATGCAGAACATCTATCAGGAAGCAAAAAAACAAGGTAAACCTTGTTGTTGCATAATTGAAATTAAACCCAATCATTTGGATTGGCTTGATCATATCCGAATAGATTTTGAAAACATAGTGGTTCTTGATTCCAGCACAGCAAGCATTGAACAAAGCTCTTTTAAAGAATGGTTACTCAATCAAAGACCTATTCAATCCGAAATGGAATTTTACCTGACTGGAAATGCCAGTTCCATCCAAAAAATTCAAAAAGATCTTATTTCAAATGGCTATTCAAAGAAGCAGATGCAGACCTACCCTTATTGGGCTCAAGGTAAGGTAGGTCTCTAAATCTTCGAATTATTTAATTAATGATTCAAGCATCAAGGTTAGCATTTGTTCATTATCTGAATCCACCATAAAATCAGAATAGACAATTCTTCCTTCCTGATCAACTATGATATTGGTGGGTGCAGCATAGATCTTATAGTCTTTCTTTATCTCCTTTGAAGCACCTAAAGGTTTAAAGGTAAATCCGGTGTTTTCAATAAAGGGTTGGACAAGATGATCTTGTTCCCGATAAATATTGACTCCAAGGTATTGGAATTTATTCCGATCTATACCTTTAATCGCATTTTCAAAATGTGGCATCTCGCCTCTACATGGTCCACATGCTGGATACCAAAAGGTCAGTAAGGTAACTTTACCCTTTAAATCATCTAGGGTAACTTTTTGCTCTGAATCAAAAGAATCTATTGAAAAAGGAAGTGCTTCTTTGGAGTTTGAAATGGCAAGTTGATAAACATCTCCTTTTACATCAGTCTCGGTTTTGCCTAGTTTCTTTCCATAAGCAAAGATGGCTTCTTGAACTACAAGTGAAGGTTTGGTTGATTGGATAATAATCAAACTATCATATGCAGCTTGAGTTTCCTTATTCGCATCTAAAGCTAATGCTTTATTCAGCATCAGTAAACTACCTAAATCATTGCCGTTCAAAGTTCTGTATTGAAGATTAATGATTTGCTCTTTGGCCTCAGCATACTTGCCGGCACGCATTTTTGCCTCATATATCTTTAGGTCCTGCGCCAATTTAAGATTTTTTCCAAGACCAAAATCAGCTTCGCCCTTATCTTTATACTTTGTGGCAACTTCAATTGCTTGATCATATTGTCCCTCCATTATATAAATATTCACCAATCGGGTTACAGCTACAAGAAAAACCATACTTTCCTCATCTGGAAATAAGGTCAGCATCCTTTCTCCTAACCTAATTTTCTCTTCATTGTTTTCCAATTCTAATCCTGCAATGTTGAAAATCAACAATGCCTGTTCTGATTTCGGATATTGTTCAATAAAAGCATTAGCCTTTGCACTAAATTCACTTGGGTTATGAGAAAATAAGAATACATATCTTACTTTTAAATCCAAATTATCAGGGCTGGCTTTCATTGCTTGCTCAATATAGTTGATTTCATCTTCCTGATTCCCTTTAAAAGCCGCATCAGTAGCAAGGTTTTCCCAATTTTCAATATTTGAAGGGTCTATCTCCGCAGCTTTTAATAGATATTTCTGTCTTTTGGGACTAAAATCCCCTAACTTATTGGCAATGGCTATCTGTAAGGTTGCTGACTTAGGATGCTTGGCAATAATTTTAGCATATTCCTTTTCCGCTTGTTCTGGATTGGCAAAACCCGCCAAATATTCCTCATTCAAATCCATGCTATCAGGATTTGCCATAACCGCAGCCCTCAATTCTGCCATTTCTTTCGCCGATAGCAAAAACTCTTCTGTACTTTGAGAATAAACCCTTGGAATATGAACTAAAACAAGTAGAAATAATGCTAATATTTTTAAGGAATTATTTATCATAGCTATATTATTCTTAGTATTTATTCTGTTCTATAACGCCATTACTTGCTTCAATATCCGAAACAGGAATAGGTGCTGCCCAACGTCTAGACCCTTTTTCCAAGGTATAGTTCTGAACTTTCTGGTCGTCTAAAACAATGGAATTATTAAAAGGATAAAATGATCGCTTCAACTGAATATCATCCGTAGCAATCTCATTATGATTATATCGACGAACATCAAACCATCTTTGCGAAAATGGCATTTCTCTCCTTCGCTCTTCGGAAACCTTTTTTATCGCATCTTCCTTATTGGCTGCCGACAAATTTACCCAAGCTCCTGCAACCATTCTTTTAGCCCGCAAGGAATTCAATGTTTGCATTGAGGCTGCTGCATTTCCCAAATGTGCCTGAGCCTCAGCTTTGGTTAATAATACCTCTGCCACTGTTGGTCCTGAAGGAATTCTGTTTTTATAAAAAAATACATATCCAGGATAATTATAAGAAGGTTTGATCATTCCACGATCATAGGAATAACCTTCTACAACATTATATTTATAGCGTAAATCATGTTCCTTATCATATAAATTCAACAATTCAGGACTTGGAATGTACCAATACGAGTCATTTGCAAGCATTCGAAAATATAAAAACTCCTTCCAGCCTATCATATCCGTATATTCCACTTGATTATTATGCGTATATGGAAACTGGATTGTGAAATTCTTCTGACTTGCAGTTCCTGCATCCAGGGTCACTGTCTTTGGAATACCATAACGCATTTGAGTATTATAATCAACTAAAGTACTGTATCCAGCTAATGCCTCATTTGCAAATTGCAAAGCCTTATTGTAGTCATTTCTATTTAACCAATATCTAGCTGCAAATGCATTGACAGCCGTTTTATTGGCTCTCCAATGTACTGAACGACCACTTTGAACCAAAGGCGTACTAATCTTTAATGCCTCAGTAAGGTCGCTTTCAATCTGTTGATAAGTGGTTGCCAAAGACTGTCTTTGCGCATTTTCTTCAAAACTGATGGTTTGTTTAATTGGCAATCCTGGCTCATTCTTATTGGCTTCAGTATATGGTAGACAATAAGTATTCACCAATACCCAATTGCTATAGGCTCTGATAAAATGAGCCTCTGCTTTTAAATTATTTTTCTGCTCTATTGTTCCTCCAGACACTTGATCTAGATAGGTGAGAACAGTATTCGCATAAAATATTTTTTTATACTCATTCCCCCAAAAATCATCGCCAATGTTCGTTGTTAAAAATTTGCTGTCCCATAAGGCATATTTAACCCGACTAATTGCAAACACGGAAGGGTCAGCATCATACATAGCAGAGCTTAAATAATAATCATCTGAACTAAAAGCTGCAGTTTGATTCACCTCTTCTGAAAAAACAGCTGAATAATTATTCAAGAGCTGATTGAGCTGATCAAAAGTCTTGATTTCCAACTCCGAAGTTTTACTCGGTGGAACATCTAGAAAATCATCGATCTTACTACAGGAACCTAATAATATCGAGGTTAATATAATGATGGAAAATATTCTTTTTTTCATTTTTCAAAATTTTAAAAGTCGAACTTCAATCCAAAGGTATAGCTTGGCATAAGCCTCAAACTTCCCATCGGATATTCAGGATCCTCACCCGCTTTATTGGAATAAACACTAAATAGATTATTCCCTTGGGCATACAATAACACATTATTCAATCCTATTTTATTTGAAATAGAACTTGGGAATGTATAACTCAAATTAACCTCTTGAAGTCGAACATGCGACGCTGATTGAATCAAATAATCCATTGATCCAGTGAAATATTCCCAGATATAATACTCTGAATCATCCTTATTTAATGGTAATGGAACTATCTTCGAAGGATCGCCAGTATTGACATCTGTCAACTTAGCATTCGGCAATACTCTGGAAACCCAATTCGGTGGATAATTAAAACCTAAGGTCTGAAAGACGTGCCCGAATTTCCCGGTGACAATAAATGAAAAGTTGAAATCCTTGTATTTGAAGGAGTTCATGAAACCTAATGTATAAGGGGCAACCATAGTTCCCATATTTTTTAAATAGGTTAATGGATCACCTTCGGGAAATGCAGAAAGCGGGAATGGCTGACCTTCAGGACCTATTTTGGTCGGTTGATTATTTTCAATTCCCGAATACACCCACCTCCATGCTGTATTTGCATCATAACCCTTGACATAGGCTGCTGTACCTCCTAATGGCATTTGGAATGCATTATAGTTAACAACAAACAAGTCTGTGATCTCATTTTTATTATAAGAGAAATTCAGATTCCCCGTCCATTGTATATCGGAACTTAAATTTTGTGAAGTCCCCAATTCAACTTCAACTCCTTTATTGACCATGGCAGCATTGTTGAGTTTCTGCATGAAAGTTCCATGAATTGATGGAATCGATAGCTCTGCTAATAAATCTGTTCCGTTTTTCTTATAAAAGTCCACCTTACCAAATAATTTATGATCAAATAATGAAAAGTCTACTCCCAAATCCCAATTGCTGGTTTGCTCCCATCTCAAAGTTGGATTTCCATAACTTGCAAAACCTGCAATTAATCCATTGATATAAAGGTCCGGAGATTGACTCGGTGTAATCAATGGCCTAAAGGTAGTGGAAGGATCATAATTCCCTAATTTACCATAGGTTATGCGAGCTGACAAGCGATCTACCCAATCAATATTTTCCATAAACCCTTCTTTATGAGCATGCCACATCCCTCCAATGGAAAAGAATGGTGCATACCTATACCGAGGATTATCTGTGATTAAATTGGATGCATCAAAACGATAGCTACCGCTTAAAACATACTTTTGTTTATAGGTATATGCTGCATTTCCATAGGCTGAAAATAAACGTTGCGTAGTATATCCGAAGGTATTTAGGTAAGGGAAAGTAATCTCTTGCCCCATGTAATCATAAATTGGGCTCTTGGGTCCTCCAGGGCCATTTGGAAAAGTACCAACAGCCAAGGTCTCTTCATTGTATCCATAGGCCGGTGGATTCTCAAAAGTTTGACCAACCAAACTCTGAAATTCCATTCCCGCAAGAGCATCCAGTTCATGATCAACTCCAAATTCTCGATTATACCTTAGTTGACCCCTTACATTATATAAATCTGTACGAACTCGTTTTTGCTTTAAGATACCTCCTAATGGAAGATTTGCAATAAATACATTTGGATCAACGGAGGAATCCCATGTCGTCGACTCATTGACAGTTTTTCTAACTTCAAAGCTGTTCTCATTGTATAAATCTTGAGTATTATAGTTACCATATTCATATTGCCCCCTCAATTCCGCTGTTAAGCCATTCAATAGTTTGAAATTCAATGCTCCCTGAAATCTTGCCTGACTCTGGTCTACGCTAAGCTTTCTGTTTGCAATTTCTAAAATCGGATTGTAGGTCCAATCCGAATAGGGAAAAGATGCAGTAGGAACATCCCTATCTAATATAGGCGTATAATATCTATGAATATTGGTAAAGGATCCATCCGGATTCTTTAACATATCATATGGGGACCAACTGTTCAGGTCTGCCAGGGTTACTCCGCTATTATTATCTTTATTATATAGATAATTCGCCCCCAAGGTTACATCCAACCATTTGGTAATACTTGAATTATTTCTAAAATTGATAAGGTATTTCTTAGAGTCTGTTTCTTTAAAATTGGATTGATTACTTTGATGCATGAAAGACAAATAATTTGTCATCCTTTCTGACCCACCTGAGATGGATAAATTATATTGAGTAGCAGCTGGATTCGCCAATAGATAATCTGAAATTTGTTTCTTATTGTCCAAGGTTTTCAAATTCGCCAGCTGGGCATCTCGCTCAGCTTTTGAAATAAATCCATAATTTGCTTCATTCATCAAAATGGAGGCTGTACTCCAATCGTAACCAACATCAAAAAATGAAATGGGATCAGGTAGGGCTCTCCAATTTTCGTAGGCTTTCATCTCATAATCTACCGTTTCTGAAGACGACGCCAATGGACGTACATAATCCAAATCCATTTTCGGAGAAATTTTGGTGAACACATTTAAATCCACCTTTAAAGGCGAATTCTTACTGGCATTCTTCGTCGTAACGACGATAACCCCATTTGCTGATCGAGCACCCCAAACTGAACCTGCTGCTGCATCCTTCAACACAGTTACTGATTCCACATCATTGGGATTGATTGAAGCAAAGTCTCCTTGTATAGGAAACCCATCTACAACAACCAATGGCGATGCATTAGCCAATAAACTCGATTGTCCTCGGATTTCAAACTTCGGATTTCCTTTATCGTCGATAGAGCGTGCTTGAACACCAGCAATAGTACCTACTAACCGTTGCGAAATATCAGTTGCCGGTTTCTCAAGTTGTGCTTTCGAAACAGTCCCATAAGAACCTGTAGAGCGTTCCTTTGAAATCGTTTGAAAACCTGTATTGACAACAGTAACCTCACCTATACTTTCTGGCTTGGGGTTCAATTGGATATTATAGAACTGTTTTTCATCAACCTTTACTTGCCCCTTTTCATAGCCCAAATAGCTGATTTCTAACATATCATTTGTCCGGACCTCATCCATACTAAAACTTCCCTGAGCATCCGTCGAATAGCTTTTGCCTGTACGAAGATTTTTGATGGTAGCTCCAGCCAACTTCTCTCCTTTTTCATTCAGCACCTGGCCTCCAATAGTTTCTTGAGCATTCGATTCGGAACTTTCCTTAATTGGAGAAGTTACATTTTTTGAAATTGGCTTCATGGAAATTGATATGGACTTTCCACTTCGCTTATATTGTAAAGGTCTATCCTCCAATAATTGCGGCATAACTTCTTGCAGCTCCTGATTAGAAACTTTTAGATTGACTTTCCAATTAGGATTAATGGACCCCTCCTCATAAATAAAAATAAACCCCGTCTGCTTAGTAATCTCTAAAAAAGCCTTTTTTAATGTAGCTCCCTTAAGATCTAGGTTAATTTTCTGAGCATTGGAATTAGCCATTGCGCCAAACATGGAAAATAAAAACAAAAAGAAAGTTAGTTTCATTTTTAATAAAAAAACACGCTTTTTATTGCTCATTGTGAAATCATAAATGAACAATACACCCATTAAAAATTTTCAAGATGCTATTAAAGCTCTTTAATCACATCTTATTATTAAGTTTGTATTGTCTGGTTTAAAAAATAGTTAGCTAAACTCTATTTTGGTCAGGTAAATCTGCCAGAGGTGTCTTCAGCACCTCGGCAGACTTTGTTGATATTTCAACTCATTCGAATCTCTTCTATTGATAAGCTGAAACTCTCCTATCCTTTACACTAAATTTAATTTTTGTATTTAATTCAATTGCCTCTAAAACTTCGTTCAATTTGACATCCCTGCGGATGGTTGCAGATAATTTTCGATCCTTAAATTTCCCCATATCTACCTCCACATCATACCAACGCTCAATCTGGTTTCCAAACTCCTCCAGGGTCAAATTATTAATCACATAAATACCATCTTTCCATGATGCATACTCATCAATATCTACTTCCCGCGTCTTTAAACTTCCTTCAGAGGAAAGAATCGCTTGTTGTCCGGGTTTAATCAATACTTTTTCTTTGCTCTTTGTAGAACTCACCTCTAAACTTCCTTCAACTAAGGTCGTCAGGTATCGACCCTTATCCCCATAAGTGTTCACATTAAAGCTAGTCCCCAGAACCTTGATCTCCTGCCCCCCTGTTTCAACAATAAAAGGCTGATCAGGATTTTTACTAACCTCCAAATAGGCTTCCCCACTAACCTTTACTCTTCGGTTTGGTCCTACAAACTGAGTTGGATATTCTAAAGAAGACGCAGAATTCAACCACACTTTCGTTCCATCGGCCAACTTAACTTGATACTGACCAGAACGCGGAGTACTCACCTTCGCAATTTTTACCGCATCAGATTTAACAAGACTTGTTCCATCGGAATAACTCATCCCATCTTCGGAAACAATTAATCCAGTTTGCGCTTCGCTTAGTGTAATGGACCTTTCACCTTCAAAGGATAAGGTTGCCCGATTGGATCCCGGAAGAATTTCTTCTGCTACAATTTGTACTTCTTGTCTTTCTTTACCTTTATTCAACATATAATACCAAACTGAACCAATGGTTAATAGTAGAACAATTGCAGCCACATATTTAAAATACTTCTGAAATTTATTTTGGGGAATTC
Source organism: Sphingobacterium cellulitidis (assembly GCF_043187465.1). Lineage (GTDB taxonomy): Bacteria > Bacteroidota > Bacteroidia > Sphingobacteriales > Sphingobacteriaceae > Sphingobacterium > Sphingobacterium cellulitidis. Next base: position 1,794,372 of record NZ_CP171136.1, on the reverse strand, counting down.
TTAAAACGTGATTTTCTTCGTTGAGTTTTAGGGATAATTGCTTCCAGGTTTCATCAATTATTGGCAAAGATTTATCCAATAATGCTTGGTTTGGCTCCTCCTCTTCGGATAACTGGAAATATTCTTTGAAACAGGCTTCTCGTTCGGATTCATATTCCTCCGACTCAATAATGGATGCTAACAACTCAAGTTCTGCTTCATCCAAAGTATCATGAATATACTTGTAAAATAAAATACGATAATGTACCTTCTTTTCCATGCTGGATTTATAAAAGGGTCTTATTAAAAGTTAGTGTGTATATAATAAGTACACCAGCAATCCATAAACTAACAGTTCATCTTAATAAAAATTTTCAAATATTTTATAAAACCCTGAAAATCAATTCAATAAAATACAAAATTAACTCTTAAAATAATCACTGGATAAAAAAGGAATAATAAAAAACAACAAATGGGGCAGATGATTTTGAAGATAAAGTCTGATTTGTTTATTAGCGAGTTGCAAGTGTTGATTTATTGCTGAATGACTTATTTTTAGAGTATCGCTGATTTCCTTATAACTCTTACCTTCCAACTTATGCATCATATAGACTTCTCTTTGTCTATCAGTCAATGTGCTAAGCGCATCATTAAACACCTTATTTGTTTCTGCAAATTGTAGATCCTCCTCGATATGAGAATAGGATTCTCCAGGCTTGATTTGCATTATTCGGTTTTGTTCTCTGACTGCAGTTCGATATGAATTAAGGGAAAGGTTTGTGGCCATCATATAAAGAAGAGCCGCAAAAGAACGTTCTTCCTTCAAGTCAGCACGCATTTGCCAAATTTTTAGAAATATGTCCTGTAATAGATCTTGAGCTAAATCCTCAGATTTTACCAATTGAAGAAGTTTTATCGTTAGCTTGGGCGCATATTGATGATAAAGCTTCTCAAAAGCAACACGATCTCCTTGCTGCAATTGTACAAGCAAATCTCTTTCATCAATATGGTCTGGTTTAATCATTAATTAGAGTAAATTTCCTATGAATTGCACTAAAATACAAAAACAGTTCATTTTTGGTTCATTTTTAAATCACGGAAATTATTAATTTTCAAATCTCCACAAAAAGGCACATCTGTTATCCTTTTTTTTATAAAAAAATTTATCTTCTGGTCGAAAAACATAATTCTAGAGATAATAATTCCACCCAAAATGCGATATTATTTTATCTATTCACGAGAAATCAAAGCTGAGTAAAAGCAATTTTTTCCTTTATATTAAAAATCAACGACTATAAAATCATATAAAATATAGCCTCAAAGGCTAGAAATCGCATTTTACCCCCTGTTAGTAATTTCCTTAGAATTGTTAAAACTTACTCTATACTAAATGGTTGAACAAATAAATGTTCTTTTTAAATTTATTAACATAGATCAATGAATAACCCCTCCTCATAAAATACCTTTGAAATATACTTACATACAGAGATAATAATTTAAAAAGCAACTATTATTTAACTATTTATTTTTTCACTATTTAATTAAAAGATTATGACTTCCACAAATCCAACCCCAGCAAAATCACTTTTGACACCAGACAATCATGCTTTAGTGTTAATTGATCATGAAGGACAAATGGCTTTCGCTACTTCTTCTATCCCTATGATGCAATTGAGAGCGCATGTGGCTCTACTTGCAGGTGGATCTAAAATCTTCAATGTGCCTACAATCGTTACAACGGTTGCTGAAGAAACCTTCTCAGGACCTGTATTCCCAGAAATCGAAGATGTATACCCTCAATCTTCACACCCTTATATCGACCGTACAACTATGAACACTTGGGAAGACCAAAATGCACATGATGCAATCGTTGCAACCGGTAAAAAGAGAATTGTAATGGCAGGTTTATGGACTAGCGTTTGTATTGCAATGCCAGCATTATCTGCAATTGATGAAGGCTATGAAGTATATGTAGTTACTGATGCATGTGGTGATATCACACCTGAGGCTCATAACATGGCTATGATTCGTATGCAACAAGCTGGTGTAATTCCTATTACGGCTGTACAATATGTGCTTGAACTTCAAAGAGACTGGGCTCGCCAAGAAACTTATGAACCAGTAAACAACCTTATTAAACAAAGAGGTGGTTCTTATGGACTTGGTGTTCATTATGCAAAACATATGCTTAACAAAAACAATTAATCTTCTAGCCTTATTAAATATTAGAAGATGATAAAGAAAACCAAAAACTGGCGAATGATAATAAGTAAAGCTTTGCTATTAATAATTTTATTATTACCAGTTTTTGGTTTCTCTCAACAAAAGGATTCCACACTTACTACTAACAAAATAAGTTTCAAACAGGGAGGAGATATCCGCGTGCAATACTTTCACTTCGATAACCAAGACTGGAAAAAAAACAATAATTCCAACTATTTATTGACCCGATTCTTATGGAATGCTGCACTTAATTTTGGAGATAATCATCAAATAAAAGTCGAATTCCAAAGTGGGTTGGCGAATGGAATTCCTAAGCCAGTCTCACCGGTCGATGAAAATGTATTGGACCTTCATCAAGCTTATTACAAATACACGCTTAATACAGGAAAGGAAACTAAACTCGCTGTGATTGCTGGTCGTCAAGAACTGCAATATGGTTCTCAAAGAATTATATCCGTAAGAGAAGGCCCTAATAACAGGCAATCATTTGATGCGTTAAAAGTTAAATTTGAACAGAAAGACCTGACTTTGGACGCCTTCATTTCCACCTACGTACAAGCAAAAACTGGCTTCTTTAATGATAAATTCCTAAATCAAAATAATATCCTTTGGGGCATTTATGCCGTCAAGAAAAATGTCCCCCTGATTCAAAACTTGGACATCTACTACCTAGGAATTAAAAGGAATAAGGAAGTCATCAATCTACATACCTATGAAACTAAGAAACATTCTTTAGGGCTTCGTGTATGGGAAGGTAACTCAAACTTCACTTATGACTTAGAAGCATTGCTCCAATGGGGAAAATCCAAAACGGAAGATCGAATAAAATCATCAACCGCTTCGGCACATATTACCTATAAATTCGATGATTGGAAATGGAAACCCATCCTAGGAATCAAAGCTCAATATATCTCCGGGGATAAAGACTCCACCGATAAGATCATAAACACCTTTGACCCGACCTACCCTAAAGGCGCATATTTCGGTTTAAGCCCTATCATAGGACCTAAAAACTTAACAAACATACATGTTTACAGCAAATTGAATCCAATTCAGGATTTAAGCGTTTCCTTAGAATACATCTATTTCTGGCGAAACTCTACCCAAGATGCTGTATACGATGTCGGCGGAAATCCTTTGATCAATAGCTTGAATCAAAAATCTAAAAATATTGGTAGTCAATTTCAAATCAGTCCCCAATATCACCTCAAAGAAAAATTGGTGCTTATGGGAGATTTTGCCTACTTCAAAACAGATCAATTCTTAAAAGAATCGGATGCTGTGGATCTGTTCTCCGCTGCATTGGGAATTCAATATTCATTTTAGAAGTATAAACTTTAATTATAAATAATCATGAAAGCAGACATTATATTATACAACGGAAAGATTAATACTTTAGATAAAGAAAACCAAATAGCCAATGCAGTGGCTATAAAAGATGATAAATTTATTGCCGTTGGTACGGATAAAGAGGTAATGGATTTCGCAGACAACAAGACTAAACTTGTGGATTTGCAACAAAAAACTGTTATCCCTGGAATTAACGATTCTCATACCCACTTAATCCGCGGGGGATTAAACTATAACTTGGAACTCCGTTGGGATGGTGTCCCTTCATTGGCAGATGCCCTTAGAATGTTAAAAGAGCAAGTTGACAGAACACCAAACCCACAATGGGTGCGCGTTGTCGGTGGCTGGACAGAACAACAATTCGCTGAAAAAAGAATGCCAACCCTAGAGGAAATTAATGCAATCGCACCGGATACCCCAGTATTTATATTGCACCTTTATGATCGTGCTTTCTTGAATGCAGCAGCTTTGCGTGCAGTAGGATATGATAAAAACACGCCTAACCCTCCAGGTGGAGAAATTCAAAAAGATGCCAGTGGAAACCCTACAGGGTTAATCCTGGCAACGCCGAATGCAACAATCCTATACGCTACACTAGGTAAAGGTCCTAAATTGACCTTCGAGGAATCTTTGAACTCTACAAGACACTTTATGCGTGAATTGAACAGATTCGGAATTACCAGTGTCATCGACGCTGGTGGGGGTTCCCAAAACTATCCTGACGATTATAAAGTCATTGAAACCCTAAGGGATGAAGATGAACTTACCGTAAGAATTGCTTACAACCTATTCACTCAAAAGCCGAAAGAAGAATATCAAGACTTCCAAGGCTGGATCGATAGTGTAAAACTATTCCAAGGTGATGATAAATACAGACATAATGGTGCTGGTGAAATGCTGGTATATTCTGCAGCTGATTTTGAAGACTTCCTACAACCAAGACCGGATCTTCCTGATACCATGGAAGAAGAACTTGAAAAAGTGGTCAAATTATTGGTGACCAACAGATGGCCATTCCGCTTACACGCTACTTATAACGAAAGCATCAATAGGTTTTTAAATGTCTTTGAAAAAGTGAACAAAGAAGTTCCTTTTGATGGCTTACATTGGATCTTTGACCATGCAGAAACTATTACTGAACAAAACATCGAACGTGTTAAGGCATTGGGTGGTGGTATTGCAATTCAACATAGAATGGCATTTCAAGGAGAATATTTCTCTGATCGCTATGGTAAGGAAGCAACTGAACATACGCCACCAGTCAAAAAAATGTTGGAAATGGGTGTTCCTGTTGCTGGAGGTACCGATGCAACCCGGGTTGCCAGTTACAACCCTTGGATAGGATTATATTGGTTGACCGCAGGTAAAACCGTCGGTGGACAACGCATCTATTCTGACTCTACAGTCCTTGATCGTCAAACCGCGCTAGAATTATACACCAAAGGTGGATCTTGGTTCTCCAATGAACAAGGCAAAAAAGGGGAAATAAAAGTAGGTCAGTTAGGAGATCTTGTCGTATTGGATCGTGATTATTTTAATGTTCAAGAGGACCAAATCAAGGATATTGAAGCAGACTTAACAGTCGTGGGTGGGAAGATCGTATATGCGAAGGGGGATTTCAGAAATGAGGCTCCTCCGGTTCTTCCAATTCTTCCAGATTGGTCACCAACCAAAAGCTATAATGGATATTACCCTGGTTCTAACAACTTGGAATTATCAAGCTATAATAGAAATGCTTCAGATGTAAATACAGCGAAAGCAAGAGCAATGGCTCAGGCACAAGCTCAATATATCCATGCTTGTATAGGTTCTTGTAACGTCCATGGACATAATCATAATGTAGCAAGAATGAGCAATATTCCTGTAAATAATTACACCTCTTTCTGGGGAACTTTAGGTTGTTCTTGTTTCTCATTTTAATACTTATCCATGTTAGAGCTATTATCCAAAATATTATACTCTGATTTAGGATCAGAATTTAACAACTGGGTATTCCTAGGTTTTAGGGTGTTGCTGATGATTGAACTTATCCGTGTCCATGGATTAAAAAAACTGGATGCACATCACGACACCCCCAATCCTTTGGGATTACCTCGAAAACTAAATAATTTCATTTCTGTTTTCGCGACACTTTATCTTCCAATCTTAGGAATAGTAGGCCTTGGTACACGATTGGTTATCCTGCCAGCTTTAATGATTACCGCAATTGGGTACTTCGTAATCCATAGAAAGGATAGCGTAGTCGAAAGAGATGTACCCTATATGTACACTTTGACACTATTGCTTCTTGTATTATTAGGCCCTGGAACCAAATCCCTGGACTACTGGATCTTAAACAATTTTCTACATTAATTATTATGGAAAACAACATTTCAAAAATCATCTCTAATTTCCTCCTGGTATTCGTCGCTGGATATGCAGATACCGCAACGTTCACCTCTGGAAATGAAGTCTTCTCGGCCCATGTGACAGGAAACTTTGTGGTATTTGCCAATAAATTGATCCATAATCCACAGCTCGCTGACTTTAGTATTCTGCTCACCTTCCCTGTTTTTATTATCGCGGTGTATTGTACAGGATTCCTGAACAATAAAATCAAGGATGAAAGAGCTTTGTACTTGGTAATGGGTGTAATATTAGCCATATCTGCATTGTTATCCTACTTTGTTGGGAAGGATTACCCCGTAGAATCCTTTGTGAATTTCGCAATTGTACTTGTTGTGGTGTTCGCTTTGGGAATTCAAAATGCAGTCAATAAACTTTATGGGAATTCAACATTTGGACCGACAACAGTGATGACCGGAAATGTTACGAAAGCAACCCTTGATTTCTGCCATGCATTTACTGGCGAAGAGAAAAATGCAGAGACCAAATCAAGCTTTTGGAGAGTCCTTGTATTAATCGTAGGCTTTTTGATCGGATGTATCCTTGGTGCAATCTTATCCGCTAAATATGGACTAGTGGTCTTATTGATTCCTGCTCTATTAGTTCTTGCATACTACGCATTCTTCTTCCAGAAAAAAGCCGTAAGTAATTAGTTCATAAAATAATATCGATCATGAGAAACTTAAAGAATACCTTCCTGACTACATTATTAGCTGTCATAGTTGCACTTTCCTCTAATCATTTACATGCTCAAGGAAATGCTGATATCATAATTTATAATGCTAAAGTCCATGCAATGGATGAAAACAATACAACTGCAGAAGCAATTGCTCTAAAAGGCAACAAAATTCTTGCAATCGGAACAAATACAGAGATCAATAAACTTCGCAGCAAGAAAAGTAAGTCTATCGATGCGAAAGGCAAAACAGTAGTTCCGGGATTATTCGATTCTCATGCGCATGTTATTCGCGCTGGACGATTTTATAATAGTGAACTACGCTGGGACGGAGTGAACAGCCTCGAGAAAGCACTACAAATGCTAAAAGAACAAGCCCAAAGAACACCAAAAGGACAATGGGTCCGAGTAGTAGGTGGATGGTCACCATATCAATTCAAAGAAGAACGATTCCCAACACTTGAAGAAATCAATGCTGCAACTGGGGATGTTCCTACTTTCGTGCTTTATTTATATGGGAAAGTGTATCTGAATAAAGCAGCAATTGCTGCCTTGAAACTTAATTCGGAAAGTGAAAATCCTCCAGGTGGATTAATTGAACGTGATAAGCATGGAAACCCTACGGGAATGCTATTTGCCGAACCAAATGCTTTTATTCTCTACTCTACCCTGGCTAAACTTCCTGAACTTTCTGATGCCGAAAAAATCAACTCCTCCTTATTGTATATGACGGAGTTGAACAGATTGGGAATTACTTCCGTAATGGATGCGGGTGGTGGTTTCCAAAATTACCCTGATGATTACGGTATCACCGATCAATTAAATGAAGAAGGAAAAATAACCATTCGACTCCCACATTACCTGTTCGCACAAAAGAAAGGTCAAGAGCTTAAGGATTATACCAAATGGGTGGGCATGGTTGATGTAGGAATTCATCCCAAAGCAACCGCAACACCTAAGGATTATTATGTAGCCGGAGCGGGAGAAAATATTGTGGCTGATGCAGGAGACTTTGAAAACTTCCTTTTCCCTCGCCCTGAACTCCCAGATTCCATGGAAACTCAATTATTGCCAGTAATCCGATTATTGGTCAACAATAAATGGCCTTTCAGGTTGCACGCAACTTACGACCAAACCATTGGTAGGATGCTCGATGTAATCGAAGCTGTCAATGAGGAAAACCCATTGGGCGATCTGGTTTGGTTTATTGACCATGCCGAAACAGTCAGTGATGCAAACCTAAAGAGGATAAAAGCCCTAGGCGGTGGAATTGCAATCCAAAATAGAATGTCCTTTCAAGGTGAAAATTTTATTCGTCGATACGGTAAGAAAGCCGCCAATGAAGCCCCGCCAATTCATAAAATCTTGGAAATGGGAATCCCTGTTGGTTTAGGGACAGATGCTACCCGAGTATCTTCTTTCAACCCTTGGTTGGCAATCCATTGGTTAGTATCCGGAAAAACTGTCGGTAACACTGAGGTTCTGCAGAAAGAAAATCGACTGGATAGGAATTTAGCATTAAAACTAATGACTAAAGGCGGCTATGACCTGATTAAACAAAGTCACGAAAAAGGTATGTTGAAGCCTGGTTATTTTGCTGACTTAATTATCCTTAATGAGGATTATTTCAATGTCCCTGAAGATAATATTAAAAACCTTAAATCTAACCTAACCATTGTCGATGGAAAGGTGGTATATGCCGATGACCAATTCCAGGATTTCAAAAAACCTGAGCTTGAAGTAATTCCGAGTTGGAGCCCTGTCAAATATTATGGAGGATATCAACATAATTAACATCCTTCCTTGATTAATAAAATTACCCAAACTAGCAGAAGCCTACCCAGCTTCTGCTAGTCTTTTTATACCCCTCAATGCTTGACTCACATACAGCATGACCCAATGTGCATTGGCTTGATCTCGACCTTCTTCTTCCAATGGCTTGGCCTCCAAACATAAACTTATCCCCACAATATTCTCTTTTAAGGTATAGATATAATCAATATTATTTTCAATATCCCAATGGTTGATATAGGTCTTCTCCGAATCTACACGAAGCTCCTTAAAAACCTCAATGCCTGCCTCCCATTCCTTTATGTATTTATGGTTTACCAATAGCTCTTCAACAAATTCTAAATCTGCATTTATAGCAATTTCTTCATAGTACCTCATTTCTAAAAATTTTGATCTTCTCATGGATGTATTTCCAATTATATAGAACCAAAATTAGTGCGCTTTATAAGGAAAACCGTTTCAACTTATAGTTTGGAACAACTAAAATAAAAAACAATCAAAAATCTGATTAAGTGTTAGTTACAAGTTCTACTTTATAAATACGAACAAGTATATCTAAGAATTTAGTTAAAATTCGTACTCGAACTAAACTATTTTAGGATTTGGATTGTCGGAATTCGGAGGGGGTCTGCCCTGTCATGTTTTTAAAAACAGTATTGAAGGCAGTTTTCGAATTAAAGCCAGAAGCAAATCCTATGGAAACCATATTATAGGCGTCCATGTCGGGATCGACTAAAAGCTTTTTGGCCCTTTCAACCCGATAGGCATTGATATATTGAAAGAAATTCACCTCGAAACCTGAATTGATAATATAGGATAACTGATGACTATTCAAATTCATCCTTTGCGCTAGTTTCACCAAATTTAGCTCAGAATCTAGATAAACCTCCTCGGATTCCATTAATTTCGCAAGTCTTGACTTTGCCTCCAACAATTCCTTATCGCTCATCAATTTGACTTTGGCATCCGAGTTCTCACTCGAAATGGAACTAGCAGATTCCAAAGTCTCCTCCAACTTCAAGCCCACTGGAAAAATCTCAACCTGCCGAATGGAATAAAAAGTAACTAAATATAGAATGAACAAGAAAAATAGATTGGTTAATGAATTCAAATCCCTATCAGGATAAATCAGGTTCAGCATTAAGAAAAACACGGAGCATAGAAGGCAGAAATAGATAATGTATTTGATCCAACTTAAATCAATATTATAAGTATTGGAAGAAAAGGATTCTATTACTTTTTGATGTTTTTGTACTTTAAAATATGCCAACACATTACAAGCTAAAGCTTGTGTAAAAAACAAACCCATTAATATGGTTTTATAACCTTTAAATTCATGGTCCTTTCCTAAAAACATGACCGATAAAAAGATGACGGGTAGTACGATAAAGAGTAAATCCCGCTTTTTGAATTTATAATGCGGATTGGTGTAGAACACAACACTTCCTAAAAACACCAATGGAACCATAAATTGTAAAAAACGGAGACTAAAGAAAATGGTATCCGAAGGAAAAGTTTGAGCTGGATAAATCATCTCATCGAGCCAAAAGCTGGACCAAATCAATACAAAGAACCCAAACCAGATATTAGCTTTTTTATTTACCCTTAATGCATTGCTGAAGTTTAGAAATGCCAATAAAAACATTCCGCCTACAATCAGGGTTTTGATAAGGTTACCTAAGTCCATTAATAAACTTCTTATTCAAGCTAAAATCTTCCATAAAGAAAAATAAAACAAACCAAAGTCCAAAACTTTATGTTATCTCTTCAGTTGAATTAATAAAATATAATATTATATCTATTTATTTACTAATATATCAATTAAAACAGATTACCTTTGCAAACCATCGAGTTAATCTACTTATGAATTTAAGAACGCAACTATTAATTATTCTAGTATTTTTTTTAGGTTTTGGCTCACTAAATGTGCAAGCCCAGGATAGTAACCTGAATTCAGATGAACTTTTTCAAAGAGCTCGAATTGAGGCTTTTGACAATAAAGATTATCCAAAAGCAGTAAATTTAGCTAAAGTAGCTTTGGCTAAAAGTCCGGATTATACTGATATCAGTATTTTCCTGGGTAGGTTATACACTTGGATGGATAAAATAGACTCCGCAAGAATCGTATTTAATCAGCTTGATGTCAAGGATGTAAAAGATCCTGACTTCTATTTCGCTTATGGTTCGCTGGAGTACTGGGAAGATAATTATCCTCAAGCATTAACAATTGTAAACAAAGGCCTTCTTAAGGATCCTAAGTCAATGGATCTTCTCCTTCTAAAATCTAAAATTGCCAATGCCTCTAAGGATTATAAATCTGCAAAAACAACATTGGATGAGATCTTAGAAATTGACCCTAAAAATGCAGATGCTAGAACCCTGCAAATTGCCATCAAAGAACAGGTTGCCAGCAATGAGGTAGGGATTAATTACAACTGGATGTATTTCGATAAGCAATTCGATGACAACTGGCATATTTTGGGATTGAGCTATAAAAGAGGAACCCCAATTGGATCCTTTATTTTTAGAGCAAACTTGGCTAATAAATTCGGAAGCAACGGAACCCAATTCGAATTGGAAGCCTATCCCCGTCTCTCCAAAATGTTTTATATGTACCTTGGAACAGGCTTTTCTAATAGTGAGGGATTATTCCCGAAATTTAGAACCGCAGCATCCTTATACGCTAATCTTCCCGCAAGCTTTGAAGCAGAAGTAGGTTTCAGGCAGTTGAAATTTACTGATAATGTATGGATGTACACTGCGTCCATTGGAAAGTATTATAAAAACTTCTGGTTCAATGCCAGAACTTACCTAACTCCTGGAGAAAACAATATCTCCCAATCCTATGCCGGAACGGTACGCTATTACACAAAAGGCTCTGACGATTATTTAGGATTTATTGTAGGAACGGGTATTAGCCCTGATCAAAATCGTGAAAATCTTTTATTCGATAATGAATATAAGTTGAAGACCTTTAAAAGTGGGGTTGACTATAATTTCTCCCTAAAATCTAAGAATATATTCAATATCTCTGCAACTTATTATAATGTTGAATACAAACCAAAGACTCGAGACAATCAAGTTGATGTTAGTCTTGGTTACAGAAGAAGATTCTAAATATTTAAGGCTTGAAATAGGATGAAAAAACACTATCAGGCAAGAGCTTCATCGAAGAGGTAAATTGCCTATTCATCTTTTTGAAAATCTCAAATTTCTCATTCGTTTCTCGACCTCTAGAATCCATTTCAATTCGATCCTCAGTCATACCTTTGTTCAATTGATATTCGACACCTGAATTCAGATGAATATCGCCATAAACAAAATCAACCAACTGGGATTTACTCTGCATAATAGGAATACCAAATCCTTTTTTACTTCCTCCAACATCAAGTCCTTGACCTATCCAGGTAACCTTTTCGGGTACTTTTAGTTGGTAATTCTCTTTGTAATAAGCCATTATTGTCGGAGCAAGATCAAAATGACTTACAACCTGTTGGAACCTTCTTTTCGACTTTAATAATGGCGAATAAACAATCAATGGCACATGATATCGGTCAATCTTACTTTGCAATGGTATCTCTGGCATACTATGATCCCCCGTAATAATGAAGATAGTATGATTAAAATCCGTCCTTTTTTGGTAATCCATAAAGAATTCTCTCAAGGCATCATCCACATTTAATACTGAAATCAATTGCTTTCTATTCTCTAATGCGAATTTCTTTTGAACAGTACTCAGTTTTATTTTTTGAACTCTCTGATCAAACATGGCCCCATATTTCGCCGCATCATTGATCAAAAATGGATTATGCGTAGATAAGGTCAATGCGATATGGAAATGTTTTCTTGGATTGCCTCGGTCAGCCAATGCCAATTGATTCAATACGGCCTGATCTTCATATCCCCAACTTTCACCATTGCTGCTCGGTAACTTTTTGTAACCTTCCGGAAATGATTTCACATCTACTAAGGCATCAACCTTGTTCGCCTCCAAGTATTTAGCCATATAGTCAAATTCAGAATCCCCACCATAGAAAAAAGAAGTAGAAAACCCATTATGCTTTAGGATATTGATCAGATTAAAATGATTTGGATAGTCATTTAACTCCAAGAAACCAGAATTTCCAAAGGGTAGAGATCCTAATATTGTCGGAAGTACCGAAAAGGTACGTCCCGATGAACTCAAGTTATTTTCCCATACCAATGAACTATCTTTCAATCCATTGAGGAAAGGGGTAAAATCTCCAATATAACCGTTCGGGTCACTGTATGCATTTCCCAATCCTTCCACTAGGATTAAAACCAAATTTGGAACTGAATCACTATGATTCATCAATGGCCCCAAAATATCCTTTGTTTGGTCTACTTTAAGAAATGGATAATCTCCTGAAACTTGTGCATATATTTCATTATTTTTCGTTATTCCCAAGGTTTCTTCCAGGTCATCCATTAGCAATTTGGCATTGCTCTCAATAAAAAAGCCTAGTTTACTTTTTTCTGCACTCTCTAAAAACTCGTCTTTCGAGGTACTCTTTATTTCTCCACCTAATGAAAGATAACCAAGCGCTATCGCAGAAATACACAAGAATCCAAGTGCCAATTTACCTGATCCCTGATACTTCTTTGTGATTTTATGAAATACAAAAAACAAGAAACCTAGTCCTATAATTAACCCAAGTATATTCAGCCAATTCAAAACGCCACTTGCTAATAAAATATTCCTTAATTCTTCGGACGAGTAAAAAAATAAATCCGTTCCCAGAAGGTTTCGAGATTCTGCAAAATAAAATGCCAGAACAAGCTGTGAAACCAAAAGAACACTCGCCAAAACTTGAAGGGTTAGTATGGATAAATGACGATTGAACAATGATATTATCCCATAAATAACAAAGAACAACATCAAGATCACAAAGCCAATCAAGATATTATTCAACAAGAGCATAAAAAATGAATCAAGATGTGCGAATTGAGGGATATTGTTCTTATAAATAAAGAATTCCAAGATGCTAAAAACAGAAATCAGAATCATAAAAACACTGGCCACGGAACTAAATTCTCTGAACAACGATTTTGCAATTCGTATTGCCTTCTGTTTGAAGGTTTCATCTTCCTGATCGGAAAATCCTCGTCTTGTCATTTCTCCCCAGGAATTATTTTTACGGAAATAATCTATCATTCCCCGAATTCCTGCCATGGTTACAATAGGATGGAAATAGAAAGGTTCAATAACTGCTGTCAGAATCAATTTTGTCAAATCCTTTCTTTTAGTATAAACCTGATAGCTGACCAAATCGACAGATATAGCGTATACAGAATAAAGAATACTAGAAAATAAAACTAAAGCGAATAAGGCTAGGAAAAAGGTCCAATTCAAAAGTCCGGCAAATAGAAATATCCAGAAAATGATATAACCTGAAAACTCTATAAATGGACCTAAAAATTCAAAGAAAAACCAGTAAGGTAAACTTAGCATTCCCATTTTACCATACCTTGGATTGAACATCATTTTTCTATGCTTCCAGAGCGTTTCCATCGTTCCTCGCATCCAACGATTTCTTTGCTTCTTCAAAACCGCCTTATCTTCTGGAACCTCTGTCCAACATAATGGATCTGGGATAGTAATTACCTGATGGGGCAACTTACTCTCTTTCATGTAGCGTCGCATCCGAACGACCAATTCCATATCTTCTCCGACTGTATTAGGGTCATAACCACCACATGCCAGAACTATCTCCTTATCAAAAGCACCAAATGCCCCTGAAATTAAAATTAAACCACTGGCTCGGGACCATGCCATTCGACCCAATACAAATGCACGGATATATTCTAATGCCTGACTCCGTCCTAACCAACTCTTCGGTAAATTCACCTCCACAACCTTCCCATTCTCAACCTTGCAATTGTTCGCCAATCGAATGGTACCCCCACAAGCTATCAATCGCTTATCTGTTTGCTCCATAAATGGCTTTGCAAGGCGCAAGATTGCATCTTGCTCTATAATACAATCGACATCAATACATACTATATAATCCGACTTTGAAATATTGATCCCAACATTTAGGGCATCTGCTTTACCTCCATTCACTTTATCAACAACAATCAACTTTTTAAATGCTGGGTTCTTACTTTTATAGACCTGCAACACCTCCTTGGTAGGAATATTACCTGGAATAATATAAGATACCTTCTCAAGTTGATAGGCTTCAATTAATCGAGCAATAGAATCATCCTTGGACCCATCATTGACAATGATAATCTCCAGTTTATGATAATAAATCGATAATAAGGAACGAACATTCTCAACCACTGTCATGCCTTCATTATAGGCTGGAGCAATTAAACTGAAACTCGGTGCATTCGGATTGGAAGCAATAATCGAATAATCTGTAAAAATATTACCATGTTTATACCGCAATACAGCTCCATAGGAAAATAGTGCAATCCATGTATAAACACTAAAGATTCCAATGGAATAAATTAAAAACAACCAAACTATGATTTCATAAATAATCTCAGCCATCGTTAGGATTTTTTCTGTAAAGCGTGATTTAAAACCAATAAAGCAGGATCTTCGGGATCCAATTGATTACTTAGGTCAATTAAATACTTGAATTCGCCAAGGTTTGCCAATGCTTCGGCAGCCATGACTTTATTCCGTTTGGTAGGACTATGCAATAGATTAGATTTTAAAAAATCTACTTGATCAAAAGCCCTGGTTTGTCCCAAACCTTTTAAGATTTCAAATTGAATATTTTCATTCAATTCAGGATAACGCTCTACTAACATCGCGGAAGTATCTTGTGAATCCAAACTGAACAATGTCTTGATAACCTCCTTCTGGATAAAATCATCCCCTTGCCCCAGAAAACTCATTACCAGGTCGTGTAACTCAAAGATTTGAAATTTCCGAACCAACTTTAAGGCAAACAACAAAACAGATGGATTATTGGACTTTAACCAAGAAGCGATCTTTGAAACGGAGCCCACTGGCAAGGATTTTATATTATTGAGGATGCGTAATTGCTCCCAATTTGAAAGAACTCCTTCCAAATTATCCATAAAGGATAAGCCTTCGAATCCATTAAAGTATACCATGGCATATTGAACTTCATGGACCACATTTTTATTGCGGTGATTGATCTTGGATTCAATTTCAGGCAAAGCATCCCGCACATTCATAATGGTCAATGCCTGTATACCTCGAGCAACCAAGTGCCCCTTGAAACTCCGTAATAAATCATAAGACTCTCGATCCAAATGGTAGGTATAATAAACTTTTTGAAGGCTAATAGCTGCAGCCCCCGAAAACTTCCGATCAGCCTCAATCAACTGACCTAAAAAAAATCTTCTGAACCGTTCTTGTTTTAATAATTCAGATAACTTCGGGTCAATGTTCAACTCCGCATTATTGCCTTCAACAATAACTTCCATCAGCCTCTCATTAAGCATATTCTTCCAATACTTCCTATTGATCTCCAATTTATACGCCCGAAAACTGTAGATCAGTAATCCAAGCGTGAACAGAAATACCAATATTAAAATGGTTAATATCACTAATGTCAACTCATGAAGGGTAAACATTTGTCCCATATTTCTATTTCAACAATCTATTTACACGAATAATCAATTCATTCGGACTAAATGGTTTCACCATAAAATCAGAAGCTCCTAAATCAAATGCCTCCAATACCGTTTCCTCCTGTCCCATGCTCGATAACATTATTATTGGAACCCTTTTGTCTAGATTTTTGAGTTCTGAAAGTATCTCAATCCCTGATGCAAATGGCATCATGATATCACTGATAATCAAATCGATATCCGTATTTTTCAATAAATCAATTGCTTCCATTCCATTTCTGGTTAGGATAACTTGATAACCCTCTTTTTTAAGTTTATGTTCGATAGTTTTGAGGATTAATTCATCATCTTCAGCTAATAACACAACCATCTTTATTCCTTTATGTCTATTAATAATTTTTGTAAAATTTCAATTTCTCTTAACACCATAGGCATATGATCCCAAATCTCTACTCCCTTGTCAAACTGACTCTCCAACTCAACCAGCATTTGATTTAGTTCTTTCAGCCCGGCACTTCCCGAAGTTCCTTTTAACTTATGTAAGATTCTTCCCAATAAGGCTTCATCTCGATTTTCTATGGCTTGCTGTATATCCAAATCCTGCATTTGTAGCTCTTGAATAATTAATCCATAAAACTGTTGTTTGAAAACAGGATCTGAGTCTGTTGCCTCCTCGATTACCTCAAAATCGATGTGCTGAACCTCATTCAATTTCGTTGTATTCTTATTCGTTGCTTGACGAAGTGAATTATAGATTACTTCTTTAAAGCTTTCTACTTTAATAGGTTTGGTCAAAAAATCATTAACCCCTACTTGCAAACAACGTTCTCTTTCTCCAACTACATTTGCTGCTGTGATACCAACAATTGGAGTCTTATCATAGGCTGCTAAAGTTCGAATTTTACGAGTGGCCTCTAAACCATTCATGACAGGCATCTGAATGTCCATCAGGATCAAATCAAAAGAATGCTTTTGGCAAGACTCCACCGCCAATAGTCCATTCTCAACACAAACCGTTGAACAATTTGGAAGTATATTTTCAATCAATCGATTATTCAAGGCCATATTCACGGGATTATCATCTGCCAATAGAACATGGAATGATTTATTTAGGAATTGCTCCTCATCGCTGTCCGAATGAATTCCATTGTTTTCAAATGCTTGGCTTGCTGAATTATCCTTATTTAATACCCGATAAAGATCTTCAGAAATTATAGGTTTAGTTAAGATATAGGAGTTTGGTTCCTGTCGGAAATGGCCAATATGATTTTGATCATCAGAAGAAGTATGAAGCACTAGAATAGGTAATTCTTCCTTTTGAAGGGCATAAAATTCTTTGATCTTCTCTAAGGTTTCTAGGCCATTTAAAATGGGCATCCTATAATCCATTAGAATGGCATCAAATCGCTTACCTGTGCTTAAAAGTTGAAGTGCCTCAAAGCCATTTTCAGCAGTTTCAGTCTCAACTGATTTATAGGCCAGCATATGTTCCAGAATCATTCTATTGCTAGCATTATCATCTACAATCAGAGCTGAATGAATTGACAATTTATTCTCTGATTCAATCGGACTTTCATAAGGAACTTCTATTTCAAAATAAAATTCAGAACCTTCAGCAATTTTACTCTTTAAGGATAGATTACTACCCATATATTTTAAGATATTATTTGAAATGGTCAATCCTAAACCAGTTCCTCCAAATCTCTTGCTTACTGAACTATCCTCTTGGATAAATGCATCGAAAATTCTTTGTTGTTTATCCTCTGGAATTCCAATCCCGGTATCTCGAACCGTAAATCGTATCCCTACTTTCTCTGCATTCTTGAAAGTCTGTTCTACTCGTAATTCAATCTCCCCTTTCTCCGTAAATTTTACGGCATTCCCCAATAGATTAATCAGCACTTGCTTTATCCTGGACTCATCAATTTGTATCATGGCTGGCAAACTTTGATCGATATTCAGAAGCAATTCGATGTCCTTGTTCTGCGCTTGATATAAGATGACATGGATAACTTGGTTGACTAATTCATAGAGATTATACTGGTCAACATAAAATTCTAATTTCCCAGATTCAATCTTAGAAAAATCTAGGATATCATTGATGATGGCCAACAGATTCGTACCCGATTCGTTGACATATTTCAGGTATTGCTTTTGAAGATCATTGAGCGGTGTTTTTAACAACAAATCGGAGAACCCAATTACCCCATTTAATGGAGTACGGATTTCATGACTCATATTGGCTAGAAACTCAGACTTGGCTTTACTCGCTAAATCTGCCAACTGTTTCGCCTTCCGCAACTGTTCATTGATCTCTACCTGCTCAGTAATATTCTGTGAAAAAATTATTATCCCCCCAATGCTGTTATCCGATAGTCGCCATGGACGTACTTCCCAATTATAATGTTGATTTTCTTCACAACCTTCAACCTCCACAATTTCATCCAAATTTTTATAAGGAATGCCTTCCAAAGCCTTTTGATAAATTTCTTTCCTACTTTCTGGAACATTTGGAAATAGTTCATAGAGATTCTTTTTCCCCTCTTGATTAGCCCCTCGATGGAATTCTTCAATCCATTGTTGACTAATAGCCAAA
Organism: Sphingobacterium cellulitidis; assembly: GCF_043187465.1. GTDB lineage: Bacteria > Bacteroidota > Bacteroidia > Sphingobacteriales > Sphingobacteriaceae > Sphingobacterium > Sphingobacterium cellulitidis. The sequence continues at coordinate 1,775,794 of NZ_CP171136.1, read as the reverse complement.
TAATTCAATTCCGTATCAAACATGGCTACGGATGCCGGGACATGCTTCACAAAAGTTTGAAGCATTGCTTCCTTCAATTCAAGATCTAAATATAATTTCTTACTTTGATCGATATCCTGAATGATTCCAAATACTCGCTCACAACGCCCTTCAATAATTTCTGGAATCCCTTTTAGGCGTACCCAAATCTGCTCAGAGTTTGGTTTCCGAAGCAAGATCTCAAAATCATAGGACTTTCCAGTAGCTATCGCCGTAGAAAACTTATGTTCTATATAAGCCCGTTCATCAGATTCAAAAAAAGAAAATACATTCTCCATATTGGGAATGAAATCATCGGAAACCCCATGTATATATCGAGTGGAGTCTGACCAATAAATCTCATTCTTTGCAATATCAACTTCCCAACCCCCCACTTGTGCGACAATATTCGTTTGCTCCAAAATCTGTTTGGTATGCTGTAGGTCCTTCTCCAATTTGATCCGGTCGTTCAGGTTTAATGCAGAACTAACAATATATTTCTTTCCATTCTGATCCTCTTCCAGCATATTGTTGTACAACCAATAAATCCACTCACCATCCTTCCGCTTCAATATCATCATCCCCGAATCTTCAGCATTTTCTAATATCCGATCCAAATATAGCTGGACGAGATGCTTGTTTTCTTTCGGGACCAAATCCTTTAAATTAAGGCTTGGAATCTCCGCTAACTCATAACCCAAGGTCTGCCTTCCTTTTTCATTGACCTCTAGAATATTTCCTTGGAGGTCATGCATACTCATCAAACCAATTCCGTTTTCAAAGAAATTCCTAAATCTTCGTTCTGAGATTTCCAACTTCACCTTCTCTGAGTTTTCCTTCGTGATGTTTCTTCCAAATGCAAAGATTTCCTTATTCTCCTGACCATGCTTTAAATGCCAGTCAATTGTTGCAAACTCTTCCTCTGAGATTGGAGTATTAGTCTGTACATTTACTTCTTGTTGAGAACTACGAACGGATTTAATCCTAGTAGAAACCTGGGAATCGCGCACTTGAAGGATTTCTAAAAAGCTTTCTCCAAGTAAATCCTTGACAGGTCTTTGCATTAATGCAGCAAAAGCTGGATTCGCCTCTTTTATACTAAAATCTTCATTCAGAACACAAATCATATTCTGAGTTACTGAAAGAATATCTTTGAAATATCCGGCTTGATTTAGTTTTCGCTTCGCCAAAAGAACAGTCACAACCGCTTTAGCCAAGTCTTTCAACTCTTGTAATTGATGTTGATTTAAGGTTTTAGGAAGGTAATCAATCACACAAAGGGTTCCCAAGGCAATTCCGCGATCATCTAAAAGTGGCACCCCCGCATAAAATCGAATTTGACCGGCAATAATCAAGGGATTAGTGGATGTACGAGGATCTAAAAAAGTATCCTCAATCATCAATGAATCATCACTCAGTAAGGTATATTGGCAAACCGTATTTTTTCTTTCCACGGTTTCTAAGTCCAGACCTATACAACTTTGAATCCGCTGCATGTCTTTCTCCATAATGGCTATGATGGAAGTCGGACAATTGGTAATCCGGCAGGCCAATTCCGCAAAAATATCAAGTTCCGGAAGTTTACCCAATCCAATAAGTCCAAACGAATAAAGGATATTCAAACGCTCCGCTTCATTTTCCGGGACAATAGACATGCTCATAGATAATTATGGTAGATTAATAACTAATGCAATTTAGCTATAACAAATGTTATAACGTGTGCTTTTATTAATTTAAACCATAAATTTGCTATATAGTTCTAAAATTATTTTAAGATTTTAAAAAAAATTAACCAAACTAAAATCATATTATATAAATAACTTTCTTTATTAAATATTTTAGCGATAAACATCAGATTTTAATTGTAGGTTTTCAACCAGGCATAAAAAAGGATGGATATCATCATATCCATCCTTTTATTAAAATCTATTTTAGCAAATTTCGCCTTATTTCAAAAATTCTTTAATATTCTTATTGCTGCCGTAGATCACGATAATCTCACCCTCCTGTAAAACAGTATCCGGTTTAGGAATTCCATGAAGAATAGTAGTAATAATTCGGCTCTTCCCAAATAAGGTATCCCGCTCCGCACTTTTTAAAATCGTAAGCACCAAGATTTCATATTTTTCCCTAAAGCCAATTTTTTGGATGGTTTTCCCAATATACTGTGCAGGGATTATCGCCTCAACAATGCTGTAATTGGCGTTTAATTCAAAAGAATCTACCAAACCTGATAAACATAGTTTCTTGGACCAACGTTCTGCAGTTTCTTCCTCTGGATGGACTATTTCTGTAACTCCAATGGCATTTAATACTTTTTCATGTAAGGCATTCACCGCCCTACTCACTAATCTCTTGACTTGTGCTTCTTTACACAGGGCAGTGACCATAATATTTGCACCCTCATCTTCACCAATTGCAACAATGACAACATCTGTATTCTTCAATGGTAATGAATGAAATGCATTGGGCTCAGCAGCATCCAAAGCAATAGTATGAGTTATCTTCTCTTTCAAAGCAGTAATGCGCTCCAACTTCAAATCCACACCGATGACCTCATTCCCTTGCGCCGTCAGTTTCATAGCTAATGAAGCCCCAAAGTTTCCTAATCCTATTATGATGAATTTCATGTCTTAATTTATTGTAAGTTCTTCTTTTGCGTATCTATAATTTGTAAACTTCACTTTCTTGAACATCGCAATCATGATGGTCAACATGGTTACCCGACCAATAAACATCAGGATAATCAAGGTTGCCTTGCTGCCTACTGAAAGTTTTGCCGTAATGCCCAAGGTCAATCCAACCGTACTATAAGCTGAAAAACACTCAAAAGCAATTTCCAGTAAAGTACATTCAGGATCAAATATCGAAATGGAAATAATACAACATCCAATGACGAATAAGGACAAGGTCATAATGGCAAATGCTCTTTTTATGGTAATTCCTGCAATTTCTCTTTGAAAGACTTCTACCCTTTCCTTTCCTTTTACCAAACTTAATATATTTAAAATTGCAACGGCGAAAGTGCTCGTCTTAATACCACCCCCAGTTGAATTTGGAGAGGCTCCAATCCACATCAACAAAATAATAAATAATATGCTATACACATGGAGAGCCCCATAATCAATACTATTGTAACCGGCGGTTCTTGGTGATACAACGGTGAATAAAGCTGTAACAAACTTCCCTGAGCCTTCATGCGTCACCAAGATATTATCATACTCCAAAATAAATATCAAAATGGTTGCAAAGACCGTAATACTTATGGTTGTGATCAGATTGATTTTACTATTGATATTAATAACCCAAGGCTTATAATCAAATTCCCTATAGGCCATTTTTTTAAAGATTCTACGAAATAGATGCTTTAGATATTTCAAGATATTTATTACAATCGGGAAACCTAAACCTCCAAAAATAATCAATATGATCAGCACCATTTGAAAGGAATAATTATGGATGACTAGCGGGTTGGTCAAACCATCCGGCACCAAGGAGAACCCAGCATTACAAAAAGAGGATATCGAATGAAAAACAGAAAAGAACAGATGCTCCAGAAAGGTCTGATCCATCAGTTTGGGGGTAAATAAAAAGATAAAGATAGCCCCAACCATTTCAATGGAGAAAGTGATGATAATAATGCGTTTCAACATCAGAAATACCTCACCCAGTTTCTCATTATTCGAAAAGCTATTGGTCGCGATTTGATTTTCATAAGTACTGGCTCCCTTAAAGAAATAGGCGAAATAATTCGTAAAGGTCAAGATACCTAATCCGCCGATCTGAATCAGCAGAATAATGATAAAATGGCCAATGGGTGTGAATGCAGTTCCAGTATCCAGGGTCGTCAATCCCGTTACACAGACTGCACTAGTAGCCGTAAATAAAGCATCTATAAAGGTAATAGGAACCTTGGTCGAAAAGGGGGCCATTAATAATAAGCATCCCGACAAGATGATTAAAATAAAACTAAACGTAAACAGCTGAGCTGGGTTATAGAATGATCTCAAATTTTTCATATTACAGAACGATGACAAAGTAAGGATAATTTCAAAAAATCAGGAATTATCCCAAAATACAGAGCTAATATTGCTTATTAGTTTATTTTTTAATACCTTTGTATCTTATTTATTAAAAAAATCTGCAAATCCCATTCTTGGATTTGCTATTGATTCCCATTTATTTTTCATAAAAAAAGGATAAATCCTAGGGAATCTCCCGATCCCTCACCGGATCATTTTTTAATTATTCTTACAAGTCTAACTATTAATTATCACATCAAAAAAATAGAAAAAAAATGCAAAATGCTAATCTGAATGGAATTGAGAGTAAGGTTGAAAAATTTATTGATAGTGCGATCGCCTATGCACCTGCACTGATAAGTTCTTTGATATCCGCTACCTTAGTCCTATTCTTTGGTTTATGGATGATCAAACTATTTGGAAAACTTCTTAACAAAATTTTTGAAAAACGCGATGTGGATCCGAGTATCCGAACTTTTCTCGGTAACTTTTTAAATTGGCTCTTAAAAATCATATTATTTATTGTCGTTGTCAGTCAATTAGGAGTTCAGACCTCTACTTTTATTGCCGTCATAGGTGCTGCTGGTTTAGCGATTGGTATGTCACTGCAGGGATCCTTATCCAATTTTGCCGGTGGTGTATTAATACTTTTGTTTAAACCATTTAGAGTTGGAGATTATATTTCTTCATCTTCAGGGGTAGATGGAACAGTAAAGATTATTGATATTTTCAACACCAAATTGGTAACTCCTCAAAACCAATTGGTCATTATTCCCAATGGTGAACTTTCGAACAGTAATATCACAAACTATTCTGAATTAGGAACCCGAAGAACTTGGTTTAATATTGGTGTAGGCTATGATACAGATCTAAAAGCCGCCAAAAAATTATTATTGGAAACCATATCTAAAAATGAATTTGCGTTTAAAGAACCTGCGCCAGATGTTGTCGTGACAGAATTAGGCGATAGCGCAATTAACCTTTCTATTCGAGTAACCACCTCCAATGATAATTTTTGGGCCATGCAGGAACAACTTATTATCAATTGCAAAGAGGATTTGGATAAAGCAGGAATTGATATTCCCTTTCCACAAACCGACATACATATCAAAAAATAAAAAAAGGCGAGATGTTAATTCATCTCGCCTTTTCTCTGCATTTGATTTTTATTTATGTGATAAAATCCACGTTACGATTTCATCTAAATCAGCATCTTTCATATTCGGGTGAGCAGCCATGGCTACTTCTCCCCAAACACCACTACCACCATTCTTAATCTTTTTCACTAAGATACTGTGCGCATCCTTATTGTCTTTGTAGTGTTTAGCAATTTCTACATAGGAAGGACCTACAGATTTCTTATCCACTGCGTGACAAGCTTTACAATCTGAGGCTTCAATCAATGCTTCTCCTTTTGGTTTGCTACTTCCTTGTTGATGACCCATTGGACCTGCAACGCTAGCATCGCCATCTCCTTTAGGAGCTGTTGATTTATCTGCAGAAGCTGGTACAAAGTCAATCCTGGAAATTGCAGCATCCGGATTTTTACTAAACCAACCACTTCCATATTCCAACACATAGAATTTACCATCCGGACCTACTTCCATATCGATAGGGCTATTAAATTTAACCCCACCCATAAATGGCTCCATCTTATCAAAATCACCATTCGGAAGCATAGTTACCGCTTTGAACCATCCACGAATCCAATCGTAAATAAATAGTTTACCTTCATAATAATCTGGATAACGGGTTTCTTTAGGGAACATCTCCGCATAATAAATTGGTCCTGCCATAGCATTTCTACCGCCAGATCCTACTTGCGGGAATTCCGGAGAATCTGCATATGGATACCAAATAAATGCTGGCATAGCCTCTGGCAATTCTTTCAACCCGGTATTATTTCTGGAATCATTTATTGGTTTCTTCGCATCATATGCCGGACCGGTTTCACCCGTCTCATAATTGTAAGGATGGTATGCATAGTTGTTACCAACAAAATATGGCCAGCCAAAGAATCCTGCCTTACGCGCTTGATTCACCTCATCGTATCCTCTTGGACCTCTATTAACAGAATCCTTATTCGCATCCGGCCCTACTTCTCCCCAGTACAAGAACCCATTCTTCTTATCAATAGAAATTCTATAAGGATTACGGTTACCCATGACATAAATTTCAGGCTTGGTTTTTTCAGTTCCTTTAGGGAATAAGTTTCCTGCTGGAATATCATAAGTACCATCTTCCTTCACAATGATTCTTAAAATCTTACCACGTAAATCATTGGTATTTCCCGAAGATCTTTGAACATCATATTGCTCATGTCCTGCTCTAGAATCTTTTGGCGAATATCCGTTACTAACAAATTTCTGATTCGGCTCATCAAATGGTGTGGAGTTATCCCCAGTGGAAAGATAAAGCATTCTATCTTGTCCAAAAGCTAAGGAACCACCCGTATGACAACAAATATCACGCTGAGAATAGAATTCAAGTACAACTTTCTCTGATCCCATATCCAACTTGTTATCCTTAAACACAAAACGTGAAAGTCTATTCACAGAAGTATCCTTTGGACTATAGAAAGCATAGATATAATTGTTTTTAGCAAAATCAGGATCTGCGGTCAATCCCATAAAACCTTCCTCAGCATTCACATTTGGAGTCTCCGTTTTATGATAAACATCTAACATTCCGACTTGAGTAACCTTATTGGTTTCTTTGCTATACAATAATAATTCTCCACGACGTTGTGCAATTAAAATATCCAAATTAGGAAGGATTGCCATTTCAGTAGGTTCAAAAAACTCACCTTCCGCCATGGTTACTTTTTTGAATTGATCAGCCGCTGGAACTTGTTTGCTCTTTGCTTTTTTATAATCTAATTCATAATTCTTTCCAATGGCATACTCGATTCCTCCTAAGATATGCTTCAAGAAATTAGGATCCGAATATTCGGCATCCTCATGTCCCAATCCTGTATAAAATGAACGACCGCCATCATAGTCATGATACCATGCTACCGGAGAATCTTTTATTTCATCCTTATTCGGAAAAACAGATTTATTTACATTCATCAGGACTTTTACAGAAGGCTCCATCTTTTTGAAAGTGTACCATTCATCCGTGATTTCCCAAGGATTAGGTAAGGATTTAGTTGAAGAATGGTTTTTGTCAACAATCGTCAACTCGCCTTTCTTCAATTCTGGCTCTGAGCCAAAATAGCCCCCTACCAAACGACCATACCAACCCCAATCAATTTCCGTATCTGCTGCGGAATGAATACCCACAAATCCACCACCTGCTTGAATATAACGTTCAAAATCAGCTTCTTGATAATTATCCAAAACATCTCCAGAGGTATTTAAAAAAACAACTGCTGAATAGTTCTTTAATGAATCTTCTACGAACCTATCCGCATTTGATGTTGTATCCACTAGAAAATCATTCTCTAGTCCTAATTTTTGAATCGCAGCATTCCCCTTTTCAATTGAATTATGGTGAAAGCCCGAGGTTTTGCTAAAAACCAGTACTCTAGCTTTACCAGAGCGTTTTTGTTGACAAGAACTCATTACCGCGACAAGCATCAGTAATAGAGAAATCTTGGATAAACAATTTTTGATCATACCTGTGTTTATTTATGTTTTATATGTGTTTAGGTTTTTGCTAATCCGTTTTAACAAGTTAGCAAATGTTAGTAAAAAAACAAATATGCAATTTATTATGACAGTCTGAAATTCTGCATTAAAAAAATTACATGCCTTGTATTGGTTTTGAATTAATAAGAATTGAATTTAAGAAAAATATCTTATGCAAGTACCTAAAAAATACAATTCAAATTCATTGTACTACCGGATATTTCCCGGACCTTCTCCGGACTTTCTTCGGACATTGGTCGGAAAAATTCGAACGAGGTCCGAAGAAAATCCGGCAGAAGTATGAATTTGACCATAATAAAAACATAAATAAAAAAAAGGATTTTCAAATATGACAACCCTTACACTGGAATGGAATTGTTCTGGCTGAACAATCTCCGTTTAATAAAAAACGGGCTAAGTGAATCACTTAACCCGTTAACTATTTATTTTTACTATTGTTCACTACGATACAAAACTCATCCAGTCTGAATTAATTCCATATTCAACTAAAGGATTTGCAGTATTTTTACTTACATATTGACCATGGAACATCGTTAAATCCATTAACATATGTTGACGGGTCATCTCAACCAACTCCTGGTTAAAACCATTCATTTGTAATACAAATTGGAAACTAATCACCCGAGCAATCATTCTACCAATGGTCACCAGATCTCTTTGTGGAATTCCTCCTTCTAAATTGAAGTTAAGCTGTTCCTTGAAATAAGGAGCACTTAAGTTTGACGTAGAATAATTAGAAAGGAAATCATAAAGATTAGCAGTTTTAGACTTACGCATTAATTTAGTAATTCCTTCTGCGATCTGAGCATATAACATTTCGTTTGACCCTTCAAAGATCTGGAATGGTCTGCTATCAACCACAGAACGTCCTGCAATATGATCCAAGCGATATCCGTTTGCACCTGCCAATTGTAAACTTATCTGAGCAGATTCTTGCATTAAATCAGTTACCAAAGCCTTTAATGTATTAGCTTCAATACTCAAGCCTGAAAGGTCATGCTCAATTCCTGAGGTTTGAACGGAATAAGCGCACATTCCTGAACAGATAGTAAATGCTGCCTGAATACGTGATAGTTGATATTTTACGGAATCAATATTGATCAATGGATTTCCACTCACGATACGATCTTGGCAGTGTTGTAAGGATTCGTCCATTAGACGTTTAATAAATCCTAATCCCATTCCTGGGAATTGCAACCTGCTTCTATGAAGCATATCCAGCATTAATTTGATTCCGGTGCTTTCTGGATTTAATTTTTGATCCTCAGGAACCACCACATCAATTGGATTCACCCCATAAGGAATGGCATATAGACCAAGATTATTATAGCGTTCAACCATTGGGATATGTTGTTCTGGATTTCCGTTCTCCGTCACAAAAAAATCGATATCCCTGGTCAATTCGCCAGTTGTAGTATATTTTCTGGCAGTCACCAGCCAATAGTTGGCAGCACCGCTTAAACCTTGCCAATGCTTTTCACCTTTGATTTTATAGGAATTACCGATATGCTCGTATCCTGTTTTCATATTTAAGGCATCACTTCCGTATGCTTTCTCGGTAATCATCAAGCCTCCCATGGCGTTATTTTCCATGAAGTCTTTAAATACACGCTCCTGAACGGAGAAATTACCATACTTCGCCAAAGGCTCTAGGAAAAGGGCAATATTGATTCCGAACATTAAGGATAAAGCCAAGGATTCGTAGGAAGCAGCAGAAAGTACCCCTAAGCATTCTTTTACTGAAACCCCTCTCCCCGCGTGCAATTTTGGAATAGCAACCGCCAAAGGCTTCTTCTTCATGATCTCCGCCAGGAATTCAGCTGGAAAATCACGCTTTAAACTAATTGATCCGTAATCAAACTCTTCTCTAAATAGATGGTATAAATGTTTTCTAAATGATGAAATATAGCTGTCAAAGTCTACATTTTCTATTACTTGGTTCATATTGTTTCAATCTAATTTTTACTCGTCCCAATGATATAGGTAAATCTCAAATTACCTATGGAGATTTATCTAGGTAGATATGATAAATTCTCTAAATGTAAAATTAGGGGGAATAGCAAGTAAGAACTATGAGGAATAGGACAATAGTTAGGACAAATCGTGCATGAATGTTAAAACAAGTTAATTCACTTTTTTTCGGTACTCTGTAGGCGATATTCCAACGATTTTCTTGAATAGTCTGGTAAAATAAGATGGGTCGTCAAACTCCAATTCATAGGCGATGGAAGCTACACTTTTATTAGTTTCAAGTAACATTAATTGGCTATGAATAATGGCCACTTCAAGAATTAGCTGTTTAGACGTCTTTTTAAATACGGATGATACGCATCGGTTCAAATAATTAACGGAAACCGCCAATTTATCGGAATAAAAATTCACTGACTTATGCTTATTATAATGTAAATGAACAAGTTGTTTAAAAGCGATGGCAACTTCTTGACGTCTCGCCAGGGATTTATTAGAATCTGAAATTTTAATAATCTTCAACATGACTGTCTTAAAGATACTTTCATAATACGCCTGATAAGGATTTTCAGTGTATATCTCCTTATATAATAAATCGAGTAAAATATTGAGTTCTTTATTATCAGTATTATGGAGATTTAACAAAGGAGAGATCATAAAAATATTCAGGATTTCCTGTTCCCGGAACAGGGAAGTCATTGCCTGTTCTTTTATTAAAATACAATAACCTTGTGCGGATTTATCAACTGAATCTATAGCAGAAATATTACCATAGTTGGAAATAAGTACGGCAGGTGCCTGTACCATAAAACTCGTGGATTCGATCTGATGTTTAAAATACCCTTTATTGATATATATTAAAAGGTTATACCCAAAGAAGATTGGTGGAATTGGGGTTTTTAGATAGGGAGCAATATCACGTAATGGAAAGATTTTGATTGGCGTATGGATATAGGTCAGGTGTTTCAAGCTACCTGCCATGAACTTCTCAACAAACTCATCTGCATTGATTTTATTTTTTTCCATCAGTTTATTGGATTATAATAAAACAAACATAATAAAATTGAATGAGTAAGAATTACTGCCTACCTGAAATGGGTAGTATTCTATCCGTAATTACGTTCTATGATTTTCAAAATATTATTTCTTGATCTAGAGCAAGTGATAATAGGATTTAGAGAATGATACTAAGCAAATATTATCCTAAAGATAATTTTTTCCTATTAGAGTATTTACAAAATCAACAGTTGTTACTGAAAACCAAATAATTAAAAATTTTATAGTGGTTTAAGCATAATATTCATTTTTTTCTCATTATATTCAATTCTGTTATTATTGACCATAAATAATTACTAATTTTGAAACAGTTTTTCAAGTAAGAAAGTAATGAGTACAGAAAATAAAATTAATGTGTTGTATTTAGATGATGAAGAGAACAATTTATTTTCTTTTAAGGCGGCCTTTAGGTTAAAATACAATGTGTTTACAGCTATAAAGGGTGCTGATGCCTTAGACATCATTCGCAACAATGATATTCAGATCATAATTACAGACCAGCGTATGCCAGAAATGACAGGGGTTGAGTTTTTGGAGAAGGTGATTAAAATTAAGCCGGATCCGATGCGTATTCTGTTAACTGGTTATACGGATATGGGTGCAGTAGTTGATGCGATTAATAAGGGTAAGATATTTCACTATCTAAACAAGCCATGGAGTGAAGAGGAATTAACCCAAACCATTTCTCGAGCTTATGAAATTTACTTAAACAAGAAGAATATCATCGATCAAAAATCGAAGTTGGAAATTTCTAATGAACAATTGGAGTTTTTACTTCGTCAAAGACTACTTTCATAAAATGGTAACTATTCCTTTGAAGGAATAGTTACTATAAATTTTGAACCTTCATCAGGTTTGGATTCTACTACGATTTCTCCTTTTAATTTTTGAATGGCAGTTTTTACATTGTATAAACCAAAGCCCATTCCCTCTGCTTGATCACTTGCTCTGAAAAACAAGCGGAATATATCATTAATGGATGATTCTGAAATCCCAATCCCATTATCAGAGACGGTTATTATGACCTGCCCATTTTCCGTATTTGCGGATAGTTTGACTTTCTTTTCAACAGTTTCATTTTTCTGATATTTAATAGCATTGGAAACCAGGTTATGTAATATCAATTCCAAAATTGATTTATCATTGATAAAGGTATTCTCTTGATTCACTTCATAGCTGATTTCAACACCCGAACTTTGGGTATATACTTTATAGAAATCCAAAATATCCTCGAAGATGACATTAAAATCAATTTTAGATAGATTAAGTTCGCCTCTTCTTAACAAATAATAATCCCTTAGGCTATTGATATAATCTTCAAGTTTCACCACTGAAGCCTTCATTAGATTCAATATTTCATGAACCTGCTCAACACTCTTGAAATCTAAGGCAATGCGGATTGCGCCAAGGACACCCGCTAAAGGATCTCTTAAATCATGACTTACGCTGTATGCAAATTTATCAAGTTCTTCATAAGCTTTTTGAAGCTCCATGTTTCGGATGTCCAATAAGGAATTGGTCACATAAAATTTATTAGCTTCTTCAATACAAGAAATAATTTCAGCTTCTTCCCAAGGTTTTTTAATAAACCTAAAAATGTGTCCACGATTAATGGAGTCAATCACCGTTTCCATATCAGCAAATGCTGTTATCAGAATCCGGATTGGTCTTGGGTACTCCTTTTTGATTCGGCTAAAAAAATCAATACCGTTTTCTCCAGGCATCTTTTGGTCACAAAAAATAACCCTGATATTCGGATGAGTCATCAAAATATTTTCAGCATCTGTGGTATTGCTTGCAATATGTATATTGTAATGGAATCGCAACGCTGCCTTAAACCCAACTAAATTATTGTACTCGTCATCAATGTACAATACCTCAAAATTCTTATCCATACTATTACCTTTTAGTGTGACCTAAAAACTCATTTAAAAATCTAATACCTTATTGTTTAACAGGTAACTCAATATCAAAATTAGTTCCTTCACCCTCAACAGAATTTAAACTAATCTTGCCATTATGCCTTTCAATTGTTTTATATGCAATTGACATCCCTAGGCCTGTACCTTCGCCAACATCTTTCGTCGTGAAAAACGGTTCAAAGATTCTCCCCACCACTTCTTTAGGAATTCCTGTACCGTTATCACTAATACTTATTATTACTTTCGACAAATCGTCGTTCAATTTTGTTTCTATTTTTATTTCTCCACCCGGATTTCCATTAAATTTTTTCTCAACTGCATAAATAGCATTCGAGAGGATATTCATAAAAACCTGATTTAATTTGCCAGCATAGCATTCCACCATAGGAATATTGTAATAATTCTTGACCACTTCAATCCGTTCCTTGGTCATAGAATTCAAAATTACCAGGGTAGAATCCATGCATTCATTCAAATCGGCACGCTTTAAAGTGTCCTCATCAATTCTTGAGAATATCCGTAAGCTTCGGACAATCTCTGCGGTCCGCTCTGCCCCTTCTTGAATACCTTTCAACAAGAAATCTATCTCAGATTTCAAGTAATCCAAATCATTATTATCCTTGATGCTTTTAATCATCGATTGCTTTTCAGCAGTATTCAGATTGTCATTCAAGGCTATCAATTCAATTTCGTCGATAATTTCCCAGAGGATTCCAACATCTCTACGCAATGGATTGACATTTGAAGTCACAAAATTAATCGGGTTATTAATTTCATGTGCAACACCTGCGGTCAGCTGTCCTAAGGAAGCCATTTTCTCTGACTCCACTAATTGAGCCTGAGCATCCTTTAAATTATCCAAGGTAAGACTTAAGGATTTATTGGACTCTTGTAATTCCTCTGTTCTTTCCAACACCTTTTTCTCCAAGATTACATTCTGCTCTCGAATAAGCTTTTCATTCTCTTGAGAAATCGCCAATTCACGAACCTGTAATTCCAGCATTTCTTTTCGATAAGTATTGATCTTATCTGCTAATGCAAATGATAAGAGAAGTGCCTCGATCACTGATCCAATTTGCACAGAGCGAGCTGTAAAAACATTGTTTGGTAAAACCCCGTAATCTTTTAAGACGAAAACTAGAACAGAGATCAAAAAGATACACCATGCAAAAAGGAAGAATTTAGTTTGGCTATATTTTCTTCTTGAAAGCTCAAAGGCAAAGATTAGTACTATAGCTGCACCACCTCCAGCAACCAAATTCACGATTCTATAGGCAGGCGTGATATAGCCTATTATTAGTAAAACAATTGCAAAAAAGTAACCTAACAAAAAGACATTCAACAATTTATTAAACCCCTTAGCTTCGACGGATGTATGTAAAAAGGATTTCACAAATATGATGGCTCCAATACCAGACATTGCCCCTGAGAAAGCCAATATACGGGCAGAAATCCATTCGCTATGAACATTGAAAATCCGCTCAAATAATCCTTGAACAGCCATCTGAGCAAAGAAAACCCAAAAAATATAGTTCACATAACTCAGGTAATGCTTCTCACCGGTTGCTACATATAAAAAGGCATTATAAAGCACTAGAGATAGCATCAATCCGATGTAAATTGCGGAGAGGATATCTTCTTGTTGTAGAAAGGAAAACAAACCAGATGGGGAATGAATAGTAAGCGGAACCATGACTTGAGTTTCACTTTGCAACATCAAATAACAAGTTGCCTTCTCACCTTTTTGAAGCCTTAACTCAAAGAGATAAAATTGATGCGGGATTTCACGTTCCGCATAGTCATTCCCAATAGAATAACTTACACTATCAATTTTTGAATTAATGATCGAGTAAAACTTTACGTTCCCAATATTTGGATGTGATAAATCGACAATAACATGTTCCTCATCGGTGTTATTGATTACTTCAAATTTTAACCAATGGGGATTCTTGACAATGCCAAGGTTTGGCACATCCGTTAGGCATTTTTTAAATAATTCAGGATGGGCTATAACATCTTGAAGGGAAACTTTATTTGAACCTTCTTCATACAGGGATAAATACTTGCCAATATTTTTTATATCCTTTCCATTGAAATGAACGATACTATCCACGGCAGCAGTGGCCTGAATACTGCAAAGATTCAAGAATACAATAACAGAAAGTAGGAAATATTTAAACATTATCCACGTGTTAATTAGTACTATTCGCACTTAGAATCTTTTCTAAATCCACGTAATACCTACCTGAATTTAGGGTTTGATTCAATAATAATTTCCTTGAAGCCCATGCGGAGATTCCACCACCTAAAATAACTTCTGAGGCCAATTGAGGCCATGATTTCAGCGATTTCCCAAGTTCCGGCAAAGAATCTTTCATCCTTTGGGACAAATCCTTCGCATTGACAATTTTCATGAGAATTCCCATTCGCGAATTAGGATCCAAGGCCTTAACTTCTTCCAGAGAAAGGTCCCCTACCAGTCCGTGAAAGATTTGTAAATTGGGATTTAAATCAAATCGCTCAATATCTAACATAGCTCTATCATTGGTTTCCATAATTACCGGAATTCCTAAAGAACGAGCACGAAGTCTACTATCGACCTTGACTTCAAAACTATCACAGACTTCAATCAATAGGTCTAACTTTTGATCGCCAAGTAAAAAGTCTTCGAAATTATCAGCATGTACTCCTTCAGGAAAGATTTCAATTTCCAGGTAAGGATCAATTTCAAAGATTTCCCTTGCCGCCAGAATAACTTTCGGGGTTCCAAGATGGAAAACACCGGCCCGCAATCTATTCAGATTACTCAGGTCCAGACTATCAAAATCTGCCAGTTTTAGTTTACCACAACCACGCTCCATAGCTATCGTCAAGGCCACAGATTGTCCAACCGACAGACCTAAAATACCAATGGTTTTAGTGGCAAGGAGATCTTGCTCCTCTTGAGAAATTTTTAACTTATTGCGGTTTGTTCTTACCTCGATAAAATCTTGACGATTCAAAATGTGTACTAAAGTTTTCCTCCACGGGTAAAACACCCATGCTCCCAATTCTTCCAAAGGTTGATTTTTACTGAATAAACGAAGAAATGCCTGAAATTGTTCTTCATTTTTTTCAGAAGTAGGATTTCGACAAACGAAGAGGTCGCGAACCTGACGTTCAAATTCATCCTGAATAAAAACGATCTCATTGGCATCAATAAGATCTTGAATTTCTTTGGCGTCCCCAGGTTTCGATTTATCAAAAAATATGGGTTTGAAAATATTTTTGGAGTCGGCTATTAGAGCTTTCATAATTAATTATAAAATATTTACTTCGTCAGGATTTAAACCTTGGTCTAAGGACCTAGGGCCATCAGCCATATGGATAATTTCCTGTAAGTTCCAATCCTTTAAATCATTCAGACTAAGGTCGTAATGGATTTCGATTTCTTTGTTTCGGAGGACTTCGATTCGAGGTCCTACGGCTAATTCCCTTAAGGAAAGAATGGCATTTCGGTCTTCCTCCGACGCGGTGGGTACATTCACAACATCATCCAAAACCATCGTAGTCGCCAAAAGGTCTAATTTAGGATAATAGAATGTTCCATTATTGCCAACCCCAAATTCTTGTCGATACCCGACAGCTTTCGTTAAATTAATGGTATATGGAGCACAGAGTGCAAAGAGTGTTTTTAAACCAATTCTTGGTGCAATGGCGATTGCTGCTCGAGTTAGAAATATACTTCCAATCCCATAGCCCGCAATTTCTCGGGAATTCCAAAGTCCACAGCCTTCGCCCGTTCCTTCTTGGGCATAAGACCATACTAAATCAAAAATTTTGGGGTCCATTTTTCCGGTGGCTTCCTCAATAGGGAGTGCTTGGGTTCCTCCGGCTACGTGAATTCGAGCCCCACCATAAACATTTTCTCCATCCAACGATTCAACAATCAACACAAAAGATGCAGGATTGAACATCCATTCATCCTTTGAAGAGGTAACTTTCTTGACGCCAATTGAGGTCAAAACGTGTTCATGACCTTTGATAAATCGTAAACAAGTTTCAGGGTCATCTATTGCTCTAAATGCCCTTAACCTTACAACAGGTCTACCATTTTTTAAAATTAATGTCACTTTTCCTTCGGCTATTTTTAATAAATAATATAAAATTTATTTTAAAGCTAATATTGCCAGCATCACACTAACATCCTTGTCGTCATATCAGTTAATTTATTGACACAATCAGCTTATAAAAACCAACACTGTTAATTGAAAAATTACCTTAATTCTATAGTTCTCGTTCGAACAATAAATGTTCTATGACAAATCTGGTTTGGTTCTTCATACATTTTTCAATGAATAGGATGCTTTTTCTGTCGATTCCAATGTCGCCTCCAATTAAGAGATGAAAATATCATTTACAATGACATCGGTTAATATTATTAAATGAATTAAAATTTCTTAAACTCATAAAATAAAATAACCCCTCATTTTCCTCGCATTTATTCATTCACAAATGCATAAATTCAATCTTACACTGGTAGTACGTATAAAAATTTTGCAGTTAATTTTCAACAAAACCCTTACAAAAGAACGCATTACCACGATTTAGATTTAATAATTGTGTTTATTAATAGTAAGTGTCATCATGATTATATACTCAGGTTAACAGGCACAAGTTAGCACTTTTTTTAATCTTATTTAATAAAATTTAAACGATAATGTATCGATATTAGGGATTTTTCATGGAGTCAGGAACAAAAATTTCTTTATCTTTACTATAATTCTGGTATAGGTTTTCTAAAAACCTCACAAGGAACACTAAAATATCTCACACTAATTATCACATCTACCAGAATAAAACTGGACAATTGCTTAATTGAAATGAAAATTCAAAACGCAGAAGACGAAATAAACGCGCTGAAAAGAAGACTGAAAGATTATGACCAACTCATTTCGTCCATCGATGATATCATCTTTGAAATCGATCAAGATGGTAGGATTTTGAATTGTTGGACCTCTACACCGGAGGAATTATTTTTTGAAAAGGAGAACTTCATCAATAAGACCATTGAAGAATTGTTTCCTGAAGAATTTTATAGAAGCATTTTTTATATCCTAAACAAGTCCTTTAGCAAACGCAAAGGTTATTCCCTAAAATACAGGTCACCATTTAAGATTGAATCTGAACAATGGTATAAATTAAAAACAAGAATAATCGATGATGTATCCGACCGACTTTTAATTATTATCACCAATATTACCCGCGACCAAAGGCTTTTTTCAAATATTCAAATCAAGGAAGAAAAGTTCAACAGAGCGTTCAAGAACTCTTCCATTGGGATGCTCCTCTTGAGCAGTAAATTGAAAGTGATTGAATATAATCAAGAATTACAGGATATGTTGGGCTATCCGGAAGCCGAAGAAATGTTAGAGAAAAAGCTAACCTCCTTCATCGACCCCGATCATTTAGAATATGTAAAAACGGCGATGGAAGAAGTAAAAGACGGGATTAAAGAAAAAACTATTATTGAGGCAAGCTGCATTGGAAAGGATGATCGTCCGATTTGTTGCCTAATCAATATTTCTTCCATTCGGGATGTTTCAGGAAAACTTATTTACTTTCTCTGTCAAATTCAGGATCTTTCCTTATTCAAAAACAATGAGATTAAGCTTAATCAGCAAAATATTTTGTTGGAAAAAAGGAATTATGAATTAAAAGTAAAAGTAAACCAATTAGAAGCCTATAATCAGATTCTTACCCATAATTTGCGGACACCAATCAGTAATATTGAAATGATTATTGGCCAATTGATTGAAGAAACTGATCCTAGAGAGAAAGAGATATTAATTAAATACCTAAAACAAAGCAATACTAAATTCCTGAATTTATTTGATCGACTTATTGAGAGCTTAGAAATTCAGAATTCCAATGATTCACTTTTTCAGATTTCTAATATGGAGGAAATCTGCCAGCACCTCCTACTCCATTTTCAATCTAAGATTGAGAGTAAAAAATTGGTGATAGCATGTGATTTTGAAGTCAAGGAAATTGCTTTTCCAGCAATCTATTTCTACAACATCATTCTTTATCTTATCTCAGAAAGTTTAAAGGGGGGCCAGTCCAATAAAGAAATTGCCATAAAAATAGCTACTAAAATTGTAAATAATAATATTCAATTAATTGTTAAAAACAACTGTGAATCAATACGTTGTTTTGGGATTGAAAGAGAGTTAGAATCGAATGATTTGGAGGTAGATGAAAATACATTGTTAGATTTACATATGGCAAAACAACAAATCCAGAATTTTGGTGGTAACATCCTAATTTCCAGAGATGTTGAATACGGTAATGAAATCATTATCAATTTACCAAATACGATCAAA
This sequence comes from Sphingobacterium cellulitidis, assembly GCF_043187465.1. Lineage (GTDB taxonomy): Bacteria > Bacteroidota > Bacteroidia > Sphingobacteriales > Sphingobacteriaceae > Sphingobacterium > Sphingobacterium cellulitidis. The sequence goes on along the minus strand of NZ_CP171136.1, from coordinate 1,756,790 downwards.
GCCGAATAATTATGAATGATACCATAAAGGTTGCATTAGTAGATGATGATTCCATTTTTTGCTACCTCTTCAAAAAATACATGGAGAATTACCCTCATAAAAAAATTGAGTTAAAGATTTTCTCTGATGGAATAATTGCGGCTGAATATTTTAGAAATAATGCGAATAATGCAAGTAGTTATCCGCAATTCCTGTTTATTGATATTAACATGCCATTGATGAATGGTTGGGAATTAATGAAAACCATCCGTGAAGAAAAGCTATTTCCGGAGAAAACTGTTCGAATTTATATCATAAGTTCATCGATTTGCATTACAGATCGACAAAATAGAAAAGACGAGTATCAATATATTGAATACCTGACTAAACCAATAAACTCCAAAACCTTATTTGATGTCCTAAATACATACAAAAACGATTAACAGCTAGGATAATACGATTTATATCAAAACAATTATTACTTAATATTATTAATTCATTGCAGCTAGCAATTGTTAACAATATATTATCATTTAATTTATTTCACTAAAAACATAGCAATTACGATCTAATTTTCTTTAATAAGATTAACTTTGTTGCGTTCTTATTAATAAATTAAGGCTATGCAGGATCGCACTATTTTCAAAATAAGTAGTAAAATAAAAGAAATCAGGAAGCAGAAAGGTATTACTATCCAAGCGTTGGCTAATCAAGCTGGGGTGAGTAAAGGATTAATCTCTCAAATAGAAAATAACAGAACCGTTCCTTCGCTATTGGTTTTAATCAACATCATTAATTCGCTTCAAATTGATCTTGATGAATTTTTTGAAGATTTTAAAGGTGCAAGAGAGCAAGGAATAGTACTTGTCATTAAGAAAGATGAGTATAGCCATTTTGAAAACGAACAACATAGTATTGGTTTCGACTACCAACGAATATTAAATAGCAATATTGAAAGCCACAATGTTGATATAGTATTATTACAAATAGCTCCTATGGTAGAGAATACAGCTATTAAATCCGATGCTTTCGTTTTTCAATATGCCATCCAAGGGCAGATTGAGTACATATTTGCGGATCGTACGATTCAACTGGAAGAAGGAGACTCCTTAATCTTTAACAGTAGATCAGCGTATGCAACAAAAAACGTCAGTTCCGAAAAATGCCTTTTGCTAATGGTGAATTTTATAAAAAACAATTAATACTTAATGGTATCAGATTCTAAGAATGGTAAATTATAGTTTCCGGTATCGATTTTTGATTTTCCATTAGTTTTTTTCGCCTCTGGATTAAACTTAACATCAGTTTGAAAAGCATAAATATTACTCAGTGATTTGATTGAATTCAACTGTGTAATTCCTTGTTCTGAAACTTTTGTGCCCACTAGATTGATATAGTTTAATTGAGGTGCAGTTTTTAGCAAAGCAAGACCTTGGTCACTAATTCCAGTATATTCCAGATGTAAGCGCATCAAGTTAGGCATTTCCGCTATTTGCTTTAAACTCTGATCCGTGATCTTAGTATGTCCTAATTTTAGTTGAACAATATTTTCTTTGATTTGCATCAATTCCTCCAATTCTTTATCTGTTAATTCAGGATAATTGATGGCATTGACAACAACATAATTATTTCCCGCTGAGACTGGTAAGATTTTTATCCCTTTTGCCTGCCAATCATTGATTTTGTTTTCTGGTAAGGACGGAGCTTCTGGTAAACTGGCGTATAATACTTCACTTTCCTCACTTTCTGCAGGACTTTCAAGTTTTTTTAGGATGGCGGCAATCTCCGGGTTTTGCTGAATCTCACTTACTTTATGCTCGAAAGAAAGTCCTGAGTCGATCCACCAAGCAATCAATTTGATTTGGTCCTGGGTAATTGGCTTCCTTCCCTTAGGCGGCATTCTATCTTCATGGCCTTCCGGCAGGATTAATCTAGCATATAATTCACTTTTATCTTTGTTCCCTTTAATTAACAATTCTCCCGAGTCTCCACCCTTGATGAGATTCTCCTTATTGTTCAAGGCAAAGCCTCCCTCCTGCTTTTTCTCCCCATGACAGCTCTGACACCTGGCTTGAAAAATAGGTTGGATCACTTCATTGTACACATGAGCATTTTGTACATTTTCCAAAGGCAAAATTTCATTCTCTTCAGGTTCAACACCCATAAAGTCCTTGATTGCGGTTGGCAAAGCATCTTTGATATAACCTTTTCCATGGGTTAATGTTCCGCCGAAATGACCCGTAAAACCTAATAGGAGAACGATAATTCCAAGAAACAAGAATCGTTGAGACCGTAGTTTTGCAAGTTTATCTGTTTTGGAAACTTCATTTTTATAGAGTACATAAGTAAAACTACTAACGATTGCTACGGCAATTCCCAGTTTCTCATGAAATTCCAATACATCTTCATCATAACCGCCATCATTCGATAGGAGAAATCCTGTCACTGCAGCAACTATTGCTGCAACCGCACCCACCAATAATGAAAAACGAATTGCTGGGTTGAATTCCTCACTCTTTTGAAATTTTCCAATAAGGGCCATTATAAATGCCAGTACCAGCATTCCAATCGGCAAGTGAACTAATATAGGATGAAATCTCCCGATAAATGAACCTAACTCTTCAAAAAAAATCATAACGATTGGTATCTATTTTTCAGGAGGTCTAACATATATTTATTAATTGTCCATTGATCAGCCACAGGCTGTTGAGTATATGGTAAGGTTGGCAGGTATCCAGCTGGTCCAAATTCCATGCACATAGTTAATGTCTTTTTTCCTTGTTTTTTATGCAGTTCAACAATTTTATCCCACCAAGCGAGGTGCTGGTCAAGAGCAGCTTTCCATTCGGGAGCTGCAGGATCATTTACTTGAGGGCCTTCAGGATGTCCCACTCGTGTATGGACATGTCCTGTTCGCGATAAGGCCAAATCAACGGCTTCCTTCTGATCTGATAGTAAGGATTCATGAACTACACACCAATGCGAGATATCCAGAGCTAGCGTTAATTCAGGGATTTTACTTAGATATTCTTTAGTAATATTCGCTGCGAAACTAAATCTTCCGCGATGAGTTTCATGGTAAACCGGAATACCGGACAGCTTACTAATCTCAAAACCTAATTGAATTAATTTTTTATTCTGTTCAAAACTGTAATAGTCTTTTCCCGTGTGGCAATTAATATAATCAGGTTTTATTTGAATGGCTTCATTGAGGCTATTACGAAAAGATTCATAGTAAGACTCAAAATCCTTACCTCCACCACCTGCTAAAATCCCAAGGCTAAGATTATTATTTTTCAAAGCGGTTAACATTTCCTTTCTTTCAGCTTCGGAGCCTGACAACCAGGTTTCAACACCATCATATCCAGCAGCCTTTACTTTTTTGGAAAAGACCTCCCAAGAATCAGTCATTCCCCAATTAGTACAATAATATTTTATGTCCAACTTGGAATTGGATTGTCCCAACAGGACATTCCAATGGCATGCCAATACGATAAATAAGCAGTAAATTAATCTCATTTTATGATTAAATAATATCCTTGATTACAACACCTTCTACATCGGTCAACCGGAAAGGTCTTCCTTGAAATTCATAGGTAAACTTTTCATGATCAAACCCCAATAAATGGAGCATGGTGGCATGTACATCATGTACTGAAGATCGACCACTAACACCAGTAAAACCAATTTCATCCGTTTCACCATAGCTGATTCCATTTCGGATTCCTCCACCAGCCATCCAAATGGTGTATGCATCGGTATGGTGGTCTCTGCCTAAAAATGGCATATCATTATTATCCCGATTTTCCTGCATTGGCGTTCTTCCAAATTCCCCACCCCATACGACTAGGGTTTCTTCCAAGAGTCCGCGTTGTTTCAAGTCCATGATCAAAGCGGTCATTGGACGATCAATTTCACGACATTTATTTCGAAAACCTAAGTCAATTGAATCTGCAGGATTTGTACCATGACTATCCCAGCCCCAATCAAATAATTGCACAAAACGAACTCCTTTTTCCACCAGTTTTCTGGCTAAAAGGCAATTGTTGGCAAAGGATTCCTTTCCTGGTTCTGTCCCATATAATTCATGGATATATTCAGGTTCATTATTGATATCCATCACTTCAGGAACCGCAACCTGCATTTTATAAGCCATTTCATATTGGGCAATTCTGGATAAGGTTTCAGGATCTTTAAAGGTCTCAAACTCTTCTTTATTAACGGTATTGATAGCGTCGATAGCATTGCGTTTTAAATCGCGGTCCATTCCTTCGGGATCTGCAATATATAAAACAGGATCACCCTTAGATCGACATTGAACTCCCTGATAAACAGAAGGCAAGAACCCACTTCCCCAAACACTTTTTCCGGCATCCGGCGTTTTACCGCCTGAAGTCAGCACCACAAAGCCCGGGAGATTGCTATTTTCAGAACCCAATCCGTAAGTTACCCAAGAACCGATGCTTGGTCTTCCCAATCGGGCACTCCCCGTATGCATAAATAATTGTGCAGGTCCATGGTTAAACTGATCGGTATGTACTGCCTTCAAGAAACTAACTTCATCAACCACCTTGCTAAAATGAGGTAAATGGTCAGAAACCCAGGCACCACTTTGGCCATATTGCTTAAAAGTAGCCTGAGGACCTAACATTTTAGGAACTCCCCGAATAAAGGCGAAGGTTTTTCCTGCTAATAAAGACTCCGGACATGGCTGATCATGCAATTTCTGTAAGGCTGGTTTATAATCGAATAATTCTAGCTGCGATGGTGCTCCAGCCATGTGTAAATAAATAACATTCTTGGCTTTTCCAGCAAAATGTGGCGCTCGCGGACTCAATGGGTTCAATGAATTCAAATCAACCTCATCAGCCTTGCCAGAGGAAAGAGGACCTATACAATTTGCCATCATGCTACCTAAAGCAATACTACCAATTCCAGCGACACATTTCTTTAGAAAATGTCTCCTAGTTTCTGCCTGTAATTGTTTATGGTATGCTTCTTTTACCAACCTATCAAAATCTTTCATCCTCTTATGATTTGGTTAAAAATTCATCTAAATTCAATAATGCATTTGCTACCAATGTAAAAGCAGCATCTGTTAATAATTCATTACGATTTGCAGCCTTATGGTTCTCCCCCATAAATTTTTCTGCTTCACCCGGTCTCTTTTCAAAATTCTCCAAGGCCTGCGCATAGAGCTTTTCAAGAGCAATTAATTTATCCTCAGAAAGTTTTCTAAACATGGTATGCTGGTAACCAGCGGCAATACTATTTTTCAGATCACCCTTGCCTTCCTTTTTCATTATTGATGCAAGACTTTTTGCTGCTTCAATATAAACTGGATCATTCAAGGTCGTCAAGGCTTGTAAAGGAGTATTGGTTCGGATTCTATCCACCAAACAAACCTCCCTACTGGAAGCATCAAAAGAAATAAAGGAAGGATAAGGACTAGTACGTTTCAAGAAGGTATAGATTCCTCTTCTGAATTGGTCCTCGCCTTCGCTCTTTTTCCATGCTTCCCCGCTGTAAACCGTCATCCATACCCCATCAGGTTGATAAGGCATCACACTCGGTCCGAACATTTTATTGCTCAATAAACCACTCACCGTCAATGCCTGGTCACGAATTTGTTCGGCTGATAATCTAAATCTCGGCCCCCTGGCTAAATAGTAATTTTCAGGATCTTTCTGAGCGTCTTTGGATTTCAGACTAGAAGATTGTTTATACGTGGATGAAAGTACCATATCCTTAATCAAGGATTTGATACTCCAATTCTTTTCATGCATCAGGTCCAAAGCCAAATAATCCAATAATTCACGATGGATTGGCGGAATACTTTGGGTTCCCATATCGCCTAATGGTTCAACGAGTCCTCTTCCAAAAATTTGAGCCCATACCCTATTCACTACTGTTCTAGCCGTAAGCGGATTGTCCTTAGCTACCAACCATTGCGCAAAACCTAGACGATTATTAGGAGCATTCTTTGGAAACGGATTCAAGGTTTCCGGAACTTTTGGTTCCACGACATCCCCTAGAGCCAATCGGTTTCCTCTTTCGAAAACATGCGTTGTACGCCTCATCTCTTTGGGATTCTCAATCATGATCGGTACTGATGAAGGATTCGTATTTACCAATTGAAGGATACTTTTTTGAATGTGCTCTGAATTAGGCGCATCCGTATTTGGAAATGGTTCCCGGAATGCAAACCATTCAATCATACAAACAGGCTGATCTTTACCTAAGTTAGGATTCTTAAAAACCAAGTATAAATCATGTCTTCCTGCAACTTCAGCAATTGGAGCTTGAATAACCTGTCTACCATTAGTATTAGGAAGATCGATTTCAGCGATGATTCCACCACCAATAGTATCTTTATGGATTTCCAGTTTACCACCCGTATTACCGGTCCAGTAATTCAAGTAAATCAACTTTTTCCCATCCAGCTGAATATCTCGTAATCTTGCATTACCACCATTTCTAACCCCTAACCATTTGGTATCATACAAAGCTGCATTGACCAATCGATCTGAATAATGAGCATGGATTTTGGGTTCCAAGCTTTTCAAGAATAAATCGGTGGAATACAATAGTTTTTCATTTCCGTATTTACTAAGCCAGGTTTTAATACTGTCCACACGTAATTGGTCGGCTTCACCATAGAATCTTAACCTTGGGTGATCACCTTCTGTATCTTCGTCGCGCGTATTATTAAAAAAGGCGACAGATTTATAATATTCCTCAAACTTAAATGGGTCATAGGTATGACTATGGCATTGAACGCATTCAAATGTGGTACTTAGCCATACTTGGTAAGTTGTGTTGACACGGTCCAAGACAGCGGCAACACGGAATTCCTCACTATCGGTACCACCTTCATCATTATTCATGGTATTTCTATGAAAGGCTGTAGCAATTAATTGATCTTTGCTAGGTTCAGGCAATAAATCACCGGCCAATTGCTCAATGGTGAACTGATCATAGGGCATATCCTTGTTAAAAGCCTTGATTACCCAATCTCTATATTCCCAGATTTGCCTAGACACATCCTTTTCGTAACCTTTGGTATCGGCATATCTCGCCATATCCAGCCACCATGAAGCCCATTTTTCACCATATTGTTCAGAAGCCAACAAGCTATCGATACGTTTTTCATAGGCATCCTCACTTTTATCATTAATAAATGAATTTACTTCAGCAAGACTTGGAGGAACTCCAGTCAGGTCTAGGTACAGCCTTCTCAGCAAGGTTTCTTTATCAGCCTCTTCGGCAAATGAAAGGCCTTTTTCATCTAATTTATCTTGAATAAAGTAATCGATATTATTTGAGATTCCATCTGGTTTAAAGCCAAACAAGGAAGCAAAAGAGAATGACTTAGGTACTTCCACCGTCTCAGGTAATTCATAAGCCCAGTGTTTACCCCATTTAGCCCCTTGGTCGATCCATTTTCGCAGAATATCAATTTCTTCATCATCCAATTTTGCGGCATTATAAGGCATCCTTAATTCAGGATCATCCTCCAACAAACGCTTAATTAAATTACTATGTTCAGCATCGCCACGGATAATAGCAGGTTCACCAGATTTGGCATTCGCAAATGCTTCTTCTTCAAACAAAAAACTCAAGTCCCCATTCTTCTTCACCCCCCCATGACATGAAATACAATGTTTGTTTAAGATTGGTTTGACATCATTACTAAAATCCACTTCCTCACGATTATGTACAGTAAAAAAACCAACCGTTACAATCAGCACAGCCAAAGCAGAAATAACTAATAATTTCCTTTTCATTTCGGGTTTATATTACTTCTTGATTATTAGGTTTATCATTCAGACAATCATGCATCTTGTCCTTCACTGTAAAAATAAATTAGAATTAATAGACAAGCTAAAACTAGATTGACCAATATTAACACTTTATTACCCTAACCCATGAAAATCAACAATGGATTCAGGTTGTTATACAATAATTTACTTTGAATCAGATTTATAATGATTTAAATTACTAAAAATTTAGTCTAGAATATGTATAAATTTTGAGACCAAAAAAATAGTCCCAAGAATTAAGATTATTGGATAAGGTGCTTTTGTATTTCAAAACTGAAGTTAATTTTTGCCAGATTTCTGAATTGAGATTAATTTTTATATTTGTATTAATGAAGTATTTATCTTCCATATTAATGATTTATGTCTTGGTCTTAACCCTAATTCCATGCAGTGATCATATTGGGGAAATACATACACATGACCATAGTAAGATCAGTCATCAAAACCATGAGAAAGAAGATACAGATGGTTCTTCAGATAGCTGTACTCCGTTTTGTACCTGTTCTTGTTGTGGAATTTCATTGACTGCTGCTAGTTTCCATATCTTCCAATTGGAAAAACCGGCGGAAACATTCAATCATACGGAACCTCAAGAAAAGGAATATCCATTGGTAACCAAATACCAAGAAAACATCTGGCAGCCGCCACAAGCTTAATTTTCAGAATTATTTTCATTTATCTTAAACATTCATCTTAGGATAATACTTAATGTAGGTAGAACTAATTCATACCTGCAGAACAATCAATAATTTGTTGAATTTAAAGCTATTCACGTGCTCGATAAGATCATTAAATTTAGTATTAAGAACAAGATAATTATAGGGATAATGACATTGGCATTAATTGTTTGGGGGCTCTGGTCTGCAAGCAAACTGCCGATTGATGCAGTCCCTGATATTACAAATAACCAAGTTCAAATATTTACAAGTACTCCTACCCTTGCCGGTCAGGAGGTTGAGAGATTAGTCACCTTTCCCATAGAACAAAGCATTGCAAATATTCCTGATATTGAAGAAATAAGGTCAATTTCTCGATTTGGACTTTCCGTAATTACGGTGGTTTTCAAGGAGGAGGTCGATATCTATTTTGCGAGACAACTAATCAATGAGAAGTTAAATGAAGTCTCGGAAGATATTCCAAAAAATATCGGGAAGCCAGAAATGTCTCCTGTAAGTACAGGATTGGGAGAAGTCTACCAATATATTATTCACCCTCAGAAGGGAAGCGAGAATAAATATACTTCAATGGACCTCCGTGAAATCCAGGATTGGATTGTAGCGCGGCAACTTTATGGTACCCCTGGAGTTGCAGAGGTCAACAGCTTTGGAGGACAATTGAAACAGTATGAAGTGGCAGTTCATCCAGATCAATTGAGAGCTATGGGCGTAAGTATTCCAGAAATATTCACTGCCCTTGAAGAAAACAATCAAAATACAGGTGGCGCCTATATAGATAAAAAACCTAACGCATACTTTATCAGAGGAATAGGACTTGTAACTTCATTAGAAGATATAGGTAATATTCCTGTGAAAACCAATGGTATAGTACCAATATTCATCAAAGATGTAGCCGATGTGCGATTGGGATCTGCGGTTCGTTATGGGGCATTAACTTATAATGGCGAGGTCGATGCTGTTGGTGGTGTTGTCATGATGCTGAAGGGGGAAAACAGTAATGAGGTAGTCAATCGAATCAAAGAAAAACTCCCTACCATTCAAAAATCATTACCGGATGATATTATCATTGAGCCCTATTTAGATCGGACCGACTTGATTGACCGTGCGATTAGCACGGTAGAAAAGAATCTGGTTGAAGGAGCATTAATCGTGATTTTTGTTCTGGTTCTTTTCCTGGGAAATCTGAGAGCAGGTTTGATTGTTGCATCGGCCATTCCTTTATCCTTACTTTTTGCATTAGGGATGATGAATGTTTTTGGGGTCAGTGCCAATTTGATGAGCTTGGGAGCCATCGATTTTGGGCTTATTGTGGATGGGGCGGTCATTGTTGTTGAAGCGACCCTGCATCATTTAGGACTTCGGAAATCAACACATCGTCTTACCCAGCAAGAAATGGATATTGAGGTTTTTAACTCTGCCTCGAAAATCAGAACCCAAGCAGCTTTTGGGGAGATAATCATCCTGATAGTTTATATTCCAATATTAACCTTGGTTGGCGTAGAAGGGAAAATGTTTGCTCCTATGGCAAAGACCGTAGGTTTTGCCATATTTGGAGCCCTTATTCTTTCCCTTACCTATATCCCGATGATGTGTGCTCTATTCTTGCCGAGAAAAGGTCATGACAAAAAAACCTTCAGTGATAAGTTTATTGAAAAGCTGCACCAATGGTATGCCCCATTATTTGAAAAAGCTATCCGCGTAAAATATGTAATTGTATCCATTGCGGTTGCTATCTTCTTATTTAGCATTTTCCTTTTCAGTCGCATGGGTGGTGAATTTATACCGCAACTCCAAGAGGGTGATTATGCATTTCACTGCATCCTTCCCCCCGGCACCTCCTTAAGTCAGAGTATTGAAACCTCGATGCAAGCCTCCAGAATAATAAAAAAATTTGATGAGGTAAAAATGGTGGTTGGGAAAACGGGGTCTGCGGAGGTACCTACAGACCCTATGCCTCCTGAGGCCACAGATATGATGGTTATTCTAAAACCTCAGAGCGAATGGACTTCAGGTAGGTCTTATGAAGAACTTGGGGATGCCATCATGGAAAAATTGGAGGTTATTCCAGGGGTTTTCTTTGAAAAAAATCAACCGATTCAAATGCGGTTCAATGAATTAATGACTGGGATTCGCCAAGATGTTGCTGTGAAAATATTCGGAGAAAATCTGGATAGCTTAATGAATTATGCCAATAAAGTAAATTCAATTATTCAGACCGTTCAAGGCACTACGGCTCCGCAGGTGGAACAAGTTACTGGCCTTCCGCAAATCAATATTAAGTATGACCGGGTTAGAATGGCGAATTATGGACTCAGCATAGAGGATGTCAATGATATTGTCAGTACAGCTTTTGCTGGAAAAAGCAGCGGAATGGTCTATGAAAATGAAAGAAGATTTGATTTGGTAGTTCGTCTACATGACGAACATAGAAACAATATTGATGATGTCAGTCAATTATTAATTCCCACAAAAAACAATCAACAGATTCCATTATCTCAGGTTGCAAATATTGATTTTACGGTTGGACCCGCACAGATAAGTCGTGAAGAAGGGAAAAGAAGGATTGTAATAGGTTTTAATGTTGCAGGCAGAGATGTTCAATCTGTTGTTGAAGAAATTCAGCAAAAGTTAAGTTCTCAAGTCAAGTTACCTTCGGGCTATTATTTCACCTATGGCGGTCAATTTGAGAATCTTCAAATGGCAAGTGCGAGATTAATGATTGCTGTGCCTATTTCCCTGTTGTTGATTTTTATGCTTTTGTATTTCACTTTCCATTCCTTTAAACAGGCGATTTTGATTTTCACTGCTATCCCTATGAGTGCCATTGGGGGTGTTTTCGCATTACTGATAAGGGATATGCCTTTTAGTATCAGTGCCGGCGTTGGCTTTATAGCTTTATTTGGTGTAGCAGTATTGAACGGGATTGTGTTGATTGGTAAATTCAATCAATTGGAAAAGGAAGGGATTACAGACATTATTGAACGTGTAAAAATAGGGACTGAGATTCGATTAAGGCCAGTATTAATGACGGCGACCGTTGCTTCCTTAGGTTTTTTACCTATGGCAATCAGTACAAGTGCAGGAGCAGAAGTACAAAAACCATTAGCTACCGTGGTAATCGGTGGATTGATAACAGCGACTTTGTTGACCCTATTTGTATTACCCTTATTATATATAATTTTTGGTTCTAAAGGAAAAATGAAAGGTGGAAGTATGAAAACAGCAGTTTCCATAATTGTATTGACTTTGATAAGTTTTTCAACGGTAAATGCTCAGCAAAAAATCGGTATTGACGAAGCAATTCGAATTGCCGTAGAGAACAATAAGGGCATCCTAGTAAATGACTTAGAAATTAAAGCCAGTGAAAGTCTATTGAAGACTAGTGGAGAATTACCAAAGACGGATTTAAATTTTCAATATGGCCAGAATGATGGTTTTGAGCAAAATGATGCGATATCCATTGCCCAAACGATTCCTTTCCCATCCTTATTCAAATCTAAAAAAGCCTTGATTAATGAACAGATAAAAGCAAAACAGGTTGAAAAATCTGCCAACTTGATTCAATTAAGACAGGAAGTTCGGACTTACTTTTATCAAATTGCTTATTTAGAAAACAATGAAAGGGAATTGAAATCATTGGATAGTATTTATAAGGATTTTAATCGAATTGCGGAGGTGCGATATAATGCTGGGGACACTAAGAAAGTGGATATCAACACTGCCCAGGCAAAACAGGGAGAAATCAATCTACTGTTCACTCAAAATGAAATGTTAAAACGGAATGCCTATAACAGCCTCAAAAACGTAATGCAAGTCTCGGAGGATTTTGAGATTGAAACCGAGGATATTTTCGAGCCTATCAAACTTTCGGAAATTATGGATACCTCGAAAATTACAGAACATCCCCAGATTCAAGCGCTATATCAGCAGGCAAAGATTGCTGAGTCTAGTAAAGCTGTTGAAAGGGCATCGGGCTTACCTGATTTTAACATTGGTTATACCAATGCATCCTTAATTGGGATGCATGAACGTAATGGCATAGAGAAGTTCTATGGACGTGGACAAAGGTTCAATTCCTTCGATATTGGGATTGCCATTCCGTTGACTTATGGAAGCACGAAAGCAAAAATCAGGTCTTTGGATTTTGAAAAACAAGCAGCAGAGATGTCCGCAGAATGGGAAAAGCAAAAACTACAAAATGCATATATAAATTTGATGAATCAATATGAACAGAATCTTGCTCAATTTAATTACTTCAAAAATAATGCACTTCCGAACGCCAATGAGATCATCAATGCGGCAAAACTAGGATATTCTGCAGGAGACATCTCCTATGTGGAATACCTGTTTGCCTTACAGACCACCACTGACATCTATTTGAATTACTTGCGTAGTATTCAAAGTATCAATGAGTCAGTTATATCAATTTATTCAATTATCAATCTATAAAAATATGCGCATCCATAATAAAATAAAACACTTCATTTTTTGCCTGCTCCTCATTGGTTTTGTATCTTCTTGTACATCAAAAACAGGAAAAACAGAAGAAGCAGCAGAGCAAGAAGGAGAGCATGGGCATGAACATGGTTCTACGGAGAAAACAACCATTACCTCGCTAACCGAGGAACAAATCAAGGAGGTTGGGATTCAATTTGGCCAAATCGAACAGAAAAATTTAACTGCTAAAATTTCTGCCAATGGGGTTTTAAATGTTCCAAATAATAATAAATCCAGTGTCACTCCATTATATGGCGGGGTCGTACAGACCTTAAATGTACAATTGGGTGATTATGTTCGGAGAGGACAGACCGTAGCGACGATTATTAATCCTCAATTTATCCAATTGCAGGAGGATTATTTGAATGCTAGCAATGAAATACAAGCTGCGGAACAGGAATTACAACGACAGCAAGAGTTGAACGCTGGAAATGCAGGTGTCAAAAGGAATTTGCAAAATGCAGCCAGTAATCTTAATATTTTGAGGACGAAGAAGGCCTCTTCGGCAAAACAGCTTCAAATGCTGGGGATTAATCCAGGTTCCGTTTCTACGAGTTCATTAAGGTCGGCATTGTCCATTTCAAGCCCTATCAATGGGGTGGTATCAAATGTATTTGCAAAACTAGGAAGTTATGTAGATGTCTCCTCTCCCATTGTTGAGATCGTGGATAATAGTATGATACACCTGGATCTTCAGGTATTTGAGAAAGACTTGACAAAATTAAAAATAGGTCAGGAAATAAATTTCACGACGACCAACAATCCTTCCCAAGTGTATTCAGCAAAAGTATCCAGAATTGGTGCTTCCTTTGAAAATGAGAGCAAAACCATCGCTATCCATTGTTTGGTAACAGGAGATAAAACTGGATTAATTGATGGAATGAATACGACAGGCTCAATTAGCATTGATAATGTCAGCAGTCCGGCAGTTCCCGATGAGGCCATTGTGGAGTCCGATGGAAAGACCTACATTTTTGTGGAAACCACAAAAGCTGTGGAGGAAGAACATGAAGGTCATGACCATGGGGCTGAAGAAGAACATAATCATGCTGAGGAGCCACATGTACATAAAGAGGGTGAAACACATGACCATGATCACGGTCATGAGAAGACTATCAATTTTGAGAAAATAGAAGTACTAAAAGGGGTTTCAAACATGGGTTATACAGGGATTACAACAGTTGTTGAAATTCCACAAAACTCAAAAATTGTGGTTAAGAATGCTTTTTTCATCAATGCAAAAATGGTCGGAACGGTGGGGCATAGTCATTAAGTAAATTTATTGAGAAGGGAATTAGAGGAATTTCGAATTCTTCTGTTCCCTTTTCAACTTTTTTTTGTTTTGATTGTTCAACCACAAAGAACGAATTATGAAGAATTTTATTCCTGCACAACATGAAGGAAAGGATATGACTATTTCCGATTCGGTTGAATTCGAAAATGAAATTCAGGCGAAGAATTTTTATTTAGAAGCAAAAAACAGGGTATTGGCAATAAATGATTGGGATGAAATCGGGAAGTTTTCAATTTCTACCTTTGAGCATCTTGATCCCTTTGGCAAACATTCTGAGGAGAAACCTCAAGAAGGTGACTTTGTTAAGATTGATATTCCAGGGCCAGGTTTGTGGAGTAGTTCGGGTTATGACTATGTTCAAATTGAACAAATCGCCGATACCTCCGATAATTCCGAGGAATTATTCACATTGACTTTACGACCAAGTTCTATGCCTATGGGGAATGATGATCATGAGACCAAACATTTCTTTAAAAATATGGCTACTTCCACCCTTCAAATCAAGAGGGATGGAAAAACTGTAGAGGCTTCCTATTATGGTCGGAATGAAGTCATGAACTTGGACCTTAACTCTATCATTGATCGGCTTCGAAATATTTTCGTAGCATTAGGTGCAAAACTAGGTGCATCCTATCCGCAATGGAAGTCCTTGATTGCTGGGATATTGGAGAAGTAACTTACGATTTTCCTTCTTGCAGCAATGTATCCAACAATTCGCTTAAACATACTGTTGCATAGGTAGACTCATGATCGGAATAGGCATATGGTAAAATCAATTGATTGTTATGGATAATTTGTCCGCAGGAGTACAACACATTCGGAACATATCCATTTCTTTCTTCTTCATTTGCAAATAGCAAGGGTTCCTTTAGTTTTCCAATAACCTTTGTTGGATCTTTCAGGTCAAGCAGCATTGCCCCTATTACATACTCTCGCATCGGTCCAACGGAATGGCTAATAACCAGCCATCCTTTTTCGGTCTCTAAGGGGGAACCACAGTTGCCTACCTGAATAAATTCCCAAGGACATTCTGGTTCTGCAACCAGATGGATTTCTTCATGCCAATTCGTGATTGAGTCCGAAAATGACACATAACTATTTTCTCCATCCACACGGCATAACATGACATATTTACCATTTACTTTTCGTGGAAAAAGAGCAGCCCCTTTATTGGCAATCCTTCCATTAATAGGTTGAATTTTAAAATTGATAAAGTCTTTTGTTGAAAGCAGTTTTGGAAGAATAGAATGTCCATCATATGCAGTGTAGGTTGCATAATAAGTAGTAACTCCTTTATCACTTTTATAGGCCACAAAACGTGCATCTTCAATCCCATTCTTTTCAGTATCAGATATCGGAAATATTACCCGTTCAGAAATGGAGGTATCCAAGGAATATGAAATTTCGTAATGCGAAGATGCCAACCAATGAATTTGCTGCATTAATATTTGATTATCATGAGTCAACTCATTCTCTTCTTGTATTTCCTTGACAAATCGCAATAATTCATCATATATAAAAGTGTCTGTAAACTTCTTTTCAAGAATGGACAAGATATTATCATCTACAGAATGTATTTGTTTTAGTTTTTCTAAAAAATCATCTTTTTTGTATCTATAATTTTTGACATGTTTAGGCTTATCCAGTAAAATACCAACTTCGTCTAAAGTAATATTCAACTGATTATCAATAATTCCTGATCGAAACACGATGGAAGAGAGATGCCCCTCGCCTACTGCTCTAAAGCTTAATATTACTCTTTTCTCCCCTTCATGAGTTTGAGATTGATCTGGAGATAAAACGATGGAAGGATTAAAATAAGCTGCTGCTTCAATTGAATATTCCATGGTGAAAAATGATCCTATCAGTAATTTTTCAACATCAGAAAGTTTTTTAATATCAATTTTTAATTCCTTGAACTCTTGTTCTTTCAGCTTAAAATTCCGCTCTAAAACATTTAATACACTTCGATGCCGACGTGCATAATTTCTTAAGATTTGCGTAATTAAAGCGTTTTTACTTTCTTCCGATAATTTCAACACCCTTTCAATTATTCTTTTAGAGCGTTCAGGAGACAGGTTAAATCGGCGAGCAAGTACTCGGTCCAATTTAGGTTTAAACAAAATATTTTTTCGATTTATAGTAATTCCCATAACAAATGATCTTAAGTCACAATAACTTATTAATAACGCTTTAAAGATTGACTTGTTTAATCTTTGTCATTTTAACTTTTAATTCCAGCATTCAAGAACAATTTCGTTTTATGGAATGTTCATAAGTTATTATAGCGTAGTTATAAACAAATTGCAAAAGGATATCTATGAAAATTTTAATTATTGGCACCTATATTCCTAGGAAATGCGGAATTGCGACATTCACACATGATTTATTTAATTCGATTAGCGATTATTCCAATGAAGTCGATGTGATTGCTATTTCGGATGGTACAGAATATAGCTTCCCTTCTGAGGTAAAAAAAGTAATTCAAAGGGACAATAAGTTAGATTATTTAGAAGCTGGAAAATGGGCGAATCAGCAAAACTATTCAATATGCATTGTTCAGCACGAGTTTGGAATTTTTGGTGGAGAGGCTGGGGATTTTATCCTGGATTTTATATTAAGCATTAATTTCCCAATCATTTCCAATCTGCATACTATCCTGCAACATCCCAATCCACAGGAATTTAAGGTGATACAGAAGCTTTGTTCACTCAGTGATAAAATTACAGTCATGACTACTCGAGGAGTACAAATGATGCAATCAGTGTATCAGATTACTCCTAATCATATTTCGTTAATTCCGCATGGAGTACCAAATTTCACCCTAACCAAGGAAGATGCCAAATCCCTATTAGGATTGGAAGATAAAAAAGTGATGCTCTCATTTGGTCTATTAGGACGAAATAAAGGTTATGAAATTGCTATTGAGGCGACTTCTAAGGTTATCCCCGATGATTTCGTTTATATTATTCTGGGCGCAACTCATCCTAATGTTTTAAAAGAGGAAGGTGATTCCTATAAAAATAGTTTAATAGACCTTGCTGGCAAATTAAAGC
This sequence comes from Sphingobacterium cellulitidis, assembly GCF_043187465.1. Classification (GTDB taxonomy): domain Bacteria; phylum Bacteroidota; class Bacteroidia; order Sphingobacteriales; family Sphingobacteriaceae; genus Sphingobacterium; species Sphingobacterium cellulitidis. Next base: position 1,739,464 of record NZ_CP171136.1, on the reverse strand, counting down.
TTTCGGGAAAGGTATTTTTTATCAATCATTTTGTAAGTGATGAATTGTTACAGCAATATTTAAAAGCCTGCGATATTTATGTGACCCCCTATCCAAATGAAAATCAAATGAGTAGTGGAACATTATCATTTGCATTAGGGGCTGGAGCAGCAGTAATTTCAACACCATATTGGTATGCCAGGGATTTATTAGCCAATAAACGTGGTATTCTCTTTGATTTTAACGATGTGAATGGATTAGCATCGAATATCAATCAGCTCCTCTCGGATCCAGAAAGTATGAAAAACTATCAACTAAGAGCGGAAGATTTCGGGAAAACTATGTCTTGGATGAATGTTGGTAAAATGCATCTGCGTTTAATATCTTCGTTAATCAATTCAAAAAAGAAAATCCAGGTTATTCATAATCAAGATAAAACCTTGAAATTCTTAGCTCCCGGAAAAACTAAAAATTTATTATCATCCTAATTTCAGGTCCATTGGAGGTGTTTCTATTGAAGAATAATAATATAAAAGAACCTTTAGCCGCATTTTTTGCTAAAGTTCCGCTATTGGATTTATCCTATATTGAAATTCTTACCAATCCTACAGGAATCTTTCAGCATGCAAAGTTCAATATACCAGATTACAATCATGGTTACTGTTTAGATGACAATTGCAGAGCTTTATTACTCTTGCTGAAAGGACAAGACAAAGTTGATCCCTCGAAGGCAACAAAATTGATCAGTACCTATTTAGCTTACATTTATTATTCGCAAAATTCGAATGGAACATTTCGGAATTTTATGTCTTATGATCTGAATTTCATTGAAAGTATTGGATCAGATGATAGTATGGGACGAACGTTATGGATTTTGGGATATTTATTATCACGTCCGGAAAGTGCACAGTTCCACAATATTAGTAAGGAAATTTTTGACCGAACGATACCTCATTTAAAATACTGTAAATCAGTGCGAGCCATTTCCTTTTACATTTTAGGACTGCTATTCTTTTTGGAAAAATACCCCGAGAATAAAACGGCTATTCAACAGTTAGAAACTTTTTGTGATTTTTTAATTCAGGAATATAAGGCTTGTAGCACCGAGAATTGGCATTGGTATGAAGAGGTCATTTCTTATGACAATGCTATTATTCCGTTGAGTTTATTAAAAGCTTCTCGATACTTAAAGAATACAGGATTACAGAAAATTGGACTTGAAAGTGCTTATTTTCTAGACAAGATTTTATTTAGGAATGGTCATTTTGCTCCAATTGGGAATCAAAACTGGTATAAAAAGCATGGAGAAATAAGTGCTTATGGGCAACAACCTGTTGAAGTATGTAGTTCAATTTATTTATATCAAGAATTAAGATATCACAACACTTCGATAAATAGTAAGGAAAGAATAAGAGATAGTTTTTTATGGTTCTTGGGTAAGAATGATTTGAATTTATCCTTATTTGATTATGAAAATATGGCCTGTTATGATGGTCTTGAACAATATGGAATAAATAAAAACCAAGGGGCTGAAAGTAATATAGTTTTTTGGTTATCCTATATTGAAGTAAAAGAAGTTTTAGATATCTAATCCTTAAAAAGCTTATTTAGGTATTAATTCTCAAATTCAGGTATTTATCTCCAAACAAATGATTTTATAACTGGTTCAACTAGTATAGAAAGACACAGAGGAGGAAAGATGAAAAAGCAAACACAAGCACCTATTGATAGGCATCCACATAATAAAGACTCATTGGATTCTCGGAAAAGTAATGTTAAAGCCGATGAATTAGAAGAAAGTTCAAAATCAGATTTATTAGCAAAAGCTCGCGCTATCGGTATTACTGGAAGACATCAAATGAGTAAAGGAGAATTAATTGATGCTATCCGGAATCATTAGTTAAAAGTATGGATAAATCCTTTACCCCAATTCCTTCCCCTAACAAGACAGGAATTAAGTATATTGACAGTAATATCGCTGGTTATTCAAGAGCTAAAAAGGGTAAAGGATTTTCCTATCAAGACCAAAATAATCTTAAAATAACCAATTCTAAAATTCTAGCTCGAATACATTCCTTAGTCATTCCTCCCAATTGGCAAGAAGTCTGGATTTGTCCTTTCGCAGAAGGACATATTCAAGCTACTGGAATTGATGACAAAGGAAGGAAACAATATATTTATCACCCTAAATGGGTTGAAAATCGAGATGAGCATAAATTTGAGCTTCTTTCCATTTTTGGAAAAAATCTTGAAAAGCTTAGAAAACAGATAAAAAAAGATTTAAATCGAAAGGATTTAGATTGCCAAAAAGTATCTGCAATTGCCTTAAATATTATGGATTTAACCTCAATGCGGTCAGGTAATGAATATTATCAGAAGCATTATGGTTCTTTTGGACTGACCACTCTACAAAATAAACACCTCAGTCTTGAAAACAACAAAATTTCTTTTAAATACATTGGTAAAAAAGGTGTAATACAGGAGAAAAATATTCAAAAAAAGAAGCTGGCAAAGCTCCTAAAAGAATTATCAGAATTAAAAGGAAAACGCCTATTTCAATACTTGGACGATCAACAAAAGGTTCGCCCACTAGATGCTATTCATCTCAATGAATATTTATTTCAAGTCTTTAAAAAACATATTACCTGTAAAACTTTTAGAACCTGGAATGCTTGTTATTGCTGTATGGAATCATTACTATCAGAAAACAGCCCAACTAATCAGAAAACACGATTGAAGATTATTAAGAATGTGATTAATTCGGCAGCTAATGAACTTGGAAATACAAAAGCTGTAGTAACTAAACATTATATACATCCTCGGATTATTTCAACATACAATGAAGGAGCTTTAGATTCTTGGATAATCAAGAACAGAAACCTTTCTAAGTCCATGAAGAAAAAAACAATTAGCGATAAACTCTTGAAAATAATATCCTCATGACTCTAACAAGTAGTTTCACACAGAATAGAGTACAAATACCTGAAAATTAAAAACTTAGAACTTATCCCCTAGTTAAGGGTTATGAAAATACTAATATGATAAATCATGGAGAACATAGATAAAAAAATAGATATAGTTAATCAGGCTGTTGAGATTAATAATGACCGAATAAAAGGTTATGAGAAAGCTGTTGAAATTGCAGGTGAGTCTAATCTTCGGGAGTTACAGGCATTATTTCGGCAATACATTGATCAGTCAAGACAATTTATTATTGAATTGAGTCCGTATTTGGAGCAGTTTGGCGAGGAGCCAACTGAAGACACCAAATTTAGCGGCAAGATTTTTCGGATATGGATGGATATTAAATCAGCCATGTCACCTTCGATCAACCAGGCAATTTTAGAATGTTGTGAAAAAGGTGAGGACGAGTTTAAGGATACCTATAAAAAGCTCCTTAGCGAAAGTTTGGATGATTATCAGGACTTAATAGATTTATTACAAAATCAGCTGGCCATAGCCATGGAAGCTCATCAACATATTAAAGAATTAAGAGATTTATAGTAGCACTCAAAAAACCCATTTCCATATTGTCAGGCAAAAGAATACCTCAATTCTTTTGCCTATTTTTTTCTATTTATCTACAAATAAATACGGGAATATTAGAGAAAACTACGGGTTTTTATTGTGATTTAAAATAAACACACCATTAAATCAGTATTTTAAAAGAAAGGATATCCAATGGAATCTATAACACTCACTGTCTTTTTGATAGTATTATGCATTTTGGTTTTAGGATTTGCTGTTTATGGAATTCGAACGAAACGAAGAAATAAATCTAATCCGGACTAAGGGCACATAAAAAAGAATCATAATAACATACATTAATACTGTATTCGTTTATTTATTAATACCTTCATTTTTCCAAAACCTTTAAACTCCCCGTTTAAAGGTTTTATGTTTTGAGAAGATTGTATCAACAATATTTATTATTAATGGCTTTAGTCCATTTTTTCTTATGACAAACTGGACATGTAAAATCTATGTTGACATGTTCCAAAACCTTTCCACAATACATGCAAGCATAAGGGCCTTGACTATTAACTGAAGGGACAATTTCTTTGTAATCATCTGGAAAAAGTGGTAAGCCAAATTTCACTTCAGAATTATCATAACGGAGTATGCTCATTGAACCATCTGTTTCCAGTACAGCAATCCTAACCTGGCCTAAATGTTCTATGGAGCTATTTCTTAATTCAGCAAAGAATTCCATTTTTGAAAAGCTGCTGACATTTTCATCAGTAACCGCAAATTCACCATCTCTAACCACCACAAAGGGTTCACCTTCCATGATTCGATTGACAAAGCTAAATTTTGCTGTCAACCAAGTAATTCCTTTGTAAAGTAGAATGACAGTCAGAAATACTAAGATAGCGTGGAAAATAGGAAGATCTTCTTGAAACATCGGATCTCCAGCGGCTGATCCCAGTCCCAAGATAATCGCAACCTCAAATAATGTTAGTTGTCTGACTCCCCTTCTTCCCGAAATTCGAAGGATTATTAAAATTAAAAGGAACATAATTAATGTTCTCAAAATAATCTCTACCAATAGATTAGGACTTGCTCCATCGAATAAAATCTTATATAAACTGTTATCGGCCATTTTAATGAATGCTATTTTATGCAGAACGATTATCCATTGAATTTGTTCTAATACTAGACAAGCAAATAATTGATTAATAAAAAAGCAAATGAAAAAACAGAATTCGCAGAATCCAGAGACAAAATATCCACAACCACCATTCAAGACACAACCTCAATCACCTCCAGGCGAAACAAAATTAATGGACCCCATACCTGATCATGGTGAGCAAACCTATGTTGGCCATGGGTTAATGGAAGGTAAATCAGTAATTATTACTGGAGCAGATTCAGGTATAGGCAGAGCGGTAGCCATTGCAATGGCTAGAGAAGGCGCAAATATTGTAATTGCTTACAAGGATGATATAGAAAATGAAGATGCTTATGACACAGCAGAATGGGTTAAACAAGCCGGTTCTAAAGTCATTCTATTTAAGGGTGATCTCAGTGAGGAATTAAACTGTAAAAATCTGATTGAAAATACCATCACAGAATTTAATAAGATTGATGTATTAATCAACAATGCAGCCTACCAGATGACCTATAAAGATATTGAAGATATTACTGCGGAGGAATGGAATAAAACATTTGAAGTAAACCTGAGTGCGATGTTTTATCTGGTCAAGTTTGCTAAGAAATATATACCTGCAGGCGGCAGTATCATTAATACAACTTCTGTAAATGCTTATGATCCCAACCCCACTCTACTCCCATATGCAGCGAGTAAGGCGGCCATTCAAAATTTTACTTCCAGTTTAGCTCAAATGTTTCTCGAGGAAAATACGGGAATTAGGGTCAATGCTGTTGCACCGGGGCCTATTTGGACGCCATTAATTCCGAGCACAATCCCTGATCATGAGAAATTCGGCAGCAATACCCCAATGGGAAGACCAGGACAACCTGCTGAAATCGCTCCTATTTATGTATTCTTAGCATCTGATGCTGCTTCCTATATTTCTGGTGCTACCATTCCTGCAACAGGTGGTAGAGTAACCATTTAGAAAGGGAAATCATTCTAAAAAAGCGAGCTTTTATACTGCTCCTTGAACTAAATTGCCTAAAAATTGTTATAAAAAATAAAAACGACATGAAAGCAATATGGACTGGCGCGATTGGTTTTGGACTAGTAAATATTCCCATCAAAATATTTTCTGCTACGCAAACTAGCAGTCTTGATTTGGATATGCTGGATCGCAAAGACCATTCAAACATAAAGTACAAAAGAGTCAACGAAAGTACAGGGAAAGAAGTGACATGGGATAATATTGTGAAAGGATATCTCTTAAAGGACAAATATGTAGTCTTGGAGGATGCAGATTTTGAGGAGGCCATGCCTGAAAAGAATAAAATGATTAATCTTCAAACTTTTGTTAAGCTTCAGGAAATCGACAGTATTTATTTTGACACTCCCTATTATCTGGAACCGCAAAAGTCTGGTGAAAAAGCATATCAATTATTACTACAAGCCCTAGAAAAAAGTAAAATGGCAGGCTTAGGGACTTTTGTCATGAGAAGTGTTGAGAATCTGGCGATTATTAAACCCTACAAGAATATATTACTCCTTAATAAACTACGCTTTGAGGAAGAAATACGAGATATTGACGAACTTAAAACTCCGGCGACTAAAATTTCAAAGCAGGAAATGGATATGGCGCTTCAGCTAATAAAAATGAATAGTAAGGAATTTGATATTTCTGCCTTTAAGAATGAATATTCTAAGGAATTGCTAAAGATTATCACCCAAAAAAGTAAAGGTAAGAGGGCAACCATTCGTAAGATTAATGTAGAGAATACAAAAGCCACGGATTTATTGGAAAAATTAAAGGCCAGTTTAGCTTAAAATTTAGCTAATGCTGATTTGATATCGACCTTCATCTTTTTAATATCTATCCATGGATCCTTCCTTTCACTAACGCGCTCATAAATATTGTGAATCGTAAATTGGTCAATCGATAGATCGTAAGTAACTTCTTCCCAACCTATTGGCGTACTGACGGTGGCTTGAGGTTTAGGTCGGACTGAATATGGGGCAACAATAGTTTGTCCCTCTTTATTTTGCAAATAATCCAGATATATCAAGTTTTTTCTTTTTTTAGGATCGCGAACCAAGCTTGTCGTGTCGGGATGAATTTGTTGAATCAATTCAGCAATAAATTGTACAAAATCTCGGATAACCTGATAGTCATATTTCGCATCCATATTCATAAAGATGTGGAGTCCTGTGGACCCCGAGGTTTTTATAAATGCTGGAATATTTCCTTTATCCAATATCTCTTTGGCTGTTAATGCCACATCGATTAAATCTTGCCATTTAGCACCATTGGGATCTAAATCCAATACTGCAAACTCTGGTTTATCCGGTTTCTTATAGGTCGAAAGCCATGGATTTATTTCTATCGAACCCAGGTTTGCAATATATAATAGACTTGGTAAATCATTGCATAGAAGGTAATCGATGTTTTTTTCAGTACTTTCTGAATATACTTCGGTAGTCTTTAACCAGCTTGGTATCTTCTCAGGATCCACATCCTTTTGGAAGAAATTCTTTTCTTCGATTCCATTCGGAAATCGATTCATGGAAATTGGTTTATCCTTAAGAAAAGGGAGAATATATTCACTCATGGTTTCATAATAATGCAAAAGCTCACCCTTCGTTATCTTTTCCTGAGGCCAATATATTTTATCTAAATTGGTTAGTTTAACAGTCTTCTTCCCGAATTTTAATTCTTTTTCCTTTTCCATAACTTCATTATCTAATTCCTCTTTCGTAGTTTCAAAAGCTGATTTATCATCTCTTAACCCTTTAAACACCGGATGTCTTAAGTGTTCTTCCTTTGTCCATTCGGAATAGTAAACATCACAAACCAATTCAGGTTTAAGCCAAGTCACCTCTTTTTCTTTTGCTACAGTTATATTATTTGGAAATGGTTTAGAATTTGACTCAAGGTTTTTGAATAACTGATGTAACTGTTTCAAGGATTTTTCACTGAAACCGGTACCACAATTCCCAATATATTTCAACCCCTTGGGCGTTTTTATTCCTAATACAAGAGCTCCAAAATAAGATCTTGAACCTTCAGGTTTTGTATAGCCACATATTATTGCTTCCTGGGTATTTCTAATTTTAATTTTCAACCAATTTCCATTCCTTGAAGCCTCCGCATAAGTGCTATTTTTTAATTTTGCAATTACACCTTCCCATTTTTCTTTTTTTGCAAATTCGATTAAATCCTTTTTACCCTCATCCAGACTTTCCACAGGTCGAACATGATTGAAACTGTATTTTTTCAAAAGTAAGTCTAGGATTTCCTTTCGCTCAGTTAATTGGAATGCTGTCAAATCATTATTGTCTAATTGCAGAATATCAAAAACATAATAATGGATTTTAAGATTTTTGGGAATAGGTTCTCCAGATTGAAGTAACTGAAATTGGGCAAGTCCTTTTTCATCTTCAATAACTACTTCCCCATCCAATATACATGGCCTGTCAATAACTTTTAAATCTTCATAAACGGAAGGGAATTTATCTTTTAAGGGTTTTCCATTTCTGGATAATAGTTTTCGGTTTTTCCCATCGAAGAAAAACAAGGTCCGGAAGCCATCAAATTTTTTCTCAAATAGCCATTCACCTGAGCTCGGAATTTTCTCACTTAATTTTGCAAGCATAGGTTGTACACTACGCTGCTGGTTTTGATCAGGCTTTTTTTTTGACTTTTCGGAGAGTGATTTTTTGGAGTTTTCCTTAAAATCTTTACCTTCTTTTTTGATGGTTTTGCTTACTAAATCCTCGATATTATATACTTTATCCGTGGCATATTGATCCTGATGTTTGATCAATAGCCAATTTTTACCATCCTCGGTATGCATTCGAACCAATGCAAAATCACCTTTCAACACTTTTCCATAAAGGGTAAATTTTATGGATCCCTTTTTCCAATTTTCTAGAAATTCTTTATTTGATTTAGTTTCAAGAGGTTCATAGGTGCCTTCATCAAAAATACTGACTGTACCAGCGCCATAATTTCCTTTAGGAATACTTCCTTCGAATGAGCCATAACTCAAAGGGTGATCTTCCACTTCGACGGCTAATCTTTTATCTTTAGGGTTCATAGATGGGCCTTTGGGAACAGCCCAGCTTTTTAGAGCCCCTTCGATTTCCAACCTGAAATCATAATGCAGACGACTAGCATCATGTCGTTGGACAACGAAACGATAACTGGCGGTATTACCTTTCCTCTTTTCAGCTTTAGGCTCGGCTGTTTGGGAAAAATCACGCTTTTTATTATATAAATTAAGGTTCGACATGTTTTTTTATACTGAACAAATCGAACCTTAATAAAGTTTAATTAATTATTGAATCAACCCATTTAGCACTGCATATTTGATCAATGCAGGTGTATTTTTGGAATTAGTTTTATCTATTAAATTTTGTCTATGCCCTTCCACAGTTCGCTTGGATAAAAACAACTTTTTCGAAATTTCCAAATTGGTATATCCTTCGCCTAATAGCTCTAGCACTTCCAATTCTCGCGCTGTTAATTCCAGGTCAATAGGATCAACTTCAGCTGCTTTTATTTTATTTTTATCAATTCCATTTTGGATTAAGGTCATCATTAATTCTTCGCAAAGATATTTGCCTCCAGCAGCAACATGTTGTATGCAGAAAATTAATTCTTCAGACCCTACATTTTTTACCAAATATCCTTTTGCTCCATATTCAAAAGCCTTAAAAACGTGTTGATCACAATCAAGCATTGTCAAGACAATGACCTTGATATGTGGATAAATCGAATTTACTTCCTGAATTAATTGTAACCCATCTAAGTTATTCATACTTAAATCAGTGACAATAATATCAATCGGTAATCCAGAATTTAAAGTATCCAGAGCTTGTTTACCATTACTGACATCGGCTACAACATCAAAATTTTCATGTGAATTCAAAAGTAATTTAATACCATTTCTTACGACTAAATGGTCTTCGGATAATAATATTTTTATCTCGCCCATTTCTTTAAACCATCTTTAAAGTTATACTTACAGAACTTCCATTTTTTAGGTTCAGAATTTCCATTTCACCTTGATATAAATCTATTCGATTCTTTATACTTCGCAATCCAATTCCTTTCTTCATTTGTTTTTTGAGATCCTCTTTAAATCCCACACCATTATCTTTAACTATTATCTGAATTTTTTCATTGTCCACTCCTACCTTCACAGAGACCTTGGAGGCTTGGGAATGTTTCAAACAATTATTCAACAACTCTTGAATAATTCTATAAATTACTAATCTGATATCTTCTTCATATTCCTCCACTTTTTTGGTAATAACAATGGATACTTGAAAATCTGGACTTTCAATTCGATTAACCATAAATTGAATGGCAGCTTTCAATCCAAAATCATGTAGAACAACTGGAACTAGGTCAATTGAGATATTGCGAATCTGGGAAATTGCCTCATTTAACATCAACTTGATGGCATCCATTTCCTTTGATTTCTCTTTCTTCTCTCCTTCTAATTGTCTTAAGTTCAATCTTATCGCATAAAGAGTTTGAGCAACACTATCATGGAGTTGGGTTCCAATTCTAAATCTTTCCTGCTCTTGGGTATCCACAATAGCCTGAAAGATTTCTTTTTTTAATTCAACCCAATGATGGTGAGGATAAAATTGTTTATCAAATAACAATAAACAGTATTGATGTTCTTGAAATCGATTAGAGAATTTTTTTACAAAAGTCTCAATCCTAAGTAATGGTTCCTTTTTATTTTTAAATCCTAATGTTATTAATAATGGTTTTGCAGAAGAATCTCTATTTTCAAAAATACCTTTCAATCGATAGGCATCTTCAGAGTTTAAGAATTCAAAAATATCCCGCTTTAGCAACTCTTTACTACCCATTCCGAAAATGTAATCAAATCTTCCATTGACACGTTTGACATGGAAATTATTATCCAATACGATAATGGCAAACGGCCCTTCTTTAAAAAACACATCAAAACATAAAAAATCACTATTACAATCTTCCTGTAAGAGCGTAAAGTGCCTCACAGATGCTGATTTATTATTTGATGTGCTGTTTGTTGAAGTTAGCATGACTAATTAATTGTGTTAATATTTACTTTAATTAGTTTACTGGTTTCATGTGATTCAAAAATCAAACTCTCCAATAATTAATTTCAAAATCCACAGGTAATACTTGTTTAAAAAATTAATAAGCTATTAAAATTAACTAAAATTAATCGCTAATGGTTTTTGGGAAAGGTCAATTAAAGATAATTAAGTACTTTTTAAGTCATTTCAGGTATTTGTCGCAATTTCTCTACAAAAACAACGGGTAACATTTCTCCTTTCCCAGCTCATAAAGGGGGTTTTAATTGGGATAAAATTCTCAAACCTATTGAATTTCAATAATTTTATCTCAGAATAAGTAAATGGTTTAAGCGTAATAAATACCTGAAATAAATCAAAGTACCTGATTACACTTGTAACAAGATTAATCACAAAACATACTAATAAACAATACGTTATAATGTTACAATTAAATTAATATGTATAATCATGAAAAACTTAATAAATGATGTCATCCTTGAAAATTCACCCATACTCCAGCGTTTAGCTAATAATTTTACAACGGACCCAGATGAAAAGAATGACCTAGTACAAGAGACCTTTATTCGATCACTTAAATCCTTGGAAAGATTTATCAACCATCCTAAAATTGTTTCTTGGTTATATGTAATTATGAAAAATGTTTACTTGAACAAGTATCGTCGAATGAACCTACATCGAATAGCAGAAAACGAATTAATCCATTCCGGGGAAAATAATACCTCCAAAAATATTGCAAATTCAAAATTTGTATTAACTGATATAGAAAAGGCAATTAAATCATTGCCAGAGGAAAATTATACTATTATTAGTATGTATTTGGAAGGCTTTAAGTATCATGAGATAGCGAAACAGATGGAAATAAAAGAAGGGACTATTAAAACCAGGATTCATAGCATCCGTAAATCTTTGAGAAAAAAGCTAGAAGTATATGCAACTAGTTAGAAAACAATAATTTTAGGCCTAATAAAGAGCCCTATTAATACAAAAGTCAAGGATTTCCCCTTGACTTAATACGATCTTAATCAAATTTTTACTCTTCATACAACTGTTCGGCATTGATTCCTAATGCTGTAATGGATTGTAAAATAGAATAGCTAACAATATTTATCCCTTTAACTGACAATAGATAACCATTCACATATGGTGCTATTTGCCAATCATTTATATTGGATATTTCGTTTAAGGCATCTTTTACTTTACTGAGCTGATGAAGCGTAACTTTTCCGATTTCAAACTTTAGACTTTCCATGATATACCTCCTATTCTTTATGTTTTTCTTAAAAATGTTAATTACTATGTGGAAAAAATGTTAAACCATGGATATTTATTTATCCACCAACACACTATCTATCAACAAGTTACGTAATTTATAATTATCTAGCAATACCTTGATAAGAAAATCCAATAAGCAGGTATATTTTTGTTATAAATTCAAAATTGATGGGTATATCAGTAAAAATTTTACAAAAAATAAAGAAGCTGCCCTTCAATATTTTTATTTCAATTAGGAAATTCCGTATATTTACTATGCAAACATAAGAAACTCTACCATGAAGTTCAGAAAAGCCCAAATTGTGGATCTAGAGAGAATTGTAGAATTACTTTCAGATGATACCTTGGGAAATATGCGGGAGGCCTTTCGCCAACCACTTCCAGCGGAGTATATTACAGCCTTTAATAAAATCTGTGAAGACAAGAATCAAGAACTCATTGTATTGGAGTCTGATGAGGGTCATGTAATTGGATGTATGCAACTTAGTTTTATCCAATACCTAACTTATCGTGGCGGTATCCGTGCACAATTAGAAGGTGTAAGAATTGATAAGAAAGAACGATCCAGAGGTCTTGGACAAAAAATGATTCGGTATGCAATCCGTCAAGCTAGGGAAAGAGGAGCACATATGATTCAATTGACAACCGATAAGGTGAGACCCGAGGCTTTGAACTTTTATGAAAATCTAGGCTTTAAGTCTAGCCACGAAGGAATGAAACTAGTTTTATAAACGAAAAAAACTGTTTAACAATAGCTATGGCGTAAGCCATATAAAATGAAACCCCAGTCGCCTGACTGGGGTTTTCTTTTTAGAATTATTCAGGAGAATGTTTTTCTAAATCAATCCCTCTATATAACATCCGTTTTTAAAAATTCTTATTTTTTTAAACGGACTTTTCTAAATTTCTTATTATTCCCTATCCTTCTGTATTACCTGGATCGGTTGGTTCTGTAGGAATCTCCGGAGTACCTGTGGTATCTGCAGGAGTTACCTTTCTATATTCCTCAAAAGCACCACTTTGTGTGCCATAGCCTAGGCGAAGTGTATTACCATGAACAACCACGGGCATTCCGCGATTACACTTATCAAACTTTATCCTATCAGCAGTTCCTCCAAGCTCAGAATTATTGACTGAGTAATACTCATAGGCTGCTTCTTGGTTCTTATCGCGTTTTGTGCCGAAATTACAGCACTCACCACGGCTTACCTTTACCTTTGCTGCGTCTAAAAATTCAATGACTTTAATCGTATCTAAATGCGGACCATCGACAATACTCGTATCAGCACCACCTGTCCCATCTATACGCGCCCATTTGCCAATTAGTTCAGCAGTGTCTTTTGGATTTTTTGCTTCTTCATCATCCTTTGAACATGAGGCAAACCCAATAACAATGGCGATAAATAAGAGAATATTTAATGTATTTTTCATATTAGCTCTAAAATCATTTTTTTAAGGATCAAATCGGCTTAGGAATAATGATCCAGATATGCAGCACAAAATGCACAAAATTTATGCCTCTTAAAAATATTTTAGTGTTTTGCCTTCCCCAGTCCAAAAACCTTTTGAACCAATAACACAATCCCTAACACGATAAAACCAACAATAACACCCATTCCAAATTCTTTTACTATGGAAGGTATATTTGGAAGTAGATGATGGAAATAATCAATATTATGAACGAAAATACCTCCTGCAACCAACAATAGGGCAATGGTTCCAATAACTCCTAAAGCCTTGATCACTATCGGTAATAACTTTACCAATAAATGTCCCAAATTAGCTGCTATACCCTTGTCGTTCGATCTTTTTATTAAACTATGTCCAGCATCATCCATTCTTACAATCAGTGCTACGATTCCATAAACTCCAACGGTCGCAACAATTGCAACCACAGAAACCGTCAATATTTGAATCGGCAAACTTTCCTCTAGAACTGTTCCTAAGGCGATGATTACAATTTCTACGGATAAAATAAAATCTGTTGTGATCGCGGATTTAACTTTGGCTGACTCGGCAGCCTCTCCTTCCAAAGCTTGCTCCTGAATAACCTCCTGTCCCTCTTTTTTCCGATGAAAAAGGTAATGAATAACTTTCTCCGCACCTTCATAGGCTAAATATGCGCCACCTACCAATAAAATATACTTGATTAATACAGGTAAAAAGGCATTCAATAATAGTGCTATCGGGACAATAATCAGTTTATTGATAAATGAACCTTTTGTAATTGCCCAAAGGACTGGCAATTCTCTGGAGGCCAGGAATCCCGTTGCTTTTTCAGCATTTACGGCCAGATCATCCCCTAATATACCTGCGGTTTTTCGGGTTGCAATTTTACTCGCTACTGCTACGTCGTCCATTAGAGCGGCGATATCATCCAAAACCGCAAATATTCCTGATGCCATATATGTCTTTTAAATTCCTCCTAAAAATAAATAGATTTTGCGCAAATCCATGCATTGCCTTAATTTATTTGAAAAATTAGCCGGAAAATCAATAAAAAATTAGATGATTTTCAAAAAGCAAATCATATACCAAAGAAGCAGAATCTCAGCATTTTTACCAATTGTCTTCCAATTTCAACCATGCTAAAATATCCTTCAGAAAACTAAATATTAATCATTGGTTTTCCCGAAAAACCATTGGTTAATCAGAATATTATTTCGTTAAAATTTTTAATTAATGAATATTATTCGTATCTTTGTACCAGTGAAGGAAAAAAACACATTTTTGTGTACAATGATCATTCAGCATCACCTAATTAACATCTTCCTTTAATTTAGCGTTTCTATTAATCGTAAAATTTTTACGACACTAATAAACACGCCTCCTATTTCCCCCTATGGGGACCTATAAAGCCTTTCGCATTTTCAGCAATTAATGGCTTATTGAAAAATGGATTTTTAAATTATAAAATAAAAGAATAAAATATGACAGATTTTAAAGTTGGAATTATTGGAGCTGGCCCTAGTGGTTTAGCTATGTTAAGAGCATTTGAATCAGAACAGAAAAAAGGTAATCCCATCCCAGAAATTAAATGTTATGAAAAACAAGATAATTGGGGCGGCATGTGGAACTATACCTGGAGAACAGGTGTAGGTAAATATGGCGAACCATTGCATGGTAGCATGTATAAATATTTATGGTCCAACGGACCAAAAGAGTGTTTGGAATTTGCCGACTATACATTCTCAGAACATTTCGGCCAACCTATCTCTTCTTACCCACCAAGAGAAGTATTATTCGATTATATTCAGGGTAGAATCAAAAAAAGTAACGCAAGAGATTATATTAAATTTAATACGGTTGCCCGCTGGGTAGATTATATCGAAGATAAAAAACAATTTAGAGTGGTATTTGATGACCTTCAGAAAAATGAAACTTTCGAAGAGTATTTCGACTATTTGGTAGTTGGAACAGGTCACTTCTCTACTCCAAATATGCCTTATTTCAAAGGGATTGATAATTTCCCTGGAGCTGTAATGCATGCCCATGACTTTAGAGGGGCTGATCAATTCATTGGCCAGAAACTGCTTTTGATTGGGAGCAGCTATTCAGCTGAGGACATCGCAGTACAATGTTTCAAACATGGTAGCGAGTCAGTGACCATTTCCTATAGAACAAACCCTATCGGAACAAAATGGCCTGAAGGAATCAAGGAAAAACCTCTGGTAACTCATTTTGAAGGCAATACAGCCTTCTTTAAGGATGGCACTACAGAAGATTTTGATGCCGTAATCCTTTGTACTGGATACCAACATAAATTCCCGTTCCTTCCGGATGAATTAAGATTGAAAACTAAAAACTGTCTGTACCCAGACAATTTATATAAAGGCGTGGTATTCAATGAAAATGAACGACTTATATTCTTAGGAATGCAGGATCAATACTACACTTTCAATATGTTTGATACCCAGGCTTGGTATGCTCGAGATTATATGTTGGGAAGAATTGAATTCCCAGAAAAGGAAGTTAGAGATGCAGATATTAAGCAATGGATGGACTATGAAGCCAAAACAGTAACTGGTCCAGACCATGTGGACTTCCAAACAGATTATATTAAAAATCTGATCAGCTATACGGATTATCCAGCATTCGATCTGGATCGCGTAGCTGAAATGTTCAAAAGCTGGCTGAATGATAAAGAAGTCAATATCTTGAACTATAGAGATCAGGTTTATAAATCAGTGATGGATGAAACCAGTGCGGAACCGCATCACACCCCGTGGATGAAGGAACTTGATGATAGTCTTGAACGCTATCTCAATGAGGTCACTATGGATGAAAAAGAACTAGATAAGGTTATTAATTATTAATAACCACAACGCCAATCATAAGATTGGCGTTTTTTTATGTATCATCTCCTCGGAAATCATCTTTTTTTAAAGTTGGGATTTATTATAATCTTTAGAATTCCTAAATTAGTTATCTAACTATTAAAAAACATCTATGGCAACCCAATCGCAGAATATTACGGATTACCCGAATAACAACACTATTTTCTCAGTTTGGAAATTTAAAGAAGGAACTGACTATAAGCCTGTTTTTGAAAGACTTTGCGCCTTGGTTTCTAATCTAAACCATTCCTTTGTGGTTCGCATTCCCGAAGGAAGAACCAGCTGTATCATGGGAATAGGATATGAAGCCTGGAAAAAATTAGGAATGCCTACCCCACTGCCTAAAGAACTTAAAACCTTCGAACCTATCACAGGAGCTAAACATACCGCCGTATCCACCGAAGGCGATTTGCACTTTCATTTACGTGCCATCAATGCTGGTATTTGCTACGAAATGGCAAAGGATATTTATGATATTATCAACCCAGTGGCAGATAATCTGGTCGAAGTTCATGGATTCAGATATTGGGATGGAAGATCCATCCTAGGCTTTGTCGATGGAACTGAAAACCCTATAGGTGATGAAAGAGCTCAATTTGCCTTGGTTGGCAAAGAAGATCCGCAGTATGAAGGTGGTAGTTACCTATTCGTTCAGAAGTATCAACATAATTTAAAAGCCTGGGAAGAATTACCCACTTCGGAACAGGAAAAAGTCTTCGGCCGCTATAAATTAACGGATATTGAAATGACCGATGAAGTAAAACCTAAGAATGCTCATAGTGCCTTGGCAAGTATAACCGACGAAAATGGTAATGACCTGAAAATCGTTCGTGACAACCTTCCGTTTTCTAACCCCTCCAAAGGTGAATTTGGCACTTATTTTATCTCCTATGCAAATACCTTCTCCACTACCAAAAGAATGCTGGAGAATATGTTTCTAGGTGATCCAATTGGGAATTACGACCGGATCCTTGACTTTAGCACCGCAGAAACAGGAACCCTATTCTTTGTTCCTACCCAAGAGATGTTAGACGGATATACCGCAAACCCTTAAATTAAACTTATTGTATAATAATGTTTCTCAAACCTTAGGAATATTTTCTTAAAATTATCATTCTAGGGTTTGAATTTTATATCTACTTTTGTTGACTTTTAAAATCAAACCATCGTAAATGAGAAATAAGCTCTTCAAAAGAAAAAGTCTTGAACTAATTATCAAGGAAAAAGGTCAATCTGAAAGTTTGAATAAGGTCCTCGGGGTTCGTGACTTGGTTTCTTTGGGAATTGCCGCTATTGTGGGAGCCGGAATCTTCAGTACCATTGGTCTTGCCAGCTTCGAAGGTGGACCTGCCATTTCCCTACTCTTTGTTTTTGTTGCCTTCGCCTGTGTTTTTACTGCTCTTTCTTACGCGCAATTCGCAAGTACCATCCCTGTTTCAGGAAGTGCTTATACCTATGCCTATGTGGCATTCGGAGAACTATTTGCCTGGATTATTGGTTGGGCACTGGTATTAGAATATGCAGTATCCAATATTGTCGTCTCCATTTCCTGGTCCCAATATTTTGTAACCATGCTGGAAGGCTTCGGTATTCATATTCCTGCATGGCTCTCGATGGCGCCGCAATATGCTCTGGAGGCTCATCAAAAACTCATTACTGCAGGCCCTGAAGCACTGACGGTCGCTGATAAACTAGGCCTCAAAGCTTATGAATCAGCACCTAGAATAGCCGATATCCCTATTATTTTTGACCTTCCTTCGGGTGTTATTATCACCCTGATTACTTGGTTGGTTTACCGCGGAATCAAGGAGTCCCGACGAGCAAGCAATATCATGGTGATGGTTAAAATTGGAGTAATCCTAGCAATTATCATTGGTGGTGCATTCTTCGTCAATCCAGAAAACTGGGTGCCCTTTGCTCCTAACGGTTTGCATGGCGTCCTAGGATCTGTAGCAGCCGTATTCTTTGCTTTTATAGGTTTTGACTCAATTTCTACCACCGCTGAAGAATGTAAAAACCCTCAACGCGACCTTCCAAAAGCCATGATTATTACCTTGTTGATCTGTACTGTCTTATATGTAGGCATTACCTTGGTATTGACCGGAATGGTTAATTATACCGAGTTGAATGTGAAAGATCCATTGGCGTTTGTGTTTAAATATATTGGGGTAGATTATCTTGCCGGCATTATCTCAGTAACCTCAGTTATTGCCATTACCAGTGCTTTATTGGTGTATCAATTGGCTCAACCAAGGATATGGATGACCATGAGTCGCGATGGACTTTTATGGAAAAAATTCGCTACCATCCATCCAAAATATAAAACCCCATCCTTTGCAACGATTGTTACTGGTTTCGTAGTCGCTCTTCCTTCCATGTTCTTCAAGATGGACTTCTTCGTAGACCTAACTTCGGTAGGAACATTTTTCGCCTTTATTCTTGTCTGTGCCGGAGTACTCTATATGGATTATTCTGGACTCTCAAAACAATCTAAATTCAGGGTTCCTTACGTAAATGCAAAGTACCTGATTGGAATAGGATTCATAGCTGCTTGGCTTTTGATATGGAAGTTCAACCCTGGGGTTTTCCAAGAATGGAAACAACTTGATTTCCTTTATATCTTGGAGCATAAATCGCTGATCATCATCTTCTGGTTGGTTTGGATTATTATGTCTGTCATGGCTTATAAATTCAACTTTTCATTATTGCCAGTCATTGGAATCCTGATCAACTTATATTTAATGACCGAACTAGGAACCAGCAACTGGATTATCTTTTTGATTTGGTTAGCAATCGGACTTGTGGTATATTTCTTTTACGGATATAAACATTCCAAACTGAATAATTCAACCGAATAGATAACAAAAAAGCCGCATTCAATCGAATGCGGCTTTTTCATTATATAATTAGCTTTTATTTCCAGCCTTCATTTTGTGTTAAATTCTTATTTAACTCCAATTCTTGGATTGGAAGTGGATAGAAATAATCTCTTTTCTCATCAAACGTCTTTTTGATATGGGCGTTGATAATAACATTTCCACTAGTACCATTTTCCAATAAGATCTCCGATCCAAGTTTCAATAATTGAACACCTGGAGCTGTTGGTTTTGTTCCTTCATAGATCCAAACATCTTCTTTCCCATCGCCATCCAGATCAAATTTTCCAATACTTGGGAAATACATTCCTTTAAATTGACGAGTCAGGAATTGACCATTTTTCCAACGTAAGATATCGTCCCAACGATAAGATTCCATCACCAATTCAATCCTTCTTTCACGACGGATTTCCAATATCGCACCTTTCATGCCACCAGCTACATTCGGGTAACTTTTAGCAAGGTAGGCATCTGGTTTAGCATTAGCTGCCGCTAAAGTCATTGCAGGCATGTCTGCTCTTGCTCTGATTAAATTGATGGAGGCATCCAAATCTGCTTGACTCAATGTTCCTAATTCTGCTTTTGCCTCCGCGTAATTCAATAGTACTTCCGCATATCTAAAGATTGGCATATCATTTTCAGAACGGTTGTAGTTGTCATATTTAACATCCCCAACAAACTTGATCAATTGGTATCCAGTCACTGAATTACCAAAATTTGGAGCTATTGGCGCTGCACCCCCGATTCTCGTATATCCCGGAGTACGAATGGTTTGCTTTAATCTTGGATCCCTATCCTTAACCTCTTCCAAAAAGGTCATTTTATCATAGTTGGGCTTATCCGTAAAACGAGACCCATCCTTCATCAAATAAGTGTTTACCAAGTCCTTCTCCAGACCTGGCTTTCCGTAGGAAGCCGTAATTGTGTAATAGTTCACATTATGCCAGATCTGTAAAGCATCTGAGAATTTACGAGCCAGAATGACTTCTTGAGGAATACTAGTCACCGAGCTGAATAACTTACCATAAGATTCTGCACCAGCACCAGTATATAAACTGTATTGTCCAGCATCCATCAACTCTTTGGAAGCTGCTGCTGCCATTTCCAGATACTTATTCGCATCTGGCAAATTCAATTCGGTATGATACTTCCTGAATGTACCTTCAAATAATGCAACTCTTGATTTCAATGCCAAAGCTGTCCATTTCGTTGCTTTTTCATCTGATTTGGAATTAATCATATTATTGATCGCAAAATCCAAATCTGCCATAATAGAATCAATGATTACAGTTCTCTTGTCACGAGGCTTCATCAATTCTGCTTCATTATTTTCATCCAATACCTTCCCGTACCATGGCACGTCTCCATATCTTCTTACTTTGTCATAATAGAAGTAGGCTCTGAAAAATTTCGCAACCCCAGCGTAAGGCGCTGCTTCTTCCTTCGATAAATGGTTATAACAATTCTCTAAGAAAAAATTAATGTTTCTTAAATTTCCCCAGGACCATCCGCCACCACTTACAGGTACGATACGTTTTCCGGTCAATTCATCTTGAAGGGTGGTTTTAACAATGTTGTCAATTGCTTCATTGTAAATCCCTTCGGCCGATGGTAAGGCTGCATCATAGAATGAATTGGTAAACAATTCCAAATCTTTGACACTCTTGAAGGATACATCCGGCGTAATATTCGCTCCGGGTTGCCTATCCAAATAATCTTTACTACAGCCTGTAAATAGTACAGCTAGTAGAATATATAATATAAATGAGTTTTTCATGGTTTAGAAAGTAAAATCAAGTCCAAAAGAAAATGTTCTAGAATATGGGTATGCTCTACCATTGGATTCTTGGGCAGCCTGCTCTGGATCTATATATTTAGACCTCAATTTTGTCGCTGTCCAAAGATTTTCACCCGATAAATAAATTCTAGCACTGCTCATCTTTAATTTGCTCATGATGTTGCTGGAAAGCGTATAACCAATGGTCAAATTCTTTAAACGGATATATGCCAAATCTTGTAAATAACGATCTGACTTCACATTTAATGAACTATTACCATCTAGCGCAACATAACCACGTAGCAATGGAAAATAAGCATCCCGGTTCTCAGGAGTCCATACATCCTCTACGAAATCCTTAGGGATAAATGAATAATAGGGTCTTGAATATGGACCCCAGAATTTATCTGAATTTGATCCCGGCCACCAATTTTGTTTTCCTATTCCTTGGAAGAAAGCCGAAACATCAAATCCTTGCCAATTAGCACCTAGATTAACCCCAAAATTATATCTCGCTCTATTATTACCGATAATGATCTGGTCGCCAGGATTATCCAAGGTGTTTAATCCCTGACTGATTTCCTTATCACCATTTAAATCAACAAAACGTGGATCTCCAGCCTGCAATTTAGACCAGTCTCCAGGCGCTGATAAACGACGTGCATCCACCTTATCTTGGTTCACATCCCAATTTGCAGCCTCTTCATTCGATTGGAATAAGCCATCAATCTTATAGCCCCATATTTCACCCAATGTTTGACCAACATAGTAGTTGTTCAACAACATCTCACGATTGTCAAACCTTGTAATTTTTGCCTTCGAATCCGATAGGCCTAATCCAAAGCTATAGCCAAATGGTTTGTCTGCAACCTGGAATTGATCTCTCCAAGCCATCGACAACTCCCATCCTACGTTCCTTAAATCGCCAGCATTGGTTTTCGGAGAACTCGCTCCATAAACCGAAGGAAGGGTTTTCCCTGGGATTAACATATCTAAGGTTTCGCGGATAAAGTAGTCGAATGAAGCCGTCAATCGGTTTTGAGCAAACTCGAAGTCTGCCCCGAAATTTAATGTGCTTGTTCTTTCCCAGGTTAAATCTTGTGAAATAGGAGATGGTGAACTTAAATATTGCGTTCTCCCCCCATTGGTGATATAAGCTGAGTTTCCAGCACCCAGCAATGGAATATATCCATAAGCACTTGCTTCTTGGGCATTACCCAAGGATCCATAAGACACCCTTAACTTAGCCTCATTGATGTAGGATTTTGCAGATTCCAAGAATGGCTCTTCCATAATACGCCAACCGGCAGAAAAGGATGGAAAGAAACCATATTGCTGACCTGCAGGGAATTTCGACGTACCATCATAACGACCATTAACCTCTAAAAGATAACGACCCTTATAATCGTAGTTGATCCTTCCAAAGAACCCTTGTAAGGCCCAGCTTTGCTCGCCGCCACGTAGTAATGGAACCCCTGTACCTAAGTTAAAGTCATTTAGATCTTCCGATAATAGGTTAGTTTGCGTTCCACCAACATTTCTCCATATACTCAACTCTTGGTTATAACCTGCAGTAGCACCAAAATTGTGATCTCCGAAACTCTTATTGAAGTTAGCGAAGATGTTTAAGGAATGTTTTTTATAGTTTTCTAAATTCTGTACCAACTGGTCATTCCCTAAATAGCTGATAACCCCAGGATAAACGGACCATGGAGCCTGAGCTCTTCTGTTAAATTTATCAATCGGATTATAGGTAAAGGTATAATTACCTGTAACTGTTAACCCAGGCATTACTTGCGCAACAGCCTCAAAAAGGTTGATAAACTCATATTCCTTCTCCCCACCTTTGGATTTACCATATAGCAAATCCGCCATGATACCATCACCAATGTTATAGTTATTCAACTCAGTTCTATAAGTAGCTGTTCCATCCGGATTCTGTGCCACATAGGATGGTAAGGCATGCACTGTGGTTGAAATAAAGTTATTATTCGCATCCACACTACCATTCCAGCCTGGGAAGGTATAATTCTGATAGTTGATCTGGCTATTATTGCTCACTTTCAACCAATCCCGAACTTGACCATTCAGACGTGCTCTTAGGTTATAGCCTTCAAATTTATCCTGCTGAATTTTCATGATACCGCCTTTCTTATACATCCTTCCAGAAATATAATAATCCATTTTTTCCGAGCCTCCAGAAAAAGTCAGGGCATGTTCCATGGAATTCATCTTATCCCTATAGAAAGTATTCCACCAATCTGTATTCGCATAATACACATATTGATCTTTACCATTTCTATTTTGAATCACTACCGATGGTAATGAAGGATCATTCTTACGTTTTAATAATTCCGCATAATCCTCATCCGTATAACCTGTATAGCGGTTACCAGTAGCTCTTAGGAAGGCTTCATCATTCAATACGGCAGCATCATACCCTGTGGTAATAAAATCAGTATTTACAGTAAGGTCAGAACTCCCGAAGTTATTGCTATACCCTATGGTCATTTTGCCCGCCTGTCCTTTTTTCGTAGTAACAAGCATTACCCCAAATGCACCCCGAGCACCATAAATTGCCGCTGCGGATGCATCTTTTAATACCGAAATGGATTCAATGTCTTTTGGGTTGATTGTGTTAATATTCCCCGGAACTCCATCGATTAAGACCAAAGGAGCCGCATTCGCGGAGTTAATGGAGGCAAACCCACGAATATTGACCTTTCCTTCTCCTCCTGGCCTACCATTGGTAAAGTTAATGTTCAAGTTAGGTACTGCCCCTTGTAATGCCTGAGTAGCATTGGCAACTGGTCGGTCCTGTAAAACCTTGGAGTCAATTTGAGCAACGGCTCCCGTCAGATTCACTTTCTTCTGTTTACCATAACCTACTACGACCACTTCATCAAGGTTTTGGTCCGAGGAAACTATAGTCACATTCATCTGACTTCCAGTTACAGAAATCGTTTTAGTTGTGAAACCAACCATAGAAATTCGAAGTTCATTACCAACTGATCCCGATAATTCAAAATTCCCGCTCTCGTCCGTCTGCGCCACGGAACCCAACGTGATATTACTCACCGTCGCCCCTGCTACTGACTCACCAGTCTCGGAAACTACCTTGCCTCGAATAATGTTTTGACTAATTTCATACGCCCGATCATGGGGTACATGCCTATAAGTGGCATGTGCTGCTGACCAAGAAAGTAGCGATAAGCCCACTAGAATGGGCACAAATGCAGAGTGTTTTTTCATGGTTTAAGTTCAATTTCTTTGCATGCAAAGAAAGGTTACACAATATTGGCTTTTCGTTAATTAAATATTATTATATAATTAACTTCATTAAAATTTTGTTAGTTACTCGTTTAAGTTAATTCAAAAATAACAAAAAGTAAGGCTGATTTCAATATATTTTAAACAAAATAAATAAGCAATTTTTAATTATTAGTTCACTATTATATTACTTATTAATAATGCTAATGTATCAAAATAATGGAAAACCAAATGTTAAAACACAGATCATAAAAAAATTTGATGCCCGAACTATTTCTCCAAAATTTAGAAATATTTGGAAAGCATATTAAACAACACAGTTCCCCAAATTCGCTGATATCAGGGATAGATATTTAGATTCTTTATTTTCATTTTTGCATTGTAACATTTATCGCTAATGAAAAAACTATTTATCTCCATCCTTTTCCTTTGCATGGGTCAATCGACCCTTCTGGCACAAAGTCAGAAAGTCCACAAAATCGACTATCAATCTTTCTCAAGCGAACAGGATATGGACAAATTAAAACCAACTGATGATTTCTTTTTGAGAGTTTGGTTAAATGATAACTTTATTAAAATCACAAAAAACGAGGCAACCCCTAGCTTTTTGATTATTAACAAATCCAACAACCAATCTTATTATCTATTCACTGAATCTGAAGAATATTATAAAATGGGCGAAGGTTCCACTTTTGAAACTCAGGAGGACCTCGTTTCTATTGAAACGGTACCCGGTAAAACCAAAACCATTCTAGGTTTCCCTTGTAAACTAGCTATTGCTACTATGGATTTTGAAACAGAAGAAAATCAAAACCTCAAAATAGAAATCTGGTATACGGAGAAATTGCCTAAACTCTATTGGAGTGAATTCTCTTTCCTAAAAGATGTTCCAGGCGCATTAATGGCCTTATCTGTTGATGGAAATGGTTTTATTGCAAATAAAATCACACAAGAAACCCTGCCTACTTCGGAGTTTGAAATCCCTACTTTTTATTCGGAACTCCAGGTTGATACTGTGGCAACCGAAACTTGGGATGAAGACGATGAATTAATCTCTGAAGAACAACAAGTGGATACGGATCGCTTCCTATATCAGGATGAGGATTCCGAATTAATGGGACTGAAAGATGAAAACGGCAATATCATTACAGAAGCAATTTATGGATATGTTGACCAATTCATGGCTGGAATCAGTACGGTTATCAATGCCGATAGCAAGTATGGTGCAATCGACAAAAATGGAAACATCAAAATCCCTTTCAAATATGACTTCCTGGCTTACGACCAAGAATACCAACAATATATCTATGCCGAAGGTGATAAGTTCGGAATCCTAGCGGCTAATGATCAACCTATCATTAAAGCCCAATACGATATGGTTAGTCATATGAGCCATGGGTATTTGACAGCTACAATAGGTGAAAAAACAGGGATATTGGACAAAACAGGAAAGGAAATCGTGCCTATCTCCTATCCGCTCATCATAGAATTCAATGCGGAGGTCTTTGTCACTGCAGATGAAAATTACTATCAGTTATATAATATTAAGAATAACAAGAAAATTGCCACCGGCTATAACTTGATTTCTCTTTCTGAAAATGAACCTATTCATCTTGTTCAAAAAGGTGAAAAATTTGGATACATCAATAATCAAGGGAAAATCGTTATTCCTATTAAATTCAGTAGTGGAACTACCTTTGATGATGGTACTGCTTCGGTCATGGACTCAGATGATGGGGACGCCTATTTTATTAATAGCAAAGGTGAAAAAGTAGAAATTGATTAAAAGAGAAAAAGTACATAAACAGAGTCTAGCTATTAGGCTCTGTTTATGTACTTTTGATATTAATATAATTAAATAGCAGGGACTGAACATGAATCTGGAAAAATTTAAATCACACTTCAACTTCTTTTTTCTTTTTTTATGTTTTATTCTATGCCCTGCAATGCTAAAGTCTCAAGATTTAGTTGAGAGGCTTCAAAAGGAGTACAATCAGTACCCTGAAAATAACCCTGAAAAATTCTATACCACCGGGAAATTAGCACAAGCCTTATTTTTTAATCAACGGGAATCTGAAGCCATCGAACTTTTGAATCATGACCTGGCCATTGCCAATAAATTAAAGGAAAGTAAATATGCTGCCTATTTGAATACCATATTGGCAATCAACAAATTGATTATTGAGGAAACGACCAGCTCCAGACAACATATTCTGAAAGCAAAAGCCCTAGCAGACCGTAGCAAGGACTTAGAGATCAAAGGATATGTCTACTATGGTTATGGTTGGATCTTAGCCAGGCAGCAACAGGAAGCTGAAGCAGTGAAGCAATTCCTGATTTCATTGAGTTACTTAGATCAAGCTAAGGACTCGCCAACCATTTATAACAGGAAAGCGAATGTATATAAAGAACTGACCGCCATCTATTCTAATTGGAATGAATTTGACCTGCAGGAAAAATATAGTAAGCTCGCCTTAAACCTCGCCCTGAAACAAAAAGACCCATTGACAATTTTTGACTCGTATATGCTCTTGGGCTATATGTACGAGCAAAAGTATCTGGAGGATGACAGCCAGCAGGAATACAGGAACTCAGCGGAACAATATTACCTGAAGGCCTTGGAAACCTATCTTTCTAAAGAAAATGAAATCCCAATTCCTTCTAATCTAGCATTTGTAGCCAATAATCTGGCTCACCTGTATTTTAAATTTTATCCAAAGGAGTATCAGAATAAGGTCGTACATTATGCTGAACTTGCTAAAACCAATGCTCTAGAGACCAAACAATATAATCTAGTCGCATCTTCTTATGGGATCTTGTCTGAATTGGAACTGGATAAAGGAAATTATAAAACCGCTAAAGAACATCTGTTGTCATCTTTGATTGAAATCAATAAGTCTCAGGTACAGGACCAACAAATCCTGATGAGCATTTACCATACCCTATCCCAAATCAGTGAAAAGGAAGGTAATTATGCTGATGCAATCAAATATAATAAAGATTATATCCAGCTCTTTACAACTGTTTATGATCAGGAAAAACTAAATATTGGCAAGCGTCTTGAAGCCCAATATGAAAAAGGAAAGCAAGATCAGGAATTGGCCTTATTACAGGTTGAGGCCGAAAAGAAAGAGCAGCAGATCCAACTGATGGCTGCTCTGGGGATCCAGCAAAAACAAGAGCTTGAAAACCTAAAACTGATCCAGGATAACCAGTCAAAGGAATTGGCTTTATCAAAATTAACAGCTGAAAAGCAGGTTAAAGAACTCCAGGTTTCTAAATTGGAGGCAGAAAACAGAGCCCAAGAAATCAGCACCTATCAAAAAGAAATTTCCTTCAAGGATAAATTGAATAAGTATTTTATCGCCTTAATGTTAACAGCACTTGCCATGCTGACCTTACTTTTTTATGCCTATACCCAACGTTCAAAGCATATGAAACAAAGGGAAAAACTGCATAATTTGGCGATTGATCAGGAAAGACAGCATGCTAAAATCTCCATGTTGACGGCTTTATTGGATGGACAAGAACAGGAACGCGCAAGAATTGCTCGAGACCTGCATGATGGCCTCGGCGGACTCCTTTCTGGAACTAAACTTCAGCTTTCTCATCTGAATGATAAGGCTTCCTTAGAGGTACAGGAAAAAATGCAAAAAGGAATCTTCCAGCTCGATATGGCAGTAGATGAACTTAGGCGAGTTGCACACAACCTGACCCCTGACCTTTTACAGAAATTTGGACTGCAGGAAGCTTTGAATGATTATGCCTCCAGGATGTGCAATGAACAGCTCGACATTGATGTACAATTCCTGCATTATACGAATTCCTTGACTCCGGACCAGCAATTACTGATCTATCGCATTATTCAGGAATTAGTGAATAATGCCATAAAGCACGCTGATCCTTCTCAGATTATTATCCAATTGGTGGAAGAAGATCAGCAATTTAATATTACCGTAGAAGATGATGGTAAGGGTTTTGACTATGACCTTTCCAATCTGAACAAATCTGCTGGCCTGCAGAATATAAAATCCAGGGTAGAATTCCTGAAAGGATCCTTCCAGGTTCATTCCGAAACTGGGCAAGGTAGTAGTTTTGAAATTTACATCCCCAAATTCATAAAATCATGATAAATATCGCCATCACAGATGACCATCCTTTATTGTCTGAGGGATTAAAAAATATCTTAGCTCAGGAACCCGATTTAAATATTATCGGTTGTTATCCTACCGCGAAAAGCTTAATTGATGCGCTCAAGCAAACCCGTCTCGACGTTTTACTATTGGATATCAATTTGAGCGATGCCAATGGTTTGGAACTGATCCAACCCTTATTAAAAAGTAATAAGGACCTGAAGATTATTATGCTGAGTGTTCATAATGAATTTGCAGTGATAAATAGTGCTTTTCAGGAAGGTGCGCATGGTTACATCCAGAAAAACGCTTCCATCGATGAAATTAAACTGGGGATCCAAGAAATACTGTATGGAAAGAAATTCCTCTGCAAACAAACCCAGCAAATCATTGATAAGAAGAACAGTACAGAATTAAAAAGCGTCCCTAAATTGACCCGCCGTGAAAAAGAAATCCTTGCCGAAGCAGCATTGGGATTAACGACTCATCAAATTGCAGAAAAGCTTTATATCAGTCATCATACTGTGGAAAGTCACCGTAAAAATCTGATCGAAAAATTCAAAACCTCTAATTTAAGTTCGGCTATAAAAATGGCTTATGATTATGGATTAATTAGAGAAGTCACTGGTTAACAGCTTTTTTAAACAAAACCTCTTTTAATTTGTTATATACTTTAACTAATGGAGGTAAATTATGCAAGAAAAAGAAGATGAACAAGGGAACAAAATCAATAATGCAGAAGATGTAGATCCTACAAAGGTTCCAGAAACTGTCATTAAAGAAAAAGATGATCAACCCGCTGCGAATAACATGAAGCGTACAATTATTCTTGCAATCGTTGTATTGGTGATCTTCTATCTGATCTATGAATACGTATTAAAAAGTCAATAATTTATTTTTCACAAAAAAAAGGGTCATTCAAATATTTGAACGACCCTTTTCTTATTTATGAAATCCTTAGAACCCAATGGTTCTTCCATTTTCTATTACTGCATTTTTCTTGATCACGATAATGCCATCGCAAATGGTATATTCTGGAAAATCACCATCTTTTAATTGCTTACCACCTTTAATTCTTACATCATTTCCAATCCGACAATTCTTATCAAGGATAGCATTTTCAATATAACATCTTTCACCGACGCCAATTGGCGGTGGGGCCTGTGATGAAGTCAATTCAACCACCTCGTTCAATTCCTCATAATAATCCGAACCCATCATATAGGTCATTTTTATTACTGTTCCCTCCCCAATTCTAGACCGAATCCCAATCACGGCACGTTGGATTTTCTCAGCCAGAATAATACATCCATCGGCAATAATTGCATTATTCAAGGTCGTTCCAGAAACCTTCGATGGTGGTAACATACGCGCTCGCGTATATACAGTTTCACCAAATAAATTAAACTCTGGAATATCATCGGTTAATCCAATGTTCGCCTCAAAAAAGGAAGCTATCGTACCGATATCTGTCCAATAACTATCAAAAGGATAACTTAATACCTTGGAATTTTCGATCGCATCCGGAATGATTTCCTTACCAAAATCCATTCCGTTGTTTTCAGCAAGCATCCTCGACATCACTCCTTTGGAGAATACATAGATTCCCATCGAAGCCAGGTAATTACGTCCTTGTTTCTCAAGGTCCTCAGAAACCTCAGAGGTCCAGTCTGCTAATAAATCCTTGGTCGGTTTTTCAATAAATGAAACCACATTATTGGCTTCATCGGACTTTAATATCCCAAAGCCTGGCGCCTCTTTCGCGCTAACAGGAATTGTTCCAATCGTGATTTCGCCACCATTCTGCACATGGAAATCTACCATGGCAGAATAATCCATCTGATACAGTTGATCGCCCGAAAGAATCAAAACATAATCATAATCTACATTGACTAGATTCTTTTGCGTCCTACGAACCGCATCGGCTGTACCCTCAAACCATCGGTCACCCTCATTGGTTTGCTCAGCAGCCAAAATATCCACAAAGCCCTTACTGAATATACTGAAGTTGTAAGAGTTCTTGATATGCTTATTTAAAGATGCTGAGTTGTATTGCGTCAGTACATATATCTTATTATAGCCAGAATTAAGACAATTTGAAATCGGAATATCTACCAAACGGTATTTCCCCGCAATAGGAACAGCTGGTTTTGATCGTTGGTCTGTCAACGGATACAAGCGGGTTCCTCGACCCCCTCCTAATACAATAGAAACAACTTTATGCGACATATCATTTAAGTAATTGGTTATATAACTCTTTATATTTCTTTGCTGATTTATTCCATGAATAATCTAAGACCATAGCGGCATCCCTCGTCTTTGTTAAATTATCCGAATAGCTCAAATATTTTATGGCTCTTGTTACTGTAGCTGCAGCCTCTTCCGCATCTACATCATTGAAAAGAAACCCATAGCCGCCTTCTTCAACGTCTTTCACCGTATCCCCTAAACCACCAATCTTTCGAACCACAGGAATCGTCCCATATTTTAAAGCATACAGTTGGTTCAACCCACATGGCTCAACCCGCGATGGCATAATCAATAAATCCGAAGCAGCATAAACCCGATGAGCTAATTGCTCATTGTAGCCAAAGAATACTGCTAAATCATTTTTATAGTTAGGAGCTATGTCCTGAATCGATTGCTGTATCAAGGCATCGCCAGAACCTAGTATAAATATACTTAATTTACCCGAGTTTTTCTTCAAAAGATTTTCTATTAAGTCCGGCAATATATCTGCCCCCTTCTCAGTTGCAAAACGCCCTATATAACTTAATAAAGGCTTGCTCGGATCTAATCCAAACTCCTTGCAAAAACTCAACTTATTCTCGGCCTTACCCTGATCTACCGTTACCATGGAATACTGATGGTCAATTAGAGAATCAATTTCCGGATCCCAGAATGAAGTGTCAATCCCATTCACAATGCCAACGGCCTTCCCTCTTTCATCTGAAAATAAATCCTGCAAGCCATTCGCATTCTCAAAAAGCTCTTTTAGATAGCCCTCCGAAACGGTGGTATAAGCATCGCAACACTTAATCGCTGTAGCCAAGGGATTGATTAATCCATCCCAATCCAATAAACCCCATTTCCAGGTGTCAAATGCAGGTAGGACAATGCCTTTGCTCCATGACATCCAGCCTTGGTACTGCCCATTATGAACCGTTACAACGGTCTTAACGCCCTTAAGATCATTGAACTCATTGCTCCATTTCGTCAAAAACGGAACCAAGCCAACATGGTGATCATGACAATGCAATACATCCGGTT
Organism: Sphingobacterium cellulitidis; assembly: GCF_043187465.1. Classification (GTDB taxonomy): domain Bacteria; phylum Bacteroidota; class Bacteroidia; order Sphingobacteriales; family Sphingobacteriaceae; genus Sphingobacterium; species Sphingobacterium cellulitidis. The sequence continues at coordinate 1,707,854 of NZ_CP171136.1, read as the reverse complement.
GAATATTATTGTACTTCAGATAATGTAAAACAGCATGCTGAAAAGCAATCCATTGATCCGCCTCATCTTGATAACTGTATATCTCCTCTCGGTCCAGAAGATTTGGAATCCTTACTAAGTATAACGGAAAACCCAGTTCATCTGTTTTCTCCTTCAATATTTCGTAAGTCAGCAAACTCGATCCCTGAAGAAATTCTCCTTCAGCAACTAGGTCAAATTCATGCTCCTGAGTAAACTTCCTGTTAAAATAGGGCATGATCACCGAGGCATCAATCCCTAATTCTCTTTGATACTTAGGTAATGCTCCGACAACATCTGCCAATCCCCCAACCTTTGCGACCGGGAAACACTCTACACTTAAATGTATGACTTTCATTTGCCAAGTTTTCTTTTAAAAATTAAACCACTTAGTGGCGGTAGATCTACTGTTATGGATTGGTCTTGGCCCATCCATGATATATTTTCCGTAGAAATTACTTTTTTCACAGGTACGGCGCTTCCATTAAATTCTGCATCATCCGAATTCAAAACCAACTCCCATTGACCAGCATGCGGCACTCCTAATTTAAAATTATGACGCACGACCGGGGTTAGGTTTAAGATGATAACCAGATCATTCTCCAAATCATGTCCCCTACGACAGTAGGCGAAAATACTTTGTTCCCGATCCGCCAACTCAATCCAGAAGAATCCCTCCGGACTAAACGCCTTTTCGTATAATGCCGGATAGGTCTTGTAAACCTCATTCAACTTCGACACAAACTGCTTCATGCTCTTATGCGGCTTATATTGAAGCAAGTGCCAGTCCAAGGATTGGTTAACATTCCATTCCGAAGTCTGTCCAAATTCAGCACCCATAAATAATAATTTGGTGCCAATGAACGTGAACATGTATAAATACAAACTCCTTAAATTCGCAAACTTCTGCCATTCATCGCCCGGCATTTTATAGATCAGGGATTGCTTTCCATAGACCACCTCATCATGTGATAATGGCAACATGAAATTTTCCGTAAATCCATAAACCGTGGCAAAAGTCATTTTATCATGATGGTAGGTCCTATTAATAGGATCTTCCTTAAAATAGGCCAGCGTATCATGCATCCAACCCATCATCCATTTCATCCCAAAGCCTAAGCCGCCTTGGAAGGTGGCACGGCTAACGCCAGACCAGGAGGTCGACTCTTCTGCAATCGTCTGAACACTTGGGTAATACTTAGAAACCGCTTCATTGAATTCCTTCAAAAAGGCAACTGCCTCCAAATTCTCATTCCCGCCTAATTCATTGGGATCCCACTCTCCTGTTTTTCTGGAATAATCCAAATAAAGCATCGAGGCCACCGCATCCACTCTTAATCCATCTATATGGTACCGGTCCAACCAGAAAAAGGCATTACTGATCAAAAAGGATTTAACCTCATTTCTTCCGTAATTGAAAATATACGATTGCCAATCAGGATGAAATCCTTTCTTTGGGTCGGCATGTTCAAAAAGGTGTGTCCCATCAAACTTATAAAGTCCGTGAGCATCCCCCGGAAAATGCGAAGGAACCCAATCCAAGATCACTCCAATATGGCTTTCATGCAGAAGTTCAATTAATTTCATCAGGTCCTGCGGACCGCCAAATCGTGAACTCGCCGCAAAATATCCCGTAATCTGATATCCCCAAGAAGGATAATAGGGATGCTCCATAATGGGCATAAACTCCACATGTGTAAATCCTGTTTCCTGGATATAGGGAATTAGTCGAGCCGCAATTTCCTCATAGGTCAGGAACCGTTCTGGATCCTTTGGATCACGCATCCAGGAGCCCAGGTGCATCTCATAAACCGACATCGGCCGATCGAGCGCATTGTACTCCCGACGATTATACATCCATTCCGAATCATTCCAGCCAAACCATGTGGTGGCAACAATAGATGCCGTCTTTGGTGGAATCTCGGTGTGCAAAGCAAAAGGATCCGATTTCTCCAGATGCTCCCCCGTATTCGAATGAATGTGGTACTTATAAACTTCTCCGTTCTCTATCCCCGGAATAAACCCCTCCCAGATTCCACTGCTATCCCAACGAACATGTAGCTGATGAGAATGTGGATTCCATCCATTAAAATTTCCGACGACCGAAACTGTCTGGGCATTGGGCGCCCATACCGCAAAATATACTCCTTTTACCCCATTCACTAATAATTCATGAGAACCAAACTTCTCATAAAGCTTATAATGACGTCCGGATTTGAATAAAAAAACATCAAATTCAGACAATAAGGAGTGTACTTCAACTGGTTGAGGCATAATTAGTTTTTTTAGCTTTTATATGTTATTGAATATTAATTTTCTTGAAATCGCGATCTAATTTTACAAATAACTTCCCTTCATCATCCTGCTGCATGGAAACCTTATTTCCATCCACTGTGATTTGCTTTGGCTCAAATGGTAATCCAACTAGATACAAATCAAAACCAGTATAATATGGCGTGTACAAGCCATCTTCTCCTTGAATGACATTCACTTGCTTTGCATCACAGGTCGTAATAAAATGCTTCTCTACATAAACCCCTTGTTCGTAAGCAAAGGTTTCACCATGGTCAGAATACAAGGACGATGTATGCTCTCCTTCGGCATAATATAGGTTCAACCGCAAGGATTCTACTCTGCGCTCTCCTGTAAATTGCATCACCGGATATTCTGGAATAATGGATCCGCCACGAACAAAAAACGGCATTTCATCCAATGGGGTATCGATGGTATATTCCTGACCTCCTTCATAGTATGTATTATCAAAATAATAATACCAGGTTCCTTCAGGCAAATAAACAATCTTATTCGCTTGACCTGGATGAAGTACTGGCGATAACAACAATTGGTTACCAAAGCCAAACTCCTCTTCACGAATCATGTTCTTGGCCTTCTCTTGTTCCAGCATGGCAATAGGTCTCAAAATAGGTTCACCATATTTATGCTGCAACCAAAACGTAGAATAGATATATGGCAATAACTTGTATCTCAGCTCAATAAATTTCTTACAGATTGCCTCCCATTCTGGACCAAAACTCCAAGGCTCACGATCGCGGGTGTCTCCAGCTGAGTGGACCCGCATAAATGGCGAGAATACGCCAAACTGCATCCAACGCGTGTACAATTCTCCATCCGGTTCACCTGTGAAACCTCCAATATCAGTTCCACAGAAAGATAATCCGGAAACAGAAAGACGTTGCAACTGCAGCGTTCCTATTCTCAGGTGTTCCCAGGTCGCAATATTATCTCCCGTCCAAACCGAAGAATACCGTTGGGTCCCAGCATAGGCAGCCCGTGTAATCGTAAATGGACGCTTATTTTTATATAATTTTTTCAAACCATCGTAAGTCGCTCGAACCATCTGCATCCCATAAACATTATGAGCTTTACGATGGGAACCACGATGTCCTTCAAATTGATGTCTTACATCATTAGGAAATGTTCCTCGACCAAATACTGCCGGCTCATTCATATCGTTCCAGAATCCTGCAACGCCATCATCAACCAATCCTTTGTATAAAGTTCCCCACCAGCTTCTAACTTCCGGATTGGTAAAGTCTGGGAACTGACATCTCCCTGGCCAAACAAATCCTTCCATAAAGTAGTCATCCCCACGGCGACAGAAGTAATTATTGTCCTTTCCTTGCTTGAATACCCAATAATTATCATCAACCTTAATTCCCGGATCAATCATCACAACCGTTTTGAAACCATTGGCATTCAAATCCGAAATCATCTTTTTAGGATCTGGAAAATAGCGTTTGTTCCAAGTAAAACAACGGTATCCATCCATATAATCAATATCCAGATAAATCGCATCACATGGAATCTCCCGCTTCCTGAATTCGTAGGCAACTTCGCGGACCTTGTTTTCCGGATAATAACTCCAGCGGCATTGGTGATATCCTAATCCCCACATGGCTGGCATATAATGCGTTCCTGTAAGTTTATGATAGCGTTTCACCACATCCATCATCTTGGGACCTTGGATATAATAATATTGCAGCTCCCCACCTTCCGACCAAAAACTTGTCTGGTCCTGATGCTCTGCTGCAAAATCAAAATAGGTCTTGAAGGTATTATCAAAGAAAATACCGTAAGCCTTCCCTTCAGTCACACCTATATAAAATGGAATCGTTTTGTATAATGGATCCTGATTAAATGCGTAGGAATAAGTGTCCGAATTCCAGTTCTTAACTCGTTTACCACGTAAATTCAGATTGGTTGCTTTATCGCCCAATCCGAAAAATGCCTCATCAGCAGCTGCTTCCTTGGTACAATAAACATAGTAACCTCCGAAATCCACGTTCTCTTCCCAGTGCATTGCCGAATGATCACGGTTCAGCACCTGACCTTCCATATCGGAAAATGAAATATTAAAATCCGACTTACGGATCAAACAAATCGTAGTATTGGTCTTGACTTTGTAATATTCAGAGTCCTCAATGACCTCCACACTGACATAGTTATCCTCCTTAAAACTGATGGCATAGGAAAAGTCTTCCAAGAAGGAACCTTCGGGCGCTAATCGGATCCGAATGATATCTTCCGAGTAAACTTTAACTTCCACTTTGGATTTGCCATCGGTAAAATAAACCGTATTGGCTTCCTGTGAATAGCCTTTAACTGCAGTTAAATATAGTTTCTCAATGTTGGGCAGGTCTAGGACCGGGTTGTTGACGTGTTGAATTGTATCGTCTAAGGTTTCAGGGTTAGGTAGTAAATCGTTCGCAAAATCCCCCTTCTTTGTTGTATCCGCCATAAAAATATTATTCTAAAATGGTAATAGACAGTGTAAATGTCAGTTTTAAATTACAATATATTTTATAGAAATCAATGTTATTAAATAAATTCGTTTTAGTTGGACCAGAATTGTACCTCCATAGCTACAGGATTTTTCTTTAGGATTATCATTAAATTGTTGTAATACAAGAAAAAGGCAATAATTCAGCGAAAAATTCGTAATTTTGTAAGCCTTTTTAAAATCTAGCCCCAGTAAGGCTAGAGGGCATAATACATCAGTAGAATAACATGAAATTATCTCAATTCAACTTTAATCTTCCTGAGTCATTACTAGCATCTGAACCTTCAGAACAAAGAGATGAATCTCGTTTAATGGTTTTACACCGCGATAGCGGAAAAATCGAACACAAGATCTTCAAAGATGTTCTGGATTATTTTGATGATAAAGATGTAATGATTTTGAACAACACTAAGGTTTTCCCTGCTAGAATGTATGGCAATAAAGAGAAAACTGGCGCGACAATCGAAGTATTCTTATTAAGAGAACTTAATAAAGAATTACGTCTTTGGGATGTTTTAGTTGATCCAGCACGTAAAATCCGTGTGGGTAATAAATTATATTTCGGAGATGATGATTTATTAGTTGCGGAAGTTGTAGATAATACAACCTCACGTGGACGTACAATCCGTTTCCTTTTTGATGGAACTGACGAAGAATTCCGTAAGAATATCGAAATCTTAGGTGAAACTCCGCTTCCTAAATACATCAAAAGAAAAGCAACCCCGGAAGATAAATTCCGTTATCAAACAATCTATGCGAAAAACGAAGGTGCTGTAGCGGCTCCAACCGCAGGTCTACACTTCTCCCGCGAACTTATGAAACGCCTTGAACTTAAAGGGGTGGATTTCGCCGAAGTAACCCTTCACGTGGGTCTAGGTACGTTCCGAACAGTGGAAGTTGAAGACTTGACGAAACATAAAATGGATTCTGAACAGTATATCATTTCTGAAGAAGCTGCTCGTATCGTAAATAAAGGTATTGACGACAAACGTAAAATCTGTGCCGTAGGTACTACTTCTATGCGTGCTATTGAATCTTCAGTGTCTGCTGACAAACACTTGAAAGCAGCGAATGACTGGACTTCAAAATTCATCTACCCTCCTTATGACTTCAGCATTGCGAACTCCATGATCACAAACTTCCATACGCCTCAATCTACCCTATTGGTAATGATTGCAGCATTTGCAGGTTATGAAAACGTAATGAATGCTTATGAAGTGGCTGTGAAAGAAAAATACCGCTTCTATAGCTACGGAGATGCGATGTTAATTATTTAATTAAATTACTCCTATATACGAAAACGCAGATCCTACGATCTGCGTTTTTTATTTCCAATAATTTACTTACTTTTCCAAATTAATAGTGATTTAAGGTATGTCTACGCATTTTGTAATTATAGTTGCCGCCGGTACGGGCTCCAGGATTGGAGGAAATCTCCCGAAACAATTCTTATTGCTTCAGGAAAAACCCATATTGATGCATACCTTGGAAAAATTCGCCAACTCCAACTGCAAGCCCCAAATCATTCTCGTTCTTTCTGAACAAATGATCGATTACTGGAAAGAAATTTGTCAAAACTATCAGTTTAATATCCCACACCATATTACCATAGGTGGCAATAGCAGATTCCAAAGCGTAAAAAATGGTATTGAATTCATCAGGAAGTCTCAAACGCTAACAGCAGATTCTAAAATCGCTGTACATGATGCCGCAAGACCGCTGGTAAGTTCTGTATTGATTGATAATCTCTTCCTAACTTGTCATAAGAATCGTCCAGCAGTAATTCCTGCCGTACAAAGTACCAATTCAGTAAGAATAGGAAATCAAGAGAATAGTCATGCTGTCGATAGACAAACGGTTTGGCTGGTCCAAACCCCGCAATTATTTATGGCTGACCTTTTAGTAGAAGCTTACGAACAACCCGAGGAGGATTATTTTACCGATGATGCCTCTGTTGTTGAAAAGCTGAGCAACAACCTCTATCTCCTACCCGGTGAACATCAAAATCTGAAAATCACCTTCGAAGAAGATTTAGCCATTGCTCAACTCTTATTTAATAAAATCTAAGCGTTACCTCTGATTATTCTTAATAATACCACAATGATGGCAATAACCAATAAGATGTGAATAATACCACCAGTAGCATAACCTCCAAAAAAGCTAATTGCCCAAATGATGACAAGAATAACTGCGATTAAATACAAAATATTTCCCATAGTAGTTAAAATTTGTGTTTTGTTAAAATAGTTTATTCAATGATTCAATTTCATAAGGATAAACACACAGTTCAAACAAATTGTTTTAAACTGCCATTTTTTTTTAAAACAAATCAATAACTAACTGATCGTAAGATAGATAAATTCCATCCGGTAGGCTAGCACTTATGTCCTCGTGCCTTCCAAATCGATGTGAAATATGGGTAAGATAGGTTTCTTGGGGTTGAATTCGATTGGAAACTTCAATCGCTTCTTCCAAGGTTAAATGAGAAATATGGGGTTCTCGTTGAAGGGCATTCAAGACTAAAACCTCTACCCCCTCCAGCAATTTGAAGCTCTCCTCCGATATGGTTTTGGCATCGGTGATATAAGCAAAATTATCAATCCTAAATCCTAGAACCGGCATCTTATAATGCATCACTTCAATCGGCAAAATATCTTTCCCGTAAAGTTCAAAAGCCTTTCCCGCGAAGATTTCTTCCAACTCCAATTGGGGTACCCCAGGATATTTATAATCACTGAAGGCATAATAGAATTCCTTCCTTAATGCATCATGCGTCGCCTTATTGGAATAAATGGGAATAGATTGCTGTTGCTGATAATTATAGGCTCTGACATCATCTAAACCTGCAATATGATCTTTATGGGAATGAGTCATCAGTACCGCATCAAGGCGATTCACCGGCTGACGCAACATCTGATATCGGAAGTCAGGACCCGTATCAACAACTAAGGTATGGTTATTATATTCAATCAATATCGAAGAACGTAGGCGTTTATCCCGCTTATCCTCCGAATGACAAACCGCACATGGACATGCTATAACCGGAACACCTTGCGAGGTTCCTGTACCTAAAAACGTTATTCTCAAACCGTAATCCTCGATTTTTTTATTTGCTGATAAAAGGGTTTTAACTTCTCCTGAATTAATAATTCATCAACTTCCATCGTCTCCATGATCTGTAATAAGGATACAACCTTCATGTCGACCGTAGAAAATTTATTCACAACCACGACTTTGGAATTCTGCAATATACAGGCTCCGGTTCGGAAAGAACCTTTTTCATAGCGCAATTTATAACCTAAGTCGCCAAATAAGGCCTCTAATTTATCTAAACTTCCTTGTGTTAATGAAATCATATTTTCTCCTCATCACAATTTAAGAAAGCACAAGGAATTTATCAATTCTTTGGCCCCTTTTTATCCGTAATAAATTTATGTGCATACTGGCTCAAAAAACCTGAACCGTATGCAATCAACTGGGTAAAGGCCGCTACAACAGATAATATCGCCACCTTTAAGCTCTTTGTACTAACCAAGGCATGCAAGAATAATAATCCTGTATAGAGTAGCAAGAATAGATTGCCCAATAAACCCAAAATATGCAAGAAATAAATCTCGTCCATGGTCAATAAGTTGATCACATTGATCATGAGCAAACCTATCAAGCCCAATACAAATACTGCTGGTAAGGCATGAACAGGCTTTAATTCCTTAGGATATAAACAATAGATATCAATTCTTCCCTTTCCAAAATTATAGGTCTGTTTATAGAATTGACTAAAACTGGTTCGACGTTTATGGTAAACAAAGGCATCTGGTATTAATCCTACCTTAAACCCGGAATTGATCATCCGAATACTGAATTCAATATCTTCCGATCGTCGGGATAATTTGAAACCGCCGGTTTTTTCCCATACCTCCCTTGAAATTCCTAGATTAAAACTTCGGGGATGGAATTGACCGACATGCTTTTTATTGCCACGAATCCCTCCTGTGGTAAATGGAGAAGTCATGGAATAACTAATGGCCTTCTGAATAGGTGTAAATGATTCATGTGCTGCATCCGGACCGCCAAAGGCATCCCATTGATCCTTCTTGATACCTTCCAGAACCTTGTTCAGGTAATCAACCGGAACAATGATGTCGGAATCAAAAACAATAAAATAATCCCCTTTCGCACGTTCAAAACCATAGTTTCTGGCAAAGCCCTGACCTTCATTCTCCTTAAAGAAATACTGTATGTCAAGCTTGTCTTTGAACTTATCTACAATATGTTCTGATTTATTCTTTGAACCATCTTCTACGATGATAACCTCAAAATCCTTGTAATCCTGATCCAACAATGAGGTCAGCATTTCCTTGATTTCTACAGGTCTATTATAGAGCGGAACAATGATGGAAAAAAACATATTAGATGACTTCGTCTACATGGTATTTATTTCGATCAGAACCGTTTCTAGAAACGAGTTCCGCCACAAATCCTGTCAAAAATAATTGAGATCCAATTAGGATGGCTACCAATGATAAGTAGAACAAAGGTTGATCGGTTACATTTCTATACTCCGTACCATTGGCAATGCTCATCAACTTTTCGCAAATCAACCAGATGGTAATAAAGAATCCTAATAAAAAGCTGATTACTCCCAATGGACCGAAAAAGTGCATTGGACGTTTTGCAAACTTCCCAACAAAGAAAATAGACATTAAGTCAAGGAAGCCTTTTACGAAACGACCCGGACCAAATTTTGTAGTACCATATTTCCTAGGATAATGCTGAACAACCTGTTCTTGGATTTGACTGAATCCTGCCCACTTCGCCAATACTGGAATATAACGATGCATTTCACCGTATACCTCAATACTCTTGACCACATCCTTCTTATAGGCCTTCAATCCACAATTAAAGTCATGTAGATTGTCAATGCCCGACATGCTACGTGTCGCCGAATTGAACAGTTTCGTAGGAATAGTCTTGGTTAAGGGATCATAACGCTTTTTCTTCCATCCAGACACCAAGTCTGCTCCTTGATTCTTGATCCGGTCATATAATTCCGGAATCTCATCAGGGCTATCTTGCAAGTCCGCATCCATCGTGATCACAACATCGCCTTCCGCCGCTGCAAAACCAACATTTAAAGCCGCGGATTTTCCATAGTTCCGACGAAAACGAATCCCAATAATATGTTCATCCTGAGCCTTTAAGGACTTGATAACCTTCCACGAATTATCCTTACTGCCATCATCAACCATAACAATCTCATAAGAGAAGTTATTGGCATCCATGACGCGCTTGATCCAAGCACTCAATTCAGGAAGTGATTCTTCCTCGTTGTATAATGGTATTACTACTGAAATGTCCATAATTAATAAAGAACAAAGGTATCATTTTTGGATGATACCTTTATCATATAAACGTTAGCGTTTATTATGCGTTATTGTCGTTGTTTTCATTACTCTGCCAAGGATGTGCATCACCCGCTGGACTTGCTGTCTTAAACATCGGCTTCTCTTTCCTGAAAATTGCAGCAAAAATCAATGCTAAAACAAAATATAATAATAAGGAAATTGCCAAGCCTTTTAAGGTTTGCCCGATAGACATAGAACCCAAAGCCTCTTTTTGCTGATCCAATAATTCTAGAGTCGCATCAATTTGTTCATCCGATTGATTACTAGCCTCCATCATCTCAATCGTCAAATTTTGCGTATTCTCAATGGCTTCCCGCTGAAAATCCGGATTAATCACATTGAAAACTGTTATGCCGATTAAACCAATCGTTGCTGTGATTGCCAACATAATGAAGATATTCTTTAAGGCAGTGGAAAAATCCCAATACCCGCCGTTAGCTTTTCTTAATTGCAATACAAAAAACACTGCGATCGCTATAAAAACAACATAATTTACCACAATGTTTAAAATGGTTGATGTCACGATGGACGTCGATGTTTTCGAGAAATAAAGTGAAATAATGGAAAGAACAATAGAAATTACTCCTAAAATAACACCATTGATAATGGCTTTTTTCTTTACATCATTTGAAGGGTTGATAGCATCCATGATTTATGAGTTATAGTTTATGATTAGTTGCAATAGGGCAAGATCCAATGCTTTGTTGGGAGCTGCATCAGCATAGGCTTCCAATTGCTCAGCATTAGGATTTTGTTCATTAAAAAAGGATACCAATGGATAAAACAGGTCCTGTAACTCATCATCTTCTGAAAGACCCTTCGCAATTTTTGAAATCTCAGGATAACTGCTCTCCACCAAGATCTGATTGGCAATTACCTTCTCATAAATTCTATATTCATCCTGAAACTCATCTTCCTCGACCAATAAAAACTCTTTTAAGAAGTCATCCAATGATGGTTCTACATCATCGTCAGCACATTCACGTAGGTACAATAGAATATTCAACAACTCTGAACCACGATCCAATGTCTCCTCTTCAATAGCCTCCCACTCTTCGGAATCCAAATAATCCTCTTCCAGTTTTTGAACATCCTCCGCAAAGAAATTGATCATCAGTAAATCAAATGCGTATTCACGAAGTTCTTCAAATCGTTGATTATCATCAAAAACGCTATCCATAGCATCCACCTTCTCCATGAATGGTGCTTCTAATTCAAAGGCTGAAGCTAATCCTGGGAGAATGGATTGACCATCAATTTGCTCGATTGTAGCATAATTATTTACAGCAGCTTCTAGAGCTTTTTTTACTTTAGTATCCATATGATAATTAATTGATGTGCAATTTATTATTATTAATTACAGCCAAAACCTGACCCGTTAATTCTTGCCCAAATAATGGACTGTTTGCCGATTTAGATTTATTGCTGTCTCTATCAAATATCCATTTTTTCGTTGGACTAAACAACAATAAATTTGCTTCCGCGCCTTCTACAATCACTGGAACTTCCAATCCTAGGATTTTTCGAGGATTGATCGACAACTTCTCTACGATTTGTTCTACTGTCAAGCCTGCCTTCAACAATAATGGTAACACAGTCTGAGACGCAATGATTCCATTCTTCGCAATCTGAAATTCCACTTGTTTGAATTCAATTTCTTGTGGCGTGTGCTGGGAAACAACCGCATCGATTACCCCATCCTTCAAACCCTTGATCAATGCTTTTACATCTTTCTTGGTACGTAGTGGCGGACTTACTTTATAGTGGCTGTCAAAACCTTTAACATCCTCATCTGTAAACACTAAGTTATGCGCAGCTACATCACAGGTTACTTTGATACCCTTGCTTTTTGCCTTCTTGATCAAGTCTACGGCCTCTTCTGTTGAAATGGTACTGAAGTGGATAGGTGCCTCATTATATTCTGCTAAGAACAGGTCTCTGGAAATCATCACGGACTCGGCAAGATTTGGAATTCCTTTCATTCCCAAATAAGTGCTGACCTCGCCCTCATTCATTTTGGAATCTGCTGCAATGGAATCATCCTCCGGAAAGGCCATAATCAAGCCGCCAAATCCTTTGGCATATAATAATGCCCGTGACATCAACCCTGCCTGCTGAATGCTATGTGTTCCATCACTATAAGCTACTGCTCCGGTGATCTTCATATCATAGAGCTCAGCCAGCTCATTGCCTTCGCGCTTTTTACTGACTGTTCCAACGGGAAAAACATCCACCAGATTTCCTTTCGCCGAATTAACGATCAATGCTACTTCCGAACGACTATGGATGGGCGGATTGGTATTGGGTTGTACAGCTACTGCTGTGAATCCTCCTGCCGCTGCTGCTGCAGTACCCGTCTGAATATCCTCTTTGGTCTCATATCCCGGTTCACCGAAATTTACATTGAGGTCAAAAAATCCAACCGATAGAAAAGAGCCTTTCCCATCGATTACCTGAATCTTCTTGTCATCTGACTTGATTTGCTTAGCAAGCTGTTCAATCTTGCCATTTTTCACAAGTACATCAACCGTAGACATATGCAGTGGGTGTCCTGCCGAAACCAAAGTCGCAGAATTAATTAATATTGTAGCCATGAATTGAATTGAAAATCAAAAAATTGTGCTGAACGCAATTGTTTAGTTTGTGAAAACCAGCCAGCCAATCATAGGTTCTTTTCCAATGAGCATTTTCAAAAACCTTCTTCAAGTATAAAAACTCCTTATTCGAAGATGTTAACAGCTGTTTCATTAAAAAACAAAAGTACAAAATTCAGTGAATACTGTAATAATATTTTTAGGAATCGTTCTTTTGACACTGAATCTGCTTACTCAATCTTCAGCTTGTGTATGGCAGTCTATGCTATTCTTTCCCCCAACGAAAACTGTCGAGTTCAAAGCCTGCAATATCTAATGCGCGATCAATCACTGTCGCTGCCAGCTCTTCAAATGTTTGTGGACGACTATAAAATGAGGGGGATGCCGGACAAATAATACCACCTGCCTGGGTTATCAGCGCCATATTCTGGATATGTATGCTACTTAAAGGAGTCTCCCGAGTAATCAAAATCAATTTGCGACGCTCTTTCAGGATAACATCCGCGGCACGTGTGGTCAAATCCGAGGAAATCCCATGCGCGATCCTGGCCATTGTCCCCATGGAACACGGAACTACAAACATGGTATCATATTTTGCTGAACCTGATGCAAAGGGCGCCATAAAGTCATTTTTCTGGTAAGTGGGGAAGTCATATTGCTTATAACCATCGTCATCCAGCTCAAAACGCCACACATCCTTGGCATTGTCGGACATCACGACTCCTACCGCCTCGATCTGATCGTAAAGCTGCTGAAGCTTATCCATTAACACCTTCGCATAGATGGATCCGGACGCGCCAGTGATGGCTACAACGATTTTTTTCTTCCTCATGTTACAAACATATAAAACTTCCCGCAGACTACCTAAAACAGGGTTTTTCCAATGATTTTTAGATGTTTAAACAAATACCCTGAAGTCAAAAAATTACCAATTAGAAATTAAATCTGAAGAACTAAGAAAAAAAGGGTCGAATTAGATTAATTCGACCCTACATCTACCTATGAAAAACATGCCCTTGGGGAGGGCATTACAAAAGTAAAAAAATCATCAGAAAAGTTATAAGACTACCTGCTACAATTCCTATTTTGTAGACAAATAGCTACAAAAATTAAATAGTGTTCGTAACCGAACAAAAAAAATTGTATAGATTACATTTATTATTGGAAAAATTTTTATAAGAAAACAAAGAAATTTAGGCTATTAGTAACTTTAATTTAACTTTTTTTTGTTTATTTCGTAACGAAAAATTAGGATTATGAGTTTGACAGTACTGGAAGAATATATAGAAACCGGAAACTACCAAGATTTAGATTTATTACTTAGCCAAAACCCTGAACTTATCAAGGAAAATACCAGCCATGATATTTCAGCCCTCCTGTTGGCCTGCTATTATCAAAAAACACAGATCGTACAGGTCATCCTAAAATATATAAAATCCATTACCATCCATGAAGCCTGTGCCGCAGGCCTGACCGAACAGGTGCAGTTTATGGTCGATCAAAAACCGGATGTCATCAATGAATTATCATCCCATGGATTCTATCCCCTGGGGATCGCAGCTCATTTTGGAAAGGAAGATATCGTAAGAATCCTCCTTCGCAACCGTGCAAACCCTAATTCATCATCCCAAAACGGCTATCAGGTATTCCCATTGCATTCCGCATTGAGTAACAATCAAAATAATATCGCCAAAATGTTGATCGAAGCCGGTGCTGAAGTCAATGTTTTGCAATCCTCCCGAATCAGTCCTCTGCACCTCGCTGCACAAGAAGGAAATATCGATTTGATCATTGTATTATTGGAACATGGAGCCAATATCGCCCAAAAGAATGAACTGGGACAGACGCCTTCAGACTTGGCAGCCCAAAAAGGATTCCTCGAAATCGCAGAAATCCTTAAAGCTTAACTCCTCTTTATGATAGATAAGCCGATACCACATTCCAAGCACCGCTTGGAATTACAATAGGCAGACCGCAAATGTAACACGGCTTGGGTTTCCAATGCATTGTACAAGGACATCCCATGCGCCGTATAGCGTTTACAAACCGAATTCACCTCTGGCTTCAATCCCTCCAGCCAATTGACGGCCCGATCCATATAGCTTTGGTTACCAATATAACGGCCATAAGAAAATAACAAGGGGATAAAACAGTTGATTGCCAGCAGATGGAAGAATTGATCCGAAATCCCACAATTATGATTCACCGATTCTTTTTCTAAATGAAAATGCGTCTTCCAAAAGACCGGAATAATCACTTCTGAACAATATCCCCGCAATTCCTCAAGATTTAATGCCGAAGTGATCAGTGAAAACCAGGAACTGAACAAAGTGTACATCCCAGCCATTTGTGCCAGCTTTAAGGTCGGAAAATTATAGGGCCGCATCCGCATGAACTTCCATTGAAAAGCAGACAGTTCATTCAACTTATGACTTGATTTCATAAAATCATAGCGCTCCTTCAAACATAGAATATAAGCATCATCCCCCTTATAAACCTTCAGGAAACCTGCCTGACCAAAAAACAAGGCCTGTATGCTATCTTCATTATTCTTAAACTTTTGCATCAGCTTGAGGGATAATATCTGGCTCAGATCCAAAAATGACTGTTTATTCACCTTGACACCAAATGCAGCTGCCATTAAGCCCAAGCATACCCGCTCCCAATCCCCACGGTAGGATTTCAACATCAAAACCACAATTTTGTATCGATGCTCCAACCTTTCCACCCCCATTCTATTCAACACCTGCAGCTTTTGGAATTCAGGAACCTCCGCTAAACCATAACTACAAGGCAACCAATGATTATTTTGTAACAACTGATCGATATTCTCCAGAAGTTCCGCATCTACCCTATCCTTCAGCTCCAAACAAGGCAATTTGCTCCCATCCTCTGAAAAACAATCCTGCTTCCACTCCCAAAGCACATGCAAAATCACGGCATTATAGGCTTTGTCCATATGATGCCTATGCAAATTCCAATCGCCGGAATCCACATGGATCTCAATATGTCCGTGCCATTCCTGATTATTGATTCGTAAATGTGCATGTAAAAAGTCCGGACCAGAATCGGTGTTGTAGTTCCCCGGATGTAAAACCTCAATCTTCTCGCCATTCTTGCCACTAAGATCCAATGACTTAAACAACCGAAAACGCCAAATAAAATGTAATATATACTCAGCTATTCGCATGATTAAATATAAATATATTTAATCTGCAATTATTATATTTAACCTATTGATAATATTTAGAAATCATTATGTCTGAACAGCATGATGTTCCATCATGCCTGTAACTAGCTAAAGAATACTTTTTTTTATGTTTTAAGGATTGGGGATATAAATATTCAATCGATCAGAACCGACCAAGGTGCTTTCTTTTAATTGTCCAACAAATTGAGGCGCCTTCATTCCTTCCGCCCATTCTTCTTTGCCCACAAATACCCGGGCTTCATCCCATAATCCAGCCTGAATAAATAAATCCAAGGTCTTCTTCCCACCTTCAATTATGATCGACTGAATATCCATCAGATATAATTGATATAAAATTTGCTGCGGCAAATAGAGATCAAAATTCTCCAATTCTATATATTTCCGATTTCCCTGCCAATCTGTTTTCAGCGCATTAAAAATAATGGTCTCCGCTGAATCATCATAAATTGCCAAATTATCCGACAGTTCCAATTGTTTATCAATCAAGACCCGCTTAGGGTTCTTGCCTTCCCATTCCCGAACCGTCAAACTGGGATTATCAATTTCCGCTGTGCGCTTCCCAACCAGGATGGCATCCTCTTCTGAACGCCATTTATGAACCAATTGCTTGCTCGCCTGATTACTGATCCAGCGTTGTCCTTTAACCGGTGCAAAATAACCATCCGAAGTCTCCGCCCATTTTAAAATAACATAGGGCCTAAACTCCTTTAGCTTGGTGAAAAACCTACGATTTACCCATTTGGCTTCTTCTTCCAGCAGCCCTACTTCAGTAATTAGTCCTCCCTCCTTCAATTTCTGCAAGCCTAAGCCATTTACTTTGGCAAAAGGATCCAAACATGCTATCACGGCCTTCTTGAAACCCATCGCAACGATCATATCTGCGCAAGGCGGAGTTTTTCCAAAATGAGCACAAGGCTCCAAGCTGACATAGATGGTACTTTCTGAAAACATCTGCCTCGCATGCTCCTCGCCATATTTGGCAATAACGGATTGAACAGCGTTCACTTCTGCATGAGGCCCTCCATACGGCGATGTATACCCTTCTCCAATAATCTCATCATTCCAGACAATGACCGAACCGACCATCGGATTCGGACTGGTCTTGCCTGCTCCTAAAACAGCCAATTCCAAACATCGTTTCATATAACGCTCATGCATGTTTCAAAGATAGGGATTAGTTTGATTATTGGGATTGCCCTTTCATGACAACAATAAAATCGCCCCGCCTGCAATGCCGTTTTCAAAAATACTCCACGCATTTTTTTCGCTACCTTTGCTACATGGAAACTCTGGGCAGCTTAAGACAACAATTTCTAGCAGATTTGGCTTCAATCTATGATCAAGATGAAATCCGCAGCATTTTTCAGATTTCTACAGAACATATCCTCGGCTATTCCAAACTTCAAATCAGTCTTAAACTGCAGGAAAATCCTTCAACCGAACAAGTGCAGGATTTCCAAGCTATTTTATCCCAGCTCAAGACAGGTCGCCCCATTCAATATATTCTCCAAAAAGCTCCCTTCTACGGAATGGAATTTATTGTTTCAGAAGACACCCTAATTCCAAGGCCCGAAACGGAAGAATTGGTTGATTTAATCATCCAAGACCATAACAACACATCTAACCTAGAAGTTATCGATATTGGTACGGGTACAGGCTGTATAGCCATCAGTCTGGCCAAACACCTTAATCAAGCTGAGGTCACGGCAGTTGATATCTCCACTGAAGCCATTCAAATTGCCCGTAACAATGCGGAAAACATGCAATGTGCTGTAGAATTCCGTTGCCTGGATATTTTAGAATGGAACCTCGTATTCGACGCTGAACAATACGACATCATTGTCAGCAACCCGCCTTATATCACCCAAGTGGAGAAATATGAAATGCATCGCAATGTGCTGCAATTTGAACCGCACACTGCCTTGTTCGTCGAGGATTCTGCTCCACTCCTATTTTACGACTATATTTCATCCTTCGCCTTGCAACACCTCAAAAAAGATGGAACCCTCTATTTTGAAATCAATCAATACCTTTCCCAAGAAACCAAAAACCTGCTGATCAAAAAAGGTTTTAAGACTGTAGACATCATCAATGACATCAATGCAGTCCCAAGGATGATAAAAGCTAAATTCTAAGCTTAGAAGGGCTAAAACTTAGTATTCCTGAATTGATAACTTAAGTACTGCTTTCTCTTCATTTATTTCTTGGAATTAAAAGTCATTTTAGTTCTCTCTAAAATTCTTTTTCATTCTGCCTTATCCTCTATTATTTCCAGAGGACATCAGAGGTTTAGATGCGATTTTTTGTTTCCATTCATTTTTACGGCTCTTATTTTATCCATAATCGGGAGGAATTTGATTCAAACTAGGACCTTCTCCGGACCTCCTTCGGACCTTCTAGGGACCTTCTGGGGACTTTTTCCTGACCTTGTTCGAAAAATTTCGAACGAGGTCCGAAGAAACTCAGAAGAAAGTGAGGCGAAAGGTATAGTTTGGGTTAATGTAAGTTTGAGTAAATGTAGAATTGGGAGTGCAGGGCTAAGGGAAATTTGAAGGGAGGAATTGATTGAGATGAGTGTGAAGAATGAAGGTCTGGAAAGGGGAATAGATTGTGAAGAACGGAGAGTTTAAAAAATAGGTGAAATAGATTGTTCGCGTTGCTCACAATGACAAGCTCATTGCTGTAAAAAACAGATTCCTCTTTGCACTCGGAATCCCTCTCAAAAGAACAATTCTGAAAAAGATATTATTATCCAAACGGAATTACAAGCAGAAAATTGAAAATAGATAGTTCGCGTTGCTCACATGACAAAGTCATGGGGGTAAAAAAAACAGATTCCTCGCTGCACTCGGAATCCCTCCGATGAAATGTCTATTCGGCTAGGTAGATTTTTTATTTCATTTTTGAGAAATCCTTGAAGTTTGACAGGTATTTGGTGGTTAATCATTCCTAAATTTTCGCAAAAAACACAAAAAACCATTCGCAGATAATGGGAAGTCCATTTTTTTATTCATTTTTTCAAACTGAAAAACAGCGACTTATTTGATTAAACATAAATTTAAGTTGAAAAGATTTGGCACATATTAAGGATTTTTCTACCTTTGCATCACTTCAAACAACGAAGGGTTCTCGATAAAAGAACAACGATTCCGTAGCTCAGCTGGTAGAGCAATACACTTTTAATGTATGGGTCCTGGGTTCGAATCCCAGCGGGATCACAAAAAAAGCCTCAATCATAGATTGAGGCTTTTTTTGTATCCGCAGGATTCGAAAAAAGGGTTGGCATGGGTTCGATTCTGGAAGGCTCAGGGTATGTGTATGGGGGGTGTGGGGCTGAGCCAATCCCAGCGGGATCACAAAAAAAGCCTCAATCATAGATTGAGGCTTTTTTTGTGCCCACCTGGGATTCGAATAATTGCATGTTCCGGATTGGGCTGTGGGCATGGCGTCTATATAGCTGCGAAGAGAATTTTCCGAATCTGCTCTGTTCTCAAAAGCATTTGCGTCCAAAGATTGATCAATCAGATTATTCCAGAGATATACATCCTTGAAGAGCATATTCACAGAATCAAGAATAGTTGGTTCCTCTTTAACCGGATCAATAGGTTTGGGCGAATCTTGCTTACATCCGGCCAAAATTAGTAGTAAAGCGAGTCGGCTGAATATTCCATTCAATTTGGGCATGATCAATTTGGGTAAGTGTGATATACGACATCTGCAACACCAATATTGTTACCGGTGCTGCAGATAATATGTGGAAGTAAAAACCTGTTACTCCACTTCGATTTCTATAAAGGTCTTGTCGTTGTTCGTAAAATACATGAAAACATCAGTCCAGTATCCCGGGGGATCCTTCTTTCCTGAGGAAAATCTTATAGGTAATGTACTGTATATCCTGTTTCCGTATTCATCCTTGTCGAAGCTCCCATGGATGCCGTAATCGATGTGGAACTTGCCCGCTTTTTCCAGTCTGTATGATTTCCTGAAGGTATAAGTTCGATTATCTTGAGAATATCGTTGAAACCGTAAGTTTTCAGAATTTATGGAGTGAAATACGTTAGCATGTACATTAAGATTGTCGACAAAAAAGACACGGAAATCTGATATATAAAGATCGCTCACTAACCATGAAAAATCTGGCAACTTTAAATTCTCCGCCAGAATTGTTCCATCAATCGAGATCGTGTCACCTACAGCATATACTTTCTTCCTGGGCACAAGCGTTAGCATTACCTTAGATCCCTCAATCCTGTCAATACCTTTAAACGACTCAAAATACTCAAGCTTTTTACATTGTGAAGCCGTGCAGAGTGACAAAATCACCACCGACAAGAATATCACCAGTCTTCTGTTTTTATTATTAATAGCCATATAACTTGAATAATTCTATAATTTCACCATTTGTATTTTTATTTGGATACTGCGCAATAATCTTGCTTTTCAGTTTAGGTATTTCGGTAATATCATTCGTCAATAGCGCATAGATCTGTCCGAATGTTGTGATTTCGTTTTCTGTTTCAGGCACTATGGACTTTTTTTGACATGATACTACAAAAATGGCAAGCATCATAAAAGTTAAGAAAAGTGTTCTTTTCATTTTATTTTTTTTCGCTAAGATATATACAATTTATATGCGAACTAATAATATTTATTTTTTTAATAATTTGTTAACATTAATCGTATTTCTAAAAAACTACAACAACACGCAACAATCACTGACTCCCAACAATCCTAAAAAACGGTGGAATAATGAGATTCTTAAAAAGATCTAAATTGACACATAAAATTGAAAACAAAGATTTTCAATAACTCGTATCATTAATCAAAGTTTCATCTGTTTATTATACTTAAGTTTAATGTAAAAAATATGAAGATAGGTTATGCAATAGATTCCATTAAGGACCAGAATTTGGATTTACAAATTAAAGCTCTGGAAAATGCTGGCAGTGACAAAATATATCAGGAGAAAATTTCGGGTTTTACAAAGAACCGCCCCGAACTTGATAGAATGACAGAACAATTTAAAAAGGGGACGAACTTTATGTGTGGTGATTGAACCGATTAGGAATAGAAAAGTTGAGCATTAATAATTAATCTCAAATAACGATACAACATGAAAAAAAATCAACTATTTGAAAAAATATGGTATACCTCAAGATAGGATTGAATCTATATTGTCTATGACTAAAACGCCTAATAAATGCTTTTCAAATGAGCAGGAAGAAATCTACCAAAGAATTTTCTTGAGTAATAGGGAAGCTCATAAAATAAAGCAGTCAAAGGTTATTAAAAAGATTTCTGGAAAACCTAATCCGTCTAAGTAATCGTCAAACTTACTTGTTTCATTCATTGACAATTCAATCTCTTTTTGTGATAGTAAAATCGATTTAACTCCAGATGATACCTCATCCTTTTGCGGAGTACTTAAGTAAATAGGTTTAGGTAGGTCAATCCAATTATTTCGTCCCGACCCTTTCTTAGCATATTCCTTAAGGAGATAGAATGAATTTCTAAACTCTATTTTAAATAGTCTGGTTATTATCGTAAATATTTGAACCTGTACCTAAATCGAATGATTGTAAAGAATATTTTCCATCAATTGTTTTGTAAAAACTTGCAACTGACTTGCTTGACAATTGCTCTTGTATAAATGTTTTACCCTCACTTCCAACTTTCCTTGCCCTCTTTGCTTCTTTGTGCTCAATAGTATTGGCAATCTCAACAATCGCCTTCGTATCTTTATCGAAAACTATAAAGCCAGAGGACTTTGTTGTTTGATTTGCTACTGAAGACCAATCAGAGTCGTAATGTACATTAATATGCGTATCAGTACTATATAGTTCTGTCATATGAAGCGAGAGGGTATATTTTATTAATTGTCTATTGTATCTACTCAAATAAAGCATTGATATTTTAGATCGAAGTTCAAGATAGCCTGACTGATCCGTAATATTATGTGACGGAACATCAAAGAAAACATTCATAGGAAGATTCTTTTATACTTAAAAGCCGATAGGAATTCACGTCAATCTTTTGGGATTAAACCTACTTTCAACTTATTCAATCGCCTCAAATCTTCCAATAAATGGTTCGGGTTTTGTACCAGCGGGATCACAAATAAAGCCATGTGCAGCCAAACACTTTCACATGGCTTTATTCTTTTGGGGAGTTAAACTTGAAATTAAAAAGTTAATTTATTTCCAGTTAGGATAGTCAATAATATGAATCAGCTCTTCAAGCACAATTCGTAAATCGTCTTTTAGTTTATCTAAATCTATTTTACGGGCAATATATCTTCTATTATGGGCACTCAAATCACCCATCTTCTTTAAGCTTGGTAAACCATTCTTCGCATTTCTTCCAATATTCCAAGTAGTTTCTGTTTTGAATATTTCTATTAAATCACTCAGATAATAAAAGTTGTCGCTACTATTTTTGAGTTTATTTGAAATATTATGACGTTCGAATGCTTCAATAATTAATATTTCTAATAGCTTTCTTGTCATTACAGAGCAGGCATCATATAGGCCCTTATCGTAACAAGCTGCAGCCTGCTGAGCTATGGTGGTTAAGTACCCTCTTGTATTATCAAACAATTCCAAAGGAAAAAAATTATTAGTTGGAACTACTACCCGTGGTATATTCATCAATGCATCTATCTCGATTTTTTTAGCACGCTCTAAATGATATCCTCCTTTCTGTAAAATGAACTTAGGTGTTTTAGCTTTTAATTTCTTTGTATTATTTTTTAAATACTGTGGGATGTTTGAGTATTTCGTTGTCTTCAATTCATCAAAATACGCCTCAATATCTTTTGCGGTAACACCTTCATTTTCTTTTATGACAGTATGATAATAGGTAAAATAGTCTATTTTACTGCTTGAAGTGTAGGTATCAAAATCATTAATCTGATGTACAAATGCGTCCAATGTCATATCTCAA
The DNA here is from genome assembly GCF_043187465.1 of Sphingobacterium cellulitidis. Lineage (GTDB taxonomy): Bacteria > Bacteroidota > Bacteroidia > Sphingobacteriales > Sphingobacteriaceae > Sphingobacterium > Sphingobacterium cellulitidis. The sequence continues at coordinate 1,684,883 of NZ_CP171136.1, read as the reverse complement.
TCTTATTTATTCCAAGCTTTGATTTGATTACTGCCTTTAATTGTTACAGATAAAATCGATTTTTGGGTTTCTATCCATTTTGTTCTGCTTGCAGTATTTCTAATTGTTTGTTGTAAACTTTCAGATATTCTTAACCCAAGTATATCATAGCAGCTATAAATATGACTGAACGTTATTTGGTCTATTTCTAAAACATTTTGTAGATAATGTACAAACAATAAATTACGCTCATTATCATTGGCAGGGGTATATTTATTAAAAAAATCTTTTAAACTCTCTTTTCCAGCAGGTTCAAAATTGATGTTGGACAATATTTTTAACCTTTTAGGGGAAGAGGGCTTTGATGATTTCTCGGTTGGAGCTGAAGTATTCTCTTCTTTTGTTTTCTTTGCTGAAATAGATTTGGACCTATTCTTTTTTTCAAATACACCTTTTATTATACCAGTAATTTTACCCGTTACAAAATCAGAGATAATATTTGTTTTGTCATATTCAATTTGAAAAACGCCTTCACTTACAGTTCTGAAATATGTCTTTAATAATCCTGCCCAATTGCTGCTGAAGTTCTTTATTCTTGACTCTTTTTTTCTTTTGTCAAGATAAGCAGTTCTTACTTTATCGTAAGTAAAGGTTTTCTGTCCATATTGACTCTCATAGAATGCAAAAACTAAAATCCATTCAATTTCTGTATAAGATCGTCTATGGATTAAATCATCAATATGAGGATAGGTTATCAGTGACTCTGGATTAGTAACAGCAGTTGATGACCCTGTGTTAGATGTCTCCGATTGAGAAGTTGGATTTTCATTACTTACAACTTCAGCGTCAGCAAAATCAGTCGTTCCATCATCTGCTCCATTAAAATTATTGGAAGAAGGAATGTTTGAAGCAATCGCTCTCATCCTGCCGGCAGCAGCAGCATCACGTAATGTTCCGGCAAGGTCTTTAGCAACATCATCACTGAATGTTGCTTCGATAATCCTGTCAGTCGCTGTTTCATGCATACGGAAAGTATTGATATTTTGATTCGAGCCAGCCTTTGTCTCTGCCCGAACTTCTTTAGGCGTACCGCAATTGACACATCCTGCAGCATCTTTTTCTAATGTTGAATTACAGTATTTGCACTTAACTTGTATCAGGCATCCACCACAAAAGTAACCTGTCTTTGTTAGAGGTCGGGAACAATTAAAGCAGTTTGTTTGTAGATTTGTTTCCATCGCTTTATTTCTTTTTAGGTTTTACAATATTTTCTTTCAGGAAAAACTTAAATACTTCGGCTCTAGGGTAATTATTACTTTTTTCTTCCCTGTTGTCTTCCAGAAATGTTGCATTTGGAATAGCATTAGTTTCAAGATGAGGCCTTAAAGTTTTATACAAGTTCTTTTTTCGTAAATACTCCTGGTTTTTGCAATAATCTTTCAGGTGTTTGGTTATGGCTTTACCTACAGTGTCACAATCAGCAAAAGCTTTACCTGTCTTTTCATAATGTCCCAATATCCAGGTTTCAAAACAAGGATTGTTGATATAAACTGTAATCTCATTGCTTTTAATACCTTTCAGTTCTTGTGTAAAATCCACAAGCTTATTTTCTGACAACACCGTATCAAAATCTATAAGACAATACACGTGGTCATAACCTTCTTCTGCAAGAGATTTTGCTGTATTGATTGCTTTTTTGTAAGAACCTCCTTTTGAAGACTTGTTGGGTAGTTCCGGTTTGATGACAACATCTTTGATCCGTTCCAACTCTTTCAATTGTTCAAAGTAAATCTTCTCAGTAACACCATCACCTACTACAGCAATCCTGCGTAAAAGCTTCCTTTTTTTATCAGGCCTAGCCATTGTCTTCTGTTATAAAAATGTTGCCCAATTCCGGCTTTGCCCCTAACTTTCCGGTTTTATACGAATTGATAATGGAAGAATTTTTTCTAATAGTAGAAGTGTCAAAATCCGAAAGTGAATATAAATCCGTTGTTCCGTCATCCTTTTTCTGTGTAAACCAAATAGCGTCTTTCCTCAGGATTTCCCGTTCTTCCAGCAGGAACAAGTTATGCGTAGTGATAACCATTTGTGACTGATTCGAGTTAGCCAAAAACATTAACAGGAAATGTTTCATTAGGTCAGGATGTAGAGATGTTTCTAATTCATCAATAGACACAATTCTGTTTTCCTTAATAATGGTGGATAATACACCACTTAATCCATAATACCTCAATGTACCTCGGGACTCCTGTTCTCTCGGTAAATTATGTGTACTTTCTTTTCCCTTCGTATCCCTTACAAGATGTTTGAAAATCAAGTCAATAGTTTTGATACTTTTTGTAGTTGATAAATCTTTCATTTCATCAGGTGGTAAAATGGAAGATAAGCGGGAAATCATTTCTTTATCCAATTTGCGTTCTTTTTTGTTAACATCAACATCACTAATTTGAATATCTGCCTTTTTGATTATTTCTATAACAGATTCTTTAAAAGAAGCATTTTCATCCACCCTTTTTGTTGTCCATCCCAATAAATCTGTTTCTGGCTCAATTTCACTCATTAATGTTTCTCGGAACCAATGAAGCACTTGTTGTAGCTCAGGAATATTTACATTTGTTTTGTTGAATGCTCCGATTACTGTAGTATTCCAAATCGTATTTCCTTCAATCAAATCAATATCCTTAGAGCTTGCCTTTACCGTACTACCGAAAGAAACTTTAGAAAGCTGGTTGTCTATATCTGTTTCTCTGACATACAGGTCTGCCATTCTTCCTTTAGGTGCATATTGTAGCTTTTCTTTCAAGATATATTTCTGTGTAAATTCTACTTCATAACTGTGCCTGACGGAATTTGCAATGAAACTTACTTTTAATATAGTGTTTTTTTTCTTAGATCTACTGTCAAATAAAAACGGTTCAAAGTTTAAAGATTCAAATTTTGCTTTAGCAGGGTAAAGACTTAAATCTCTTAAAAATTCCAAAGCTTTTAAAAAAGTAGATTTACCCGAAGCATTCGGCCCATATATTATCAACATTTTTAAAAGCTTCAATCCCGGAATAGGTTCTGCCACATAATAATCATTAAGGCTATCGTCTGCTGTAGCTTCAAAAGAGAGCACCTGTTCCTCACGTATCGGGCCAAAATTTGACACTGAAAATTCTATTATCATTTTTAATTCCTTAATTTGGATTTTAATACAAAAATACTAAACAAAATAGTAAAAAAAGTATTTTGAGTAATTAATTTGCAATATCATCGCAATATCGACAACTAAAAAGTCAAAAAAAAACTCTTGTAGAGTGAAATATATTGAGTATATGATGGAGATTTAAGTTTACACTTTTTAGTGGAAAAAATGTAAAAAACATTGAAGAGCGGAAACTAAAATTGTTTGATATATTCAAATTAGATCTTTTTTTGTCTAACATGAATAATGTCACCATTTGATTTTTCTTTTCTATTTCGTTGCTTCAAATAACTACTATTATGTTTGTTAGCTTCTTCAGCATTTTTATTATCTTGAGATGGATTATCTTTTAACTGACTCAACCGCCTCAAATCTTCTAGCAAAAGGTTCGAGTTTTGTACCAGTAAGTTCACAAAAAAAGCTTCAATCACAGATTGAGGCTTTTTTTGTGTCCGCAGGATTCGAAAGAAGGGCCGGCCTGGGTTCGATTCTGGAAGGCTCAGGGTGTGTGTTTGGAGTTGAGAGGCCCAGCAGCTCTTTACCTAACCCATCAGATATTTTTATATTATCCCTAAACTCATCCTCAATGGTCAGTCAAGATAATAACTCCGATGTTCCTTTAATTAATTATATTGAGAATTATTCTTCTCTATCAGTAAGTAAAGGTTATGTTTACATCTTATTAATTAAAAACCTATTGATATTCAAAGAGATGCAAGATAATAATTTTGATAGGGCTCAAGAGAATAAGATTTACTCAAGACTTCTTAATGAACATTTAACTGTTGACGGTTTGGATTTTTAATAATAAAGCGCATTATCAGGTGCAAAGGAAAGAAAAAACACTACTTGTATTACCATTTTGTAAAACATAGCTCTGTCAATATCTGTCAGAGACTATGAAAAAAAATCTGACAAAAAAACAATTGCCGAAAGATAACGCAGAAACAGTGATCCCGGATTTTTAGAATTGAAAGAAAAAAACAAAGAAGATTATGCTAATGATACCTGAACTATCCTTGTTTCAGCAGATTTTTCTAAAGAGATAACAACAACTTTCCTTTGATTAATAGATAATAACATCGAGATTAAATGTGTCCCCATGAGACTATATTTTATTCAATAATTCCAACCAGCAACATAAACCTATAGGTATATAACCTCCTATGAAATGTTTTACAAACAAATCAAAAATGTATCTTAAATTAGTGTAAAACCTGCCCAGAATATGGGTGGATTATAAGTCTATCAATAATAGCCCAAATTGGATATCAATTATGCTTGGAACAAGTTTGACCGGATGGAGTCAATGCCTAATCCAATCTGTATCCAATTAAGGAAATTGGCTTTGTAGTTTTAATTATTTATAATGAATGAAATATGATAGGGTTTGAGATTACGATAAATAATAATTGTCCTATAGCTATTGCGAGCGATAGTTCTCAACTTTTTTTAATAACAGATCAAAAGAATATTTATTTATTCTCAAGTGGAATTGATAGAAATGAAAATCGCTTGAAATGGGCGGACTTGAAATTAAAGAATGGAGATAGACTAACTATTAAAGTTAAAGAGTTGGATATGATAACTCCGCCTTTATCCATTAAGAAGGAGGATATCAAATACTTGAAGGAAACATATTATAGGCTTAAAGCCAAACTTGAAAAAAAGGGATAATATAATCATGATTGGCTTTATTACAAATCGGAATAGCCATGAATTCCGAATTCCAGATCACCTAGTGTTTACTATTAATATCGATCAACAAAAATTTATTGTTGAAGGATCTGGTTATCTGTTTTCATTTCAGAAATTAAAACCAGGTTTCGAATATGATTTTTTAATTACTGAATTTGACGAACCGTCCCAATTATTATCTCCAATGGATGATTCAGCTGAAATTGACCAAGAGCTTGTAGAGATGATAAATGATGAAAATTGGCAATTGCAGCAAGATTTGCAAGAGTTCCGAAGATTAGAAACGATATTGAAAGCAGAAGGAATTATTTAACCAGAAGCATTTTTACTAAATCTTTGAGTAAATGAAATTTTGCTTACAGATTTCTGTGTTAGTATTATTATCATCTTCTTTGCTACAAGATGAAGCACTACTTATTAATATTGACATAAAAGCCAAAATGAGTACCAATGAACGTTTCATAATATTGTTGTTATTTCAGATGTTCTTTAAAGAATGTTTCCAATTTGTCAAATGGAATAATATCAACCCTATCATACAAATCTACGTGATCGGCATTAGGAATAATCATCAACTCTTTCGGTTCGGAAGCGTTTTTATAAATATCTTCACTGAAATAACGTGAGTGTGCATTTTCTCCTGCAATCAACAGCATTGGTCTTGGCGAAATTTCTTTGAGATAGGTTAAAATCGGCATATTCATAAATGATAATGGAGTGGTAATTGTCCACGAATTGCCCGAATTTACCGAACGTTCGTGATAGCCTCTTGGTGTCATATAATAATCGTGATACTCGATTTGAAACTGTGCTTCTCCACCACTTAATTCATTATACGCAGGTTGATAGGCAGGTGTACCATTTTCCATGTCTTTCCAACGCTGTTCGCCTAATTCTTCTAATGTTTTAGTACGGTCTTCCAAAGTAACCACGTCATTATACCCTTTTGACATTACCCTTGTCATATCGTACATACTTGTTGTGGCTACGGCTTTTATACGTTTGTCAATGGCAGTGGCATTCAAGGAAAATCCACCCCAACCACAAATTCCGATAATCCCGATTTTGTTTCGGTCAATGTTCTTCTGAATACCGAGAAAATCAACCGCAGCACTGAAATCTTCCGTACTAATTTCAGGTGAAGCAACATTACGAGGTTCGCCTCCGCTTTCACCTGTATAAGACGGGTCAAATGCTAACGCAACAAATCCACGTTCTGCCATTTGATTTGCGTACAATCCTGATGATTGCTCTTTTACAGCTCCAAAAGGTCCGCTAATCGCCAATGCAGGTAAAGGTTCGTTTTCTGCATTTTTTGGAATATACAAATCGCCTGTCAATGTTATTCCATAACGGTTTTTGAAAGTTACTTTTTGTCGTGTTACTTTGTCACTCAACTCGAAAGTATAATGTTCTGTTTCTGCTGGATCAATCATATTCGCTGAATTTTCGTTATTAGGATTTGCATTGCATGGCTGCCCTAAAATCATAAGGCTCGCAACTGCTAAAATTGATAATTTTGTCATTTTCTTTCTGTTTTAAACTGTTTTAATGATTTTTGCAGGAATACCGCCTACAATCGTATTATCCGGAACGTCCTTTGAGACTACTGCACCCGATGCTACAACGGCATTTTCGCCAATGGTAACTCCTTGCAATATGGTCGCTCCTGCTCCAATCCAAGCATTTTTTTTGATGTGGATAGGTTTCGGCACTAATGCGTGTCTGCTTTCAGGCTCTAATAGATGTCCCTCTGATAATAAGCTGACTTTCGGTGCTATTAATACGTTATCTTCAATGGTAATTCCTCCCAAATCCAAAAAAGTACAATCAAAATTGATGAATACGTTTTTACCGATTTTGGTGTGTTTACCGTAGTTGATATACAAAGGCGTGAAAATGGCAACGCTTTCGTCAATTTCAGTAGAAATGATTCGGCTCAACAATTCTCTTATTTCGTTCGGGTCGGTTGCATTGTTCATCTGTACTAATAATTCTTTCGTTCGGTATGAAGCCTCACGCATTTTGTACGCTTCAGGGTCGTTTGGAAAAATAGTTTCACCTTTTCTCAATCGTTCAAAAATATCTGTTGTATGCATTGTGTTATTATTTACAACAAAGATAAGGTGATTAAAGATGTATTATGTTACATTATTATCGCAAATAATGTCAAATATTACCTATTTTTATTTAAATCATTATTTGAAATGAGTACAACAGAAAATCAAAAAGTTATCCTGTATAAAGCAGCTTCAACAACTCAATTTCCTGAAGATTTTCAAGCTCGCTATCACACACATATTTATTGTCAAAGTGGAATTATGAAATTTGTATTCAATGGCCGGAAATACCATTGCAAAAAGGGCGAATTTATTTTTTGGCTGGCGGGTCTTGGTATTTCGGAACTATCTTTTTCCGCAAATTTTAAAGCTACTCTTTTATTTGTGGACCATGACTTATTGATTGAAAACTTACCAAGTATTACGGTGAGTATAGACAGCGTTATTCATTCCAAGGAGAACCCGATTTTGCACCCAAACAAAGAACATAAAGAAAAAATTCTAAAAAACTTTCAGTTGTTGTACGATAAATCGCAGGAAACCAACCACCGATTTGGCGAGGAAGCATTAAAGCTTCAAATGCAACTTTTTCTTTTGGACATGTGGTATATTTTTGAAGATGAGCTCGACAGGCGGAAACGTAGTTTACAAAGTGGCACGTTGTATGAACGATTTATGCAGTTGGTGCAGGAACATTGCATGAAAGAACGGGAAGTGCGTTTTTACAGCGATAAACTGAACATCACCCCCAAATACCTCAATTATATCTGCAAGGTCAACACCCGAATTACCGCTTCAGAATGGATACAACGATATACAAAAGAACTAATAATCAAACTGTTGCAAAATAAAAACCTCAACATTTCGGAAATTGCCGATGAAATGTTTTTTTCGAGTCGCTCGTTCTTTACTCGTTATGTAAAAAAATTACTGGGAGTCACTCCGAAAGAATTTAGGGAGCGGTTGTGAATCTGGTTATCTGTTTTCATTTCAGAAATTAAAACCAGGTTTCGAATATGAGTTTTTGATTACTAGATTTGATGACCCGTCCCAATTATTATCTCCAATGAATGATGCAGCTGAAATTGACTAACAGCTTGGATTGAGGCTTTTTTTGTACCCGCCGTATTTTAGATAAAGTAATAAACTTGAAAAAAACAGTAAATTCAAAATGAATAATGAACAGATCATATTCACCTATCGTAAAAAGAGGCCGTAACAGTTATAAGCTATCTTAACATGAAAAAGATAATATTATTTCTTTTTGTCATTACACTATTTTCTTGCAAAGGAAGCTCAGAAAGAGGGCTCCAGAAGGACAACAAAGCAGTTTCAAAAGGAGATAATGTAGTTGCCTCGGCTAAACCGGATACTGTTTATGAATCAAGTAATGTAATGCAGGTAAAGGATATCCGATTCAACGGTAAACTAAAAAGGTTTTTCACTTTCAAAGAGTTTGAACAGGTTTTTGGGAGGCCGGACAGTATCAGGTTGTTGAAGGATGAAGAACCATGCGTCACTATCTTCGGCACTGAAGTCCCTGAGGATAAATACTTGTACAAAAACGGTTCACGTTTTGAAAATAATAAAGACAGTATTGCCGTGGATGAGTTTTGGTTCCAGCAAGGAAATTTTATCACTTATAAGGGCAACAGAATAGACGCCGGAACAACAATGGAAGATATCCAGAAATTGTTTCCTACTGCTGTAAAAGGAGTATTAGAACTCGACAAAGAAGGAAAACTATGGGTCGTGAAGCTCAGGGAAGATGTCAACGGTTTTTCCGATGGCCATATCAAACTGTTTTTTAAGAACAACAGGGTTTATTTTATGCACTGGTGGTTGCCTTGTTAATAATAATTGGAGAAAAAATGATAAGAATTACTGCCTTTTTATTGATAGCCGCGTATTTCCTGTCATCATGCGATGACAAGTCGCAAAAGGAAAACAGGGTCTCACAGACAAAAACGGAATCTGACAATAAAAATGCCGTCCTTGCAGATACTGCTCAAGAGATCCCCCCTGCTTCAATCCAGTTGTTGGAAACACTTCCTGTCCGAAATTTTCCGATAACTGACAGCACAGGTTTCGATAATTTTAATCAGATCGGGATTCCTGATAACGGATTTTTAAAACGTATTCAATTTAATCCGGAACATACTGAAGCAAATGATTTCAGATTGAATTATAAAATACCCTTTTCAGAAAACTTTACCTCCTTAGTGATTACCTATCAGCGCGGCGAACATGAGTTAATCACAATGTTGTTAACAGTGAGTAAGGAAGAAAAAATAATAGATAGCTTGGAAATTTCTTATGATGAGATAGCGGAGTCTGCGTTTTCAAAATCCAGCACGATAGAAAAGAACAAAATAACCGTAACGGACTGGAACTGGATGAATGGAGATAATCCGATCTCTGAAACGCATAGATATAAGCTGAATAGCAAGGGTACTTTTGAAAAAATTGAAAGGAATTCCGAACAATTCAGCGATCAAATAAAATAGCATGAAATTTTTTTTAATGAAGGGATTAACTCGTTCAAATAAAATTATACGGATGAACATAAAACTACTTTTATCAGCTATACTTTGGAGTTTGGTTTGTTGTACCCCCTATAAATTTAAACGCTATGAAGGTTTTATATATCAGGCGGAAAAACCACTCCCCCATGTCGAAATTTTCGAGCAGGATAATCCCGAGAATAGGACACAGACCAATGCGGAAGGATTCTTTAGTTTAAACAAACGAGAAAACGCTGTGTCAAGATTTTTAATGGTCAGAAAAAACAATGCCATCATTGACTCTATTCAGGTAATCCGTACGTCTGCTGGAGAACAGCTTGCATACTATTTTACTGAAAGCAGGAAAGACACCTTATTCCTTAAACCGGAAACGGACGAGATGAATATGGAAAGGAAGTAATTTTATTTGGGGAATAATTCAAAATAATTATTCAATTTTCACATTGAGTTATATGTTTTTATAAAAAATTAACCTATTTTTAATAAAAACAGACCAATATGAAAAGGAAAAACATATTTTTAACATTTGGAATATTAATTATTATTTCCGCAGCTGCATTTGTACCGAAAGAACAATTAACTCTTAGAGCAATCTTAGGATTAATTGGCGTGATATTTATCATTATGTTCTTTCTTTCCAAAAAACAAAACGCTACTTAATAGTATTATAAATCACTTAAAATCAGTATCAATTTTTCAGAACTAGTCACAAATTATTGGCGGCTCTAATCAATAGTTAATCTCGCAATAGTAAACTTATACTATTCAGAATTTCTTTTGAGCCAGGACGCGGTGCATTTGCATTCCAAATATTTCCATTTGTATCTATCAATACATAACGTGGTATTGATTTTATCTGTAATTCTGTAAGCAATTTATTATCAGCACCTACTAAATAACTGTTATCCATATTGAGTTTATATTTTTCAACTGCTTGTTGCCATTTATCCATATCCTGATCTATGGAAAAATAAAGAATAGAAAACTCCTTTTCTGAATATCTTTCTAATAATTTATTTGAATTAGGAAACTCTGCTATACAAGGTTGGCACCAACTTGCCCAAAAATCAATTAAAATTACTTTCCCCTTATGCTTATCTATAATATCTTTTAACAAAATAGGGTTATTAGATTTGGAGTTTAAATAGCTCCCATTGGCAATTAAATCTTGTTTTTGATTGAGCATAGTGACTTTTTTTGTTAAAAATTTAGAATATGGCATTTCTAATTTTACAAAATTTTGGTAATGATCTTTTGCGATAATATCATTCATAATCGCTAGATAAACATATCGAGAAAGAAGGAAGTCTTTGGCTTGAGGTTGTATATTCTTGTTCATAAAACTAATTGCAGAATCAAATTTTGTTCTATTATCTAATATATCCTGAATATTAGCTGCCAAATTAACCAAATTGCTATTCACGAAATAATATGGAAAACTCCCCTCAAAACCTAAACTACTTGCACTAGAAGAAACAACAGATAATTTTGAGGTAAATAGATTTAAATCCCTTAAAATCTTTCTATTATTTTGATACAATAAGATAGAATCATTCACTGCTGCAATATTAATAAAGTCATTACTCTTCTTTAATGCCGAATCAGACATGGTAAATTTTACATGATATTCTTGTAAAAATTTTAACCGATCTTGTTTAAGTTTATTTATTTCAGTTTCAACTAAATTGATATTAACCTGCGAATTAACTCTTCTATGTTGTGGCGGTAAGTCGAAAACAAATGGAAAAATTGCCCCATGTTTTCTTATTACTTCCTGCATAAATGTTATAAAATCATTTCTTTGTTTATTATTACTTCGAATAACAACAGAACCATCCGCTTCTGATCTAGAAAAATAAATGCTGTCTCCTTCGGAAACCCAAATAGGAGCTTGACTTTTATCAGATAATATAATAAATCCCTCAGTCCCTGATAAATCAATTGATAAAGAATCTAATAGTTTGAATGGTGTCCCGAAAAAAAGAGAATCATGTTGAAGAAAATTTAAATTCAAATCGTTGATTTTAGCTCCTTTATTTTCTAAAATAAAAATAACCTTATTACTTTTTTCGGTATTAATATTTGCAGATACCTGGGTAGATATTTTTGATTCATTGTTTACAGAACTTAAACAAGAAAATAGGCTTAATACAGATAATAACAAAGTAAATTTATGCGTATTTAACATAACGATATTTGTTTATCAAAAAAGGTAATTAATTAAAATTATAATCACTAAATTAACTCAAATATTAAAGTTTAGCAACTATCACAGTACCACAATATTCTTCTTGCAGATTCTTTTAGAAAAAATGCAACGTTCTGAAACGAAGTTCACTCTTTCATGTAATTATGATATATTAGATAACCAATCTTTCGTAAATATTATTGGTTAATATGATGCAAGAATATTACTTAAAGAAGTTTTTACATATCCCCGGAATTAGTTCAGCCTCTGGACTGGAATTTTTGGATGGGCATATTTATCTGGTATCAGACAATAGCAACTATCTTTATGATTATCGGATCTCAGAGAATCTGCTCAATAGGCATGTCCTTTTACCAAGCCCGAAGATGGAAGGTATCGAAAAACCTCAAAAACTAGACTTGGAAGCAATGCTCTTTACTGCTGACCGAATATATACTTTCGGCTCTGGTTCTACTCCTGTGCGGGAACGGGGATTTTCCATTTCCAAAAATGACTGGAAGAGTACTGAGCTAGACATGAGAAATCTGTACAGTGCTATGAAAAAGTCGGCTAATATTACAACTTCTGATTTTAATATTGAAGGGGTAGCGATCCATGGAGACAGCTGGATTTTCTTAAACCGTGGGAATGGTCCAGCTGGCCGTAATGTAATTTTCAAGGTCGAAGGAGATGATTTATTCAAGGACTTCAAGATCACTTGCTTTGAAATTGACCTGCCACAGATTGATGGTTTGGTATTTGGGTTTTCAGGTGCCTCGGTAATAGCTGATTCACTTTATTTCATCGCCACTGCTGAAGAAGGATTATCAACTTATGAGGATGGTGAAATCGGAGGAACAATATTCGGAAAACTAGATTTAAAAAATATGAGAATTGATCACTGTCAAAAAATTTCAGCAGATCAGAAATTTGAAGGGATTACTCTTTTTGAAATGCAAGCAGATATGATTTCTTTCCTATTGTGTGAGGATAGCGACGGTAGTTCCTCTTTAACTACGATATTCAAGCTCGACATCATACATTCAAAAAGGTTGAATATCAACTAAACAATTCTTTCAGCTGCATGTTAACTTTTATAAACAATTGATCATGGCTGAAAAAATATTAAAGAACAAAGAGGCTCAAGAGAAACTTAAAAGCATAGTTGATAAAATTGATGTTGGAAATATCTGTACTTATGATGCAAATTCAGAATTTCCTCACGTCGTACCGATGAGCAGACAAGAGGTTGATGAAGACGGAAATATTTGGTACATATGTTCTGCAGAAAGTGAAACTTATAAAAATTTAGAACAGAACAAAAAGATATCCTTAATTTATGGAGATCCAAAAGATTATACCTTCATAAGTATTCATGGGGAAGCAAGTCTATCACGGGATCAAGAACGTATTGACAAATATTGGAATAAGATTATGGAGCTTTGGTTTCACAAAGGAAAGGAAGATCCCAATATTAGATTAATCAAGGTGGATCCGGAGGAAGCTCATTATTGGGATTCAGGATCGAATAAATTAGCAACCCTTTTTGGAATGCTAAAACAAGTAATCACTGGTGAGCGAAAAGATATTGGTGAAGAAGGGGAATTGAATCTTTAAACCCCTACTTAAAAAGCTTTAACATCTTTTTCTACTAGGTATTTCCAATAACGTTTTGGAACATGGCGGAGGTGTAATTTTAAATTCTTCCGCTCTTTAATATTGGTGCTTTTGAAATAAGTTTTCCAAAGATGTTGAAATTCTAATTCTCTAGGGTCCAGATTTAATTCCAGATTATAGGGATTTTGAATTTCTTCGGAGAGGGATGGTCTTACCTCTTGTAATGTTTTATTCTGGAAATGGTAGCCATAATTTCTTTTTAAATCATAAATCAACCAACTCTGATCGGCAAATCGATTTTTAAAGAAATTTAAGATTAAGGGTAATACATTAAAATCAGGCTCAATTAGTGCGGTATATAAACCATCATTTGATTTTACAAAACGGATAAATGCTTTCATACGATGTCTTTCTCGACTAACTTTTTTTAAATTCTGATGTATTTGCAAAATTTTAGAATTTCCAAAATCCCGAATATTTATCGATCCTTCTTTAAATAATTGGATCAATAGCTGTACTCCCAAATGCCAAGAATTGGGTTCATCCATTAAAAAATTACAATAAAAGAAATTTAGACCATCCTTCCCTAATTTTTTTTCAATCCCATTCAAAATTCGCTTAGCTTTGTCCTCATTAGTGACCAACATTCTAGATTGCTGAAATATATCTGAAATTGGTTGATCTATTTTTCGTGGATGGATATCCCACTCCTTTCTTTCAAAAGCTTCAAAAACACAAGTCAAATAACCTTGATAACTTGAATCAAATAAATAAATCATGCAAATAAGTTTAATTGTAAGGAATGATTCATCGGTTGAAGGATTTCTGTCTTTTCGGTCAATGCTTTCTTGATATTTTCCGGATAATAAAAGCCTTTATTGATTACTGTATCTTGACAACGCATGAAATATTTTGCTCTATTGAATGCAATGCCCATTTTTTTAAGTTGATATTCATGCAATCGACCGTATTTTCTAGCTTGTACAATTTTATTTGCGGAAGTACGGCCAACCCCAGGAATACGAATAATCCAATTGTATGAAGCCGTATTTACATCGATGGGAAAATAATTTAGATTTCTTAGAGCCCAAGATAATTTTGGGTCAAAATTCAAATCCAATTGTTGAAAATTTTGGTTGAGGATTTCATTTAATGAGAAGCCATAAAATCGCAATAACCAATCAGCTTGATATAAACGATGTTCTCTTATTAAAGGTGGTTCGGAACCAATTTTAGGTAATAAACTATCGTTATCATTAATGGGAATATATCCAGAATAATATACACGCTTCAATTGATAATCTTTATAAAATTGATTCGCTGTTTTCATAACCTCCCAATCTGTTTCTGGCGTTGCCCCCACAACCATCTGCGTACTTTGTCCTGCAGGAACAAATAATGGCACATTTTTCATGACCTTTTTATCCCTTTTCAGGCTTAAAATTTCATTTTTCACGATTTCAAGAGGTTCCTTTACCGATTGGTGATCTTTATCAGGTGCGACCAACTTTAAACCCTGTTCCGTTGGGATCTCCAGATTTACACTCATGCGGTCCACATATAATCCAGCTTCTTTTAATAAAGCTTCACTAGCACCTGGAATAGCTTTTAAATGAATGTAACCATAAAATTTCTCCTCGGTACGCAACTTTTTAACCACTTGCATCAACCTCTCCATCGTATAATCTGCGGATTTGAATATGCCAGAACTCAAGAACAACCCTTCTATATAATTTCTACGATAAAAATTCATGGTCAAATCTACTACCTCCTTGACTGAAAATGCTGCCCTTTGGACATCATTGCTTTTCCTACTGACACAGAATGAACAATCATAAATACAGTAGTTGGTCATTAAAATCTTCAATAATGAAACACATCGCCCATCTTCTGTATATGTGTGACAGATGCCACTAGCGGATGCATCACCAATGCCACCTTGATTTTTCCTTTTCCCACCGCTAGAACTGCAACTTACATCATACTTAGCAGCATCTGCCAGAATAGTTAGCTTCTCATCAAACCCAATCATATACTCAATAAATTAGTAAGCAACTGCTAAATTACTAATTTTTTTAGTTTTTTTTTGTTTGATTTAATAATAATTTTATTAATATTAAGGAAGGAATCACCAGGTAAATCGTCATTATTGAATCTAAATTCTGCCCCCCTTTAATAGGACGATCTTTAATCCTCATTAAAATTTTGAGAAGATCAACAGATTAAATTAAAAAACATTAAAACAATAAATCATCAACCAACTATTTATTTAATTTTAAGTTAAATTTAAAAACAACTCCACTAATGATTTAACGATGTTTTAATACTAGTTACCCAAAATAGACAAATTTCATTTTTAATTTTACAGAAATTATTTTAACATATAAACAATATTAAAAATGAAAACAAATCTATTATCCCTATTATTGATTTTTTCAGTTGTCTTATTCAGCTGTAAAAAAGATAAAATTGTACCTAAGGTAACTCCACCTCCAAAACCCACGACTACAAAGGAAGTTAAGAATCCCTTTAAAGGAACTGTCTTTGAAAATTACGAATCAAATAAAGACTATTCCTCTTTCCTATCCTTGGCATCAAAATCAGAGATTTCACCTGAGTTGTTAAAGCTCAAAAACAACTACACCTTAATGCTGCCTGACAACAAAGCAGTGGATGCCTATTTAAAGGACAAAAAATTAGCTTTGGACAAGATCAGTAAAGAACAAGCTTTAGCGATCATCCAATATCATATTATTCCTTCCAAACTAGATAAGGATCAATTTGTTGCTAAATATAAATATGAAGCCTATAAAAATACGGATGGTAAATTTCACTATCATTCTTCCTACCATCAAACGATGTTGAGTTCGAGTTTTGGTGCGAAACTAAGTTTATTCGTATTTGGGGAACAAAAGTGGACCGACAAAGCAAAAGGAAAAGTTTTCATTAATTCTACGTTTGAACAAGACAAAGAAATTGAAAAATTCTTTAAGGGTGAGCCAGAAAACAAACTCCCTGTTATCGAAGTATTGGATTTCGACAAGACTGAAGTAAAAGCAAACTCCGCTATTGTATATAAAATCTCAAATGTATTGGTTCCATTAAACATCAGGCAGTTTTTTGTTGTGGACCGAATTAACAACTCCGATATGATCAAGAATTATATTGGCGATGAAATCAATAAAAATCTTAAAGGCAAAAAGAATATTACAGTCTTTATCCCACAGAGAAGATCTGGAGACCGATATTCAATTTTACAACTTTTCAAATTGGTTGGAAGTGCCAAAAATATTTTCCAATACCTCTCTCTAAACCAACCTTTGGAATTCAGTAAGCTTGGAAATAGTGCTGTGACCAATTTTAATGGAGAGAAGTTAATATTTGACACCAAGAAAGATGAAATCACGGATAGCAATAACCTAAAAACCAAAGTAATCATTAAGGATATTGTCAGCACTGATGGAGTATGCCATTACATTGACGACATTCTAGCTCCAAAAGGCCTAGGTATCTAAATTCTCGTTATCAAAATAATCGATTATGCTACGTGCCAATCATTTATTTCATTATAGCCTTTTATGGGCTATAATGATTTTAATTCTGAGTTCTTGTACAAAGAAAGAAGTGGAAATTGTGACCGGAAGGGGTCAGGAACATCAAAGGCTCTATAATATTTCATATGGCGAGGGTTTGAGAAGACAAATGGATGTGTTCCTCCATGAGGAAAGATCGTCGGATAAACCTTTTTTGATTTTTGTACATGGCGGTTCATGGGCATTTGGAAGTAAGCTATTGTTGGCTGGTCTACAAGAAGAAATGCTGCAAAAAGGTTATTCATCAGCTTCCATAAACTACTCTTTTGTGGGACCTAAAACAAATTATACGCATCTCCTATATGACCTTAATGTTGTTGTAAATGAAATAAAAAAGCAATCTTCCAAATGGAACATTGCAAAGGACCAATACATCATGATTGGCCATAGTGCGGGAGCTCATCTTTCCCTATTATATGGATACTCCCAACAAACAGGAAAAGATGTTAAAGGCTTGATTTCATTAGCTGGTCCTACCGATTTTACCAATGAGACTTTGGTTAAATCAATGATCGCCAAGAAGCACCCTTTATTGGACCTGATTGAAATGATGGTAGGAAAACCTGCCGACCGCAAAAACCCAATTCCCCTTCCTGCTGAATATAAAGCTGCAAGTCCAGTCCATCAAATAAAGCAATTGATTCCTACCCTAATTATTCATGGTAAAAAGGATGAAACAGTGCATATATCACAAGCTGAAACATTAGCTACGGCCTTAAAGTCAAAAAAAATCAATCATGAATTTATCACGCTTGATGCTGATCATTCGCTCGGATTATTCGATGGAAAAGACTCACATAAAATATCAAACCTATTGTTCAACTGGATAGAAAAAAACAAATAATTATGCCATTCGTTAAAATAGGGTTTGTATTCATCATCTTATTGATGATATCTAGTATTGTACAGGCCCAGGAAATAAGAATATCAGGTAAAATAACTGATAACAAAGACAATCCCTTATCTGAGACAACTGTTAAAATAAATAAATCTGAGGTAAAAACAGACCATAGCGGAGCATATAACTTAATTGTACCGACTACAGGAAAATATGAAATTATTATTCATCGATTAGGCTTTAAAAGTATCAATCAAACAATTGATATTAACAGTCAAAATCAAGTTTTTGATTTCAAACTTTTCCCGATGGATTATCATATTGAAGAAGTCTTGATAAGTACCCAAAAAAGGGTTCAGAATAAGGTCGATGTTCCAATTACGATTGATGTTCTGGGCGGCGAAAAACTAAATCGTTTGAATCTACAAGAGCTAAATGAACTTTCCGCCTTTACGCCTGGGGTTCAATTGGCAATTCAAAGTGTAAATAATCCAGCATTTGTGATTCGAGGGATTACCTCAGATGATTTAGATCCAAGGTCACAGCCTAGAGTATCTCTAAGCATGGATGCTGTACCAATCTCTAGGCCAGCTCTAGCTGTTTCTGAATTATTTGATATGGAAAGAATTGAAGTAGCAAAAGGTCCTCAAGGAACTTTGTTGGGAAGGTCTGCACAAATTGGAGCCATTAACATGATCCGTAAAAAGCCAATCAAAGATCAGCAATTAGACTTCAAAGGACAATACGGAAATTACAACCGAAGGTTGATCAATGCAATGTATAATTCAGGTTCTGAAGATTCCAGATTTGCGAACAGATTTTCATTAGCCTATCACGCGCAAGATGGATTTGTAAAAAACCTTTCTGGTGGTACATTAAATGGGAAAAACACCTTGGCATTCCGTAATTCTAGTCGTTATTTCCTGAAAAATGATGGGACAGTTGACCTTATCCTAAGCTATCAACATGATGATGCTCCAGGAACCTCCTTCAAAAATGGGGTATGGAAACCAAAGAATGGGGACTTGAAACCATCAACTTTCGCAGATCTGGATAAAGGAAAAGAATTAGGAATAAAACGGGATGTATATAGCGCAACTTTATTACTTGATCAAAGACTTTCTGAATCATGGACCTTGTCCACGGTCACCGGATTTAATAAATATGATGCCAAAGAAAATTTTGATATTGATGGTACTGCAGCCCATGTTATCAATGGAATGGATCATTCCTTTGGCAAGCAATTCTCTCAGGAATTAAGGCTGAATTACAACAGAGGTAATAGGTTCAATGGATTTATTGGGTTGAATTATTTCTATGAAGACTCTAAGGAAACGGTTGGATTAGATGTGAATGAACAAAATCTTTTCCCCGCATTTGCTTCTAGCCTATTCAATGCGCAGTTCAAAAAACAACTGACAGGAGCTTTTAAAAACATGGGCGACGGAGCTTCAAGTTTTGCTCAATATACAGGGGTAGTCAACAATTTAGTGGATAAGATTTTTCCTTTAAGTCCTCCGCTATTATTGAATGGAGTGCCTCAACCCTACAGAACAATGCCTAACATATACGAGATGCTAAGCTATGAGCTGAATTCCATGAATTTTATGGCTGTATTACCTGCTGAATATCAAGCTTTACTCAAACAGCTGGTTCCTTCTGGTGAATTGACAGCTGATGTTTTAAAGAACTTAGTGAATAGGTTTGCTGCAGAACAGGCAGAACAATTGAATGCTATTTCAGGAGCAGCATTGAGCCCATCTCATTATGAAAGTTATTCTTTGCTCGGGCGAACTAATTCATTTGATGTTTTCTTAGATGGCACCTATGATCTTACTGAAAAACTACAATTAACTGCTGGTATCAGGGGTACTTTTGAACGATTGACAGGTGGATATCTAGCGCCAGAATCTAAAGACCCGAGCATTATCGCTCAGATGCAAAACAAAAACAATAATCTGCTTGCACCAGTTGCCAATGATTGGATTACGGAATCAAAGAACTACTTCTCCTATGTAGGTCGTTTGGCCATGAATTACAAATTTCATAGCCAACATAATATCTATGCAACAGTGTCAAAAGGTAGAAGACCTCCGGTAATTTATATCTGGCCTGGAGCCAACAAAAATTTAAAGGCGGAGATTGTATGGAACTATGAACTAGGTATCAAAGGGATATACAACAATAAACTGTCATATGCTTTTGCAGGTTATTATTATGATTGGTCAAATTTCCAAACAACGAGATTAGTCCAAGTAGAAGGAACTGTAGGTGTACAACCTGTTGCTGAAGATGCTGGTAAAGCAAGGTCCTATGGTTTTGAAGGAACACTCGAATACCAACTACTGAAATCATTGAATGTATTTTCTAATTATGCTTATGTGGATGCCAGGTTCAACGAGAAAGATTCTCAGGGAAACCAACAGGTCTTTGCAGGCAATACGTTCAGAATGGTACCTAAGCATAGTATAACCATTGGTTTTAATGCAACACATGAATTATCTCCTACAAAACAGATTTTCCTCAGACCGAACTACAATTTCAAATCCAAGGTTTACTTTGAAGACGAAAACCGCGAAGTGCTTTCTCAGGAAGGGTTTGGAATCATGAATGCGACCCTAGGGTTCAAGTTCAAAAAATCAAATAAACGCAGCTTTGAAATTGGCGTTTTCGGCAAAAACATCCTTGATCAAAAATACGTGATGGATGCTGGAAATTCTGGTGACAATATTGACTTGCCTACGTTTGTGGCTGGTCCAAGAGCAATTTATGGAGCCTCTTTTGGATTAAATCTATAATCATGAAGAAGACTTTATTCCTTGCCATACTTTTATTTGGAATCTTAGCTGTTCTGCCTATCTATATCTATTATTGGGCAAGCGGACAGACTCATGATAAGCGAGCCGTTAGTCAAATCATAAGACTATCGGACCAGACCTTGAGTTCGTCTTCAAAAAATGATTCTACTCTAAGTATTATGACTTATAATATCGGCTACCTAAGTGGCATGACCAATAATTTACCAGTAAAGCAAGAGAGAAAATTCCATAAACAGAACCTATCTTTTATGAAATCTTTTCTCAAAGAATTAAATCCTGATATTGTTGCTTTCCAAGAAATAGATTATGGCTCGCATCGCAGCTTTGAAATTGACCAAGAATTTGAATTGGCCAATAAGCATTATCCTTTTGCTGCAAGGGCAACTAACTGGGACAAGGAATATGTTCCCTACCCCTACTGGCCGATCAATGTTCAGTTCAAAAAGATTATTTCTGGTCAATCCCTAATTTCAAAATTCGAAATTAAAAAACAGAAGATAGATACATTAGCTAGTGTGGAAAGTGCTCCATTCTATTACAAGGCTTTTTACCTGGACCGTCTGGCTCAAATATGTACTTTAAAGTTCGAAAATCAAGATATCTTGGTCATCAATGTACATCTTGAAGCCTTTGATCAAGATACCCGACAAAAGCACTCTGAAACGGTCCTTGAATTATATGAAAATTGCATCAAAAGATATCCAACTATTTTAGTAGGTGATTTTAACAGCAGTCCTGAAGAGAGAAATCCAACAATTAAGACATTCTTGGATAAGAACATTCAGGCTGCAGCCATGAATGATAAAGGCAACTTCTTTACCTACCCATCTGACAAACCAGCAATGCGGTTGGACTATATCTTCTTCAGCGATCATTTTGAACTACTGGAAAGTCGAGTAATAAAAGAAGTTGGTTCTGTTTCTGACCACCTGCCGGTGTATGCAAAGTTGAAGTTGATAAACTAGGAATAAGTTGCTGGAATTTGACTATTGACAAAAAAAGATCACAAAAAAAGCTTCAATGATTGAAGCTTTTTTTGTGATCCGATATATTCGAAAGAGAGAGCTTGTCAAAATTGGCAATAAAGAACTCAGGGTATGATTAAAAAGTTTTTAAGCACTTTTTTATTTGTTGTCCCACAAACCATAAATCTCTCGAAATCTCTTTATATTGATCTGGACGACATCTCCATTTCTTACCTTATATTTCCTCAGAAGAGGGCTATCTTGAACACATATAACTTTTGCTTCAATCAATTTATTCAGTTGACTTGTTGAAAGGTTTAGACAGGTCTTAATGATGGACGATGTTTTAATTTGAAAATTAAAAGGATAATCAATTCGAAAGACTATTGAAATATAGTCAGACTTTAATAAATCCTCTAGTGGATCGGCATTGTATTTTATCTGATATTCAACACTGCCAAAGTCAATTTCGACATTATTTTTCTTTCCAATTTCTGATGAAAAGGCATATTCCCACGCTGTTTCTTTATCATTCTTAGAAAATTTATCGAACAAACCTTTGTCTATTAGATCTGATTTAGTTCTGGACAAGATGGTCATATTGAAGGTATTATCACAGCTTGAACATCTGTAAATTAACCAGATATCTATGTTCTTTTTTTGAGCATTCATTCTGAACTTCTCACTGCAATAAAATTTATGGTTTTTGCAACGGTTGCATTGTTTATTTAAATGTGGAGGATTAAGAACTTTTATCCTCCATGTACTTTCCTTAATCATTATTTATAATCTCGCTTAATAAATTCTTTAGTGAATTTTTCGATATCATTCAGAATGATCGTAGGCAGCTTGGAATGGATGAGTTTATTGAATCATACAAAAACACACTATGAGATTGCTCAATAATGCAAGGCTACGAATGAATGATATGATGAAATGAAAAACCGGTTAGGGCAGAATTACCCCAACGAAAGAATTATCAGCCTGTGGTTTTTGAGGCTAATATTAAGCTACTATAAATTTAAGAGTTGTTCTCAAAATATAAGATGTATATGTTCTTATGCTAAATATATTTAATTTCAATCAAGATTTAACAAGAAATTATCTTTTAATTTTAAGTTCTGATTGAATTGTTCATTATAAAGGTTCATTTCTTATCAAAACTGTGAGCTGAAATTATGATTTATTATTTTGAGCAGGATTCGAAATAATGTCTATTTAAAATGTATTAGAAATAATATAGCCATTATTCTAATAAAGGAATAATATCTGTAAACTTATGTTCTCTTGCCAATTCCAGCGCTGTTTTCCCAAATGAAATATCATCTCCACAATCGAAGGTTTCAGGTTTATTTTTATCTACATTTTTACCAATGAGATATTTTACCATTTTTAAATTATTTTGCCTTACAGCAATAATCAAGGCAGTTTCACCATTACAATTCGAATAATTGAGTTCATCCTTTGAGAGGTTTAATAAATCTAACACTTCATAATCAGATTTAATTACTGCCTTTTCGAATACCCAAATTTTTCCTCTTACATCACCCAATTCTTGATTGGCTCCTTTTTGCAAGAGTAATTTTGCTCCTTCATAAAACTGATAAAATCCTGCCTTATTGAAAGCTTCATTATTTTTGATATCACATCCAATTTCAATCAAATACTTCAAGATCTCCAGTCGGCCATATTCGGATGCAGTCAATACTGCTGAAAAATCTTTGTCATGAATATTCGCACCTCCTTCAACTAACAACTTTACTAATTGTACATTATCGAAAGTCCAGATTACAGCCTGTAATGGGGGAATTTTATTTTTAGGAGCATAACTAGCAGGGAATTCTGTTTCCAACATTAGTTCAACTTTTTTAGCATCCTTATCGAATATAGCTTTGTAGAATTCTTCAACCGTTTCAGTTGATGGGGTATCAATTTGAAGGGATTGATTTCCTGGTTTTATATCATTGTTCTGTTGTGCGTTATCAGCTTGGACTTGTTCATTTTCACTGATATTATTGGGGCTTTTAGCCGATTTTTCAACTTTGTTTTCGCATGAAAACAAAATAAATATTATTCCAAGAAACAGTGGAAGGGGATTATTCATAAAATTGTATTGAATCATTCTACATTTTCATGATCTAATGAATTGATGATTGTATGGAGGCAAGTATTTCATTTGATATTTTCTTACTATAGCCAGACCATCCTTTGATAATTTTTCCCTTTTTATCAATCAAGTAAAAGGTTGGATATCCATTAATATTAAATTTATCCAAATTGCCCTTTGTATTCTCATTATTTAAGAAGAATCCATAATTGACAGCAAAACTTTGGTTCATTTTGAGGACTTTTTCCTTATTGTCCAATGGATATAATGAAATAATTTTCAAATTCTTATTTGTAAACTGTTCCTTAAGCATGTTTAACATTGGAATAGATTGCATACAATGTGGACAACCAACCCAAGTAATATTTAGCAAAACTGTATTCCCATGAAAGTCCGACAACCTCACTTCCTTTCCATCCTCATTTCTAAATCCTAGAACTGGTGAATCAGTTCCTTTCTCTAACAAGGGAATAATTTTGCGCGGAACTTCCAGCTTAATATGTTCAGGAATCCGCATATCTGAAATATCCAAGAAGTTAACATCGTCCAATTTCAGATTTGTAATCCAATGTTCTTCAAAAAATACAATATGGGTTTCTGACTCGTCAATAAACCCTTCATTTTCTACTCTCAAATAAGCTGGAATATGATTTTTTTTATCCACTAATAAAACCAATCCAGTGTAAACCCTTTTCCCATGTTCAATGGAATCAAGAGAAACATATTTATAATATAGATATGGAATGTCATTAACTATGGTATCTTTTTGAGGTAAAAGGAATTTACTTTTGGGATTCTCCTTAAAGAAACGCTGTAACCTTTCATTGAAAGAATTATAAATTAATCCTGCAAATTCATTTGCATTCTTAAGTCTGTAGGTACTATCATTTTTATCAATTAATACCAACTTATTAGGATCTCTCCAGGTTTCATATTTTGCAGTTTGGACCTTAATAAGGGTATCCTCTTCTGTGTAATCAAAGTAAGCAATTGCAGTATCTCGAAACAGCTGATCACTAAAAAGATCTTTTTGTAATATATGGTCTGTATAACTAATATTTTTTGCACTAAGCAGTGGTTTAAATATTTGTTCCAAATCCTGGGCACTTAAATGATTTATGATAAAAAACAGGTATAAAAATGGAATTAACTTTTTCATAAAATGGTTGTAATTAATGGAAAGTTAAATGATTTTTGAAGAGTAGCTAGTTTATAAAAAAATTGATGTATCTCGCCTAAACATCTAATATATAAAATTTTATTTTTTTGATTCTTCAATAAGCTAATCTTTATATACAACAAGTCTTATCTCTCTATAACCATTAATATTCCTTTTAAACATAAATAAATATGCATTGAGTCCATCTGCTCTTTTAAATTTTAAATCATCTCTATAAGTCTTGTCACTGTCAGTAATGTGTTCAATATTTTTTACGATAGGATTTCCGAATTCTCGATAAAGAAAATTAGCTAATGAATCAAATTTTAATTGAAAAAAATCAGCATTTTTCTCATAATTTTCATCTTCAAAAAAGTCATCTTTCTTATGTTTGACAACGATCCATTCGTATAGTATTACTTTTACCAAACTGTCTTTTTCCGAATAGAAATAGTTAGTTTTAAGATTAAAAATTGGCTTATCGTAAATTTCATAAATCTGAGGTATCCCCAAAACATAATTCTTTTTATTGGGATATAAATCTTTTCCTAATCCAAATTTATGTTTTGGAGTAATATCTTTTGATCTACTTTCATTTTTGATAACAGTTTTTAAATGGAGATTATCTAATTGAAAAGTATCCTTATAATGAACGACTAGTTGTTTTGAAATGCATGAGGTCAAAATAATTAAACAGATTGCTAATATTAAATTGGTTAGTTTCA
Source organism: Sphingobacterium cellulitidis (assembly GCF_043187465.1). Taxonomy (GTDB): domain Bacteria; phylum Bacteroidota; class Bacteroidia; order Sphingobacteriales; family Sphingobacteriaceae; genus Sphingobacterium; species Sphingobacterium cellulitidis. The sequence continues at coordinate 1,659,420 of NZ_CP171136.1, read as the reverse complement.
TTTAATTGGTATTTATTTCAAAAAATAATTCAAATAATTAATATTAAAAACAATCTAGTTATCAACATATTAGGAATAAATAGTCAGTTAATTAATTTATGAGAGTTGCAATAATAGGAGCCTATAATTTTTCCAAGGTCCAAAGAATAGCTTGTTCTTTTTTTGCTCTGAAAATGGTAGAGTGTTCCTCGTTTGGTTCAGGGGCAAATCCCCAGTCTAAATTTGGGGTATCGGTATTCTCTAGAATTTCCGCTAGTTTGTGCGTATTATTTGAGATATCCGTAGCATTGGATCCGGCGAACCAAAGTGCCTTATGATCAGATGGTAATTTTGCCAGATGTTCTTTGGCAGAATTCAGCAAACTGGAATTGTTCCACCATAGTGAAGGGTCAAAGGCAATGTAATTCTCAAACATATCTGGATCTAGAAAGAATGTTTCCATTACAAAGAGCCCAGCCAAGGATTCGCCAATGATAGTTTTTCGATGAGTTGTCCGGTATCGTTTGTTGATTTCAGGGATAAGTTCCTCTTTGATAAAAGCTCTGAATTTTGCAGAACCTCCTACTACAGGGGCAATTTCTTTATCTTTTGCCACTTCAGTAGGGCCAGTTAAGTCTCTTCTTCTTTCAGTATTTTCTATCCCCACAAGAATCAAAGGATCTATCTTGCCTTCTTCAACTAGCTTTGCTAAAGTATTAGCAATATGTGGAAAATCTTCTTTAATTCCGCCATCTGGCATATACATAACTTCCAAGGAGTCCGTACTAGTCTTATAATTTTCGGGAGTCCACACATTTATCGTCCTATCCTCATTTACTTGAGCGGATTTAATGGTAAAAGTTTCATGAACTGGAATTGGATCATTATGTTGAGTAGGGTTCGAACAACTTGAAAATAATAATAGCATTAGGAAAAAATAATATAGATTTCTCATTCAATGAAATTGGTTAATTACATTTATTAAAATATGATAGCCTATCAAATTTAAGAGTAAATCTAATTTTTTTTATTCAATCCTTTTACTAACTGACAAACAATTTTTTATATAATTCAAGTAGAATATTTCGTCAAACCGAATTGAAGTATTGCAGCTTGTCATACTTAAGCTTCAATTGATAAGAACGACAAATTTATTGATGTTTTAGTCATAAATTTGATAATATATAAATCTATAAGAAATTTGTTTAATCCGCTAATTAGCTCTATATTAGGTATTAACAATTCGCTATACTGGTTATTAATTTAGAAATACTGATTATGGAATTGAATATACCTTATATTAATCCAAGAGCCTATTTAAATTCCCTAACGCAGAATTATAATTTCATTGAAAATTCGGCTTGGAATTCAGTACAGATTGTTACACCAGATGAAATAGCGAGTGGTGGTCTCCTACTTTTTATTCGGAATGATTTTCATTTTATACGGGGGAAGTGGAATTTCAAGGAAAGCACCCATTTTATTTCCAATGATCCGGTTGGAGAAAAGGGAATGGTCGACCTTAGGATAGATAAACCAGGACAATTAAGATCTGCTAGTATACAAGGCGACAAGCAGTTTGAGTGGGATATTACGGAGGTAGATGGTTTTCGATTCTTTATACCTGAGAAGTATTTTTCAATTAAGAACCAGCATGTTTCCGAATGCTTTAGAATCTTCTGTGAGCATCCCAATATTCAAAATCTACAAAACCAGATTATTCAGATTTCACCCATGGATCTCGAAAAGAGCATGTTATTGGAAAGTAAGATGTTGGAATTTCTATTTTACTGGCTTGAATTTCAAAAAACTTTTGAAATTGATCAGCATTTTGAAAAGTTGTCGGATAAAACGAGAGCCATCGTACAGAATGCAAGGGATATAATTCATGAAAACCTTCAACAAACCATAACCATCAAGGAAATCTGTAGGAAGGTAGGTATCAATGAATTTGACCTCAAGAAAAATTTCAAAAAGATGTATGGTCTGTCCATTCATCAATACTTGATTAAAGAAAAATTAGAACAATCTCGACACATGATAATTCATACGGACCTTCCTATTTCGGAGATTTGTCATCTCTATGGTTATAATAATCGAGGCCATTATGCAAACCTTTATAGGCGATTTTTCGGGCTTAGTCCATTGCAGGATCGAATGAAACAATGAAATATTCCTGTTTCGTATCAAAAAGCTCCTGTTTCGATATGAGTTTTTTATTATGCAAGCATAACTTTAAATAAATTTTGAGCCAATTCTTAGCAATTGGTATAACCAATAATAGCTTATGTTAATCTTTCCATCATTTTTGAAGATTCTATAAGACGATTTCCAAATGAAAAAGCGATAATTTTCATGAAAGGATTTGAATTGGATTAGCATTAACTGGAACAGGGCAGTATATAAATTAATTATAAAACCTTAATCTCTAAAAATATGAAATGGTCAATTTATTTTCTCAGCTTAATATTATTATTGAGTGGTTGTTCATCTCAAAAGTCTGTTAGTAGTTCGGAATCGATTTTACTGAAAGATGTTGCCTACGGAACAGATGCGAGGAACATCATGGATGTGAAATTACCAGCCAACCGCAACAAAGAGACTCCATTTGTTTTGCTAATTCATGGCGGAGCTTGGACGATAGCAAACAAAGAAAATGTTCAGGATTTTATGGATACGCTATATACTAATGGGATATCAGTTGCAAGTATCAACCATCGATATGCAAACCATGAGAATGTCCATTATAAGGAAATGCTTGCTGATGTAGATGCTGCATTGAATTATTGTATTTCCCAAGCTGATAACTGGAATGTCCGCAAGAATGGTTTTGTGATGTCTGGAGTCAGTTCAGGTGCGCATTTAGCCATGTTATATAGTTACACTACAGACAAAAAAATCAATGCTATAACTGAATTTTGCGGACCTGTGGATTTTACGAGCAAAGAAATGATGGGCTTTGTTGAAAAAGCTGGTCTTAAGGAGGTTTTGGTAAAGATGACGGGTAAAGATTATGATAAAAATAAGGATATCGACCCGGAATTCATTTCAGCTAGTCCGGTCAGATTTGTAAAACCTATTCCAATACTAATTGTACATGGTACGGATGATAAAGTCGTACCGTTTATCCAAGCTCAAATCCTAGAAAAAGCTTTGGAGGACAAGAAGGTCAAGAATAAATTCATTCCTATTCAAGGCGCAGGTCATGATCTGAACCTTAAAGATAGCAGCATCCGAAAGTTAGTCTATTCCGAAGTTGTCAAATGGGTAAAACAATATGGTCAATAATCAACCTCTTTACAAATGAAAAATATACTTATTTATTGCCTGACCTTTATTTTCCCCTACCTGTTACAGGCTCAGGAACATAAAGACATAAAAATCTTAAGCAAAGAAGAGGTTAGCAAGCGTTTGCTGCCGCAATTTTCGCCACTTGCTTTCATGCCAGTTACGGAGGTTAATTTAAAGCATATTAAGGAAGAAAGAGAGAAGCAGGGGAAATTGGAAATCCCTAAAATTAGCAATGCGGATAGCGTTGATATCATCTATAAAAAGATCCCAGGTTTGAATGCTGGCGACCCTGAGATTCCGATCAGGATTTATAAGCCAAAAACTTCAGAAAAGACGCCCATATTTTTATGGTTCCATGGTGGAGGCTATGTTTATGGTAGTTTAAACTGGGACCATCAGAATTGCGCCAGTATTGCGGTTCGGTCAAATGTTTTGGTTATTTCGGTAGATTATAGATTTGCACCAGAGCATAAGTATCCGGCTGCAGTTCATGATGCCTATGCTTCATTTTTATGGAGCATCAAAAATGCTCCGCAACTCAATGCAGACCCATCTTTAGTAGGTGTTGGAGGTGGTAGTGCAGGTGCAGGAATTGCTGGAAGCTTGGTCTTGATGAATCGCGAGAAGAAAGGTCCTGAAATAAAATTACAAGCCCTATTTTTTCCTCCGGGAAATATCGATACCACTTCTGTTTCAATGCGTGAATTATGGGAAATCCCTGGGGTGAAGGGTGCAGATATCCCTATTTTATTATCCTATTACTTTGGAGAAAATTATAAAAACAATTTGCCGAAAAACGCCATTTTAGGGGAAATTGAGGATTATAGAAATTTACCAGCAACCTACTTGGCAACATGTGGTGTAGACCCATTAAGAGATGCGGGATTGGATATTGGGATCAAGTTAATTGAAGCTGGAGTTCCTGTTGAATTACATAATTTCCCAGGTTATCCGCATGGGATGTTACCAGAAAGAGTGTTCCCAGAATTATACCATTTTCTCAAAACATATTACTATTTAGATCATTCCCTAAATAAAAAGTCATTGGCAAAATCACAGGATTAGATATTTAACAAGCCAATAATTCTGCGCTTAAGATAAGAACCTTTAAATTCTAAAAACATGAAAATTAAGATACCCTTTATTGGCTGTCTAGCCCTTGCTATGCTTATGCTGTTCAACATAGAGATTACTTGGGCCCAAGGAAATAACATCTTGGGAAAGATTCAAGATGAGCAAGGAATTCCTATTTCGGGAGCAACCATCAGAATCAAAAACAGCAATCGCAGCGTTCCGTCGGCTACAGATGGAACATTTGAAATTCTTAATGTAGAATCTCAGGAACTAACCTTGCAGATTAGTTTTCTAGGATATCAAAATCAAGAACTGAAAGCAAGTGCTGGGCAGTTCCTCACTGTAATATTATTACCATCCAGCAATACCATGGATCAGGTTTTTGTGACTGGGACCTTTGACAAGCGAAAGCGAATGGACGCTTCAGTTGCGATTTCCACCTTAAATGCGAGTCAGATGGAGAAATTAGCGAGCACTTCTGCGGCGGATTTATTAAAGAATGTTCCTGGAGTTTTTGTAAATTCTTCATTGGGTGAAATCAGAAACTCGGTGGCTAGCCGTGGGATAACCGTAGGAACGCAAGATGGAAGTTTTGGATATGAGTATGTTTCCATGCAAGAGGACGGAATTCCTATTACGAATGCCACCTACTTCAACTATGGTCCGGACTTTTTCTTACGTCCGGATGCGACTTTATACCGTTTAGAGGCTGTACGTGGTGGTACAGCATCCATAACAGCGGCAAATGCTCCTGGAGGGATTTTTAATTATGTTTCAAAAACTGGATCAGATACTAAGGAAGGAGAAGTTCGCTTAAAATATGGACTCTTGGATCGTGATGGACATAGTTATTCAAGGGCTGATATTTCCTATGGGGGTCCATTGGGAAATAACTGGTATTACAATATTGGCGGTTTTTACAGATATGATCAAAGTGGACGATATCCAGGATATGCCATGAACAATGGCGGACAGGCGAAAGGAAATCTGATGAAGAAATATTCCAAGGGTACATTAAAAGTATTTGTAAAATACTTGAATGATAAAAATGGTTATGCACAATTCATTCCGACCCACGGCTTTGACAATCCCGAGCCTGCAAATGGTTTTAATATTTATTCCAGTGTTCTGATGCCAGAGCTGGATTATTCTTCTCAGGACTTTGTTTATGGAGGCTCAATGAAGTTCAATCCAAGGAACCTGGTTCACAGCAAATATCGTTCAGTTGCCATGAATTGGGAGCATCAGTTAGGCAACGATTGGACCTTTACCAATGCGGCTAGATATGCCAAAAACAATATTTTATACAATACACCGGGTTCAGTAACCACAATGAGTGCCACGGATATCACCTCCTATTTCTTGTTATCCGGGATGACAGGTCTAGGCATTGGTTCTTATTCTTTTAAAAATGCGAAGACAGGAGAAGAAATGATGCAAGTGGCTTCTGCCTTAGGACCGGGTGGAATGCCTAATTATACGGTCAGCAAAAATGACCTACCGGGTCAGGATTTATTGGCAAATGGAGTATTCATGACCACGTTTGGGGCCTACCACAACGATGTAAAGGAGTTTATCGATCAATTCAGTTTTCAGAAATAGACAGCTACCATGAACTTTACCATTGGTGGATATTTTGGTCACACCAATGTTGAGCGTTATTCAGGTATTGATGGTGTTGCAATCAGTACCATTGAAAACCGTCCTCAGTACTTGACATTGGATTTTACGGGCGGAACACTGGGGGGGACAACGGGTCTACATCAGGTGACAAATTCGGATGGGATTGCGCAGGCGAATGGGGATAATGGAGCTTCCTTAACCTTTCACGCAAAACAGAGGTTAGCGGCTTTATTTTTCGGTCATTCCTGGAATATCAATCCGAATTTAACATTCGATTGGGGCGTCCGATATGAAAACATGAATGTAAAAGGTAATAATGATCGCGTATATATGAAAACAGGTGTACAAGGAGGAGTCGATGGAGATCCTAAAACTTTCTATGACAATAATACGGTTGATAGAATATCTTCCGTAGACTTCAATAAAACCCTGCACAGTTTTTCATTTTCCGGAGCACTGAACTATAAGTTCAATGAAAATTTAGCTTTATATGGTCGATATTCTCAAGGTAAGAAAGCACCAGATTTGGATATTTACTTTGCAGCAAACCGTGAGGAAACCATTGGATTGTTAAATCCACAGCAAAGAACCACACAACAGGTAGAATTAGGGTTAAAGGCAAGAACTGATCAATTAAATTTATTTGTCACTCCCTTTTACAGTGTGTTAAGTGGGGTTCCAAATTCTCAATTTTTCCAAGCAGAAGGTGGAGGATTCTATGTTCCTGAGATGCTTTACGGAAAATATAGTACCCTAGGGGTTGAGGTTGAAGCAGATTGGCAGGTATATAAATCCTTGAGCGTCCGAGGAATATTAACTTTACAAAAATCCAAAATCAATAACTTGGAGCAATGGGTAGCCAACGATCCAGGACCAGGCGATGATACAAAAATCTCATATTCAGGCAATGAAACGGACAATAATGCTCGTATAATTATGAACATCACTCCTACTTATACCAATGGAAAATTCTATAGTTTCCTTACTTGGTCATATCTAGGGAAAAGACAGGCGAATGTGGTCAATGCATTTACCTTAGCAGCTTTCTCACAATTTGATTTTGGTGCAGGATATGATATCACCAAAAGGTTCAAATTGAGTCTGAATGTTAATAATTTATTGAACAAATATGCAGTCATGAGTTGGGTTAGGCCAGGTGGAATCTTAGAATCTTTGGCGGGGAATAATAGTTTCACGAAAGAGCAATATGATCAAGCTGTAAAAAATAATGCTTTATATTCTACAGTTTCCAATCCTCCAAGAGCTTTTTATTTGACTGCGACCATTAAATTTTAAAAACAAACCTCACTAATTATTATATCTAATCAGGCGAAACTGAGATTAAGTTTCGCCTTTTCTTATGATTATTTTCTAAAATCTATCAGGTTATAACTATAAAACATAAATAGAATTAAAAAGTCAATTCTATTTTTATTAACTTAAAGCATCCATTCACTAACCAATTGTTAAATGAAATATCTATCTCTTTTATTGCTGATTTTCACATATTTCACTGTCAAGGGCCAAGAAGGTAGTTTTACCATAAATGCTGAAATAACAGGTTTTCCTGATGATACTAAATTTCATCTTTCTAGTCTTGGGAAAACTAATGATAGTTATATCGGCACGATGAAAGATGGGAAACTGACTATTAAAGGCGAGGTTTTGGAACCATCAAGTTATCGCTTACAAGCTGAAAACGGCCCATATGTTTCCTTGTGGATTGAAAAAGGTACGTGGAAAGTTAAAGGAGATAGATCCAGTTTTGATAAATTAATTGTTGAAAATTCAGAAATTAATAAGTTAAATAGAGAGATTTCAGATCAACTTTCACCCTTATGGGATAAGCATAGTATGTTATATGAAAAGATTGAAGCGGAAAGCGATAAGGAGAAGAAAAAGATTTTGATCAATAAGCTAAGTCAATTTGGGGATTCTATCGATCGAGTGAGGGTAATAAACATTTTTTCCCTGGAGCCCTCTTATCCTTTGATGGAAGAGGTTTATTTTTTAAGAAACACCCTTTCAAAAGATAGTCTTAAGCTGGCATATGATCGATTTCCAGAAAAAATACAAAATGGTTCCATGGGGAATTTTATAAAGGATTTTTTAAAGACCACTTTACTCAAAACTGGAGATTTAGCTCCTAACATCGAGGGTAAGACCGTAGATGGAAAATTAGTGAAGTTAAGTGATTTGAGAGGTAAGATGGTTTTATTAGATTTTTGGGCTGCATGGTGTGGACCATGTAGGCTAAGTAATAAGCAATTGATTACCTTATATAATCAGTATAAGGATAAAGGATTTGAAATCTATTCCTTTAGTATAGATACAAATTTTAATGCATGGACAAAGGCGAGTCAGGAAGACCAGATTACTTGGACGAATGTTTCTGACCAACAGGGCATGTATTCTCCTGAAGCCATAAAATATAGAATTCAGGCTATTCCTAGGGCTTATCTTCTTGACAAGGATGGTAAAATCTTGGAAATATTTAGAGGATATTCAGAGGATAATCATGAATTGATAGAAAATCACTTAAAAGAAATACAATAAGAAGGCAATTAAGGAAAGAGCAATTTATTCTTTTTCCGAACATTCCTTACAAATGCCAGTTAGAACACAATTTACGCTTTTCACCTCGTACCCCTCCTGAATGGAGAATTGTACTGCTTCAGGCAAACATTCGATCGATTGGCAGTTAGTACATCGAAAATGAAAATGATTGTCTGTGAAGCTATTTTCATCACACTTCATACAAACAGCAAAGTACTGTTTTCCGTCCTCGGCAACGATCTTATGGACAAGCCCATCCTCACAAAATCTATTTAGAACCCGATAGATGGTTGCTCGATCGATATCAATATCAATCTTCTGCTCGATCGCTTCGTGACTTAGAGCTTTTTTACTATTCATTAATAATTCCAATACAGCTTCTTTGGAAGGTGTGTTTCTACGTCTCATTTCAAATTATTATTGCCCTACAAAGTTAATGCAAATAAATCGCAATAAAATATTGCAACTTAGTCGCATTAATAAATTTATTTATTAAGTTTGTAGAAACATATATTAACATGAACAAACTATTTAAACCTCTAAGTAATTCTAGCGTGTCATTTTTGATATTGCTATTGATTTTTCTAATCTCCAGTTGTGCTCAAAATCCTAGAGAAGTAGAAAAGCGGTTTGAAATTTCTAAACAAACCGACACTCCAGAATATTATCAATTACGTCCTGAACTAGAAAAGATGTATGGTTACACCCAGGCTGTCAAAGTTGGTAATCTGCTCAAAGTTGGTGGAGTAATCAGTATTGATGATCAAGGGAAACCACTTGGAATAGGAGATTATCAACAACAAATGAAAAATTGTTATCAAAGTTTGGAAAAAGTATTAACCAAATATGGATGTTCATTTGATGATGTCATAGTAGAGAATATTTTTACTACGAATATGTCAGCATTACAGCAAAATGCATCATATCGTCATGAGATCTATAAGCAGCATTTTCCAACAGGTAGTTGGATTGGAATAAAGGAACTAGGTCTTCCAGAAATGATGATTGAGATCGAAATTGAGGCGATTATTCCGAATGCATCTACAAAAATTAATGACTAGAAGAGAAATTATTAAGCAAGGAATTTTAGGGTTGCTGATTGCACCCCACCCTAAAATTCACTTTCTACCACAAAATACAAGAATCATGAAGAATAGCAAAAATTACGATGTTATCATAATTGGTGGCAGTTACGCAGGACTTTCAGCAGCCATGTCATTGGGAAGATCATTAAAAAATGTGTTAATCATTGATAATGGACTACCTTGCAATCGTCAAACCCCACATTCCCATAATTTTATAACACAAGATGGGGTTCCACCAAAAGACATAGCAGATAAAGCCCGTGAACAGGTATTGAAATATGGGACTGTAAATTTTGAAAAAGATTTAGCGATCTCTGGTCGCCAAACTGAAGATGGATTTGAAATCACGACACAAAGTAACCATTCATTTTTTGCCTATAAACTAATCTTTGCCACGGGAATCAAGGATATTTTTCCGTCTATCAAAGGATTTGCTGAATGTTGGGGAATCTCGGTAATACATTGCCCATATTGTCATGGGTATGAATTTAGGGGTAAAAAAACTGGCATTCTCATCAATGGAGATAAAGCATTTCACATCAGTCAATTGGTGAATAATCTCACCAATGATTTATTTATACTTAGTAATGGTGCTGCTACTTTTGAAAAAGATGCATTGGAAAAACTAAGGAGGAACAATATTTCTATAATTGAAAAGGAAATTTTGGAAATTCAACATAAGAATGGACATCTAGAAAACATTATTTTCAAGGATGGTACAAGGGAAAATTTTGATGCTATATACGCCTCAGTTCCATTTGTACAACATTCAGATATTCCTAAAAAACTAGGCTGTAAGATTAATGAACAAGGTTATATTGAGGTAAATTCTTTTCAACAAACGACTGTGCAAGGCATTTATGCCTGCGGAGATAATACCAGTCCTATGCGTTCAGTTTCCAATGCCGTTGCAAGTGGAGCATTTGCTGGATCCATGCTAAATAAGGAAATAACAGAAGAAAGGTTTTAGAAAGAAATTAAATAAATATACATTCCATAATCCATTCGACTTACCATGAATACCCTAAATAAACACCTCCCCAATAGTGGGTTCGTTCAAGTTCAGTTTTTAATTCTGATGTTCTTCCGGCATTAACGGCCCAAGTGACATCCAATGATCTTTTTGTATTTTTAAAGGGAATATGAGCACTTATTCCGGTTGTCCATTCAAGAATTAGATGATTAGTTTGGTTCCAATTCAAGGTATGGACTGAATTTCGCCAAATTGTTCCATTTAGCATGGCATTATAGGCCATAAAAGTAGGTTGAGCAGAAGCGAATACATATATTTCACCTAATTGTCTACCAGAATTATTATCTGTAATTCGTTTGCTCATATTTCCTAAAGGATTGAATTCTTGTATCCAGTTCCTGGAATCTAATAATCCTAATCTTAACGAGGCAAAACCATTTACCTGAGTATAATAACCCACAGAACCACCTGTACCAATTTTCATATCGAAATAGGATCTATTTTGTTTTTGTGACGGTAAGTCAACGACTCTTTTTCCAAGAGATAATGCATATAAGAATGCCGGTGCAAAACCATTAGCAATTTGATTATGCCAACCACGTGGGGTATAAGGAGGCTTTGTATCATTTTCATTTGCATGTTCATGAATTTTTGTTTGCACCCATTTCCCTATATTTAAACCAAATGCTCCTATATTCAATTCTGACCTGAATACCATATCTCTTTCCGAGTCGATATACCCTCTTTTAGTAGATAGCGCTAGTAAAAAAGCGTAGGGTCGATCATTAGTTATGGGCTCGGTAGATCGAAGGTCATCCGGAGTGAAGGCGGTCCCATTTAATGAAATTGATGGCGGCAGTACAATTGTATTTAATCCTTGAGTAGTGTTTTTCCCTAAAATCCAATTATCAAGTTTTGTAACTGGAGCAAAAATAAACCAAGATTTATATCTAAGACTAGAAATACCGAATCCAAAGCCCATCGTATAATTTTGGTCTGTTGCTTTAGGAAAAAGTTGAATGGGGTTCAAATCTTCATCTGAATACAACTGGAAAGTTGTTATGGTATCTATAAATATTTCAGAATTATTTACAGAGGATTGGGCGAAAAGGTTTCCTACTAATAATACCATCGTTAAGGAAAGGAAGATATTTTTCATGATTAATAATTTGGGTAAATATTTGGAGATTAATTATTTAGGATCTCGGGAAAGAGGCTTGGTCCCTAAAAGGTACTGCGATTTTATCATCATCAAAATTGAAAGAAAGATTGACTCCCCTTCTACTTATCTCAGTATAAACAGGTTCTTGATTATCCTTAATTTTTTTATAAACTTTTTTGAAAAGATCCCGGAATGATAAATTACTTGATGTATTTACGAATTGAAATAAAGTTTTAGTAAATACAGATCCACTATTGTCTAATTGAGCTAAGCGACCATCAAGTGAAGCACCTAAGTAAATAATTTCTGCGGAAAGACCGTCAAAATTATTTGTTTCTGATTTTTTAAAAAATGTTTCTCTATGTACATTTTTTTTATTCAATTTATAAGTTGTACCTGACGAGCATGCATCAACTACAAAAATAATTTGAGTTCCTTCTTCAAATTTGCAAAAGCAATCAAAGAGGTCATTATCAAGAAGTTTATCCCCATTATCCAAAAGAATGATTTCATCTTTTCTATCAATTTCACCTGAATCATTTTCAGCGCGTTGTTGGTCGCCATGTGCTGTAATATAAAAATATAATCGGTCAGAAGATTTCATTAAACTTGCAAAATACTGAAGACAATCTAACACCTCTTTGCTTCCTATCATAGTACCTTCCAAAAGCTTATATTCACTAATCGGAACAGGAACCTTGGCCAATAAACTATACCACATTTTCATGTCAGAAAGAGCCGCAGGATTGTAATGGTTAACTCGAAGAAATATTGAATAATATTTTACTGAAGAACCTAGTTCATTATTCGGGTTTTCATTTAATTGCTGCATAACTTAGAGTTTATACTGTAAATAAAAAATGATGTAAAAATAATTGGCTTATTCAATCTAATAATCAGGCACTTTCGGAAAGTACACACTAATTTAATTTCTTTTCTCAATAAAATAAAATATTATTGATGTTTGATAAAAAAATAGGCTACTACTAGCTAGTAAATAAATATTTTTAACAAAATATTAATATTAAACATTGGTTTAAACTTCTAATGAGTCAGATATCAAACTATTAGGAAAACAAAAAGAACACCTATATTAAATCGGGAATATTCACTAAATAACCCTATAAAAATTTAGCCTCTAAAATATTCTTTTAGAGGCTGGTTGATGATTTTTAAATATTTTTTCTATTTCCTAATATCCAATGCTATTATCTACATCGTATTTCATACTAGGATAGTCCAATATTCTGCGCATTAAGGCCATCTGACCACATAGGTAATCCTCTCTTCCAATACACATACCAATGAAGTTCAATTTGTCTTCTTTGATGAATGGAATATCCATATGGATTTCAAAGATTTCTGCGAGTTGATTATCATCAGCATTCAATAATGCCTCATATACTTTTGGTGAAATGTGATGAAAATTATCGAGTAATTGCTTTAAAGAAGGGTATTCTTTCTGTGGATCTAGAGTTTTTCCCATATAAAATAGGTCTTGATAAGGATCTTCTTCTTTTAATCCCAAAATTGACCCCATGCTATAACGTACATTCACATAATTTCCAGCCATCCAAATTAAATTGTTTGTGCGGTCTTCAACTCTTTTCTTGGAATCTTCTTCAGAGACGCCATCCAATACATTGATAAACGTCTGGGTATGCATCCTATAGGCAGGGATAATAATATTCAATTGTGCTGATTTTGCTCTTTCCATGATTTTTTATTTATTAGTGTTAATCAAAGTTAGCCTATCAATCGGGGGAAAAACTTGCCCTATGACAAGAATTATGATTTAATAGGTTGGTTATGGGCAAAATAAAATATAAATTTGATTCCCACTCATAATCGATCGGTTTATCTACCTAGCATCAATAGAATAGTTTGGGCACCAATTATGAAAAGAAAAAAACAAAATGAAATTAATTGTAGATGAGGACATCGTTTTGGAAGGCTCTTCCATCATGTATGTTTCTGAGTTATTCGAAATCATTCAAAACAATAGGGATTATTTATCGGTATTTCTTCCTTGGGTGGACCACATGGCTAAGGAAGCAGATTTTAGAGAGTATATTCTAAATGCAATTTTTAAAAATCAGGAGCATTATGAGGCGAGTTTTACCATTATATATCAAGGGAAAGCGGTAGGTCGGATTGGGTTACATCATCTCAATAGGCACAATAAATTAGGAGCAATAGGATATTGGATCGATCAGAAAAAGAATGGAAAAGGCATTGTGGTAAAATCCTGCAAAAGATTGATAACCTATGGATTTGAGGAATTGGGATTGAATAGAATTGAGATAAAAGCAGCTGTAGACAATCTAAAAAGTCAGGCTATTCCGCAAAAATTGAATTTTAAAAAAGAAGGGATTCTCAGGCAGGCGGAATATGTCAATGAAAAATACCTGGATTTAACCTTATATTCCTTACTAAAAGATGAGTATCTGGCTTCCAAGTAGTTTGAAAGATAAAAGATGCTACCTTCAATTATTTGAGATCAAATTCTACGCAATTATCGTCTAAATTTTGGATTTCTATGAAGTTCAACCTTTGCAATAATTCAATTGCCTTTTTATTATCCTGTTTAGTAATTGCAAAAATTCGCTTCAGCTTTAAGTTAGATTTTCCATAATCAATGGCTTGCTGAAGTGCCTGAGTCATATATCCTTTGCCATAATAATCAGGAAGCAAAATACAGCCCAGTTCTCCAGCATTATCTTTGAATCCACGATAATAACCACAAGTACCAACAATTTGCATGCTTTGCGAATCATAAATTCCCCAATGAATTGCTTCCCCATTTAAATAATCCTTATATATTTTCTCGAGAGTTTCAATGGTTTCAATTTGGGTAGATGGCAAAACTCCATCATAATAACAGATTTCCATAATATCCCCCAGGTCAGAAAGAGCTATTTGCTTTAAAATAACCTTATCGCCTTTAACAGTTGGATAGTTAGGATCTTGGCTTAACTGCATTGTAATTATATTTATTCTAGTCTAAAATACTGGAAATTCTATTAATTTTAGCTTTGTAGCAAACATTTATGAAGCGGTTGATATTTTGTTTAATATCCATCAGCTTTTGGTTGTTAAATCCTGATAGAATAACTAGATTTAATTGAAAATTTATCACATTAATCAATGGAGGGTTTAATTCTAAAAACTTGCCTTATCAATGATAAGAAGTATAAGATTAAGAATGTCCGAAAGATAGATCATTCCAAATTCACTCCACTTTCGGAAATGCTGGATAAAGACGTTAGTGGTTTAGACCCTGAGTTTTTGGATGGAGTTTTATTAATGAGCTATCAAGATAAAATTCTCATGGATTACAGTTATTGGGATGATATCACAGATCTCTGGCATTACTTTATCAATTCAATTGAGGAGTTGCAAACCGCATCAAAAAGCTATTTTACCTTCCCTAGCCAACCCCTACCAGTGTCCATTGAATTAAATGCGGATAGAATCAAGATGACCATTGATGAAAACAGCATCAATATAGATGCAAAATCATTTTTTGCCATTATGATTCAGGAAGCGATAGATTTCTTTTCAAGATTAAAAATATTGTTTCCCCGACATGAACTTGAATATAGCCTTGCATTGAACAGGATTGAAAAGATCAAAGCTGAACTTGGGGAAAAAAAATAATCCTATTCGCTTGTAACCTTTCCATTTGTCACTTACCCTAATTAAGTACAAACTTATTAAAAAGAAAGATCATGGAAAGTTCAATCAAGAATACCAGTTTGGTATCAACATTCAATTTATTAAAATACACATTTGTCATTGTACCTATTGTTGCTGGCGCGGACAAATTCACTAACTTGCTTACAGATTGGTCCCAATATGTCAATCCATCCTTTGCTGCCCTGTTGCCGGTTTCAGTTTCGGTATTTATGATGATTGTTGGGGTAATAGAAATTGTGGCGGGGATTATTGTATTCAAGAAAGCTGAAATTGGAGGTCTTATTGTTGCGGCATGGCTGACCTTGATTGCAATTACCTTATTAGCGGGATTTATGTATGTAGATGTGGCAGTACGTGATTTGGTTATGGCCATTGCCGCCTTATCCATGGCCAGACTATCAAAAATTGTAGGATAATGATCATGAATCAGACAGAGCAATTAACGGAACCTGAAATTATCGAGCGCATATTACATGGGGAAAAGCCATTATATGAGATAATTGTCAGACGCTTTAACTCCTATCTCTATAAGATTGGCCGCTCTTATAATTACAATCATGAGGATACACAGGATTTGATGCAAGATAGTTATATCGATGCATTCAAAAGTTTGGCTCAATTTAAACAAGGTTCCAGTTTTAAGACCTGGATCATCCGGATTATGTTGAATAACTGCTATCGTAAAAAACAGAAGTTCAGCTTCAAAAACGAACTTGCCAATGAACTTATCAATGAAAATGTAAGGCCTATGTTCAACAACACGAATAACGACGCTCAAAGGGAAGTTTATAGCCATGAATTGGGAAGAATAATTGAAGCCTCCCTGCTGAGGATCCCTGAAGATTATAGATTGGTTTTTGCACTTAGGGAGATCAATGGGTTAAATATTTCGGAAACTTCAACCTTGCTTGACATCAGTGAAGCTAATGTTAAGGTTCGCCTGAATAGAGCAAAGGGGATGTTGCGTTCTGAAATTGAAAAATCCTATTCCGCGGAAGAACTTTTCGATTTCAACCTATGCTATTGCAATCCTTTTACCGAAAGAGTCATGAAAAAAATTGAAGAGATATAAATTTCGGATGGATAAATCTAGGGACTTACCCCCCTTTTAGACCAGCAAATAATTCTATTAATTCTCTCAAGATAATTGAAATAAAGAAAGGTCATTTGATAGGTTTATACCATTTCAAATGACCTTCACAGTGTAGTAATATCTTGAAAAAACCTTTACTAATTTGGTTCTAAATTATTGCTTTGTTCCTTCGAAGCTATACATATTTTCACCTTCAGAAGTTACCTTAGCAACAAAAGATACCGACTTACTTGATATGGTATAAATGAAAATTCCATTTGGCTCAGTGGAAGTGGTCAGAATTCCTTGACCTGCATTATTATAGACCTGCACCTCTTTTACAGGCAGATTTAAACTGCTGTTCTTAGCGGTAATCTTTATTTTATCATTCGAAACTTTTGTTACCTCGATCAACTCATTAAATTTCTGATCTCCACCATTAATTTTTATGGTCCCTTTAAAGGTTCCTACAGCGGCGTCAATACCTCCACCTCCAGTGTCAGGATTGTCGTCATCCTTAGAACAGCTGGATACAATTGTTGCTAATCCTACCAACATAATTAGCATAGCAAACATCCCTTTTAATTTGATTATTCTTTTCATAATAAATATTTAATTTTTCTATAGATCTATTAGATTTTATGGAGTAAATCCATTCTGAAATGCATTACAGAGGTTTACTCAGTTGTGTTTATCAAAAATATAGGCTGAAGGAATGTTAGTCAATCCCTTAAAATCAGTATTGATTTTACCTGTAATCAGGTAATTTTTTGTTGGATGTGGAATGGATATATGAAACGGATTGTAGGGGCGGATTGCATTCGCCCAATTATGATAAAATGGGGTTACAACAAATATGTCGCCCCGATGGGGCTGTGTTTTGGTAAATGATTTTTTGCTACAAATATGTCACCCCGATGGGGTTTGATAATGAAGGATGAAATTGATAATGGATATATGAAACGGATTGTAGGAGCGGATTGCATACGCCCATTTATGATAAAATGGGGTTACAACAAATATGTCGCCCCGATGGGGTTTGATAATGAAGGATGGAATTGATAATGGATAATGGATATATGAAACGGATTGTAGGGGCGGATTGCATCCGCCCATTTATGATAAAATGGGTGTATCGGATTTATGGGGTATCGGTATTGGAAAAAGGGCGTATGCGATACGCCCGTACGAATTGGGGGACTAAAATAGATTTTTGTTATTCAAAGCCAATAAAAGAATTGTCGGTGTTAATGGCTATGACATTGGGTTGTTCATGATTTGGGGACTGGTGGATATTATCTACGACTTGTTTAAAGGCTCTTTTACTTTCTCGGTTCAACATGTTGCTCCAGAAGAAGACAATGGTGCTTTGATCTTTTGATACTGGAATATTGAAATTGGATATAATAGAATGTAGGCCTTTATTATTCGGTATTTCTAATGCGGTTTTGGGGAAATAGTTGTCAAATTTGCCATCATAGTTCCAATCTAACCTCATGGTCAATGAAGGCTTTGCATAGCAGTTTGCATGAAATGATTTTAGTTGATCCTTATAAAAGTATAAAATTTGAATAGGCTGATCGAGTTCATTTCGGGAGAATTCGGCAAAGGATTTTCTGTATTTTGTAAAAGTGGAGTCTGAAACGTAGATGGATTGGGTTGCAGGGTATAGTTCTTTGAAATATTCGGTCGTTTTTTCAAAATTCACTGAATCGAATTCCTGGATTTTCTTTATTCCAGCGGCACTCATCAGGATTTTATTACAGGAAGTCAGGGATAACAACAAAGGAAAGATTAAGAATACAACTGCCTTTTTCATGAATCATTAATTTACAGATAATTAAATCTATAAAAATTTCAATAAATTTCCTATACCTTAGTTTCTATTAATCACTTTCTATTCAACCTTAAAATTAACCAATAGCGATGAACATAATGATTGTCAGTACCTCCTGTAATGGAAGTCAATCTATTCCAGAGGTCATAATTGAAAACCTTATCTCCTATTGATCTGACCATATTTCGTAAATCATAATCAACTTTTGCATTTCCAATTTGACTGATCCTATTCCATAGATCATAGTACACCTTATCATTTCCTATTCTTTCAACTCGATTATCAAAATCATACTCGATTTTTTCATCTCCAATTTGTTCAACCGCCTGATTAAAAAAACTGTATTTCACTCTACGGTTTCCTATTCTAGAAACACTATTATCAATAGAATTATAGTCGATTCTTTGATCCCCTATCCTGTCAATCTTTTCATAAAAGTCATAATGGAAGTCAAGATTTCCAATGGATCGGATTCGACCCTGAAAATCATAATCCAATCTTAAACCGGAGATAGATCTAACCTTATTATCAAAATCGTAATCAATTCTATTATGGAAATCATCAACAATTACGGGATCGACTGCCAATATTTTCCCTTTAATGCTGACCAGAAAATGAGCTTCATTAAATTGGATTCCAAAGTCTTGTTTTGTTTGATTTCCACTTAACCAGATTTGCTGAGAAAAAGCAGTTTGAATTGAAATAAACAGTAATAAAAGGCCAGTAAAATATCGCATAGGTAATTAATTAAATTGTCTACTGGTAAGACAAGAAATTCAAAAATAAGTTTAACCTTGACGATTAAATTTTAAACGAATAAAAACATTAGTTTTTGATCTGAAGAGATTAATCTTCCAAGCCTAAATCCTTTATTTTCTGCAATAGGTTGACGGTTTTGTTGACATTAAATTTCTGAAGGAGATTTCTACGATGGGTATCGACGGTAAAAGGGCTGACAAACATCTTTTCGGCGATTTGTACAGAGCTTAAGCCTTGGGCGAGGTATTTAATGATTTCCTTTTCACGACGTGTAATTGGCGGAAATTCTTCAGCGAGGTTCACTTGCGATGAACCCAGACTTTTTTGTGCATTCTGATCCAAATAAACCCCACCTGCATAGATATGCAAAATAGCTTTCACAATTTCATCCATTGCAGCACTTTTAAGCAGGTAACCCGAAGCTCCTGCATTCAACATCCGAAGAATAACATGCCGATCATCCAAATTACTAAGTCCTAAAACCTTGATATGGGGGTATTCCTGATTGATTTCGGCACATATTTCAACTCCATTCCCATCCGGCAATTGGATATCCAAAAGTAAAACATCAATTTCTTCTTCAGACAAAATGCCTTTAAGGTCGCTAGCGGTAGAACTAGCACCTATAATTTGTATTTCATCATGAGAAGCGAGGTAACTTCTTAATCCTTGAGTTATCAAAGGATGGTCATCGCATATAATAGTTCTAATCATAATTTACAATTGACATTCAATAATAATATGGGTTCCTTCATTCGGCTTGGAATCAATTTTCATGCTTCCAGACATGGTTTTTAATCGAGATTCCAAGTTATCCAATCCCATATTCCGATTGATTTTGACAGGGTCAAATCCTTTTCCATTATCTTCAGCCTCAATCAAGAGGTAATTATTTTCCAGGGAACATTGCAATAAAATATATGATGCATTCGCATGTTTTACTGCATTGGTAACCAACTCCTGCACGATTCTATAAATCGAAAGCTGTAAGTTTTTATCAGTAATAACTTCCATCCCATGCCCATAATAGGAGATCTTGGTTTTATCTGTCTGCATAGATTGGCAGAAATGTTGAATAGCTTCATTCAATCCATTCCTTTTTAGGATTGAAGGTTCCAAGTTTTGAGCAGTATGCCTTAAATCGTTGATAACAGTTTCCAGTTCACTGATCATCATGGGGTATTCATTTTGAGATTTATCTCTCGCTATTCGTTCGACATTCATTTTCAGTCCAGTCACACGACCCAATAATCCATCATGGAGCTCTCTTGCCACCCTTTTTCGTTCCTGCTCCTCTCCTTCTACCAATGCTTTGGCAACATCAATTTCACGTTGTTGCCGCAGTAAAATAGTATCCTTTAAATTCCTTTTTTTACGAACGTTCCAAGCGTACCATAGCCATGATCCCAATACAAGAACCAAAAAGGCTCCACCAAAGATTAACGCTCGGTTCAACAGGTTTCGGTTTTCGAGAATTTCAATTTCTTGTTCCTTTTCCTTGGTCCGATATTGGGTTTCCATCTCCGCAAGTTGCTTTCTGAAATCCAAAGCACTTAAGCTATCATTAGCAAGTTTATGTTTTAGAATTAACTCATAAGCTCCTTTATAATTCCCTAATTGGAATTCCAATTGGGCGAGTTCAGTGATAATTGCCAAGCGGCTCTTGGTCATTGCAGATCCACGAGTATCATTCAAGAGCTCGGCAAGCTCTGTTTTTGCTGCTTGCAAATTTCCTGAGTTCTTATAGATCTGAGCCTTTTCATATTTTAGGGAGTAAAAATCCCAATAAGAATTATATTCCTTGGCAGCAGCCGTCCCCTTTTCAATATTTTGGAGGGCTTCTACATATTTTCCTTCCTGATTTAAGGAACGAGCCTTATTTTTATATAATGCTCCGGCGAGTTTTTGTTCTGGCAGTTTCTTCAAGAGCGCTTCTGCTTTCTCTAAGATTCGCATCTGTTTATCTCGTTCCTTTTGATAGAAATAGACATCGAACATGTTGAGATAGGTCCATAGCAGGTTTTCAGTTTCATCCTGTTCTGTTTTTACCAACGAGACTGCTTTTTCATAATAATCCATGGCTTTCCCATATTCATTATTATTATAAAAAACCATGCCTACATCTGTAAAATAACTCATTAACAGATTATTATCTCCTGATTTAATGGCAAAGGGAATACAGTAATTTAGGGTGATGTCGAGAAATAACTTATCATTATCAGATTGCTGTTCCAGCGATCCGTAATTATGCCACAATTTCGCTCTATAACCGTAAGCTTCAGGACTTTCTATATGCTTAAAGTATTCTTCAGCCTCCATATAGAGTTTTTGGCTTTTAGGATTATCATAGCCATAATAAACCCCAGCTTGATAAAATAAATATCGTGCTTGTCTGTATTTATCGCCTTCGATTAATAGCTGTGCTATTTTTAAGGATTCAAAAGATTTTGCAGTATCACGATAGGACCAATAATCGGATAACTTCAGAAGGGCACTGAATTTCTCTTCTTGATTTTTTGCTTGATTTAATTTATTTGACAACTGTTCAAATTCCTGCCCATTCACAAAAAGATGGATTAGGCTTAATAAGGCGCATATAATATAAAGCTGAAATTTGGACATTAGGTTATAAGTTACGGTGATTTTATCAATAAAAATAACCAAAAAATAAAACTACTATAAAACTAGTAGAAGGAATTAATCAATTTAGAGTATTGCCTCCCCAAAAGACGACAATTAATTTTGTTATACCCCTTTATGTAGAAAGATATGGGGCTAATAATCAACCAATATTCATGAGGTCAATATGAAAACAAGATCAATATTATTCCCTTTAATACTGCTTTTTATGATTTCCTGTGCGGGCTGCAGTAAGGATGATCAAAGTTTTGGCGGATCGGGGAAGGCATTAAAAAATTTACCGGGCAGTCTTTATTGGCAGTTTGCGGGGGATGTTGGCCAAATGGATTTTAGATCAGGTAAGAATTCCTCTAGGTTATTAGGTGTTGGTCCGGGATCATCACGATATGACAGCTATGATATTAGTTGGGACAATAAAAAGGTTTTGATTACCATGGATGTTGAAGGGGCATTTAACTTTACAGAAAGGCGATTTGTATTGAGGGATAAAAACTCAAAACTGGACTATAATTCATTGAATGATGGCAATAACCATTTTGATATCCGCTACGAGGCTGATGATATTGAAATAACAGATGCTCATATATCACCAGATGAAAGATTTATTGCTCTAGATGCACAGCATTTTGCAGATTTACCGGTCACTATTATTGATAGCAAGACTGGCAATCTGGTAAGCTCATGGATGGTTAAAGGCGTCAGCTTTTTAAATTATGGTATTCCAGTTTGGACTTCCGATAACACCTTATATTTCAGGATAGGCAATTCAGTGTATAAATCATTTGCTGCCGATGGATATCAATCTGCTCCGAAAGTATTCTCCATGGAAGGGATTTCATCCTTGACCGTGAATCCCCAAGGGACAAAGTTTGCTTTTCGGAAAAACAGGCATTTATGGATGTGTAATATTGATGGTAGTGATCTAAAGCAGATCACCACGAGTCAATTATCGGAGGTGATCAGCTATGATGGGGAGCATAGGCCAATATTCTCACCGGATGGAAAATACATTGCTTTTACCGGAGCTAGTCAAAGAGGGACTCCATGGAGTGACCACGACTATCCAGATGGTTCATGGGTAGCAACAGTGGGTGGAAAATATGGTTATATCGTCATAATCCCAGCCGATGGGAAGCAGTATAACCTGGAAGATAAAGATAGTGGCGCGATATGGTTAAAACAACCAGATTCAGATTACGCAGGAATTCCCTGTAGTTCGCATTTAATTTGGCGATAGATTACTTACATCCAATCCTAGGTAGAATAGGATTCTCATAGTAATAATTAATGTTTCAATCGACCAAACAGACAGGAAGTCTGTTTGGTTAATTTTTTTGGATTTTAACCTAAAATAACATTCTTCACAATTGAGCCAATAATCCATTCCCTTCCAGGAAAACATTAAGTATATTTGTTAATAGACACTATGACTGATATGCTGCAGGATAAATTTGGGAGGACGATAAATTATTTAAGGTTGGCAATAACGGACCGTTGCAATCTTCGATGCAACTACTGTATGCCAGAAAATGGCCTTTCATGGATAAAAAAGCCTAAGCTAATGTCTGATGATGAAATCCTACGATTATGCAAAATCTTTACTGAACTAGGTGTCAATAAAATTCGAATCACAGGTGGTGAACCATTTGTGAGAAAAAACTGTATTGAGCTTATGGAGAGCATAGCTCAATTGGATAATCTAACAGATTTAGGCATTACCACAAATGGCCTCCTAACCGAACCTTTTATTCCTCAACTCAAAAAAATTGGTATTAAATCAGTGAACTTAAGTTTGGATAGCTTAGATGCAGATCGTTTTTTTAAGATAACTCGAAGGAATGTGTTCAGCAAGGTTATGGAAACTTTGGATAGTCTATTGGAGCATGATATTCAGGTTAAGATCAATTGTGTAGTGATGGATGGACAAAATATTGATGATATTATCCCTTTGGTTGAGCTAGGCAGGAAATTACCGATTTCTGTTCGTTTTATTGAGGAAATGCCTTTCAATGGAGATTCCAAGGAAGTTTCCTTGAAATGGAATCATCAGACTATTTACGAATATATTCAAGATCATTTTCAGGAAATTCAAAAATTGCAAGACCCCAAAAACTCAACATCCTACAACTATAAAATCCCAGGATTTATTGGCGAGTTTGGAATAATAGCAGCTTACACCCGCACTTTCTGCGGCGACTGCAATAGATTAAGAATTAGCCCATTAGGAATATTAAAAAACTGTCTTTACGAGAATGGTGGCATTAATTTAAAGGATGAATTACGTTTGGGAAAAAGTGATGAAGAATTGAAAAAGATCATCATCAACAATATACAGCATAAACCTAAAGATGGATGGGAAGCAGAAAATGCAAGTGTAGATACCGCTTTTATCCATCAATCAATGGCAACAATTGGGGGTTAAGATGGACATGATTACGGTAGAACAAGCTGAAAAGATAATTCTAAATGAAATCCGAGATTTTGGAATAGAGACTATCCCTATAAACGAAGCATTGGGAAGGGTTTTGGCAGAAGATCTATTCTCGGATCGAGATCTCCCTCCATTTGACCGTGCGACTGTGGATGGTATTGCCATAAAGTATGAAGCTTTTCAGAAAGGAATTCAAAGCTTTAGAATCAAAGGAACTCAAGCGGCTGGAGAAGTGCCTATTTCTGTGGATTCTAAGGAGGAATGTATTGAAATCATGACTGGTGCAGCATTGGACCAATCTTTAGATACCATAATCCGATATGAGGATATAACGATATCGAATGGGATTGCAACATTACAAACAGAAATTATCAAGGGGCAAAACATTCACCCTAAAGGGAAAGATAAATTGAAGGACGAAGTTTTGGTTTCGACAAATCAAATTATTACGCCTGCTATCCTAGGAATTGCGGCTTCAATTGGGAAAGTCAATATTCAGGTAAAGAAATTGCCAAGGGTTGCTATTATCTCCACAGGCGATGAAATGGTTCCTGCGGACACTGAACCAACAGCTTTTCAATTACGTCGGTCCAATGGAATCAGCATTCGATCGGTTCTAGAGAGGTATAAAATTGATGCTGATTCATTTCATTTGAATGATGATTTGGAGGATATTAAAAAGTCCTTAGAACAGTTTTTAAAGGAATACGATGTCCTGATCTTAAGTGGTGGTGTTTCCATGGGTAAATACGATTACTTACCGACAGCATGTTTAGCACTTGGCATTGAACAGTTATTTCATAAAATAAAGCAAAGACCGGGGAAACCATTTTGGTTTGGAAAGAATAAGGGTGAGAAATTAATATTTGCTTTTCCTGGTAATCCGGTTTCTGTTTTCATGTGTCTGCATCGGTACTTTATTCCTTGGTTAGAGAAATCCTTACAAGTACAAGGTAGTTCACCTGTAAAGGCCGTTTTACAAAACGATATTGATTTTTCACCATCCTTACAATATTTTGCTCAAGTAAAACTTAGGGTAAATGAATTGGGACAATTAAGTGCAGAATCTGTCCATAGCAATGGGTCTGGGGATTTTTCACATCTTGCTGAGACCAATGCCTTTATGGAGTTACCAATGGAATGCCATAGTTTTAAGAAAGGAGAAATCCACAAAGTATGGATTTATAATTATTAGATAATGACTGATTTTTCACATATCAATAAAAAGCAACAGCCAGGAATGGTCAATGTGACTGCGAAAAAAGTGACTCGTAGGAAGGCTATTGCGATGGCAATAATCGAGCTCCCTGCGGATGTAATGAAGAAATTGCTGGAAGTAAATTTCAACACGGCGAAGGGGTCGATTATTCAGACAGCGATTATTGCAGGCATAATGGCTGCCAAGAAAACTGGCGATTTGATTCCATTGTGCCATCCAATTGGATTGGAAAATTGTGAGATTGATATACAGTTTGATAAAAATCAAAGCAGCTTGAGTATATTTTCCACTGCTGAAGTAGAATCGAAAACAGGTGTCGAGATGGAGGCATTAACTGCAGTATCAATTGCTGCACTAACGATCTATGATATGTGTAAGGCATTAAGCCATGATATTATCATACGCGAGATTAAATTGATGGAAAAAACTGGAGGGAAGAATGATTTCAGAAGAGCAGAATAATGTCCCAGAAATCTATGGTTTGGTCTTAGCAGGAGGCAAAAGCCGCCGCATGGGCAGGCCCAAGGATTTGATGGATTGGCACGGAAAGGAGCAACGCTATTTTGCAGCCGATTTATTATCTGAATTCTGTGAACAGGTTTTTATTTCGTGTCGAGAAGATCAATTGAAAGACTTTGATTCCCATTATCAATCCTTGACCGATAGCTTTTTGAATATGGGTCCATTTGGAGGGATCATGTCTGCATTGCATGCTCATCGAGACAAAGCTTGGTTGGTTGTTGCCTGTGATCTTCCATTATTAGATCGCGAAACCTTAAATAAATTGGTGGAAAACCGAGATTCTGATAAAATAGCTACAACCTATAAAAGTCCTTTTGATGGTCTTCCGGAACCCTTGATTAGTATCTGGGAGCCGAAAAGTTTTGGGAGTTTACTGAATTCATTGGAAAAAGGAATTACCTGTCCGAGAAAGGTTTTGATTAATGGGGATATCTTGATTTTAGAACCTACAAGCCCCGAGGCATTGATGAATGTGAATAGTCCTGAGGATGCCCTAAAAGCGAAACAGGTTCTAAAGGATGAAGGGGAAAAATAGATGGATAGCAATTTTGAAAGATATCATTGTCAGATTGCCTTGCCAGGTTTTGGAAATAAGGGTCAGCAGCAACTTCAACAGGCAAAAGTACTTTTGATTGGTTTGGGAGGACTTGGATGTCCTGCAGCACAATACTTAGTTTCGGCAGGTCTTGGAATCCTTGCTTTGCTGGATGATGATATTATTTCACTTTCCAATTTACACCGCCAAATCCTTTATACTACTGAAGATATCGGAAAGTTGAAAGTTGAAATCGCGGCAAAGCGATTAAGCCTTCAAAATCCAGAGACTACCATTATTCCAATTCCTGAACGTGTTACCTCAGACAATATAATTCAGCTTATTCAAGACTATGACCTTATTATTGAGGGAACCGATAATCTTGAGACGAAATGTTTGATCAACGATGCATGCGTTATTGCAGGGAAACCATTGGTCTATGGCGCTATATATCAATTCGAGGGACAAGTCAGTATTTTTAATGTTAAACAGGAAGATGGAAGTTATTCAGCGAATTATCGGGATGTCTTTAAGAATGCAGAAGAAACGGAGGTCCCAAATTGCCGTGAAGGTGGGGTTATTCCTTCATTAGCAGGAATTGTCGGTTGCATGCAGGCCAATGAAGCACTCAAATATTTAACAGGTATGGATACTCTTGCTGATAAGTTATGGTTGTTTGACGCTAGTTTTGGTAGTGCCAGAACCATAAAATTGAAGAAAACCGATATAGAAATCAAAACCTTAAAACCCAGCACTCCTACGGTTTCTTTTGAAGAATTTAATCGTCAAAGACCGAGTTTTAGTTTAATAGATGTTCGGCAAGCGGAAGAGCATCAAACTTTCAATTTGGGTGGAAAAAATATTCCTTTGGATAAATTAGAATCCCATTTTCAAGAACTTTCTGAAACCGAGGGTAAACTATTGTTTTACTGCCTTTCCGGAAAAAGAAGCATTGAAGCAGTCAGAAGAATAAAAGCTATCTACCCAAAACTAGAAGTCTTTTCTTTAAGAAATGGCATTCAAGATCTGAAAAGATAATTGCTTTATTAACAACCTAATCCGAAACTCTAGTCTATTATTTCTCGAAATGGTTGAGTTGTTTTAGTAATTGGATTACCCGCTATTTCCTGAATAGTGTCTTCAATCATTTCACTCATGCTATTTAAGGCAAGATCATTCGCCTCAGCACCAAATGGCTCTTCAATTTCATCAGCAATCGCTTCAAATGCCACAAAAGTATAAGCTATAAAAACTACTATTAGAGGCATAAACCAACCCAAGGAGTCCACCAATCCAAATGGTAGCATAGCACAATAAATATAAATGGTGCGGTGCAACAGGACACTATAACTGTAAGGCAAAGGAGTAGAAATAATTCTTTCACATCCACCTACAATATCGGACAGTTTATCTAGGTTCTCATCCATTCTTGCTTGTTGAATGGAGTCAATCCTTCCTTCCATTTTGGCCTTTCTTATTTTCTCAGCCATCAACCTCATAATAATTACAGGTTTATATTTTGCAGTTTGCACAAGTTCAAAGTCCACTACTGATAGTCTTTTCTGCAAATCCTCTTGAGGATCAGTCCCACGCAGTTCATGCTTTAATGCAAACACAAAACAACTGATCAATCCAATAAAATCGGAAGTAAAGGCTTTATCAGGTTCGGTATTATTCAAAGTAAGAATCTGCCTTGTCAAAGATCTTGAGGTATTCAGCAATGCCCCCCACAACTTCCTTCCTTCCCAAAAACGATCATAACTGGCATTATTTCTAAAACCAAGGAATAATGCGAGGACAAAACCAAATAAGGTTAATGGCGTAGGATTTAAAGGAACCTTAAAATCTAAAAAAGTACCGTGGAAGTAAGCTACCACGATCGAAAAGACTAGAAGTAGCAATAAACGCGGAACCAAGGAAGGTAATACCGATCCATGCCAAACAAAAAGCATCTTGAACCAATGCTCTTTCTTTCTAATAATCATATTGAAATTACTGTTAGCGGATAAATTTATTCTTTTACTTTACCGAGAATCAAAGTTTCTACTTGGTAAGAGCTACGGGCAGGTTTTTTCTCACCTTCTGCAACGATGCGAAGAGGTCCTCGATTTTCTGCTATTGCTTTCCCATCCATTTTATCGGCGAGAATAACATTTTTATCAGCAATCGATGGATCTAATTCTGCCAAGGAAAATAAAACTTGATAACCATCTGAGCATTTTACCAAAAGGTATTTTGACAACTCTTCTCCTCTTAAATCCTTACCTGTAGGCACGCCTGCTTTTAGTAGAATCTCCCTTAAGGAAACTCCCTCATAAACATGTTTTCCACCATCTTTATCAAGCAATACAGCCTCTTTTCGAGGCATTCCTTTAAGGTCTGCCAAGGATAATTCCAAGGGCTTCTCAATTTCTCCTGATACTTTTAGCTTAAACTGCGCAAAAGCAGGTGCGATTCCAATTGCCAAAAGTAGGACTAATGTGCTGAATCTCCTTAAATAAATGTTTTTTAAGAGGTCTTTCATATAAATTATGGCCTTTGAATAGCTCCTTGATACAACATTTGATCTACTTTTTTATAGACTTCAGGATCATGTTTCTTGATCTTAATCTTCACATATTTTGATGCCGGCATATTACTCTCCTTGACTACATTGTTCACTGAAACCAAAACATTTGTTTCCGGGAAATAAGTCATGGTATTTTTCTCAGGAATCTGATAGGATACAATGATAAATAAAGGTGCTATACGTTCAATTCCATCATCAAAATTATAGAGGTCAACCTTGTCCCCTGCTTTGAAACCAGCTTTATCAATATCTTTCTGATTCATAAAAACTACGCGTCGCTCATTTTTGATACCGCGATACCGATCATCCAAGCCGTAGATCGTGGTGTTAAATTGATCATGGGTTCGGGTGGTTGCCATCATGTATTCATCCTCAGCTAACGTATTATCAGGGATCTCAGTCAGGGTAAATGGTGCTCGACCATCCAATTTTTTAGAGAAATATTGTTTATCACGGGCAGCATTCGGTAAGTAAAAACCACCTTTCTCCCGAACACGAACATTATAGTTTTCAAATCCAGGAATACATTTTTCAATATCATCGCGAACAGCATCATAGCTATCATGGAATCTTTGCCAATTGACGACCGAACGATCGCCCAAAGTTGCCATAGCCATTCGGCAAACAATCTGAGTTTCATTGATGAGGTTATCCGAAACGGCATCCAACATCCCCTTCGACTGTTGAACCACCCCCATCGAGTTTTCAGTAGAGATAATCTGGAGCTCACCATTGACAATATCCTTATCACTACGACCATAGGTAGGCAGGATAATAGCCTCTTTTCCATGAACAAAATGCCCACGGTTCAACTTGGTCGAAACACAAACCAATAAATTAAGCTTGCGTAAAGCATTTGCAGTATATGTGGTATCTGGAGTTGCAGAAAGGAAATTCCCACCCATACAGAACATTACCTTGATTTTACCTTCATGCATGGCTTTAATTGCCCGTACCACATCATAGCCATGCTTTCTAGGAACTTTAAATCCATAGTGATTTTCCAATCGATCCAACTGTTCGTCAGTTGGTTTTTCATCAATCATCATGGTTCTATTACCCTGAACATTACTATGACCGCGAACAGGACATACCCCAGCACCAGGAATGCCTATGCTACCCTTCATGAGATGGATATTCAGGATTTCACGGATCATATCAACTCCGTTAGGTTGTTGGGTTAAACCCATCCCCCAGCTGAAGATTATCCGTTTCTTAAAAGCAATCATCGCGGCAGCTTCATAAATCAAATCTTTTGAAACACCTGATAATTCAGCTAAGTGATCCAAATCATAATGATCAAATTGCTTAAGAAACTCATCGAAACCAACAGTTTTATTATCTATAAATTCCTGATCAAAAACAGATCCTGGACTTTTCTTTTCAAATTCAATCAATAATAGTTCAATAGCTTTCAATAAAGCCATATCGCCATTAATCTTCACTGGTAAATATAAATCTGCCAATTTCACTCCCCCTTCCAACACTCCTAAAACACTTTGGGGGTCTACGAAGCCCATCAGGCCAGCTTCTGGTAAGGGATTGATAGCTATGATCTTGGCGCCGTTTTTCTTTCCTTTCGATAATGCACTCATCATTCGGGGAGCATTGGTTCCAGGATTCTGACCAATGATTATGATTAGATCAGTAACATGAAAATCCTCCAATGTCACAGTTCCTTTTCCAATCCCGATTGTTGGTCGTAAGGCTGAACCAGAAGTTTCATGACACATATTGGAACAATCTGGCATATTGTTCGTACCATATTCCTTTGCGAATAATTGGTAAACAAAGGAGGCTTCATTGCTGGTTCTACCAGAGGTATAAAAAGCAGCTTCATCCGGAGAGGACAAAGCATTATAGTGCTCAGCAATTTTCCTGAACGCATCATCCCAACTTATCGGTTGATAATGGGTAGCTCCTTCTGGCAGATACATAGGGTCAGTCAAACGACCTAATTTCCCAATTTGATAATCATCAAGTTTTGCGAGGTCATTCACGGAGTTTTCCTTAAAAAACTGTGGAGTCACCCTTTTACTGGTTGCTTCCTCAGCCAAGGCCTTAGCCCCATTTTCACAGTACTCACCAAGAACTGAACGTTCATCATCAGGATCCGGCCAAGCACAACTAGGACAATCAAAACCATCCATCTGGTTCATTTTAAATAATGCTCGCCCACCACGGAGAATAGTTTTCTCCTCAAATAAATCACTGAAGACCGCCAATACCGCAGGAATACCCGCTGCCTTCTTCTCCACATGAGTAAGTTTTAAATCAAGTAAACGGAATGGGTTTTCCGCACTCGGCTCTGATTTAATTTCCTGCTCTATTATTTTTTTATCTAATTCTTCCATGGCCTCACATTTTTAGGATGATCAACATTTTAGATTTGGATTCGGATAGTTATCACTCTGATCCTCATCAGTATTATCAATACAAACAAAATCCTTTTCAATTAATAATTTCACTTGCCCAGATATACCGTCAAATCCCACCGTATCCGTATTTTTCAGTTCCTCAAGAAATTCCACAGGAATTTTCATCGTAATTCTATTATCAATAAAATCAGCTGATAAATCCGTTCCCTCAAAGCGTTCTACAGCATATTCAAATGGTTTGTCCAAAAACTGAGTGGATCTTGAAATAACACCATTATCGTATAACTCTGCAACTTCAGACTGGGTCAGACGAAGTCTAACGGAATTATCTTTTATTCTAATCTTCATATCAAATTATTAATAGTTAGAGTTTCTGCTTGATGGTAAATATTAAATCTATCCGAACCAAGGAAACCCAATAAAGTAATGTCAAATTCTTTCGCCAAACTGATAGCAAGGCTTGATGGCGCTCCTATCGCAGCAATGATTGGTATTCCAGCCATGGCAGCCTTTTGTACCAGCTCAAAGCTAGCACGACCACTCAACAACAAAATCCTGTTTTGAAGAGGTAGTTGATTGTTCATGAAAGCATAGCCAATCAACTTATCTAAGGCATTATGCCTGCCAACATCCTCCCGGAGGCCAAGTAAGTTCCCTTCAAAATCAAATAGTCCAGAGGCATGAATTCCTCCTGTAGAACTAAAGTTTTGTTGAAAAGATCTCAATTTATCCGACAACCCATATAGTAAATCTAATTCAATGGTTGAATTCTCTTTTTGAATTTTTAAGAATGGATTCACCGTCCGTATTGATTCAATAGATCCTTTTCCACAAACCCCACAACTGGAGGTTGTATAAAAATTACGGTCTACATTCATCAATTGCGGATGGATTCCTTCATTCAATTCAACAATAATAATATTCTCCGTGTTTTTTGAGCATTCGGATTGAGGATTTTGAATGCTTTTTACTTGATTAGAACTGGATAGAACACCTTCTGTAAATAAAAATCCTACAGCCAATTCTGGATCATTTCCAGGAGTTCGCATAGTTACTGATAGGTTTTTTGAAACTCTCTCTTCAGCATTTCCATATAGCACCCTTATTTCAAGGGGCTCTTCCACAGAAACATCATCCTGAAATTGAAAACTACTGGAATTCTTAACTTTTATGATATCCAATCTTTGGATTGAACTGTTTTTCAGGGTCTCTGCTTTCATCACTCCTCAAGGCTTATCTCTTAAATATACGAAATTTTTAACGAATTATGGGTGAGCTGAAACCCACTCTGCACCATCTTTAAAAACTTCTTTTTTCCAAATTGGCACGGTTTCTTTCAAGGTATCAATGATATAACGGCAAGCATCAAAAACAGATTCGCGATGACCATCATTGACCACGATAATCACCGCTACATCGCCAGGATACAAAACCCCAATCCGATGATGAATAACAACATTGCGAACTGCAAACTTCGCTATCGCAGATTCAGCAATCTTCTTCATTTCCTTGATTGCCATAGGCTCATAACATTCAAACTCAAGCCTTACAACTTCCTTACCTTTGGTCTTGCTTCGAACAGAACCAATAAAAGTTGCCACTCCGCCACTTTCTAAATCTTTAGAGATCTCTAAACAGGATAGCAAATCCAAAGCTTGATTTGAAATTTTTAATTCTATCATCATTTAGCCCCCACTAACCGGCGGAATTACCGCAATTTCATGTAAATTGGAAATCTCCTGATCCTCATTAGCATATTCTTCATCCAACGCAATCATATAGGATTTGAGACTCTTCATCCTTGGAAACTTAGCCTCAAGAATATCTCTTAATCCCCTGACAGTCAAACCTTCATCAACATCAATCTCAATAGATTGGTTTCCAAAAATTTCACGTACAATTCCAAATCCTAATACCTTAATTTTCATATTCTTCCTCTACCAATATTTTATCAACACATTTATTCCAGCAATCAAAACTAGAACCGCTGTTACCCTTTTTATCACCAATGGATTCCATTTCAATGACATCCTTGAACCCAGCTGGCCTCCTATCAGAACCGATAGACATAAAATGGAAATTCTCGAAAAGTTCATTTCCACAGATAATTTCGATAGTTGACCAAGGATTCCCGAGATGGAGTTCATTAAAATAAAAACACTTGAACAAGCAGCTATTTTTCTAGCCGTATCCCACCTCATCAGGTTTAGCAAAGGCGATAAAAAAATCCCACCACCTATACCTACCAAACCCGAAAGAAAACCTATACCTCCACCTAATAAACTATTCTTTACCAAACTTGGTTTTTCCGCGGATGCTATTTCTTCAGCTGTCGATGGTTCTGTTTTCACCCATAACAAGATAGCAGCAATGATTAAGGTAATTCCAAGAATTAAAAAGAAAGTTTCCTGGCTTAGCTTGACAATAGCTCCTAAAAAGGCCATTGGAACACTGATAATGGCTAGGGGAAGTATTTTTCTCCAATCTATCTGCTTGTTTTTATAATAAATAATCACTCCACCTATTACCACTATCACATTACAAATCAAGGCAGTAAGGCGAATTTCCTGATATGGCAAACTATAAACTGCTAGCACAGCCAAATAACTGGAGCCACCACCAAATCCTACAGATGAATATACAAATGCAATCATCAAAAAGATGAATATGAGCTCCCAATGTTCCATAGATAATACTTGATTCAAGAAAATAATTCATGTCAAAAACCTGAATTATTAACCGCTTCTTCAATTTACTAAAGTTTAAGGGAATTACTCATAAAATTCGGAAGGATATTGGACTATTCCTCTGACTCCCTGGAGTGCATTTGGAATTAACTCGATGATCATGCAGTTTTCATCAGGCACCTCAAATGGAAGTTTAATATCAAAATCTTGTGCTTTTCGGTATCCAAACCGAGGATAATAATCCTCATGACCCAACAAAACAATTGAATCATAACCTAATTCTTGCGCCCTCTGATGGGCAAAATGCAGCAATTGGGAACCAATTCCCTGGCGTTGATATTCAGGTAATACAGCAACTGGAGCAAGTGCTAGCGTAGAATGCTTAGATTCATTGTCAGACAGGATTTCAACCTTTGTCAATAAAATATAGCCAACAATGCGTTCTTCAATCTGTGCGATTAAGGCTAAGTCGGGAATAAAACCTTTGGATAAACGCAAGCGATCAACAAGAAACTGTTCTTGATGATCGCTCATTTCTTCATTTTCAAAAGCTCTTTCTATTAATTCAGAGATTGCTTGAATATCACTTTCTTCTTCCCTTCTTATAATTAGATCCATATTCCAAAGGACAGATTATCTTTTTAAAATTTTAAGAAAGGTACAGTCCTAATAATTTCCAAATAAGGCTCTTTTAAGACCTAGAGCAGCTAATTCTGTAGAAAATTTAACCGCTTCGATATGATCCAAAGGATTTAACAAACCATAATCATGGATAAAGCCATTATAGGTTTGAATTGTCGTAGGGACTCCTGCTTCATCCAGTTTTCTTGCATAAGCCAAACCTTCATCATAGAGAATGTCATTTTCTGCCAACTGCACCAAAGCTGGCGGCAAGCCCTTCAATTCTTCTATACTGGCATTAAACGGAGTCGCATAGTATTCTTTTCTTTTGCTGACATCAGGCAAATAGTTATCCCACATCCATTTCATCATATTCGAGGTCAGAAATCTACCTTCTGCATATTTAGTCCAGGATTCACGTGAGAAATCCGCATCTGTGACTGGCCATAACAACAATTGGAACTTGATCTTAGGTCCAGCTTTAACTTTCGCCATTAAACAAGTAACCGCAGTCATATTTCCACCCACACTATTTCCAGCAACCGCAAGGTTGCTTCCATCGACGCCAATTTCATCGCCATTCTCAGCCACCCATTTTGTTGCAGCATAAATTTCATTGATAGCTACAGGATATTTCGCTTCTGGAGAAGGCGTGTAGTCAACAAAAACAGCTGCAGCGCCAGAATGAACAACCAGATCGCGAACCAACCTTTTATGTGTCGGATAATCACCCAATATCCAGCCTCCACCATGAATAAAGATAAATACCGGAAGTTTCTCATTTTTAGCATTTTCAGGCTTCACCACATGGATATTAACAGTAATTCCATCTTGACTAATCTTTCTTTCAGATTCACTAATACCTGAATAGTCTACTTTGACAGATTTCTGCGCATCAACCAGTACTTGACGTGCATCCTCCGGAGAAAGGGTTTCTAAAGGTTCTCCTCCACTATTGTTAAGTTCACCTAAAAATTCACGGATTTGTACAATTATTTGTGGATCTTTTTCAGCTTTTTCGTGTGACATATTTTTCAGTTTTTTTCAAAAATTCATTCTTAATGAGTACCTACCATAAGGTAGTCACCCATTTATTACAACAGAAAACCCTGACTTTTGTTGAAAAAGAAATGAATCTAAGCTTTTTACCCCTAAGTATTCTTTTCCAAGCATTTTAGCAGAAAAGAAAGATAATCAAACAGTCTATACCCTTGATTTTCACTTCCAAACAACAAAATTTTTACATGAAGGTACAGGATGGTACTTGTTAAATAATACTTAACTTTAATGTATCTCTGGTCATCAAAAAAGGACCAAACATGTATAAACCGAAGTTTCAAAAGATTTTTAACATCAATAAATCCGCATTGCTATTCGTGGCCTTGATGCTTATTTCATGGAGCATAATGGCACAGGAAGCTACTGTGGAAGTAGTGGAAGAGGTCAGCAAAGATGCAGACCCCTGGTGGGGATGGGTATTTTTAGGCAGGCTACACCCCATGCTAGTCCATTTCCCCGTTGCCTTAATTTTGGTAGCTGCATTCATGGAATTAGCAAAATTGAGAACCTTTCAATCTAACCTGCGATCTGGAATCAATTGGTTGATTTATGTAGGCGCTGCTTCTGCTCTGTTTGCAGCAGTCTTGGGTTTATTCCTCGCCAATACAGGCAGCTATGCAGGTGAAACATTCGAATGGCATCAATGGTCCGGAATAAGTACAGCAGTCTTTAGCTTATTAACAGCAATATTTCTGTGGAGCATAACCAAAAAAGATAAAAAAGGACTTATCCCTTTCTATCGTTTTACTTTGGTATTGAGTGTCCTCAGTATTTTTATGGCAGGTCATTTTGGGGGCTCTTTAACTCATGGTCAGGATTATCTATTGAGTACCACTCCTTGGGCTCCTAAAGACGATAGCCTTGGCGAACTGGCAGGTGCGGCTCCATCAGCAGAATTTGATTTTGCATCCTACTCTTCTGAATCAGATAGCCTTTCCGAAGAGCAACAAGTGAATCTGAATCTAGCCGTTCGCACTATATTTGCCCATCATTGTTTTCAATGTCATGGCAGTGATAAGACTGAAGGTGAGTTGCGTCTGGATCAAAAGGACTTGGTATTCAAGGGTGGTGAATCCGGAAAAGTAATTATCCGGGGCGATTCAGAGCATAGTGAACTCCTTAGACGTGTTTCTCTCCCACCTGGCCATAAGGAAGCGATGCCTGGAAAAGGAAAACCGCTAGGTGAAAAAGATATCGCCGTTATCAAATTATGGATTGATAAAGGCGCACCATGGCCCGATAATATTAAAGGAATTTTCCCTAACGCGCCATTAGCACCTAGAAAACCAGAGTTACCCCCTATTTCGGCGGGATTAGAAAATCCTATCGACCGCTTGGTGAATGTTTATTTCCAGAAAAACGGAATAAAATGGCCAAATCTGATTGATGATAGAACCTATATCCGTCGGGTTTACTTTGACCTGATTGGTTTACCACCTACCGAACAAGAATTAAAGAATTTCTTAGCCGATGGAAATCCAGATAAGCGAAATAAGCTTGTTGAATTCTTATTGGCAAAGGATCAAGAATATGCTACTCATTGGACGACATTCTGGAACGATCTTTTGCGAAATGATTATACCGGAACCGGATATATTACTCAAGGTAGATTTAATATCTCAGATTGGTTATTTAAATCCTTGCAAAGCAATAAGCCATACAAGCAGTTTACCATGGAGTTATTGGACCCAACAGAAGAATCCAAAGGATTTATCAAAGGGATAGCATGGCGTGGTGCTGTAAACAGTAGTCAAACGACTGCAATGCAAGCTGCCCAAAATGTATCGCAAGCCTTGCTTGGGGTGAACCTTAAATGTGCTTCTTGCCATGATAGCTTTGTCAGTGATTGGAAGTTGGATGATGCCTATGCCTTTGCCAATATCTTCTCTGAAGAAGCCTTAGAAATCAACCGTTGTGATATTCCCACTGGAAAAATGGCGGACACCCGCATCTTATGGCCTGAACTCGGAAATATCACTAAAACCGCATCTGTAAAAGAAAAGTCTCAAGAACTATCCAATATCTTGACGCAACCTGAAAATGGACGCCTGTATCGAACATTGGTTAATCGTATCTGGGCTCAATTGATGGGCCGAGGTATAGTTTCACCAACTGATGAAATGGATAAAAAACCTTGGAGTGCGGATCTTTTGGACTGGATGGCTGTTAATTTTGTTGAAGAAGGCTATGATATCAAAAAATTATTATACCTGATTACCACTTCCAAGACTTACCAGCTACCTTCTATCGGTTTAGCCGACCAGGCAGCCATCAATGCCGAGAGCTTCGTCTTTAAAGGCTTATTGAAAAAGAAATTAACAGCTGAGCAGTTTTCAGACGCCTTAAGCACCGTGGTTTCGCCTGTTTATTCGGTAGAATCCCTAAAATATAACCCATTAGCTGATCCTAAGGCTTATATGGACGCCTCCGCATTTGTTCGTGCCGCACTGGTTCAGAATGATCCATTTCAAACAGCCCTGGGAAGACCTAGTCGCGAAAATATCATCAGCGTGCGTGAAGGACATGTCACCTTATTACAGGCAATGGAACTTACAAATGGCACGAAATTAAACGAAACCTTGATTCAAGGAGCAAAAAGATGGGTCTCGCAATACAAGGATCCTAATGAAATGATTCAAGCGATATATGGCCAAACTTTAGGGAGAAAGCCTTCCAGCGATGAATTAAAGATTGCCAACGAACTATTCGAAGGAAAAGTTGATGAAGATTCCGTTCAGGAATTGCTTTGGGCAATTGTGCTATTGCCAGAATTCCAATTCATCGAATAGAGTTGAACATATAACAGAGTGATCAAACAGAATTAATGAGTAATGATATAAGCGATGAAACTGAATTTTAATAGAAGGGACTTTTTGAAAACTGCAGGAGCAGGAACATTGGCAGC
The DNA here is from genome assembly GCF_043187465.1 of Sphingobacterium cellulitidis. Lineage (GTDB taxonomy): Bacteria > Bacteroidota > Bacteroidia > Sphingobacteriales > Sphingobacteriaceae > Sphingobacterium > Sphingobacterium cellulitidis. Next base: position 1,620,744 of record NZ_CP171136.1, on the reverse strand, counting down.
ATTAGCGGCAGGCTCGCCCTTGTCATCCATCTTATCTTCTTGTTCTCGCGGTAGCAATTCCACTGCTGACAGTGTTATATTACTGTGGATGGCTGGCGGAATGGCACATACCGAAACCTTCGACCCTAAAAGGTATACTCCATATGAAAAAGGATTGGATTCAAATAAGGTGCTAAGCACTTTTAAATCTATTCCAACTGCATTGGATGGAATCGAATTTTCAGAAGGCTTGGAATCAATCGCTGCATTAATGGACAAAGGGACCTTGATTCGGTCTTATATGGCTGCGGACTTGGGACATATCCTTCATTCCAGACATCAATATCATTGGCATACCTGTTATGAACCGCCTCAAACCGTTGCAGCACCACATATAGGCTCTTGGATCGCGCAAGAATTAGGACCTAAGAACCCTGTAATCCCTGCCTTTATCAATATTGGACAAAGAATGACCGTTGGGGAAGCGGAAGAGCTGAAAGCTTTTCATACTGCTGGAATATTAGGCAGTGAATTTGGACCTTTCATGATTCCAGATCCTTCATCAGGATTAGACTCAGTGAAACCACCAGCTGGCATGTCATTCAGTCGTTTTGAAAGACGAAATCAGTTATACAATGAATTGCTCAATAAAAATCCCATTGGAGAATTTGGTAGTGACTATCAAAAAGAATCCTTCAAAAGATCCATGGAGCAAGCTTATAGATTATTAAAATCACCAGAAGCCAAAGCCTTTGACCTTGCCTCGGAACCCAAGGAAAGCTATGACATTTACAATACCGGAAAATTTGGACTGGGTTGCTTAATGGCAAAGCGCTTGGTTGAACAAGGAGCACGTTTTATTTCCGTTACTTCCGAATATGAACCCTTTATGGGCTGGGATACCCATGAAAATGGTCATACCCGAGCGAAAGACATGAAAAAATTAATTGATGCCCCTATTGCCCAATTATTGAAGGATTTGGGAAAAAGTGGTCATCTCGATCGTACTCTGGTGATTTTGGCTAGTGAATTCAGCAGGGATATGCTGATGGAAGGTAGACCAGGTGCAGAAGTATTACACCAGGTAGATCAACCAGATGTCATCAATGACATCAAAAACTATGGTATGCACCGCCATTTTACAGATGGTAGCTCCATATTGATGTTCGGCGGTGGAGTAAAGAAAGGATTTGTCTACGGAAAAACAGCAGATGAACGCCCTTGCAAGACCATTGAAAAACCTATCCGCATTGAAAGAATCCATCAATCCATATATCATGCTCTTGGCGTTGATCCTCAAAAACATGTGGTGGTTGAAGGTAGACCATTTTACACTACTCCAGACGGAGTGCATAAAGCAGAATTAGAACTGTTTATTTAATTCCTTAATAACCAATTCTATTTTTGATAAACCCGAACATAATCGATCATATAGCTATGAGGGAACAAACTGTCATCAATTCCTTTTTGGCCTCCTAGCCCTCCTCCTATTGCTAAATTTAGAAGCAAGTGGAACTTTTGATCAAAGGGCCATTCCGCAGGAGTTTTTCCTTCATTCTTGAAATTGAAATAAAGCTTTTTATCGACGAAAATCTTAATTTCGTTGGCATCCCATTCCAATATATAAGTATGAAATTTTTCATCGGCATCGGCTACTCTCGTGGACTTCCCTTTCTGTGTACCAATCATATGATTATAGCTCTCTGTATGCACTGTTCCCAAAACTGTGTCCGGATCTGAACCTACATATTCCATAATATCGATTTCTCCACTTTTAGGCCAACCCCCATAGGTATCCTCCGAAGGCATCATCCAGATAGCTGGCCAGGTTCCATTGCCACTGGGAACCTTCGCTCGGATTTCAAATCTTCCATATAACCAATCTCCTTTATACAAGCTGCGTAGACGGGCTGAAGTATATTTTTTACCCCCAGCATCCTGTCTTTTGGCAGTAATGGTCAAGAAACCATTTTTCACGTAGGCATTTGAAGTGTCCTTATCCGTATAATGCTGCGCTTCATTATTCCCCCAATTATAGGCATTCCCTTTTGTATCAAAACTCCACTTCGTGGAATCTGGCAATCCAACATAATTAAACTCGTCTTGCCAAACTAACTTCCACTTCTTATTCCCTTTACTCACTTTCTGAGCAAAAACCGAGAAAATCAGGCAGGATAGAAAAAGGGTTAATGAAACCTTTAGAAACGTCTTCATAGTGTGTGATTATAAAACAAACATACTAAATTCCCAAAGGGAATTAACAGGCAAATGAATTCCCATTTTCTACAACATTGATATAATTGCTGGGTCTCATTCCAAAATACTTGTAGAAATCTCTTGAGAAATTAGATTGTTCAGAATAGCCAACCATACTAGCAATTTGAGATACCGTGAATTTCTTCAATAACAAAAGCTCGGCAGACCGTTCTAATTTTGCCTGTTTTATTAACTCATTAGGTTTTAGTTGAGTATACTTACTGATTTTTCGATAAAGGGTTGGACGTGATACATTCATTAGCTTTGCCAATAGATTTACGGACACATCCATATCCGAAATACTTTCCTCAATAATAGAATAAAGTTTATCCATAAATTGATCTGCAGGATGAGTTCTCAAGGATTTTTTAGTATAAATCGAAGGACTGCTGCTGAAGTAGTTCTTTACTTTCTGCCTGTTGAAAAGGATATTTTCAATTTGAGCTTTTAGAAAATCAAGTGAAAAAGGCTTTTCTATATAGGCATCAGCCCCACTATTCAGAACCTGAATTTTCATTTCCAGTTCTTTGTGAGAGGTTAAAAAAACTACGGGGATATGAGAAAACAAAGCCGTGGACTTAATGGTTCTACACAAGCTTAAACCATCAGTTCCAGAAATAACAACTTCTGTAATAACCAAATGTATTTTATGTTGGTTCAGGATTTCATCGACTTCAGAAGCATTTGAAGCACGCAAGATTACATATTGAGATTTCAGTTCCTTGTTCAGATTAGCGAGTAATTCCTTATCATGATCAACCAGTAATATCACTGGCATTTCCATTTCATACTTATTGATTACGGCTTCTTTTTTCCTGTTTGTCGACAGATTTAGTAGACTGGATTGACTATTGCTTAAAATTGTAGAATTTGTACTCATAATCGATAAAGTTTACAAAAGTTTAATTAGTTAATCTAGGTATATACCTAATTTACAAAAAAATTTAATAATTAATCAAATTTCTTGTATTCAATAATTTCTTTTCCGCACTTAACACTGAGTTAAACCTAAAATTGTAAGCAATGTAACAAAATGATATAAAATTGAAACGATTTGAGATGATTTAAGCTTCTAATTTATTGACTTTTATACTTAAACAGAACTAAACATATATGAACCTGACAATCTATGTGCATCATTTGCAATGTTTCATTGCATGCTGGTGCAAACTACAGCAGCAATTTTTCGAGATTGCAATCCCCTTTAGATTTAATAGACAAACCATTACCTATGAATTAATTAACATCAAATCTGTCAATTAAGTCTATAAAACCCTAGCTATACCTTTCATTAAAAACATTTGATTTTAACTTTATGAAAAAGACATTACTTAAAAAGTACTTACTCACTCTTATAGTACTAATGGTTTCCTTGGCAACCTTTGCCCAAGAGAAAAACATTTCAGGTACTGTAACAGATGAGGCTGGTAGTCCTTTAGGAGGAGCTACCCTAAGAGTAAAAGGAACAACAGTAGCAACAAGCACTGACAACAATGGTGCATTCTCTTTTACTGTTCCTAACGATGCAAAAACTTTGGAAGTTTCCTATATAGGATTCCAAAGTAAAGATGTGGACATTACGGGAACTGAAATTAACATTCAATTACAATCTTCAACAGACCAAGGCCTCGATGAGGTGGTCGTAATTGGATATGGAACTGCCCGGAAAAAAGACCTGACAGGTTCATTGGTAACCATCCAGGCTAAGAACTTCAATAAAGGTCTGGTAACAGCTCCCGATCAATTGATTCAGGGTAAAACCCCTGGGGTAATGGTGATTAACAACACTGGACAACCAGGTGGTGCAGCAACTGTTCGGATCCGTGGTAACTCATCTATCCGTTCTAGTAACAACCCTCTATTTGTTTTAGATGGGGTGCCGATGTCAGGAAACTCCCCACTTCCTGAAGGCCGTGGAGGATTTTCTTCCGATCGTGGTAACCCATTGACTTATTTGAATCCAAGTGATATCGCAAGTATGGACATCTTAAAAGATGCTTCCGCAACAGCGATTTATGGTTCAAGAGGTGCCAATGGTGTTGTAATCATTAGTACGAAAAAAGGAGTTGCAGGTTCTCCGGTCGTAAGTGTGGGAGCAACAGCAGGTGTATCTAACATCCGTGAATACCCTAATATTTTGGATGCTGGCAGATTTAGAGAAGCATTAAACTATTACACCCCTTCTGAAGCGAGTACCTCAGATTACGGCGGTAATGAAAATGCCTTCAAAGCTATTACCCAACAAGCAGTCACCCAAAACTATTATGCTGATGTTTCGGGTGGTACTGAACATGGTAAGTATCGCTTGTCAGGTGGATACTTAAACCAAAATGGTATTATCAAAGGCTCTCAATTGAAGAAATACACTGGAAATTTCACTGGTAACTTCAATTTCCTTGAAAGCAAAAGATTAGGTTTGGATTTATCCCTATTCTTAACCCAGTTGGATAACCGTTATGCTCCAATCAACGTTTTTGCCGGAGCAGAAGGTAACTTGATTTCGCAAGCCATGCAATGGAATCCAACCCTGCCGTTAATCGATAAGGATGGTAAAAATACCTTCGTCAGTACCATGACCAGAAATCCTTTGACTTCCCTTGATGCCTTTAAAGATCGTGCAACAACCAATACAATGGTTGCTAACGTATCGCCTTACTATAAAATTACCGATGATTTGGAATATCGTTTCATCTATAGCATAATGCGTCAAACAGGTGGTCGTGAAGGAATGTATCGTTCAGGTTTAATAGATCCTTCTGCATCCAAAAATGAACAAGCATTTATTTCAAACAACAACGAAACAAACATGCAAATGACCCATACCCTATCCTATAACAAACAAGTTAATGAGGATTGGAATATCAACGCTTTATTGGGTTATGAATATCTGAACTATAATTTCAAAAACAACTTATCATTTGGTGGTGGATTTAATTACATGGGATTAGATTACTTTGATTATCTACAATATTCATCCATCTCTACCCGTGATATTTTATCTTATAGAAGCCCAACCAACGAATTACAATCCATGTTCTTACGTGGTGGATTTAACTATAGAAACCGCTATTTATTTACAGCAACAGTTCGTCGTGACGGTTCTACCAAATTTGGTTCTAATAATAAATATGCAATCTTCCCATCCGTTGCTGCTGCATGGAACATCAATGAAGAAGATTTCATGAAAGACAATGAAATATTTGATCAGTTGAAAATCAGATTAGGTTGGGGTAAAACTGGTAACCAGGAATTCCCTTCTGGAGCTTCATTGAACAGATTCGTATTTGGAAACCAAAGCATCAGCCAGGTGAATTATGGAAATGATGACCTTAAATGGGAGACTTCAGCAACGATCAATGCAGGGATCGATTTCTCAATCTTTGACAACCGTTTATATGGATCCATCGATTATTTCAATAAGAAAACTACCGATGCCCTATTCGAACAAACTCTTGCTCAACCTGCTCCAAGTGGCCGTATCTGGGTAAACCTAGATGGTGAGATTGTCAATAAAGGGGTGGAAATCGCGTTGACCGGAAATATTGTGAGAGGTACGGATTGGAACTGGGACTTAACAGGAAATCTTACCCTACTTAAAAACAGCGTTAGTGGATTGGTTGGATACTATGAAACAGGTGCTCTTCGTGGTCAAGGTTTTACAGGAGTATTAGGTCAGCGTATGGTTAATGGTCAACCATTGAACGTATGGTATCTGGCCCAATACGAAGGAATTGATCCTCAAACGGGAATGAGCATGTACCTAGGTCAGGATGGAAGCATTAACAGCACTAATGACCCTGCAATTAATAAATTCTATTCCAATAGCCCGAATCCTACGACTCTAGTGGGTTTATCAACCAACGTGAGTTACAAGAAATTCACTTTCTCAGCGAATATGAACGGAGCATTTGGACATTACTTATTCAATAATACCGCAGCGACCGTTTTAGGATTGAGTAACCTGTCTTCTAGAAATATTGGATCTCAATTCTTCGATACTTCGGTGAAAGAATCGACATCAAACTCAGCAGCACCTTCAACAAGATTCTTGGAAAAAGGTGACTACCTGAAAATGGCAAACCTAACATTGAGCTATAATGTGGGAAATATTGGCAATACATTCAAGAACTTTAATATATCCTTGACTGGTCAAAACTTGTTCATCATCACAAAATATTCGGGCTTCGATCCGGAAGTTAATACGGATGGTGCAAGCAATGGTATCCCTTCCTTGGGTATTGAGTATTTGCCGTATCCACCGTCCAGAAATATTTTATTAGGTGTCAATTTCTCACTTTAAGTGAGGTCGGTTATTCATAGTTTATTGATAAAATAAAAATTTAGACAAATGAAATTAAGATCATTATTATATATCGCTTTGGCAGGGACCGTGTTTACTGGCACCTATTCCTGTACCAAACTGAATGAGGAATTTAAAAGTGAGATGGAGGAAGGCGATGCAACCAATATCGACCCGGCAGGTTTATTGATTACTGCTTATAATTCCTTGAATACGCCATATCAGCAAGAACAACGCTGGGTATTACAAGAGATTTCAACAGATGCTGCAATGGCGCCAACTCGTGGTGGTGACTGGGATGATAACGGAATGCACCGTGCCATCCACCTCCATACCTGGAATGCAGATAATGCGTACATGGACGGAACCTTTGTTAGCTTAGGAACCGTCATTTATAATACCATTACGGTTTTAAAATATAAACCTACTCCTCAACAAGCCGCTGAAGCTCGATTTATTCGCGCATTGGCAATGTTCGATTTATTGGACTTATATGGTGTAGTTCCAATTCGTGAGGGTGACGCAGTGGATGATTTCCGAATTGCACCCGAAGTTTTGCAACCTCAGGCCGCAATCGACTACATGGTCAAAGATTTAAATGAAATTATTAATACACTCCCAGACAATGGACCATCATCAGCTTATGTTGCTAATAAAAATGCAGCTAAAACATTGTTGATGAAAATTTACCTGAACAAGGGAACTTTCTTAAATCGTAAGGCTCCTACTTTCGCGGCAGAGGACATGAATAAAGTTATTTCCTTAGCCAAGGAAATAACGGCTTCAGGTAAATATTCCGTTTCAGTTAAAGGTAAATACTTCGATAATTTTGCCCCAAACAATGATGCCATATCCACAGAAAACATTTATACCCTCTACAACAAAAATGCTGATCGTGGTGGTAATGTGGACCGTACATGGAATACCATCGCACATTATAACTTAAATCCAGGAGGATGGAATGGCTGGTGTACTTTATCTGATTATTATGACAAATTTGAAGCTGCGGATGAAAGAAGAGGTATCTATTACGAATATCCAGCAGATACTACCTCAAATCGCTTAAAAGGCTTCCATAGACAGAATGTAGGCTTCTTTGCTGGTCAACAATATAATTGGAGCACCAATAAGCCTTTAATGGCAAGAAATCCTGCAAATGCACCACTGGTATTTACCAGAGAAGTTACCATCCGTACTTCCGGTGCAACCTTGGAAACCGCAGGTATTCGTCCAATGAAATATGCATTTGATTATTCTGTAGAAGGACAACGTAATAATGACTGGGTGGTATATCGCTATTCTGATGTATTGCTGATGCAAGCAGAAGCAATTTTAAGAGGTGGAACTGGTTCTCCGGCGGAAGCTCTTACTTTGGTAAACTCTATTCGTACAAGACGTGGAGTTGCTGCATTTCCTTCCTTGACATTAGAAAACCTACTTGATGAGCGTGCGCGTGAATTATATTGGGAAGGTTGGAGAAGACAAGATTTAATTCGTTTCGGAAAGTTCCTGGATGCTTGGCAAGAAAAAGTCGCAGATCCTGATCCTAAGACTTTGGTATACCCTATTCCAAGTCAACAGATCTCGGTGAACCCGAACTTGAAACAAAATGAAGGTTATTAAGATCTGAATATAATTGGAATGTTAAAAGCCAATTAGTATAAATTAAAAAGCCCTCGATTGGAAATCAATCGAGGGCTTTTTAATTTTGATGGAATGCAGGAATAATAAACTATCCTTCGCCCACTTCCAACTTAGATTGAACCTTATCAGATTCCACCTTGCTAATTCTCTGCAACTCCTCCCCTTTTAGCTCATAAGTATCCGTCTCTGTCCAGGTCAAGGATGTAGCCTCTCTTAAATTAATCGCATTAATTTTTGAAATCACAATAATTTGATTCCCCTTGACTTCTAAATTAATTTCATCAAAAGTACTTTGAACAGTCGCTCCATCTGGGATGGTAGGACAATTTTCTAATTCCTCCAATATCTTTGGTTCACTTTTGAACCATTGCCTTAGAAAATCCTTATGCTTGGATGAACATTGGTATCCTAAATCCAAAGCCCATAAAATCTTACATTTCAAATTACTTCGATCTTCTTTAACAGCTCCATCCCATTCACATTCATTCCCTACAAAAGTTGCAACCAAGGCTAGCGCTGCCTTCTCTGGCTCACTGATTGTCTTAATGTAATCCTCATTTAAAACAATGCTATTAACTTCTGTTTTTAGGTTTGAATCGTATTTATTCTCCCTCCAAAGGAACTTGATATTTTTATCGCTCATTTTTGCTACAACCCCTGAGCTATCAGTAGAATGGGTCAAAGAATCAACCTCAACGGTAGTCGAATCATTTGAACTGCTATTGTTTTTCTGAGAATTTGAATCACAGGATTGGAATATTATTGCAAATAGTATAGCAAGAAACGCATGACTTGAGAAGCTTATTTTCATCTCTTTAATAAATTAGTGAGGTATAAAAATCAGAAATATTGCTTTAAAATAAAAATGAATTCTTGGTACTCAAGGATTGATATCCATTATTTTCAAAAAACAATGGATGGAAATTAATCTTTATCCTAACTTAGTATTGTTCTTTACTGCTGAGGTATTTTTCAAATAAAACAGCATCCCATGAACATGAAATCATTAAACCATCAAACAAAAACATTCAATGGATTGGAAACCTAATATTGATCGCTACGATCAAATGCTTTATAATCGATGTGGCAAAAGTGGTCTACACCTACCGGCTATTTCCCTTGGATTATGGCATAATTTCGGCGATGATACGCCTCACAGCAGAAAAGTTGAGATCTGCACAACCGCTTTTGACTTAGGAATAAATCATTTTGACCTAGCAAATAACTATGGCCCTCCAGCTGGCAGTGCCGAACTTGCTTTCGGAAGAATATTAAAAGAAGAATTCGCCGGATTACGTGATGAACTCATCATCTCTTCAAAAGCAGGTTATCTCATGTGGCCTGGACCTTACGGAGAATGGGGAAGCCGCAAATATTTGATCGCTAGCTGTGATCAATCTCTAAAAAGAATGGGCGTTGATTATGTCGACATTTTTTATTCTCACCGCTTTGACCCTAATACGCCATTGGAGGAAACCATGTTGGCTCTTGATCAGATTGTACGCTCTGGGAAAGCTTTATATGTCGGAATATCATCCTATAACTCCGAAAGAACAAAACAGGCTTATGAAATTTTGAAATCTTTAGGTACCCCCTTTATTATACATCAGCCTAGTTATTCCATGTTGAATCGCTGGGTAGAGGAAGATGGCTTATTAAATACCCTTGATGATTTAGGATTGGGTTCTATCGTATTCTCTCCCCTTGCCCAAGGAATGCTAACCAATAAGTACCTCAATGAGGTTCCCAAGGAAAGTCGCGCAAGCCAAGATAAATCCTTGGATAAAAACTTCCTTTCAGAAGAAAATTTAAAAAATATCTGGGCGCTAAATGAGATAGCAACAGGAAGAAACCAAACATTGGCGCAAATGGCAATTGCATGGGTGCTGAAACAAGGGCGTGTGACTTCTGCGCTAATTGGAGCAAGTAAACCGCAACAGGTAATAGATTGCGTTGGAGCATTGAAAAATCTAGATTTTACAGATGCCGAATTAAAACTTATCGACCAATATGCTAAGGATGCTGGAATTAATATCTGGCAACAATCTGCAGAATTGTAAAAAGAAAAAATACAAAAGCCTCAATTAAATTGAGGCTTTTATATTAATTGAATTGTGGACCATTGATAACCCCATCCAACCAATTAATTCTCGCTGACATAAAATTCCTGATAAAATCTACATAATCCTGATGGCTTGTTCCAACATACCAACTTTGATTAATATTAACCCCAATTACCTCCCAGCGGATAAAGTTAAACTTTTGACTATAATTGATTTTTTTAGCGCGTTGATCTATATATTCAGGCATAGATTTTAGACTTCCTTTCACGGCATTCCAACGAGTCCGAACGAGTTTCTTGAAAGCCGGATCACTCATCAGCTTATTCATCCATGCGCGGGGCTCATGTGCCTTCGTTAACATCAAGACCTCCTGCGAATCCCCTAACCTTTTGTCACTGTTGAACGCAAGATCAAAATCCCAAACAGGTCCAACATATATCTTTGGATCCGCATTACTCTTCTTGTACATCCGCATACTCCAAAGCATATCTGAATTACCACAAATTTCATTCGTCAGGTAATAATTCACAAAACTTGGAAGGTCAAAGAATTGGTTGTAGTCTGCTGCTGCTCCTTCAACTTTATATAAGCTATTCTCAAAGGAGGTCACATAGTTCTTGATATAATCGAATTGTTCTGGCGTAATATCATCCTCATCAGGAAACTTCACCGTAATAGGCATATTTTTAGGGGTTACAAAATGAACAGGTTCTGAATAAGCATAACCGTCCTCTTCAAGGATAAATCCCCCATTATCTTCATCTATCGCTACTCTATCCTTCCCTTCTTTGATATGCTCCGTTAGGGTATAGTTCCCCATATATTCCCCATTCAGAAAAAACTCAACATATTGTTGTCTTGGAGTATAACCTAATTCCAACCTTCTACTAACCTCAAAGGCAACATCATTTCTTAGAAGGGATTGATCGCCATAGTTTGCCATCAAGGCCCAACTCTTATCCTCAGGCATCCCCAATAATCCTGCTTTTTTATCCAGTTTTATCCGGTATGGCTTCTTAGGCATCCCCCAAGTGGAATTCCCCCGCCCTTTAACCTCTGTAATACCTTGATAAACTACATTCCTGCCAAAATCTGATGTGATCCTGATATCCCCAACGATATAATCCTCCTTGCTCACTATAGGCTTCCCATTGGTTGAAAGGTAAATCGCTGGCAATCCCGTATCAATAAATTTGACAACATAGGTTTTTCCATCACCATTCTCAGCAGCAACCGTATATTTTACTAAGTCCGAAAAATTCTGCTTGTCAATACCGCTCTTCTGCTCAATATTGTTTACTAATACCTTAACACCTTTATACTCAAATTCTGGAATCAAGGAACTCACGTCTGTACCTACCAAGGTGCGTGCAAAAATAGTATCGCCAATAATCTCGGTGACTATATCATTCTTTAAATTACTCTGATTTTCAGTCTTGATCACAAAACTGGTCAGCTCATTCTCTGCAGATAACTTGGGTACAAATTTATCCTTAGCACAGGACAGGGTAATAAAGAGTAGAAGGGTAAAATACCCTATTCGATGAATCGGTCTCCTGTTTATCATAATTAGATTTTTAATTGAGGTGATTTATTGGACTAAATGTAAAGACCTAGAAATAAATCCAATATTAAAAATAGAAAACGACATCTGTTAAAACAAATTTTAATCATAGATAAGTCATATCAGAAATCTTCTTGCCTCCATTACTCAATATTCCCCTTACTTTTGATGTAATAAACCAGTAAATAAAATATCAAATGAATAAGAGAATCAATATCCAGGAACTTGAACCCAATGCATATAAAGCTATGCTAGGACTTGAACAATATCTTAGCAATTGTGGCCTTTCAAAAACTCATCATCACTTAATTTTAATCAGAGCATCCCAGATCAACGGTTGTGCTTTTTGCATAAATATGCACACATCGGATGCTGTTAAAGATGGGGAACGTCCAGAGAGAATATACTTGCTAAATGCTTGGAAAGAAGCCGATATTTTTACTGAAGAAGAACAAGTTATCCTAGCAATGACTGAAGAAATAACCCTAATCACGAAAAATGGTCTTTCTGAAGATACTTATCAAAAAGCTAAAGAAATATTCGATGACCATTATATCGCAAAAATTATCATGGCAGTGGTTACTATCAATGGTTGGAATCGAATTGCAATCAGCACTCAAAAAATCCCTGAATTTACAAAAGCATAATACTTTCACTCCGATTTGGATTAAAAAAGGTACAGCCTTCTTGTAATGCAAGAAGGCTGTACCTTTTTAAGATTTACTTCTAGTAATTAGAATAATCTGTGGGAGTACATAAAATGGTCACATTTTTAGAAACATTGTTTTGATATTTTGGCATCTCACTCATCGGTTTGTATAAGGGGCCAAATGCTTTCCAATGTTCATCTCGGTCGGCCATATTCTCAAAGCTGGTCAGATACAATAAGTTCGGCATTGTACTGCCTGCAATCACCTGACCATAAAATACTGCATTGAAATTCAGATTTTTAAAGATCTCTATTTCACCGTTGTTAAACATCGACACCTTATTGGCTGCCAATTTCTCCGTTGGACCTTCATAACTCCGCAATTCATAAATCCGCTCCTTCTTTGCTGATTTCAACTTTGGAAGCTGCATATGGGGCATTCCTTCAAATGCTTTCATCAAAATCGTTTCTATGCGACTAAATGGAGCTCTATTATGCGCCAAATCCAAGTAAAATTCTCCCGCACTTAAATATGCTGGATCCTTCAAAAGACCAACATCTAGATTTGCAAAATCCTCCAATTTAGGAGATGAACTCAACACATAAATTATCTTATCTGCATTCTCTGAGTTTTTGATAGGCTTAAATACTCCTACTTGCTTAAATCCTAATTTATGAAGTGCAGGTAAGTAGGCCTTCTCCAAATACTGGTCTAACAGTTGCTCCTGTTCACTGGTTTGAAAATGATATACTAACAACTGGAAATAGGTAGTCTTTGCCTTTGCAAAAACAAAATGATTTCCCATGATCAAAAATAGCATGAGAATAATAATGCGAAAATTCAGCATTTTAAAACATTGAGACATATTGTAATTTTAGGTTTAGAAACAATAAATTGTATCTGGATTTCACAACTCTTTGAATTACCAAATCCAAAAGTTAAATTAAAGATACTGATATTTTTAGGCTAAAAAATGTATCGTAACTTAATAAATACGATTACCTCAAATTCAGGTGTAACTTAATCAAGATATTTCGATTAATATTTAAAATGATTCAAATATGCGAACTATATTTTTTTTGAAATTTCTGTTGCTATTGTTATTATTTTTGACATAATAATTTGTAAATACGTGTTTATGTACACACGTGTTTACAAATATATTTTTATTTTAAACAAATTACCTAATTCTTATACCATTTTCAATATTGTAAAAAATTTTGTATTTTCTTTAAAAAAAAACCGTAAACTTGGGTGTAATTATTTATCAATTTATTATTAACCATTTTAATTAAGTTTAATTAAAAACTCAATTAAAATGTAGGGCTAATCATTTTCTGTTACAGATATTTTATGTTAAAAAAGAAAGGTCTTCCAATTCCGAACAACTATGTTGCTTTATTATTGTTAATTTTCGCGTATTCGAGTGTCGCAGCAGTTAGACTTGGCGATGCAGCAGGATTATTCGCTCATAACCCTGTTGTGGGGGAGCTATGTTAGCTGTAACAGGAGGATGTTTAGTTTATGGAATATATAACGCTTTAAGTTAAAAATGAAACTATTAAAAATAATTTCAATAGTAATTACAGGATTGTTTTTGGTTATGAATCTGTATATGTACCTATATGGCAATTACTCAGAAAAAGAAGAAAATTGGATATTAATAGGGCTTTTTCTTTCGTTGTTATTTACTATATCTGTACAATATTACGATAATAAGAAAAACTCTAATAATCCTCAGAAAAATACTTGAAATTAATTTCTGGAGTTCAGTTGTATTTTTATAATTGAGCTTTTTTTTGAAATAAAAATTCATTTACAGCAATGCTCCAACTATTTCTCGCATAGTCTTTTTTATTTTTGTCTAATCTGCGATTTTACCTTTCATACTTTTAATGATGCTTATATTGTAAAATACATAATACAACTCCCTTATCTTCCTGTTTTTCTATTTCTTCCCATCTCAGCTAAAGTATTCTCAATTTTCTCTCTTTTCCCTCCAGAATAGGTGTCTAAAATTCCCAAACAATCCTTTTATGGTCAACCTCCTTCATGTATTTCCGAATAGCCTCATCGATAACTAGTCCTTTGTCAGCTCCCCTTATTCTAGCTTTACGTTGCACTTCTTTTACTACCTCCTCCAATGCCTTTTCAAAACGTTGAGCAAAAATTTGCTCCCTATAATTTGGATCAATTAACAGCTACTCTCTGGCTTCAGCTAACTGTTCATTCCGTTTCTTTAGATTATTAAGTCGATCAGATTGATTATGCTCAAAATTCTTAATAATAGTACCCTTTTTCTTCAATTTTTCCTGTCTTGATTTTAAAGCTGTCTTCCCAAAAGGATAGATGATCAATAGATTTAAAGAATCAGCAACTGAAAAAATAGGTTCTCCTTTAACTGAAGATTTTGGATAGGTAAATCAAAAAGAAGCTTTTGAAAACATCTTGAATATTGTAAATGAAGTTAAAATGAAGTATCACCTTGAGCATTCTAAAATATATTTGGGTGGAATGTCAAATGGAGGCTCAGCTACCTTTTGGTTTGCATCTCAAAAACCCAATATTTTCAATGGTTTTTTGCCATTTCTGCTTTCCCGAAATTAAACTTTTCCGAAATTAACTTTGATAATATTTCCCAAAATAAATCGTTTATCATGCTTAGTGACCTAAATGATAAACTCTATAACCCTACTAACTATGTATGCAAAGGATTTCAAGGGAAAACACCCTAAATTTTACCATGGAACTAAAGCCGATTTAAAAATTGGAGACTTATTAACTGCTGGAAGAAATTCAAACTACCATCCAAATGTAATTATGAACCATATTTATTTCACAGCCCTGCCTAACGGTGCAGGCTTAGCAGCAGAACTCGCTCCGGGTGATGCCGAGCCAAGGGTATATCTAGTAGAACCAACTGGAGAAATTGAGGATGACCCCAATGTTACTGATAAGAAATTTCCAGGGAATCCTACACAGTCTTACCGTAGCAAACAGCCCCTAAAAATTATTGCAGAAGTCAAAGATTGGACCAGGCTCACTCCTGAAGAACTAAAGAAATGGAAGGATAACTTAGCAAAAATCCATAAAGATCCCGATGCAAAAATCATCAACTAATAGATTATCCTCAAATTAATTCACATTTGATCCTTTCAATGCTTTGGCTTTTGCAAAATCTGCTTCTGCTTCTGTGTTTTTATTTAATTTTTTATTCAGTTCACCTCGCTTCTGGTAGAGT
This sequence comes from Sphingobacterium cellulitidis, assembly GCF_043187465.1. Lineage (GTDB taxonomy): Bacteria > Bacteroidota > Bacteroidia > Sphingobacteriales > Sphingobacteriaceae > Sphingobacterium > Sphingobacterium cellulitidis. The sequence goes on along the minus strand of NZ_CP171136.1, from coordinate 1,605,047 downwards.
TCAGGATCCAAGGAATTCAATTCAATGGCCTGATTGATATCTATCAATGCATGATCATAATCCTTATCATAATAATACATCGCGGCTCTATTGCCATAGGATTCACTGTTTTTCGGATTTAATTTTATGGCTTTATCAAAATCTTGAATTGCCGCCTTATAGTTTTTTGATTCACTAAATAAATAGGCACGTAATAGATAAGCACGTTCGCTCTCAGGCTCCAAGGAAATAACCTTATTGATGGAAACCATCCCTTTCTCAAACTCCTGCATCATCACCTCGATTACAGCAATGGTAAGATAAGGCGAACTGTTATTGGGATTTAACTGAATGGACTTCTCAGCATCTGCATAGGCATTTTCAAAATCTTGAGTAAATATCTTTGCTTCAGCCCTTTTGTAATACCCCACTGAGGAGGTATCAGATAGCGATATCATCTGCGTAAAATCAGAAACTGCTTGGTCAAAACTCCCTATAACCATATATTCGGACCCTCTTTTTAATAAACAGGAAATACATTGCGGATCCGATGCCAATTCTTTATTCAAGGAATCAATAGCAGCACTATTCTGGGCCTCTTGGGCCATAACATTACCCATGAAAATAAATGACATAGTGAAAATACAAAGGAATATTCTCTTTAATAATTGGATTGGTTTATTATTCATTTGGTTAGTTATTTATATCACATCTAATTTAACCAAAAAATAATATTCAATCATGTAAAATAAAAAAAGATTCCTAACCTATCGGTAAAGAACCTTTTGAATATTACTTAATCTAAAATAACTCAGGTTTCAATTCTTGCTGCTCAGAACCTGAGTTTAATTGGTTTGGCAAAAATTTTATTTACCCTCGGCTAAGCCGTAGATGTTAATGCGATGTTTATCGCGGATGGTTCTATCAAAAATTTGAACGGCTTGACCAACAAATTGACTGCGATTATTCACTAGCTTTTTGAATGCAGTTTTTATATTCCTTTCCAATTTACTAACATTTTCCAGCCAAAATTGATCGGCTCGAAGCCTTCTTTCTGTACGATCGGATTTTAACTCCTCTAAATAATCATTGTATAAATAACTGTAAGCAACAATTGTATTGATATATGTCGTCATATGTGAGTCGTAAGGATTGAGATCCTTTCCTTGTCCATTTACTTTTTTAATTACTCTTTCCATTTCAATAAGCATAATAGTAGAAGCATTAATTCAACATAACCACTCAAGTCCTCTTTGAACTTGATATATCAAAATTAATGCTCCAAATTCGCTTATAATAGAGCAACAACACGGTATGTACCGATTCCGTATTTATACGGAATCCTTACTTCTTGGGTACAAAAATTTCATTCGCCAAGGCATATATAACCAAACCTATCGTATTCTTTAAACCTAATTTATCCAATACTCGTTGCCGGTGACTTTCAACAGTCCTTTTGCTTAAAAATAATTGATCAGCAATCTCCTGATTCGTAAATTCCTGACATATTAAGCGGATGACCTCCACCTCTCGATCCGTCAATTGATCCTTTAAATCAAAGGATACTTTCTTATTCGGATTATTTAAATATTGATGTAATAATTGATAATCCGCCGCCGAAACATAAACCCCAGTTTGATAAACTGTTTTTAAGGCAAGTTTTAACACTTCTAAATCAACAACCTTCGGCAAAAATCCAGAAACCCCAAGCTTCAACATATGGCCAATCATATTGGACTTATAATGAGAAGACAAAATCAATATTTTTATATTGGGAAAATTTGGCAGCAATTGTTCTACTAAAACCAAACCCGAAATAGGCTCCATCTGTATATCCAACAGCAAAATATCCGGCAATTCCTCCTCCTTCAGAGCCCTGAAATCCTGAATCAAGGTCGCTGGATTATTATTCTTATAGACCACCTGACAATCTGGAATCCGCTCAATTAATAGACTTAATCCCTCCGTAAAGAGCAATTCATCATCCATTAACCCAATTTTCATCATACTCATAAATTAATTTGATTTTGGAAATACCATGATTAACCTAGTCCCTTTGTTGGGAAATGAACTCAATTTAGAATGTCCATGCAGCAAATCCACTCGATTGCTCATATTGGAAACCCCCATCCCATTTCCTTTTTCTAATGAAAATCCTACTCCATTATCCTTCAATAAAATGCATAGTGAATTCAATCCCTCCCGTATTTGAATACTGATTTTATCCGCTTTGGCATGCTTGATGGTATTGCTCACAAATTCTAAAATAATCCTATATATCTGAACCTCAAATTCTATAGGTCGCTCTTGATAGGGTCTTAGCAGAATTAACTCTAAATCATAGCCAACAAGATTTTCCCGCATTTCTTCCAAGGTTAGCTTCAGCCCAAAATACTCCAAATTCACTGGGTACATCCGATGGGAAATCTCTCGAGCTGAATCAATCAATAACTCAACCTTCTCATTTAACCCTGCAAATTGAACGGAATCTATTCGTTCTCGTTCCGAAATCAAATTAAGCTTTAAAACCTGTAATTTATTACCTATTTCATCATGAAGGGTGCGCGCAATTCGCTTTCGCTCTTCCTCTTGGGTCTTGATGGCAAGCGTCCTCACCTCTGTCTGAAATTGAAGCTCTTGTTGATGCCTTAAATCATTCTCCTCCTGAATCTTTTTATAATATTGGTTATATAATACGATAACAAATAGAACAATGAATAAAGCTAAAATCAATAGTATGATTAGCTCATAAATTTCCAGGTAGATTTTCGAAAAGAATAAAAATAATAAAGACATACGGCATATAAACTTATGGACAGTAGGTTATTTATGGACCACAAAAAAGCAGCTTTTTCTATTCCTATTGTGCTCAATTGGTGTAGTACCAAAAATAAAATCGTTGACACAAAATAATAAAACAACAGGGCAAATAAAACATTGAACAATCCGGGATTTGTTCCCTTAAAACCTGACTTTAATGCAAATAATAAACACCTACCTAATTCAAAAACTATAATAATGTTGGATATCGGCTTTATCCAAATCACCCAAGAAACCTCTTGAAAAAAAGTATGGATAAGCGCCGACCCTATTGAAAACAACAGTAAACCAATGTAAAACACCGAAATTCTGTTTTTCTTAGATACTATGCTATTGGTAAAATTTATTAAAAATAATAGTTCGCCTGCAACAAATATGCTGAACAAAAACTCCATTTTCTCAGCATGAAAAACATAAATCAATAATTTGGAAATCACTTCTATTCCCAAAAGAAATAATAGAAAATATCTAAGATTTCTAGATGGAATTGAAAAATCAAAATGATACTTCAAATTCCAAAGACTCGCTAACAACAACATGACATTGGAGAGACCAATTGTCAAGTACAGAAAGAACATAATTAATCTTCAAGTAATGTAAAACCACCCTTAGGCCTGCAAAATGGCGGACAAGGTTGGGACCAGTTATATAAATTCGTCTGGACCGAATGCAACTTTTGGTTCTCTAAAACCTTACTAGCATGATGAACAAAAATAATAGTAGGCAATATTTGACCGTAAACCTTTGAATATTTGAATGCAAACAATCCTGTAATCTCGGTGCATCCCTCTGAAATATCTTCAATCGGAATATTAAATACATTGAAAATGGAAACCCCTCCACTATCACTGATTTGCTTGAAAAACCAGTCCGCCGAATCATTCCGCCAATCTTCAATCTGCTCTAAAATCGTATCCTGACACTCAATATCATGTTGATATAATGGCCGAGTCTCAGTGATTTCTCTCGAACTTATTTGTAAATCCGTAGATAATACGGCAGTTTTCCTTACTGTCTTAACCTCCTGTTCCACAAACCTCAACTCCGAGCTCAAAGGCTCCAAATAAGAAACCGCATATTCTGGCAATCGCAATTCTCCACCTGAGGAATCCAATGGAAATAACATCATGACCGATTGATTATTATGAACGCCTATATAGGCATGAAACCGATCATTGTCATTGTTTTTATTCAACCATTCTATAGATTTCCCCGAAATTGTAAATACATAGTGTGAAGGGACTAGCCTAAGTACTTCATCAATATCACCCTTGGCAGTTTGCCACCTTTTAAGGGCCAATTGACATTCTTTTCTGCTTAGCATAATCGATTAGTTTTATAGATAAAGATAAGGAAACTAATCAAGCAATTCAATGTAAATACGCATTATTAGTAATTACAACATATTGATTATTAAAAACTTATAGAATTTTTATTATCAAACTTGATTAAAAATTTAATAAAAAAATGATTCATAGACGTATTAATTAATCAACTAAATTTGAATGAAAAATTTAGTTATTTCAGGACATTCATTTTGATTAAAATTTTAGTGATTTTGCAGAACTTCTAATAAAAAAACTCATCTTTCGATGAGTCTTATCAATTAAAATCTTGTCCATTTTTGCTCGGATTCATTGGACTCCAAAACCCGATCAATAAATAACATCCCTCGAATCCCCTCCTCTATATTCGGATATTCCGGAAAATTAATCTCTTCCTCCACTCCTGTCAATCGTTGCAATAACCGAACGGCAAAGGATTGATAAATATTGGCAAAGGCCTCAATATAACCCTCTGGATGACCGGTAGGTGTCCGCGTAAATGCTCCTGTACCGGGCGACATCTGATAAACCTGATTTCCTCCAGTCCTATAAATTTGAATAGGTTGATCAACCCATTTAACTAATAAGGTATTGGGTTCCTCTTGGCGCCATTCTAAGCCTGCCTTCTCGCCGTAAATTCGGATTTTTAAGGCATTCTCCTCCCCAGTCGCTACTTGAGATGCACTCAATACACCCGTAGCACCCGCCTCAAACTTTAATAAAATATCTCCATCATCATCAATCACTCGATCCGTGCCGTAAATATTTAAATTCGCACAGAGATGGGTAATCTTTAGTCCTGAAATATGCTCTGCTAAATGGGCAGCATGTGTCCCAATATCCCCCATACAACCACTTTTACCACTTCTCTTTGGATCTGTACGCCAAGCCGCTTGCACACTGCCGGAATTCTCTATCCCTTTACTCAACCAACCTTGAGGATATTCCACATAGATCTTCCGGATAGGCCCGATTGCTCCTTTATCAACCAAATCCTTCGCCTGCTTAACCATGGGATATCCAACATAGGTATGGGTCAAACATAACATCAAACCTGTTTCCTCTACAACCTTAGCCAACTCCTTCGCCTCATCCAAAGTAAAGGTTATTGGCTTATCAATAACCACATGAAAACCATTTCTCAAGGCTAGAACTGCTGGCTCAAAATGCATATGATTCGGCGTAACAATAGACACAAAATCCATCCTGACATCCTCCGGAAGTTCTTTTTCCTTCTCAATCATTTCCTGAAATGAAGTATAAACCCGATCCGAAGGAATGGCCAAATCTTTTCCGGATTGCTCTGCAACATCTGGCCTTGAACTGAAGGCTCCACAAACTAACTCTATCTTACCATCCAACAATGCCCCTGAACGATGAACAGCCCCAATAAAAGAACCTTGTCCACCTCCAATCATACCCATCCTTAATTTTCGATTTTCCATAATCAAATTTCTTATATGCTTTAATTAAAATCCTAAACTGAGTTAACTATTCAAATGGCGAGGGACTCACTGAAGTCCAGCCCCCATCTACCACTAAGGTTTGACCAGTGATATGTTTCGCATCTTCACTCACTAAAAACAATGCCGTCTGAGCAATATCAATCGGATATGCTGCTGAACCTATAGGGGTTAAATTAGCCCAAATCCGCTTATATTCCGGATCTTCCAAAGTCCGCTCTGTCAGCGTCGCCCCTGGAGCAATAGCATTTACATTGATTCCGTATGGTGAAAGCTCCAAAACCAAATGCTTCGCCAATAATTCTATCGCTGCTTTGGTCATCCCATAAGCTGCTAAATCTTTATGTGCTTGATGCCCGGTTACCGAGGACGTAAATAATATCGATCCTCTTCTCTTATTCGCAATAAAATACTTACCTGCCGCCTGCGCCAAAAAGAAAGTACCTCCAATATTCACTTGGAGAACCTTATAAAGATCCTCCGCCTGATAATCCAAGAAACTACCAAACAAGGTAATCCCTGCATTAGCCATTACCACATCTAATCCCCCAGTTTTAGAAACGGCAAAATCAACAAGTTCCTGATTAAACTCTGCTGTTGCTACATCGCCAGGAAAGGCTAAACAGTTCCCAAACTCCGATAATTTTCTTGCCGACTCCTCACACAATGCCTCGTCCACATCATTCAAAATCACCTTCGCACCTTCTTCCAATAAACTCTTGGCCATCTCAAAACCTATCCCTTTTCCTGCCCCCGTAACAATGGCGGTTTTATTCTCAAATCTTCTTTTTCCCATTCCTATTATCTTATTTGATTAATGCGAATCGCGTAATACCTCACTGCCAGATCCACCTTTTAGAAAGTCCAAATCTGCACCCAAATGGGCTTGCTCAACATGGTCTACATATAACTTGCAATAGCCGCGGCTATAAACATTAAGATTCAGTTTTAAATTTTGTTTTCGCAGTTCAAGCTCTTTTGCATCGACTAATAGATTGAGCTTCCTAGCTTCTACATCCAATTCAATCTCATCTCCATCCTGCACCAATGCTAAGGTTCCGCCAATGGCTGACTCTGGTGAAACATGTAAAACAACCGTTCCAAAGCCTGTTCCACTCATCCGCCCATCTGATATGCGAACCATATCATTGACTCCTTTTTCCAATAACTTCTTTGGAATACCCATGTTCCCAACTTCTGGCATCCCCGGATATCCTTTTGGTCCCACATTTTTTAAAACCAAAACACTGTTCGCATCTACATCCAGGTCCGGAGAATCAATCTTAGCTTTGTAGTCCTCAATATTCTCAAATACTACGGCTTTTCCGCGATGCTTCATCAATGCCGGAGTAGCCGCTGAAGGCTTTATTACAGCACCATTCTCACATAAATTCCCCTTTAACACCACAATCCCCGATCTGGGATTAAAAGGTTGATCGGTACTTGAAATAACTTCATCATTTAAACTGACCTGATCTGCAATATTCTCTGCGATGGTCCGACCATTTACCGTCAAAACATCTCGGTTTAAGGCTGCTTGAATGCTGTTCATCACCGCCGGAATGCCGCCTGCATAATACAGGTCTTCCATAAAGTATTTCCCCGAAGGTTGAAGGTTTGCTACCAATGGAATATCTTTTGAAAAATGATCAAAATCCTCCAGATTTAATTCAACACCTATTCTTCCTGCAATGGCCATTAAATGAATAGCAAAGTTTGTAGATCCGCCAATAGCAGCATTTACCTTGATCGCATTCTCAAAGGCTTCCCGTTTGAGGATATCCGACATTTTAACATCATCCTTGATTAGCTGAACGATCCTTCTTCCAGACATTCTTGCCAATACTTTTCGATTGGAATCTGCAGCTGGAATGGCCGCATTCCCCGGCAAGGTCAAACCCAAGGATTCCACCATACCGGCCATGGTAGATGCTGTGCCCATAACAGCACAATGACCTATACTCCGACACATACCAGCCTCTGCCATATTCATCTCCTCCTCCGACAACAAGCCTTTCTTCGACTCATCCGCAAATCGCCATAAATCACTGGTACCTATATCTTTTCCCTTATATTTCCCCGTCAACATAGCACCCCCTGAAACAACAATGGTAGGTAAATCCACACTGCATGCCCCCATTACCAACGATGGCGTGGTCTTATCACATCCACATAGTAGAATAACCCCATCTATCGGATTGGCTCGGATGGACTCCTCAACATCCATACTCGCCAAATTTCTGAACAACATGGCAGTGGGTTTCATCAAGGTTTCCCCCAATGACATGACCGGAAATTCCAATGGAAAACCGCCAGCTTCCAAGACTCCTTTCTTTACAGCTTCCGCTAAATCCCGTAAATGCGCATTACATGGAGTCAATTCCGACCAGGTATTACAAATGCCAATAACCGGCTTCCCCTCAAACATATCCGCCGGAATCCCCTGGTTCTTCATCCAGGCACGATAAATAAAACCATCTTTGCCCTTCCGAGCAAACCATTCTTTGCTTCTTAGTTTCATATGCTATAGCTTAAATTTCTTTTTATAGGGCGCCAATGCTAACCCTGTTGAATTCATTTTGATAATAAATACCTTCCCGCTATCGGGGTATTTTTCTAAATCCTCTTGACTCAAATCTTTCCTAGAACTCGTAATTAATAAATGATCTAAATCCGGTCCTACAAAACAAGAGGACGAAACCTGCGGTATTGGCAAATCTAGAACGTCTTGAACCAACCAAGAGGAATTCCCAATTGCCTCTTGATAAGAACTCATTTTATCTGTTCGTTTATTTGTGTCGATTCCCACAACCCGAAATCCTGACCAAATAGCAACCCATAAAACCCCATCCCCATCCATACACATCCCATCTGGAAAACCAACATCTTCTGAAACTTCAATTTGAAAAGGCAAAGCTTCTAGATGTGTCCACTGAAACTCATAGCTATTTATTCTTCTATAAGCACTGTCTGTATGGAAAAGAAACTTCCCATCAGGACTCCAACATGGCCAATTGGAAATACTCACATCGGATAAAACCTTATCCAACTTGCCATAGGAATCATAACGATATAAGGCACCGGCAGCTTCTTGATGATCAATATGAGTCGTACTAAACCATAAATTCCCATCTGGATCAATGGCAGCATCATTACAGCGGGTTTCAAGCCATTCAATTCCCAAATCATCAAGAAGTTCCACTTGCTGAGTTTGCAGATCATATATCCCGACGCCACCCTGATACGTAATAATCAGGCTCGATAAATCATCCGCGATTTCAAAAATGGCAGACACCATTTTAGGTGCTGCATACTGACTAATTTTTTTGCTTGCCCAAGAATATTCAATAATTTGATCGGAAAGTATATCCACCCAGAAGGCCGATTGCCTTGCTGAATGCCAAATCGGCCCTTCCCCATGTTGGCAAATCGGAAAATCTAACATTTCAATTCTCTTCGATTCAAGCATTGCTTATAATTTGGTCTTTTGATTCATATAATTTACTGATTCTATTACGTCTTTTAAATTATTATCCCAATTATGTTCACATTCTATAAAAACATCCCCTTTAAAACCTTGTCTTTTTAATTCCGAAACCACGGCATCAAAATCAATAACGCCGGCTCCTGCATTAACATCCTTGGCATTAGGATTCCCCGCTGAATCTAGATCTTTAACATGAAGACTTAAGATATTTCCTTCCAACTTCCTCAAACATTCAACCGGATCCAACCCACTCCGAACCCAATGTCCAATATCAGCACAGGCCTTGAGATGAGAACGTCCATTGATAGCCGTTAATACCGAATCTGGATGCCAATAATGACTTAATCCTTTCGCATGCTCATGAATCCCAAATGGCAAATCATACTTCTTGGCAAGGTTATTTACAACATCCAATAGTTGCGGATCCGGCTCCCCAACAAGATATTTTAAGCCCAATTTATCCGCTTGTTTAAAAACCTTTTCCCAATCTGAAGTAGTTTTTGCATCAACATACATAGACTGCATTTGGATATTATTTGTTTTCAGAATTTCCTTCATTTTAGCAAGCTCTGAATCTGTCAGATCTACAAACAAAGATTTACCGAATTCTCCACCCAATTGATGAAAGGAAAAACCCTCCACATTCCGGACATTTGCCTTTTTGGACATCTGAACCGCCTCTTTGAATGGAAACTTATTAAAGGAATATAGCCCAACCCCAATTTCAATTTTCCCTTTGGTCTGGGATAAAACGCGAGTAGGCAACAACATAAAGCTGAAAAGTAGAATGAACAGAATTGAACCTAAGGGTGAAAAGAATGGTTTCATTAAATTAAGTTTAGGTTTATGATGCTTTTTAAAGCATCGAAAATGGTATTAATACCCTTAAATTTAATGAATATAAAAATACCCCTAACATCTTTAGAGGTATTTTTATGAAATAATTATGTTACTAGCTCAAGTCGTATTGGGAAGCAATTCCCAATTATACCTTAACTTTTAAGCCTATCGATGGAGTCAAACGCTCCACTTTTCTTCAACAACCACATGCCTAGTTTTTCCTCTGCTATTCCCTCCTTAATTTTATAGGTGAAAATCGGCAGTCCTTCTGAATCATTTTCAATGAGCATTTTATAAAAAGCAACCGAAGGAATCTCGACAAGCTCCTTGGATAACTCGGTAATATGCGAGGAAACAATTACATAAGGACCATCCACATCAGCTAAATTCTTTAAAACTTTTAATATGGCATTGTAGGCATCAATATGATTTGTACCCTTGAACAATTCATCCAAAATAATAACCGCATTGGAGTTCTTTGGCAATTGATCAACAATTGTCTTCAATCGAATGGCCTCCACATAAAAGTGGCTATAGCCAAGATCCAGATTATCCTGTAAATTAATACTCGTAAAAACCCCATCAATTAAATCTGTCCGCATAGCATCTGCTGGAACGGGAAAGCCTATATGGGTCAAATACAAAGCTGTGGAAATCGTTTTGATGATCGATGATTTTCCTGCCATGTTTGCACCCGTCAAAAACCAAATCTTCTTCCCTCGCTCCATCCGAATATCATTCTTGACCGGATTCTTATGAAAGGTATGATAAACCCCATCCATCTCAATTACCCCGGTCTGATTCTTAGGATATACCTCCGGATAACAGAATCCATGTGTTTTCGAAACTTTAGCAACTGATAAAAAAGCATCAATCTCATAAAAAAATGAAATGATCTTTTTCAGTTGCGGCGCCAAGGTATACCGAATCATTTTATCAAAATTCTCAATATTGAAAATATTGATCTTTAATTTCTCAACATCATAAATTTTTTTCTTGAAAACCATGGATAAACATTCCTCAATTAACTGGATCATATCGTCTATGTCCTGATAAAAGGCATGTTGATTAACTTTCTTATAAAAATTCTGGCACTTGATCATAAATTCGCAAGCCTCTATAATAGATCTTTTCTTATAGTAATAGGCTGGAGCCTTTACTCCAATAAAATCCATTAGCGTCAAGGATGCTGCGCGACCTGAATGTGAAGACTTTACATATTTCTCCAAATCCTGGATAATTACCCGATAGAATAGAAATTCCTCATCAGCAACCGGCTCTAATCGACGGATCTTCATCTGACGATCCTTGATAACATCAATATCCAAAACCGCATCATAGAAAATATCCATTAAGTAAAACATCCCCCCATCCGTAATGGTATTATCAAAAAACTGTAGCAGCGTTCGACTATGACGATCTCTCAGCTGTAAATCCTTCAGGGTTTGTTCATCTATCAGAAATTTTTCACTCATAATAATTCAATTTGAAAGATTTAGGTTTATCAATTTTTATGTCCAATTTGAAGCCTTTTCTAAAAATACAATTTTCATTCTTAAATAGATTATTTAACCGCTTCATTTTCACATTCCAATTGTCTACTATTTAAGATGAAAATTAATACACAATTCCATATTAATTCTCAATAAATCTAAAACACAATTGAGAATGAAATCTTTATAGTTTTATTTATAAAGAAAAGTTTATTTATTTTTTTTGATTTCTACAACCGTATCTATCTAAAAACTATTAATTTACCTAACACCTTCGAAAACAAAATGAAGGAAATTCATATTTATTATCTTATAATTTAAATTATCGTGGCAATTTATCGACATAATTTAATTAATATGGCATGATATTTCATAATAGAATAATATCAAATAAACATTCTTATGAAATTACTACAAATTAGCACAGATCTAACTGGCGCAAACAACCTCTTGGACCAAGGAGGTGTTTGGATGATGAAAATCAAGGACATGGCCTTAAGTTATGCCCCGAAAATCCTGGGAGCCTTACTCGTTTATCTCATTGGACAATGGATCATTGGTCGAATTGGAGCCCTGTTTAGAAAGGTATTGGCAGGTAAAAATTTTGACCCTTCCTTACAGAATTTCCTAGTCTCCATTGTAAAAGTTACCCTGACCATCCTGATGTTCTTAGCCATTATCGGAATGCTGGGTGTCAACATCACAAGTTTTGCAGCCTTATTAGCAGGTGCAGGCTTAGCCATTGGGGCTGCCTTGAATGGTTCCCTTGGAAATCTTGCAGGTGGCGTCATGTTAATGATCTTTAAACCTTTTAGAATTGGAGATATTATTGAAGCCCAACAAAGCATGGGGCTGGTGACCGAAATCGGAATCTTCAATACTACCTTATTATCACCCGAAAACAAAACCATCATCCTCCCAAATGGAGCATTATCAACTGGGGTGATTGTTAATTTTAATACCCATGGAAACCTAAGGGTAGATATGAAATTGGCAGTAGGATTGGATCAGAACATTGATTTTGCAAGAGAAGTTGCTATTGGGGCTATGAAGCAACATCCTAAAGTTTTGGAAACTCCGCAACCTGAGGTAAGTGTAATGGAAGTAGCAGATGGAATGACAACCTTAGCAATCAGACCCTACACTACCCAAGAGAATTATTGGACTGTCTATTTTGAAGTGCAAGAGTTAGTGAAAAAAGCTTTTGACAGCAATGGAATTAAAGCTCCAATCCCCCATCGTGTGATTATTAACAAATCCAACAATTAAGACTATTACTACATCTTAATACCCTGGGAGCTCCGAATTATATTGGGGCTCCTTTTTTATTCCCCCAGCCTAACGCCCAAACTTCTTGATATAATCCCCTGGCGTACAATTGTGAAAAGCCTTGAATTGTTTTACAAAATAACTCAAGGAACTAAACCCAGTCTTATAGGCAACATCTGAAATATTGGAATCTGCTTGTAATAAAAGATTTCGAGCATTCAGCATTCGCTCCTGTAAAATATAGGCCCCAGGTGTAATCCCACAATAGGTTTCAAACATCCGATGTAAGGTACTTTTACTGCAATTGCCAATCTTCATCAATAGTTCCGAATTTAATGGCTGCCCCAGATTTTCCTTGATAAAATTCTTGATCACATGCAATTGACTGTTGGATTGTAAACTATTTTCCTCCCGAGCATGCTCCTTTTGAGACTCAATAATCCTGATCAAAAAGGACTTCAGCAATAAATCACTCAAGGGAAGATTAGGTTCGTCTTGTGTGGCAACCTGAAGCAACTCATTAAACGCCCGAACCAAACCCGAGTTATTATTAAAGTGAAAATTTGAAAAATCTAAGGACCAGTTCTCATTCTCCGGATAATTTTTATTTAGAAATTTTAGCTGCCCCTCCAGGGATTCACTTGAAATCAAAATCGTAGCACATTGAACCGGATTCTTTAAATCCGCCTCCGGAAAGTCAGCAAAAATAGTCTCTCCCTCAGGCAAAATCAATGAGCTTCCCGGTAAAAATTTAAAGGTCTCACCCCCTTGCGTAAAAACCGTTTTATACCCTCGGATCATACTGGAAATAGACAAGCCCTGATAGGTAATTTTAACTTTCGTGGAGGATTGAAAAGTCTCGAATATATTGACCTCAAACTCCCCACAATCGAACCGAGTTTGATGCTCCTGACCACTTCGAAGATGCTCAGGCGTTTGTATAGACAATAAATCGATGGTATAGCTCATAAATTCCGCAGGTTCACACTCTTTTAAAGTTAAATTAATTTTTTGAAACTATCGTAATACTTAATGAAACTATACTTACATCTTCCTTGCCCTACATCCAATAACTTTATAGTATATAAACTTAAAAAACAATCAGCTATGAGTAACATCACATTAGAACAAGCAAGAAAAGTTGTGGACGCAGCTATTAAAAAATCCCAAGAATTAGGTGTTAAAATGAATATTGCAGTAGTAGATTCAGGAACCAATTTGGTGGCTTTTAATAAAATGGATGATGCCTGGTTGGGATCTATTGATATCTCACAAAAAAAGGCGCGTACAGCACGATATTTTAATATGGATACTGGTGAAATTGGTAAACTTTCTCAGCCTGGAGGACCATTATATAACATCGAACACTCCAATCATGGACTAATCAGTTTCCCTGGGGGTGTCCTGATCAAGGATGCTAGTGGCAATGTCATTGGTGCTGTTGGTGTCAGCGGTAGCACTGTGGAAGATGACCATGCAGTAGCTGCTGCAGGTGCGGCAGCAGTCTAAGATTTTTTAAACATTAAACCTATTTATTATGTGTCAAAATCACGGTGTTGTATATATGGGACCCGGAGAGGTTCAGGTACAAGAAATAGATTATCCAAAATTGGCGCTCGGGGATCGCAAATGTGAACACGGCGTAATTTTAAAAATAGTATCCACTAATATTTGTGGATCAGATCAACATATGGTCAGAGGACGGACAACGGCCTCTGCAGGATTGGTACTAGGACATGAAATCACAGGACAAGTCATAGAAAAAGGTCGGGATGTGGAATTTATCAACGTGGGTGATATTGTCTCAGTTCCTTTTAATATTGCATGTGGACGATGTCGAAATTGTAAAGAAGGTAAAACAGGAATTTGCTTAAATGTAAATCCTTCCCGTCCCGGTGCTGCTTATGGCTATGTTGATATGGGCGGTTGGGTCGGCGGACAAGCTGAATATGTAATGGTTCCTTATGCGGATTTTAATTTATTAAAGTTCCCCGATAATGAACAAGCTTTAGCTTACATTCGAGATCTTACCATGCTTTCAGATATTTTTCCAACAGGATTCCATGGTGCAGTTTCTGCAGGCGTAGGACCTGGTTCAATTGTCTATGTTGCGGGTGCAGGACCTGTAGGATTAGCATGTGCTGCAAGTTGTCATTTATTAGGTGCCGCCGTAGTTATTGTCGGCGACCTCAATGAAGAAAGACTTGCTCAGGCTCGTAGCTTCGGCTGTGAAACCGTGAACTTAAATTCAGGAGCTGAACTGGCAGACTTGATTGAAGACATCATTGGTGTACCTGAAGTAGACTGTTTTGTAGACTGTGTGGGCTTTGAAGCTCGAGCACACTCACATTCGGGAGCATCTGAGGAACAACCTGCTGTGGTCCTAAATCAAGCTATGGAAGTGACCAGAGCCGGTGGTGCAATTGGAAT
The DNA here is from genome assembly GCF_043187465.1 of Sphingobacterium cellulitidis. Classification (GTDB taxonomy): domain Bacteria; phylum Bacteroidota; class Bacteroidia; order Sphingobacteriales; family Sphingobacteriaceae; genus Sphingobacterium; species Sphingobacterium cellulitidis. The sequence continues at coordinate 1,589,941 of NZ_CP171136.1, read as the reverse complement.
CCCTGGTCTCTATGTGACTGAAGATCCAGGCGCTGCAGATGGTGCCGCAAAACAAGGAAATCTCAAAATCCGATTCGGATTAGGATGGGCAAAATCTCACTGTTTCTATACTGGACAATGTCCGGTTATGAAATATCACCGCCCTTTAATGAATGCAATTCTTTATTATAAAATAAAAATCGCAGATGCCGTAAATGTGCAAATCATTACGCTAAATGACGCGCCACAAGGTTATTCCGATTTTGATAAAGGTGCAGCAAGGAAATATGTCATCGATCCGCATGGCATGATTCCCGCATAGGAAATCAGATTATTTTTTAAACAGGTGTAAAAACCATGTATGTATAAATAGACCCGAATTTACCTATTGAAATCAAAAAGCCTCGAATAATCGGGGCTTTTTACAAAATTAAAAACACAAAAATAGGTGTTTCACAAAATTATATATTGAAATAAAATAATTACTCGGTATCTAATTTCATTATTCAATTGAAATTATTATTTTTGCGCCGTAATAAATTAATTCAATTATAAAATATTGGTTGCAGCTGTATTTTCGAGGATAGCATCATTTTTAAAGACCGAGTCAAGTCTGGATGCCCTTCGAAACATTTTGGTAATATTAGTTCCGAGTTTCTTTATCTTCTTTTTCATTGATGGAGCCATAGCAATAGCCTTCGCTGTCGGAGCACTTCTAGCTGCTTTAACAGATGTTCCAGGTAATAAAACTGACAAACTTAGTACCGCAGCCTATTGTATACCTATATTTTTAATTACAGCGCTTTCCGTCTCTTTTACAATTTTTCATCATTCCTGGATTATCATTCCCCTGTTGGGAATTTTTGGGTTTATATATACCATCATTGCTTTACTCGGATTTCGAATTAATGTAGTTGGAAATTTAGGATTAATTGTGGCCAGTTTCACAATCGGCCTCAAACCTACGGACCCAATTATCTTTAGCTTATCCCTCACCGCAGGAGCCTTATTCTTCTTTATTGTTTGCATAATCCAAGTCTACCTTCACCCTCATCGCTCACTTCATTATGCTTTAGATGCTGGCTTGAATTCAATGGCAAAACTTATCCGTCTAAAAGTGGATTGTTATGATGAAAATGCCGCCCTTCCTAAAACATATAAAGATTTAAGTACGCTCCATAGTAAATTGAGTGATCAATTGGAAGCCATCAGGTCCATTCTATTGCGAGATAAAAAACTTCATTCTGAAAAGGATCAAGAAAGCAAAATTTGGCTAGCGAAACTCTACCAACTGGTCGATCTGTATGAATTATTGATGGCAATCGATAATGACTATGAGCATATCCGGGAAACCCTGAAAGGTGGGCAGACGCTGAAATTAATTCGCCAGGCTCTATTACTGCTTTCAAAGGAAACTAAAAGATTAACACTTGCCAGCAACCTTAGAAAATCAAAAACCAAAAGATATAAATTAGAAGAATTATTGCTGCAATTAGAGACTGATGAGGCTGATGCCTCGCCAGAAAAATGGGCATTAATTTGTTCTATTAGCACCCAACTGAGACATGTAGCAGACATTCTCCAAAAAATTGAAGCAAAGGAACTCTATCAAGATAACACTCTGGTCGAATCCAAGAATTTTGAAGCTTTTGTTGCTCCGAAGAGTAGCTTCAATACCATTATTAAGAACCTGACCTTTAAGTCTTCAATATTCTCTTATGCCGTTCGAATGGCCATTCTTCTTATGGCAGCTGGATTGATTGGATTTCTTCTTCCTGAGTTTAGATATGCATCTTGGATTTTACTGACCATTATCCTCGTTGCTCGGCCTAGTTATACCACGACCCAAAAAAGAAACTACGAACGTATCATTGGTTCTGTTATTGGCATAGCAATCAGCTTGATCCTCTTAATATTCATTTCCAATACGTTCTTATTAATTGGTATAGCTGCACTATGTTTATACTTGTTCCTACTCTTCAACAAGCCCAATTACTTGGTCTGTGTAATCTTTATTACCATCACCATATTATTGGGGCAACATGTGCATGAAGGCAGTATTCAGGATTTATTGGGCAGCAGGTTCGCATTCACTTTACTAGGATCCATTTTTGCAGTTTTAGGCTGTCTTGCCATTCCAATCAATCACTATAGAACAGTGGAACAGAGTACAAATGCCTTAATGCAACACTTTACTTCCTACCTCAAGAAAATTCAGGAAAGTTATTATTCAGGAAGTTTGAATTATTATGATTTAAGGTTACTTAGAAAGTCTACACAGGCCTCTCTAGCTCAATCGTATGATTCCTTGGATCAACTTGCCAAAGAACCACTCAAAGGCAAATACTTTAAGGCGGACATTGCCCATTTCCAAACCTTAGCATACCGCATCAATGCCCTTCTGGTTGGATTATCTGTTAATATGACCAAGCTTGGGTTTACACTTGAACCAAAAGAAATGGAGTCGAAAATAAATTATATCAACAGCATTATTGCAGAAGCAGAAGATTGTGCCCAGAAATTTTCCAAAAGCAAGAAAATAAAGACTGCTAATCCTATAAAATTCGAAACCAGCAAGTAATCTCTTATCCTAGCTATAAATAGCAATATCTGGTGATTTTAATTGCCTTTTCTTTTCGGCATCGGCGCTTTATTATTTTTCAGGATGGTCTGCAGTTCTGATTTCAAACCTTCACCGATTACCTGCATACCTTCTTTTTCTATAAGATTATTTTGTTCTCCTAAATCCTCTTCTAGATCAAATAACTCAAATGAATCATTTCTTAATGACCAAACAAGCTTATATTTCCCTTTTCGGATTGCAGATCGATAGTTAAAACCATCGCCATCACTCTTGGTCCACTTATTAGGAATATGGAATACCAATGGACGTTCTTGACTTACTGTCCCTACGTTTTTCAATGCACTCAATTGACTAATCCCATCTATTTCTTGAACAGTTTTTACCTTCTTTATCTGTGCCATATCTAGAACGGTAGGAAAAATATCCTCCACGATTACGGGCACATCATTTCGCTTATTTTTCACATTATTCTTAATTCCCTTTATCATCAAAGGAACTCGAATCCCACCTTCATAAATAGAACCCTTTCCAGAGCGTAATGGCTTATTATGTGTATGGGCAACCCCGTCCCTCGGGGGAATTGTACTTAACCCACCATTATCACTGATGAAAATGATATAGGTATTATCTTGGATATTTTTGCTCTCCAGAAAATCCAAAACATCTCCTAAACTCTTATCCATACTTTCGATCATGGATGCATATTTTGCCTCGTTTCGACTGAGCCCCTGATCCAGATACTTTTGAAAATATCGACGATCTTCCATTAAAGGATCATGTAAGGCATAATGGCTTAAATTGAGGAAGAAAGGAAGCTTATGCTGAATCGGAAATTCCAAACTCTTTAATGCCTCTCGGGTAAGGGCTTCCGTCAAATTTATTTCTTGACCAAAATATTCTTGCAAATTCTCAATTCCATGATAATCTGTACTGGTGCGGCCAAAATTCTGTTCCCCCCAATAACTTGCTGGTCGACCCGTTGAGGTCCCAGCGATATTCACAGTAAATCCAAGGGAATATGGATTCGAACCTGCTGTACCGGCAGAACCCCAATGTGCTTTCCCAGCATGAATGGTAAAATAACCATGATCCTTTAAGATTTGTGCCAATGGAGTTGCATAAATAGTATGCTCCACCCCTGCAATGGGACTCATCCCATTATAATTCCAGTCCGGTTCTTCCATCTCCTCATCCTTATTTCCGGTAGGATTATCTTTCATCGGGGCAGTCCAATTGGTGACATGATGTTTGCTGGCATTCATCCCTGTAATTAAACTAACCCTCGTAGGTGTACAAACTGGTGTACTATAAGCATCTGTAAAGGCTACCCCAGATTTTGCCAATCGCTCCATATTAGGAGTATGATATCTTGTATTGAATGCTGTAGTATTAGGTCCAAAGGGATAGGAAGTATCTTGCCAACCCATATCATCTACCATAAAAATGATAATATTGGATTTTTTCTGCGCATGAACAGCATAACATAAAAAAATGGACAACATGCCTAATAAGACCCTCTTGAAATTCATAATAGATCGGTTGGAAATAGTATATATAAAGTTTAAGTATGGAACAGAAGATAAGGATTTTTGAATTAATTTAATAATATTCTTATTTAGTTCTAATACTAACTCCAAAATCCTTGTCTTCAACTTGAAATTCTTTTTTTAATTTATCTTTATTCAACACCTTCAGCAAAACAAAATTTTCATCATTAATTTGAGACAATGCTTTTTCGACATCTTGTTTAACTATCTGGTTGTTGATAATAAACTGAACATTAGCATTTAGGTTATCCTCCATTGTTAATTTTTGGAACTTTGCTGATTTAGCACCCAAATAGTTTTGATATTTTTTTCGATTAGCAGATTTACTAATAATATAAATGGCATCATCCTGAGTTTTTATACCTAATTGCTGAAGAATGGGATCCGTTGATCTTAATATACTAAATTCACTGACCTCATCTTTTTTGATTAGATATTCTACGGAATCTCGAGGAACCAAAACAGAATCCAATAAGAATATAGTATTGTTATTTTTAATCCTGTTTTGTTCTATCTTCTGTCCATACGAAGGCAAGAAATACAAAAATGCTAGAAAAATCAATAGATATCGCATAATAATTGGGCTTATTTTAGCTTAAATTTAATAAAAAAGGTCAGCATTAATATACTGACCTTCAACTAATTAATAAATTACTTTTACTTAAAAAATTCTTCCACTCGATTTGGCGACAGCATTTGCCATAAAGAAGCTACAGTCCATCCCGGTGCGAAAATATCATTGTAGAATCCCTTTCCATTCTTTCCATAATCCCAATTTGTATGCTGAACAACCTCTGGATAATAGCCTACTTTTGCAATATTATACAGTTGGCCTTCAATTGGCATTAATTGCAACATGGAAGTTTTGATCACCTTTGAAAAATCTGAAAAACGGCTTTGCTTTCTTTCTTTCGCTAACCAATCCAAAACTGTTGCGAACTCGAAAATAAAGACATCAACATGATTATTTTCCACGGAAACATTTCCCCAACCCCTGGATTGAAATCCAACATCGCCTAACATCTGACCTTGCGCAAATGGAACATCCCATGTATAATACCAAGTCAAACAAAAATAAGCCGCCTTCATACTCTGATCAACGTAATGTTGATGCTCCTTCCCTTTGGTTGCCATCGCCATGTAATACATGGCTGTAGATGCATACAATGAAGCTTCTTTATCTTCGCAATTCGCATCTAACGTTGATGAAAAATAATCTGATTTGTTGATGATTTCCTTTTCAAGATAATCAGCAGACCGCTTCGCTTCTTCTAAATAGGATTTCTTTCCAAAATATTTATAAGCCATGGTTAATGGCAGTGTAGCCGATGGAGTACTCCCTCCACTTTCATCCTTAACTTGAAGATTATCATCAAATTTCCTAGGAAAACTACCATCAGCAAGTTGCAGCTTCGAGAAGTTCGCCAAAATGTTCTCCATCCTCTTTTCCCATTCCGGATGCTTCCTTCCTTTGGATTTCTCGTACTTTAAATAATTTAAAATCGCAAATACTCCTTCTGACTGTCTGCGGATGCTGAAAACATCATCTTCACGATTCCTCTCAAAATCAACAAACTCCTTGAAAAAACCATTCTTGGTAAATCCATTCTTCAAATAACTTTCAAATATGGCATTCGCATCTGCCATAAGTTTTTGATCTTGATGCTGTTCAGCAAACTCAAGGGAATTGTAGGCATTCAATAATACACGCCCCACAAATCCTACTTCCGCGGAACCCGTGCTTACGCAATCATCTGTCCGCAAATGAACTCCTGAATAATATTTTAAATCATACTTATCAACGAAACTTTCTTTGAAAAAATTAGTCAGAATCTTTTTTGCTGCATCATTGCTATACTTTGGTTGCAATGGTTTTGGAGCTTTGCTATCATATGCATAAGTCCAAATCTTGGAAACAAAATCTGAATAATCTGAAGCGTTTCCATGATTTATTTCCCATGTTAAGGTCCGGGTTTCTCCTTGCTCTAATTTTTCAAAAGCTATAATTTCTGGGACCAAGGTCAATTTCCGGATATAGGATTTCGGCGCTTCATGATATGGAAAGCCAAAAACCAAGGCTGAAGATCCATTTTCATTCTTGAAACCTGTAAACCCCAAATCTGTTTTCGAACTCAAGATCACTTCTCCGGATTGATGTTGAGCAATAGCATCTACCTTGGCTTCATCCAAGCGTAAAACAGAATAATAAGCACCTTGCTCTTTATTGAATATCCCTGTCATCGCCGTACTCAAACGGTCTTCACGAACCTGCCAACTATCACTCGTAGCAAAGGATGGAGCCTCCTTGGGAGAGCGTAAATTCTTGTGGTACCAAAATCCCGGCATTATAAATTCGCTCTCTTGATGTTTAAAATCACTGATTTTAAATGTCTTCTCAAAATTAAAATAAACCCGCTCCTTTGCGGTTAGGGTGACTTGTATCTTGGTACTTTTTCCGTTTTCCTCAACCTTTTGTTGAATCTCCAATGGGAGGGTTTCACTTGATTGAAGGCTCGTCCCATTCACAGTTAAATTATACTTCGTGGCAGGATTTCCAGGTTTTTTTAATATGATAGCTTGACTCATCTCCTGCCCCTTCCCGACTAAGCAGAACGCAACAGCAATTAAAGTCAGTTTCAATTTAATATTCATATCGCTTGTATGTGTTTGTTGATTTATTTTCTTAATGGATTATTTATTTCAATTTCGGACGAATAATATCCCCTGTTATTTTCATAACAGGCATGGCATCATTAGTAAAGGTTACTTCGGCAATATACATCGCTCTTGGATGGATGCTATCCTTGGAATGATGAGCATGAAATACAATTCTCAATTTGCCATCCATATCCTTAAACATCGCACTATGCCCTACCCCCACTAAATCTTCCGGCATTTGTAGAATAGGATTCTTATCATATTTCGTCCATGGTCCATTAACAGATTTAGAAGTTGCAAATCCTACTCCGTACGATTGACTTTCGTAACTGTTTCCTGAATAAGTCAGGTAATACAAATCCTTATGCTTAACTACAAAAGCACCTTCATTCACCCTGGGCCAAACCGTTTCCCAATCTTGCGAAACATGAATACATGGCTTCATACTGGCAAGATCAATAGTCTGTAAATCATCCTGTAACCCAGCTACCCAAATATTAAGTCCATCGTTAAAACGATCGAAGTATAAATAGGGCTTGCCATCACTATCGATAAATAATGAATTGTCAATGGCTTTCTCATCGGGTAGCATAGGCTCTTTCTTATCCTGCACAAATGGTCCTAAAGGCGAGTCAGATGTGGCCACACAGATATGCTCATTGGCAGAGTAGTACATAAAGAATTTATTCTTTTCCTTAATATAATAGACTTCTGGAGCCCAAAACCAACGACCACCCCAAGAATCCTCCGATTTAAGAGCCAATGAACTTTCCTTGGTCCATTCCTTCAGATCGTCAGACGTATATACCTCAATTCCATTCTGCGCTTTGGTGCCATAGGCATAGTATTTCCCTTCATGCAACATGATAAAAGGATCACCCAATGGAACGGGATTTTTAAACTCAAAATCGGATTTTTCTGTTTTAGCGCAACCTATTAATGATAGCAGCATCAGAAAGAGAAAATAGCTTAGTTTTTTCATATCGTTTAATTTAAGTCTGTGACATTCCTGATTATCTATTAATAACCAGGGTTTTGAGTCACATTAGGATTATTATTTACCTCATCCGAAGGAATTGGTAAACTGCGGTGTTTCTTGATTACAAAATTTTCAAAGTCAGGATCTCTCCCTTTCAGCTCATTCAAACCTTCTTGGCTGTCTAAAAGCCCCCAACGTTTCAAATCAGCCCAACGATAGCCTTCAGTCGCCAATTCTAGGAATCGCTCCATCTGCAACCTCTTCAGAAAAGCCGCTTTACCGCTGCTCGCAGAAGCATGATTTACGGATAATTTAGGCATATTTACTCGATTTCTAACTCGATCGACCATAGCAACAGCATCCGAAAGGGAACCATTTGTTTCAGCAATACATTCTGCATACATCAATAAAACATCTGCATATCGGATCAAGCGAACATTCGTAGGATTATAATAATCATCATAAGTGCGGTAATAATCAGAACTATATTTCCTGAAAAACACACGCCCTTTATAATTATCCTTATTCCATTGAGCTTCATTACTAACCAAACCATAAATCTTATCATTATTTGGAAAATCCAAATGCATACTGCTGTAAAATGCTGTATAGCGTAATCTGATATCAAAAGTATTGGTTACATTTTTTTCCTTTTTGAATTCATCGATAATCCATGGCCTTAACTCCCCATCGGTCCAGCCTATGCCTGGAGGCGCAAAAAACTGTCCCCGGTTCAAACCTAAGTTTGGATCTACACTGAAATCGCCATCTCCCGCTGGTGCAGGATTAGCATCGGAGTACTGGATTTCAAAAACCGATTCTGGATTGTTCTCCCGGTCTTTGGTGAAATTATCAAAATAATTTGCCGTTAAATCGTAGTACTTCTTTCCTACTCCAGTAACCAACCAATCCAAATCAGCTTTAGCCTCCGCAAATTGATGCATTTGCATATGACATTTTGCTTTGAATGCTAGGGCTGCACCCTTGGTTGCTCGGCCTTTATTTGGATTATCCCATTCCTCAGGCAAAAGTTCAGAAGCTTTCTTCAAGTCGGCAATTGCCTGTGCAAAAACTTCTTTCTCAGTATGCCCTTCCGGTTGCATCCCAGGAGTAGATGGCTCCAATACAATCGGAAGGCTCTTGCTTTCACTGCCCCACAACACGGTTAAATAGTAATAATAGAGACCTCTTAAAAAATAGGCTTGACCTAATATGTATTCCTTTTGTTTAGCATCAGCAAATTCGATCTCCGGAACATAATGCAGCACTTGATTTGAACGGAAGATGGCTTCATAAAAATCCCGATAAGTCCATGCATTTCCTTCCCAGAAATTATAGTTATTGTATCTAAATTGAGTCCATTCTTTTAATTCTGCCCATGGACTTTGGCTAAAGCCTTCATCAGAAGTTAAATCCAACCGAAACCATAACCAACGACTAAAAGTACCTGGTTTGTAAAACATGTTGTAAGCCGCATTGATACCAAATTGGGCATCTTTTTCACTTTTCCAAAAGGTCTTTGTCGAGATGGTATTTGGGTTATTTACTTCCACACTACAGCTTGTCATCAAGCAAGCCGCAAACAATATATTGATTAACTTTTTCATTGTTCTTTCTTAAGGTTAAAAGGTGATTTGTGCTCCAAAACTAAATCCTCTAGGGTTTGGAAATGATCCCCCATCATAACTACGCTCCCAGATACTCCGATTCAAAAACTCCGGATCCAAGCCTCTGTATTTAGTAAATGTGACCAGGTTCTGCGCATTCACATAAAGCCTAACTTGACTAAATGTATTACCTAAAATTGATGCAGGAAAATTATACCCTAGTGCCATTTGACGAATTCTCAGGTAATTACCATTTTCCAACCAACGATCTTGATCTGGACGAACATTTCTTGAATCTGCATAGATTGGTCGTGGATCCTTAGCATTTGGATTCTCAGCAGTCCATGGATCATAATCTGCACGATAATTGGAATTATCGTCAAATCGATCATAACCACTACGTGGACCATTAAATGATTTAAAGCCAAATGCTCCGGTCAACTGGAACTGCAGGTCAAAACCCTTGTATTCAAATCCTAAATTTGCACCAACCTGATATCTAGGCATGCTGCTTCCCATATACTGACGGTCAGCCTCTGTAATTTGTCCATCATCGTTAAAATCAATAAATCGAACATCCCCAGGTTTAGCATTTGGTTGAATAAGTTGACCAGCACTATTTTTATGATTTTGTACTTCTTCCGCGCTCTGGAATAGACCGTCAGTTTTTATCAAATACCAATTTCCGATACTCTCACCAACTCGAGATTTAGTATTCCATTGTGTAAATTCTTTTCGATCATAACCTAATTCTACAATCTTGTTCTTGATATATGATGCGTTGAATCCGATTTGATATCCAAAATCACCAACTTTATCCCTCCATTCTGTGGTCAACTCCAAACCAGTATTCTTTAAGGATGCCGAATTAACTACTGGATTACCACCATTATTACCAGTGGTCAATAAAATAGGCATGGGAGTCAGGACATCCTGTGTATTTTTTTCAAAATAATCCAAGGAAAGACTTAGCCTATTATCCGCCAAGACTGCATCAAAACCCGCATTTAATTGAGCAACTTTTTCCCATTTCAAATCCTCATTTGCCAACTTAATCTGAGTCATACCTGTATTTACAACCTGATCTGTTCCGAATACCGCTTGCGGAAACACTGTAATAAATGAAACCCAATCCCATACATTAATATTAGAGGTGCCTAATACACCGTAATTCGCCCGTAGTTTTAACTCATTGATCCAAGGCACATTAAAGAATTGCTCTTTACTGATTCTCCAGCCTGCCGCAACAGATGGGAAATAGCCAACACTTAAATCAGGATTGAATTTTGAAGACTGATCTCGACGCATGGTTAAACTCAATAAATAACGCTCATCATAGGTATAATTAACCCGACCAAAAACTGAAAATAGTTTTTCTAAATCCTGATAATTCCCTGTCTTGGGATTACTCAAGGCTGCATCAAGATTAGTAAAATAATCAGCACCATTCATCAATAGGTCGTTTTTCGTCCCCCAAATCTGCTCATAATTCGAGGTTTGATAACTGATACCTGCAACAGCAGAAATATCATGCTTACCAAATATCTTGGCGTATTCCAAGGTGTTATCATAAACATAACCTTGGTATTGGGCTTGGTTTTTATTCAAGGATGATGGATCGTATGGTTGATTATAAGTCCAAAATCCTTCTTTTCGTAATGCCATATGCTTATCATTGCTCAAATCAAAACCAAAATTCAACCTGTATTTCAACGATTTAAAGAATTCTAACTCAGTAAACACATTACCTCGGGTCCGTAGATTTCCATTTTCAGTTACCAAAAAATCTTCAATTGCAAATGGATTGGTTCCGAAGGTCACATCCCTACTGCCTTCACCAAAACCGTAGCCTCCTTTTGCCGCATTGTTTGGATCATAAATTGGAATGGTCGGCAACATTCTATAAACATCAATAATGGGGTTAGTATTGAGTTCATCGACTTGGAAATTACTCAATACTATGTTTTCGCCAAGACTAAATTTAATATTCTCACCAAAGTTTCTTGAGGTTGACATATTGGACCTAAGGGTAAAACGCTTACTGGAAGCCCCTATCGTTGTGCCACTATTTGCTTGATAATTCCCAGAAAAAAAGTACCGGCTTTCCTTTCCTCCACCTGAAAAGGAGATATTTTGGTCCTGAAGCCAACCGGTCTTGAATACCTCTTCCTGCCAGTCGGTATTGGCATCAAAGTGATTGGCAGGCGTTCTGTTGGCATTACTAAAGGCTAGATCATTCATGCTTATCCACAAATCTCGATCCGCCAAATTATAGCGTGGCAACCATTGGGCCGTTCCTCTGGAAGAGACATCAATTTTCATCTTGCCTTCACGACCTTGTTTAGTGGTAATAATAATCACCCCATTTCCTGCTCTAGAACCGTAAATCGCAGCTGCCGACGCGTCTTTTAGAACCTGAATACTTTCAATATCATTAAAGTTGAAATCCCGATTTGCCCCAGCAACTATTCCATCAACAACATATAGAGGATTGCTTGAGCCAAAAGTTCCAGTTCCTCTAATCTCGACTTTTCCTTCTGAACCCGGGTTTCCAGCAGTTCTAACATTTAGGCCAGGTAAGGTTCCTAAGGCATCACCCACAGTTCCTGTAACTGTTGTATTTTTCATCTCACTCGGTTTAAAAACCGAGACTGCACCAGTCAAATCAGACTTCTTGACGGTCTGATATCCAATTACAACAACCTCATCTACTTGTTCATCCTCAGGTTTAAGAACAATATCCAATGTAGTCTGACTATTAATTTGCACAGTTTGGCTGCTATAGCCTATGATGGCAAATTGTAATGCCTGACCTGATTGAACAGGAATTTCAAAATTCCCATTATCATCTGTCATGACAGCAGTGCTGGTTCCTTGCACAGTAACCGTTACATTCGCTAACGATTCACCGGCATCGTTTGTGACCCTTCCTTTTATATTTCTGTCTTGAGCAAATGCTGATACAGAAATCAGTAAAATGAAAAGGATAATAATACTTTTCCGCATGTTTATTGGGTTTATTAATTTGGTTATAGAAATTTTTGGTTATATCAACATCTCAAATAAGCTACTTACCTGAGGTTATTTTTTTTTCAATTAAAAAGGTTTATAAGGTTTTTGAATTTTAATTAACAGCTGGAAATCAGAGCGTTTTCAATTCATGTATTAAAAAAAAGCCTATTTTTCTTTAAAACCTAACAATGGTTAATTTTTACAACTTTTTACTAATAATTGCTATTTTTAGATATAATCCTGATAACCAACCGTAAGCTTATTAATGATGACATCGTGAAGACTTATCTAATATCCTTCTTTATTCTCCTGTTTTCCAGCATTTTTCATTCTGCATGGGGACAAAGACCCTCGAATATGCATTTCAAAAAATTGCAAGTTGCAGATGGTCTTTCAGAGAATAGCGTGTATTGTATTCTGCAAGATCAAACTGGATTTATGTGGTTTGGCACTAAAGATGGATTAAACAGGTACGATGGGAATTCTTTCCGGGTCTTTCAAAAACAACACCAGGATAAAAACATTTTAGGGAATAATTTTGTTCGGAGCTTGGCTGAAAAAGATTCTAACTCCCTATATGTTGGGACTGACCATGGTCTTTATATCATGGATAAAACCAAAGAGGCTTTTTATTTTCTAGACCTCAAAACCAACCAAAACCTGAAGCTGCACTCCGCCATCAATACTTTGAAAATTGCAAAGGATGGAAGCCTGTGGATTGGAAGTATGAACCAGGGAATATTCCAATATTTTCCGAAGGAAAACAAGCTTATTCATCTGGATATTGAAAACGGAAACTTAGGTCAAAATGCCACTTGGGCTATATTCCAAGATCAATCAGGGGCAATCTGGGCTGGAACAAGGTTAGGCTTGTTAAAATATAATTCCAGCCTAGGGAAATTTCAGGCCGTACCAAACCTTTTTAACTCTTCTGATAACCCTGAATATGAAATTCTTTCCATTGGCGAGGATAAGCAGGGGGATTTATGGTTAGGAACCTGGGGAATTGGTCTTATAAGATTTAATAAACAGTTGGGCGTTCAAGAAAGATACATGGATAAATCCTCCATTGCTTTTGTCTCCCATATCCGTGCAATTTTTGAATATGATGAAAACCAACTCCTGATTGGATCAGACGATGGCCTTTACCTTTTTAATATAAAATCTAAGAAACAAAGCCGAGTAGATATCCCGCAATTCAAATATAGCCTCAGTGATCAAAATGTCTATTCAATTGCCAGAGATAAAGAAAATAGTATTTGGATTGGAACTTATTTTGGAGGAGTCAATTATTTAAACACCTCCCTCCTACAAATTGAAACCTTTTATTCCGATATTATCAGGGGTTTTCTATCTGGAAAAGCTGTTAGTCAAATTACGGAGGACAGCAAGGGAAATATGTGGATTGCTACGGAAGATGGCGGAATAAATTATTTCGACTTAGAGAATGGAACGATTAGCCAACCCATAAAAACATCCTACCACAATACACACGCCTTATTATTAGACCAGAATAAACTCTGGATAGGAACTTTCTCAAGAGGTCTTGATGTATATGACTTAAATTCGAAAACCCTACTAAATTTCAGACATCAGGCATCCAACAAAAATAGCATCAATGATGATTGTATCTTTTCATTGTATAAGTCAAAGGCAGGAAAAATTTATGTAGGTACGCCAGCTGGCTTAAGCATCTTTAACCCCGAGAAGAATGCCTTTGACCGCGTCGAAGGCATCCATGAGTTTATTTATGATATCAAGGAAGATTCTGATGGCAATATATGGCTGGCATCTTATGAAGCCGGACCGATTAAATTTGATCAGAAAACAAAAAAGTGGATACATTATAGTAAAATCAGACCCAATGAACCTATATCCTCGAGTAAATTAACCAGCATCTATATTGACAGTCAAAATAGGCTTATTTTCAGCAGTGAGGGAAAAGGTATTTTCATCTATCAGAAAGAAAATGATTCCTTCATCAATATTTCTCAGAAAAATGGTCTCCCCAACAATGTTATCTATGGGGTATTGGATGATCCTGAAGGCAATTTATGGTTAAGTAGCAATAAAGGAATTATCCATTTCCATCCCGATCGTCCAGCAGAATATGAATTATATACTGTTAATAATGGCTTACAAAGCAATCAATTCAACTTTAAATCCTCCTTCAAAAGCAGGGATGGAAAATTCTATTTTGGCGGAATAAATGGGTTTAGTAGTTTTTATCCACAGACTTTTCAAAAAGCAAAAAATAAAACCCAACCCAATGTGGCTTTTACGGGGCTTCAACTATTAAATAACTCAAGCTCTGAATTCGACCAAGAAATTCAAGAGAAAATCAATACGGGCCAATTAATTCAACTCCAATACAACCAGTCTTCATTTAGTATTTCCTTTGTCAGTTTGAGTTTTCTCTCGCCTTCTGAAAATCAGTATGCCTATATGCTCGTAGGTGCTGATGAAAACTGGACGGCTGCTGGAAACAGGCAATCGGTTTCTTATGTCAATCTCCCTTATGGAAAATACACTTTCCGTGTTAAGGCCAGTAATAATGATAAGCTCTGGAATCAAGAAGGCATCAGCATTGAAATCGAAATCTTACCACCATTTTGGTTAAGTGTGCCCGCAAAAGTAATTTACCTCCTACTATTTGTTACTGGTATACTGCTGTTGTTCTATTATTATGCAAAGGCAAATAAAGCCAAACACAATAGGCAACTTGCCAATTTTAAATTGGAACAAGAACAAAAATCATATTCATCAAAAATCGAATTCTTTACGAATGTGGCGCATGAAATTAGAACGCCAGTAAGCTTAATCAGTGCTCCATTGGAAGAAATCCTACATAAGGATAATATCAGCACGGACATTCGTAATAATCTGCATATCATCGAGAAAAATTGCGAACGATTACATATCCTTATCAATCAATTATTAGATTTCCGAAAGATGGAAGAAGGTCGCTTACAGATTAACCCTGAAAGCATTAACCTCAACAGCTTTTTATTGGAAATTTATGAGCGCTTTAAGAAATCAGCGCAAAGCAAGAAATTAAAACTTGATCTACAACTACCTTTGAAAAATGAAATAATTGTAGAATCTGATATAGAGGCCTTAAACAAAATCATCAGCAATCTATTAAGTAATGCTATTAAGTTTGCGGATAAAAAAATAGAACTGAAGCTGGGTATCAATCCGGATCAGAGTTATTTTATCAGTGTAAGTGATGACGGTAAAGGCATACCCAAGGAATTTAAAAGCTTAATATTTGACCCTTTCTATCAGGTAAATTCAAACAAGGGCCATTCAGGAACTGGAATAGGTTTATTTTTAGTAAGGCATTTCAGCAACCAGATAGCAGGAAAAATAGATGTATTTGACCTCCAGCCCAAAGGCACCAGCTTTGTATTTAGTTTTACAAATTACCCTAAACTTCCGGAAATAACCTTGGAGGCGAGCGAATTGGAGGAACTCGAATTGGAACATAAGGATTCAGTATGTTTACAGAAAATCTTATTAGTGGATGATAACCCTGAAATAACAACTTTCATTGGACAATCTCTACACGATGATTACAAAGTTGATATCGCTGAAAATGGTAGGGTAGCCTTAGAAAGGCTCGAAAAAAATAGTTATTCATTAATCATTTCAGATATTATGATGCCTGAAGTTGATGGGATCAATTTATCAGAAATCATTAAAAGCAATCTGAATTACTCCCATATACCCATTATATTATTATCGGCAAAGATTGAAAATTCAACAAAGATCAAAGGTTTAATGACTGGAGCAGATGTATTCATTGAAAAGCCATTCTCCATTAACTTTCTTCGGGCACAGATCAGCAGTTTGCTGCGAAACCGAAAGAATATCTTAGAAATCTTCAATAACAATCCATTAGCCTCCTATTCATCCCTTGCGACAAACAAAAGTGATGAGGCATTTTTAAAGTGCATCAATGAAGAAATTGAGAAGAATTTAGCGGATGATCAATTCAATGTGGAATCTCTTACTCAGGTTCTTGGTCTTAGCCGTTCAAATTTCCAACGCAAATTAAAGGCAATCTCAGGTCATTCCCCAGGAGATTATGTCCGAACCTACCGACTCAAGAAGGCATGCAGCTTATTACTGGAAGGAGATTATCGCATTAATGAAGTTTGTTTTATGGTAGGTTTTAGTTCAGCCTCTTATTTCAGCAAAGCTTTTATCAAAGCGTATAACATGACGCCAAAGGAATTTGTAAACACAATTAAGACTCAGGATGTTGAGTAAAAAAATCGGGATTAATCGACATTCGATAAAACAAAAAAAAACCGCTATCTATAATCGGTAAGTTGTGTAAAATATGTGTTCGTTTACGGTAAACCGTAGTGAATTCAGCTAGATTATAGCTACTTTAGTTCATCACACTAACGCAATGGAAACCACCGATTTTAACTTTTGGCTAAACCAAAATGTTAAGCTATCTAACATTAATCAGGTTTGGACTTTATACCATGCTGTAAGAACTGAAAGTAATGAGTTTTTTTCCTATTCAATTTATAGAGATGAGCATCGTTTAATCATAAAATGTGCGAAGACTCAGAATATTTTAATCATTGAAAACGAGGAAATAAAATTCAGGTTTTTACACACACTTGAATATCCATTTCTGTATCAAGGAGGAATTGATACAGCGAAGGAATTAAGCAAGAACTTTGCATAGCATTGGCTAGAATTAGCCATTACATATCATAAAAGGCAGGGATTGGATCAGATCCAATCTGCTGCCTTTGCTAAACTTTTCACTTTTTACCTGCTGATTAATCGAAATCGAAAAAATCAGAAAGAAAGGATTTCTTTTTCCTTGGATATTTTTGATGTTGGCCTCTATATTCCCGGTCATCTCGGTAATCCCGGTTATCCCGGTCATCTCGGTAATCCCGGTTATCCCGGTTATCTCGGTTATCCCGGTTATCTCGATAATCTCGATCCTCCCTATTATAATCCTGAACATAGGAATCTTGACGGTCATTTCCCCTTTCTTGATACGTAGCCTGGTTTGAGATCTGATTGGAGGCATATTCCATTAATTTATCCAACTCACCTTTATCTAACCACACCCCTCTACATGAAGGACAATAATCTATTTCAACTTGATGGCGTTCAGTCATCAATAATACTTCATTACAATTTGGACATTTCATATTTTTCTATTTTCGATGTTTCCATAAAATAGAAAAATAATAGTCATTTCTTAGTCTAAACAGCTTCTTTTTGACATTTTTTAACAGGATTCCAACAAAAATTTCATAAATAAATAAACTCTTGGCAAGTACTAATAAAGCCTATGATTTTATTTGACGCTCAATTTTCGCAGTATCTAAGAAATAGAAATGGAAAGCTCCTTATTTTCTGAGAGTATAATAGGGCTTCCAAAAACTATTTGCAATCCTTCATTTTTGCTTTCAATATTTTTGATTGCCACAGGTTTATTACCAATTTTTGCTGTGACTTTGCTCTTTACATTTGATGTCTTCAAGTCCGGCAAAGTTAATTCAGCGAT
This sequence comes from Sphingobacterium cellulitidis, assembly GCF_043187465.1. GTDB lineage: Bacteria > Bacteroidota > Bacteroidia > Sphingobacteriales > Sphingobacteriaceae > Sphingobacterium > Sphingobacterium cellulitidis. The sequence continues at coordinate 1,572,027 of NZ_CP171136.1, read as the reverse complement.
TTCCAGATTCCCCATTGCCAAGCTAATATTTGCTTCTAAGCGGTTATTTGAAGAAATTTTCTGGGAATAGCTCCCCCATCCATCTGCAGCGGTAAATGCAGCCTTAAAGTTTTCCGGATTTATTTTAGGATTAAAACCAATCTGTTTCTTCGGACCATGGTAAGTAAAGCCACAGGCATTGATAAAAGTTCCATAACTAGCCATTGCCCTGGCATAATGATCACTACACTCAATTTCATTAAATGGATTTCGCTTGGAGGCGTGATACCGCTCATGAATCTTTCGTGTTAAGATCAAACTCTCGTCAATCATCCCTTCAGCCATCATATGTGCCGCTACCTGATGCTCGAATCCTGTCATGCACTCATGAAAATATCCCAATTGCCAAGTTTCATTTTCCCCATAGGCATGTTTTTCATTTTTTGGATTGGTATTCATCACCATTCCCGCATCTCCGGCAATCGCATATGGTCGACCCTGTAAATGTGTTTTAATATACGGGCCAACATCTGGAGCATAATTATATTTCCACAAAGCCTGTAATGCCGATAATGTTTTGGCTTTATCATTGACTCTAGGCAATCCTAATTGAAACGTCCAGGCCTGCCCGTAAACCTGATCAATATGGCAGGTATTGTATGACCCTAATTTCTTTCTTCCAAATTCCTTATTCGGTCTATGGATATAATATTCTCCATTAAACAGTTGACTGTCCATATTTTTTGAACCTTTTGAAAAATAGCTGGCACATTTCTTCTCAAATTCAAGATCTCCAACCTCATTGGCCATTTTCTCGGCTGCTTTTATGGCGGCTAAACTCAAGCCTACAATCCAAGCAATCTCCCCTTCCCAGACAGCGTCCAAGGTATTCTCCATCGGGGTATCAGTCATTCCATCCCCATTTTTATCCTGATTCAAAATAAATTGACTTGCCTTTTTTATGGAGGGCCAATTCTTCTTTAAAAAAGTATCGTCCTTACTGGTTTGATGATCGCGATAAGTTCTGAGAACAACCCCCGCTTGACCATCTATTGCAGGTCGGGATTCATATTCGGCACGAAAGATAATAGCTCCTGAATCGGCATTAAAGCCTACGCCATAGTCAGTAGTCTCCCGAAGGTTCCGTTCTAAGCCTGGGAATATTCTCCCCATGGCCTGTCCGTATTGCCACACATGGGTACAGGTTCCTGCACAAGCGCCGACACCCTCCCAGCCCCAGAACCTCCCCGTTCCAAATCGCATGGTATTGGCCGTTGCCAAGCTGCCTATATTCACAAAGGTTCGGTCTAAAAACCAATATGGTAAGGTGGAATCATTCCAGGTCTGAACCCATTTCATCGTTTGACGATCCAACTCCTCCAGATGTGCTGCATAATAATTCAAAACCTCAGACGCATCTTTAAACCGCTTCCCATACCAATAGCCTTCCTTCGCATCTTTGAGATGCTCCTGTAATTTTGGATGTGGATTATTGAAGTACCAAGCGACAGAAAATTGAAAATCCTTCTTGCCATTCCCTTCCAATTTCCCCTTGGAACTGATACTGGAAATCTGCAAATCCTTGAAATCTACAAGGGATCGTTGATCCGAACCTTGCAGATTTTCAGCCTGTACCGGCCAAGATTCAAGATTGCAAATTATTTTTGCTTGCCCATCATGAGCCATAAATGCCATGTTACCATGATCAGGAGCTTTTTGAAACTCCGTAGGGACCGACTCACATTCAAAATAAACATGTCGATTGGAACCATTGCTTTCTTTGACGGTAGCCAGCTTTTTGACAGCATCAAAATCCTTTCTGCCCTTATGTACGCCATTTTCAAACCAGCCGATCACTTCAACTTCCAATGGCTCGAAATTCTTATTTTTTATTTCAATATGAAAGGTTGTTAAGGGCAAGGAAGAGTTATCTTCATCCAAAGGAATAAACGGTGAAAAGGCGGTCAATTCAACATCCACAGGAAAGGACGCACTGCTATAAAGCACTTTGCAGGTTGGATAGCTAGGTTCAAAGATTACCTCATCCCATTGATTGGCTTCCAAAACTTTCTGCAGGACTTTACCATTGCGCTTTACCGAAACCAAAAAGCCTTGTTCCAAAATCCTTAGGTTATCTGAAAGTGCAGGCTCCACAAATGCTGCCCCATCTCTGGGTCTAACCCTTTGCATTTCCCGACCATTGTCCCACAAAACCACCTTATTCTCTACCCCTTCATTTAAACCATCATAAGAGGTGTTAAATACTTGCCACAACCATAAACGACCATCCCCAGAAATATAAACGGTACCCGAATGCAAACCACCAACAGGCATGCCTATATATTTCAACTCATTTAAGCTCTTTTTATATTGGATTTTCTCACCCCGACCATACAAAGATTTTACCCACTCCTTGCTATATCCTTTCTCAATAGGAATATTGTGAACAGATGCATCCCAGGAAAAAATACTCTTTCCCCAAACTGGAAATTGACTAGCAAATACTCCAAGTCCCAATAAACTTGAATTTTTTAAGAAATTTCTTCTGTCCATAAATGAAAAAGATAGGAATTCTAGGTATACTTTGGATAGCTAGAATTAGGTTTATGATTATTTCTAAATTAAAAATTATTTCCTGAATCCTCAGCCCTAATAAATATTTATTTAAATTCGTATAAAAATTTTACAAGCAATGTTTTCAGCAGAAACCTATCAAAATCGAAGGAAAAACTTAAGAAATGAGGTATCGAATGGTGTAATCTTATTATTAGGTAATATTGAAAATCCTATCAATTTTGAACACAATACTTATCCATTTAGACAAGACAGCAGTTACTTATATTATTTTGGGATTAAAGCTCCGAATATTGCTGCAATAATTGATATTGATGAGCAAAGAGAAATAATTTTTGGGGATGAATTAGATACGGATGCCTTGGTATGGATGGGCAGACAAGAAACCTTGAAGGAGAAAAGTCTGAAATCGGGGGTTAAAGAAACTTTACCTTTCAAAGATTTAGAATCCTATCTTCAAAAAGCAAAATTCAACAACCGTACGATCCATTTCTTACCTCCTTATCAATCCTTCAATAAAATCTTATTGAGCAGATTGTTGGACAGGCATCTAGATGAATTATTGCCATCAGAGAAATTAATTAAGGCTGTTGTAAACCAACGATCTATTAAGGAAGCTCAGGAGATTGAACAAATCGAATCTGCATTAAAAGTTTCCACAGATATGCATTTATTGGCGATGCAGGTTGCCAAGCCAGGCATGAAAGAGTATGAAATTGTCAATGCAATTCAAAAATTTGCTGCTGATCAAAACTTCAGATTTGCTTACCCTCCTATTGTTACGGTTCATGGGGAGATCTTGCATAATCAATTTCAAGAAAATATATTAAAGAATGGCGACCTGGTTCTAAATGATTCAGGTGCTGAAACCCCGATGGGTTATGCAGCGGATTTAACCCGTACATTTCCGGTTGCTGCAACCTTTACTGAACGTCAAAAAGACCTTTATAACATCGTCTTACAAGCATTTACCGATGCTAGAGACCTATTAAAGCCTGGTGTTAAATTTAAGGATATCCATTTGAAGGCGGCTAAAACCTTGGTCGAAGGGCTAAGTTCAGTAGGATTAATGCGTGGAAATGCAGAAGATGCGGTCGACAACCATGCTCATACCATGTTTTTCCAATGCGGCTTGGGCCATATGATGGGTCTTGATGTTCATGACATGGAAGATTTAGGTGAACAATATGTGGGCTATACCGAATTCGAGCCTAAAGACAAAAAAACATTCGGACTCAAATCCTTACGCCTAGGGAAGGAATTGCAAGCCGGAAATGTCCTGACGATAGAGCCTGGTATATACATTATCCCTGATTTAATCGATATCTGGAAGGCCGAAAAGAAAAATCAAGAATTCATAAATTATGATGTCCTTGAATCTTTCCGTGACTTTACAGGAATCCGGATTGAAGATAATTTCCTGATTGAGGAAAACGGTTATCGCTTGCTAGGTCCTGACCTTATAAAAACGGTATCAGAAATTGAAGATTTTAGAAAAATGAGCTTAAGCTAATTAAATCATGATTTCCCACTCGTCAATAAAATTTTTTAAAGATTTTACATTCAAATTTATCTAGCATCGACGAATAAACGCTAATTTTGCGAATGTTTCTTGTTCAAGAATTTGTTTGAACATCAAAATTTATTATTCAATAATGAGATCAACTGTAAAGTTTAACAATATAAATAGTCTTTTTTCGAAGACTTTAAAACAAAACATCAACGATTATTTTCAAAGTACAATCCAGAAAAAAACAGGTAATAGAAAACTATTCATCAAAGCAAGTATTCTATTATTATCCTTTATTACCCTGTATACGCTTTTAGTATTCATTCAACCACATTGGAGTATTTCAATTATCCTATGCATCTTGTTTGGGGTAAATTTTGCTGCAATTGGTTTTAATATTATGCATGATGCAGGTCATAATTCCTTTTCTGAAAACAAGAAAGTGAATAGTATTATGTCCTATTCCTTAAACCTATTGGGTGGGAATATTTTCTTTTGGAAATTAAAGCATAATATCGCGCATCATACATACACCAATATTGATGGTGAAGATCCAGATATTGAGGTGAATTTTATGAGGTTGCACCATGAGCAAAAATTAAAAAAGCATCATAAGTACCAACATTTATATTTTATTTTCCTGTACGGACTTTCTTACCTCGCGTGGATCTTTTATCAGGATTATGAAAAATACTTCAAGCAGAAAAAGAGTGGATTGAGAAATAAATTTGATTTTGAATTTCCACTGAAGGAGAAACTGATATTCTGGATTAGCAAGATTCTTCATGCCTTTATATTCATTGTTGTTCCTATTTTGATGGTAGGTTGGATTAAAACCATTGTTGGCATATTGATCGTTGGTGCGGTTTGTGGAATCTGTTTAGCAATCGTATTCCAGTTGGCACATGTTGTAGAAGAAACAGAATTCAAATCTTCTAATCTTGACAAAATTGAAGAAGAATGGATGATTCATCAAATTCAGTCGACAGCAAATTTCTCAACGAATAACCGATTCTTAACATGGTTATTAGGAGGATTAAATTTTCAGGTTGAACATCATTTATTTCCCAAGATAAGTCATATCCATTATCCCGAGATCAATAAAATTGTTCGGGAGACCTGTCAGAAATATAACATCAAATACAATGAGTTTGGAACCTTTTGGATGGCGTTCTCATCCCATGTCAAAGTTATCAAACAGATGTCTGTAGCATAAAAAAAAGGAGCTGAATTCAGCTCCTTTTTTTTTATGCCTAAAACTCCTTCTAGGCCAATAATATTTTGATACTATATTAGTTCTACTTCAGAAATTTGATTTCCTTGTCTAGTTCTAGTGTATTTGTATCTCACATTTTGATTCAAGGAAAGGACTTTACCAGCAAGGGTATCATTAAAATAAACAGTCTCTCTCGTTTCATTATCACGAATAAAACCATAATGACCTGCTTCATTGTAATATGATACACGACCTAATAAGAATTCATCTTCTGGATCTTTAGGACGTTCTAAGTCTTCAGGTTTAAACTTATAAGTTTGTGTAGGTGGAGTATCGGAGATATTTCCAAATTCATCAACATAGGCAAACATCTCTTCCAATGCTTTTCCTTTATTGTTATTGGATTTATTAACTTCTCTACGTTCTTGTTTCTCCTGAAGTTTCTGTTGTTTTCTTTTTGCTAGCTCTTTTTTCTTGAATGTGAGTTGGTTTCTTGACATTAAATCTGATTAAGTTAAAAAATGAAAGGGATATCTTTTTTTATTTAGCGGGACTTGCTGCGGATTAAGATAGGGGCCTTTTTTGAATGAGTACAAATATACGCAAAATTTACGACAATAGCTAATTTCAGCAGTAACAGTAAATTGTACCATAATCCGGAAACAATTCAGGTCAAATAAAAGGTTTCTCCGCATCTCCGCCGTAATTTCTCCGGACCTTGTTCGAATTTTTTCGAACAAAATCCGCGAGAGGTCCGAAGAAGGTCCGAAGAAGGTCCGGCAAAAGGCATAATTGTTCTCAAGTTTTTCCCTTATTTATTTCCTATCACTGCATGAAATTTTCTTAAATCCGGTATCCAAAAACCCTATTTGCCCAGCTGTAGAAATCAACAAAAAAAGGACATCGATATCGATGTCCTTACTCGTTTTGTAATAGTATTAATGGTATTAAAAATCTGAATAATATTCATTTTGGTTAAATGCTGTTAATTGACGAACCAAAAATAATAGGATACTCCGTTCGTTTCTATGCCTTTCCAGCATCTTGTTCCATGCCGCCTGATTAAATTCTATTTTACCGCTTTCATTATCATTATATACCCAGATTCCAAAAATATCTTTCTTCAAGGTTGCTGTGAATTTATTTCGGGTATAAGTCAATGACTTATCCAAGTTTCTTTTTATTGAAATACTTCCATTTTCCCCTTCCTCAGCGTAATATTCATGTCCGAAAATATCCACTCCGGATTCTACACTATTCCCTCGGTTATCTTCAAAGATTTCTTTACCAAGAATATCGATTTCATGGGATGCTCGATATCCGGATTCTCGAATATATTTTCGAACCAAATACTTTAGAAAATCCACTTTCATTTCATTATCCGATAAAATTCCTGACATGTGACGATCAAGATATTTTTTCTCGAAAGTAACCGTATTTCGGGCATTATCAGAAAACTCCAGTCCATCAAAAAAATTCTTCTCCAAAGTGGCAGTATATCTTCCATCTGCAGAATTGAATTCTAAATGTCCAAAGAAATTATTCTTAACGGTCCCCAATTGACCGAAGGAATATTGTGCGGTAATCAGCATCAAAAGGAAAAGTAGGAGCTTATTCATATGCTTATTTTCTTATTTAGAACCCAAACCTTCAAAATGGTTTAACCTTTACGAAATTAAAAAATAATATAAAAATCATACCATACATAGATTTAAGCTAAGTTTTTCATAGGCTTTATTGACAAACAACTAAACATCTTGTTTTCAGGTTGTTAATAAAATATTATTTTAGGAATAATATTTTATTAACTTTAGATAGGGTATTAAATTAACGTAATCTTCACATAAAATTAGCTTGAATTAGACAAATAGATATTTTTCATGAAAATTAATTTTAGTGTTTAAACATTCTTCCTTATTTTAGGGTAAGTGAATTTATAGTTAATAAGCAAACCAGATATTAATTATTATGAATAACCTAGATGCGCAATTATTTGAGATCTCAAATGGTCTTCGAATAGGTGAATACACCGCGCCGGAGTTAGGGGCAATTTTACCGGCAAGTTTGATGATTCATGATTTGGAGGGATTAAACCCTGCTGGCTGCAGTTATATGAATAATTGGGGCACTAATTTTCTGGGGAAATATCCCGAAGAAATCCAGCAAATGGGGATGCGATATTATGAAGAATTCTTCATTCGGGAAGAAGCAATGGCGGCTTTGTCCGGATTACAACTATACTTAAATGACTCGGATGCTGACCTGAATTACAATTTCTTTCAACGCGTAAAATCTTATGCCCAGCAGAAATATAAATGGTGTTTTACCTCCTGTAAATTGGTGGAAATACAAGCCGAAAATAAATTAGTAATTCTCTCTTCTCCTATTGATGGGATTGATACAATTATCCAAAGGGTCACAAAAACGCTGGACCAGAATGAATACGTTAATGCGAATTATCAAAAGTATGCTCAATTAACCAAAAGGGAAAAGGAGATTATCCGATTATTAGCAAACGGTAATTCAACCAATGAAATTTCGGATTATCTATTCTTATCCAGCCATACGGTTTCCACCCATCGGAAGAATATCTGTCGAAAACTAGAAAACAAATCTTTTGCAGAATTATTAAAATTCGCGGTTCATTTTAATTTGACTTAGGAGAATAGGATGTATTCCGAATTTTCGAAATAAATATTAAAGATTAGCTATTAAAGTAAAAAACCTGAGCTGGGGAAGCTCAGGTTTTTTTAACTAACCAATTATTAACCTAAATTATGAAATTATTTACTCTTTACTTTTTTACTCTGTTTGTACTATAAAAACGCAAAGCCAATGCCGATTGTATAAATAGCAAGATGTATTAACATTTTTTAACAAGGAAGACCATAAAAAAAGGCCTCAAAAGAATCTGAGGCCCGCTATTTATTTTGGTTAATAAAGATTGGTCTGTTTTGATAACTCAAAGATATTTGAAAAACCTATACTATTTTTACGGTTTTCCGTATTGTGATGAAAATCACTAAATCAATCCTTTATCCTTGCAATACAATACTAATTGTTCGTTTTTGGTGAAGCCCAAAACTTCCTTCATCAGGTTTAATCTTTTTTCGATACTACTCAAACCAGAGGGCCTGATATTCAGGTCCTGCAGAATTTGAGGGATATTCTTTTGTAAAATACCTTTTGATAAGGAAGATATTATCTGAATATCCATATTGGTAAATTCATGTGAATTTCGGGATCTCAGGGCAAGACGAATATCAGGGGACTGATAGATCTTATTCGTAGATACGGCTTTCATTGCATCCTTAAAATGCTGTCCATCGTGTCTTGCTTTACGGACATAGCCATCAATTTGATAATTCCGGAATAAATCTTCAATCAAGCTAATCCGATCAATTGAAGAGAAGACAATAACTTTCAATTCAGGTTGGATTTCTTTAGCCGCCTTGATTAAATCTTTGCCATGGGAAATTTTCTGGGGCACAATATCATCCTCAAATACAAGATCGGTGACCAATAGATCATAAGGTTCCCCTTCGCGGATTGCATTTTTTATCCAGGTAAGCGCATCATCGCAATAATATACGTAGTTAACTTGTTCAACTCCCAATTCTTGAACTGTTTTATGGACAGACAAATTAGCGACCTCGTGGTCTTCTGCAATTAATACTTTCTTAAACATAAAGTCTAATTTTGAGCTGGAATAGAAATATGAATCCCTAAACCATTATTATTATTTTTCTCAAATGTAAGGGTACCCTTCAATAGATTTATACGGTTTTCCGTATTCTTAATTCCGTTTCCATATTTTATGGAATCGGCGAGTCCCACTCCATCATCCTTGTAGAAAATATTAAGATTTTCACCAGAATATTCAAAGCGGACAATTACCTCATTTGCGCCAGAATGTTTTCGCATATTGACCATTAACTCCTGTAAGATCTGTTCAATTTCGCCTTTCTGTTTAGCATTAAATAAATCCCAAACAGTTTGGTCATTTCCCGCAATTAATATAGTTCTACAATCATTAGAGAAGGATTTCAATAATTCAGAGACTTGCAAGTGGAACGGTACCTCACTCATTCCCTCTTCTTCGACTTCATAGGATATATCCCTGGATTTATCATACATGATTTCTAAACGGTCCAATAATTCTTCCCGATCAATATCATCCCGATTTTCTAGTTCAGCCATTACGCGATATATTCCATTCGCAACAACATCATGCACCTTTCTAGAGGTCCTTAATTGACTCTCTTTCACACGATTATCTGCTTCCAGTTTTAATCGTTGTTTTTTTCTATTATACCAACTCCAGATATAGTAAGCAGATAGTCCAACAATAATCAATATGGCAAGCAAGAAAATTCTAGTCAGGTTCAGACGATATTGTTTCTCAGCGATTTCATTGCTCAACTTCAGATTATCTGTTTTGCTTTTTTCAACCTCATAGCGTATCAGGGCAAATTGATTTTTCGCAGACAACCTTGCAATTTCCACGGAGTCTTCAATATGATGATATTTCCTGAGTAAGGCTTTATTTTTGTCGATAACGGTCAGGTTCAGGATGGACTTTAAAGCATCCATTTGAACATCTGGATTTTTGATGTCTTCTGCTAAATCCAACAGCATTTGAGAATAGAATAAAGCTGAATCTATATTTCTATTTTTAAAATAATTCATGAGATGGGTATAACTAGAGTTTAACCCAATGCGATCATTCAATTTTTTACGGATGGATAATCCTTTTCTAAATTCAGGAAGAGGATTATAATTAGAATCTAGTTTAGTTTTTGCTCTAGCGTAATTGGTAATAAAGCGGGCATAATCTTTAGAATTAGGTTCGGAGGAATTTAATAAATCCTTCAAAAGTTCAACAGCTTCCTTCGGTTTGCCATAATTCAGGTAGGCATTCGCTAGGTTATTTTCATATACTCTTTTATTGGCAGGATCCTTGGCATATTTAATTGCCAATTGAATGCTTTCCAGCGATTGTTTCGGGTTTTTTAAGTAATCGTAGATTGTACTGAGGTTCCCATATACCATTGCCAGGAGAGAATATTGGGAAGTATCATTAAGATTAAGGAATTCCAGGGCCTGCGTTGAGGTTTCTTGGGAGCCATAATAATCGCCATATTCCAACTGAGAAACGGCCATATTAATTAAGCTCTGAGCAGCACCAAGGCTATCGTTGTTTTTAACAAACTCTTCCCTAGCCTTTTCAAAGTAAACGAAGGAACTATCGATTTCATTTTTATCCAAGAAATCATAAGCTTGTTCGTAATAAACATTCTTAGGAGATTCAGTAGGATTTGGTTTCGGACTATGACAGGACACAAAAAGGAAAATGCCTATCAGGAACAATAATGGCTTCACAGGTACAATAATTTGACCTAAAATAGGCAATATTACCAACACTTCACAGATTAATATTGCTAATAAGGACGTAAATGAAATTATATTACGGATAAGGAAATTGTAGTCATGGTCAGAATTTCAATATTTTTTTTTGACTTTTGCTATAAGAAACTGTTATTCAATTTTTTAAGTTAGATTCATTATTGAAAACCATAAAAACAAATTAGCTGTTACAAAAGGGATTAGGAGCGGATAAATTGGCAAATTTTTAATAAAAAGAACATTATAATCCTATTTTATATTAAAACTTACGTTTAGTTGAGGAGAAATTAATATTACCACTTTTCAATCGAGAAGTATTTTCGCTAACAAACAGTAGATATAACACTACGAAAATTGAATTTCTTACCTCTTTACAAAAGTCTTATTATGGATTTCCCACATCCTTTCTTAACTTAAATCTTTGAAAAGACAAACAACAGTAATTGAGAATAATATTATGGGATTTTTAAATAGATTATTTGGAAAATCTACAATTAAAAAAGAACCTGAAGTAAAGGAAAAACCAACAACCGAAACGACAACCCGGATAGAACCTATAAGAACCGAAAACGAATTATTTGAAAGATACGTAGGTTTAGGATTTGAGAAACAAGTTGATTTCTCTGAACTTATTGAAGGCAAGGCATGGGATGCAGATTTAACTCGTGGAACGATCACCTTTGGAGATGAATTTGAATTCCCCTTACAGATTATAGGTAGCTTTTCCTATTCTGTCAATACCTGGTTATGGTCTTGGGCGAATAAACAATCAGACCTACCTTTAAATTTGCTAGTGGATGCCAAAAAGCTGAAGTCTTATGGCATTCAAAACAAGATCAACAGACTTAGAACGCCGGAATATGCCTTCAAGCAAGATGATTTACATCGACTAGGCATTATTGCCATGGGGATGTTTGATGCAGATGGTTATTATTTTGCGGATTATGGTAGTGGGATTATGTTGATGACGGTAAAATCCGATCAAATTCGAAAAAACAGAAAAGACTTTCACCACCGAATCTTCAGTACCTTTCCGCAGGTTATCTCGAATTTCCAAGTTGACCACAGAAACAGCCTCATAAATTACTTAAAAAGTAAGGGCTATAATATCTTAGAAAAGGACAATCAAATCATCGGCACGAAAGGCAAAGAAACCTGCATCACTACCCTAGATAGCGCAAACAGAGTGAGCAACTTAGAAGGTTAATACTATTAACCTTTTCTAATTGCCTTTATTAATTGCTCCTTATTCATATTATGTCGACCTTTAATACCTATCTCCTTAGCCTCAGACAATAAATCAGATTTAGACCTTTCCTCCAATTTTTTTGAATTATGATCAATTGTTCCAGCTGCCTGTGCATTTGAAATTCTAGCCGCTTTTTCCTTACTCATTCCTTTATCAACCAATGCATCGTAAGTATCGGGCTTTTTCAATTGTGGTGTTTTATCTTTGGGCATAATTTTTATGTGTTGTTTTCTACCCATTGAACACTCTACTGCTAATTTTGTTGGTTTATTTTCACAGGTTTGCTTTTTGGTTCTGCCCTTTTAGAAAATATAGTGGTGCCAATACTAGCAATAACGACACAGAAAACGGAAAGCCATTGATAAATAGACAAGTATTCATGCAAGAATATTAAACCGGATAATGCAGCAAAGGCCGGTTGAAGGCTGGTCAAGATGCTGAATGTTTTAGCAGGTAATTTACCTAACGCGATCATATCCAATGAAAATGGCAAAGCTGAAGATAGAATAGCTACCAATAATCCTTTCGAAAAAAGAGAAAAGTTTAGATTCAGGATAGCACCATCATAAATAGAAAAAGGAATAATAAACAGCGTAGCGATGAGCATACCGGTTGTTACCGCCTGTTTTCCTTCCATAATTTTGGATAATTTAGCCCCCATCATAATATATACAGCCCAAAAGGAACCAGCTAATAATGCCAAGCCTAAGCCAACAGGGTCAACCCCGTTACTTTTCCAAGGCACGATTAAGAGAATTCCGGTCAATGCCAATGCGGCCCAGATAATATCAGTCCATTTTTTAGAAAGGGCGAATGCCAGGAACAATGGTCCTACAAACTCGATTGTTACACCTAATCCGAGAGGAATGCGCTGAATCGCCATATAAAAAACGAGGTTCATGACCGCAATTCCGATACCATATAACGCACAGTAAAGCCATTGTTTACCACTGAATGTAAGCAACTTAGGACGGTTGATTATATATAGTAGAATAGCAGATAAACCTATCCTTAAGGTCGTGGTGGCGATGGGTCCTATTGCAGGAAACAACTGTTTGGCAAAAGAAGCTCCTCCCTGAACACAAATCATTGACAATATAGCTGCCACAACAGCAAAATTAGCATTACGGGTCATACTAAAAATGAATAAGGATAATAATTAAATGCTCCCAAAAATAGTCTTTCCAAAGAACTATTGAGACCTTTTTTAATTAAATATTATGTAATGAGAAAGTTTGAGTGAAAAAATTATTAAAATGTTAAATTTAGTTATCGTATTAGCTTGATTATTTGCTATTTGTTAATTTAGAATGGATTCCTAAAATTGAAAAAAGGAGGACTTTTATATGCCAAACAAACCAATCATTTTCTGTCTATTTTTATTTTTTACCCTCTCCTATTCTTTCGCACAAGTTTCGAAAAGATATACAGGTAATATTTATTCCATTGATAGTACCCTATTGATTAAAAATGTGGATGTGATTAATCTACGAACCCAACAAATGATCCGTTCAGATTTTGATGGTTCTTTTGGCATTGATGCCAATCCGATGGATAGTATAGCATTTGTTCACCCCCACTGGAATAGGAAAAGTGTCCTTGCACATGAATTGACGAAGGATATATTCCTACAAAAAAAGGCCCTGGTCATTGAGGAGGTTGTCATTATGGGGAATACGAAGGCGGCGAAAATCAGGGAATTAGAGCAAATGAAGAAGGATTACAATGTGAAGGGTGGGTTATATTATTCAGGAGAACCGCCTTGGTATCTGTTATTACCATTTGGGATGCCGACGGTGACCTATTTTTATGAAAAGTTCAGCAAGGCTGGCAGAAATGCGAGAAAGTTTGATGCCTTTATGAAACAAGAGATTAAAAACATGGAGGTGGATCAGATTTTTAATAAATCTACGATTACGGATGTTATTCCCATGGACACTGAAGAATTGGAAAAATTCATGGTAGAATATCGACCCGATTTTGAGGTCGCTCAATATTGGACGACCTACGACCTGCATGTTTATGTGAAAAAACATTACAAGGAATTTAAGGAAAAAAGCCCCTCAAAATAAGGGTTCTGAGATTTGCAGAAATTATATGAAGCAAGAAAATTATTTCTTTTAGTTAAATCTATTGACTAACTTGCGAGAGCTTTAGGGGTGTCTGCAATATTTGCAGGCTGAGATTTTACCCTTATAACCTGATCTAGATCATACTAGCGTAGGGAAAAGTAAAATGTCTTCATGGGTGCGTCCTGTACCTATTGTAGCCATTCCTAAAGCATTAATGCTATAAATAAATTAGGAATGCTACTCATCATTAATCATCAAACAAAACATTTCAATTTAGGTTCCTTGAACCTGAAAGAACTAATGGATTTGGAGTTAAAAGGCAAAACCAAAGGGATTGCTGTGGCTTTGAATAATCAGGTAATCCCCAAGGATTCCTGGTCAGATCAACTTTTGAATGACAACGATTCCATACTAATCATTACTGCCACCCAAGGCGGATAAACCCGAAATTTTAAAGACATGACAGAACAAACAATTACAACCCAACCATTTCCCAATTCTAAGAAAGTATTTATTCCTGGGAAGATCCATCCTATTCAGGTAGCGATGCGAGAAATCAGTTTGAATCCAACAAAATTAAGCAATGGAGGTTTGGAGATAAATCCGCCTATCAGCATTTACGATACATCAGGGCCCTACACGGACGAAAAAAGTGAAATTGACATCCGCAAGGGAATTAGCAGAATTCGGGAACAATGGATTCTCGATCGTGCTGATGTCGAAATACTATCAGGTATTAGTTCGGATTACGGAATACAAAGACTGAATGACCCCAATTTAGCGGACTTACGTTTTTCATATAACCATAAACCAAAGCGCGCATCAGCAGGACAAAATGTAACCCAGTTACATTATGCAAAACAAGGGATTATAACCGCGGAGATGGAATATGTAGCGATTCGTGAAAATCAAAGGATAGAACAGTTACAAGCTGCTACCAAAGGCATGGCAGATCAACATATGGGGGAGAGTTTTGGTGCAAATACTCCAAAATATATAACGCCAGAATTTGTAAGAGATGAAATTGCTGCTGGCAGGGCTATTATTCCAAATAATATCAACCATCCAGAGAGTGAGCCCATGATTATTGGTCGAAATTTCTTGGTGAAGATCAATGCCAATATTGGGAATAGCGCCGTTAGTTCCAGCATTGAAGAGGAAGTAGAGAAGGCAGTTTGGGCATGCAGATGGGGAGCTGATACCATTATGGATTTGTCAACTGGCAAAAACATCCATGAGACTAGGGAATGGATTATCAGAAATTCACCAGTTCCAATTGGTACAGTACCAATTTATCAGGCACTTGAAAAAGTAAAGGGAGTTCCGGAGGATTTAACCTGGGAAATATTCAAGGACACCTTAATTGAGCAAGCAGAACAGGGAGTTTCCTATTTCACGATTCATGCAGGTGTTTTGTTAAGATATATCCATTTAACGGCAAAACGAGTTACAGGGATTGTTTCTCGTGGTGGGTCAATTATGGCAAAATGGTGTTTATTTCATCATAAAGAAAACTTTTTATACACCCATTTTGAGGAGATCTGCCAGATTATGAAGCAATATGATGTTGCTTTTTCCCTGGGAGATGGACTTAGACCAGGTTCCATTGCAGATGCGAATGATGCGGCCCAGTTTTCTGAGTTGGAAACATTGGGTGAGCTTACCAAAATAGCTTGGAAACATGATGTGCAAGTGATGATTGAAGGGCCAGGTCACGTGCCTATGCATATGATAAAAGAAAACATGGAGAAACAACTTGCGGAATGTGATGAAGCTCCATTTTACACTTTAGGACCATTGACTACTGATATCGCACCAGGGTATGATCATATTACTTCCGCAATTGGCGCTGCGATGATTGGTTGGTATGGTTGTGCCATGTTATGTTATGTGACGCCAAAGGAACATTTAGGATTACCAAATAAAAAAGATGTGAAGGATGGCGTGATTACCTATAAGTTGGCGGCACATGCAGCAGATCTAGCGAAGGGTCATCCGGGGGCACAATATCGTGATAATGCATTAAGTAAAGCACGCTTTGAATTCAGATGGGAAGATCAATTTAATCTATCCTTAGATCCGGATACTGCACGCGAGTTTCATGATGAAACCTTGCCTGCTGATGCTGCAAAAGTAGCTCACTTTTGTTCGATGTGCGGACCGAAATTCTGTTCCATGAAGATTACACAAGAAATCAGGGAAGCTACCGAAGAAGGAATGTTAGAGAAATCCAAAGAGTTTATTGAAAGCGGAAAAGAAATCTATCTATGATTATTGTGATTTCGGCAAATGGTTTAATTCCCAATGAACTTCAGATGTTGAACAATTTGTTTCAAAAGGGGCTTGAGCATTTTCATTTTAGAAAGTATGGGCTTTCTGATGATCAAGCTTTGGAATATTTGGAACAAATTGATCCTTCTTATTTAGGTAGAGTGGTTCTCCACTCCCATCGGCATTTGGCGAATGATTTGAAAATAGAAAGATTACATTTCAATACCTCTGACCGAATAGCCAATAAGCATATGGATCTTGAAAGGAAATATCAACTATCAACTTCTACCCATTCCATTCAAGAATTTAATGCCTTGGATAAGGTCTGGAATTATGCCTTTTTAAGTCCGTTATTTCAGAGCATTTCAAAACCGGGCTATGGTCGTTTTGAGTCTGTATTTACAGAAATCAAGTATAAGAGAAATGATTCTGTTGCCTTAATTGGGCTTGGGGGTATTGATTATCAGAATATGGAAAGTGTATTTGAAATAGGTTCAGATGGGGTTGCATTATTAGGTAGCCTTTGGAATCAAGCAGATCCAAGCAATTATTTTTTGGCTTGTAAACGAAAAGCGAGTATTTGGAACACAAAAAAAACAGATGGACAAAAAACTCAGTAAAATACAATATATCAGCAATGGATTGACCATTGATGAACAGGAGAAAAATATCAGAATCGCATTGGATGTTGGAATAAAATGGGTTCAATTACGATGGAAGAATCCAGGTTCTGAATTGGAATTATTTCAATTGGCAGCAATTTGCAAGCAGCTTTGTCAAAGCTATCAAGCAAAATTCATTGTCAATGACCATGTTGATTTGGCCAGACAATTGGATGCGGATGGACTTCATTTGGGACTAAAGGATGAGTCAGTAGAAAATGCACGCTTATTATTAGGCGAAGATAAAATTATTGGCGGTACAGCCAACAGTTATACAGATGTTCTACAACGCTGTGTTGAGAAATGCGATTATATCGGATTAGGCCCGTTTCGATTTACGGAAACCAAACAAAAACTAAGTCCCATTTTAGGGATATCCGGCTATCAGGAAATCATGGATAAATTAAAGCGGGATCAGGTTCAAGCAGTTCCAATTTTCGCCATTGGGGGTTTGCAGGAGAATGACATTGTGGTCCTCCATAACATTGGAATTCAAGGAATTGCTGTTTCAAGTTTGATCCAGAAAGATCCTAGCGTGGTATTACGAATAAATCAATTTTATGAAAAAGAATATGTTGAAGATTGGAGATAAAACCTTTCAATCCCGTTTATTTTTAGGTACGGGAAAATTTGGGAGTTTATCCCAAATGGAGGAGTCGATATTAGTTTCGCAAACGGAGCTTGTGACCTTGGCCTTAAAGAGAATTGACCATCAATCTCAAGAGGATGATCTATTAAACTCTATCAGTTTGCCACAGGTTGATTTGTTACCCAATACATCTGGAGCTAGGAATGCTAAGGAAGCAATTTTGGCTGCTCAGCTCGCTCGGGAAGCTTTGGAAACGAACTGGATAAAATTGGAGATACATCCAGACCCTCGATATTTAATGCCCGATCCCATTGAAACTTTGATCGCTACGGAAGCACTTGCTAAGCAAGGCTTTATCATTATGCCTTATATCCATGCGGATCCGGTTTTGTGCAAAAGATTGGAAGAAGCAGGAACTGCGGTTGTTATGCCTTTAGGTTCACCTATAGGGAGTAATAAAGGATTGAAGACCGTTGATTTCTTAGAGATCATTATCGAGCAGAGTCAAGTGCCTGTGGTTGTGGATGCAGGAATCGGAAAGCCATCGGATGCTGCTCTGGCCATGGAGCTGGGTGCGGATGCAGTTTTGGTCAATACGGCAATTGCTACAGCCAGTAATCCAACGAAAATGGCCGAGGCATTTAAATTGGCAGTTATTTCTGGTCGGATGGCTTACGAGTCCGGCCTAGCAAGTAAATCCTTTAGTGCAAAGGCATCTTCACCACTTACAAGCTTCTTAATAGATTAATTAAAATGGATATCAAAGAAATCATAGCTCAATACAGTTGGAAGGAGATCCAGGACAT
This sequence comes from Sphingobacterium cellulitidis, assembly GCF_043187465.1. GTDB lineage: Bacteria > Bacteroidota > Bacteroidia > Sphingobacteriales > Sphingobacteriaceae > Sphingobacterium > Sphingobacterium cellulitidis. The sequence continues at coordinate 1,553,693 of NZ_CP171136.1, read as the reverse complement.
CTTGGATCATTGTACTGAAAAGGATGTTGAACTTTCCTTATACCGAGGAAAGAAATCAATTATGGATTTTTTGAATTTAATATCCCCAGCTGCGGAACCTTATTTGGAGGTCATGGCCAATATGAGTAAGCAGATTACTCAACAACGATTTGGCAAGACCATTCAGTTATATGCTCCGCTATATCTAAGCAATGAGTGTCAAAATATTTGCACTTATTGTGGCTTCAGTATGGACAATAAGATCAAACGGAAGACCTTGAGTAATTCTGAAATTATTGTAGAAGCCATGGCTTTAAAAGAAATGGGGATCAACCATGTTCTATTGGTTTCCGGAGAAGCAAATAAAACGGTGGAAATCCAGTATTTCCTCAATGCCATTCGGATCTTGAAGCCTTATTTTGCGAATATTTCAATTGAGGTGCAGCCCTTGCTGCAGGAGGAATATGAACAATTACATCAAGCGGGAGTTCACTCAGTTTTGCTGTATCAGGAGACCTACCATGAAGATGTTTACAAAGAATATCATCCCAAGGGCAAGAAATCAAATTTCAATTTCAGATTAGATACCCCAGATCGAATTGGCAAGGCTGGGATTCATAAAATAGGTTTGGGTGTACTATTGGGCCTTGAGAATTGGCGAGTAGATAGTTTCTTCAATGCTTTACATTTAAACTATTTGCAACAGCGCTATTGGCAAACGAAATATTCCGTTTCATTCCCTAGGTTACGACCAGCAGAAGGAATTATTGAGCCGAATTTCATCATGGAGGATCGGCATTTATTGCAATTGATCTGTGCCTATCGGATTTGGAATCCTGATTTGGAGATTTCCATTTCTACGCGTGAAAGTGAGAATTTTCGGAACCATATTATTTCATTGGGTGCTACCAGCATGAGCGCTGCATCAAAGACTAATCCTGGAGGTTATGCTGTGGACCCACAATCCTTGGAACAATTTGAGATATCGGATGAACGCAGTATGGAGGAGATTAGAAGACAGATCCAATTGAAGGGCTATGACCCGGTCATGAAAGATTGGGATTCGTGTTTTTCTACGAGTAACTCAATTTGAGATAACGATGGAAAAGAAATTTAGCCGGTACAGTCGACAAATCTTTATGGAAGAAGTCTCCATAGAAGGACAGAAAAAGTTAGATCAATCCAGGGTTTTAGTCATAGGTGCTGGTGGACTTGGATCGGCAATCCTTCCCTATTTAGCAGCCGCGGGAATAGGGAGATTAGGAGTAATAGACTTTGATCAAGTCGAATTCCATAATTTGAATAGACAGGTCATCCATCAGGAAAAATTTGTGGGACTGTCAAAGATTAAAAGTGCTGAATCTTATATTCAGCAATTTAATTCAGACATTGAATTCAAAGGCTATAATGCTAAATTAACCTCTGGAAATATTGAAGAAATATTTTCAGCCTATGATATGATTGTAGATGGATCGGACAATTTTGAAACCCGATATTTAGTAAATGACTATTGTGTCAGCATGGGAAAAACCCTTATTTATGGAAGTATTTATTCCTTTGAGGGTCAGGTAGCCGTCTTTAATTATCAAGGGAGCAAGAATTTAAGGGATATTTTCCCTTCGGCACCGAATTCAGAGGATGTTCCCAATTGTGATCAGTTTGGGGTATTAGGAGCTTTGGCAGGGATGACGGGTAGCATGATGGCGATGTTGGCCCTGAAAGTGATCTTGGAAATTGAGGTTCCCATAAACCAGTTGACCATTATAGATAGTAAGCACTGGTCCTTTTTACAAGTAGGATTTTAACAAGAAAATATCCAATATTTTCGAGGATAAAAAAACAGGAAGGCAGATTTGAGAGTCTGCCTTTCCTGTCATTAAACTAATAAACCTAAACCTAACAATTATTTTTTAAGGACCACAGACTGACCCAGCGAGTAAACATTCTGGGCATAATTTGGGTCTTTTAATTTTGTCCATCCATTTAATCGAACCACTATATGATATTCACCACTTTCATTGGGAATATCAAAGAGGAATGAGGTCGCTTCTTCGTCGATGGTATGATTGAAAACGGTAATATGTTTTGTAGGACCAATAATTTTATTGACTTCCAAAGCAACTTTTAACGGTCTTTCAAATTCAGCAGGAATCTGTTGAGGTATATTCCAGGAGAGTTTTACCTGGTTTGCCCCTGCAGCTTCTGATTTTAGATTTTGAACGGTTGGCAAGGAAGGTCCCGCCTTCATTTCATATTCATTTTTTCGACAGGCACTGATTATTGTGATTGCCAAAAGTGCAATAATTAATCTTTTCATAATTCAAATCTTAATACCCAGGATTCTGTTTATAAGAGCCTTTAGACCAGTTCATTTGTTGTTGTGGAATAGGTAAATATTCATCTCTTCCCGAGACAAACCGGCCTTGATTATACCAATCAAATCTTCCTTTTTCCTTATTGATGAAGGCATTCATTGTTTCAGGTAACAGTCCCCACCGAAGGAGATCAAAAAACCTTCTACCTTCATTGGCGAATTCCAAACGGTTCTCCCAGATGATCGCCTTTTTTAAATTTTCTTTGTTCAAGGTGAAATTAACCCCAGGTTTATACTCTTGGATTTTATAATCCATCCATAAAGTACCATCTGGTTTTTTGAGTCTAGCCAAACTCGTTGCAGCTCTGGCACGGATGCGATTGACAAGATTCAAAGACTCTTGAAGTTGACCTTGTTCCATTAATATCTCTGCTTTCCACAAAAGGACCTCTGCATATCGGATTTCCTTTTTGTTCATTGAATTGTAGATATAGAATGGTTTAAACAAGCAATTACAATTCGGATCTACCTGTTCCTTCATGGAGTTAAAGTATCCATATTGGAAAGGTGCTCTGGAGCCAGCTTCCTGATAAAGGATTGCATTATTATATTTCCATGGATAACCCGGGATAGCCGCTGTATGGCCCAATCGTGGATCGAAGGAATGCTGGGTAAAATATTCTTTATATTTACTTCCCTTAAATTCTGTTTGATTATAATTTTCAAAGTCCGGCACCCCTGTTTTATCCGTTTTAAATGCGTTGATCATGGTATAGGAAACCTTATGGAAATCGCAACAGCTGAAATAAGGTGCCCACCAAGGCGCATTCAATTCATCACCTCGATTTATCCGGCCATCCGTAGTTCCATCATCAATGGAATACTGGACTTCCCATAGGGATTCTTTGGTATTATTATCGAATTCGGGGAGGAAGTTATTGGCGAAATCAGGTTCAAGATCAAATTGACTTTTATCTTTGGTCATGATGGTATTGATATGATCCAAAGCCCTTTGCAGGGTTTGTTTATTGATATTCACCACTTTGTGTTGATCATTTTGTTCATAAGCCCGGAATAACAAAGCCTTTGCGGCAAAAGCATGCGCAGCATATTTTGTAGGTCTACCTTTATCTGTTTGAATATCAGGGAGAACTTTGGCGGCATCTTCAAAATCCTTGATGATTCGATCCCATATCCCTAAGTCATTCTTCATTGAATCGGGTCTATTCGACATTCCTTCTACTACTACCGCATCATTTGGCACGGTTTCATCCATGAAAGGAATATATTTCCAGCGTAGTTTCATGCCGAGATAAATCCAGCTTCGAATGAATTTCATTTCAGCGATCCTGGAGTCCTTCATTTCATAAACTGCAGGATCAATTTCATTGAGTAATCGAATGGCCGTATTACAACGGCTTACTGCGACATAACCGAGATACCAAGGGGCATCATTGTTTCCGATATTTGGGGTTACTGCTGTAAAAATTTCCATTTCGTACCATGGAGTTTGGTCACTTAAACCACCACCACCTTTGTAAGCATCATCCGAGCGAACACTTTGTATCCAAGGGGCATGGGTAGTCCCGAAACCCAATCCAGGCATGGTTGCATAAGCTGCCACCACAAAATTGTCTATTAACTCAGGTTTTGAAACCTGTTCTTCCGACAATACTCCCTTTGGGTTGACGTCCAAAAAGTCGGAACATCCAACGACAGAAAGGAGAAATAAGATTGCTATTATTGATTTAATTATTTTCATGACAAGGACATTAGAATGAGACATTTAGACCAAAATAAACCGATAGAGGCATTGGATATCCGGTTCCAGGATTTTCTGGATCCATTCCAGTGAATTTATCATCCCCCCATGATTTCTTGATTGCAAAAAGATTCTGCGCAGTAACATGGATGCGAAGATTGGACAGTTTAATTTTATCAACTACAGAAGAAGGAAAAGTATAACCCAGATTGATATTTCTCATTTTCAGATACGAACCATCTTCCACAAAGTAACTTGAGAAACGTTTCTCTCCATTTGCATCCCGACGGGATAAAGCAGGGATATTGGAATCTGGATTCGTTGGTGACCAAGCATCCAGGATTCTGCTAGGGTGGTTACGGTCATTTTGAATACCTATATTCCAAAAATCACTTAATTCTTTCCAGGTATTATGCACAGAATTTCCGAAGACCCCTTGAAGGAAAAAGCTAAAATCAAAGTTTTTATAAGCGGCTTCAAAATTTAATCCAGCAGCGAGTTTAGGGTCTCTTATACCCAACCATGTTCTGTCAAACACTTCGTTGATGACTCCATCTCCATCCAAGTCCTTATAACGAATTCTTCCAATACCTTTACCGGGCTGAACAGGCCCATTATCCACTTCTTCTTGTGTTTTATAGATTCCATCAGCCACTAGGCCATACAGGGAATTAAAAGGACGTCCGATAATATTATCCAACAAACCATTCCCACCAAAAGCATATTTCACATTTTCAGGTATGGAGTTGATTTGATTTTTGTAGGTTGAAAGATTTCCCGAAACGGAGTATCTAAAATCATTAACAGTTTCTGCCCAGGTAAGTTGAAGTTCAATACCCTTATTGGTCATGTTGGCGGAATTTATCCAACGATTTCCACCTTCACCCAAAGCAGCAATGTAAGGAGGTTCGAACAACATTCCGGTTGTTTTTTTATTATACCAATCCAATGAACCGTAAAGTCTATTTTTTAGAAAGGTAAAATCAACTCCAAAATTTGTTTGGGTTGTAGTTTCCCATTTTAAATCAGGATTTCCTAGACTTCTTCGACGGAATCCAGAAGGAATACTTCCTGTTTCATTACCTCCAATGGCATAAGATGTTCCATTGATATCGGTGATATAAATATTAACTAATTTACCAGCGTTGAGCGGTTCGGAGTTACCATTTTGTCCCCAGCTGGCCCGAAGTTTCAAATCATCAATCCACAGCACATCTTTCATAAATTCTTCGTTTTTCACCCGCCATCCTAAGGAGAAGGAAGGGAAATTTCCGTATCTATAATTTTTTCCAAATACAGAGGAGCCATCTCGGCGGAAGGTCGCAGAAGCTAGGTATTTCTCTGCAAAAGTATAATTGGCTTTAGCAAAAAATGATAGCATGGTTCTTTCATTACCACCACCATTGAAAGTTCGTTGGTCGCCGGTGGCAGTTGATAAGTAGGCATAATCCCGATCTTCCAATAATATTCCTGAACGATACCCATTCAAGCTTTCATTTAAGAATTTAAATGCTTCAATACCACCCAATAAATCCAATTGGTGTTGATTTTTTGAGAAGTTGTACAATAAGGTATTGGTCCAGGTCCGACCTAGGTCATGCCAGTTATTTTGGGTAACACCATTAATTGTTCCTGCTTTACCGCCTGCTTCTTCCCATTTTTTATCGATTCTGCGATCATACCACATACTATAATCGACACCAAATTGAGAACGGAAGGTTAGGTTATTAATAATTTCAGCAGATAAATAGGCAGATCCCAAAACCTTCAAGAAATTACCGGTATTATCTTTATTGATCAGCATATCACGGACAGGGTTGGCAAAATCATCCATACCAAGTGGCATGGCTACCCCACCCCAGGCACCATCATTTGCATAAACAGGGACATTTGGCGGCATGACCAATAAACCATAAGTACTATTTACATCCCGCATTTTGAGGTTGGTTAAGGTTAGATTTTCTCCAATCTTCACGCGGCCATTAAAAAATTGATATTCATTATTTAGTCTAGCTGCCAATCGCTTAAAGAAGGATGTTATTTGAGTTCCTTCATTGTTATAGTAATTGACAGAGAAAAAACTATTTGAGTAATCTGTACCAGAGGATATCGATACTTGATGATTTTGTTGTACCCCAGTTCTCATCCCTTCATTAAACCAATTTGTATTTGCTGAAGGCATTGTTTGGGCAGCATTCAGCCATTCGATTGGTTTTACGGAATTCAGTATTGGTATGCCCTGGGAATTGACTGACCAATCGTAATCATAATATCGAACAGCAGCTGCCGGATCATCACCGTCATTTACTGTTGCTTGCCAAAGTGCTCGGCCATATTCTTCGGCACTCAGCATTTTCGGCACATTTCCAGGGTTATTTAAGGCGACATAACCTTCATAAGTTACTTTTGCAGCACCTTTTTTCCCTTTTCGAGTAGTTACTAAAATTACCCCACCAGCTGCCCTCGAACCATAAATCGAAGCCGAGGATGCATCTTTTAAAAACTGGACGGTTTCGATGTCATTCGGATTGATATCGCGGAGGTTGATGGAAACAGGTTGGCCATCAATCACGATCAAAGGTGGTGATGAATTAAAAGAGGTAACACCCCGAAACTGAATTCCAACATTTTCAGCGGGATTTCCGTCGGTTGTAATACGAACTCCGGGGATTTTACCCTGTAAAGAACGCATCACATTCGCACTTGGATTATTTACGAAGTCTTCTCTTTTAATGACGGATACAGCACCTGTTAGATCCGCTTTTCTTTGGGACATGTATCCTGTAACCAAGATTTCATCGACGCCAAGAACATCTTTTTCAAGAATGATTTTTGAAGCCTGCGCAATGGGTACATCTTGTCTTTTATAGCCGATTGCGGAAATGCGGATTTGGGTACTTCTACCGACTTCCAATGAGAATTCACCATTTTCCCCAGTTTGAGTAACTTTTCCGGAAGGCAATGCGGTGACTGTTGCTGAAACAATAGGTAAGCCATCGGCATCGACAATTACCCCTTGGATTACTGCGTCTTGGGCCTGCAGCGAAGGCATCCCCAAGATTTGGAACCAAAAATACAGTGCAAATAGCCCTGATATTCGGAATTTTTTCCATCTAAAATAAGTCATAATTGATAGTTTAATCGATTAAGCATTTAAGCAGCAACGAAGTAATTGCCACCTATTGGAATAATTATTTAATTAGAAATTTAGTTTATAATGAATACAAGTTTAATGCTTAACCGATTAAGTTCCAAATTTATTTCAGATAAACAGTCAAAAATTAATTTAGGGGGGAAATTATGTAACAAACCTTCCATGAAAACAGTATTCATGAAAGGTTATTTAAATGGTTATAACGAATTTTACGAAATGCTTAATCTTCTCTAGATCCATCATCAGCCATTCTCACAATTTTAGGGTGAAAAGTTGCGACAGTTTCTACGAGATCCTTTTGTGCATCCATTACTTCATAGATATTTTTATAAGCCATTGGCGCTTCATCTAAGTCTGCACCGATCAGCGTAATACCCAGGTCTTGCAAGATGGCATTGACTTCAGATTTTGAGATTACTTTTTTGGCTTGAGTTCGGCTCATCAAACGTCCAGCACCATGAGATGCAGATTGGATAGCCTTCTCCTCTCCTTTTCCACGTACCAGGAATCCAGGTGCAGCCATGGAACCGGGAATAATTCCCAATACCCCTTTGGCTGCTGGAGTAGCACCTTTACGATGGACGATAAGCTCCTCACCTTTCCATTGCTCTTTCCAAGCGAAGTTATGATGGTTTTCCACCATAGCCAATCGTTCAGCACCTAGGGCGTTAAAAACTTTTTGATGAATGACTTCATGACAAGCAGAAGCATAGTCTCCAGCAAGGTTCATTGCTAACCAATACTCTTGGCCTTCAGCAGAATTCAAGTCGAAGTAAGCCAAATGTTTCGCTTCATATGGAAGCTTACATATTTCCATAGCCAATTTGGTATAGTGATTCGCAATCATTGCTCCTAATCCACGAGAGCCAGAATGGGTCAATAATGCCAAATAAGTTCCTTTAGGAATTCCTAATTCAGCATCGTCTTGAGCAAATTCCATTCGTCCAAATTCTACGAAATGATTTCCACCTCCAGAAGAGCCCAATTGAGTCCAAGCCTTATCCTTCAATTGCTTAACGAAAGGATTTTCTTGGAACTGGTTGTTTTCCAAGACCTCATGATCGATACGTTCATGCTTTAAAAATCCATTACCGGCACCAAAACGAGAGCTGTTCAGTAATATATTCTTTAAATCATCCCGATTGGTTTCAAGATAATCTGCTGGTAGGTCAAAAATGGAAAGCGCCATACGGCATCCAATATCCACCCCAACTCCATAAGGAATGACCGCATTGTTGGTTGCTAATACCCCACCAATCGGCAATCCATAGCCTTGATGCGCATCTGGCATTAAAGCTCCAGCAACAGTAACTGGTAATTTCATAGCAGTTTGCATCTGTTTTTTAGCGCCTTCCTCAATATTTTCGACACCATAAACCTCATAAGCTTGAGGATCAGTCTTCAAAGCGATTTTATCCTTTTCAATTAACTCAATATTCAACAAGAGATGAGAAAGTTTGGAAAAAATAGGATCTGTCAAAAAATCATTTGGGTTTTCCAAGACATTCTTGAACATGTTCAACATTTCTTCACGATTATAGCCCAATCGTTTTTTATTGATTTTTAGGGCTTCCCCTAAAGCTTCATTCTCCTTATATCCGATAGCAATTAAATCATTGCCATTAATTCGTTTATTTTCCATTTTATGAATTTATTAAATTTTAAATCATTTAATATGCAGGGCAAAATTACCCTGCATAGCTTCCTATTTATTCAAGAACAATTGTTTCAATTGATCTACGACCTGTCCATTTCCAGATACCGAGATACTGTTTATCTTTTCAGCGATTTTCTCGACGTATTCCATTTCTTTCAATCGGAATAACATAGCATTTTCTTCCAAAAGCTTCGCAGTATTCAACAAACTCCTGGTTGAAGCGGTTTCTTCTCTTCGAGTAATGGTATTAGCCTGAGCTTTCTTTTCAGCGATCAACACTTGGCTCATGATCTCCTTCACCTCACCAGGTAAGATGATATCTTTGATACCCATTGACAACAATTGTACACCTAATTTTTCTGCCGCTTTCTTACCTTCATCCAAGATTGTTTTGGCGATAGAATCTTTATTTTCCAATAAACTATCCAAGGTTTGATCGGCAACAAAAGTTCTAGCCATCATTTGCATCAACAAATACAATTGAGTATCATATTGCTGATTTTCCAATAAAGCCTTTTTCACATCCACTACTTTGTATTGAAAGCTAACATTCAACCTTATTTGAACTTTATCCTTGGTCAAGATCTCTTGTCCTGGTATATCCATGTAAAGCACCCTTTGGTCCACATACAAAACCTCCAATTCATTTCTATATTTCCAAAAAAAGTACTCACCTGGCAATAATTCTCGTTCAAATTTACCATTGACAAAAAGTAAGCTTGACATATATTCTGCAACCTTGACCCTAGAAACATAAGGTTTGAAGACATCCAACATCAAGTATGATTTATTGATGCTATCTTGCACTTCCAAAGAATCCATGGATTCGATTTGAAAATGATAATCTGCCAAACCTTTCCAAAAGACATGTCTACCAGCAGGAAGGACGCAGTTAAAGTTATTATTGACAAACATCAAAGCGATTTCATTGTCTAATACTTCAACGATCTCAACGAATTCATCAAATTCCGGAATAGTCAATAAGACATCAAGAGTATGATTAACATTGAAAGGCAATGACATATCATAAATTTCAACTTTCTCAGAGAAACTTAACCAATATTTACCTTCAGTAACAATGCGTTTTACCCCATTATTTTTGATGATAAATCCAATTTGATTTCTATTAATTACTATCCTTTTCATTTTATTATGTTTTTAATTTTTCATTATTTAATTAAAAAGCTATTGTCAAGAATTCATCCCTCCGAATCGGAATTTAAAGGTAGTTCTGAAGTATTTATACTTAGTGCTTTACATAGTATGTTTACTTCAGGTCTAGCAAAAAATTGCAAGGATTCTTCCTGATTGTTCAAAACAAATTCAAGTTTTGAACCGAATCATTGACAATAAGCTTTTGATCTTTTTAGAGAAGACCGAAACTCAACATTTGCGGTTTCAGCGCATGAAGGCATCTTTCGGATGCATTGGTTCTATTTCAACCATGTTTGTTATTCTACCAATTGAACTACCCTGAAAATCAGGGGCAGGATTCGAACCTGCAACCAACAGATTTATTAATCCGACTCCTATCAGCATACTTAGACCGATTGGTCAAGCACTAGTCTGCTATTTCGAAACAGAACCCTGGGATCATGAATTCGTCTTAATAAACCATATATCCATTCGGACATATATCTTAAAAAAAGCTTATCGCTTGTTTGATCAAAGAACATTTGTCGTACCCGACATTACAAAGGTGCATCTGCTATTACGCAGTACTTTTGCGTAGAAAAGAAAAAGATTAAAAAAAGAAGAAATAAAACTACAAAACACTGTATATCAATAATATTAATTTCATATTGTTGAATGAATAAAATGAAATCAACCTTTACTACGCAAATCAATTGCGTAGTAAAAATCATTTCATTAACTTTAAATAAGAAAAAAGAGATCAAGAACGCCATGTCGACTAATAAACTTGCATTAATCCGGTATAAAATCATTGACCAATGTCTACAGCAAAAGCACAGGAAATGGACCTTGGAAGATTTAATTGAGAAAGTTTCCGAAGGTCTTTACGAATTGGAGGGAATCCACAGTGGTATCAGCAAACGTACCATTCAAGGGGACATCCAATTGATGCGAAGTAATAAATTGGGATATAATGCACCAATTGTTGTAAAGGACAGGCGATATTATAGTTATGAGGATCCGGATTATAGCATCAGTAACTCTCCTATTTCGAACATAGACATGCAAAAGATCAAGGATGCCCTTGATCTTTTGAAGCATTTAAATGGTTTTTCATTTTTTGAGGAAATGAGCGATATGATCATACGACTTGACAACCGTTTAAATTCTTCACAGAAAGATGGCAAATCGATTGTTCAAATGGAGGCCAATCCGCTATTAAAAGGTTTGAAATGGATAACCCCATTATATCAAGCCATAAAGGAGAAAACCCCTGTATTAATCAAATACAAATCATTCCGATCCAAGCATGAGAGTTCAGAGGTTTATAACCCATATCTACTAAAAGAATTCAGGAATCGATGGTTTTTGATTGCTCGAAAAAAGAATGAAAGCAGCTTGATTACGTTGGCATTAGATCGGATTAAGGAGGTTGATGAAATGTCAAAAGCTGGATATCAGCCATATGAGGACATTGATTTTGACCGTTATTTTTCAGACACTATAGGTGTCACCAAATCAGCGAAGGACCGTGGACAAAAAGTAATTTTGGAGGTCGATGCCAGAAATGCACCTTATGTAGAAACTAAACCATTTCACGCATCACAACAGCTTTTAAAAAAGAACGATGATGGTTCCATCAAGATTCGGATCGATGTGGTTTTAAACTTAGAGCTGGAGCGAGAAATATTAGGTTTTGGTGAATGTATTAAAGTAATTCAGCCTAAATCATTAGAACGGAGAATATCTTATCGTTTGTTCAAAGCGACAAAGCAGTATTTTGAAATTAATCGAATTTATCCAGAATAGATAGCAAAAATTAATTAATGGTTTAATCAATTTGCATCCAATAAAAAGAAGATTGCGTAAATTTAACCCTGTATTATTTAAATAGACATGAAAAGCACTCCGTCATCTGAACAAAAAACCAGAAAAGTAACTTCAGGTCCTGTTCGGGAAAAGGCAAGAACCAGCAACAAGATTATCAATGCTGTTGGAAAAGTTTTAAAAAAACATGGTTACCCAGGCTTGACAATTGCAAATATAGCGGCTGAAGCAAAAGTAGATCGCAAATTGATTTATACTTATTTTGATAATTTAGATAACCTGGTTGAACTATACATCGAGAAGCGGGATTATTGGAAAACAAAGGCTAAATCAACCATTAGCACTTTAATGAATAAAGAGTCCATTAATCATGAGGAAATGCATTCCTTGTTAATTGGCCAATTCAATTCGGTATATAAGGACGAAATTCTACAACGAATAATACAATGGGAATTATCGGAGGATAAGGAAATCCTAAGAAAGTTGGCAGATAGTCGGGAAGAAATAGGTGAAGAATTGATAAAGAAATACAGCAACAAACAGAACCCAGAAGTTGATACCCGTGCGATTTTAGCATTGCAAACTGCTGGATTATATTATTTAGCGATGCATGCCAGAACCAATGGAAGCACATTTTGTGGATTAGACCTAAATAAAGAAGAAGATCAAAAGAGGATTTCGGATACTTTAAATAATATTTTAAGAAAGAGTCAAACATGAAAAGAGTAATTGAAATCGATTCAAACCTTTCCTTGAAAGCTTTAGTGGAGAGCGATGCTATTCGCATGTTTAACATTATTGATACTCAGCGTGAATATTTGGGAGAATGGCTTCCATTTGTTCAGTTCACGAATAAGATTGAGGATAGCAAAGGATTTGTTGAGATGGCAATGAACAATCGTAAGATCAAAAAGGACTATGTGTACAAAATCTGTTTGGAGGATCGCATGATCGGATTGATTGGCACAAAGGAGATCGACTTGATTAATAAAAATACAGAATTAGGGTATTGGTTATCTCAGGATTTTCAGAACCAAGGGATTATGACCAAATCCGTTCAAGCATTAATACAAGAGCTTTATGAAGAGCTGAAGTTGGAAAGGATTCAGATTTGCTGCGCCGTGGGTAACGAGAAAAGTATAAATATCCCAAAGCGATTAGGTTTTAAATTAGAAGGAACTAAGCGCAATGGAGAATGGATAGGAAATCTTCAATTTAGGGACTTGTTGGTCTTTAGCAAGTTAAAATCAGATTTTGATTAATTGATGATTATCATATAGTTAATTGCTACTGTAATGGTCATTTAGATTAAGACATGAATAAAACATAATAAAAGCCGGTAAAACAATGCGTACCGGCTTATTTTTTGGCTTGGCAATTACCTATTTATTATTTTGCTTTTTCGCTTCTTTCATTGGATTACTTTCTGCGGACTGCCCACGTGCTGCTCTACCATTTTGTTGATAGATTTCAAATCTCGAAGGCTGAGCCGATCTTGGCCAAGCATTATTTGATTCATCGATATCTGCAGTTTCACGAAGTGGATCCAATTGGATTGATGCTACTTGTTTACTTTTTGCAAAGACCTTGGTAGCTTCGTTTTCATCCATTCTCCAAATATATGCTGGTATATAATCTTTCTCCTTTGATCCATCTGTAAAGGTCCATTCAATAATCAATGGCATGACTAAACCACCATTATTCTTGAAGTTCAACTCATAAAAGGAAGTTTTACCATTAAATATATCTTTTTCTTTCTCGTTTAGCTTATTATAGAACTCTTGATAATTAGCTTCATCGGCAGGTTTCACTGCAAAACGGTCCCATTTGTTATAGAAATCCAATAAGGAGGTATCTTTATCAACCAGGAAAGCCATATTTTCTTCCATATTCCGTTGGCGGGTGATACTATTCAAATCTTTCTCAAAAGCATCTTTACGTTCTTGCTGTGTTTTTTTAGGATCGGCACCACTCATACGATATTGGGTTACATTTTCCAATGAGATTTCAACAGGGTCTGTACCAAAGAACCATCCTCTCCAGAACCAGTCCAAGTCCACCGCGGAGGCATCTTCCATTGTACGGAAAAAGTCTGCAGGAGTAGGATGTTTAAATTCCCATCTTCTAGCGTATTCCTTGAAAGCATAGTCAAATAACTCTCTACCCATTATGGTTTCGCGAAGGATATTCAATGCTGTTGCAGGTTTTGCATAGGCATTAGGTCCAAATTGAACAATATTTTCCGAATTGGTCATGATAGGTTCCAATTGATCTTTTGGAAGTTTCATGTAATCCACGATCTTATAGGCAGGACCGCGACGAGAAGGGAAATCTTTATCCCATTCTTGCTCTGTTAGGTATTGTAGGAAAGTATTCAAACCCTCATCCATCCATGTCCATTGACGTTCATCGGAATTGACGATCATCGGGAAAAAGTTATGTCCAACCTCATGGATAATTACACCGATCATTCCATACTTCACAGCCTCCGTATAGGTTCCATCTTCATCTGCACGACCATAGTTGAAACAGATCATTGGATATTCCATCCCATTGGCAGCTTCTACAGAAATAGCAACCGGATATGGATACGGGATTGAGAATTTAGAATATGTTTTTAAGGTATGTGCAACTACCTTAGTTGAGTATTTACGATACAATGGATAAGCCTCAGGACCATAATAAGACATGGCCATCGGTTGATTTCCAGGTACACCATCATTTACTTTCATGGCATCCCATATCAGTCGACGAGAAGTTACAAAGGCGAAATCACGCACATTCTTAGCTTCATAAACCCAAGTTTTCTTGGCTGTTGATTTTTGTTGAATAGCTTTATTTGCATCTTCTAAAGTCACAATTTCAACTGGTTCTTTAGTTTGTTGGGCTTGTTTCCAACGTGCTAGTTGGGTAGATGACAAGACTTGGCTATAATTTAGACATTCACCAGTAGCACCTACGACATGATCAGCAGGGACGGTGATATTTACTTTATAATCGCCGAAGACTAGAGCAAACTCTCCCCTTCCGGTAAATTGTTTATTCTGCCAACCTTGAAAGTCTGAATAAACAGCCATTCTCGGGAACCATTGTGCAATGGTATACAGATAATTATCATCTTTAGCGAAATGCTCATAGCCACCACGACCACCTTCAACCATACGGTCAGAGATTTTATAATCCCAATCAATTTTAAGGACAAACTTTGCTCCTGGTTTCAATGGAACAGGGAGATCAATTCGCATCATCGTGTAATTGATCGTATATTTTAATGGCTTATTGGCACCATCAGTTACTTTATGAATATTCACCCCAAAGCCTTTATTCTCCGGAACCAATGATTTTAGTTGATCGATGGACATTTTCTCACGTAGACTACTTTGCTCAAAACGCTTATTTTCAGCATCGTCTGCATGTTCATTCTCATCCAACTGTAACCATAGATAGGTTAATGGATCAGGCGAATTATTGGTATAGGTAATGGTTTCAGAGCCTTTTAATACCTGGTTCGCATCATCCACTTCTACATCAATCAGGTAATCCGCTTTTTGTTGCCAATACATGGAACCCGGGGCTCCCGAAGCAGTACGAAAGATATTAGGATCGGTGAGCAGGTTTCCAAGTTGCTCGAATTTATTACCATGGTTAGACCCAGGGTTATGCTGCATTTGCGCATGTGTGGATAACCAACTAGCTGAGCCCAATAGAGCCAAGCATATGGATTTAAATAGATTATGATTTATTTTCATAAGGGTATACGTTCAAGAGCCATAATAAAGGAAATTCCAATTACTGCTGATGATAAGAAGAAACTCCAATCACGATTGCTGACTGCAAAAATCTTTAACATCAATTCAGATAACAGAATAACAAAAAAGACAATAATTAGTTGCCCAAACTCTAGACCTATATTAAAAGAGAGCAAAGGGATAACGATATTGGCTTCCTGACCTAATAAGGACTGTAAATAATTTGAAAAACCAAGACCGTGAATCAATCCAAAGAATAGGGTCATGGCATATAAGACATAGGCATTACGCTGTTTTCTACGTTTCGGCAGATTATAGAAAGCCGTTGCGAGGATAGTAACCGGGATGAGAAATTCCACCCAAGCTGTATCCACACGAACTATTTTAAAAGCGGCTAAGGCTAGGGTTATGGAATGTCCTACCGTAAAGGCAGTCACCAACCATAATATTTTCTTCCAATCTTTTAGGGTATAACTACAACACAGGACCAATACAAAAAGTATATGGTCATAACCCGTCAGGTCTAAAATATGCTGCCAACCAAGCTGAAAATAGATAGAAAAATCGCTCATTAATTAGGTCTTGTAATAATTACATATCAAAATTAATATTATTTTAACATACACAAACGGAATTGCTAAATTTATACAGTTTTACACATAATTGTTGCAAAACTCTGCAAGATGAAATTGAAAAAAATACGTTTGGGATTGGTGTTATTGGGGTTAGGAATTGCCTTAATTGCCTATGCACACCCATTTTATGTGAGTATTACTTCCATTGATTTCAACCCTAATAAAAAAAGGATTGAAGTTTCATGCAGACTTTTTTATGATGATCTCGAAATGGCATTGAAAAATCAATTAGGTCAACATATTGATGTCATTCATCCGAAAAACAAAGCCCAGGCAGATTCTGCCATTTCTAAATACATTCGTCAAAACCTAAAAATCAATGTCAATAATAAAGCCTATAACCTTCAATACGTCGGTTACGAGATTGAAGAGGATGTAGCATGGTGCTATTTGGAGTTAAAAGATATTTCGGCTGTCAGTAAATTGGATATTGTAAATCAGCTCTTGTACAAAGATTTTAAATCACAATCCAATATCATGCATATCAAGGTCAGCGATAAAAAGAAAAGCACGAAACTCGACAATCCTAAAAGAACAGCCAGTTTTTCATTTTAAATAAGATTTTCTTGGAGAATGAAGGGTATTTTGGAGGGATGAACCCTTATATAACACAAAATGCTTTTTTCTCAAAAAGCACGTCTAAATTAATTTGTTTTGTTTTTTTAGAAGGGTTAACTTTTCTTGTTAACTCTTCTATCTTGTGGGCTTGGTTGGTTTCCGATAAACCCGACATTTGTTACGTAAAATGAAAATGGGTTTTGGATTAGTTGTTCTTTGTTCTTTCTTTCTTTTTTAATCATATTATATTACCTTTCTTTTATTGTTTGCTAGTAATATAACAAATTTTGAGCCAAAAACCAAATATTTCAATAATTAAATTAATAAAGCCATAAGAATTTCCTTCTAAAAAGATTGTTATCTTTTAGATTTTAAGCAAAAACTTGGTATGTTGATGGGACTTTTTCTAATTAGTTTGCCAGATTGACGGCATGTCGATGAATAAATTCTGAGGGTGAACTATGCAAGATATGTTTAAAGACTCTATTGAAGTGTACCACGGTATTGAATCCACATTGATACGCTACTTCGGAAATATTTTCGGTTGACTTGTTAATTAACAACTGACATGCTTTTTCAATTCTGATTTCATTTAAAAAGGTCACATAGGTCTTCATGGTATGCTTTTTAAAGTATTTACAGAAGGCAGACGGCGTCATATGTATTAATTTAGCCACCGCATCGATACTGATTTCTTTATTATAGTTTTCCAATGAATAGCGAAGCACCTCATTGATCCTAACCCCTACTTTATCATTGAAATTAGACTCAGGCAATCCAGAGTACAAGGAAATCATCTCTTTTTCGTTAGCAATCAGATAATCGAATATTTCAAGAACCCGCATTAGTTTCGGCAAACCGTCTTCTCGGAGAAGCGACTGAAAGATAGATCGAACTGGTAAGCTGTATCTCTGAAGTAGTTTTTTACTGGAATCTAGGGAATTGAAGATATCGCGAATCCGATGCAACTCCTGCATATTGAAAAATGATTGCATCTTATCAAAGGCCACAAAGATATGGACAACATGGATTTGATCTTGATCGGCACCTTCCTTGATAAAGATGTGCGGATCATTCGCCTTTAAAATATAGATTTCATTTTCAAAAAATGGCTGAATCAAGTTTCCAATTACCACAGAACCTCTCCCTTTCAAAATATAAGAGATTTGAATTTCCTTATGTCTGTGATAGTGGCTATAGAAATCCTCTCTGAAGTCTTCTTGAATATAAAATGAACCAGCGCCAAAAGCGGGCACAGTAAATTCAATTGGAAATCTTGCCTCCATAGTTTTTAAAGCTTCCATACAATCCTAATTTTGTTCCCTTTCTACTGGTTAGTGGAGATTGGGAGTTGGTCTTCATAATTTAGTTATAACAAAAATATCATATTTTTTCAATCGTGAGGTATATTTTATAATAATATCCGATAATTTTGAAAAATATTTTCCGTAAAGAATTATTCCTATTTAATTAACAAGGGTTTGTATCATAACTGGATTAGTATCTTGGAATGGAAATTATTAAATTCGACCTACAGTTCAATCGAAAATTCAAATTCTAAATGGTAAAAGAGGCAGTATTAATAGGACTTGGTGGAGCTACTGGCAGTATTTTAAGGTACATCTCCGGACAATTCATCAGTAAAAATTTCCCAAGTCAAATTCCAATGGGCACCTTGGTCGTAAACCTTTTGGGATGCCTATTAATTGGAATATTGGTTGGTTATTTCAGTAAAAATCAGATTTCCGGCAATGAATGGAAATTATTGTTGGTTACTGGCTTCTGCGGTGGATATACCACCTTTTCTGCATTTGCGATTGAAAACATCAATTTAATTCAAAATCAACAAGTCAGCCAAGCCCTAATATACATTGGGCTAAGCATCATCCTAGGACTCTTAGCCGTTTGGCTAGGCTTAACGGTTGTTAAACTTTTTCAATAGTAATTCTTATTCCCGGCTCTTAGCCATCAATTCTGAGTTTAATACCTTTTTATGAATGGTATTATCCTTGATTTGCTGGGTCAATGCAATCACACTTTCTTTCGCTAACTGCTCAATTGGTTGTTTTACATGAATAATTGGGTGATAGAAGAAATCATAAACCTCACTAAAGTCAAAACACATCACATTGAGGTCTTTTGGTATCTGGATTCCTTTTTGTGTTAGATATTTTAAACCATCCACTGACAAAGTATTAGTTGCAAAAACTATGGCATCAGCTTTTTGTGTATTCAATATTTCATCAAGTGCCCCATTCAATTCCAACTGCTGCTTACTGAAATTAATCTTATAAACCTTTGAATTCACTTTGGAGCTAGCATCCAGAAAGCCTTGCTCACGATCTTTCATATGTTGCAAACTACTATTGTAGGCTACAAAGGCTAGGTTTTTATAACCTAGGTCCAATAAATGACTAACAGCTTTCGTCATGGAGCTCTTGTTATCTGTTACCACATAACTAGAATTAACATGATCAAAATGTCTATCGATCAAACAAATTGGAATTCCGAGGGATATGATATACTCAATGGTTTCTTCAGAGTTATCTGGTGGTGAGATAATAAAGCCATCCACTTGTCTCTTAATAAAAACATCAACCAGGTTTTTTAATTTCTCTGTGCTTTCATCCGAACTTCCGATAATGGTTGTAAGACCATAATGACTTGTTTCATCTTCCACCCCACGAGCAATAGATGCAAAGAAGGGGTTGGAGATATCAGCCACGATAAGCCCCACTGTATTGGTTTTTCCTGTTTTTAAACTTTTAGCAATATGATTTGGTTGATAGTTAAGTTCTTTGGCTGCTTGACGTATTTTTTCAGCAGTTGCCTTTCCTACTCTACCCTTTTCTTCATTACCACTTAATACGTAAGATACTAATGCTGTAGAAACCCCAATTTTCTGTGCAATATCTTTTAATGAAACCTTTTTTACCATTTTGTAAATATATTATTAATAATTCATAATTAGCCTTGCGCTACCATTCTGCAAGGACCTTTTCACCCCAGTGGTCAATAATTCTGTTGACGGCTTCTGCAGCAGCACCATTGCCCCAATCATAGATAGTAAACTCTCCAATACCTATTCCGTTAGAATCCGTATGCCCATCATGTCCGTAATTCTCCATCATAAAACCGTAATCCTGAGAACCTAAGAATGGCCAGCGTTGTTGCCATTGCGCCATCGTTTCTTTATTCTCCGGTGCATACATCATCACAAAGGATGCTTTCAATGCAGCAATTCCACGCTGCATATAATCTTTTCTTTTCAACAACTTTCCATACTCCATAATGAGTTCAGCGAAAAGACTCTGACGGGAATCATTCCATTCCGCATCGGCATTCATCACGCCAAAACCTCCAAATGCATGGATATAGATAAATGAAGGCTGCCAAACTGCTTGCCACATCAGCAATTCATCAAGCACCCTTTTGCCAGTTTTTAAATAACCTTTCTGGCCTGTTATTTTATAAGCTTCCAATGCCGCTTGTGCTGTATAATACATACTTAAGGTATTCTGTTTGTACATATTATTGCGTTGAAGCTTTTGGTCTACCAATTTATCATGACCAAAACGACTACAAGACCAATAAGTCTCAAAGTCTTCCCAGCGACCTACAGGAACTATTTCCTTTTCAATAACCGCCATAGCTTTCAATGCAGCCGTTTTATACTTTTCGTTTTTATTAATCTGATAAAGTTTCAGCAAGAAAGTGACGGACATGGCGGATTCTGGCGATCGACTCAATATTTCCATATCTTTTTGAACCTCCAAACTCAACCAAGCAGGAAAATAACCATCCGGTCTTTGGATACTTACCAATGCATCTGCATAGTTGGTTGCATAGTCCAAAAGCCTTTTATCCTGTTCCAGTTCACTGTACCATTGCAACATTAACAAGGCCGTATAGCTCATATCCAACACATGATATGGGGACTCCTTGGCATTCCAGGTAAATGGATTCCGATTGGAATTTCCAAAATAATAGGTATCCCAACCTGCAGAACGCCAGTATTTCTTGCCATCGATTACTTGCTCTTTCATTTCAGTCGCTATCAGTCCTGGAAAGAATCCATTTTTCTGAGGAAAAGAGAGCGCAAGTTCTTTTGTTAAATTAGCGTAGTTCAATAAGGAGTCAACCTGCTTCCTTCTGGCATAGCGGAATAATCCAGATGCTGAGCGCAATGAATTAAACCATGCTTGGTTCCAGATAGACCTGAATTCACGCTCATTGACTTCAGCTTTATAGTTTGGGCTTTGAGTCACATTGACAATAAAGGTGGGAGCACCAACCCTTTTACCCTTTAAATCAAACTCTTGCCATACCGCATCCCGCCAATGATTAAATGCCCAATTGTAGGTGTAGTCCACATAGGGATCCAGATTATTCTCAGGGAAAGGTTCGCCTTTTTTATAAAGTTCTTCTCCCCATTGCTTCCACATAAATTGATTCAATACAGCAAATGGATTTTCAATTTGGCGAGCTTTGGATGATAGTAAAACATAGAAAGCAAGCTTATAGCTTCCCTTTTTAAAGTTGGTTATATCGGCTTGTTCATAAAGAATATGGTCCGTAATCTTGGAATCTGACTGCCCTAAGGTCAATAGGTTATCTTTTGCATTCAAGTCAATGAACCAGGGCACAAAAGGTTTTTCCTCCAATAAAGTCACATCTGGAACAATGGTCAAGGATTTCTTGGCATCATGGACAATCATTGCTGCCGAACGAAATACATGTTGCGCAATAATATGGTTGTCAGTAGGCGTTAAATGTGGAGCCCATTGAAAGCTAGGTACAAAATTAGGCTTGATGGACACATATAACCTCTTGAAACTGGTATCATTGGTAATCGTCCAATCTAACTCAACCCGATAGGTTGACTTATTAATTTTCTTGAAATAAATTTCAGGGTTCTTCCCTTCAATTTGTGCATATTCTAAATTCGCTATATAAGGCATTAATGCTTTTGGAATATCATTGGCAGTGCTTTTTGATATCCCGAAAGGATTAATCCAACACAATAGCATAATTAAGATATGAAAACTATGAAACTTCATTCTTATAGCTTAATCATTATTTATTACGGTTCCGAAATAGAGGTATTTCTGATAACGCTTGTCATACAATTCTTTATTCTCTGGATTAGGAACATATTTTTTTTCGAATCCTGAACCCATTTCATCCATGGCATCAGATAAAGTTGGATATATGCCGGCAGCAGTTGCGGCCAACATACAAGCGCCCATGGCACAAGTTTCATCCGAGCTATGTACTTTTATTGGTCTCTGGAGCACATCTGCCAAGGTTTGCATCACATAATCCGATTTTTTTGCAATCCCTCCGATTCCAATAACTCCTTTGATTTCGACCCCTTGGGTTTCCACATGTTCAACAATTGCGCGAGAGCCAAAACAGGTGGCTTCCACCAATGCCTGAAATAGGCTGACAGGACCTGTAGCTAAATCAAGATTGAATAGTGCTGCTGTCAAGGTCGGATTAACATTGGGGGTTCTGCGCCCGTTAAACCAGTCCAAGGCGAGCTCTGAGTCTTCGGTAATCGGCTGTTGTTTAGCCAATTCGGAAAGATCGGAAAGTAAAGATTGCTCAAGCTTTTCATGTAAATCGGAAATCGCCTGACTACCCATAGATGCATCCTCCTTCAAATTATTCCTAACCGGCCACAACAGCAAGTTCTTTAACCAATTATATACATCGCCGAAAGCAGACTGACCTGCTTCTAACCCGATATATTGTGGAACGATAGATCCTTGAACCTGTCCACAGATTCCACGAACCAATCGATCCTGTAATTCTTCTTTTTCAATAACCATCATATCGCAAGTCGATGTCCCCATAACCTTGCACATATACCCCGGTTTTATTTGAGCTCCGATTGCTCCAACATGCGCATCAATGGCACCCACACAAATCAATACCTCTTCATTAAGTCCAAATTTATCAGCCCATTCCTGAGAAAGGGTGCCAACGACCTCATCGGCCGTGTAAACCTCTTTGCCAATGGAATGATAAATCCGTTCCAATTGAGGATCTAAATGATTAAAAAACTCAAGCGGTGGATAGCCACCCAATTCTTTTGCCCAGAGAGCTTTATGCCCTGCTGCACAAACATTCCGTTGAATTAAATTAGCGTCCTGTTGACCTGTCAACAGATAGGGCAACCAATCACTTTGTTCTAACCATGAATAGGTTTCTTGGAAAACCTCTTGATCTGTTCTTACTAAGTGCAACAGTTTTGACCAAAACCATTCTGATGAATATGCTCCCCCACAATAACTGAGGTAATTCACATCAAAATCTTCGGCTTTTTGATTGATTTCCTCAACCTCTTTAATCGAGCTATGATCTTTCCACAGGAAGAACATCGCATTGGGGTTTTCAGAAAACCGTTCGGATAAAGCTAACGGCTGTCCATTTTCATCAATCGCAACAGGTGTAGAACCAGTTGCATCTATGGAAATGGCAACAACATTCTCTTTTACGGAGGCATCCACATTGGCTAAACAGCCTTGCACACAGGCCTCCAAACTTTCAATATAGTCTAAAGGATGTTGTCTGAATTGACTGCGTTTTGGATCGCAGTACAATCCCTCCTTCCATCTTTTGAAATTTGAAACTGCAGAACCAATTACTTCTCCATTCGAAGCATCAACCAATAAAGCTCTGGCTGAGTCGGTTCCAAAATCAACTCCAATAACATATGATTGTTTCATTCGATCAATTTTAATGCGTCGGATTTGACATATCCAACTTACCTTCTACTTTTCCCACGCCCCAAATAGCAAAAATGGCAATCACCACATAACATAACACAGGAATAATAAAGCCTGTCGCCATAGAACTATGATCTGCGATCAAGCCCATTAATGGTGGACAAAATGCACCTCCGGCAACTGCCATTACCAAAAAGGAAGATCCTTTTTTGGTTAATGTTCCTAAATTGTTTATACCTAATGCAAAGATCGTTGGGAACATGATTGACATAAAGAAATAGGTCAAAAACAGAGCAAAAACTGAAACCCAGCCTAAATTCAGGAATACGAGGATATTCAGGATAACATTCATCACCGCATAAAATCCTAACAGACGATGTGGTGCAATAAACTTCATGAGATAGGATCCTGTAAGACGCCCTATCCAGAATGCTCCCATACCACCAATCGCTAAAATTAAGGAAGCGGCTTGTTCATCATTCTTAGGCATAAAGAATTCTCCAAATGCCCCTAAATGACTCATAATATTTGAAATCGGAGTTTTTAAATCATGAATAGCATCAATCACATAATTGATAAAAAATGAATTGGTGCCTGTTTGAGCAGCTACATATAAAAATTGAGCTATAACAGCAAAAATAAACACCGGGTGCTTCAATAGATTCCGCATTGGCGGATTCTCTTCATACTCACCAGCCTCTTTTTTCTCCTTAATCTCCGGAAGTTTGATAATGAGGAATATAATCGCCACCACAACTACCACACAACCGATCCCAATATAGGGTTGAACTAAGGAATCAAACTTATCATGTTCTCCTTCAGACTCTGTTCCGAATATCATCAATCCCCCAATCAGCGGGCCTAATATCCAGCCCAATCCATTGAAAGATTGCGATATGTTAATTCTTCGAGCAGCTCCATCCTTGGATCCTAATACGATCGAATATGGATTGGCAGCAGTTTCCAGGAAGGCAAGTCCGCAGGCAATAACGAATAAAGCAGTCAAGAATGGAATAAATGCGGCTAATTTAGCTGCTGGATAGAACATAAATGCGCCAATGGCAAACAACGTCAATCCGAAAATAATTCCTTTCTGATAGCCGAACTTCTTGATAAATAACCCTGCCGGAATAGCCATCGCCAAATAACCGATATAGAGCGAGAATTGTACAAATCCTGATTGTGCTTTGGATACATGCAACAAATCTTGAAAATGCTTGTCTAATACGTCCAAAAATCCGTGGGCAAAACCCCAAAGCAGGAATAAACTACAGATAAATAAGAATGGAACCAATAGGTAGTTCCCTTCATCATCTCTAAACAAAGATTTCTTCTGATTGCTCATGTCTTTTATTTATAAAGTGGTCCAAATACCTCACAAGCTCTATAATCCGCTCCTTCTTGATTCATGCCGAATGCTGCCCATGTAGCAGGTCTAAACAATCGGTTAGCTGATACATTGTGCATACATACTGGAATTCTTAACATCGCTGCCATGGTAATCAGGTCATGGCCGATATGGCCATAACTAATGGCTCCGTGATTTGAACCCCAATTTGCCATTACAGAATACACATCCGTAAAGGCTCCTTCTCCAGTCAATTCAGGCACAAACCAAGTGGTTGGCCATGTTTTATCCGTACGCTCATCGAGTACTTTATGCACTTTTTCAGGAATATCAATTGTATATCCTTCAGCAATTTGTATGGTCGGACCTAAACCTTTAATCAAATTTATTCTACACATCGTTACCGGCATTCCACCTTTACTTAAAAAGTTGGAGGAATAACCACCACCCCTGAAATAATCCCGGTTAGCAGGATACCAAGTCGTTGCTTTTAAACATGCTTTAGCTTCCTTGTCTGAGATTTCCCAATAGGGTTTCATGACTGGGTTTCCATTTGCTGTTTGTTGTCCGGTTCCATCAAGTGTTGCCGAACCTGAATTTATCAAGTGGATAAAGCCATCTTTGGCAGCTCCGGTAGGTTTCCATCCGCTTACTCTTTTAACAGCATCCGGCGACCAGTAGGTTCTCACGTCCGCAAATATTTGCGCTGTATTGGTTAAAAGATAATTGAATGCCATAGAAACACCATTCAAGGAGTCATTTTCCGTAGCAACCATGTATGGGGCCCTATTTCCATTCCAATCAAAGGATGAATTTAGAATTGCTTCAGAGAAATCGCCGTTAGGCAAAAAGTCGGTCCATTGTCTTTGCCCCTGAAATCCCGAAATAAAAGCATGGTGACCCATGGCCTCTTCAGCATGTCCCATTTCCTTTAACTTCGAATTTCCAATCATCAAATCACGGATGATCAAGGTCATTTTTACAACAAATTCCCAATCCTCATCCTTTTCCTTCCGATTTTTTACTTTATGTTTCTGATTAAAATCAGCACCTTCTTTACAATGTTTCTTGGTCCATGCCAGTGCTTTCTGGAATTCCTCTTCATCGTAAATACCCAATTGAATACGCCTCAACACTTCCGAAGAATCCACATATTCATTGCGCATTCCTAGATATTCCTGGAAAAATTCCGCATTGACGATAGATCCCACGATACCCATAGAAACCGATCCGATTGCCAAATAGCTCTTACCGCGTAAAATTGAAACCGCTAAACCTGACTTAGCAAAGGATAACAACTTCTCCCGAACATCATTTGGAACTTTCGTATCGCCCATGTCCTGAACATCATGTCCATAAATGCTAAATACAGGTAATCCTTTTTGGTTATGCGCAGCTACTGTAGCAGCCAAATAGACTGCACCAGGTCTTTCTGTTCCATTAAAACCCCAAATCGCTTTAGGACGAATAGGATCCATATCCATGGTCTCAGAACCATAACACCAGCATGGAGTCACAGAAAGTGAAACGCCCACCTGCTCCAAATCAAACTTCTCTTGGCAATCTGCTGCTTCTTTCACTCCGCCAATGCAACTATCTGCAATTACACATTGTACAGGACTCCCATCTGGATATTTCAATTCAGACTCATATAATTTCGCAACAGCTTTTGCCATATTCATGGTGGTGTCTTCCAAGGATTCTCGGATACCACCCCAACGGCCATCGATTATTGGTCTAATCCCAATTTTTGGATATTTATTCATGTTGTAGTGCTTTAAAATGCAGATTGAATATCTTGAACAGTTATATTAAATAACGTTTTTAACAAACTAGCTATTTGCTCTTTATCTCCAATAAAATGATAAACATTATGCGTGTGTTCCAACTTTTCCGAAGGCTTTAAGAATGCAGCCGGTGAAACACTTTCTATTTCATAAAATGGCCCCATCTGACCTCCATCTTCCAATGGTCCGTCGTTATAAGCATTCACCGCATCGCCTAGGAAGGGATCTTTTTCAGTTGTCCATTCTTGATTCAAATAGGTTTTACTGGAATCAACAGAAAACTTCGTCACCGTTAATACACCATGTTCTAAATCATAGCTCCCAGCAATGGTTTTAGCACGTGCTGGCGAAAGCCCAAGTTTACCACGAGACTTACCATCGGCCTTGAAGTACAATACACCATCCTTATAGCTGATTCGATCTTTATCGATTTCTCCGAAATAATCCGTTGTTGCCACTTTCCCCTTCGCTGCTTCTTGATACGGCACCAAAATAACCGTGCTGTCCGATGGCATAAACATATCTAAACTCCATAGACATGGAGCACCTGTTTGTTTCGTCCAAGCTTCCTTACCCGTGTTGGTAATTCCATTCAACGTACTAAAGCCTACAGATTTGATCTGATCATTCAATTGGATTCCTAAATCTGATTCGATTTGGGAATTACTAAGCATCTTGACCTCACGATTTAATTTCATCGTTAATACGGTTCCCGCATAATTCTTTAACTCCGCAGTTTTTTCCATGCTAGCCGAGTTGCCATTTGATGACAGCAAGGTCCATGCTTCCGTATCGATAGCGCTAGGTGTTTTCCAATGGTCATAAACCATTTCATTGCCTTTTTCGAAGTACAATGAAAATGGACCACCTTCTGGCCCTAACCATAAGCGATCTTCACCACCATAGGCATTCATGTGCGGATCAACAGGAGCTGAGAATGCTTTATAATTCACCCAACCAAAGCTTTTTCCATCTGGTCCATCAGCTGTGGAAGTGAATACTTTACCTTGATATTTCGGGGAAACCAAAATCTGACCTAAACCACTCTCATTACTCAAAATCAATACGCTATCGTATTTTTGTAAAAACTGTAGATCATATCCGAATTGACCTGCTTTATATGTTGTATTCACTGTTTTCTCGGTTGATGAATCACTTTTCTTATTTTGTTGACAGGAGCTGGCCATCATGACTGCTGATGCCCCCATTAACGCATATACCAATGTTTTTTTCATAGATATTAGTTTACTTCTAAATCATTTTTGGAAGGAAGATTCGGGAACTTACCATGCGGCTCTGCCTGATACCAGTACGCTACAGAGATCATATCTGATTTCTGAGGAAGGTACCGACCTTCTGATCGCCAGCCCAAATCCTGAATGGTAACCTTTAAATCACCATCGAATCTCACTGGATCCAAAATATGCCAACGGTACATCCCAAACCTTTGCTGAGACTCATAAACACCATCAGGACGTATAACTTGATGAAGTCCTGCATATGGCGTCGAATATTCTTGATATTGTCGAGTCGCTTTATTTTCAAAATTGTATGAACCACAGAAATAATCCTCCAACCCGGTTCCTACGATGGTTGCATAATCTTTGTCGCCATCCATAAAGAACTTGATTTCACCTTCTCCCCACCAACCGATATTATTCACGCCTACTGCTAAATAGGTTCCTACATATTGTCCTTTGCCTTTTATTCCATCAATGATGGTATGCAATGACCCTTGGGTAGGGTTTGAACGACGATATTGAGCATGAAAATAGGCCTCATCCTCAGGCACCTCTGTAACTGTATAATCGATTTGGTAATAAAGGTTCATGGGCTCACCGGAAATATTCTCCATCGTGATCTTGCAACTCTTCCTGAATGGCATTTTCCAGTAAGAATTAAACGCACTACCTGGATTCACGGTGATGGCCAAACTATTCAATGGTGCAAAACGATGCCAAGCCATTCCAAAAAATGGACCCACAGGGGATTCTACAGATGGATTTGACTCTCCATCCCAATAAATTCTAAAAATAGTATGATTCCAATTACCTGTTGGCGTCATCCACATATGCTGAATTACCCCTGACTCATTGATTTCAGCCATGGTAAAGGTTTCTCCAGGTTGAATGGTTATATAAGGATTCACTTTCCAGCCAACACCCAATTCTCTGGATGCATGGGACGCATTTGCAACATTCTTCTGCCCAGCCTGCTTCGCTGGATCAGCCATGCCCCCTTTCCCTTTTTCACCCGTAAAATTCTCCGGACTGATCGATCTGGTCTTCGCATTTGAAAGCTTTGACAAAGTTCCCATATTCATATCAATCCCATTAAATTGAGGCTTTTGCTGGGCATAGGTCATACCACTGAGTAATAAGGAAGCTAATAATAATTTTATTTTCATGATTTATGTATTAGTTGATTATTCACATGTTTAATCGGAATCAATCTTCAACTTGAAAGAGCAAGCTTATTTTCCCGGTTAGAAGGAATGCTTTATCATGCTTTAAACGTTTAAGCAATTAGGCAAAAATCAAATCATTGTGGCAAATGATTTCTTTAATAAAGCTGTGATACTTTTAAGTTTATAATTACACAATGTTAATGCTTAAACGTTTAATATCAAAATAAATTCCAATATTTTTTAATCATTAAACAATAAATTATCAGTATTTCGAAGGGAAAAAGAATAAGAAATCTTAGGTTATTTTAAATAAAACAACATTTTTGAGAAATAGTTCGTTTTTGTAACATTTTAAAAAATCAAAATCCCAAAATCATCTCTATATTTCCACTTCCCTAATAACATTAATGTCGAGAGGGTTCCAATTGAGTGGAGAGGAAATAAAAAGAGCTGCATTTTACTCAAAGCAGCTCCTGGTCGTTTACAAAAGGTAGTAAATGAATTTTAATCATTAATCAAGGCTCGATCCAAGTGAACATAGCCCCCGTCCACATGAATAAGTTGACCCGTGGTATGACTCGATCGATCTGAAATTAAGAATACTGCCATATTCGCAATTTCTTCAACACTGGTCATCCTATTTTCCAATGGAATTCTACTCGTTATTTTCTTTAAGGTTTCCTCTGGATTTGGAATGGTTTTAATCCAATTTTCATACTGTGGAGTCATGCTTTCAGCAACAACAATAGCATTTACTCGGATGGAATAAGGCAATAATTCCACTGCCCACTCCCGAGTTAGAGCATTCCTACCGCCATTTGAAGCCGCATACCCTGACGTTCCGCCCTGCCCTGTTTCGGCAGTCTTGGAAGTAATATTCAAAATCGTTCCTTTATTTTTCTTTAGTTCAGGCAAGCAATAATGGGCCATCAAATAATAATGCACCAAGCTATTATGCAAAGATTTTACGAATGAATCATAATCCCCATCTTCCAAGCTAACTCCATCATTCAGTCCGGCATTGTTTACCAGAGCATCTATCCTGCCTAATTGAGAAACAACTTGTTCAACTGCGATTTTACAGTCTTCAGGATTCGTCAATTCGGCCACTACTCCCAGGGATTGAAACCCTTTCTCCGCCAACTCTGCTACCACTAAAGCATTATCTTTTTCCTTCCGGCCGATGATTACCGGAATAGCACCTTCCTCAGCCAACATCTCGACGATACCTTTTCCAATTCCCTTAGCACCGCCTGTAACCAATACTACTTTACCTTTTAAATTTAAGTTCATATAAACTATTTTAAACTATAGAATTTCACTGCATTATCACCCCAAAAACCTTTCAGTTCTGATTCACTGAAATCTCCCAAACGATGCTCAACAATACGCAAGGCATCCTCATAACTTCCGGCCAATAAGCAAACCGGCCAATCCGAACCAAACATCAATCTATCCTTTCCAAAACATCTTATCACATGTTCTAGATACTCTGTGAAATGATCCAGCTTCCAGTTCTTCCAATCCGCCTCCGTCCCAAGTCCGGAAATCTTACAATGTACGTTCGGAAAAGCTGCCAAGTCCTCGATATATTTAGCCCAATCACTAAATTCCTGAGACTTAATTGGCGGTTTAGCGATATGGTCCAGCACAAAAGCCTGATTCGGATTTGCTGCCACACAAGCCAAGGAACTCTGATAATGCCTTGGTCGAAGCAACAAATCATAGGTATAACCATATTTCGTTAGAGCTGCCATTCCCCGCAAGAACTCATCCCTATTCAGAAAATCCGGATCATCCTCCCCTTCAACAACATGTCTGAACCCTTTGATAAGCTCATGTTTCGAGAAATTTTCAAGATACTCCTCAACCCTTTCTGAACGCAAATCAACCCAGCCAACTATCCCCTTAATCAGTTTATACACCTGAGCAAGTTCCAATAGAAACTCTGTTTCTCGATGCGATTGATCCGCTTGCACAGCTACGACCCCATCGAAACCTAATTCCTTCAGGGTTCCAGAGATATCATTGGGCAAAAAATTACGTTGGATCGCCGACATTTCATCGGTAATCCAAGCATCCTTCTCAGGATGATAAAGCCAAAAATGCTGATGAGTATCTATTCTCATAACAATGGATTATGATTTTTGAAATGCAATAACTTCCTGACGTTGTTCACCTAAGTGATCCGCACCTAACTCAATAACATCTCCGGGTTGCAAATAAATCGGTGGATTGAACCCTAAACCAACTCCTGCTGGTGTTCCAGTGGAAATAACATCCCCAGGCAACAAAGTCATGAATTGTGAAACATAGGAAACCACAAATGGAACATTGAAGATCAGGTTTGAAGTATTACCATCTTGGTAAATTTTTCCATTCACCTTCAACCATAATTTCACATTATTGATATCAGGAATTTCATCTGAGGTTGTCATATAAGGACCCATTGGAGCAAACGTATCACAACCCTTCCCTTTATCCCATGTGCCACCACGCTCTATTTGGAACTCACGCTCCGAAACATCATTATGCAAAACATAGCCACAAACGTAATCCAATGCTTCAGACTCATCTACATAAGATGCTTTCTTACCGATTACTATACAGAACTCCACTTCCCAATCAGTCTTCACAGAATTCCTAGGAATCATTACCTGATCGTTAGGTCCAACCAAGGCGGTTGTAGACTTCATAAAGATTATTGGTTCTTCTGGAATCTTTGCTCCTGTTTCATTGGCATGATCCAAATAGTTTAATCCAATACAAACAATTTTTGAAGGTCTTGCGAATGGAGCTCCAATTCGGCTATCCGCTGGAATCTCAATCAACTTACCATGGTTCGCCTTTACAAACTCCTCTAATCGCTCCAAACCATTATCCGTGAAAAACTCCTCATTATAATCTCCGCCAAATGCTGAAACATCATAGTTCTTACCATCAATATGAACTCCGATTTTCTCTCTTCCTGAATCTCCGTATCTAATTAATTTCATATGTAAAAAGTATTTCGATATGCGATGTAGGCCCCTAAAGTCTTAAACCTAAACCTCTATCCTGTAAAAAAATATATTAAGCCAATCATTAATTGTAAGCTGAATAAATACTTGTCGGTCTAATCAACTCCAATAAATTGGTTTAAGATCTAATTATTCAATTTAACAAATCCTCCATCGATAGCATAGTCATTACCAGTGATAAAGCTAGCATCATCTGAACAAAGGAATAAAGCCAATTTTGCAATTTCCTCTGGCTGCGCCATACGACCAATCGGTTGGGTTTGCGATAATTTCTCAAACATTTCCGCCTCTTGACCCGGATAGTTCTTCGCAATAAACCCATCCACAAACGGTGTATGAACTCGCGCTGGTGAAATTGAATTCGAACGAATATTATCTTTCAAATAATCTTTGGCTACCGACAAACTCATAGCGTAAATTGCCCCTTTACTCATCGAATAAGCAAAACGATCTGGAATACCAACCAATGTCGCTATGGAAGCTAAATTTAAGATGGCACCACCACCAGTTGCTTTCATAACCGGAACGACCGCAAATAAAGCGTTATAAGCGCCTTTTACATTCACTTGGTATATTCTATCAAAATCGTCCGAAGAACAGTTCTCAAGGTTCCCTACATGGGCAATACCAGCATTATTCACCAAGACATCAATTCTGCCAATCTGCTTGACTATTTCCAGAACCTCAGCTTGCTGACTCACATTGCAGGTATGGATCTCACATTTACCGCCTTGAGACTCAATATCAGCCTTCGTATCTTCTGCACCTGTAGGATTCAAATCCAAAATATGAACTGTCGCTCCCTCCTTGGCAAACAAGGTTGAAATCGCTCGTCCAATTCCGCTCCCCCCTCCGGTCACAATGGCTACCTTATCTTTTAACCTAGACATATTTTATTGTATTATAGTATTTTAATTATTACAATTTAAAGTGAAACCCCACGTCTCCAAGGAATAAAATCATCCTGCCCAAGCTTCACCGCTTTGGCAGTAACCTCGCCACTTGCTACCGCTATGACGTATTCTAAAATCCGATGTGCCGCCTCAGCAATACTTTCTTCGCCGTCAATGATGGTCCCGCAATTTAAATCGATGGCATCATTCATTTTATTGAACACCTTGGTATTCGAGGCCACTTTGATTACCGGACTGATTGGATTACCAGTCGGCGTTCCTAATCCTGTTGTGAACAAAACTATATTTGCACCGGCAGCAACCTCCGCCGTGGTGCTCTCTACGTCATTTCCTGGGGTACAGAGTAAATTCAACCCGGGTTGATTTGCCAACTCTGGATAATCCACAACCGCAGCAACTGGGGATGTTCCACCCTTTTTAGCCGCTCCTGCTGATTTAATCGCATCAGTAATCAAACCATCCCGTATATTTCCTGGCGATGGATTCATGTAAAAACCTGAACCATCAGCCTCTGCTTTCGCATTATAAGTTCGCATTAAGTGGATAAACTTCTCAGCTGTAGGTTCGTCAATGCAACGATCACTCAACTCTTGCTCCACTCCACAAAGCTCCGGAAACTCAGATAAGATTACTGAACCTCCCAAGGTCACCATCATATCTGAAAGGTATCCTAAGGTAGGATTGGCAGAAATCCCTGAAAATCCATCTGAACCTCCACATTCCAAACCAATGCATAATTTATTCAACCCTGCAGGGGTTCTTTCCAATTTATTCGCTTCTACTAAGCCTGTAAACGTAGATTTGATAGCTTTTTGCATCAATTCCTGTTCAGTTCCTTCAAACTGCTGCTCAAAAACAAACAATGGCTTATCGAACTTCGGATCTCGCTTCGCAATTTCAGCTTTCAGAATCGAAGCTTGCGCATGCTGGCATCCCAAACTCAATACGGTCGCTCCCGCAACATTAGGATGGGTAATATAACCCGCTAGCAAACCACATAAAGCATCCGAATCCATTCTCGTACCACCACAACCCATGTCATGATTCAAGAACTTAACCCCATCCACATTCGGAAAAAGCTTGTTCTTGCCCTTGTTCGCCCGTGCAGAACTTAAATCAACGTTCATCAACTCATCTACAGAAGCTCCATTTTTATATTTGGAAATCAACTCATCTACCTCATCGGAGTAATCCTTGGATTCAACCTTATACCCTAACTTCTCCTCCAATGCTGCTTTCAAGGTCAAAACATTCCTGTTTTCGCAAAACACCAAGGGAATAACCAACCAATAATTGGCAGTTCCAACCTGACCATTACTACGGTGAAAACCCTTAAAACTGCGTTCTTTAAATGCCGAAACATCCGGTTGAACCCATTCTAACTTCCTCTCACCTAACTTAAAGTCTTCCGCAGCATGACGTAAATTATGCACATCCAGCAGCTCCCCTGCATCCAGATCTTCATTTACCTTCCCCACCAAAACACCATACATGTAAACCTCAGAATCCTTCTTCATAGGTTCAATCGTTAACTTGTGCTTCGCCGATACTGCTCTTTTCAAAACAACTTCTTTACCTTGAAATTTCAAGGTATAACCCGCTACTAAATCTCGTAGCGCTACTAATACATTATCTTTTGGATGGATTTGTAAAAATTCCAATCTCTCTTTTTCCATTTGATTTTATAATTCAAATATTTGTTCCATCATTACCCACTTTTCACCAGGCTTCGACCCTGGTATGGACTGCTGATATTTCCACATTAATTGCTCCCAAACCTGTACAGCAGGGTTCTCAGCATCCATCTGATCTTTACGCTCAAAGCTAAAGGTTTCATCCACCTCCATAATCATAAACAACCGATTACCAAAGCGATATATATCCATCACTGTGATACCAGCATCAGTTATTGATTTTTTTATCTCCGTAGAAACTCGCCTATGATGATCCTCATATTCAGCGATCATCGTCGGGTCATCAACCAGATCCAATGCTAAAGCATATCTTTTATTACTCATATATTTATTCTCAATGTCCTTGTTTAACAGCCAGGTTATTACTCTTGTTTTGCGAAGCAAATAACGCCACAACCAAGAAACAAACCAAAACTACAAAATATCCGTATTGCATATTGCCTGTTAAGTCCGATACATAGCCCAACACTGGTGGCAATAATGCTCCACCAACAATAGACATAATAATCAAACTTGATGCTGACTTGGTATCACTTCCAGTTCCTTCAACGCCAATTGCAAAGATCGTCGGGAACATAATGGACATGAAAAATGCGATTGCAACCATACTGTACATAGTTAGCTTTCCGCTTCCAAAAATGCATACCAGGGTCAATAGCGTTGCAATTCCGGCATAGTATAACAATAATTTTGATGGTGCGATATAGCGCATGAAGAACGTTCCGACAAATCTCCCCAACATAAACATCAAACCGGCTACTCCAGCATAATATTTTGCCTCTTTCGCTTCAATACCTGAAACCTCAACGGCATACACAATTAAGAAACTCAAAACACAAACCTGAGCTCCAATATAGAAAAACTGTGCTAATACAGCCCATATCACATTTTTATGACGCAATGCTTTAATAAAACTTGTTCCACCCTCTTCTTCATCCTTAACTTCTGGAAGTTTGATGAAAAAGAATATGATGGCTACCACTAAAATGATAACCCCCAATATCACATAAGGTCCTTTGACCACAGCCGTTTCGGTTTGAATATATGCTAATCGCTCTACATCCGACAATGCCGCAACCTGCTCTACAGTTTTGGGGTCTTCCGCCAAAATAAACTTCCCCCCTACAATTGGAGCAACAAAAGCAGCCAATCCATTAAAAGATTGTGCAAAATTCAACCTCTGAGTTGCCGTATTGGGATCTCCCAAAACAGTCATATATGGATTTGCTGCAGTCTCTAGGATGGTTATCCCACAAGCTACAACAAATAATGCCGACAAAAAGAATACATAACTCATCGTGTTTGCTGCCGGAACAAATAAGAAACAGCCTATGGCAAACAAGATCAATCCAACCAAAATCCCAACCTTATACCCATATTTCTGCATAATCAATCCGGCCGGAATACCCATCACCAAATAAGCCACAAAAACCGCAGAATCCACTAAAGAGGCTTGTAGATGACTCAAGCTAAAGGCACTTCTTAAATGCGCAATTAGGATTGGATCCAGATTATGGATAAAGCCCCAGAAAAAAAACAGGGACGTGATTAATATAATAGCTACCGTATTACTCCGATTGTTCATAGTGGATTATAATTGAAAATCTAAATACGAGATATTTAGCTAAAAAGTATTGAACTATATTACCTTCTTTATAAACTATTTTAACATTATTCTCCTTTGATATCCATTTTTTATGAATAAATTCGACAACAATGATCATTAAACAACTAGCTGTTCCAAAATCACACAATCAAAGCTTCCAAATGCGTAGGGACTATTTCCCGAAACATCAGTCCATTTGGCACTACCACGAAGAATTAGAATTGGTGTATGTCAAAAAAGGCTCAGGCACTTTGTTCGTGGGTGACCGCATCAAGAGTTTTCAACCCGGCATCGTGGTATTGATCCCATCCCAGATTCCTCATTACTGGCTATTTGATGAAACTACTAAAGAGAATCAAAATGAACCCATTGATTGTGTGGTAGTCCATTTTATCAATGATTTTGGTATCCAAAATTTTGTCAACACACCTGAAATAAGTTCGCTAAAACCCTTATTGGAATTATCGTTTAAAGGAAAATTAATGCAGGTCGAACCTAATGGTGATTTTGATCGATATATTCAGAGTTGTTTAAATAGCAATGGATTAGCTAAGTTATTCCATCTTTTGGAAGGTCTTAGCCTTCTCCAACAAGCAGATTCTGAGGAACTCATTAGTGAGAATTACTCCATCCTAAATCAATCCGAAGATCAATTTAGAATGAACAGCTTAATGGGCTATATCCGTCAGAATTACAAACATAAAATCATGCTGAAGGACTTGGCCAAGGTCGCCGGAATGACTGAAAACTCCTTCTGTCGATATTTTAAACAAAAGACAGGCAAAACCCCAGTCCAATTCATCAATGAATTACGAATTTCTCACGCTTGCTTCCAACTAAAGAATAACAACCTGAATTTGAAGGAGATCTGCTATGACTCCGGATTCAACAACTTCGTAAGCTTTCATAAATCCTTTAAAACTATCACTGGGATGACTCCAGGCCAGTTTAGAAGTTAATCTACATTCTTTCGAAAAAAATTTACCGAATCCAACAATACATTTCTCAATTTAAGGGAAAAATATATTTTTGCAGCTTACAAAACGTCTCCAATGAATAAATTTTATCGATTCTTCAATTTGCACTTTGGCGAAGAAGCCAAAGACAAAGTGTTAGAAAATGTAACCTCGAGTATCTCCTTTCGCGGTGCTAATGTTTGGATTCTTGCCTGTGCCATCGTGGTAGCTTCGGTAGGTCTAAATGTAAACTCCACCGCTGTTATTATTGGAGCCATGTTAATTTCCCCTTTGATGGGACCAATCGTAGGTGCCGGCTTTGCACTTGGAACATATGATTTTAATTTATTGAAGAAATCCATCAAGAACCTTGGTATTGCAACCATCGTCAGCTTGTTTGTTTCCTTTCTATACTTTCTTTTAAGCCCTTTTAAGGACGCGCAATCTGAATTACTAGCCAGAACCGCTCCGAATATTTACGATGTCTTAATCGCTTTCTTTGGTGGTTTAGCGGGAGTTATCGCCTTAACACGCGTGGAAAAAGGAAACCCCATCCCGGGTGTGGCAATCGCAACGGCCCTCATGCCCCCTCTTTGTACTGCCGGTTATGGCCTTGCCATCGGAAACCTATCCTATTTCGGCGGAGCCCTTTACTTATACACCATAAACTGCTTCTTTATCTGTATCTCAACCTTCTTGATTGTCAAATTGTTGAAATACCCTAAAGTAAAATTCGTAGACCAGGAAAGAGAAAAAAAGATAACCAAAACCATCAGTACATTGATTTTGGTTATTCTGATCCCTAGCTTCTATTTGGCTTACCTGCTCTTACAAGAGAAAAAATACAGTCAAAATGTAGATAATTTTATTCAAAATGAGTTCACCAGTAAGGGCTACACCTTAATCTATGAAAACACCCATTTCAATCAGAATCCTAAAAAGATAGAACTGGCTTTTCTTGCCAAAAAATTTGATTCCCTGGAAATTAAAGAACTAAACAACAAGCTTTTATCCTATAATCTCGGAAACACCAACCTGGTAATCAGACAGGATAGCACTGATTTAAAACGTGATATCCTTGCCGAGATCAATAAACAATCTAGAAATGTGTCGGAAAAGGATGTAACCATACAGAATCTAAGAAGGGAACTTTCCACCTATACATTTGATGACTCTGACTTAATCAAAGAAATTAATATCTTATTTCCTGAATTAGCTCCATTCAGCATAGGAAAGCAATTGGTGGTAGTGAATCCGGACAGTAGTTTTTACCAAAATACAATTACCTATACGGCACAAAAACCGCTTAACCCGGAAGTTTCAGCCAAACTCAAAAAATGGCTCGAAAACAAATTGCAAACAGAAAATATCAAAATTGCTCGGACGAATTAAATCAAAAAGAGGTAGCTTATTCAGCTACCTCTTTTTGTTGATTATTTATATTCTTTTTTAGAATTCAGAGCCAGATAACCAAATATTCCGGCCAATAATGAAGTCACTAAAATGGAGAGCTTCGCCTCTGAAACATGCTCCGGATCATTAAAGGATAAGATTGCAATGAAAATTGACATGGTAAATCCGATTCCCGCCAATAATCCTACGCCAATGATATGCTTCCATTCACTACCTTCCGGCAAACTACTCAACTTAGCTTTAGTACAAATAAATGAGGTCAACAAGATACCTACCGGTTTACCAACCAATAGACCTAAGGATATTCCTAATCCCAACCCAGAGGTCAACCCGCCAAGCATTTCACTTTCCAAAGTAATATTTGTATTTGCAAAGGCAAACAATGGAATAATCAAGAAGTTTACAGGCTTGGTCAAGGCATGTTCCAAACGCTCCAATGGCGATTCTACATCCGTTTCATTGGTTGGAATGGTCATAGCTACCAAAACCCCTGCGATAGTCGCATGAATCCCGGAATGGTGCACGAAATACCAAATAAATGCTCCTGGAATCAAATAAAGGTATGGATTCTGAATATTGAATTTGTTCATTAAAATCAATACCACCATACCAGCAACTGCATAATACAGATAAGTCAATTCAATTCCAGAGGAATAGAAAAAGGCAATAACGAGGATGGCAATTAAATCATCCACAATCGCTAATGCTGCCAAAAAGATCTTTAAACTTGAAGGAATACGATTTCCCAATAAATTGATCACCGCCAATGCAAAGGCGATATCTGTCGCCATGGGAATCCCCCAGCCGCCAGCTGTTTCTTTTCCAGCATTGAATGAAAGATAAATCAATGCCGGCACAACCGCCCCGCCAATGGCACATAAAATCGGCAAGGAAGCTTTTTTAGGTGATGACAACTCGCCTTCTACGATTTCACGCTTGATCTCTAAACCAACCAATAGAAAGAAGATCGCCATTAAACCATCATTGATCCATAATAAAACCGAGTATTTTAAATGAATTGATTCTGTTTCGAATCCTAATGGTAGGTCCAATAGATTTTGAAGCGATCCTGCCAAAGGACTATTTGCGAAAATCATGGAAAGAATAACACAGATAAAGAGCATGATCCCCCCAGCATTACTGGAAGCAAAGAAATCCTTAAAAGCGTTTAGATTAATTAGTTTAGCCATAGATAATTATATAATTTATTTTTTCTCCCAAATTTCGACGTCAGAAAACTTAGTCTCCTGATTATTAAAGACCGGATCTTTCCCTTCTTTACGTTGTTGATTGTAATCCTTAAACAGTTTCAACACCTTATTGTGCAATAGAATTATGGCGATCATATTCAACCAAGCCATCATTCCGACACCAATATCTCCTAAATCCCAAGCCATTTTTGCGGTTGAGATACATCCAAAATAGACGGAACCCAAGATCATCGCTCTCAAAACCCAAATCATCGCCAACCTACTTCTTTTCTTTCCCAGGAAACTGACATTACATTCTGCAATGTAATAGTAAGCCATGATGGTAGTGAAAGCAAAGAACATCAAGGCTATCGCAATAAATCCCGAGCCTATGTTTGGGAAATGCTGCGAAACAGCCATTTGTGTAAATTCTGGCCCAGCTTCTATGCCAGGGATATTTTGAACGATAAATCCGCCCTCTGGGTGTGCAACATTATACTGACCTGTAAAAAGGATCATTAAAGCTGTTGCTGTACAAACAAACAGGGTATCCACATAAACGGAAAACCCTTGAACCAATCCTTGTTTGATCGGATGGCTTACTTCTGCTGCCGCAGCAGCATGTGGTGCAGTACCCTGCCCTGCTTCATTGCTGTAAATACCACGCTTTACTCCCCATGATATCGCGGAGCCTACTATTCCTCCAAAGGTCGCCTCCAAATTCAAGGCCGACTGAAATATCAATTTGAAAATCGCTGGTACCTGCTGAATATTTAAAACGATGATGACAACAGCCATTAAAATATAGGCACCTGCCATAAAAGGAACTACAAACTCCGCAACCTTACTGATTCGCTTTACTCCACCGATAATGATAAATCCTAATAATAAAACTAAGAAAAGTCCAACAATTCCTGGCGAAAAATTAAATGCCGATTTCATTGCCACGGCAATACTATTACTTTGGACACTGGGCAGTAAGAATCCCGTACTGATAATGGTTACGATGGCAAAAACCCATGCAAACACCTTACTCTTTAATCCTTTTTGAATATAGTAAGCAGGTCCACCCCGGTATTGACCGTCTTTTTCTTCTTTATAAAGCTGACCTAAAGTGGCTTCTATGATTGCGGACGAACTTCCTAGAAATGCGATCACCCACATCCAAAAAATGGCTCCTGGGCCTCCCATTCCGATTGCCGTTGCCACACCGGCTATGTTACCGGTACCCACTCGGCCAGAAATCGCCAAGGAAAATGCCTGAAAAGATGAAATCCCTTTCTTGGAACTCCCCCCCTTAAATAGCAAGCGGACCATCTCCTTGAGATAAATCAGTTGTGGAAGTTTAAACCGGATACTAAAATAAACACCCGCTAATAAACAGAGATACACCAAGGCATCACTCCAAACTATACTATAAATTTTGTCTATAATTTCCTGCATAAATCCGCCCCTAAATTGGTTGGTCCGCTAAAATATAGAATACTTCTAAGCCTTTCTTGAATTTTTGCATAGATTCTCTCTATATTAGCCGCTAATTCTATAGAAAGAATTGACACAGTTTTTCTATATATTTCAAATTGAAAATATAAGGGATTCAAGAATTTATCGATTTTCAGGTCTATTTTCCCCCTCTTTTATTAAAATTAAGCCAATTCTATCCTTCCCGGTTTCAAATTCTGAAAAAGAAAAAAGCACCTTAATTCGGATCAACCTTCATAAGATGCTTCTTACATTTCAGAAAATATGTTTATTTAGACTCTTTTTCGCTGCTCTTCGCACTTGTTTTATCTTTCCAAGGATCTCTTGGACGTTTTTTTCCATAAGATCCCATAATTATTTTTCCTCTTCTACTTTTTTTATCTCCTTTTCCCATAAGCTAAGTTTTATGTTATTGTTAAATAAAATTTGTTTCGAACCCTCAAATTACTAAAAATCAGGAAGATTACAAAACTAATTACGCAGCAAACCTAAAACTTACCTCATTCAAAAATTTCAATCACAAAAGTAAAATTCATGCTATTCTAAAAACAAAACAGGGTTATGGAAAATCCATAACCCTGTTTTTATACCCCATATCGGATATCCTTATCCTCTACTGTTGTAGTTAGGTGCTTCTTTTGTAATCTGGATATTATGTGGATGTGACTCCCTTAATCCTGCACCTGTTATACGAACAAATTTAGCTTCTTGTAATTTTTCAATCGTTGCAGCTCCACAGTAGCCCATTGATGCACGTAATCCACCAATATATTGGTAAACCACTTCAGCCAAGGTTCCTTTATAAGGAACACGACCTACAATACCTTCTGGAACCAATTTTTTGATATCATCCTCTACATCCTGGAAATAACGATCCTTTGAACCTTTTTCCATGGCCTCAACAGATCCCATTCCGCGGTAGGATTTGAATTTTCTACCTTCTAAAAGAATCGTTTCTCCTGGAGCTTCTTCAACACCGGCAAATAATGAACCTGCCATGATGGTGTTTGCACCGGCAGCAATTGCCTTCGCAATATCGCCAGTCTGTTTGATACCACCATCAGCGATCAATGGAACTCCTGTTCCTTTTAATGCTTTTGCAACTTCATAAACTGCATATAACTGTGGTACCCCAACTCCTGCGATGATACGGGTAGTACAGATTGAACCTGGACCAATACCAACTTTAACCGCATCGGCACCTGCATCTGCCAACATTTTAGCGGCATCTCCAGTAGCGATATTACCAACGATAACCTGCAAGTTAGGATATGCTGCTTTTACTTCTTTTAATTTATTGATAACACCTAAAGAATGACCATGGGCAGTGTCAATGGTAACAACATCTACTCCAGCTTTTACTAAAGCTTCAACACGCTCTAAAGTATCTCCAGTAACACCTACCGCAGCACCTACCAATAAACGTCCATGTTCATCTTTAGCAGCATTTGGATAATGTTTATATTTCTGAATGTCTTTAAAAGTAATCAGTCCTTTTAAAATCCCATTGGCATCAACCACTGGTAATTTTTCAATTTTATGATTTTGAAGAATTTCTTCTGCTTTGATCAAATCTGTTCCTTCTGGAGCAACAACCAAATCGGTATGAGTCATCAACTCAGAGATCGGACGCGTCATATCTTTTTGGAAACGAAGATCACGGTTTGTAACAATGCCGACTAATTTATTCTCTAAATTAATCACCGGGATCCCACCGATTTTGTGATCTTTCATAATCTGAAAAGCATCACCAACCGTAGCATTCTCCAATAGAGTTACTGGATCTTGAATCATCCCGCTCTCCGAACGCTTGACTTTACGAACTTCCGCCGCTTGTTCAGCGATCGTCATGTTCTTATGTAACATTCCTATTCCACCAGCC
Source organism: Sphingobacterium cellulitidis (assembly GCF_043187465.1). Classification (GTDB taxonomy): domain Bacteria; phylum Bacteroidota; class Bacteroidia; order Sphingobacteriales; family Sphingobacteriaceae; genus Sphingobacterium; species Sphingobacterium cellulitidis. The sequence goes on along the minus strand of NZ_CP171136.1, from coordinate 1,510,491 downwards.
TGCGCAATCGCAATAGCTAAATCAGCGCCGGTAACTGTGTCCATAGCTGCTGATACCAATGGAATATTTAATTTGATTTTCTTTGTTAAGAATGTACTTGTATCTACATCACGTGGTAAGATTTCCGAGTAAGCTGGGATTAATAATACATCGTCGTAGGTAAGTCCTTCTTGTACGAATTTTTGTGGATCTAATTGCATAGCAAATATTAAATGGGGTTTCCTATTTGCGAGGCAAATTTACGAAAATTTATAAAATAATAAAACTCTATACAACTATTTACATAAAATCGACATTAGCAATACCTTACCTAAAACCAGGTATTTTAGACAATAGTTAAAACTATGTTAAAATTTTGGCAAGCTAATTGCTAATCATGTACTAAATTAAAGTTTAATTAACACAATATTTATGAAAAAGACATTACTATCACTAGCAGCTGCAGCAGCATTAGTTTTTGGCTTTAACGAAGCAAAAGCTCAAACTCCTTATAAAACAGCAATCGGTCTAGGTATTGACTTAGGCGATGGCCCAACTTTATTTGGTCCTCAAGTTAAACACTCTTTTGGTGGTGCTAATGCAGGTCAAGCTCAAGTATTATTCGGTGATCACTTTACTGTGATTGGAGTTGATTACTCTTATAACCGCCCATTCTCTGGTGCTGGTGGCTTAGGTTGGTACTTAGGTGTTGGTCCTCAAATCGCTTTCGCAAATGATGATTCTGCTTTCGCGATCCGTCCAGCAGCTGGTCTTGAATACAAGATCCCTTCTACTCCACTTGGTATCCACTTCGATTGGAAACCTTGGTGGAACTTATCTAATGAATCTAACTTCGAAGCTGGCCGTTTCAGCTTAGGATTTAAATTTATCTTAAGATAATCCATTCAAACAATCATAAAAAAGGCTTTTTCAATTGAAAAAGCCTTTTTTTATTTCCCTATTTCTTATTTTCCTAAACTCCTTTAAACCAATCTTGAAACATCCCTCCAACTACAGGTACTGCTGCCTCTCGTCCATTGATTGCGCCAATTAATCCAATAATCCAAAAAATAAATAAAGCCAGAAATACAACATATAATAATATCCCGCCAATTCCCGGAATAAACCTCACTAATCCCCCAATGATACTGACCGCAAAAAGACCTAAGTTTTGGCGGATATGAAATTTAACATAGGGGTCATTCTTATCCCGATTCATTAAAAATGCTACCAATAACCCAACCCAGGTTAGATAGGAAATTATCCCAAGGGATTTATTATCCTGAATCTTAATGTCTTTTGTGTTTAAATCGTTTCTTTCCATTGTGTGATTAAATTAAATTGTAAGCCTAATGATTGAAATGTTCACTATTAAATACATCTTGGTCAAATTTAGGGATACAGAATTCAGTAAAACATCCCTGAAAACAGGGCATTTTATTAAATCTTTAAGAAAGGTACTGGTCACAATTTTCGCTGAAAATGAAACAAATATTTAAAAACAAATTTTTCCGTATTAAGTTTGATATACTGTTTTCATTATGTAATTTTTTTATACCTTTGCGAATCTTGGTAAAATATTATTAAGCTTAAAAAAGAACATAAAAACCATAATTTATTACGATTAGACAATGAGTAAAGGGCTGATTAAATTTTTGGTGATAGTGGTTTCCTTAGCGTGCCTCTACTCCTTATCATTCACTTTTGTAACTAGAAAAGTTGAAAAAGACGCAGCGGAATACGCCAAAGGCGACATGGCTAAAGAAAAAGCCTACCTAGATTCCATTGCTGGTGAGGTGGTATATAATATAGGTATTGCTAAATTCACCTATCGCGAAGCGAAATCCAATGAAATTGCATTAGGACTAGATCTTAAAGGTGGTATGAACGTTACAATGGAAATTTCATTGAACGAATTGATTGCCAATCTAGCGGACAACCCCAAAGATGCAAACTTCAACAAAGCATTAGAAAATGCTGTAACAAAAAGTAAAACAAGTAACACTTCGTTAATTGAATTATTTTTAAACGAGTACAAAGAAACTGGTGCTTCTACACCAATTGCATCTTTCTTTGCAACCAAAGATAACGCTGCAATCATCAATGGTAACAGCTCTGAATCTGATGTACGTAATTTCTTGAATAAAGAAGCTGACAACGCAATCCAAAACTCGTATAAAGTTTTGCGTACGCGTATCGATAAATTCGGTGTTGCTTCTCCTAACATTCAAATCCAACAAGGAACCAACCGTATCTTAATCGAACTACCTGGTGTAAACGATGAAGAACGTGTTCGTAAGCTTTTACAAGGTTCTGCGAAATTGGAATTCTATGAAACTTATCAAAATCCACAAGTATATTCACTTTTAGAAAATATCAACAGAACTTTAGCAACTACTTTAAAAGCAGATAAACCTGCTGCTAATGTGGCTTCTGATTCGACTGCGACTGCAGCTGCTGATACGACTAAAAAAGAAGAAAACTTATTGGCAAAATTAGGTGCAAACCAAAAAGGAACAGATTTTGCTAAAGCAGATTCTTCAGCTCAACCTGATGCTACAGCATTAGCTGAAAATCCTTTATTCGCAGTTCTATCCCCTGCTACTTTCAACCAAAATGGTCAACAACAATTGGCTCCTGGTGCTGTAGTGGGTTATGCGAACCTAAAAGATACAGCTAAAGTAAATGCTTTCTTCGCTCGTCCGGAAGTAAAATCTATTATTCCTGGAAACTTGAAGTTGCTATGGGCTGTAAAACCTGAAAACAACGCTAAAGATTTCCTTTCATTATACGCTATCAAAACTACAGGTACTGAAAATGGTCCTGTAATGACTGGTGAAGTGATCACAGATGCACGTGAAGGATTTGACCAACAAAACAGCCCTATCGTTTCTATGGAAATGAATGCGGATGGTGCGCGTCAATGGAAACGTGTTACTGCGCAAGCAGCACAAAATAGAGATGCTATCGCGATCGTATTGGATGGTGTGGTGTACTCTGCGCCAGGTGTAAATGAAGAAATTCCAAATGGTAACTCTCAAATCTCTGGAAACTTTACAATTGAAGATACCAAAGACTTAGCAAACGTATTGAAAGCTGGTAGACTTCCTACAACAGCTAAAATCGTTGAAGAAGCGATCGTAGGTCCTTCTTTAGGTCAAGTAGCTATCGATTCAGGTGTAAACTCTGCAGTTATCGGTATTATCGTAGTAATGGCGTTTATGATCGCTTACTACAACCGTGCAGGTATCGCTGCGAATATCGCAGTTATCTTCAACGTGTTCTTCTTGATGGGTGTTCTTGCATCTTTGAATGCTGTACTGACCCTCCCAGGTATTGCAGGTATCGTGTTAACCATGGGTACAGCGGTGGATGCCAACGTACTTATCTACGAACGTATGCGTGAGGAAAAAGCCCTAGGTAAATCCCCTCGTCAAATCGTTGCTGATGGATATAAACATGCCATGCCTTCAATCCTTGACTCTCAAGTAACGACTTTCTTAGTTGGTTTAATCTTATTCTTTACAGGATCAGGACCAATCCAAGGATTCGCAACGACGTTAATGATCGGTATTATCACCTCTTTGTTCACTGCAATCTTCATCACTCGTTTGATTTTCGAATACATGTTGAGCAAAGACATGAAAATCACTTTGTCATTCCCTTGGTCTGATCATACAATGAAGAATGCTAACTTCCAATTCATCAAGAAGAGAAAAGTAGCATATACTATCTCCATTATTGCCGTGATTATTTCATTTGCTGCAATTATGATCAAAGGTTTCTCATACGGTGTAGACTTCCAAGGTGGTCGTACCTATACAGTACGTTATGACCAAAATGTTGCTCCAGAAGCGATTCGTGAGAACTTGGATAATATTTTTGGAACTACAACAGAAGTAAAAACTTTTGGTAGTGAAAACCAATTACGTATCACTACTTCTTACCATATCGAAGAAACAAGTGACGAGGCTGACAAACAAGTATTAGCAAAATTGAACGAAGGTTTATCCAAAGTTCAAGGAAATAAATATGAGATCCTTTCTCAACAAAAGGTAGGTCCTACTATCGCTAGTGATATTCGCGATCGTGCAATTTATGCTTCAATCTTCTCAATTCTTGTGATTGCAGCTTATATCTTGGTTCGTTTCCACAAATGGCAATACTCTGCAGGTGCAGCAATTGCAACTATCCACGATGCGATCATTCTATTAGGTTTATTCTCCATCTTGGACGGAATTGTTCCTTTCTCATTGGATATTGACCAACACTTTGTTGCGGCAATCTTAACTGTATTAGGTTATTCAGTAAACGATACGGTCGTAGTATTTGACCGTCTGCGTGAATACTTGAAAAAACCAAATGCTCACCATGAAGATATGGGTTCAACTATCAACAATGCAATTAACTCTACATTAAGCCGTACCGTGATTACGTCATTGACTGTAATCTTCGTATTAGCTGTATTGTTTGTATTTGGTGGTGAAGTTATCCGTGGTTTCTCTTTCGCTATCCTTGTGGGTATCGTGGTAGCAACCTATTCTTCAATCTTCCTAGCAGCGCCTGCTATTTATGACCTAAGTGCTGGTAAACACTTAGCAGATTCAGCTAAAGAAAAAGACAAAAAACAAGCAAAAGTAGTAACTCCATAAGGAAATCTACCTTGAAAATAGAAGGCCCTGATTATTCAGGGCCTTTTTTATTGCTCAACTAGCATCATTTACCTTCCCCAAATCCCATTAATTCCATCAAATAGAATTTTATTATAAAAAACTAAACCTTTAATAGAACTAATCAGGGTTCTTTATGTCAAAATACTGTTTTATCTATTGGAAGAATCCACTTACTCTATATTTTTTATTAGTTTTGAGTCTTAATTATAAGACATGAGAAATAAATTAATTCTATCCTCTCTTTGCCTTTCATTAGGTGTTTTAGCTGTGGGATGTAATAATCAGAACAATAAAACTGAAACTACTGAAGCACATGATGATCATGCTGGACATGACCATGCCGGACACGATCATAGTGCTCATGAACATGCTACTTCAGAACAACCTAGTACAAACCCCACTCCTGCTGCAGCTCAAACGGTAAAAGCCGCAGCATTAAGTATTCCTGACTTTAATTTTTATAAAGTGAAATCTGGAATCTCTTTTACCAAAGCTGATATCCCTGCCGGAAAAAATACCGTCTTCGTATTGTTTGATCCAGGATGTAGTCACTGTCAAAGTGAAACCAAAGGATTGGCAAAAAACTACGATAAAATTAAAGATGTCAATGTGATCTATGTTTCCATGAATGATCCGGCTCTAGTTGCTCAATTCCTAAGCACTTTCGGAAAAGAACTAGAAGGAAAATCAAATGTTCAATTGCTTTGGGATAGAAACCAAGAATTCATTCAAAAATTCCATATCCCTAAAATGTTCCCTGCAAACTATGTTTATGGTCCTGACGGCCAATTGAAAACATATTGGGAAGGCGAAAAAGGAATTAATGATATCATTGCTGAATTTAATAAATAATGAAAATTGCCATCAATGGGTTTGGTCGTATCGGCCGTCATACCTTAAGAAATCTACTCAATCGAAACCTTGATCAAATCGAGGTACTGGCCATCAATGATCTTGCAGATGCAAAAACATTGGCACATCTCTTCAAATATGATTCTGTGCATGGTCCTTTAAATCGACAGGTGGATTTTGATCAGGAACACCTCTATATTGATGGCAAGGCTATAAAAATATTCAACAAGAAAAACCCCGAGGAACTTCCTTGGAAAGACCTGGATATTGATGTGGTCATCGAATCTACAGGGCTTTTCGTCAAGAGAGAACTGGCCGCTAAACACTTGCAGGCTGGAGCCAAACAAGTGGTTATTTCTGCTCCTTCTCCAGACAAAGAAGTTCCAACGGTTGTCCTAGGTATTAATGACCAGGATTTTGATTGGAATATTCCAATTTTTTCAAACGCCTCTTGTACGACAAACAATGTGGCTCCCCTGATTAAAATATTGGATGAAAATTGGGAAATTGTGGATGGTTATATCACCACTGTCCATTCGATGACTGGCGATCAAAATTTGCATGATGCTCCCCATCGTGACCTAAGACGCTCCAGAGCCGCATCGGCATCCATTATCCCAACCACAACTGGCGCTGCCAAAGCGATTACCAATGTTTTTAAACACTTGGATGGTAAACTTGGTGGTGCAGGGATACGCGTCCCGGTATTAAATGGTTCCTTAACGGATTTCACCTGTAACCTGGCCAAGGAAACAACAGTGGAAGAAATCAACCAAAAGTTCAAGGAAGCTGCGCAAAATGAATTAAAGAACGTTTTATACTATACTGAAGACCCTATTGTTTCGGTAGACATCATCAACAATCCCTACTCTTGTGTGTTCGATTCGGAACTGACAAGTATCGTGGGTGGATTGGTAAAGGTGGTAGGTTGGTATGATAATGAATTTGGATACTCCAACAGATTGGTTGACATCCTGGAAAGATTATCCAATCGATGATTAGATTTATCAGCGTACAGGATACCTTAGCCCTAAGAAGCAGTGTACTGCAGAAAGGGAAAGCATTGGACCTTTGTATTAATCCTGAGGATTTAATGCCTGACAGCTTTCATTTGGGCTTATTTGACGAGGAACAAAAGCTTCAATGTGTTTTAACGGTTCATAAAACCAATCATCCGAAACTACCGCATGAAGGCTATCGCCTACGTGGAATGGCTACACTTCCGGAAGCACGAAGGAAAGGTTATGCCAAACAACTCCTGAACGCTGCTATCGAACACCTCAAATCCCAGTTGCATGCAGATTATTTATGGTGTATTGCCCGCGAAGTAGCCTATCCTTTCTATTTGGAAATGGGTTTTGAATTTATGTCGGATGAATTCGAATATAAAGATGCAGGTATGCACAAGGAAATGTATATTCCTTTTTATTAAATTCTGAGATTTATAACTCCCCTGCTACGCCGAGTCCGAACAGCGCAAAATCATATTTCACTGGATCATTGGGATCAAGTAACCTTAGATTTTCAGTTAATTCCAGTGCTGTTTTCCAATTGACCTTATCGGATTGGATCAACCCGAATTTGCGTCCTACCCGCTCCACATGCACATCACAAGGACAAATCAAATCTTTAGCTTGCATTCTATTCCATAGTCCAAAATCAACCCCTTTGTTATCCTTTCTGACCATCCAACGCAAAAACATATTCAATCGCTTGCAACTCGATTTCTGAAGCGGAGAACTCACATGTTTCCGAGTCCTTTCTGGAAAATCAGCCAAGGAAAAGAAATAAGATTTAAATGTATTTAAGGATTGTTCTATCGTAAAATCATCCGCTAGGCCATCCAATAAAAAAGCATCCTCCAAACTTTCAAAATGACGATAATGGTATTGAAAGAAACTCACAAAATACAATAGGTCGGTATCGTTGAAGGTTCGATGTTTAAATCCAAGAAGACTTTTCAAATCTTCTTCCTGATGATTCAGGATAAATTCATAAGGACTTCCATCCATACGTTGGATAAGCTCATTGCATTTATTGATGATGGTTTTTCTTTGTCCCCATGCCAAAATGCTGGCAAAGAACCCCATAATCTCTATATCCTGTTTTCGTGTAAATTGATGTGGAATACTGATGGGATCATTGGGTATAAAATTCGGTTGATTATATTCTTCTACCTTCCGATCTAAAAAATCTTTTAATGCTAAATCCATTGCTGCAAAATTAAGGAAAAGAATTCTATCTCTATCTAGATTCAAATTCCGTTTAAGATTGAACAGCAGACCAAGAGAAGTTTAGGGGAATTTTGACATAAAATAAAAAAGCCATCTTTCGATGGCTTTTGTTTATTGTTCGTTGATTGCTTTCCAAATCATATCCTTAAGTTGCTGAATATTTTTTCCAGTAACGGAGGATATAAAGAGATAAGGTATCCCCTTTGGAACTTGCAGAGCCATTTCTTTTTCAAGCTCTTCATCCAGCATATCCGATTTACTGATCGCCAATAACTTTGGCTTATCTAATAACTCGGGGTTATATGCTGTCAATTCATTCAACAGAATGTTGTATTCTTCTTCTATTGTACGATCAGTATCGGCAGGAACAAGGAATAACAAAACAGAATTCCTTTCGATATGACGTAAAAAGCGGTGTCCTAGCCCTTTTCCTTCGGAAGCCCCTTCAATAATTCCAGGGATATCAGCCATGACAAAGGACTTGCCATCACGGTAACTTACGATTCCCAAATTCGGCACCAAGGTAGTAAAGGGGTAATCGGCAATTTCAGGTTTTGCTGCAGATACAACGGATAGTAAAGTTGATTTACCCGCATTTGGGAACCCTACTAATCCAACATCCGCCAAAACTTTCAATTCCAAGATCATCCATTCTTCCTTACCCGGCAATCCCGGTTGGGCAAATCGTGGAGTCTGAACCGTTGAGGACTTAAAATGCCAGTTTCCTAGTCCACCACGACCACCAGGAGTTAAAATTTTGGTCTCACCATCTTCGGTGATTTCAAAAAGTACTTCTCCCGTCTCGGCATTTTTTGCAACCGTACCTAGTGGAACTTCCAGAATTTCATCTTTTCCATTGGCACCTGTACGCAATGCACTACCTCCGGCTTCACCAGAATCGGCAATAATATGTTTTCTGAATTTCAGGTGTAGCAAGGTCCAGTGCTGATGTGATCCCTTGAGAATAATATGTCCACCACGACCGCCATCACCACCATCAGGCCCACCTTTTGCCGTGTGTTTATCACGGTGAAGATGCGCTGAGCCGGCACCACCATGTCCTGAACGGCAACATACCTTTACATAATCAACAAAATTTGACCCCTGAGCCATACTATATCCTTAATCAGATTTTTTATTAATAATTATCGATAACGTTTGAAAGATTAGCGAAGATCTCTTCGATATCGCCAATACCATTCACTTTGCTAAGTTTACCTTGGCTTTCATAGTAAGGTAACACGTGAATCGTTTTTCCAAAATATTCTTCGATACGTTTTTTCAATTTATCAGCCGCATCATCTGCACGTCCTGAAATTTCCTGACGTTTCGCGATACGCTGTGTAAGTTCAGCTTCATCTACATCTAAAGCAATGACACCTGTGATTGCGGTATTGTTTGCTTCCAAGAATTTATCCAAAGCCTCAGCCTGTGCTACAGTACGTGGGAAACCATCGAAAATAAATCCTTTTGCATCAGGATTATTTTTCAATTCCTCTTCTAACATAGAAATAGTGATCGAGTCTGGAACTAAATTTCCATCAGCAATAATCTGACTCACTTCTTTACCAAGTGCTGTCTGATTTTTGATGTGTCCTCTGAACATATCTCCTGTTGAAATATGATGTAAGGCGTATTTGTCGATCAATTTAGCCGACTGAGTTCCCTTACCTGCCCCTGGAGGTCCGAATAAAACTAGGTTTAGCATAATTTGTTGTTATTTCTTTAAGATGTAAAAAAAACAAAAGCCTAATCCCGTATAAGAATTAGGCTCTTTCCAAGTGCGCTCAAAGGGAGTCGAACCCCTAACCTTCTGATCCGTAGTCAGATGCTCTATCCAATTAAGCTATGAGCGCGGCAACCAATACTATACGACTGACGCCCTTTCTGTTTTGGTGATGCAAATATAAGGAAATAATAGTGTCAGCAAAATTTTTTTTTAATTTTAAAACCAATTGCTTTCATGCTCAACGAGTTATTTTTACGTTATGAATTTGTTAAAAAAGAATCAATATGGAAATTAATGGGATTCGGTTTAAAATAAAGAAAGTGCGCTCAAAGGGAGTCGAACCCCTAACCTTCTGATCCGTAGTCAGATGCTCTATCCAATTAAGCTATGAGCGCATTCTTGCAGGACATATTGTCCTTTGAGGTGGCGCAAATATCGTTACTTTTTTAATTATTCCAAATCCTTTTTCCCTTTTTTAATCAATTTCAAACTATATTTTGCTTATCGTGTTGATATTTATATATTTAAAATTATGGCCGAACGTATAATTAAAAGCAACAAAATCCGAATCGGAGATATTAGTATCTCCTATTATATAAAAAAAGCGACTGAACAGCCCGAAAAAACCATTATTTTCCTGCACGGCTTCCCTTTCAACAAAAAAACTTGGCGTGAACAACTCGAAAGCCTCGAAGATAATATCACCGGAATTGCCATCGATATCCGAGGGCATGGGAATAGCACAAAAGGTCATGGTTTTTTCTCTATCGATGTCTTCGCAAAAGATCTAGGTGTATTCATGCGTAAAATGGAAATTGAAAAAGCAGTGCTTTGCGGAGTTTCCATGGGTGGATATATCGCCCTTAGGGCCTATCAACTTTTTCCGGAACGCATCTCCGGACTGATCCTGTCGGATACGCATAGTAAACCAGATGATAACGCTGGAAAACAAAAACGTTTTGACGCTATTCAGGCCGTACTACAATATGGACGACGTCCTTATGCAATCGGATTTATCGCCAACCTCTTCTCGAAAAAGAGTATAGAAAATAACCCGGATGCTGTAGAACTGATTAAGAGTAGCATCCGAAGAAATAGTATTGAATCCATTTGTGCTACCTTATTGGCATTGGCAGCAAGGACGGATACTACCGAAGTCCTGGAGAAAATTTCTGTTCCGACCTTGATCATTCGTGGTAAAGAGGATAAAATTACTCCAGCCCCATTGATGGAAGAATTATCCAAGCTTATCAAAGGTTCAAAATATATTGAAATGGAGGATTGCGGGCATCTTCCAAACCTGGAACATCATGAAGAATTTAATCTTCACATGAATAAATTATTATTAGAGGTCGAATAATCGACCTCTTTTTTTTGATTTCAGAAATTTCTTTGGGAATGAAAATGGAAAAGCTCAATTTTCTTAAGATACTTTTCGCTGTTCTTTTTCTTTTTTAGGGCTTTCGGTTGAAATTCTCTTCTTTATTGGCACATCTGGAACCACTTTCTCTGTCAATTCTTTACCCTTCTCGATCATAAAGGACGCCTTATCATAATCCCAGATCCCTGCAATATTATGGGGTATATTAATGACATAATCGGGTTTATAGAGTTCTACACTTAACTGACTCAATCTTCTACGCATCATGAAATAGGACTCCTGCAACATGGAAATCGCATTTAATCCTTTTGCACCATTATATGGACCATATTCTGAGTCTGGCTTTCCATCTAGATTCACCGCAATTACGATATTCCGACGTTTTCTGCGAACATAGTTGATCGGCAATGGATTGATGACACCGCCATCTACCAAATTCCAATCTTCACTTTCAATACTGGTAAACACTGCTGGAATTGCAATGGAAGCACGAATAGCTTTGTAAACGCTACCCTTATCAAAAACAACTTCTTTTTCACTGACCATATCGGTAGCAATCGCCCGAAATGGAATATCCATATCCTCAATATTCTTGTCCGGAAAAATATCTTTAAGGGATTCAAAGACCCGCTCACCCTTGAGTAGACCAAATTTAGGATTGGTAAAATCCATTAATTTAAACACTTGCCTTCTGGTTATGGAGCGCATCCAATCTTCCAAATTCTCCAACTTCCCCTCCACATAGGCAGCGCCAATCAAGGATCCAATCGAACATCCTACGACCTCGTCTATCTCATATCCTTTTTCTTCTAAACAACGAATTACTCCAATTTGAACCAGCCCCCGAGCCCCTCCGCTCCCGAGAACTAATGATACTTTTCTCTTACTTTTTAAGAAGTTCATTCCTAAAGTTAGTCTTTATTTCCCAAAGCTAATTGTCATATTGATGTTTGTTTTTAATAGATGTTTGCAACATCTAAATATCATTGTTACTTTTGCTAACACTGTTAACTAAATGAGATATGGGACTGACAGAAAGAAAAATCAGACAACAACAAGAACTTAAAGAACAGATTATCTGCTGTTCCCGAGAAATCGTGGAAAATGAGGGTTGGGCTGCACTTTCTATCCGCAAAATTGCCGATGCAATTGAATATTCTGTACCTGTTATTTATAAGCATTTCGAAAATAAAGAGGCTATATCTGCCTATTTCGTGCAAGAAGGATTTCAAAAACTTCTGCAATCCATGGATCAAGAAATTCAAGCAGACAAAGCTATCGCCATTAAAATCGATCAATTGGCCAAAGCCTATTGGCTATTCGCAGTCGCACATCCAAAACATTATGAAATTATGTTTGGATTGGGCATCCCAACCTGCGAAAAAACCAGGGAGTCCGAAGATATTAAAAAAGTATCCGACAAGATGCTGGATTTAATTGATGAAGCGATCTTAGAAAGTGGAAAAAAGAAAATTGATAGATATCTGAAACTGAAAACGCTATGGTCTATTTTACATGGCATCGTAGCAATTGATCTTTTATCCATTGACTCGAATGAAAGTAGATGCCCATCGGAAGTCCTTGCAGACGCCATGGATGGTTACATCAAATCTATACTCGTATAATTCTAGAAACAACAAATTAATATACTAAAATGAGCTTATTACAAGACTTAAAATGGAGATACGCCACTAAAAAAATGACTGGCGCAGCTGTAGAACAAGAAAAAATCGACTATATTATTGAAGCAGCGCGTCTTGCTCCTACTTCTTCTGGACTACACCCTTTCAAAATCATCGAAATCAGCAACCAGGAAATCAAAGAGCAAATCCGTCCATTAGCTTACAATCAATCACAAATCGTAGATGCATCCCACTTATTGATCTTTGCGGCTTATGATGAATATACCCAAGACCGTGTTGATTCAGTTTTCTTATTACAAGAACAAGAACGCGGATTGCCAGCAGGATTTGCTAATGATTATAAAAACAGTTTAATGACTCGTTTTAACCAACAAAGCAGAGAACAACATTTTGAGCACGCTGCACGTCAGGCTTATATAGGATTCGGAATGGCAATCGCTGCTGCTGCAGAACAACGCATTGATGCTACCCCAATGGAAGGTTTTGACAATGCTGCATTGGATCAATTCCTTGGATTAAACGAACTTGGCTTACGTTCAGTAACCATCTTAGCATTAGGTCATCGTGATGAATCCAATGATTGGTTGGTAAACTTGAAAAAAGTAAGAATTGCTAAGGAAAACTTTGTGATCAGCAAAAACTAAACGCATAATAATCTTTTCTAAGCCGCCACTTTTGGCGGCTTTTTTATTTGGCTAAAAATTCTAAAGACTCACCTAGCAAACCGAATTTTATTCCAGAGACTTATTCGACTTTAAGCAATCCAAAATCCAAGAGAAATACTGCGTTTGATCGGACTTTCTCCGGACCTTCTTCGGATCTCCGTCGGATGTTGTTCGAATTTTTTCGAAGGAAGTCCCTAGCAGGTCCGAAGGATTTCAGACCAATATCCGGTAGTCTCATTTATTTATCCTGAATTCATTCCCTATCATTTAATAATGCTATCCATAAAAAACTTCCTATCCTTCAATGATTTTTTTTATTTTAAAGACCGATAGGCTCTAAAATCGATTATTTCAATAAATAGCCAGAATGAAATCCACTAACAACAATAAAAAGGAAAACAATGAATAAGACTTCGAAAGAAAAGATGATAGCCGGAGAACCCTATATAGCATCTGGGGATGAATTATTTAGGGAACGACAGCATGCTAAGGTTGAATTACAAAAGTTCAATCTCATGGATCCCACAAAAATCAAAGCCAGGAATCAAATCATCAAAAAGCTATTTGGGAAGACGACCAGTAGATTTTTCATTGAGCCTCCATTTTACTGCGATTATGGCTATAACATCGAAGTTGGCGATAATTTTTATTCAAATTATAACTTGACCATCCTGGATTGTGCCAAGGTGATTATCGGGGATAATGTCATGATTGCACCCAATGTAAGTTTATTTACGGCGGGACATCCTGTTGACGCCGTACTTCGTGTTGAAGGGTGGGAATACGCCATGCCGATTGAGATTGGCGACAATGTTTGGATTGGTGGAAATACCGTCATTAATCCTGGCGTAAAGATCGGCGCAAATTCGGTGATTGGATCCGGATCAGTAGTGACGAAAGATATTCCGGATAACGTGGTAGCAGCTGGAAACCCTTGTAAGGTAATTCGGGAAATAAATGCTAGAGATAAGGTTTATTATTTTAGGGACAAGAAATTCGATTTTGAGGCAGAATAACCTCCTTATCAAATAAAAATACCTGAGGTTGGGGACCCCAGGTATTTTACCAAACCAATTATTAACCTAAATTATGAAATTATGAATTTACTATCTAAACGGTAACTAAAACGCTTTATTATTAAGGAAGCAAGTTTTTTTTCAAAAAGTTTATCCCTTACAATTGGGCTAAAAACAAAAATACCCGGAGCGGAGAACTCCAGGTATTTTACCAAACCAATTATTAACCTAAATATTTTCTATTTATCTAGATAGTGTAATAACGACATATATCTTGCCATATTGTATTATATTTTAAAAAAAATAGCCTATTATTTGACAAGGATATATAAGTAATTGATTTACAGATAAATAAATTTACAATTATTTTGAAATAACTTCTACGACTTTATCACTTAACTTAGTAATGTCGGATTTTAAACCGACCATTATTGAAAGCACATTCACTGGATTGCCTTGCATTTTGCGGAAATTGTGCATATATCCGACTTCCATTCCAAGGAAAAATCCTTTGAATTTATAATCGGAACCTACCCCTAATTTCACTGCTGGGGAGATACTATATTCATAATTCAATTCCACCGTTCCGTCACCAATATCCTCAGATCGGGGTTCCATATTCAATGCACCGGAAGGTCCTAAGTATGCATAGGTATTTAATCGCTCCCATTGCCTTCGAATTCCGCCAGCTAAGCTTAGGATGTACATGGTAGAGCGAGCATTCTTTAACACCCTATTATACTCTGGATCATCTTGCAATTGGTCGTATCCAAAACTGAGCATATATAAAGTGGGCTGTAAATAATATTTGGGATTTTTCAAGGATATATCCAAGCCCATGCTTCCGGTAAACAGTTTTGTCGTCAATACATTTCTGGTTTTCCCGATAGGGAACGACAAACCCGTACCCCCAAAATAATAAACCTTTCGGTAATGGAGGGTATCAGCTCCCGATTGTGCAAACGCGGAAATAGCTAAAAAAATGCAAATGCAGATCAATACAGTTTTCTTCATGAAATAGACGATTTAATGGACAACATTAAACATAAACAAAATGTTTCACGAAGAAAATAAAAACTTATTAGAAATAGTTTTTCGATTGAGGACCTTGACTAAACAACAGGTCAATAATACTCAAGTTTGGTAAAAACCCATTCTTATCCTCAAACAGCTGAAAATATGGCTTTTGATCAGGAACCAGGGAAGGTTTTTTAGGATGAATTACATTCCGATAATCCAGCGCATTGGGCGATTCTGCTTCATACTTATCGTTGAAAACAATTTCACGATTCAACTTGAGCAGTTTTAAAATCAATTGCAGTTGCTCCACATTGTACTCGAGCAAGTGGTTGTACTCTTTTTCATAAAATCTACGAAAGTCATCTTCATAGAATTCAAAGTAAGCCGAACTACGGTAAGCCGTTTGGAGGCTTAACCAATGTAAACGTTGCCAAGGATGATCATAATTGATCAAAACTTCATTCAATTTTTGTCTTTGTTTTTTACCATGCTGTATTGGGACCAGTAAGTCCAGAACACCATTTGCCGTTGCAATTTGGGCTCTTGTGCGGAAGGTTTGTTTTGGAAAGTGCTCCCACTGCTCCATAATAATAGGCCCTTCATTATTTTTGATGGTATGAAAATAACTGATATTGGGCAAATAAAACGCTGGTAATAATAATCCTACTGACATAAACGAATAATCACTTCAATTTGTCCGCAAAAATAACTTTATTTGAGGATATTTGTAAAGTACTTTAAAAAGGCATGAAGGAAAAACTGATTTATGGCACATTATATTTGATCTCCCTCCTGCCCTTTTGGTGCCTTTATATCCTCTCTGACTTTCTTTTTTTGCTGATTTACTATGTTTTTGGGTATCGCAAAAAAGTCGTTTTTCAAAATTTAAGAAATGCCTTTCCTGAGAAATCGGAATCCGAAATCAAAGAAATTGCCTATCGCTTTTACCGATACTTTCCTGATTTGCTGGTCGAGTCCGTTAAAATGGCGACCATAAAACCAGAGGAGGTCATCAAAAGGATTGAATTACTAAATCCTGAGGAAGTATATCAATATACCGAGCAAGGTAAGGGAGTCATCGGTGTGACCTCGCACTATGGGAATTGGGAACTTTCTATCCATCGATTATCCTTGATGATGGATGTTCCAGAGCTAATTGTCTACAAACCATTAAACAATAAAGTTTTCAATACGATTCATAATCAGATACGTTCGCGATTTGGAGCCGAAATGGTGCCGATGAAACAGATTTTGAGACATATTATTAAGTTGAAAAATGTCCCGCATATTAGTATGTTTGTAGCAGACCAGACACCTACCTATCAGGATTCTGATTATTTCATGGAATTTTTGAACCAGGATACATTAGTTTACACTGGGGCAGAGCGAATTTCACGATTAACAAAATTTCCGGTGGTATTCTGTGAAGTTAGGCGAAAGAAAAAACGAGGGTATTATTCATGTAAGTTTACAACCTTGGTTGAAAATCCAGATGCATATCCGGAGCATGAAATTACCCATATTCACAATCGCTTTACGGAGGAAATTATCAAATCGGAGCCTGAATATTGGCTATGGTCCCATCGCAGATGGAAGCGTAAAAGAAGAAATTAAATGTCAAATTACCCGAAAGTTGCCGTTGTCATATTAAATTGGAACGGGAAGTATTTCTTGGAGAAATTCCTTCCTTCGGTATTTAATAGCACATACCCAAATATTGAATTTATCATTGGTGACAATGGTTCAACCGATGATTCTATAGCTTATGTGGAAGAGAACTTCCCGATGTTCAAGATTATCCGTAATCCGGAGAACCTGGGATTTGCGGGTGGCTATAATGAAATCCTAAAACAAGTTGAGGCGGATTATTTCATTTTACTGAACTCGGACGTTGAGGTTTCAGAAAATTGGGTTGAACCCGTGATTAAATACATGGAGCAGGATCCGTTAATGGTTGCTTGCCAGCCAAAGATCCAATCTTACCATAGCAAAGGTGAGTTTGAGCATGCCGGCGCAGCGGGTGGATACCTGGATTATTTTGGTTTTCCATTTTGTCGAGGTCGCATCCTGGATAAGGTCGAACAGGACAAGGGCCAATATAATGATGCACGGGAGGTCTTTTGGGCAACAGGCGCAGCCTTGTTTATCAAATCCAAGGCATGGCATGAGGCCGAAGGCTTTGATGCGGATTTCTTTGCCCATTTTGAGGAAATCGACCTTTGCTGGCGATTAAAAAAGATGGGCTATAAAGTTGGTTATTGTCCGAACTCAGTGGTATACCATGTCGGTGGTGGTACATTAAAAACCAGCAACCCACAAAAGACCTATTTAAATTTCAGAAATAATTTAGTCATGCTCCAAAAGAACCTATCGGTTGGAGCAGCGATATGGAAAATATCAATTCGATTATGGTTGGATTTATTTGCATTGATCAAGTTTCTTTTCGATGGAAAATCCGCTGATGCATGGGCAGTCAGCAGAGGACATCAATATTTCTTCATGAATTTCTTCAAAACCGCAAAAAAGAGAAAGAAATATCAGCAGAAAGAAAACAAGAAAGGACAATATAAAAATTCCATTATTTGGGATTATTACATGAATAATATCCATAAATACTCCGAACTGAATGACAATAATTTCCATTAAGTGTTAAAGTTCTGAATTATCTTTTCTAGTTTAATTTTCAGGGTTCTGCAACACTTTGCGCAATTAATTAAATAGTTGTTTTAAATTATTTTACCCTTAATATATTTTGTATTTTCGTGGTCTATGTCAATAGATATTCAAGCGAAAATAGCAGAACTTACACGCGAGCTGAATGAATATAATTATCAATATTATGTTTTGGCTCAACCCTCTATATCTGATTACGATTTTGATCATAAATTAAAGGAACTAGAAGCTTTAGAACTTCAACATCCTGAGTTTAGGGATCCTAACTCCCCTACTTTAAAAGTAGGTGGTGATATCACCCAGCGATTTCAGACGGTTCGTCATAAATGGCCAATGATGTCTTTAGGAAATACCTACAACGAACAGGAGTTAAAGGATTTTGATAATCGTGTCCGTAAAGTAGTTGGAGATCAAGTTCAATATGTTGCTGAATTGAAATTTGATGGGCTATCGATTTCCATTTCTTATGAGAATGGGAAATTGGTCCAGGCAGTAACTCGCGGAGATGGAACACAAGGTGACGATGTGACCAATAATGTAAAAACCATCCGGAGTATACCCCATCAATTAAGAAAAGGAAACTACCCTGAGAGCTTTGATATTCGAGGTGAAATCTTTATGCATAAATCTGCATTTCTAAGATTAAATAATGAGCGGGAGGAAAACGGAGAGCAAACCTATGCCAATCCGAGAAACTTCGCCTCAGGCACCATCAAGCTACAGGATTCTGCAGAAGTGGCCAAAAGACCGTTGGATTGTTTTTTATACTTTTTGTATTGTGACAATCGCAACAAGCTTTTCCATGACCATTGGCATAGTATTGAGGAAGTAAAATCTTGGGGTTTTCCAGTTTGTGAGCATAGCAAATTATGTAATTCAATCGATGAGGTTTTAGAATTCATCCATTACTGGGACGATGCCCGTCATCAATTATCCTACGAGATTGATGGGATTGTGATTAAAGTCAATGATTTTGTTCAACAGGAGGAATTAGGTTTCACAGCGAAATCTCCGAGATGGGCAATCTCTTATAAATTTAAGGCAGAACGGGTTGAAACCATTTTGAATAGCATCAGCTATCAGGTAGGTCGAACCGGAGCAGTGACACCAGTTGCTAATCTTAAACCCGTTTTATTGGCGGGTACTACGGTAAAACGTGCTTCCTTACACAATGCGAACGAAATTGAGCGGTTGGGACTTCATGTTCATGACACTGTTTTTGTCGAAAAAGGAGGCGAGATCATTCCAAAGATTATTGGTGCCAATGTGGAGAAACGTCCTGAAGGAGCAAAACCTTTTGAATATCCGACACACTGTCCGGAATGCGGAACAGAATTGGTTCGTGAAGAGGGAGAAGCCGTGCATTATTGTCCAAATGAAGATGGTTGTAAACCTCAAATCGTAGGAAAACTACAACACTTTATTGGTCGTAAAATGATGGACATCCAAGGATTGGGTGATGAAACGATTGAAACATTTTTCCGTTTGGGCTTGATCCGCAAAATCTCGGATATCTATACCTTAAAAGATCGGGAGTCCGAATTGGTAGGCATTGAGCGATTTGGACAAAAGTCCATCGACAATATGATAAAGGGGATTGAACAATCCAAGAGCAAGCCTTTTGAAAAGGTATTATTTGGATTAGGTATTCGTCATATTGGAGAAACAGTAGCTAAGAAACTTGCGCAGCATTTCAAAAATATCGATGCTATTCGATCTGCGAATGTTGATGAAATACTTTCGGTCCAAGATATTGGATTACGCATTGCCGAGAGCATCAATGCCTACTTGGTCAATCCAGAACATTGGGAAGAGATCGAGAAATTAAAGGCCATGGGCCTTCAGTTTGAGATTGAAGAGAAGGAAATTGTTTTAGCTGGAGATAACTTATCAGGGAAGACCTTTTTAATTTCAGGCGTGTTTGCAGATTATTCGAGGGAAGAATTGACTGAATTAATCGAGGCACATGGAGGCAAGATGATCAGTAGTATATCTTCTAAATTGAATTTCTTGGTAGCAGGGGATAAAATGGGTCCTTCCAAGTTGGCGAAGGCTGAAAAACTGCAAATCCCAATGATTTCCGAGAGTGAATTATTGGCGATGATTAATAAATAGAATTAAAATAACAAAATATATAATAAACGATGAACGAGCTTCAAGGTGCGGGAGTAGCATTAATAACTCCATTTCACGCAGACGGCACAGTAGATTACGACACTTTAGGAAATTTGATTGATTTTCAAATTGAGGGTGGAATTGATTATTTAGTTTCATTGGGTACCACTGGCGAAACAGCGACCCTAACTCAAGACGAACGAAAGAAGGTGTGGCAATTTACTTCCAAACACGTGAATAAACGCATTCCTCTGGTAGCTGGTATTGGTGGGAACAACACCTATGAAATCGTGGAGCAGATCAAGAATTTTGAAACATTGGATTATGTTGCGATTCTTTCCGTATCTCCATATTATAATAAACCAACACAAGAAGGTATTTACCAACATTATAAGGCCATTGCCGAGGCTTCAAAACTTCCTATTATTCTGTACAATGTACCGGGAAGAACAGGAAGCAATATGACGGCAGCCACAACGGTTCGTTTAGCGAATGATTTTAAGAATATCATCGCGACCAAGGAAGCTTCAGGAAATTTTGCGCAATTCAGTGAAATTCTTCGGGATATGCCAAAAGGTTTCCTATTAATTTCTGGGGATGATCCAGTTACCTTGCCAATGATGGCCATGGGTGCTGCAGGGATTATTTCAGTGGTAGGAAACGCCTACCCGACCAAGGTTTCAGCATTAGCACATTTATGCCGTGAGGGTAATTTTGAAGAAGCTAGGGCCATTCATTTGGAATTATTAAGAATCATTGACCTGTGTTTTGTGGAAGGCAATCCTGCTGGTGTAAAATATATTCTTGAGAAAAAAGGAATCGGACAAGATCATGTACGCTTGCCTTTGGTACCTGTCGGTCCGAAGACAAGAGAAGCAATAGATGCAGAGATGCAGCTACTAGCATAAAAAAATAACAGGTTGGCAATGAAAATTGACCAACCTTTTTTATTTTTAGGTATTCTTTTTGTTACCAAAATAAAAACTGAATTAAGAAAAATGGAAACAACAAACCAACAACCTAGTAATCGAGGCTCAAAATTCAAGAAATTCATAAGCTGGTTACTTCTAGTCCTATTTTTAGGCTTTGCCGGATTCGTTTACTTTAAATATTACTTTGTATTTGGTGAAGGTGTTAAATCTGGAGTTCTTAATTACGCAGTGAAAAAAGGAAATCTATTTAAGACCTACGAGGGAAAACTTATCCAAGAGGGAATTCGTTCGCAAAAAACTGGTACAGGATTATCGAGCAATGAATTTGAATTCTCCATAGAAAGTGATTCTGTATTTCATGAGTTAGAATTAAATAGCGGAAAGGCATTTGATTTACACTACAAAGAGTATCACGGGGTTCTTCCATGGCGAGGAAATACGCGATATGTAGTGGACAAGATCATCCAAATGCGTGACGCTAAACCAAATAGCTTTTAAAAGCATTTCATGCCAAGATAAGGCAATGGAGCTTCAATTGATGAGATGGAATATTTCAATCATCAGTTGAAGCTTTTTTTATTTGGGGTATTACGCTAAATTTAACCCTTACTTATTTCCTTGAAGAACATGCTTTTAGCAGGTTTTCAACAATCTTTTTTGAAAAAGATTGCAAAATTAAATTTCGTGAACTATATTTGCGGAGTACTTCGATAGTGGTACACTAATCATTACCTCTCTAAAAAGATGGTCTTGATTTATAAAGAAGTGGCGAGAGACTGGCTCAATGACCCACTGGCAACCTTCAATAAGAATTGAAAAGGTGCCAATTCCTGTCCGAGGCAATAAAGCCCAGGAGCATATAAATGAAATAGACTATGACTTCAAAATTTTCAAAATCGGAATTATTGTATCTTGTTGGAAAACCAGCAAAGAATCAACTTATTCAATTTATTTCTTCTTGTATTGCGAGTGCTTCACGAATGCGATAGCCGTCTGTAGATTTCTACACGATAGGTATTTATCGTAAGGGGAATCATGTAGTCGGCCAAATCATCAAGCAATCAAGGGATAAAAAAAATCATTCAATTTACTAACATCTATAATCAACATAAAAATGTCGGAAAACAAAAATCTTAAATTTGAAACATTGCAAGTACATGCAGGACAAGAAGTAGACCCTACAACTGGTTCAAGAGCATTACCTATATACCAAACCTCATCATACGTTTTTGAAAATGCAGAACATGGTGCTAACCTATTTGCATTAAAGCAATTTGGAAATATCTATACCCGGATCATGAATCCAACGACGGATGTTTTTGAAAAACGTATTGCAGCCTTAGAAGGCGGTGTTGCAGCACTAGCTGTTGCTTCAGGCCAGGCAGCTCAATTTATTGCATTGACAAATATCCTTGAAGCAGGTGAAAACTTTGTTTCAGGAGCTAATTTATATGGTGGTACTTATAACCAATTCAAAGTATCATTCAAAAGATTAGGTATCGAAGCTCGATTTGCTGAAGAATCAGATGCTGATAAAATCGAAGCCTTGATCGACGATAAAACCAAAGCGATCTATGTAGAAACCATTGGTAACCCAAGTTATAACATTCCTGACCTTGAGCGTATTGCTTCCGTTGCGAAGAAACATGACTTACCATTGATCGTGGATAATACATTTGGTGCAGGAGGTTATTTGTTCAAACCTTTGGAGCATGGTGCAAACGTTGTAGTAGAATCAGCAACCAAATGGATTGGTGGACACGGTACAAGTATCGGTGGTGTTATCATCGATGGTGGTAACTACAACTGGGGCAATGGTAAATTCAAGCAATTTTCAGAACCATCAGAAGGTTATCATGGCTTGGTATTTTCAGATGTTTTTGGCGAGGGTGGTCCATTTGGAAACATCCAATTTGCGATCCGTGCGAGAGTTGAAGGATTGAGAGATTTCGGCCCTGCCCTTTCTCCATTCAATTCATTCTTATTGGTACAAGGTTTAGAGACTTTATCATTAAGAGTTCAACGTCATGTGGACAATACTTTAGAAATCGCACAATGGTTAGATGCGCATCCACAAGTGGAGCATGTAAGCTATCCAGGTTTGAAAAACCATCCATATCATCAAAATGCTCAGAAATATTTGAAAAATGGATATGGGGCGGTTCTTTCATTTACAGTAAAAGGTGGAGTTGATAAAGCCAATGAGTTTATTGATTCCTTGGAATTGATCAGCCATTTGGCGAATGTTGGGGATGCGAAGACATTGATCATTCACCCAGCAGCAACCACCCACCAACAATTAAGTGCTGAAGCACAGAAAAAAGCAGGTGTAGAACCAGGTCAATTGAGATTGTCAGTGGGTATCGAGCATATTGATGATATTAAAGCTGACCTAGCACAAGCATTTGACAAAATTAAATAAGGGGGGCCTTATTTAATTTTTATGGAGGAAGATAATTTAATAGAATGAGTGTAAAGACTTTCGGATATAGCCAAGACTTCGAGTTAGAAAGTGGGAAAAAACTGGCAAATCTACAGATAGCTTACCATAGTTATGGAGAGCTAAACGAAGATAAATCCAATGTGATATGGGTTTGTCATGCTTTGACTGCTAATTCAGATGTATTTGACTGGTGGCCAGGATTATTTGGCGAGCATGAGTTATTCAATGATAAAGATTATTTTATTATTTGTGCCAATGTATTGGGTTCACATTATGGAACGACGAATCCATTATCCATTGACCCCAATACAAACCTGCCTTATTATTCAGACTTTCCGCAGTTCACCATTCGCGATATCGTAAAAGCCCATCAATTGCTGGCAGACCATTTAGGGATAAATGAAATAAACACTTTGATCGGTGGATCCTTAGGTGGGCAGCAGGCATTGGAATGGACGGTTGCAAAAACGATTAAAATCCATAACCTGATAGCCATCGGAACCAATGCTTTCTTTTCTCCGTGGGGCATTGCTTTTAATGAGAGTCAACGATTGGCAATTGAGGCAGATTCAAGCTTTACTGAAAAAAGAGACGACGCTGGCATGAAAGGCCTAAAAGCTGCTCGCAGCATGGCCTTATTATCTTATCGAACATACAATGCCTATGGTACCACGCAGGTAGAGTCTGATCATGATAAGACGGATGCCTATAAAGCATCATCCTATCAATCCTACCAAGGGGATAAATTGGTGAGAAGATTCAATGCATTTTCGTACTGGTATCTGACCAAAGCCATGGACAGTCATCACTTGGGAAGAGGAAGAGGCCAAGTAGAACAAGTTTTACAATCCATCGAAGGCGTAAATGCCTTAATCATAGGTATTCCTTCAGACGTGCTCTTTCCGCCACAGGAACAAGAATTCATTGCTAAAAACATTCCACATGCAGAGTACTATGAACTACACTCCTTTTTTGGACATGATGGATTCTTGATTGAAACAAAAACCCTAACTCAAGTTATTGGAAACTTTCTTGAGAAAAATAATACAAAAGCAGAAAATCACTTAAATTTAATTAAAGAATAATGAGTAAGAAACTTACCATCGGGATGTTTGGATTTGGTGTGGTGGGACAAGGTTTATACGATATCATAAAAACAAAGAACCTAAACTTAGAGATTAAGAAATTCGTAATCAAAAATGCAGACAAGAAAAGGACATTGCCTGCAGAATTATTCACTACAGATGCAAATGCGATCTTAAATGACCCAGAAATCAATACAGTAGTTGAATTAATTGATGATGCGGAAGCTGCTTTTGAAATTACAAAAAGAGCGCTGACAAGCGGAAAAAATGTGGTTTCAGCTAATAAAAAAATGATTGCAACCCATTTGGAAGAATTAACGGAGATTCAAAATCAACATGGGACTTCCCTATTGTACGAAGGTGCGGTTTGTGGAAGTATTCCAATCATCCGGAATTTAGAGGAGTATTATGACAATGAATTATTGCACTCTGTGAGTGGTATTTTCAACGGTTCATCAAACTATATCCTATCCAAGATCTTCAATGAAAATCAAAGCTATGATGCAGCATTGAAGAAAGCACAGGAATTGGGATTCGCAGAAACTGACCCTACTTTGGATGTGGGAGGTTATGATCCAAAATATAAATTGGCTATCGTGGCTTCACATGCTTACGGAATCTATATCAACCCGGATGAAATCCTTAATCTAGGGATTGATACCCTAGGAGATGCGGATATTCGCTATGCAAGGGAGAAGAATTATAAAATCAAATTAATTCCATTGGCGAAAGAGATTTCCAACAATAAAGTAGTTCTTTATGTACTTCCGAAATTTATTTCAAAAGGCAATATCCTACAAAATGTTGAGAATGAGTACAACGGAGTATTGGTAAAAGCAGCCTTTGCAGATGAGCAATTCTTCTATGGTAAAGGTGCTGGCGGTCATCCTACAGGATCAGCCGTTCTATCCGATATCGCAGCCCTGAGATATGATTATAAATACGAGTATAAAAAACATTTAGAGGCACAGCAAGTAAGCTACTCAACGGATTATAGTTTTAAAGTTTATTTCCGTTACGAGGATGAGGATGTATTGGAAAACATTGAATTCAGCAGTATTTCAGAGCGTTTTTACAGTGATGATCATAAATACGTAATTGGGACAATCAACCTACAGGAAATTATAGCAAAACGTGAAATTATCCATCAACAAGGAAATTTCTTAGCAGAGATTCTATAAATTCCATTTTAAATTAAAATAGAAAGTGTTTTTCCTTAATTGGTTGAACACTTTTTTATTGTTAGAGGCTAAACCACTCTATTTTAGGGATAAAATTATTTGAGAGTAAAAATCTTCAACAATATTATTTTATTTATAAACGGGAAATTAATGGCTGCCTAAAAAGTAGGACAATAAATTGAATTTTAGACTAGGAAGTAAAAAAATTTTTACGATATTAGCTAATATTCCCCTACCTAGAGTAACATTCTTATTACATAGTAGTTTTTTGGCATTTAATAGGTTAAATATCTGTTAATACATTTGCTTTGTCATGGTTTTTGCTTTATATTATCAAATATTTATTATATAAACTTAAAAATCAAGGTGATCATGAGAAAGTGGAATGTGTTAGTACTACTAAATGCAGTATCTATTGGTTTGTTTGCACAAGACGGAACCAAAACTAGCACGAGCGAGGGATCTGCATTAACGTATGTAATTATCGGAATTATTGTTTTGACAGTAGCTATTTATATGTTATATAGCCGTCAAAAGAGAAAGTTTAACGATTAAAACGTATTTAAAATACGAATAATAAAAAAGGCCTGATTTTCATCAGGCCTTTTTTGATTAATCTCTTTTGAGTCCAAATTTCTCAATTTTACTATAGAGATGACTACGTTGAATATCTAAATCATCTGCAGTTTTGGATACATTCCAATTGTTTCTTTCCAACTTATATTTAATGAATTCACATTCAGAGAAGTCTTTGAAGTCTTGGAAGGAAGTAAATTGTTCCATATCAAAACCATTGGAGTTATGATTGGAGGAATGGTTATTTGAAGCTGCCGGCCCACCTGGATTAGCAAATTTCAACACATCTTCTTCGGTGATTTTCTTATCACAAAGAATAATCAAACGTTCAATCATATTTCTTAGCTCACGGATATTACCTGACCAAGGCAATGATTGCAAGGCTTTCATTGCATCTGCTGTAAAGGCTTTCACCGGCATACTGTATTCGGCACAAATCTCCTCACAGAATGCTGTTGCTAAAGTTGGAATATCGTCTTTTCTTTCGGCTAAGGAAGGAACATGAATTAAGATAACACTCAAACGGTGGAATAAGTCCATTCTGAAGTTACCATCTTCAATTTCTTTTAGTAAATCTTTGTTGGTCGCTGCGATAACACGAACGTTGACATCAATTTCCTTTTCACCCCCTACCCTTGTGATTTTATTTTCTTGCAAGGCTCTCAACACCTTAGCTTGGGCAGAAAGGCTCATATCACCAATCTCATCCAAGAATAAAGTACCATTATTAGCTTGTTCGAATTTACCGATACGTTGTTTTACGGCAGAAGTAAAGGATCCTTTTTCATGTCCAAAAAGTTCAGACTCGATCAATTCAGAAGGGATAGCGGCACAGTTAACTTCGATCAAAGGCGAGCTGGAGCGCGTAGATTTCTCATGCAACCAACGAGCTACCAATTCCTTACCGGCACCATTGGCACCTGTAATCAATACACGAGCTTCTGTTGGAGCAACCTTTTCAATGGTATCCTTGATTAAACTAATACCTGATGAATCTCCTAAGATTTCTTTGGTTTTGGAAATTTTACGTTTTAAGACTTTGGTTTCTTTGACCAAGGAGCCTTTTTCCAGCGCGTTTCTAACGGTTATTAATAACCTATTGAGGTCTAGCGGTTTTTCTAAGAAATCAAAAGCACCTTTTCGAGCTGCCTCCACGGCTGTTTCGATGGTACCATGTCCGGAGATCATGATGAACGGGATATCGGAAAATTCTTTGGCTGAGGTCAGTACTTCCATACCGTCCATCTTATTCATCTTGATATCACATAATACCAAGTCGATTTTTTCCTTTTGTAAGATTTTCAGACCATCTTCACCGTTATCAACATCCAGGACCTTATAGTCTTCATATTCCAAGATGTCACGTAACGAGCTACGAATTGGACGCTCATCATCTATAATTAAAATTGTTGTCATAATTAACACACTTGTTTATAGGCAATAGAAAATGTTTAAATAAAAAGAAGCAAACTTTGTAAGCCGGGTTCTGTATTCTAAAATAAGAATTTCTATCATTTATCTAGGTTTGCATTCACATGCAAACTCCATCAACCTACCCATTGCAATTGCTCAAGGCAGAAAACGAGCAGCTTTCAATTCTTGCAACCTATTTGGTCTTTCAACATACGAGGTTTACCGAGATGCATGTTGCCATGCAAATCCGTGAGCTCTTACCTCACGTTTTCACCCTTACCCCGAAAGGCGGTATATTTTCTGTGGCACTTGCTGTCTAATTTTTTCAAATCAGCCTTCCCGTTAGGAAGCGTATTGCTCTGTGTTGCCCGGACTTTCCTCTTCATTTTTAAAATGCAGCGATAGAACCAGTTTGCTTCAATGTGCAAAATTACAAAAAATTCAACGGAATAAGGCTAAACATCCATGTTAGGATGGGTTAAAAATATTTTTAAGAAATATGTAAAAATTTTCTTTAGCAGCTGTAGCGATATAAATAATTGTATCGTTATATGATAAAACATAAGTCGACGAGATGTTCTTTTAACTATTTATTAATTTAATTTATATAACAAACAAAATGAAAACTACTACATTTTTAAGAACATTATTAGCTATTACGGCAGCAGCAGGTGCAATGACATTTATTTCTTGCAAAAAAGACAATCCAAAACCAAAAAACAAAACCAAAATGGTAAATGTGGTTTACAAAATTGACTCCAAAGAAAAGGATTTGAAATTGACTTCTTTAGTAATCACTGGATATAAAGGTCAAGATTCAACCGTTTCAACAAAAGATCTAAAATTCCCTAAAGAGATTAGATTGAGAAGACCAGCTCTAAAAAAGAATGCAATGTTGAAAATCAAAACAAAAGTAGACAAACCTGGAAAAGTAAATTTGGAAATCTTAGTTGATAATAAATCTGTTAAAAAAGCTGAAGCGAACATCACCGACATCAAAAATGAAGGTGTGATTGAACACAAATTCTAAGGAAAAAAAAATTAAAAACAATTAATACTTCTTACCCCATAAAATTACCAGGCTGTACATTCATTGTACAGCTTTTTTGTTTTATAGAATTAAATATCTTGAGCGATAGCGTAGCCAGCAGCCCATGCCCATTGGAAGTTATATCCCCCTAACCAACCTGTAATATCCACAGCTTCTCCTCCAAAATATAAACCCTTTATTTTCTTGCATTCTAAGGTTTTGGGATTTAATTCATCCGTAGAAAGACCTCCACGCATGACTTCCGCTTTATCATAGCCTTTATCTCCTGCAGGTTTAACTTTAAATTGATGAATGCTATCTGCTAATAACTTTGCATCTGCTTTGCTTAGGGAGGCTATTTTGAGGTGAATTGGCAGAAAGGCTCCGAGTGCATCGACCATTTTTTTGGTAAAATGATCATTTAATAATTGTCCGACGGTCCTTCGGCCGCCTGCATTCCGTTCTTCTTTGATTAGTTGATCAATCTTGAATTTGGGCAACAGATCAATGGTAAATTGCTGGCCTGGACGCCAGTAAGATGATATTTGAAGAATAGCAGGTCCACTTAATCCCCAGTGGGTAAAAAGAATATTCTCCTCAAAGGATATCTTTTCATTGTAAACTCGAGAATAAACGGAATTTCCTGCAAGGGAAGCATACCAATCGGCATCTTTGCCTGTTATGGTCAATGGAACCAAGGCTGGTGCAGTTTCTACGAGATTGAGATTAAACTTTCTAGCTAATTTAAGGGCAAAGTCTGAAGCTCCTAATTTAGCTACCGGCAATCCTCCAGTGGCAATGACCACTTTCTTCGTCGAAATTTTAGTTAATTTTCCTTCCTTCTCCACCGTTAGCTCAAAGCCGAACTCAGTTTGTTTTACCTCATTTACCAAGGCGTTCAACCAAATATCTTGTCCGGTGTCATACATGAGTTTTGTAAATACAGCAACAATATCTTTGGCTTTATTTGTTGTGGGAAACAATTGGCCCAAGGTTTTTTCCTGCCCTTTGATCTGGCCAAATTGTTCAAAAAAATTAATGGTGTCCTCTACAGACCATTGAGAAAAAACGGCGTTTAGAAATTTGGGGTTTTCGGAAACGAAGTTATCCGTAGAGGTATAAATATTGGTGAAATTACAGCGACCACCACCTGAGATCAGGATTTTTGCTCCCGGTTTATCATTCCTTTCGATCAATAAAGTCTTCTTGCCGATAAGACCAGCTTGAACCGAACACATCAATCCACAAGCACCACCTCCAATGATAATCGCATCGTAATCTTTCATTAGGAAATCAATTCTCCTTCCAATGAAATTGTTCTTTGTTCAGCCCAGGATTTTTCGGCAAGCTCTAAGATTCGAATGACATCTCTCGCTTGTTCTGGTTTAATATATAAATCTTCTTCTCCACGGATGGCTGATACGATATTTTTATAGAAATCTTGTCCAGACCCCCATTCACTAACTATTTTTTCTTCTACATCTGCCCCATTCTCCAGAATTGAAAGTGTTCCTTGAAATGCCGGATCTTCTTTTCCCCAGTCATTCACTGTTGAAGGAGATACTCCATCACGCAGCAAAGTTTCTTGTGGGTCAACTCCCCATTTCACAAAACAGCCATTCATTCCATAGACCGCATATCTAGCCGTTGATATTTTGGCTAACATCTGTCCTTTCAAGGAGACCTTGATTCCAGGGAAGGATAAAATAAATTCAAAATCGTCGATCGCTTTTGCGCCATCGCGTTGAACACGAAGGTCAGCAAAGATGGCCGTCGGCTTCCCAAATACTTGCAAAGCTTGGTCGACCAGATGGGCACCAAGGTCATAATGAATACCTGAACCTGGTAAATTCTCCTCACGCCACGCCCCTTCTCTCAGGAAATTTCTGAAACGATCATAGCGAGCCTCATAATTGACCACACGTCCTAATCTTCCAGATTCGATAACCTTCTTCACCGTTTTAAAGTCTGAATGGTACCTGGCATTGTGATGCACAGAAATCAATAGATACTTCTCTTTTGCCAAAGCAATTAGTTCATCTGCTTCGGAGCTGTAGTTGGTGAAAGGTTTTTCAACGACCACATGTTTGCCAGCCTCCAATGCTGCTTTAGCCAAACTAAAGTGTACATCATTTGATGTTGCAATCGCTACAATATCCACTTCGGGATCATTGATGATATCATCTGCCGATAAGACTCCAATCGCATCAGGATAGCGTTCTGCCAACATTTTCTGCTGCTCAGGTTTGCGGGCAGTGACCTTATATAACTCCAGATCAGAATTCCCATTAATAAATGGGGCATGAAAAACATGCCCACCTATTGAAAATCCTATTAATCCAACTTTAAGTTTTTTCATATTTACATTCTTTCAGGTACTTGAATACCTAATAAGTTCATACTTTCAGCGATGACTCTTGCAGCAGATGCTGACAATTGCAAACGGAATCCTTTGACGTTTTCGTCTTCAGCCTTAAGGATAGTCTCCTCATGATAGAATTTATTGTATAGCTTCGCTAAATCATAAGCGTAGTTGGCCAATTGCGCCGGGCTAAATTCATTTGCTGAAGCTTCGATAATGGCAGGATAATTTGATAAGGCCTGAATCAAATCGCGTTCATAAGATGAAATAGATGCAGGAGTTTTCACTTCAACAGCTTGATATTCAGCTTTACGCAACACAGATTTAATACGAGCATGGGTATATTGGATAAACGGACCTGTATGACCTTGGAAATCCACAGATTCATTCGGATCAAATAGAAGACGTTTTTTAGGATCCACCTTCAATAAGAAATATTTCAAAGCCCCCATACCAATGGTTTGATACAAAGCAGTTTTCTCTTCTTCGTTGAAGCCTTCTGTTTTTCCTAATTCTTCTGTTCTTTCTTTGGCTGTTTCAATCATTTCGGACATTAAATCATCCGCATCCACCACAGTTCCTTCTCTAGATTTCATCTTACCTGAAGGAAGGTCAACCATACCATAAGATAGGTGGTACAAGCCATTGGCCCATTCCTTGCCTAATTTTTTAAGGATTGCAAACAGCACTTTAAAGTGATAATCCTGCTCATTTCCTACCACATAAATAGACTCATCCATTTTGAATTCATCATATTTCAATTGGGCAGTCCCTAAGTCTTGGGTGATATACACAGATGTGCCATCACCTCTAAGCACTAATTTTTGATCTAATCCTTCATCCGTTAGGTCGATCCAAACTGAGTTGTCTTCTTTCTTGAAGAAAACTCCTTTTTCAAGACCTTCCTGGATAATATCTTTTCCTAATAAATAGGTTTCTGATTCATAGTAGAATTTATCGAAATCAACACCCAACTGTTTGTAGGTTTTATCAAAACCTGCATACACCCAGCCGTTCATTGTTTTCCAAAGGTTGATGACTTCCGCATCGTTTGCTTCCCATTTCTGAAGCATTACTTGTGCTTCTTTCATCAATGGAGCATTCTTTTTGGCATCATCTTCGGATTGACCTTCTTGTTTTAGTTGATCAATTTCCTTTTTATATTCTTTGTCGAATACCACATAGTATTTTCCTACAAGATGGTCGCCTTTAAGTCCGGAAGATTCTGGTGTTTCACCGTTACCGAACTTCTGCCATGCCAACATGGATTTACAGATATGAATACCACGATCATTCACAAGGTTGGCTTTCACCACGTCATATCCGTAAGCTTTTAAGATTTCAGCAACGGAATACCCCAATAAGTTGTTACGAATGTGTCCAAGGTGCAATGGTTTATTCGTATTTGGAGAAGAGTACTCCACCATAAGCTTTTTACCATTTTTAGGGTACTTAGCAAATGATTCCGAAAGGATGGTTTGATTTAATAATTCGATCCAATAGGTATCTGAGAAACTAAGGTTTAAAAATCCTTTGATGACATTGAAGTCCGCAATTTCTTGGATGTTTTCTTTTAGATAAGTACCTATTTCATTTCCAGTGACTTCCGGAGATTTTTTAGAAAATCGGGTAACAGGAAATACAACTAATGTAATTTGACCTTCAAACTCTTTTCTTGTCTCTTGTAAAGCAAGCTGGGATGCAGGGATTTCTGCTCCATACAATGCACTTACCGCTTGAACTGTCTTCTCAATAAGCAGTTCTTGAATTGATTTTGCCATGTAAATATTTCGTAATATTCGTAACTTTCTGATAATGAATTTAAAAAATAACGCCTTGATTATTTAGGTATTCATCACGAAAGCATATCTTTGCCAAAAATAATAAAAAATGCAGAGCTATCAGGAATTTCTTGACTTAAGTGTTGGTTTTCCGCAAGACGGATTCGATATCATCGATGACGAATTGTACTTCCACGATTTGAATTTGATGGAAATGATAGAAACGTACGGTACGCCGCTACGTTTTACCTATTTACCCATTATCAGTAAAAAAATACAACAAGCGAAGATTTTATTTCAAACAGCCATGTTGAAATACAATTATCGCGGATCCTATAAATACTGTTATTGTACGAAATCTTCGCATTTCAAGCATATCGTAGAAGAGGCTTTGAAGAATGATATCCACTTGGAGACCTCTTCAGCTTTCGATATGCCAATGATTGATGCGTTGGAGAGACAAGGCAAAGTCACAAAGGACATTACAGTAATCTGTAATGGTTTCAAGACTTACCAGTACAAGCAATATATTGTAGACATGTTGCATGATGGTTTCCACAATATTATCCCTGTATTGGACAATAAAGAGGAATTCAACATGTATGATGACGAGGTTGAATTATCGGAACCTTGTAACTTGGGTATCCGTATTGCTGCTGAGGAGCAACCTGATTCTCAGTTCTATACTTCCAGATTAGGAATTAGAATGGAGGATGTTATTGATTTCTATAACAGCAAAATCGTTGATAACCCACACTTTAAAGTGAAACTATTACACTTCTTTATCAACTCTGGTATTTCGGATACTCCTTATTACTGGAATGAGTTGGAGAAATATGTGACGCTTTATTGTAAATTCAAGAAGATCAATCCGGATTTAGATACACTTGATATTGGTGGTGGTATGCCATTCAAAGATTCATTAGTTCATGATTTCGATTATGAATACATGGTCAATGAAATTGTAAACCGCATCAAACAAATCTGTGCGCACCACGAAGTCGTGGAACCAGATATCATTACTGAATTTGGAAAATATACAGTAGCGGAGGCTTCGGGAATTTTATATAAAGTATTAGGTAGAAAACAACAAAACGACCGGGAGAAATGGTTAATGTTGGATGGTTCATTTATTACGAACTTACCTGATGTTTGGGCATTGAACCAAAAGTATATCTTACTTCCGATAAATAACTGGGATTCAGAATATGAGCGCGTAAACTTAGGCGGTATCACTTGTGATGGTCAGGATTATTACAATCAAGAGGCCCATATGAACTCTGTGTTTATGCCAAAAACTAGAAAAGTACAGTATTTGGGATTCTTCCATACAGGAGCGTATCAAGAAGTATTAAGTGGCTATGGTGGTATCCACCATTGTCTATTACCATCTCCAAAACATGTGTTAATTCGTAGAAATAGAGACGAAACATTTAACTATGAGGTATTTGGAGAAGAACAAAACTCGAAACAAGTAATGAAATTATTGGGCTACCAATAAGATCATCTCATAAACGAAAAAAAGCAAGTTAATTCAGATTAACTTGCTTTTTTGTTTTAAAGTGTAGGTGTTCAACTTTTAATTTCCCTCCTTTAACACTAAACTTTTAATTTCTTTTCTTAATTCACGAGGTAATTGCATAAATACCTCTGGTTTTAAATTGAGTTCAACAGAACTAGATTTTGAAGTTCGGTGGACAAAAAATAAATTGATAAATCCACCTCCTAACCACTTCCCATCCTTGATTAGGTACTCGCCATACTTCAAATCCAATTCATTAATTGTGTTAAAAAACTTCTGCTGCGCAGAATTCTCAATTAAATACATGAATTTTTTGTTTAATGTGAAAGAACTGTGCACAAAAGTAAAAAATATGTTATTAATTAACTGTTAATATTTTAATTATTTAATAATATACAACTACATTAGTTAATCGTTAAGCCTTTACGATATCCTATTTTGAAATATTTTATTACAATTAGATTACAGTTTATGCTGTAAATTGCTTCGCATTAACATGAAAAAATTTTTTAAAATCCTTATGTATATCATACTTGCATTGGTCCTAATTCTTGGACTTGCAGTCTATCTTTTAAGCCGTTCTGAACAGATGGGAGCCTTAGCATCAGGCGACCGTATAAAAAGAATGGAGAATACTTCAACTTTTAAAGATGGCGTATTCGATAACCTTGAAAAAACACCTGCAATAAAAGAAGGAGTTAGTCAGGTTTCTGTATTTAAATCCTTTTTCTTCGAGAAGGATAAAAGAAACGTTCCTTCGAAACCATTACCTGTTGAAAAAACAGATTTAAAGAACATCCCTCTGAATGAAAACGTATATGTTTGGTTTGGTCACTCATCTTACTATATGCAAATTGATGGAAAACGGATTCTTGTGGACCCTGTGATGAATGGGCATGCCTCTCCTATCCCAGGAAGTGTAAAAGCTTTTCAGATGACTCATAAATATCAGGTTGAGGATTTTCCTGAAGTTGATATTCTAATCATTACACACGACCATTATGATCATCTTGATTACCCAAGCATTTTGAAGTTAAAAACTAAAGTAAAGGATGTCGTAACGAGCTTAGGCGTTGGTGCGCATCTTGAGAAATGGGGCTACTCAAATGAACATATTCATGAATTATACTGGGGTGAAAAGTTAAAATTGGACAGTTTGGAATTTACTGCTGCTCCCGCAAGACATTTTTCAGGTCGTTGGTTAAAAAGAAACACCAGTCTTTGGTCCTCTTTCATACTTCAATCTGATTCTTTAAGAATTTTTGTTGGTGGTGATTCAGGATATGGAAAGCATTTCAAGGAAATCGGTGATAAATACGGTCCATTTGATGTCGCAATATTGGAAAATGGCCAGTATAATGAGCTTTGGAAATACATTCACTTGATGCCTGAGGAAGCGGTGCTTGCCGCTCATGATTTACAGGCCAAGAGAATTATACCGGTTCACAATTCTAAATTTCCTTTGGCAAATCATGCTTGGGATGATCCTATGATTCGAATTACGAAGGAAGCAAAGAATAAGAATTTTCCGATATGGACACCTAAGATGGGGCAACTGATCTATTTAGATAAACCCAATGAAACCAAGGAATGGTGGTTGGGAATTGATTAAAAAATAAGGGCTGCCAAAATTGGCAGCCCTACTTTTTATTAATAGTCTAGTTGTATCCAGGATTTTGTTTTACAGCGCCATTTGACTGATTTACGGCAGCTCTTGGCAAAGGATAGAGAACGACATGATCCCCCGGGGTATAGCCATCATCCTTAGCTCTCTGAACATATAAGCCCCAACGGATTAAATCGTCACGACGAACTCCTTCTTCCCATAGCTCAAACAGTCTTTCATTTTGTACTGCTTTTCTAAAGGTATCTTTCGTAAGACCCGATAAAGCTGGTAATTTACCATGAACGGTACGAACATCGTTCAAGAACGTATAAGCTTCAGAAGTTGGTCCATTGAGTTCATTCAAAGCTTCTGCATATAATAATTCGACGTCAGCATAACGATAGACAATCACATCAACAGCTGTAGACATGGAAGATACTTTTGCTGGATCTGGACCGTATTTATCCATCACGGCTCCAATATCTCCTCCTGCCCTCGCATCGCGGTAAACGACCTTACCACCTTGCATAGTCGGGTATTTCTCCAATAATAACTTCAACCTATAATCTGCTTTGTTGAATTGATCATATGTTTTCCAAGGCATTCTATAACCTCCCCATGGAGCATCACCTCCCCCTACAGTCACATCATAATAATCGGTTGGTAGATAATGCGGTCTATAGCCATTCCCAGTAGTACTTGAAGTAGCATTCGCCACTACCGCGAGAATGATTTCATCGTTACCCCCTTTGTTATTCATGTTAAAGTTGTCTTCGTATTTTGGAGTAAGGCTGAATCCTATAGCTTTAATTTGTTTACCCATTTCAATGGCATCAGCCCAACGCTTCTCTTGCATGTAAAGTTTCATCAAAGCAGTCAGACAAGCTGATTTGGAAAAACGACCATAGTCTGCACCTTCAAATTTGGCAGGCAATACAGCAATAGCCTCCTTAAAGTCCTTTTCTATGAAACCAATCATTGCTTCTTTAGTAGGACGCGGAATAGTATTTGATTCTGGAGAGTTCACCAAACTTGGATCTAAAACCACAGGAACTGGACCATAATACAAATACATAATTTGCATAAAGAACCCTCTCAAGCCTTTCAACTCTGCTATATATCTCTTTTTAAGGTCCTCATTCATATTTACGCCCTCGATCTGAGGAATCAAAGTGGTAATTCTGGAAGTATAGCGCATTAAAAACACATAATGTTGCGTAATCTGAGAGAAATCTGGATCAAAGTTCAACATATTTAGTTTTTTCCAACGACCAGCATCATCCCAGTTACAAATAGCTTCATCTGTCGTCTGCCCCGCTTGGGTCGTGATACCCGTCATTGTAGCTCCGTATCCATTCCACATACTTCCTTGCATAATTCCAGAATACATGGCTGTTACCGCGGAAGTCACATCATTTTCTGTTTTTAGGAAATTTGAACCGTTCAATTCCTGATCATCTCTGTATTCCAAACCTTTTTCACAAGAAGTGAAAATTGGGGACAAGGCAAGCATCAACACTGTTGCCTTAATCCATTTGTTCGTTATATATTTTCTTTTCATTATGCCTGCAATTAAAAACTAAGGTTTACACCCAATACGTAAGAAGATGTAAGTGGGTAATAATTATTTTGATTCAACTCTGGGTCAAGACCCGGATATTTGGTAATTGTCCAAGGATTTTGAACATCAAAGGAAATTCGAGCACCTTTTACAACCTTTTGATTCTGCAACCATGCCGAAGGGAAAGAATATCCTAAAGTGACATTTCTTAACCTTAAGAAACTTGCATTCATCATCCAGTAATCTGAGTTGTTTTGATAATTGGCATATCTAGAATCAGATAAACCTGTTGGGAAATCCGCATCTGTATTATCAAATGACCATCTCTCTAAGCTAATTGGCATGGTATTCCAATCGAAAGAGCCCATGTTTGCTGCTAAACTAGCAATACGGAAAGATCTGTTAGGTCCATATGGACTCCATGCTTTCAGGATAGCTCCTGAGAAAAATACATTCAAGTCAAAATTCTTGAAAGTGAATGTATTTCCAAAACCAAAGTTGAACTTAGGATCTAAATTGGCAATCAAGGTTTGATCTGCCGCATTGATGATTCCATCAGGTCCTGCAAGATTTCCTTGGTCATCATAACTCGCACGGTCATTTAGAATTAAGCTTCCTGGTAATAAATTAGGCATATGTGCAGGAGCAGCTCCTTCTCCTCTGAAGATTCCATTCGAAATATATCCAAAGGCAGGGTTATAAAGTGCGTCTTTACCTGTAGCTGCCTTATATCTTTCTAATGTTGCCAAAGTCTGTGGAGCACGCTCTGTCCAATAACTCAAATAATGTGAGAAATTAATACTCGTCGACCATGTAAATCCGTTATTGCCGGACTGATCAACAACATTTTTAGTTTGAAGGGAAATATCATATCCATCGGTACGAGTTTTACCAGCATTGACGGTCTGAAGTCCAACTTCATAAGGTGAAGGCGTTACCACATTAAACAATAAACCGTTTATTGTCTTGGTATACACATCCACTGATCCTGAGATACGGTCGTTAAACAATCCAAAATCAAGACCTGCGTTCAATTCTTTGGCAGTTTCCCAACTTAAATCAGGATTAGCTAACCTACTAATACCAAATCCTGTTGCTGGATTGGTCCCGTCTCCAAATAAATAGCTATAATAATAGTTACTATTTCCCTCGCGAAAATAATTCAAGTAAGCCATTTGAGCAGCACTTGCAATATCTGAGTTTCCAGTTTCACCATATGAAAGACGAAGTTTCAAGAAGTTAACAGGTCCTTCTGAATCTTTGATAAAGCTCTCTTCTGAAATCAACCAGTTCAAAGCCACCCCAGGGAAATAACCCCATTTCTTGTTATCAGCAAAGTTTGACGCACCGTCTCTACGCAAGGATGCCTGTAAAGTATATCTATCTTTATAAGTATAGATTCCACGGATAAAGTAGGATGCAATAGTCTTTTCACTTGAACCTGATCCAACAGAAGGTTTCGGACTTTGGCCTACACCTAGATTATGATAAAGAAATGCATCCGTAGGGAAGTTTTGATTCCCTGCACTCATAAATCTCGTTTTAAACTGGTTGTAGGAATAACCGAACACCCCATTGATTTGATGATCAGATCCAAATCGCTTATTATAAGCTAAGGTATATTCTAGCAATTTGATTCCAGCATCATTTTTTGACACATTACCAATACCGCCAGAACGCTCTCCTAATAAATATGTTCTCGGAAGATAAACATCCCGGCCACTTGTAGAACGGTCATAACTGTACATCCCTTTAGCTGTTAATCCATCAATTATTTCCCAAGACAAGTAAGCGTTGGTTAATAAACGAAATGTATTCAAATCATTAGTAACATCTTGATAAGATAGAGGATTTGGAAGATTTGGATATCTAGGATTTATTGGATAAGTACCATCAGGATTTTGAAGTGGTAAATTAGCTGGATGATATAAAGCCGCAGTTAAAACTCCTCCTGCTTCGTTAGCACCTCCAGTACCTGTTGCCAATATTTTTCCATCCGACATGGTAGCACTGATTCCGGTTTTAATCTTATCTGTAATGTTTTGATCGAAATTAGCTCTAAAGTTATAGCGCTTCATTCCACTCGCAATCAACACACCCTTCTGATCAAAATAGTTACCAGAAACAAAGTATTTAGTGTTTTCAGATCCTCCGGAAAGAGATACGTTGTGTTGCGTGGTATAACCATTTCTATGAACAGCTTCCATTGCATTTGGCAACATCGCTGTATTCGCAATTTCATCTGTAGT
The DNA here is from genome assembly GCF_043187465.1 of Sphingobacterium cellulitidis. GTDB lineage: Bacteria > Bacteroidota > Bacteroidia > Sphingobacteriales > Sphingobacteriaceae > Sphingobacterium > Sphingobacterium cellulitidis. The sequence goes on along the minus strand of NZ_CP171136.1, from coordinate 1,470,770 downwards.
AAAACGCGGTTTATATGGCGTAAGCGTTGAACCATCAACAGTTCCATAAAATGGTCCCACTTTATTATTCTGCATCCATCTCTCCAAACCAATTTTATTCACCTGTTCCATATAGGTTCTAGTATCTAGAACCTCATACATTTTATCAGCTTGTTGGAAACCATATGTCCCAGTATAATCAATCTTAGGAATTCCGGCTTTACCTCTTTTAGTGGTAATCAAAACAACACCAGCTCCTGCCCTAGCACCATATATGGACGCTGAAGCCGCATCCTTTAACAACTCAATGGATTCAATATCATTGGAATTGATAAAGTTCAATGGACTCACATCCTGATTACCCTGTGTTGATACAGGTGATCCTGGAATGGATGCTCCACCATTTACAGGAACTCCATCCACAACATACAATACGCCAGCACTGGCATTTGACGGGTTATTTCTAATTCTCACTGACGCATTAGCACCCGGCTGACCCGTTGCTTGCATCACCTGAACCCCAGCAGCTTTACCTTGTAAGCCCTGCGTAAAGTTGGAAGTTGTGGAAACCGCAGCAAGGTCTGAACCTTTTACTGTAGAAACCGCACCTGAAACATTTTTACGGTTAACGGCCCCATAACCAATCACAACCAATTCTTCAATAGCTTCTGAAGATTCATGTAATACGATATTCTGCAAAGTAGCTGTTGAACTTACTGGAATCTCAAGGGTTTCATAGCCTAAAGACTTAATGACCAAGACATCTCCAGGGTTCACATCAATAGTAAACTTTCCTTCAGCATCTGTAGATGTTCCTCGGGTAGTACCTTTCACTGTAACTGTAACACCGGCCAGCACTTTCCCTTGACTATCTTTAATTGCACCATTTACAGGATCGAAAGTCTTTGCAGATTGATCTCGCTGAATAGAAATTGTTTTTCCCTTAATCGTATACTTAAAAGGAATATTCTTAAACAATTCATTCAAGGTTTCTGAATTCGACTTGTTGGCCATATCGAACTGCTTTACCCAAACATCTTTTATTTCAGATGTTTTGTAAAAGAAAACATAACCTGTTTTCTTTTCAACAGATTTCAACATTTTCTCAAGTTCAATCGAAGGAGCCGAAGAAACAACTGTCTGCGTATTGACATTCGCATAAGTTTCTTGCACAGATGCACCTACAAGAATAAAGGAACACTGAATGGCGAACAAAAGGTTAGACTTGCGCTTCCAGAATTGATGAGATTCCTTCAAAGAACCGCATTTTCTAATTGATAATTTGGTCATTTTAGTTATTATGATTTATAATTTATTTATTATTCAGACTAAGAATCATCGGGGATCCTTAACCTTAATGGTTATTCAACAATTCGAATTTTATGGCTTGAAATAACTTTATATTTCAAATTGGTTCCTCCCAAAATCTCCAAGACTTGATTCAAAGTCAGATCCTTACCTATCTTTCCAGAATATTTCTCAGATTTTATAGAGTCTGGGAATTCCACCTCGAAATTATACCATCGACCCAATTCGGTCATGACATCCTTCAAATCCGCATTATTAAAGCTGAAGAAGTTCTCTTTCCAGGCTATATGATCATCCGGATTATCAAGTAGGCTAACAGTTATATTTCCATTTTTTGCAGCAAAAGCGACTTCTCCCGGTTTCAAAATCCGATTTGAAGTACCATTGACCACCTTCACTTTTCCCTCATATAGTGAAGTGTAAATCCCATTATTTTCTGGGTAGTTCCGAACATTAAAATGGGTCCCCAATACCTCTACTTCAGAATCTTGGTTTTCAAATTTTACTCGAAATGGTTTATTAGGATTTGAAGCCACTTCAAAGTATGCCTCACCAATCAAATAAACCTCCCTTACTCCGGAACCAAATTGAATAGGATATCTCAATTTACTTCCTGAATTCAACCAAATGGAGGTCCCATCACTCAGGTTTACTTTAAATTTCTTGCCTTTTGGAGTTTCTATTTCTTGATACACCAAAACATCCGTGGCTTTGTCCTGAATAATGGAATAAGTAGCAGCACTCCGATTCACTTGGATTCTTACATTTTCGATTTCATTGATCGTGGATTTACCCTCAGGCAATGAACCCAAATCCAATATCTTCCCACTTTCCAGTTTCAGAATACCACCATCTGTGCCTGGTTGAAAATCTTTGACAACAAAGTTTTCTTCTATTTCAGGAACCGATGATTTATGCTGTTTATAGAAGTAAATTGGGATAATGGCCATTATGATAATGGCAGCAGCAATTGAAAACCACTTGTAATAGCTTCTTTCCTTGAAAACAATTGGCGGCAATTCCCTCTGGGAAACTTTATCAATTTCAAATATCTCATTAAGGCTATCATGAAATTTCTCCTCAGAAAATGACAAACCTGAAGAAGATTCAGAAAGTTCATGCATTAACAACTGCAACTTTTCTTCAACTAAAGATGGATTCTGAGACAGTAATTCCTCAAATTCAACCCATTCTTCTGCTGTCAAGCAATCATGGTAATACCCCTTAATTAAATAATAAGCTCTGGTTTCTTGCATGGTTAGTAATAATTGAACCCCTATTCGAGGAGCTTCATATAGTAATGAATACAGTTTTGGGGACTACTACTATTCAAAGTGAAAAAATATTTAAATTATTTTCAGTGTGACCAATAATAGCAAGGTGATTTGGAAGTTTTGACTCTCTAAAGATTTTCGAATATCTTTTAAAGCTGAGGTCAGGGTATTGTATACCGTATTAGGAGAAATATTTAATACAGCAGCTATCTCAGAGGCAGAAAGCCCTTTTTCTCTACTCAAAAGATAAACTTCTCGCCTACGTTCAGGCATATTCATGATGGTTTCTTGAACCAATTGTTTTATTTCATAAAGCTCTGTAAATCTTGGATTTTCAAATCCCTGCAGATCTTTATTATCGTAAAGAGCTTTTAAATTATTTGCTTTTGTTTTTTGCTTTACTTCTTTGCGGATGAAAGTTAGACTTTCCGTGCTGACCACTTTAAAAATCCAAGCTTCAAAGTTTTCAATCTCCGATAATCGATCTCGATTAATCCATACTCTTAAAAATGCTTCTTGCAAAATATCCGAAGCATGACCTTCATTGGATTTATAAATCCTGGTCAAATAAGCGTTCAGTTTAATAAAATAACGACGATAAAGTTCTGTGAAAGCACTTTCTTTACCGTTCGAAATCTCAATTAACAAACTCTTATCATCAATATTTTTCATCTAAGAGGACAGGAACAAATAGTTGTGAAAAATGGAAACAATTCAATAGTCAGGTAAAAATAATTAATATTGGAATAAATATTTTCCTGTTATCGCTTGTGAATATACATTTATTAATGCTCCAAATTGAATAAATTATTGTAAAAAATTCAAATAAGAACTAAAATGAAAGTTTAACCACAGTTCGTTCCGCTTTTTAACTATTATTTTATTGCCTATTAAAATTATTGCCGAATAGAAACGTATTAAGAAGTTTTTCTATAATTCCATATCGCCAATCCATTCAATAAAATCGCAAAGCCAATTATGATTAAGAAATGCTGTTGGATGTCGGCAAAATCACTACCTTTTAAAACTATCATCCGAACCACTTCTATAAAATAGGTCATAGGGATAAACCTAGCAATAATATAAGCCCATTCCGGCATACTGTCAATGGAAGTAAACAGCCCACTCATCAACATAAATATCATGATGAAAAAGAAGGCCACTGACATAGCTTGTTGCTGTGTTTCAGAAATTGTTGAAATAAGTAAACCTAATCCCAATACGGCGATCAGATAAATTGATAGATAGGCATACAACCATAGTAAATTACCGACTGGTACAATTCCGTAGATGAAACGGCCTACTACAAATAAACCTACAGTAAATATAAACAACCCAATTATCCAAAATGGAATTAATTTTCCAAGGATAAACTGATATTTTTTGATCGGAGTCACATTGATTTGTTCAATGGTACCCACCTCCTTTTCCTTCACAATATTTAAGGCACACATATAGGAACAAACCATGGTAACCAAGGCCACCAAAATTCCAGGAACCATAAATTTATTATAAATCAGATATGGATTAAACCAATTGGAAGAGGTAATATCAATTAATGAAGTCCCTGATTCCCCTTGCTGATTCAACCATTTCGTCCGGATATCAGCATTAAAATCCTTGATGATTCGACTTAAATAACTAGAACCCAATCCAGCTTTAACTCCATTGATAGCATTTGCTGCCACAAATAGTTCTGCGTTCTTTTCTTTTACAAGGTCCCTTTCAAAGTGAGCCGGAATTTCTAAAACCAAATCAGCTTTATCCTGCTCAATTTGCTTTAAACCTTCTTTAAATGATTGTCCATAGTCGGTCAATCGAAAATAACCCGAAGCAGTTAACTTTGAAATCAACACCTGTGAATATGGGGAATGATCATGGTCAATGACTGACACATTGATATTCTTAACCTCAAAATCTGCAGCCAATGGCAAGATGATCAATTGCATGATCGGTGCAATAAAAATTAAAGGTAGCAAAGCTTTATTTCTAAAGATCTGCTTGAATTCTTTTTTTAATAAAAACATTATTAATTTCATTCCAACCTGGTTTTAAAATTCTTTAAACTTAAGAACAGTAACAAAACAGTCATTCCAACCAATATCAAAGTCTCCTTCCAAACTGCTGCAATCCCCAATCCCTTCAACATAATAGATTTCACAATAATGTAATACCATTTCGATGGTACAATATTCGAAATCAGTTGCAATGGCAGCGGCATATTCTCTACTGGAAACATAAAACCAGTGAACAACAAGATTGGTAACATCATCCCCATCATTGAAATCAGCATGGCTGCTTGCTGTGATTTGGTAACATTGGAGATCAATAAACCCACCGATAAAGCACAGATAATCAAAAGAGCACTTTCCGCAATCAATAAGAGTAAACTTCCGTGAATCGGCATCCCCAATAAAGTCACCGCCATGATTAGAATAACTGCTAGATTTATTAAGGAAAGAATAAAATAAGGAAGTGCTTTCGATACGATCACTAAAAAAGGATTGAAGGGTGAAACCAATAGGATTTCCATGGTCCCCATTTCTTTCTCCTTCACAATGGATACTGCAGTCATCAACACACATACCAACATCAACACCAACGCCATAATCCCAGGCACAAAGTTCGTTGCTCCTTTTAATTCTGGATTATACAACATCCTTAGTTCCGTATTTATGGAGTAAGGCTGACTTTGGTTTTGCATCATCTCATTTTGATAATCCATTATGATGGAGTTCGCATAATTTTGAAGCGTACTAGCCGTATTCGGATCTGATCCATCCGATATAACCTGAATCTGAGCCTTCTTGAGATGCATCAAATCTTCATTAAAATTCACCGGAAAAATAATGGCCAACTTGATATTCTCACGCTGAAAGGACTCCTCTATCTGCTGATGATTCATCAAGGATTTTGTCAATTCAAAGTTTGGATTCGCTTCAAATTTCCTTGTAATTTCCATGCTTGCAACATCCTTCGCATAGTCGCAGATTACTATTTTGGCATTTTTAACCTCATTAGTCAAAGCAAATCCGAAGAGGAAAATCTGAACAATGGGCAAACCAAAAAGCATCAACAGGGTTTTTCTATCCCGAAAAACATGATAGAACTCCTTTCTTACAAAAGACATAAACTGCTTCATTTAATCTCCTTTCCTTTTTGCTCCACGTGCTAGATCATAAAATACCTCATCCATCGTTTCAACGCCGAACTGCTTTTTTAAATTAATCGGACTATCCAAAGCCTTGATTTCCCCATCAACCATCATGGAAATCCGATTACAATATTCCGCTTCATCCATATAATGCGTCGTCACAAAAACCGTAATTCCATTTGCCGAAGCCGCATAGATCAAGTCCCAAAACTGTCGTCTCGTCACTGGATCAACACCTCCGGTCGGTTCATCGAGAAACACTATCTTAGGATTATGGATGATAGCGACTGAAAATGCCAACTTCTGTTTCCAGCCCAATGGCAATGAACCCACTAATTTCTTAGCTTCACTTTCCAGCCCCAATGTCTGAAGTAACTCCGCTTTTTTCGTCTTCAACTCCTTATTGCTCAAGCCATAAATCCCTGCGAAAAAATCAATATTTTCATTCACCGTTAAATCCTCATACAAGGAGAATTTCTGACTCATATAACCAATATTCTTCTTGATTTCTTCCGTCTGCTTATAAATATCAAAGCCTGCAATACTCGCCTCCCCAGAACTTGGTTTCGATAATCCACATAGCATTTTCATCGCAGTAGTCTTACCAGCACCGTTCGCCCCTAAAAAGCCAAAAATCTCTCCCTTATAAACTTCAAAGCTAATGGCATTCGTAGCTATAAAATCCCCAAACTTCTTCGTCAATTTATCCGTTTTGATAACTATTTCTCGATCCATATCAATTCATCAGTTGGATAAAACAATCTTCAATATTGGGTTGTATCTTCTTGATTTCAACGCCTTTTTGCCCCACTTCTTCCAATGACTTCAACAAATCATCAGTTTGATTCTCATTCATTTCATTGAAACTGATATGATGATACTCCCCAAATGCATTACAAGTTTTAATCATTGGATTTTTTCGAAGATCCAATAATAATTTCCCCATATCATTAGATTTAATGGCATATAATGGATCAGGATATTGCTTGATGATTTCATCCGGCGTTTCGACACTCAATATTTTCCCATTTTGTATCAATGCAATCCTTTCACATAAGGTCGCTTCATCCATATAAGGGGTGGAAACCAAAATGGTAATCCCCTGTTCCTTCAACCTGGATAGCATGTCCCAAAATTCCTTCCGAGATACCACATCTACGCCGGTTGTAGGTTCATCCAAAAAAAGAATCTCAGGCTTATGGATCAATGCACAACATAAAGCCAACTTCTGCTTCATTCCCCCAGATAGTTTCCCCGCCCTTCGATCCTTGAAAGGTTCAATCTGCACATAAATATCCTTGATCAAATCATAATTCTCCTCGATGCTCGTATCAAAAACGGATGCAAAGAAATTTAAATTCTCCTCCACTGTCAGGTCTTGGTACAGCGAAAACTTCCCCGGCATATAACCAACCATCTTCCGGATTTTTTTATAGTCCTTCACCACATCCAATCCTCCAACACTGACATTCCCTTCATTTGGTAGTAACAAAGTCGTCAACACCCTGAAAATACTGGTCTTCCCGGCACCATCAGGACCAATCAAACCAAATATCTCCCCTTTGTCAACCGAAAAACTAACCCGATCAACTGCCGTCAATGCCCCCTTATTATAGGTTTTTACCAAATCTTGGACTTGAACCATTTCCATGTTTACATGAATTTTATTTCGCCGTACATCCCTATTTTATAACGACCATCATTCTTTACCCTTACCTTGATCGCATATACTTGATTCGCACGCTCATCCTTGGTTTGAATCGTCTTTGGAGTAAATTCTGCCTTGTTATTAATCCAGGTAATGACTCCTTCTGACTCATGATAGCCCTCGTCACCATTATCCGTCAATACTTTTACCTTCTGATTTAACTTCACATTCGGAAGCTGGGACCCAGTAATATAGGCCCTCAGAATCATGGTCGACAGATCAGCAATCTTATATAAAGGTTTTCCCATTCCTGCTGCTTCATTTACTTCTGCATATTTCGTCAACACAGTTCCATTAACCGGATTGATAATTTTTGATTTCTTCAATTGATCATCCAACTGATAGATTTGAACCTCCAAGGGAACAACCTCTTTTCCAATACTTTGATTTGAAATCGACAATGATGATTGTTGAGCGTCCATTTGTTTGGTCAACAATTTGATTTGCGCTTCGATATCATCCAATTGTTTTGGTGTTGCAGCATCGCCAGCAATCAAATTTTGAGTCCTTATTTTCTCCTGTTCCAGGTGCCTAATTTGTTCTTTCAATGCCGATAATTGCATCGGAATATTGGGTTTTCTACTTAAGCCTGCCCCTACCTGTGCCTCCAACTGACGCTTCTTTAGATAGGTTTGAACCGTATCAATAAAGCCTACTTGCTGCCCTTCCTTCAATTGGTCACCTTCCTCCAGGTTAAACTCTTTGATCGTTCCATTTGCCTCAGCGGATATAATGGTTTCAACAGCTTCAAAACTTCCAGAAGCATCGAAATCATCCTTATTATTTTTGCAAGAACTCAAAAACAGTCCTACCAATAAAACCAAGCTTATATTAATATTTTTCATACTTTATTAGTTGTCAATTGTACCTGAAGTTGTTAGTAAATTATATTGTGCCATCAAAAGTTGGACTTCATGAATCGCCAAACTTTGCTTTGCTTGTTCCACCACATTGACAGCGATGAGGTAATCATTGCTGGTCGCTGTACCATAATTCAATTGATTCAATGTCGAATTCTTTACCTGTTCCCTTAATTCAATAATTTGTTGATCTGTTTTTAATAGCTCCTGAATTTTCAAAACCTCGGTTTCCTGTTGGCTTAAATTCATTTTCGTATTGAATAGAAAGGTCTCCTCCTGCACATCCAGCATCTCTTGATTGGTTTTTACCAAACTCTTCTCATTACGTTGGGTATAGAAAGTATTTAAATTCCAGGCTAACCTCAATCCGGCAATATAAAATCCCTGAGATTTATTACTCAACATATTTAAGGCAGGTTGTCCGACACCTCCCTGAACAAACATGCTGAACTGCGGCAAGGATTTATCATCAATTAATTTATTCTGAACATCAAGCGCCTTTCGCTGTAAGGAAAATAAAGCTTGCTCTGGTCGATTAATCTGATCTGAATAGGTAGGAGACTTTGGAACAATCAATTGAACTTGATCATCCAATTTTTGACCAATCAAAATAGACAGAACATTCAAAAAAGATTTCTTGTTATATTGGACTTCAACGATTCGCTGTTCTGCCTTCAACCTTTCTGCTTGTAAATTACTGGCCGAACTCCGAAGGGCAACCCCATTCTTAACTGCTGTTTCCAATTTATCAATACCACTCTGAAGATCCGCAATACTGATCTTGATTTGGTCCTGCTGCTTATCCAACATCAGAATGGAAAAAAATAAATTATTGATCCGCTCCCTCAACTTATACATCTCAACCTCTACCTTCTGCGTTTCAACAGCCGAACTAGCTTCCAAATTCTCTTTCTGATCCTTAAGGTTTAGCAAACCGGTGATGGACTGTGAAATCTCTGCATATACCTTGTATTGGTTTTTACTTATACTTGGAATTTCCATGTTCGGCAAACTAATTGGAAGAGAGGTGACATCCGATTGATGGGTTGCTTGTCCAGCAATATTCATTTGGGGTAGAATTGCTTTTTCCATATTGTCCATGGAGAAATCCTTGGTTTTTTCAATCAATGAATGTTGTTTGATCATCGGATAATTTAACCGAGCCAACTCATAGCACTCCTCCAATTCCAAAGTTTTCATTTGCTGCCCATATCCCAGATTTACCTTGAATCCGAGCAGAATTCCAATTAATAAAATTTTATAAAAGACATTTAACTTAATCATACATTTTAACATATTGATTTAAACATTTGACCAATTTTACCCACAAAAAAAAGAGTACTATGCCTTTAGCATAGCCTCTATCCAAATCGGAATCAACTTCTTACGCTGATCCATCAATTTGATAAACTCTTCATGATTGACACCTGTTCCATTCATAATCAGTGGTTGAGCAATAAAAGGAAACAAAACCAAACTCAACATATTCATCATAAATTGAATCGGGTTCACATCTTTCAAATTGCCTTTTTGTAGCTCCTCGTTGAACTGACGTACGATAACCGAATTCCCTAGAATCTCCTTGACAGGGATCCTTTCTAGGATATTATTTACATTATGACGAATTTCACTGATAATGAATCCAGGGATTTCTGGCTCCTCTTTGATAGAATCTATATAATGGTCCGCGACGGCACTGACTTTTTGAACTAAACTGGTATCTTCATCATTCAAAACCGGAAACAAGCCTTTGACAAACTCACCCAAGGTCTCAAACATGATAATTTCAAACAGCTTCTCCTTACTCCTGAAATAATAGTTCAACAAGGATAGGTTGATATCAGCCTCCTCCGCAATATCGCGAGTCCGCGTTGCCGCAAATCCCTTCTTATGAAAAACACGACGTGCAGCTTCTTTAATTTTCTCCTCCGTAGAGGTATCACGCTCCTTCTCTGCAATTTTCTTAGCCATATTATTAACCTTGATTTCTCACAAAGTTAACAACAAAATAATATATTGAACAAATATTTTAATCAAATGACCAAATGTTTGTTCAATATATTAGTCTACTATACTAAAATCACTTATTTCTTATGTAAAATCATCCCGTGATCAAACCTTAAACTATCCATATTCTTAAATACCATCATCGAATCGCGCTCCTCTACATCCCCAAATCCTTCAATCAAACCTTCCGGAACAATCCCAAATACAGTCTCCCGTACCGAGCTGACTCCCTCCGACATAAAAGTATATTGACCCACTAACAAGGAGTCCTTGATTAGCCCTCTGAAAACTCCTTCGTTTTTATCCTTCTCCTCAAAATTATAATTCAATGGACCGACTAATGAATCATTCTGGTTTGTTAATTCTAAAACTATGGTATCACCGCTGTCCTCAAAACTATATTTGCCCGCCAACTCCGATGCCGTCCAATCTTTTACTGATTCGGTCGTATGCCCAACCTCAGATTTTGGCTGTGAATTCTGACAAGAACTTAAACTAATTACTAATACGGGAACTGCAAGTAAGGATAATATCTTATTATTCATGATGTCTGCTTTTTTATTGTTATAACAACATAATAATACGTAATGTTTCCGTAAAATCTTGCTAATTGTTCTTTTACAAGCAATTTTCCCTGAATTTATATTCGTAACTTTATATTCTATGAATATTCTAACAAAATCGTTCGAAACGAACTATAATACAGCTCCTTTTTCAAAAATTAATAATCAAGACTATGTCCCAGCATTCAAAGAGGCCATAGCTGAAACCAAAAAAGAAATCGAGCAAATCACCAATAATACTAATCCTGCGACATTCGAAAACACTATAGAAGCACTCTCCTTCTCCGGAATGCAGTTGGATAGAATCTCAAATATTTTCTTCAACCTTCACTCCGCAGAAACAAATGAAGAAATTGAAAAAATCGCCGTTCAAGTAGCGCCCTTACTAGCCGAATTAAGCTCGGATATAACTTTGAATTACGACTTGTTCTTAAAGATAAAAGAAGTATATGACCAAAAGGATAACCTATCATTAAATCCTGAACAAGAAACTTTATTGACCAAATACTATAAAGACTTTGTTCGTAATGGCGCATTGCTTTCCGAAGACAAGAAAAAACAACTACGCGAAATTGACCAGGAAATGTCCGTTCTGAAATTGAACTTTGCTGAACATGTCCTTGCTGATACCAATGCTTATCAATTGCATATCACCAAGAAAGAAGATCTTGACGGTCTTCCTGATGCCATTGTAGAAGCCGCTCATGAACTAGCCAAAGACGAAGGTAAAGAAGGTTGGATATTTACCTTGGATTACCCAAGTTATATTCCCTTCATGACCTATGCTAGCAATCGTGAACTCCGTAAGGAATTAGCAATTGCTGCTGGTAAAAAAGGATTCCAGGATAATGAAAACAACAATGAAGAAATTATCCTAAAAATCGCAAAATTAAGACATCAACGTGCAGCTCTTCTAGGCTATGATTCCCATGCACACTTTAAACTAGAAGAAAGAATGGCTCAAAACCCTCACACGGTAAAGGCTTTTCTAAATGACCTCCTTGCTAAAGGAAAACCAGCTGCACTAAAAGAATTTCAGGAAATCTCTCAATATGCCAAAGAAAAAGATGGAATTGAAAAGCTGGAAAAATGGGATGGCAGCTACTATTCTGAAAAACTTAAACAGGAACGATTTAACCTGGACGATGAAAAACTAAGACCCTATTTCAAATTAGAAAATGTTCTCAATGGTGTCTTTGAAATCGCTCATCGTCTTTACGGATTAAATTTTAAGGAAATCCATAATATCGATAAATACCATCCTGAAGTTCAAACTTATGAAGTAAGTACCGATGAGGGTGAATTGGTAGCTGTATTTTACACCGATTTTTTCCCTAGAAAAGGGAAAAGAAATGGGGCTTGGATGACCTCCTATAAATCACAATTTGTTAAGGATGGCCACAATGAAAGACCGCATGTATCCATCGTCTGCAATTTCACCCGCCCAACAGCGAGCAAACCTTCCCTGTTAACATTCAATGAGGTCACTACCCTATTCCATGAATTTGGACATGCCTTACATGGTATTCTTGCTGATACTACTTACCCTACGCTTTCCGGAACATCAGTTTATTGGGATTTTGTAGAATTGCCAAGTCAAATAATGGAAAACTGGTGCTATGAAGAAGATGCCTTAAAGCTCTTTGCTAAACATTATGAAACCGGCGAAACCATTCCTATGGAATACATCCAGAAAATTAAAGATAGTGCATCCTTTTTGGAAGGATTGGCAACAGTCAGACAATTGAGCTTTGGCCTTTTGGATATGGGTTGGCATGGCCAAGATCCTAGTTCTATCGCCAATGTCAAAGATTTTGAAACCAAGCAATTTGAAGAAACAGCCATCTATCCGGATGTCAAGGAAAACGTAATGTCAACCTCCTTCTCCCATATTTTTGATGGCGGATATTCCTCTGGATATTACTCCTATAAATGGGCTGAAGTATTGGATGCTGATGCATTTGATTATTTCAAACAGGAAGGTATTTTCAATAAGGAAGTCGCTCAAAAATTTAAAGAGCATGTTCTTTCCAAAGGCGGAACTGAACATCCAATGAAATTATATAAACAATTCAGAGGTCAGGAACCTTCAGTGGACCCTTTACTAAAACGGGCTGGATTGATTTAACCAAATAAAACATTCTATTTGACCATAAAAAAAGGCTTAGATTATATATCTAAGCCTTTTTGCAATTCTGCCTCAAATACAGAATCTATTTTCCATGTCGTTTTATCTTTTGAAGCTTTAACCGCCAATTGATCGCATCGCTCATTTAAGGGATGCCCCGCATGCCCTTTTACCCAAACCAACTTAATCTGATGAAGTTTGTATACATTCATCAATCGTATCCATAAGTCTTTGTTCTTTTTCCCCTGAAATCCTTTTTTGATCCATCCATAAACCCATTTTTTGTCTATCGCATCGATAACATATTTGGAATCTGAAAAAATAGTCACTTGTTGATTGAGGTTTTTGAGAGCTTCCAAGCCAATAATTACAGCCATTAACTCCATTCGATTGTTGGTCGTTTTCCGAAATCCACCCGAAAATTCCTTCTCTATTAACTTACCTTGAAACTCAGGATTTGAACCTTGGTAAATGGCTCTTAAGATAGTGCCATAGCCTCCAGGACCCGGATTACCACTAGATGCGCCGTCAGTATATAATTCAATCATTGCCGTAAAAATAAGGATTTAATTGAAACTGACCGAGGATTAATACAAGTCCTTCTTATTCAGGTTCTGTAAAAATCTTGTACTTATCCCGTAAGAATTGAATTATCCCAGAAGTAAGGATGACGATCGTTAATCCGATCACACATCCCAATCCCGTAGAAAGGGCTCGGTAAATAGGAGTATAGGTAATCTGCGTATGATGTGGCTCTATCATAATGATCAGCAGGGCAACGATGGCCACTCTTGCCATATTCAAAATCTTAAAACCCCAACATAGAAAAATCGTAACGACAATTCCTACCATAATGGAATATACAGACTTCGGCAATAGCCAAACACAGGCCATCGCGACAACCGAACCAACAAAATTTGATTTGAAACGCTCAATGGATAATCTTTTGGAATCTTTCTCCTCTGGTGATATTACCAAGATAATCGATAATAAGGCCCAAAAAACTTCAAATTGCTTAAATCGCAGATACAGGAGGTAACCAAGGACAAATCCTATCAGACATCGAATAATATAGATCAATAGTGCAGAACTAGTGACCCGCTTAATAAACCTTGTTGCAGAGCTATTGGGATTCATTGTCGCAAAAATACAGCTTATTAAATCATAATAAAAATTAAGGTTCTAAGATTAAATCAAACTGACAATCCTAACAAAAAAAGCACAACCCGCTGGGTTGTGCTTTTGATATATAATATATGTAGTTTTAATAATTATCACGGATTAGAACTTTCGCGTTCTTCACCTTCTCATCCAATAAGGCTAGTTTAACAACCTCACGCATTTCAGTTACATAATGGAAGTTCAAATCTTTGATATAATCTTCCTTAATTTCTAAAATATCCTTCTGATTGGACTTGCTCAGGATGATATCTTTAATATTAGCACGTTTTGCTGCTAAAATTTTCTCCTTGATTCCTCCGACAGGCAATACCTTGCCACGAAGCGTAATCTCCCCAGTCATCGCCAATTTTGGCTTCACTTTATGCTGGGTAAATAAAGATGCCAAAGCCGTCAACATCGTAATACCTGCTGATGGACCATCCTTTGGAGTCGCTCCAGCAGGAACGTGTATATTAACGTCCCATTGGTCGAAAATCTTGAAGTCAATCCCAAATTCATCAGAATGCGAACGTAAGTAAGCCATCGCAATCGCAGCCGACTCCTTCATCACATCCCCTAAATTACCAGTCAAACTTAACTTGCCCTTACCTGGACTTAAACTCGACTCAATAAATAATATATCACCGCCTACAGAAGTCCAAGCTAAACCTGTAACTACCCCAGCAATATCGTTATTCTCATATAAATCCTTATCGAAAATTGGTGGACCTAAAATCTCTTCAATATCATCTGAAGCTAAATTATGATCATATGGCTTCTCCATTACAATCCGAGTAGCAATACCACGAACTATGGAACCTATTTTCTTCTCCAAACCACGAACCCCAGATTCACGAGTATATTCCTCAATAATCTTCTCGATCATTTTAGGCTTCAAGGCAATATCCTTTGCTTGAATACCATGCATCTCCCTTTGTTTAGGTAGTAAATGCTTCTTCGCAATCTCAATCTTCTCTTCTATCGTATAGCCATTAACCTCAATAATCTCCATACGATCCAATAAAGCCGGTTGAACTCCACTTAATGAGTTCGCAGTAGCAATAAACATAACCTTAGAAAGATCATACTCCATCTCTACATAATGATCGTAAAAATGAGTGTTCTGTTCAGGGTCCAATACCTCCAATAAAGCTGAAGAGGGATCTCCTTTAAAATCAGAACCAATCTTATCAATCTCATCCAAAACAAAAACTGGATTTGAAGCTCCCGCTTTTTTCAAAGACTGAACAATACGACCCGGCATCGCTCCTATATAGGTCTTACGATGTCCTCGGATTTCTGCTTCGTCACGGATACCTCCTAAAGCCATACGGGTATATTTTCTACCCAAAGCCTTCGCAATGGATTTCCCCAAGGATGTCTTACCAACCCCCGGAGGACCAACCAAACATAAAATCGGAGCCTTCATATCATTCTTCAACTTTAATACAGCCAAATACTCAATGATACGTTGCTTTACTTTCTCCAAGCCATAATGATCCTTATTCAGGATCTTCTCAGCTCTATTTAAATCAAAATTATCCTTGGTAAATTCACCCCATGGCAAATCCAACAATAATTCCAAATAATTCAATTGAACAGAATAGTCCGCAGCAGCTGGATTGATTCGGGCTAGCTTCTCCAATTCTTTTTGGAAATGCTTACTAACCTCTTCATTCCATTTCTTGGATTTTGCACGTTTCTTCAACTCCTCAATCTCCAAGTCTGGTGTATTACCACCCAGCTCCTCTTGAATCGTCTTCAACTGTTGGCTCAAAAAGTAATCCCTTTGTTGCTTGTCTAAATCAATACGAACCTTATTCTGAATCTGATTCTTCAACTCCAACATCTGAATTTCAGTCGTCAAATGCTCCAACAGCTGTTTAGCGCGTTTCACAAAATCCTTGATCTCCAATAAATCTTGCTTCTGCTCCAATTCTAAAGATAGATTCGAGGAAATAAAATTCACCAAAAAGGTTGGACTCTCAATATTCTTAATCGCAATCCCAGCCTCACTAGGAAGGTTTGGCGATAACTGAATAATCTGTAAGGCCATTTCCTTCACTGAAGAGATCAATGCTTTGAATTCTTTGCTGCTGGTTTTAGGCTTATCCTCAGGGAATTTTTCAACTCTCGCTATTAAATATGGCTCTGTTTGTACCAATTCCTTAAGCTTTACCCTTTGCTTACCTTGAATAATAACAGTAGTGTTACCATCAGGCATTTGAAGGATCTTAATGATATGCGCTACAGTACCAATTTTGTTCAGCTGTTCAAAGGAAGGATCCTCCACCGTCATATCTTTCTGTGATACCACAGCAATTGTACGATCTCCTTTATATGCATCTTTGACCAACTTAATGGACTTATCTCTACCCACAGTAATTGGAATCACAACCCCAGGAAATAATACCGTATTCCGTAATGGTAAAATCGGCAATTGATCCGGAATCTCTGCGTTCCTCATCTCATCCTCATCTTGCTGAGTCAATAATGGAAAGAATTCAGTTTCTTCGTTTATGATAGGTAATGTTTGATTAAAATTGAATGAATCAAATTTGTTCATATGTATATATCCAGCTGCCGACATCTTGTCAGAACGTCAGCAAATTTTTTCTTTAAATTTATTGAACCCTTATAGTACAAGCAGAATGCCAATCATGAAATTTGGTACATTTTATGCTATTATTGATTTGTATCTGTTAAATCGTCAGTAATCAGCACATTCTTTGTCACCTTTGTGTACTCTTTAACAATAAAAACTTACGCAAGTTACAAAATGTGGAAATGTTTATAACTATTGATTGCCAGGTTAAACTATTTAACAGATTTTTACTCTATTAGTAGGAGTATTGTATTTTACTGGAAAACAACATAAAAATTCAGACATGAAATTAAATAATTTGAATACGCAGATGAAGTCGATTAAGATTGGGTTAGCTACGGTTGCATTAGCACTAGCTACAATGGGTGCGCAAGCACAAGAAAAACAACAACACAGCGATCCTAATGTTCGTGCTGGTGAAAAAGCACTTCTAGGTGGCGATTTCAAAACTGCAGCAGCTCAATTCGAAAAAGCATTACCTAATGCTGGAAATGAACCTGAAGTTGTCTATTTATTAGGTTATTCTCAATTCCAAAATGGAGAATACAAAAAAGCAATCGCAAACTTTACGAAAGTAATTTCTTTAGACCCGAAAAATGTTTCTGCTTACTACTATAAAGCGAAAGCAAACAACAACATGGCGGTAAATAAAGAACTTAAGTTAAGTAACCAAGAACGCGAAGGACTGTTGAAATCAGCAACTGCTGACTATACAAAAGCTATCTCAATCAATGCAACGGATGCAAAATTATACCAAAACCGTGCTATTGCTTACCGTGACCTAGGAATCTTGACTGGTACTAAAGGGGCTGCAAACTATAACAAAGCAACAGCTACTGATGCTTACAACAAAGCAATTACTGACTATGAGAAAGTATTAACGTATGATGCTTCTCGTAAAGACATTCAAACTGAAGTGAAAAAAGCTACAGTTTACCGTGATAACCTTAAATAAGGATATCCCTTATACAACAAAAAAGCTCGCTAATCGCGAGCTTTTTTGTTGTATATCCTTAGACCAATTGCTTTTTATAAGCCGATGGACTCAGTCCCGTGGTCTTTTTAAATTGATTACTTAAATGAGCAATACTACTATATTGTAATTGGGATGCTATTTCAGCCAAACTGGCATCATATCCCAGCAATTCCTTAACCTTTTCTACTTTAATCCCTATTAGATATTTCTCAATGCTTTCTCCATGAACTTCGGAAAATACATTGCTTAAATAAGAATATTCCAGGTTAAATCTCTCCGACAAATAGCTGGAGGTCTTAATCAACATTGCATTTTCATCATTGATCATCTCCGCTAGAGCGATTTTTATCTCCTCCACCAAAACCGCCTTCCTATCCTTCAACACCTCAAAACCAATCATCTGAAGCTCCTGATCAAAAATAATCTGCTCCTCCTCTGAAAGATTCCGTCCAAGATTTACGGACCCAATATTCACCTCGCCAAATGGAATTTCCATTCGATTTAATATCTGTTCCACCGCCATAATACAACGTGGACAAACCATATTCTTGATGTGAATTTGCATAAAGTAAAGATAAAGAATATTTATCGGACACAAATTGACCTACAACATCATTTCTTTATCATAATTTCAGGAATTCCCTTAAAACTCCATAAATGCTGAACCTAAATGTTCGATGATATCGGTAGCAACCAAACTGGTCTCTCCTACCCAATCTTTGGCATAATCGCCGGCAGATCCATGAATATAAACTCCTAATACGGCCGCATCAAAAGCCGAATAACCTTGGGCCAACAAACTACTGATAATCCCTGTCAAGACATCGCCAGAACCTCCGGTCGCCATCCCTGGATTGCCAGTCGAATTAAAATAAATCTCCCCCGACGGATTAATAATCGAGGTATTCGCCCCTTTAATAATTAATATGATTTGATATTCCTTTGAGAATGCCCTCGCCTTTTCTAATTTATCCAGATCATTCGACCAGTCCCCAATCAAACGTCGCAACTCCTTCGGATGTGGCGTCAAAATACTATTCTTAGGTATATATCGTAATAAATGCTCTTGCTCTGACAAAATATTCAATGCATCGGCATCCAAAACTAATTTTACATCTTCTGCTAATGATTGTAACCAGATTCCAAATCCGCGAATTGTTTCTTCATTGCGTCCCATCCCAATACCAATCCCAATCGCCGAAAAAGATCCTTGTACATTAAAGTCAACCAACAAATCCTCCGATGAATCCAGTTGAACCATCGCCTCAGGAAACCCAATCTGAAGAATTTGATAGCCACATCTAGGAATATAGGCAGTTACCAACCCGCAACCTGATTTTAAAGCTGATTTGGATGCCAATAAAACCGAACCTATTTTGCCCAAACTCCCTCCAATAATGGCAACATGACCAAAGGTTCCCTTATGGTCGTATTTTGTCCTTGAACGATACAGAACATCCAGCATGTCTGAATCCACATATCGCATGTTGGTTTCCTGTTTATTAATCGAATAATTATCCAGGCCTATATTGACAAGCTCAAATTCTCCAACAAAATCGGAATTATCCGGAAGCAACAAGGCTAATTTGGGAACCTGAAAAGTATATACCTTTTCCGCACAGACAATAGGGTTCATATTTTCTCCAATGCCATCAACCATTAATCCCGAAGGCAGGTCAATAGAAAGGATTCTCCCTGGAAATTCGTTGATCTGATCGATAATTTCCATCCAATCTTCCCCAAGTGGCGAACTCAATCCATACCCAAATAAACAATCAATCAAAAATCCTTCTGTCGGTAAATCCAGTTCCTCATTCAATTCGAAATATTGGATATCATCCAACATCTTCTGGTTGATCAGATTATCCCCCGAATAATCCTCCGATTTTATCAGACATATTGTAACTGGGTATCCTGATTCGCGTAAAATCCGGGCAATACACAAGCCATCACCACCATTATTTCCCTTTCCACAGACCACCACAATGGAAGAATTCTTAATCTCTTCTGAATAATCATCCAAAATAGCTGATGTAGCCATATGGGATGCCCGCTCCATCAATTCCCATGAACTGATTCCTTCATTTTGAATGGTCTCTTGATCCACCTCTTTTAACTGCTGTGTGTTTAGAATTTTCATAAGGATATTAAATAAGTATAGCCCCTAAATTTAGGAGCTATACAGTTATATAACAACAGATTAATTTAAATGTTTGTGGAAAAAGCCCATCATGGCCTTATAGAATTCTATCTGATTCTCCTCTTTTCCAAATCCATGGCCCTCATCATATTTTACCATATAGGGAACATCAACCCCTTTCTCTCTTAAAGCTTTTACAATCTGATCTGCTTCTGCAATTTTTACCCTGGGATCATTCGCCCCTTGAACAACAAATAATGGTGCTTTAATTTTATCAACGTGAAATAAGGGTGAAACCTCCTTCGCAATTTCTGCCTCTTCTTTGTTATTCGGATCATACCAAACCTGATATAACATTTCAAGATAGGGCTTCCAATATTCTGGAATAGAATTCAATAAAGTGAAAATATTAGAAACTCCTACATAATCAACACCTGCTTTATATAAATCTGGCGTCTTCGTTAATCCACGTAGAACTGCATATCCACCATGTGAACCGCCATAAATAGCTACATTATCCTTATCAACCCAACCTTGATCTATGACATATTGAATTCCATCCTCCACATCATCCATCGCCTTTCTACCAACCTCCTTAAAACCTGCCTTCAAAAATTCTTTTCCATAACCACCAGATACTCGAAAATTAACCTGTAGGGTTGCAAATCCATGCGCCGCAAACAACTGAGTCTCCGGATTGAAGCCCCAGCTATCCCGAACTCCTTGTGGACCTCCATGTGGATTCACAATTAATGGAACTTTCTTTCCCTCAAGCGCAGCCTTTGGAAGCGTTATATATCCATGAAGAGTCAAACCATCCCTCGATTTAAAGGTAATAGGACGCATATCCGCCATATCAGCCTCCTTCAACTGTGGCATCAAATCATATAACAACGTGATCTTATTCGACGTGGCATCCAAATGGTAATATTTACCGTAGAGCTTATCACTTTGGACCATTACCAAATACTGATCCTCATTATCGGTCTTGCCAACAATCACATACTCATAATTCGGGAACTCCTTTTGAAATAAATCAAAAATCCCTTTAAAGGTCTTACTCTTAGGCTCTATCTCAACCTTTTCGCCTTCATATCCAACATAATCCAACTCCCAGTTTCGCTTTCTCGAAAGACCTAGGATCGTCGCATCATAATCTGGGTTTGAATAAATTTCCTTGATAATTTTCTTCGCAGCTAAATCATAAAGCACTATTCTGGCCTTATCTGAATCAAGGTTTGTTAAGACATAGGCTTCATCTGGATTCTTCGAAGCATAATTGAAGGACAAAACAGAAAATGTATCATACCATTTTGTGGTTCCAAATAATTCGAAATCTTGCTTGCCTTGTGGCTTATAGAAAAATTGGGTATTTATTCCATTTAGCATTTTCCCATAACCGCGCAATACCCCATCCTTATCAAACTCATAGCCTACGATAGCATTTTCCGGATCCGTATTCGTAAATAACTTCTCCATCTCACCAGTCTGAATATTGACTTTATATGGTTCAAAAATCTGCTTATTATCCTTATTCATTTGAATAATGATATAATCTTTTTGCTCTTTCAGCATATTCAGGATGCCTGCTTGAACGCCTTCAAACGGAGTAAGGTCTATATTATTAGTTCCGTCAATATTAACAGCATATAAATGGTAATTCTCATTCCCGCCTTGGTCCATAATGTAAACCAATCGCTCATCATTTACCCAGCCCATGCCGCGGATCAATTCATCCTTTTCCTCAATAGCACGTACTACCTTACCTGTTGCTACCTCCTTAATCATCACATGCCGCTTATTTTTTTCATCTTTCTCCCGATAAGAAATGTATTTACCATTCGGTGAAAGTGCAAAACTTGATGATTTTGGCTTCGCAAAATAGTCCTCAACCTTGTACTTGTAATTTCCATTGCCAAGTGCAATTAATTTCGCAAGCTCAGCTTCCGAAGAAACTAAACTCGGATCCCCTGGCTTCGTAATTTTTGTCTTCTTTAATAGGAGCGGAAACTCCATCCCAGCTTGCTTAAACTTCCCCTCAATGGATTCCCCTTTCAGTTCCCCTTCATAGGAGAAACCAGCCTGCTCCATCGCAAGATTAAGCTTATTGTTTTCAAACTTCGCAGTCGTCATCGCTAATCCCGATGCACCTTGTGCGGGAATATCTAGGGTAGCCGATAAATTTCCGTCTTTTTCACTGATGTGGAAGATCATTTCCATTTTGGTGCCTTGGGCTTCCAATTCACCTTTCCAATCACCAGCAACTTGAGCTTTCGTTGTTATCATACTCAAAAGTAATAACAGCAGTGTGAATAATTTTTTCATAATCAAAATTTAATTAAATGGTCTTTAAATTTAATTAAATTATAGCAACAATTTCCTAGTAAAAATTATTCTTTCCTCAACACCTCCAATGGGGAACGATTGATGACGGTCAAGCTATTGATCAACCCTATCAGTACTGTTAATCCTACAATCACAACCATCAAGATGAATATCATCAGAAAGGATGGAACAAACACAGCTTCAAAAACAAAAATAGCCAACAAATAACTCGCAATTACCGCTATGACTATCCCTGTCAGAGCCGATAATAAGCCTAGAAATAAATATTCGCTGATCGTAATGAGAAATATTTGCTTCCTACTGGCTCCTATCGTTCTTAACAGAACATTCTCTCGAATCCGCTGATATTTACTGATCCGCACGGATGAAATAAGGACAATAACTCCAGTAAGAATACTGAATGCCCCCATAAATTGTATTATAAAACCAATCTTATCCAATATCTCCTGCAATACCATCAAAACAGCATTCATATCAATCACGGACACATTTGGAAAGTTGTTGACAATTTTCTGTTGAAACTTACTGGACTCCAGTTCTGTTGGAACCTTGGCCATCATCAAATAAAATTGAGGCGCTTTATCAATACTTCCGGATGCAAAGACCACCCGAAAATTCGATTGAAACCTATTCCAATCAACTTGCCGGATACTTCCAACCTTTGCCGGAATGATTAATCCCTGCACATTGAAAGATAGCTTGTCCCCAACTTTAACTTTAATGTTCTCTGCATAATTTTTATCCAAGGAAACTATAGCGGTATCAGAACCACCAACCTTTGAAACCCATTTTCCCGAAGTGATTCGCTCGGTTGCCGTCAAGGAATCCCTATAAGTCGCTCGGATCTCCCCTCGAAACGCACGTGAACTTACTTCATTACTTGTATCTGCCACTACATCCTTTAAGGTCACCCCATTTACACTCGCCAATTGCATGGTAACAACCGGTACAGATTCTAATATCGGATAGCCTTCCGATTTTGCCAAGGCATCCAAAGGTGCCCGCTGTGAGGGCTGAATATCAAACATGATCATGTTCGCCTGACTCTGCTCAGAAGATAGCTTAACCCGGTTAATCAATAGATCCTGAACCAAAAACATCGTGGCAATCAATGCTGTTCCCAACCCTATTGATATCATCAAAATAACGGTCTGGTTGTTCGGACGATATAAATTCGATAAACCCTGCCGCCATAAATATGGCCAGCCTTTAGGAAAATACTTCTTGATTATAAAAGTGAATAACTTTGCCACTGAATAAAGGAGCAAAAAGGTCACTCCAACGCCTATTACAAAAATGATGGTTTGCCCCCAATTTGGCATTTGAAGACGTGCAAACAAGGTAATAAATACAAGAATCAATAAATAAATCCACCAACTCATCTTATCCTTCAAGACACTCTCCTCTTTGTCGGAAACCCTAATAGAATTTAATGGTGATATTTTCCGAACAGATAACAAGGGTAACAATGCAAATAAAACCGCTATAACAAGTCCGAGTGCTATCCCTTCAAGAACGGCAAGCCAAGATATTCCTGTACTTAAACTTACGGGTAATACATCTTGCATAACCACTGGAATAATATATTGAATCAAAGAACCTAGGACAGCACCTATAAACCCTCCTATGAGCCCTATTCCTGCAAATTGAACCAAAAATATATAAAAAGCCTGCTTCGCTGTTGCTCCTAGACATCGTAATACAGCAACGGAGAGTAATTTCTCCCGGACATAGATCTGAACAGAACTGGATACCCCAATACAACCTAATAATAAGGCTACAAACCCAACCAACTCCATAAAACTGGCCATATCTGCAAAGGATCGCCCTGTATTTTCTTTGGTGCTCTGAATCGTGGATGCCCTCAATTGCAATTCCGTAATTCTATTCTCTAGCTCCTCTACTTTCTTATCAACCTGAAACCCCTTAGGAAGCTTAAAATAATAATGATACTCAATCCGACTTCCTGTCTGTTGTAAACCTGAATTCTTTAACTGCGCGATCGGTACAAATACCGAAGGTGCCATAGCCCCCGAGATGGCTGTCTGCCCTGGTTGGGATAAAACATTCCCCCAGATTTCATAACTATTGTTTCCTAATTGAATGGAATCTCTGACATGGGCGTCAAATTGTAATAAAAGTGAATTCTCAACAAATACAGCCTTATCCTTACCAAATTCTTTAAAACTATGTGCGGGATTGGTTTCTACATCCCCATAAAATGGATAACTCCCTTCAATCGCTCGGACTTGAACTAATCGTGATCCATCAGCTTTCGGAAAACGGATCATCGACATGAATCGCTCTTCCTTCGCAAAATCCTCACTCAAGCCTTTTAGTGAATCTATGAATTGCATGGCTTCAGCAGATGGCTCCCGCCTACTCTCCAACTCCAGATCTGCTCCAATCAATTCCGCTGCCTGACTATCAATATCCTTCCGTAAATTCTCATTAAAGGAATTCATGGCGACTAAGGCCGCGATCCCTAAAATAATAGATGATATAAACAGAAATAATCTCGACCTGTTTTTGCGGCTATCCCGCCAGGCCATTAAGAAAATCCATCGCCAATTCATTGAATCTTCCCTCCCTTGATTGGAATTATTTTTTGTGTCTTAGCTGCCAAATCCAAATCATGGGTCACGATAACCAAGGTAGTGCCTGACTCCTGATTTAATTGAAATAGCATTTCCACAATAATAGCACTGGTTTCCGCATCTAGATTTCCCGTCGGTTCATCCGCAAATAAAATCTTTGGCCGATTCGCAAATGCACGAGCTAAGGAAACACGTTGCTGCTCCCCACCAGATAATTGCGATGGATAATGATCCGCACGTCCAGACAATCCAACTCGGTCCAACAACTCCAAGGCCTCTTTCTGCTTATTGCGTTGTCCCCGCAATTCCATCGGAACCAACACATTTTCTAAAGCGGTCAAGGTTGGTAGCAATTGAAAATTTTGAAAGACAAAGCCCACATGTTCATTTCTGATTTGTGCCAATTTATCCTCGTTTAAACCACTTAGCTGAATGCCATCCAAAATAATATTTCCCTCGGTGCTCTGGTCCAAACCTGCACATAAACCCAAAAGAGTAGTTTTACCACTGCCTGAGGGTCCAACAATGGCCACCGTCGAACCGGCCTCTATCTCAAAATTTATATCTTGTAAAACGGGTAATTGATGATCTCCAATCTGATAACTCTTGAAGACATGCTGCACTTGTAGGATCATAGTTGATGTCATATCTAATAAATTTATAGATATTTTTTAATTAAATTAGCTAGATGAATCACATGAAACCCCTAATCTCTATCATTTTAGCAGTTTTTTTACTTGCATCTTGCAATAATGCCAATCAACAGAACAATACAAGTGCTCCAACAGATACTACTAAAACTGATTCCATCCCTGCGGAAACAACAAAACGCATCTTATTTTTTGGAAATAGCTTGACCGCTGGTTTAGGGCTGGAGGATCAATCCTTGGCATTCCCTGCTTTGATTCAACAAAAAATTGATTCCTTGAAATTACCTTATACTTGTATTAATGCCGGGTTAAGTGGTGAAACATCAGCAGGTGGAAAAGACCGAATCGACTGGTTATTAAAGGATAAAGTCGATGTATTTGTCTTGGAATTAGGTGCTAATGATGGTTTAAGAGGTATCTCTACAGAATCTACTTATCAAAATTTAAATGAAATAGTCAATAAAGTTAAAAAGGCTTATCCTGACTGCAAATTAGTTTTGGCAGGAATGATGGTTCCACCGAGCATGGGAGAAAAATATTTTAATGACTTTGCAGCAATCTTCCCAAAATTAGCCAAAGAACAAAACATGACTCTAGTACCTTTCTTATTGGATAAAGTTGCTGGAATACAAAATCTAAATCAAAACGATGGTGTACATCCGACCAAAGAAGGTCAAGAAATTCTAGCAAACAATGTTTGGCAACACTTAAAATCAATAATACAATAGATCTTCCTGGTTTTATTTATTGATTAACTGCAGTGCCTTTGCAAGATAAGGATCATGACGGTTTCGAACATCCTTCACTTTAAGCTCAACCTTTATATCAGGAACGATCCCTATCCCTTGGGTTTCCGTTCCATCTGGATAATAAACTCCAAGTGCTGAGAAAGCTGTTCTATATCCGAATGGAAGTGGAATCCAACTAATATTCCCATCAGCCCCTGCAGTTGTAGATCCCACAACTGTCACATTTGCTGATTGTCGAAGAGCCATAACCTGATACTCGGAAGCACTCTGTGTATCCTCATTGATCAATACGATTACCTTGCCTTTGTAAAGTGGCGCCCCTTCATGTTTTAAATATGATGAATAACTAAACCTAAATTCTCCAGGCCTAAATCCTTTATTGGAACTGAATTTCACATATTCACTCTTCTTCGAAAACAAATATTTAGCAAATAATTCATGGGAATAGATTTTGGGGTATCCCCTAAAATCCAAAATTAAACCTTTTGAGGATTCTAATATTTTAATAAATTCATCATAATTCTCCTCAACAAAATTCCCAATATTGAGGTAAGCAATATCAGCATCAATTAGATAATAAGGTCGAGTATCTTGCGGAAAGGGTCTTACCTCCTCAAAAGAATAGGTAGGAACTGTAATGGTTCGCTCTTTATTACCATTTGAAATCTGGAGTTCTAAACTGTCAGCATTGGTCTGTGTTAATCGCTGTGCAAGGTCTCGCATTGCTACAACCTCATTTGATGCCGCAATAAATGGTCGTAATGTTTTTACCCTTTCGGAAACTCGAATCCCCCCAATTGATTGAATGACATCGCCCACCTGAATAGATTTACTCAAATCTACGCTATCGGCTCCCAAAGAATTGATAACCAAATTATTTTCAACTAATTTTGTAGAAAAATTAACCCTGCGCTTTCCAAATACCCCTCTATGATAATAATCTGATAATTCTGAAAATGCATGTGTATCATTAATTTTTGAAAACAATTGTAAATAGACACTATCCAGTTTAGCTTCAGTATTCGCAGCAACGAATGTTGGGATAAAATTTTCAAGCTCTAATTCCCAAGGAGTTTCAATCAAATAACGATAAGGATAATAATATTGTATGATATTCCAATATCGGAACAATCCCAATAATCGGAAACCAACATCCGATTTTGACACTGAGGCATATTTAAACTCATTTAAAGACACATGAGTGGAAGGCTCAAAATAACTTACATAAACATTCGTATCGCCTTTTTCAGCCAAGGTCAGATCTTTTAGCTTTTGTTTTAAATCAGAAGAGAAATCAAGTTTATCAATCCATGTATGGTCTGCTTTTAACTTGGTAGAGTCAGTTTCAGGTTGATCCAAAGGATTCAGCTTAGTAAAGACACCAAATTGATCAATCCAGCCGATAATTTCTTGTTCAAACTCAAGGGCTGACTGATCCTTCAATATTGAAGGGAAAAATTTGAACAGCTCCGTATCCATATCCCATTTTCCAACCATAACTTGGGGATGGAAATATTTCAATAAACCCCATACTTGACCTGTCAATTTTATCCGTTTTATGCGTTCGCTAGTTAATTCAAAATCTGGAATATGAGAATTAAAATTATAGATACTGTCTGATAAAATTTTAGGCTGGTAAACAGATGATTTACTGTAGTCAATATCATCAACCAGTAATTTCAAATTCTTGAATTTAGCCGTTCCCTTCCCAATTACATAAATCCCTATTCGAATTTTCTTTGTTTCCTTCGGATTAAGGTTTATAGAAATACCAAAATTATTCCAATCTGTTGTCCCATTAACCTTATTTCCCAACATATTCATAATATCAACCTTAGGCATAAGGCTTAAATATAAACCGGCAGATCCATCTGAAACAATTGAATCTGTACTGATATCAGCATATAATGTCAACTTTTTCCCAGCAAAATTATCATCGATATCAAAATATACAAAGCCAACTTCATCTTGGCTAAGTCCTTTATTTTTGATTGAAAAAATAGTAGTATCGCTCCCATTGTTTGTTGCTTGATAGTCGCTAAACATACTGCCATCAATTTTCCAACCTCTAGGAATATTATTTTCAACATGTTTAAAGCTCAGGTTATACCGATTGGTATCTATTTGTGAAAACCCAATATTTTGTAGAAATATCAAGAGAAAAAGTGAAAACAGGAATTTAAGCATAACATTGGTATTTGTTAATCAAAACTAAACTTTTAAATAGCATGCAACTGTTAAACAGGAGTTAAAACTCAATCAATTAGGTTAATAAACGTTAATTCCGTTTGTATTCTAACCATTGACCTTCAAGTCAAGGGAGTATACCGCTCCCAGTATGCCCGAACTTTCCAAAAGAAAAAGGGCATCAAATTGATGCCCTTAAATTCAAAAAAAAAACTAGCACTAGCATATATCTACATCCTACCTTAAATATACCTGTTGATGCAACTGTTTTAAATCTACATGTGGAAATTGCTTGTCAAAATCAATGACCACGTCACTTGAATCTTTTTTTCCATCGGCATTGGAATCCCAATCCAATGAGACAAAATATTGTACAGAATCGGTTTCCTGAACCTCGGGTTTAATCATCGTACGATGCTCTGAAGGCACCTCAAATTCAACCGTAAATGGAACTGAAGAGGCTTCAAAATCTACTTCAGCAATTAAGGTAGCTTCTACATCTGCTACATTCGCCGGAGCAGCATACAACATAGCCTTTCCTTTTGGATTTTGAATCGTGGAATCTTGCTCCCCTACAAATTCTATAGGTAACAATTGCGGCCCTACAACAGCTTCCCCAGAGCCTTTTAAACCACAACTGCTCATACTGAAAGCAAGCATACCAGAGATAATAAATAAATTTCTCATAACTTAATTATTTAATGGTTAAAGATAATTTAAATTCTAATTAATCAAATATAATTTTAATTGTTTAACAAAAATCTAACATTAATGTTTTTATTATGAGTTAATTAATATAATAATAATCTAATTGGATGGATAACATCAAATTAAATCACCATACTTAAAAAAGAAAATCTTGAAATACCGCTGTACTTCAAGATTTTCATTTTGACTACTTAATAAACTAAGAGGGAACGGCAGCGTATATTTTTGATCCCCTAGCCAAATTGGCCAGTGATATAATTTGCAGTAACTTCATTGTTCGGATTCCCAAAAATTTGACTGGTCAACCCTTCTTCCTTAACCTCACCCAAATACATAAAAACTGTTTTATCAGCGATACGTTGAGCTTGTTGCATATTATGGGTGACAATCACAATGGTATATTTCTCCTTTAAATGCATGATTAGTTCTTCAATTTTTAAGGTACTCACCGGATCCAAAGCAGAACAAGGCTCATCCATCAAAATAACTTCCGGACGTAAGGCAACCGCTCTGGCAATACACAAACGCTGTTGCTGCCCCCCAGATAACCGAGTCGCTGGCATCTTTAAGTCGTTCTTGACCTCCTCCCATAAAAAGGCTTCGCGCAAGGCCTTCTCAATAACAGCCTTGTCATGCGGCAAATTATTGATCTTTAGTCCGTAGGCTATGTTTTCATAAATACTTTTGGGAAATGGATTCGCTTTTTGGAATACCATGCCAATGCGTTTTCGAATCTCCGTAACTGGGACAGTTTTCGAATATAAATCCAAATCCTCCAATTTCAGACTCCCCGTGATTTTTGCATCCGGTGATAAGTCATGCATTCTGTTGAATGATCGCAATAGGGTACTCTTTCCGCATCCCGAAGGGCCAATTAAGGCTGTGATTTCATTCTCAGCAAATTCCACATTCACATTGTTCAGTACATGCTTGGTACCAAAACTGATGTTTAGATTTTCTGCGGATAGTTTAGTTTTCATTTTTTCTGTACTTGTAACGAATATAAAATGCTGTCAGGTTCAATAAGAAGACAACAATGATCAATACCAAGGCTGTACCATAGGCAATCGGACGAACCTCATCGATCGATTGATGCTGTGTTGACAACATATATAAATGGTATGGCAAGGCCATAAACTCCTGATTGATAAAAGCACTCGTCCCATTTATATAGAACGCTGCCCCTGTAAATAATATCGGAGCAGTCTCACCTGCTGCACGTGAAAGGGTTAGAACCACACCGGTCAATATGCCAGACATGGCCGATGGAATTATCACATCCTTAATGGTTTCAAACTTGGTCGCTCCCACCGCTAAGGCTGCCTCCCTCGTACTATTTGGAATCCGCATCAAGGCCTCCTCCGTCGTGGTAATAATATAAGGCAAGGACAATAAACCTAAGGTTAAGCCGGCAGCAATCAGAGAAGTCCCAAAATGCATGGCTTGAACAAATAATGCCAAACCGAACAATCCGTAAATAATGGAAGGAACACCTGATAGGTTCCGAATAGAAGCCCTGATGGTTCTGGTCAACCAATTATCCTCTGCATATTCCTGCAAATAAATCGCACATGCTACTCCAAATGGAATCGAGAATAAAGCTGTAATCAAGGTTAATAAAACCGTACCAATGATAGGTGTCAAAATACCTCCGCGGGTCATACCTTCTGAAGGAACTTCACTGACAAAACCCCAGGACAACTGACTTGACCCCTTGGAAACAATCTCCCAAATAACAACAACCAAGAAAAAACAAACCAATAAGGTACTTGTCAATAATGTCCCCCATTCTATAATACTGGAGAATCTAAGTTTTCTATGCTGCATGATATTTTCTGAATCGGTTAATAAAATACTCGCCTAACATATTAGCAGCCAAGGTCATAATAAATAATACGGTAGCAATCGCATATAGTGCGAAATAGTGTGTAGTCTGATAAGGCACCTCACCCATTTCAATCGCAATCGTCGCGGTCATCGTTTTTACGGAGTCAAACATACTCGTCGGCAAGATGGATGCATTTCCTGTTGCCATTAAAACGGTCATCGTCTCTCCTATTGCACGACCAACCCCCAACATTACCGCAGCTATAATACCCGGTGCAGCCGCAGGAATGACCACTTTACAAAGGGTTTGCCATTTGGTTGCTCCAACCCCATAACTCGCTTCCTTATAAGTCTTTGGAACAGCGTGGATGGCATCTTCAGCAACCGTAATAATCGTAGGCAAGGCCATTACAGCTAATAAAATCGCACCATTCAATGCATTTAAACCATTGGATAAATCCGCTAAACTCGCAATCCCCGGACTCACAACCACAATCCCCAAAAATCCAATAACTACCGACGGAATCGCCGCCAACATTTCAATTGCTGGCTTTAAAATATTTTTTAACCTCGGACTCGCATATTCAGCAATAAATGCTGCTGTACCAATCCCCAATGGAATCGCAATTAACATCGCCCCAAATGTCACGATCGTGGTACTTAGGATCAAAGGAACCATCCCGTACTTTGGATTCTTACCCGTAGGGTTCCATTCCATCCCCGTGATAAAATCCAATGGCTTTACATCTAGGAAAAAGGAAAACGAATTGTAAACCAACATCGCTAGAATCCCGCCCAATAAAGCCAATACTAAGAATCCCGTTGCCTTGAAAACGTATTTGAAAAATACGTCCATCGACAGTCTCGCTCTATATTTCATTTTTTTGATTTTCTAATATGTAATAACCATGATCCTCTATCAATACCCTGCCGTTTGGACTGCGTTCAAAATTGATAAAAGGACGAACTTTATCCCAAGATTTTGCTAGGATAAACTGATATAATGGTCTTTGAAAGTAATAAACCCCATTGTTGATTGCATCTTGATCCATGGGTGAAATGGATTCACTTTGTTTATCTTTCTTGATCTTTAATATCTTAATTCCTTGAGATTCCTTTGCTTCGGGTGAAACATAACCTGCACCTACATAACCTATACCTGTCCGGTCTGCCTTTACCCCTTCAATAATTTGTGCATTACCCGTCATCTCTTTTGCTGTATTGGCAAACTCGATCTTCAGCTTCTTTTTCACAAATGAATGTGTTCCCGAACTGCTTTGACGTCCATAAATATTAATGGGAGCATCATGTTTTGATACTTCAGACCAATTACGAATACTGCCATCCATAATCTTTGCCAAGGTCTCTACATCGATGGAATCCAAGGGTAAATCCTTGTGTACGATAAATGCAGTCGCATCTTCTGCAAACACAACTGTCTTGATATCTATCTTCTTGTCTTTGAATTGTTGAACTTCCTCCTCGGAAAGCGGTCGCGATGAATTCGCGATATCAGCCTGACCATTCATCAAGGAGGTTATCCCTAATCCAGACCCACCACCCGAAATAGCAATACTGAAGGTAGGATCAAGCTTGGTAAACTTCTCTGCTAGGTTAACCGCTAAATTAACCTCAGTATCAGAGCCTTTCATCTTAATTGAATTGGAATTATTACTACATGAATAGAAAAATGTAGTACCTAACAGGGTTAGGATTGGAAAAATGCGATTAATACCTTTTCTCATCTCCACAAAAATGAAAATTAAGAATTAACAAAATGTTAAGCCAGTATTAACGAATAGGTACTTTGCGTTTTTTGTGTAAAGGAATTGTAATAAAAATATTAAATCTATGTAAGGACTTAACCCAACCGACCAACTTTTAGCCCATCCGATGTAAAAAATATCCAACAAGGAAATTTTATATTTTTGTCGTGAATCAATAAAATCAATAAAAAAACGTCCCTAGAATTTCTAAGGACGCTTTATTTTCAGTTAAATAGTTAGGTGGATTACCATCCGGGATTTTGACCAAGATCAGGATTCACTACTAAATCCGCATTTGATATTGGCTTCAAATATTTTTTATCATCAAACTTACGATTCTCGTCTGCTCGCCAGATAATATGCCCTTTGCTGCCTTCAGTCAATTTCGCTGCTTTTCCATCAACAACAAAATAGGACACTCCTTGTTTTGGACTTGATGGTGTTTTGGTCACAAAGGATACATCAGGCGTTCCATTGCCATCAAGATCCATTTCTTGATCCATTGCCGGTACGTAAATACCTTTCCACGGCATCTCCAATAAGGTTCCTTTTTTCCAACGCATCAGGTCATCATAACGTAGACCCTCATAAACCAATTCAATTCCTCTTTCTCTGCGAACTTCCAATAAGTATTTATCTGAAATTTCAGGGAAATAAACCTGTTGCAAATAACGATCAACATCAGCAGGTTGTTTTGAACTGATTCCCGCACGAGTCCGTAATGCTCCAATGGTCTCATTCCACAGGGCAGCATCACCCGCTAATTTACCTAATTCCGCCGATGCTTCTGCATAATTCAGTAAGATCTCCGCATAACGCATCATCGTAATGGAATTGTACCCCTCCGTTACACCATCTAATCGCTTGTCATCCAAACTGAATTTCATAATATGGTAACCTGTAAAGGTATACCCAAAATTTGCTGGTGCTGCAGATCCATCTGAACGTTTATAGCCCAATCCGCGAACCGTCTGTGATAATCGTGGATCGCGATTCTTCATCTCATCTACGAATAATAGCTCATCATATCCTGCTTGATCTGTAAAACGGCTTCCATCCACATTCAAATAGGTATTGACAAATTGTTTATTCAATCCCCAACGCGCACCAAATGTAGCTGAATTAAATTTCCAGGTAATTTCATGCCATCTCTTTAAAGCATTATTATAAACATTGGACCACATTACCTCTCCTGAAACCGGATTCTCACTCGTAAATAGGGTTCGGTAATCCTTGCTTGGATTGCCTGTGCTGTATAAGGAGTATTGCTTTGAATCCACAAGCTGCTTGGAAGCATTCAACGACTCGGTCAACCATTTTTCTGCTGTATTGGTCAACTTGATCTCTGGATGATATTTGCGATAGGTCCCTTCGAATAGACAAATCCTGGATTTCATCCCCAAGGCAACCCATTTTGTCATCATGGAAGAGGTATTGTCTTTCTTATCACGAATATTGGCTACCGCATAATTCAAATCCGCAAGAACAGAATCCATTACCGCATGTCTTGGATCGCGACCCTTATATAATAACTCTTTATCTTCTGTTGCCAATGGTTTTGAATACCAAGGCACATCCCCATAGTCTTTGACCATATCAAAATAAAACATGGCTCTGAACAACCTGGCAACCCCAGAATAATGCTTCCTTGCTTCTTCTGGAATGGATGGGTTATCGTATTTACTTAAGAAGTAATTGATATTCCGAAGTTTCGTCCAACTCCATGCTCCTTGATCTACTGCTGAGAAATTCCCTGAGATAAATTTCGGAGAATTGTTCTTGGAGGTATATTCACCCATTTCATCCGCTTGCACAATGGATAAACCAGATGGGATAAATTGTTGATAGAAGGAATTCGCATATAGCTGTAAATCAGCTTCTGTCGTGAAATAAGTGTTTGGAACTAATTTATCAAATGGCTCCCGGTCCAAGAAATCCTTGCTACATGAAGTAAATGCCAGCGCAGCCAATCCTAATATACTATATTTAATTTTTGAGTTCATGATGGTAGAATTAGAATGTTACGTTAAGACCAAAAGTTGTTGTTTTTAATTGTGGATAGGCGTATCCCTCTCCTGAACCATTGGTTAATTCACCAATTGGCTTCTCTATAACTTCTGGGTCAAAATTCTCGGTATGCTTAAACAATCCTGAGAAAGTGAATAAGTTTTGCGCACTTGCAAAGACTTGTACATTGGCCAGCTTGGTTTTCTGCAGCCATTTTTGTGGCACATTATAGTCAATGGTCAATGATTTTAATCGTAAATAAGAAGCATCTTGTAAATAACGGGTTTGCGGTGCTCCCAATGAACGGTCAGTACCTAATGCAGTATAACCTCTATATCTAGGGAAATAAGCATCTGGATTTTCTTCTGACCACATATCCTCCATCATTTTGGTTGGCTGATATCCATAGGGTCTATTGTAAGGACCCCAGAACAATCCTGCTTCTGGTGAGAAATAATAATCACGCTTTGCAATCCCTTGGAAAAATGCCGATAATCCTATCCCATTCCATTTTCCGGATAAGGTAAACCCAAATTGGTAGCGTGCTGAATTATTACCAATAATGCGACGGTCTCCAGGATTATCTACTGTATTATCACCTGAGTTTATGACACCATCAACTTCTCCGTTTTGATTTGGTAAGTCTGCAAATTTCAAATCTCCAGGCAACCAAACATTATTGTTCGAGTTACGGATAAAACTTTGATCCGCATGGTTGGCAACATCTTCTTCTGAAGTAAAGAATCCTAAGGTTTCATAACCCCAAATCTCACCAATCTCCTGACCTACATAATAGTTGTTCAATAATTTTTTCGGATTGTTGAAGCGAGTAATATGGGATCTGCTATCCCATAAAGATCCATTGATTCCCCAGTTAAATGGTTTTCCGGCTAATTCAAATTGATTATTGTAATTCACCGTCAATTCCCATCCTTTTGTCGATAAGTCCGCAAAGTTTCCATAAGGAACAGCGGCACCAAAAACATTTGGCAATGGCTCACCCACGGTAAACATATCATAGGTCATCCGGTTATACCAATCGAAGGTAAAATTCAAGGCATTATCGAAGAACCCTAAATCTGCTCCCACGTTAAACGTTGTGGATCTCTCCCAGGTTAAACCGGATGGAATAACTCCTGGAATGGAGGTATAACTTGGTTGAACTCCTCCTAGGATTACTCCAGTTTTAGCCACCGACATCTGTTCTAGATAACGGTATGGTACTACGTTTCCATTTCCCAATGAACCATAGGAAGCTCTGAACTTCAAATTACTAACCAAGGGTTTTGCTTCTTGGAAAAACGATTCATTGGAAACAACCCATCCCGCTGACACCGAAGGAAAGAAACCAAATCGTTGGTCCTCAGGAAATTTCGACGATCCATCATAACGACCGTTCAATTCAATCAGGTATTTACTATCGTAAGCGTAATTGAAACGGTAGAATAAACCTAAATATGCCCATTCATTACCACCTCCTGTAATATTAAAATTCAAGCCATCCATTAAGTTGAAATCCGGTTTGTTCGGTAAAATAATACCATCACGTTGTGAATTCAACTTTTTCAAGGTTTGAGTTTCTACGTTGTAACCTAATAAGGCATTGATATCATGCTTATCTGCAAATTTCTTGGTATAGTTTGCCGTTAAGTTCCCCGCAAGGTATTTTTTACGCTCGCCCAATTGTCTTAATAAGCTTCGACCAAAACGATCTATTACTCCCGGTGAGTTGCTATAGTTGATATAATTATTGGTTCTTTGCTCATCTTCCCAAGTTCTGGAATAGGTGAAATCTCCTT
The DNA here is from genome assembly GCF_043187465.1 of Sphingobacterium cellulitidis. Classification (GTDB taxonomy): domain Bacteria; phylum Bacteroidota; class Bacteroidia; order Sphingobacteriales; family Sphingobacteriaceae; genus Sphingobacterium; species Sphingobacterium cellulitidis. Next base: position 1,434,271 of record NZ_CP171136.1, on the reverse strand, counting down.
TTAGCGTCAGTCCGCTTACCGGTTTGATAATCACTCCTGCGGTATTTCGCAAAACGGTATTATTCAGGTCAGAAGCATTGTTCCCTTCAATAAAGGATGCTATTCCGGTATATGCAGCTGAATGGGTATAGGTTCCATCAGGATTGTAAATTACCGCCATGGGATAACCCTGATGCTCAAATTGCCTCCAGATATTGCCATCACCATCTGCAAACATAGGATAGTGATAATCATAACTGCTGATTTCTGTATTGTTCTGGAAGGTCAACCAATCTGTAACTTTGACATCTCCTTTTCCACGGATATTGTACTTGTTAAACTTGTCTGGATTAAAATTGAATAAACCTCCTTGGTGAAAATATCGGCCAGATAGGAAATATGATGCTTTTTCTCCTCCTCCGGATACGCTCATAGCTTGTTCGGTACTCGGCATATTTTCTCTATACACCATATTGTACCAATCGGTATTTCCAAAATACTCATAACGATTCGTCGCCTTATTGAAAACAACTTCCTCGCCTCCAGGATTCTCGGAATGCTGTTTCAAAGCTTCCAAATATTCCAAAGAAAATGGATAAATGTTATTTACGGAAATTGGAGTTGATTTATAATCATACCAGGCATTAAAAGCTTCATTAAAGTTTTTTGCCCATTCATAACCATTGGTCACCAATTTTGGTTCTACCACGCGGTTATTCATGGAAAAGTTAGAGTTTAAGGTTACGGTTGCTTTTCCGGCTTTCGGGTTTTTCGTGGTAATCAATACTACCCCAAACGCAGCTCTGGAACCATAAATTGCAGCCGATGAGGCATCTTTTAATACCGTTACGCTTTCGATATCATTCGGGTTGATCATATTGGGATCTCCTTCTACTCCATCAATCAACACCAATGCACTACCCCCAGCACCAATCGAGGTTGATCCACGCACATTGAAAGTTGCTCCGCGCGTCGGACTTCCATCAACCATCTTTAGGTTTAAATTGGGAAGTGCTCCTTGCAACATCCTACTTAAACTTGCCGCGGGGCGGTTTTCAAGAACCTCTGAGGTTACCTGTGAAACGGCTCCGGTCAAATTGATCTTCTTTTGAGTTCCGTACCCGACAACCACGATCTCTTCAAGATCGTTCTTGTTGTCCAGCTGTATAACCACATTGTTCAAATCACCTGAAACCTGTTGGGTTTTGGTAGTGAACCCGACAAATGAGACAACCAATGTCACATTGGATTTACTACTTTCCAAGGTAAATTGACCATTCTTATCCGTCGCTGTAGCACGATTGCTGCCTTGAATAGCTACCGTCGCGCTTTCAATTGGATTTCCACTCCCATCAACTACCCTCCCCGAAATAGTTTGTTGAAAATCAACTGAATTCATTAACTCTGTCCTCAATTTTGAAGCCGAGCTTTGGATTGGTAAGGACAAAACAGTCCCCGCCAATAGAAATATTGGTATGTAAGATTTCATAAAATTAGAATTCGCTTTTTACTTTAAATTGATGTCAAATTGTAAATGCTTATCACTCCGAATAAATGTTGATATTATTTCATAGGTTAAATTCGATTGCCCTGCTTCGGCAGTCAAGATTTGAGTGGATTCTGGATATAAAACCAATCTCTTGGTGCCATTCCCTGCTTTTAATTCCAACTCAAAATATAAATCACTGTTGTTCTTAACTTCGTAATAATTGGTTTTTACCTTGGTCTTTGCATTGGTTTTCTCATGGTAAGCTGGAGAAACTGAAATCGATGCTTTTACTAGATCTCTAACATTTTCTTCCTTTCCAAACAGGTAATTACTTGACCAAACTACCGTCCTACCAGCTTCCAATGCCTCGCGGATTCCGGCAGCTGTACGATCTTTCGCCATGACCAGTGTCATCGTTCTATGCACGCCCTGCTTCTCGATGTTATAATCATGAGCAATCAGGTTATGGATATCCGTATTTCCAATAATGGTTAAATTACGGTCCAAAGCCCAATCCAATGCTTTCTTATGAAAACCTAAGCCATTTACAACCTCAATTCCATGCAGCTTTTTCTCTTGATACATCTTCTCAACAAAGTCAATCCATTCATAGGACCCTGGAATTGCAGTTGCTTTCCATCCGGGGTGATTCCAGAAAATAAATGCTTTTTGGGCGTAAGCCTTGTCGATTGCTTCCTGATCTAAATTGGAATTGTTATCCGATACTAACTCGTTTGCATCTTGAATGAACAATGCGTTAAAATGTCCTGGAGGCGTTTGTCTTGTCACTTCCGTTCCTTTGACCAAAACAATATTATTCTCCTTTGCCAGTTCAACAGCTAAGTCATGCGAACGATTGTGGTCTACCTTTACATCCGCACTGTGGGGATTATATTCCATATGCTCGGTATATGAAATAGCATCCAACCCTTCACGCCAGGCTTCTTGAATTCTCACATTTGGCCATACATGACCATCGGTAAATACCGTATGCATGTGAAAATCACATTTCAATACTTGATAGCCATTGACATCGGGAATAGTTAGATTTTGCCGTTTTACTGGATATGCGAATTCTGTTAAACGCATAATGCCATCATCAGTCTGTGCTTGTAATAAGCTAACCGAAAAAAAGAAGATTCCAATTAAGGATAATTTCATTTTCATAGTTCACACTATTAGGTTGATTTATAACGGCAAAAATAATTAAGGTTTGTTAACACAATATTAAGAATATGTTTTCGATTAATTAATAAAAAAAAAGAATTTTAAACATTAATTTATCATTTTATGCCGAATACTTATTAATAAAATTAAATTTTCCGTTCAATATTAGCGTCATATAAATATGTATATCAACTACTTATATTATAATCAATAATATTTTAACTTTACACACTCAAAAAACAGCATTTCATAACGATTGTAAAATAATTATTTAACATATAAGATTTGTTAAGAAAAATAAACCTATTAAGAAATCACTTTGTTTTCGGTTTTTGATGCGGTTCTATGCTTATACGACATGAATAGTATTCAAATTCAGGAAGCGGTCGGAGAATGGCCGCAGTTCCTTCGGACCTCCTTCGAAAAAACTCGAACAAAATCCGACTGATCTCCGAAGAAGGTCCGGAGAAAGTCCCCAGAAACTCCAATTTTGACTCGAATATTTCCTGAAGATTTTCTGATACAGAACACTGAATTAATAGCAGAAATAGATTTGGGAATTTTAAGGAGAAAATTTATAGAAGAAATACCCCTGGCAAAGGAATCTAATTGTGTAATTCGGTCAGCATAATTCCGAGATCTTTAACCTGGGCGCTTACATCAAAAGAACCAGGCACTTCCCAACCAATATTAATATGGGAAATATAGAGATCTTCCCATTGACTATCCTTTAAAAAACCATTCTCCTTCGCCAAAAGAAATGCTTTTTTGATTTCAGGGAAAACATCGTATTTCAGCATTTGACCTTTAGAACCAACTTTACTAGCATTGTTTTCACCTAAGACCTCCTTCATATCAGGCATATAAATGAACTTTGCGGTAGTATTGAAATCCTTGTTGGCATATTGCGGCGCAAATTGATGCCTAAAATCATATAAGGAAAGTCCGAACCAAAAATAATCCCCAAACCCTGCTGAAGCCTGATTATTATTCTTTATGGAAAGAAACCATTGAAATTGGGCTGAATGCAGGTTCTGATTAAAATTCTTCTTGTTATGATTATTCTTTACCGCGAGGATAGCATAGGTGACTTGCATTTCTACAGATCTTAGATTTGCCAAACGACCTGCTGGATTTTCAATATCCTGCGAAATCAGCAAGTGTGGCCATTTCTGACCTTCTTTTCTTGGATTATCGGGACTTACTTCGTTTTTTCCATACTCTGAGGAAGTGTTTAATTTCAATCGCAACATCCTATTGGCTGTATCTATCCGAAACTCATTCCCAAACCTGGTTTTATAAATATCGATGCCCTTTTGTTTACTGTAAGCGGCATTTTCAATTTTATTATTATAGTTGTTCCACTGCGCTAATTGCCATACTGGACCTTGATGTTGATTCGAGTCTACTACAATTATTTTTTTAATGGTTAAAGGAAGGTTAGGAACTCCGTCTTCAACCATATACACAGAAAAGCCTCTTGAAAAACTTGGATCTTTCAATAGATTGACCTGCGCTGAAGAGTTCAATGCATTCAAAAAGATCATTAGCAAAACCCAAAGACTCCTCATAATTAATTATTTAAGATTAAATTTAATAAAAAACAACCTGAACAGATCAAGCTCTAAAACTTGTTACTGTTCAGGTTATTGTTTCCTTTGGCAAGATAAAATCCTGCCTTATTTGCTAAATCGGATGGCTCTTAAATTAAAGCCAGAGCGATCTACCACAAATTTTATCTTATGTTTTCCTTCGGTTAGATTAATTTCGACAGGAGTTGTTGGAATGTACCTCCATGAGTTCCAGCTGCCATTGTTAGGAGCTTGAATATCTCCAGGAACACGAACACCATCGACTTCAAGATGGAATAGACCATCGCCATTAGCTGATAAGGATGCATCGAACAGGTATTTACCAGCGTCTTTTACATCCACTGTATATTGATACCAATCCCCAGCGCTGATATAGCCAATGTTATTTCCATTGCCTTCAATTTCCACTGGTTTACTTTTGGAATCTCCCTTACTTCGACGGTAATCATCATTTCCAATATTATTGCCTTCATCATCATTAAAGGCATAGCCTAAACCACCATAATCAAAATCTGCCGCCATGATCTCGGTTTGTTTTCCGGTTTGCAAGATATGAGGCCCGTTGAAAGGCGAAGTAAAGGTCACCATAACATTTACTTTTTTAACAATTGGACCCACAGTATATAGGATAGCAGTTTGTCCTTCTCCTACCCCTGTTATTTCACCCAGTTCATTCACCACTGCAACAGCACTATTTTCAGTGCTCCATACTGCCGCCGGAATATCGTTTGCATTATCTGGAACTCGCTGAACAGTGATGATTTTCTTCTCACCTGGAGTCATTTCTAAATCCGTATCGCTCAACACTATATCCTTCAGGCTGATACGAATGACCGAGTATATTTCTACCTTCTGTCTAATATCCCCAGCTTCTACGACGATATTGGTAAATCCTTCACCGGTGAGTTTGACTTTTCCATCTTGAGAGACCGTAGCGATTTTCTCATCCTCCGAGCTCCACCTGAACTGATAACTACCATCTGTGGGGCTAGCAATTAATTGGACCTCCTCGCCGACAAAACCATTGATGATGGATTTATTCACGTATAACTCCTTGACAACTTCCGTTCGGATATATTCTTCACAACTATTGAAACTCAACAACAATACTAGTCCCAAGCCATATATTATTAATTTTTTCATTTTTCTAAAATTTAAGTCCATAATAACTGGAGGTATTATTTATTTTCGATTTCATCCTCTTCCTTAAATTCAAGTCTTAACTCTTCTTTCATTTCAACCACCGTATTTCCTGAGACATAGTTATACCGCAGCAAGAAAGTCTTGTACGTTTTAAAACCATCATCATCAATTTTGAAGATATTCGGAAAATCAGGATCTCCGTTTACCTGATTAACAACGATGTTTTTATAAGGCTTAATAGTGAGCTTATTGTCAGAACCTACTTCAATTAGAATGGCACCTTGATTAATGACATTGGCATTGGACTCAAAGGCTTCATTACCAGCCATCACCCGTACTGAATTTTTAGTAATGGGATGCATGACCTTATTTCCGGGCATTTCTAATTCCGACGCTGAACCTTGCTCTCTATATTTCCCACGCATACTATAAATGCTTGTCCCGTCTGATTGAGCATAATAATTCTTTGTCCGGACGCTATACAGGATATAGCTCTTTTTCGGATTCGCTTCATAGGCAGAAAAAGATTGCACACGGAGTGGAATAAAATAAGATGAATCCGGCGATAACCCATCAGGTCTGATTTTGATTGGTAATCTTCCAGAAATCTCGCCCGCAGGAATGTTAAACTTTAAACTGGCAATATCGTATTTATCAGCAGGAAGCGGTCGTACATATTTGGAAACATCGGTATCAAAATTCACCAAATTGAACTGATCAATTAAGGTTTTATCCTCTACCAAACTGATTTCAATACCTTTTTCTATAGGCTCAGTTCCACCCAAGGATGCCGCAACATAACCTATAGACTCTTCGCCAAGCTTATGAAACTTTCGAGCAACATTATCCGATTCACTGATTAAGGCAAATACATTTTTATATTGTTCTTTTTCATATACTTCATCATCATTACATGATTGAAATATGGACAAAACTAGGCCCCCAAACAATACCGTTTTCCAAAACCCGGTATTGAATTTATTTATATTGATGTTTTTTCTTTTCATAATTCAATGGTTTTTAGTTTTCCCAACCTGGATTTTGATCTAAAGAAGGTAGCAATCGCACTTCATTCAGTGGGAGTGGTACAAAAGCTAACCTTTTATTCACGATTCTAGCTCCAATTCTCGAGGTGTTAGGAATCACCCGGTTAAAGAAAACATCACGAGAGCCTTCGATATTCATTCCACGGATTGGCACAGATTCAACCTGCTCCATAATCCCCCATCTTCGTACATCATAATATCTTCTATTTTCAAATAAGAATTCCACCATTCTTTCCTTCTCGATCAATCTTTGGATTGCGGCTTTGCCTTCAGTTCCACGAATCCCTGGTATTCCAGCACGATAACGAACTGGGTTGAAAGCTTTCCGGATCGCTTCCGGATCACGACTGATGTTATATTGCTTTCCGTCCAATTCAACTGTATGAGAACCATTGATATTATTCAATGCTTCTGCATATGAAAGTAATATTTCAGCATAGCGAATGATTGGAAATGCTTTATCCATTCTACGCGCATTGGTTCCACCCCAAGCATCCGTTGGATGGATGAATTTTTTCAGGACATAGCCTGTAATCGGGAAATCCACCGGACTACTAACAGAACCTTTACCATTTGGTGAGTCAAAATAATATTCAATGGTTTGGTTGTAATAGCCTGAAGAAGTTGAGGAGGACATGGTCCAATAACTTCCAGAAAAACCAACACTTGCATAGAATCTAGGTTCTCGATTATTATACATATTGCTCACATTGGCATTCAAGCGAAACCCTGAGAATACTTTGGTTGTATTGGTAAAGCCCGATTCGGTATATGGATAATTGCTGCTTGAGTTAGAGATCTCACGACCATCGACCATGGAATAAGCATCCACGACTTTTTGAGTCACAGAGGTACCATTCCATCCATCCAATTTTTGTGGGAAGGACATTCTGGTTTCATCAACCAAGGCTCCACTTCTACGGGCCCAGACATACTCTGCATTCACAGGAACAACAGATTCACCGTTAAACATCTCAGAATAGGAACGATAATGATCAATTCCGGCAGCTCCATTTGGCCATTGCTGATAGTAGTTCGGATCCGAAGTCACCCCTTCTGGTAATTCCGGAGTTTCTGAATCTGCAGGAACCACATGCAACCTGAACATTCCGGTTTCACCCAAATCAATTATGCGCTTGGCAGCTGCAGCAGCTAATGCCCAACGTTTTTCATCATAGTTCTGAGAAATATAGTTTACCTTATCTGTCGACCTTTTCCAAGTACCGAAATAGGTTCTTGCACTTTCACCACCATTGAACAATGGACTGGCATGGATTAATCTCACTCTCGCAATCAGACCGTAAGCTGCTGATTTAGTAGGCAATCCAAATTCAACCAAGGGAACTGAATTAGGCAAAAACTTAGCAGCTTCCTCCAATTCATTACAGATATATTCTACAGCCTCATCGTAGGTAGCACGCGGACGATCATAATCCGAAAGTTGAGCATTTGATTCAATAATTTCATCACCCAATAAAATTGGGGGACCAAAATCCATTAAGATATTGTAATAAGCATATGCACGGATAAATCGTGCATATCCCAAGATCTTAAAACGGTTGTCGGTCTTTAGATCTTTAGCCTCATCAATTCGGTTGAAAATGGTATTACATTTACGAATGATTTTATAATAATTCCCCCATTGATTGAGAGAGTATAAGCTAGTAGCTGTAATCTCCCCTAATACGAATCGCATTCCACTATAACCACTTGATGTTAGGAAGGAAGTAAATCCTTCGTCAGTTGCAAATGGTCCGGGAGTATGAGAGTTATTTTGTAACCTTCCTTCATCTGGAAAAAGGTTCGCCGTTCCCCATAGGTAGGCTTCCACGTATCTTGCTTGCGAAAAAACCGTATCGAGTTTCAGCTCATCACTGAAATAATCATCCACACTTAGAAACTTCTTACATGAGGATGTAGAAACGACTATTAAAATCAGGACTATCGTAAATGATTTTATATGTTTAAAGAAAGTATTCATGGTTTCAGAAATTAAAGGTTTAGATACATTTGAAAGATAAAGGACGTTGGAATCGGATACACTTCCCCATTTCTATAAGCAAGTTCCGGATCAAAAATTTTGACTTTATCCCAAATAACTAAATTATTGGCAACGAGCTGAAAATCAACAGAAGCGATTTTTATGCGTTGCAAGAATGGGGCTCTTAAATTATAATTTAAGTTAACCTCTTGCAATCTTAGATATCGCGCATCTCCTCTCCAGAAATCTGAAAGCTGTGAGTTATTTGTGTTATTTCCATAGGTCAATCTTGGATAACGGGCATTAGGATTTTCAGCCAAAGATGGATCGATACCATTTGCAAGTGCATACTCCATTGGGATCCATCTGTTCGAAGGATCACTTGCTAGATTCAGCACATTTCCATTAACACCATTGAAAAAAGGAACATATCCGGTACCTATTCCATTTCCAGAATAAAAGAAATCCGTTTGACCAGTACCTTTAAATAAGACACCGAGGGTAAACTTTTTATAATTGAACTCACCACCGAATCCATACATCAACAAAGGATAAGTGCTATGCGTCAATGGAACCCGGTCATCAGAATTGATTACCCCATCCCCATTGATATCCCTGTATTTGATATCGCCTGGTTGAACTTTTCCAAATTGAGCTGGTGAGTTATTGACGTCATCCCAATCTCTGAAGAGTCCCAAGGATTGATAACCTCTAATGGAACCATATGGATAGCCTGACACTTCCTGATAAGGATATTTAGGGTTAGCTTCTTCCCAGTTTTGGACATTATTTTTGGAATAGGTAAAGTTGCCTCGAATAGTGAAGCTCATATCATCATTGATGGTATGTTTATAAGAACCACTCCCATCAGCACCAATACTCTTCATCCGACCAACGTTTCCATAAGGCATGGTCGTTAAACCAGCGTAATCAGGCACCTGAACCCTTTGCATAAAGATTCCATTTCTTTGGTCATTGAATACATCGACAATAAAGCTTAGTTTATCGTTAAATAGATTCAATTCCATCCCGATATTGGCTTTTTCAGCTTTTTCCCATTGCAAATTATCTGCTCCGATAACCGACTCATTTACAGCGTCCAATAATGCGGAAGATCCCCAAGGACTAGCTATATAGCTATTTACCATGGTTAAATATGGGAAACGACGGTCATTGGTGATACGGTCATTACCTACAGTTCCAAATGATCCTCTAAATTTCAGGAAGCTAATCCAAGGAAGGTGATCTTTTACGAATTTATAATTTGAGGGCACCCATCCAGCGGCAACAGAAGGGAAAAATCCATATTGTTTACCTGGTTGGAAGTTTTCAGACCCCGTATAACCAAAGTTAAAATCCACCATATAAGTATCCTGATACCCATAGGTAAACCTACTGGAAACCCCTTGATAGCGAATTGGAATTGCACTTAGGTTGTTTGTCCCCTTATCAGCTTCTTTTTGATCACTTAAATAATAATAGACAAGGGCTGATGTACGGTGATCCTCATTAATTTTCTTCTCATAATTCAAGGTACTTTCAAAATGATATTTACGGAATTGGTTGGTGGATTTACCATAAGAAATAGCTTGTGCAGGCGACCTTTCGATGGTAATCAACTCTCCTTGCTGATCTCTACCTACCGCTTGGAATAATGCTGGAGAAATTAATCTAGACTCATTGAACCAACTCACGATATCATAAGCTCCTTGACCTCTAATTTTCAAACCTGGTAGCAGAAAATCCAACTTTTGATCCAATGCTAATGTAAATTTACCACGAAACTCTTGGTTAGATCTTCTTCCCATATGGTTGATCATCACCAATGGCGAACGCAAAGATCCAGTAGTGGATGTAGCAGGCAACTTTCCATCTGAATAAACCAAAGGAATTAACAATGGATTCAAGTTGGATTGAGCATACCAGATATAATCTGTAGAAGCTACTCCTGGTGTATTATTTACCGAAAGAAATCCATCTGTACCAAAGTATAAGGTCGAAGTTGGAGAAAGTTCAAGGTCAATATTGGTTCTGTAATTATAGGTTTTATAACCTGCATTTGACGCATATACACTGGCATCATCAAATTTGTATGCTGCTGTTTCATCACTCATCCCTAAACTCAAGAAATAACGTGCTACTTGCGCCCCACCACGAGCACTGGCATAGAAACTTTTCCGGTAAGCATTATTCCGAAGAACCTGATCTTGCCAACTTACATCTGGATACATATCTCTATCCAAGCCATCTTTTATGATATCAAGTTCAACTCCTGAATAAATAGGTGTTTCACCTCTGACTTCTCGGGCTTCATTTGCCAATCTTGCATAATCATAGGCTCTTAAATAATCCGGTAAACGAGGCAAGAAGTTTGCAGAAGCATTTACCCTTCCAGTTATACTTAATTTTCCTGCCTGTCCTCTTTTGGTCGTAATCAATACCACCCCGTTTGCTCCTCTTACCCCATATACTGCGGTTGCAGAGGCATCCTTCAGGATGGAAAAGCTTTCAATATCTGCAGGGTCGATGGAATTAATATTTCCTTCCAATCCGTCAATCAAAACCAGGGCACTCGAATTGGCGCCAAAGGTTCCAATCCCTCTTACCCAGAATTCTGAAATATTCTTTCCAGGTTCACCACTGCTTTGCAAGGAGATCACCCCGGCTGCTCTACCCCCCAAAAGGTTGGCAATTGAAACCACTGGAGTTTGCAGGGCTTTCACATCCACACTCGTAACGGCGGCAACATTGGATATCTTCCGTTGCTGACCTAGTCCAACAACAACTACTTCGTCGATTTCTTCGGCCTTTTCGTTGAATTGTATGGTTAAATCTGATTTTGCTTCAGTCACCAGGTACTCAATATCCTTGAAACCGACATGTTTAAAGACCAACATATCACCTCGCGAGGCTTTGATGGTGAATTTACCATCTTCCAGAGAAGATGTACCAATACTGATTTTATCACGTAGATAAATGGTAACAGCCGGAATCGGGTTACCTAAATCATCCAATACCGTCCCACTTATATTATAACTTTCTTGGCTATAGGCCGACAAAACTGAGAATGATAGAATTACCATCCACAGAGAAAGGATTTTAAATTTCATAATGTAGAATTTAGGCTTTTAATTAATGGATAGTTTTCTAACACGATTATTATTAAAATCAGCTACATAAACTGACCCATCGGAACTAATTCCGATTCCAGTAGGGTTATTGAACAGGGCATCTTCTTTACCTCCGTCTCTCCAGCCTGCAGTTCCAGGCATTCCAAGCACAGTTTCAACTAATCCTTCTGAGTTAATTCTACGAATACAATGGTTTCCGCTATCAGCGATATACATATTCCCGTCGGCATCGGTAAAAATCTGCTCTGGGTTTCTAAATTGGGCGACTTCCAGCTTTCCATCCCGATGTCCACCTGCAGTGGATCCGGACAATTTTTTAAAGGTTGTCTCAGGTTTGGTTACATCGATACTGCAAATACTATTGGCATTGACTCCAGAGTTTCCAAAAAATGAAATATAAAGGATATTCGGATTATTAGGACTAAAGGTAAGACCGTAGCTATCTCCTTGTTCGGTTTTAAAGATGGTTTCGACCTCATAGGTTCGAGGATTAATCTTCACGATATGACCATAATAGTAACGTGTATAGATAAAGCCATCCGAAGGATTTACTACCATGGAATGTTTCCATCCATTTTCTGGGCGGTCTCCAGATGCGGGCCATCTCATTTCTCGAATCCTAGGACCCCAGAATTCTTTTGGGTCTAAGGAGTAATAGGAACCTACCGTGGTTTCCGTTGGGAAACTGATAATGCCGGTAAGCGGATCTGCTGCTGGCACGTTGGCAATTACATTTCTTGCCACCGTTATCAATTCATTTTTCTCTTCATCAATTCGGGCAACATGATATTGGTCTGGCACCCGATTAATGATAAAGATATTATCATCTTTATCCACGCATAAATACCTTGGTGCAACGATGGACTGGGTGAGGTCGCCATCGCGATAGGTATCGCGGCTTCCGTTCCCTGCTAGCGTTGTTACCGTTACCGAAGTTTTGTAAAAGAAGTCTTTATTGTAGGCGATGGAGTCATCGCCGATGGCGACAGAGATCTTACAGGTATCCCCAGGAAGTCGGGGCGCCAAGACATACATTCTACTACCGGTTGATCCGACTACGGCAGCTTTTTTACCATTGAACCAAACCCGAATTTGCGAGGGGTCTGTTCCAAAATTATCACCGGTAATCATTACTTTTTCCAGGTATTTCCCGGAATCGGGGTAAACGAGATCAACTTTAATTGGTTTTGATGCATCGTAGGGGACATTGATGCCATCTTCGGCTTTTTCATCTTTACAAGAGCTTGAAAGAATCAATAATGCGAAAGCAAAAGCACCTAAAAAATGGCCAATACGCATCATCGAGAGATTGATACTGAACATAATTTTCGTTTAAGTAAATGGTTAGTTTTAATTCTATAAATTAGTGTAAGCTATTTATTATTTGGTTTTAAGAGTTTAATAATTGGTGTTAGTTGATTAATAATTTTCATTGATAGTGTTAAGACAATATAATTAGACAGTTAGATATTACCATCCTGTACTATCCTGCATAAAAAAAAGAGTCAATTCTTGGAATTGACTCTTTTTTCTTATTTTATTTTCTTATTTTTTAAATAATAAGCAAGATTTACCTTTCGTTCTCTTTCGTTAAATCTATCAATCCTTGTTTAAGTTTTTCAGATTTAAAATCCATCATGCCTACTTGTTTTCCAATGATATCACCATTTTTTGCAAAAATAACGGTCATCGGGATGGAGTTGGACATTAATTCCTCCGGCAATTCTGCATCTACAGTATAAAGCGGAAGGGTATATTTATTTTTAGCCATAAATTTTGCAGCTTTATCGATATCCTGATCTACTTCAATAGCCATAAATACGATATCTTTTTCAGCTTTAAGCTCCTCATGTAATTTTTGTAGGGAAGGCATCTCCGCAATACATGGAGGACACCAGGTTGCCCAAAAGTTCATGACAACAACTTTACCTTTTAAATCCTGCAGTGAAACCGTTTCTCCATTAATATTCTTGAAACTGGCATTGATGCTGTTCGCTTTTTCGACCAACTTTGCTTCTTGTACCTCTTCCGTATTCGATTTATTTGCGATAGAATCATTCGATGATTGCTCTTTTACCGCAGTATTACAACCAACGGCTAAAAGGGCCAACATGGACATTCCCAATAAGATTTTTTTCGTTTTCATATTTAAATTTCTTAAGATTATTTGACTATTTGTACAATTTGACCTGAATTTATTTCTTCGGAGGCCTTTTCAATGATTCTGTCCGTAGGTTTGAGATCACCAAATACCTCCACTCCATTTTCCTGGCTTTGACCCAGAACAACTGGCACGCGTTCCACTTTATTAGCTTCGTCAAGTCTCAGAACGAATACCCCAGATTGAGAGTTTACCACACTACTTTGAGGGACAAAGACGGTAGGTCTTTTTCGTTTTAAATTGAGTTGAACATCGGTATAATCGCCACCATTCAAGGCGCGGCTTTGATTAGGCACATCAAATTCAAGTGCTAAGGATCTTGATACGGGATCAATCACCAAGGCATTTCGCTTAAGTTTTGCCTTGAACACCGAATCAGGCATACTTAAGACCTTGAACTGAGCCACGGTACTATCAGAGATCGACTGCGCATGCAATTCAGGAACAACCACCTTGAGTTTCAAATTATTATTATCCACCAATTTAAAGAAAGGCATTCCGGTATCCCCCATTAGGGCACCTACAGAAAAATTACGTTGAGTAATAATTCCGGAAAATGGCGCCCGGACCACCAAATATTCACGCATTTGATTAGACTTCTTATAGGAGAAATTACTTTCTTCAAGGGCTGCGCTATCTCTCAACATGGATCCATAAGCCTGTTCAAATTCCAAATCAGAGACTGCACCAACACTTTGGTTTTTAACTTTTTTAAGTCGGTCATACCGACTTTTGCTGACTTCAAAATTAGCTCGTAATTGTTGTGATTTTGCGCGATCTGCTGTAGATTGAATATCCATTTCCGGAGCTTCCAGTACCGCCAGGATTTGCCCCTTTCGGACCTGATCCCCCACATCAACATTGATTTTCCGCACAAATCCTTTTATCTTTGCAAACACATCCACAGATTCATAAGGATGTAGCTCTGCCGGCAATTTCAAGGTATAAGAAGGCTGTTGTTCAACAGGTTGAACAACTTTTACGGAAATTGTATTTTCGGAAGGACTTTCCTTTTTAGTTTTTGTCTCCTCACTGTTTGCCTGGCAACCAGCCAATAACAAGACAAGTCCGAATATGCTAAGTTTTTTCATTGTTTATTTTTCTAAATAGAATTTACTATTGGAATCATCTGGATCTAACGAAGGTGAACCATATGATGCTTTATTCATGATTAAGCTAAAGATTAATGGGATTATTAATAGGATAGTCAAGGTTGAACTCACAAGTCCACCAATTACGGCTTGGCCTAATGGAGCTACTTGTTCACCTCCATCTCCCATTCCAAGGGCCATTGGCGTCATTCCCGCCAGCATGGCCAATGCTGTCATCAAGATGGGGCGAAATCTAGATTTCGCGGCCAACAAGGCTGCCCTTGATGCCGGAAGATGTAATTTCTTGCGATACCATTCAGCTTGATTAATTAATAATACCGCATTCGAAACTGACACCCCGATAGACATGATTATCCCCATGTAAGATTGGAGATTTAAGGTACTTCCACTTATCCAGATCATGATTGATGATCCTGCAATTACTGCGGGAACAACTGAAAGAATTACTAAACTGACCCTTACAGATTGGTAATAAGCAGACATCATAAAGAAAATAACTACAATGGCAATGGACAGCCCCGAGAGCAATCCAGTTAAAGTTTCCTCCAATAGCGGCAAGTTTCCTTCCTTCCAAATCCGGGTTCCACGCGGCGGTTCTCCCACTTTTTTCAAGCTTTCATTGACTGCCTTATTTGCAGCACCCAAATCTTTTTCATGGATATCAGCGAGAATACTGACATACCGATTTGGTCCACGACGATTAACCTGAGCTGGAACTTCATTGGCAGTAATGGTTGCAATATCCTCTAGAACCGGAGTTGAAGAACCTTGCTTTACGGGTATTGACCTAAGATCCTGAAGTGTTTGGATCATATTCTCAGGGACTTGAACCTGGACTTGGAACACCAATCCCGATTTAGGATCGACCCATAGGTTTTTATCTGTAAATCGCGTGGATGAGGTGGTTGCGGCCAAGTTTCTAGAAACTTCTTGCACGGTCAGTCCAAATTCCGCAAGCCTACGGCGATCGATTTTGATATCAATGGTAGGATAATGAAGCGGTTCAGATATTTGTACATCCTTTAAAAATGGATAGGTAGCAAGCTCATTCTTAATCTTCTCGGCGAATTTTTCAGCATTTTTCAACTGAGCAGAACTAACCTTAACCTCCACAGGAGTCATTGAACCTTGTCCAATTATTTTTTCCATCAGTTCTATTGGCTCAAAATTAATCCTGGCATTCGGATATTTTTCCTGAACATGGTTTCTAACGAACTCCTTGAACTCATCTGTTTTCATTCCCAATTTCTTTTTGTCGAGGGACAATTGCATTACGGCTTCCCCGGTTGAGCTGGTGAATAAAAAGATGGGGTTGATAGGGTTAGCTGAAGGATGCATCCCGACAAAAGAGGATGATATTTTCAAACTATTTTCAGGAAGTTGTGCCACTAAACTTTTGGTCAATGATTTAACAGTCTCTTCGGTGCGCTCCAAGCGTGTACCATCCGGCATGCGCAGTCTCACCTGAAAATCACCACCTTCAGATTTCGGCATAATATCCGTTCCTAAAATACTAACGGCTCCAAATACCAATAGAAGGGCAATAACAGCATAGAGAATGGAAATCAACTTGGATTTTCCAAAGAAAGAACGCAGCTTAAATGTATATTTTATACCGACCTTATCAATAAATGATTTTTTATATTTCCCAGCATGGTGCTTCTTCGTTTTCATGATCCAGTTTGCCATAATCGGCACAAAGGTCTGGGAAGAAATAAAGGATGCAATCATGGCAAATGCTACTGCCATTGACAAAGGCATAAACATATCACGCGGGATACCTTCCATCATAAATGCAGGAGTCAATACGGCAAGAATACTTAATAGAATCAGAAGTTTTGGTGCTGATATCTCTAATAAGGCATCTAAAATAGCCTTGGCTTTTTTCTTACCGAGTTCCATATGTTGGTGTATATTTTCGATGGTCACCGTTGCTTCATCGACGAGGATACCAATGGAGAGCGCCAAGCCAGAGAGGGTCATGATATTGATACTCTGTCCAAACATATGCAGTGTGATTACAGCGGTAATAATCGCGATCGGAATGGTTAAGATCACGATTAATGCTCCCCGAGGGTCGCGTAAGAATAAAAAGACCATTAACCCAGTCAGTAAGGCACCTAAGGCACCTTCAAAAATCAGGTTGGAAAGAGATCTTGAAATATAAACCGATTGGTCAAAGGCATAAGTTATCTTGACACCCTCCGGCAATAAGCTTTCGAGCATTGGCAAGGACTTCTTCAGGTTATCCACCGCATCCAAGGTCGATGCATCTGGTTTTTTGATAATCGGAAGGTAAACTGATCTTTTTCCATTGATAATTGCATATCCGACGGTTTGATCGGCTGCATCCATCACCGTTGCCACATCCCCAATTAAGATTGTTCTTCCATTCAAGGATTTGATTGGGGTTTCCAGGAACTCTTCAACCCCATTAGAAATTGAGTTAATTGGGGCCATTAGGTTTTTATCACCAATCCGGACATTCCCTGCTGGTGAGGGCATGGAGTTTTTGGTGACCGCCAAGGTTACCTCCTCTGGGCTCAAGCCATGCGCTTTCATTTTTTGAGGATCAATATTCACGACCAAACTACGCATATTCCCTCCGAAAGGAGCTGGTGCTGTAATGCCTGGAATATTGACAAACATGGGCCTCACTTTGGTTAAAGCCATGGTTTGGAGTTCGGTGACCGAGTGTTGGTCAGAGTCAAAGACCAATTGACCAACAGGCAAGGAACTACCATCAAAACGTACGACCATGGGAGGTACTGCACCAGAAGGTAAAAATCCCATCGCCCGGGAAACCTGCATACTGATTTCAGCAGATGCCTGGGACATATCTGTTCCGGGGTAAAAGGTAAGCTTCATTAAAGACAAACCTTGTACACTCTTAAAATCCAACTCTTTAACACCATTCACAAAGAGCAGGACTTTTTGAAATTCATTCGCCATAAAGCCATCCATATAGGCAGGTGATAAACCACCATAAGGCATGGCAATATACATGGCAGGAGATTCGATTTCGGGAAATATATCGACTTTAATCTTTTTGATGACCGGCCAAGAGAAATAGGCAATCGCAAAGATTACCATCATGATGGCTATTGGTCTTCTTAAAGCAAAACGTATTAAATTCATAGGGGCTCTTTAAAAATGATTAAACAATTGACTGAAATCAGCTTGTTGGTAGCTTTTATTTACCTGCAGATTCCAATAATTTAAGTAAGCAGTTAGGTTCTGTCTTTCCGTTTGCAGGAGGATTTCCTGAACCTGCAACAGTTCTGCGAGATTGATTAAACCACCTTCATAGCGTGCTTTATACAGATTAAAAGCATCTTCGGCTTGTCTTCTACTGACATTGGATTCATGGATTCCTTCGGCAGCAGCAGCAATCTCTGCATTTAACTGGCCTAATTGACTATTGATTTCATTTTGAACAAGCTCCTGTTCAAATAAGTTATTCTGAAGCTTCAGGCTATAATGCTTCTTATCCGATTTAGATCTAAACATATCCTGTAGGTTCCAGGTTAGTCCGACACCTACGAAATAGTTATTTGCAAAGTCATTATAGATTTCAGGATAGGCACTATGTACATAACCATTGGAAGTAATTCCTGAACTTCGATTCGCAAGTCCACCTAAAAGCATAATTCGAGGCAGGACTTCCCTACTTTGTTTTTTTTCCAATAGATCCAAGGCCTCAGCCTCTTTCTTTTTCATCAAAATCAAAGGATGATCCTGAGCATTAACTTGTGTATTTCCTATTAGTTCTAAAAATGCCTGACTTTTTGATTCCGGATTGTTTAGCATATCCTCATTGGTAAATTCCTTCAATAAGATTTTGGCACCATTCAGTTTACCTTGGATTTGCAATAAGTTACTTTCCACATTCTTAAGGGAAGAAGTTGCCAATAAGGTGTCTGCTCCAGGTATAATCCCCGCTTTTGCAAGGCCTTTGCTAATGTCCAAAATGGACTGATAGCGATCAGAATGTTTCTGATACCAATCATCCATTACCTGAAAAAACAGAAATTCTATATATCGTTTAGTTAACTTCTGTTGGATATTAAAGGCGAATTCCTGTTCTATTAATCTAGAATGATCGATTTTACTACTGGAAATATCTTTGTCCAGGCTTTTTCTACCGAAGTTGATCAAATCCCAATTCATGCTAGCAGAAAGGAAATGATTAAAGGTACTGGAGGCACCTTGCAATTGGTTTGGCCCAGAGATATTGAGGATTCCCGGCAGGGGCAAAAATGCACCTGAGGTTCCTTCCACAGAGCTCAGCCCTTGTTGCAATTGAGCTTGAACCTGAGGTTTATATTTAATTTGTTGAGCAATACTATCTTGTTTTGCCAATAAGATTTGTTGTTTTTGAATTTCAAATCCTTTATAGTAATTCCTAGTTTTCTCCCAAAGATGCTGTAGGTCTTGGCCATTGCTTTGGAAAGCATAGCACAATCCCAAGAGGATCAATAGGCTATTGATTTTTAAACCCATATTAAGTATTAAAATTTGTATTGATGGACAGCTTGACCAGAGCTAGTCCAATGAAAAAATGGTACGGACAGAAAAGTCCATATCCAGGTCATCAACATTTATCCTCGGACAAATGCTTGCTAGGAATGCAATTCTATAAGTTTAATCGACGAAATTGTAGGAATAGGTCATTGGAATTCAGTTTTGGGGTATTCCAATGAAAATTTTCGACATCTTTCCTAGGCAGGAAAGCGAAAAGGATTAAGGCAAGGTTAAATAAAGCAAATACAGCAGGCTGTACCTGAAATTGTTTAACCATGAAATCGTGAGCATTGATTTGCTCAGTAGCCACGCTACAATCAGCCGCTTCATAGTCAATCCAAGAATCAGGCTTAGCAGATTTGTTATTTCTGCTTTCAGTTTTGGTTTCCTGTGCGAGATTTTGCTTGATTGATGCCTTAATCGGACATGAGGTTAAGACAAACAACAATACTATCCCTATTATCTTAGCGAATAGCGGTAGTTGTTGGTTAAACCCGATTGTTGTGTTAAGCATAAATGCAAAGTTAGGGCTAATATTAGGAAATAAAAAATATTTCAAGAATGTTACTAGTCTAGACGAGGACCCGAATTTCGTTTCTCAACAAAACGATTTTGTCTTCATTTTCAAGTTTTTTCAAGATTCTGGATACCACCACACGAGAAGTATTTAGGTCCATTGCAATATCCTGATGGGTGACCGTTAGAATCCGATCCTCAGTTAATTTCACTTTTTCTTTCAGGTAGTTCATGATTCGATCTTCCATTTTGGAAAAGGCAAGATTATCGATTGCTCCCAGCATTTCATTCATTCTGGAAGAATAGCTATTAAGGATAAAGTTCCGCCAGGAGCTGTATTTTCCTAACCATTCATTGAGGTATTGATTGGGAATCATCGCCACTGTGGTTTCCATTTCTGCCTGAGCTCTGATTTCACTTTTCTTGTTTCCTACGCAGCAGGCAATGGACATGGTACAGGTTTCCCCTTTGGCGAGATAATACAACAGCAATTCACCTTCTTTTTCATCCTCACGCATAATCTTGATGGCACCCGTAAGTAACAAAGGCATTGCTCGAATATACTGACCAATATCAACGATTATTTCTCCCGCTTGGAAGGTCTTTAAAGTAGCAACCGCCTCAATTTCTTCAATTAAGGCGGGTTCTAATATTCCTGTATAAGCGTTTTCTATTAGACTCATACTCAAATATACTATTTTGTTGTTTCTTTCCCTTGCTTTTTCCAGTCAATAAAACTACCAGCATAGTTATAAACCTTGTCGAATCCGTTTTTCTCTAGGAAGGACGCTGCAATGGTTGCACGGTCTCCAGATTGACATTGAATAATAATCTTTTTGTCCTTGATATCAGTAGGTAAACTCTTCCTAAACGAGCCTACAAAGCGATGTTCAGCACCTGGGATATGTTCAGCTTTAAATTCAGATAAACCACGTACATCCACTAATACGGTATCTGGATTATCTTTCATGGATTCAACTGTATCCGCATCTACAAGATTTGTTTTCTCCAATTCAGCATCAGTTAAATCGGTAACAAAACCTTTGATATTATCCAATCCGATACGCATCAGTTTACGAGTAATTTCTTCCTGATTACCTTCATCCGCAATCATTACCATATTTTCATCATAACCGATCATCCATCCTGCCCAATTTGCCAAAGAGTTATTATTTTGAATATTAATAGAGTTCTTCAAATGACCTTTTGCAAATTCAGTTTTATGACGCGTATCGATCAAAGTAATATCCTTCATATCATCCACTTGTTCCACAGAAAGGGTTGGATGTTCAGGAACTTCAACTAAAAGAGGTCTATCCACCTTGTTTAGTTTCTTCATCATCGCAAAGTACACAGGAGCTTCGGGTTGATCACTTAAGAGGTAATTTTTAAATCCTTCGTAATCATCAGCAAATTGGAATGCCCAGTTTCTCAATTTTTCGTAACCTACGGTACTGCTAGGCACCGCTCCTAAGGCTTTACCACAAGCAGAACCGGCACCATGACCTGGCCATACTTGCACATAATCAGGCAGGGCTTCAAATTTCTTAAGGGATTGGAACATTTGTTCAGCACCAATTTCTTTGGTACCAACCAATCCAGCGGCTTCTTCTAATAGGTCTGGGCGGCCGATATCACCTACGAATACGAAGTCTCCAGTAAAAATCATAACGGGTTCATCCGACGCAGGATGGTCTCTTAACAAGAAGCTGATACTTTCCGGTGTATGACCAGGGGTATGCATAACTTCAAGGCTTAAGTTTCCTACTTTAATGAGATCCCCTTCTTTAAGTCCTACGTGCGGGAATTCATATTGCCAATTTTCACCACCCTCATCTGACAAGTACAACTGAGCACCTGTTGCTTCTGCTAATTCACGAGATCCAGCCAAGAAATCAGCGTGAATATGCGTTTCAGCGATATGGGTGATTTTCATATTATTTTGCTTTGCAATTTCCAAATAGGTATCAATATCCCTTTTGGCATCAATTACAATAGCTTCATTTTTTGCTTGACAGCCAATAAAGAAACTGGCTTGCGCTAAGGTTTTATCATTAACTTGTTGAAAAAACATAGTATTCTTATAATTTAATAATTTATAAATCTGTCTTAGTTAATGTTAATTATTTGTTGTTTTGGATCCAGGCAACATATCCTCCTTGGAGGTCATAGATTTCTTTAGCGCCAAGATTTTCCAACAATTTTGCGGCGATCTGCGAACGCATTCCCGACCGACAATATAGATAAATAGGTTCATCGAGATTCACTTTTTGAGCTGCTAATTCTTCAAAATCTGAAGACTGAACATTGATAAGTGTTGATCCATCGATTTTCCCTAAATCGTATTCCATTTCTGTTCTAACATCCAAAAGTTGAACAGGATTATTTTCTATCTGAGCTTTAAACTCTGGGAGTGTTAATATTTTTATCATAACGATTAATTTAATATAACAAAACTAGCCTAGTTTGAAATGATTGACAGCTACTTTTGTTACACAGCAACTTGTTAATGAGGCAATTTATCTTTTACAAGTCCATAAAGATAAGTTCCGAGCACTGCAAAAGCAGCGACGATCAACATGCTATATAATCCTGAACCTATTAGGACAAAAATTGGTCCTGGGCATGCGCCGATTAAAGCCCAGCCTAGGCCAAAGATAATACCTCCAATTAAATAACGAGGGATAGATTTGTTTTTTGGTGCAATTATGATTTCTTCCCCTTTAACATCTTTTACCTTTTTACGTTTAAAATACTGCACGGCAGGCAATCCGATCAATAATGCTGTTGCCATAAATCCATACATATGGAAGGATTGGAAGCTAAACATTTCATAAATTCTAAACCAAGAAGCTGCTTCTGCTTTATACATTGCCATTCCGAAGATGACACCTAATACGATATATACTAATTTTTTCATGTTAAAAAATCAAAGGGAACAACAAGTGAACCATGGTTAAACCACCGATAAAGAAACCAATTACTGCGACTAATGAAGGCCATTGCAAATCGCTTAATCCGGAAATTGCGTGTCCGGAGGTACATCCGCCGGCATATCTAGTACCAAAACCTACCAATAGGCCACCAATAGCAAGGATAGCGATGGTTTTCACATTCCATGTATTGAATATTTCTGTTGGGGAATAGGCTTGTCCCGCACTTTCAAAGCCTAATTCCTTTAATTGACTTACCGTTACTTCGGAGATTTCGGGAATTTGATTATCCGAAAGGAAATGAGCGGAGATGAATCCCCCCATGATAGCACCTACGAGAAAAAGCAGGTTCCATTTTTGTTTTCGCCAGTCAAATTGAAAAAAGCTACATGAATTACCTGCTCCCATTGCCGAGCACATGGTTCTAAAATTGGATGAGAATCCAAAGCTTCTACCTAATAATATTAAAGCAATCATTACTAATGCGACAATTCCGCCGCCTACGTACCAAGGCCAAGGCCCCATAATTAATTCCATAGTCTTCAAAAAAATTTTATGCAAAATTAAGTTCCAATTATTGCTAATACAGTAACCAATGTTACTTAGGACTGAATCAGCAGAAGATGTTTTCCTCTGTAACTAAAGTAACTGAATTCTGGCAATCTTTCTCTGACCTTTGCTGTACAAAAAATATATTATGGAGTATTTAGGATATATAGCATCGATCGGTATTGGGATTTCTCTAGGCTTAATTGGCGGTGGCGGAAGTATTTTGACCGTACCTGTATTGGTCTATTTATTTCATATAGATCCGTTATTGGCAACCTCCTATTCTTTATTTATAGTAGGCGCGACTTCAGCCGTTGGAGCCGTTCCATATTTCAAGAATAATCTGGTTGATTTCCAAACAGCATTATATTTCGGTTTACCATCGATTATTACGGTTTTCTTGACTCGATTATTTGTTATTGAGGCGATTCCTGCCCATTTATTTCAACTAGGGAGTTTCGAAGTCACCAAAAACATGGGGATTATGCTTTTGTTTGCCATATTGATGTTATTTGCTTCTTACAAAATGATTAGGGGAAATAATGTAGAAGGCAAGCCAAAGAACTCTAGTATTTTACCTTTAATTATCCAGGGTGCTGGCGTAGGTTTTATCAGTGGGTTGGTAGGTGCTGGCGGTGGATTTTTAATCATCCCGGCTTTGATTATCTTTAATCAAATGCCCATGAAAAGAGCGGTAGGGACTTCTTTATTAATCATCGCGGCAAACTCTTTATTTGGATTTTTGGGGAAATTAGACTTTCATTTAATCAATTGGACGTTTTTATTAAGTTTATCAAGCATTGCCATTATAGGAATACTAATAGGTTCAAAACTTAGCCAGCGGATTGATGGCAAAAAATTAAAACCTGCCTTTGGTTGGTTTGTTTTATTGATGGGGATAGTCGTTATCATCCAAGAAATCAGCAAATAAGAGGTCGTTAGAATTTTCACCGATATTTTTTAGGCAGTTACCGAAAATTTATACCGATTAACCTAATCAGCATATTGAGAACGTTGTACAACTCTTATCTTTGATTATCAAATAAATTTAACAACGAATTGTATATCAAATAAAAACGAACAACTATGTCAATTAAAGAAACATTCTCAGTAACAGGAGAGAACTTATTAAAAAGAATCAAGGATTTAATCGCTGAGGGCAACGTTACGAAAATCAGCATTGCAGATAAACATGGCAAAGACATTATGAGTTTTCCAGTAACCCTAGGTGTAATTGGGGTTGTTTTGGCACCCATCTTTGCCGCTGTGGGAGCGATTGCAGCCTTATTAACAGAGTGTAAAATCACTGTTGAACGCAGTGACAAACCTGAAGACAAGGATTCAGCTGAAAGTCCTAATAAAGAGGAAAACACTCAAAGTACAGATATAGAAGTACACTAATTTCTTAGATTTTTTACTGTAAAAAAGAGGCCATTGGAAAATCCAATGGCCTTTATATATTTTAATACTGCCACCTTACATCAAGATGGCATCTTTAACCTCTACTTTTGACCAATATTTAGAGAATTTCTCAGAAGCTGCTAAGTGGTCAGGATGATTCTCATAGGTATTGATTTCATCCATATTATTGAATGTGACCAATAAAAAATAGGAGAATGAATTATCGACTACTGGGCGTGGTGTTGTCGGTGCAGGTTTACCTATTTCTAAGGCTTTAGGTCCTGGCACTTTTCTCAATTCATCAAAGAAGACCAAAAATTCTTTTTCTTCTTCAGCTGTAATTCCCTCTTTTAACCAAAAATAAACAGAGTGTACAATCAAACCGGCATGGAGTTCATCGGATTGAACTTGAGTTTGGGATTCGGTATTGGATTGACTTGAATCAGCAGGAGTTTCAGATTTAGAACCTGCACTTTCATTTGCACAAGAACTCAATAAAGCACCTGAACTTGCTCCTACTAAAATGGTAGTAATAAAATGTTTTCTTTTCATGTTTTTAAATATAGATTGATCTAGGTACTTAAATATAGGGAATCTTTTTTGGGAATAGAGGTTGGAATAGATTAAAAATTAAGATGCCTTTAATTAGAGATGAAACGAAAAAGCTACAGATATAATAAAATATTACAAACTATCGAGATTTATTTTTTTAAAATTAATTGGTTAAGAAAAAATAGAAATCCATGAATAAATAAGTTTAAATAATAGTTTACAGGAATTTCATATCTCCTAAAACGCAATAGTTAATGTAAACAAATTGATTATTAATAGAATATACGGTACATTCTTTGCTTTATTTCACCGAAAGACAATAAAGAAAGCTAGTGTAATTTCCTTTCAGAAGTCTATATTTGCAAGGATATTATGCTGCGATTAAATTGATTTATTAATAAACAAATGTGGCAAATAGCTGTTAGTAAGAGATACAACATTAATTATATATAAAAGAATATTTTTCAGGCTTTGAATAGATTTGGTCGAATAGTATTAAAAACTGTCTTGTGGATTATAGGTTCCATAATTGCTTTACTTTTACTTGTTATTTTTCTAATCCGTTTACCATCCGTACAGAATTATGTGGTTGGTAAGGTTTCGAATTATTTAGAAAATAAGCTTGGGACCCAGGTAGATATTGGTCATATTTATATTAATTTTCCAAAAAAGCTTGAATTAAACGATGTTTTTTTTGCGGATAAATCAAAGGACACTCTACTAGCTGGGGAGTCATTGATGGTGGACATCAATATGTGGAAATTATTGAAGAACACGGTTGAAATTAATGAATTACAGCTAAAAGGTATTACTGCAAAAATCAATAGAACCCTTCCCGATAGCAGTTTTAATTTTGATTATATCGTAGCCGCCTTTGCCTCCGAAAAAGAAAGTACGCCCACTGCAGACTCTACTTCCGCCTTAACTTTTGATATTGACAAAGTCCAGTTCGAAAAAATCAATTTTGTTTATAAAGATGATGTCATTGGAACATCAGCGAATATATATTTAAATAAATTTGACACAAGGGTTTCAAAATTCGATTTAACAAATAATATGTCCTTCGGGATGCCAAATGTAAAAATCGATGGATTGACCGCAGATATTAAACAGTGGGCAGTCATTACCTCCCAAGATTCGGTAAAGGCTTCAGATTTTGGGATAACCAGTACCAGCGTAGAACAGTCTTCGCTCCTTCCTAATATTGACATCAAAACCATTGATTTAAAAAACATCTTTGTCAGGTATGATGACAAGGCCATCAATATGCAGAGTAAATTCGATATCAAGAATTTAGCTGGAAATATTGAGCAAATCGATTTGAACAAAGAACTCGTCAAATTAAAAGAGATTAAACTATCAGATTCCGATTCTGAGGTTTTATTTGGAAAAACAACTCGTGAACACACCTTTGATGACAAGGTTGATACAACCAGTAGTTCGAATAACTGGAAAGTTTCTGTTGACAAGTTAGCCATTGAGAAAAGTAATTTTTGGTTCAAGGATGATAATCAAGCTCGAACGAAAGGAATTGATTATTTCAATTTGAAGTTAACAGACATTGCGGGTGCACTTGATGAACTATATTATTCCTCAGATTCCATTTCTGGAGATTTGAAAGGATTTACCATAAAAGATCATTCGGGCTTTAATTTAAAGCAACTAAAGGGTGATTTTGTATATACAAATACTGGCGCAACAATCAAGGACTTGTTGCTTCAAACGCCAAATACCCTAATTCAGGACGAGATAATCATCTCCTACCCTTCATTGGATGCTGTTTCGAATAATCCAGCAGCAATGACCATCAATGCGAATATCAAAAAGAGCCATATTGATATGAAGGATATCCGTTTATTGGCTCCGGATCTTGAAAAAGAAGAGGTTATGAAACCTCTTATGAACAAGAGATTCTACATTGACGGAAAGGTAATGGGTAAGTTGAATGACCTTCGAATTCCGCGATTTGAGTTTAAGACCTTGAACAATACCCATGTGATTGCCACTGCACATATCAAGGGCTTACCAGATGTAGAAAAAATGTATATCGACCTGAACCTTAAGAAAATGGTTACAGGTAGAAATGATCTAAAACAATTAATAGCTCCATCTTTATTACCAGATAGCATTGAGTTACCTCGAAACATTAGTTTAACAGGTACCTTCAAAGGTGGGATGAAAGGTTTTGACACCAACATGAAGTTGATTACAGAACAAGGGAATGCGACAGTCAATGGTAAATTGAACATGGGCAGGGATACCACCTATAATGCCTTTGTGACGGTTGACAACTTCAATTTGGGCGAATTCCTGAAACAAGACTCTGTTCTTGGATATGTTTCAGCTCAGGCTCAAGTGAGTGGTACTGGATTAAACCCTAAAACCATGCAGGCGGATGTTTTAGGAACGTTGAACCGTTTTGATGCCATGGGTTATAGTTATAAGGATGTGAATTTTGATTTGACGGCACGTTCAGGAGATATTGCCGGAACCATCAAGAGTCCCGATCCGAATATTGATTTGGACGCAAATATCCAAGCGGATATGCGTGGCCAATTTCCTAAGTTATATGCTGAGATGATGATTGATAGCATTAACTTCAAGAACCTGAAGTTAATGGATCAGAATGTTCGTTATCATGGAAAAATTACAGCAGATTTTGAAGCATTGGATTTAGATAATCTTAATGGTTCCCTATTAGTTACGAACTCTTCAATTGCCTATGAAAAAGACCGTTATTCCTTGGATACGGTTTCATTGACAGCCCAATCCGACACTGGTAAGAATACCTTGATCTTAAATTCGGAGTTTTTAAGTGCGCATTTGACTGGAAGTTATAAATTGACGGAGCTGGGATCTTCCATCTCGGATATTATTCAAACCTATTACAATCCTTCCGGGATTAAACAGAAGTATGAGTATTCGCCGCAGCAATTTGAGTTTTCAGCGCGATTATATCGTTCGAGGATTATCCGAGACTTCTTACCGGAGTTACAAGAATTACAAGATGTAACTTTAGATGGTACCTTTAATAGTGCTGATCATTCCTTGATGGCCAAGTTATTGGCACCGAAGGTCACCTATGCGGGTACTGAAATTGAGAATGTCGGTGTAGATATCATCACAGCGGATAGCACATTATATTACAATGCCTTGATAGGCCATATTCTAATCAACAATATCGAGTTACGCAATACGGTGATGAGTGGTAGTGTGGTAGAGAATAATGTTGATTTTGGATTATGGATTAAGGACAAGGAAGATAAGGAACAGTACCATTTAGGTGCGAAGATGCAAGTAGCGAATAACAGCTATAATATCTCGTTGAAGGAAGATGGATTAATGCTGAATTATGAGGATTGGGATATCGAGCCAAATAATATCATTAGTTTTGGTGAGAAAGGTGTTCGTGCGAGTGGATTTATCCTGAGCAATGAAGGTCAGGAACTTCGTATACAATCGCAGGATTCGACTTTCAACTCTCCTATTGACCTTAATTTCAACAACTTTAGGATTGAGACTATTACCGAAATGCTTCAATCTGAGACCTTAAAATTAGGCGGCGGAATTAATGGTAACGCGACGGTTTCTCGTTTTGAGTCCTCCCCTGTTTTTGTTTCGGATCTTACAATTGATAAATTCTTCTTTGGCACCGATACGATTGGTAATGTGGCATTGAAGGTCAATAATATTAAGGAGAACACCTATTCGGCAGATGTACGCATTACGGAGAACGGCAATGATGTACACTTGGTGGGAGATGTAATTTCACCACCAGAGGGCGATATGCAGATAGATGCGACCTTAAACCTGAACCCGATGCGGATGCAGACCATTCAAGCCTTCAGTTTAGGTAATTTACGGGATGCACAAGGAGATTTATCAGGAACTTTAAAAATTACTGGGACGACTTCCGCACCGCGAATAAATGGGGAATTAACATTCCATGATGCTATTATCAATGCCTCCATGTTGAATTCCAATATGCGCGCAGATAATCAGAAGATTTATTTCAACGATCAAGGTATTACCTTCCGTCAATTTAATCTGGTAGATTCCAAAAATAACGTAGCTCGATTAAATGGTACGATTAAAACGACGACCTATACCGATTTCATCTTCAATTTAAATCTGACCACTGATGACTTTGAGGTCATGAATTCCACTAGATTGGATAATGACTTATTCTTTGGAAAGATGTATGTGACTTCCAATCTTCGGATAACCGGGAATTTGGACAAGCCACGAATAGATGGAAATGTAAAGGCGAATGACCGGACAGAGTTTAATTTTATTGTTCCGAATGAAGATCCGGGAATTGCGCAACGTGAGGGTGTGGTTAAATTTGTGGATAAGAGTGATACGGCCAGGGCGAATGTTTTTGCGCAATTGGATTCGATGACCACGGTATCCAGTGAGTTATCGGGATATGATATTGCCTTGAACCTGAGCACGGATCCAGATGCCAAATTTAAGATTATATTAGATGAAGGTACTCAAGATGCCCTCAATATTCAGGGTGTTGCGGAGATTAACACCAGTATTGATGCGAATGACAAGATTACCATGTCAGGAACCTTTACGGTAGAAAAAGGAGATTATACCTTCTCCTTTGGACCAATTTCGAAGGACTTTAGTTTCCAGAAAGGAAGTACCATTACCTGGAATGGAGACCCATTAGATGCGAGAATGGATATTACAGCGGTATATTCGGGGAAATTTGCCACTTTAGAATTGGTACAGAATCAAATTTCTTCCGAGAGCCAGAACTTATATAAGCAAAGGGTTCCATTCAATGTATTATTGAAATTAACAGGAGAATTATTCAAACCACAAATCAATTTCGACATAGATCTTGATGAGGATAATGCCATTGTATCGCAGGATGTGGTGAACAAGGTTAATATAGCCTTATCCAATATGCGGGAAGATCCGGCAGAGTTGAACAAACAGGTCTTCTCATTGATTGCCTTGGGTAGATTTATGTCGGCGAATCCATTTGAGAGTTTATCAGGAGGTGGAACTGAGGCGATGGTCAGAAGTACAGTCAGTTCATTCCTGACGGGACAGTTGAACAATTTGGCTTCCAACCTGATTAAAGGCGTGGAATTGGATTTCAACTTAAATTCGGAGGAGGATTATTTAACAGGAAATGCTGAAACCAGAACAGACTTAAATGTTGGGATATCGAAAATGTTGTTTGATGATCGATTAAAGATAACTATCGGTTCCAATTTTGAGGTTGAAGGGAATACACGTCCAGGAGAAAAGGCATCCAACATTGCGGGGGATATCTCCTTAGATTATCAATTATCGAAGGATGGACGTTATTTTGCTCGGGTTTATCGTAAGAATCAATACCAGGCGACCTTACAAGGTCAGTTTGTTGAGACAGGAATAGGATTTATCATCAACATGAGCTACAACAGGTTCAAGGAGTTATTCATGAATTCCAAGGCTCTTCAGGAGTATTATAATACGGAAAGCCGCGGATTTAGAAGAAGATTTGATGTTGACCGGATGGAAACAGATTCTGTATATAGGGATTCTGTAAGGATGGTTATTCGTGATAGTTTAATGTTGCATAGTCCAGAATTCAGAAAAAGGATTGAGGAGCAAGAAAAAGAAAAACAACAGCTAGAATTGAAAAGACAACAAGATAGCAGCAGTCTTCCAATAGATAGCAATCGTACGAACAGAGATACTTCAAAAAATACAATTGAACCAAATAGATCAGCTATTAAAAATGAAGAAGAGGAAGGAGGGAATCATGAAAATTAAGCATTTATTCGCTTGCTCCCTTGGGTTATTATTGATTGCAAGTTGTAATCCGACCAAATATATTGCTGAAGGCGATAAGTTCTATAAAGAGGGGGATGTTGTCATTCATAATGACACGATTCCGAAGGAACGTAAGGAAGGATTTGAAACCTATCTGGAGAGTTCTTTATTGCCAAAACCGAATAGTAAATTTTTAGGAGTTTATTTTAAGGTAGGTTTATGGAATATGGGTGGCGGTCCGGATACCAGTAATAATTTCATTCGTCGTTGGTTGAAAAAACAAGGTCAGGCACCAGTGTTGTTGAGTGATGTCAATCGTGAATACAACGAGAATTTACTGCGTAATAAAATGGAAAACCTAGGTTTTTTCACGGCGAGGGTAACTTCAGATACGCTGATAGATGGCAAGATGGCGAGCATTCAATACGATGCATTTCCAGGTCCTATTTATCGAATTAATGAGGTCAAATTTGATGTGGATAGTAATTCCAGATTGGGTAGATCCATTATGGAACATAAGCATGAGAGTTTATTAAAACCGGGAAGCAATTACAACCTGGACGTTATTCTAAATGAGCGGGACCGGATTGATGGGAGATTAAAGGATAAGGGCTATTATTATTTTAGTCCAGATCATCTTTTGGTTGAGGTTGATAGTACGATTGGGGATCATAAGGTTGATATGTTTATGACCGTAAAACCGGAGACACCGCGTCAAGCGAAGGAGCCGCAACATATCGGAAATGTTTATGTATTTGCGGACTATAAAGAAACAAGTGGTAGCAATCGTCGCCGCGTACCAAGAAGTGTAGAAAAATACGATGATAAATTTTATATCATTGATCCACAGAATAAATATCGTAAGAAAGTATTAGCAAACCATCTATTTTTGGAGCCGGAAGCGATGTATAATCGTTGGAACCATAATATGACGATTAACCATTTGGTGAACCTAAATACCTTCAAATTTGTAAAAAATGAATTTGTGGACAGTCCAGATTCAGCCAATCACTTGGATGTATATTACTATTTAACACCAATGGACAAGAAATCGATTCGTATAGAGTTGGTCGGTAAGACTGCAGCGGTTTATAATGGTACAGAAGTAACGGCGAATTGGACTTTGAAGAATGCTTTCAAAGGCTTTGAGAACCTTACTTTATCGGTATTTGGGGGATATGAGACACAGACTGGTGGGAATGTGAACTTAAATTCGAGTTATATCCGATATGGTGCGGAAGTAGGTATCACTTGGCCACGATTATTATCGCCTTATAAATGGGCGCCGAGCAAACAATATATCCCAAAAACATTCTTAAAAGCTGGATATGAGTTTTTAAATCGAAGGACTGCCTATACCTTGAATTCAATGACCTTGAATTATGGATATGCCTGGAAGGAGAATCAACAGAAGGACCATAATTTAACGCTTGCGGAGATTATTTACGTTCAACCTAGGGGTATTTCAGATGAATATCGGGCGCAAATGGATACGGTGCCAACCTTAAGGCATATTGTAGATCCACAATTTTCGTTTGGTCCAAACTATGTGTACACCTTTACGAATACCATGGAGAACAAAAAACACACCTTTTATGCCAAGGCGGGATTAAATACTTCAGGTAATATATTAGGTTTGATACAAGGGGCAAATTATAAAGAAGGAAAAATCAAGGAATTATTTGGAACTGCCTATTCTCAATTTATCAAGGCGGAAGCGGATTTAAGGCATTATCTAAAGATAACACCGACCTCCACCTTAGCCTCTAGATTTATGATTGGGACGAGTTATTCTTACGGAAATTCCCGTTCCCTACCCTATTTAAAGCAATATTTTACTGGCGGTCCAAATGGTCTTCGAGCATTTAGAGCGCGTTCAGTTGGTCCTGGTTCTTCATTACCTGAGAATTTGGGGGAAGAGAATTTCTTTGCTGACCAGACTGGGGATTTTAAATTGGAGCTGAACACCGAATACCGTGCAAAGATTGCGGGTATGCTACATTGGGCAGCCTTTATCGATGCTGGTAATGTTTGGTTACAGAATAAGGATGAGAATAAGCCTGGAGGTCAGTTCAGCAAGGAATTCTTAAGTGAATTAGCTGTTGGTGGCGGTTTGGGTTTACGCTTGGATTTAGATTTTTTAATTATCCGTACGGATTTTGCGATTCCATTCCGCGTTCCCTATCGTCCGAAGGATGATCGTTGGGTCTTCAAATATATCGATATTCGAGACCGGGATTGGAGAAGAGATAATTTGGTTTTCAACCTAGCGATAGGTTATCCATTCTAGGAAAAAGAGCAGCAAATATTTTGCTGCTCTTTTTTATTGGAATTATTGAATTACATTAAATTGACCGTTTTCTCCCTGAATTGACGATAATTTTTGTTAGATTTAATGGATATAAACATAACCCTTAACTATATGAAAATAACCGTAGTTGGAGCAGGGGCAGTTGGAGCAACGACCGCTGATAATCTGGTAAGAAAAAATGTAGCTGAAGAAATCATTTTGTTGGACATCAAGGAAGGATTTGCAGAAGGAAAGGCTCAGGATATGATGCAAACATCTGCCCTATTAGGCTTTGATGCTAAAATCAAAGGTGTTACGAATGATTATTTAGCAACGGCAGGTTCATCTGTGGCGGTAATTACTTCTGGTATTCCTAGAAAACCAGGTATGACGCGGGAAGAATTGATTGGCACCAATGCGAATATTGTAAAAACCGTTGTTGAGAACCTAATCAAGCATTCACCGGATATTATCATATTAATTGTATCGAATCCAATGGATACGATGACCTATTTAGCGTTAAAATCGAGTGGACTTCCAAAAAACCGTATCATAGGTATGGGCGGGGCCTTAGATTCAGCGCGGTTTAAGTATCAAATCAGTGATAAGTTAAATGCATCAGCGAATGATCTTAATGCCATCGTTATAGGTGGACACGGAGATACCACCATGATTCCATTAATCAAGCATGCGACTTGGAATAGTGTTGCTGTTTCAGACTTTTTAACTCCTGAAGAGGAGCAAGAAATTGTTAAGAAAACCATGGTTGGAGGGGCTACTTTAACAGCCTTAATCGGCACTTCAGCATGGTATGCGCCAGGTGCTGCAGCAGCTGCGATGGTTGAAAGTATTGTTCATAACCAGAATAGATTGTTTACTGCGTCGGTTTATTTGGAAGGAGAATATGGTCAGGAAGACATCAATATTGGTGTTCCTGTCATCATTAACAATAAAGGTTGGGACCGCATAGTTCCGATGGAGCTTTCAAGTGAAGAAGAAGAACTGTTTAAAGCAAGTGCTGAGGCTGTTAGAAAGATGAATCAGGTGCTATTTGATGAGGGAGTTTTAAAGAAATAGGGTAAAGAAGATTATAAATTAAATGCAAAATATTCCTTTTGAAGTCATCGGTCTACAGGCCGATGGCTTTCATATTATTACTGAGATTGAGATTTTTGACAAGAAATTCAAGATGGTAATTGACACTGGAGCCTCCAAAACCGTATTAGATAAAGAAACCTTACTAAATTCGGGGATCAATGAGGAAGAATTCTTAAATACCGATATCCTATCTACCGGCCTAGGTACCAACACGATGGAGAGTTTTATGATTACCCTTCCTATTTTAAAATTAGCGGACTGGCAAGTAAAAAACTTTACGGCTGCTGTACTGGATTTAAGTTCAATTAATTTTGCCTATAACCAGATAGGTTTAGACCCTGTTATTGGGGTTTTAGGTGGAGATATTTTAAAGCTTTACGGTGCGAGGATTGATTATCGTAAGAATTTACTTACGCTGAATCAACGCAAATTAAACTTGAATAAGCGACGTTGAATATGAAGTCTTAAATAGATGTAAAATCCTATTCCGATTAACATTCCGCACCCTCCCATGATATAGAGGGTGTTTTTTATGCCTACAATTTCAGCAATTGCTCCTGTTAATAAACTGCCCAGCGGGAATATTCCCTGGAATGCCATCACATAATAGGACATCGCCCTTGCCCTATAAGCCGGCATGGCATGAGTCTGTATATAGGTATTGATGGAAGAATTCTGCATCATCATGGAAAAAGAAACAGCTCCCGTAAAGAATAAGGCTGAGGGCAAATAATGGGCAAAGGCTAATAAAACCAAAGAAATTCCCATAAAAAAGGCTGCGAACATAATTCTATAACGGAGATTTTCACCAGTTTTTAGCCTTGCCATGTTGATGGCACCAATCATTGCCCCTAGTCCGGCAGCACTTTCAAACCAAGAAAAAGTTTGTTCATTACCATGGAATAATTCCCTGGCAACGGCGGGTAACAAGGACGTATAAGGAATAACCAAGAGGCTTGAGATGGACAAAATAATGATCAGGGAGGCAATATGGGGCGATCTTTTCAGATAATTAAACCCCTTGACGAGTCCTTCAAAGGAGGATTCATTAGGGATAATAATAACATGTTCCGTGACTTTCATCAGCAATAAGCAGATGATAACCGGGATAAAACTGACAAAATTGAGTGTAAAACAAGCTAATTCACCATAAGTTGAGAGCAAAATACCACCGATTGCAGGTCCTACCATTCGAGCGGCATTGAAAATAGAGCTATTCAGGGCAATTGCATTCGGTAAATCCCGTCTATTATCGACCAAATTGACCAATAATGCTTGTCTTCCCAAGACGTCAAATGCATTTACCACACCTTGAATAAAGCCTAAAATGGAGAGATAAAGTACAGATTCCATCTTCAAATAGACCAATAGCGCGAGTAAACCGGCTTGAATCATCAATCCTATTTGGGTAATCAATACGAGTTTATATTTCTTGTGGCGATCTACAAATGCACCGATAAAAGGAGACAGGACAAGCGAGGGTAATAGGGAGATAAAGGAGACAAATCCGAGCCAAAAGACAGAGTTTGTAAGTTGATAAACGAGCCAGCTAATGGCGATTCTTTGCATCCAGGTGCCCAACAGGGATATCGACTGCCCAATTACATGTAATCGATAGTTTGGGTACTTTAGGGATCTAAATATTTGCATGAAATGCGAATTCTTGTTACAGCGAGATAAATATAAAGGATTGAAATTCAAATAGAGAACAATCCAATAAAGCGTGAATAAAATATTACAATTCACTATTGATAACAATGGAAGGGCAAGAATTGTTGTAAAATGGACAGAATTTAGATTAAAAATCAGATAAATAAATTGGATTAGAGGTCAATAACTTCAATTCTTAAAACAATATAACTACCTTTGCATATCCAAAAGGATAATAGAGAATTCTACAAAACAAATTAATTCAAATACTATCATGAAATTTTTTATTGATACCGCAAACCTTGAACAAATCAAAGAAGCTCAAGACCTTGGCGTTTTAGACGGAGTAACTACCAACCCTAGCTTAATGGCGAAAGAAGGTATTTCTGGCGATGAAAATGTAATCAACCACTATAAAGCGATTTGCGAGATCGTTGATGGGGACGTTAGTGCAGAGGTAATTTCTACAGATTACGAAGGCATGATTAAGGAAGGTTTAGCTTTAGCTGCTTTAGACAGCAAGATTGTTGTTAAAGTTCCGATGATTAAAGACGGTGTAAAAGCAATTAAATATTTCAGCAAAAAGGGCATTAAAACGAACTGTACGTTAGTTTTCTCGGCTGGTCAAGCCTTATTGGCTGCGAAAGCAGGTGCTACGTATGTATCTCCATTCATTGGTCGTTTGGATGATATTTCTGTTGATGGTTTAGGATTAATCGAGGAAATCCGTGAGATTTACGATAATTATGGATTTCAAACACAGATTTTAGCGGCTTCAGTACGTCACAGTGCGCATATTTTAGGTTGTGCTAAGATTGGTGCAGACGTTATGACTGGTCCATTATCAGCGATTTTAGCGTTATTAAAACACCCATTAACGGATAGCGGTTTAGCTCAATTCTTGGCTGACCATGCGAAAGCTGCAGGTAAATAATTAGAATTTTCCTGAGAAAATATAGGGCCTCCAATTTGAAATTGGGGGCTTTTTTTATACCCGATTTAAATGCGTAAATTTATAGCATGAAAGCGGATATGAGTACGGAATTGGCTCCAGAAAAACTAGAAGAATACAGCCAATTATTAAAGGCAAATCAACTAAAAGTCACCCAACCAAGACTGCGAGTTTTGGACATAATATCGACAAAAGTTTCAGCGATTTCACAACCAGAATTAGAGAAGATTTTAGGGTCTGAAATCGACCGTGTAACTCTCTATAGAATTCTTGCCAGCCTGGAAGAAAAAGGAATTCTTCATAAGGTTTTTGACCTGAATGGGACAGCGACTTACGCGATCTGTTCGACCCGATGTTCGGCGGATCATCACCATGATCAACATGTACATTTCATTTGTTCAGTCTGCAATTCTGTCTACTGTCTCGATGAAATTGCGCTTCCAAAAATCAAGTTGCCCAAAGACTTTTCTTTACATTCCATTGCCATCAATGCTGTGGGAATTTGCGACAATTGCAATAAAAAATCATCGTAATATTTCATAAATTTTATATAAATTGCTCTTGAATTTCAAAAGTACCTTGAAAATTCAAGAGCATTTTTTTGATTAAAAACCACCTGCTAAACCAATTTTATTTTTCTTGCTAATTTTTAGTCTTAATATTCTTACTACTCTATTTTATAGCAACTTATACAAAATCAAGTATACATAAATATAATATAAAATAGTTTAGCAAAATAGCATCTAAAAGCCCTCTTTTCTCATTCACATCTATTAATCAATAGTTTACAAAAATTATAGACAATTTTAGTTTTAGCAATTAACATATATTTTATTAAAAATCAGGTACTTAATTAAGCTAAATAAAATTATTTATTCATTTTAAAATGAAATCAAATTTTTAAACTTCAAATTTTGTGTAATGAACCAAAAATGGAGAGATTTCAGTATATTAGATTCAGGGATTTGGATAAGCAAAATCAGGCAAGTAAAATAGCCATTGGATTTGACCACTCCCCTATCCTTCAGAAAAGAAAAGACAACTGAAGGAACAGACAAAACGACAGCATATGAAATCAAAAAAAGAGAATCCTTACAAAGAAGTTTTAACCCAACTGATCGTTGACATATTTGAAAAATCAGGAAACACAGCACTTAACTATAAGCAAGTCGCGGCCAAATTAAACATCACAGATACGGACTCAAAAGTCACCATTTCGGACATCCTCACGGATGGCACCAGGACGGGACAATTCAACCAACCAGAGCGAGGGAAATTTCAGCTCAAACAGCTTCATGTTTATGTGACCGGAAAGGTCGATATGACTGCTGATGGATCGGCATATATTGTTCCGGAAGATGATACTGAAAGTGACATTTATGTAGCCCCTCGAAAACTAAGACAAGCCTTACATAATGACATCGTCAAGGTCCATGTTTATGAGCGAAAGAAAGGGCGAAAAAGAGAGGGTGAAGTTGTAGAGATTCTGCAACGTGCGAAGACAGACTTTACAGGTACCATCGATATTTCGAAAACTTATGCATTCTTCCAGCCCGACGACCGGAAAATGCTACATGATATTTTTATTCCCTTAGACAACCTGAATGGTGCGAAAAACGGGGAGAAAGTTTTGGTCTCTATTTTGGAGTGGCCTAAAAACGCTAAAAATCCGATTGGAACGGTGAAGAGTGTTTTAGGTAAGAAAGGTGAGAACAACACAGAAATGAACGCGATCCTTGCGGACTTTGGCTTTCCACTAGAATTCCCTAAAGCTGTTGAGGACGCTGCAAATTCCATCTCCGATATTATCAGCGCAGAGGAAATTGCAAAACGTCATGATTTCAGAAACACAACTACCTTTACGATTGACCCGGCAGACGCCAAGGATTTTGACGATGCCATTTCATTTAAAAAATTAGAAAACGGGAATTACGAAGTTGGAGTCCATATTGCGGATGTTTCCCATTATGTCACTCCGGACTCTACTTTGGACAAGGAAGCATTTGAACGAGGAACATCAGTTTATCTGGTAGACCGAGTTATCCCGATGCTCCCAGAAAGGTTATCCAATAATTTATGTTCCTTACGTCCGAATGAGGACAAGTTGTGTTTTTCGGCCGTTTTTGAATTGGACGAAAAGGCCAATGTCCATGATCAATGGTTTGGCAGAACGGTTATTCATTCAGACCGAAGGCTCTCCTATGAACAAGCACAGGAGATTATTGAAGGAAAAGAGGATGAATTATCCGAAGCGATTTTAAAATTGAATGAGCTGGCATTTATTTTACGCGAGCGTAAATTCAAAGCTGGAGCAATCAGTTTTGAATCCGAGGAGGTAAAATTCAACCTTGATGAAAATGGAAAACCCACCGGGGTCTACACTAAGGTTAGAAAAGAAGCTCATAAATTGATTGAAGACTTTATGCTTTTGGCAAACCGAAAGGTTGCAGAATTTATTGGTAGAATGGGCAAAGGGAAAAACAAACTTCCATTTGTATATAGATTCCATGATGTTCCAAATCCGGAGACCTTGACAAGCTTTTCACAATTCGCTTCGAGGTTTGGGCACCGCCTAAGCATCAAGACCGACAAGGAAACTGCGAAATCCCTAAATTCTTTATTGACAAAAATTGAAGGATCCAAAGAACAAAATCTGTTGACCTCTCTGGCAATTCGTTCGATGGCCAAGGCTATTTACACAACGAAGAAGAGCTCCCATTACGGATTAGCATTTGATTTTTATACCCACTTCACCTCCCCTATCCGTCGATATCCGGACGTGATGGTTCATAGACTACTTCAATATTATCTGGATGGTGGCAGAAAAGTAAATGCTGACCACTACGAAAAGATGTCTGAGCATTCCTCCCAAATGGAGAAGAAGGCAGCAGAGGCAGAAAGAGCATCGATCAAATACAAACAAGCGGAGTACTTACAGGACCAAATTGGCGTTGAATACAAAGGTCTTGTATCTGGAGTTACGGAATGGGGTATGTATGTAGAAATTGAGGAGAACAAATGTGAGGGAATGGTTCGATTAAGAGACATTACGGATGATTTTTACACGTTGGACGAGAAGAACTTTGCGATTATAGGACAAAGGAAGAAGAAAGTATATCAATTAGGGGATGAAGTTCAGATCAAGGTAAAGAAGGTAGATTTAGAGAAGAGGCAGATTGACTTCACCTTATTGAGTTAAGAAATAAAAAGAAAGACTTAGGTCTAAACGGGTGCTCCTTAAGCGATTAGGGAGCATTTTTATTTTTTGGGAGTTTAGAATTAGGGTTAATGGGGTTGGAAATTACGGGCAAGCGAAAATATTTTAAAAAACTTAACACACAACTCTTTACAGTTTAGATTATTCTTTATATCTTTGCGGACTTAAAAACATTTTTTAACAAAAACAAATAAGAAAAACAGGTAAATGCCTACTATTCAACAATTAGTTAGAAAAGGTAGAGTAGCTCTGGTAGACAAGAGTAAGTCACCAGCGTTGGACTCATGTCCACAGCGAAGAGGTGTGTGTACACGTGTATACACTACTACCCCTAAAAAACCAAACTCAGCAATGCGTAAAGTAGCTCGCGTTCGTTTAACAAACGGTAAAGAGGTGAATGCTTATATCCCAGGAGAAGGCCACAACTTACAAGAGCACTCGATCGTATTAATTCGTGGCGGTCGTGTTAAGGACTTACCAGGAGTTCGTTACCACATTATTCGTGGTGCATTAGATACTTCCGGTGTTGCGGGTCGTAACCAACGTCGTTCTAAATACGGAACAAAACGTCCTAAACCAGGACAAGCAGCTGCTGCACCAGCAAAAGGTAAGAAAAAATAAACGGAGGAAAAGAAAATGAGAAAAGCAAAACCAAAAAAGAGAATCATTTTACCTGATCCAAAGTTTAACGATGTTCAGGTAACACGTTTCGTAAATAACATGATGTTTGATGGAAAGAAATCTATCGCATATTCAATTTTTTACGATGCAGTTGAATTAGTAGAGCAAAAGACTCAAGAGAATGGTCTTGAGACTTGGAAAAAAGCTCTTAACAATGTAATGCCAGCGGTAGAGGTTAAATCTCGTCGTGTTGGTGGTGCAAACTTCCAAGTACCTATGGAAGTTCGTCCTGAGCGCAAGATCGCTTTAGGTATGAAATGGTTAATTTCTTATGCTCGCAAGCGTGGTGAAAAAACTATGTTTGAGAAATTAGCGGGAGAAATCATTTCAGCTTCTAAAGGTGAAGGTGCTGCTGTTAAGAAGAAAGAAGATACGCACAAGATGGCGGAAGCTAACAAAGCGTTCTCACACTTCAGATTCTAATTTTGAACAAAAAGAATCAAATATGTTTACACCGACTTTAGATAATAGATTTTTTCGATTATCAAAGTCGGTGTATTTATTTCAAAAGAAATAACAATCAGCCAATAGGCAAACTGCAATAAAAAACATGGCAAAAGATTTAAAATTAGTAAGAAATATTGGTATCGCTGCACACATCGATGCTGGTAAAACTACAACTACAGAGCGTATTTTATTCTACTCAGGTGTAAACCACAAGTTAGGCGAGACTCACGAAGGATCTGCTACGACTGACTGGATGGCACAAGAGCAAGAGCGTGGTATCACGATTACGTCTGCAGCTGTAACCGTATTTTGGAACTACCGTAACAAAAAATACCAAGTAAACGTAATTGATACACCTGGACACGTTGACTTTACTGTAGAAGTAAACCGTTCATTACGTGTATTAGATGGATTAGTATTCTTATTCTCTGCTGTTGATGGTGTTGAGCCACAATCAGAGACTAACTGGCGTTTAGCTGATGGATACAAAGTTCCACGTATTGGTTTCGTAAATAAAATGGACCGTTCTGGTGCTGACTTCTTAAAAGTAGTTAAGCAAGTAAAAGATATGTTAGGTTCTGAAGCTGTAGCGCTTCAATTGCCTATCGGTGCTGAGGACAACTTCACTGGTGTTGTTGACTTAATCAACAACCGTGGTATCGTTTGGAATGAAGCAGATAAAGGAATGACCTTTACTGAAGTTCCAATTCCTGACGATATGCTTGAAGAGGTTGCAGAATACCGTGAAAAATTATTAGAAGCTGTTGCTGGATATGATGAGTCATTAATGGAGAAATTCTTTGATGATCCAGATTCATTAACAGAGCGCGAAATCTTAGACGCTTTACGTAAGGCTGTTTTAGATAACGCTATTGTTCCTATGGTTTGTGGTTCATCTTTCAAAAAT
The DNA here is from genome assembly GCF_043187465.1 of Sphingobacterium cellulitidis. GTDB lineage: Bacteria > Bacteroidota > Bacteroidia > Sphingobacteriales > Sphingobacteriaceae > Sphingobacterium > Sphingobacterium cellulitidis. The sequence continues at coordinate 1,391,972 of NZ_CP171136.1, read as the reverse complement.
AAAGGTGTTCAAACTATGCTTGACTTCGTTATGGAGTTATTGCCATCGCCATTGGATCAAGAAGCTGTTAAAGGTACAGACCCACGTACAGGTGAAGAGATTTCTCGTAAGCCATCAGAAGCTGAGCCATTTGCTGCATTAGGTTTCAAAATTGCTACTGACCCATTCGTAGGTCGTTTGTGTTTCACTCGTGTATATTCAGGATTCTTAGATGCTGGTTCTTATGTATTGAACACTCGTTCAGGAAACAAAGAGCGTATCTCTCGTATTTTCCAAATGCACGCGAACAAACAAAACCCTATTGAAAGAATCGGAGCTGGAGATATCGGTGCTGTAGTTGGTTTCAAAGACATCAAAACTGGTGACACTTTATGTGACGAGAAAAACCCAATCATTCTTGAGTCAATGGTATTCCCTGAGCCAGTAATTGGTTTAGCGATTGAGCCTAAGACACAAGCTGACGTTGATAAATTAGGTATCGGACTTAACAAATTAGCTGAGGAGGATCCAACCTTCGTAGTAAAAACTGACGAAGACACTGGTCAAACAGTTATTTCAGGTATGGGTGAGCTTCACTTAGATATCTTGATCGACCGTTTGAGACGTGAGTTCAAAGTAGAGGTTAACCAAGGAGCTCCACAAGTAGCATACAAAGAGTCTATCAACGGATCTACAGAACACCGTGAAGTTTACAAAAAACAATCAGGTGGTCGTGGTAAATTCGCGGATATCAAAGTTGTTATTTCTCCTGCAGATGAGGATTGGGATGTAGTTAAAAACCCTCTTCAATTCGTTAATGAGATTGTTGGTGGTGCTATTCCTAAGGAATACATTCCTTCAGTTCAAAAAGGATTTGAAGTTTCCATGAAGAATGGTGTTTTAGCTGGTTACCAATTGTCAGGTATGAAAGTTCGTTTGATTGATGGTTCATTCCACGCAGTCGATTCAGACTCATTATCTTTCGAATTAGCAGCGAAGATGGCCTACCGTCAAGCACTTCCTAAATGTTCTCCAGTATTAATGGAGCCTATCATGAAAGTAGAAGTATTGACACCAGAAGAGAACATGGGTGATGTAATGGGAGACTTAAACCGTCGTCGTGGTCAAATGCAAGGTTTGGATTCACGTAACGGAGCACAAGTAATCAAAGCATTAGTTCCACTTTCAGAAATGTTTGGATATGTAACACAATTACGTACCATTACTTCAGGTCGTGCAACATCTACAATGGAATTTGATCACTATTCTGATGCACCTCGTAACGTTCAAGAGGACGTAATTGCGAAGGCAAAAGGAAAAGTTAAAGGAATCGAAGAATAATTCATTCGAATAAAAACAAACCGATCCCTGGTTGTAAATAGCTCTAACCAGGGGTCATCTTAAAAACAAAATATATAATGAGCCAAAGAATCAGAATCAAATTGAAATCATACGATTACAACTTGGTTGACAAGTCAGCTGAGAAAATCGTAAAAACAGTAAAACCTACAGGTGCAGTTGTTAGTGGTCCTATTCCATTGCCTACTGAGAAAAAAATCTATACCGTTTTACGTTCTCCACACGTTAACAAAAAAGCACGTGAGCAATTCCAATTATGTTCTTACAAGAGATTGTTAGACATCTACTCATCTAACTCAAAAACTGTTGATGCGTTGATGAAATTAGAATTACCTTCAGGTGTTGAAGTTGAAATCAAAGTGTGATAGATTTCATTTGAAAAAAAAACATGAAAGCCCATTGAAAAATGGGCTTTTGTTTTTTTCAAGATATGAGATGAGAGATGTGAGATTTGAGAAATTTGAAAGAAGGACATTTTTGAAAAACTAAATACTTCCTAAGGAGCCATATTTCACCCTTAATATCTCAAAATTCAACACTTAAAACTCTATAAGCAACCCAATATTACCCTTAATATCTCAAATCTCACATCTCAATACTCAATACTCCCTTCCCTAAAACTGGTAACCAATTCCAAAGTTCATTGTACGCGTGGAGAATTTTTTGGAGTTTTCGGAGGCATTTAAGTTAGATAAACCTAATCCATAGCCGGCTTGGATCAATAGACCATTAGTGAGCTTATACCCTACTGCAAAATTGATTCCGGCGTCCCAGCGATTCATCATTTTATTATCTCCGCTAAAGGAAACATCCTCAGACCTGGTTGTATTGGAGTTTGAGCTGCTGTTTTTTATTTTTCCACTGATGTTGTATCCTAAATAAGGACCAGCTGAAAGAAAAATATCACCATTCCCGACAGGAACATAATAAACCGCATTGACAGGGATTTCAATAGACATTAAATTGAGATCAGATTTATTTGTCGTAGTGGAGCTCTGTTGGAAAATGGGTATTTCATCTTCTATTCTAGTCCCTTTTCCTTGCAAGGAAATTCCTGGTTGGATAGAAAATTTTCCGGATAAAGGAATATCCGCAAAACCAGTAACAAAATAAGAAGGCTTTAATTTTTGGGAATCAAAATTGGCTATTTTCCCAAAGTTCATTCCAGCTTTAAGACCATAGGTCGTTTGAGCATTTGCTGCACCAATGCTTAGTGCAACAATCGCCAATGAAGATAAAATTGTTTTCATATTTAATTTTTTTTAGATTATATATCAAAACTAGATATCTAAAGCAATCCAATATGTTATCAACTAGTTAATTAACAAATTTTCACAATCAACAGTTAAATAAAAGGTAGTAAATGAAAAATTAATGCGTATAATTTTAACTTATCTAATAATATTCAATTATTATCCAGGTGATGGTCTTTGTTTGCTGGCAAACATTAAATAAAAAAACATTTTCCAGAGCATAACAACATAAAAGTCTGTTCTTTTATGAACAGACTTTTCGAATAATACTGTATGAGTTGTTAGAATTGGAATCCAATTCCAAAATTGATCACTCGGTTAGAGCTATTCTTTTGATCTTTATCCGGGGATAAATTAGATAAACCAAGTCCGTAGCCAACATGAAATAAAATTCCATTATTCAATTTATATCCAACTAAGAAGTTCAATCCGGCATCGATCAGGTTCATTTGTCGATCATCACCTGAGAATGTCATCTTACGGGTAGAAGTGCCGGTGAACATCTGGTTCAATGCTCCTTCTCCATGCTGTTTTCCTGAAACGTTAAATCCTATATAAGGCCCGGCACCTATAAATAGCTGACCCGGTTCCGTTTGGAAATAATATACAGCATTAAGCGGAATTTCAAGAGACATCACATTTTGTGTTAGGGCAAATTCAAGACCTTCGGCTTCTCCAGAATATTTAGTCCCCTTTCCTTGAAGGGAAATACCAGGTTGAATGGAGAATTGAGAAGTAATTGGAAAATCTGCATAAGCAGTTACAAAATAAGATAGAATGTTTTTTTGATATTTTTGGAGTACATCTGCAACTTGGGAGTAATTGGCTAGATTCAATCCGGCTTTGACCCCATAACTAATTTGAGCTTGGGTTTTGAATATTCCAAATCCAACAATTACACAGGTAATCCACATTCTTTTCATCATCAGCTTTTATTACTTTATTATTTAATATTTGAATTATAATTAATTTACAAAGTTTAAGCCAGTTTATGAAGTTTTATATAGAAGTTTTAGCAAATCATTTGGAGATTGACCTATTGTTCTGTTTTGGGAAAAGAAAAAGGCGACCTAAATGGGTCGCCTTTATATTCACTAAGGCATAAAGCCTCCTAACATTTACTTAGAATTGGAATCCTAAACCGAATGATAATGTACGGTTCGTTAATTTATCTCCATCAGAGTCAGGATTAAGGTTAGATAAACCTAAACCATAACCAGCATTGATTAGCAAACCATTATTGAATTTGTAACCAGCCATAAAGTTAGCACCAGCATCGATCAGGTTCATATCTTTATCATCACCTGAGAAGCTCAATTTACGGTCTCCAGAACCTTCAAGTCCGAAAGCTCCACCTTCCCATTTTTGTTTACCAGAAACGTTAAATCCTACATAAGGACCAGCTCCTAAGAATACCTGACCAGATCCAGCAGGAATATAGTAAACAGCATTTACTGGGATTTCAACGGACATTACATTTTGCGTTAATTTTCCGCTAGCATTATCGCTACTTTCCTCATATTTAGAACCTTTACCTTGTAATGATACACCAGGTTGGATTGAGAATTGAGGAGCAACAGGGATATCAGCAAAACCTGTAACATAGAAAGAAACATTGTTTTTTTGATTTTCATCTAATGCACCGCTTAATCCACTGTATTTACTTAAGTTAACACCAGCTTTTAAGCCGTAACTAGTTTGAGCTTGAGCTCCAGCTGCTAATAAAAGTGCAGCGCCAAATGAAAGTAGTAATTTTTTCATATCTATAATTTTTATCTTAACAAAAGCTCTCTAAAAATTTTTATTTGAGAGACACCGAAGTCTTGCAAAGTTTAGACCAAATTACCTCTGCTATAGCTAATGTTATCGCAATTCACTGATATTCAATAGGATAATTTTAGCTTATTGACTTATTATTTTAAAAAAGTAAATTCCATTTTGATTAATTAAATTCTAAATCAAGGGATTATAGGGGTGATTTGGAAATACCTAAACAAAAAGCGAAAAAGGATTTTTTTATTTTAAAATTTAATCCTATTTTTGCATGCCTGTAAAGGTAAAAGGGTCGGATGGCCGAGTGGCTAGGCTGAGGTCTGCAAAACCTCCTACAGCGGTTCGAATCCGCTTCCGACCTCGTTAATAACAATAAAAAAATATTTGATACAATGGGAGTTACACGTTTAAAAAGAAAAGATAGAAGAAATAAAACTGTTGCACGCGTTGAAGTACAGTTTTTAAAGCTTGGCCGTAATATTGAACCAGGTTCAAAAAGCAAAATGCCAAAGAACAGCCAAATCACTAAGAACAATGAAATCTTAGATAACCTTTCTGCAGACGCAAAATAAGGTTAGAGACAATATATTAAAAGCCTGTAGAAAGTTCTACAGGCTTTTTTTATGATTGATTTTTACTAAAATCCATTAAAGCAGTGGACATAATTTTTATACTACATACTTTGGATTGCAGTAATTATTTCAGCTACCTTCTCTTTCGAGCTGTAAATTTCATCTTCATCCATACCAGTCACTGAATTTGACTTAAATATCATTTTCGAAGGCACAATCTCTTTAGCTGAAGAGTGAATACTTGTTGCTTTGGTATAATTTAATATTTCCTTCACATTGCTTGCATCAACACCAGAGCCAGGCATAATTTCAATTCTTCCATTTGCCTGTTCAATTAGTTCTTTTAGGAGGTCCTTACCTTGCCAAGCAGTATTTTGTAGTCCTGAGGTTAGAATACGGTCACATCCTAGTCCAATGATATCCTCCATTGCTTGTTTAGGATCATTGCAGCGGTCAAAGGCTCTATGGAATACCACGCACATTGGTTTAGCTTCATTGACTAAAACTTGCATTCTTTCCTTATCTACTGATCCATCAGCATTCAAGACTCCGATCACTACGCCATCACAACCTACAGATTTACAGTATCGGATATCTTCAATAATTTCTTGAAATTCATCATCAGAATAGAGGAAGTCACCAGATCTAGGTCTTATCAGAACATGTACACCAATATGGAGTTGATTTCTTACCAATTTGATTTGCCCATACGAAGGTGTGGTACCACCATTTTCTAAATTTTGGCAGAGCTCTACCCTACTTGCCCCTGCTTGTTGTGCTTGTTTAGCTGAATAAATTGAATTGGCACATATTTCCAATTCAATCCCATTTATTTTGGCTTCCATCATAGATTCAAATATATCCATTTGGAAGTATAAAAAGATTCTGAAATTTTAATTCACAATAAATCAATAAATTAATAAAACAAAATCGAATTTGACTTGTTGAAAATTCTGCGAGCATCCAAAAAAATATACTATGCCACTTATTTCAAAACAACGAGAGGTACAGATTCATTTATCCACGATGTATGATCATCTGCAAACCAGAGTCGAAAAAATGAAAAAGGAACTGAAAATGCATCGTACAGAATACGAAGACGCCTGCCATATGCATATTAAATCGGGTTTTCAGCTTGAGAAGTTATGGTTAAAAGCCGACCAAAACTATCAGAACAAATTCCGCGAGTTTGAGACGCATTGTTTTCTTTTAGAGATTCTATCTGATTATCGGGATGAGGAGGGTAACTTTATTCATCTGGATGAATTCATTTTGACCTTAGATTCCTTAATACAGCAATTCGTAAAGCAAGAGGCCTACGAGACCTGTTCAGTGATCAAGAAATGGCAAGATCACATAAAAAACAACCTTTACGTAAATCGGTAACGGTATTGATTAATGATAAGCTGGATTTTTCTGATTAAATATATTGATTAAGATTGGCCAGTTATGGTTTTCTTCATTCAATAAATCCCTTGCTGAGATTCCATAATTATTTTTCAGATCGGGGTCAGCATGATATTGGATCAATAGGTTGATAATATTGATATCTACATTGTCCATCATGGCACGCCAGAGAGCTGTATTTCCGAAGCGGTCCTGCAAATCTACGCGGACCCCCGAATGTAACATCAGGGAAACGAAATCGAATTCATTCTTTTCCACGGCCACATGCAAGGCCGACAAACCTGTTGTGTCTTGATGATTGATATTAGCATGATGCTTAATTGCCCATTTTGCTAATTCCAACTCTCCATAAATAATGGCATTCATGAGAAGTGTCCGATTCAATCTATCGGTTTTATCAATGTTAATGGTTCTATAATATTCTTTTACTTGTTGTATTTCACTTCTTCTTAATGCTTCGAGAGCAGTTTCAGTTTTTTTAATTTTTAAAGTCAAAGCCAAACTCCTTTCTTTTCTATTTTGAAATATTCTTTCAATAATCCAGTTATTTTACACTTAAGTCTTAGCTATTCAATAAATAAGTTAACAAATATTTAATAAATTTCAAAATAACCTAGGATCAGAAGACATGTATCGCTATCATATTCGTCAATCGAATATTTACCTGATTTCAGGGATGTTTCCAGAAATGAATCGTCCTTAAATTAGATTAACCTTTAAGGATGAAGAATTCAAACATTAAAGGGGTACTAGTTTCAATAAAAACAAAAATCAAGATAGCATGAAAAATTTCGGATCACTTTTATTTCTATATGGCATGTTAGCCATCATTTTGAATTTCTTTAATGCAGTGCCTCGCATATTAATTTGGATTTACAATTGGGGCGAAGGAACTGCATGGCTCATTAAAATAGCCTTTGTATTGGTTGGTGCTGCGCTTTGGTGGTTTGCTGGCAAAGACGAGGTAAAGGATGAGGAAAAAGATGAGGCTCCAACCGATCAGCCAAGCCAGCCTTAGTCCTTAACTAGGTTACTCCCGGAGTTGTATAGTTCTTTTTTCTTTTGTAGACTTCATGGCTGCATCGAGGATTTCGACTGCTGTAACATTGACCTTCAATCCATACTGGTCCAATGGATCCAGGACAATTGAACCATTGACTACTGCTGCTAAGAAGGAGAAGGGATCATTGTAGGGAGCTGGACGATTATCCAATTTTATTATTTCCTCAGGTTGATTCTCTTGCAATCGCGTTTTCAGTGTTTTTGCATCCACTGCGATGGCGTAGCCTTTGTTACCATAAACCTCCATATCTTTTCTAGAGAATGTCCAATTCCAAGATCCTTGAATTACACATTGGGCATTCAGATATTGAAGAATAATGGTGGCTTCATCATCCACTTCCTTATATATTTCCGGTTTATTTTGTTGTACCACCGCAGTAACTGACACTGGTTTTTCTCCATTCATCAACCAGGTCATCAAATTAGCTCCATAACATCCAAAGTCCACCAAGGCACCGGCTCCATTTTTTGAAGGGTGTGTCAATATCTCAAAAAACTCCTTGCTCACCCCTATCTCTTTTGGACCTTGATGACCGTCATTCACCATTACCTTTTTTACTTCACCCAACTTTCCATCTTCCAATAAGCTTTTTATTCTTTGGTTACTTTCATACCAAGAAGTTTCAAAATTGGTCAGCACATGGATATTATTTCTCTTCGCGAGTTGTTCAATTTCTTTGGCATGGGCAAAATTCGTTGCCAATGGTTTTTCCACCATGACATGCACTTTTCTGGGGGCACAAGCTCGAACGACATCGATATGCTCTGAGATAGCTCCAAATGCTGAAACCGCATCTGGTTTAACCTGTTTCAGCATTTCTTCCAAATTGGTAAAAAACAAAGATTTATCCAATTGGTACCGTTTGATGTATCTTTCCACCAATTCCGGATTTTGCTCATAAATTCCAACCAGGACCATATCCTTTTTGTCCTTCCGATTAAACACCCAATCCACATGGCCATGACTCAATCCCGCAACAGCCAATTTCAAAGGTTCCTGGGCAATCAATGATATTGAAAGAATCATAAAAAACATGCTTGACAAAATTGATTTCATATTGATTAGTTTAGGTGATGGTCTATTTGACTAAAAACATTCTAAAATATAGAAAATCAAGAATAATCTCTTCTATCAGCTTCATATTTATCTATTTATAACAAAAATGTTCCATTCCTGATAAGCAGCAATCATAGATTTCCTAGATTAATTTTTTAACTTTAACAACAGTGAACCAAATATAAATTTTATGGAACTACCATGGGCCGAGCCCTATAAAGTAAAGATGGTTGAAGAAATCTTTATGTCTAGCCGCGAACAGCGTGAAAAGTGGATTGAGGAGGAAGGCAACAATCTTTTTAACCTAGCCAGCGACCGTGTTTTTATTGATTTATTAACAGATTCAGGAACTGGAGCCATGTCTGATCGACAGTGGGCTGAAATCATGATGGGTGATGAAAGTTATGCAGGCTCTCAATCCTATCTGAAACTCCGGGAAGTTGTTCGTCATACCTTAGGCTTTCCTTACTTCTTACCAACGCATCAAGGCCGAGCAGCAGAGAATGTGCTTTTCAGCATCTTAGTAAAGGAGAATAATGTGGTACCAGGAAATTCTCATTTTGACACCACCAAGGGTCATATTGAATTTCGTAAGGCACATGCTATTGACTGCACCATCGAGGAGGCCTTTGACATCAACAATCTTCATCCTTTTAAAGGAAATATAGATTTAGAGAAATTGGAAGAGGTGTATAAGGCACATCCAAAGGAAAATATTCCCTTTTGTATGATTACAGTAACCTGTAATTCTTCGGGAGGTCAGCCTGTTTCAATGCAAAACATTAAGGATGTAAAAGCATTATCAGAACGATATGATATTCCGGTATTTTTTGATGCGGCACGATTTGCGGAAAACGCTTATTTCATAAAGGAGCGAGAAGCAGCCTATAAAGACAAAAGCATCAAAGAAATTGTCAAGGAAATGTTTTCATATGGTGATGGATTTACCATGTCAGCAAAAAAGGATGGCTTAGTAAATATTGGAGGTCTCCTCGGGATGCGTAATGAACAACTTTATCGTGCCTGTGGAAACATGGGGATTATTTATGAGGGTTTCATTACCTATGGCGGATTAGCAGGTCGGGATCTTGCAGCCTTGGCTCAAGGATTATTAGAATCTACTGAATTACCTTATTTAAAAGCTAGGATTGATCAAGTGGAGTATCTTGGGAATAAACTTATTGAATATGGAATTCCCATTCAGAAACCAATTGGGGGGCATGCTGTTTTTGTGGATGCCTTAAATTTTCTGACTCATGTTCCTCGTGAGGAATATCCAGCACAGACCCTGGCGATCGAATTATATAAGGAATCAGGTGTTCGAGGGGTTGAAATAGGTACTCTTTTGGCAGATCGAGATCCAGAAACAAGGGAAGACCGTTTTCCAAAGCTTGAGTTACTACGATTGGCAATCCCACGAAGGACCTACAGCTATAAGCACCTGGACTATGTCGCAGCAGCCTTAAAGAATATTTTCGACAGGCGTGAAGAAATAAAATCAGGTCTTGAAATTGTGTGGGAATCAGAAATATTGAGACACTTCACTATTCTCTTAAAGAAAAAATAAATCTGGTTGGACTTGAGAGAGATAAAAGTCATTTACTCTCTCAAGTCTTAATCTTTTAAAAGCCATCATTAAGTATATTTTCAACATAGATGAAGCGTACTATTTGAAATATGATAATGAAGATCAAAGGAATTGTAATTGACTTCGACCTATAGGTCATTTGCTTTGAAATAAAATTCTGATTGAAAAGATGAATGATCAATAATCCAACCCCTGCTAATACGGTAGCAAACAACCAACTTTCAAAAGTATCATAAAATTGAGCTTCAGGCAGGAAGTTTTGAATTACAAATATGGATAGGAATAGAAGTAAAATTCCAATAATGCATAAAACAAACGCCAATCCGTATTTTTTTAGAATTATATAATTTATCATGGCTAAGATATAACCAAACATAACTCCAAAAAGCAAGCTGATCATAAAAATGGCAAAATTGGTATAGAGTGGGATAGCATTTTCATTATCTGTCAATTTCTTATCAAATACCCTTATTTGCTTTAACTCCTTTTCGCTTTCTTCTTGAACTTTCCCATCAATAAAAGCTTCTACCCTTTCCTTTTCCTCATCTGAAAATTCGCGTCCTCTTTCCAATAGGATTTCATATGCCAATTTAATTGCTTCAGGAACCTTTCTAGAATCCGGGAGGATAAATTTTTCCAGTTCCTTATTAGGAAGCTTTTCTAATACACTTTTCTTAACCATTAAAATTCTATTAAAATCAATTTTTCAAAAATGAATTCATGATTCCGTAAAGATATCATTCAATAGATACTAGATTAAGCTATTATTAAATTATTAAGAAATAGGTAAATAAAAGGCTACAGGATTTGTTTGAAAAGTTTTAGGATGACCCAAAGTTAATCAACCACTTGATAGATTCCTTTCTCTGGACCAAATGTTAGTGTATTTGCAACAAAATAAGGAATTCCCATATAGATCAATTCAGATCCTTTACCAGAGATATATTGGTTCTCGGTAGCTAGCAAAGCAAAGGCCTTACGTTTTTTATCACGCCATCCAAAAGGGGTATAGATTAGGCTTCCAAGCAAGGTATCCGCTTTTATCTCACCTTCCACCTCCCCTAGCACTACATAATCACCAGGGCCAGTTACTTTATATTGTCCAACAAAACGCTTTTTGTGGAGCATCAAATCTATAGTCACGGTATCTCTACCTTGATAGGATATTAATTTTTTTTCGATTAAATCACCTTTGATGGACTCAGTACAGCTTTGAAAAAAAGCTGAGGCCATGAATAAAAAGAAGGGTATTAAGAATAATAATGTGTTTTTCACTTGTTAAATATAGGCTAATTTTTGACTTGTTCTTTGGTGAAATGCCTAAAAATAGCTTAAAGGATGGAAGTTAATGAAATTGAGAAAAGGTATGTTGAGATTAATTTAAGCAATCAGGAATAAAAACGAGATGGAGGTATAAAGAGTAAGGATTTGGAAAATGGGTGTTGTAACAAAAGCATAACAGTACAGGACAGTGCATTAACTTATATGTGGTACTTTCATATAAACCATTAAAAACTAAACCTTTTACTTAAACCTCAATTATGAAAAAAAGAAAACACCCCATGTTTTCGGGAGGCTTCATGGCTATTGCTGTGATATTCCTTCTGATTTTAAGTAATCTGTCCGCTAATGCACAAGAAACCATTACTGTGACAGGTTTAGTAACCGATTCCCTTTCCAAACCACTAACTGGCATTAGTGTTTCATCAGATGGGAAGGAAACCAGTACAGATTCAAACGGAAAGTATGTCCTAGATGTTAAAAAGGATGGGATTATAGTATTTTCTGCTATTGGGTTTGTACAGCTACAGATTCCTGTTGCAGGAAATAATGTAATCAATGCTACATTATTGGAGTCCTCGGCCGAGATTGAATCCGTAGTCGTTACAGCCTTTGGTAAGAAACAGAAGAAGGAAGCTATTGTAGGTTCCGTCACTTCTATCAACGCCAAGGAATTAAAAGTCCCATCGAGCAACTTAACAACTGCATTTGCAGGGCGGCTTTCGGGAGTAATTGCCTACCAACGATCTGGAGAGCCTGGGGCTGATGATGCCTCATTCTTTATCCGTGGAGTAACAACGTTTGGAAATGGTAGTGGTAGTCCATTGATCTTAATTGATAACATTGAGCTTACCACGACCGACTTAGCACGCTTGCAACCGGATGACATTGAAAGTTTTTCGATTCTGAAGGATGCAAGTGCCACCTCACTTTATGGCGCACGTGGTGCCAACGGCGTAATTTTCGTGACGACCAAAGAAGGTAAAGAAGGTGCCACCAAGCTGAATTTTAGGATAGAGAATTCTATTTCTGCACCAACCCAAAAAATAGACATTGCAGATCCCGTGACTCATATGAAATTATATACTGAGGCACAATTAACAAGAGATCCCTTATCACACATATTATATCCCCAAAATAGAATTGATAAGGTTGCAGAAGGCGGAAATAACCCCTATGTCTATCCGGCAACCGATTGGTTTGATTTAATGTTTAAGGAAAGGACATCGAATCAAAGATCCAATCTAAGTGTAACCGGAGGAGGAAAGATTGCTCAATATTATGTTGCGGGAGCATATAATATTGATAACGGTATTTTAAAAGTAGATCCAAAAAACAACTTCAACAGTAATGTTAAGTTGAATAGTTATCAATTGCGTTCCAATGTAAACATGCGATTAACTCCGAAAACAGAACTTGTTGTTCGGATGTACGGAATTTTTGATGATTACAAGGGTCCAATAGACGGTGGTACTGGGATGTATCAAAAAGCATTACGTTCAAGTCCTACCCTATTTGCACCATTTTATGCGCCGGATGAAGCTAACAGTGCCTCACAACATGTTTTATTTGGTAATTACAAGTCAGGAAGTTCTTATTACTTAAATCCCTATGCAGAAATGTTGAGAGGATATAAGGAATATTCACAATCGAGGATGCTAGCTCAATTGGAACTTAATCAAAATTTATTTTCGATTACTGAAGGCCTAAATGCCAAAGGTCTATTCAGTACAAACCGTTATTCTTATTTTGATGTAGCAAGGGCTTATGGTCCTTATTTCTATAATATTGGTATTTATGATAAAAACACAGATAAATACACCTTAAACTATCTTAATGAAAAAGAAGGTCCTGCGCATTATGAAGATATCAGGCCATTATACCAAAATAGAAATCTAAGTACCGAGCTTTATGGTCAAGTGACCTTAGATTACAATCGTTTATTTAATGAGAAACACAATTTTGGTGGCACCTTGGTTTTTGTGATGCAACAGCGATTATCAACCACTGAAAACTTTGATTTACAATCTTCGCTTCCCCATCGTAACATTGGTATTTCAGGTAGAGCATCGTATGCATATGACAACCGTTATTTTGGCGAGTTTAACTTTGGTTATAATGGTTCGGAGCGGTTTTATAGAGATAAGCAATTTGGATTTTTCCCTACTATTGGTTTAGCTTGGGTTGTATCTAATGAGAAATTTTGGAATGTCTCATCCATCAATAAATTAAAACTTAGAGGATCTTATGGTTTGGTTGGAAATGATGCCATTGGACGTGCAGAGGATCGCTTCTTCTATCTTTCTAGTGTAAATTTAGATAATGCAGGTCGAGGGGCAACCTTTGGATTTGACAACGGTTATACTGCCAATGGAGTATCCATTTCCAGATATCCGAATCTGGATATTACTTGGGAGAAATCTTATCAGACCAATGCTGCAATTGAATTGGGATTATTCAATAAAGTCAATCTCGTTGCAGAGGCCTATCAACAAAGAAGAAAGAATATTTTGATGACTCGTTCATCCATTCCATCAACCATGGGATTATCCACTGTTACGATGGCGAATGTGGGTGAAGCTAGTTCAAAGGGGGTAGATCTTTCCTTAGATTATACTCATAATTTCAATTCAAATTTCTGGATGATTACCCGCGGTAGTTTCACATTTGCTACCAGTGAATTTGTAAAATATGAGGAACCAGAATATGTAGATCGGTATAAATCACATGTGGGTCAATCGATCAATCAAAACTGGGGTTATATCGCAGAACGATTATTCATAGATGAGAATGATGTTGCGAATTCACCAAGACAGAATTTTGGATTGTACCAGGCTGGAGACATTAAATATCGCGATGTAAATGGAGATGGTCAAATTACGACCTTAGATATGGTTCCTATCGGATACCCTACTGCACCAGAAATCACTTATGGTTTTGGTACTTCTATTGGGTTTAAGAATTTGGATTTCTCGGTGTTTTTCCAAGGCTTAGCGCGGGAGTCCTTTTGGATAGACCCCTATGCTACAGCCCCATTTGTAAATTATGATGGCAATGGAATCAACAATGGATTTTTAGGAGAAAATGCTTTGTTACAGGCTTATGCTGATAGTCATTGGTCTGAAGAAAGTCGGGATATCTATGCGGTTTGGCCTAGATTATCGACGATTGCCATTGCAAACAACAATCAATCGAGCACTTGGTTTATGCGTAATGGAAGTTTCTTACGTGTGAAAAGCGTAGAGGCGGGTTATACTCTTCCTCAAGACTTTACGAACAGATTCAAAATCACCAATTTCAGGATTTACTTCAGTGGAAGTAATCTCTTCAACTTCAGCAAATTCAAGCTTTGGGATCCTGAAATGGGAGGAAATGGTTTAGGCTATCCATTGCAAAAAGTATTCAACATAGGTCTTAATATGAATTTTTAACCTTTAAACTTTTGTTTAAATGAAAAGATATTTGATTTTAATAATAACTCCCCTACTATTTTCCATTGTCTTCACTGGTTGTAAACGTTATTTGAATGTTACTCCAGATGGAATTGGAACTATAGAATATGCTTTTAGAAAGCGTTCAGAGGCGGAGAAGTATTTATTTACGGTATATAATAATCTTCCAAGTTATGGAAACTCGGCTGCGGATCCAGGTTTTGTTACAGGCGATGAGTTTGCGATTCACTACCCTTCCACCTATTTTGACATAGGTTTAAATCGAATTCAGCGAGGTGAGCAGAATATCGTCAATCCATTTGGTAATTATTGGGATGGCTGGAATGGTGGAAAGCCGTATTTCCAGGCGTTGCGGGAGTGTAATATTTTCTTGGACAATGTTGAAACTGTACCTGATTTGACTGAGAGCGAACGCAAAAGATGGATAGCAGAAGTGAAATTTTTGAAGGCCTATTATCATTTTTATTTATTTAGAATGTATGGCCCAATTCCACTAATTAAAGAAAGTTTGCCGGTATCAGCATCGATCGAGGAAGTACGTGTTTCTCGACAACCTGTAGATGAGGTTATTGGATATATTGTTAGCTTAATTGATGAATCAGTTACTGATTTACCTCAAAACATATTAAACGAGGCCTCAGAATTAGGTCGGATTACGAAGCCTATCGCATTGGCATTAAAAGCGCAGGTTTTAGTAACGGCTGCCAGTCCATTATTTAATGGAAATCAAGATTATTCTAGTTTTAAGAATAAGGATGGCTTAGCCTTATTTAATTCGAATGTAGACAAGGAGAAATGGAAAGCCGCATTAGATGCTACCAAAGCTGCTATCGATTTGGCTGTAAGTTCAGGTGCTACCTTATATTATTATACGCCGATTTCGGGGGAGACAATGTCAGATTCGACTCGTGTAACGATGAATGTGCGAGCGAACATTACTGATAAATGGAATCCAGAGGTTATTTGGGGTTCAAGCAATGCAATGGCATCCAGTGTACAGGGTTTGGCACAAGCAAGGATTACTTCGGGAGATCCATCAAAATTGCCATCACCGCCAAGCACAAATGAGTCTATACGTTCAATGTTGGCACCGCCCTTACATATAGCCGAGATGTTTTACAGCAATAAGGGAGTTCCAATTGAGGAAGACAAAACTTATGACTATGAAAACAGATTCACCAGAATTCGTACTGCAACAGCTCAGGAGAAATATTATATCAAAGAAAATATGTCCACCGTGCAATTGCATTTTGATAGAGAGCCTCGCTTTTACGCAAGCTTAGGTTTTGATGGCGGAATCTGGTATGGGAATGGTTTATTTGATGATAATAAAACTTGGTTTATCGAAGGAAAAGCAGGTCAACGCGGAGCACAATTAGGAGCATCTTTATATTCCATCACAGGTTATTGGCCTAAAAAATTGGTTAACTATAAGAACGACTTTGGAAGTAATTCTGACAGTTACACAACGATTAATTATCCCTGGCCAGTTATTCGATTAGCTGAATTATATCTCATGTATGCAGAGGCGTTGAATGAATATAGTGGTCCAAGTGATGAAGTATATAAAAACCTTGATTTAGTTCGTAAAAGAGCTGGTCTATTGGGAGTAAAAGAAAGCTGGACAAAATACGCTCGGAATCCAAACAAACCAAATTCGCAAGATGGGTTAAGGGATATTATCAGAAGAGAGCAATTGATTGAAACTGTTTTTGAAGGAAAAAGATATTGGAACCTTCGTCGCTGGAAAATAGCTGAGAATTACTTAAATCTACCAATTAAAGGATGGGATTTGGAACAGGATGATGACAATTATTATCGGGTTAAAACAGTGATCAGTCCAATATTTTCACTTAAGGATTATTTATGGCCGATTTCTGAGGATGCGATCATTAACAATCCAAATCTAGTACAGAACCCAGGATGGTAACCTTAAATGAATTTGAAATGAAAAATTTAATTAAATATTTACTGTTTTTTGCTGTTCTAGGCCTAATTGGTGCTTGCAGTAAGAGCGATTTAAATAATCATGAACCCATTAATAAAGATGGGGAAATACCGGGTCAGGTGACCAATGTAAAAATTGAAAACGGCCCAGGATCAGCGATTATCACGTATACTCTTCCGAAGAGCCAGGACTTACAATATGTCTTGGCAAAATATTCTATTAACAACGAAATAGTACGGGAAGCAAAAAGTTCCAGATACGGAGACACAATTCGCGTGGATGGTTTCAATAAGGAAGGTGAATACCAAGTCGAATTGTTTTCTGTAAGCAAAAGTGAAAAACTATCAGAACCGGTTGTCATAAAAGTAAATCCTTCAGAACCAACATTTAGAACTATTGCCAAGAGCATGAGTATTCGTGAGGATTTTGGCGGGATGAATGTAACTTTTCAAAACCCCGAGGAGTCAAAAATTGCTGTTGTGATATTGACCAAGGACAATAATAATGAGTTTTCACCTACAGAAACCTTTTATACTGCCATAAAAAACGGATCCTTTTCAGTTCGGGGATATGAACCAGAACTTAGAACCTTTGGTGTATATTAAAGATAGGTGGAATAACCATTCTGATACAGTTTACAAAGAGGTGAAGCCATTATTTGAAAAGATATTGGATAAGTCCAAATTCAGGCAATATGTGCTTCCTGGCGACCAACCTGCAGCATGGGGCTGGGTGATGTCCAATATGTGGGATAATAAATTAGGAGAACCTGGATTTCACACCTTACAAGGTGCACTTCCAAGGCCTCATAAATTTACATTTGACCTAGGTGCTGTCGTAAAATTGAGTCGATTTAAATTATTACAACGTACTGGAAGTTGGTTTTATGCACATGGAAATCCGAAGGAATGGCGCATGTATGGTTCAGCGACCGTACCGGATGCTTCTGGGGAAATGGATAAATGGATCAAGTTAATGGATTGTTACTCTGTAAAACCATCAGGATTACCAGTTGGCCAAGTTTCAGACGATGATAGAAACCATGCGAATGGAATTGATGGACTTGGTGAGGAATTCAATTTTCCATTAAATGCTCCTCCAGTTCGGTATATCCGGATGGAGATCATTAAAAACTGGGGAAATACAGACTTTTTCCATGCACTTGAACTCACTTTCTGGGGAGATCCTCAATAACTTAAATAAAATCAACATGTTAAAAAAATATATTTATTTCGCAACAGGGATAATCCTATTAGCGATTTTTAGTCAATCCTGTAGGAAATGGGATGATTATAAAAAATACATTGAGGATGGTGAGAAGATCTATCCTAGCAAAGCTTCTGATATCAAGGCACATCCTGGCAACGGCCGTGTGCTTCTTGCCTGGAAGAAAGAATTGGATGAAAGTGTGACCAAGTTCAGAGTATTCTGGAATAATGGGAATGACTCTTCCGAGGTTGATGCCTCTAAGTTCAAAATAGGCGATACAGTCAAACATTACATTGATAAATTAAAGGAATCGAGTTATACTTTTACCATTTATTCCTATGATGCCAATGGTAATCGTTCGGTAGCTACTGAAATTCCACCGGTCAATATTTATGGTTCAAAATATCAAGAAGCATTATTAAATAGACCTGTTAAAAAAGTGGATTATTTAGCGGATAAATCGCAATTGACAATCGAATGGGGAACTCCCGATACTATTTACATGCATACAGAAATAAAGTATGTGGATTCTCAGAATAAAGCAAGAGTGCTGGTGATTGGTCCGGAAGACGTAACGACCGATTTATCGTGGAAACTGGGTACTAAAGTTTATTACAAATCCACATATCTCCCTATTACAGGTGCTATAGATTCATTTCAGAATGTGAACCAGGATTCAATTTTAGTTCAAAATATAATGGTTCCGAAAGAAAAGTGGGTTAAAATCAATTTACCGAATGATATTCCAGCTGATGGATATGGAACCAAATTATCGAATATTTGGGATGGTCAATTAGGAAGTTTTCCGAATATTTACCATTCAGAGGGAGGAAGTATACCGCATCATTTCACCATTGATTTAGGAGAGAGCAGGCAATTAACCATGTTTGAGGAATCTGGTCGTCAGGATTGTGCTTGTCATAATCCGATTGAGTTTGAAATATGGGGGATAAATGATGTGAAAAATGCTTCTACTGCCCTTCCAGCTACTGATCCAAAATGGTCAACAGAATCAACATCAAAAGGATGGAAATTACTTAAAACAGTTAAGAGGACAGACAATGGCATTGCGCCATTCAAGGTGGAGTTGGACGAAGGTATACCTGCAGTTCGATATATTCGTATCCGAGTATTGAAAACCCAGGACAATAGCATAGAAAGTCATATGGGTGAAATATCATTCTGGTATAATCCATAATTTAAAAAATACCTCAGGGATTTAGATTCAAATCTCTGAGGTATTTTTTAATCAAGCTAGCTATCTCAAGCTTACTTCTCTAGTTGTCATTCTGCCCTGTCCATGAATGATTAATTTATCAGGAAATAAACTCATATATCCAAAGGCATTGCTCTTAGTTTCCACCATCCCTTCTAAAGAGATAAAGGGAATAGATTTATACATTTCAAAATTTCCGGGATGATGATGTGCGGAAAGTACCGCCTTGACAGCTTTATGCTTGACAAATAAGTCGATTAATACTCTGTTATTTAAGGTTTCCAATCCATTCTCAGGAAGAAATGGATGATGAGAAAAAACGATGACTTTCAATCGTTTTTTATCTGCAGAATTCAATTCCTTTTCCAACCAACGCAATTGTTTGCTTCCAATACCCCCATTCCAATCCTGCACATTCTGACGACCTTCCGTAGATAAAACTGATTTCAACTTAGTACATTCTTTTTCTAATTTTGAGCCTTTTTTTACAGCATAAGAAGAGAGTTCATTGCTGTTCAGGAAAATAAACTTCCAGCCTTCCTTTACTAATGAATAATATTCATTATCCATTTCAAAGGTTTTAAAGAGCTTATCCTGATATTCTTTGGGATAATCATGATTCCCTAAAAGGTTAAAATGGGGAGCCTTCAATTCATTTAAACGGCTGAGAATTGGCGCTAAATCTTTCGGCCCTTCATCCACTAAGTCTCCCAATACCACATTAAATAAAATAGACTCCTGATTTAAGAATATTACTGCCTCTTCGAGCTTTTGAATGGACGATCTATAAAACCTTGATTTTCCATCCTCTTTATCGGCATATTGAATATCGGCAATCAGGCCAATCTGCAAAGGTTTGTCTTGAACCTGACCAACAGATTTGCTCAGATTCATTGATATTAGAAAAGTGAGAAGGAATGCGATTTTATTACTCATTTTGCTGTTCATTTATCCTTTAAAAATAATAAATGAAAACCTGACAAACCTAGAAAATAAAATAATCTACTTAGATTTCTACTCTAAGTAGAAAAACTTCTGAGCGTCGTTTATTTGATAATTTCAATAGCTTCACGTACTTTCAGAAGATCAGGTTGTTGGTCTTTACATTCCTGAACGCCTTCCGGGTATAGGGCTGTGATGAAATTATTGAAATCTTTACAGCTTCGGAAAATATTAAATTCTTGATTTTTCACATCCCATACTATTCCTTTTGATTTAATCGACGCTGAGGCAATGGCGCCGCCAGCTACACCTCCCAAACCATAGCCCAAGCCTTGCTTCCAAGAGTTAGCTAATTCAAGTTCAGTATATAAGAAGTTATCTCCAGCAATAAGAACTCGACAAAAAGAATTCGGGAAATTTGTTGTTTGGGCCTTATCTTTTTTCTCTCTGTTGGTCAAAATGGAAAAGGCTTGAAAATATAAATTGCCTTTATAACATACGGCGAAAGTTTTCCTCAATTTCTTGCCATTGTGTTTGTATAAAAACAAACATTGATCTGGAATTGTATCTGTGATTTCTTTAGATCCCCAAAGTATACCTTTAGCTATTAACTCATTTGTATCATTGGGAGTCTTTTTGAGGAAATCTTCTTTGGTAGAATAAATACCCTCTGGGTAGGATAATTCTGGATTTGTTGATACTTGACCATAACTGTACAGTCCAAATATCAAGAACAATCCAATGAGTAATGTCTTGTTCATAATTGGTAAATTTTAACAAACCTAAGCTACAAATAATTCTTTACAGTTATAATTCAGCCACTTACTTATCCGCTCTCTTTACTTTAAATGTTCCATTGGGCTGAATAAAATAAAGCGCAGAAGCTTTTTTAGCATTATCATCAAATTCGAAGCGAATAGAATATCCTTTCAAATCTTTTAAATTGAAATTATGGTCGCCTTGAGCAATGGTTTCATAATTGGTCTGCCCAGGAACATCAACAAATAAAACACCCTCTTTTATTGTCACTACGATATTCATTCCTTCAACACTGTATTTCCCTATATAACTTTCAAACAAGTCTTTCGGGATTTCTTTTGCCACAATTTCCTTTATGAATTCAACTGGATTTCCAGAAGGATCATCCAAATCGATCGAAGCGCTTTCAATTTTTCCATCCATACTTGATCGGAAATTAATTTTCGATACGCTTTCCGCTGTGTCTACTTTTCCTTTTTCATCAATTTCTCGCAATTCAAATACATCAAAATGGTAATGGCTCAGCAAAGCATGCTGCTTTCCTAATGTTATTTTTAATGAGTCGTTTTTCAATGCTATTTGGAAGGAGCCATAAGCCGGGTTACTAAATTTTCCAGTATAGTCAGCTTTAATGTGTGATGGTTTAGTATTTAAAACTCGGACTAAATCGACCTTTTCTTCCTTTTCATCCTCTTTACTTTCTGGCGTAACACTTCGTTCATTCCAGTTGATAGTTGATAATCCTAACCAACGATCTACGATTAAATTACGTATGATATCAGGTACTTGGGAACTGCTTTGATTGGTAAGAACTACAATTCCTAACTGATCACTTGGAAAGAAGCTGACACTAGCAGAAAATCCATCAATATTTCCGCCATGTTCTACCTGGTAATGACCTCTATAGGAACTTATCATCCAGCCTAAACCATAATTACTCACGTAGATATCGGGGTACTTACCTGGTAGCCCTCCTGATATAACCATTTGCGAACTTGCAGCTTGTTCGATGTATTTAGTTGGGAGAATTTCCTTCCCTTTAAATTTTCCACCAGCAATCCATAATTTGAGCCATTGGGAAATATCCATAACACTGCTATTGATACTTCCCGCAGGTCCCATACCCTGAATATCAAAATAGGGAATTGCTTTGATGTTCTTTTTATCATCTACTGTATATCCCTTGGATGCATCCGGATCTTTTGCCATTTCCTTTACATCAAAATTTGTCCGTTTCATTGACAATGGAGTAAGAAACTGATCTTTGATATTTTCCTCCCAGCTCTTTTTGGTAATATGCTCGGCAACCATACCCTGTGCCAAGTACATAAAATTATTGTATTGCCACTTTGCTCTTAGGTTAGCGGTAGGCTCCATATATTTTACACGTTGCAAGAGACTATCTCTGGAATCCGTGTTAAAAACATACCATGAATAATCATATCTATTTAATCCTGTTCTGTGAGTCATCAAATCTCTAATGGTTACCTGAGATTCACGGCCATCCTTAAAATAAAGAGTTGGTAAATATTTAATAACCTTGTCATCCAATGAGTTGCCATTATCCAGCAATTTCCCCAACAGAGCAGCTGTAAATGCTTTTGTGGAAGACCCTATTGCATATAAAGTCTGAGGAGTAGCCGGTAATTTTTTTTCCAAATCCCGAAACCCAAATCCTTTCGAATACACGACACTATCTTTATGAACCACTGCCACCGAAAAACCCGATACATGATAATCCTTCAGTATCTTGTTAAATACAGAATCAAGGTTATTAAGTTTATTTTGAGGGGATATGTTTTGGCCAAAACAATAAGCTGAAAGGGTCATGCCAACCAAAATGGAAAGCATCTTTTTGAAATATGTCATTAATTGGTTTTTTATGTAACAGTTGTTCTAAAGTAGAAATAAGTAACTGAATAATAAAACGTTTTCTTCTGTTAATCAATAAAATTTGAGTCGATTAATTTTGATTAGGAGGATGGATCAAAAACCTCCTAAATTACTTGTTATAAGTAATCCTGGTACATTTGGATTATAGTAAATTTCTGTATTAATAGCCATCATTGGTTTGTTCAAAAAGGGGTTTAAAAAAGACTCCTTTTTGATAAGGCTAAAATAAAACTTTTTTGAAAATTCATTAAAAAAATAATATAGTTGTTCTCTTATCTTTTCAGAGCTGCCCCACAAAACTAATTTGCAGTTATCGGAAGAGGAAGCTCCTACGGATCGAACCCCGGTTCGAATCTGCCACACCCGGACACAAAAAAAAGCCCGACAAAAGTCGAGCTTTTTATTGTGCGGCTGTTGTCTCAATACTAAATACTTTCAACTAAATTCTAGAGTGGGTGGCAGGATTGCTTCAGCCCCACGAGCCCCAAACGCAAACCCTGAAGCTCCTACGGATCGAACCCCGGTTCGAATCTGCCACACCCGGACACAAAAAAAGCCCGACGAAAGTCGAGCTTTTTTGTGTCGGGGTGGCAGGACGAATCTGCGCACACTCAAATATCTATATGTCAATATGTTGACTTTCTTTAAAAAGAACTACTCACCGTTTAACTCACATATAATTTGTGATTCGATGTTGCAAATTTAATCATTTAATTTGATTGAGCAATACAATTTGGTGATTTTTGATTTAAACCTCAAAATCACTAAAGCGATTTTTCTGGCTCATTTTTTCAAATAAAAAGATTAACAAGGTTCAAAGTTATATAATAAAGCAATCAGACTTAAAGTCTCTTTATATCCGTTAAATTTGCGTTTACTAAAGGGGCTTTTCAAAGTCATTTCATACTGAATATTTATAAAATAATCTCCACAGTTGGGTGAGATTTATGGCAAAAATCTTCCCACAGGTGGGGTGAACTTGGGTAAAGGTATCACTTAATATAATGATGTTTGTGTATTAATTAGGGATAAACTGAATTTGAAATTCGGTATTGATCACAAAAATTATGGGCTATGCAGCATTCTTTACACACCATTATTTTAGAGATACATAATAAGGAAGATAAGATTTTATCACAGAGCAAAAGGTTGATTGATGAGGCTTATGAAATGACCTTGTATCTACAAGACCTGTTATTTGAGGTCAAGAAATATATTGCTAAAAAGGGCTTTCAAAATGATGGGGAAGAAATAAAATTCTTCCGAACCATCAAACCCCAAATACTTGGAAAACTCATCTACTACAATAAAATTTACCGGATTGAAACGACCTGTCCGGTCAGCAACGGCAAAATGTATTACAGTTACTTTTCGACTCAATTAGCCAATCTTAAAAGAGAGTACATTGAGCATATCTGCAATTCAGATTTTTATAGGTACTATCGTTCGGGGCGTACGGACCGTGACGACACCTATTTCAAAAGAGGCAACATAAATTACCACGACGGTCTGAACAGTATCGTCTTTGAAATTGATCCCGAATTTTCTACTTTCTACGATTACAAGACCGCAAGGATTATCGCCAACGAATTGCTTTATACCTATCTGCTGACGAAAATCAATCCAGATGAAAATCCCGATGCTATTTTACAAAAGCCGGAAAACGCCAAAGATATTTTTTGGACAGAAAGCAAAAACGCACTTGTCGAATTGATATATGCCCTGTATGCTTCGGCAGCAGTTTCGCACGGTAAAACCGGTGTCCGAAAAATCAGTTTGATGTTCCAGATACTTTTTGGCATTACGCTCGGTGACCTGCACCACGCATTCCACAGAATGAAAACCCGAAGCGGTTCCCGAACGGCATTCTTGGACCAGCTTAAAACTTCATTGGAAGAATATATGGATAAAGACCTTTAACCCAATGCAGGTCTTTTGTTCAGGGCAGTGCATTGTTGTGTACTGCTTTTTTGTTTATACCATAAGCCAATGTATGTCAATTGGCAAATGATGGTATAAACCATCTCCTAAATACTCGAAATTCTTTTTAAGCCCTACCAAACAAGGGTTTCTCCCAATTGCAAAAATTTTCAAAAAACAGCCAAACCAATTGGCAGGGCTTGGCTGATAAACACTGCCACGCTTCCCAATTTTGCATGGTGAACATTAAAACTTATCGACTATGAATATTGACAGAATGGAATTTATAGCGTGGATGGAACGCATCATGGACAGGTTTGATATGTTGGGCGACAATATTGACGATTTAAAAAAGAAACGCAATAGCATAGACGGAGAAGAACTGCTCGATAACCAGGACCTGCTGCAAATGTTGAAAATCAGTAACCGTTCCCTGCAACGCTACCGCTCCATAGGTAAACTACCTTACTATACCATTAGCGGAAAACTGTATTACAAGCTATCCGATGTGCACCAGTTTATCAGGGAGAGTTTTAACAAGTAAAACGCCAATGCGTGCCAAATACTGCCTTTGACTGCCACTTCGGGCGATGCAGTAACTGCTTCATTTACTTTCGGCAATAAAACTTTAAACTTTTCAGATTGTGAGTGAAGAAAAAGAAACAGAAAACCAACAGGTTGCTTCCGAACAGTTATCGGATATACTTTTAGTGCTGGATAAAGAAAAAATGAAAATCCAAGCTGTAAAAAGTATTGACAAAAGCGGAAAAATGGAAACGGTTGACCCTACGAAGAAGAACCAAAGCGAGTTCATGCGGGTGGATAAACACGGTGATTTCGTGACCAATTTCCTTTCCAATTTTTGGAGGCAGTTAAAAGACCCTACCAAATTTGCTCTTTTCAAAGTTTCGGCTGACGAAGCCGTAGAGAAAGCAAAAGAATTTCAGAATCAGATAAACAATCCAACTGCCGAAGGCAAAAAGAAAATGGAAAAGCATGAAGTGAAAAATGAACCCGAACAAGAGCAAAAACAAGAAAATAAAAATGATATGACAAAAACAGAGACAACCCCGGAAACAAGCGAGTACCGCTTCCAGCCGGAACAGATTGATTGGGAAACAATGAACAATCTCGGATTAAGCAAGGAATACCTTGAGAAAAAGAACCTCCTTGACCCACTATTGAGGGGTTACAAGACCAATGAGCTTGTACCTATAAGCGTTAATCTTGGCGGTGCGGTCGTCCGTACAGATGCCCGCTTGTCTTTACAGTCCACCCCGGAGGGGGACGTTGTGGCAGCGGTACACGGTATCAGGCGTGAACCCAACTTAAACTTTGAGTTTTTCGGACACAAGTTCTCAGACGAGGACAAACAGAACTTACGTCAAACAGGCAATATGGGGCGTGTGGTCGATCTGATAGACTCCAAAACAGGCGAATTGATGCCGTCCATCATTAGTGTGGACCGGCTTACCAATGAGCTGATTGCTTTGAAAACAGATTTCATCAAAATCCCCGATGAGGTTAAAGGTATAAAACTAAATGACGAACAAAAACAAACCTTAGTGGAGGGCAAACCCCTGTTCATTGAGGGAATGATTTCTACAAAAGGTACTCCCTTTGATGCAAACGTACAGTTCAATGCGGATAAACGGTATGTGGAATTTCTGTTTGACCGAAGCAACAATAACAGGCAAACCCAAAACAGCCAACAGGACAATCAGCAAAGCAGGTCGCAGGAAGCCCCGAAAACCTTTAGGGGAAAGGAACTGGAGGATGAACAATACAACAAGTTCAAAGACGGTCAAACAGTTTACATTCCGAATTTGGTCGATAAGAAAGGGCAAACTTATAACGGCTATATCACATTCAACAAGGAAACAGGAAAAACCAACTTTGAGTTTCCCAACCAATACAAGGAACGGATAAAACCTACAGAAGCCCATAAAACGCAGATTGCCGTCAATTCCGAGGGCAAGACCAACGAAGCGACCAAGAATATCAAAGAGCCTCTACAGAAAGGGCAGCAAAGACCGAAAAACGAAAAGCAACAGGAGCAACAGAACAAACCCAAAGCACCTGCAAAATCAAAGGGTAGGAAAGTGAGTTAGGTATGAAAACAATTATCGCAGAAAAACCAAGCGTAGCAAGGGAAATAGCCAGCTTGTTGGGTGTTTCCGAAAAAAAGGACGGTTATCTAACGGGCAATGGCTATTTCGTTACGTGGGCATTCGGACACCTTATCGGTTTGGGAATGCCCGAAGATTATGGGATTTCGGGATTTGACAAGGCTTCCTTGCCGATACTCCCGAATCCGTTTATTTTGACTGTTCGTAAGGTCAAAAAAGACAAAGGTTATACAGTCGATACTGGAGCATTAAAGCAACTGAAAGTCATCAAGGAGCTATTCCATAAAAGCAACAGTATTATCGTAGCTACCGATGCAGGTCGTGAGGGTGAACTTATCTTTCGGTACATTTATGAATATCTGAAATGCCGTAAGCCCTTTCAGCGGCTTTGGATAAGCTCGCTTACTGAAAAAGCAATCAAGCAAGGGTTTGACAGCCTGAAAGACGGTAAAGAATTTGACGGCTTATTTCAGGCTGCACAAGGCAGAAGCCGTGCCGATTGGCTGATCGGCATCAATGCGACACAGGCATTGAGTATAGCCGCTGGCAACGGCATTTATTCGCTGGGCAGGGTGCAAACACCTACATTGGCTTTGATTTGTAAACGCTATCTGGAAAATAAAAATTTCGCTATTAAAAAGTATTGGCAAATTCAGCTATTGCACCGCAAAGAGAATATTGATTTTAAGAGTATCTCAAAAACCAAATGGAACGAACAAAAGCTTGTGGAAGATACATTACGACTGGTCCAAAGACACGGAACCGCAACGGTCATATCTGTGGAAAACAAAAACACCACGGAGCAACCCCCCTTGCTTTTTGATCTCACAGGCTTGCAAAAAGAAGCCAATAAAAAGCTGAACCTGTCGGCAGAGCAAACACTCAATATTGCCCAGAACCTTTATGAAAAGAAATTTATTACCTATCCACGTACCGGAAGCAAATATATACCCGAAGATATGTGGAGTGAGATACCTAATCTTGTAAGAGCGTTACAGGACAATGATAACTTTAAGCAAGCTATTTCTAAATTAAAATGGGGTCGCTTCAATAAACGTGTCGTGAATGACCTGCGTGTAACAGACCACCACGGAATACTCATCACGGACAAAGTGCCGTCTGCACTCAATGCCGACGAAACAAAGGTTTATGATATGATTGCCTTTCGACTGCTCGAAGCTATCTCTCAGCCTTGCATTAAAGAAATAACGGATATAGCATTGGAAGTATCACACTACGATTTTATGCTAAAAGGCTGTAAAGTTTTGGAAGCGGGCTGGCGTTCGATCAAAGGAACATTTTCGGACGAAGATACCGAACCGATACAGGATTTGCCCGAACTGAAAAAAGGCGGTGAATTGAAAATCAAAGAAGCCTCCTGTTTGGAAAAGAAAACAAAACCACCTGTGCTGTTTACCGAAGCCGGACTATTGTCGGCAATGGAAAATGCCGGAAAGGAAATAGCGAATGAAGATGAGCGTAAAGCCTTGCAAGGCATTGGCATTGGAACACCCGCTACAAGAGCGGCAATAATCGAAACGCTTTTTAAGCGGGATTATATCAAGCGTGAAAAGAAATCCCTTGTTCCTAACGAAAAAGGATTGCAGGTTTATGATGCTGTAAAGGACAAAAGAATTGCCGATGTAGCTATGACCGCCGAATGGGAAATGGCTTTGCAGAAGATTGAAAACAACGAGGCAGATGCTATGGATTTTCACCAATCCATGGAAGCCTACGCCTCGGCCGTTACGCAGGAACTGTTGAGCATCAGCATTGCGGGCGAAAAGCAGCACGAACTGACCTGCCAAAAGTGCAAAGCCCATAAACTGCTCATCAGGGATAAGGTGGTCAAATGTCCCGATGAAGCGTGCAACTGGCTTTTGTTCCGCAATATCTGCGGGGTACGGTTGAGCCTTAACGAAGTGGAGAACCTCGTAAACAAAGGAACGACCAGCCTTATCAAAGGGATGAAAAGCAAAGCAGGCAAAAAGTTTGATGCCCGTATCGTACTGAAAGATACCTATGAAACATCGTTTGAATTTGACAACAGCACATATAAAAAGAGATGAACAGCAACGCAATCATAAGCCGAAAGGAAATAGAAAACCTTATCTACACAATACGGGGCAAACAGGTTATGTTGGACAGCGACCTTGCCAAGTTGTACCAGGTCGAAACAAAAAACCTTAACAAAGCCGTAAAAAGAAACATAGAGCGGTTTCCCCAATCATTCTGCTTTCAATTAACAGAAGAAGAAGCTGAAAACTTGAGGTTCCAAATTGGAACCTCAAGTTTAAATTACGGCGGCAGGCGTTACCTGCCCTATGTTTTTGGCGAGCAAGGGGTCGCCATGCTGTCCGCCGTTTTGCGCAGCGAGATAGCTGTAAAGGTCAGCATCGAGATTATGAATGCCTTTGTGGAAATGCGCAGATTGTTAATCGGAAATGCCGCATTGTTCTCCCGGATGGATAAAATCGAACTCAAACAGATTGAAGCGGACGGCAAATTTGAGGAAATCTTTAAGGCTTTGGAAAGCGGGAAGCTGCACAGTGATAAAGGTATTTTCTATGACGGGCAGATATTTGATGCCTATACCTTTGTCGCCGATATTATACGGAGCGCACAAAGGTCAATTATCCTTATAGACAACTATGTGGATGATACGGTGCTAACGCTACTCGGAAAGCGTGGGCAATCCGTATCTGCCACTATTTACACCAAAAATATCAGTAATCAATTACAACTCGATTTACAACGCTACAACAGTCAATATCCGGCTATCAATGTACACGCATTTGCCCATGCCCATGACCGTTTCCTCATTATTGACGGTACGGAACTATACCACATCGGCGCATCACTAAAGGATTTGGGTAAGAAATGGTTTGCCTTTTCCAAAATGAGCGCAGAGGCAAGTAAGATGATTAGTTTACTAAATGGCATATTGCGTGAGGGATAGCAGCGACATCCTTTTGTGGTCCTTTAAGATCCGCAAAAGATATAGCGGATAGCCCGACCCGGTTGCATTTTTGGGTCGTCCTCTGTGCGGTGGTTAAATGCAGACGGTGGCACGCCCCGGTACACTTTCTTTCCCACTTGCTTCAATTGTTTGAAAAAAATTTTACCCAAGTTCTACCCAACTTGGGTTTTTTATTCATTTGAATGGTTCAGATTTGTATAGCCTATATCAAATTCCATCCGTTTGATTACAGGAACCCCTTACCGTAAAAGTGGAATTGAAGTAAGAGGGCGGAATTTATTAAGGCATCCGATAGGAGAATAAATTACCGCCTATGGAAATACCTTATATCCTAAAAATAGAAAGCGAATTTAAAAGGTGGATAGCCAATCCCAACGACCTCCCGGAGTGGAGCAAATACCCATTACCTTTCGCTGTCCAAAGGCAGGGCTTTACGCTGCCGTATTATGAACTATTGAGCCAGCAAATTAAAAACAGTCCTTTTTTTATAGATTTAGTGCAGCTTAATGTAAGCAACCCTGTTTATATTCCTTTCGACATTCAAGAGCGGCAACTGTACCTTTATTTTATGCTCAAAGGCACATTGTTGTATATGACTGAAAGCCGTAAGCCGATTATAAAAACGCAGCCTAACAGCTTCCTCATGTCCTATTACGATTCGGGCAGGTATTTCGCCTATGCCCAAAAAGGCATGCATATCTGTCTCGTGGTAAGTATTTTGCCTGAATGGATAGAAAGCATGTACCATAACTACCCTAATATCCAAAACGTCCTGCATCGTTTTAAACACGATAACCGCACCTACGACACCATGTACCAATGCAGGATGGACAGGAAGATACACCGATGGCTGTATAAAATATACAGTTATTCACAGACCAATATCGGGGCATTGGATGGCAATCTCCGCAAGTATATCAGCTACCTTCTGGAGCATTACGACACAATGTTAGAAGACCAAAAAGCCGACCTTGCTTATAAAATCAAAGCCTATATCCAGGAACATTATTGTGATAATGCGCTTACCATAAAATTCCTTTCAGAATACTTTTTCGTTACGGAACGTACTTTGCTCAATATCTTCAAACGCCAGTACCACATAAGCGTACAGGATTTTATTACCGAATTGCGCATTTCTCACGCCTTGTTCCTCATCGAAAAACAAGGGAAAGCTATAAAAGACGTATATATGGAAGTTGGCTACACCAATGAACGTCCATTTCGTACTGCTTTAGAGCAATACCTGAAACGCAGGTAACGGAATTTCCCCGAAATTGATAAAATCGGAAAATTTCTTACACAAAGTTGCTCAATATTTACCGATTTTGTCTTTCACACGCTTACGGCTTTGATGAACTTTGTATCAAAGGATGGTGATAACCATCATTAAGATACAAAGACAATGGAAACAGCAGCTACATATCAAAACCAAATCAAAAGAAAACGGATAACACTCAATGTCGTTATTATTCTTTTGCTGCTTCTTTGGATACCCGTAGGCATCGATAAAATAACAGACTTTACAGCGTTTAAAGGAGGCATTCTCCGCCAACCTTTTTCAGATAGCATAGGATATATCCTAATATACTCGCTCCCGGCATTGGAGTTAATAACAGTGCTGGCATTGGTAATGGAAAAGTATCGCAAAGCAGGTCTAATACTATCTACCGTATTAATGACCGCTTTTACAGCATATATCGCTGTGGCTCTTATGGG
Source organism: Sphingobacterium cellulitidis (assembly GCF_043187465.1). Classification (GTDB taxonomy): domain Bacteria; phylum Bacteroidota; class Bacteroidia; order Sphingobacteriales; family Sphingobacteriaceae; genus Sphingobacterium; species Sphingobacterium cellulitidis. The sequence goes on along the minus strand of NZ_CP171136.1, from coordinate 1,360,477 downwards.
TGCATGGGAAAAATTACCATGCGGGTGTGGTTCGGTGATAAGTGGTATGAACTGGACACAGCATTTTTTCTTTAATCTCTTTTTCCTTTCCCTAAGCATTTTGGGGCTTTACTTATGGCATAAATTACGAGGTAGCAACGCCGGAGGCGAAGCTACCGAGGGCGCGTCTGCCAAAAGACATATAAAAAAGTATTTTTTAACATCAAAATTTTAAAGCGATGAAAAAATTAAAAATGAACCTATTTGCTGTAGTAGCAATAGCCATTGCAGCTGTAACCATGTCGTTTACCGTGATGAAAAACGCCAGTTTTGCAGGAGAAAAATGGTTTGAGTACACTGATGAAACCGGAGATGGAAATCCCAACAATCCTGAAAATTATATACTCACGCCAAGTGATGGCGCTAATCCGCCTACGTGTCCTGAAGGAAGTGACGAAATCTGTGCGGTTAAGGCTCAACCTGTGATGATTGGTGGTGAAGAACATCCCAATTTAGGTACTGTTATTGACGACAGAGAAAGAAAGCTGCAATAGCTTTTTCAGTAAATAATTTGAAAGAGTGTGAACAAGGATTATCCCATGTTCACACTCTATTTAGAGAATACTTTCGTTAATTAGATTTAATCATCCAAAGGAAAAGACCATTTCTTCAACCTCAAAATTTTAAAATGATGAAAAAAATAAAAAATAACCTATTTGCACTGGCAGCGGTAACCATTGCATCTGTAACAATGTCCTTTTCGGTAATGAAAAACGCCAGTCTTGCTGGAGAAAAATGGTTTGCCTATACAGATGAAACGGGAGATGGTAACATCTCCAACCCAGAAAATTTCGCACTTGTTAATGAAAATGGTAGTACAGCACCTCCGTGTATAACGGGAAATGATATATTGTGTGCTATTAAGGCAAAACCACTCATTGGAGATACTGAACACCCTGATATGAATACAGTTATTTCGTCTATATATACAAGGATAGAATAATAATTATTAGCGGTATTATGCTGAACCTTGTTACCGCTCGTTTTGTTGCATACCGTTGTTAAGTATCACACTATTGGGTATGGGAAAGACATACTTTGGACTGTTTGGCTCTAATGTATAAATCTTTCCATCAATATTTCTTGTTATCGTTTTTGAAAAACGGCTGTCCTTGTTCAATCGTCTTAAATCCGACCACCGTAATCCCCGCCATATTAATTCCTTTCTTCGCTCATCCAAGATAAACCTTAATACAGTTTCATCATTGTCCGAACTGAATGGAATAAATGTGCTGTTATAGCGATTTTTTAATAGTTCGTTTACGGTCTGTAAAGCCGTGGTAATATTTCCTGCTCTTGCTTCACATTCAGCTTTTATCAGATAGATTTCGTTGGTAGAAATTCCGGCAAACCACATTCCTGAATTGCCATCGTAATTTCCCCTAAAGGAATAATAGCCCGCTCTGTTTCTAAAGAAAGCTGTTTTTCTAATATCGTTCGATTCATAAGACTTATATAGGTTGCTATCAATTCTTCCATAGGTAATGCTCATCACCATACGCCCAAAATCGTTAGCATGAAAAATTATTTCTTCATTATAGCGAGGTATCGGGAATGAGGTTGCCGACCCCATTGTTAATGTATTGTAATCAAGTAAAGCATCTGAATAGCTTAAACAAGTGTCTGCGTAAGATAGTGCTTTATCATAGTCTTCCATTGATAAGTATATGCGGGCTAACAGTCCATAGACAGCCTGCTTCGTTGGTGTTGTTTTATATGGGCTATTGACGGATAAAAGTATAACAGCCCTGTTCAAGTCATTGGTAATTTTAGTATAAGTTTCTTCAACCGATGACCTTATAGATTTCTCACCAATATCAGATTTTAACCTTAGTGGAATACCTAAGTCTGTTTGTGCCGTATTTTTCTCATAAGGTTTTGCCCAAAGCTGGGCAACATTGTAAAATGCAAAGGAGCGGAAAAACAAAGCCTCTCCCTCAATTTGGTTTTTTTCTACCGGAACAGGTTCAATTTTCTCCAACTGCTCCAAAATCAAATTGCATGAGTAGATTGCTGCATACATCATCGACCATTCGTTGGTTTCATCATCGTTAAATACATCATCATTCCATGTATAGATGTTTTTTGCTGTTAATGAAGTGAATCTATTCAAATTTTCTGTTTGTACAAATTGATTATCCGTAGCACCATCCTGAATTGAGGGATACCAGCTATTCATTCTCGATGTGTTATACAATAATGCTCTAAGGTCTGCAACCGTGGTCGGTACGACAAGCGATTTATCCGGTTTAACGTCCAAATATTTTTCACATCCTGAAAATGTGATTATTGTAATCAGTAATATTATTATATATCGTGTCATAGTTTCTAAATTTTAAAAGCCTGCTCTTAAACCAAATGAAAAAGTTCTTAGTGGTGATAAATCTCCAAATTCCGGGTCGACGTTATGTTTATCCGCTTTCCATATCGTCCCTAAATTGGTAGCGTACATCAATACCTCCAATCTTTTCAGTTTCCATTTGTTTTCCAATGATTTAATTTGGTAACTAAGGTTGATGTCCTGTAAGCGTATATTGTCTCCCTTTGAAATCAGCACTTCGGCACGTGGATAAAAATAGCCATCCCGATTGTTATTATTCGGATAGACCATTGACGGAATCTGTGTGGTGACTTCATCACCCGGCTTTTGCCATCTTAGACTAAAATCCGAATGCGAACCTGTGCCATTGAATATTGCGTTATAGTACACGCTGTTTCTCCTGAAATAGAACCCTAATTTATAGCTGATATTGAATGAAAGACTTAACCCTTTCCATGAGAACGTATTTCTTAAAGCACCGAAATGTGTAGGAGTGGCGGAGCCATAATAAATCAGTTCTTCTGGTGTGGTTTCGTTGCGGATGGCTGCATAATCTTTGCTTACTTCGCCATGAAGGTAGCCCATAGGGTCGCCTGTTTCGGGGTCAAGACCAGCCCATCGAAATGCAAAAATAGAATAGGCGGGTTTTCCAATGATGGGCGAAATAACCAATCCGCTATTAAGATAATTATTGAGGTCTCTTGTCTCGGCAAGATATTCCGTTATTTTAGTTTTTACGGTACTGTACAGCAAGTCTGTCCGCCATTCAAATGCTTTACGGATATTGACACTATGCAATTGTATATCTATTCCGTTTCCGGTCATGGAAGCCGAATTTCCAAGATAAGTGAACCCTCGGCTACTTAAGGAACCTATTGCACCTGTGGTTTGGTCGATAGGCATATAACCAATAAGGTCGGTATTTTTCTTGTGATAGTATTCAAATGTACCGCTTAAACGTTGTTTTAAAACAGCAAAGTCAAACCCTACATTGAACTGCCCGTTCTTTTCCCAACGAAGATTTTCGTTCGGTGGATTAACTAATACACCATAAGGCGTATTTATTAAATTTCCACCATTGTAATAACGCATTGTGGGCAGAGCCGAAACATTGCGATTGAGGTTACCGCTATAACCGAAAGTCGTCCTTAGCTTCAACAGGTCAAGCCATGTAATATTGATAAACCGTTCATTCGTCAGATGCCAGCTACCACCAACCGACCAAAGTGGGGTAAACCGTTGATTGCTCCTTACTCCAAACAGATTTGAGCCATCTTGTCTTGCACTAATGTTAAGATTATAGCGGTTATCAAACGTATAAGCCCAATTGGTAAAAAAGGATATAAACCTATCGTTAGTTTCGGATGTAAAATATGGATTTGGAATTTTTGCAATTCCACCTGTGGGACTGTACAAAGTATAATCAGTATCGTAATTAACTGCGATAGTCGTCAAAATATGGGGATTATAACCATATTGTGTAGACTGTGTTAGAGTGGTGTTTGCCTGACGAGCCTCTGCTCCAGCAAGACCTGTTAGCTGGTGTTTATCCCAAGTTTTGGAGTAATTCAGTTGTAAACGGAGAGATTGCGACGTGAAGCTGTTTGTTGATTCATTTAAGATATCGCCCAAAGGTATTGGGCGGAATAACGCTCCATCCGTACCAACCTGTGTATAGGTATTTATCCTATCACGGGTATAATAGGATGCCATGCTCCGTATATCTTTTCCTGCTCCCTGTGCGTTTTCATATTGGTATTTGATTTCTACAATCAGCCCTTTGCCAATGTCATAATTCAGCCCTGTATTCAATATCAGGCTGTTTGTTTTCTGCTTATTGTTGATGAGGTTTATTTCGTCCAATGGACGATACGTCCAATCTAATAATCCATTTTGTTTTGTTTCCTGAATATAGTTTGACCGATAATATCGGTCTATTGGTAAAGCGTTTCCATTTTCGTCCGCAATACGGGCATAAGGTAACGAAGAAAAATTGGTAGGTCTTCCTGCGTTTGTGAAGGTATGGGTAAAAAACAAGGCGGCATCCAAACTCAATTTTTTGGAAAGTCGAAACGTATTGTCAGAACGTAGATTATACCGTTTATAACCTCCATCGGTGGTGCTGGTATTGTCATCATAGCCACCAGAAAGATAATAGCTTACATTTTCGCTCTGCCCACTCACGTTTAGGGAATATTGCTGGTTTAGCCCTTTCCTGTAAACGTATTTATTCAATTCCCGACGTATATCGTATTGCGCTAATTCGTTCAGCCCTTGTTGCAATGCGGCATCGGTTAGTAACCCGTGTTTATTTTTATACATTAATTCCACTGCGGGGGATAATGGCACGTAGCCTAACTGCTCATTGGCATCGTAAAAGTTATTGTCAAAAAGCATTTTTTCGACACCTATATAATCCGCAGAAGACATATAAGGCAGTTGCATCATATCCGGCTTTTGAATAAGAGTCATATTGCTGTTAAACGATATGGCAGGCGGCTGGTTCCGTTTGGCTTTCTTGGTCGTTATAACGATTACACCGTTTCCGGCTCTTACGCCCCATATAGAGGCTGCGGTTGCATCCTTTAGAATGGTAATATCTTCCACATCGTTCGGGTTAATATCATTTATATTGCCCTCGTAGGGAAAATTATTCAGTATGATTAATGGTTTCGTATTGGAAAAAATAGTGCTTAGACCTCGTATGCTCAAATTGTTACTGCCTACACCGGGTCTGTTATCAAACATTGCTGAACTGGCAATACCGTCCAACCTGCTCAATACATCGGTAGAGATTTGACGATTAAACAATTCGTTGTCGATATGGTCAAATGACCCTGTGGCTCTTTCTTTGGGTATTTTTTGAATACCCGTGGATACCACTACTTCGCTTAAAGTATTGCTTGCCGGATTTAGGTGCACCGTCAATGGGTTTTGTGGAGCAGCAGAAAGGACAAATGTCGTATCTGCTAATCCAATGTAACTAACACTAACTGCTAAAGGGAATGCTTTATTTGTAAATTCAAAATTTCCGTCTTCATCAGTTTGTACGGTGTTATTCTGACTGCGGTTCAACAATTTGACCGTAGCACCTGCTACGGGCTGACCATTTTCATTATTGACTACCTTACCCCGAATGTTGGATATGTTTTGGGCAATGGTATTGGAACTGAAAAAAGTATGAGTAAAAAAGTAATTGTTCGTTTCATTGAGTAGTTTGGTTTATAGTTCAGAAATGACAAAAAAATCCAGCACTCTTTCATCTTCCACGATGGCAATACCGAATGGTTTAAGTTGCCTGTTAACAGCTTCCACATCCTCAATAGCATGTGCTATTTTTGGGATGGCTATTTTTTGGTCAGTAAAATCATTTACAACAGGAATATGCTGTATATCTTTATTGGTCTTGTTTACCCAAGCCGAAAGGTATTGTAAGCCGTCTTCGGGTTTATTGGGGATTATTGTCGTTTTCCCTATAATCTTAATGGTATAGCATTTTGTATTACGTTTTTCCATACGCCCATTTATGCCAAAGTGATAATTGAGGTCAGCCTGTACTTTTTGGGGAAAGTGCTTCAATACTGACAATGGGGCAATCCATTCGTAGCAATACTTATCCTGTAAAAACCTTTTCTCCGAAACAGAAAATGGTTCCTTCAACTCCAGCTTTGTCCGGTTAGGTGGCATTGTTAGCAATTCTCTAAATGCAAGTTCGTACATACGGCGGATGTCAGCATTGGTAGATAGTACCCGAAAGGTGCTCTCTTTTTCGTTCACTTTTGGTAGAGCATTTGAACGAGGAATGCCTTCTATGGCTAACGTAATAATACTTCTGCTAACAAAAAAATCCCCGTCAGCACCATTATTATTAAGCAGTAATGGACGTGTGTCATCATAGGTAAGGTTGTCCTTTTTCTGTGCAATGCTATTTGCATTGCCTTTCAATGCCGAAGTAATATTTTCCTTTGTTACATCAGATGAGTGTGTAATAGCTTGTACTTCGCCGGATTTGCTAATCCATACCTCATGCGGCAACATGGTGTAAGGGAAATGGAATTTATATGTATTGTCATCGGTAACTGAAAACAAGTTTAATCGGGAAAGTACTCGATTCTTCTTTAAGAATGCTTTTATTTCGTTGGCTTTCTGGTCTGTCATCGGTAAAATGATAACATCGTCTTTAAACTCCTTTTCCAGTTCGTGAAGTCTTGGCAATGCAGCTACACAAGTACCGCACCACGTACTCCAAAAATCCAATATTATCAGCTTGCCTTTGTAATCGGCAAGGGTGATGTTTTTTTTGTCCTGCGGGTGGTTCACCACCTGCAAAGGTGTGTTCCAAAGAGCATCAGGGATTTGGTCGCCGATGTTTAAAGCGGTGATGTTTTGGTTGTTTGCAGTCCCGACTTCTCGGGACTGCGGACGGGCTATGCCGACACCAAACAACATGAAACAAATTAGAATTAGGAAGTGCCTGCCGCCCGTTACCAGTTCCGGGTTATGGCAGGCTATAAAAATCGTTATCCTATTACGAATAAGTTTATTCGCCATTGGGTTTATAAATTATGGTTATTGGGAAATGATTAATTGCTCCGAGTATGGTTGCAGGACGTGCTAATCCGGGCTTTTGATGATGCAGCGGAGGCTGAATTTCTTTGAGAAGAACAAAACATCGCTTTTTATCCCTCCCGTTGGGGAAAGGAAGTAATATTGTTTATAATTGTTTGTCAATCTTCTCACTATTAGTTATTTGTTCCAAATAACGTTGAAATGGAGATTTTTTTGAAGTAATTTTGGTTGTCTATTATGCTTTTTTGGTTGTCTTTTATTATATTTACGCTATCAAATGACAATGAAATATGCAAGAGGAAGACAAAGTACACGTTTTGGAAACGCTGGAAGAAAACCATCAGGGCAGAAATGCGCAGCGTATCCGTATTTACTTGGGCATTAAGCAAGAAGTGCTTGCTAATGAATTGGGTATGAGCCAGCCACAAATTTCTGCCATAGAACGGGAAGCTGTTTTAGAGCCGGAAATGTTGGAACGATTTGCTTTTGCATTAGGCGTAACCCCTGACCTCATTAAGAAATTTGATGTGGAACGAGCTATTTATAATATCAACAGTTATAAAGATAGTACTGTTCAACATGGTGAGAATAGTACGCAGAATATTAATCCGTTAGATAAAGTAGTCGAGTTATACGAACGGTTGTTGCAAAGTGAGCGGGAGAAACTGGAATTATTTATAAACCAAAAAAATCATTCGTAAAATAACAATGGAAAAAGAAAAAGAAACCGTGTATTTGGAGGGGAAAAACCACATGGGTATAAAAATTGGCAGTGCAAGGCGATTGGTAGGTATTACGCAAAAGGATTTGGCAGAGCGTATGGGTGTGACCAAGCAAGCTGTATCTAAATTGGAACAAACCGAGAACGTGGATGACGAACGATTGGAAAAAGTAGCTATTGCGCTTGGCGTAAGCGTAGAGGGTTTGAAGAAATTTGATGTGGGGCAGGTTCTTTACCATACTAATAATTTTTACGAAAAGGTTGAACCGACAAATGGTGCTATGGTTGGTACAGTAAGAATTGAAAATAATCATCAGTTTTCAATTGAGCAGGCAACCAAGCTGTTTGAAGAATTATTGAGAATGGAACGGGAACATTTTCAGAAAGCAAAAGATAAGAAATAACTAAAGTATCTTTTAAAGCATAACGATAGATTCAGGCTTCCCTCGTAACCAAGAAGCGAAGAATTTTAAAAGAAACGGCGGATCTGCAAGTCCGCCGTTTCTCTTTCTATCGCTGTCATTATTTTTCCTCCTGCTCATCCATTTTCTTAATAAGGTTATCCCGCAGTGCATCAAGGAATTTGGTACGGTTTCGTTTCCGGTTGCGTATTTCGAGATAGGTATGGTAAAAGTTTCCCAAATCAATATTAAAGGCATTTTCAAAATATTCCGCTATCAACCTAATATCCGTATTGCCATTATCGAGAACGCTTTGGTAGTATAGGGAGTAAATGAGTTCTGTCAAAGCAGCTTTACTACCTGTCCAGTTCAGCCCCGAAATAGCAGTTCGTTTTATAAACAAACGCTTGTAGGTGCAGTAAAGCTGGTCTTCGAGATACACCTGTATCAAATCATTCGCCATTATCTTGGCTACCTTATAATCGTGGGAAGTAGAAAAAGATTGGTCGGACTGAAAATAATAGGTATCCAGCCACAGTTTTATATCGTGCTTGCCCCGAACAAACATTTTCTCGTCAAGAAACGAGTTGTTGCTTCGGTAATATTTATAAAAATCAATGTTATTGTCGAAAAACCTTTTTAGCTTCTTCAATTCTTTTTTAAGATATTTTCTAATGCGCTTAGCCCTGTAGGGCTTCCTCGTCTCGATTTTGTAAATGGCATTATAATAAATCAATTTTGAAACAATGACTGGCTTTTGATATTTAAAAAATCGGATTTCTTCATCAACATTTGTAAATCCTCGTTTCAAAACATAATCTTTAATTTCGGACAGACATTCCACAATCCGGTATATAATGGCTTCTGTCCGTTGTACCGGGTTATCGTTTTCAATCTCCAGTTCTTGGATTTCTGTTTCCAATTTAAGATATGTTTCATTGTAAAATTTATCCATTCGTTTCATTTTGATAAATATGATACTGATTAATATAGAAATGCTAATACTGCTCGTATTAGCCCATGCAACTACATGAAAGAACAACCAGTATGATGCTGGTGGTGGAACTGTTGTATTGTCTGATGGGTTGTAGTATGATGCAGGTTAATCCAAACGAATTATACCCCGCATCACCCACTGTATTTTGCCGTAATTTTACGGTTTGCAGTTTACAACCATCCGGTATTTTATTTTAATATGTCAATGCAAGCCCTACACCAAATCCCATATCACTATCATAGTGGGTACGTATACCTATATTTTTATTGATGATATACCTAAGCTCCCCCATATATTCTAAGTCGGTATTTACCATGAAGCCACCTCTTAATCTTTTTGAAATTGGAATATCTTCGCGCATTAACTGCAATCTTACAATTCCATCGTGATATACTTCTGCCTGGAAATTGACCAGCATAGGTAACGTATACATAAACCCTAAACTGAACGCCTTGCGGGTGTCTTTCTTGTTGGTTTGTCCAAATATGTTCTTTTCGTGCTCATCTTCTCCCATTTTCCGGTAACGAAAATCAAAACCTACAAAGGGCATGAACCATTGCATCTTTCCAATGTATCTACCTAAGTGAGTTTCTACTTCATACCCGTGCATACTATTATAGCCTAAGCGCCATTCTGTTCCTAATTGATAGCGTGCATTCATTAGCATAGCTTCTCCATCATTACCATTGGTTGCAAAATCGTTTTGTGCCATAAAATGGGGCATATTACTTTCTCTTTGCAATTCTTTATAGGCTTTTGCCTTGTCAGGTAAATAGGGGTTATTGTAGTCTCCAACTTCAAACACCCTGTTCATTCCCGCCATCATGTGATATAATATATGGCAATGAAAGAACCAATCACCTTCCTCATTTGCTAAAAACTCAATGGTATCCGTTTCCATAGGCATGATATCCAACACATTTTTAAGCGGCGATTTTTCGCCTTTTCCGTTTATCACCCTAAAATCAAATCCGTGAAGATGCATAGGATGCCGCATCATCGAATTATTATAAATGGTAATCCGTAGGATTTCTCCTTTTTTTACAGGTATTTTGTCCGTTTCCGAAAGTATTTTATTATCCATGCTCCATACATAGCGGTTCATGTTGCCAGTAAGTGTGAACTTCAACTCTTTTACAGGCGCATCTTTTGGAAGGGAGGTGTTGTAAGGCGATTGCAACATAGCATAATTTAATGTTTTGATGTCTCCCAAGGCATTAGCGTTGTAACGGTTAGGGTCGTCATCCATGTTCATACCTTCATGCTTGCTGTGGTCTGATTTCTTTGCTGCATCTCCGGTAATTTCGGGATACATCACTACATTCATGTCCATTTGGTTCAGGCTCATCTTCATGCCCATATCGTCCAAATCGCCATTCATTTTCATCATATCGTTCATCATCTTCATCCCCTCGAAATACTTCAATCGTGGGAGCGGGGAAATAAGCTGTTTGACCCCATCACCTATAAAGTAGCTTGCTGATTGTGTTCTGTCCTCGGTTGTTGCTAAAAACTCATATGCTAACCCATCTTGAGGGATAGTCACTACAATATCGTAAGTTTCAGAAACTGCAATGATTAATCTATCCACTTCTACAGGCTCAACATCATTTCCATCATTCGCTACTACTGTAATTTTCCCTCCAGCATATCTTAGCCAGAAATACGAAGACGCCCCGCCATTGGAAACGCGTAATCTGACTTTGTCACCTGCTTTTAGCTTTTTACCACCAATTGTTTTCAAATCGGTGCTATGGCTACCATTTATTAGGATTTTATCATAGTAAACATCACTGACATCCATCGCCAGCATCCGTTTCCACTCATTTTTTACCTTTACGCCTAATTTTCCCTCCTTAATAGCTTCAACGTACGATTGCGTAGCACCTTTCTTAATGGCCGCCCAATCATTTGCATTGTGTAGCATACGGTTGATGTTATCCGGGTTAAGATTTGTCCACTCACTTAATATAATCGGGACGGTCGGCAAATCGTCAATTCCTTTTCTAAAGGTTTTATCGTCGCCTCTTTTTTTCATGATAAAACTACCGTACATGCCTATCTGCTCCTGCAAGCCTGAGTGCGAATGATACCAGTGCGTGCCATGCTGGATAATCGGAAAACGGTAGGTGTAGGTTGTACCCGGTGCGATGGGCTTTTGCGTAAGCCAGGGCACACCGTCTTCTTTATTGGGCAGGAACACACCATGCCAGTGCAGTGATGTGCTTTCTTTCAATTGGTTCTGCACCACTATTTCGGCAGTGTCGCCCTCGGTAAAGGTAAGGGTGGGCATGGGGATTTGCCCGTTTACGGCAATCGCCCTTTTTTGCTTACCTGCATAGTTGACAAGTGTATCTTTTACATACAGCTCGTAATGCACTACTCTCTGTGCAAACAGCGTTTGCGTGCAAAGCAGCATCAGCACTGTTTGCAATATTCTTATGGGTATTTTTTTATATCTGTTCATTCGTTGAAAAATTTTATTTAATGCTGTCTTCCATTGTGCCAAACCACGCTATCAAAACCTGCTTATCCTCCGGTGACAATACTGCATTACGATGAATTAGCGTATATGACGACAATGGCATTTCCCCGTCCTTAACCTGCCCGGCCATAGCCCTGAACTTGTTTCGCTGCCTGCGGACAGAATAGTCGCCAAATTCGCTAAAGTTGAGTTCCTCTTTCCCCTTTTTTATATGCTCTGCCATGTACCATGCGCCGGGCTGGATACGGCTGTACCACGGATAATGGGTATTGTTGCTATGGCAGTCATAACAGGACTGAACAAGGATAGCCTTTACATTTTGGGGTACGGTGTACACCCTTTCGATATGGGTGGCTGGCACTTCAACCGCCTGGTTCCGTAAGGGCTGAAAGAACTGTATGGCAATCAGGACGACAGCCAGCCCCAATATGATTTTCTTCTTTATGGTCATAATTATTTTATTGTGGCTTCATCTTTTTGTGTCTACTGTTTTTTCACATACTTGGCATAATTCTCCTTGTTTTCAAAATAAGAAACTTCACCGTTATTTCCTGTCACAGCAATCACCGCATTAGCTTTGTCTACCTGCTTATGGGAATAGGGGTCTATCGCCATCCGCACGGTCGCATCTTTTGGAATACGTTCCTTACACATTTCGCAACATCCGTAATAGGTTTTACCATCAAATTTTACGTCAAACTGCCTTTTGCCCATATAGGCATCGTTGACCATGCAGACTTCATCCGATGGAACCAATTCACCTATTTGGGTAGTATGTCCGTTGCTTTCCGGAGTTGCCTGCGAATGCTGCTGTTCCGCTTCATCCTTATTTGACCCCGCCTGACCGCAAGCGGTGAATAGCAGGGTTAATAAGGAAATAAAGCCAATTATTATTTTGTTCATGTCCAAACTTGTTTTTTTAAATTTTATTATTTACTTTCTTCAAACTCTTTTAGCTTGCGCTTCATTAGTTCAATTTCTTCCGCTTGGGTTTTAAGTATATTTTTTTGCAGCTCTATCAGTTCCGGGTCGGTCAGGTGTGCCTTTTCGGACATCAATATGGCTGCTGCGTGATGGGGTATCATACCCTTTGCAAACTGCTTGTCCCCGACATTGATTTGTTCCCTGATACCAAACCATGAAAAGATGCCAACAGCAACCGAGATGATGGCTATCGCCCAATTCATCTTCCTGTTGGGGTACATTACTTTCATTATCGCTAATTCGATAAGCAGCATTGCCGAGGTCATCAGCAGGGTCATGTACAAATTGTTGATATTGGGTATCAGGTTCTGCCACCCGTCAATCATGGCGTACATGATAAAATACATCACTGCGAACATGGCTACAGCCATCACCGCAAAGCGTTTGTACATGGCCGAAGCATGTTTTGTATTGTGCGTGCCATGCTCCGAGGAATGACCCGCATGGTGACTGTTTTGCATATTTTCCATAACCCTGAATTTTATTTGCTGTTAATTGTTTTTTCCACCTTACCGCAGGTCAGCATTTTAGAACCGTAGTAAGGGTTTTTGATTTCCTTGTTTTCGCTGAACCAAACAGCACCCTTACCGTCATTGAACATCGGGCAATGGTCCTGATACAATGTTTGCGATGTACCGAACAAATCAATCAGGTCTTTCAAATCTTCGCCAAGCGAGGCCAAATGTTCCCGCTGGTGGTGGATGTTGCCGACATTTTCCCCGATATGTTCTGCGTGTTCTTTAGCATCGTCCGCTATGTCCATGTACTTTTTGTGCTTATCGGCAGGAACGGCTTTCATGTCCACTTTATTCAGGGTAGCTAACAGCTTTTTCCCTGAACTGGCGGCAGCTTTGTCATCGTCCGAAACAAGGGCGTTCTTTAAGGACAGATAATCGGTAACTATGGGCGCAATAGAAAAGTTTTTTGCTTCTTCTTTTCCTGTTGCTTTTGCTTCCTGACCGCTCGGAGTTTCACTCACAACGGGCGCAGCTACCGTATCATCCTCTTTTGGTTGGGAAGCTGACTGTTCTTGTGATACAACAGCAGTATCACTTGAAGACTGCTCGTTTTTGTTGGATGCCTGATTGCATGATACTGTTACAAATGCCATGATAACAGCAATGATTGATAATGTTAGATTTTTCATTTTTATTTATTTTTTGATTTTTAAAAAACTTGCGTTAATAGCCACTACAATGGTGCTTACACTCATCAGCACAGCACCCATAGCGGGACTTAAAACAAAATTCGGATAGAGTACGCCTGCCGCAAGGGGTATTGCCACCACGTTGTAGCCAACCGCCCATATCAGGTTCTGTACCATCTTTTTGTAGGTAAGTTTGCCGAAGTCAATCAGTTTGACCACATCCCTCGGGTCGCTGTCTACCAATATGATATCCGCTGTTTCGGCAGCCACGTCCGTACCGGAACCCACGGCAATGCCCACATCTGCCTGTGCCAGTGCAGGTGCATCATTTACACCATCACCAGTCATTGCTACGATTTCGCCTTTTGCCTGAAACTCCTTTACTTTCTCCTGCTTGTTGTGCGGAAGCACATTAGCCAAATACCCGTCCATACCCAATTTTCCGGCTACGGCAGCAGCAATCCTGTCGTTGTCCCCGGTGAGCAGAAAGGACTTGATGCCCATTTTTTTGAGTTCCTCAATCGCCTGTGCCGACCCCTCACGGATGCTGTCTGCCAAAGTAATGATGCCGATTACCCGGTCATCAATGAGGACAAAGTTGACCGTTTCGGCTTCCTGATTGATTTCGCTTGGTATTTCCGGCAGGGAAAGGTGGTTTTCGGTGAAATAATTCGGGCCGCCAGCTACGACATTTTTCCCGTTCACAACACCTTTAACACCTATGCCCTGCATATAGCTGAAGTTTTCAGACTTCCATAAGGCAAGGCTCTTTTCTTTCAATGTAGCCATAATGCCTTTGGCGATATGGTGTTCCGAATTTTGCTGTACTGCGGCAGCATACTGGATAACCTCATCGGCATTATATTCGTCTGTTAACGGTATAACCTTTTCTACGGCATGGGAACCTTTGGTGAGCGTTCCGGTCTTATCAAAAATGACGGTGGAAAGTTTTCGGGTGGTTTCAAATGCCGTACGGTTGCGGATGAGCAGGCCATTGGTCGCCGAAAGCGTTGTGGAAATGGCGACCACCAACGGGATAGCCACGCCCAATGCGTGCGGGCAGGCCGTTACCATTACCGTCACCATTCTTTCAAGCGCAAAGGCAATATCTCCACTGCTTGCATACCAATAGGCAAATGTGCCTATGCCCACGGCAATGGCAATAAAGGTGAGCCATTTGGCAACTTTGTCCGCAAGGTTCTGTGTATTAGACTTAGTAGCCTGCGCTTCCTGCACAAGATTGATAACCCTGTTCAGGTAGCTGTCTTTTCCCACGGCTGTTACCTTAACTTTCAGCGCACCATCGCCATTGATAGAGCCTGCGATGACCTTTCCGTCCTTTTCCTTTTTTACGGGAACACTTTCCCCGGTAAGCATACTCTCGTTGATATACGAAAGCCCCTCCAGTACCAATCCATCGGCTGGAATTTTTTCTCCCGGTTTTATGATAGCCGTTTCACCGCTTTGCAGGTCTTCGAGCTTTATCTTTACAGCTTCTCCGCCACGTTCCACGGTAACATCGTTGGGCAGCAAAGCCACCAATGACTGTAATGCCCGTGAAGCAGCCATTTGGGAACGCATTTCCAGCCAATGCCCTAACAGCATGATGTCAATTAGGGTTGCCAGTTCCCAAAAGAAGTCCATACCCTGCAAGCCAAATACAACGGCTACGGAATAAACATAGGCTACGGATATGGCAATGGCAACAAGTGTCATCATCCCTATGGCTTTGGCTTTCACCTCGCCAATCATTCCCTTTAGGAACGGTAAGCCTCCATAGCAATAAATCACCGTACCCAATGCCAACAGCACATATTTATCGCCATTGAAAGCAAGGGAGAAACCCAACCATTGCTGTATCATGTGCGACAGGAGCAGGATAGGGATTGAAATGACAAGGCTTATCCAAAAACGTGTGAGGAAATCGCCTGTATTATGCCCCTCATGTTTATCAAAGTTTTCGTCATCATGGCCATGTTGAGAATGCCCGGAATGCTCATGTTCTGGCGTGTGTTCATGAGAAGCTGACGTACCGCCACCGGGAACCAATGCCATGCCACAAAGAGGGCATTTGCCCGGTTCGTCTTTTAGCACCTGCGGGTGCATGGGACACGTGTATTTTTTCATAACAAGGGATTTTAAAAGTTATGTTGCATTTAATTTTTTTACCATCTCATGGGTCATTTCTTCAGCATAAGTACCATAGGCATCAACAAGTACCCCTTTGCTCTTACCGTCATTGGACGATATGGCATAAATCACGGCATTGTTATCAGGACTGCTGTCGAGGCTTTCAAACCTATGAGTTTCCGTAACCGTAAAATCCTCCGGTTTTAGTTTCAGGCTCTTTGACGCACAGTAAAGGCAGTCCGGCAACAGACTAAAATCAATACTGTACCCACGTTGTCTTAGGTCTTTAAGAGCCTGCACCATATCACTATACTGTTCCATAGCTTTCCGACCTGTTATTTAATGGTTTCGACCGTACTGCCGCAGGTAAGCATCTGTGAGCCGTAATATGGGTTTTTAATGGCATTCTCTTTACTTAGCCAATTGGCCCCCTTACCTCCATTGTACATAGGACAGTGCTGGTAATAAACTGGTGTATCCTGTTTAGACACTTTAGCCAGTATGTAGATGCTTCCCGAAAGTGCCGCAAAAGCACTTCTTTGTTTTGCAACGTCTTTTGATTTTGAAATGCTTTCCGCATTAGCTGTCAAGTCCTGCATTACTTTCATCCAAGCCGTATGTTCCTCTGCCGAAAGCTTGTTCATATCGACTGCTTTAAGGGATGCAGCCAATTCAGCGGCTTTGGCAGATGCAGTTGCCTCATCGGTTTTTATCAAAGCATCTTTCACTGAAAAGTAGTTGTCAAACACAGCTTTTAGCTGTGATTGATTTTGAGCTGCATCCTTGTTAGCGGGTGCTGCCATTTCACCGTGGTTGTGATTGCCATGTCCGACTTTCATGTCCATTGCCGCCCCTTTGTTTTGGGCAATTGTCTTCAAAGGTCTATCGTACTGGCAGCATTCAGCCAGTTTCGCATATACGTCATCCGGCGCACGGAACTTCTCACTATCATAACCCGCCAAAGCGATACGTTTCAGGATTTCATCCTGATTTGTTTTCTCGCTGTCATACGTGAGCGTAGCCATCTTGGTATCTTTGTTCCAGTCCACGTTGGCTACCTTTTTTATGTTACCTGCTTTTTCGATGGTGGTTTTACACATACCACAATTGCCGTAAATCTTTACGGTTTCTGTTTTCGCATTTTTGATTTGTGCGAAACCATTCATTGAGGATAGTAATACGGCGATTACCATCACTATTTTTGATAATGATTTCATAATAATTACTTTTTAGAAATGAAGTATTGAAAGCCCATTTCTGTTTTAAACTTTAAATAAATGATACAAATAAGGGATTTGCAAAAAGCCGAAGCGGCTTCTGACAGGACATACCTATGGCTGGCAGGCCATAAATTTAGCTTATTTTAGGCGGTAGCCAAATGGAAAAAAAGCCCGAAGAATAATAGGCTTCTTTGAAAGCGAATTTTTGCTTTTTAGCTGCTGCTAAGTGATCTTTTGCCTTTAATTCGATTACGGTTGGGACATTTAGGGAAGTGGTTGAAGCACCGCACCTGCAAGAGCTGTGGGAACAACCGCCCCCGCATTTGTCACTTTTGCATTTTTTACAGGATTTGCTCTTGCAACCTTTTGTATGTTCTGATTTTTTGGATTTCTCCTTTGAGCAGGAAGACTGCTCGGTCTTTGTTGAATTTTTGGAACAGGCATAGCTCTGACTTGGTATCATAAAGAAAACCAAACAGAACAATGTCAAAATGCCTATATGTATTCTATAATTTTTCAACGCAACAAAGTTACAAATTAGATTGGTTTTTTATATCGTTTTACGTTTTTTTTGCTATATGGAAAAATAATGCCATATACGCAATAACCTATCGCCTTTTTTCAGAATTGATAAAATGCCCTTTTTCATCAACCCAACCTCATGGAAATTCGGTCGGAAAAAGGGCATTTCAAAAAGTTGCTGGCTTAGGCATCCAAAGGTTCTATTTTGAAGCCTGCCTTTTGCACGGTCGATATTACTTCATGCTCGGTAATGCCCTCGGACTTCACGGTAAGTACTTTGTCCTTGTTGGCCGTGTCCACTTCCCAATGGCAGATGCCCTCTGCCTTGTCCAAGTGCGGCTTTACAGATGCGATACAGCCGCCGCAATTGATGTTCGTCTTGAATTGAAATTGTTTATTTTCCATTGTTTACAAATTTTAGAGTTATCTGATAATGCAAATTTCCGTACTATTCAGTTAGTTATTGTTGTGTAATTTCTTGTTTGATTTGTGAGATTTACTGTTTTATTTCTTCCACTTCAACCGCAGGCTGTTACTGACCACGCTCACGCTGCTCAATGCCATTGCCGCACCCGCAATCATCGGGTTGAGCAGGAAGCCGTTAACAGGGTAAAGGATGCCTGCCGCTACCGGAATGCCGATTACGTTGTAGATAAACGCCCAGAACAGGTTTTGCTTGATGGTGGCTACGGTCTGTTTGGACAAGCGTATTGCCTGCGGTATCTTGGTCAGGTCGGACGAAATGATGGTCATCTTGGCTACGTCCATTGCGATGTCGCTGCCTTTGCCCATTGCGATACTTACATCGGCTGTTGCCAATGCGGTGCTGTCGTTGATACCATCGCCCACCATTGCCACTACCTTTCCTTTACTTTGCAGTTCTTTCACAAAGTCGGCTTTGTGCTGTGGCAAAACTTCGGCTTTGTAATGCTTGATGCCTGTCTGCTCCGCAATGGCTTTTGCAGTAGCTTCATTATCTCCGGTCAGCATATACAGGTCAATGCCCATTTCCTGCATTTCCCGGATAGCCCGCACCGATGTTTCCTTAATCTTATCGGCGATAGCGATTACAGCAAGAGCCTTTTTGCTGTTTGCAAACCAGATAACGGTTTTAGACTGTTTGCCCCATTCTTCGGCCTGGTCTTGTAATTCGCCGGCAATGGCAATGTTGTTTTCTGCCAATAGCTTTTTGTTGCCTACATAATAGGTTTCGTTGTCATGGTCTGCTTTTGCGCCTTTGCCCGTAATGCTGTCGAACATGGATAAAGAGGTGGTCGCTACATCGCCAAGATGCTTCACTACGGCTTCTGCCAATGGATGCTCGGATTGCTTTTCGATGCTCAAAAGGATTTCTTTTGCAGTGTCCTCATTGTTCAGCCATTTAATGCCCGTTACCTGTGGTCTTCCCTCGGTGATGGTTCCGGTTTTGTCCAAAACGATGGCATTTACTTTTTTGGCCAGTTCCAAACTTTCGGCATCCTTTATCAAAATGCCATTTTCAGCACCTTTACCAACGCCTACCATAATAGCGGTGGGTGTCGCTAAGCCTAAAGCACAGGGGCAGGCAATGACCAATACCGTAACGGCTGCCAACAGACCTTGAACAACCCCGTTTTCGCCTCCCAAAATCAACCATAGCGTAAATGTCAGGATGGCAATACCTATCACTGTGGGAACAAAGATGCCCGCAATCCTATCGACCAGTTTCTGTACGGGTGCTTTGCTTCCCTGTGCATCCTGCACCATTTTGATGATGTGGGCAAGCATGGTTTCTTTGCCCACTTTTACCGCCCTGAACCGGAAGCTGCCTTTTTGGTTAATCGTTCCTGCAAATACTTTTTCTTTTTCTTTTTTCAATACAGGTACAGGCTCACCGCTTAACATGCTTTCGTCCACATACGAATTGCCCGATATGACCATGCCGTCTACCGCAATCTTTTCACCGGGCTTTACGAGTATCACATCGCCTGCGCTTACGTCTTCGATAGCGGTCTGCTTTTCCGTTCCGTCCGCATGTACCACGATGACCGTTTTTGGCTGCAAGCCCATCAGCTTCTTAATGGCTGAAGAGGTGTTGCCTTTGGCTCTTTCTTCCAGCAGTTTTCCCAAGAGGATGAATGCGATAATAACGGCAGCCGCTTCAAAATATACGTGAGCATGCAGTCCCCGTTGATGCCAAAAGTCGGCAAACAGCATATTGAAAACACTGAACAGGTAGGCAATACCTGTACTCAATGCCACCAGCGTATCCATATTGGCGGAACGGTGCTTTGCCTGCTTCCAAGCGTTTACAAAAAAATCCCTGCCCAACCATATTACAACGGGCGTGGAAAAGAGCCACATTATCGGGTCTGCATAGGGCATATCCATAAAGAACATTCCTATGATTACCACGGGCAGGGAAAGGATAATTGCCCAAATGGTCTTGTTTTTCAAGGTTCGGAATTTCTTTTCGTGGATGGCTTCGAGCGTTTCCTGCTGCTTGGTTTTGTCTTCAATCAATAGGTCGTAACCTACTCCCTGAACCGCTTTTTGCAGGGTGGAGGCATCGGTCATATTGGGCAGATATTCCACGGTAAGATTGCCCGTTGCAAAGTTCACGGAAGCATTAACTACTCCCGGTTGGTATTTAACAATGCTTTCGGCACTGCCCGCACAGGATGCACAGGTCATGCCCAATACCGGAAAAGCACTTTTAACCGTAGGAACTCCGTAACCTAAATCTTTAATTGCCTTAACAGCTTCGCCTACGGTTTCATTGCTATCTACTGTAATCGCTGCCCTGCGGTTGTTCAGCTCTACTTTATGGGTTTCTACGCCTTTTACCTGTGCCAATCCCTTTTCAACGATTAATGCACAGTGTTCGCTTTCTACATCCTCCAACGGTATGTATATATTTTCTCTGTTTGTCGCCATATTTGCCTGCTTTAATTTACAATGCAAAATTGGCTATTATAATTATGGGTACTGTTGTGAAATTTTGGATTTGATTTGTAAGATTTATTGAAATCCTGTATAGGTGAGCCACTTCATCAGATGGTTATCGCCATAAAGCCAGTTTTAGATGGTCTTTAAAACCACAAAGCATTGCGAAAGATAATCGCAATGCTTTATTGTTTGCTTAAAAAGCTGTGGTCTTAAAATACTGACGGATGCCCGGTCTTCTTCTTGGTGCGGGGTTTATTCAACTTTAGAATTAAATTGAATATCTACGTCAGTTGATGACTTAGGGTCATTAATCAAGTCCGTTTCAATCTTTCCTCCCTGTGGATAATGGCGCAGCACAACCCTGACCGTACCAGTGGAAGCGGTCGTGGTTGTCCAAACGCTTTCCAGCCCTAACGTAACGTTGTTGTCATCCTTATCCAAATTTGTGATTTGTATATTTGATGTGGAAGATGGCACGTAATAAATACGGTGGTCTATATTTTCCTCACTTACTTCTTCGGTAATGTCTTCACCATTTACCTCGTCAAGAAAGGATACGCTGACATCATAGGACTTACCCGGTTGCAGTGCAATCTGGTCTATGACCGGGGCGTTTCCTCCGGCTCCGTCAGCACCTTTCCAAGCATAAAGAAGTTCGTTCGTGGTTCCCTGTTCCTTAAAACGTAGCTGTACCGTAGTGATTACCTCGTTGTCGTTTTCTTCGGGGATAGGGTCATCGTCTTTGCTGCATGAGGTTGCGAATAGTACGATTGCCGCTACGGCAATCGAAGAAAAATGTTTGAATTTCTGTGTCATTGTTATATAAATTTAATTGTTGAAAAACGTGTTTGTCAGAAAACGTACTTTAATCTAACGGAGATGTTTCTGCCCATTTCGTCCGTAAAATACCTGAAGCTGTTCAGGTAGTTTCTGTACCGGGTATTGAACAGGTTGCTCACTGCAAGATTGATGTTCAGTGACCTGCCCAAGACACTGACCACTGTACCAGCGGATATATTTGTCAGGAGATAACCATCAGGGGGCAGCTTATAATCCTGCTGGCCGTGTATGTTTTCATCAGGTACTCTTGTCTGTTTTAAGACCAGCGGAATTTCCATCCCGATATAGGATTTTTGGAAAGACCTTATATCGGGCAGTTCGTAATTGAACCCCAATGAAAACCTGTCCGATGGCATGGAAATCAGCCAGTCGTTTATCGTTTTATTGTACGCCCTTAGCAAAGATGCCTTTCCTATGATGTCCAGTTTCTGTACAGGCTTGTAATTGATTAATAAATCCGTTCCCGTGAGATAGGCATCAGCCTGTTGATAGACGAATTTGGGAAATGCACCTGCAATGGTCAATACAGGCTCTCCCGGGCGGGGCTGTAAATAGATAAAGTTGTTGATGGAATTGTAGAATACAGACCAGTCTATATTTACTGATTTTTCTTCATTGCTATATGAAAGCCCCAAGACCGTGTTTACAGCCTGCTCTATTTTCAGGTTTACGTCCCCAAGTTCATAGGTGGCAGTACCTTGATGTATGCCGTCAATGAGCAGTTCGTTAACGTGGGGAGCCCTATTGGCAAGGCTGACCATTCCGTTTATCCTGATATGGTCTGAAAGATGGTAGATGGTATTGAATGATGCCCCGATTGTTGAAAAATCAAAGTCATGCTCCACAGGCTGGTTATTGTAAGGGTATCGTACCGTACTGATTTGCTTAAAATCATACCTGATACCGCCCTGAAGCTCCCATTTGTTCTTCTTCCATTTTTCAATCCAGTATGCACCGTATGTTTGGGAATTGTAGGCAGGGATGAGATACCGACCTTTGTAGGTATTGTCCTGCTGCATAGCGGATATGCCGATACTTCCGTTAAAGTTTTTGAATGTGGGATGCTCCCAAGAAATTTCTTCGGAAATCGTGCTGACATTCAAAGTCATTTGAGGCGTTGTAATTTCGCTGTTCCTGACTATATCAAATTCTTCCCTGTTGTTGAATTGTGCGGCAATCTGTATGTTCAGTTTCCCGGCTTTCTCTCCGGCAAATATCTCCGGGTACTGGATAGGTTAATGGAAGAAGATTTAGTCCACAAAGTGGTAAACGTTGACGGGGGTGTAGGATATGCAAGTTGCCATAACTGTGAAGTAGTCCACAATCATAACAACTTGCATTTCAGTTGTCAAAAATGTAAATCGGTAACTTGTATAGAGGATGTGCAACCGTTATTTAAGTTGCCTAAAGGATATAAAATAAGTGAAGTCAATTTTACGGTGTCAGGGCTTTGCCCGCAGTGTTCCTGAATAGCGTAGCCGTTCCTATACTTTATCCAACGGCTTTCTCTTATCTTCCCGGACTTGTTTGAAATAGCTCGGGGTAAGCCCCGTTACTTTCTTGAACTGGTTGCTCAAATAGGCTACGCTTGAATAGTTGAGGCGCATGGCAATCTCACTTAACGACAGTTCATCATACACCAGCAGTTCTTTTACCTTTTCCACCTTTTGGGCGATAAAGTATTTTTCAATAGTTGTACCCTCTACTTCTGAAAACAGATTGGACAAGTAATTGTAATCGTGGTGCAGTTTATCGCTCAATACATCGGAAAGGTTGGTTTTTACATCACTATCCTGATGATGTACCAGGTCAATGATAATGTTCTTTATCTTTTCTATTATCCTGCCTTTTTTATCATCAATTACTTCAAACCCCAATGGCTCTAAAGTCTTGACCAAAGCCTCTTTCTCCGTAGGTGTAATTTCTTTGGTAAGGGTAACTTCGCCCAGCTTTACATTTTTAGCATCTAAACCAAGTTTATCCAATTCGTTTTGCACCACCATAATACAGCGGTCGCATACCATATTTTTAATAAAGAGTGTATTCATATCTTACTAACTGCTATATTAAGCACAATAAACAAATTTACGATTTAAGTCGAACTACGCTCGTTGCTTCCTGTCTAAATCAAGTTATCTGATTGCATTGTCTGCATAGGCGCTTTTAATTTGGGTTTTTGTTAACCTGAAGCCTCGGCCCAGGCTTCTAATTTAGTTAATTGAAACCTTGCGAAAGTTGTATTCCGCAAGGTTTTAAAACAGTGATACATCTGCCTTTGCTAATGGTCTGCATTCACCCTACAATATTAAATTATAGCAAATACTGGTACAGTTCGGCTATTGCATCGTTGTACTCTTTCTCCGCCTGCAAATAATTATTGGTAGCGGTATAAAAGTAACTTGCCTCCAAAAAATATTGGATAGTGGTTATCTCTCCGAATGATAACGCTTTATCCAATAGTTTAATACTGTTGATACTGCTTAATACTTTCTCATATTCTGCTACCGTCTTTTGCAGGTTGATATACTTTTCATACAGTTGCTTCAAATGATAATAATGTTCGTTCTTGTGCCGTGCTACCTGTACTTCTGCCACCGATAATTCAGCCTGCTTTTGCTTCACCCGATTTTTGTTTTCACACAAAGGAATGCTCACGCCTACTTTTGCACCGTAAAACTGCTGCCCTAAAATACCCTGATAATGAAAACCCACTTCAAATTTTGGCAGGGTCAATGCCTTAGTAACTTCAATATCCTTTTGGGCTACTACGGTCTGTTGTGTCAAATATTTTCTTACCGGGTCTTTGTATTCAATTGTTTCTTCCAATTCTTCAAATGCAGGAACGGGCTTATATTCAGGGTATATGGTATCGTTAAAGACTATCTCTATACCGCCGTTAAGTTCCGTCAGTTTTTGATGAAGTTGGTTGATAGCGGAAATGTTCAACTGATAATCTTTATTAATCTCAATCAATTGAAGTTTAGCCTTATTCACGTCCAGCACATTACCTTCGCCCTTATCCAGTTTGGTCTGAAAGTCGGTCAGGAACTTTTCGGTTTTTGTTTTCCGTTCTATAATTCTTTCCTGAAGTTTATTGCGGTATATCAGTTCAATGCAAATCTTTTTCGCTCCCAATAATATTTCCTGCCTGTTGGCTGTTAGCGAAAAATCTGCCTGCTTACTCTGCTCGCCAGCCAATGCTTTCTTTTTACTGTAAACCGTGGGAAAGTCGAAACGCTGCAAGACGTTAATGTCCGTTTGGTTGCCCGCAATGGCATAGGGTGAGCCACGCATAAAATCGTAGCTGACCACAGGGTCGTACAGCGTATTGCCCGTATGGTACAATAACTTCTGCGCATCCCAATATTTGCTTTGGGTTTGCAGCGTTTTATTGTTCTTGGCAACATCAGACAAGACGGTTTCCAATCCTGACTGTGCCTGCAATTGTATGGTAAAAACGCACATACAGATTGCCGTTAAAAATTTTATGTTCATGCTTTAGCTGCTTTTTTGTTAGATAAATAGTACACCGCCGGAACAATAAAAATGTTGAGCAATGTAGAAGTAAGCAAGCCGCCCAATATCACTTTTGCCATAGGACTTTGTATCTCGTTGCCGGGCAAATCGCCCGCAATAGCAAGCGGTATCAATGCCAGCCCTGCGGTAAGTGCCGTCATCAGGATGGGGCTTAACCTGTTCTTTGAGCCTTGTATAACCGTATCGTACAAATCCAACCCCTCATCACACAATGTATTGTAATGCGATACGAGCAGGATGCCGTTACGGGTAGCCACACCAAACAAGGTGATAAAACCGATAATGGCAGGAATGCTCAAAATGCCACTGGTAAAATAGATGCTGAACACACCGCCAATCAATGCCAAAGACAGGTTGATTAAAATGATGGCGGCTAACTTTACCGTTTTGAACTCCCGGAACAGTATCAGGAAAATAATCAGAATGGAAAGCAGGGAGGTCGCAATCAAGGTCTGCGATGCTTCTGCCTCCGCTTCAAATTGCCCACCGTATTCAATGTGGTAATCTTCGGGCAGCTTTATTTTTTCGCCCACTATCTGTTGGATTTCCTCAACGGCACTAACGATATTGGTTAAGCGAAAACAAAATGTAACCGCAACAATCTACACCAAAGCAATCAGCAATCAGCTACAATTGGACATAAAACGGTACAACAGCCAATACCTCCCGATTGAAATTAAGGTTTTCTCCGATACCCACGACCGATTTTTGATAATAGACCAAGCGGAGCTTTACCATATAGGGGCTTCGCTCAAAGACCTGGGCAAAAAATGGTTTGCATTTTCCCGAATGGATATTGAGGTGGGCAGGATGCTTCACATCTTGAACAAACAATAAACGCTCCGGATTCAGAGGGTTTAATTTTAGTTTCTTGACAATTCTAAAATCCCGCTAAGTTATTTACATCAACTTAGTATAGTTTCTTCTTCAACCATAAACTTGCCCTTACCAATAGTATCAGTACAGGCACTTCGACCAATGGTCCGATAACGCCAACAAATGCCTGTGGAGAATGAATACCAAAAACCGCAATGGCTACGGCTATGGCCAATTCAAAATTGTTCCCGGTGGCTGTAAATGCTATGGACGCGTTCCTGTCATAAGGAACATTCAGGGATTTGCTTATAAAAAAGCTCACGAAAAACATCAATACAAAATAGATGATTAGCGGTATGGCTATCTTAATCACGTCCACTGGCAACTCCAATATCTTGTCGCCTTTCAAACTGAACATCAGTACAATGGTAAACAATAATGCGTAAAGTGTAATAGGTGATACTGCCGGTATGTATTTTCTATTGTACCATTCAATGCCTTTTGATTTTATAAGAACATATCGGCTCACGAAACCTGTAAAAAAAGGAATACCCAAGTATATCAACACGCTTTCGGTAACGTCTTTCATTGATACATTTACATTGAAATTGGCTAATCCTAATTTACTCGGCAATACGTTGATAAAAAGCCAAACCAAAAAACTGTAACTCAATATCTGAAAGACACTGTTCAACGCTACCAATAGTGCCGTATATTCCCTGTTGGCTTTTGCCAGGTCGCTCCATACAATTACCATTGCGATACATCTTGCCAATCCTATCAAAATCAATCCCGTCATATAATCGGGTTCATTCCTTAAAAACAGAACGGCTAACCCGAACATCATTACCGTACCGATTACCCAATTGAGGAATAAAGATATTCCAATTACTTTTTTATCCTTAAACGCTTTGGGCAATACTGTATAATCCACCTTTGCCAATGGCGGGTACATCATCAGTATCAAACCTATTGCCAGCGGGATATTAATGGTTCCTACGGACAAGCTGTCTGTTACGTTAGAAATGTTGGGAAAGAAATATCCTAATCCTACGCCAAATGCCATAGCAAGGAATATCCATAGGGTAAGGTAACGGTCAAGAAATTTTAGTTTTGGTTGCATTGGTTATTTTTTAATCATTGAAAAAACATAGAACATTTCAGTTGCTATCTCCAAACTCCTTTCCGCATATATCTTTGTCTGCTCTGTTGTGCCGTCTGAAATCTTCGGGTCTTCAAATGTGATAGGTATTCTCTTTTCTGCACCTGCAATAAAAGGACAGCCATCGTCTGCCTGTGAACAGGTCATAATGGCAGTGAATGCCGATACAGGATTGAAAGGGCTATCGTACTTTTTTGAAAAACCGATAATCGGCAAAGCATTTTCACTGTACTTAATAGCATAAACAGGATTGTCCGCTTCCGAAATTTTGAAAGCAGAAAAACCCTGTTCATTCAATGTTTCCACTACTTTCGGAAATAATGCCGTTTCTTCCGTACCGCCCGAATAGCAATATACATTCGGGATATGGTAATATACACTTGCCACCTGTGCCCAAACCTGCGATAAATGGCTTCTTCGTGAATTGTGTGTACAGATGAAATTGAGATTTATTACCTGTCCGTTGCTTACTTTTTGTTGTACGAAGTCTATCAAGGGTTGCAATATGGTTTTACGTTCTTCGCTTACGGTCTGAACATCAGATATTCCCTTTATGGTTTCAGCTAAATTCTTGTACATTACGATTGGTTTATAGGGTTTAACAACAGTCCGAATTAGGCGAACAGCAAGCACTGTTCAGCTCTGATAATTCTACTTTTTGTTTTTCGGCAGGAATACCGCAGGCATCACTTGCCAAACAAGCGGTTTGTTTGTTTTTCAGTACAAAATGGTTTCCGTTAAAATCCAGATTGTATTTGCCAATGGTTTCGCTTTGGTATTCCACTTCTATTTCGGCATCTTGAATATCCAATTTTTCTTCGGACAGTTTGATGATGTTCAATAGTTTGGTCGGCTTTAGCCTGTGTTCAAAATCGTTGGCGTTCCACAACTGGAAGTTGACGACCTTTTCATTTCTGATCGTTCCGCCACAATCAATAAAATGTTTTGTAACAATACCTACCTCCGTAACGTGGAAATGTTTGGGGACAAATGTTCCGTCCGCTAATTGAAATTCAACATTGTCCAATGTTGGTAAGATTTCTTTGATGTTTGATAGTTTCATTGTTTTTGAATTTTGAAATGATTTATTAAAATATTGTATCGTAATATAGCGATGTTAAATATTAAAAAATCACGGCTAACAGCACTTGTTTACCTTTACTTCCTGATCAAAGAATGAATTAAAATCTGCTTGGATTTTTTTCCAAACATTTTTATCGATGCAATAACAAACAGATTTAACCTCGATTGTGCCTTGAATGATGCCGATACTCTTTAACTCCTTTAAATGCTGAGAAATCGTAGCCTGTGCCAATCCCAATTCCTCGACCAGATCATTACAGATACAGGCTTTCTGGTTAATGATATATTGAAGTATGGCAACCCTTGCAGGGTGTGCCAGAACCTTAAATAGAGAAGCTAATCTGTTTTGCTCGTCCGTGAATATTTCTGATTTAGTAAGTCCCATGCTTTGTTTTTTATATATCGCAATATTACGATAATAAATTTAGATATAATATGGTTTGTAAAAAAACAATCAATTCTTTTAATAATCTTATGTGTGGTAAAACCCTACCTCTCAAAGCCAAACTCTGCCACTTTCAGTCGACCTTTTCTTCTCGCTGATACCTTAGCCGTTGCAAGAAAAAAAAACGAACAGGAACAATGATTGGGTTTTTATTGGAATGGGATATATTACACGGGCAAATGCAGAAATCGTCCTACTGTTCACAAAGGGAAAACCTCTTGAAAGACATGCAAGAGATGTTCCACAGGTGCTTATATCTCCCCGTGGAAGACAATCCGAAAAACCTGACAAAATCAGAAAGCGTATTGTTCGGCTTTTTGGGCAAGTTGACAGACTGGAGCTTTTTACAAGACAAAGTTCCCAAAACGATGATGATGATTTTGATGGGTCGGACGTATATGTCAATGAAGTGGACAACTCTATAACGATATCTGAATAAACACTGTTCTGCCAAATCCTGCCTCCCGAAGCCAAACCCTGCCACTTCTTCAAAGGCTCTTGCTCCCTGCTCTAATTTTAGGTTTTACGCAAAATTCTAAACAAAATTTAATTATGAGTACACAGCAAAAAGACCTGTCGTATTTCCGTTTACGACTACAGGAACTCCTGAACAGTAGTTTCCCTGAAAAAGCCAGCAACCAAAAATTTATTGACCAGCGTTCCTCGTGGGCTGCCAATGCCTATGAGGATGCGTTCCGTTCCGGCAATGCCATTGAGCAATGTAATGAGATAGCGAATTACATACTCTTTGAGGGTTTGCACTTCTCCAAGTTTGATATGGTTTTTCAGGTAGTATGCAATGAGTTCGATACCCTAATGGCAGACGAGGAACTGCGGCGGTTCGCTCTGAAAATGTTCCCTGTTTGCGAGAATGTTTTCGCCCAATATGAACTAGCCGATGATTTTGCCTACGGTTATGAGTTTGACCTGCTCTATACCGAGATAACCGGAACCATCGCAATATGGATTGAGGAAAATGGGCTTCAGTAAACGGCAGCATCTCTTGGACAATATCGAAGCCCTGCGGATTGCCTTTACATTGGAAAAAGAGCAACGAAACGCTACCGTGGGTGAAAGACTGTCAATGAAACAATACAGCGGATTTGGCGGTCTTAAATTCGTATTGAACCCCATAGCAAATGAAATAGATATCAACCATTGGAGGAAAACCGAACACGATTTATTCCCCATTACGCTGGAACTCCACAAACTGCTCAAAGAAAAGTCCGAAGACGATAAGCAATACCGCCGATACGTGGACAGTATGAAAAGCTCCGTGCTGACGGCTTTTTATACACCTCCACAGGTAATTGATGCAATTTCCGAAACCCTGCGGGAAAGCGATGTAAATATTCAGAAATTCCTTGAACCCTCCGCAGGTATCGGCTCGTTTATACAATCCTTTTCCGAAAACCAACAAACCAAAGTAACTGCCTATGAAAAAGATTTGCTGACAGGCAAAATCCTAAAACACCTCTATCCCGAAAGCAATATCCGTGTGAGCGGTTTTGAGGAAATCCCCGAAAAGGAACAAAATAGCTATGATGTTGTTGCAAGCAACATTCCGTTTGGCGATACTTCCGTGTTCGATCTTACGTTTTCCCGAAGCAAAGACCCCGCAAAAATACAGGCTGCCCGTAGCATACACAATTATTTCTTTTTGAAAGGAAACGATATGCTCCGTGAGGGTGGTTTGCAGGTATTTATTACTTCGCAAGGAATTTTAAACAGCCCCAACAATGAGCCGATACGTAGGGCGTTAATGAAAAGCAACCATCTGGTGTCGGTTGTCCGATTGCCAAACAACCTGTTCACGGAATATGCAGGTACAGAAGTCGGAAGCGACCTGATTATCCTGCAAAAGAATACGGCAAAACAACCTCTGAGCGAATTGGAAGAGCTGTTTTGCCAAAGCAGGCAGACCAAATACGATACTTCAAGCAATGCTTTTTTCCGTGACGGTACGAGGGTCATACATACCGACCGTAAGATAGATACCGACCCATACGGAAAACCTGCAATTATCTATACGCATAAAGACGGTGTTGCGGGGATTGCCAAAGATTTGAAGCAAATGCTTTCCGAAGATTTTGGAAAGCACCTGAATTTTGATTTGTACAAAGGCGAAAGCAACGATGAACCTATCGTACAAATTCCGATTACGCCAACGCCGGCACCTCCGGCTACTGAACCCGAAATCATACAACCCGAACGACCGCGTTTTACTGCACCAGCCATTGTACAGGAAAGCCAGCAGGAATTAAAACAGCTAAGCATTTTCGACCTGTTTGAAAATGTAAATGAAACCGTAGCGGTTATTACCCCGCCAAAGAAAACCACCCAAGCCAAAAGACAAACGACAAAAAGAAAACGTACCCCAAGAGGTCGGCAAACCGACCTCTTTAGCGGAGCGATGCAACAGTCCTATACATCTCCAGCATCAAACGGCACGGTCAATAAAACCTTACAAACCAATGGCACAAAACAGAAAACAATCGGCGATTTATTTTCACAGGCAAACAGTAATGGCCAAGCCGATAAGTCAGCCGGTACCGTACCTGCTACTGTTCCCGAACCTGCTCCGTACAGTGACGAACTCCAACAGTTTCACCGTAACGATTGCCTTGTCGTAGATAACGGTTGGGTCGGCTATTTGCAGGAAGTGGATAAAAGTGATGCAAGGGCAATATTCCACCCGTTGCAGTTACCGTCTTTGCAAAAAGCAAGAGCCGAAGCATATATCCAAGTTCGTGATACCTATATCGACCTCTACCAAAAAGAAGCCGAGAAACATTCAGAACACAAGGAAGAAAGGGAAAACCTTAACCGCTTATACGATGCTTTTGTCAAAAGGTACGGAAATCTCAACAGTGCGGACAATATCAAGCTCATCAAAACAGACAGTGTAGGCAAAGAAATGCCCTATCTGGAGCGTGTCGTTGGTGGTGTAATCCATAAGGCAGATATATTCAGCCGTCCTGTAAGTTTTTCTACCGCAACCATTGCAACGGACAATCCCGAAGAAGCGTTATCGGCTTCGCTGAACAAATACGGAAGCGTGGATTTGGACTTTATGTCCGAAATCAGCGGTATGCCTGCTGATGCTTTGAAAGAAGCCTTACACGGTCTCATCTACTACAATCCATTGCAAAAGGAATATGAAATATTCGAACGCTGGGTTGCGGGCAATGTAGTGGAGAAAGCCAACGAAATAAGAGATTACCTCGAAAGCAATCCCGATGATACCCAAGCTAAAGAAAGCCTTACCGTTTTGGAAGAAGCCCGACCAAGACGTATCGAATTTGAGGAACTCGATTTTAATCTGGGCGAACGCTGGATACCCACTGGCATCTACGCCCGATTTGCATCGCATCTGTTCGACGCAGATGTGAAAATCCACTATTCGGACAGTGCCGATGATTTTTCCGTCACCTGCAAACAGAAAAATGTCCATATATGGGATAAATATGCGGTCAAAGCCCAAAGCCGGACGTATGACGGGATTGCCCTGCTCAAGCACGCCCTTGTCAATACCACACCCGATATTTCCAAAACGGTACAGGTTGACGGAAAGAATGTCAAGGTACGGGATATGGAAGCCATACAAATGGCGAATACCAAGATTGACGAAATCCGAACCTCCTTTAACGATTGGCTCCACGCCCAAAACGATGAGTTCAAGATAAGGATGACTGACCAATACAACGACACCTTTAACTGTTTTGTCCGACCGCACTACGACGGTTCCCATCAGGTGTTTCCGGAATTGGACCGAAAAGCATTGGGTATTGAAGACCTGTATTCAAGCCAAAAGGATGCTGTCTGGATAATAAAGCTCAATAACGGTGCTATCTGCGACCATGAAGTAGGTGCCGGAAAGACGTTGATAATGTGCACGGGTGCACAGGAAATGAAGCGTTTGGGACTGGCTCACAAACCGATGATTATCGGGTTGAAAGCGAATATACCTGAAATTGCCGAAGCCTACCGCACCGCCTATCCGCACGCTAAAATACTCTATCCGGGCATTGATGATTTTACGCCCCAAAAACGACTGCGGATTTTCGGAGATATTAAGAACAACGAGTGGGATTGTGTGATATTGACCCACGACCAGTTCGGAATGATACCCCAATCGCCCGAAATACAAAAGGAAATCCTGCAATCCGAACTGGACAGTGTGGAGGAAAATCTTGACGTTTTGCGAAGTCAGGGCGATGAAGTAACCCGGGGTATGCTCGCCGGAGCAGAGAAACAGAAAGAAAACCTCGAAGTCAAGCTGAAAACCCTGCAACACGACATTGAAAACCGCAAAGATGATATTGTGGACTTCAAGATGATGGGTATCGACCATTTATTTGTAGACGAAAGCCACCAATTCAAAAACCTGATTTTCAACACAAGGCATTCAAGGGTTGCAGGATTGGGCAATCAACAGGGAAGCCTAAAGGCACTGAATCTTTTGTTTGCTATACGGACTATACAGGAACGTACCGATGCGGATATGGGGGCAACTTTCCTTTCGGGTACGACTATCAGCAATTCACTGACCGAATTGTACCTGTTGTTCAAATACCTGCGACCAAGGGCTTTGGCAAAACAGGGCATTAACTCGTTTGATGCGTGGGCGGCAATCTACGCAAAGAAAACAACCGATTATGAGTTTTCGGTCGCCAATAATATCGTGGCAAAAGAGCGTTTCCGCTACTTTATCAAAGTGCCGGAACTCGCTCAATTCTACTCCGAAATCACGGATTACCGTACCGCCGAAATGATTGGAATAGACCGTCCCGAAAAGAACGAGATATTTTACAACATACCTCCAACTCCAGACCAGGAGAAGTTTATTGAAAAGCTGATGGAGTTTGCCAAATCAGGCAAAGGGGAATTACTTGGCAGAAAACCGCTATCTAAAAAAGAAGAAAAAGCAAAAATGCTTATCGCTACGGACTACGCTCGAAAGATGTCTTTGGATATGCGAATGGTAAGCCCCCATTACCAAGACCACGCCGATAACAAAGCTTCCCATTGTGCAGATAATATTGCTAAATATTACAATAAATTCAATGCACAGAAAGGCACGCAGTTCATCTTCTCGGATTTGGGAACATACAAGCCAAATCAGTGGAATATCTACTCCGAAATCAAACGTAAGCTCGTGGAAGACCACGACATACCTGCACACGAAATCCGCTTTATACAGGAAGCGAAGAATGACAAGCAACGAAAAGAGCTAATCAAAGGAATGAACGAGGGCAAAATCCGTGTCCTTTTCGGTTCTACGAGTATGCTCGGTACAGGTGTGAACGCACAGAAAAGAGCCGTTGCCGTACACCATTTAGATACGCCGTGGCGACCGTCCGACCTTGCGCAAAGGGACGGTAGGGCTATCCGCAAAGGCAATGAGATTGCCAAGCATTTTAACGACAATAAAGTGGATGTAATCATCTATGCCGTTGAAAAATCGCTGGATAGTTATAAGTTCAACCTGCTGCACAACAAACAGCTATTTATTGACCAATTAAAATCCAACAATCTTGGTAAACGGAC
Organism: Sphingobacterium cellulitidis; assembly: GCF_043187465.1. Lineage (GTDB taxonomy): Bacteria > Bacteroidota > Bacteroidia > Sphingobacteriales > Sphingobacteriaceae > Sphingobacterium > Sphingobacterium cellulitidis. Next base: position 1,326,581 of record NZ_CP171136.1, on the reverse strand, counting down.
GATTGACGAAGGTGGTATGGATGAAAAGTCGGGTATGAATTTCTCGGAATATGTAGCTATCCTTATGGGCAATACCGACCTTTTGGACAAAGCTAAAATAGAGAAACAGATTGCCGGATTGGAAAGCGAAAGGCAATCGTTCAATCGTTCAAAATCAAGTGCCAAGTACAAACTGGAAGATTATGAGGCAGAACTTGGAAAAGCCCAATCCCGCTATGACCGTATGAGCCTTGATTGGAATAATTTGCAGGGACGTATCCAAAAAAACACTGACGGTTCCGTTGCCAACCTTATTAAATTAGACGTTTTGTCGCCCAATGCGGATATAAAACAAATCGGTGCAAAGCTCAATCAGCTTGCCGACAAATCCCGAACGGGTGGGGATTATGAAGAAATCGGTAATCTGTATGGCTTTCAACTTTTGGTAAAAACGGAAATGTCACAAAAAGAGGGGGTGGATATTCGTGTAAACCGTTTTTTTATTCAAGGTGAGGGTACTATCAAATATACATTCAACAATGGTGTAATGGCAAAAGATCCCGAAACAGCTTCACTAAATTTTATTAAAGCATTGGAAAAGCTGCCCACCTATATCAGAAAAGAACAGGAGAATATGGCAGATTTCCAAAAAAACATTCCAATACTTAAGGAAGTAATCAATGGTACGTGGACAAAAGAAAACCGACTTAGCGAACTCAAAACGGAGTTGGCGGCAATTGAGCGGAAAATACAGTTATCTAACACTCCGGAACCAATAGAAAATTCTACAGAACAAGTCGAAAAGCAGCAAGAAAATCCAAAGGCTATGGAAAGCGTAGTACCGACAAAAAGTATTTATATGTCACGGGGAGTATTGTAAAAACATTTACCCATTCATACATTTTCCTAATCACAACATCTCAGGTTCGTTCAATTTATTTCTGGACTGTGATTCATTTCAAAATTGATGAATAAATAGTAGCATAAACCACTACATTACAGAAATAATCTTACACCCACATATCTTATCTGTAGCTCGTTTTGAATCCAAAAAATCAAACAAATTGAATTGTATGTTGTTCTGTCTATGTGTTCTATCAAAAAAAGTCTTTAACATTTCATTATTAAAAGAGAAAAGGAAATTGATAATAATAATATACATCTATGAAATTAGCGATAAAAATAATGGCAATAGCAGGAATACTGTTATTTATCCAAGCGTGCGATAAGGACGATATCAACAAAATCAAAATCCAGAATCACGATGACAATGAAATGATGACTATCATGCACAACATGATGGATGAGATGATGGCCATGCAAATGCCTCCCGACCCTGATAATGCTTTTGCTCTGATGATGCGAATGCATCATCAGGGAGCGATCGACATGGCAAATAAGGAACTGCAATCCGGCGATGATGCGCAAATGAGGGAGATGGCCCAGAAAATAATTAAAGACCAGAAGGCTGAGATTCAAGAATTAACCACATTTCTCAATGGTCACGTACCGCATCTAAATGTTCCCGAATTTGTTACAGAGCAGATGAAAAATATGGAACGCTCAGGCAGAGTGACAGATCTCCAAATCATTAATGGAGACACGGATCACGATTTTGCCATGTTGATGATTCAGCATCATCAAAATGCAATTGGAAACGCAAAATTGGAACTTATTTACGGACACGAAAGTGCTATGCAGACAATGGCAAAAAATATTATTGAAAAACAGGATCAGGAAATCTCGGAGATTCAAACCTGGTTATTAGCTAATAAGAATAGATAAATAATTTCTCACTTTAAACAATAAAATTATGTCACATCAACAATTTCAAAAATGTATTGACGAATGCTACGCCTGTGCTGTAGCTTGTAACCATTGTGCAGCTTCTTGCTTGCAAGAGGACAATGTAAAAATGATGGCTCGATGTATCCAGCTTGATCTGGAATGTGCAGCCATATGTAGAGCCGCAGCCGAACTCATGAGTTTGGGAAGCCAATATAGCCGTCACCTTTGCAAGCTATGTGCGGAGATTTGTAGAGCGTGTGGAGATGAATGTGCTAAGCATGATATGCAACATTGCAAAGAGTGTGCGGATGCTTGCTACAAATGCGCAGAAGCTTGTGAGCAAATGGCAACGGCGGTATAATCTCATTATTGGTAGAAGTCTAAAAACCTCCAATGAATTCAAACTGGGTAAAGAATTTCAGGACCGTTTCCATTTGTAAACGATAGTTAGGGAAAGAGGAAAATGGACTGGCTCCTTCGCCGAATAATGATCGACGGGAGTGTAAAATAAACTGTGTCAATGGTTGAATTACCGCCCCGCGGGGCGGTAATTCAACCATTTTTCTTATTGCAAATCTAACACCATTCTTCCCGGAAACCAAATTGCTAATTTCTGTGCTGTTGTTCCCCAATTGGCTAGTGGCATCGTCCATTTCTTCTTAATGTTGTTATGTGCTAAATAAATCAATTTCAATAACGCTATATCGGAGGTGAATGCACCTTTAGTTTTGGTGACCTTACGCACTTGGCGATGAAATCCTTCGATCGTGTTAGTCGTGTATATCAACTTTCGGATGGATTTATCGTATCGGAAATAGGTGGTCAGACGATCCCAGTTGCGTCGCCAGGATTCAATGACCACAGGATACTTTTCACCCCATTTATCCTGAAGTTCATCCATCCGAAGCTCGGCTAGATCCAACGTATCGGCCCTATATACGGGTTTTAGATCGTTCATGAACTCCTTTTGATCCTTACTGGCTACATACTTTAGGCTGTTTCGGATTTGATGTACTACACAGGTCTGTACTTCGGTGTCGGGAAAAACACTCTGTATCGCTTCGGAAAACCCTTTTAAATTATCGATACAAGCAATTAAGATATCCTCTACGCCTCGATTTTGTAAATCAGTCAATACGCTCAACCAAAAGTTAGCTCCCTCATTCTCCGAAACATACATCCCTAACAGATGCTTATGTCCATTTCGATCAATGCCAAGAATATTGTATACTGCCCGCGAAACAAACCGATGGTCTTCTTTTACTTTGTAGTGCATGGCGTCCATCCAAACAATCGTATAAAGCGAGTCTAGACTTCTTGATTGCCACTCCTTGACCTGGGGAATGATCTTATCGGTAATCGAAGAAAGCTAAAATCGTCTCACGTTTCTTAATAAGCTGGGGTTCGAAGTTAGACCGACGGTCACGCGGAGTATCGATCTCGATAGTGCCATCTGAGGTGCGAATCTGCTTGCTGGACTTGCCGTTACGACGATTACCACAAGAGCGTTCAGCTTCATCCAGATGGCTCTCAATCTCAGCTTCTAGCGCTGCTTCTAAAAACTTTTTCATTAAAGGAGCAAAAGCTCCGTTCTTGCCATAAAGTGATTCACCACTACGTAACTGTTCTAGGGCCAGGTCCTTCATGGACTCAAAATCAAAATCGCTTTCCTTAATACTCATAATTACTATGTCAAAAATAATACTTCTGTTTATTATCCTTGACACAGTTTATTTTACAGTCTCTGATCGACAAAATCGTCTTTTGATTTTATATTTCGTCCTGTTCTTCCATTTTTTTAATCAAAGCATCACGTAAGCTGTCAAGGAATTTCGTTCGGTTCAGCTTTCTTGCTTTGAGTTCCAAAAATGTATGGTAAAAATCGCCCAAATCAACATTAAAACTGTTTTCAAAAAATCTGACTATGGTTATAATATCTGTATTCCCATTATTGAAGACGGCTTGAGAATGCAGTCCGTAAATCAATTCCGTTAAAGCCGCTTTGCTTCCCGTCCAACTTAATGTTGGTAGGTCTATTGATTTATCTTTATAGATTATGTTGTGAAGTTGGTCTTCAAGATAAACTTGAATCAGGTCATTGGCAATTATTTTTGCCGCCTTATAATCGTGGGATGTAGAAAACCGGTGGTCGGTTTCAAAATAAACCGTGTCCAAACTTAACTTTATATCGTGTTTGCCCCGAACAAATAACTTTTCATCTACAAATGAACTGCCTGTTCGGTAATATTTATAGAATTCAAGGTTACTCTCAAAATACCGTTTGAGTTTCCTTAGCTCACCATTAATGTATTTCCTAATAGCTTTTATATCATTAGGTTTTTTTGTCTCTATTTTATAGATAGCGTTATAGTAAATGAGTTTTGCAACAATGACTGGTTTTTGATATTTGAAAAAGTGGATCTCTTCATTTATACTATCAAAGCCATTTTTTAGTGTATATTCCTTTATTTCGGAAAGTCTCGATAATATCAACTCGATAATAACTTCATACAAAGCTATGGAACCATCCAGTTCAAGAGACACCTCTTTTATTTCATCTTCTAGTTTCTTTCAGTAGCGTCCTAAACGATGGAAAAAATGGCGGTGGATTTATATAGCAGGGAATGCTATATTTATTTCGCTAAAAAAACCTCCATCGCCATGGTAAATATAAACGTATTTTCCCAGATTTTGGGTCTAATCGATCGAGACATTTTTGGCAGATTGGTTCAACAATACCAATCCGACAAGCATCATAAGGGCATCAACAGCTGGACACATTTTGTGAGCATGCTATTCTGCCATTTATCCTCTGCGGATTCGGTTCGGGACATTTCTAATGGACTCCGCAGCACTACTGGCAACATGAGCCATATGGGTATCTCCAGAACGCCGAGCAAGTCCAACCTTTCCTATATGAACGCTCATCGGGACCACGGTCTTTTCAGGGATCTGTATTATAAGCTTTTGGATCACCTATGGCAACATCATCCTCACAAAAGGACGGAATTGCGAAGATTACAACGTAAGGTGTTTTTGATGGATGCTACCATCATTCCATTGTGCTTAAGCGTATTTGACTGGGCCAAGTTCCGTAGTGCCAAGGGAGCGGTGAAGCTACACACCGTATTGGATTACGATGGCTGCATGCCGAGTTTCGTCCATATTACCGATGGCAAACAGCATGAATCCAAAATTGCTAAGTCGATGTCATTTCCCAAAGGTTGCGTGGTTGTTGTAGACCGGGGCTATGTGGATTATGCTTGGATGAACGTTTTGGACAGCACCGGCTGTTTCTTTGTTACCCGGGCGAAATCCAACATGAAATATACCCTAGTGAAAACGGTAAAGGGTGAAGAGCTTCGTGCTGGCGGGATCCTTGAAGATCAGCTTGTTGAGCTTGGCGGACTTGCCAATCAAAGGTATGCAGGAAAGAAGATGCGTTTGGTTCGCGTTTGGGACAGCACCAAAAACGTGGAATACGAGTTCCTGACCAATAATTTCTCCTGGAAACCAGCCACCGTAGCAGCGCTCTATAAAGAACGTTGGGAGATTGAAACCTTCTTCAAGCACCTCAAACAACGGCTTAAGGTAACCAGTTTTGTGGGAACATCTGAAAATGCAGTGTACATTTAAATATGGACTGCACTTATCGGGATCCTGCTCTTTAAGTACATTCAGAAGAAAGCAAAGTACGACTGGAACCTCTCGAATCTGGTCAACTTTATCAGGCTGAACATATTCGTGAAAATTGATCTGTGGAAATGGGCGGATGATCCGTTCATTTCAGGAAAACCTCCCGATAAAAAAGGACAATATGTGCTCTTTTAGTAACACACATAGGATACCTTTCCAGTAATTAACCAAATTCTTCAATTGAACACAAATGGAGAAGGATTTTTTATGCCAAAAAATTTATTTAGGACAGTACTGAGTTTCTTTATTATTTCCTCGTAATAATTGCTCATTAAGTAACATTTTTAATTCATCAAAAGAGGTCGGATTCTAAATCCGACCTCATAGAAAGTCAAACTTAATAGGACAAATTCAATCCGAACCCCCAGCCCATATCGCTGTCATAATGGGTAGTAGCGGCAATGTTTCTGGTCAAAATGTATTTTAGACCACCCATATACTCTTTGTCTGTGCCATTTTTGTACTTCTCATTTTTGCAGTTTCACCTACAGGAATATCTATAACAACGTGCGTGGAACCCGCCGCTGCTTTTTTTGAGAGTACCGAAGCAATTAGCTGTCCCTCGCTATCTATATCGAGGGCTTTTTCGATTTTTATCAGCAGATCATCTGCCGGGCTTAACTGGGCTGTTCCACCCCAAACGATACACCCCCCTTCCTTATGAACCACTTCTTTTATTTTTTCAGGGGAAAACGTTACATTGGTAAATACTTCCATGGTATCTGCAGTACCGGCAGGCGAGGTAATGGCACGGGAAGACGTTTTGGGCATTGTAAGGCCAAAGGCAGTAACAATGGCAACTACCAACGGTGTTGTTCTATTGCCTGGTAACCCTCCGATGCAATGCTTATCAACAACAATCTCCTTGTTCCAGTGCAATTGCATACCAGAAGCAATCATGGCTTTTGTAAGATAGGTGATTTCATCAAGATCCATTCTATTTCCGGCACAGGCGGTGATAAATGCTGTGAGGTCGATATTGGAATAATTGCCCTGAACTATATCCGTAATGATTTCATTGTACGCCAAGTAATCCAGTTTCTGATTGTAGATTTTTGCCCGTACGTGGCTTAAAGATTTAATAGGTTCCAAATGTGAAACATACAAAGTTTCATTTGGGGAAACATTCAGTTTTTTTGCTGCGGCGTCCGATAACCCAATTTCATCAGTCAATAGAAGATTGGATGAAATTACATTAAGACTTGCTACGATTGAGTCCGTTGCAGTGGATATTCTAATTCGGGTAAGTGCCTCAAAGCCTTCTGAAGCACAAACGTGGCAGTTTTCATGCATATATACTACATTCTCGTTTTGAGTGTAGATTCCGAGATGTTTGTATTTTAAGATATTAGATTGGTTTTCCACTTTTCCTGTTATTAAAATTTACGTTTTGAGTCTATTTCCGAAGGAACCGTCTGTACTATTAACACTCTAAACTTATTCATTATCCATCAACGAGTTAAAGTATTCAACTAACAGCTTCTTATCTTCCATGCTTAGACGAGCACCCCCATGCATCCACGTATATGAACTCAACGGCATTTTACCTTTCTCGATTTGCTCAATAATCTGGCTAAACTTTGAGTTTATCCTTCTCGGGCTGTAATTTGGCAAATCATCAAAGTTCAATTTCTCTTTTCCTTCGGTTATATGATCTGCCATGAACCAACCCAAAGGCTGAACATTAGTGTACCAAGGGTATTGGGTATTATTGCTATGGCAGTCATAGCATGATACCGACAGGATTGCATTAACTTTTGCATCGACCTTAAATGAATCAACAAAAACCTGGCCCGCAGGAACCGGGGATAGGTTCCTTTGGGGGGTTATAAATTGCATTAACACAAACACACTTAACAGAACTGTTAAAATTACTTTGTATGCTTTCGTTCGTTTTCCGTTTTTTTTCATGATCTAATATTAATCAAGTACCATTATCCCCGGTCATAGAGACAGCAACTCGGTAAGTCGTCATAAACCGCCTTGGGAGCCTTGTCCAGCTCTGTATCGTGACCAACATTAGCAATAGCTTTGCTTATGGCACTTTTTGAGGTTACTTTTGAATCGAAATCCAAATGGATAACTTTGGCATTAACATCCCAGTTTGCGGAAATCACCCCCTTGACACTTTTGGCCGCTTTCTCAATCCGGCTTTTGCACATTTCACAATTTCCTGATACTTTCAACATATCATGGGTCTTATTGACATTGGTTTGAGCATCGCCATGCTGATGTCCGGCAGCCGATGCTGCGCCATCGTTATTCATCATACTGATTTTACCTTCCAGCTGGGCACTTGCATCAACGGTGAAAGCTCCCTTGGTCACGATTTCCTCGCCATTTTCCAGCCCCGACATAACAACATATTGGTCGCCCAATGAGGGGCCCAAGACGATCTCCCGAAGTTTAAAAGCAGGCGTGGATGTATTTGGCTGTTTTACGTAAACTATGGAGCGCTTCCCTGTCCATAAAACCGCCGACTTGGGAATGACCAACTCATCGTTGTAGCCCTTTAAAGGAGCAGTGATCCTTGCTGTTGCATACATTTCAGGTTTGAGATTGCGATCCCGGTTATCGGCTTCGACCCTGATTTTTGCCGTTCTTGAATTGGCATCAAGGATAGGGTTAATAAAGGCAATCCGCCCATTATAGACTTTTCCGGGCAAACTCCGTAATGTATATTCCAGCTGATCTCCCACCTTTAGAAATGGCAGATCTGTTTCATACGCATCAAAAACCGCCCATAACTTGGAAAGGTTTGAAATGGTGTACAAGACGCTCCCTTGGCCGATATAATCGCCCGGGTTTACATTTTTTGCTATGACAACACCACTTGTATTCGCATATATATTGACGTAGGGTGAAACTTCGTTGGATGTCAATATTTTGCTTATCTGATCCTCTGACACCTTCCATAAACTCAGCTTCTCTTTCGCGGCATCCAATAGGAGGGGCTGCATATCCTGCAATTTTGCAGCTTCGAGCAATTCTTGCTGCGCCGTCAATAAATCAGGCGAATAGATTTTGGCTATCAGTTGTCCTTCTCTTACCGACTCGCCAGTAAAGGTTACGTAAAGATTTTCAATACGGCCATTGACATGCGATGTTTGGGATTGTTGTAAACGTTCGTCCACCTGAATAGTCCCATACAGTTGGACATCTTTAACAGCGTCTTGGTGGCCGACAATCGAAGTCTGGATATTCGCCAATGCTATGGCTTCTTCTGACATCTGGATGGCGTCATCGTCAATTACATCATCACCTCCCCCGGATGATTTCAAGGGAATTAGATCCATTGCACATATCGGGCATTTCCCCGGTTTATCCATTCTGATCTGGGGGTGCATGGAGCAAGTCCATACTGTTTCCCCGTCCTCGGTCACTTCCATTTCAAGGTCATGGCTGTGATCATGGGACGAATTCCCGCCAAATATCGCCCAGCCAAGCAGTAGTCCGGACAATAATATAACCCCGTAAGTTACCGCCTTATTTCTAAAAATATTTTTCAGTTTATTCATTGCTAAGAATTTCAAAATAATTGCATTATTTATGGTCTGCTAATAATTTTTTTATTGACACAACCATCGTATTATAGTTGGCAAGGGCCTCAGCTTTCCTAAGCTGATAATCCAATAATTGCCGCTGCACCTGAATAACGTTGGTCAAGTCACTTTTGCCTGTAACGAACTCTTTTACGATCAGGTTATATGTCGTTTGGGCGAGCGTAGTTTGTTTTTCGTACAGCTCGATGGCACGCTGAGCATCATCCAGTTGGCTTTTGAGACTGTAAAACTCGCTTTTCAAAGTGTTGAAGGTGTTTTTAAAGTTCTCTTCGCTTGATTTTCGCCATAGCCTGCTTTCGTTTTGCTGGGCATTGTATTTTTTACGGAAGAGTGGCAGGCTCACTGAAACCATAGGCATGACCATATCCTTACCGTTCATCCCGTCCATGGCCAGCATTGAATTATTCGTCCTTCCCACAACCATGTATTCCACACCGATACCAATCATGGGATAACTCATTTTCCGATCCATTTCCGCTTTTGCCTTAAATGCCAAGCCTTCTTCGGCAATCATTTCAAGCATGGGGTTGTTTGCCTCAATAACCCTTAGTGCCTCTTCCTCGCTATATAAAAAATTCAGCTTGTGGATCTCTTGTCCCAGCATGACCTTTTCAGTTGCTTCCCGATTCAACAATGCATTGAATTTTGCTTTTTCGGCTTTAATCTGAGCATGTAAACTTTCAATGTTATTTTCAATTTCGACAATTTCCAATTGGATACGAAGCACCTCTGACATACCCGATCCGGAGCCACCTTCCATTGCTCCCATGCCACCACCGGACGGCATACTCATATTCTGATTAGTAGCAGGAGCTGAATTGCCTCCTCCCATACTCATCCCTCCCATACCCGATGAAGCACTAGATCTGGTTGGTGAGGAAGGCGTATTACTGCTTACGACGGGTGCTACACTTGATTGTGAGGTGCTTGAGGGCGCAGAGAATTTCCGTATTGCCAATTGTTCCAATTGTTTTAGAAACACTTGGTTTTCCTGATTATTCTTGAGTTGCTCGTTCAATTTTTGCATCGTGTACCACTGTGTGCTGACCTGAAGGATCAGATTATTTATGGCTTCCCGATACTGTTGATCTTGCATATTGGCCATATGTGTAGCCTCTGTGCGAGCTGCTTTTCTCGTGCCGAACCATGGAAACATTTGCATCAAGCTCACATTTCCAATAGAACGCCCTCCTATAATTTCCATAGGCATCGTATATGCTTCCATGGACAATTCGGGGTCTTGGTATGCTCCGGCTTGCGGAATTTTTTCAAGGTATGCCTCATGCGCATACTTTTGTGATTTTACACCCGGATTATTTTCGATTGCGACTTGTATATAATAGGACAGCGAATCGGTGGGGTAGTCTTGGGCTAAAGCTTGCGAAAAAATGCTTAAGCTTGTTAATACAGCCACGGTTATATACCGATTTATCTTATTCGTTTTCATTCGCTATATTTTTATTATTTTTTCTATTTTCTTTTTTAGTGGCAGATTCCCTCCACCAGCACTGGAATACTGGAACCACAAACATGGTCATGGATTGGATCAGCATGCCGCCGAAAGTCGGGATGGCCATTGGTACCATGATTTCCGCACCTTTACCGGTAGAGGTCAGGACAGGCAGTAAGGCGATCAGTGCTGTAGCAGTGGTCATCGCTGCCGGTCTGACACGCTTTAAGCCTGCGTATATGACTGCTTCCCGTATTTCATCTTTTGTTCTGGGGTTCCGTGCTTCAAATGTATCGTGGATGTATGTTCCCATTAATACACCATCACTCGTCGCCAGTCCGAACAGGGCGATAAATCCTACCCAAACGGCAATGCTGAGATTGATGCTGTGCATCTGGAACAGATCCCTCATATTTGTCCCTCCGACAGAGAAATCCATAAACCAAGGCTGTCCGTAAAGCCACAACAAAATAAAACCTCCTGCAAGAGCTACAAAAACACCGGAAAAATGAATTAACGATGCTGTAACCGTTCGGAACTGAAAGTAGAGAATTACTAAAATGGCTAACAAACTCAGTGGTATAATAAGCATTAGCCTTTTTGCGGCACGTTCTTGCTGTTCATAATTTCCGGCAAACTTATACGTCACCCCGTTGGGTAAATCCAGTTCTCCAGACGCTATTTTTTCCTTTAGGAGTTGATCCGCTTCGTATACTACGTCGACTTCCGCTATGCCACTTTTTTTATCAAAGATTACATAACCCAACAAAAAGGTATTTTCACTTTGGATCATCTGAGCGCCCTTGGCATATTCAACATCCACCACATCCCCCAATGGAATCTGAGCTCCTGTAGCTGTCGGAATGATTATTTTTCGCAACGCATCCGGGTCATCCCGTAATTCTCGTGGGTAGCGCAGGCGAACGGGAAACCGTTCCCGGCCTTCGACTGTAGTGGTCAACGTCATACCGCCGACTGCCGCACTGATTACTTCCTGAAGCTCGGCAACGGTAATACCGTATCTGGCCATTCTATCCCGGTTCAGATGGATTTCGATATAGGGTGCGCCAACAGCCCTGTCGTAGAAAACGGTCGATGGCATAACAGATGGAACATCCTTTAAGGCTGCTTCCAAGGCCTTGCCACCGATTTCAATCGACTCCAGATCCGGACCCGAAACCTTTAGCCCCATCGGAGCCCTCATTCCCGTAGAAAGCATTACCATTCTCGCTTCTATCGGTTGCAACTTAGGAGCGGAAGTCAATCCGGGCAGATGGGAAACATTGACGATCTCTTGCCATATATCGTCGGCCTTTTTAATTTCAGGACGCCATCTGCGGAAAAATTTTCCGCTTTTATCTTCAATCAGACTGTCCCGTGGTATGGAACGGAAACCATCGGAAACAGCATAGGTCTTGTCACCTTTCAACACGAATTCTCCGGAACTGTTTACCTTGAACCTTTCACGATGCCCGTCTTCATCCAGATAAAATTCCGGGATATAATTGATCGTATTTTCAAACATCTGTGTAGGAGCCGGATCAAGTGCAGAATTCACACGGCCCCATTTTCCTACGATAAGTTCGACTTCCGGTATGTTTTGAATACGTTTATCAAGTGTTCTGATCAATTGCAGGTTTTGTTCAATCCCAGTATGCGGCATACTGGTGGGCATCAAAAGGAAAGAACCTTCATTGAGGCTTGGCATAAATTCCTCCCCGATACCGGGAAATGTTTCGGTGGATTTTTGCCAGAAGGCAGTCTCCCGAAATGATTTCCAACCTGTCTTTTCGAAGCCATTTGCAACAAAACCAAAACTCTTCTCTACGCCCATCCATGCTAACATTCCGAATAATAAAGTAATGATAGGGATGGCCATGAATTTCCACCGGTTGGAAAGTGACCATCGAAGAATCTGTTCATAATAGATCACCAATGCCCATAACATTCCCAGGATGGAACCAATGGCAAAGAATACGAACACAAAGTTAAGTGTGGTGCTTGCCTGCGTGCCGAGTGGCAGCCACTCAACCGTCAGGTAATACATCGCTACAAAAAGTGTGATAGCTACATTAACGTAGTTGGCAATTTTTTCTCCTTTCCATCTTGGTGTAAACAGGTTGTTGACTCCGATCAAAGTCAATGCGAACGCGACAAAAACACCTGTATAGATCCAAAGAGCGATACCGGCAACTACCAAAACGTAGTTGGCTATCCGGCGAACTTTACTCCCATTGATACGGATTGAAAATATATAATAAGCCAGTGTTGGCAAGATAATAATGCCTAACACAAAGGCTGAAACCAAAGCAAAGGTTTTGGTGTATGCCAAGGGACCGAACAACTTACCTTCTTGTGCTTCCATCATAAAAACAGGTAAAAAGCTGATGATCGTGGTGAGCATCGCCGTTGACAAAGCACCCGACACTTCCGCAACAGCGGTGGAAATCAAGTTTACAAAGGCTTTCCCCCGACTCTCAACACCCTTGGCTTTTTCTTCATCCATATGGCGTAGTATGCTTTCGATAAAGACAATCCCCACATCCACCATGACCCCAATGGCAATGGCGATTCCCGAAAGGGCAACGATATTCGCCTCGACCCCCATTTGTTTCATGATTATGAAGGTCGCCAGTACGCCAATGGGCAAGATACTGGATATAAGAATCGATGCTCGCAGGTTGATCACCAGCACGATCACAACGATAATACAGATCAGGATTTCGTGTGCTAAAGCATTTTCCAGCGTCCCGATGGTTTCCTGGATTAAACCCGAGCGGTCATAAAACGGAACGACGGTGACTTTTGAAATAGTCCCATCCTCTAATGTTTTTTGAGGGAAACCTGCCTCCATTTCTTTGATCTTCGCCTTGACATTATTGATGACTTCCATGGGGTTGGTTCCATGCCGGGCAACTACTACACCGCCAACTGCTTCCACGCCTTCCTTATCCAATCCACCGCGTCGTGTGGAGGGTCCCAAATTGACAAACCCAACGTCTTTTATCTTTACGGGAACATTATTGCGCACAGCCACTACGGCATCTTCAAGATCCTGGACACTTTTAAGGTAGCCCAATCCACGCACCAGATATTCCGCTTTGTTTATTTCGATCGTCTCTGCACCGATATCCAGGTTGCTGTTTTGGATAGCCGACATGATATCCATTACGGATACATTGTATGCGCGCATCGCATCTGGATTGATATCGACTTGGTATTCTTTTACGAAACCTCCGATGGAAGCCACTTCGGAAACCCCTTCCGATGCTGCCAAATTATATTTGGCATAGAAATCCTGAATCGTGCGCAGCTCATCGGGGTCCCAGCCTCCTGTAGGTTTTCCGGTTTCGGGATTGCGTCCCTCCAGTGTATACCAAAAGACCTGCCCCAAAGCAGTGGCATCCGGCCCGAGCGTGGGCGTTACATCGGATGGTAATGTGCCGGCAGGCAATGAATTCAGTTTTTCCAGAATACGGGAACGGCTCCAATAAAACTCAACATCCTCTTCAAAAATGACATAGAGGAAGGACATGCCGAACATCGAACTGCTCCGGATTGTTTTTACGCCGGGGATGCCCAGTAAGGAGGTCGTGAGTGGATAGGTAATCTGCTCCTGTATATCTTTGGGAGACCTCCCCATCCATTCGGTCGCAACAATTTGCTGGTTCTCCCCAATGTTCGGAATCGCATCGACCGGCACAGGATCGCTCGGCAACGCATTTTGATGCCAATTAAAGGGCGCTGTAATCAGCCCCCATATAAGGACAACCACAAGTAATAACAGTGTTATTACTCGGTTCTCCAAAAAATATTTGATAATTTTTTTAAGCATAACATATACATTGTTTACATTTTAATATCAGATACCAGCCTACAGAAATCGACCGGTACCTGATATTTGAATTTCAAATCTTAATCAGCGTTTTTACTTCAGTTCTTCCTGAACTTCACCACATGTTAGCATATCTTCACCATAGTAAGGGTTTTTGACCTCTTTGCTATCGCTTAACCAATATGCTCCTTTGTTGTCATCGTACATCGAGCAAAAAATCTTGTACATGGGCTTTTCGGTGCCGAATTCTTTTGTTATATCATAAAAATCCTTGCTCAAGATCACTAAATGTTCTCTTTGATGAGCGATATTGCCTATGTTATCACCTATGTGCTCCGAATGTTCCTGAATATCAGCAGCGATGTCATCGAAGGTGCTTTTCTGTTCTGCACTAAAGCCCTCGGTATTAATCTTGGGGAGTGCTTCCAGCATGCCTTTAGCTGCATTTGCGGCTTCTTTATCATTATCGGAAGACAAAGCAAAAGTCAGGTGCTGGTAATGGGAAAAAAGTTCCGAAAAAGTTCCCTGGTCGCTTGCAGCGTTGCTTTCGTTGGATACCGTTGTTTCAGTATGGACGTCGCTTTCTGATTTTTTTTCAGAAGCGCCATTGCATGCTGCCAAGGTCAATACGGATGAGGCTAGTAAGCCTACAAATAAATGTTTCATTGTCATGATTTCTGTTTTTAATAATTAAAATTGATTTATGTAATTTGTATATGTAGTATTATTTTCAAAATATGATACTTCCCCGTTGTTGCCCGTAATTGCTATTATAGCAGTCGCTTTATCTATCTGCTTTTTGGAAAATGGATCTATGGCAACGCGTGTAGAAGGATCTTTTGGAATACGTTCTTTACACATCTGGCAACATCCGTAATATATTTTTCCTTCAAAATTTACCTCAAATTGTTTTTTGCCCATGTATTCATTGTTGACCATGCATACCTCTTCCGACGGAACTACATCGCCCATTTCAAAGGCATTGTGGTCACGGGTATTTGTATTTGAGCTTTTTGAAGTATATGTATTGTCTTGCACCTTTAGTGTAGGGTTATTGTTGCATGAACTAAATATGACTACAATAGAAGTAACGATCCCAATCAATAGACATCTCATAATGGCTGACTAATTTAATTTTTCAATAGTACTACCGCAGGTCAGCATTTTTGAACCGTAATACGGGTTTTTGATATCCGTACTTTTACTTAACCAAGTTGCACCTTTGCCATCGTTGTACATCGGGCAGTTTTGGTAGTACATAGTTGTTTTTTGCTTTGATGCGTTTGCCAATTCATAGACATTCTTAGAAAGTAGGGCAAATGCCCTCCGTTGCTTTACGACGTCTTTCGATTTCGAGATGTTTTCTGTGTTTAAAGACAGTTCCTTCATGACCTTCATCCATACGGTATGCTCTTTGGGAGAAAGTTCACCCATATCCACTGTTTTAATAACTGTGGCTAATTCAGTAGCATTTGAAGATGCTATATTTACATCTGCGTTTACCAAAGCATCTTTTATGGAAAAATACTTGTCAAATACGGCATGTAATTGTGATAAATTTTGTGATGGAATATTCTTTGCTTGAGCTGTTCCACCATGGTTGTGATGTTGCTCGTTCTGGTTTTGCGCAAAGCTGTTTGCTGCGGATAGTAATACGGTGATTACCATCAATATTTTTGATATTGATTTCATTTGGAACCTTATTAAGTATTAAAAATGGTAAATAATCAAAAGCCAGATCTGGCTTTTAATAAAACATGTATTGCGGATAGGTGCAAAATCAACCGATTTCGCACCTATGGCTATACAGTACTAATTTAACTTATTTTAGGCGGTTGCCAAATGGAAGATTCCCCTGTAGAATAAAAGGGTTCTTTGTATAAAGGGTATGATTTTTTACTTTTAGAAAAAACAGGATTTTGAGCGTTCCTAAAAAATGGGGGTGTTGCAGAAAAACTATTAGAAGAGCTGTGGCAGGACGTAGGTCCACAATTTCCAGAGCATTCATTGCTCGTGTCATCCTTAGACTTACAGCAGTCTTTCTCACATTGATCTTCTGAATGATGCTGCTTGTTGGCACTGCAACATGACTTCTCCTTGATAACAATTTCTTTGGAATGCGATTTACACGCATAGGATTGCATTGGGATTATAAAAAAGCCCAATAAGCATATAATCATTAATATGTTTATCCTTTTTAACATGTAAAAAACAAAAAAACTATTGCAAAGATAATGGTATTTTTCAAACCGGTTCGTTTTTTTTGAAATAAATGGCAGATAAGTTTCTCTTATCCGCCATTTATTTTTATTCCATGAGCATTATAGTGTCAGTTACATTTCCTGCTAGCGTTCTTTTAAATCTTTCACTCAATAATATCGAATCAGAAATTCATTATTAATTTAACACTGATATTTCGTCCCATATTGAATACACCCATACGCCCGGTTACGGGGTTTTCAGAAGCATACTTCAACCTACTTAAATGGTTCTTACATCAACAAGGTTGTCGTCACTGATGTCCAAAGACATTAAGTCGCTTCGGTTGAATACCTTTATATATTTCTTTTTGCGTATTTTCTGTTTTCTTTTCAATACTTATAAATTGACGTCCTTTAAAATTTCATCCGCTGTATTCGTACCGCATTAAGAATAGCCAATAACGCCACGCCCACATCAGCAAAAACGGCTTCCCACATTGTAGCCAATCCACCTGCACCAAGCACCAATACAATTCCTTTTACCACAAATGCCAATGTGATATTTTGCCAAACGATTTTCTTTGTCTTTTTTCCAATATTGATTGCCATTGGGATTTTGCTCGGCTTATCGTCTTGTATGACCACATCTGCCGTTTCAATAGTGGCATCGCTTCCCAAACCGCCCATTGCGATACCTACGTCGCTCAACGCCACAACGGGAGCATCGTTCACGCCGTCGCCGACGAAAGCAACGCTTTCGCCTTTGGCTTTAATTTCTTTAACCCTGTTTACTTTATCTTCGGGCAATAAATCCCCAAAAGCATTATCTATCCCCAACTGCTCCGCTACATACTTTACCACTGTACTTTTATCTCCGCTAAGCATAGTTGCTTTCACATTGAGTTTATGCAATAAACGGATGGTTTTCTCTGCATCTTCTTTGATACTGTCGGCAATCGTAATGTAACCGACAAATTTGTTATCGTAAGCAACGGCAATGGTCGTATAAACGATGCTGTTCGGATCTAAGTCGTATTGTATTCCAAACTTGTTCATCAGCTTGAAATTTCCAACCAACAAGTCTTTACCATTTACGGTTGATTTCAGCCCGTGTCCAGCAATTTCCTCTGTATTTTCTAAGCGGATTGTATTATCCAGTTCCCCCACGTATTCGTGAATAGCTGTCGCTACGGGGTGCGTACTGTGGCTTTCCAATACATTGACCAATTGCAAAATTTCATCTTGATTGAACGCTTTGTCAAATACCACTTCTTGAACCTTGAAAACACCCTCTGTCATTGTACCCGTTTTATCCATTACCACATTTTGGATATTGGAAAGGCTATCTAAAAAGTTACTTCCTTTGAACAGTATTCCGTTTTTGCTCGCTGCTCCAATGCCACCGAAATAACCCAATGGAATACTGATTACTAAGGCACAAGGACAAGAAATAACTAAGAATACCAAAGCCCTGTACAACCAATCCCTAAACTCATAATCAGCTACGAAAAAGTAAGGCAGCACACAGATAGCGACCGCTAACAGTACCACTATAGGGGTATATATTTTCGCAAACTTGCGGATAAATAATTCCGTTGGTGCTTTTTGTGAAGTAGCATTTTGTACCAAT
Organism: Sphingobacterium cellulitidis; assembly: GCF_043187465.1. Taxonomy (GTDB): domain Bacteria; phylum Bacteroidota; class Bacteroidia; order Sphingobacteriales; family Sphingobacteriaceae; genus Sphingobacterium; species Sphingobacterium cellulitidis. Next base: position 1,308,439 of record NZ_CP171136.1, on the reverse strand, counting down.
TCCAAAATTTTACTCAACTTACTATCCATATATGCGGTTGTGACCTGCACTTGTGCAACGGTATTAAGGTTTATCATACCTGCCAAAACCGTTTCGCCTTTGGCTTTGGTGTCGGGTTTGCTTTCGCCTGTGAGTGCTGAGGTGTTGAACGATGCCGTTTCAGACAATAATTCTCCGTCCAAACCTAATTTTTCTCCCGGTTTCAATTGTATTATTTCGCCGATATTCACGGTTTCCGCCTTTACAGTTAGGGGTTGGTCGTTTCTTAAAACCGTTACCTCATCAGGTCTTTGGTCGAGCAATGATTTGATATTTGCTTTGGCTCTGGAAACCGCCATTGTCTGAAAAACTTCTCCAACAGCATAAAACAACATCACGGCAACGCCCTCGGGATATTCGCCAATGGCAAATGCCCCGATGGTGGCAATGCCCATTAAAAAGAACTCTGAAAAGATTTCCCCTTTTCTGATGCTTTTCACGGCATCTGTCAATACAGGAAACCCAACGGGAGCATACGCAACCACATACCAAATAATCCTTACCCAACCCGTAAACCATTGCTGTGGAAGCCAATGATCAAATGCTATGGCAGCAAGCAACAATACCAATGATATTATACTCGGCAAAAACATTTTAATTGGACTACTCTCACTATGACTGTGGTCGTGTCCTTCATCATCGCCGTGGTCGTGTTGATGCTTTTCATTTACCAGCTCTTTTGCACCTGCTTCGGTGTAAATTTTTTCTTCCAGCGTGCAACAAGTCATTTTGCCTTGTGCATCATACGTATGCTTATGATTTTTGTCTGTATTTGTCATAGCCTTTAATTTTTTAGGTTCGTTACACTTTTATTTCTTATTATTTCTACGTTATTATTCATTATATACCTCACGATATACTGAAAAACAAATCGCTTTAACGCATTTAGCTTTTGCTGATGCTTAGAATAAAATTCATCGGGTGTATCAAAAACGCCAAAGTCCTGATTGATGCCCTTATCCTGAATAAACGTATTGTTGAGGTTCCATTCAATCGGTGGGTTCTCAAAATTATCGGTATAAACCCCGAAACCACAAAATGTGGTTTTGCAATCGCTGTTCTGCTCCTGCAATTTGGTGAGATAGGGTTTATCCAAAATCACACCTTCTAAAAAATACCACTGTTCATTTACCCATACTTCTACCCAGCTATGTAAGATGTTTTGAGGCGAAAGTTTGTACCAAATACCCGTAATAGCTCCTTTTTGCAAGGCTTTGTCAATGGTAAAACCGTGAATGCGGTTAGGTATTCCCGTTGCTCTTAATAACGTCATTAGCAAAGTCGCTTTGGTATTGCACTGTCCATAGCCATCCTGCAATATTTCTGATGCAGGTATATCGTCCGAAACATTGTAGCCAAATTTTATTTCATCCCTGACAAAATTGTAAATGGCTTTAACTCTTGAAACATTGCCCAAATCTTTCCACCCTCTTTGTTCCAATAGCTCTTGTATAGAAACGTTTGAGTAGTCAAGGATTTTTGTTTCTTTAAGATAGTTATCCATAACACATTTATATTTATGACAAAGATACACAGGAAGAGCCTGCAATGCTATTGCAAACTCTCCTTTAAACAGTTCTCGCAAATACCTTTACCAAATAGTTTTATTTCGTCAATACGGTAATTTTGGTTTCCATTCTGCGGTATTATAAAATCCTCCTTACAGGTTGTCTGTTTACAGATTTTACAATAGAAATGTAAGTGCCAATCTTTGTGTGTTTCTTCATCACACCCATCGTGACACAAAATATACTTAACGGTAGTGTTCTCCTGAATACTGTGTACAATGCCTTTTTCCTCGAAAGTTTTCAAAGTCCTGTAAATCGTAACCCTGTCTGCTTTATAGAAATGACTTTCGATTTCAGATAAGGACATCGCTGTCTGCTGTTGCTCCAAGAAATCATATACCAATATCCGCATACTGGTCGGATTGGTGTTCTTTGACAACAGCTTTTGTTCAATGCTTTTTTTCATTATATACCATTTTAGTGAGCGTGACCGTGTTCTCCGGTATCATTCATTTTTGCATTCACAAAAAACGCACCTTTTATCACGATATGTGTACCGTGTGGAATTTCATTTACAGGCGTTATCGCCGTGTAACCCAATTGAGAAGCACCTTTAACGACCTCCATTCTTGTAAATTGAGTTCCATTTTCCGAACCGTGGTCGTGAGCCTCATCTTCTTTATGGTCGTGCGGTTCTTCTTCCTGCTCCTTGACCAAAAAGATGTAATATTTCCCGTCTGCATTGACAACCGCTTCGTTGGGTACAGCCGTACTTAATACATCATCTAAACTTACATTTCCGGTTATGCTCATTCCGTCAATCAATCCTGTTTTATCTCCGGTAATTCTGCTGTGAACGGCAATGGTTTTGCTCTCTCCGCTAAAAGATGAACCTATACTATAAACTTCGGCAGAATGGGTCTTATTGGGGTTGTTGGTTACGACAAAATCTATTTTCTGACCTATTTTGATTAGGGGAATATCTTTTTCATAAACCTGTAAGTCCAAGTGCAATGCTGTGTTCTCTATTATTTCGGCAATAGGCGAAGACACATCTACATAGCTTCCGATTTTGGCAAAAACGTTACTTACCGTACCGCCTATCGGACTTGTAACGACCAACGAGGATTTAAGGCTGGAATTTGACAGGGAAGCCGGATTAATGCCCATCATTTGGATTTGTTGTTGTAACGATGCTTTTCGTGTTCTCAACGTGTTCAATTCAGATGTGGCACTTTGCAGGTTTTTCTTTGCACCTGCATTTCCCTCGTTCAGCTCTCTTTGTCTTGCAACTTCCTGCTCTGCAAATTCTATCCTGCTATTGATGCTTAGGTATTCTTCCTGTAATTGTATGAATTCCGGATTGGAAATAGTGGCGATGACCTGACCTTTTTTTACGAAATCGCCTATCTCCACATTGAGGGATTTGATAACGCCGCCAAACATTGAAGTTGCATTTGCCTTGTTGCTGTTGGGTACTCTCAATCCACCGTTGGCTTTCAATGTTGCGGACAATTGTTTCTGTTCAATCATCCCGATTTCGATACCTACAGCTTTTATCTGTTCATCGGTCAGTACCGCAACGTTTTCTTCTTCGTGTTCGTCCGTTGTTGCTGCTGCTTCGCTACCGTGATTATGTCCGTCGTCCTCCGTATGTTTATTTGTACAGGCGTTCAAAGCAAAGATTGCTACGAGGACAAAAACGCTGAAAACTATATTATTGATGATACGTTTCATATTTTGTATTATTTGCTGATTAATGAATGAATAAGCGTTACAGCCTCATTGATTTGCTGTATGCTCTTTAGATAATTAAGCTGAATATCGGTTGTTGTCTGCAAGGCAAAGAGGTACTCCACATAAGAAATATCTCCGGTACTGTACCCTAACTTTGCCGCATTGATGATTTCATCAGCATTCGGAAGTGCCTGCTCCTTGAAATAGGTAAACTGTGAAACATTCTGTTCATATTGTTTCAGGGCATTTGCCAACTCCGTTTTTAGCTGCTGTTGTTGCCATTGGGCATTCAGTTCCAATGATTGTTTTTGATAATCAAGGGAACGGATTTTCGCTCTGGTCGTAGTAAAGAGTGGAATGGTTATGCCTACATCAACAAAACTGAACCGCTGTCCTCTGCCGTAAAATTGTTCCACGCCGTTTCTACTGTGCATTCCTATCAGCGATATATTATTATAACCGAACGTAAAATCAGGCAGGCTATTTGCCCGTTCCAACTTCTTGTTCTGTTCAGCGATTTTAGCCTCCTGATACAATAGCTGGATGCTTGGGTGGTTTTCAATAGCTGAACTGTCTATGAAAGAAGTCAAAAGTAATGGTTCATAGTCTGATTTGGGTTCAATGGCAAAATCTTCCTTTGTCTGCATCAGGTTTTTAAGATTCTGATAGGCATTTTGCCTGAAGACCTCATTTTGCTGGAGCAATATATTGATTTCCCCCTTTTTGGTAACAGCCGTACTGACTTCTATCCGCCCTATATCTCCTGTTTTATAACGCAGCTCCGCCACACGGATAAAGTCTGCATAAATACTATCCAAATACTTCAATACCGAAGCATTATGTTCCAGATACGCTAACTGATAATAATATGTTCTTACCTGCTTTCTTAGCTCATTTTCTGTCAGAGCCTTTGACCATTCCTGCCCTTTGACTTGCTCTTTGACAAGGTTTTTCTTTACCCCAAAAAGTGTTGGAAAGGGTATAGTCTGCGAAATTTGGAAACCGTCATTGTACTCAAATCCATCTGTATTCCCATATTGGAAATTTAAATCGGTTTTCGGTAGCTCATATGCTGTCTTACTCAAACTTTGGGTAGATTGAATCTCCAATTTTTTGGAACGGAGCTGAGGGTTATTTTCCATAGCTATTTCGATAGCTCTATCTACGTTTACAGGATTTTGTGCATTACTGGTTTGAGAAAAGCCTAAGAACGTAAACAGTAACAATATAGGTGTTATGGCTTTCATTTTATTATTTTTTGTAGGCTTATGATTTCTCATAAATACGAGGTATAGTAAAGGCAGTACGAATAACGTCAATGCCGTTGCTGACATCAATCCGCCGATAACGACCGTTGCCAACGGTTTTTGTACTTCTGCACCCGCACTTGTACTCAATGCCATCGGTAAGAAACCTAAACTTGCTACCGACGCTGTCATTAATACGGGTCTTAGTCTTGTTTTAGCCCCCTCGATAATTCTCGGGATAATCTCGTTCCAACCCTCTTTTTCCAATCTGTTGAATGTGGAAATCAGTACAATCCCGTTCAGAACAGCAACACCAAACAAAGCGATAAACCCTACACCTGCTGATATGCTGAATGGCATATCCCTCAACAATAGGGCAAACACACCTCCAATGGCACTCATCGGGATAGCTGTATAGACCAAAACGGCTTCCTTGAACGAATGAAACGTGAAGTACAATAAGGTAAAAATCAAAAGCAGGGCGATAGGTACTGCAATCAGTAATCTGTCAGTAGCTTTTTGGAGGTTCTCAAACTGACCGCCATAGGTAAAATAATATCCTGTCGGTAGCTTAACCTGTTCAGCCAACTTATCCTGAATTTCTTCTACAACACTTGCTACATCCCGCCCTTGTACATTAAATCCGACATATATCCTTCGTTTTCCTCCTTCACGGCTGATTTGTGCAGGACCTAATTTATAGTCAATGTTGGCAACCTGCGAAAGTGGAACCTGCTCTCCGTTTGGAAGTGGAATAAACAGATTGCTCACATCCTCAATAGAACTGCGGTGTTCTTCATCAAGCCGTACCACCAAATCAAATCTACGCTCATTTTCATAAACCACGCCTGCTGATTTACCTGCAAACGCAGTACTGACAATATCGTTTATCTCCTGTACATTCAAGCCATAGTTGGCTATTCGGGTACGGTCGTATTCGATATTAATCTGTGGAAGACCTGCTATCCGTTCTACCTGCGGAGCGGTTGCACCCTCTACCGTTTGAATAATGGCATTGGCTTTATTGGCATAAATCAACAAACTGTCGAGGTTCTCTCCGAATATTTTCACAGCTACATCTTGCCTGATACCCGTCATCAGTTCATTAAACCTCATCTGTATCGGCTGGTTGGCTTCAAAGAATACACCGGGAATAACTTCGAGTTTCTCCATCATTTCATTGGAAAGTTCGTCATACGATTTCTTTGTTTTCCATTCGTCCTGTGGTTTAAGAATAATCATCAGGTCGGTCGCTTCGGGCGGCATCGGGTCTGTCGGTACTTCGGCAGCCCCCGTTTTTCCTACAACCATTTTTACTTCGTCAAACTCCTTGATTATCTTAGATGCCTGCATAGAGGTTTCCAGACTTTGGCTTAAGGATGTTCCTTGCGGCAAAATACAATGGAAAGCAAAATCGCCCTCGCCCAATGTTGGCAGGAACTCTCCGCCCATCCGTGAAAAAAGGAATATACTTATGGTAAAAAGTCCGACGGCAACCGCAATAATCACATATTTTATCCGAATGGCTTTTTCTAACAAAGGCTTATAAACCCCTTGAAGATAGTCCATCATTTTGTCTGAAAAATTCCTTTTGGTAATCGGTTTTTTAGACAGACACAAGGCACTCATCATCGGGATATAGGTAAAGGACAAAATCAAAGCTCCGAAAATGGCGAAACTTACGGTCTGCGCCATTGGCGTAAACATTTTTCCTTCTATGCCGACCAAAGTAAGGATAGGAATATAAACAATGAGGATAATGATTTCTCCAAATGCTGCACTCGTACGGATTTTTCTTGCAGATTCATACACCTCCTCGTCCATTTCTGCCTGCGTAAGTTTTTGAGTGGATTTCCGTAAGCCCAAATGGTGCATTGTGGCTTCAACAACGATCAGCGAACCGTCCACTATCAATCCGAAATCAATAGCTCCCAAACTCATCAGGTTGGCACTTACGCCAAATAACCTCATCATTCCCAATGCAAAAAGCATTGATAACGGTATAGCTGATGCGACGATTAAACCTGCCCTGAAATTCCCTAAGAAGATAATCAATACAAATATTACGATTAATGCACCTTCAATTAGGTTTTTTTCGACAGTACTTATCGCTCTATCTACCAGGTTCATTCTATCCAAATAAGGTTCTATGACCACATCATCGGGTAGAGATTGTTGGATAACCGGTATTTTTTCTTTGATGTTTTTTACGACCGTAGCAGTGTTTTCTCCCTTGAGCATCATTACAATACCTCCCACAGCATCTACTTCGCCGTTATAGGTCATTGCTCCGTATCGGGTAGCGTGACCAAATTGTACTTTTGCTACATCTTTGATGAATACCGGAACACTTTCCGTATTTTTAACAACAATATTACCTACATCTTCCAGTGAAGTGACTAAACCAATTCCCCGAATGAAGTATGCATTGGGTTTCTTATCAATATAAGCGCCTCCGGTATTTTGGTTGTTGTTTTCGAGTGCAGTAAAAATATCGGAGATACTGACGTCCATCGCTTTGATGCGGTTAGGGTCAACGGATACCTCGTATTGTTTGAGCAGACCGCCGAAACTATTAACTTCTGCAATTCCCGGAGTACCGTAAAGTTGTCTGGCGACAATCCAATCCTGCATTGTCCGTAAATCCATTGCAGAATATTTATCTTCGCTTCCTTGTTTGGGATGGAGAATGTATTGGTACACTTCGCCAAGACCTGTACTGACAGGAGCAAGTTCAGGCGTTCCAACTCCATCAGGTATCTGGTCTTGTGCTTCTTTCAGCTGTTGGCTTACCAACTGTCTTGCAAAATAAATATCGACATTGTCTTGAAACACTACGGTTACAACAGATAGTCCAAACCTCGAAACACTTCTTATTTCTTCTACTTTGGGAAGATTGACGATACTTTGCTCTACAGGAAATGTAACCAGTTGCTCCACCTCCTGTCCTGCTAATGTTGGTGACAGGGTAATAATCTGAACCTGATTGTTTGTAATGTCAGGTTGGGCATCAATGGGGATTTTCGTGGCACTCCATACCCCCCAAATGATGAGTAATAAGGTCATTAATCCTATAATGAACTTATTCTTTATAGAGAATTTTATAATGTTATTTAACACTTTTTGTGATGATTAATGATGGATAAATAATGATAAAATCATAATGATTATGTTTTTAGGGAATATAAATACCCTAAAAACCAAGCTAACGCTGTTAGCATTAAGCTGTAATCATTTAAACATTAAAAATTATGCATTAATCTTTGGCGGTTGCCAAATTTCTCCCAGATAGAGGGATATAAAGATAGATTTATAGTAAACTTTGGCCTTAGACAAGTCAAAGGTCTTCTTAACTAAGTTATATACATTCCATTGAAGCACTATGCCCGACACCATTCCACAACAACCGCATAAACAAAACGGACTGCACATATCAGGTTTTTCCTGATGGTCGTGGCTTGCTTTATGGGCTAATTCTTCTGAATGGTTATGGTTTTGAAAACTCTCCTTTTCATACATATCGGTACAAGGCATTAAAAATACCGCCATCATATAAATTGCCAATATGGAAAAAAAGACTTTCATATTCTTTTGCAAAGTTAGTAAAAAAGTAATGCAATGGCATTGCATTGTTTTGAATAATTACTATTTTATATAATATCCTTTTTCATTCTGAATATTTGTTTTACATACTGTTCAAAACAATATTGGCGACACTCCATACTAAATTTAAGAAGAAGTATCGCCAATATTTTTTAGTCTATACTAAAAATTTCCACTTGTACCTTTATTACTCTTGCTGTATCAAATGCTGTAAGTTCGGGTCATTCTTAATCCGTTCCATTTCACTTTCGACGATATGCAGAATATCTGATTTTATCTGACGGTAATTGCTTTCAATTTCCTGCTTCATTTTATCCTCGCCTTGCTCATCTACAAAGGATAGGATTTGCGGTATCTTTTGATAGGCTTTTGTTTCGGCGGCTACCTTTTCATTATCGACCACGATTTCTGCGTGAAATATCTTTTGTTCGATACGATCGTCAAAATTATCCGATACAGAACCGACAAACATACCCTGCGTTAAGGTTGAAATTTTGGAAGCCGGAATAAGGCTGTCTAATTGTGTAGAAATAGAAGTTGATTTATCATTACGGTTTATCGTCATACTTTGACGTTTCTGTAATACTTTTCCAAAACGTTCCGAAAGGCTTTTTGCCGTTTCTCCTACAACCTGTCCACTGAATACATTACCTACGGTGTTTTGAATAACTTTAGCTTCTTTATCGCCGTAATCACGTATCAACTGCGAAAAGTCCTGAAAGCCCAAGCACACAGCCACCTTATTACTTCTCGCCGTTGCGATAAGATTGTCCAACCCTCTAAAATAAATCGTGGGCAACTCATCTATAATAACCGAACTCTTTAATTGTCCTTTCTTATTGATGAGCTTGACAATTCGGGAGTTGTACAAGCCCAAAGCTGCGGAGTAGATATTTTGACGGTCGGGATTGTTACCCACGCACAAAATCTTCGGCTCGTTCGGGTTGTTGATGTCCAATGAAAAATCATCGCCTGTCATAACCCAATACAACTGCGGTGATATCATTCGTGACAAAGGGATTTTAGCCGATGCAATTTGTCCCTGCAACTGGTCTTGTGCTCCGCCTTGCCAAGCATCCATAAATGGTGAAAGATAGTTTTCCAAATCAGGATACGAAGTTAAAATGGTAAATACATCCGAATACTTTTTATTCAGCAATTCAATGGCGTGTGGAAAGGTGCAATACTTACCATTCTCGTAAATTTTTAAAAACCAGATGATAGCCGCTAAAAGAATAATTGGAGATTCGACAAAGAAATCTCCTTGTTTTTGTATCCAGCTTCTGTTGAGGTTCAACATAATCGTGTAAGCGGCTTCGTAAGCATCGGATATGTCAGTCATAAAATCTGGATTGAGCGGATTGCAACGATGGCTCTTGCGTGGATCGTCAAAGTTGATGACGTAGAACTTTGGTTTTATTTCGTACTTATCCTGATGTTTCAATAAATGATTATAAGCAATAGTAGAAAGGTCGTCAAACTTGAAATCGTAGATATACATCGAAAAACCTTTTTCAATTTGTTGCTTGATATAATTGTTAACGACGGCATACGATTTACCAGAACCCGGAGTCCCCAAAACAATCGTTGCTCTGAAAGGATTTACGATATTGATCCAGCCCTTGTGTTCCTTTTTATTGTACCAAAATTTAGTAGGCAGGTTTACGGAATATTCATTTTCCATCAATTTGGTTTCCTGCATAAAACTTTCGTTCTCCATATTGAAAACATCATCCATCAGGTTGTTTTTCAATAACCTGCTTATCCAAACCCCAGCCATCAGCAAAGCAATATAACCTAGTCCGATAGTCAGTATATAAAAGAATGTGCCAATGATGGGCGACAACTTTAACAGTGGTGTATTCAGAAAGAACAGCAAAAAACCAATTCCCAAAGCCACGTAAATCTTTGACCAGGTTATCTTCTCGTTCTTCACGCCTTTGGTTCCCAAACAGCTTAAAGCCAATAACACGATTGCAAATACTTTGGTATATAAAGTATGCGAAAACAAACCGGCTGTTCGGTCAAAATTCCCTAATATTTTATTGATTACTTCTAGTGTCCAGCCACGTTCCATAAAGAAACCATAACAAAACCAATAAAGATGCATCAGTACTAATAGAATACTAACTGCTCTCATAAAAGCCATTATTTTGGCTAAACCTCTTAAATCGTCTTCTCCTTGCATTATTTTTAATTTTAATGTTCGGGCGTGAATTTAAAGACTATAAAGATTGGCTTTGGAAAAGTGGTAGTGGATGGCGGTGAGTGGCAGGGTTCGGCTGGGTCTAAGAGGTATAGCTTCTATACCCCTTTTATATAGTAATATTTATAGGTAGTAAAATAAAAATACTTTAGTTATATCGACCTTCTTTTGTTTTATACCCGTTAGCAACATTTTTTGTTTTGCTGAATAGGTGGACAAGGAACATTTCCATAACTACAATAAACACAACAGTCGCCTTGCTTTGGTTTAAGAACATGTTTGCACTTTTCACATTCGTAAAAATATTGGCAAGCATCTGTCGGCATTGTTTCTTCTTTCTTGTGTCCGCAGTTGGGGCAAGTGATTATTGATTGCAATTTGATTTCCATTTTAATTTTAATTTTTCGCGGTTACAGAATACCCTGTTGAGTTTATTGCTTTTTCAATTTCAGAAATATTTGTTTTCGAGTTGTCAAACTCTACGATTGTATTTCCATTTTCATAAGAAGCTTTTAGATTGACAATCCCTATCAATTTATTCACTTCGTGATTTATGTGTTCTTCACAACTTGCACAAGTCATTCCGCTAATCGTAAATTCTACTTTTTCAATATTGGATTTGTCCACTATTATGATTTGCTTTTCTGTCTTTGGGTAGAAAACACTTGAATAATATGGAAAAGCAAGCATTACTATTGCAAATGATGTTACAATTCCTAAAAACGTTTTCGACTGAATGAATTTTGGTTTTTCTGCTGTTTCACAATTGCAATCAATTTGCTTTTTAGGCTTTAACTTTTGATACCAAGCAAAACCAAGAACCAAAATTGTCAAACCGATAAAATACGGTCTGAAAGATTCAAGCCAAGAAAAAGTGGAGGCAAGTCCGCTTGTTCCTGCAATGAGAGCCAAAACTGGTGTAACGCAACAAAGTGAAGCTGCAATTGCAGTCAAAAGTCCTGCGCCGATAAGTTTGTTGTTTGTTTTCATATTGCTTCTATGACTTTGTTTTCATCAAGTATTTTAAAAAACGGTTTTAGCAATTTTTCATATTCCTTGGTCAATGAATAAAAAATAGTTTGGGCCTCCCTGTCTGTTTCTACTAGATTACGGTCTTTAAGTTTTCGTAAATGTTGTGAAACTGCCGAGATTGTCATTCCAAGAACGTCGCTTATATCGCAAACACAAAGTCGTTTTTCTTCGTAAAGTAGGAAGAGAATTTTAAGTCTTACGGTATTTCCTGCCAATTCAAGCCCATTCGATAAATAATCAAACGAATCGTTAAGCTCTAAAACCCGGTCTTTACAGCGGTTTATTTGTTCAATGTCTGCTTGTTGACGTATACAAGAATTATTACCCATAGTGCAAATATAGTTAATTCGTTTATTTAAGCAAATGCTAAAATACAATTTAACAAATCGTTTTAAAAGCAGATTTTAATTCCAAAAGATGACTTACTATAGTCTTCTTTTCTTTTTCTTCATCCTATTAGCAAAATCCTGTTCCTCGTAATCTTCCCCCTGTGCTTCAGGTATGAGCAAACCTCCAAAGGCTTCTATCAAACCGTCTTCGTGTTTTTCAGTATTTAAGAAGTCGAACAAATGATGTGGTTCTTCCGCAGGTAAATCCTCCGTATCAGTTGGTTTGGACAATTTTGGTAGGGGTGCAACTGGCTCTTTAATCTCCGCTTTGATATTATTGTTCCAATAATCATTAAAGGTATTGGCAGAAAGTTCTTTTGCCAATCGTGAACCGTTCCAAACGCTTTTAGAGTTGTGGTCAATGAACGACATACCGTAAATTCGTCCGGTATCGTTTCTGCGTATCACTACATTGATACCTTGCTCGCCTAACTGTTTTTTAAAGCTCAATTCGTCAACCGTTGATTGCAGGGCAATGGTAACGGCTGATTTTAAAGTCTGTTTGGTTGCGGTATCTTTCAGGGTTGTTTTGCATTTCGCAAAATGCAATTCCAAAGCCGGAAGCCCTGCGTTCTTTCCGAAAAACGAAGCCTTGAACGGATGTCCTGCTTTTTCGCCTTTCTCATTCAATGGAATGTACAATAAACCCTGCTGTGCCTTTCCGTGTAATTCTCCCTCCACTTTCTCGGTGGTAATATTGAACAGGGAAAGCAAAGCATTGTATTCTACCAAAGTTTGGTATTGATAATAGTTCGGCAAGTGGCGAATGACCGAAGCAATCTGACTTTTTATATCACTTGCCCGATAATCCACCGGACGAAAAACCTTATCATTGTGATTACGTTCTTTGTCCGTTGCGGGTATCAGACCGTGTTTTCTTTCCAGTTCACGGCATACACTCATAGACCGCATTTTCTCAAAACTATCCGAAATTTTCACGCCCTGTTCGTCCACGCAGACCGATACGATATGGATATGACTACGGTCAATATCGGTATGTTTGAAGACCACAAAAGGCTGTTCGCCGTAACCCATTTCACGCATATATTCTTCCGCCATTTCCCTAAACTTATCATCATCTACATTATCCTTGGGATCAGGATTGAGCGAAATATGCAACGTATGTTTCTCGGTATTGCGGTTGGCGATGAGATAAGGAGCAAAAGATTGGGCTAATTGTGCTACGGAATAATGTCCGTTAGCAGTTTCAATTATCTTATTGGCGAACAAAATTTGTCCATTTTCGTTCTCCACTTTGAGCTGATTATATGCCAAGGCTCCGTATAAATTTGCGCTTCTACCAATTTTCGCAATCATTTCTGCTGTTATTTTTTCAGATATTTTACATCAAATTCTTCCGTTATCTGGACAATTTCTTTAAACAAGGCGGTCATTTCAGCCGTATGTTTTTCCAATTTATAGAGATATGCTGCTGCCTTTTTCTCCGAAAAGTTCTTATACAATAGCTTTACGACCTGATTATAATTCACGCCAATAGATCGAAATTGACTGTGAAACGAAGTCAATCGCATATAAAAATCAATTGTTCCTTTGTCTATTTTAACAGATTTTATCGTCTTATCGAAGATGCAAGAGGTTATAAAATGTGCCTTAACCTGCATACCGGACTTTTCAAATAAGTCAAGAAAACGGGCATGCTCTTCCTCATTAAAGGAAATCGTGTACCGGATTTTAGCGGGATCGTTTTTTAGAGGACGCCCGCCCTTTTTTAACTGCTTTCTGCTGTTTTCATTCATCACTAATCCATTTTTAATTCATACAAAACGCCGACTTCGGAGGACGTTTTCTGCCCCCGGCAGGGCAAGTTGTTTTGAGCATCGGAAATCTTTTCGAGATGCTCAAAACACAACTTGCCGTGTTCTGGTGAACACAAAAATCCGCCCTTCGGGACGGATTAAATGTAGCAGGGATAAACGGCTTGATGCCGTTCTGCTTTTGTCCAGTTCCTCAAGATGCCTTTGCATAAATCTGTTAATAAAATTCTATATACAAAGTAAGACACTACTTATGAGAGCATCACAATCAGACACATAGCCAAACACTGCCTTTGGGTGCCAAAGACTACCACCCATCAATAACGAGCCGATTCAATCGCTTTATTTGCCGTATAGTTTTAGTGCAGGTAATAAAAAATGTAATGAGGATAAAAAATAAATTGGGTTTTAGTACAGAAATTTTGGAATAAAAGCATAGGGTTTTAAAAACATAAAACTGTAAAAGCATAAAAGCGGTAAAGCAATTTACAAGTTGTAAGGTTTTCCAGTTGCTAAAAATGATTACCCACCAAGCGGTAATAAAAGCAAATAACAATCAAGAAAATTTCCAAAAGGGGAATACAGGCATATAGGAAATAGGTACTATTTAAATAAACCAATATTCAAACCTGCCAAACAAATAAAATGTGTAACAATAAATCTTTAAATAATGGAAACAAAAAAGAAAACTTTAAAAATTAGTTTTTCAACGCCTAAAGGCGGTGTTGGAAAATCTACTATGACCGCATTACTTTCAAGTGTATTGCATTATCGTTTAGCTTTTAATGTCCTTGTAATGGATTGTGATTTCCCACAACACAGCTTAGCCAATATGAGGGAAAGGGATTTGAAAACTATTATGCAGAATGATTACCACAAAAGAGCTGCAATGAAGTTGTATCAAAGTATCAATAAAAAAGCATATCCGATTATCAGTTGTAAACCGGAGGATGCCTTGTCAAAGGCTTTAGAATACGTAAATCAATCTGCAATAGAGCCTGATATAACTTTTTTTGATCTTCCCGGAACAGCTAATACAAAAGGTGTGCTCACGACCTTAAGAACAATGGATTTTATTTTTTCTCCAATTAGTGCTGACCGTCTAGTTATGGAAAGTACACTGAGCTTTACTAAAGCATTCCTTGGCTTGCCCGAAACGGAGGAGAGTAATGAAGATCAGAAAATGTGGATGTTTTGGAATCAGGTAGATGGTCGAGAGAAAACAGGAATATACGAGGCTTATCAAAGCGTTATTAACGAACTCGATTTATCTGTGATGAATTCTCGGATAATGGATAGTAAACGTTTCAGAAAAGAGACGGACGATACACCGAACAGTGTATTTCGGTCAAGTCTGTTACCTGCCGAACCTCAACTAATGAAAGTAACGAGACTGGATTTATTTATTGAAGAATTTTTAAAAATTGTTAATCTCTAAAATAGTTAAGTATGTCAACAGATAAGAGAAGAAAAGATTTTGATAAGCCCGATGTTGATGAAGAATTAATCATGAATATCATGAGTGGTAATCAATCTGTTACTATACCCGAAGTTATTCAACAACAGAAAATACAGAAGGAAACAAAACCAAAAGCCCGCAATAGCTCCCTAAAGAAGGTGGATTATGAGGAGACATTTCTGGTCAATCGTTTTCCTTCAGGTCGAAACGGAAAGGTCGTTTACATTCGTCCAGAATATCACGAAAGGTTGTTACGGATAGTACAATTAACAAGAGAAGAAAAGACTACACTCTATTCTTATATCGACAACATTCTTGAACACCATTTTAGAGAGTACGGGGACGATATTACAGATTATTTCAACGAACGTTTTAAACCAATTTTATAGTTATGGAAATTGTAATAGTAATATGCCTGCTGATCGTCATTGTCCTGCTTTTGCAGGATAAGATTATCATTAAGAAAAGGTCAAAACAAAAACCTCCGCAAAAGAAAGTCAATCCGGATCTGCCCGATATTATGGGACAGCCCAAACCCGTAGAACGCCTTTCAGTGCCAAACACTGCCAATGAACGCCAGATTGAGGAACCAGAGGTAAATCCCGATAATTTAGACATTGAATACGACGAAAATGAAAACAGGAGTATTCAGATTCCGCAGGAAGAGCTGGATGAAGTTTTTAGCAATCAACCTGATTTTGAAGAAGAGGAAGAAGAATGGAACAGGTACGGAATATCTGGTGGCGATAATGGTTTTGCCCAAGGGGTTACCTTTGAAGAACTAAGCTCCGTGGGGATGTTGCTTCAGCAAGAAAAACTGGAGTCATCTCAAAAGGAAACAGCGATAGCAATCGTTCAGAAAATACAGGGAACCGAATTATTTAGTCTGCTGGAAAATTCTATAGCGGGTGCATCCAGTAAAATTGCCAAGCTATTGGATAGCTCACTCTCATCTGAAACGGAAATCAGTTCTTCCACTTTGCGGAACAATGATTTAGATGATTTTGATATTGGGGAGTTTGTCTGAAACGGAATTATTTTAATTGAGCCTGAAAAACTAAATTTCAGGCTCAACTTATTTTTACATTTACTTTGCCAACTTCAATATTCTGTAAGCCCCTCTTGCTACAATTACAAATACAATAGCTCCAATAATCAAATCTGGATAACTTGAATTGAGCCAATTAACTAAAAGACCAGCAACAATAACTCCCGAATTGATAATGACATCATTTGATGTGAATATCATCGAAGCCTGCATATGCGCTTCTTTACTTTTGTTCTTTTGTAAAAGATAAAGGCAAAATACGTTTGCAATCAATGCTAAAACTGAAACGACAATCATTGTCTTGAAATCGGGCATAGCTTCAATTCCCATACAACGTCTGATTACTTCAACGAAACCTATAATAGCCAGTAAGACTTGGAAGTATCCTGCAAATCTGGCGATGTTGTTTTTTAAAGCGATTGTTCCACCCACGGCGATTAATGCCAATGCGTAAACGACACTGTCGGCAAGCATATCCAAACTATCGGCTACCAACCCCATTGAGCCTGAAAAAACACCGAATAACATTTCCAATCCAAAGAACAGGAAGTTGATAATCAATACGATCCAAAGTAATTTCCGTTGCTTGTTGCTTGTATCTGTTTCAACAACGAAATTACTTTTTTCGGTTGAAACCAATGTCGTATTTAGATTCAGTGTTCCCAGAGCCAAAAAAATTGGCTCTGGGTTTCCATCGTGATAAACGTCTAATTTTCTATTGGCTATATCGAATTCCAATCCTTTTACCGTATCAAAGTCTTGCAGTTTCATACGGATTAATTGCTCCTCGCTTGGGCAATCCATTTTAGTTATATTGAATATGGTTTTTTCCATTTATTTTAAAGCTTAAATTTTATTCCTCCGTTAATCACAAATCCGTCCAAAGGTGCATAATTGTCTTTAAAAACTGGATTGGTTATTGTTCCTGTATAAATGCTGTCAAAGCGTGTTTGTCGGGTGTCGAGGAAGTTTTCAAAGTTGATGTACAGAGAAAATCTTTCCCAAATCTTTTCAGCCATAAATCCAGTAATAAAGTAATCTTTGCCCGTAGTTCCATTATTCAGTTTTTGGCGACTGAAATAATAGGCTTCCAGACCAATTTTCCATTTGTCTTCTATTTCATACATCAGGATGGAATTAATGCGGTGTTTTGGTGTTAAAGGGCTTTCTACAGTCGTTCCATTATGGTGTAATCGGGCATCTGTATAGGTATAACCCAAAAACAATTTCAGGTCATCATAACCAATTTTAATATTGGTTTCTGTTCCTTTGGTATGGATGTAGCCAGGAGAATTAACAAACTGATACAGATTTGCCGAGGAGTTTTCAAGTAACAAGGGATTATCCAAATAGGTGTAAAAGAACAATTGATTTATGCTAAATGACCAATCTTCCCCAATGTAGGTGCGGTAATTGATGTCTGCATTTGCTCCATAACTTTTTTCCAATTTATTGGTCTTGTCGTCAATGGGCATTACATTTTGATATTGTAGGCGTTCGCTTTCTTCCGTAAAAATGGTAGGTGTTTTATAGCCAAATCCACCACCAACTCGTGAAGTTAAGCCCTCGGCAATGTGGAATAGAGCTGAAACTCTCGGTAAGAATACCACCCCATAATCCACAACATAATCCGTTCTAAAACCTGTTTCCAATTGAAACCAATCCGTAGCATTAAAAGAATTTTGTACAAAAGCACCGAATGTAGTCTGATTATAATCTCTCAACGGAGATGCCATAATCTGCTTTTCTTTGAAATTATCCGTCCAAATATTAATACCTGTGACCCATTCCGATTTTTCAGTACTGTTGGTGTAGTTGGCTTCGGTAAAACTTGCTGTTTGTGTTCCCTCAAACTTATAGTTTGGAATGGTAGTATTTCGGTTAAAATAACTTACACTATTTTTGACTTGAACAGTACTGTTTTCATTGATGATATGGTCGAAAATAAATTGTGTGGAATAGCGTTGTGTTTTATTTTCCTCAAAATATTGGTTTGTATTATCTCCATTTCCTTTGATGTAAAGCATATCACCTCCCAAACGGCTCTCGATCGTTGTGTTGATACCGAAGTTCAGTTTCGTCTTTTCATTGAAATAAACGAAGAGCTTCGGATTCAGTACATAGCGTTCGAATTGTGGAATAGCGGATAGTCCGTTCTTAGCAGGATCATAAGCTGCGTTACGGTTATGGGAAGCAAATATAGTTGTTCCAATTTTATTAAACCTTTGTCCATAAAAGCCGTTTATATCCAAACCCCTGCCGGATGTTCCATTGAGGTGAAAACCTAAATCTCTCTCATAGGTCGGCGTTTTGGAAATCAGATTGACCAGTCCAGCTATTGCTCCGCCTCCATATAGTGTAGATGTAGAGCCTTTGATGACTTCTACTTGTTTGAGGTCAAGTGGTGGTATCTGTAACAAACCCAATCCACTTGAAGCACCTGAATAAATGGGGAAACCGTCTTTCAGGATTTGTGTATATCTTCCATCAAGTCCCTGAATACGAATACTTGCATTGGCACTGGTAGGCGAAGTGGTTTGTACGTGAATACCTGTGCTTTCCGCTAAAAGCATACGAATATCTCCCGGTTTCATGTTCCCTTTTTCGCCCAGTTCTTCACTTCCAATAAATTCAATACGGGTAGGGATATTTTGTATACTCCTTGTGCTTCTTGTGGATGAAATGACAACTTCCTCTAACTCCTCTGAACTTTCTTTGAGTAAGATTTCAATAGGACTGTTGTCAGCTAATGGAAATTCCAATGTATCTATATAGTCGTTAAAACCGATATAGCTAAAATGTATTTCCTGTATCCCATCAGGAATATTTTCTATTATGATGAGACCGTTTTCGTTTGATGTAGCGGCAAGCGAGGTTCCTTTTATAGATGCTGTCACTCCAATCAAAAGATTTTTGTTTTCACTGTTTCTAATAACAGCATTTAAAATGTTTTGTGCAAATACACAGAGATTTAGTGTCATAAAAAATGACACAAAGACTATTTTTTTCATTGTATAAAAAAACATTAATGTTTGAAAAATGAGAATTGACGGTTTGTAGCACCGTAATCTGTTATTGTGCCGAAGACACTAAAAACATTAATTAATCTTAGGGGGTTGCCAAATGGAAGAGAGGAAGTCTGAAACAGCTGACGCTGTTATTACACCTAATTTCTTTTTAGGTTGTTGGACATAATTGGATGTTAAAGCATAAAAGGAAGTAATTACAAATCCAGTACAGGTATTGCATTTAGAAAAAGGCGAGCAACATTCCATACCGCAATCGTCGCTATCTTGTTCTTGACTATTTGTTGTTTGATTCACTAGGTCAAAACATTTATCTTCCATAAAGCTTGGCAAGGTCGATAAGACCAAAACCATTAATGCTAATATGTACGACAAGGATTTCATTTTACGAAGATAGTAAAAACCTCTCTCTTCCTGTCAACACCTCTCTATTTTCTTTAGCAATTCAGCCACCCACAGCCAAACAATTCCTCTCACTGCCACTTTGTTATCACGCCTTGATTTCTAAAACACCTTTGTCCCGAAAGTCCGCAAGGTGCGGGATAACAGTAACAAATTAATGTGTTTCAATTATGAAAAAACAAAGTAAAAAAGTTTTGCTGGCAGCCGTAGCAATGCTGTCAGGAATGGGTGCGTTCGCACAGGGAAACGGGTCGGCAGGTATCAACGAGGCTACCCAAATGGTAACGTCTTATTTCGACCCTGCCACCCAACTCATTTATGCGATTGGGGCGGTTGTCGGCTTAATCGGAGGTGTTAAGGTGTACAACAAATTCAGCTCGGGCGACCCCGACACATCGAAGACGGCGGCTTCGTGGTTCGGTGCGTGTATCTTCCTGATTGTTGCGGCTACTATCCTGCGTTCATTCTTCCTGTAAACCTCTGCCTTATGAACAGTTATAACATTAACAAAGGCATTGGCAGGACAGTGGAATTTAAAGGGCTGAAAGCCCAATACCTGTTCATATTCGCTGGTGGTCTGCTCGGTACGCTCATCTTCGTGATGATATTGTATATGGCTGGCGTAAGTAATTACGTCTGCCTGTTTCTCGGAGCTGGCGGTGCTTCGCTCATTGTATGGCAGACCTTTTCGCTGAACCGAAAGTACAGAGAACACGGACTAATGAAAGTAGGTGCGAGAAAACGACACCCTCGCTACATTATTTGTCGTAAGCCTGTACGCAGGTATTTAAAATTCACTCCTAAACCGAAAGCCGTATGAGAAATGTAGCCAAAACAACCACATTGGAACATAAGTTTCCACTCTTGGCAGTAGAAAACAACTGTATCCTGTCCAAAGATGCGGACATAACCGCCTGTTTTGAAGTACGATTGCCTGAGCTGTTTACGGTAGCATCGGCTGAATACGAAGCTATTCACTCCGCCTGGCATAAGGCGATTAAGACATTACCCGATTTTACAGTCATTCACAAGCAAGATTGGTATATCAAAGAAAGCTACACTCCCGATTTGGCACAGGAAGACCAGAGTTTTCTTTCCAAAAGCTATCAACGGCATTTCAACGAACGACCATTCCTGAACCATTATTGCTACCTGTTCCTGACAAAAACGACCAAGAACAGAATGCGTATGCAAAGCAATTTCAGTTCGCTTTGCAAGGGTACGCTTATTCCAAAGGAAATCAATAAGGAAACGATACATCAATTTATGGAAGCGGTCGCACAGTTTGAACGTATCGTGAATGATAGCGGTTTTGTAAACCTGCGACGTTTGACCGAAGACAACATCATCGGAACAGACGAAAAACAGGGATTGCTGGAACAATACCTTACACTTTCGAGAGAAGCCGGAACACCAATGCAGGACATCGCATTAGGAGCGGAAGAAGTGCGTATCGGCAACAAAAGGCTGTCTTTGCACACCTTGTCCGATACGGACGACCTGCCTGCAACTGTTTCGGCTGATACCCGCTTTGAAAAGCTATCTACCGACCGGAGCGACTGCCGTTTGTCGTTTGCTGCACCCGTAGGGTTGTTATTGAGCTGTAACCACATTTACAATCAGTACCTATTCTTGGATAACAGCGAGGACAACCTGCAAAAGTTTGAGAAATCTGCCCGTAATATGCACTCTTTAACCCGTTATAGTCGGGCGAACCAAATCAATAAGGAGTGGATTGAGAAGTATCTGAACGAAGCACACAGCTTCGGGCTATCTTCTGTAAGAGCACACTTCAATATTATGGCTTGGTCGGAAGACCCTGCGGAACTCAAACAGCTAAAGAACGATTGCGGTAGTGCGTTGGCACTAATGGAGTGTAAGCCCCGCCACAACACGACAGACGTTGCCACATTGTATTGGGCTGCAATGCCAGGCAATGCTGGCGATTTTCCGAGTGAGGAAAGTTTCTATACGTTTATAGAACCTGCCTTGTGCTTCTTTGCAGAAGAAACGAATTACCACAATTCGCCCTCTCCGTTCGGTATCAAAATGGCGGACAGGCTTACAGGAAAACCAATCCATTTGGATATTTCCGATTTGCCGATGAAACGTGGGATTATCACGAACAGAAACAAGTTCATACTTGGTCCGTCAGGTTCGGGAAAATCTTTCTTCACTAACCATATGGTACGCCAATATCACGAACAGGGTGCTCACGTTCTACTCGTAGATACGGGTAACAGTTATCAGGGATTATGCGAACTCATCAAAGGAAAAACCAAAGGCGAAGACGGTGTTTACTTCACGTACACCGAAGATAACCCGATTGCGTTCAATCCCTTTTATACCGATGACGGCGTGTTCGACATCGAAAAGCGGGAAAGTATCAAAACTCTGATACTCACTCTTTGGAAACGGGACGATGAACCGCCGACAAGGTCGGAAGAAGTAGCATTGTCCAATGCTGTTTCCGGTTACATCGAACGTATCAAACAAGATGATACTTATCCGTCATTTAACGGCTTCTATGAGTATGTAAAAGACGACTACCGCAAAGTATTGGAGGAGAAACAAGTCAGGGAAAAAGATTTTGACATTGCCAATTTCCTGAATGTTCTCGAACCCTATTACAAAGGAGGAGAATACGATTATTTGCTCAACTCCGATAAGCAGTTAGACCTTCTTTCCAAACGCTTTATCGTGTTTGAAATTGATGCGATAAAAGACCACAAAATCCTCTTTCCCATAGTCACGATTATCATTATGGAGGTGTTCATTAACAAAATGCGCCGACTGAAAGGTATTCGCAAACTTATCCTGATTGAAGAGGCTTGGAAAGCGATTGCAAAAGAGGGAATGGCAGAATACATCAAGTATTTGTTCAAAACCGTGCGTAAGTTTTTCGGAGAAGCCATTGTCGTAACACAGGAGGTCGATGATATCATCCAGTCGCCCATTGTGAAAGAAAGTATCATCAATAACTCCGACTGTAAAATCCTTTTAGACCAACGCAAGTATATGAACAAGTTTGATGATATACAGGCAATGTTGGGGCTTACCGACAAAGAAAAAGGTCAGGTACTTTCCATCAATATGAACAACGATGCAAGCCGCTTGTACAAAGAGGTTTGGATTGGTTTAGGTGGTACGCACTCGGCAGTCTATGCCACCGAAGTTAGTTTGGAGGAATACCTCGCCTACACCACAGAGGAAACCGAAAAGATGGAAGTGATGCAGCTTGCTGCGGAACTCGATGGTAACGTAGAACTCGCTATTAAGCATATCGCAATGCAACGGCGGGACAATTCAAATCAATAGTCATTAACAATTTAAAAAATCAGAACAATGAAAAAAGTAATGTATCTGGTGCGTACGGCACTGATGCTCGCCGTAGCACCGTCAGCAAAAGCCCAATGGGTTGTAACCGACCCCGCTAATTTGGCTTCAGGGATTATCAACAGTGCGAATGAAATCATACAGACTTCTTCCACCGTGAGTAATGTGATAAAGAACTTCAACGAAGTAAAGAAAGTGTACGACCAGGGCAAGGAGTATTACGACAAGCTGAAAGCTATCAACAACCTTGTAAAAGATGCCCGTAAGGTGCAGCAAACCGTACTCTTGGTGGGCGATGTGTCCGAAATGTACGTGCAGAACTTCGGCAAGATGATGAACGACCCCAATTTTTCGCCACAGGAATTGGTCGCTATTGGCAACGGTTATTCGGCACTGCTCAATGAAAGTACCGAACTGCTGAAAGAACTAAAGCAGATTGTAACCTCTTCAAGCCTTTCGCTGAATGACAAAGAGCGTATGGACATTATTGACCGTGTGTACAAAGAGGTAAAGGATTACCACAGCCTTGTACGCTACTACACCACTAAGAACATTTCTGTGAGCTACCTAAGAGCGAAAAAGAAAAACGATGCCCAAAGAGTGCTTGAACTCTACGGAACTGCTAACCAAAAATACTGGTAAACTATGGAATGGGATAATCTTCACGAACTCCTGCGATCGCTTTATGACGATATGATGCCGCTTGCAGGCGATATGGCGGCAGTAGCTAAGGGTTTGGCGGGATTGGGAGCATTGTTCTATGTAGCATTAAAGGTTTGGCAGGCTTTAAGCCGTGCCGAACCTATTGATATGTTCCCTCTGCTGCGCCCGTTCGCTTTGGGGCTGTGCATTATGTTCTTCCCGACTATCGTACTGGGAACCATCAATGCAGTGTTAAGCCCGGTGGTTGTAGGAACCCACCAAATACTCGAAGACCAGGTGATTGACCTGAACAAGCTGCAACAGCAGAAAGACCAGTTGGAATATGAGGCAATGGTCAGAAATCCTGAAACTGCCTATATGGTATCAGACGAAGAGTTTGATAAGAAACTGGACGAACTGGGTTGGTCGCCGTCCGACATTGGTACAATGGCGGGTATGTATATGGACAGGCAAGCCTACAAGATTGAAAAGGCGATAAAGGACTGGTTTCGCAATCTATTGGAAATACTCTTTCAGGCGGCGGCTTTGGTCATTGATACCATACGAACGTTTTTCCTGATAGTCCTCTCCATACTCGGACCAATAGCCTTTGCTATTTCCGTATGGGACGGCTTTCAGTCCACGCTCACGCAATGGCTCACGAGGTATGTAAGCGTTTACCTGTGGCTTCCCGTTTCGGATTTGTTCAGCTCAATGTTGGCAAGAATACAATCCCTCATTTTAGAACGGGATATAGCAATGCTTGCCGACCCCACCTACATTCCTGATACGAGCAATACCGTGTACATCATTTTTATGATTATCGGCATCATCGGGTACTTCACTATACCGACAGTAACAGGTTGGGTAATCCAAGCCGGAGGCGCAGGGAACTTTACCCGCAATGTAAACTCCACGGCAATGAAAGCCGGAAATATCGCCGGAGCAGGCGCAGGTTCGACAGTTGGAAACATCGGCGGTAAACTGATGAATAAATAAACAATTAATCATTCTAAAAAATGGAATTTAAAACGCTAAGAAATATCGAAAACAGCTTTAGGCAGATAAGGTTATATGCCATTGTGTTTGCGGTTCTCTGCACCAGTGTGGTAGGATACGCCGTATGGCGTTCCTACCGCTTTGCAGAAGAACAACGCCAAAAAATCTATGTACTGGATAATGGTAAATCCCTGATGCTTGCCTTGTCGCAGGATGCAAGCATCAACCGCCCGGTTGAAGCAAGGGAACACGTCAGACGTTTCCACGAACTGTTCTTTACGCTTGCCCCCGACAAGAATGCTATTGAAAGCAATATGAGCAGGGCATTCAACCTTGCCGATAAAAGTGCTTTTGATTACTACAAAGACTTATCGGAAAAGGGCTATTACAGCAGGATTATTTCGGGGAACGTGCAACAACGCATAGAGGTAGATAGTGTCGTGTGCAACTTCGACAACTACCCGTATGCAGTGCGCACCTATGCCAAACAGTTCATCATCCGGTCAAGCAATGTAACCAGACGTAACCTGATTACTTCCTGCTATCTCGTTAACTCCGTTCGCTCTGACAACAACCCGCAAGGTTTCAATATTGAAAAATTTGCAGTCGTGGAAAACAGGGATATCGAAGTCATCGAACGCTAAAAACAATCTTATGGAAGCATTATCAGATTTAAAAACGTTCGCAAAAATCCTTACAGACAAAGGATATAACGGCTATTTCCATACGCAGGGTGCGTATGCCAGAAAGCTGAAAGACAGTATCAGCGAATTCCTCAAAAGCTGCCAAAAAGGTGCAGACAATTTACCTAAACAGGATTTATTTCTGACAGGCTACCTACAATGGTCGGGTGATGACAAGCCCCGTGTAGAATGCAGTATGTGGGTAAAATACCTGAATGGCAAATTTTCGCTTAGCCGTATGGAAATAGCCAAGAAAGACGGCTTCGGGCAGTTGCTTAAAAAATCAGAACTGGCAAACCTGTCCGTCATATCTGCACCCAAATTAACGGAAGCGGTCGCACTGGTCAACGATGAGCCAAAGCAACAGGCGGGTAAAAGTCCTAAGCGTTTCAAGCTGTAACAACAAATAGTAAGGCTATGAAAAAATTAAGAGCAAATATGGACAGGTACTTTGACCGGCTCGATGAACGTTGGCGGGCGTTGCCTTTGCGCAAACAGCGCCAATATACGCTGTACTTCTTTGTGGTTTACCTACTGCTCACCGTAGTGGTCATTGGCAAAGTGATGTACGACACCTCAAAGTCAGGTAACAATATGGTCATTAAACATATTGAGAACCCTGTCCTTAAAAATGGAAATCCTGCAAGGTTGCCGGATAGTGTATCAACAATTTTAAAAAATCAGATTTATGAAAGAAAATGAGAACAAAAAATCGGTTGTTCGGGTAACGGAGGGGAACCCGAATGAAACTGCTGATGTGTTGCAAGACGGCGCACAGAACAAAGCCGACAAACTCAAAAAGCCACTTATATTCCTTTTAATGGGAGTGGTATTTCTCGGCTGTATGTACCTGATATTTAAACCGTCGAAAGACAAAAAGGCGGTGGAGAACATCGGATTAAACGATGCCGTACCACAGGCTACCGGGGCAGGAATGCCTGCCGATAAAGGCAAGGCGTATGAACAGGAAATGCTCGAACGCAAAGAGCAGGAAAAGCGCAATGCACTGACCACGCTTTCTGATTATTGGAATACTGAAGACAGTGCATCTGCTGACAATGAAGAAGGTTTACCTGAACAAGATGAAGAAAGCAACGGCTTTGGCGGTGGCGGCAGAAATTCGGGAAGAAACGGTAATCATGGATTGAACAGCTACAGAAATATGCAAAGCACATTGGGTTCATTCTATCAGGATAATAATTCTGAAACAATGGAACTCCGCAGGCAACTGGACGAAATGAAAGAAAAGCTGGCCGAGAAAGATGTGCCACCTGTGGCCACCGTTGACGAACAACTCAAATTAATGGAGAAATCCTATGAAATGGCTGCAAAGTATCTTCCGCAAAATGCTAACACCGGAAATGCTGCTCCTGCCAACGGTGCAACTACTGGGGCTGCGGGTGCTAACCAAAAAGAGCAATTTGTATCGTTCACACCAACAAGAAAGAACATTGTATCAGCCTTGTACCGTGAACCGTCGGACAGTGCCTTTGCAGCCGATTGGAGCCAAACAAAAAGCCGCGGGTTCTATACCGCAGGTTCTACTGAAGAGGTAGTACAGCCTAAAAACAGCATCAAAGCCTGTGTAAACGAAGCCCAGACAGTAGTTGGCGAAACGGGTGTGCGCTTACGACTATTAGAGCCTGCTAAAACCCCGCAACGTACCATTCCCAAAGGAACAATTGTAACGGCTAATGCAAAATTTCAGAATGGCAGGCTACAATTAAAAGTTACCTCCGTAGAACTGGAGGGCAACATCATTCCGGTAGATATAATCATTTACGATTTGGACGGGCAGCAAGGCTTGTACGTTCCGTATTCGCCGGAAATGAATGCACTTACCGAAATGGCGGCCAATATGAGCCAGACAGGGGGAACAAGCGTAATGCTCACGCAGAATGCCGGACAGCAGGTAGCGGCTGATTTAAGCCGTGGCGTGGTACAGGGTATCTCAGGCTATTTCGCCAAGAAAGTAAGAACGCCAAAGGTTACACTGAAAGCGGGCTATCAGGTCTTTCTTGTATCTAAAAAATAATGTTGAACTCAAATAAATAAAACAATGAAAAATCATTTAAAAACCTTTTGGGCTTTTGCCCTGATACTCGGCTTTGCCGTAAACTCTTACGCACAGGACACCATCAGAACGCCGCTTGCCCTGGGCAAGATAGAACCGTACCGTATGGAAGTAACTTACGATAAAACTTCGCACTTGATTTTCCCGACCGCCATTCGTTATGTGGACTTGGGCAGCGAATACCTGATAGCAGGAAAAGCCGAAGATGCAGAAAACGTGTTGCGTGTGAAAGCATCTGTAAGGGACTTTGAGCCTGAAACCAATTTTTCCGTTATCACGAATGACGGTCGTTTTTACAACTTCAACGTGTATTACAGTTCCTACCCGGCGGCAATGAGCTATGACCTGCTCACGATGCAGAAAGCGGTAGATAAAGCCAATGGTAACGATGTGCTTTTTGAAGAATTGGGCAACAATTCGCCCTCGCTGGCAGGCTTGCTACTGGAAACCATTTACAAGAAAGACAAACGCATTGTAAAGCATATTGGAGCTAAGAGCTTCGGCATTCAGTTTATGCTCAAAGGCATTTACATCCACAACGGCAAATACTATTTGCATACGGAATTGAGAAACCGTACCAATGTGCCATTTCAGATTGATTTTGTGAATTTCAAGGTAGTGGATAAAAAGGTAGCCAAACGTACCGTAGTACAGGAACGTCCGATGATACCGCTACGCACTTACAAACCATTGGACGAGATCGGTGGAAAAACCATCGAGCAAAACGTGTTCATGTTAGACCAATTTACCATTGCTGATGACAAGGTATTACTGATTGAGATTTTCGAGAAAAACGGTGGCAGGCATCAAACACTTCAGATAGAAAACTCTGATTTAATCAAGGCTCGTTTGATTAACGATATGCACCTGAAATTTTAATAACCCTTTAAATAAGATAGCAATAAAATGAAAAAGTATATCTATACCGTGATGCTTGTTTTAATGGGCATCACAATGGCACAGGCACAACGAATGCTGCCTAAACAGAAAGGCTTGGAAATAAGCACAGGCGTATTATCCAATGATAAGATTGGCAATGATTATTACATCAGTGTAGCGATGACTGTAAATGGTAAAAACGGCAATTACCAGCTTTGGGCATTGGAATATACACACCAATACCACGACTATAAAGACCTGCGCATACCGCAGGAAAGTTATAGTGCCGAAGGCGGTTACAGTTTCTACTTGTTGGGCGATGCCCGAAAAAACATCACGCTGAATTTAGGAATAACAGGCGTAGTCGGTTATGAAAGCATTAACCGGGGCGAAGCTATGTTGTATGACGGATCGAAGATACTGAGCGAGGACAATTTTATCTACGGAGCTGGTGGACGGCTCACATTTGAAACGTACCTGTCCGACCGATTTGTATTAGTCCTGCAAGGGCGTACAAAAGTCCTTTGGGGTAAAGACTTAGAACAGTTCCGACCGTCCGTAGGTATGGGATTAAGGTTTAACTTTTAAAACAGAAAACAATGATAGCAATATTCAATAATTTCAGAATAGGATTACTGCCGATATATGTATTCCTGGCAATCCTCACAGCTTCGGTTACGTTGGTATCTTGTAGCAAAGATGATGAACTCGAAATACAAAAGGACTTTCCTTTTGAGGTCAAAGTGATGCCAGTGCCTAAATATGTTGCCAACGGCCAGACGGTAGAGATCCGCATTACAATACAGCGAACTGGAAATTATAGCAGCACGCAATATTTCCTTCGCTACTTCCAGTTTGACGGAAAGGGCACACTTAGGTATTACGATGAGCCGCCGTACCTACCTAATGATCTGTATGAGTTACCAACCGAGCAGTTCCGTTTGTACTATACTTCGGCATCTGCAGTATCTCAATCCTTTGAGGTTTGGATTTCGGATAACTTCGGGAACGAAAAGCAGATAACTTTTCAGTTTAACAGTAGTGATTAATACAGCATGTCAATTCATAAAAAACGGCTTATTGGATTGGTAAGCCGTTTTTGTATTGAATACGCATCGTTCAGGGGCTAAACAAATATTTTTTTGTAAATTCAAATAGTGGAAATAAACTATGGTTGCATCACTCGTTATAGGTATCATATTTTTGGTTGCAGGCTTGGTACTTCGTTACTGGATTAACCGTAGAAAGTTTTACAGGCGCAGCTCTATGGGAACTGAGGGGTTCTCATCTTATGAAAGTTCGATTTTCATTAAATTGATTGAAAAGGTTGGCAAATGGATAGCTTATGCGTTGATTATATTTGGGCTGTTGTCGTTATGGGTTTATTCCCGTGAAAAAAAGGAAAAACAGCAGCCTGACGTAACAACCGAACAACCTGCCCAACGCAGATAATTATTACAGAATTTTAAAAGCAAATCGGATAGCCCAAAAGGTTATCCGATTTTTTATGACTACAAATCCGTACAAATAAAAGAAGAGAGCCTTAACGGCAAATATATTTCATCTGGGCTATGTTTTATATAATCTTCTTTAACATCATCCCACATAAAGCCTGGTCTAACTAGCGTAAAGTCATTTATTTTATTTACTGATTGAACATAGCTGTAACCCCACGGAGATTTGTAAATAATTTGACCTTGAACTGCCAGTGTATCGAAGTTTTTTTCTGCAAGTTGCTTCATAACTTTTTTAAATGCTGGACAAACTTTGTAATAAAACACCATCAGATTCTGTTCAAGTCCTTTGGTTCGCTGTTTTAGGTCAGAAATTCTAAGATTGATTTTAATTTGCAAATCATCAAAATTATTTTCAAAATCATCAATATTTTTCCACCCTAAATAATGAAGCGTGTTTAGAAGCATTGAAAAAAAGTAATGCATCTCGCCATCTTTCCAATAATTGTTTATCAGGCAAACAATCGTGTTTACAAGTGCATCGGCTTTTAATTCCTCAACTTTCTTTTTTGTATAATCAAATTCGTATTCTTTAAAGCCTGTTCTTGCCAACATTAAAAAGTCGCCTATTAAGTTTAAACAACAACCTTTCACATTATTGTTGTCATAATTGTTGCTAAACGGAAGATAGCTAAAGAAATGTTGCTTTTCTTGCTCGTCGTATTTTTCTGTTTTGCCTCCATATTCAAGTATCAGCTCAAGCGTTATCAAATATTTGGTTAAGTCTGTTAATGTGGGTTTATAGTTTTGGGGTCTATTGTTACCATAAAGAAGTTCTTGCTGATTATAATACAGATTATCAAAATAGCTTGTCAATTTTCTTTTTTCAGACTTTAGCAACGCAAAAGAAAGATTACGAACTATTTTTACTTCGTTTTTCTCATTGCCATCAATGTTACCTAAATTTTCTTCCTGTTCATCAATGCTAATATCAATCTGTCTGTTTATGGACAGAGATTTTGAGTGAATGAATTTTAAAACATCTAAAACCCGAAGCGAAAGAGAAGAAAGCAAAAGACTTTTCTCATACGCAGAATGCTCAATTGGTTTGTAAGAAGAAAGGTCATACAGCTTTTCGGGCTCGTTGTTTCCGTCTCTTTTTGCATCTGTAGTTTTACGGCTATTCAGAATACTTGCACTTTCTTCGTTTTCCGTTTCATCAATTATCGCATAATGCAACAAGTCGAGAACTTTGCTTAGTTCTCCATTTTGGATTTCGCTGTAAATCATTTCTATGTCTTCAGTTTTAGGATTTGGATGGGTTTTGGCAAGATGAAAATAATCAGACACCAAAAGTTTGTTTGATACAAATTCATCCTCCATATTAGCCAATTGAACGTACTGAAAACTACCTAATTCTGCATTGAGTTTTACTTTTAGTTCTTGCTCAAACTTCGAGAATGTTTGGGAATGAAAATATCGGTTCTCTTTATCAAAAAGCATAAATTTAAACGGTTCTGAGAAATTGCCATTTAAGTGAATTGTAAGCTCATCATAAATCAATTCTGCGCTAAGAAGTTGAACCTGAAATTTATTATTCTTGATTATCGTTTCATAAATGGATTTATGAGCTGTAGAAGTAAAATCTGAAAGTTGTTTTTTGTTGCCAACTTTCAATTTTATGCCTAATTTATTAAGCAAGCCACCTTTTTCAGATCGTATAAGAAGTGAAACTTCTGCATTTGCATTTTTTCCTGCTAATGCC
Organism: Sphingobacterium cellulitidis; assembly: GCF_043187465.1. Lineage (GTDB taxonomy): Bacteria > Bacteroidota > Bacteroidia > Sphingobacteriales > Sphingobacteriaceae > Sphingobacterium > Sphingobacterium cellulitidis. The sequence goes on along the minus strand of NZ_CP171136.1, from coordinate 1,277,136 downwards.
AAGCCCTCCGGTGTTATATTGGCACTTCCGAAAAGGCAAAATTCTTTACCATCTTTTGTTTTAATATGGATAATCTTTCCGTGAAGTTTAGAGTTTGAATTATCAGATTTCGAATATTGAACTCTACTGATACCAGCATTGCACCAGTCGTAAAATGAAAATGTTTTACTTAAATCCATTGCCGATGGAATAAAACCACTTTCTTCTAAAACCACATTAATATCTGCTTTTGGGAAAAGATTTTTAAGCTCTTGCAGTACCTTTCCTTTGCTATCATAAAATGGAGAAATGGTAGTAATTTCAACAATTTTTTCGTTGCTAATATGTTTTAATAGCTCATTCCAAATCGAAGAGGTTTCGGAATTGAATAAAAAAGCAACTTTCTCTTTTTGTGAAGTATTTAAAAATTCAAACGGTTTTACTGCTGGTAATTCATTAAGCCATTTTGAATGTTCAATTATCCACCTTGTGGTCTTTTCATTCATCTGACCTTTAACTGTTGATGAAAGCATCGATAAATAATTCCAAGCAGATGAAAATATTGGGGCGTTCTCGGTCGAACGAATATCAAAATGATATGCTCCCCAAATTTCATCGTTGTTTCCATTTCCCGAATTGGTAAGATTTCCTGAACCAACAATTAATAAACCCTCCTTATCGCCAAATAGCATCCAGATTTTTGGATGAAATACTGAATTTTGAAAAACAGGATAAAGTGAATAACCGGCAGTAAGTTGCATTTCTTCGCCAGTGGCTTGTCGCATCAACTCTGAATAATAGTAGCCGTCAATAAAAACATTAATGTTTCTCACACCACACGAACGCAACCATTTCATTGCTTTCATTTCAAAAAAGTAAAAGTCAAAGCTGAAAGTGGTAAGAATACAAGAATGGTATCTTCTGCTTCCAATTAAAGTCAAAATGTTTTCTCTTTCTAATGCCATTAGTCAACCAAAAGTTTTGTGTGAAGCGGAGACAAAACCTTTTCCTCGTCGATTACCTGCAAATCAAACATTATGTTTTGCAAAGCATTCATTCTCGGCGATGTATTTCTTGGTGGAAATATGTCGATGAAACGGATGTATTGTTCTTCTATAAAAAATTTATGCGTGGATTGTGAGCCATTACCCATTTTTCTAAGGGCAACCATTGTGTGTCTGTAAATTATTTTGCGTAAAATAAATTGTTCAACAAAATCTTTAAGAATTTCTTTCTCTGCTTTATGAACTGTAAGGATGCCATCAACCATATTTCCATCTCTTTCTGTTCTCTTTCTACTCATAAATTCTTTCAAAGGATGCAATTGTTCTCTATTATTTTTGAACAGCTGAAGTAAAAGCATGAAACCGTATTTACCAGCAAGAATTGGGTCGTTGGTTTGGTTGATTGCTCTTTTCGTTTCCTCTTCGTCGTTCGTATCTGGAATGAGTGATAAAATTTCTGAAACTAAAGATGTGGGCTGTATTGATTGGTTAAAATCTTTGCAAATTTCTTTTGAGATGCTATCCGAAAACTTCTCAACAAAAGACGGCAAATATTGGTCTTGTTGAAAATCGTAAAGATGTTGCAGCAATGCCCAAAATATTGTTCCGCAACTGTATTGCCAATATTCATTTAGTTGATAGCAATACCAACCGATGTTTGTTTCTGTTTCGGGTTGAGTGCTTGAACCTAATTTTTTATGATAGCTTTCGAGCAAAAATTTATACCAATTATAGTCATTATCGTTTTGAACCGCTGTTTTTATTAGCGATAAAATGGTTTCTCTTCTATGAAAAGTCACCAATTCTTCAACTTCTTGGCTTGGCTCATCTTTGTCAAGGAGCATTTCCATATACAATTGCCATTCACTGCTTTCAGTTTCTATAGTCTCAATCGCAAAATATTTGATTAGTTCTGGTATATCCGATTGGTAAAGCTTTCCTTTTTTTATGTTGCTGTAAAATAACTCTTTTATTTGGGGGGATAATGATATCTCAAAAGCATTAGCTAATTGTTTTCCTGAAACTTTTTGTCTGGGATGTGGTTGGCTTATATTGTAAACAACGTCTCCAAAATCATTTACCGCAGTAATAATTAATGAAAGAGCTTGCATCGCCCCATAATAATATTGCCCAAAAGCACCGGACGGATATTTCCAATACACATTTTTGTCTGTACCGTCTTTATCAGCCCCCTCAGCTAAATCAAAATAATCATTTTCAATCGTGTTGAGTAGGTTTGATGCGAAATTACTTCCTGTAATTTGCTGAACTGCTTTCCGCTGACTTTGCATTATGATAGCAATCATTAACTCAGCCCTGCGAATAAAGCGGTATTGCTCTTTTGAATTTCCCTTTTTCTCTGTTTTAAAGTAAAAATCTAATAACCAGCAATAAAAGCCATAGTACCGCAGTCGATTAGTCAAGTTAGAAATTCCGGGCAACATCGTTGCATAAGTTGCCTCTGAAGTTGTCTGAAGCCCTAATGGGTCAAGTCCTGTAATTAAATTTATTGATGCTCCCCAAAACGGATAGTTTGATTTGCCTTTTTGTAATAATGCCATTTAAAAATTCTTATTGAATTTGTTATTAACCTATAATTTTCAAATTTACAAAATAAACTATGCTGAAATTTATCGCGGAGCCAAACACTACCTTTCAGAGCCAAAGCCTGCAACATTTTCTAACGCTATCATAAGCATTTATAAATTCGACTTCCATAGTAAAATTGAGCAAACAATGGAAGTAATTGCAATACAAAAGTCGGCACTAGACGGAATGAAAAATGAGCTAAAAGCACTTTTGGAATTGACCGAAAATGCCACACAGAAATATACGCCCATTTTTAAAGCGGAACAATGGCTCGATAACCAGGAAGTATGTCTGATGATGAACATTACCAAGCGGACTTTACAGACCCACAAAAGCAAAGGACTATTACCGTATTCAAAACTGAACCGTAAAAATTATTATAAACGCTCAGATGTACAGGCTTTGCTCGAAGCCGGACAGCTGGACAATACTACTGAAAATGGATTTATTCACGAATGATAGTGACGATATCATCGCCCACAGGGAAATGATTACACAGCTACGAAATCGTATTGAACAGATATTAAAAAACTACCGTCCTGTAATGAACGGTGAAATATATCTTTCGGGCGAAGATGTGTGCAAGCTGTTACATATCAGCAGACGGACTTTACAGCAATATCGTGATGACCAAATACTCCCATACATCCAGATAGGCGGCAAAATCATTTTTAAGCAAACCGACCTTTTACGGATACTTGAACAAAACTATGTCTGCAATGGACAAAAGAACAAGTAACGGATTTCAAGCAATCATATTTCTATATCGAAACGAGTTTAGTATCTTTGCTATGTAAAATATAGAAATACTTAAAGTGTTTTTGCTTTAAGTCCCACATTGAAAACTGGTAATTTTTAGACAACGGGACGATAAGGAAGAACGCTCATGCCATAGGCGTGGGCGCTCGCTTATTCGTTGTCGGGTATACCAGTACCTCAATGTGCGGTAAGTGTAGTTGCCTGCGCTTTCTTTTTGTGCAGGAACTTCATCTAACTCAAAAAAAGGTAACGTATGAAAACTGGTACTGTACAAGAAACAATCTCCCTGTCTTTTATCAATGACAAAAGCCCTGTAACCGATAACATCTGCAAAGATCTCGCTGCATCTGGAATGGAAATACTATCTCGGTCAGAAAGCATTGAAAATGGGCTAACACAGTTGTCTTCATTGAATGAACTCCCCAAAGTCTGTATTATTGACTTGGATTTTTACGACCAAAATGTGCTTAAACAGCTTCAAGAATTAAGGAAAGAGTACCCTGCAATCAAACTGGTTGCCCATAGCGATATTGATGATGAGAAAGTTGGGAAATCTCTTTTAGAGATTGGGTTTTCAAGTTATCTACTACTTGGAAGCGATGTTGATGATTTTAAGAAAGCTATCTTCAGTGCTTAAGACTATATTTCATCATCATCGTCTCCATACCAACTTGAAGTATCCACATCGTAGTCATCGACCTCAAACTTAGAGGACGGAAAATCCTCTTCAATTTGATAGCGTATCTTCGTTTCAAAAGGGAATGTTTCTGGCAAGTCTAATCCATCACCTTCACGTCTTTCTTTATTAGACCCATATTCAAGAATCACATGTAAATCTCCAAAGACGTCCACTACAATTTCATATTCATTAATTTCTGAAATATGATATTCTGACACTTCACTATATTCCAGTGAATGGTGAGGTGCAAGTCGATCAACATTCTCAAAAAAATTAGTTACAACGGATGATACCATATGCTCTTCGATATGTCCATCAAGGAATTGTTTAAGATCTTCACGATAGTTCTCAATTGTTTCTACCAAACTAATAAAAGAGTTAAGTACATCTTGGCTCATACGCTCAATTTCAGAATCGCTAATATTAAACACCTCAGGATTAATATGGGTATACTTGCTTAAAGTATTGATTGTTTCTTTTACATCCTTTATCATGTCTTTGAGTTCGTCAACCTCAAATCCCCAACGATCTAAAAAAGTGTCGTCTATTCCACCTTGGACTGCGTATTTAATTCTTTGGTTTCTTGTAGGTTTTCCGTCTGCAGTTTCGGGGCTAAACCAAACACAATTTTTCACACGTTCTTCCGGAGCAAGGTTATATAAAAAATGTCGTGACAACTCCCTTATAGAGCATGCAAAATTATTAAAGCGAAGTTTGTTTGTTCGATCATTTAAGCTAGCAATTGAAGCTTCAAATAAATCCAACTCAAATTGGTTGGATAGTAATTGTTTTATTTTTTCGGCTTTCTCCATAGTCTCTACATATAAAAGCTGTATTTAAGCTGCATACTATCTTCTTGGTTCAAATATTTTAATATTTCTCCAACATTTCTCGCACATTCAATTGTAATAGGCATCTGCCTATCAAATTGTGTATTATTCCAATTCATTTTGGTTAATGCAAGGATTTCATCGCAAATGATGTTTGGAGATTCATCATGTTGTGCTAATTTTATTTCAATGGCTCGAGGGATATATCTACCTGGATACGTTTCGTAGTACGGCACAGATCCTCTTGTATATAGCAAGTGGTGTTTATAACTCATAGCGAAATGTGTTCCCCTCATCGGCGGATAATTGCCATTCCTGTATAATCTTAAATCAGATGTTTGTATAGAAACTAAGTCAACTTGATTTATATGCAAATCACGAGCTGCTTGGGTAAACCCGTAAACTTCATCTTCACTGAAGTTAGAGGTCTTATGGATTACTAGTCTTTTCGGAAAAATTTTTACGGCTTCATAATATTCAGTTAGGGACTGCTTTAGAAGATTGAATGCTTGTTCTTCACTTAGATGTGGTGTTCTATCGTTTTTTTTCAAAGTAATTTCCTCACCTCTTAAAATGACACCTTTCCCTAACTCATTAAATATTTGGGCAATACTTGTTTGTGTTGAGCTTCTATCTCTACTTTTAAAGAAGCTTATACCGGCATAACAAGTAGTTTCAGCAGTGTCTTTTCTGATCAATGCCCAAGGCGTTCCTGAAGCTTTATAGTATAATGCTGTAAAAAAATTCCAAGCAACCGTTGCAGGATCTTGCATCTCTTTGGTTGGTTTTGCAACTCTATCCCTAATGATTTGGATAGGCACATTATATTGCATTGCCTTTGCTTTAAGATTTCTCCTGAAATTCTGTTCTTTTGAAGAAACCTCATCTTCATCAAAATCACGTTCATGAACTTCAGTTTCTTCTTCATCTTCACCAGAAGCTTTTGCCTTAGCTTCGGTAATATGTTTCATTAAATTTTCAGGCAAAGCGCAAAGAATTACATCTGGTTTTTTGTTTTTAGATAAGAATTTGATTTCAGCTAAATAGAGTTCTGTAATTTCTGCAATTATCGTTTCCAGGGAGTTGCTTTTCTTGACGATTTTCTCTAAATCAGAGTTATTTAACTTTCTTAGGTATGTATCATCATAATTGATCTCGCACTTAAAGCCTATACTTTTATTGAAACCGCAAAAATTTAGAAAAAGGTTGGGATGTGGGGTTTTACTTTGTTTTCCATCAATATGGGTTTTGCATGATTCTATCCATTCTAAAACTGCATCAACACTGTCAGATTTTCCAACTACTCCAATGGTGATTTTTTCAGGTCTAACTTGATCAATATCAAATGGATTAAAATTGTAAATGCCACTTTTAGGACAAATCTGATGTCCTAAGCCAAATTGTAATGATGGTTCTTCTATATATCTTAATTTCATTGATCAGAAAAAATTGAGTTGGTTAATTCGTTATCAAGGCTTATTTCCGTTGGAGTAAACTCAGATGTTTCTTCAACGATTTTAACGGGTATCCATTTTTGTTCATCTAGGCTGGGAGATAAACTTAATGGCTCATTTTTCGAGGTCTGCAGGTATGGATATTCAGTAACAAACAGGTCCGTATAAGATAAGTAGTACGCAAAGAATCTAAAGTAATTGTAAACAGAATTGTTATTCTCAAGTCGTTTTATTCCTGCCATATATGCTGATTCAAATCGACTTTCCCTATATCCACCCGGATTTGTAAAGCTCCATGTTGGATTTATGACCAAATACCAATCTATTTCAAAATTTAAAAAAGATGCTTTGAATGCTAAGTGTCTATAACAGATTATGTGCCCCTCCTTCTTATTTGTCATTTCGAATATTACTGTCTTGGTAGACTCTTTTTTACCCTTCCATCTAATTTGCTTTGCTTTAGGAGGTCTTGAATTGGCAAATCTGAAAATTCCTCTTGGCGGGAAGAATTCTATTCCTTTATAATAGCAAAGTTGGATCAGAGATTTTCTTAAAAGGTTTTTGAATACTTTGTTACTCGCTTCATCTTGTTCGTAGAAGTCTTTACAATCCAAAGTAGTTATTGTGCCAGCATCTATAATTTTTCTCAATGGTTCGTTGTTTTTAGATAAATCCCGAAAAGTATAAATACACTTTTCATGTAAAATCCAGTCTTCAAAATATACTTTATTTTGTTTTAAAGCCTTTTTGACCAGTGTGTTTGGCTTCAACTTTTTCACTTTCCTTTTTCCAATACTCTCCAAATAATCGTTTAGATTTTCGAGGATAGCTTCTTCATTAATAAACAATTCTGCCTTATACAAAACCTTCGGAAATGATATTTTAACCATGTTAGGCGAAATATCTTCTGGCTCGTTATTCAAGTATCCATTTTCGAACTTAAGCTGGCGCTGTTCAATCTGTATATCCGAAAACTCATGCTCGTATAATTTAGAAATCGCTTGAATTTTGGGCGTTGAGCTTATAGCATTTATTTTCTGAAGAATAACGTCCTTGTCTATAATATGGTCACTTGACTCAAACCCAAAAATATCGGGTATTACATCTTTCAGTTTTGCATCATTGTATTGCGGCTTCTTTTCTGTGAGAATATATAAGTAGAGTACATCAAACTCATTTTGTAGGTCATACTTTGAGAATGTTTCGAGCGTAGTCCTAATTTTATCAAGAGAAGATGTTGACGTAATTTGAAAAGCCACCCTATTCTTAAAGTCGGCCAGATCAATTGCTGGAAAATTTTTCTTTTTTGTAGAATTAAGATTTTCAAGTTCCAACCCGAAAACCTCATTTAATAACGGTACCAAAAAATTCTCTGCATGGATATTAATATGATAATTTCCTATTGCATTAAACCCTTCCACTTCGTGGACAAATCTCGCTGCACAAGTAGTGATCTTGTTGATGTATTCAATCCTGTTCAATTTTTGAAATATTTCGAGGTTTATTATTTAGTTTGTGACATATACTTTATCTTCTTTTCGGCAACTCTAAGAGTTTTATCCGCCAACGATTCGTCTTTTAGCTCAATTGCAATTTTCTCACTGAGGTATTGAATAAGTAATTCTTCTCGTTCTATGCCCAAAATATCTGCGAGTTTAAAAACCTGTTCCTTATTGATATTTCTTTGCCCTCTTTCAATTTTACTCAGAATTGCTGTATCCATTTCGAGCAAAGCAGCAACTTGCCTTAAGAGAAGCCCTTTCTCCTCTCGTTTAGCACGTAATATTTCTCCAACTGTTTTTTTATAATCCATTTTGTGTATTTGAAATATTCTACTTGACAAATAATGTCAAATATACGTTATTCCTTTAACTATTAATCGCATTGAGCAGGCAATATATTATTAACCAGTTATTGTGGCTCTTCAAGGTAATTATCTGATAAAATTAATAACTGTGTGGCGGTAAATAATGCGGCGTTCTTTTGCTTCTTTTCTTTGGTCGCCAATGTGGCAAGAAAAGAAGTTCCCTAAAACAACAAAAGGGATAATGAACATCCCTCAAATAATGTCGCAACCTGTTTGGTAAAATGTGCCGGAATGAATGGTGGGTAGGCATCCCATTTTGCCAAAGAGGTTGCTCCGATTTATGCAAAAAGACTGTCCCGACCATCGGGAGGGAGTGTCTTTTTGCCGCCCGATTTTCCAATCAGGCGACTTTTATAGGATGGGTTCGGAAATCTTTCAGGTTGTGAAAAAATCCCCTGTATGGTGTCAAACCATTTTTAAACATACCCCATAACAGTGAACAACCCATCTGAACCAATGAGGAATTGATATACAAGTCCTGCTTTTCCAACGCTTCGGCAAGGGAACAGCTCGGTGTATCGTCTTCCAGTTCGGATTGTTTAAGCAGTTCGCCAAATTCATCCGTAACCATTGGCAGGCTTGCCACCGTTTCATATTTCTCTGAATTGGGTTGGCGAATTTTTCCTATGGTAGATAGTAAAACTTGTCCTGTATGTTGACTGTTGCCGAAGTCCAACCAATAACGTGGGCGGTTGGAATAGGGTCTTCCATTGCTCAATTCACTTAATATTTCCGCAATTTCAAATCTTGCTTTTACGCTATCCACACAGGAAATATAAATACTTCCTCCTGCATTTTCGGGGAAACTGTCGCTATTGTCTTTTTCAAATTTCCTTGCTTCCGCTTTCCAGTTCGTACCTGAGAAGCGATTTATACGGTTAATGATAGCAACAGATTTGTACAAACCGACCTCACTTTCTGCAAAACGCTGTCTTCCTAAATTGGCTTGGGTAATTACATCATCATCCCAAAGACGAATAAACAACCCTGCGTGTCCTAACTCGTTTAGGCTGTGGTTCATCTCAAGCAAGGCAGTCATTACTTTTGAGCCTGTACCACCTGCACCGATTACGTTTACCGTTATGGGATTGGTAGGATTTATCAAATCGCTGTCCGTAAAATGGACTTTTAAAATTTCTTTGCTCATTACAATATCGTTTTTATGGTCTTGTTTGTCTTTTTCAATATATCTTTAGGAAAGGCTTTGTCTGTGCCGATGAGGTCTTTCCAAAGGCTTACACAATTTCCTTTTATGGGGTTGTGTTCGTTTACCAAGTGACTGAAATAGCTGTTAAAAAAGTAGCTTTCCCACGCTTGCATAAATTCTTCAACCGAAGCAGAATTTTTGATATTGATATCTACAGTTCCCATACATACGTGTCCGTCCTCGTAAATATTGAAAAATGGTGCGTGAAATAATACGGTATTCTCGGTAGGTCTTCGGTCTTTTTCTAGGGCGAAAACAATAAGGCTCTGTTTGCTTGCATACCAAAGCATTGCAGGTACTTTCGCCGTACCGTTTGGTATTTCAAGACTTTCAGTAAAGAACATTTTGACTTTTCGTGCTTTGGTGTACCAAAGTACCGTACCGTTTTCACTCGGATTAATGTGCAGGACGTTGGTAGGCAGAATGCCGTTAGATTTTAAAAATGCCTTGCTCTTTTCCTTTTCCGTATTGAGTGCTTTTGCCAATTCTTTAGCTTCTCTCTCGGTCAAAGGATGGGCGTTGATTGGATTACCGTTCCTATCCATATCAAAATGCTCTACATAGGTGGTTCTATTACTTCCTTTGGTTTGGTAAAAAACCAAAGCCGATAAAGGGTGGTAAAGCGTTCCAAAGTTTTGTGTTATATCTTTCATTTTAGAGTATCTAAAAGTTATTCAGTATGTATATCAATTCCTCAATTAAGGCAAAAACACGGTTTTCAAATTCAAGGGTATTTGCAGTAATATCACTACCATCAAACCTTTTCACAATGGTGGGTTCTTCCATTTGTCCGTATTCTTGCAACTCGGTGTTCACGCTCTCAAAAAGTGTTTGAAACAAAATACCTTTTGCATCGGCACAGAACGAAACGTACTTTTCCACACCTATACTATTTTCCATATCTTCTTCGCTTGCTTCTCCGCTTGGCAGGGCATTACGGTTTATGGTAGCATTCGGGTATTGTTCATACAAGGCAAAGGCTTCACTTGCCAGTTTGTAGCAATCTTGGTCAAAGCTGTCTTTGATTTTAAAGGAGTTTAAACGGACTGCAAATCGGCTCAAATTGTGCTTGTTGTAAATTTTCTGCTCCATACGTTCGCCTATCTGTTCTGATTGCCTAATCTCGCTTAAATACGTTGTCGTGTCCTCATTCTCGTCATCGCTTACAATCCACTCTGTTACCATTTCATACATCCAATACAGATAACTGTTTTCCTGTCGATAGTAAGGAACATCTGCAATGTGGTATAGGTACGCACACACGGATTGCAATAGCTGTACGGCTTGCTTGCGATTGGGATGCTTAGATAGTCGGTACAATGGCACTACGGGAATGTAATACAGGGTTGCACCTGTACTGTACCGTTCTTCACTTACGAAATACGTTTTCTTACTATCCTGTATCAAACGGAGTTCTTCCCAATCACGAAACTTCTTTCTTAACTGTTCCTCTGTGGAATCCAAAGCTAAAGCGATATTGTAGGGATAGCCGTACTGCCTGGACTGCATAGGTTGTATACCGTAATGCCCTGCCAATTTGGAAAGGGACTGATAAAAATCCCTTTCCGTCTTTTCCGATTTTCCACAAGCCTGTACGGTTTGTGCTTCTTGCAGTTTAGGCAGAAATGAGCATTTTAGAAAACCATTGGTAGTACCGTTATCGGTACCGATTTCATTTTGTCTTTTCTTATTTCGTCTGCGTTCTTTGGTCTTTGCATCCAATCTGCGAACTCGCCCAACTGTTTGTGCAAAGTCTTCTGTTTCGGTTGCTGTAGGGTTTTGATGATGCCCGATATGATATTGCGTTGCATAATTCATTTTTTTTGATTTTTGATTTAACCTTTCGTTCCCATTACACTCTCAAATCGGTACTGTATTGTATCGTCACGGATAACAGGGGCAGATACTTTGGCAGTGGTCAGTATCGGATAAGAATTTGCATAGAAATTCATTACGGCTTCCACGCTCCAACGTGGTTCGGGGTCAGTCAATGGAATATCCTGTCCTTTATCTTTGAGTATGAAAATTCTCGGTAATACTGTTGCTAATAACATAATGTTCGTTTTTAATTGTTAATATTCTACTTCTTCGTTTGTTGTATTTATTGGGCAATAGGTAGCAACCTCCTCCGTTTTTGGCGGTTCGGGTTGCTCCTCCGTTACTCCACCAAAAAGGCTCGGTGTCCCGAACTTGTCGGACAATGACGTTTTGCGTTTGCGTATCTCGTCCGCTTTTTCGGGAAACTCCGTAATGTCGGGTACTTTCATCCACGCTTCACGGAACTTGCCCTCTTTCTCCAACTCGTCCACCTTTGCCATACCGTCTTTGTACTTCTTGTCTTTGGTTTCTTTTTCCTTTTTGGCTTTCTCGGTTTTCTGCTTCTCCATTTCGGATTGCAGTTTGACGGTTTCCATTTGCTTCATAAAGGCTTCCATATCCACCATTAAACCCGATATGGCTTTAATTGGTGCGTTTATCTGCTCAAAAAATCCCTCGTCAAACTCCTGCGAAGTGGCGTTAAAAATCAATGGGGGAATGAGGTTTTTCGCACTATCTCCGCATTGCTCATTGTTGAGCAATACTGTTACGATTAGTTTGTTTTCTATCCCCTTAGAAATGTTCAGTTGCAATATTCCTGTAAAATCCAACTGCTGTACTTGATTGAAAAAATTTGTGTTCATTGCTGTGAGTTTTAATGTGTTGTTACTTGTTCTTTGATGGCTGTAAGTTTCTCGTACATATCCGCCCAATAGGCTTTTTGCCTCTTGTCGAACTCGGAAAAACGCTCGTCCTCGTGGCGGTATTCTTTGTACCGCCCTGCTATTTTTATGGCTTCCTTTAAATCCGTTACTTCGATTTGGCAACCGTTTAAATCTGTTACGTACATCATTAATCGTCTTTTAGGATTACCATCGTGTTATGATTAAAGGCATAGTCAAACGCACCGTTTGATACCCTATGCCTTCTTCGCAGTTCCACGCCCTCATCATCCCAACCAAAATCGGGAAGACCGTTTACCCTTGCCACAAGCTGTGCATTGGTCAAGTGCTTAAATCGCTCCCTGCAAAACTTTTCAAGGTCTGTTTCTTTGGTAATTCTATCTGTTGTTTCCATCTTTGATTGCTTTAAGTGTTAATGACTGATTTCTGCTATTTGGTCAATCCTGCCATAGATTATACTCCGTAGGCTCGTTTTGTCGGGTGCGCTGTATTCCTGCCAACTGTCGTACTGCTTCACTACATAGGTTTTTAGAATATCATCAAACCCAAACCGATAACCCATTAGGGGAACTGCCCCGTTAAAAAAGGCGTTTCGGTTTACCGCTTCCGCAATCCAATTTTTCTCGGCTCGGCTTAGCTTCTCGCCCTTGTTCAGTTTTTCCCTTAGCTGATAGACCTTTGAGGTTTTCAGCGTTTCCAATTCGGGTACTTCGTGGCTGACAAATTTTATCGCTATGGCGTTCGTTTCCATTGTAACTGCTTTTGAATGTTATGCGTTAATCTTCGGTGGCATAAACCCCATTTACATAGTAGCCGTGTAATTTTTCCCAAAGGCGTACTAAACCGTTCGTGTCTATATAGAAATGCTCTGTACGATTGCAGTAAATGATAAATACGCTTTCGCCTTTGTGCTTCTTTTCAAGGCTCTTGGCTCTCGCCAAATTTTTGGCTTCCTCTATTGTTATCGCTTTCATAAAACTTATTTTTAACAGGCTACCACCGATTGTGGCGGTAGCCTGTGATTATCTAATTGAGGTTTAGGATTTCCGCACCGTCTGTCGCAAAGGCTGTACATAGGTCAAATGCTTTTTGTCCTTTCATTTGAGCCGTTCCACCCAATACAATACTCTGTAACTTGGCTTCGTCATCCCTGTAATTGCGTACATTTTGGAAGTAGCCTGTAACAGCATTGTATGCTCCGAACAATGTGCCTTTTGTAGTGTCCATTTGTTGCGTATCACTCGTCATTGCATAGGCAAACGCATCGTTCACGGCATTTTTAAACATTGTTGATATTTCGTCTTCAGCACCTTTTTTGATGAGCTCAAGGGTTTCTTTGTTCGGGCATAGTGCCAATTGGATTAGCTTTCTGACCTCTTGGTCTGTTGCCCTTATCGTTGTCCAGTCATTGAAAATACCCTGTAGCTGGTCGCTCAATGTGTTGGCTAACCCCATTATCCTATGTGCATTCTCGATACGCTGTTTTGCTCCCGATGTGTGCTTGATACGGACTACATTGGTCATATTCCGCAATGAAGCGTTAAGGGTGTTTTGGCAAACGATACGGATAGGCGTAAACGCTGCGGTAATACTTCCGCTTCCGTCGTGGCTTGTGGTAAGGAAGATGTATTTTTCCGTAACATCATCGCCATTGCCTACACGGATATAGTCGGGCAATTTGGCTGTGATAAAAATGCGTTCGCCTTTGCCCAATGCCCCTGCGGTTTCGTACAGAATACCCTCGCCACCTCCTACGATAGCATCAAAGAAACTGAACGCTTCACGGTTTTGTACGATGTGGTAATCTTTACCCACTACGCCCAATACGGCATTGTTATCGGTGCGTATGTTGGCGAAACAGTTAGGTACTTCCAGTTCGTTACTGCCTATCTCGATACCGTCTGCGGTTTCGGTAATGCCCGAACCTTTGGTAAACAGAGGGGATTTGACTACCTCGTAATCTAACCCTGCGTGTCGGATAGCTTCCTCGCTTGTGGGGTACTGCTCTACGATTTGCCCCAGACCGTGCCACGCTTTTTGCTGAACGCTAAAGAATGAATAACGTCCTGTTTTCTCGTTGTAATTGATGTTATGTGCCATAATGCTAAAATTTTGATGTTGAAAAACGATTGAATATTCGTTGTTAAAATGGGAGGTCGTCCTCGGTTGATATTCCTGCAATGCTGTTGTTTTCTGCTTTTGCAGTAACCTGTACGGTTTCGGCTCTATTGCTACCTCCGTGCAATTTGATTTGTGAGGTATGGAAATTAAGTCCTGCTCTTGGTTCTCCGTCTTTGTTTACCCACGCTCTCGGACTTACACGCCCTGTGAGTTCTACCAAAGTGCCTTTTGTCAGTAGCCTTGCCACGTTTGGAGTTATCCAGTAGGCACAATCGAAGTAGGTGGTTTGCTCTACTCGTTCGCCCTGTTTGTTACGGTAGCTGTCGTTTACCGCTACTGAAAAGTTTACCACCTGTTTTTCGTTCGACAATGTGCGTACTTCCGCATTTCTTGTCAGTCTGCCTGTGATGTTCATTTTCGCTGATTTTTAGTGATTGATATTTGATTTAATTTTTCTGATTTATTCGGTAATGAGAGGAGGTGCTGTTTCGTTTCATTACCATTTTTAATGCTTATAATTTTCATAACTGACATTTTTTTTATTCGTCCAAAGAGCCGGAGTATGCTATGTTTCGTTTCACGAGCATAAAAGGTTCGTGTTTAGCCGACACAAGGTTTTGAAAAATAAATACTACCCAGCGGGTGGAGATTTTTTTTCAAACTTGCTTGACCTTTTGGCGGTGTTAAGAACACGGAAATACCTTTGCTCTTGAAATGGGACAATAGTGCATACAGGCTTCTTTGAATAAAAGAAATGTGGAAGCCGAGAAAATTGCATTAGAAAATGGTCTGTTTTGAATTGAAATAATACTTCCAATTCGTCGGATTGATAAATGTTTTCTTAAGGTGTGGTTCTCAAAACCACAGAACAGGGATTTTAAAAATATCTGAAAATGGGAATAGCGGAGAGGTTTTTTTTAAAAATTTCTGTTTCAGAAATAGCCGGAAAGCTCTTTTACTGCGAGGATATTGCTATGGGAGGTAAATGTGCTTTGGCTGCAAAAAGTACCGGCAAAAAAAAAGCAGGATCGTCAAATCCTGCTTGATATCATTTATTTTTTAATATTTTAATCCCTAACTCCCATCAACACCATCCATTAGTTTCCGGATATCTTCATACCGATAATACATCAATCCACCGATTTTCGTGAACGGTAACGTTCCGTTTAGCCGAAGGTTTTGGAGTGTCCCCGCTGAAATCCCCAATAATTCTCGGATCTCGTAACTCTTGAGCCATTCCCGAGGCTCCTTTTCGGCTTTTCTCGGATGTGGTCTATTTCTCCTGATTTCTTCAAGAAGTTCCTTTTTAAAGCTATCTAAGTCTTCTTTAGTGATAAGTTCTACTTTCATTTGCGCTGCTTTTTAATGTTTCTAAATTCTCTCCTCTAGAACAGAATTGATTTATGGTCTTTTCTGTCTTTACGGATACAAATGAACCAAAAGTATCTACGAATTTGATCAACATGGCAGTCAGTGGTTGCATTTGGCGTCCAAAGGCACACATATAGTATTGCATCCATTAAAATTACAACCTTACCTCGTTTCATTTCAATAATGATCTAGAAGTATCTAATCCTGGGAAGCCATTCTAACCTCTAACTTGTGCATATCCTCACTTAGCTTATGTTCCAACACCTTAGCATAAATTTGGGTGGTACGTATAGATGTATGGCCAAGCATTTTACTCACCGATTCAATTGGCACACCATTGCTTAATGTCACCGTTGTAGCAAAAGTATGCCTTGCGAGATGGAACGTTAAATTTTTATTGATGCCGCAAATTTCTGCGATCTCTTTTAAATAACCGTTCATTCGCTGGTTGGATATGACAGGGAAGATCGTTCCATTCGCCTCAGCTACCGGATGCCCTCTGTACTTCTTAAGAAGATCTGAAGCCTCGGGCAGCAAAGGAACTCGAACCGTTGTATCGGTCTTTTGTCTTTTTGTCGTCAACCAATCTTTTCCGTCGATTCCTTTTGAAATATTTTCGGGGGTCAGGTTAAAAATGTCGATGTAAGCAAGACCTGTATAGCAACTAAAAATGAACATGTCCGACACGGATTGCAGACGCTCTATTGAAAAGGATTTATTAAGCAAAACAGTTAGCTCCTCTTTTGACAAATGGCCTCTTTCTACCTTTTCAAACCGAAGTTTGTATTTGGCAAATGGATCCCTAACCAGCCAATCCATCGTAACAGCCAAATTGACCATCTTCCGCAAACGTTCCATATGTTTCATCACCCCATTATTATTTATGGGCTTATGATGATCTTTAGGTTTGTAGTCATTAAGGAAGTTTTCAAAATCCAAAATGAACCGATAGTTCAGTTCATCCAACGGTATGTCTTTTTTTCCATATTTTTGTTTTATAAATTTTTGAATATAGGTTTCGGTGGTATAATAATTTTTCATGGTACCGGGGGCAAGTTTACTTACTGCCACTTGTTTATGGTATTCCACTAGCTTTAGAAGAGTCATTGTTTCCTCTATGTCCTCGCCTAGGTAGACAGATTTAACCGCTTCAATGGTAACGGTTTTATTTTGCTGCACCAACTGGTGATAACAATCGAAAATAAGGGAGCGTACCTGCTCCATGTGGCTGTTCAGCTTTACGATTTCTTGGCGTTTTCCTTTTGCTCTTCCTTTTACTTCGTCCCAATTGTTGATCGATACTTTGCTTTTTAGGGAAATTTCAGTTCTACGGCCGTTTACTGTAATCCTTGCATAAACAGTGGCCATTTCGTCTTTCTTGTTCTTGGGCAACCGTAACAGGAATTGAATCCCAAAAGTGTTTTTACTCTTCATATCCATTTATTTTATGTTCAACTGATACACTTTAGTGCAGTTCTCTCAATCCAACTATTGGATATGATGCAGTAAAGAAGTCAAACAATAATAAATAGCATCAAAATAAATGTTGTAAATAAATGATTTACAATTATTTATAAGCTATCCGGTGAGTAAATATAAAACTTAAAAAGACTCACCGTTTAACTCACATTTAGATTGATATTTATTGGGGTTTCCTGATATAATATAAAACAAAAAACCCTCAAATTCATAGAATTTGAGGGTTTTTGACCTTACTTAGTGTAAGTGTTGTCGGGGTGGCAGGATTCGAACCTACGACCTCCACATCCCAAATGTGGCGCGATACCGGGCTACGCTACACCCCGAGAAGGTATCACCTTTTTCTTGTGTGGCACAAATATACAACCTTTCCATACAATCTTCCAAATAGTAATCGAAACATTAAATTAACATATTGATTATTATGAGAATAAATTACTTTTTCTACGACACAATAACCCCCATTTCAACGTTTATACTATTAAATAGGAATAAAATACGATATTTGAACAAGAATGAAACAAGCTTTAAACATAATTTCCAAAACAATTATGACGAAACTTTTTAGAAATTGCTTAATCTTATCCCTTTTTCTGACTGCCTGTGTTTCGAATACAAAAGAGGAAAAAGGCAATGATACAACAAGTGTAGAAAACCCTGAAGAATATAATTTAACAAAGGTGGAAGCATTGGAAGATTATATCCTTGCCTTGGATTCTACTGACATCGAAAGCGTAGGCAAAGCAACCACTAAATTCAAGGAGCTCTTCGAAAACAAAGAAAATCCTGAAAATGATAAAGCAGTCGCTTTACTTATGGATTATATCGATAAAGTATCCATGTATGGAAATCGTTCCGCATTTGATGAAGAAATAAACTACAGACCCTTAGTAAATATTGAATTCGATGGAGGAAAGGCTGCAGTTCCTTCAGACCTTGAAAAAGCCTATGATAAAATTAATCGTAATGGCTTTAGAGTTCGTGAAACTGAAGGTATGTTTGACCTAGAACCTAATCCATTGTATTTTCAAGATAATTTCTATCCATATATCTCATCGGATCTTGAGATATTATTACAACAAATTGGAAGAGATAATATGGAAGGTTATGCAGATGATGCTGCAATTGCAATTCCTTTCCAGTCATTGGTACAAAGAACCGTTTGGTATGAAGATTTTGCAAATAAGACCAAAGGTTCAGTAGCCGGAGAAAAAGCCCAAAAGGAATACGAGAAATACTTCACAACCCTTACGATTGGAATGGATAATACCCCAGCCATTGAAAGCCAACAAATTTCACCATATTTTCAGGAAGCTTATACTTATTTAAAAGATTTTGCTCCAAATTCTGCGACTTATAAAAAACTAGAACCTTATATCACATTGCTACAGGAACAAAAAATCGATGAGGCGAAAGCATTACTTCCTAATCTAATTGGCAGAAGCATCAATTAATATCTTCTTTCATGCGTTCTCTTCCCAAACCCAAAAAGACGGTCGATTTACATGCCGAGGCTTTTCTCGCCGACTTGGATAATTATGAGTTGGATGAATTGCTCATGGAAACAATTGATTACCTCAGGGAACAACTAGATGCTGCCATTTATTGGGATTATCCGGAAATAAAATTTATTCATGGAAAAGGTAAAGGCGCACTAAGGAATGCCATCTATGAGGAATTAAAAGTCTATAAACAATCCAATGCTATTAGCCACTTTTACCCTTCTTATTCCAATGAAGATATTGTAGTCGTGGTAATTGGCTTATAAGACTTTGATTCGATAAACCTCGTAGGGATATTGAACCTGATCCTTCCCATTATTCCATGTCGGCAATAACTGCATTTGAGCACAAGAAAAATACAAATATCCATCTGAACCTACACCAAGGGAATCAGGCCATAGCAATCTAGAATCCTGTACCAGCATTTCTAATTTCCCTTCTGGAGTTATTCGTCTAATGGAATAATCCAAGGAGGTTGTTAAATAAACATTCCCTACCTTATCAGCAACCAAACCGTGTGTCACTCCTACTTCCCCAAGATCTTCCACTTTTGCTAACAAATCATTTTCATTTATACTAGAATCAGCCAAGTATTTAGTTTCAATTCTATAAAGATTCAAGGCACTAATAGGTTTAAAATAGAACCATTTATTATCCTTGGTCAAAGCAATACCATTCACATTAGATTTAAAAGGATTACCATCCTTATCCTTCATTTCATGTCCATTATAGGATAAAATAATATTTGGATTGGCTACAGTAAAAGGAGTATTGCTTAATACTTTTCTCGTATTACCAGTTTTCAGATCTAACACAATTATGGAGGCTTGGCCAGGATCTGAAAGATAAGCTAACTGTTTATCAGTATCCACACGGACATCATTCAAGCCGGATTTGTCTTTATCTAAATCTTCAAAAGTAAAGACTTTTTTTACCTGGTTACTCTTCAAATCTATTTGAACAAGCTTGAATTGTCCTTGAGAGGTATTATTCCCATCCTTCCCAAAAATAGATCCAGCTGATGCAGGTTTCGAATCCAATACCCACAGTTGATCATTGGTATCAACATAGATATCTTGGACATTGACAAAGTGTTTTTCAAAATCCCCCGAGGTAGCATTCCATTTATTATCTGGAAAAGCCTTCCGCTCACCCTTTACAATTTCTGCTAAACCATATAAATATGGCTCTTTATGAGGGAAAGAAACAAAAACTCTATTATCAGAAGAAACGGAAACACCAATGGGTTGTGATTTTCCAAAAGATGCAACCAGCTCTAAATGGGGACTTTTAGTTTGCGACATAACATTGAAAGTAAGGGAAATAGCAAATATTAAATTTATCAGGAAATATTTCATCATCATATTTTATCGATTGTTTACATGCAATATATTAAATAACAAATGAAGAGAAATACTGTTTTAATCAATTGATTTTCAATAGCATATTTTAAAAGTTAAATGAATTAGTGCATGACTAAAACAAAAAAGGCTACTAAAATTAGCAGCCTTTTTAGCTTATTGGATTGTAAACCCTAAATGGGATTTATACAAATCCATGTTCTCAAAATTATTTTTGAGCCTCAGTAATGGTAATTTTTCTAAATTCAATTGGCCCATGATCACCTTGAATATACAATGGTCCTGGTTCTCCTTCTTTAGAATCCAAAGCACCACCAGTGATTCCTGGGATTTCTTGTTGATTAATAACAGTTTGACCATTGATAGCAACTGTTACTAAACGTCCAACCAAAGTAATCTCCATATTATTCCACTCATTAGGTCCGTTTGTAACCATGGCATTAGGTGTCAAGAAACCGTAGATTGCTCCAAAATAAAGGTTGCCTGGGTGTCTATCTTTAGGGGAATCTTCGATTTGTACCTCATAACGTCCTCTTAAGTAAACTCCCGAGTTACTTCCTTCAGGATATTTGAATTCCAGGTTAAGTTTGAAGTCTTCAAAAGATTTTTCAGTGATTAAGTTAGCACCAGCTTCTTCATTTGTTAAGATTCCATCTTTAACCACCCATTTGTTTTTATCATTAGAAGGCTTCCAACCCGTTAGGTCTTTACCATTGAATAATTCAACTGGCGTTCCCCATTTAGGAGCAGCAGTTCTATTCAAATATGGAGCTTTAGTTCCTGTAAATGTATATTTCTCACCATTGTTATTGGTGATCGTACCTTTTAGATCTGCACCTGCTAATTCACCTTCAATTACAACATCTCCTTCGCCACCTTCCCATTGTGGTGGAATAGCAAAAGAGAATTTACCGTCTTGCAATTTAATATGTGAAATAGGTCTGCTACTTCCAGAATCGCCAACCCAATAGCCTACCAAAGTAGTAAAACCAGATAATTTGATTTCAATCCAAGAAGGTACTTGTTTTCCATTCTTGTCTACATTAAGATCCCAGCGACCCAAAAGCTCTTTGGATTCCTCAGGAATAGTTTGTGATGCAGGATTATGTTCCACCTCTTCTTTTTTCTCTTGGTTGTCTGCTTTTTCCTGTGTACCATTTTGACATGAAGTCAAGCCCAATCCAAGGATACTTGAGATAGCTAAACCGTAAACAAATTGTTTGATCATCTTTAATTATTTTTGATTGATTTTTTTAAACTTTATAATATTGTTCGAAACCTTGTCTTGGCGGTGGTCCGATTAATAGTGCATTAGCAAATTTATCATTTGTAATTTCTTTTTTCACAGGATCGAACTTAAATTTTCCATTTAATCGCTGTGCTATCACACCTAAACAGAATACTTGACTCAAAGGTCCTGCAATATCGAATGAAGAACGAGTCTTTTCTTCCCCTTTACAAGCTTTTAAGAAGTTGGCAAAGTGATTAGAAGGAGTATTAGGTACTTCCGGTAGTTTATTCGCCAAATCTTTTGCTTTAGACTCTGGAATAATCGACAATGTACTGGCATGTGAACCACCTTTGAAGGTAAGATCCTTACCATAAATAATTTTTCCTGGATTTAATTTTGCAGGTTCTAGATTTCCTGTGCTTGGCGGTGGAATATTGGGATCCAATCCTGAAACTCCATAGCCCTCTGGAATTGGAGGAAGATTATTAATACCATCATACCACATAATATCTAATGCAGGCATTCCCTTGCGTTTTGGAAAGCTAAATTTCAAGGTAGAAGACATTGGGAAGAAGAAAGAATTATGTCCTTCTAACATCTCTGCTCCTACTTCCGTAGGTAATCCTAATTTCAGGAACTCATGGGATGTATCCAAGATATGGGCTCCCCAATCTCCTAATGCTCCCATTCCAAAATCAAACCAACATCTCCACTGTCCATTCACAAAATCCTTGTTATAGTTGTGTCCCAATGTTTGCATTTGCCATAAATCCCAATCCATCGTACTAGGAATTGCTTCTGCAGGTGGGAAGTTCTTCATATTTACATCCCAGCCATGCCATCTACGTGGCATATTCATATGGCCTACAATCTGAGTTACATCTTTAATGATACCTGCCTCAGTCCATGCCTTAAATTGAAAATAGTTAGCTTCAGAATGTCCTTGATTACCCATTTGAGTAGCCAATTTTGGATTTTTCCGAGCCTTTTCCATCATCAACTCCACTTCTAAAAAAGTACGAGCCATTGGCTTCTCTACATAAACATGCTTTCCAAGATCCAATGCCATCATGGTAATTGGGAAATGAGAAAAATCTGGTACACCTACAGTTACCGCATCGATTTGATTCCCCATCTTATCAAACATTTGTCTGAAATCCTGGAATCTCGGAACATCTGGAAATTGCTTGATTGCAGCTTCCGTATGTTTTGCACCCATATCCACATCACATAATGCAACGATATTACATAACCCGGTTTTATGAAGTTCCATAAGGATCTCTCCCCCTCTAAAACCTATCCCAATTGCAGCTAAGTTAACTCGCTCATTAGGTTTTGCCATTACAATACTGCCTAATGGACTACTAGCCAAAGTCAAGGCTCCTCCAGCAATTATGGATTTCTTTAAAAAACTCCTTCGAGAAAAATAATGATTCATCTGTAATATGTTTAGGTTTATGAATGTTACATGAATGATTAGCTTAAAAATAAAAAAAAAACCTAATTTAAGAGACCTTATTGGTTAATAAACTATAAACCTGTTACACAAAACACATAAATGATGAGAAAAACCTATTTGAAATCTATATTCAGCAGCAGTCTCAGTCTACTTTTACTGACTTCCTTGAACATTTCATGTCAGCAAGAAAAAAAGACAGAGGACGGCTGGGAAAATTTATTCAATGGCAAAGACCTCAGTGGCTGGAAAAGTTTAGCTGGAAAAGCAGACTATCATGTTGAAGATGATGCGATCGTTGGTGTAATGACCAAAGGTACACCCAACTCCTTTTTGGTGACTGAAAAAGAATATGGTGACTTTATTTTAGAATTGGATGTAAAATTAGAAGGAAGTACGACCAACTCTGGAATTCAAACCCGGAGCCATTTTGATTCAACAGCAAATAATGGTAGCGGTAGAGTTTATGGAAGACAACTTGATATTGACCCTACGAACAGAGCTTGGACTGGTGGAATATATGATGAAGGTCGTCGCGAGTGGTTATATCCTTTGGAATTGAACCCTGCAGCAAAAACTGCCTTCAAGCCCAATGAATTTAATCATTTTCGTATTGAGGCCATTGGTAATGTAACAAAAACTTGGGTCAATGGTGTGCCAGCTGCTTTTGTAATTGATAGTTTGGATGATTCTGGATTTATAGCCCTTCAAGTACATAGCATCCCTGACTCATTGGATGGTAAAAAAGTTTATTTTAAAAATATTAAGATCCAAACCAGTAACTTAAAACCTCAAGAATTTCCTCAGGATATTTATATCGTAAATACAAAGTCCAACGATCTGTCAGAGGCAGAAAAAGCAGCTGGTTATAGCTTATTATTTAATGGAAAAGACAGTCAGGGTTGGCATAGTGCTCGTGGAGATAAATTCCCTGAGAAAGGTTGGAAAATTGAAAATGGCTTAATCGAAGTTCAAAAATCAGATGGCGCCGAATCCACGAATGGTGGTGACATCATAACCGATAAACAATATAAGGCATTTGATCTTGCTTTTGATTTCAAATTGACTCCTGGAGCAAACTCTGGAGTTAAATACTTCGTTACCTTGGATGAAAAGACAGCTGGCTCAGCAATTGGTCCAGAATATCAAATCCTGGATGATGAACTTCACCCAGATGCTAAATTAGGAAAGGATGGCAATCGTACTTTGGCTTCCCTTTATGACCTGATTACTTCCGACCGTAACCCAAGACCAAGGAAAGCAATTGGTGAATGGAACCGCGGCAGAATCGTAGTTACTCCTGATAACCACGTTACCTATTATTTAAACGGTTTCAAAATGTTGGAATTCGTGCGTGGCTCTGATGATTTCAGAAAACTCGTTGCCGGAAGTAAGTATAAGGATTGGAATAAGTTTGGTGAGGCTGAACAAGGTCATATCCTATTGCAGGATCATGGAGATGCAGTAGCCTTTAGAAGTATAAAAATTAAAGAACTTTAAGAGCATAAAAAAAGAAGGTGTCTAAAAAGGCACCTTCTTTTATTTTAATACCTTTCTTGATCTCAATTATATTTTCATAAACAATATTAAGCTGCAAGTCGATTTTCTGTACTTTTCATCACGCTGATAGCTTGATTTATCGCAAATAGGGAGTTGTTGCCACCAGGTTTACCAATTAAAGTTTTGTTTTTCCACTTTTTTGCCCATTTTCTTAGGTTATGGGCAATAGCCATCAATCCGAACTCCACAGTAACTTTCTCGAGTCCTTTCATACTAAAGCGGGTAAACTTGTTGTTGCTTTTCATCTGTCCAAATACCGCTTCGACTTCCACGGGTCTTTTGCTTCGATGGTATAGCCCTTGTGTCGATAGTAGTCTTTCTCTAGCTTTAGCCTTGAGCCAAGCAAGGCGGTGATTGACTTCAATCAGACGATTGCCCTGTGCTTTATGACACCCATCACGCATCGGACAGCCCTCACATCGCTGAGCTTGATAGCAGCTCACCTGGGCGGCATATCCGTTGGTACTGACCCTGGTTGTTTGTCCGACAAAGCTTAGTTTCTGTCCTGCCGGACACACATAAAAATCCTCCTGATCATTGTAATATAGGTTCTGTACCGAAAAAGGATCCTGCTTATGCTTTCGCTTCTGCTCCATATGGAAGTAATTGTACTTGATAAAAGCGGTTATATCCTGTCCTTCCAACAACTCATAGTTCTGCTCACTGCCATATCCGGCATCTGCGACGATTGACTCACTTTGTTTTCCGTAACGGGACTCAAAGCCTTCCAAATGTTCCGGTAGGGTTGTCGTGTCTGCGGTAGTCTGATGGATACTGTAATGGGTGATGAACTGTTCCTCGGTACTGATCTGTGTATTGTAGGCGGGTTTGAGTTGACCGTTCTTCATGTGATCCTCTTTCATGCGCATAAACACAGCATCGGTATCGGTCTTACTATAACTATTGCGATCCCCTAGTATTTTCAGCTGTTCTTCATATTTCTGCAATCGTGGCAAGTAGTCATCTTCGAGTTTCTTAAGCTGCTTATCGGTAGACTTATTGGCCACTTTGAGCTTTGCATTGATCGCTTTGATCTTTTCCTTCAGCTGCGTGCTGTCGATAGCCTTGCTAACTTCTTGATTGCCTAATGTAGATTGGTCTTGGGTAATCTGCGCATCAATATCGGCAAGAACCGAAGCGATGTTCGCTTCTAACTTTACCTTGTTTTTCTCAACCGATTTCTTCCATACAAACGTATAACGACCAGCTGCAGATTCGATCTTGGTACCATCAACATACTGAACTTTCAGGCTGACGTACTCCATTTCATGTAACATCCGGACGATACTTGCAAACAACTCCTGTATTTGCCCCTTAAGACGCTTCCCCCTGAAATAGTTGATCGTACGATAATCAGGGGTACTGTTGCCAGAAAGCCACATGAAATAGATGTTCTCTTGTAAGGCGCGTTCAATCTTTCGGCAAGAATAGATATTGCTTAAATAGGCGTAGAACAACACTTTGATGAGCATCCGGGGATGGAAACTAGTAGTGCCTCCCCCTTTATAAAGTCGGATAATATGATCCAGATCCAACTGATCAACAACCTGATTCACCAACCGAACAGGATGGTTCAATGGAATACGATCAAAAATATTTTCAGGAAATAGACTCGGACTATTGGATGGAAGAGCTTTGAATTGTATGTTTGCCATATTGTTTTTTGGGTGCACCTTAAGATACTAAATCTTAAGGACAAAAAACAGAAAACCCCGCCATTTTTTAATGACGGGGTTATTTTTTTTTAGAGACCTTATTAGACAGCCTCTTTTTTTATCAAATGCAGACCTTATAAGCTTGATTTAAAATCTTTTATTTTAGATTGAAATCCTTCAAATTCAGCAGCCTGCTGGTTGATAAAACTATTATCCTCAAGTCGCCCAACAACTTCATTCATTTCAGCTTCAGATTCATAAACCATTAACCTAAATGGATTGTGATAATCCTTGCTTCTTGATTTATAGATTTCATCACATATCCACCTTTTGGTCTCCAATGCTTCATCAAATAGAGTATTCCAGAAATCTGAATCCCAATTTGTGGAATCTGTCTCCGTAATCTCTTGCAAGGATGCTAAACTGTGTACAAGCTTATCTTGGATATATTCACTACTCAATTGATGGTAATTCGAATGAACCTCATCCCATGAATTGATTTTTTTATCCTTTAGATTCTGTAATAAAGAGTTCAATTTATTCACAGGAACCAACTGACTTCCAACGTTTTCAAACTCCTCTCTTACCAAACCCTTAGATGCTATTGTACGAATACTGTTTGTAAAATCAGCTGGATCTATCAAATCCAAAACCTGACAAACTGCATAATATCGAATCAACTTTTTGAATAATTGATAAGACTCTTTAGGCTTTAGCAATACTACTTTCCGCTTTGAAAATTCAGCATTATCCAAGAAGATTTCCTCCGATGATTTATCTGAACTCTCCAACCAAGCTAAAGGATCAGCTGTCTGCAAAGATTTTTTAACAGCCACCTTTATCTCTTCTATCCCAGTAAACAACTCATTCACTGTATCCGGAGCTAGGATATCATATTCAAAATATTGGTTTTTAAATGAACGCTTATCACGACTTAGGAACTTATTGGTATTACGCATTAATGCATACATATTATACATAAACCAATAACCAGGAACAATAATCAGGCGGTCATGAGTAACATCATTACTTACTAATGAAAATGGAAATTTAATATCCAATTCATGCAGGAAGTCACCTTTTACAATTAAGGTATAGGAGGCAAATCGAGAGTTATGTTTCAGGCTCACACATAAGCCTGGCCAAAAGCCTCGACCTGCGATAATTTCACCATCTGCACCTCTTGAGTTATGATTCGAACCTACTGTAGCACCCGCAGCCATATTACTTTGACCTTTTATCAATGCTGCGCATAAAAAGGAGTTATTATGATGCTGCTCATGTGCAGGGAAAATAAGTGAATTCAACACCTCACAACAAGAAATAGTGGAGTTATCTCCCAAGAATGAGTTAATCAACCTCGCACCATATTTCAACTGTGAATAAGAGGATAATATAAAACGAACAGCTTTAACCCCATAAAACACACGACAACCATATCCTATGATACCATTTACCAACTCACAGCCCTCGCCTATTTGAGTATAAGCCTCCGAAGTGGAATTAATGGTCACATTCTTCAATTTACTGATTCCTTTGATATAGGCATCAGAACCGATTTTAACATTCTTGAAAGTATGCGAATTTTTGATAACTGTACGGTCTCCGATTTCGCTGTAATAGCCCCTGATATCATTGAATTTTTCATTGGTAATATCATAAAACCGCTTTTGAAGTTCCTTATCTTGACGATTACGCGTCCAAAGATAGACATCAGCCGCTTGCATGCCATCAAATGGCAATACGGCGCGACCTCCATTTTCATTACATAATTCTAAAAATATCCGACTTGTATCAGGATCTCCTGCCTTCAAGATACCGTTCCCGAATTTAGCATTGGAACTGGTCTCCATCTCATTAACATTTAATAAAATTACTTCATTTCCAACAATAAAATGAGCAATATAACGGACTTGATGCAGTGCCACACAGTCGCCAAGATCACAAGAAATAATTTGAGAATTATAAATCCCTGCCGGTAAGCGGATATCTCGATATTCAAGATAAACCTCTTCCATATCACCAATCCGAATCAAACCAAAGAACTTAGATCTTTTGATCTGTCTTGGAAGAAATTTATCTGTAACCAGGACATCATTCCAATTGGTAGATTCATTATGATTTAGCTCGAGAATACGAATTTCCTCCTCGGTTAGATTACGATATTGCTTGTTGGATTTATTTTGTTCAAACCGAAGGTAGTATTCATTCTTCCCCTCTGGTAAATATTCGGCGGGTATGAAGTCATACCCGATCCGATTTAATGGTAATTTTATTATATATCCCATAATACTATTCCACAGTTACTGATTTAGCTAAATTCCTTGGTTTATCAACATCTAAACCGCGGTATACCCCAATGTAATAGGACAGTAGTTGCAATGGCACTACCGTTAATAATGGAGCTATAACTTCATCAGCCTCTGGAACAACCATCACATCATTGGAGATGCTAGGTGTGATTTCATCTCCTTCTGTCATAACAGAGATAACCATACCTTTTCTGGCTTTGATTTCTTGGATATTACTTACGATTTTTTCATGGTAAGCATCTTTACTCGCAATAAAAACTACTGGTAATTCTTCATCAACCAAGGCGATTGGACCATGCTTCATCTCAGCAGCAGGGTATCCTTCAGCATGGATATATGAAATCTCTTTTAATTTCAAGGCTCCTTCTAATGCCGTTGGAAAATTATAGCCACGACCTAAGTATAGAACATCGCGTGCATCCTTGTACTTATAAGCAATGGCTTTAATATTATCTACTTCGTTGTCCAATACCCATTGAACTTTCTCAGGGATATCGTTTAACTCTTTACATAATTCATCAAATCGTTCGTCACTGATAGTTCCTTTTGCCTTAGCAAGTTTTAATGCAAACAACATTAATACAGCCAACTGCGCAGTATAAGCTTTTGTACTCGCTACACCGATTTCTGGTCCAGCATGGGTATAACATCCCGCATGGGATATCCTAGCGATCGAAGAACCTACAACATTCACAATGCCGAAAATAGTAGCCCCTTGCGCTTTAGCACGTTCTAATGCAACTAAGGTATCAGCTGTCTCTCCACTTTGCGAAATAGCAATGATTACATCATCTGAACCAATTACTGGATTTCTGTATCTGAACTCAGATGCATACTCCACTTCCACATTCACCCGGCATAACTCCTCGATTAGATACTCTGCAACAAGACCAGCATGCCAACTGGTTCCACATGCTACAATAATGATACGTCGAGCATTTGCTAATTTATCTTGGATGGCATCTACTCCACTCAGAATAATACGATGTTCATTTAAAATCAATCGTCCTCTAAGTGAATCTGCAATCGTAGTGGGTTGCTCAAAGATCTCTTTTAACATAAAGTGATCATAACCTCCTTTTTCAATCGCAGCTAACTCAATATCCAACTTTTGAACAAAAGGAGTAATTACTTCATTTCCTAAATTCTTCAAGATTAATTCATCCGGCTTTACGATAGCCAATTCATAATCATTGATATACACCACTTCTTTGGTGTAAGCAAGCATTGGGGAAGCATCAGAACCTAAGAAATGTTCATTTTTTCCAATTCCAATTACCAAAGGACTTCCCTTACGGGCAGCAATGATCGTATCTGGCTGATCGGCAGCAATGATTAAGATCACATAAGCTCCTGTTACCCTTTTCAAGGCAATACGAATTGCTTCTTCTAATCCACATTCATTTTTTGCTTGAATATCTTCGATAAAGTTTAAAAGGACTTCTGAGTCGGTATCTGATTTAAATTCGTATCCAGCTTTAGTAAGTTCGTTTTTCAGTTGGGCATAATTCTCGATAATACCATTATGGATCATCGCAAGTTTCCCTGATTTGGAATAGTGAGGATGCGCATTTCGGTCCGAAGGCTCACCATGCGTCGCCCAACGTGTGTGACCAATTCCCGTTGTGCCAGCAGTAGATTGGTCTCCAACAAATTCTTCAAGTGCAGCTACTTTACCTGCTTTTTTATAGACCATCAAGGAATCTCCCTGTTGAAGTGCAACACCCGCACTATCATAACCCCTATATTCTAATTTCTTTAGGCCATCTATCACAATGGGATAGGCTTGGCGAGTTCCGGTATAACCGACAATTCCACACATACTTTGTTCTCTTTTAATTTAAGTTTTAAAATATTGAATAAATATATAAAATTTCTTCATGCAATCGTTTGCGCGCATTAAAAAACAAAAACCGAACCAATCTGGTCCGGTTTTGTAATTAATATTTTTTTATTCAAGTTCGAACTTATAGCCAACCCCTTTTACCGTAGTGACATAGCTATCTCCGATCTTCTCTCGGAGCTTTCGAATGTGTACATCGATGGTCCGATTTGTAACAACGACTGAATCCTCCCATATCGCTTTTAAAATCTGTTCCCGCGTGAAGACCTTATTAGGTTTCGAAGCGAGTAGATATAATAACTCAAATTCTTTCTTCGCTAAAACGAACTTCTCATCCCCTCTAAATACCAAAAATGAATCCCTATCAATAACTAGGTCCGCAATCTCTAATTTATCAGTCACCTGATCATCGATGACCTCCGTTGTATTTCTTCTTAAAATCGCATTAATCCGACTCATTAATGCCCTTGGTTTGATAGGCTTCGCAATATAATCATCTGCCCCTACATGAAAACCAGCAATCTCAGAATATTCCTCACTCCGCGCTGTTAAGAAAACCATAAAAACCTGTTTGAATTCAGGCATAGAACGCATTAATCGACAAGCTTCTATCCCATCCATCTCAGGCATCATCACATCTAAGATGATAAGGTCCGGAAAAACCTCTTTGGCTACTTTAATAGCTTCTTTCCCATTCGAAGCCGTATATACTTGGTACCCTTCCTTGGTTAAATTGTACGAAATAAGTTCGACAATATCCGATTCATCATCAACCACAAGAATCTTTTGATTATTGGCCATATAAGCTGTTTTTTTTGCTAAAGGTATATACTTAATTATAAAATAAAGTTACCTAAAAGTTATGAAATTGTTAAGCCTTAAAATAGACTTAACAATCTATTCTTATTTTATTAAGGTTTTCGTTAAAAAATCTTCTAATTGCTTACCTCTCAAATTCTTAGCAATAATCACTCCTTGCTCATCTAATAAGTATGATGCAGGGATGCCTTTTATCGAATAATCAATAATCAATGGCGAACTCCAAGCCTGTAAATCAGATATATTGGTCCAAGTCAATTTATCATCTTCGATCGCTCGCATCCATGAACCTGGGTTATTATCCAATGAAACTCCTAAAACAGTA
The DNA here is from genome assembly GCF_043187465.1 of Sphingobacterium cellulitidis. Classification (GTDB taxonomy): domain Bacteria; phylum Bacteroidota; class Bacteroidia; order Sphingobacteriales; family Sphingobacteriaceae; genus Sphingobacterium; species Sphingobacterium cellulitidis. The sequence continues at coordinate 1,246,012 of NZ_CP171136.1, read as the reverse complement.
AAATTACGATCTTTAAAAGCATTATATTGTTTGACGATATTAGGATTCTCTTCCCGACATGGCATACACCAGGAAGCCCAAAAGTCTACCAAAACATATTTCCCTTTATAATCAGACAATTTAACGGTTTTATTATCTGGTGTATAAGCCAATATCTCGGGTGCTACTTGACCAACAGCCAATTTCCTCAACTTATCAACCTCTGTCTTAAACTCATTGACAAAGCGGTTGTTCGGAAATTCATCCTTAATCTTGTCAGCGTAGGCTATTAATTCTGGCTCGGCCATTTCAGGATCCAAAGTGCTCATGACATAAAAACCTGCTAAATCATTATTCTTTTGTGCAAATGATACCGCCTCAGCAATATAGTTTTTAAAGAATGGCTCAAACTTCATCAACATCTCCGAACGTAGGTTTTGAATACCATTGGCATCCATATCCGCCGTCGCACTGGAAAATGATTGTTGCAAGGAATCTCTCACAAAATCAATCCGTGATTTCTGAACAGCAAATTCCTTTAATTTTTGAGATAACTCGGAACCTTGAATATCATACTGGTCTGGACTCTGTAGATTAACATTGAATTCAACGGCCTTACCTGGTTCTAATATTATGGGATATCTATTTTTCCCAACTGCCAATGTAAGCAAACGCTCTTGGGTAGCTGGTCTCTCAAATTTAAACCTATTACCATCTGCAATAAACGTGGAATCTAACTTTTGATCACCCTCATAAAAGCTAACGACTTTTACATTACCTGGGTTTTCTATCACTCCAGAAATTTGAATGGTATCAGAATTTGAACAGGCAGCAAATGTTGTTGCCAATAGTCCTACTAATCCAATTTGTACTGCAAACTTTTTCATTCCTTTATTTTATATACTCTCTAGATTTTGAAATGGCTTTTTCTAAACCTGAAGCATCCTTACCTCCAGCAGTAGCAAAGAAGGGTTGACCACCTCCACCACCTTGGATTTCCTTCGCTAAATCCCTAACGATATTTCCAGCATGCATTCCTTTTTCCTTTGCCAGGTTATCAGAAATCATCACTGTAATGCTTGGCTTACCATCAATGACTGCACCTAAGACAATGAAAATATCATTAATCGCTCCTTTTAAGGTATAAGCCAATGTTTTCACAGCATCCACGCTCGGAAGATCAACAATCGTAGCAACATAGTTGATATCCCCAACTTTTTCTAACTTCTTCTCGATCTCATCCTTAAGACCCTGAGACTTCTCTTTTACGTAATTCTCAATTTCTTTCTTCAATGAATTATTCTCATCCAACAACTTGGAAAGTGCTGAAACAAAATCCTTCGGATTGTTCATCAATTCCTTTAAGTTATCCAATAATTCAAAATGCTCCCGAATAACCAACTCAGAGCGTGTACCTGTAATGGCTTCAATCCTTCTTACACCTGCAGCAACCGCTGATTCTGAAAGAATTTTAAAGAATCCTATTTGACCCGTCGCAGCTACGTGAGTACCACCACATAATTCCTTGGAATAAGTATCGTCGAATGTAATCACACGAACATGATCACCATACTTCTCACCAAACAATGCAGTAACTCCCGAGTCAATCGCCTTTTGGAATGGCACATTGCGCTCTTCTTTTAATGGAATATCCTGTCTGATCTTCGCATTGACAATATCCTCGATTTGCTTAATTTCCTCATAAGTTAATTTGGCAAAATGAGAAAAGTCAAAACGTAAAACATCTGGAGAAACCAATGAACCTTTTTGATTCACATGGTCACCTAATACCTGCTTCAATGCAGCGTGTAGCAAATGCGTAGCCGAGTGGTTCGCCTCTGTATCTTTTCTTTTCTGTCCATCCACAACTGCCTCAAAACTTCCTGTTAATACAGAAGGCAATTGGTTCACAAAATGAATGAACAATCCATTCTCTTTTTTCGTATCGATAATACTTACTTTTTCATTGGTATCCAACGATCGAATATAGCCCTTATCACCAACCTGACCCCCACCTTCTGCATAGAATGGTGTTTCAGTCAATACCAACTGGAATTGATCCTTCCCTTTACTTGAAACTTTTCTATATTTTACAATCTCAGTATTAGCATTTAAGGAGTCATAACCTACAAATTCACTTTCTTCATCATCATTCACCAAAACCCAATCTCCAGTATCAATTGCTGTCGCTGCTCTCGATCTTTCTTTTTGCGCCAATAATGCTTGTTGAAATCCATTCATATCAACGCTCAACCCTTGTTCTCTTGCCAATAATTCGGTCAAGTCAATTGGGAATCCGAAAGTATCGAATAGTTCAAAGGCAAATTCACCGTCAATGGTCTTATTATCACTTGCATAAGATTCAAAACGTTGAATTCCTTGGGTTAAGGTTCTCAAAAACGAAACCTCTTCTTCCAAAATCACCTTTTCAACAAAATCCTGTTGTTGGTATAACTCATCAAAAACACCTTTGAACTGCTCTGCCAATACTGGAACTAATTCATGAATAAATGGATTTTTAAAATGAAGGAAAGTATAAGCATACCGAACCGCTCGTCTTAAAATACGACGGATCACATATCCTGCCTTATTATTTGATGGCAATTGCCCATCTGCAATCGCAAAACTAACAGCACGAATATGATCAGATAATACTCGCATTGCGATATCTGTCTTTTCGTCTGCTCCATATTCAATTCCTGATTTCTTCGCTATAAATTGAATCAATGGTTGAAAAACATCTGTATCATAATTCGAAGATTTCCCTTGGATAGCACGAACCAAACGTTCAAAGCCCATTCCCGTATCCACATGTTTAGCTGGCAAGGAAACCAAGCTACCATCTTTTAGCCTGTTGAACTGCATAAATACCAGATTCCAGATCTCAATAACCTGCGGATCATCCATATTTACCAAATCCTGGCCTTTTACTGCTTCGCGTTCTTCTGTTGAACGCATATCATAATGGATCTCGGAACAAGGACCACATGGACCCGTGTCACCCATCTCCCAGAAATTATCTTTTTTATTCCCTAATAGAATTCTATCTTCCGGAATTAATGCTTTCCAAAGATTGAAGGCCTCTTCGTCTCTTTGCAATCCTTCTGTTGCATCTCCCTCGAAAATAGTGACATATAAACGGTCCTTATCTAATTTTAATACCTCCGTCAAAAGTTCCCACGCCCACTCAATCGCTTCTTTCTTGAAATAATCACCAAATGACCAATTCCCCAACATTTCAAATAAGGTATGGTGATAGGTATCTATCCCTACTTCTTCAAGGTCATTATGCTTACCAGAAACACGAAGGCAACGCTGAGTATCCGCAACACGAGGATATTTTGCTACAGCTTCTCCTAGAAACAACTCCTTGAATTGGTTCATCCCTGCATTTGTAAACATTAATGTAGGGTCATTCTTCACTACTACAGGTGCTGATGGAACAATTTGATGCCCCTTACTTTTAAAAAAATCTAAAAAGGCTTGACGTATATCTCTACTAGTCATTTAATTCGTATCTAATTTTAGCTGCAAACTTACTTAAATTTGATGAGGAAACTCCCCCTTCAAGCCAATTTTTATTAATATGACGCATATTTTTACTAAATTTATCTCAGGAAAAACACACAACAAAATAATTCATGGAAATGACAATTATTGTCCCAACTGATTTTTCTGAAAATGCAAGATTCGCGGCCGATTATGCATGCCAACTTGCCCAAGGAAAAGGTCATAACATCCACCTACTACATTGCTATACGACAAGCTCTGTCGGTGAAGATTCTTCTGAGGAAAGCAATGGTTCCGGCTTATTGGCGGATCAAAAAATTCAGGAACTCCAAACACAACTGGTTAAATCATATCCTGATCTGCATATCAGTATTGAATGCTCCAGAAGTTTAATCATTGATAAATTGACTGAATTATCGCAATCTGGGAAATATGCCTTAATTGTCATGGGAGCATCTGGAGCCAGTCAATTGAAATCCTTATACTGGGGCTCGACAACCGTCGCTGTCGCTTCCAAATCAGAAGTGCCAGTAATCGTTATTCCTAATCAAGCATTTACTTTTGATATTAACCACGCAGCCTTATTAACAAACTTTAAAGCTGCCGAACTTGATACTCTAAAAGAGTTTCAAGAAATAATCGGAATTCCGAACGACCTTACATTAATCCATGTTTTCAAAGATGGGCCTAAGCCAGAAAATGTAAAAGATGATTTAAATTCTTGGGCTTATAATGTTCGTGAAATGGGAGCCATTCACGAGGTTCTAACAATTGCCGAACCTATCAACAAAGAAGACATTGAATTGGATTCTGTCCCTGAAATGGTGAGTAAGATCATTTCTGAGGTCAACCCTCAAATTATATTAATCACACCAAGTAGAAAAACATTCTTCGAAAGATTGTTTAAGCGTTCTGTTTCTAAGGCTTTAGCCCTAGAATTAAACAAACCCGCATTTTTCGACAAAATTTAAAAAACTATACAGCATGAGTAAATTACTTATACCGATTGACTTTAGTGAGAATTCTGATAACGCAATCCATTATGCTGCTGAAATCGCTCAGCAAACAGGTCAGGAAATTGACTTGATTCATGTGTTCTCACAACATTCAAATACCTATGCGAATGTTAAAGGAGATACTCCTTTAAATGACCCTAGAGTTCCAGAAGCTGAACAGAATATGATTGCAACTCTTGAAAAATATCAGCAAGAATTCCCGTCTGTAAAGCTAAATAGCATTTTCAAAGATGGAAACCTATATGATGAAATCAAGGCTGTAACCAACGCTACTGCTTATGATGCCGTTGTAATGGGGACACATGGTGCTTCTGGATTAGATGCTGTATTTATTGGAAGCAATACTTATGATACCATTTCTAATACCACTACTCCAGTTTTAGCAGTTCCTGAAACATCAACAAAATTCAAAAAAGACAATGTTGCCTTGTTATGTAATTTCAAGGAGGCTGAGCTAACTGCATTACAACAAGCAATCCCTTTGTTCAAAACTGATTACCGTTTGATTTTAATCCATGTTAACACAACGGATAGACCTATAAAGGATATTGATGCTGATTTTAAAAATTGGATCGATAGAATTGAATCTGAATTAGGTATTTCAGATATCTCTTATATTATCAAGCCTCAAACTTTGTTCATGAGACAAAAAGAAACCGTTGCCCAAGCAATAACCTCTGTCCTATTAGATGAACAAGTAGATATTTTAATTCTTACTAAAAGTAAAAAAAGTGTTTTCAGACAATTGACGGAGTCAAATGTAATTAAGAAAATGGCTTTTAACATTCAAATTCCAACCTTTTTCGCCAGAGTACTGAAAGGATAGGTATAGAATTTTGACTACAAACACATGATATTTTATGCACTGTTGCCAAAACGAATTGTTTTGGCAACAAATTTGCCTTGCCAAAGACATAAAAGCATATAACATTATGAAAACACTCTACTTTAAAAAAGCCAGCGCAATTGCCGCAGCTATTTTAATTTCTTCTGCAACCTTCGCTCAAACCAACACGGCAACCGTTGAAGGTACTACCATTTTGGGTCCAACTTCGCAATACAGAACTTGGTCAGTTGGAGTAAATGCAGGAGTGCTAAACCAATCCAATATTTTCGGCTTCAACAGAGCTGGATTCGATAAATTAAACCACAACGTTGGTTACTCCGCTTACATTAAAAAGCAAATCTCACCTTCTTTCGGACTTAAAGCTCAATATATGGGCGGTAAAGTTGGTGGTGTAAATGAAGATGAAGGAATTGAGTTCGAAACTAAAACTCCTTGGTCTGCTGCTTTATCAGGTGAGTTTACAGCAGCTAATACGAACTGGAGATTCTTTAACAGCATCATCAAACCTTACTTCGCAGTAGGTATTGGTGCATTGAATTCTGAAACAACCCTTACTGAAGGTGAAACTTCAACAACCGCTGATTCTCAAACAAAACTTTTTGTGCCTGTTGACGCTGGTTTAAAATTCGCTGTTGCACGTGGTATTAACGTTGATTTAGGCTATCAATTGAATTGGGCTAACCAAAACTTCGACGGTATCCGCGGAGGCCAATACAAAAATGACCTATTCTCTTACGCTCATGCTGGTTTAGAGATTGCTTTAGGTGATGGAAATAAACCTTACTTAGGTAATTCAAACCCTGTCGCAACAATGGCAGCAAAATATGATGAGTTAAAAGCTGAACGTGATGCTTTAGTTGCTGCTAATGAAAAATTACAATCTAATATGGACGAAATCAATGCTGGTTTGGAAGATAACGATGGTGATGGGGTAGCAAATAAATTTGATAAATGTCCTGACACTCCAGCTGGAACTAAAGTTGATGGTGCTGGATGTCCTCTTCCTGAAGTTAAACACGAAACTAAAGTAGTTGAAAAAATCGTTGTTACCGAAGAAGATAGAAAAGTAGTGGATGAAGCTATTAAAAACCTTGAGTTTGATTTGAGCAAAGCAACTATTCGTCCTACATCTTACGAATCTTTAAACAGAGTGGCTGCTCTATTGATCGAGAAAAACTTCAGTTTGAAATTGGCTGGTCACACAGATAACACTGGTTCATTACAATTGAACTTACGTTTATCTAAAGAACGTGCTGAATCAGTAAAAGCTTACTTAGTATCTAAAGGAGCTAACGCGTCACGTATCGAAGCAACTGGATATGGCCCTAACCAACCTATTGCAACTAACAGTACTCCAGAAGGACGTCAGTTAAATCGTCGTGTTGAGTTCACTTTATTCTAAGAATAAATTCGCAATAAGCTAAACAACATACAATCATGAAGAAGGCCTGCGCTAGCAGGTCTTCTTTTTTATTTTATTTCCTCGCCAAATTGCAAGACATATCCATTGTTATCATAGATACCAAACTCCCGCATCCCCCATTCAAAATCTTCCAGCTCATAACATACCTCAACAGTATCTTTTAGTGCCTCCCAAATAGCGGAAACATCCTCACAAACCATATATAAACTCCCCGTAAACACCGGCTTGCTAAAGGAAACAGAATCTGGAGCTTTTGATACCATGAGTTGTACTTCATCCTTTTGAAATCTGACCCAGGTTAAATTCTCCGAACTAGAAATTAACCTGAATCCTAATACCTCGCAATAAAAAATAATTGATTCCTCAATATCCTTGCTATATAATATGGGTTGTATAGCTGTTAGTTTCATACCCTTAAGTTAAAAAAACAAAGGGGTAGAAAGCAAATGCTCTACCCCTTAAAAAAAATATTATCTTTTTTTATTCAGAAGAACCTGAAGCTTCTGCTTCTTTCTCTTTTCTGATTTTTGAATGTTTATGTCCATATAAGAAATAGAGGACAACCCCAATTAGCATCCAGATCCCTAATCGTTCCCAACTTTCTATCGGAAGACCAGCCATCATCAAGACACATACTAAAATCCCTAAAATTGGAACTAATGGAACCAATGGTGTTTTAAATGGTCTTTCAATGGTAGGATTAGTTTTACGCAATACCAATACGCCAATACAAACAAGGGTGAAGGCAAATAATGTTCCTATACTCACCATATGTCCTAAATCAGATACTGGAACAAATCCCGCGAATAAACTTACAAAAACCATGAAAATCAAGTTTGTTTTCCAAGGAGTTTGTCTCTTTGATAAATCAGAGAATAACTTTGGCAACAATCCATCCTTACTCATCGAATAGAACACCCTACTTTGACCTAATAACATCACTAGGATTACAGAGGTATATCCAGCAATAATAGTCACAATCATCGCTGTATTCAAGAAGTGATATCCTGTTTTTTCAAATGCTGTTGCAACTGGTTTCGCATCCCCACTAAAAATAGTATATGGTGCTAATCCAGTCATTACGTATGCAAACAAAACATATAAAATAGTACAGACTATCAAAGAACCGATAATCCCAATTGGCATTCCTTTTTTAGGATCTTTGGCTTCCTGAGCTGCTGTACTGACCGCATCAAATCCAATAAATGCAAAGAATACTACCCCTGCAGCTTGAAGAATCCCAGTCCAGCCATAGTGTCCCCGATAATCACTATTCCAGAACTCCCAAAATCCCATCTGACCATTTTTAACCATCTCCTCACCTTCATTTACTGGAATTAATGGGCTATGATTTGCTGGGTCAATAAACTGCCATCCCAATACAATAAATAAAATTACTACGGCTACCTTCAGGATAACCAAAATATTATTCACAAAGGAAGACTCTTGTGTTCCTCGCATTAATAATAAGGATAGCAAACAAACAATTATGATAGCAGGTAAGTTAATCACGCCTCCCTCAAAAGGTCCCGAAAGAACTTCTGGAGGAAGATGTATGCCCAGGAGCAAGAACAGCTCATTCACATATTGAGACCAGCTGACTGCAACTGTCGCTGCCGCCAATGCATATTCCAAGACAAGATCCCAACCAATAATCCAGGCCATAAACTCCCCCATTGTTGCATATGAGTACGTATAGGCACTCCCCGCAACCGGAATCATCGAAGCAAATTCAGCATAACACAAACCCGCGAAGGCACATCCTACAGCTGCAATAATAAATGAAATCATTACTGCAGGTCCAGCATGGTCTGCTGCTGCTATCCCCGTCAGCGAGAATAATCCAGCTCCAATAATGGCCCCAATCCCTAAGGCAATAAGACCCGAGCTCGATAAGGTCCGCTTCAGCGTACCTTCCCCACTCTGCTCCGCCTCAGAAACTAATTTTGAAATTGATTTTTTATACCACATAAATTTAGATGAATAATTAAAGAATCAAACCTACAAAAAAATTAAAATAATTAACGAATCATTATAAATTCAATACAAACTCTCCCAATTAGTTCAAATTTCCCCTAATAACCCGCAATTGTTTTATAATAATTCTTAATTGAAATTATTTATCAGAATATATTTTGGCTATTTTTAATATCTCCAAAATATTATTATTGAAAAATATTTGCCTCCTCACTTCATTTTGTAAAATATCAATGATTTTATTTTAAAAGTATTGATTTTTAAACCAATACCTTATATCAACAGATAAGAATAAATTTTTAATAAAGATATTTTAATTCACTGAATATCACCAATTCAACTATTTTTTATAAAAATGGCAGTTTTTAATCCTCAAGCTATTGAAAATTAGGATATATCAATTATTGTGGTTACCTTTGCACCGCCTTAGGCAATTGTGCCTATTGTATATTTTATTTCATGAACCCATTTTTAGAACTGGGAATCCGTCATGAGATTGTTAATGCCATCACTGAGTTAGGTTTCGAGAAACCTTCTCCCATCCAGGAAAAAGCCATTCCTGTATTACTGACTGGTAACGACGATTTTGTCGGATTAGCCCAAACAGGTACAGGGAAGACAGCGGCATTTGGTCTTCCACTTTTAGAACAACTAGACTTTTCATCAAAACAACCTCAAGCATTGGTTCTATGTCCAACGCGTGAGCTATGTTTGCAAATCGCAAGAGACCTAGAAAAATTTGCCAAGTACATCGATAACGTACATGTGGTTGCCGTTTATGGCGGTGCCAATATCGGTGATCAATTACGCCAGATTCGTCGTGGCGTTCAAATCGTTGTTGCAACTCCAGGTAGAATGTTGGACATCATTGGCCGTAATGCCATCGATTTCTCCAATGTTCGCTATGTAGTGCTAGACGAAGCTGACGAAATGTTAAACATGGGATTCCAAGAGGACATCAACAATATCCTTTCGGAAACTCCTGACGACAAAAAGACATGGTTGTTCTCTGCAACTATGCCTAAAGAAGTGCGCCGTATTGCACAAAACTACATGACTGATCCGCAAGAACTGACTGTAGGTACTAAAAATACGGGTAACGAAAATATTGAACACCAATATTTCATGATTAAAGCAAAAGACAAATACGCTGCTTTTAAACGTATTGTCGATTTCTATCCTGATATCTTTGGTATTGTATTCTGTCGTACTAAAATTGAAACCCAAGAAATTGCTGAAGCATTGATCAAAGACGGTTATAACGCCGACTCTCTACATGGTGATCTTTCGCAACAGCAACGTGATAAGGTAATGAAACGTTATCGCGAGCGCAACTTACAGCTTCTAATCGCTACGGACGTTGCTGCACGTGGTATTGACGTAAATGACGTAACTCACGTTATTAACTACTCATTGCCTGATGAAGTGGAAAACTATACGCACCGTTCTGGTCGTACTGCTCGTGCCGGTAAAACTGGTATTTCTATCTCATTAATCAATGTGAAAGAAATGAGTAAAATCCGTCATATCGAAAAGATTATCGGAAAAGAGTTTATCCGCAAACAAGTGCCTCAAGGTACTGAAGTATGTGAAAAACAATTGTTCTCTATCGTAGACAAAGTTCACAACGTAGAAGTACATGAGGAGCAAATCAATGCTTTCTTACCTCAAATTATGGAAAGTCTTCAAGACCTATCCAAAGAAGAGGTAATCAAAAGATTTGCATCCCTAGAATTTAACAGATTCTTGAACTATTATCAAGATGCTCCTGACTTGAACATGGAAGCTCGCGAAGCGAGAGGAGAACGTTCTGAAAGAGGTGAGCGTCGTACTGGATCTAAAGGTTATACTAGATTATTTATCAACCTTGGATCAGTAGATGAGTTCAGCCGTGGAGAAATGCTTTCTTTTATTTGTAATAAAGGTAAAATCTCCGGAAAATCAGTTGGTAAAATAGACCTTAAAGGTGTATTCACTTTCTTCGAAGTATTAGATGCTGACGTGGATAGTGTATTCCAAGGATTTAAAGGCGTTGATTTCAACGGAAGAAATGTAAGAATCGAAGTTTCTGGTGACAGACCTTCTTCAGACAGAGGCGGAAGACGTCGCTCTGGAGGTGGTGGTGGTGACCGCAGAGACAGAGGTGATAGAGGTGGTGACAGAGGTTCGCGTGGTGGATCTGGTCGTAGAGACAGAAGTGATAGAGGTGGCGACAGAGGCGGTTCTGGTGGTGGTTTCCGTGATTTCTCAGGAAAACGTAGAGACAGAGAATCTAGAAGTAGATTTTAAGCATAAAAAAATAAGCTCCTAATTAGGAGCTTATTTTTTTTATTTTATTCTGATATTTTCTTTATGCTTCTTCATCTTTTTATTTCCATTCGAAAAATTACGCATTAATTCATACGTATTCGGAATTACAGCTTTAAATCGATCTAATGTCATCTCCGAAACATTCCCTTTATCAAACGGAACAACCTTAACATACTCCTGAATTTCATTTTCCTGACGACCATACTTATAATTATACGTAAATCTCGCCTCCTGCCCCTCTAATTCAACAGACCTATTATCCTGATTTGGAACGGAAATATAAAACTCTGAATTTCTCAACATATCCCCTTTCCCATTAAATAAATCCTTTTGCTCAAGTGCCTCATATAATTCTCTGGCAACAAAAACGGAAGGATCTATAATATGCACCTCATCATCTATCAATGCCTTGTACTTTAACTCACCATCATTCCCTTTATACTCTTTCAACTCAGCTAGTACTTGATTGATTTCTTTAACTAGATATGGATAATGCGTACAACCTAGAATCATAGATTTCAAAGGTTTCGCTCCTTCGGTTTTTCGCATTTGCTCCAAAAGACTCACTAAATGATAACGAATATAATTCTCCGATGAATTTATCTGCATCACACTGCAGTCTTCCGTATCCTTGCTATCGCATAACATTTGATTTTTATCAAAGTTAAAATTATAGATATCCAATAAGGTGCGATCTATTTGAAAGTCTTTATTATCCAAGGCAGGACCGCGATAATCTGATCTTGGGTCTTGTGCACTCCGCTTGATAAAATCAGGCTCCTCATCAACTGCCTCCGCCACGCCGTGACCACCCTGATTGTATATTTGGATATCTCCTGTTAAACCCAATTGTGAAATCTGTTCTCGCAATGTCCTCTCATATCCTCCCGAGGCAACTGTACCTACCGTGGCAAACACAGCAATTGATCCTGATTCATTTTTATCAAACAACGCTAAAGTACCTCTAGCAGCCGCATTGATAACACCTATTACAGGAACATTCAAATTTGTTTTATTCATAAATGCTTCGGCATCCTTGTATCCATAAGCAGTGGCCGTATTACAAGCTATCACAATCGCTTTTACCTTCTCTTTATCGGATTTATACTTTGGTGAATCATAACTCGGATAGTATTTATTCGATAATAAAAACTGAAAATCCTTAATAATATGCTCAATCAATAAATCGTCTTTTTTTGCTGAATGGTAGTTTCCATAGGGCATATTTGCCTGATCAGCCAAATAAATAAAATTCTCGTTTCTAAAATCTAGAATCCCATCCTTGCCATTACTTTTTGAATGGTTATTATGCTCATCAAAATTAACTAAGGCATCTAAGACTGTTAGACCTCCTGTTCCAGAGTCAAAAACTCCAATAGGTAGATTCTTTAATGATTTGGGGTATTCCTTGAAATTGATGTAATAAAAACTTTTTTGATCCTTCAGGATCGCATTTTCAATTTGTAATGAGGATTGAGCTTGAACACAAAATGTACTGCCAAGCGATAATGCAAAAATAGCAAAGCTATTCATCAGGGTTAGGTGTTTCATTGGACATTCGGTAGATTACCGTAAAGTTATTTGTTTATTCTTAATTTCAAAACAAATAACGCATAAACGTGCAATTTTTCATGAATTTAAAGAAGTATATCTGATATACTTCTAACTAATATTTATCCAATCACTTAGCTTTCAGATAAATTATGGCTTCTTCTAATTGGGAATCATATTTAGACGGATTTATTACATCCTGTAAATCCTTTTCAACAAGAACATTAGGTTTTATTCCAATTCCTACAAATTCTTCACCATTTGCCAATGTTACTTTCTTAGTACATATCCATGCTGTTGAATTAGCTGGCAAATTAATTTGCAGCGGCTGACCGGTACTTCCATTACTGTACTCTCCGATTCTGATGATATTTTTTTGATTATATAAGTAGATTAAAAAATCTTCTGCTGCAGAAGCAGTATTGTTATTCGTGAGAATAACTACTGGAACCTTTAATTTAACTTTAGTTTGGACGTAGCTAGCTTTATACTCATAAGAATGGAATTTTGTACCAGAGTATGCTTTATACAAGTTCGTAGCTTCCTCTTTGGAAAGCCCCCATTGCTCTTTACCATTTATGGTATCCTGTGCTGTTAAAAAGGAGCCAATCGCACGCTCAGTTGGAATAATTTCACGACTATAATTCCTTGCACCATAAATACTATCACCTTCGACAAAGTATTTCGCCACATTTAGTGCATTTCTTCCGCTTCCACCACCATTATCCCTAAGGTCAATAATAATACTTTTAGCTTTTTGCAATTCTAGAAGATTTTCTTCGAAATCCTGAACAACCGAGACATCATCGAAACTTCGAATGGCAAAATATCCAATTTCGCCCTTTAACCATTTAAATTCCGAAAGCTTTTGATTTCCCTTTGGAATAGAACTCCATTCGTTCTCCAAGGCTTCACTATGGGTGAGAGTAAAATGCTCAATCTTTCCCTTTGGGGTTTTTATTTCAATGCGATACTGATCCCCATCAAAACCTGATAATAAATTGTAAGCAGCTTTATTCAGCAAATCCCCTTCAGTGGAAGAAGAAATAAAAGGCAAAACATACTGCTGTTGATATTCCTTAGTAGGCATCCCATTGACTTTGATAACTTCACTTCCTATTGGAATAATTTGGGATTTACTTTTATTCACATTAGTTATATAGACCTTTCCTTGGACCTGGCTGAGCAATATGCGATATTCGCCGAAATTCGTGATCATGATTTGATTTTCTAAAGCTTCTGGAAGGAAAACCTGGGTGTGACCATCTTTTAATAGAGCACATAACCTCTGCAATTCCCTAAAATATTCATAATCGTTTTTGGTCTCTTGAATTGCAGTAATGGCTTCCCTGTAAGCCTGGTTCCATTGTTCCTGGTCTATTTTATATAGATAAACAAAATTATTATTTACATCGCTCCAAAACTTGGATAAGCCAAATTGCTTGTCAACAGGTGAAATTGTATTTGGGATTTGGGCTTTTAGGATATTACTTATCGACATCAAAGATGTCAAAATAATCAAAAATAAAATTCTCACAATTCTAGTATAGTATGATGGTTACACCTTAAAATTATGATTTTTTTTGAAAGGGCAAAATTTTTACACTTGATCTTAATAGATTTTTGAACCTGTTAAAGAAGCTAGTAAAAGGTAGGAATTCAGTTATCCTGCAATAAATTGTGAAAATTATGCTGAATGATTCCGCTGAAACCGTTGTCTCAATTGCCTTCGTCTAGATCGTCTCAACCTGGAATATCGAACTGGATAATGTCTCTTTTTTGTGATATTATTAAAAATCAATGCGACCAACAATAAGATTAATGCGCCAGAAAACACAGGGGAAAGAACATACCAATAGCCTAGTTCCGTTATTTTAACTCCTCCACTCACTGCAATTAAAGCAGTAGCTCCGCCCGGAGGATGTAAGCTTCGTGTTACCTGCATCGCCACTATCGAACTGGCTACGGCTAATGGTGCCGTCATCCAAATAACGTCCGGCAATAGCTTTGCAACTGTTACCCCCACAATAGCAGATACCACATGACCGACAACCAGGTTTCTTGGCTGGGCTAATGGACTTTGGATCGCTCCATATACTAAAACAGCAGAGGCTCCAAAGGAGCCAATCAAGAATACGTTTTCTAATCCCGAAAATTGCAAGGACTGTAGGAAAGCAATAATCCCAATCCCTATAAATGCCCCAAAAAAGGACCAAATATGCTCTCTGATGTCAACTAAGGTCTCTCGATACATCACATAGCGATAGACTCGAAATTGCCTACTTACTGATTTCCTTAATTTTTCCAATTAATTTTAAGAAATATTGCGTTGTCTAACTGCTTCATAAATCACTACTGCCGCCGAAACAGACACGTTAAGCGACTCAATCTCACCAAACATCGGAATCTTAGCCAGTTTATCAGAAATACGAATCAAATCATCTGAAACGCCTACATCCTCTGCACCCATAATAATACAGCTAGGGGCTGTATAATCTACATCATAAATTGATTCTTTTGTTTTCTCCGTACTCACCACCAATTGAACTCCTGAATCAATTAGATATCTCGCCACTCTTGGCAAGGAGTCTTGCCTACAAACTGGAATCTTATATAAGGCTCCTGCAGAAGTCTTGATCGCATCTGGATTGATCTCCGCTGACCCTTTCTTAGGAACAATGATCGCATGAACACCCGCACATTCCGCAGTACGTGCTATCGCGCCCATATTACGTACATCAGTCACCCCATCCAACATCAATAACAAAGGAGTCTCTCCTTTTTCATAAATACTTGGCAATAAATCTTCAATATCTTGATAGGTAATCGGTGAAATAACCGCAATAATCCCTTGATGGTTCTTACGTGTAATTCGGTTAAGTTTTTCAATAGGAACTTGTTGATAAGCTATATTCTGTTCCTTGACCAAAGCTTTGAACTCTGCAAACAATGGCCCTGATAACCCGCGTTGAACAAATAAGGATTCGATTTCCTTCCCGCTATCAATAGCTTCCATGACAGCACGAATACCAAAAACCATTTGATTGGTTTCTCGTTTCTCCGACCTGTCCCTACGTTGAAAATTTTGCATGTGTAATATTTATGAATAAAAGGGAATTACACCCTCAAATAATTCGTACAAAGGTAGAAAAGAAATTGATTAGCTTAAACCCAAATCAAATGTTTTTCTTAACTCATCAAGCAAAGGGTTTTTGGCAACCATCGCCTGATACTTTTCCTGTGAGGTATATGGCTTCCTTTCCTTGGTCTTCTCAACCATTACGCCATCTATATCCAAAGAGAAATTTCGTAGTTGAACCCGTAGGTAATTCAGCATATCGATCTTACCCAACTTCAATTCCTCCATCTGCACCATATTCTCAACCTCAACCTTAATTTTGGAACCTTCCAAAACAGGAGCGTTGGAAGTCATAATCGTATATAAGGTAATTTTACTTTCTGACCGAAGTTTTTCCGCAAACTCATTCCATTTACTTAAAAATGAGTTCTGAGTTACTTCATAGAATTCATTTCCTTCAACTAACTCATTCTCTTCCTCCCCATCCTTTTTCTTATCCTCAAAAATGGTGTTCAAATTAGGAATGGCAACCGATGTTTTAATATTACCCCAGCCTTTGGAAGCGGGTTTTGGAGATTCTGAAGAAGGATTGCTGCTTGGGATCGTTGAATTTGCCGGCGGCTCAGGTTTAGCAACAACAGGACTTGCCATAGGCTTCGGAATTGAAGCTGCCGGCTTTGTTGTATTTGCTATATGACCTGTGGATACTGGTATTGAGCTGCTTGCAGATTGAGGACTTACACCTGAGTTAGGGAGTTTTTTTTTTAATTCAGCTAGTGCTGACACCCCTTCCGCTCCAAGTTGTATGGCACTCGCTATATGGCACATCTTTAACAAAGATAGCTCCACCTGTAAGCGTTGATTTTTACTGCTTCGATAATTCACCTCACATTGATTGGCAATGTTTAAGGCTGATAGCAATAAACCACTGGATAATGCTTGAGACTGTTCTAGATATCTTTTCTTTACATTTTCACTCACCTCAAGCAACTTTAAAGTACTCGGTTCCTTGCTTACCAATAAGTTCCTGATATGAGAAGATAGTCCAGCAATAAAATGTCCCCCATCAAAACCATTATTTAACACCTTATCAAAGATCAAAAGACTATTAGCTGCATCTTGTTTTGCTAGCGAATCCATTAACTGAAAATAATAATCATAATCCAAGATATTCAGATTATTGATTACGGCTTGATAAGTAAGGTTTTTATTCGAAAAACTAACGATCTGGTCAAACATCGATAGTGCATCCCGAAGTCCGCCGTCAGCTTTCTGAGCAATGACATGCAAGCCATCCATCTCATAGGTAACCCCTTCTTTCCCTGCAATTGCAGCCAGATGGTTCGCCATATCCTCAACCTTGATTCTGTTGAAATCAAAAATTTGACATCGAGAAAGAATAGTTGGAAGAATCTTATGTTTTTCAGTCGTTGCTAAGATAAAGATCGCATAGGAAGGTGGCTCTTCTAAGGTTTTCAAAAATGCATTGAAAGCCTGTTGTGAAAGCATGTGAACCTCATCAATGATATAAATCTTGTATTTCCCCGTTTGAGGAGGAATTCTTACCTGATCAATCAATGAACGGATATCATCAACCGAGTTGTTGGATGCGGCATCTAGCTCATGAATACTGAAGGAATTTCCATTTTGAAAAGACTTACAGCTATCACACTGACCACAGGCCTCATTTGAATCCGTAATATGTTCACAATTAATTGTTTTTGCTAGAATACGAGCACAGGTAGTTTTCCCCACACCACGTGGACCACAAAATAAAAATGCTTGTGCTAATTGATTATTATGAATTGCATTCTTAAGGGTACCGGTAATGTGTTGCTGGCCAACTACGGAGTCAAAGGTGACTGGTCTGTATTTCCGCGCAGAAACAATAAAATTATCCATGCACGAAGATAATCATTTTGAATTTTAGCCCAAAGAAAAAGCTACCAAAAGGTAGCTTTTCAAAAAATTAATAAAAAGAATATTATATAATGCTAATTCGCTTTTGGCTCGCTGTAAATTAATCTCCATAGGATAGCGCCAATTACAGCACCTACTAATGGAGCAACCATAAACAACCAAACCTGTGAAATAGCATTGCCACCTGCAAAGATCGCAGGACCTAAACTTCTTGCAGGATTCACAGACGTACCGGTAATTGGAATAGCAACCATATGAATCAATACTAAAGTAAATCCAATCGCTAATCCAGCCATCGTGCCATTTCCTAACTTGGAAGTAGTCCCTAGAATAACAAATAAAAATAATGCTGTCAAAACAGTTTCAGTAATGAAGGCAGCCATCATACCATACTCATTCTGGTACCCTGCGCCCCAACCATTGGAACCAAACGCCCATTCTGATGCATGAAATCCTGCCAATTGCCCCGAAAGAATAGTCTTCAACACAAATGCACCTAAAATACCCCCTAAAATCTGAGCTGTAATATAAACGATCGCATCTTTTCCAGACATACGTCCAGATACCAAGACCCCTAAGGTTACTGCCGGATTAATGTGACAACCCGAAACCCCACCAATAGCATAGGCAAAGACCACTACCGATAAACCAAATGCCAAGGCAATCCCCAATAGCCCTAAACCTGATGTTTGTGCAAGTGTATCTGCCCCCGCAATCGCAGCAGCACCACAGCCAAACAATACTAAACCAAATGTTCCAATTAGTTCAGCAATAAATTTAGATAATGTTTTTGTTTCCATAATTTATTATTTGAACACAAATTAATAATTAATATTAATATTTTCCTTATAAAATAAAATAGAAAACTATTGGTTTTAGGGAATTAACAGACACTATTTGCCTTTGAAGAAATTAACATCTTGATTCTAAGAAACATCCCCCAAAATCGAAGACACAAAAAAAAAGGACCGATATCACATCGACCCTTTTTCTTAATTGTTTTACCTAATAACCTTTAAATCACCAAACAATTTATTGAAACAAATTACTTGACTCAAAAGTAAGGCTAACGGTTAAAGTTACTGTTAAGAGAAAATTAATAAATAAATTCCCTTGCTTATCGTGCTTGTGCTGTCGCCAGCATCCTGATTACCTCATCAATAGTAGTTCGACCCGCCTCTACCATTTTGGTTGGCCCCGGATAATCCGGATCAAACGTCACAGTTTTTGTCTTTTCTTTATAGGCATAGGTCAATTTGAACCTCGGCAAACGCTTTGAAGTTTCCCGCTTTGTCAAATCAACCGTCATATCATCCGGCAAATTCCAAAACCCCAACTCCTGAGCTTTTCGATGTAAAAACAACAAATCATTATCTCTAAGCTTCAATGTATCCTTCACCAATTTGTTATCCTTGGTTAGATAATCATATTGTTGCGTCTTTGAGTTGTAATGATTCAACATGGAATCAGGAAACCCATAAGTAAGTTCAATATGATCAAAATCGGAATAGCGATACGGTGCATTTTTAACCATGGAGGAATAATAATATACACAGTAAATTAAAAATGGAACAATGACACAAAGGCCTAAAAAGATCTTTTTCGTTTTTTCTGACATGATACTCTATAAAATGTGCACAAAAATAGGGATTTGTAGACATTTTATCAGGCAATTTTTAGAATAAAGCCTTTTATTGACCATAATATTGTCATAATACATCAGGTCGCTTAGCCCCTTAGCTCTTTGGGGTACCACTACGCTTGAAATACTTGTAATACCAACTGTCGTTCAAGTTCGAAATGATTACCCCTTTTCGGGTTGAAACATGAACAAACTTACCATTATGCAAATAGATCCCAACATGATCTATATTTCTTCCTCCAAATGAAAAGAAAACCAAATCCCCTTCCTTAAGCTGATTCTCATATTTCCTCTTCACATTATCCGCCATATCCCGAGAAGTTCTCGGTAGTTCCTTGCCGTAAATTTTATCATACATCAAGGTTACAAATCCAGAACAATCAACTCCGCGTTTATCCATCCCTCCCATACGATGTGGAGTACCCATCCATTCATCAATCATAAAATAAAGGCTTTTGTTATCGAGATCCTTGGTCCTTACTCCTAATAGCTCTGCATAATTATCGAGCTTATTCCCTGAATATTCATTCGCTCGGGCATCACTCGCATCTGAAAGTGGCGCCCCTTTTTTAGGCTTGACACTGCCATAGGAATTCCCTCCCGCAGTCTTACGCTTAGCACCACAGGAACTAAATAATAATCCCGCGAAAAGAAGTAAAAATAAACCGTATTTAATCTTCATTCAAAACCTCCAACTCAAAAATATCAACCAACAAATTTAAAAACCATTGCTTTTTTTCCACAATTGTGATTTCTTTTTTTGCCGATGCAGCACAATATAGGTTAATATTAGCCCAAAACAATCCATAGAGGGCAAAATATTTGTTACGACAACCAAACCCAGCCTAACAATTACTGAAATCCTTTATTGTCTTTTCTTTGTCAACAACTTATTTATTCCTTAGCTCTAAGAAGATATTTAACCTACTTTTGCCAGCATGAACAAAACGAAAGGTGCTATTGCTGTTTTCATTGGAGCCGCTAGCTTCGGAATTCTATCAACTTTTGTAAAAAAAGCATATGAACAAGGCTTTAACTTAGGAGAAGTAACAGGGATACAAGCCTTATTAGGCGTAATTTTCTTATGGGCAACTTGGTTACTAATTAAAAACTTCCAACCACAAACTAATCACCCTTCTATAAGTCCTAAATGGAAAATATTTCTTAGTGGTATTAGTACCGGAATGGTGAGCATCCTCTATTATAAATGTGTAGAGTTGGTCCCAGCATCCTTGGCGATTGTTCTACTAATGCAATACATCTGGATTGGACAGATCATTGAATTGATATTCTTTAAGGTTAAACCGCAACTAAGCCAAATTATTGTAATTGTCGCCATCTTAGCTGGAACAGTTTTAGCCACAGGAATGATCGAAGAACCTCTTGAATCTTTTTCATTGCTAGGAATTGGCTACGGTTTACTGGCTGCAACTGCATATTCTGTTTTTATGATTGTGAATGGAAGAGTGGGAAATGACTATCACCCTATCCATAAAAGTGCGATCATGATTTCTGGAGCACTTTTTCTTATTGCAATTACGCTTCAACCTATAAGCCTCTTATCTCCGGAGACCTTTCTTGGAATTTTACCTTATGGATTATTACTTTCCTTTTTTGGAACGGTCATTCCTCCCCTATTATTTGCCTATGGAATGCCGAAAACGGGTTATTCCCTGGGTGCCGTATTAAGTGCTGTGGAACTTCCGGTCGCTGTTTGCATGTCTTACTTAGTTTTGAATGAACCTGTAAGTTGGATAAAATGGTTAGGAGTCCTTTTCATCCTATTAACTATATTCTGGAAGAATATTTTAAAAACAAATAGCTAATTTTTAAGGTTTTTACGCTATACTTGCAGTTTTAGAAATTATTTCTCAGCTTATTTATCTGCTCATCAGATAAATCTGGATTAACAACTAACAAAAATATGGAGAACTATCTTTATCTCGTACTCATCACCTTAGCAGTTCTTGCTATAATAGATTTAATGGTTGGTGTAAGTAATGATGCAGTTAACTTCTTAAATTCCGCAATTGGCTCTAAGGCAATCCCTTTCAAAAGCATTATGATTATTGCCAGTTTGGGTATCCTCTTTGGATCGGTTTTCTCGAGCGGAATGATGGAAATTGCACGTAGTGGTATTTATGTCCCCAGTAAATTCTCTTTTGATGATGTCATAACGATATTTCTCGCCGTCATGATAACGGATATTATCCTACTGGATGTATTCAATTATTTTGGGCTCCCAACTTCCACTACCGTATCGATCGTCTTCGAATTATTAGGTGCGGCGATTTGTCTTGCCATCTATAATATTGCAATAAAAGAAGGCGATTGGTCATCTTTGGCTTCTTATATCAACACTGAAAAAGCTTCTGAAATTGTTTATAGCATTTTACTTTCCGTCGTCATATCCTTTTCGGTCGGAATGGCTGTACAATATATCTCCAGGTTACTTTTTACCTTTCAATTTGAAAATAAACTAAAAACAATCGGTGTATTCTTCGGTGGAATTGCCATGGCTTTTATCTCTTATTTTATCCTGATCAAAGGGTTAAAAGGCGTATCCTTTATTGGATCAGAGGTTAAAGATTGGGTTCAAACCCATGAACTTATGTTATTGGCAGGTTCTTTTGTGGTCTTCACCATCATTAGTTATATCATCAACCTACTAGGATACAATATTTTAAAAGTTATTATCGGTATCGGAACCTTTGCTTTGGCACTTTCCTTTGCAGGAAATGACTTGGTAAACTTTATCGGTGTTCCGGTTGCAGCGGTTCAATCCGTTGAGATTTTTCAATCTATTCCAGGTGCTAACCCGGATACCTTTACCATGGATGCCCTAGCTTCAAGTGAAATTATGGCTCCTACTTGGATCCTGTTATGTGCTGGAATTATCATGGTAATAACGCTGTGGACCTCTAAAAAGGCAAAGACAGTTATTGAAACTGAAATGAGCCTTTCTAACCAAGGTGATGGTACAGAAAAATTCAAATCCAATATGCTTTCTAGAAGCATCGTAAGAGGCTTTATTAAAATAGGATCAGGATTGAGTTATTTAATGCCTAGAACTTTGCAGGCTAGTTTAGACAAGAAATTTGAAAACCCGATTCTGAACGCTCACCGCAAGAAAAAGAAATCTAAAGATGAACCGATGTTCGATATGATTCGGGCTTCAGTGAATCTGATGGTTGCTTCCAGTTTAATTGCATTGGGTACATCGATGAAATTACCGCTATCAACGACCTATGTAACTTTTATGGTAGCAATGGGTACTGCTTTTGCAGACCGTGCTTGGGGCCGCGAAAGTGCTGTTTATCGAGTATCTGGTGTATTCCATGTTATTGGAGGTTGGTTTGTAACTGCTGGGTGTGCTTTCTTGGGCGCAGTAGTTTTTGCATTCTTCCTGAAAATCGGTGGAATCGTAACTTTTGTGATCTCCCTGATCGTATTAGCGTTATTACTTTATAGAAATGCAAAAAGCCATGACCGTAAAATCAAGGCTAAAGCCCTGCAAGAACTTAATCTTGAAAAAGGTGATATTATTGGCCTTCAGCAGGTCATCGAAACCAGTGCGCAGCAAATCAGTGAAACTTTTTCAAAAACAAATCTATTCTTCAAAGAATCTGTTGACTCCCTAATCAAGGAAGACTTGGATGGCTTAACCAATAACAAAAAGTTAATTAAAAAGCTTCAAAACGACCTGAACTCGACAAATAATGCAATGTATGACTATATCCGAAATCTGGACGATAATTCCGTTAAGGGTAGTCGATATTACATTATTTCCTTAGGATATCAACAAGATATGGTTGAAAACGTGGCTGTTATCAATTCAAATGCATTATCTCATGTTGACAACAACCATAAACCGCTGAAGATTAGCCAAGCGAAGGATCTTAAATATGTGGTTGAGCGAATCGCAGAATGGTTCTCAAAAATCAATATGACTTATAAGCGTCTTGATTTTAGTAAAATTGATGAAATCATTAAGGAAAGAGAAGAAATTCAGGAGTATATCAACAATTTATTGGATAAACAGATTGATCGGATTAGAACTTCTGAAAACAGTCCAAAAAATAGCCGTTTGTATTTCTCCATTCTACTTGAAACAAACGAATTAATCAGCTCAACCTTCAAGTTGATGCGTCTACATAAAGAATTCGATAGCTTTAGACGTAGAAATGCCTAAAGCGCATAAAAAAATAGGATGCTGAATTCAGCATCCTATTTTTTTATATCTTTTATTTCTTAATGAACCAATACTTCCGGTAGCTCTTCAATATCCACATCTCCATTTTCTGAAATGGTCAAAAACTTGACTGGAACTACTTCATTGACTAACAATGGATCATAAGGAGTACGTACTTTAACATAGTTTTTCGAGAATCCATGCATAAAACCGTCTTTGATATCACCTTCAAATAGAACTTCATCAATAGAGCCTAATTGCGATTCATAAAATGCTCTTCTTTTCTTTTCAGATAGAATGTGCAACATTTTACTACGATCGCTACGCTGTGCTCCTGGAACAGCCCCTTCCATTTGAGCAGCAATGGTATTTTCACGTTCCGAATAAGTAAACACATGCAGATATGAAATATCCATTTCATTCAAGAAATTATAAGTGTCTATAAAATCTTCACGAGTCTCACCTGGAAAACCTACAATGACATCTACACCTATACAGCAATTCGGCATTAATGATTTTATTTTCGCAACTCGTTCTGCATATAATTCTCGCTTATAGCGACGTCTCATCTGTGCAAGGACCTTGTTATTCCCAGACTGCAATGGCATATGGAAATGCGGAACAAATCTTTTAGACTGTGCTACAAACTCAATAATCTCATTGGTTAATAAATTAGGCTCAATACTCGAAATCCTAATCCTATCAATCCCCTCTACTTCATCCAATGCTTTTACCAAATCTACAAAGCGATCTTGACGCTTACCGTCTCGAACACCATAATCACCAATATTCACCCCCGTTAATACGATTTCCTTAACCCCAGATGCCGCAATCTCCTCCGCTTGTAAAACGATATCCTCAATCTTGCCAGAACGACTTGCACCACGTGCCAATGGAATGGTACAGAAGGTACATGAATAATCACAGCCATCCTGAACTTTTAAAAATGTACGAGTTCGGTCGCCGATAGAAAAGGCTGAAACAAATTGATTCGTCTCATCAATTGGAGCATTATGAACAATGGCCTTCTCATTTTTGGTTAAATCATCAATATGTTCAATGATATTGAACTTTTCTGCCGCGCCCAAGACCATATCAACGCCCGGAATTTCGGAAATCTCCTTTGGTTTCAATTGTGCGTAACAGCCAACAATAGTAATATAGGCATTAGGGGAATGCTTTAATGCTTCCTTCACAACCTTTCGACATTTACGATCCGCATGGTCAGTAACTGAACATGTATTAATCACATAAACATCTGCCGCACTGTTGAAAGGCGTAGTTTCATAACCCGCATCCTTAAAGATCCGGCCAATGGAAGATGTCTCTGAAAAATTCAGCTTACACCCCAATGTATAGAAAGCAACTTTTTTTCCCATAATATTTTGCAAAAATACATAAAATGATCCAAAATGATAATTGTATAAAAATTGTGATAATTGAATGATGATTAATTTGCACATTTCTGCACCTGAAGGTATTAGGAAAACGATTTTCTCAATCCCTAGCAAAAACCGAAATACTTTATCAAAAAAATGGGTATCTTCGTAGGATATAAAATCAGGGAAATTTTCTATGAAACAATATTTAGACTTACTTGAACATGTATACACTACAGGTGTTGAAAAAACAGACCGAACTGGAACAGGAACAAAAAGTGTATTCGGGTATCAAATGCGTTTTAATTTGAAAGAGGGATTTCCTTTAGTAACCACTAAAAAACTGCACCTACGTTCCATTATCCATGAATTAATCTGGTTCCTGAAAGGGGAAACCAATATTCAATATCTGAAAGAAAATGGCGTGAGTATTTGGGATGAATGGGCAGATGAAAATGGAAACCTTGGACCTGTTTATGGTTCGCAGTGGAGATCTTGGCCAACCCCGGATGGTCGTCATATCGATCAAATTACCCAAGTCATTAATCAGCTTAAAAACTCGCCTGACTCTAGACGGATTATCGTCTCGGCTTGGAATGTAGCCGAAATAGAAAATATGGCTCTTCCTCCTTGTCATGCATTCTTCCAATTCTATGTAGCACCTGCTCAACCAGAAAAAGGAATCATGAAACCTCAACTTTCATGTCAATTATATCAAAGGAGTGCTGATATTTTCTTAGGGGTACCTTTTAATATCGCTTCCTATGCGCTATTAACCATGATGGTAGCTCAAGTTTGTGATATGGAAGCCGCTGAATTTGTACATACTTTGGGCGACGCTCATATCTATAGCAACCATTTTGAACAAACGGAATTGCAATTGTCCCGTGACCCAAAACCTCTTCCTCAAATGATTATCAATCCTGAAGTTAAAAATATATTTGACTTCAAGTTTGAAGACTTTGAACTAACAAACTACGAACATCATCCTCATATTAAAGCTCCAGTAGCTGTTTAATAAATCATATACCGTAAATGAGTTATCCTAAAGTTACATTGATTGTGGCGGCCGCCGAAAATAATGCTATCGGAAAAGGAAACCAAATGCCTTGGCATTTACCCAATGATTTCAAATACTTCAAATCCAAAACAATGGACCACTCCATTGTCATGGGCCGAAAAACTTTTGAATCCATCGGAAAAGCATTGCCTGGAAGAAGAAACATCGTAATCAGCAGACAAGCTAACTTTAAAGCTGATGAAGTAGATGTTGCCAATAGCGTCCAAGCCGTAATGAATTATTGCCGAGATGAAAATGAAATCTTTATCATCGGTGGGGCAGAAATCTATAAACAATCACTACCTCTTGCTGATGAAGTACTCCTAACGAGAGTGCATACGACAATTTCTGATGCCGATGCATTCTTCCCCGAATTACCAGCAAATGAGTGGGAATTAATGAGTCAAGACCCACATAAAAAAGACGAAAAACACAAGTTTGATTATACATTTGAAGTATATAAAAGAAAATAAGGGAGACCAAACTTGGTTTCCCTTTTTACGTTATTAAATTATGAGTAATAGCAGTATACAATTCCAGTTGTCATTTATTGAGCCCCAGGCTCACTATGTCGAAGTCCAAATGATTATTGATGGCTTTAGTCAAGATTTCCTTGACCTAAAAATGCCCGTGTGGACACCAGGTTCTTATTTAATCCGTGAGTTTGCAAAAAACATCGAACAGATTAAAGCTGAAGACGCAAATGGCAAGTTAATCCCTCTTCAAAAAACAAATAAAAACACCTGGAGACTTCACTCCTATGGAGCTCAGGTCAAAGTTTCTTATCGGGTATATAGTTTTGAACGTTCTGTCCGCACTAATTTTGTCGATGATCAACATGCCTTTATTAGCCCTGCCGGAACTTTTCTTTATATCGACGGTTATTTAGACCATACCTCTACCGTAAAAGTTAATCTTCCTGATTATTGGAGTAAAATCTCAACAGGATTGGAATTGGTAGAAGGAAAAATCAATTTGTTTTTTGCGGACAACTTTGATATCCTTTTTGATTCGCCTTTGGAAATTGGAAACCAGGATGTATGGACTTTCAATGCCGCAGGTATTCCGCATGAATTTGCAATGGTAGGTACCGCATCTTACGATAAGGATAGATTGTCTGCGGATATTACAAAAATTGTTGAAGTAGAGACTTCTATTTGGGGCTCTAACCCAAATGATAAATATGTCTTTATTACCCATAACTATCTAAGTTCTCATGGTGGTTTAGAGCATTTAAATTCAACTGTCCTAGCTGCTTCAAGATCTGCATACAACAATAAGATTACTTATAACAATTTCCTAAGCCTTGTTGCTCATGAGTATTTTCACCTGTGGAATGTCAAGCGCTTAAGACCTGCAAACCTGGGCCCTTTTAATTATGATGAGGAAAACTACACCCCTCTATTGTGGATTTTTGAAGGGTTCACAGCTTATTACGATAATTTAATCACGAGACGTTGTGGCTTCAGGGATGAACAAGAGTATCTGAATGAATTGGTATCCGAGTTTAACCTGGTATTAAACCGACCTGGACATAAAATCCAATCCGTAGGACTCTCGAGTTTTGACACCTGGATCAAACAATATAGACCAGATGAAAACTCTGCAAATGTGAGCATCTCCTATTATAACAAGGGAGCCATGTTAGCAACCATGATTGACATCTATATCATTGCCAAAACAAACGGAAATAAGAGATTAGATAATGTCCTTAAGGCGGCTTATGATAAATATTACCTGATTGAAAATCGCGGCATTACCGAAAAAGAGTTTCAAGATTTAGCAGAGGAAATCGCTGGAGTTCCGTTGACTGAAATCTTCGAAGCGGTTTATAGCACTGAAGAAATTGATTATAATGCTTATTTCAATTTAGTTGGATATCAATTTTACGATATAAATCAAAATAACCAAACTCCAAGTATTGGAATCAAGGTTTCTCATCAGGATGGAAGAACGATGATCAAAAATGTAGATAGAAATTCTGCAGCTTGGAATGACGGATTAAACGTAGACGATGAGATTGTTGCTGTCAATGGCAACAGACTTGATCCTCAAGGAAGAGAATTAGACCAAGCCGTTCTAAACAGTAGCATTGGCGATAATCTTCGTATTCTTGTTGCTAGAGATGGATTAATGCGGGAAATCAGCATCAGCCTGAAAGCCAGCGAAAAAGTTTCTTATATCATTGAAAGAAAAGAAGAGAGCACTAAGGAACAAAGAGAGCTTGGAAATATCTGGCTATCCTTGTAATTAAAAAATAATTTTTAGAACAGCATCATATCAATATGATGCTGTTTTTTTATGCTTTACTCAGCCAAAGTATAGCTTTACTCATTTTCGATACCAGTTTTTAGGTATTTCTTTAAATTTAATATACAATCAAAACATAATTTGTTTGAATATACGTTCTATACCTACAAACTTAACCAATTGATACCATGCAAATTAAACCCATTCAGAACCATAACTTGTATGCATATCGCCGTCTTCGGCGAGCCATAGGTTATCTAGGTATTTTCTTACCAACGATTCTTGTTTTGCTTTCTTTAATCAAGTTCTTCACAACCAAAATCCAACCTTCCATCAGTCATTATTATTATACCAATCTCCGAGAGATCTTTACAGGCACTTTATGTGCAGTAGGTCTTTTCTTGATTTGTTACAAAGGAAACGGAAATAAATCTATTTTAAAAAACGACAACCTACTAACTAATATCGCTGGAATGATGGCCTTTGGGGTAGCATTTATCCCGACCGATCCCATTTCGGATTCTTGCCTTAAATGTACCCTGATAAACTTTAGCCTGACCTGGTTACATTATGCTTTTGCAGGAGTCTTATTTCTAATTTTTGCCTTACTATCCATTAATGTTTTCACCATCGGGCAGCAAAAAAACACCGACATTCCTGTAAGTATGTTTAATGAAAATAAGATTTATAGGTTCTGTGGCTACGCCATTATTATTTGTGTCGTATTGGTACCCTTGAAATTATTCCCATACTCCACACTAGTTTTTGAGGCCTTGGCTTTATGGATGTTTGGAATCTCCTGGTTGATCAAAGGCCGTGCTTTAGGTGATGACGGCGTAATTGGCGAGAAAATTTATAGAGAACATAATACCATTGACACCGAAAAGGCAGTCAATTAATACAAAATGTCCAATAAAAAAAACACCTTGCATTTTACTGCAAGGTGTTTATATTTTTAAAACGTGTAACGGATAGAAAATCCGACACCGTCCCATATTCTAAATCCACTTTCTTGTAAAAAGTCGA
This sequence comes from Sphingobacterium cellulitidis, assembly GCF_043187465.1. GTDB lineage: Bacteria > Bacteroidota > Bacteroidia > Sphingobacteriales > Sphingobacteriaceae > Sphingobacterium > Sphingobacterium cellulitidis. The sequence goes on along the minus strand of NZ_CP171136.1, from coordinate 1,216,851 downwards.
AATAAGGTTTGATATCTAGGGATAAGGCCAATGGTGCTTGTGGAATTTTATATTCAACCCCAACAATACCATCGATACTTAATGCCATCTCTGAATATTTATCAAAACGCTGGCCTTCTTTATTCGTATAGGCTTTACCAGAGTAAGATCCTACGGAACCACCAAAACCCCAAAACCATGAAAAATCATTGTATAATGGTAAATGGTTCTCATATAATCCAACCAATCTAAATCTGCTATATTCCGAATTACTTTGAATACTCAAAATTCCTTCTAGAGCCTTATTTGGATTCATCGTATAACGATAAGTTAATCCTGTTGCAGAACCAAATCGAGCACCAATCGCATGTTGCGATGGTAATTGGGCATGAGCAAAATTCGTAGATGCAATAAATGCGATGAAAACAAATGATAATTGTAAGATTTTTTTCATTAAAAACATATTTCTATTCCTTCAAAAGTACTATTTATTTTTTAACGGTTAAAACCGATTTTCGGTATAACTAAAGTCAAAAATTATTCTGCAAGCATAGTTTTTCTTTAAAAAATTATATATTAGTCAATACCTACAATATGTATAACCAATTTTTGTATTTTTAAGGGGAGAAAAACTTATGAACAATTATAAAAGATTAATTGACTTAATCAGCAATTACCAAAAAGAATTTGCTAAAGAGATTATGGTGGCCGGTCGTGCAAAAAATGGCTGGAAAACCTATTCAACCAAAGAGTTCGTAGAAATCATCGATAACATCAGTAAAGGTTTATTGGCAAAGGGAATCCAAAAGGGTGACCGTATCGCTTTGATGTCAGGAAACCGCCCTGAATGGAACTTTATTGACTTCGCTTGTAACCAATTGGGAGTGGCTACAGTACCTCTATATCCTACCCTGTCTAATCAAGACTTGATCTTCATTCTAAATGATGCCGGAGCTAAACTCCTGTTCGTAAGCAATGAAGACCTTGCAAAAAAAGCGGATTTAGCGTTAAAAGAAAATAACCTTGAATTAGAAGTTTTCACCTTCGACGAAATTGAAGGTAGAAAAAACTATCAAGAAGTAATTGAACTTGGAAAACAAAACGAACAAGATTTGCAACCCTATCGTGATGCAATTCAACCTGAGGATTTATTAACCCTAATCTATACTTCAGGAACTACAGGTAAACCGAAAGGCGTATTTCTTTCCCATCACAATATTATTTCAAATGTTGAAGCTTCAAACCACCTTGTAACCGAAGAATTTAAAAAGGCATTAAGCTTTTTACCTTTATGTCATATTTTCGAGCGGATGGTCGTTTATCTTTACCTGTCCAGAGGTGTACAGATATATTACGCTGAAAATCTAGACAATATTGTTGTTGACATCAATGATGTAAAACCCGACTTATTTACAACAGTACCTCGGGTATTGGAAAAGGTCTATGATAAAGTGGTTGAAAAAGGTAAAAACCTGACAGGAATAAAAAAATCCTTATTCTTTTGGGCTTTAAACTTAGGTTTGCGCTATCAAGAACCAAAAAAGAATTCTGCCTTCTATAATTTCCAATTAGGTATTGCCAGAAAATTAATCTTCTCCAAATGGAAAGAGGCTTTAGGTGGCAATATCAAACTTATTATTTCTGGAGGTGCTGCACTTCAAGAAAGACTTGCACGTGTTTTCTGGGCTGCTGGAATTAAAGTATTGGAAGGATACGGTCTGACTGAAACTTCACCAGTAATCGCTGTAAACTCCTGGAAAGATGAAGATGTAAAATTCGGAACGGTAGGTCGTGTCTTAGACAATTTAGATGTTAAGATTGCAAAAGATGGTGAAATCCTTGTAAAAGGTCCTAGTGTAACCACAGGTTATTACCACAATGAGGAAGCTACGAAAGAAGCATTTACCGAAGACGGCTATTTGCATACTGGCGACATTGGCGAAATTACTCCAGATGGTTTCTTGAAAATCACTGACCGTAAAAAAGAAATGTTTAAAACTGCAGGTGGTAAATATGTTGCTCCACAGGTTATTGAGAATAAATTGATGGAATCAACATTAATTGCTCAGGTCATGGTCATTGGTGAAAATCAAAGATTCCCGGCTGCATTAATTGTTCCGGCATATGAAGAACTTGAAAAATACGCCAATCATAAGGGAATCAGTTATTCTTCCAAAGAAGATTTAATCAAAAACGAAGATATTTTATCCAAGTATGATCAAATAATCTCACAATCTATGGCTAACTTTGGCCATTGGGAGCAGGTTAAAAAGTTTAAGTTACTACCGAAGGAATGGACCATCGATGCTGGTGAGTTGACTCCGAAATTAAGCCTTAAACGAAAAGTAATCCTCCAAAAAAATGAAGAGATCATAAAATCAATCTATTCTGAATAAGGATATTCTATGCTAAAAATAATTTGGACCAAAATAAAGGACTTCTGGCATTTATTAATAAATGCAGGCACTGCTTTTGTCGATGATAATTGTATGAAGCTAAGCGCTTCACTAGCCTATTACACAGTCTTTTCTATTGGTCCACTCTTATTAATATTAACATGGACACTCGGTTTCTTCTATGGTAGTGCATTGGATGGAAGTGAAGGGGCCAGAGATCAGGTAATCGATGAACTAAATCAAATATTTGGTAAAGAAATTGCCTCCATGTTAGAATCTACTGTTCATAATCTTTCCTTAGATAGCCGCTCTAATATTGGGATTATTGTCGGTGCGGCAACCCTAATGTTTACTTCAACAACAATCTTTGTTGATATTCAAAATTCCATAAATTCTATTTGGAAGGTGAAACCAAAACCCAAAAAAGGTTGGTTGAAAATCATTATCAACAGATTAATTTCATTCTCCATGATTTTGGGCCTAGTATTCCTATTAATGGCCTCCCTGATTATATCGAGTTTAATTGGTGTTATGACCAATTACTTTAATCAATTCATGGATAACTGGGATATTAGTTTGATTGATTGGGTGAATACCGCAATTACTTTCTTGGTCATCTCTTCTCTATTTGGAATTATTTATGCTTTCCTACCAGATGCCAAAGTAAGGTTCAAAGATATCCTAGGTGGTTCTTTATTTACTGCATTGCTGTTTATGTTAGGTAAGTATCTTATTTCCATTTACCTGTCCCAAAACATCACGGCAACATCCTATGGTGCCGCAGGATCAATCATTATCTTGTTAGCATGGGTTTACTATTCTTCTGCCATTCTTTATTTTGGAGCCGAGTTCACGAAAGAATATGCCATCAAATACGGTAAGGGAATCCAACCTGCCTCATTCGCCGTTTTAGTCAAACAAACTGAATTAGAAATTGACCCTGAAACTGGTATCCGTGAAGTTGTAAAAAAACATAGCGACCCCGTACAATAGTGGAAGATAAAAAGAGCATCCAATACATGTTATTGGCGGGCTTCTTTTTTGCCCTAATGAATATTAGTGTCAAATTGGTATCTCATTTACCAACCATGGAAGTGGTTCTGTTCAGATCCATCGTCAGTCTCATCGCTTCCTACATCATCCTGAAAAAACAAAACATCCCAGTTCTAGGAAACAATAAAAAACTCCTGATTGCGCGAGGTATAGCAGGTTGCCTTGGACTGGTTGGTTCTTTCTATACCCTGCAAAATATTCCCTTGGCCTCCGCAGTTACTATTAATTATACCGCCCCTCTTTTTACAACCATATTAGGAATCTTTATGGTGAAACAAAAAGTTAAACCCATTCAATTTCTTTTCTTTGGAATGGCAATAGCCGGTGTATTAATGATGAAAGGTTTCGACACAAGGATCTCGAATCTCGACCTAATGATTGGCTTATTGTCAGCTCTATTTGCTGCATTTGCCTATAACATTATAGCTAAGATAAAAACCAGCGAACATCCATTGGTGATTATATTTTACTTCCCATTGATCACCATTCCATTTGCAGGAATTTATACTATTTTTAATTGGCAAATGCCTCAGGGAATCGATTGGATATATCTTTTGTTCGTTGGTATTTTAACTCAATGCGCACAATATTATATGACCCTATCCTACCAAACTGCGAACCTTTCTAAGGTTTCTAGCTTAACTTATCTAGGAGTCGTTTATGCCTTAGGAATTGGTTTCTTTTTCTTTGAAGAATCCTATAATATGTATGCACTGTTTGGAATTGGGTTGATTATGCTTGCGATCCTCTTTAATTTGAGAGTGAAGACCTAATCTTTAAGATGATATCCAACAAAAAAGCAGCAATAAAATTGCTGCTTTTTTGTTGGATGAATCAATTCATCTATTTCACATTATAATAATAAATCTGTCTTCCTACATTACCTTGAAGGTCATTTCCTTCTACAACTACTTTATACTTACCTGTTCCATCAGCATTGAAGAATTCCAAATTCACCTCTCCTTTGGAATCAATCCTTACATCTGGATTCCAATAAACCGTAGTACGGTAATCATTGGTGTTTTTAGATTCTGCTGTGTTATACTTAGGCTCATAGAACTTACGCTCTTTCACATAGCCTAAAGGATAAAAATCAATTACATTTGATTTTGGCAACATCGCTTCAATTTGTGACAAGGTCATGCGTGGTTGTTTCTTCTCTTTTTTTGTAATAATGGAAACAACACCATCATTATTGTAGATATTTCTAACCGTCCCTAAATCATCACGCATAAAAATCTCAATAGCTTCAATATCGGCTACCTGAATTGAATTAATCGATGGCTCGTCAATTGGCATACCATTCAAGAAAAACTGAACCGGAACGCGACTACCCTGATTAAAATTTCTGGTAATATAGTATTTCTGAGAATTGACATCGAAAGTAATTCCAGTTAGCATGGTATTTAAACACATACTTAACACATTACATCCTCCGAAGCGGCTACCTTCAATTCGATGCTCTGGCATCGATAATCCCGTTAAGGCAGAAAAATCCTTACTCGTTTGTTTCTTTTCTTGCGTTCCAGTCACCACGACTTCTTCAATTAGGTTATTCACCCTAAACTCTTTCTTGCTATTATCTAAATATGCTTTTAGGTTATCATCGATATTTTGAATTGAACCAGCCTTATTTGGATTGTTAGGATCGATTTCAGGAAACAATGTAGGATCCAGTGTAATCACTAAACTCCTAAAGTTATCATTCCCCCTCGCATTCAATGTCGCCTTTAAGGAGTCACTGAAAACTAAATTTTCAAAGATATATCGACCTGAATTATCTGTATATGCATCCTTTTTTATCGCTGCTCCTGGAATATTTAAGAATAATCCTCCATTAGGTTGAACTCTACCTGTATTCTGACGAAGGATTCCGGTAATCGTGATTCCTTGCTCAGGCATGAATTTTACCTGTGGTAATTTTGCATTCACCAAATCCTTGTATTCAAACCTTCTAAATCCTTGTGTCATCATCAAAGCGTCCAAAGCTTCCAATCGGTTTTCATTCTTCGGATTGAAATAATAATTCGGCTTTTCAATATAGCCCTTAAGATCTGAGGTCAATAGCATATTACTTACTATACCTTTATCATTATCATCATTATATGGAACTTTGGTTTCATCAATAACCGACACCGAGAAATTACCTGGTAAGCTATCAACTTTGGTATCCAGGTTTAGTTTCATTTTCACCAGGTCCTTGCGGGCATAATCAGATTTATCTGTACTAACCTGAATTCCGATTAATTCTTGTGGCTGAATAAAAACTAAACGTTCTGAAACTGGCTGCCCATCTGGAGTCATCAAGGTTACTTGGACTACTCCATTTGGCAATTCCTTTAAAGGAATCTTAACAGATACTGCTGGACTTTTTATCGAAGCCTGCGCAGCATAGATCAAATGACCATTTAACTGGCCAAATACATAATAGGGCTTATTTTGAATGGTATTGAAATAGGCATCATTCGTCACCAAACCTAGATTGATAAATTCATTATCTTGAGATACCGCTACAACATTGATCTTGTCATCTACCACTGCTGGTAAATCAACCGTTTTCTCAACGCCATTGGCAAAGGTTGCAACTGCCTTATAACTCTCACCTGAAATAGGCAACAAATTAAATGCGCCCATACCTATTCCTAAATCCTCAAAACTAGCTACTTCTTTCTTTTTACTATCAATGATTTTTCCTTTAACCCCAATTGCACCTCCTGAGGAAGACATGGATTTAAAAGCGATCTTCTTCGATAATCCTGAAATTAAATCTCCACCTTCTGGAAAGAACTGAATATCAACATCTTGATAAGCATTCGTTAAAGAATACTGCCCAGTTTCTCCATCTTCCAATTGAAGTACCAAGCGACCCGCCTTAAACTTTTCCTTTTCCTTATGGGATAGGTTTATACTAATTCGACCTAAATCATCGGTTTCAGCTTTTCCTTTATCAAAAGCATCCCAACCATCATTCGCCTCCCAATTGAGCTTCTTTCGTCCTAATGCTTGACCATCGCGACCTCTTAATTGAATTGTAGCCTTGGTCTTATTTCCTTCTTGCAAGAACGTAATATTCGCACCCAGTTTTTTATTGATGGCATCTCCTATTGGCACTACCTTATTATAGAAGTAACCCATATCAAAATTCATCATCCATTTACTATAGGCCCTGAATCTATAATTATCCTGAGACCAATATTGAGGATCCAAAACCAATTGTCCTTTACCAGCACCTTCCTTTAATGGCACCCTAAGGGTCTGCATCAAGGAATCCTTACTATTGATGATATCAACATAAATGATTTTACTGGGATCATAATTGAATAGATTCGTATTTAGATAGGTTTTGAACCATAAGGTATCTCCTACAGCGTAATATGGCTTATCAAAATGTAAATGGACTTTTTCAACAGGATATACTGAGAAATATTTTTGAACATTTTCAACTGCAGTATTGATTGGAACTGCAGGTTTTTCTTGGCCCCTTGCCGTAAAAAATATGGAGGTAATTAGGAATACGGCTAAAAGGAAACGATTAGTTAAATTCATCAATAATCTATTTTTTGGAAAAGCTAAATATATTGATTTTTTAGGGAACAAGGGAAGTCTTAAAGAAATTTAACAGATACCTAGAGCAATGGCGCAAGCAATCGACATAGAGAATCTATTCCTCTTTTCCATGGTTTTCTCTTTTTCCAATCTTTGATCGATATCAAAACACAATTTTCCCGATCTATATCATATTGTTTCTCCATTTCCCTACAGAAATCTCGGTTGGAAATGACTGCCTGAACCTCATAGTTGATGTAAAAACTCCTGAAATCTAAATTTACTGTACCCACATAGGCGATTTTTCCATCAATGATGGAGGTTTTCGCATGTAAGAATCCTTTTTGATACTGGTAAACCTTCACTCCTCTTTCCAGTAATGGTTTTAAATAAGAATAGGTAGCATGCTGTACTATCCAGGAGTCTCCATCTTCTGGAATCATGAGTTCCACCTCTACTCCTGCTGCTGCGGCAGTTTTCAATGCTGTAGACAACTCTTCTGATGGAATAAAGTAAGGTGTACAAAGTTTGATGGTTTCACTGGCTTCACCAATACTAATCAATAAGGCTTCCATATTGAATGGACCTATCGAACCTGGATCACTCGAAGATAACGCAACGGCACTTAATTGGTCGGTGACTACTGGCGTCTCACGAAGATATCCTTGATCCAGATTAAAGGACGCTCCATCGGTTTGGTTCCATTGATTCCAGAAACTTATTTGAAACATCGCTCCTACATTTCCAACGATCTTCACCGCCGTATCACGCCAATAAAGTCCAAATTCATTCGGATTGGCGTATCGATCTGAAATATTAATGCCTCCTGTAAAACATACAAAACCATCAATGACCACAATTTTGCGGTGATTCCGGTAATTTGAATTCGCTAAGGATGTAAAGGTAACAGGCAGAAAAGGTTGAAATTCGATTTTACTATCTTTCTTCTTTCGCATGTAGCGAACAACTTTCGGAGAACCAAAACTATCCACAATTAATCTTACAATAATCCCTTCTGAAGCTTTCTTCTCCAATAAATCCAAGACCTTGGTCCCGATATTATCTAAATCGAAAATATAAAACTCCATATGGATGGAATGCTTGGCAGCTTCCAATGCCTCTAAAAGTGCTGGAAACATTTGCTCCCCATTTACCAATAAGGTTACTTCATTGTTTAAGGTGGGAGTCGACAATTTTTCATTTTTCAAATAGGAATAAACTCGGGAGAGATCGCCTATTTTACTTTGTATATTGCGAATAGACCACTGCATCAATGGTTCCAAGCGGTGAAATTCCTTTTTAAGCCGAAGCGTTTGTTCCTGATTGATCCGCTTTAATTTCTTGACCTTTGAAAACTTCTGTCCAAATAAATAATAAAGTATTAAACCTACGAATGGGATAAATACAATCACTAAAACCCAGGAAATGGTTTTTGTTGGATTGCGGTTCTCAATCAAAATGGTGATGATGACACCCACATACATGATGGTCAATGGGATCCATCCCCATATTTCCAAAAATTGAATGACTGTCTTTATATGTTCGTGCATAGATAGGAATTCTTTCTAAAAACCAATTCTTCCAGCTTTTGTTTGCACAGTGCTGGCAGGACTATCTACAAGATATAAAGAAATATTTATTAAGCGCAATTCATTGCGCCTTCAACCTGTAATAAGGGGCTTAGATATGGGATATCTAAGTTAGCGCCACGTAAAATAAACCAGGCGCCCATGATTAAAAATAAAATTGGCAAAACCGTGGAAAAGCCCTTTTTGAATATCCGCTTAGGAAAATTCCCAGCAAATGAAAAGACTAATAATAAGGGCAAGGTCCCAAGACCAAACAATAGCATAAATAGGAAGCTATTGCTTAAGGAATTTGCATTGACAGCAGAGGCCAAGGCCATATAAACCATTCCACAAGGAAGGATTCCATTTAATATTCCAGCAACAAAACTGCCTCCAGGACGATATAACCACTGCCCCATAAAGCGTGCAAATGGCTGAATGGCTTTCGTTTGAAGGGCGACAAGCTTGCCTGAACTTTTCCCAAACATGTAAAATAAACCTATGCTAAATAGAATAATTCCGGTAACCAAGCTGAACCCTTGTTGCCAACCTTGAATGGTTGCTGCATTTCCTAGCAACCCAAGCAATAAACCCAGAAATCCATAGGTCAAAATACGACCCAATTGATATAACAACTTATTAATTGTCGTTTTCCATGAGATGCCTTGTCCTGCTTGAACGGCAAGTAACAATGGGCCACACATCACCGCACAGTGTATGCTCCCCAATAACCCCATAAAAAATGCCAAATAGTGATAAGTCATCTTATTGAATAAATACTGCGTGATCCGAAATATAGGACTTGTCTGAATGAACCCAATCAATCTCTAAATTCCAATTCCCTTTCTTAAACGTGCTAACCGGCAATTTAAACTGATTCGTTTTACTGAAGAAAGGCAGTTGAAGATCCAGTGATTTGTCATCTAATCGCTTAAAATTTAAATTACCTTTATTACCGGTAGTCGAAAATTGAATCAATAGCGTATCCTTCAGCAATTGAATCTTTGGTCGAGCATGATCGTTCAATAAATTCTCCTTCTTATGAAAGGTTTCATCGTAATTCAATCCCTTTTCATAATAGTCGGACTCAACCAAGGTATCATTGTCATGACTAACCATATAAATCCCTGCGCCAATAATGAAAAGCATGAAAGCCCCTAGACCAAAAACTATTTTATATCCCCAGTTCATATCCTTATTTTATTGGTGGAGCAATAAAAGTAGTCTCCATCGTTTCTAATACTTTATCCCCAACCTTAATATCAACCTTTACATCGGTCTTGTATTGCTTGATTGACTTTTGATCGGCAATTAAAAATAAGCTTAATTTCGCATTGCCCTCACGACTTAAATGTGAAATAGGATTCACCACTTGAATCTTCACACCTTCTGTCGCACTGACAAGATCAAAATCCAAATCCTTGCTTGTTTTATTAATAACTTCCAAGGTATATAGATTGCTCACGGTTCCATCATCGCGTTTTTGATAAGTACTTCCCTTGGCACGAAGCAACCTTCCATCCACATCCGAACGGCTGAAAATCATATATCCGAAAATTCCCATGAGCAGCACAAGAATCGAGGTGTAAATCACTGCTCTCGTGTTTCTTTTCTTACCAGTATCTTCAGTTACCTTGCCTTCTGCCTCGGCTAAAGTATAAAACCCGATTAATCGCTTAGGTTTATTGATTTTTTCCATAACAGCATCACAGGCGTCGATACATGCAGTACAGGAAACACATTCCAATTGAGGACCTTTACGGATATCAATTCCGGTCGGACAAACATGAACACACAAATTACAATCGATACAATCTCCTTTAACCTCAGTAGATCCTTTCCTTTGTTTCCCCCTTGGCTCTCCACGCTGAACATTGTATGCTACGGTAACTGAATTATCATCCAATAAAACACCTTGAAGTCTGCCATATGGACAAATCCTCGTACATACAATCTCCCGCACAAAGGCAAATACAAAATAAAACACTAGAGTAAAAACGATAATGGAAATCAATCCCACGATATGATTTTCAATCGGATCTGTTACGATTTTATAAAGAGCATCTATTCCGATGATATAAGAAAGAAATAGATTGGAAATAATAAAGGAAATCAATAAAAATACGGAATGTTTTAATACCTTTTTCCATGCTTTGGCATCGGTATCAGGTCCTTCATTTAATTTCTTTTGTTGCAGCCAATCTCCTTCTATCAAATATTCAATCCGTCTGAATATCAACTCCATAAAAATCGTCTGAGGGCAGGTCCACCCACACCAAACTCGACCGTATACAGCTGTAAATAAAACTATACAAACCATCACGATCAACATCCCGAAGAGAAAAATATGAAAGTCTTGTGGGTAAAAGATGTTCCCAAAAATGGAGAACTTCCGTTCTATGATGTTGAACATCAAGAAGGGATTACCATTTATTTTTAGAATGGGTCCTAAAAAGAAGAACAGTAGTAATCCATACCCCACAACCTGTCGATAATTAAAGAAATGTCCGCCTGGTTTTTTAGCATATACCCAGTTTCTTTTCGATTTATCAATTGGTTTAGATTGGTTGGACTCATTTACTACTGTTCCCATGATTCTATTTATTAATTTGTTGCTGTACTATCTGCAGGAGCTTCTCCTTCAGCAGATTCTGCAGCTCCACCTTCACTATCATACTTCACGATTTCTTCCCCCTCAGCACCTTTTGGATTTGCAGGCTTACTGTCCCTCAAGGTGATGATGTAGTTACTGACCTCAGCAATTTGTGCTGGGGTTAAGGTTTGTTCCCATGGAACCATACCTTTTTCTGGCACCCCATATTTTACAGTGTGAAAGATATCTTTAATCTCACCGCCATGTAACCAGAATCTATCAGTTAAATTTGGCCCAATTGTACCTTCACCACTTCCGCCGTGACATGCCGCACAGTTGGTTGCAAAAATTCCTTTTCCATTCGCTGCCAAGGTACCAGTCTCATCAACCTCAATGGTATTCTCATCAAATAGGTTCGCAGACTGTGCTAGATACTCTTGCTTCGCTATTTCTGCCTTAGCCATTTCTCGCTCATACTCCTGATCCTGATTTAACCCCCATCCAAATACCTGGTATATCAATAGGTAAACCACCGCAAAGACTACCGAAGAATAAAATAAAGCATTAAACCATACAGGAATTGGATTGTTCAATTCTGAAATTCCATCATACTCATGGTCATCAATAACTAAATCTTTCTCCTGCTCGATTGGCTTTAAGCCCATGATATAATTCCATGTTCCTTTCCAATAGTTTCTTCTCGATATTTTCCGCTCTACAGCCAGTCTTTCTTCTTCTTTTACCACCTCAGGCATGGTCACCTTTAACATGGATTTCAATGCTCTATTGATGGCAATTGCTGCTATTAATACAGCAATCAATAAGATGAAAACTGCCAGATAGAACATATCATTATATAGGTCGCCAGTTCCGATAGCTACCAGCGTCCCGGAAATTGCACTGCTCATGATTACTATTAAATTCATATACGTTCTGATTCAGGTAAATTATCATTCAGTTTGTCGGACTCCTCAAAGGGCAATCCTTTCATGTAATCAACAAAGCTCTTTTTCATGGTAAACAACATGATTGCCACTAGAATAAAAAAGGTTAAGAAGATTAACAATGAGATGATTAGATAGATCTCATCCCCATGTAAATTTGTGATTTGTCTCCACATAGCTCTTTCTTTTTTGTGTTACATTAATTATTCTCTGCTACTTTATCTGCATCTTCCGCAGCTTTCGGCTCAGCTTTAATGTCTGTTCCCATGCGTTGTAAATATGCAATCATAGCAATGATTTCCTTAGTAGGTTCTACCTGTACATCGTTTGATTCCAGATCCTTTACAATAGCTTGCGCTTGTGCTTGTGCATGCTCAACGGCATTATTGATCTCATCATCCGAATATGGCACTCCTAAGTTCTTCATCACCTTCATCTTACCAGTCAAATACTTATAGTTGATATCTTGTTCAATCAACCAAGGATATGGCGGCATAATACTTCCAGGTGAAGTAATGGTTGGATCCAACATATGGTCAAAGTGCCATTTGTGTGGATATTTACCCCCAATACGGTGCAAATCTGGTCCGGTACGTTTTGAACCCCATAGGAATGGATGGTCATAAACAAACTCTCCAGCTTTACTATACTCACCATAACGTGCCGTTTCCGAACGGAATGGTCGAATAGTCTGAGAGTGACAGTTCACACAGCCCTCACGGATATATAAATCCCGACCAGTTAATTCTAATGCTGTATATGGTTTTACGGATGCTATCTTAGGAACATTATTAGCAACGGTAAATGTTGGAATCATTTCTACAATACCACCGATTAAGATGGCAATCAATGACAACACCATAAATAATATAGGCTTACGCTCTAAACGACGGTGTGCTGATGGCTCTGATTTCTCAATAGGTTTCAACGCTGGTGCTTCCGCGGCCTCATTGGCAACCAAAGATCCTGTTTTTACAGTTTTAACCAAGTTGTATGTCATCAAGATTACTCCCGATAAGTACAATAATCCTCCTACCGCACGCATCATGTGCATTGGTAATATCTCTAAGGTAGTCGCTAAGAAGTTAGGGTATTTCAATACTCCTTCTGGAGTAAAGTCTTTCCACATCAATCCTTGAACTACTGCTGCCCAATACATCGGAATCGCATAGAATAAAATACCTAAGGTTCCAATCCAGAAATGCGCGTTAGCTAATTTCTTAGAATATAATTGAGTCTTATAGATTCTTGGGATCAACCAATACAAGATTGCAAAGGTCATAAATCCGTTCCAGCCTAAAGCTCCAATATGTACGTGTGCAACAATCCAGTCTGTAAAGTGCGCAATTGCGTTAACTTGTTTTAAGGATAACATTGGACCCTCGAAAGTCGCCATACCGTAACAGGTCAATGCAACAACCATGAACTTTAATACTGGTTCGGTTCTTACCTTATCCCATGCACCACGTAAGGTCAACAATCCATTGATCATACCACCCCAGCTTGGAGCAATCAACATAATTGAGAATACTACTCCCAAGGATTGAACCCAGCTTGGTAAAGAGGTATATAATAAGTGGTGTGGTCCAGCCCAGATATAAATAAATATCAAGGACCAAAAGTGTAGAATACTTAATTTATAGGAATAAACAGGACGGTTAGCCATTTTTGGCAAGAAGTAATACATTAATCCTAAAAATGGTGTTGTCAGGAAGAATGCAACCGCATTATGACCATACCACCATTGAACCAATGCATCTTGTACACCTGAATAAACATAATAACTCTTCCATAGACCTACTGGCATTTGAATGGAGTTAACTATGTGTAATACAGCAACCGTAACGAAAGTGGCAATGTAGAACCAAACGGCTACATACATATGTCTTTCTCTACGGCGAATGATGGTACCAAACATATTAATTCCAAACAGCACCCATATAATGGTGATTGCTAGGTCAATTGGCCATTCCATTTCTGCATATTCATGCGAAGTGGTCAGCCCTAAGGGAAGGGTAATTGCTGAGGCTACAATAATCAATTGCCAACCCCAAAAGTGGATCTTACTAAGTACATCGCTAAACATTCTGGCCTTTAACACCCGCTGCATCGAATAGTATACCCCCATAAATATGGCATTACCCACAAAGGCAAAAATTACTGCATTGGTATGTAAAGGGCGAATACGTCCGAATGTGGAATATTGAAGTCCAAAGTTTACCTCTGGCCATACTAACTGCAAAGCCGCAATTAGCCCTACAGTCATTCCGACGATCCCCCAGATTACAGTTGCGATTCCAAAATCTCTGACAATCTTATTGTCATAATTAAATTGCTCTACCTGCATTATTCTTATATATTAAGTTAACGATTCAAAATTAGCAGTCTACCCATGACATTCTAATGATAATGGGAAGCAAGAAAATGTGATTCCTATCACTTTTTGTAATAATTGAATAATCGCTAAATCGTATAACTAAAGAAAATAAGGTAAGAGCTTGAGGTCAATATCAGGTTAGTGTGTTCTTGTTGTTGAATCGGCATGTTTAAAAATCTCGGATATAGCATAAAGCTTCTCTTTAGTTTTTTCCCATCCAGCACAATCTCGCTTTCAATTGCTAAACAAAAAATCCCTAAAAGGGATTTCATTATCTTAAACTTAATTAAAATTTTCAATAAATAGGATTGCATGCATTAATATCAATAGCGAATTAACGGAACCTAGTGAGGCATTCTAAAATTTTAGGCATAAAAAAAGGAAACCTAAGGTTTCCTGATTTGGTATTGTTCATAAAATTAGGCTTTCGCGCTTTATGTAGTTTCCAGAATTGCTTTCATGGAAATTATCTTATAGACATAGGCTGCAGTTTCAGAATTCAATTTCAAGTCATAGTAACTATCCTTGTTTTGTCTTCTTAAGGAAGATCTTAAACTTCCTCCACCTACATTATAAGCTGCTGCTGCTAAGGTCCAATCACCAAACTCTTTGTGTAGTGATTTAAGATATTTTGCTGCTGCATGGGTAGACTTTATTAAGTCTAAGCGCTCATCCACACTTCCATTCACCTTCAAACCATACAATCTCGCTGTTGCGGGCATAAATTGCCAATAACCTCCGGCTCCCTTGTGGGAAGTGGTCTTAGGATTCAGACTACTCTCAACTACAGCAATGTACTTGAAATCTTCTGGAACACCGTAACTCTTAAGGATTTTCGCAATGCGGGGAAGTAATTGATCCGCTTTTCTGTGAATTTGATGTGTGGGCTTTTTTAGATAAGCAAACCTACTCAGGTACTTGTCTAGTTTTTTCTTTACTGTAACCTCCTCTAAAGGAATATCGGTCTCAGCAAAAGAAATTCGGCTGTAAATATCATCTTCAGCCTCTTTTTTGTTAGTCGCCATTGCATCTGCAATATTGGCTCTCATCGAGAGGTCCAATGCCTTTCTAAAAGGATCAGCCGTCTCTGGTTGGGGTTTTGAGTACAAGTTCGACATTAACATTAACATCAAAAGTGCACTACTACATAATACTCTTTTTTTAACCATTCATTCCCTTACTGCCACCCTATCCACGCAACTCCTAAAAGCCGATCAAAAAGTAGCTTGGTGAAAAATCAAGCTCCAAAAGTACAGCTTATTACTTTAACGCACAAACAATAGTATTAATAAAGAAAGTTAATTATAGTTAAAGCCATGTAAAATCTACGTTAAAACAACTTTAAACCAATATTTCCAAATCCGCCTTTTTTGTAACATTTCTACTGTAATTATCGGCCATTTCATACATAGTTAAACATAAATTAACCAAAACCTATTAATTTGAGAGCCCTTTAAGGCAATTCAAAGTTAAAATCTCGATCATAAATCGTATAAAATCCACTGAAAACCATAAAATACTAGAAACTAGATTTTTACGCCTCTACAGCAAACTAATCGACCTTTTCCTCCTATTATGTCTACAGTTTCTAATATTTATTAAAGTATTCCTCTTAAATGTGGAATGAGTCAAAATTTTGCCTATCTTTGTGGCTCATTTTTTCGAATTATGCCATTCAATAGCAAAAGGAACAGTCGAGAGGACAACTCCAGAAAATCAAGAAGCAATTCCGACGGCTTCAAGAACAATAAAAAGGACGATAAATCATCCTTCGACTCATCAAGAAGTTACAAATCTGATAAATTTAATCGCGACTCAAATTCTGATAAAGGCAGATTTGATAAAGACGCTAAATTTGGAAGAGATTCTAAATTTAACAAGGACTCTAAATTCGCGAGAGATTCTAAATTCAACAAAGATTCTAGACCTGACAGAGATTCCAAATTTGGAAGAGACTCTAAATTTGATAGAAACTCAAAATTTGGCAAGGATTCTAGACCAGATAGAGATTCTAAATTCAGTAGAGACTCTAGACCAGACAGAGACTCTAGATTTAACAGAGAGGATAGAGATTCTAAATTCAATAGAGAAGAAAGATTCAATAAAGAAGATAGATTCAATAGAGAGGAAAGACCTGAAAGAAAATCAAGATACGGCGAAGAAGCAACGAAAAGATCTTCAAAATTCAGTAAAGACTCTAAATTCAATAAAGATGGTAAGTTTGAAAAATCTTTCAACTCAGACCGTCCTTACAAAAAATTCGATGGTAAAGGCAGAGATTTCAGCAAAAGAAATTCTGGCCGTGACAACGAAGGTAGATCGGATAACGATTTCCGCAAAGATAATTTCAGAAAACCTAAGCAAGAAAAAAACTTCAATGTTGAGGATGATGGATTAATTCGTTTAAACCGTTATATCTCCAACTCTGGGATTTGTTCGCGTAGAAAGGCGGATGAACTTATTGAAGCAGGTGTAATCTCTGTGAATGGTGAGGTGGTAACCGAGTTAGGAACTAAAGTTGATCCTGCAAAGGACGAAATTAGATATAACAACGAACGCCTAAAACGTGAAAAAATGGTATATATTCTTTTGAATAAACCAAAAGATTATATCACAACAACAGATGATCCTCAAGAACGTAAAACTGTAATGCACTTAGTAGCAAAAGCAACTAAGGAAAGAATCTACCCTGTGGGTCGATTGGACAGAAATACAACCGGACTTCTGTTGCTTACAAATGATGGCAATTTAGCTGAGAAACTTTCTCACCCAAGAAATAACATCAGCAAAATCTATCAAGTTGAATTAAACAAGAACTTATCACAAGGTGATTTTAATAAAATTCAATTCGGTATTGAACTAGAGGACGGATTCATCAAGCCTGACGACGTTAGCTTCGTTGTAGGCGCTTCAAAAAGGGAAGTTGGAATCCAAATCCATAGTGGTAAAAACAGGATTGTAAGACGTATTTTTGAATCATTAGGCTATGAGGTTGAAAAACTAGATCGCGTAGTCTATGCAAACCTAACCAAAAAAGATCTTCCACGTGGTCGTTGGAGATATTTGGAGGAAAAGGAAATTATTCAATTAAAACACTTAATGAAATAGCATACAAGGCGCAATCTAGATTGCGCCTTTTTTATTTGCCCCTACTTTCGTATTTTTAACAAAATTACAATTGATATGACAGACCCTAAATGTTTAACTTCGGTTGCCGAATTCCATAAAACTTTTCAGCACCCGATTTTAGATCAACCAACAATCCCTTCTGAGACGCGTTGCAACTTGAGAGTATCTTTAATCGCTGAAGAATTAAAAGAACTGGAAGAAGCAATTAAAGACAAAGACCTGGTAGAAATTGCGGATGCTCTTTGCGATATTCAATATGTGCTTTCAGGTGCTATCTTAGAATTTGGTTTGAAGGATAAATTCAATGACCTTTTCAATGAAGTTCAACGTTCGAACATGAGTAAGGCTTGTAAAACTGAACAAGAAGCAATGGAAACTCAACAACATTATTTAGAAAAAGGTGTTGAGTCCTACTATAAAGAAATTGATGGTAAATTCTTGGTTTTCCGTAAAGGCGATGATAAAACTTTGAAATCAATCTATTACTCTCCTGCCGATTTAAAAACAATCGTCGAGAGGTAATCATCAAGATATTTCAATACAAAAGGGTTGCAGACTGCAACCCTTATCTTATATCGTTAAATCAGCTTCTTTATACGCTGAACCTTGTTTCACACCTCTCTCTTCAAGTCCTTTATCAATTTTGGTTTGGATGCCTGATTTCGGGAATCCCCAATTTGGAGCAATCAATAATTCCTTATCAGCAATTCCAAATACCCGTTGGATAATGATATCCGGTCTTAGCAATGGAATAAATTTGGAAAGGAACTCAGTATACTCTTCCAAGCTAAATAAGTGGAAGGGTTCTCTTTTATACTTCACCCCCATAATGGACCCTTCAACGATATGAAGGTGGTGTAATTTCACAAACTTGATCTTAGGCTGCTTATTAATTTCATCAGCATATCTAAGCATCATCTCTTCCGTTTCCCATGGAAAACCAAAAATAGTATGAACACATAAATCCAAAGATGTATTTTCCAACATCTTCATGGTCGATATAAACTCATCATGCGAACAGCCTCTATTGATACGCTCCAGCGTATCATTATAAATAGACTCCATTCCCATCTCTAAATCGACGTCAAGACGATCCGTATAGCTCTCTAATAGCGCAATCTTTTCAAAATCCAAGCAATCCGGACGAGTACCAACTGATAATCCAAGAGTATGTTCAGGACAAATACTCAAGGCTTCATCATACATCATTTTTAATAAATGCGTCGGAGCGTAGGTATTGGTATTTGGCTGGAAATAAATGATAAATTTTTCCGCTCCATAACTATTACGAGCTCTTTCAATACCATTTTCAACCTGTTCCCGAATAGAAGGAATCTTCCTTGCTGTATCAGGCGTAAATGAATCAACATTACAATAAGTACAGCCTCCATACCCCTTACTTCCATCACGATTCGGACATGTAAAATTACCATCAACAATAACTTTAAACACCCGTTGACCGTCGTATTTTTCCTTCAAATAAGCCCCATAATGATTATAAGGCTTGACTCCATTATCTAATTGTGTACCCATTGGACAGCAAAGATACGGATTTTTAAATTATTGTTTTGTCTGATTTATCTCCCAAAAAAATACAATATCGTATTCATAACCAATCAGATCCATAAGGAAGTGAGGAGTAGGTTTGTCCTGTAAGTATTACAAGGTCCAGCCCCAGCGGGGCGACATATTTGTAGCAAGGGGTATTTGACAACATACAGCCCCAGCGGGGCGGAATGTTTGTCTTCATATCGCCAAAAATAGATTCCTCAGCAGAGATGCTGAAAGATAATGATATTAGAGTTTATAAAGAGGGCGTATGCGATACGCCCGTACAATGCGTTTCATTTATCCGATAGGCATTCCGCCCTGCATGGTCAAGCCCCATAGGGGCGAAATATTTGTAGCAAAGATCATATAACAAGGTACAGCCCTGTAGGGGCGGCATGTTTGTAGCAATGATCATATAACAAGACACAGCCCTGTAGGGGCGGCATGTTTGTAAGAACCATGACCAAACAACAATACAAAAGGGCGTATGCGATACGCCCCTACCGACCGGTCCATCCGTTCCATTTCCCTGAAAACACAAAAAGCCCGTTGTCATCTGACAACGGGCTTTCGTATAAAATTAGGCACCGACCTACTCTCCCACCTGTTACGGCAATACCATCGGCTCTGGCGGGCTTAACTTCTCTGTTCGGAATGGGAAGAGGTGGACACCGCCGATATAGGCACCTGAATATCTTTTAAGTACTCTAGAGCGTTCTCTGGTAGCAGACCCAGGGTCTAACTACTAAATACTAACTACTAAATACTATATTGACATGTTATTGGAAGAAAGGATGTTAAAAAGAGAGAGGACAACAGAACTATCCGCATTGGAAAGCTTCGGGCTATTAGTATCACTCGGCTTTGGTCTTTCAACCTTTACACCTGTGACCTATCAACGTTGTCATCTTCAACGACCCTTATGAGGAAGTCTCATCTCGTGGCTAGTTTCGCACTTAGATGCTTTCAGCGCTTATCTATCCCGGACGTAGCTACCCTGCCGTACACCTGGCGGCATAACAGGTTCACCAGCGGTCCGTCCAACCCGGTCCTCTCGTACTAAGGTCAGATCCACTCAAACTTCCAGCGCCCACAACAGATAGGGACCGAACTGTCTCGCGACGTTCTGAACCCAGCTCGCGTGCCACTTTAATGGGCGAACAGCCCAACCCTTGGGACCTTCTCCAGCCCCAGGATGTGACGAGCCGACATCGAGGTGCCAAACCTCCCCGTCGATATGAGCTCTTGGGGGAGATCAGCCTGTTATCCCCAGAGTACCTTTTATCCTTTGAGCGATGGCCCTTCCATACAGAACCACCGGATCACTATGTCCGTCTTTCGACCCTGGTCGACTTGTAGGTCTCACAGTCAAGCAAGCTTATGCCATTGCACTCCTCGTACGGTTACCAAGCGTACTGAGCTTACCTTTGAAAGCCTCCGTTACCTTTTTGGAGGCGACCACCCCAGTCAAACTACCCACCAAACAATGTCTCCCGCATCGCGGGATTAGAAACCGAATACAGAAAGGGCGGTATTTCAAGGTCGTATCCACGATTCCTGGCGAAACCGCTTCGACTACTCCCGCCTATCCTACACATCCTGTACCCAATTTCAATGTTAAGCTATAGTGAAGGTTCATGGGGTCTTTCCGTCCCGTTGCGGGTAACCGGCGTCTTCACCGATACCACAATTTCACCGAGCTCATGGCTGAGACAGCGCCCAGATCGTTACACCATTCGTGCAGGTCGGAACTTACCCGACAAGGAATTTCGCTACCTTAGGACCGTTATAGTTACGGCCGCCGTTTACTGGGGCTTCGATTCAATGCTTCTCCTTGCGGATGACATCCCCTCTTAACCTTCCAGCACCGGGCAGGTGTCAGGCCTTATACCTCATCTTTCGATTTCGCAAAGCCATATGTTTTTGCTAAACAGTCGCCTGGGCCTTTTCACTGCGGCTTCTCCACCCGAAGGTGGAGGAAGCGCCCCTTCTCCCGAAGTTACAGGGCCATTTTGCCGAGTTCCTTAGCCATGATTCACTCGAGCACCTTAGGATCCTCTCCTCGACTACCTGTGTCGGTTTACGGTACGGGTATTGATAACCTGGAGCTTAGCGGGTTTTCTTGGAAGTCTGCTTACCTGCGCTATCAGCGCCCCCGAGGGTTTGCTGTACTATCGGGCTTCAGCTGTACCAGCGGATTTGCCTACCGGTCCAATACCTTTGCCCTTCAACGAACTATTCCGTCAGTTCGCGGCAGTGTCACTACTCCGTCACCACATCGCAGTTATCAATAGTACGGGATTATTAACCCGTTGGCCATCGGCTGCCTCCCTTCGGATGCGCCTTAGGTCCCGACTAACCCTGATCCGATTAGCGTTGATCAGGAAACCTTAGTCTTTCGGTGGGCGGGTTTCTCACCCGCCTTATCGTTACTTATGCCTACATTTGCTTTTCCATCAGGTCCACCACGAGTCACCCCGCGGATTCACCCCCGATGGAATGCTCCCCTACCAGTGCAATAAATTGCAATCCATAGCTTCGGTATCGTTCTTGATGCCCGTTTATTATCCACGCCCGGCCGCTCGACTAGTGAGCTGTTACGCACTCTTTAAATGAATGGCTGCTTCCAAGCCAACATCCTAGCTGTCTGGGCAACCGGACCTCGTTAGTTCAACTTAGAACGAATTTGGG
This sequence comes from Sphingobacterium cellulitidis, assembly GCF_043187465.1. Classification (GTDB taxonomy): domain Bacteria; phylum Bacteroidota; class Bacteroidia; order Sphingobacteriales; family Sphingobacteriaceae; genus Sphingobacterium; species Sphingobacterium cellulitidis. The sequence goes on along the minus strand of NZ_CP171136.1, from coordinate 1,195,024 downwards.
GACCTTAGCTGATGGTCTGGGTTCTTTCCCTCTCGGCCTTGGACCTTAGCACCCAAAGCCTCACTGCCGGCCATATCTAGCAGCATTCGGAGTTCGTCTGGATTTGGTAGGATTTGACTCCCCCGCACCCAATCGGTAGCTCTACCTCTGCTAGACTCATATGCCGACGCTGTTCCTAAAAACATTTCGGGGAGTACGAGCTATTTCCCAGTTTGATTGGCCTTTCACCCCTACCCTCAGGTCATCCGGAAACTTTTCAACGTTTATCGGTTCGGTCCTCCAGTACGTGTTACCGCACCTTCAACCTGCCCAAGGGTAGATCACAAGGTTTCGCGTCTACCTCGTCCGACTATACGCCCTGTTCAGACTCGCTTTCGCTTCGGCTCCTGGCCTTAAGCCATTAACCTTGCCGGACAAGAGTAACTCGTAGGCTCATTATGCAAAAGGCACGCCGTCACGGAATCACTCCGCTCCGACCGCTTGTAAGCACACGGTTTCAGGTTCTTTTCACTCCCCTGTTCGGGGTTCTTTTCACCTTTCCCTCACGGTACTGGTTCACTATCGGTCTCTCAGGAGTATTTAGCCTTGCCAGATGGTGCTGGCGGATTCCCACAGGATTTCTCCGGTCCCGCGGTACTCAGGATACCACTATGGCTGCATTCTTTACCTGTACGGGGCTCTCACCCTTATCGCGCAGTTTCCCACCTGCTTCCAGTTCATAGCACAGTCCAATGGCGTGGTCCTACAACCCCAGTATTGCCGTAACAATACTGGTTTGGGCTCTTTCCCGTTCGCTCGCCACTACTTGGGAAATCATTGTTATTTTCTCCTCCTACGCCTACTTAGATGTTTCAGTTCAGCGCGTTCGCTTCATTTGATGGCATGTCTTCAACATGCCGGGTTGCCCCATTCGGAAATCCACGGATCAATTCGCATTTGCCGATCCCCGTGGCTTATCGCAGCTTATCACGTCCTTCATCGCCTCTGAGAGCCTAGGCATCCCCCGTGTGCCCTTGTTTACTTTCTTCACGCTATCACCCCTTTTGCCAAGTGATAGGTTGCTTATTGGCCGCCATCCATCGCTGGACGACAGGCCTCTGTTGTCTTCTCTTGTTAATCTCTTTTCTTCCAATATGTCAAAGAACTCTTTATCTGAGTACCTAGTAGTTAGTAGTTAGTATTTAGAACCATTGCTCTAAGCTAAAACCTTCTATAAGGACTCGGACCTGTGGAGAATAACGGATTCGAACCGTTGACCCCCTGCGTGCAAGGCAGGTGCTCTAGCCAGCTGAGCTAATTCCCCGTGTGATGGTAGTCCCGAGCAGATTTGAACTGCTGACCCCTACATTATCAGTGTAGTGCTCTAACCAACTGAGCTACGGGACTAGCTTATCTCTCTCATCTCTCGGTGTCACCGGTTGTCAGGAGCATCACTATCTAAATACTAAATACTAGATACTAATTACTCCCCACAGGGTGGGCACTTTCTTCTGAATGTCTTTTTTTTCATACGATCATGTATGTCGCGCAGCGATCCCAGAGCGGGCTCTAGAAAGGAGGTATTCCAGCCGCACCTTCCGGTACGGCTACCTTGTTACGACTTAGCCCCAATTACCGGTTTTACCCTAACACGCTCCTTGCGGTTACATGCTTTAGGTACCCCCAGCTTTCATGGCTTGACGGGCGGTGTGTACAAGGCCCGGGAACGTATTCACCGCGTCATTGCTGATACGCGATTACTAGCGAATCCAACTTCACGGGGTCGAGTTGCAGACCCCGATCCGAACTGTGAATGGCTTTTCGAGATTGGCATCACATTGCTGTGTAGCTGCCCGCTGTACCATCCATTGTAGCACGTGTGTAGCCCCGGACGTAAGGGCCATGATGACTTGACGTCGTCCCCGCCTTCCTCTCTGCTTGCGCAGGCAGTCTGTTTAGAGTCCCCACCTTGACGTGCTGGCAACTAAACATAGGGGTTGCGCTCGTTGCGGGACTTAACCCAACACCTCACGGCACGAGCTGACGACAGCCATGCAGCACCTAGTTTCCTGTCCCGAAGGACGGATGCGTCTCTGCATCCTTCAGTAACTTTCAAGCCCGGGTAAGGTTCCTCGCGTATCATCGAATTAAACCACATGCTCCTCCGCTTGTGCGGGCCCCCGTCAATTCCTTTGAGTTTCACCCTTGCGGGCGTACTCCCCAGGTGGATGACTTAACGCTTTCGCTTGGACGCTTACGGTATATCGCAAACATCGAGTCATCATCGTTTAGGGCGTGGACTACCAGGGTATCTAATCCTGTTCGATCCCCACGCTTTCGTGCATCAGCGTCAATAACGGCTTAGACAGCTGCCTTCGCAATCGGTGTTCTGAGACATATCTATGCATTTCACCGCTACTTGTCTCATTCCGCCGTCTTCAACCGCATTCAAGCACTTCAGTATCAAGGGCACTGCGACAGTTGAGCTGCCGTCTTTCACCCCTGACTTAAAGTGCCGCCTACGCACCCTTTAAACCCAATAAATCCGGATAACGCTCGGATCCTCCGTATTACCGCGGCTGCTGGCACGGAGTTAGCCGATCCTTATTCTTTAGGTACATTCAGCCCACTACACGTAGTGGGGTTTATTCCCTAACAAAAGCAGTTTACAACCCATAGGGCAGTCATCCTGCACGCGGCATGGCTGGTTCAGGGTTGCCCCCATTGACCAATATTCCTTACTGCTGCCTCCCGTAGGAGTCTGGTCCGTGTCTCAGTACCAGTGTGGGGGATTCTCCTCTCAGAGCCCCTAGACATCGTCGCCTTGGTGGGCCGTTACCCCACCAACTAGCTAATGTCACGCGAGCCCATCCATATCCTATGAATATTTGACAAATAAACCATGCGGTAAATCTGTGTCATGCGGTGTTAATCCGAATTTCTTCGGGCTATCCCCCTGATATGGGTAGGTTGCTCACGCGTTACGCACCCGTGCGCCACTCTCACCAACCGGTAGCAAGCTACCAGCTGGATCCCGTCCGACTTGCATGTATTAGGCCTGCCGCTAGCGTTCATCCTGAGCCAGGATCAAACTCTCCATTGTAAAATGAAGTGTAAGATCAAGACTATTTATAATAAATAGAATTGTCTTGTTTTAATGTTTTCCTCCCGCTCCGGGATATCTGAATTGATTTCTTAAAATCTTTGTTCAGCTATCGTACTCTCGTACGAGTCGCTGCGCTACATGATCATTTAAAGAACTTATCTCGCCTGGGCATCTCGCTTCGGCTTGTATATCGTCCCTACTCTCGTAGGGTTGATGTGTCATTTTTTTATCGCTCCGAGCATCGCGCTCGTTGCTGTTTCCCTCGGTTGGGACTGCAAAGGTAGAAACCTTTTTTGATTCCGCAAAATTTATTTTAAAATAATTTTGAGGCGCTTTTTTCAAAAGATACGGCGCATCGGGTGTGACCCCTTTTTTACCGTGTTTCCTTCCCTGTTGTCAGTGGCCTTTCAGCCGTCCCTCCCTTGCGGAGTGGTGCAAAGATAGGGACAAAACATCCATACTTCCAAGACATCCCAGCAACATTTTTTAGCAGCAAACCGTAACTCGCTAGCACATTGCACGATAAATTTTCAGGAAGGTTGCATTTTCATTGCCCAGGGATGGCTGCGGGGGCATGAACGGTAGAAAAGGGAGGTCAGGCGATAGGGAAAGTCAGGGATCCATTCTGGTCAAATATTAGCGGAGGTCCTTTCGCATTTGATTTCCATTGGTATTCATTTACCCCGGCATTATCGGAAATACTTCGGGAGCAGGTCCTGCAAAATTCGATATTCCGGCGCTTCACTAGCGCAGATCCCCCGCAGATCCGCCGGACCTCGGCCGTAAAAATTCGGCCAAGGTCAGGAAAAGATCCGAAGAAGGTCCGACCAAGGTACGGTAGAGGTCCTAATTTGTCCCCATGTAGGACAGAATTATCGCTGAAGTCGAAACTGTAGTATTGCTGTATTCGAAATCGACTTTATTGCGGAATTCAAAACTGCATAAATACTGAATTCGAAACGGCATTATTAATGAATTCGAAACGGCATTATTACAAAATCAAAACTGACATTAATACAGCATTCAAAATCTGTATTACGACAGTATTCAATTCCTATATTAATACAATCTTCACAACCTTCATTTGTACAGTATTCAAAACCGACCTTGAAAAGGAGCGGAAGTAAAGGATTGATTATAGTTTAAAATTATCGCTGAGAAGAAAGGTTCTAGACAAACAAGATGAATCAATATAAAAGATCAGCAAGAAGCTAACTGCTTTTTAAAAATATTTTCGAATCCCTAGTAAACAAAAAAGGGTGGACCGAAGTCCACCCCACCATCTATTTTAAATACCCATTTATTGCCAACCACCACCTAGGGCTTTATAGAGAACCACCTGATTCAGCATTTTCTCCTTATTGATATCCACATCGGCAACTTGTGCTTCAATCAACCCTTTTTGCGCAGTGATGATATCCAGGTAGGTCACCCGGCCTGCTATAAACAATTCTTCTGCGGCTCCAATGGAAGACTCCAAAGCAGCTACTTGGTCTTTAATATGTGTCGAACGATCAACAATCGCCTCCTGCGTATTGATCGCTAATGAAACTTCATTGACAGCATTCAAAACCGCTTTCTCATATTCGATGAAATTAATCCCATAAGAGGCTTTCATTCTTTCGTATTCCGATTTCAACTCACGTTGTCTAAAAATCGGCATCGTAATTCCTCCGAACAGTCCATAGGTTAGAGATTTCTCTAGATTGAACAACTTGTCGAAACTAAAAGACTGTAGACCTAGATACGGACTGATGGCTACCGTTGGTAAAAACGCCAATCTCGAAGATTCCAATTCATGGAACCCTGCTTTTAAGTCCATCCCAGCTTTACGAATATCTAAACGGTTATTTAATAAGTCGTCTAGAGAACCGACAACCAAATTTTCAAACAATAAATCATCGTTAATAGGTTCGTTATTCCGTGAAATTGGCTGATATACTCGACCTAATAAGGAATTAATCTGATGCTCATACGCTAAAATTTCTTGTTCCGCATGTGCACGACTCGCCTTAGATTGTGACAGTAAGGACCTAAACTGTTGAACCGCCAACTCATCCGCACGTCCGGCTTCCTTCTGTGCTTCAATAATTTCTAATGCACGCTCGTGGAGTTTAATGTTCTGTTCATAAACCTGAATTTTCTCATCTAGACTAATCAACTCATAATAAGAAGAGGCAATGCTAGAGATTAATTCAGTTTCAATTAAACGCTTTAACTCACTCTCAGACATTAATTGAAGAAAGGCAGCCTCCCTCCTGTTCCGGAGTTTTCCCCATAGATCCAACTCCCAGGAAGAGCGAACACCCACAAAGTAATCTGGAATAAAGGGTTCAGGTAATTTTTCATCATCTGTCAAGTTTTCTGAAAAATTGGAATCATAATTACCAATACCCGATTCCGTATAATGCCCATATTTCCTTAAACCACCTTCAACCGCAGCATCCAAACTTGGATAAAGCGCAGATTTCCGAAACTTAAAGTTCGATTGTGCCATCTCAATCCGGTGGATCGCTTGACGAACATCTAGATTATTAATCAGTGCCGAGTCAATCAAGGAAATCAATTGAGAATCCGTAAATACATCTCGCCAAGCTAGACTTCCAATAGAAGTTGAATCATTCATCACCTGTCCGGCCTGCCCTGTAAGCTCTGGAGAAATATCTTTCTCTACTGTTGTTTTAGGTACTGAACAAGAACTAATAAAAAGCAAGACCGCAATTGCAACGGTAGCTTGTTTAAGTTTCTTCTTCTTTTGACGTTTAGAAAACAGAACTACCAATCCCGGGATTACGATTACCCCGATAATCGTACCGATTACCATTCCTCCGACAGCGGCAGAACCAATGGTTCTATTTCCGATCGCACCAGCACCACTTGCCAACATCAATGGAATCAATCCGGCAGCAAATGCAAATGAAGTCATTAAGATAGGTCTCAAACGAGCCACTGCTCCTTCAATGGAAGCTGTAAGAACATCCATGCCCTGTTTTCTTTTGAGGTTGGCATACTCCACAATCAGGATGGCGTTTTTACCCAATAGTCCAATCAACATTACCAAGGAGACCTGTGCGTAAATATTATTTTCCAAGCCAAAAACTTTTAGGAAAAGGAAGGCACCAAATAAACCTGCAGGTAAACATAGTAATACCGGCAATGGCAATAAGAAACTCTCATATTGTGCAGCTAGTAATAAATAAACGAATACCAAACACAATAGGAAGATATAAGCCGCTTGGTTACCAGAAATTTTCTGTTCACGAGTCATTCCCGACCATTCGATGGTATAACCTTGCGGGAGTTCAGCGGAAATACGCTCCACCGTTTCAATCGCTTGCCCCGAACTAAAACCTGACGCTGCTTGACCTGTGATCATCGCTGAGGTAAACATATTATAGCGCGTGATTTGTTCCGGACCATAAACTCGTTCCATCGTCATAAATGAGGAATATGGAACCATTTCGCCTTCTTCAGTTTTCACATAAAGATTCAGAACATCCTCTGGTCTTTGTCTTGCGAAAGCATCCGACTGCACCATGACCTTATACATCTGTCCATATCGGATAAAGTTGGTCGCATATAAACTTCCTAATAAAGTTTGAAGCGTATTCATGGAATTTTCAACAGAAATTCCTTTTTTGGCGGCCTGATCATAATCGATCTTCAACATATATTGAGGGAAGTTAACATCGAAAGTGGTACTAGCACTTTCAATTACTTCATCTTGTTCCAATTTGGCAATAAACTCATTCACCACTTCGTTCGTTTGAGCTAAATCTTCATTTCCAGAACGATCTAACAATCGTAATTCAAAACCAGAAGAGTTACCGAATCCAGGAACTGTTGGTGGAGGGAAGAATTCAATTTCTGCATCTGCAATATGTGCTGTTTTTTCACGAAGAATTTTCATCACATCATCTACAGATTCTTTACGATCATCCCAGGATTTGAGGTTGATCATCCCCATACCATAGGAAGCACCGGAAACCTCGGTTACAATACTATAACCTGCAAGAATGGAAACTGTCTCGACCATTTCCAATTCTCTGGAAATAGCATCAACTTCATTCAATACAGCCTCCGTACGGTCGACGGTAGCTCCGGGCGGCGTAGTGACAGCCACATAAATCATCCCTTGATCTTCAGTAGGAATAAATCCGGAAGGAAGGATCGCTGCGGAACCCCAAGTTGCGACGAACATAATAACTAACCCTAATAAAGTGATTACGCGACGGCCGGCAATCTTAGAGAGCAATCCTTTATATCCTCCGGAAATTCTGTTGTAAACATTATTGAATCCTCTGAAAAAACGATCCAATATATTATTGCTAGGCTTTTTATCATGCGGAGAGCGCAGGATAATAGCACATAGAGCTGGTGTAAGTGTTAATGCATTAATCCCAGAGATCACAATTGCTGCTGCAAGTGTCAAAGAAAACTGTCGATAGAAAATCCCAACAGGTCCAGACAGGAAGGCGACGGGAACAAATACTGCAGACATCACCAAAGTAATGGCAATAACTGCTGAACCTACCTCATCCATTGCCGCCAAAGTAGCTTCCATTGGTGAAAGATGCTCTTCCTCCATTTTGGCATAGACGGCCTCGACGACGACAATACCGTTGTCGACGACAATCCCGATGGCGAGAACCAAAGCAAACAAGGTCAATAAGTTGATCGAGAAGCCCATCATCTGCATAAAGAATAGGGACCCAATCAAACAAACCGGAACTGCCAGAATTGGAATAATGGTAGCACGGAAATCCTGTAAGAAGATAAATACCACTAGAAACACAAGGATAAAGGCCTCAATCAGGGTCACTAGTACACTTGAAATTGATGCATTCAAGAATCTGGAAACGTCATAACCCATAGTATAGGTCATTCCCGGTGGGAAAGTAGCTTCCTTCAATTCAGCCATCCTGTCTTTTACCCTTTGGATTACCTCTTGGGCATTGGAGCCTGGCAACTGCTTGATCATAATAGAAGCAGATGGTCTACCATCAGTTTTGGAAACCATTTCATAATCCAGGGATCCAAACTCTACATCGGCGATATCCTTCACTCGAATAATGGATCCATCCACATTGGCACGAATAGGAATATTTTCATACTCACTGATTTCAGTAAATTTCCCCGGATAACGCAATACATACTGTTGCATGTTGACTGTTTTATCCGAACTGATCCCTGTTTGACCTGGGGCGGCTTCAATATTTTGTCTCCGTAATGCTGCAACCAATTCCTCAGTTGAAATGGAATATGCAGAAAGACGATCTGGCTTTACCCAAATACGCATGGCATAATCTTTCATTCCCATGATTTGAGCAAAACCTACACCTTCAATCCGCTTCAATTCCTTTAAGATATTGATATCGGTAAAGTTGTATATAAATCGTTCATCAGCAGTTTCATCATCTGTATATAAATTCAGATACATCAACATACTGTTTACTTCCTTCTCAGTGGTTACACCGGCCTTGATAACTTCCTCTGGCAATTCATCAAGAACGGTGGTTACCCGATTCTGGACATTCACCGCGGCGATATCCGGATCAGTACCTACTTCAAAGAAAACCTGAATTAAGGTATTACCATTATTCGTGGAAACCGAACTCATATAAGTCATTCCGGCAACCCCGTTGATTGCTTTTTCCAGAGGAATTGCCACCGCATTCGTACTTACTTCGGCATTCGCTCCGGTATAGTTTGCCGTCACCACAACGGATGGAGGAACAATATCCGGGAATTGCGTAATTGGCAAGGTAAAGAGTGCCAATAGACCCAAAAGGGTAATAAAGATCGAGATGACCAGCGATAGCACTGGCCTCTTAATAAATTTTTCAAACATAAAATCGCTCTCCCTTTATTAGTTTTTAACCATTCTTGGTTGAATAACCATTCCGTCACGTAGCGATTGTACACCTTCGTAAACTACCTTGGCATCTGCTGGCAATCCGTTCTCCACAACATAATAATGTCCAACACGACGACCATTTTCAAAAGGCGTCATTTTCACAGTATCCCCTTTCAAGGTATAAACGTAGGCTTTGTCTTGAATTTCGAAAACTGATTTTTGATGTACCAATAATAAGTCTCCAGTTTGAACCGGAACACCAATTCTACCGGTAGCACCATGCTTTAGTAAACCTTGCGGATTATTAAATTTCGCACGTAAGGAGATTGAACCTGTACTAGCTTCAAACTCACTTTCCACAATTTCCGCGATTCCTTTATTTGGATATGTTGCTCCATTAGCTAGAATCAGCTGAACTTCTTTCTTGAAATTATTTCTATTAAAGGTAGAATCTGATGCAATGCCTAAATATTCTTGTTCAGAAATATCAAAGTAAACATTCATATTGGCCATATCAGAAATGGTCGTCAATAGGGAACCTTCTTCTAATAGGGAACCTTCTTTGAGTTGAATCCGGTCGATTCGGCCATCAAAAGGCGCACGAATCTGGGTATTTGATAATTTTGTTCTTGCTTGGTTCAATACGGCCTCTGCTTCAGCAACCTTTGCTTTTGCAGCACGCAATTGAACTTTTAATAAATCATACTCAGTGGAGCTCACAATATTTTTCTGAACCAACTTATGGGTTCTTTCCATTTCAAGCTCAACTTTTTTCACTTCGGCTTCAGCACTGCTAACAGAGGCCTGAGCTTGTGCTAAATCCGCTTTATACTCATCGGCAACCAATGAAAATAAGACTTGTCCTTTGCGGACATAGGCGCCCTCATCCACAAAGATTCTATCTAAGAATCCAACAAGGCGAGAACGTAATTCAACATTTCGTTGAGATTGGATATCTGCGATATACTCTTTGTAAACCACAGTATCCAATTGGACTAAATTCGATACAGGAACAACCTTAGGCGCATTAGCAGTAGTTTTTTCGTTACTAGTTGCTGTACATGACGCAAAAAATAATGCACAACCTGCTACTGATAGTAGCATGATATGTTTTTTCATAGCAAATAAAATATAGGTATTAAAATAAAATAGAATACAAAGTCGAGGCGCTGGCTACAGTAAAAAGCATAGCAAGCAACATCACTTCCAGAATGGATGTGAAAAAGGAATTTTAATTAGAAAGGACGGTATCTATACAAAAACTGATAGTAGCCAGGAAGGCATAAAGTTTTAGATAGATAAAATGGGTGATTTATGCTGGATCTAACTCGATAGATTCGAGAAACCAGCCATGCAAAAAATAGAACTAATGGGATTAATCCTAAGAATAAAGAGAAGATTCGATAATCATCAAAAATAATCTCCGGAAGTCTTTCCGAATGATCAGCATGAGAAAGATCAAGTACCTCTTCTAGTACAACTTCAACTAAGGTTTCACTGGCAATTATATTGGCGGAACCAAAGAGGTCCATCGATTTTACCTCCAAGCATAATACATTGAGGTAACCGAATAGCGCCAAGAAATGCAATAGTCGAAACATACAGCGCAAAGATAAACAAGCCTGTAAGCATTAAAGTATCAGGAATGTAAAAAAACTGTGATTTTAGGTTTTTGAAGTCGCTTTTTTGTCATTTTCAACTTCAGTTTCCAAAGGTTCGTCATCAAATAAGATTCTTACTGATGGCGTGTAGGTATCATCATGTTGTCCATTTTTGCTAGCCCAGAAAAAGGCTCCCAAAAAGAATAAGGCGATAAGAACACTACAACCGATTAAGAAAAATATGATGTTCATAGTATAAAGTTAAATTAATTTTCTCCGTTTTGCATATCCCCGAGTCATTAAACTGGTAAAAGATATGATCGTAACGGTACTAATAGGCATTAATATCGCTGCAAATAAAGGCGACATTGTGCCCTGTACAGCAAAACTAAGACCGATAAGATTATATAAGATAGAGATGACAAAGGACATTTTGATCACTTTCACCGCATCTTTACTGAATTGGAAAAATCTTGGCAATAAATGAAAGGACTCCCCATCTAATATGGCATCGCATCCTGGAGAGAAATTATTGATATCATCCGATACGGCAATCCCTAGATCGGCTTTTCGTAATGCGCCAGCATCGTTTAGACCATCGCCAAGCATACATACCTTTTGTTTTTCCTCTTGCCAAGCCGTGATTTTATCCAATTTGGCAGCCGGGGTTTGGTTAAATAACAATTTTGCATTGGAAGGAAATATCATGCGCAAGGAATCTGCTCGTCTTTCATTATCTCCAGAAATTAAATGCAAATTATAACTCTCCCCTTTCAATTCATTGATAACCTCTGATAATCCGTTTCTCCAAGACTGCTCTAAAGTGAAGTATCCTTTTAATACATCATTGATCATCACATAAACTACAGAACCTTCCAAATCCACCTTGGCAGTATTTACATAGCTTGCACTCCCGATCTTGATGCTATAATCTTGAAATTTTCCAGACTGTCCCCTACCAACAACTTCTTCATAGTTCTCGATATTGACCATCTGCACATCCCCTAGCCATTTAATAATTTCTCGGCTTAAAGGATGATTGGAGTTTCTACACAAGGAAGCCAATAAATCTTTTTCAAATGAATTTAGCTTGCCTTCAAAATACATACTCGATGCATTTGGCGAAGAAATAGTTCCTGTCTTATCAAACACTACTGTATCAATGCTAGCCATTTGCTCTATAGCTGCTGTATTTTTTATATACAATTTATTTTTATCAAAAATACTCAGTGCTGCAGAAAGGGTAAATGGTGAACTTAAAGCCAATGCACAAGGACAAGCAATAATAAGGACTGCTGTAAAAGCTGCCCAAGCCTTATCCCCACTTCCTGACAGCAACCAAAATACACAGGCTGTAAATGCGATTAATAAAAGTCCGATGGTGAAGTATTTTGAAATGAAACCAACAAAGGTGTCAAACTTCTTTTCATATTGTTTAAAGCTATCGTTATTCCATAACTTGGTTAGGTAGCTTTGTGATACGGCTTTTACGACTTCCAATTCTATCGCCTCGCCCATTTGCCGTCCACCAGCATATACAACCTCGCCCAATACCTTTTCCACGGGTTTACTTTCACCGGTAACAAAACTAAAATCGACAGAAGCATTTCCATTCAATAAAATAGCATCTGCAGGAATAATCTCATTATTGCGAACCAAAATTCGATCTCCTACTTTTAGATCCGCTATTTGAGTAGGTTTTGAAACACCTTCTTGTAAGACTGTGACGGCAACTGGAAAATAGGAACGATAATCTCTTTCAAAAGAGATATGGTAATAAGTCCTTTGCTGAACATATTTCCCGATCAGGATAAAGAATACCAAACTACAAAGGGTATCCATAAATCCTGCCCCGGTTTGGGTGATGATTTCAATTGCAGAACGAAAGAACAAGACAAAGATTCCGAGCGCCAAAGGGACATCTAGATTAAGCCTTTTTTGTTTCAGGCTTATCCATGCAGATTTGAAATAATCCGAAGCACTATATAATAGGACTGGTAATCCGAAGGCTAAATTCATATATCCGAAGAAGTTGGAATACTGGCGTTCAAAATCTGCCATTCCAAAATACTCTGGAAATGAAATCATCATGGAGTTACCAAAACAGAATCCCGCAACTGTAAGCTTAGCGATGAGCCCATTCTGATTGATTTTCTTCCCTTCCTTAACAACATCCTGTAAGGTTATTTTTGGATCATATCCGATCTTATGTAATAAATCAACCAATTCACGGAGGGAAATTTCATTTTTCCAGAAGGTGATACTTGCTTGCTTCTTCATAAAATCGACCTGGGAGGTTTTAACTCCGGGGTTTAATTTATAGAGATGCTCCAACAACCAGATGCATGAACTGCAATGGATCGCGGGAACATAAAAAGTAATGATAGCCAATTCATCATCCTGGTAATCGACCAATTTGGCAATGATATTTGGTTCATCCAAATAAGATAAGTCTTCTTTCTGGGCTTTTTGAGACTTACCGGGATGGGAATTATACTTATAATAGCTCGCCATATTGTTATCATTCAAAATCTGATAAACCGTTTGGCAACCTAGACAACAAAAGCGATGGTCTTCTAAAATATAGGCAGCATCTTCTACCGGATCACCACAGTGGTAACAGGTAGTATTTAATTGCAATCCCTCTTTTGTCGACATAATATAAATATAGGTTAAATAGCCTGACTAAATAAGTTTTCTCTTTCCTTGGTTTTTTGAAGTCGCTCATCAAATGCCATACAAACATTTCGAAGAAATGATTTCCCAACTTCTGTAATCTGGATGGTATGTTGGTTCACTTCAACTAGTCCATCTGCCTTTAATGGTATCAGGCGAATTAGAATTTTCTCATTCACTTCAAAGCCATCCTTTAGCTGAACTTTTCCGCGACACATCATATCCAAAATATACTCCCGGATCACTAAATCTTCTTCATTTAAGATATGTCCTTTAACCACCGGCAGTTTTCCCTGACCGATTAATTCATGATATTCTTCCACAGTTTTGACATTTTGCGCAAATGCGGTCCATGAATCTGATATGGAAGAAACCCCTAATCCTATTAATAAAGGAGTATATCGGTCGGCATAGCCCATAAAATTACGATGTAAGGTTCCATCCATTGATGCCAGATAAAGGGCATCATCGGTTTTCGCGAAATGATCCATACCCACATCTTGGAAACCATGATCCTGAATCATTTGTTTTCCAAGTTTATATAGATTCAATTTTTCCTCGCCTACCGGCAAATCATGTTCGGTGAATTTGCGTTGCCCCGGTTTTATCCATGGCACATGGGCATAACTATAAAAAGAAATCCGATCAGGATTCAATTTCATGGCATGTTCAATGGTCATCTTGACAGATTCTGCGGTTTGCAGAGGTAAGCCATATATCAAATCAAAATTGATGGATTCATATCCTAACTTACGCGCATCGTCCATAACACGAGCGACATCTTCTACCGTTTGATGTCTATTAATAATATATTGTACCTTTTCATCAAAATCCTGAATTCCTAAGCTCAGTCTTTTGAAACCTAATTCATTCAATGTTTTCAAATGTTCATAGGTGGTATTTGCTGGATGAGCTTCGAAGGAAAATGATGCATCAGCAGTTTTTTCATTTCCTTCCAATAAGCCAGCGATCAATCGATGTAGATTTTCGGCAGTAAAGAAAGTTGGAGTACCACCACCCAGATGAATCTCTGCAATCTTTAATTTTTCTTCTTGCAGAATCTCCTTATACATGTTCCACTCTTTCAACAAGGAGGTTATATAAGGATCTTCAACTTTGTGATTTTTGGTAATTCGAGTATTACAGCCACAATAAGTACAAAGGCTTTCACAATATGGCAGGTGGACATATATACTTATTCCTTGGTCTTTGGATCTTGAGAAATTTAAGGCAACCCGATCTTTCCAATCTGCTGCATTGAATTTTTCATTTTCCCAGAAAGGTACTGTTGGATAACTGGTATAGCGAGGTGCCGCCACATTATATTTGTTGATCAGTTTGTTTAGAATCTCCGTTTCCATATTTTCTTAAATTTACCTTGTTCTTGCAATCTATTCGACATTGACACGCATCCCCCGTACAGCCGCCCACCATCCATTGCGTTAAATTGGAGATGGTTTCTCTGGCAATACCTTCCAGGGTATTTTCATACGGTACGTTGGCAACATGCATTTTGAGTTCTCCGGCATAATCTAGGTCAATATGTTCAGTGGATCTTGAACGGGTGATAATATTTCGTATCCCAATTTTATAGAGTTCATCTAACATTACTCTATCCAATAAATCACGGTCTGAAATGATAATCGCCTCTTTGCCCATCGCATAATGCATGGTACTAAAATTCAACTCATTCGATATTAAAGTCAAATCATGTACCTTTCCATTTGCTTTGGCGAGGTGCTCCTTCTCAGGCCCCAAAATGTTGTATGCAATCACTCTCATCCCTAAAGTAAAGTTGTATGATTCCAAAAGTAGCAGATAAGGCCTCAGAAACGAATGCAGTCCATCATCACAGAAAGTGATATAAATCATGTTTATCAAAAAAAAACGAGGGATGAACTTTTGGTCCATCCCTCGTTTTTATTTTAGATATGTGTATTACTAATCTTTTTTCTTATTGTTTTTGACATCAGATGCTAAAGAAGAATCATCATCTTTTTCCTTTTTTGCGGAAGAAACAACGATATCTTTCTTTTCTTCATCAAAATCTACCAAGATGGTATCGCCTGCCTTCAGTTCTCCTTTAAGAATTTCCTCAGCAATTGGGTCTTCAAGGTATTTTTGAATAGCACGTTTCAAAGGT
This sequence comes from Sphingobacterium cellulitidis, assembly GCF_043187465.1. Lineage (GTDB taxonomy): Bacteria > Bacteroidota > Bacteroidia > Sphingobacteriales > Sphingobacteriaceae > Sphingobacterium > Sphingobacterium cellulitidis. The sequence goes on along the minus strand of NZ_CP171136.1, from coordinate 1,179,662 downwards.
CTTGCACCAAAGTTACTATCATAACCTTTCTCAGCAATATAGTTTTTGGCATTTTCAGTCAAATTAATTTGATGACCTAAGCCTTCGATACGAGCGAATAGAGATCTCAATTCGATATCAATGATTTTGAAGATATGTTCTTTTGTCAATGAGTTAAAGACAATGACATCATCGATACGGTTCAAGAATTCAGGAGCGAAAGCACGTTTTAATGCAGTTTCAATTACTCCTCTTGAATGCGAATCAGCTTGATTTTCTTTGGCAGCTGTAGTAAATCCTACCCCTTGTCCAAATTCTTTTAACTGACGAGCACCAATATTCGAAGTCATAATGATGATGGTATTTCTAAAGTCCACTTTGCGACCAAGACTGTCTGTCAACTGCCCTTCGTCCAAAACTTGTAATAACAAGTTAAATACATCCGGGTGAGCTTTTTCAATCTCATCGAGAAGAACAACAGCATATGGTTTACGGCGAACCTTCTCAGTTAACTGACCACCTTCTTCATAACCTACATATCCCGGAGGCGCTCCTACCAAGCGTGATACAGCGAATTTCTCCATGTATTCACTCATGTCAATTTGAATCAATGCATCTTCAGAATCAAACATGAACCTTGCTAACTCTTTTGCTAACTCCGTTTTACCCACACCAGTCGGACCTAAGAAAATAAATGACCCAATTGGTTTCTTAGGATCTTTCAATCCTGCACGAGTACGTTGAATGGCTTTCACCAATTTCTGAACAGCATCATCTTGACCAATAATTCTACCTTTCATGGAATCACCCATGTTCAATAGTTTTTGGCTATCAGATTGACTTACGCGTTGAACAGGGATACCTGTCATCATGGAAACAACCTCAGCAACATTGTCTTCAGTAACGGTGTAGCGTTTGGTTTTTGTTTCTGCTTCCCAGGCTGCTTTTTCTTTTTCCAATTCTTCAATCAACTTCTTCTCAGTATCACGAAGTTTGGCTGCTTCCTCATATTTCTGACTGCGAACAACTTTATTTTTCTCCACTTTTACTTCCTCGATTTTTTCTTCGATATCAATAATCGACTGAGGAACATGGATATTATTTAAGTGAACACGAGATCCTGATTCATCCAAGGCATCAATAGCTTTGTCTGGTAAGAACCTGTCAGTAATATAACGTGTTGTCAAGGACACACAAGCATCAATCGCTTCTGGGGTATAGGTAACATTATGATGTTCCTCGTATTTATCTTTGATACGATTTAAGATTTCAATCGTATCATCGATAGAAGTAGGTTCTACGGTCACTTTTTGGAAACGACGGTCTAATGCACCATCTTTCTCGATATACTGACGGTATTCATCTAATGTTGTAGCACCAATACATTGGATTTCTCCACGTGCTAATGCTGGTTTAAACATGTTAGAAGCATCCAAAGAACCAGAAGCACCACCAGCACCTACAATGGTATGAATCTCATCGATAAACAAGATTACATCAGGTGATTTCTCCAATTCGTTCATTACGGCTTTCATACGTTCTTCGAACTGGCCTCTATATTTAGTTCCAGCAACCAAAGACGCTAAATCAAGCGTTACGACACGTTTATTGAATAATACGCGGGATACTTTACGTTGGATAATACGCAGTGCCAGGCCTTCAGCAATAGCTGATTTACCCACACCAGGTTCACCAATTAAGATTGGGTTGTTTTTCTTTCTACGGGAAAGAATCTGCGAAACCCTTTCGATTTCTTTCTCACGACCTACGATAGGATCTAATTTACCTTCTTCAGCGGCTTTGGTTAAGTCGCGTCCAAAATTATCTAGAACTGGAGTTTTAGATTTGATATCAGAAACCTTCTTAGGTGAAGAAAATTGTGAATCTTCATCAGCGTATTCTTCATCTCCTCCTGGAGGAGTGCTTGAAGCTTCATCAGTAATGCCAGTAGCATTTTGTTCGACTTCAGTTTTGAATACGTTATATGAAACATTAAATTGTTGTAAGATTTGCGATGCGATGTTCTCTTCATCACGTAATATGGCTAACAATAAATGCTCTGTTCCAATAATATCACTTTTAAAAATTTTAGCTTCCAAATAAGTAATCTTAAGGACCTTTTCAGCTTGTTTAGTTAGTGGCATATTACTAATTGGAGAGCGTGAAACGGAAGAACCTTTCACAGCATCCTCCACTGATTGGCGGACTGCGCCCATGTCAACGCCGATATTTTTCAATATCTTAATTGCCACTCCATCGCCCTCACGTATTAATCCCAACAATAGATGTTCGGTACCGATATAATCGTGACGCAATCTGAGTGCTTCTTCACGACTATAGGAGATAACATCTTTTACTCGGGGTGAAAATTTTGCTTCCATTAAATTCCTTTCTCAATTAAATTCGGGTGATCAACAGTATAAATGTACTAAAAATACAACTCACACCCATTTGTTATAAATATTTTTTATCAACAATTGCGCCATCACGCTAAAACTATCAATTTGTCAGTAATTCCATTATCTTTGTGTAAAAACACAAAAAGAAACTTTCAAAGCACCTATGTCTGACGAAAAAATAATCTTCTCAATGGCTGGGGTAAACAAAATTTATCCCCCATCCAAACAAGTACTTAAGAACATTTACCTTTCCTTTTTCTATGGAGCGAAAATTGGGGTAATTGGTTTAAATGGTTCCGGAAAATCTTCGTTATTGAAGATCATCGCTGGCTTGGACAAATCTTACCAAGGAGAGGTAGTCTTCTCACCGGGTTATTCTGTGGGTTATTTAGCGCAGGAACCCGAATTAGACCCTACAAAAACAGTTAAAGAAATTGTAGAAGAAGGCGTTGCGGAAACGGCTTCGATCCTCAAAGAATACGAAGAAATCAATGAGAAGTTTGGCCTTCCGGAAGTTTATGAAAATCCAGATGAGATGGATAAACTTTTGGCTAGACAAGGTGAATTACAAGATATTATCGACGCCACAAATGCTTGGGAATTAGACAGCAAATTAGAGCGTGCAATGGACGCGTTAAGATGCCCTGAGCCTGACGCTTTAATTGCCAATTTGTCAGGAGGAGAGCGAAGAAGAGTAGCAATGTGTCGACTTTTATTACAAGAACCTGACGTTTTATTATTAGATGAGCCTACCAACCACTTGGATGCCGAATCTATTGACTGGTTAGAACAACATTTACAACAGTATAAAGGCACGGTGATTGCCGTAACGCACGACCGTTATTTCTTGGATAATGTCGCAGGCTGGATCCTTGAATTAGACCGTGGTGAAGGAATTCCTTGGAAAGGAAACTATTCCTCTTGGTTGGATCAAAAAGCTAAAAGATTAGCTCAGGAAGAAAAAACAGAAAGCAAACGCCAGAAAACCTTAGAACGCGAGTTGGAATGGGTAAGAATGGCACCGAAAGCCAGACATGCCAAATCAAAAGCTCGTTTGCATAACTACGAAAAACTAGCCTCTGAGGAAACGAAAGAGCGCGAAGAAAAGCTAGAATTATTTATTCCACCAGGACCTCGTTTAGGAAATGTGGTTATTGAAGCCACTAACGTGAGTAAAGCATACGGAGATAGAATTTTATTTGAAGATCTAAGCTTCTCTTTACCACCGGCAGGAATCGTTGGGATTATTGGTCCGAACGGTGCTGGAAAAACGACGTTATTCCGTTTGATCACTGGCCAAGAGCAACCTGATACAGGAACCTTCAAAGTTGGCGAAACTGTCGCTTTGGGTTATGTGGATCAGATGCATGATGACCTTGACCCAAACAAGACGGTATGGGAAAACATTACAGGTGGAAATGAAAACATTTCATTGGGGAACAAATCCATGAACTCCAGAGCCTATGTTTCTAAATTCAACTTTAATGGTGCAGACCAACAAAAGAAAGTTGGTGTTCTATCCGGAGGGGAAAGAAATCGTGTTCACTTGGCTATCACTTTGAAAAAAGGATCAAACGTGTTATTGCTGGATGAGCCAACCAACGATATTGACGTGAATACACTACGAGCACTGGAAGAAGGTTTGGAAAACTTCGGTGGTTGTGCTGTTATTATTTCTCACGACCGTTGGTTCTTAAACAGAATATGTACGCATATTTTGGCATTTGAAGGAGATTCTCAAGTTTACTTCTTTGAAGGAAACTATACAGAATATGAAGAGAATCGTAAGAAACGTTTAGGGGATGTAGGTCCGAAACGTATCAAATACAAGAAATTAGTAAAATAACAACGTATTGGAATCAGCTAGGTTATTAGAAGCCATTATCGACAATGCCATTGATGGCATTATTACCATTGATAATCGTGGAATTGTAGAAAGCATCAATCCCGCTGCATTGGAATTATTCGGTTATGCTGCAGAGGAAGTCGTTGGTAGAAATATCAACGTCTTGATGCCAGAGCCAGACCGCTCGAACCACGACCGCTATATCTCTAACTACGAAGAAACTGGTAGAAAGAGAATCATTGGAATCGGACGTGAAGTAAGGGGTTTGAAAAAAGATGGTTCTACCTTCCCTTTTCGCCTAGCTGTCAGCGAAGTTTTTTATAAAGATCGTAAGATTTTTACTGGGTTTATTCATGATTTAACAAAAGAGAAACAAGCGCAAAATGAATTAAAAAAACATACTCAGGAGCTTGAACTCAAAGTTCGTGAAAGAACCAAGGATTTGATAAAGCTCGTTTCCGAACTGGAAAGGGCAAAAGCGGATGTTAGTGTTTCTTTGGAAAAAGAAAAGGAGTTAAGTCAGCTAAAATCAAGATTCGTATCCATGGCATCCCATGAGTTTAGAACTCCCCTTAGCTCGGTACAACTATCAGCTTCACTGATTGACCGATATGTTGAAAAAGGTGAATACGGACCTATTGAAAAGCATACTAATCGAATAAAAGGGTCTGTTCAATTACTGAACACCATTTTAAATGATTTCCTTAATCTGGAGAAATTGGAAGCTGGTGTTGTTGTGGTAAATAAATCAAACATTAACATCGTCCATCTAGGGGAAGAAATCGCTGAGGAAATGCAATTGATCTGTAAGAAAAATCAGCATATTGTTTATCAGCATACAGGCGAAGAGTCTGGTTTCTTTATAGACCCTAACCTCCTAAAAAACAGTATCATCAACTTGATTTCCAATGCCATTAAGTATTCTGGAGAAGATACCTTTATCGAATTCAATACGCAAATTGCAAGAAATCAATTATTGGTAACTGTCAAAGACAATGGTATAGGAATTCCATTGGAGCAACAGGTTAGTTTATTTGAGCCATTCTTTAGAGCTAACAACACCGGAAATATTCCAGGAACAGGATTAGGATTGAATATTGTGAAGCGCTATGTGGAATTGATGGGTGGAAGATTGGAATATTGGTCAGAAGTAAATCAAGGAGCTATTTTTAAGATGTTTTTTATCCAAGAGTAATGGAAAAAAGGAAAATATTAATAATCGAAGATAACAGTGATATTCGCGAAAGTACAGCAGAGATTCTGGAATTAACCGGTGAATATTCTGTTTTAGTCGCTGAAGAAGGTAAAACTGGGGTTGATATGGCTATTAAACATAAGCCAGATTTGATACTATGTGATATCATGATGCCTGAGCTTGATGGCTATGGAGTTTTATACATGTTGAGCAAACATGAAAACACCCAACAGATTCCCTTTATTTTCCTAACGGCGAAAACTGAAAAAGCTGATCTTAGAAAAGCCATGGAAATGGGTGCTGATGACTACCTAACCAAGCCATTTGATGATATGGAATTGTTAAATGCAATAGATAGTCGATTTAAAAAGCGTGCTCAGTTACAGACTAAGGCTGTCCCTAGTATGGATAGTTTAAGATTGGATGAACATGAGCAAGCATTTTTACTTCAGGATCTGGTAGAACATGGTCGTATAAAGAACATCAAGAAAAAACAGACGATTTACGAGTCTGGGGATACACCTATCTATGTATACTATATAAAAAAGGGGAAAGTACGCAGCTATCTGAATTATAAGGATGGTCGTGAGTTGTCGACTAATATTTATATTGAAAATCAGTTCTTCGGATTGGAATCCGTTTTATTGAATGATAAATACGGAGATAATTCGGCCACATTGGAAGATGCAGAAATTGCCTTGATCCACAAGGATAACTTCTTTGAATTACTATATAAAAAACCGGGAATCGCTTCTAAATTAATTAAGGAATTATCTCAGAATATCCGCGAAAAGGAAGAACAGATGTTAGGTTTTGCGTATGACTCGGTTCGCAAACGCGTAGCCAATGCCTTGGTTAATGTGGCTGAGAAATCAGATCAGAAATCGGATGAGGTAACCATCAAAATTTCGCGGGATGATTTGGCAGCTTTAGCTGGCACAGCCAATGAGACTATCAGTCGTATGTTAGCCGATTTTAAAGATGAAAAACTATTGACCAAAGAAGGTAATGCAATCATAATTTTTTCGGTCCACAAACTAAAAAACATCAAACAATAATAGAATAGATTTAGCTTTTTACTGTTTTTTCATAAAAATGGTCATGTTTTTGCAATAGCATTTAAACTTTATTCAGATTTAGCTGTCTGTATAAATAAGTTAAATGAAATTATTTACTTTAAACATTACCACTCATGAAAAAACTTTTATTAGCACTCGCAATAGGTACAGCTTCATTGGTAGGCTTTAGCTCTTGTACAAAAGAATATGTTACCAATAATTTTCTTCCTGGTGTAAGTTATTACAAACCTGTGAGCAACAAGGATTGGAAAAAAACAAGTGAAAATACGTTTGAAGTTACCCTCTCCTTACCACAACTAAAAGATTTTATCTATGATGATGGTGCGGTAGATGTTGCAATTCAATTCGAAGACGAGATTGGTATTTTCTATAACATCCCAGCAGAAGATCCTGATAACCGTGGACATGGTTACAATGCTTCTTATGAGATTGGAAAAGTTCACTTAAAAGCATTTGACTTGTTTGGAGAAAACGCTGCTCCTGATGATATGCGAGTGAAAATCACTTTAACAGAAGGCGAAATCGGCAACTAAGAAATAAAATAAAGGAGCATTAAATAATGCTCCTTTATTTTATTTCAACATTTCTTTGGCATGTTGAATTGCCGTATCTTCTGGATTTGCCCCACTCAACATTTGTGCTATCTCTAAAACCCGCTCCTCTTCGCTCATCAGCACAATATTCGATTTAGTTTTATTTCCTTTATCTTCTTTATATACCTTAAAATGGCTATTCCCTTGGGAAGCAATCTGAGGTAAATGTGTAATACTAATAACTTGCATATTTTCAGACAGCTCTTCCATCAACTCTCCTACTCTTAACGCTACTTCGCCGGAAATACCAGTATCAATTTCATCAAAGATAATTGTTGGCAATGCTGAGGTCTTGGCCACCAAAGATTTGATAGCAAGCATCACTCTGGAAAGCTCCCCTCCTGAGGCTACCTTATGAATAGGTTGTAAAGACTGCCCTTTATTTGCAGAAAATAAAAATGATACTTCATCCTGTCCACTAGATTTGAAACTAGCAAGCTTATTCAATTCCACATTCAATTGTGCATGTGGCATCCCTACTCTGCTAAGCACCTCTTCAACTTCTTTCTGTACTACCTTGGTTGCTTTTAGTCGGTTTTTAGTTAACTGTTCTGCGATTTTTGAAATTTCCTGATGAAGATTATCAATCTTCACTTTTAATAATTCAATTTGTTCTTCCTGTGAATCCGTTGCCTGCAATTTGTTTTCCAGCTCTGACTTGAGATCAAGTAACTCCTTGACAGTTGTAACCCGATGCTTTTTTTGGAGGTCATAAAGGATAGATAACCTTTCATGAACAATACTCAAGCGTTCCTCATCCATTGTAACTCCTTCAGCAACCTGCTCAACCTCGGCACTTAAATCCTTCAACTCTATCAATGCGCTTTGAAGACGATCTAGCAAAGACTCCGAAGATGGTAAAAACCGTGCTCCATTCTGAAGAGAAGATTGAACCTGTTTTAGACTGTCCAAAACATTGATTTCTCCATCTTGTAACTGAATACTGGCAGCATGAAAATGACGTTTTATCTCTTCTGCATTTTCCAATTGGGATTGTTCGGATTCCAATTCCTCTTGTTCATTTTCTTGCAGATTTGCTTGGTCCAACTCATTGAACACAAACTGTTGATAATCTGCTTCAGACTGGGCTTTTGCGAAATCATCTTCCAACTGACGCAGTTCCGCTAGGCTTTTCTTATATTCCTGATATCTTTTTTTGTAATCTGTTAATACCGATTGATGTTGTGCAACAGTGTCCAGTACCAATAATTGAAAGGATTCTGTATTGATTTGTAAAGTTGCATGTTGAGAGTGGATGTCAATAAGCTTTTCGCCAAGCACTTTCAAGGTTTGTAAAGTAACAGGAGTATCATTTACAAAGGCTCTTGATTTTCCATCGGCATGAAGTTCTCTACGGATCAAACTGACATCCTCATAATCTAGATCAAGAGATTGAAATAGTTCTCCTAAATTATAGTTCTTGATATTGAAATGCCCTTCAATGATACATTTACGAGATTCGTCGAAAAAATGTTTACTTTCTGCGCGATTTCCTAAGATCAATCCCAAAGCTCCCATGATAATGGATTTTCCAGCTCCGGTTTCACCGGTTATGATATTGAGTTTTTGGTCGAAATTTATGTCTAATGCATCAATTAATGCATAGTTTTTTATCTGTAGTTTACTTAACATCCGATCTTTTCTGTTTGAACTTCAAAACTATATTTAATAAATTCTATATAGTCCTTAAGCTTATTCATCAAATATAAATAATTCTGAACCCATGGTAAAATTAAGCCTTTAATATTCTGAAATCTCCGAAAAACTAATAAGTTTGTAGTTCATGCCTGATTTTAGTAAACAGTTAAGTAAATATATTCCATCTGCCGCTGCACCCATCATTTCTGAATGGATAAATGATACTGGATGTCGGTTTAAGGTGACTCGTTCCAGAGCTTCAAAACTAGGCGACTATCGTTCGCCATTTAAAAATGAACCGCATCAGATCACCATCAATCATGATCTAAACCCCTATTCCTTTTTGATTACCACCGTACATGAGTTTGCCCATTTGAAAACTTGGCAGATGTACAAGAATAAGGTCAAACCCCATGGCTTAGAATGGAAAAATAATTTCAAAAGTTTGATGGAATCCTTTATCAAATTGAACCTATTTCCGCAAGACATTAATATTGCCTTGGTAAAATACATGAATAATCCAGCAGCTTCTAGCTGTACCGATTTAAACTTGTATAAGGTCTTGAAATCTTATGATACCACCGAAATAGAAACGGTAACGATTGATACCATTGAAATCAACAGTTATTTCACTATTAAAAATGGAAGGGTATTCCAAAAATTGGAAAGATTGAGAAAAAGATACAAATGTATGGAGGTAAAAACCCAAAGAATCTATCTATTTCATCCAATTGCTGAGGTAAAACCTATAGAATTAGATTCTAATTCTTAAATTGCGGAAAACCAAAGAATCTAAAATTGATATTCAACAAACATCATGAACAATAAACTATTTATTAGTGCGGCCTTATTATTAGGGTTAGCATCTTGTAAATCGGGGAGCGATAGTTCTTCCTATGACAAAAACAGTTTAGACTCGACAGCTCTTGCGGCCATTACTGAAGAAAGTTATAAGGCTTATGTCGCTAAATTATCCTCAGATGAATTTATGGGTAGATTGCCTTTTAGTAAAGGTGACACCCTAACTGTAAATTACATTGAAGAACAATTTAAATCTCTAGGACTGGAACCAGGCAATGGCGATTCTTTCTTTCAGGAAGTCCCGATGGTTGAGATTAGCTCAAAACCTGTAAATCCAACCATGACCTTCAAAGGTAAGAATGGAGAACTTGCAGCAAAATACCTCGATGATTATGTAATCGGCACTCCCCAAATGGCTGAAAACATTGATGTAGAAAATACAGAGCTAGTCTTCGCAGGCTTTGGAATTGTTGCCCCAGAGTATAAATGGAATGATTATGAAGGTTTAGATGTCAAGGGAAAGACTGTCGTAGTGATGGTTTCTGACCCTGGGCGCTATGATCATAATTTATTTAAAGCAGATACCATGACTTATTATGGTCGTTGGATCTATAAATTCGAAGAGGCTTCAAGACAAGGTGCTGTTGGTATCCTACTAGTACACGAGACTGAAGCTGCAAGCTACGGCTGGAATGTTGTGAGAAGCGGTTGGACAGGCCCTAGATTATCTTTAGTACCTGAAAACAAAGGAGCTGATCTTACTAAGTTCCAAGGTTGGATTACAAATGAAACTACTAAAAAGCTATTTCAATTGGGAGGTTTGAGTGCTGACCTTATGGAACAAGCTAAAAAACCAGGCTTCAAAGCCGTTCCACTAAATGTAACCACCAATGTTAAATTGGCAAATACCTTAAGAGAGTCCAAATCAAACAACGTATTGGGAACTATTAAGGGATCAAAAAGGCCAGATGAAACCATCATCTACACTGCCCATTGGGATCATATTGGAGTTGGTGAAGCTACGAATGGCGATTCTATTTTCAATGGTGCTATCGACAATGCTTCAGGTGTTGCTGCATTATTTGAATTGGCGAAAGCTTTTAAAGCTGCAAAAGTACAACCTGAGCGTAGTATTGTATTTTTGGCCGTAACTGCTGAAGAACAAGGCTTATTAGGATCACAATATTATGCCGAACACCCAGTATACCCATTGAATAAGACCGTTGCGAACATCAACATGGATTCTTTCAATCCAGTTGGTGCGATGAATGGATTCCGTATCACGGGAACCGGACAAACAGAACTAGAGGATTACGCCATCCTTTCAGGCGCTAAATTTAACCGTAAGATGGTACCAGAAGGAAAACAAACCACTGGTTCTTTCTACCGTTCTGATCACTTTAATTTTGTGAAGGTGGGTGTTCCAGGATTATATATGGGAAGCAGTGGTGATTACCTGGAGACTGATACTACGGTGATTAAAAGCCGTCAGAAAGCTTTAGCAGGCCGTTATCATGCTGTAACCGACGAATTAGATGACAATTGGAACTTCGATGGAATCCTTGCTGACATCCGTCTTTACTTCGATATTGGCTATACCTTAAGTATGGATAAAATCTTCCCTAACTTTAAAGCAAAATCAGAGTTTAAAGAAATAGGCGATAAACGTCTTTCAAAATAGTATATTTGTGTTTATATAATTGAAAACTATGCTTACAGGAATGAAACATCTACACTCTACCTTAGCTATTGTATTGTTAATAGCTTTAGTGGTTGCTATTTTAATTACAATAGCAAATTACGCCGGAAACAAACCCTACAACCGTAAAATTGCATTGATCGGTTTAATCAGTGCGCACATTCAGGGATTAATTGGGATCATACTTTATTTCGTATCCCCACTAGGATTAAGTAGCTTTTCCGGTGAAAACATGAAAAATGGAGATTTGAGATTATACTTTCTTGAGCATCCAATTATGATGATCATCGCACTTGTTTTGATCACAATGGGTTATTCAAAAGCAAAAAAACTTACGGATCAAAAAGCTGCCAATAAAACAGTGATCATTTTCTACATCCTTGGATTGATTTTAATCCTGACTAGAATTCCTTGGTCAACTTGGTCAATCTTAAACTAGTATTTAGTATTTAGTATTTAGTATTTAGTATTTAGTATTTAGTATTTAGTATTTATACAAAAAAATAAAGAAAGGGGCAATGAAAATTGCCCCTTTATCATTTCATATAGATAGCCATAAGTCTAAATACTAAACACTTACTACTAAATACTATAAAAAGAAAGGGCTAAACTTCTGTTTAGCCCTTTCTTTTTATATTTTCTTACAATTATTTTTTGCTGAATCCTAAGATTGCAAAAACAACTTTGAATGCTAAGAAAGAAGCAACTAGAATTGCGATGTTAGCAACCCAAGAGAATAAAGAACCCATTTGATCCAACGCTGGGATTACATCCGGTACAAAACGAATAAACACTCCTACTAATCCGATTACGATCGCAACAGTTAATGATACATAATATTCAGTACGGTTTGCATTATTGTCCGTATGTTTTGCTGGTCTTTCTACAGTTGTATTTTCCATAATTGATAATCTCCTATTAAAGCTGCACAAATGTACAAAAGTCTGTGTGCAAATAAAATAATAATTACAATAATTTAACGTGATAGGGCTTGTTCCAAATCTGCAATCAGATCTTCCGCATCTTCAATCCCTACCGATAAACGTAATAAATTGTCTACTACTCCTACTTTCTCCCTGGTTTCTTTTGGAATGGAACCATGTGTCATGGTCGCAGGATGGTTGATCAAAGATTCAACCCCACCTAATGATTCTGCAAGTGTAAATACCTTAAATCCAGAAGCAATACGGAAAGTCTCTGCTAAATCAGCACCCTTAAGTACGATAGAAACCATTCCACCAAAATCTTTCATTTGTTTCTTGGCAACATCATGTCCTGGATGATCTTCAAATCCTGGCCAATAAATTTTCTCTACTTTAGTGTGGTTCTTCAAATATTCAGCAACCTTTCTGCCGTTCTCACAATGTGCTTTCATACGTAGGTGCAAGGTTTTAATACCACGCAATACTAAGAAAGCATCTTGTGGTCCTGGAGTTCCCCCACATGCATTATAGTAAAACCAAAGTTGTTTGTAAAGTTCTTCATCATTCACGATCAAAGCACCCATTACCACATCCGAGTGACCTCCTAAATATTTGGTTACAGAATGCATAACGATATCGGCACCTAAATCCAATGGATTCTGAAGGTATGGCGAAGCGAATGTATTATCAACTGCGTAAAGAATGTTCTTTGCTTTAGCTACTTTTCCAATCGCTTCAATATCCGCCAACTTCAATGTTGGGTTTGTTGGAGTTTCAACCCAGATTAATTTTGTTTTATCGGTGATAGCATCTTCAACAGCTTTTACATCCGAAGTATTAACGAACTTGAAAACAATTCCAAGTGGCTCATATACTTTCGTAAAGATTCTGTAGGAACCACCATATAGGTCATCCCCTGTTACCACCTCATCTCCTGGCTTCAACAATCTCAGAACACAGTCCGTCGCTGCCATTCCGCTTGAGAAAGCTAAACCGAAATTACCATTTTCCAATGCAGCAAGACAATCTTCCAAAGCCTTACGCGTAGGGTTTGTACCACGTGAATACTCAAAACCTTTGTGATCACCAGGTGCTTTTTGCTGATAAGTAGAGGTTTGATATATTGGCGTCATCACCGCGCCAGTTGTAGGATCTGCCTCCTGTCCGGCATGAATTGCCTTGGTTGCAAATTTGTAATTCATATGCTTTTTATTTTCTGACTAAGTTATTAAAATTCTAATGGAGAAGGGTGTTTAAACTCATAATTCAACAAATCTATGATCTTATCCCCTTGGACAATCTTCTGAAAACTATGGCTTGGCTCGAATGCTGAAGGGTAACTGAACATATATTTCTGCGCACTCCGCAAAATAACATCCTTCTTCAAAGGATGCTCCGGAGCAACAAGGTTATAATAGGTATATGGAATATTATTTTCCAAAGCTTGCTCAATCAATCCGACAACATCATCAAGATGGATAAAATTAGCTGGTTGATCTCCAGTACTCACTATTTTATCCTGAAAATACTTTCCAAAAATCCGATTCTTACCAAATAAACCTCCTAATCGAAAGGTCATACTATAAGGCAAACTCATCATTTTCTTCTCCGCCATCCTTAATTTAGGAGACATTAATTCTTCTTCCTGATATGTTTCATTAAAGGTGCCATCCAAATCCGGATATACTCCTACCGAACTCAAGAAAATATGTTTCTTATAATTTACGGAGCAGAGAATATTAAAAACATGTGAAAAACGATGTTCAATTTCTCCTTCAGAATTTTTCTGGCTGGCTGGAATGGAATTTAAGACAGCATCAAAACTGACATCAACAGGTAAATCCAAGTAAAGGTCCCTGTCAAAATCATGGATAAATGCAAAAATACCATCGGCTTTCAACCGATGGTATTTTTCTTCTGTTCTGGTTGTCACCCAGATATTCCAACCTTTTCTTTTGAGATGGTAAGCAAGCTCTTCACCTACCCATCCACAACCCAAGATTAAAAGGTTTTTCATGTTTTATTCTTAATATGCTTTCGCAAATAATACGCGTTGTTTAGAAGGTTTTCCAGTGAAAATACAAACACCTTCTTCTTCTTTTACATCCAAAGGAATACAACGGATTGTAGCTTTTGTTTCTTCTTTAACGCGTTTTTCCGTTTCTACAGTACCGTCCCAGTGTGCAGAAATAAATCCCCCTTTTTCTTCCAATACTTGTTTGAACTCATCGTAAGAATTAACCTCTGTAATGTGTTCATCACGGTAAGTTAATGCTTTATTATAAATGTTATCTTGAATTTCATTCAATAAAGCTGCAATACGGTCTGGCAATCCAGCTTGTTGAACAGTTTCCTTGGTTTGAGTATCTCTACGCGCAAGTTCTACTGTTCCGTTTTGCATATCACGAGCACCTAAAGCTACACGCAATGGAACACCTTTCAATTCCCATTCAGCAAATTTGAATCCTGGTCTTTGGGTATCACGGTCATCGTATTTCACGCGAATATCCAATTGTTTTAAAGCAGCAGATAATTCATTAACATACGCATCAAGGTTAGCTTTTTCTTCCTCAGTTTTATAGATAGGAACAATAACCACTTGAGTTGGAGCCAACTTCGGAGGCAATACCAATCCTTGGTCATCCGAATGCGCCATGATCAATGCGCCCATCAAGCGAGTTGATACACCCCAAGATGTTGCCCATACATAATCCAATTTACCTTCTTTCGAAGTAAATTTAACATCAAATGCCTTTGCAAAGTTCTGCCCTAAGAAATGTGATGTACCTGCTTGTAAAGCCTTTCCATCTTGCATTAATGCTTCGATACAAAGGGTATCTATTGCACCTGCGAATCTTTCATTCTCAGTTTTTCTACCACGAACAACAGGAACGGCCAAGGTATTCTCTGCAAATTCAGCATATACCTCCAGCATTTGTTCTGCTTCTGCAACTGCCTCTTCACTGGTAGCATGTGCCGTATGACCTTCTTGCCATAAGAATTCAGCTGTACGCAAGAACAAGCGAGTACGCATTTCCCAACGAACCACATTCGCCCATTGATTCACCAAAATTGGAAGGTCACGGTAAGATTCAATCCAACCGCGGTAAGTATTCCATATAATGGTTTCTGAAGTAGGTCTTACAATTAATTCCTCTTCCAGTTTCGCATCCTCATCCACGATAATATTTCCAGAACCATCGTTTTTCAATCTATAGTGGGTAACTACAGCACATTCAGTTGCAAAGCCTTCAACGTGCGATGCTTCCTTCGAGAAAAATGACTTGGGGATAAATAAGGGGAAATAGGCATTAGAATGTCCGGTTTCTTTAAATCTCTTGTCAAGAACAGCTTGCATTCTTTCCCAGATTGCATATCCATATGGTTTGATCACCATACATCCTCTTACTGCAGAATATTCTGCTAGATCGGCTTTTATTACCAGATCATTGTACCATTGCGAATAATCCTCGCTTCGGCTTGTTATCCCTTTACTCATTCGAAATATTAAATAGTATTTTAACCAAAAACATGGGTTTAAGTGTACTTTAACACATAAATAACCAAAGCAAAAAAATAATTTGTAATTTTGATTGGTAGATTAAACCCTGACGATAAAATCGGGTCTAAGATAATAATTAATGACTGTAATATCGAATTTAAACTGTTTTAGAATCATGAAAAACAACAAGATATTTTTGGGAGTGCTAACTTTAGCGATTGCAGCTTTGTTTAGCTCCTGTTCGACTTCTAGCCGGACAGTTTACCGGGATGATGTCTACAATAATAGAGACAACGGAGCGGTATACCAAAGTCCCGATTACTATTATACTGATGGCACGGATGATGAATCCCTTGCACAATCAGAGTATTATGCCGATGACTATTCAGATGAGGATTATGTAGAAGGTGGTGTTGAAGAGTTAGAATATGCTAACCGTATCAACAGATTTTACTACAACTCCCCAGGAATGATGTACTATGATCCATGGTTCGACCCTTGGTATGGTTATTCTGGATTTGGATTCGGATGGAACTCCGGATTTGGAATGTCCTTCGGCTGGGGATGGGGAAGCCCATACTATGGTTTAGGTTGGGGATGGGGAAGCCCATACTACGGATTTGGATACCCTTCTTATTACGGATGGGGTAACTACTGGGGACCTCAATCCTACTATAGCTACTGGGGACACCCTTACTACTATGGAAATGGTGGTTACTATGGCAATTCATACGGTGGAAACTACTACGGAAACAGAATCGCTTCTGGTAGAAGTTATTCTCCGAACTATGCCCCAAGAAATAATAGTGGTCGTGTGACTAGAGATGCAAGCGGTAGATTTGTAAATAGCAGATCAGGCATCGCGTCCAATCGTAGCGGATCAAGATCTGGTGGTACAGTAGGTAGAACCCCTTCTTCAAGATCAGGCTCTAGATCAGATGGAACTATTAACAGAACTCCTTCTTCAAGATCAGGTTCAAGATCAGATGGTACTATCAACAGAACTCCATCTTCTAGATCAGGTTCAAGATCTGAGGGTACTATCAATAGAACTCCGTCATCAAGATCGGGTTCAAGATCTGAAGGTACAATCAACAGAACACCATCTTCAAGATCAGGCTCTAGCAGATCTCAAGGAACTATTCAAAGAACTCCTTCTAGATCATCTGCTCCTAGTACTAGATCATCTGCACCAAGCACGAGATCATCGGCTCCTTCACGTCCAAGCAGTGGTAGCTTCGACCGCGGTAGCTCATCAAGTGGTGGTGGATTTAGTAGAGGAAGTAGCTCCGGCGGCGGTAGCAGAAGCTCCGGTGGTGGCGCAACGTCCTCAGGAAGAAGCGGAAGCAGACGCTAATAAATAAGGATTACATATAGCCAATATTTTTAAATATTGGCTATATCTTTTTTCCCATTTTGCCATACCGATTTATCCTTTTTCAGAAAGATATTCAAGAAGCAATTCTTGTTTCAATATAGCATACAGAACCAGTACATAATATGAAAAAATCATTACTATCTCTAACCTTTCTCGCATTAGCTTTTAATTATTCAAATATCCAAGCTCAATCCTTAGTCGATAATACCTTTATGATTTCTCGTGATCTGACAAATGGTACAGCCCGCTTCAAAGCAATGGGTGGTGTAAACACGGCATTAGGTGGAGATATTAGTTCAATTTCAGGAAATCCAGCAGGCTTAGGTTTCTACGGACAATCCGATGCCTCCATTTCCTTAAATTACCTGAACAATGAGAACAAAACTACCTATTTCGGTAATTCAGTAAATCAAACCAAAGGAAAGCTTGGCCTTGAAAATATTGGTGTAGTAATCCACTACCCTACGCATAATAATACTGATTTTGGATGGCAGAATTTTAATGTCGGTCTTAGTATCGACAAGCAAAATAACTTTAATGATAATTTAAAGTATTCTGGAACCAATAACCAAAATTCAATCGTTCATTCATATACTGACATCATGGATGAAGATGCTGAATTTGCTGGCGATTTCTGGAATTCTTATTTGGTTGATAAAGGTGCCGCTAATAGTGGTAGGTACTTTCCTACTACACTTGAAGCTGATGACAAAAACCAGCAAATGGACTTGATTACCACCGGTTATAAGTACAATACCAATGTATCTTTCGGTGCTAATTATGGCAATAAACTCTATATCGGTGCACGTTTTGGATTCCTATCCTTTAATTATGATTCCAAAAGCACATTTCTAGAAAGTGGCTGGACTAAAACTGCAGATGAAATCAAAGCTGAAAATCCAACTACTGACTTTGCAAAACCTAGTAACCCTGCTTATCAGTACACTGATATTACCTACGACCTGACCGACATTAATGACCTTACCTTAAAAGGTACCGGAATCAATGCAGGCTTAGGTATTATTTACAAGCCAACGTGGGATTGGAATATAGGTGTTAATATCACCTCTCCTACTTGGACTGAAATTCAAGAGGACAGTAATATTGAAACCTTGGTAGATTATTATAAAGATGCCAATACCACGACTTCCCTTCACCCAGGATATGGTTCCAAAAACTATGGGCAATCCTTTGATTATGCAGTTATTTCACCATGGAAGTCATCAATTGGTCTAACCAAATTCTTCGGACAAGGTTTAATCTCAGCTGAAGCGGAATATATAAACTATGCTTCCATTAAATACCGTGAAATAGTTGCTAATGCAGACTTACAATTTGAATCCGAAACCAATTATCAGATTAAAAACTCCTTTAAAGGTGCTTTCAATTTAAAAATTGGTGGCGAGTTGTTAATTACAGATCAATTGGCAGTTCGCGCTGGATTCCATTATTTAGGTTCTCCATATAAATATGACTCTCAAGACGATTATATTGCAAGTTTAGGTTTCGGTTATGTGATTACCCAATCATTGTATATTGATCTTGCAGCAATGCAGTACAAACAATTCAACTACGGAAATTCACCTTATTCCTTTAAAACCTGGAACACTCCAACTCCAACAGCAGATGTAACAAATACTAGAACCAATGTAGTCTTAACTTTAGGCGCAAAATTCTAGATTAAATAAATAACAAGAAAGCCCGGAAATAAATTCCGGGCTTTCTTGTTTTATGCTTTCTTTTCAGATATCTTCCTGACGAATAAGTTGTAGTTTTCATGCTTCTCCACATAGATTTCCTCACCTACATCGATATAACTATCTAAGGCTACCGCATCATACCACACATTATCGATTTCTATTTTTCCACCTGGACGAAGAACGGTCTTAGTAATCCCAACCTTATTGATTAGATTAGGTTTCGCCACAGATGAGGTATAACCTTCCGTAGCTTTTTGTTCATCTTCCAGAACAAGTCTCTTAAATGTAGGAGATTGAAGTATATTTTTTCCGAAGATCACCATTAATACAATGGTCAAAATCATAGCTCCTATTACAATAATAAAGGAATTCATTAATAATCCTGGTTGGGTAAGTTTAAAATCAAAATAATCATTAGCCACCATTGAGAAGGCTAATCCACATAAAACTAATATAATTCCGGCAATTCCGGCGACTCCAAATCCAGGAATCACAAATATTTCAAGAACTAATAGGATGACTCCTAGAACAAAGATGGCGATCTCCCAGTTGTCAGCAAGCCCTTGAAGGTACAATGGAGCAAAGAATAGCGCTCCACAAACCAGAGCAACCAACAGTGCAAATCCAATCCCCGGACTTTGAAGTTCAAAATAGATTCCACCGATAATCCCCATAATCAGCAACCCACTTACCAACGGATTGATTAACCAACCGATCAGATGGTCAACCCAGGTGGTTTGATGCTCTTGAATTTGAGGCTTTTCGATGTTTAAATCAGAGAAGATGTCTACTTCACTCTTAATCTCTTTTTTCGCAATCCCCACTTTTACAGCTTCAGATGCTGTTAAAGTAAGCAGTTTACCGTCTTCCTTCAACTCGGGAACAGAAATAGCAGGATCTACAAATGCTTCTGCGATTTTAGGGTCACGACCCTTCGCTTCCGCAGTGGCACGCATCAATCCACGCATATAGGATTGATATTTTTCAGGTAATATTTCCCCATTTTGATTCACTACGGATGCTGCACCCAAACTTGAACCAGAATGCATATAAATATAATCCGCTGCTAATGAGATTAATGCACCAGCAGATGCCGCATTATTATTAACATATACAATAGTTTTGAACTGATTTTCGTTTAATAGGCTAGAACGAATTGAATCAGCAAAATTTAGAGCTCCGCCGAACGTATTAAGATCAATTAACAAATACTCTGATTTATTTAATTTCGCCTGCTTAATCGCATTTTTCATGGTACGCCATGCATTGGGACCTATATCCTCCTTCAAGGGCACAGAATAAACCGTCTGGGCCTTAGCTTGGAAGAAACTCACAAAGCAAATGACGAGAATACCTAAAATGTATTTTGTAAATTTGTTCATAGTAGTATTTTTAACCGAATTTGCTTGTCATCGGATGACTAAATATACGATAAATAAAATTTTCGAGAAAGCATTCCCAACGAATATCTGGAAAATAGAGATTGATTCCGTCAAACCCTACATAGCTGTGGAAACTAGGGATGTGGAAACTACCTATGCCTCTTTTTTCGCTTTTGATTTTCAAGGGAATTGTTTAATGGATCCATGCCAAGCAGATGGAAAAGAATGGACCCTGGACTCTATTCAAAATGGTCACCTTATCCTGAAAAGAGTCGGTGAACAAACGCCTGTGCAGGAAGGCATACAAATCATTCAAATTGAAAACAACCAAGTCATTTTTAGCAGCTATGAATTTGTATTGATTGATGTTTACAAAGATTATATCCATGCCAGACACCGCAGTATTTCTTCCGGAGAAAGTATCGCCATAGAAATTCTATCCGGTGAATACGCCAATGCCAATGAGATCCAATTTGATATGGCTTGTAATAAAATCCAATATCCTGTTACCTCACAGCAAACGCCAAGATTCTTAAAACAAGAACATAATACAGGGCCGCTATGGCTTAGCAAAAGTGGTCACCATTTCCTTTGGTGCTACCATAAACAGAACAAATCCCGCTACGACCTTTGTCTAGCAACAAGTAATTTAAACCAGATACTAGATCAACAAGTCATACTTCATGACATGGAGAAAATGATTCCCCAACCTTATTTCCAATTGGGGAGTCAGGTCTTTTTTATGTCTTTTAACAAGAGAGAAATTGTTTCATATTTAGTATAATTGCATTCCATGATGAGAAAAAGAGTATTCAACCTGTCTTTCAGAAAGACAATTATTATATTTTCTGCCACTTTTTTATTCGCCGGAGTATCTCTGGCTCAGGCACAATCCAATAATCCAAGTCAAAAAACTACAGTAGTAAACGGAAAAACTTTTATTGAACATAGCGTTAGTGCAAAAGATACCTACTACCAGTTAAGTCGGATTTACGGCATTCCTGTAAAGGATATTATGAATGCCAACAACAAAAAAAATCTTCGGGTAGGTGACTCCGTATATATCCCTTATAAGGAGCCTGAAAAAAAACCGGATGAAAAACCTCAAGTAGTTCAAAATAATACCAATAAAGAACGGGAATCAAAACCTCTGGGAGACCCAAATGGAAAAACCATTGAAGCGAAAATATTAACCGAATATAAGGTCGGTTCCAATGAAACTCTTTTTTCTATTGCTAAAAGATTCTCAACCACGGTCGATAATATCAAAAAACTGAATGGTTTGAATTCTGATACGCTTCAAGAAGGTCAAACTTTAAAGATTCCTGATGGTGATGTCATCGTTATCCAGAAGGAAGTGCCTTCTTCATCGATCAATCTGCCAATCCCAGATAATATTAGCAAGGAAGAAATCGAATTCGAAACCAATCGTTATGGTATCCGTGAGAAAAAAGAAAAAGGTATTGGTATCTGGATGGAAAACCTTGAGTCTGGTGGTCGCAGTAATTTAGCCTTACACCGTACTGCACCCGTAGGAACCATATTAAAAATTACAAACCCATTGACAAAAAGTGTTACCTTTGCCAAAGTTGTAGGAAAATTCTCCGATACTGCAGAAAGCAGAGATGCTATTGTGATTCTTTCAAAATCTGCAGCATCCTATATTGGAGCTCTTGATAAACGATTCCTTATAGAAATTGCCTACGGCGCTCCAGTAAATTAGTGCAAGCGTAAAAATGGACAAACCCTACGTAATTGGGATCGCCGGAAGTAGCGGTTCTGGAAAAACATTCTTCTTAAAAAGTTTTTTAAATCATTTCAATCAAGAAGAAGTCACCTTGATTTCGCAAGATGATTATTACATCCCTGCAAACACAAAAACCAGGGAAGAAAACAGACTCTATAACTTCGATTTACCAACTTCGATTGATAGACCCGCATTTTTCCATCATATCAAAGAACTGTTTGATGGAAATACAGTATATCAAAAGGAATATACATTCAACAACCCCGACCTTGAGCCTAAAATGCTTGAGATCAATCCTGCCCCTATCTTAGTAGTAGAAGGACTCTTTATTTTTCATTACGAAGAGATCAATGAATTATTGGATTACAAGATCTTCTTGGATGCTGATGAACCCGTAGCATTAGAAAGAAGGTTAAGAAGAGATTTGATTGAACGCGGTTACGACCATGACGATGTCATGTACAAATGGATTAACCATGTGGTTCCTTCTTATAATCAATACTTACTCCCACATCGGGATGAATGTGATCTGATTATTCACAATAATGTAGATGATCCTTTGATTATCCAAGCCTTCACAAACGACATTGCTACAGAATTAAGAAAAAGAATAGGTTAACTATTTTTAATTAATCTAAATTAGCTATCTTTGCATCATGTACGAGTCCATGATCAAGCTGCATATTTTAGAAAACAATCCATTTGAGAATTCAAAAGGCCATTCTCCTTTTAATTCCAATGGGGATGCTGTCTTTAAAAAATGTTGTAAAAAATATAAAAAGGGCAAAAGATGCAAGAAGTGCCCTGGTCGAATTGATTAATTTTAAATTCGGTTCCTTACTCTTCAACGTAATCCAAATCCTTATCAAAACTTTCTTTGAGTCTTGTCAAAGCAAATATTGCGATAAAGGAAAGCAGAACGATCATAATCATTGCCGCATAAATTATTCCTACCCAGTTTACCAATACTCCATATAATAAGGTTGATGGAATTAAAGCTCCCCTAACAAAGTTAGGTGCTGTGGTAGTAACTGTCGAACGGATATTGGTTCCAAATTGCTCCGCCGCAATGGTAATAAATGTCGCCCAATAACCTACCCCCAATCCCATCAAAAAGGCTAACCATAGAAATTCATTTTCTGAAATCCCCTGTCTTGTCAGATAGATACAGGAGAATAGCAAAATCAAAATTTGATAAATAAATACAACCTTACGTCTGGATTTAAAAATCTGTGCCATCCAGCCTGCCATAAAATCACCTAATGAGATTCCCAGATAAGTAAACATTACCCCCTTCCCTGCACTTAAAGTGGTTTGAGCATTTAATGCCTGACCAATCTCAGGAGCCTGAGTCACCAAGACACCCACTACAAACCAGATCGGTAGACCAATACATAAACAATATAAATACCTTCGGAATCGAGGTCCGTTATTAAACAGCATGGAAATCTTTCCTTTTTGCACAGACTTGTTCTCCAAGGAAGAAAACATGCCCGACTCCAAAACGCCAACCCGCATAAAAAGCAATAGGATCCCCATCCCGCCTCCAACAAAATAGGCTGTTCTCCAACTAAACCATTCGGAGATAAAATAAGCCAGGATGGCTCCCAATACACCTACTCCAGCAACTATCATGGTTCCATAGCCCCGTTTCTTCCGATGCATGGACTCAGAAACCAAGGTAATGCCTGCCCCGAGTTCGCCCGCTAATCCTATCCCTGCAATAAACCGAATAATACCATAGGTCGTCACATCTTGAACAAAGCCATTGGCAATATTGGCGATGGAATATAACAGGATGGAACCAAATAAGACCTTCAATCGACCATATTTATCCCCTAATACACCCCAAATCACTCCTCCAATCAACAAACCTCCCATTTGCATATTCAGTACATACTCCCCTTTGCTACGCATTTGATCGGCAGCAACGCCTATATCCGTAAAGGATTGAATCCGTACGATCGAAAAAATAATGAGATCATAGATATCCACAAAATAGCCTAGCGCGGCTACGAAAATTAATATCCAAACATTCTTATTGGCATCCTTAGGGTTCATAATTCAGGAATATTTATTGAATATAAGGCTCAGAATCTTTTATTACAATAGAAGGATGTTATTTCTTAGAAATTAACTGTACTTTTACGCCCATGAAAGTATCTCCAAATACTTTAAAATGGGGCTTGCGATTGTACCCACCATTTTTCTTCCAACGCATTTGGGTGCGGAAGATTTTAGATAATTTCTTGGGCGCCGAAGTTAAAATCAACAGAAGTCTGCTCAATATTAATTCTAATAAAACCATATTTGGAGGAACGATCTTTTCCGCCATCGATCCATTCTACCCCATCCTTTTGGATCAATATTTCAAACATCAAGGTATTACGAGAACAGTTGCTTGGTTAAAAACCGCCCATATTGATTACATAAAACCAGGGAAGTTTGACCTGGAAGTCAATATTAAATTAAACCAAGAAACTCTGGACGAAACCTTGAGAACCATTCGAAAAGAGGGCAAAGTCGTTCGAACCTTTCAAACACAGGTCTTTGATAAACATGGTACATTATGCGCAGTAGCTCATAATGAAATCTATATCCGTGACCTCGACTTCAATTTTGAATCATTAAATCCTGCTCCTACTCAAACTGAGAAATCGAGTATTGAACTATAATTTAATTAATCATGAAAAAATTAATCGTATTAAGTGCAGCAATTTCTTTTGCTTTTGTTTCTTGTCAAAACAAACAAGTAGAAAACAAGGATCAAAAACTTTCTGAGCAAGCAATTGCAATACATGATGAAATCATGCCTCAAATATCGCAATTCGACAAAACAACGGTCGTTATTGATTCTATCATCACGAACTTGGCAACCATCAAAACCAGCAAAGCTGATTTGGATACTGCAAAAACTCGTGTTGAGTTGACCAATCTAAAAGATAGCATCGAAGATGCAACCGACCATATGATGACTTGGATGAAAGATTATGACGCCATGAATGAGGATGAAACCTACCAACAAAAGGAAGTAGATAAAATTACATCTATGAAAAAACAATTTGAACGCGTTTCGGAACAAATTAAAACTTCATTAGCAGCATTTAACTAAAAACCCTTATTCCAATGAAAAAGTATTTAGGCGGAGTATTAGCAGTGGCTTTAGGTACTACCTTATTATTTTCTTGCGGACCAACTGAACGGAAACTTCCCATCTATGGCGAACGTTCTCCTGTGGAAAGAGAAGTCGATGGCAAAAAAGTCGTAGATACCATCTACCATACGATTCCAAATTTTTCTTTTTTGAATCAGGATAGCACCACTATCACCCAAGATTTTTTTAAAGATAAAATCTATGTTACCAACTTCTTCTTTACACATTGTCCTAGTATCTGTCCGACGATGCAACGTAATTTGCTGAAGGCCTATGAAAAATATAAAGGCAATGATAAAATTGCATTCCTTTCCCATAGCATTGATTTTAAATACGATCAACCTTCTGTACTTAAAGACTATGCTACGAAATTAGGAGTAGACGATGATCATTGGCAATTTGTAACTGGTAGCAAGGCCGATATTTATGGTATTGCTGAGAAATACATGGTTTATACCAAGGAGGATGCAAATGCTCCTGGGGGTTATGACCACCAAGGTTATTTAGTCATTATTGACCCTGAGAAAAGAATTCGTGGTGCCTATGATGGGACAAATGACGAACAGGTCAAACAATTTTTGGAAGATCTTGATGTTATTCTAGCGGAATATAAATAATGATTAATCGCTTCACTTTCGGCACAATATGCCTCGTTTCCATGCTTTACTTCTTGTTTTCTTGTAATTCAGACTTAAGTGTGGAAACGATGCAATATGCTACCAATGGTCAAAAACTTTATGTCAAGCATTGTCAAAACTGTCATGGTGCCAATGCTGAGGGATTAGGTAAACTATACCCCCCACTAACCGATGTTCAGTACTTAAATGAAAATCGAAGCAAACTCGCCTGCATTGTAAAAAATGGAATGTCTGGTGAAATCAAAGTCAACAATGTCACCTATAACCAACAAATGCCTGGAGTACCTGAACTCTCAGCGGTTGATATTGCCTATGTCCTTACATATGTCACCACCTATTTCGGTGATAGCAAAACTCATTTCAAGAAAGAAGAAATCGAAGAATTCTTAAAGAATTGTAAATAAAATTATTCATCTCGGTCAATAACTTTTGGGCTTACCAAAATCAAATCCCTCCTAGAGAAAAATATTCTTTTTTTCAACCTAATTTTTCCATTAAAAATTTTAGAAATTTGGTCTTTAGACCTCAAGAAATTTTATTTTTTGGGGAATTTAATCTTGTGAAGATTCTTGATCAGGCATTGATCTAGATCAATTGAACTCTTCTTTTCACCTCCTAGAAACAACCCCTGCAACCCCTCATTATCAATACTTTAGCTCAATTCCTATAAAAAGAAAAAGGTTTTCAAACGGGGAGAATGAAAACCTTTAATAACCAATTATAAACCTAAATTATGATACTACAAAGGTAAGTGTAAAAACTACACCAGTCAAGAGTAATTTGAATATTTAACAATTTGTTAACATTGGAATAAATTAATCGCCATTATAACGAATACGTGACAAAATTAGCGTAAAAAAAAGCCTACATTTGCAACCGAATGAACATTCAATTGACAGAAAAAAAAGAGCAGATATTCATTAGCACATTAAAGCTTATCAATATTCATGGGTTCCACGGATCCCCGATGAGTAAAATTGCTAAGGATGCCGATGTAGCAGTAGGCTCGATCTATCATTATTTCCCGTCTAAGGAGGATTTAATCTTAGAATTATACTGGTATTGTAAAGAAAAACTTAATAATAAAGTTTTTTCAATCGTCAACCCTACATTCGCATACGAAAAACGATTCAAGGAAATCTGGAGAAACTTAGTCCTTTACTATTTGGACAACTTAGACCACTTCGGATTTTTAGAACAATTTTATGGCTCACCTTTCTATGAAGGTATCCGAAGTAATCTTTTCCAACAAAAATCAGAAAGAAACGTTCTAATGCATTTTTTGGAGGAAGGGGTACGCTTAAAACATTTAAAAGATTTAAATGTTCGACTATTAATATCAGCCTATCTAGGAGTCGCTATCTCCCTGGTTAGAGGCAGTTTATATGAAAAAACAAAACCTACCGACGAAGAAATTGAAACCATGGTAGAAATCATTTGGAACGGGGTTAAAAAATAATATATATGAATTTTAAAATTAAGGACTTAGTAGTATACCTTTCCTTCACTGCGATTTCTGTAGGATCTGTATTTGCCCAAACGACAAATAACCTTAACAGTAATGCCACATTGGATGAATTAATCCAATATGCATTGGAAAACAAAATCGAAATCAAACAAGCAAAGATTGATCAGGAAATTGGTGAACGTGAAATTGCTTCTGCCCTTTCTGGATGGTTTCCACAAATTAATGCAAATGGTAGTCTAACCCATTTTCTGCAATTACCAACAGCCAATATCAATGGTCAAAACATTGCAATGGGTCAGAGCAATACTTCCGCATTGACTTTTCAAGCTGATCAGGCAATCATTAACCCTGGCTTGTTCCAAGCAAATAGAGCTGCCAAATATATCAGACAACAAAATAATCTAAGTGTAGAAGACACCAAGATCAATACCGTTGTTGATGTCAGCAAAGCTTATTATGATATCTTGACCAGTGAGGAACAAATCAATATCATTCAAGAAAATATCGCTCGTCTGAATAGACAGTACACCGAAGCAAATGCACGCTACGAGACTGGTTTAGTTGATAAAACGGATTATAAAAGAGCGCAAATCTCATTGAATAATGCGAAAGCGGAATTGAAAACAGCGCTTGAGTTTAGAAAATATAAATATGATTTTCTAAAAACATTGCTTGGCATGAATCCTAATAATGGTTTGACGCTATCTTTTGAAAATCAAAACATGGAATCCAATGTCTTAATGGATACGACCGAAATTTTAAATTTCAATAATCGCGTTGAACTTAAACAATTGCAGACTATCAAGGATATCCAGAAGTTAAATACCCAATATCAAAAATGGCAATTCCTACCTAAACTAGGTGCTTTTGCAAACTACGGGCTTAACTATAGAAACAATACATTCTCGGATTTATATTCTGATAATTTCCCACAGTCTAGCATTGGACTAAGCCTGACCTTCCCTATTTTCCAAGGTGGAAAGCGGATTCAGGAAATTAGAAAATCTGAATTGCAAGAATCCAGAATTGATATGGACATCGAAAATTTGGAAAACCAAATTGGTGCACAATACTCGGCAGCGATGGCAGCTTACCGCGCAAACATCAACGAATGGAGAAATGCAAAGGAAAATGTTGAGTTATCCGAAGAGGTGTATAACACCATCAAATTACAATATGATGCAGGGGTAAAAACTTACCTGGAATTAATGACTGCAGAAACAGATTTGAAAACCAGTCAACTGAACTACTTGAACTCCCTGTATGCCGTATTATCTAGTAAGCTAGATATTCAACAAGCTTTGGGTACTGTTCAAATTAATAATTAAGAATACAATCAACCGCAACAAAATATACAAGAAATTACGACACAATATGAATACGACTCGTTTATTTTCCACGATACTTTTAGGCTCAGGACTGTTTTTTACAGCATGTGGCAACAAAGAAGGCGCAAAACAGCAAGGTGGTCCTGGTCAGATGCAAGCTCAAGCTATGCCGGTTACTATGGCTGTTGTCCAACATGAAATTGTTTCCGGTCAACACAGTTACCCGGCAAACGTAGTACCTCTTCAAGAAACTGAAATCAGAGCTGAGGTTTCTGGCTATATTACCAGTATCAATGTAGCTGATGGTGCTTTTGTGAGCAAAGGACAGAAATTATATGAAATCGACAGAGTTCGTTATGCTGCTGCCGTAGACCAGGCAAAAGCAAATCTAGAAATCGCAAAAGCCAATTTAGCTCGTGTTGAAAAAGACTTGCAACGCTATCAAACTTTAGCAGAAAAAGATGCGATTGCTAAACAAACATTAGATTATGCATTTACAGATGTCAATAATCAAAAAGCACAGGTTCAAGCAGCAGAAGCCGCTTTAACTACGGCTAGAGTCAACTTACAACGTTCAAGCATCGTTGCTCCATTCTCAGGTAATATTGGTATTTCACAAGTTCGTACAGGAGCTTTGGTTTCTGCGGGAACTACCTTATTGAATACCATTAGTTCGACTAACCCGATTGCAGTTGAATTCCAAATCAATGAAAAAGAAATTATGGAATTCAGCAACCTTCAATCCGGAAAAGCAAGCACAGAAATTAACTTAACCCTTCCTGATGCTAGTACCTATGGTTCCCAAGGCCGCATTTCAACAATCGACCGCGCTGTAGATCCGCAAACAGGTACATTGAAGGTGAGAGCAACATTTGATAATCCGAACAATACCTTACGCGCCGGAATGAACTTAAACTTAAATGTTGTGAGTACTTCCAAAGAAGAAGCCGTGGTAATTCCTTACCGTGCGATCTTCGAGCAATTAGGTTCCTTCTCTGTTTACACCGTTACAGATAGTAATACAGTTGATTTGAAACAAGTAAGCTTAGGTCAGAAATTAGGCGATAGAGTGGTGATTTCAAAAGGTGTTAACCCAGGTGAGAAAATCGTCGTTGACGGAGTTTCATCTTTGAAACCAGGTGCAAAAGTAGTGGACAAAGCAACAATGAGTCCACAACAACCACAAGCTCAACCAAAAAAATAAGTGCTATTCCTATAAAATATTAAAGAATGATCTCAGAAGTATTTATAAAAAGACCGGTAACGGCGATGGTGGTCTCCATTTTGATTTCGATCATTGGGGTTATCGCCATCACAACCTTACCAATCAGTCAATATCCCAATATTGCTCCGCCTACGGTTTCTGTTTCAGCGACCTATACGGGCGCGGATGCTCAAACTGTAGAAAAAACAGTAACTACGCCTATTGAGAGCCAGATCAACGGTACTCCAGGAATGATTTATATGAGTTCCAACAGTACTTCGGATGGTGGATCTAGGATTACAGTAACCTTTGAAGTAGGTACAGACATCGATATCGCGACGCTGGATGTTCAGAACCGTGTGAGTATTGCTGAACCCGTATTGCCAGAGGCAGTACGTCGATTAGGGGTAACCACTCGTAAGGTAAATACGGATATCTTGATGATGGTATCCTTGGTATCTCCAGATGGTAGCCGTGATATCAATTTCTTATCCAACTACATCAACTTATACCTAAAAGACGCTTTATTACGTGTTCCAGGTGTAGGTGATGTGCAAGCATTTGGACAACCATTTGCCATGCGAGTATGGTTAGATGCTAATAAATTAGCAAATATCGGGATGTCACCAGCAGATGTAAACACTGCGATTCAGGAGCAAAACTCGCGTATGCCGGGTGGTTCCGTAGGTGCTCGTCCGCAAGAAAACATGCAGGTATTTGAATACCCAATTGTAATGGACTCCGATTTGGAAGAAGTTGACCAGTTTGAAAACATTGTTGTAAAAACTAATGCTGACGGATCCATTGTTTTATTAAAAGATATTGCTAGAGTTGAATTGGGACAATTCAACTATGGTATTACCAATAAAGTGAATGGAAATACGGCTTCAGGTATGATGATTTCCCAGACACCTGGAGGAAATGCTGTACAAACAGCTGACGGAATTTACGAAACCTTGGAGGAATTGAAAAAATCATTTCCTACTGGTGTTGATTATGTAGTGGGTTATGAAACTGTTTCGGTGGTAAATGCATCCATCAGCTCCGTAATTCACACCTTGATTGAAGCCTTGATCTTGGTAACCTTGGTGGTATTCTTCTTCCTACAAAGCTGGAGAGCAACATTGATTCCATTATTGGCGATTCCAGTATCCATTGTCGGTACGTTTATATTCTTTACGATGTTTGGATTCTCCATCAACAACTTGACGATGTTAGCATTCGTACTCGCCATTGGTATTGTGGTGGATGATGCGATCGTTGTGGTGGAAGCCGTCCAGCATTATATCGACCATTATAAGATGGATGCGAAAGAAGCAACTATGCGTGCGATGAAAGATATTACAGCGCCGGTAATTGCGATTGCATTGATCTTGGCAGCCGTATTCGTTCCGGTAGGTTTTATCCCAGGGATGGTAGGTAAATTGTATCAACAATTTGCGATAACCATTGCCGTATCCGTAATGCTTTCTGCATTTATTGCACTTTCCTTGACTCCAGCACTTTGTTCAATCATGTTGAAACCTTCTGCAACAACGAAGGATTCTAAAGGCTTGAACAAGTTCTTCTATAAATTCAACGTTTGGTTTGATAAAGTGACTTACAGATACTCCAAAGGGGTTAAAAAAGCTATTAAATCAGCACCATTGGTATTAATTATCCTGGTATGTATTTTCGTAGGTACAGGCTGGATGTTCAGTGCCAAGAAAGCCGGATTTATTCCAAACGAAGATGGTGGTATCTTCTTTATGGGGGTAAGTTTACCTGAGGGTGCTTCAAGTGCCCGTACGGAAGAGGTCTTGACCGAACTTACCAATGATTTAAGGGAAACTTTCCCAGAAATCAACTATGTGACTTCCATTAATGGTATGAACTTATTGAACCGTTCAGCAAAACCGAATGGTGCATCCCTATTCGTTTCCTTGAAACCATGGGATCAACGAGAAAAAACAGTTTCAGAAATCACAGGTGCTATCATGGGAAAATACCGTGGATACTCTAAGGCAACGGTTATTGCGGCAACTCCGCCTCCAATTCCTGGTTTAGGTACAGCGGGTGGTTTTACCATGGAGATTCAGGATAGACAAACCGTCGACATTAAGGACTTTGAAGCAATGGTAGGTCGTTTCCTTGCCGCAGCTAATCAACGTCCAGAAATTGGAATGGCTTATACCCTATTCAACAGTAATTCACCAAACTATAAGTTACAGGTGGATCGTGAAATGGCTAAAAGAATGGGGGTTCCTGTTTCCAATATCTACAGTACGATATCTTCTTATTTGGGTAGTAGTTATGTGAATGACTTCACTAAATACGGACGTAACTTCCGTGTAGTAACGCAAGCTGATACCAGCTACCGTATGCATATTGAGGATATCAATAAATTATATGTGAAGAATGTACAAGGACAACCAGTTCCTATTTCAAACTTGGTAAGATATGAATTGACGACCAATCCTTCGATTGTAAACCACTTTAATATCTTCCGTTCGATCCAATTATCCGGTGAAGCTGGCCCTGGTTATTCTTCGGGTGATGCTATCCGCGCTTTGGAAGAAGTAGCAGCTGAAACTTTGTCTGATGGATATTCTTACGAATTCTCAGGATTGTCCTTGCAAGAGAAACAGTCAGGTAGTAAAACCATACAGATCTTTGCGCTCTGTATCCTATTTGTATTCTTGTTATTGGCATCTTTATATGAAAGTTGGTCTGTACCATTCTCGATTTTATTATCGGTACCATTGGGTATTTTCGGTGCAATCCTAGCCTTGACCTTGTTACCAAAACTAGATAACAATATTTATGCTCAGATTGGATTAGTTACCATTATCGGTTTGGCGGCGAAGAATGCGATTCTAATCGTTGAATTTGCCAAGGAACGGGTCGATATTGGAATGAACCTGGTCGAAGCAACCTTAGATGCTGTAAAACTTCGTCTTCGTCCGATTATCATGACCTCCCTAGCCTTTATCTTAGGTATTATTCCTTTGATGTTGTCAACAGGTGCAGGTGCAGTTTCCAGACAGACTATCGGTTGGACAGTATTTGGCGGTATGACCGCAGCAACTTTCCTTGCTATCTTTATTGTACCAGTACTATTCGTGGTAATTACCCGAATGGCCTATGGTAAAAAGAAATTAGCTGAACTTGAAGCTAACTTCGATGAGGAGAAAAAGAAAAGTTTAAGTGCGCACTAGTAGTAGTTAACTCCATAATCTCAAAGGCTCGTTCAATATTGAACGAGCCTTTTTATTTTTTGCTTTACTTCCAAAATCCAGAGTCTTCTTTTCTCGGAATTATTGATAATAGTTAGTGTGATTCCAATTAATCTTCCTAATAAACCTCTCCATCAAGATTTGGCTGTTTATCTAATCCATCCTGAAATCCCATGGATGCATGTGTTCCATCACAAAATGGTTTATTGGACGATTGCCCACAGCGACATAAGGTCTGTCTATTCCGAACTTCATAATATTTACCATTAGCACTCTTCAGGGGAATCCCTCCCCATAATGCCAAAGGTCCCGCACAACTGTTAGGCATATCCTCGATCAATCCTACTCGAGCTTTGATATCCTTATCTTCAATTGGCTTTCCTCCATCCCAAACGATTAATCTACCTGCAGGACAATGATGAGCCATGGATACACTTAGTTCTACAGATTCATGATTCGCCTCCATCACCTCATTCCAGATCCGTTGCCCATTATCACAAAATCGAGCAAATGCACATAATTTCTCATCATCAGATAAGGAAACTACAGGTCCTTCAATAATTTCGGCAGTAACGAATTCCGGTTTGAAGGTCGCTGTCTCGG
The DNA here is from genome assembly GCF_043187465.1 of Sphingobacterium cellulitidis. Classification (GTDB taxonomy): domain Bacteria; phylum Bacteroidota; class Bacteroidia; order Sphingobacteriales; family Sphingobacteriaceae; genus Sphingobacterium; species Sphingobacterium cellulitidis. The sequence continues at coordinate 1,146,191 of NZ_CP171136.1, read as the reverse complement.
TTAGATTAACCCCATTTTCTCTTGCTTTCAAATGGGAATTATCGCAATAGGGTTTGTTTTTTGAAAGGCCACATCGGCATAAGTAGGTGTCGGTATCCTCTGCTTTATATTCTTTACCCTCCTGATAAGCGATTGAGATTCCGGCATTATTAGCAATGATAAACTGTTGAATAATCTGGGCTTTTCCATGTAAAACATAAGGCCCATCCTTGGTCACTTCAATAGAAATACCTTCCTTATTCAACTCCGTTCCTAATTGAATATCAAGTTTATCTTTTTCTAGTTTCATGTGATTGAATCTTTTTGGGAACATCCCCTAATAATGGATAATAAAAAATCCATTCCATTTGTTTTTTGAAGACCTCTATAAGCACCTTACAACTTAAGGTCAAATTCGATAATGCGCCGGATTTTCTCCGGACCTTGTTCGAATTTTTCCGGCCAATGTCCGGAGAAGGTCCGAAGAAAGTCCGGCAAAAATCCGGTAGTAGGACGAATTATACTTGAATTTTTCATGAATTAGTATACAATAAAAAAAGGTCCTCCATCTATATTTTAGAATGGAGAACCTTTTAAAAAAAAATTTTATCCTAACTAGTTGTCGGGATCAATCTTATGGATTAGAATATCTTATTTCAACATAATACCTACAGAGAGGTTGATATGTTGGTGGGTAAAGTTGGATTCATAGAAATTTCCGCGTAACTGTTGGACCGCATACGTTGCGGAAACGGTAAACTTTGTTTTGCGAATAGAATCATACAAATAGAAGAATCCCACTTTTCCCATAAATCCTCTATCATAAACTGGACCTATGCTTGGAGCATAACCTACATTGGCTAAAGCTCCTACTTTGGATACCAAACCAAAATCCATAAACGGCAATCGACCATCAATAAAGATTGGGAATAAATTACGATCGTATTTGATCGTCCTTACATCTTCATTCGCAGTGTTAGCAGATTTAGAATAATCTCCTCGAAGTGTTTCATTCCCTAGACCTAAACCTAGAAATGCTTTTTCATTCAAATTCCTTCCAAAAATAAAATGCAAGGAATAGCCATTGAAACTACCTTCGTATTTAGGAATTTGTATTCCAATATTTCCACCAGCTTGGATCACAGTATAATAGGTGTTTTGTCCAAAGCCGAGATGGCCAAGCAAGGACAGGCATAACACAGCAAGTAACTTACGCATAAGAATTAGTTTAAGATTTTATAGATCAATTCGGTCAAGAGGTCTCCGGATTCAGTGAGATGACCAACATTCATTCCTTTGGATTTCAGATCGAATTCCTTGATGAGATGAATAATTTCGAAGGTCTTCCTGCGGTTAAAATTCCGGGCAGCGTATTCATATTCTTTCACAAAGAAAGGATGAACTCCGAGTTGTTTGGCAGCTGCAGCTGAGGATTTATCAGGCAGGTAATGGTATTTTAGAATTTTGGTAAAGTAAGTCCCCAGAGATCCTATCACTACAGGCATGGGGTTACTTTTGGGATTTGCCGCAAAATAATCAACGATTTGAAATGCTTTCAAGGCATTCCGTTTTGAAAGAGCTGTATTCAATTCGAAAACATTGAAATCCTTACTGATACCAATATTTTGTTCCACATCCGTGGTTGTAATTTCTTTATCTGCTGCAATATTCAATTGCAGTTTTTCGATTTCATTGGCAATCTTAGAAAGGTCGGTTCCCAGATATTCGGCCATCAATGCCGCAGCTTGAGGATGTAATTTCCGACCAGAAGCTTGCAACTGTTCGCTGATCCATGCCGCAACCTTATCATCGTAGAGCTTATTTGACTCAAGGACCACCCCTGCTTTCTCCAGCAATTTGAAAGATTTTTTCCGCTTATCAAACTTGCTGTATTTATGTGCAAAGACTAAAACAGTGGTTGGTGTAGGTTGCTCCAGATATTTTTGCAGCAAATCATCATCTTTCCATTTGAGGTTTTGGGCTTCTTTGACCACGATTACCTGATGATTGCTCATCATGGGATAACGTTTGGCCATACTGATGATATTTGAAAAATCAGTATCCTTTCCATAGACGACGGATTGGTCGAATCCTTTCTGGGCATCATCCAGGACAGAATGTTCGATAGCATCGGAAATCAGGTCGATAAAATAGGGTTCTTCACCATGCAACAGGTAAACGGGTGCTAGTTTTTTTTTCTTGATATCAGATAATATGGTTTGGACATTCATGCTGTACGAAAGTACGAAAATAGATAGACTTTTGGGAGTTGGAAAAGGTTGGAAAATTTCGTAATTTTGTAAATGTTTAGACCAGTTCCTTTGAACTTACCGCCCTTTCCGGCAAAAATCAGCAAAAAACAGGATCAGTATTACATTTTCGACGAGCTGCGGAAGAAGCATCTGTTGTTGACACCGGAGGAGTGGGTACGACAACACTGGGTAAGTCATTTGAACAAGCATTATCAATATCCGATGGCGTTGATGAAGATCGAAGGCGGATTATCCATAAACGAGTTACAAAAGCGCAGTGATTTGGTGATTTATAACCGCGAGGGATCACGCGTACTTTTGGCAGAATTTAAGGCTCCGTCTGTCAAAATAACAGAAAAAGTCTTCGAACAGATCGCAAATTACAACAGTATTTATAAAATTCCCCTTCTTTTAGTCAGTAATGGAATTGAGCATTATTATTGTAGAATAAATTTCGAGCAGGAGAATTTCACATTTATAACGGAACTGCCATCTTTTAACCAGGAAGATTTTGGATATTAAAATAAATATTATATTAGTAGTTTAAAGACAGAAGGACACACAATGAATATAGATAAGAACGAATTTAGAAAATATGCGATTAAGCATCATAGAATTGGTAGCCAACATGTAGATGGTTATATTTCTAGGTTACAACAACAGATTCCGAGCAACTTGACACCTTATATTATTGAGGAGCGTCAATTGAATGTAGCTCAGATGGACGTTTTTTCACGCTTGATGATGGATCGTATTATCTTTTTAGGAGATGGGATCAATGATCAGGTTGCTAATATCGTTCAAGCGCAGTTGTTGTTTTTACAATCGACTGATGCACAACGCGACATTCAGATTTACATCAACTCTCCAGGGGGTAGTGTATATGCTGGATTAGGTATTTATGATACCATGCAATATATTTCTCCGGACGTTGCGACTATCTGTACAGGTATGGCGGCATCGATGGGAGCGGTATTATTAGTAGCGGGTGCAAAAGGTAAACGTGCTGCATTACGTCATTCACGAGTTATGATCCACCAACCATCAGGCGGTGCACAGGGTGTTGCTGCGGATATGGAGATCAACTTACGTGAGATGTTGAAATTAAAAGAAGAATTATATACGATTATTGCTGATCATTCCGGCCAGACATATGACTGGGTTGAGAAGTCATCAGATCGTGATTATTGGATGCGTGCCGCTGAAGCCAAAGAATTTGGTATGATAGATGAGGTATTGCTACCTAAGAAAGAAACAAAATAAAAACAATGAGTAAATCGAACAATAGAGATATCCATTGCTCATTTTGCGGAATCAGTAAAAATGAGGCGCAAATGCTTATTGCGGGTGATGGTGCGCATATCTGCGACAGATGTGTGCAACAAGCTGGGGAGATTTTAGCGGAAGAGCTTAAGCAACGCAAGAATAAATCTATTCAAACTGCTCTTAAATTAATCCGTCCAAAGGAAATCAAAGAACATTTGGATCAGTATGTGATTGGCCAAGATGATGCGAAGAAAGTTATTTCTGTAGCGGTTTACAACCATTACAAGCGTTTAAACCAACGTATTGATTCGGATGAGACTGAGATTGAGAAATCAAACTTGATTATCGTTGGAGAAACCGGTACAGGTAAGACCTTATTAGCTAAAACCGTTGCTAAGATTCTGAATGTACCATTTTGTATCGTCGATGCAACGGTATTGACAGAGGCAGGTTATGTGGGTGAGGATGTTGAAAGTATCTTGACGAGATTATTGCAAGCAGCGGATTATGATGTTGCTGCAGCAGAACGTGGAATCATCTATATTGATGAGATCGACAAAATTGCGAGAAAAAGTGATAACCCATCCATAACTCGCGATGTATCTGGTGAAGGGGTTCAACAAGCTTTATTAAAGATCTTGGAAGGTACGAATGTGAATGTTCCACCTCAAGGTGGTCGTAAGCATCCGGATCAAAAAATGATCTCGGTAAACACCAGCAATATCTTATTTATTTGTGGTGGAGCTTTTGATGGTATTCAAAAGAAAATTGCAAACAGATTGAGAACTCAAACTGTTGGTTATAAAATGAAAGATGAAGATCAGGAAATCGACCTGAACAACTTATATAAATACATCACGCCGCAAGATTTGAAAAACTTCGGTTTGATTCCAGAGTTGATTGGTCGTCTACCTGTATTGACACATCTGAATCCATTGGATAAGGAAACATTATTAAATATCCTGACCAAGCCAAAAAATGCTTTAGTAAAACAGTACATTAAATTGTTCGAGTACGAGGGCGTTAAATTATCATTTGAACCTGAGGTTTATGACTTTATTGTCGACAAGGCATGGGAGTTTAAATTAGGGGCTCGAGGATTACGGAGCATTTGTGAGGCCATTATGCTGGACGCGATGTTTGAGACGCCGAGCAATAAGGAAAACACAGAAGACAAGACCTTGCAGATAAGTTTGGATTACGCAAAGAACAAATTTGCCAAGACAGACTTTAAAAAATTGCAAGTTGCATAAAAACCTAAACCCTCGCCTACGTTGCGAGGGTTTTTTGTATTATTAGATTATTAAGAAAGGATGAAATTATGACTAAAAAGAAAACTGAAAACCAAGAGAATATCCAAGAAGTTAACTCCCCTATTAAAGCAGGATTAAAAACCAAAGAAGATATTGTAAACAATTGGTTGCCAAGATATACCGGGAGACCTTTGGAAGAGTTTGGTGAATATATTTTATTGACGAATTTCAGCAATTACGTCAAACTATTTTCTCAGATGCATGGGGATGCTCCTATTCTCGGAGAGGATAAACCTATGCAAACCTGTACAGCGGATGGCATTACCATTATTAATTTTGGGATGGGTTCACCGGTTGCAGCGACCGTGATGGATTTACTGACTGCCATTCATCCAAAAGCCGTATTATTCCTTGGGAAAACAGGTGTCTTGAAAAAGAAAATTGATGTTGGGGAATTGATATTGCCGATTGCAGCCATTCGTGGAGAGGGAACATCCAATGATTACTTACCAGCAGAGGTACCTTCCTTACCGGCCTTCGCCTTGCAGAAAGCAATCTCAACGACCATTCGTGATCACTCCAGGGATTATTGGACCGGAACGGTTTACACAACCAACCGTCGGGTTTGGGAACATGATAAACAATTTAAGAAATACCTGAAGAGCATCCGTGCGATGGCTGTCGATATGGAAACAGCGACCATCTTCTCGGTGGGTTTTGCGAATAAAATTCCGACAGGTGCTTTATTGTTGGTTTCTGATCAGCCGATGGTACCAGAAGGTGTAAAAACTGATAAATCAGATGTAACAGTAACCAAATCTTATGTGGAGACCCATGTAAAAATTGGTATTGATGCCTTAAAGCAATTAATCAATAATGGATTAACGGTAAAACATCTGAAGTTCTAAAAAATATCTACTTTTGTGGTAGACAACAAACAGACAGAAATTCACCTATGTGGTATAACAACATTTTAGAAACCATTGGGAACACTCCCTTGGTTAAACTAAACAAGATAACGCAAAACTTAAAGGGCACTATTTTAGCCAAAATTGAAACCAGCAACCCTGGGAATTCCATTAAGGACCGTATGGCTTTGAAAATGATCGAAGATGCGGAGGAAGCAGGTCTCTTAAAACCTGGAGGTACCATTATCGAAGGTACATCAGGTAATACCGGGATGGGATTAGCTATGGCGGCAGTGGTCAAAGGTTATCGTTGTATATTCACTACTACGGATAAGCAGTCGAAGGAAAAGATCGATGCTTTACGCGCATTTGGTGCTGAAGTTATTGTCTGTCCAACCAACGTAGATCCGGAGGACCCTCGCTCCTATTATTCTGTTTCAAGCCGTTTGGAGAGAGAAGTTCCAAACGCGTGGAAGGCTAACCAGTATGATAATTTATCCAACTCCAAAGCTCATTATGAGCAAACAGGTCCAGAGATCTGGGAGCAAACCGAAGGTAAGATTACACACTTGGTTGTAGGCGTAGGAACGGGCGGCACCATCTCAGGAACAGCTAGGTACCTCAGAGAGAAGAATCCTAATATTAAGGTTTGGGGTATAGATACCTATGGCTCCGTCTTCAAGAAATATAAAGAAACCAGAATTTTTGACAAGAATGAAATCTATCCATATATCACAGAAGGTATTGGGGAAGACTTTTTGCCAAAAAATGTGGATTTCAGCCTTATTGATTTATTTGAGAAGGTGACTGACAGGGATGCAGCATTGATGACGCGCGATTTGGCGAGAAAAGAAGGAATTTTTGCTGGTAACTCTGCGGGAGCGGCTGTTGCAGGACTAATGCAATTAGGAAAAGATCTTAAAGAGGATGATGTGGTTGTGGTTATTTTCCATGATCATGGATCTCGCTATATGGGTAAGATGTACAATGAAGATTGGCTTCGTGAGCGTGGCTTCTTAAAGGACGAAAAGTTGACTGCAAAATCCATCTTGAAGAAGCGTGGCGAGCAGGCTATCATAACAGCAGATGCAAACCAAACGGTGTTGGAAGCTTTCAATACCATGAAGTCTTTAAATATTTCTCAGATTCCTGTAACCCAACAAGGTATGGTCATTGGAAAGGTTACTGAATCAGATATCCTGACGGCTTTATTGGAGAATCCATCCTTGAAATCCTCAGCAGTGGAAGATATTGCTACCAAGCCATTTCCATTTGTGGATTTGAATACATCCATTGACAAAATATCTGGATTGATCAACAAAGATACGCAGGCCGTATTGGTGGAAGATGAATTAGGCAGGATCAATATCATAACACAATATGATATAATTAATCCCATTTCAGAAGTTTAGGATTTTTCCATTTTTTGGGTATATTTAAAATTATCTACCAAAAAGAATGGAAAGAAACGACAAACTTAAAAGATTAGAATATTGGGTAAAAGCACGTATTGGCAAGATAGCATTTATTGACGTTGAAGAAAAACGTGCTAAGGAATGGTATGGTAATGGCTATGGCGGTTTTTATGTAGACCCTAGCCTAGTCCCTGACAATGCGATAGTTTATTCCTTTGGAATCGGAGAAGATATTTCCTTTGATAAAGCGATCATAGCAAAGCATGGCTCGAAGGTGTTTGGTTTTGACCCGACGCCAAAATCCATCAATTATGTTCGCAATAATGAAACCCCGGAGCAGTTTTATTTTCATCCTTATGGCTTAGGTGAGAAAACCGAAATGGTAACTTTCCACTTGCCCAAAAACAAGGATCATGTTTCAGGAAGTGTATACGACCATAGTCTAGTCAACGAGAAGGATTCTGTGGAGGTTCTTTTAAAGGATTTTAACGAGATTGTAAAGGATTTGGGGCATACACACATTGATGTCTTAAAAATGGATATAGAGGGTTCAGAATACGTTGTAATGGATGGTATTTTGAATTCAGGAATACCGATCAAACAGATACTGGTTGAAACCCACGAGCGCTTCTTCGAGAATGGTAAAGAAAGAGGCAAGAAGTTCTTTAAGCAATTACATGATCATGGCTATAGGATCTTTGCCATATCAGACACCTATCAAGAAATATCATTGGTAAAAAGTCATTAAGACTATAAGGATAACCTTATTTATACACAAAAAAGAGCTTGGAAATAATCCAAGCTCTTTTTTTAGTTATTTTCTGGAGCATCTATTTCGGTAAGGATATAGACATCTTCATGGTCTTTTTTCATTTTATATTTTTCGCGGGCAATCCTTTGAATTTCACTTTGATTGAACTGCACGTCTTTAATGGATTGGGAAATGCTTTCAATTTCGTTGGTATAGTATTCCTTTTCTTTTTCCAGCTTTGTTTTTTCTGTTTGAAAATTATACTGGGTAGTAATATCGTAACGGTCGAAAAAGCACATCCAAACAATGAATGCAACTCCGGCGATTAGATATTGATTACGAATAGTATTAATAAAGCGTTCCATAGGCTCAACCAAAGAAATTTAAATTCGGTTAAAGATAACTATTTTAGGATGAACAAAACAAGGATAGAATCAGGATTATCAAATAATTAAATTAACCTATGTGGAAAAATAATACTATCATGAAGATGATGTATCCTAGGTAGGTAAAAAGTGAATTTATTCCATAAAAAAAAGGAACCGATTGGTTCCTTTTCCTATTTAATATGATAATTATTTTTTCGGAGCGTATTTAAAATCTTTTCCGATGAACTTAGCGTTGTTGCCTAATTCTTCTTCGATACGCAACAATTGGTTGTATTTCGCGATCCGGTCAGAACGAGAGATAGAACCAGTTTTGATTTGACCACAGTTTAAAGCTACTGCTAAATCTGCGATTGTAGTATCTTCAGTTTCTCCAGAACGGTGAGACATTACAGAAGTATAACCGTTTGTTTGTGCTAAGTGAACCGCATTGATTGTCTCAGTAAGAGACCCGATTTGGTTAACTTTTACCAAGATTGAATTTCCGATACCTTTGTCAATACCTTCTTGAAGACGTTTTGTATTTGTAACAAATAAATCGTCACCAACTAGTTGAACACGGTCACCGATTTTCTCAGTTAACAATTTCCAACCTTTCCAGTCATCTTCCGCCATACCATCTTCGATAGAGATAATTGGGTATTTAGCAGTTAATTCAGCAAGGTAATCAACTTGTTCTTCGATAGTACGAACTGCACCACCTTTACCTTCGAATTTAGCGTAGTCATATTTTCCTTTTTCGAAGAATTCTGTAGAAGCACAGTCTAATGCTAAGCAGATTTCTTTACCTGGTTTGTAACCAGCTTTTTTGATCGCTTCAAGGATTGTTTCGATAGCATCTTCCGTACCTTCGAAAGTTGGCGCGAAACCACCTTCGTCACCTACAGCAGTAGATAAGTTACGGTCATGAAGGATTTTTTTCAAGCTATGGAATACTTCAGCACCCCAACGTAACGCTTCAGAGAAAGATTCAGCACCCACTGGCATGATCATAAACTCTTGGAAAGCGATAGGAGCATCAGAGTGAGCACCACCGTTTACAATGTTCATCATTGGCAAAGGAAGCGTATTTGCATTTACTCCACCGATATAACGATATAATGGTTGACGGCTTTCTTGAGCTGCTGCTTTAGCTACTGCTAAAGAAACCCCTAAGATTGCGTTTGCACCTAATTTACCTTTGTTTTCAGAACCGTCTAAATCGATCATTAATTTATCGATTGCATTTTGTTCAAATACGTCAACACCTTCTAAAGCTTTAGCGATTTTAGTATTTACGTTTTCAACAGCTTTCAAAACACCTTTACCTAGGTATTTCTTTTTATCACCGTCGCGTAATTCTACAGCTTCGTGTGCACCTGTAGAAGCTCCTGAAGGAACTGCTGCACGGCCAACAAAACCGTTTTGCGTTGTTACATCAACTTCTATTGTAGGATTTCCGCGCGAATCTAAAATCTGGCGCGCATGTACGTCAATTATCAAGCTCATTTTATCTGTGGTTTATTTAAATATCTTACTTAGTGTATTTAAGACACTAATATAGCAATAATTCTTTCTTAATCAAAAATATGAAAAAATCTAAGTCATTCGCCTTATTTGATAGAAAAATTACCATCATCGAGGAATTAATATTAATAAAATCATAAATATTAGGAAGCTAAGGTCTAAGGAATTATTTCGACACTTTCCTACCGTAACATCTGTATTGCCATAACACTGGAAAATGAAGGATAAAAAAAAGGTCGCATCCTTGCGGATACGACCTTTTCTAAAATTTTATATTATTTATGATTTTACCATGGCGATAAAATCATCGAATAAATATCTAGAATCGTGAGGACCTGGAGAAGATTCAGGGTGATATTGTACCGAGAATGCATTCTTACCTTTCACACGAATACCTTCAATAGAGTTATCATTTAAGTTTACGTGAGTGATCTCAACTTTGTCTGATTGTTCAATATCCTCAGCCACTACCCCAAAACCATGGTTTTGAGAAGTGATCTCACATTTATTAGCGATAATATTTTTTACAGGGTGGTTGATACCTCTGTGACCATTATGCATTTTTTGCGTTCTGATATCATTTGCTAATGCTAAGATTTGGTGACCAAGACAAATCCCGAACATTGGTTTATCAGCAGCTAAGATATCTTTAACAGTTTGAATTGCATAATCCATTGCAGCTGGATCACCAGGACCATTAGAGATAAAGTAACCATCAGGGTTCCACTCCTGCATCTCCGCGAAGATAGTTTTTGCTGGGAAAACCTTAGCATACACTTGGCGTGAATCGAAATTTCTCAGGATGTTCTTTTTGATACCTAGATCTAATACAGCGATACGCGTAGGAGCACCTTCTTCGCCATAATAATAAGGTTCTTTCGTTGAAACTTTAGAAGATAGTTCTAAACCATCCATAGAAGGAACTTGAGCCAATTGCGCTTTCAATGCATTCTCATCTAGGTTCTCCGAAGAAATAATTGCATTCATAGCACCTTTACTACGAATATGGCGAACTAAAGAACGCGTATCAATATCTGAGATACCGACTAAATTTTCTTCTTCAAAATAGTTTTGAATGGATTGATCAGCCATTTTACGGCTGTAGTTAATGTTGTAGTTTTTACAAACTAAACCTGCAATCTGAATTTCTTTAGATTCTTCATCTGCATCATCGATACCATAATTCCCGATATGCGCATTGGTAGTCACCATGATTTGTGCATAATAGGAAGGATCTGTAAAGATCTCTTGGTAGCCTGTAGTTCCAGTGTTGAAACAAATTTCACCTGTGGTAGTACCGATTTTACCTGCGGCTTTACCATGAAAAACTGTTCCATCCTCTAGGACTAAAATTGCTGGCAATTTGCTGTAGTTGGTCATTCTTATTTCTAGTTAAAACGTATTCACTAAATTAATGATTGATTTTCTTAACACCCAAACATAAAAAAAGCCCAAACGGGCTAACAGATCAATTTATATATTGACGAGAAGTAGAAACTACTTTTTGATTCGCTATCGGGTAGAAGGTCTCTTTCATTTTTATCGGGAGACAAAGGTACAAATTATTTTAATTCGCAAACAATTGTTTTTTATAAATTATCTCAATTCCTAATACACGAAAAAACCCCCAGATGTTTTACACCTTGGGGCTTTTCTTTTATTTTATTGGAATTACTTCGTCAATTTGAAAATATCATTTCCAAAGACAAAGATCATTAAAGCCACAATGATAAAGAAACCCACAATTTGAGCTTTCTCCAAGAACTTGTCGCTTAATGGTTTTCCTTGAATCATTTCTACTAAAAGGAAGATCACATGTCCCCCATCCAGTGCTGGAATAGGTAAAATATTCATAAAGGCTAAAGCCATAGAAAGCATACCTACCAAGCTCCAGAATTTCACCCAGTTTACCTCTGTTCCGAACATCGTTGCAATCCCTACAGGGCCAGATAATGCCTTGTCAGCACGAACCTCACCTTTGAAGATCTTACCAAAACCTTTGATATTATCCGTAATAACCGAGAATGCTTTGGCAGTTCCGATAGGCAAGGATTCCATAAATCCATATTGATATTGAACAACTGGTAGGTTAGAGAAACCTAATACCGAGGAACTATCAGCTGCTGCCTTAAGAACCATCGGGCTTCCCTTACGAACTACATCCAAGGAAACTTCTTTATTTTTGTTGGCTGCTAATTCTGATTTAAACTGATCCAATTGTTGTACTTGCAAGCCATTGATAGATACGATGCTATCTCCTACCTGCAATCCCATTTTATCCGCACGGCTTCCTTTTTCCACCAAAGTGATTGGAAGCATCTTGAACATAGGTTGAACCAATTCATTCTTCTTATGTTCAGAAACATCATTCAAGATATCTTTTGGCAAAGTAATATCTAATTGTTGCCCTTGGCGTTCAACGGTCAATACCGCATCCCCCATCAACACATCAGAAGTCAATAAGTCCTGGTAGAACAAGTTTGCTTTTTTACCATTTACGGCAAGGATTTTATCGCCTTCCTTAAGACCAACTTTTTCACCGATAATACCTGGCTTAACCCCATATAACTGGGTATTGTTTAAGTCAGTTGTACCATATTTGAAGGTCAACATCCAGAAAACAATAATACCTACAATCACATTGACGATAATACCACCAAGCATGACAATCAATCTTTGCCAAGCCGGTTTAGAGCGGAATTCCCAAGGTTGAGGTTCGCCTTTCATTTGCTCTGTATCCATCGATTCATCGATCATACCTGCAATTTTCACATAGCCCCCCAATGGTAACCAGCCAATACCGTATTCACAGCCTTTATAATTGAATTTGAATAATTTTACACCCCAGGCATCAAAGAAAAGATAAAACTTCTCCACCTTGATTCCGAATGCTCGAGCAGCTAAAAAGTGTCCAAGCTCATGCAAGATGATTAATAATGACAAGCCTAAAAGTACTTGCCCAACCATGATTACAATTCCCATCTATTATATTTTTATTAATTTATTTAAATTTATTTAATTCGTTCTATTAAACTTCGTGCCACAGTTCGGCTTTCTAAATCGAACTGCAAATAATCCTCTAAACTTAACGTTTTTTGTGATTTCACCTGACACAATGTCTCCTCAATCACCTCACTCATTTGTACAAAGCCTACTTTATCTTGCAAGAACGCTTCAACCACAACTTCATTGGCACCGTTTAAAACACAAGGTGCATTTCCCCCTTCTTCCAAAGCTTGAAAAGCAAGTTTCAGGTTCTTGAAGACTTGTAAATCTGGCTGTTCGAAGGTAAGATTTGGATAATCCAAGAAATTAAATCTCTTAAAGTTATTTTCGAAACGTTGCGGATAAGTTAAGGCATACTGAATTGGGAGTTTCATATCCGGAAGGCCCAATTGAGCTTTTAAAGATCCGTCTTGGAACTGCACCAAGGAGTGGATGATGGATTGCGGGTGTATAATTACATCGATTTGGTCATAGTCCAATCCGAATAACCATTTCGCCTCTATAACCTCCAGGCCTTTATTCATTAGGGAAGCCGAATCAATAGTGATCTTTGCTCCCATGGTCCAGTTAGGATGTTTTAAAGCCTGCGCTTTGGTAACCTGCAAGAGGTCATTCAAAGTTTTTCCACGGAAAGGTCCCCCAGAAGCGGTAAGGATGATTTTTTCAATAGGATTGGCTTCTTCACCAGCAAGGCATTGAAATATTGCAGAATGCTCCGAATCAACGGGAAGCAATTTGACCTGATGTTTCTCTACCAAGGAGGTAATCAATTCACCAGCGACAACTAAAGTTTCCTTATTCGCCAAGGCGATATCTTTTCCCGACTCAATTGCAGCAACCGTAGGTCTAAGACCAGCTGCACCTACTACAGCCGTAAGAACGATATCGATATCGTCTCTTTTCATGGATTCTACCAGCGCATCTTCGCCGAACAGCACTTCAATCCCCTTCCCTGCCAATTCCTGTTTCACTTTTTCGAAGGCGGCTTGATCGCAAAGAATTACGGCTGCTGGCTTAAATTTTAAAGCCTGTTGAATCAACAAGTCAGCATTTTTTCCGGCAGATAAAACAGTAATTGAAAAATGATCAGGATATAGTTCTACTACTTCTAAGGTCTGTGTACCGATACTCCCTGTAGAACCTAATATGGCTAATTTTCTTTTACTCAAAACTTAAATGATTTTTAAATAATGTTATCCATAAGGGAAGGGTCAGAACCACCCTTATAGGCTTTCATCATATCAATATACACAATTGACATGACAAGACTAACCACGGGAATAATAACAAAGGCATTGATAAGGCTCAAAATCTTTGAAACTAATGAATAACCCATGTATTCCGTACCTAATTGTAGTAGATGAGTGAATGCAACGATAAATATTATTGTCAGTAATTTCAACACATTCCCTTTGGTCATTGCCAAGCTGAAACGGTATGATTTGAACGTATTGAAGCCATTCTCAAGAATAAAGAACGGAAAGAATGTGGTTCTGATCAATACAAACAACATAATCAATCCGGTTAAGAAAGGATGGATTTCGGTTTGAACAGTATTCATATTTACCCCAAGATATAACAGCGGGAATAAAAGGACATACATCACGATATAAACCACGAAGGCGATCAAACTATATAAAAGCAGACCCAAGATATAGTAACAGAATTGCGGCATACTAGGAAGGTAATCCATGATACCATGACTTTTTTCTTCCTTGGCTAAAAATATTGCCTTCTTTAGAAGTACCAATTGCAAGCTGAAATAAACCCCAACAAACAATAATAACAAGCAGATTTTAACCAAAAGATTGGAAGAATCCAGATACAATGCTAGAAAGGAAGAAAGGTTGGAAGTTACAAAAAGTAAAAAGCAGAGACCGGCGATAGAAATATAATTCCGCATCAGGATATCTACCGCTCTTAAAACAACGTCGTTAGCTTTAAATGTAATGTCTTTAAGAAAATCTAGCATGTCATAAATAATATTGCAAATATGATAATTTTTTTCGGTGGAATCAATTATCTGAAGGCGGTTATCACATAAAAAAAGGCTAAGAAATTACATTCTTAGCCTAATTAAAACTTTTATTATTTCAAATTCTCCGGAATTGGTTTTTCCAGAAGATATTGATAATAGAATCTTGTTCTTTCCTTGAAATCATAGGCACTTTTTGAGCGTTCAAAACCGTGTCTACTTCCCGGATAAATCATTAATTCAAAAGGTACAGCTCTACTGGTAAGCGCATCCACCAATTGAATGGTATTCTGCATATGAACATTATCGTCCATATCACCATGCATAATTCTTAAACGGCCTTTATATTGATTTACATAAGGTAAAATAGAACCGTTTTTATATCCTTCAGGGTTAGATTGAGGGGTATCCATCCAACGCTCGGTGTAGTGGGTATCATATAATTCCCAACTTGTTACCGGAGCACCAGCAATACCGAAATCAAAATAATCGGCACCTTTGGTCAATGCTAAACAAGTCATGTAACCACCATAGCTATGGCCAGTCATCAATAATTTGTTTTTAGCCACATAAGGTTTAGCTTTCAACCATTTCGCAATGGTGATATAGTCTACCAATTCCCAGTTACCTAAATTTCTATGCATCCAAGCGACACCTTGTTTACCAAAATGACCAGATGCTCTGTGATCAGCTTCAATCTGGATAACACCTTCTTGAGACCAAAATTCTCCATTCACGCCTTTCCACGTATTTTTTACCGTTCCCGCATCAGGACCACCATAAATGCTCATGATAACTGGATATTGCTTTGACTCATCGAAATCCGTAGGATACGTGATGATCACCGGAAGGTTGAACTTGCCATCCTCAGAAGGAACGGTCAAGTATTCGCGTTTTGCTACTTTATAATTTGCAAAATCATCAGCTTTGCTATCCGCCAATTCCTTCAATACTTTGCCTTTGTTATCAAGCAAAGCGACCTTATTTGGAGTCAGGATATTGGAATAATTTGTAATGAAGTATTTTCCATCAGGAGAAACCATTACATTGTGCGTATAATCTCCGAAAGTCAATCTCTTCATATTCTTGCCATCAAAACCAATACGGTAAAGATCTTTGGTTGCGGAGTTTTCTTTTCTAGCGGAGAAATATAGCACTTTGCCCTTCTCGTCGATATGTTCGATAGCTGTCACTTGCCAATCACCTTGAGTAATAGGATTCACTAATTTTCCATCCAGGTTATACAGGTAATAATGTGCCCAACCAGTTTTATCCGATTTTAAGATATAATGTTTGTTATCTGCTAAATAAGTGATTCGCTCATCATGGTCAAGATTGATCCATGTAGGTTGATCTTCATTATAGATTTCAGATTTTTGACCTGACTGTGGATTTACAGCATAGAATTTCAAATTATTTTGCTCTCTATTCATCCACTGAACCATGATAGACTTGCTATCAAAGCTCCAGTATGGTTGACCAAAATATTGATCGTCTTTTTCGTTAAAATCAGCCCATACAATTGGAGAGCCTTCAGCTTTCACGAATCCAACTTTTACTTCAGGGTTTGGATCACCAGCTTTCGGGTATCTGGTTTCTTCCAAGTAGCCATGTTGCCCTTTTGAAACATAAATTGGGAACATAGGTACCTTGGTATCATCGAAACGCATAAAAGCAATTTCTTCACTGTTTGGAGACCACCAGAATGCACGGTAGTTTGTCGGACGACCTAAGATTTCTTCATAATACACCCAAGATGACCAACCGTTATAGATCACATCTGTACCATCGTTGGTATAGCGAATCTCTTTACCTGATGCTATTTCGAGCCCATATAAGTCACTTTTACGGGTGAAGGCTACATATTTACCATCTGGGGATAAAGTAGGGTTTTGTTCATCAACTTCTGGGGATTGGGTAAGTTGCTTGGCTGGAGAGTCAGGATATTGGATATAAACATCTTTATCCTTGATAAATACTCGTGTAGACGTATTGACAGGGTAGCTATAACTTTCTCTTTTACCAGATTTAACATTGACTTTATAGAGTTGATTATTTGCTCTTTCAATATAATGATTAGCATCTGCCCAACCTTCGAATCGACTAATAGTTTTAGTTAAAGAGGGAGCTTGGTTCCAAGCTTGTTCAAAAGAAAGTTTCTTAGTTTGCGCGATTGTCGCATCTGTGGAAAGGATGAACAGAGCGAAGCAAGCCGCAGAAAACAGTTTATTCATATGTGATAGTTTGTAATTTGATTCAATAAACTTCGAAAATAGGAAATTCATATCAATCTGTTAAGAAATGCCTGTAACATGTTTAACGAAATCGATCGCGTAAAATTCGAAGGGATTAAATTGGTTATTAGAAATATAAAAAGAGCCACTAAATGATTAGTGGCCCATTAATAATGTATTCAAAACTAAATTAAAAAGAGTAATTGTCTTTTTGTACTAGCTCGCCATTGTTTTCAAAACCTTGATCGTCTTGATTTGGCTCATATCTTTTTTCCACAACATCCTGGTTCGCTTTAATGTATTCAACTACATCTTGAAGTCCTTCAGCAAACTTTTCAAAGTCTTCTTTATAAAGGAAGATCTTGTGTTTGATGAACTGTCCATCTTCGAAGCGTTTTTTGCTTTCTGTAATTGTCACATAATAATCGTTCGAGCGAGTGGCTTTCACATCAAAAAAATAAGTACGTTTGCCCGCTCTCACCTTTTTTGAAAATACCTCTTCACGCTCTTTATTGTCAAAATCTCCCATTAGATTAATATAAAATTTAAGTTTAACCCTCTATTTTCAGTCATAAATATATAATAATTAATTTCAATCATCCAAATTTTATTTAAAAATTATTATTATAATAATTAAAATATTGCTACAAAATTGAGGTTGTCTTAAAAGAGATTTGAGTTTTTACCGACTAATTCTCGTATTTCACCGAAAAAAATGCCCAAGAGACCTATTAGCTCTGTTGCTATGCTTATATTCGCTATACTTTTGAGTAAACTAATTCAAAAGGAAACAACATCATGAACAATCAAACAACGAAAACAGATTACGGAAAGCCACCAAAAAACAATAAATCTTCGAATTTAGTTGGGTTTATCATCGTTTTTTTAGGCGTAGCCATTCTTTTTAAGAACATGAATATGGGTAACATCATCCCGAACTGGATGTTTGGATGGGAAACTATATTGATCATTATCGGTCTAGTAATAGGGGTAAATTCAAAATTCGAAAAGAAATCTTCGATTGTCCTTATTATTATAGGTTCGGTATTCTTACTAAAAAATGAACTTGATATCCACTTAGGAAAATTCATAATTCCAGCTGCAGCAATCGCATTAGGCTTTTACCTGATCAATCGTAACAAAAGCAACCCGCAATTGCCTCCAACAACTCCTCCGCAAAACGATGAGTATGACTGGGATAGACGTGTAAACCAAGATCAACCAGGAAATACCGATGGATCAAATAATCCATCGTCAACAAATCCTAATGATTCCTATGCTCAGGCCAGCGGTACTGAGCATAGACCTTATGGAAGAAATTTCTTACCTGACTTTGAAAACTATTTAAAGGTGGACAATTTCTTTAGTGATACTAAAAAAGTAATCCTAAGCAAGAACTTCTTGGGCGGAAATATTACCTCTGTTTTTGGTAGCACTCAATTAAATTTCTTACAAGCGGATTTGAAACAACCGGTAGTAATTGATACTTTCCAACTTTTTGGAAGTACAAAAATCATTGTTCCAACCAACTGGAAAGTATATTCTAATGTATCTTCTATTTTTGGGGAAGTTGATGATAGAAGACCGATGATCGAAGTGGTTACGGATGAAAACAAGAAAATTTATATCACAGGAACCTCTTTATTTGGGGGATTAACGATTAAGAACAGTTAGTTTAAGGCATGCAAAAACCCATTAGTGAACAATCCAAACGCTATGTAATCCATGCCTCATCGTGGATTATTTGTGTTTTATACTTTCTTATAGTTTACGGGCTATTGCTATGGTCCAATATCGCCAAAGTGACTGCAGCTTATGACGCAGTGATTGGTGCCTTGACCATGACAGGTATTTCATACCTCATCTACAGTACCTTGCAGTTTTATCTTCCAAACAACAAGAACTATTGGAAGCTGTTTTCCATGGCTGCAATTTTTTCAGCAATCAGTGTGCTCATCATCCGTATCTTGATTATTCAGGTAACTCCTGATGACAACCTGGTTTACCTGGACTTTTCCCTACCCTTTCGTTTTGTAATCAATTTCCTGATCATTACCTGTGTAATGACGATCAATATTTTCTGGAACATCCAGGAAGAATTAGTTTTTAACAAGAGAAGAAAAGATGAAAGTGAGCGCATGGTTCGTGATGCCGAATTATATAATTTAAGACAGCAATTACAACCTCACTTTTTATTCAATAGCTTGAACTCCATCATCGCCCTGATTGGTAGCAAACCTACTGAAGCGCGGAATATGGTTTTTCAATTATCAGATTTTTTGCGCGGAACCATGCGCAAGGATGAGAAACAATTTACAAGTGTTGAAGAAGAAATCAATCACTTAAGCCTATATTTGGATATAGAAAAAGTGCGTTTCGGCCACAGGCTGAGCACTGAGTTTGAATATGACGAGGAGGTTTTTAATGCAAAAATTCCTGTTATGATTCTTCAACCCTTAGTAGAAAATGCGATTAAATTCGGTTTATATAATGTAACTGATCAAGTAACTATTAAAACGCGTATATATTTAGAGAACAATCTGCTGACCATTGAAATCAGTAATCCATTTGAAATGGATCAACCGGAACAGAAGAAAGGAACTGGATTTGGTCTTACCAGCATTCAGCGAAGACTATTCCTTCTATTCGGCAGAACTGATTTATTGCAGACAGCGGTTGACGGAAATACATTTATATCCACCCTAAGAATCCCACAATTATGATAAAGACAATCCTTATTGACGACGAACCATTGGCACGTAGTATGGTGCTGGAATATTTAAAAGAACATCCTGATTTTGAAGTATTGGCTGAATGTAATGATGGATTTGAAGGTGTGAAAGCCATTCAACAACACCAGCCAGATTTAGTATTCCTGGATATTCAAATGCCTAAATTGACAGGTTTTGAAATGTTGGAGCTATTGGATAATCAACCTCATATTATCTTTACGACAGCATTTGATGAATACGCGTTAAAAGCTTTTGAAAAAAATGCGATTGATTATTTATTGAAACCTATCCGTCCGGATCGTTTTCAAAAAGCTATTGATAAATTCAAGGCTTCCTTTGGGACGCAACAAGCTCCAAAAATAGACTCTGCTAAACTTCAGGAAACTATGGAAGAAGATAGTTCATTGGAGCGTATTGTGGTAAAAACAGGAAACCAAATCAAGATTATTCCAGTTCAACAGATTAATTTTTTAGAGGCCTATGATGATTATGTAAAGATTCATACTCCTGATGGCATGTTTCTAAAAAATAAAACTATGAGCTCATTTGAAAAACAATTGGATGGAAAACAATACGTTCGTGTTCACCGCTCCTTTATTGTTAAAGTGGACCAATTGCAGAAGATTGAACCGATGGAAAAGGATAGTTATATAGCCACTTTATTAACTGGTGAGAAGGTAAATATTAGTAAATCTGGATATGCACGCTTAAAACAAGTTATAGGTTTATAATTTGTTTTGTATTTTTGGGCATGAGTAAAAAAGCATTCAACTTCCTCATTATCCTTTTATTAACATCCTCTGGGTTTGCAAAAGCCCAAACTATTGATGAAAACAACAATAGGGCGGTTTTTAATCGTATTGAGTATTTTTACAATTCGCAACAAACGGATTCCATCTACAACTTAGCGAGTGATTCATTTAAAGAGGGGATCAGCCTTGACAAGATGAAAAGCTTGCTGGAGAACCTATATACACTTGGGAAAATTAAAAATGTTACCAAGGAAGCTTTCAGCAAGGGAATTGCAACTTACAAAGTAGAACTTGAACAGACGACTTTTAGCATGTTATTATCTATTGATTCTACCATGCATTATAATGGCTTTCAGATAAAGCCTTATGAAGCCAAGGCTGTTCCACAGAAAGAGGAAATCATCTCTAATGTAGAAGCAAAAAGCCCTTTGGATTTGTATGTGGATTCAGTAGCACGGAAATATGCTAAAAATGGAAATGCACATTCCTTGTCGGTTGCAATAATACACCAGAATAAAATCAACACCTTCTTTTACGGAGAAACGACCCCTGGAAATAATAGCCTGCCTGATGCAAATACCATTTATGAGATTGGTTCAGTAACTAAAACTTTTACAGCGACCTTATTGGCTGAAATGGTAAATAAAGGAATATTATCATTGGATGACTCCATTGCTAAATATTTACCTGACTCGGTAGCTCAGAATCCAGACATTCAAAAAATAACATTCAAAATGCTTGCGAACCACACTTCAGGACTCCCTAGGTTGGCCAGCAATTGGAATAAGGTTCCGAAGTATTCAGATAGTGACCCCTATGCTGTTTATGATAAAAAAGCTTTATACTCTTATTTAAAGGACTACAAGGCGAGCAAGGAAGCAGGATTGGAATATGAATACAGCAATCTTGGATTTGGATTGTTGGGAGATTTACTATCTACAATTAGCAAGAAACCTTACATGACGATGGTCAAGGAAATGATCCTTACACCATTGGAGATGACAAACACTTCGGATAAAATAAATCCAAAGGATAAAAATATTGCACCTCCATTTGATGATAAAGGCCAACAAGTTCCATTTTGGAACTTTCAATCCATGTCAGCAGCTGGTTCATTAAAATCAAGTCTTAACGACCTTCTACGCTATACTCTTGCACAGTTGACTTATCCGGAGACAGAGGTTCAAAAGGCGATGAATCTGACCAAACAGTTTACTTTCTTAGTACCTCCGAATGGAGATATCGGTTTAGGATGGCATATGAATATGTTGGATGGGGTGATTTATTACCATCATACGGGTGCTACAGCGGGATCCAATTCATTTGTAGGCTTTGTTCCAGATGAACACTCCGTAGTTATTCTATTATCCAATTCCAGCAATGGTTTGGGAGAAATAGGAATTGAATTACTTGAGAAAGTTTTATCAACCAAATAGTCTATTTTATTTAAGACAAGCTGAATAATAGCTTAGAAAACGATAAAAAATAAAGGGGAGGATTCTTTCGAATCCTCCCCTTACTTGTTGTTTAGTTCTCATTAAAATTTGTGTCTTTGAATCAATTCTGTTTAGTGAATAGATTTCTTGATGTAATTCCAAGTAAGAATTAAAAACCAATCGCTATTTCAATCGACATTGAGTTAGAAACTTTTATTAAAGAAATGATTATCTAATTAATAATCGTTTCTAAACTCAATATATAGAATGAAAAGGAATATGCGGGTTTAATAAAATGTGTGCATACTGTTAAACTTCTGCTATTAGATCTACTTCAATTTTAAATCCATGTCGCAATTCAGGAACTGTAATGACAGTTCTCGCTGGTTTATGCTTTCCAATAAAGTCTGCAAATAAGGCGTTAAATTGGGGACAAAATTTAACATCACTTAGATAGGCTGTCACCTTCACAATTTTGTGCAAACTACTTGAAGAGGCTAATAGGATATTTTCAATATTCTGAAATACTACAGTAAACTGACTTTCAAAGTCTTCATCTTCGTAAAGTTTTCCGTCAGCTGAAATTGGTAGTTGACCAGAAACAAATAATAGATGATTTGACACAATAGCTGTACTATAATGTCCGTTTGGTTTTGGAAGGCGATTACCCTGTAATATTTTCATGTTAAACAATTGTTTTATATCCGCTTATTACAAAATAAACCTATGCTTAAAATTTAAAATAGAACGAAATTAGCGTCAGTTCTTCTGAAGCTCTTTAGGCAAGAATCCAATCATTTGACGAAAGTACCTCGTGAAATGACTTTGATCTGAAAACCCACACAAAAAAGCTATCTCAGTTAGCGAATAACCGCTAATATACATGAGTTCCAATGCTCGAATCATTCGTATCTTCCTCTGGTACAGCAGTACTGTACTCCCAGCATATTTTTCGAAATATTTCGATATTGTTACTTTATGTACTGAGCAAAGCTTGGATAATTCATCCAAAGAGATCTGCTTGTTCCAATGGTCTTTAATATAATCTTTGACAATATACACCCAATCAGGAAACTGGTTAGAAACCAATTTCTTTTGAGGTCCCAGGTCAAGTGAATTAATTAAAGACTCCACCGCAATAAAAGATTCTTTATCACGGTAATTTAATTCCTTATAAATGTTAATCATAAATAAATAAATACATCAACCAAATTGTAATTTAATTGGCCCTTACAATATTCTATTCTTGGTTGGTTGATACTCGCAAAGACAGTATTTTTTTGAAAATGTTTAATGCAGCTTGAAAATATTTTCTTACTTAAATCGCCGATTGAACTTGTACTATCCTGCAGGAAACTAAAAACAACTCATTCCCAACAGTTTAACGATTCCTAGTTAGTAATATTATCAATAGTTTTGCTCCAAATGATCTCTAAAAGATGGATCCTAGTTTTTCTTTTTAGGTATTCATTATTCGCACATTTCATTACCCTACATAAATTTCATTTAAAAAAAACAATAATCTCAATGCTAGATATCAAATTTTACTACCAATCAAGAATAGTTTTTTCCTTTAAAACTTTTAACGATGTAAATATATGAAAACAATTAAATAAATAATATCAATTTGTTTTATTAAGAAAATTTTAATAATAAAAAGTAATTTCTGAAAAGTTTAACTTTTTGATAGTTCTAGTCCTGTTTTTCAAGGTATAATAGGAGTTTTTCGGCCTTATTTTCGCCGTCAAATTGTTTGATTATTTGTAGAGATTTAGCTTCATAAATATAGCTGGATGGAAAATTCTTTGGATTGAATTTTAGGATAAATTCTCCCTCAGGATCGTAAATAAATTTAACCCGCTTATCAGATTTTAACGGTTTTGCGAACATATTGATGAAACCATCCACCAATGGCTTCTCTTGCATAGAGATAAAATAGAAGTCCACATCCTCCCGAATCTTGCCCAATGACTTTCCAATACCTTGTCCTAACTCTTGACAATGCCCACAACCTGGATCGAATAATATAAAAACTTGAGTATGTTGAGTGTTCAATGAATCAGAGGTGAATATAGCGCCAGTATTCATGTCAATAAACTTAGAGAAAGCAGGAATTTTCTCGGGGATCTGGGCGATGGCGAAACCAACAGATGCAAATACTAAAAACAGGGTAAAGATAAAATTCATCATAACTGAAAAATTAAGCTAAATGATCCTAAATCTAACAAATTTGCCTCAATGTTGCAGCAAATTAGGCCTTTATTGCAAAAAATCAGCTATATTTGTCAAATAATTATTTAAATATCTCAAACGATAACACACTGTGAAAAAGCGTATTGCTATTTTTGCTTCAGGTTCCGGATCAAATGCCCAAAAAATCATGGAGCATTTCAAATATTCTGACAGCGCTGAAGTTGCCTTAGTTTTAAGTAATAATCCAGATGCATATGTTTTACAACGTGCAGACAACTTTGAAATCCCTACTCACGTATTTGATAAACATGATTTCTATCAAACTGATGAAATCGTTGACCTATTAAAAAGACTTGAAATTGATTTAGTTGTTTTAGCTGGCTTCCTATGGTTAGTTCCTGAAAACTTGTTAAAAAGTTTTCCTAATAAAATTATTAATATACACCCTGCCTTATTACCAAAATTTGGTGGCAAAGGCATGTATGGTGACCGTGTCCATAAAGCAGTATTGGAAGCAGGAGAAGATGAGCATGGTATTACCATTCATTTTGTCAACGAGAATTTTGATGAGGGTGAAATCATCCATCAGGCAAGGTTCAGAGTAGATCCAGGAGATACTTTAGAAATCCTTAAATTCAATGGTCAACAACTGGAACACACGCACTATCCTAAGGTCATTGAAAACCTTTTAAAAAAATATAATTAATATAACTATCGATTATATAAGCAAAGGCCGAAGCTAACTTCGGCCTTTGTATTTTTTATTTACCTACTGGTTTGAAAAGATGACTTGTAAATTCCACTAAGTAATCTCTCCAATTTGACCAGGTATGTCCACCTTCTGATTCGTGATACACATATTCCATTTTGATGCTATCAAGTTTTTTTCGGAAATCAACACCAGTTTCATATAAAAAGTCCTCCTTCCCCATTCCTATCCAATATAACTTGTAGCCATTTTTATTTTGTGTCAATAGATTTTGTTCAAAATTATCATAGACATCTCTTTTTATCTTATCATTAATTCTATAAGCTGCAGAAAACAATCCCACATAATCAAAGGTATTTGGATAATAACTGGAGATAAATAGAGAATGAGATCCACCCATGGACAATCCTGCAATCGCTCTATTGGCTTTATTCTTTTTAACCCGGTAGTTCTTCTCAACGAAATTGATCACTTCAGCAAAGTTGGTCTCCATATCACCTGACCCTACATCAGGAGTAAAAAACTCAATTTTATACTCACCTTTTTCCGAATTACCTGGAGCCGCTGAATTACTGGTATGTCCATTTGGCATAACCACAATCATGGGTTTTACTTTACCTTCAGATATTAAGTTATCCATGATCTGTGAAACCCTGCCTAAGGTTGGCCAAGCATCCTCATCTCCCCCCATTCCATGTAATAAATAAAGGACTGGAAACTTTTCCTTGGACTTCTCATAACCTGGAGGAGTATAGACTGTCATTCGGCGTTCCGCATTATTAATGGCAGATGGATACCATTGTTTAATCATGGATCCATGAGGAACTGCCTTAGTTTTATAGTATTCTGCATTACCTCCATTTGTAATAAAGTAATTGAATACATTGCTTACATCCCTTACTTGGTAAACATTCAAGGGGTCATTGATACGAACTCCATCTATAATAAAATTATAGAGGTATAAATCAGAGCCGATGTTATTCTGACTCACGGACCACAGGCCTGAAGCATCTTTTTTCATTTCAACTTGCGGTGCAGCTTGAGAGGTCTGCTTCATCCAATTTCCGGTTAAATAAACAGAATTTGCCTTTGGTGCTACGAGGTTGAATGATACGGAATTGTCTGCGGAAACAATCGGGGAAGCCGTTTTTATTTCTTTGGCGCCTATATTTTCTTGAGCACTTAATTGACTGCTGCAAAGGCCCATCGATACGGCTAACAATAGGAGGATGTTTTTTCTCATGTTTAAGTCTTGTTTTTAAATTGGGTACTCCAATATACTAATTATTAAAGATTGTTTAACCGCATAGTTATAATTAGGTAACAAAATTGAGAAAAATAGATTTTAAATTTTTATCTTTGCGGCTCCAAACAAAGCACAATGAATCATCCTGTTAAGATTAAAAATGCATTGGTTTCAGTTTATTACAAAGATAACCTTGCACCTCTAATTCAACTACTAAACAAATACGGAGTTACATTTTATTCCACTGGTGGAACTGAGTCATTTATCCGTGATTTAGATATCCCTGTTGAGCGTGTTGAAGATTTAACTGGTTACCCATCAATTTTAGGTGGCCGCGTAAAGACTTTACATCCAAAAGTATTCGGAGGAATTTTGTCTCGCCGTCCTTTGGATGACGACAAGAAACAATTGGAGGAATACCAAATTCCAGAGATCGATTTAGTAATTGTAGATCTTTACCCATTTGAAGAAACTGTAGCTTCTGGTGCTTCAGAGCAAGATATTATTGAAAAAATCGATATCGGCGGTATCTCTTTAATCCGTGCAGCAGCGAAAAACTTCAATGATGTTGTAATTATCTCTTCGAAAAACGATTACAAAGAACTTGAAGAAATATTAGCAGCTCAAGAAGGTGCTACTTCTTTAGAACAACGTAAATCATTCGCAAAACGCGCTTTCAATACTTCTTCGCATTACGATACTGCAATTTTCAACTATTTTAATCAGGAAGAACCATTAGACGTTTTCAAACAGTCTGAACAAAATGCTCAAGTATTGCGTTACGGAGAAAACCCACATCAAAAAGGTGTTTTCTACGGAAACCTGGATGCTATGTTTGATAAATTAAATGGTAAAGAACTTTCTTACAACAATTTAGTGGACGTAGATGCAGCTGTTGCCATTATTGATGAGTTTAATGAGCCAACATTTGCGATCTTAAAACATACCAACGCTTGTGGAGTGGCTTCACGCCCTACTATCAAAGCAGCTTGGGAAGCAGCATTAGCTTGTGATCCTGTTTCTGCTTTCGGTGGTGTATTGATCACAAACGGTGAAGTTGATAAAGCTACTGCTGAAGAAATCAACAACTTATTCTTTGAGGTTTTAATCGCTCCTTCATACACTGAAGAAGCTTTACAAATCCTTACTGCTAAGAAAAACCGTATTATCCTTCGTCGTAAAGATGTTAAATTACCTGCTCAACAGTTCAAAACTTTATTGAACGGTGTAATTCAACAAGACAAAGACAATACTGTTGAAGGTCCTGAATTAATGACCGCTGTAACGGAAGTAAAACCTACAGAAGAGCAATTAAAAGACCTTTATTTTGCTAACAAAATTGTAAAACATACTAAATCAAATACGATTGTATTTGCAAAAGATGGTACATTAATCGCTTCAGGTGTTGGTCAAACATCACGTGTTGATGCTTTGAAACAAGCAATCGAGAAAGCACAATCCTTCGGTTTTGACATCAAGGGTTCGGTGATGGCATCTGATGCTTTCTTCCCATTCCCTGATTGTGTTGAAATCGCTGGTGATGCTGGTGTTTCGGCAGTTTTGCAACCAGGAGGATCCATTAAAGATCAATTATCAATTGATATGGCGAATGAAAAAGCTGTAGCCATGGTTACAACTGGTGTTCGTCACTTCAAACATTAATAAAAATATTAGCCTCGGCTATCAAATAAAGCCCATTGTAAAAATTTACAATGGGCTTTTTGTTTATTCTTAATTCCTTGGAATTATTTTTGCACCCTCCCTACCAAACTATTAATAAAAACATATGAAATACCTAACAATATATTCCGTAGCGACCATCCTTGCTCTCAGTGCTTGCCAAGGAAATAAAAATCAAGGTACTAATCAAGCCAATACAAGCAGCAATCAGGAAAGTCCAATAACGGACAGTAGTGCGAATGTTCAAAGCACAGATTCTACCCTAATCGTTCGAGAGAACTTTGAGAGAATCAATGGCATTAAAGAGTGGGATAAAATAGACTCCGCACAAATTCACGAGTCTACAGAAGGCGGTGTTGCCACCTATTTCTTTAAAAACAACAATCTTGAATTAATCAAGGTCAGAAACTATGGTGAAGGGGGTTATTTATTACAAGACATGTATTTAAAGGATAACAAACTATCTTTTGTATATGAGCAAATCTATAATTACAACACCCATATCATTGACCCTAAATTTGATATGAAGCAGACCAAAAAAGCTGGTGAAGCCAGATATTATTATTTCGACGATAAACTCTTCAATATCATTGCTACTGACAAGGAAAACGAAAAATACTTGAAGGAGGATACACGTACCGACAGCAATATGAAACGTTTATTCAGTCAATTGATCAAGGTCAAGGACAATGGTTTTAATCCTAAAGGCATTTCTGAATAAGCAATCACAAAGACTTATATAAAGGATATTACTTAAGATAACTCATGAATGGGGTTATCTTAAGTAATATATTCAAAGACAAACCTCTCTAAACGAAATATTTTCGCAATAATCGAGAGGTTTGTTTATTTTTGCAGCACGATGTCAGATTTAAAATACAACCAACGAGGTGTATCCGCAGGGAAAGAGGATGTACACAACGCAATCAAAAACATTGATAAAGGATTATTTCCGAAAGCTTTCTGTAAGATAGTACCGGATATTTTAGCAGGTGATGAGCAATATTGCAACATTATGCATGCTGATGGTGCCGGAACAAAATCTTCTTTAGCGTATGTATATTGGAAAGAAACTGGAGATGCATCGGTATGGCGTGGTATCGCGCAAGACGCGATCATCATGAACCTGGATGACCTATTGTGTGTTGGAGCTATTGATAATATTATTCTTTCATCTACCATTGGTAGAAACAAAAACCTGATTCCTGGAGAAGTTATTGCTGAAATCATTAATGGAACTGAAGAAATTCTTGCTGAACTAAGAGAATTGGGTATCGGTATTTATTCAACTGGTGGTGAAACTGCTGATGTTGGTGACTTGGTGAGAACCATTATCGTAGATAGTACCGTAACTTGTAGAATGAAACGTGAAGATGTGATTTCCAATCACAAAATCAAGGGTGGAAATGTGATTGTCGGACTTGCATCATACGGAAAAGCAAGCTATGAGAAAGAGTACAATGGCGGAATGGGATCCAATGGGTTAACTTCAGCACGTCATGACGTTTTCAGCAAGTATATTGCAGAGAAATATCCAGAGAGCTTTGACCCAGCGGTGCCATATGATTTGGTATTTGCAGGTGGAAAAGCATTAACGGATCAAATTAAAACCGAAACAGGTGAAGAAGTGACAGCAGGAAAGTTAGTATTGTCTCCTACTCGTACCTATGCACCTGTTATCAAGCAAATTCTGGACAAATACCGTAGCCAAATTGATGGTATGGTTCACTGTTCAGGAGGTGCACAAACTAAAGTATTGCATTTTGTAGACCATGTACATGTGATCAAGGATAATCTTTTTCCAATCCCTCCATTATTTGAATTGATTCAAAAAGAATCCAATACAGAGTGGCAAGAGATGTACAAGGTATTTAATATGGGACACCGCATGGAATTATATGTTGCAGAAGAAATTGCGGCTGATATTATTCAGATTTCAGAGTCATTTGGAATTCCTGCCCAGATTATTGGACGTGTAGAATCTTCAGAGAAGAAACAGGTGACCATCCGTTCAGCATTTGGAGAATTTGTATACGAATAGATTTGGCTGTGAAAGGTAAGAAAACCATTGGCAGAACAGAAGTTATCGATCTTCCGGAACTTGGTCTTTACAATATCCATGCAAAGATAGATACCGGCGCGGAAACATCCGTTCTACACTGTGAAGAAATGGAAGTGGTCAAAAAATCCGGCCACTTATATATTACCGCCTATATCAGACCTGATGAAAACAGCGAAAAGACCTTGAAACTGACTTTCCCGGTTCACCGTGAAAGAACAGTCAAAAGCTCTTTTGGACAATCGGAGATACGCTATATCTTTTTGACCAAGATCCGCATGTTCAACCAGCTATATGATATCAAATTGTCCTTTCGAAATCGATCAGCAATGTCCTACCCCATGTTATTGGGACGTAATTTTATTACAGGGAAATTCTTGGTAGATGTATCTAAAAAAAATCTAGCAACTAATATCATATAGAACACGGAACATCGTTTATCTGTTTAACAAATAAAGAATTGTGAAAATAGCCGTTTTATCGACGAATAAGTCATTATATTCTACTCGTAGACTAGTAGAATCTGCCATTAATAGAGGTCACGAATGCGAAGTGATCGATCATAGCAAATGCTATGTAGGCATTCAGCAAGCAAAACCCTCCATTCATTATAAAGGTCAAGATATTGCAGAGGTTGATGCCATTATCCCTAGGATTGGTTCATCAGTTACTTTTTATGGATCTGCTATTGTACGGCAATTTGAGGTTATGGGCGTTATTTCGGCCAATCCCTCACAAGCCATCACCAGATCCAGAGACAAGCTGAGATGTATGCAAATCCTATCAGGTGCTGGTCTTGGTTTACCTATTACAGGATTCGCAAGAACCGCATCCAATGTGGATGATTTGATATCTATGGTAGGTGGAGCTCCTTTGGTGATCAAACTATTGGAAGGAACCCAAGGAATCGGAGTCGTATTAGCAGAAACCAAGAAAGCTGCTTCTTCCGTTATTGAAGCGTTCTATGGTTTAGGAAATAACATCTTGATCCAAGAATATATCAAAGAAGCCAAAGGTACTGACATCCGTGCTTTTGTGGTTGATGGAAAAGTTGTTGGCGCAATGAAAAGAACTGCTAAAGAAGGAGAATTCCGCTCTAATCTCCACCGTGGTGGTACAGCTGAGGTTGTTAAATTAACCAGAACAGAAAGAGAAACTGCGATTGCTGCTGCCAGAGCTATGGGATTAACAGTTGCAGGTGTCGATATGTTGCCTTCAGCCAGAGGTCCTCTTATTCTGGAAGTCAATTCTTCTCCTGGATTAGAAGGTATCGAACAAGCAACGGGAAAGGATATTGCCGGCGAAATTATCAAATATCTGGAAAGACAATATGAAGCTAAACAATTAGCTAAACCTGTTACTACCAGAAGAAAATTGAAAAAAGAAAGTAATCTTTAAGATAGATATGAGATGGCCCAAAGTTACTGGGAAATTGCACAAAAATATATCTAGTTTTATATGGGCGTATCTCATACGCCCATCACATATTCCAATAATTTCAAGTCCCTATAAACCTTTTTAATCATCCCTATTTCACTCATTCATTGGATGTGGACCATAGTTTTCCATGGGTGGATTCTCAGGTCCATTAGAGGAGTCCGTATTTGATGAATCGTCTCCTACTGAATAGTAATAATTTTCCTTATTGTATGGTACAGTAAAAGTTTCTTTCACCCTTTTGGAAACCCGTAGATAAATGGCCCATGCTATAATTATTAAAATAGACCAAAAGTCTGCTGGATTCATAAAACCCCATGCTAGACCATCAGGATAAATAATTGTATATCCCATATTAGCTAGAATCAGAAGCACCAAACCACCCAAATTCACGAAAAAATAGGTCTGAGGAAATATATCTCTCCGTTCTAACAACAATACACAAGAATAGATAGTAAAAGCTAAATAAGCAGCCTGAAACACTAAATAGACTATATTAAAGAGAAGCAAATAGCCATAGGCATGACCGACCTTATCTAGCATTGACCATAAGCTATCACTAACTGAGTTTTCTGCAACAAATAACATGAGGACTATTGCAAATGTTGTAATGACAATCCTAATTAACAATACAATTAACCATCCCCCAATACTATTTCGACGATATTCATGATCCAGGTTGATAATTCCAGTCGGTTTTGTTTTATAATGAGTCTTAAATAAAAAGATCAGTGTTGCAATGACGATGATGAAAAAGACAAGGAGGGCTCCATAATTCATTTTGGGGATTTTAGGGGTGTTAAAAGACCCAATCGTTAGATATCCATCATTATTAATAAAATAGCTATATCCCAATCCTTCTCCCATTACCTTATGATCCTCTAGGTATTGTTGAGCCTGGTCCATTGGAATAAAGGAATCATTGTTACGAAAATTGAAGGTAATCTTGAGGGTATCCTTATCCGGATATTCAACTCTTGAATACCAATATGCATCACGTTCTATAACCTTTTCTTCCGACTGAAAAAAGCCCACGGCTTTATTGTCCTTATTGACAATCTTGATTTCATGATGGACATCAAAGGGAAAATCAATAGCAATTGGTTGTATGACGCCTTCTTGTACTTTTGGAAGACGATCATAAATGTATTTGCCATATATTGGAGCTGCCTTTTGCTCATCCTCTTCGATGATATATGCCTCCAAAAGATATTCTTCTTTGATGATCAAAATATTATTTTCCAAATCATCATCAATGGTCAAGGGACTAACATTCCTGGCTTTGTTATAAATCCGTTGATAATAATCTTCATAATCCTTCTGCAACTGTTTTTTTGAAGTACTTTTAAGTTGGTTTCTTATTCCATCAGCCTCCTGTTCATAGTAAATGGTCTTTACCTTAAGGTTTGCCTTGCCATCATCCAAGATCTGGATTACTTCTTCGATATTTATAAAGGAACCATGCTTTGAAATGGGTTTACTTACTTCGGAAAGTTTGTTGCCATTTTCAAGAAACAATACTTTCCCATAATAAGGAAAATATCGATTCAGGATGCTTCCCCCTTGGTTACTAATCGTTGGATCGACAGCAATCATACGACCATCGATTACAGCTGCCAAGACCACATGATTAAAGGCAAATGGACTTGGTTGCACCTTGTCTAATTCCTTGTTTTGATAGGTATTTGCAAAGATCAGAGATGAACTAATGCCTTTACGCTTAAGCATGGACGCCAATAAAAGAGATTTATCCTTACAATCTCCATACCGTTGGTTGAATACCTTTTCAGGGAGATGGGCTCGATGGGAATGCTCTCCCATTTCAATGCCCATATAACGGATAGAATTCTGAACGAAATCTAGACTTTTCTGAAAAAATTTCAAACTGTCTCCATCTGCTTCCTTCCAGAATTTTTGAATCTCTTTATCGAGGGCAGTGCCGGCTTTTACATCAGGAATCGGATTGATCCTTTTACCCCAATCCGCTACTTGTCGCCAGGTAGAAAATTCAGAAACCTCCACACGGGCAGTATTATCATACCAACTTGGGGCATATATTCCGATTTGTTCATTTGCCATCATGGGTTGTTCCCAATAATAATAGGTCAAATTCCCAATGACCTCACGTTTCTCTGCTGGTGCATTATAATGTTTCCGGATGTTTAATATACGTCCTTCTGGAACAATATAAACCAGATGCACTAGCCCATTGGGCTCTGATCCTTCTAAATAAAAAGTATTGGCAAATTTCCCTTCAAATACCGGATTGAAACCGACTAGAGAATACGAAAATACAATCTTATCATCTTTCCTGATATCATCCAAAACAGCTACAGCGGAGTATGTGCCATTGTAAATCATCCTGGAAAGTTCAGTTTCAACTGCTACGGTCTTGAATTTGGAAAGATCCAAGCGATTGAAAACTTCACCATTTCTGATAATTTTTAACTCATGGATAACCAATTTTTGATAACTGGGGTCAAAGCTGACACTCGCCTGTCCTGCATTTTCCGCTCCTGCATCCTCAGTAACGACTTTGATGGTTCTATTGAAAAGAGTCTTGTTTTGCAGATTATATTGGCTTTCAATCAATTCAAAATAATACCCCATACTGATTTCATTCAAATCAACGGATTGGGGCTTCATTTTGCTTGCTCTCAACCAAGTTGGAAGATTGGACTTGCTAATATTTACTGCCGATTGGGCCCATAAAACAGTGCTACCAACCAATAGTAGGAGTACGGTTAGAATAATTAGTTTTCTCATGTGTTAATAATCAGAAAACGAAGATACTGATTATTAAAGCCGCTTTATCAGGCAAACAAAAATTATTAACAACTGATAAACAACAACTTAAATCAAAACAACTTTCGTCACCCTCAATAATTATTAAAAAACAAAAAAGGAAACCAGTGATGGCTTCCTTATTCTATAAACTTAATTAACCTTGGGTTATTCAATAGCTCTACTGACCTCTATCGGCAAATCTGATTCCAATACAGTTGCTCCATCTGCAAAAACAGCCCTATATTTTTCAGCACGCTCTTCTACAGTTGGCAACTTATCATATGTTGGAGCCGAAGAAATCATACATAACACCCCTTTTTCTTTGAAAAAGCTATACATCTCTTGGTTTGAAGCCTTAATTTCCGGACCGATATATACAATCATACGATCATAAGGCAAGCCTGATGCTTTAAAGGTCTCTAAATCCGCTTTCGTTTTAATATGCATCGACAAGTATTGCTTTGGATTTTTATCCAAATAAAACTTCGCCTGCTCCACATTGTGTACAGTTACCCAAACCCAAGCATAGGCATTATGCTTCCGGATAATCTCAGCCGTCATTTCCATAGGAAGGTCTTTCTTATCCAGGTTTAAAACAGTCTTACCCTTTGCCCACTTGATCATCTCCTCCAAGGTATTGATCTTATACTTCGTTGTATTCCCTTTATGATCCTTTAAATTCAATTTCTGAAGTTCCTTCCAGGTAAAGTCACTCACCTTCCCTGTTCCAGTGGTTGTGCGATCCAAGGTAGCATCATGAACCATGACAGGCACTCCATCCTTAGTTAGTCGAGGATCGATCTCAAAGATAGCCGAGGTATGTTTCAATAC
The DNA here is from genome assembly GCF_043187465.1 of Sphingobacterium cellulitidis. Classification (GTDB taxonomy): domain Bacteria; phylum Bacteroidota; class Bacteroidia; order Sphingobacteriales; family Sphingobacteriaceae; genus Sphingobacterium; species Sphingobacterium cellulitidis. The sequence continues at coordinate 1,111,398 of NZ_CP171136.1, read as the reverse complement.
CGCTTCCATTGATGGAATGGAATTTTCTGGCATTTGTTCTTCAATAGTACCACGATGGCCTGAGATAATCTTCTTGCCTTCCGCATATTTAAAATATGCATACATGTCCTCAACCTTTTTAAAATTGAGTTTATGCAATTTCTGAGCAGATGCTGGCAGGCCCTGCATCAAAGCCATTAAAGTAAATAAAGCGATATAGGTCTTCTTCATAGGTTGTTTTTCAAGATCTAAAATTAAGCATTCAGTTTTAACAAATTAAAACCATTATGTTTATCCAAGGTTACCATTGTCAAGGCGGAGTTCTCCTGAACAATTCTTCGATAATTCTTCAAAGGCATGCCCAGTTGATGAGCCATAAAGAATCTATTTACACCATTATGCCCAACGACCAAAATGGTTTGTCCATCGTATTTATCAAGTAGTTCCGAATAGAAATTATCCAATCTGTTGATGACCTGAATTGCATTTTCACCGGTTCTTCCTGCTTCAAAACTCCCTGGGTCGGATAACCAATTATACCAAGAATTCGGGTCTTCGGCGATGAAATCTTCAGAACGCTTTCCTTCCCACTGTCCAAAGTCTACTTCAATCAACCGTTCATCCACTTGCACCTTTTCAGGAGTTCCTGAAGCAATTTCAGCAGTATTCCTAGCACGTTGAAGTGGCGAACAAAAGATCTGGTCAAAAGTCACATCTTTCAACAACTCCTGCATTCTTTTTGCCTGTGATAATCCTTTTTCGGTCAATGGGATATCTGTTCTTCCACAGTACTTATTTCCGTCGGCATTATAGGCTGTTTCTCCATGCCTCAATAGACAAATTGTAATCATCTATAAATAGTTTAAATCTTTAAGCTTCTGTTTAAAATTCTCGTATTGTAATTGATAGGATTCAATCAGTTTTGGGTCTGCATGGACCACCTTTTCTATGGCCGTCATTTTTTCGGAGGCCTCCCTAAGCGAATGATAATAGGTATTGGAAGCCGCCATGATGGCTGCACCAAATGCCCCACTCGCTTCTTTACATTTGTAGATTGGCACTTTCATCACCGAAGCTCTAATTTTTAACCAGACATCACTATTGCTTCCACCACCAGCAGAGTAAATGGCATCTACTTTTTCGCATGATAAATCCTCAATAATTTCATAGGCCAATTTTTCAATGAATGCCACACCTTCCAGGTTTGCCGCGAATACTTTTTCACGCTCTAATCCTTCAGTTGTAAACCCTTTTGCTTGAGGTGCCATAATTGGATATCGCTCGCCTTCTTGCAATAATGGCCATGCCAATTCGCCTGTCGGTATTAATTGCTCAGCCTTCTGATTCAATTCTTCCAATCCTTCTGAAAATTGCAATGAAATCCAGTCCGCACCTGTATTACTTGCTCCGCCGGGCATCCAATAACCCTCCGGATGGCGATGACTATACAACCTGCCTAATGGATCAACCACATTGGATTTAGTCACTCCTTTAATCACTAAGGTCGTGCCGATAGTAGTGTTCCAAGTTCCCGGTTTTACAGCACCTGATGCCATTTGCGTAGCACAGCCATCAGTCATTCCAACTACGACCTGAATCTCTGGTATTCCCCACGATTTGGCTAATGCGGGCAATAAATTCCCGACAACGGTTCCTGATGGAACCACCGATTGAAGCCAAGATTTTTGAATCCCAATTTCTTCACTTACAAAGGCTGGCCATACTAATTTCTCGAGGTCGAAAGCTGATTTCAATACATTGGTATAATCCGTGCTTTTGAAATTTCCAGACAATTGACCAACCAAGTAGTCAGAAGCATGGATCCATAAGGCAAGGTCCTTTACCTTTTCAGGAAAAGTTTCGATAAACCATAGCATTTTACTGATTCCACTGGATGCATTAAAACCAGTATATCCATTTGGAACATGCTGTTCAGCAATGGCTTTAATGCGTCTTCCTTGATCTGCAGAACGAGGGTCACTATACATGATGGCATCATGTAAAGGATTATTCTGCGAATCCATGGGTATGACAGTCCCAGAGGTGGAAGTCACGGAGATTGCCAGGATATCTTGTTTATTTATTTCCTCCGGAAGATTATGGATTAAAGCACTCAGCATTTCCTCACAATCCTTCCACCAGATGGCTGGGGATTGTTCTTCACGGAAGGTATCTGTTAACTGGAATTTTCGGGAATCGGATGCGATTAATTCACCCTTCTCATCCACTAGTACTACTCGAGCGCCTTGAGTCCCGACATCCAATCCAAAAAAATATTTACTCATTTACGAAATGACCTGTTTAAATGTTTTACGAGCGTTTCTCCACTCTTGATATAGCTTTTCAAACTCCTCATGGTCTTTGGGATGAATTTCTCCCAATAACTCCGGACTAACATTCTTTACTCCCAATGCATCGTTGCATAGGAACACGCCGCCCAATACCGAAGCCTGGCGGAAGGTATCTCTGATTTTGATGCTCTTTCCAAATAGGTTGGCAATAAATTGACGTAGTTTCCTACTTTCTACTCCACCCCCACAGGCCCATATATAGGATTCCTGATGCGGAGAGACTGCGCTCAAAAACTTATAATTCTCATAAATACTGCAAGCAATATCCCATAAAATCGCAAAGACAAAGCTCCCACGAGTTAGTTGATGAGATACCGGTGCATTGAAGATAAAACCGCCTTTGGTCAATGGTTCTTCTTCATCAGCAATCAAGGACCCCAAAGAAGCCACACATTGAGAATATGTCGCATCCTCCAGCTCCTTCTCTATAACATCATAACCTTCATTAGGATAAAATATCTCCTTCAAGCGTTGATAGTTTAATCCAGTTACCCCTGCATTAGCCTCTAGAATAAAATTATTCGCATCGATATGACGGCTGGTCCAAGTGCGCTGTTCTGTATCTTTTTCATAGGAATTGACGATTTTTATTATCGGTGTAGTCGTACCCGAAACAATAACCACATCGTTTGCCGATGGCTCCATACTGCGAATCGCTAATTGCGTATCTCCACCTCCAACAACCACTACCGCATCCGGATTGATCCCAAATAATTCAGCTACTTCTGTCTTAACCTTTCCAAGAATGGATCCTGAATCTTTGACTTCCGGCAGGATACTCGCTGGCAATTGAAATTGTTCCAATAAGGCAGCTGACCACGATTTCTGCTCAACATCATATAATAAGGTTTCTGAAGCCTGTGAATGTTCATAACCATGGATTCCTGAGAATTGAAATTGAATCCAATCACTGATACTCATTACAGAGGCAATCTGTTCAAACAGTTCAGGATACACCTCCCTAACGCCTACCAGCTTGAAAGCTGAAAATAATGAAGTCGGATAACGACCAGATAGGTTATAAACCAAATCTTTATCCTTCAGATCTCTTTCCCATTTACGGCCTCGGTGGTCTATATTAGGCATGCCCAACAAGGATTTTCCTGCGGCATCCACGACCACTATTCCCTCCCTTTGGCTGGTTGCAATGATTGCATTGATCTGAACCTCTCCCGATTCCGCCAAGGCTTCTTTAGATAGCTTTAATATCTGGGTCCATAATTCCTCTGGATTGAAATAGATAGAATCATCATATTTCAAATCCGATTCATAATGAACATTCTCCCTTTTGATACTCAAGATCTCGCCATCTGTAGCACAAACAGCTACCCGAGCATTCCCAGTACCAATATCAACGATTAAATAAGCTTCTTTTTTTGCCATGATTAGCTAATTGATGTTTTCCCTATTACAGCTTTATTAACAAGTTGTTTAATAGATTTATTACCCTTGTGAAAATATTCTTGCAAATTATTGTTCATGATAAATGCATGATGGTCTTCCACTTCATGGGTTGCGCCAGCGATATGCGGCGTTGCAATAACATTCTTGTTTAAGATCATCTTATAGTCAATCTCATCCGGTGGTTCATTGTAGAACACATCTAACACTGCACCTCGGATTTGTCCTGATTCAATCACTGCTAATAAATCCTCACGGTTTACTACTGTAGCACGCGCAGTATTCACAAAAACGGAATCCTTGTTCAACAGCGATAGATATTTCTTGTCGATCATGCCGGTAGTTTCCGGAGTAACGGGAAGATGTATCCCAACCACATCGCAGCTTGAAAACAACTCTTCCAATTCAACTTTTTTATAGTCAGTGTTCGGATCAGTATAATATGGGTCGAAGTAATAAATTTCACATGGAAAGTTTTGCAACATTCTTGCTATATGCTGACCAACAGCACCAAAACCAACCATTCCCACTCGCTTACCTGCCAATTCATTCCCTTTAAATTCCAAATATGAAGTATGTGCACCTTCGCCCCAATTTTTACCTTCCAACCAATTAATGGCTGGTAGGGTATTCCGCATTAAGGTGATCACATTGGCGATAAACATCTCCGCAACGGCTTGTGCATTTCTTGCTGGAGTATTGAAAACTGGAATTCCCAATTCGGTTGCTACCTTCAAATCAATATTTGATGGAGTACCGCGGCAGATTCCCACAAATTTCAAATGTGGATTCTCACGTAATACTTCCTCCGTAATTTCATCATGCTCCGAAATCAAGGCATCAACTCCTGTTTCTTTCAGTAATGCATTTAATTCAGCCGGATTATAGGCACGCCCATGAGGTTTCCAAGAACGATAAATGACTTCATCAAAAAGGCCTTTTAACTCATTCAATGCTTTTTCGTTCTCATAAGGCGCAGTTAACAATACTTTCATAGGTTGTAAATTCAATTTTATTCTATACTCAATTCTATTCGACTTTTAATTCTTGTTTCAATTCCTTAGTCGCATCAGGAATCGTAATAAACTTGGTTAATATTGCGCTGATCACATATAATCCAGCCAATACCCAAATCACCCCTTCACTTCCAATGGTCCCGATGAGCAATCCTACGATGGCAGGTCCCACAAATACCGGCAGACCAGCACCCAGGTTGAGGATAGCCATGGCTGCTCCTTTATCCTCCTTCACCAAGGAAGGAACCAATGCGGACAAAGGAACATAACCGGCCAATAGCCCTCCCCAAGCTATACCTGCTGCCATTACTGCCCAATAGGCTCCTCCGAACCATACCGGCGAGTAATAAAATAAGACCGTAGTAATCGCACAGCCTACACCACCAAACCACATAATGGTGCGCTGCCAACCTAATCGGTCTCCAACAAATCCAAATATTAAATTAAAGGCTATGTTACTCGTGAAAATCGTCCCCCAGATCTGTAACCATTCCTTGGTATTGAATCCATGCTCTGCCATATACATAGGCAAGAAAACTGGAAAGGCAAATTGGGCAGTTGTATTGATGACCCGTACTATACCGCCAATCAATACTTTCGGTTCCTTTTTCACAATGGTAAGACCGTTTAATAATTCCTGTCCTTTTGATCCTTTGGAAGCCTTCGTTTCAAATTTGTCACGATTCAACACCAGCGCAAAAAATGCCCCGATCAGCACCCAAATAATCGAAGACCACAACGTGTTCTCATATCCAATTCGTTCTAAGGCCCAACTTGAATAGTAAGCCCCAAGAACATTCAAACCACCCGTGAATACAAACCAGAACCATCCTACAGCACGACCTAACATCTGTTTTGGACTGCGGTAGTTTATCCAGACCATAAAGGAATAGGCGAATAAGGGATAACCAAAACCACGTATTGCATAAAATAAAAGCATGGCATTGTAATCCAATTTGGCCATTCCCATCGACACAAAACCAATGGTCCCAATCAGGTACAGGATCAAACCCATAAACATGGATTTCCGCGGACCATAGCTTTCGGCTAATACGCCTGAAAACCATGATGAAATAGCGATTGTGATTCCATATACCGTGAAAAGCGCAGCGGATTGCTCCATACTCATTCCGTGATCAATCAGGTATGGACTCAACCAACCCTGCTCTACGCCGTCACCCATCATGAAAATAAGAATGCCTAGGTAGCCCCATTTTAAATTACTAGGTATCCCTAGCTTTTCAATTGAATTCGTCTGTGTCATTTAATTTTGTTAAGGTTTATTTAGGTTCAACAGATTATAAAAATAAAAATAAACAATTTTTAACATAATTAAACCTTTTATAGCTAAAAAAGAGCAAATTTTATTCTATCCTTTTTTCCTTAACTAAACTTGTTGATTATTGGCGCCCTAAAAGGCATTCAAAAAATAATGAATACTTGTAAGCAAACCCTTCTACTACCCTTGATAATATCGGGGTCAACATTAAAATCACCAGTAAGAATCTGGGCTAGACCATTTTGATATTGTGAAAGCCATCTCCTGGATTTAATTAGGTGGGTAAAGTGAATTTCGACAAAAGATGGATTCTGTTATAAATTATTCTCTGTAATAAATTCAAATGCAGAAACAAATGAATAAAAAAGAAATATTTTTAAATAAAAAAAAAGAATAGGCAAGTCCGAAAAACCTAACTATATTTGCTTTTATATTAACTTATTTAAATGAATTATGATGAATATCACGGACAGACACGAATTCATTCTAAAAAGCTTAAAGGAAAAAGGAAAAATTACGATTGACTGGCTTTGTGAAACCATGAAAGTTTCCAGTGTAACAATCCGCAAGGACCTGAAGGTATTAGAAGACAAAAACCTGCTATTCAGAATTAAAGGAGGGGCCTCGAATAGCAACCCCTACGCCATTGATCGACCGATCGTGGTTAAGGAATCCATCAACAGCGAAGAAAAACAACGTATTGCTCAAGCCGCAATTAAATTAATCAAAGACAATGATTCAATTATGATCGGTTCGGGCACAACGGTTTTTACTTTAGCTAAAAACATCGAATCTACGCATATGTTAACGGTCATTACCCCAGCGTTAAAAGTAGGTTTGGAGCTCAGTGGCAAACCAAATATTGAAGTTTTACAACTCGGTGGTCTTATCCGATCCAATTCATCATCTGTTGCGGGACAATATGCCATCCGCATCCTTGATGAGATAAGCTGTGGAATCTTATTCCTTGGCGCTGACGGTATTGACCTCGAATTTGGAATCTCAATCAGCAATCTCCCCGAAGCAACCCTCAATCAAAAAATGATCGAAACCTCTCAAAAAATCGCTATCCTGGCAGATAGCAGTAAATTCGGAAAAAGAGGTCTCGGAAAAATCTGCGAACTTATTGACGTAAATTACATTATTACTGACAATAAGGTGTCCCCAAACATCGTCAAAGCTATCGAAGACCTCGGTATCAAAATCATTTTAGCATAAAGCTACCCCTAACTATACTTTTGAAGAAAAAAGATTTTTAAATATTTAGTTTAAAAATCTTTTTTTTATTTTCACAAATCATAACAAGCTCATGATTTAATGTTATTTTTAAATAAAATGATTAAAATATTGGCTAATTCGCCATATTTTAACAAAACAAAAACGATGAGTTAATAATAATTTAATATTATTCATCTACTTTTGAAACAGTTTTTAACATATTGTAAGAACATTAAATCACTACTAAAACATCTACAAAAACAATCTATTTTTTTAAATACACAGCTAAATGAAAAAGCAATTACAATTTATATTTTGTTGCACACCCTACTTATAGGATTCCACAGGTACTGAATCAACTATCGCTTACATTCATACAAACACTTTAATTTCTCAACCGTGATCCGCCCAGGTCACGGTTGTTTTTTTTTCCAGGCAATTATTGTTAACTTAAACGTATGAAAACCAATTCTTATAACCGAAATTGTTGTTATTGCGACAAAGATTTATCCAGCAATCTGTTTCTAAAAATAATTTTCAACAAAAAATCTATTACCTGTCCCAAGTGTAAACAGGTGAATAACATTGAAATAAAATCCACAAAAAGGAGTTTCAGTCTAGGAGCGGTATCCGGAGTTATCTTTGGTATTTATATCAATACATTAAAATTATCAATACAAAAGGAGATAATTATATTCCTGATCGCATTAACATTGGTAGTCCTATTAACAAGTCTCTTGGAATTGAAGAAGGTCAGTTTGGAAAAGGGAGATGAATTAGGATTGGGCAGCCCGGAATAAGGTATATCTTATAAACAACAAAAGCCATCCCTAAAAGGAATGGCTTTGAATATCTAACAAAATGATGCGGTTTAAACTTATTTTACTGCGTCTACAACTGCTTTGAAAGCATCTGGATTGTTTAAAGCTAAGTCAGCTAATACCTTACGGTTTAGGCCGATGTTTTTAGCGTTTAATTTACCAATCAACTGAGAATAAGAAATTCCGTGTTGACGAGCTCCAGCGTTGATACGTTGGATCCATAAAGCTCTAAACTCGCGTTTTTTGGTTTTACGGTCGCGGTAAGCGTACTGTAAACCTTTTTCTACTGTATTTTTAGCAATAGTATATACTTTGCTACGAGATCCGTAATAGCCTTTAGCTAATTTAAGGATTCTTTTTCTTCTTCTTCTAGAAGCAACTGCGTTAACCGAACGTGGCATAATTTTTAAAATTTAATTTGGTAAAAGGTGTTACGTTTTTCAGCAATCTTACGACCCAATACCCGGTTAAAAAAATATTGTTATAAAATGTTTTTCTAAACTTATTTACCGATAGCAAGCATACGTTTAACGTTGCCCATATCAGCGTCATTAACATAACTAGTAGTAGTTAAGTTACGTTTTTGTTTAGTCGTTTTCTTAGTCAAGATGTGGCTTTTGAAAGCGTTTTTTCTTGCTATTTTACCTGTTCCAGTCAATTTAAAGCGTTTTTTCGCGCTGGAATTGGTTTTAACTTTTGGCATAATACTTATATAATTTATTTCAATCTGTTAGATACTCCTTATTTTTTGGGGCTAGCTTTTGGCGCCAAAGTCAGGAACATACGTTTTCCTTCTAACTTCGGCAACAATTCTACCTTACCATAATCCTCAAGGGCTTGCGCAAAACGTAACAACAAGATTTCACCTTGTTCCTTAAACACGATTGCACGACCTTTAAAATGTACGTAGGCACGAACTTTCTCCCCACTCTCCAAGAAACGCATCGCGTGTTTCAACTTAAATTCGAAGTCATGCTCGCTGGTATTCGGTCCGAAACGAATCTCTTTAATGACCGTTTGCTTCGCATTCGCTTTGATTTCCTTTTGCTTTTTCTTTTGTTCGTAAACGAATTTACTGTAATCAATAATCTTACAAACAGGTGGCGTAGCATTAGGAGAAATTTCAACCAAATCCAACTCAAGCTCATCAGCTAGTGCCAAGGCTTGTCTTGTTGGATACACCCCTTGTTCTACATTGTCACCAACCAACCGCACTTCTGGAACACGGATATGTTCATTGATACGATGTTCGGGTTCTTTTTTCCTAATCGGGCCTCTAGGGCCGAAATTGTTACTTTTTGCCAAATGTTTCTTTAATTAAACAGTTATTTCTTTTATTAATAAATCTTTAAATTCCTCTGCTGTGATTGAACCTAAATCAACCCCACCATGTTTACGAACTGAGATTGTGCCGCTTTCCATCTCCTTCTCCCCTACAATCAACATGTAAGGCATTTTCTTCACCTCTGCATCACGGATCTTACGCCCAACTTTCTCGTCACGCAAGTCAATCAGACCGCGAATATCGGAATTATTTAGCGATTCCAAAAGTTTTTGAGCATATTCTTCATATTTTTCTGACACTGGCAGGATGATAAACTGCTCAGGAGCAAGCCATAACGGAAACTGACCCCCACAATGCTCGATCAATACTGCAACAAAACGCTCCAAGGAACCAAAAGGTGCCCGGTGAATCATGACTGGACGATGTTTCATATTGTCACTACCGGTGTACTCCAACTCAAAACGCTCCGGAAGATTGTAGTCAACCTGGATTGTCCCTAGTTGCCATTTCCTTCCTAAAGCATCCTTCACCATGAAGTCTAACTTAGGACCATAAAACGCCGCCTCACCATATTCCACAACGGTAGGCAATCCCTTTTCAGCAGTGGATTCAATAATCGCTGCCTCAGCTAATGCCCAGTTCTCATCAGAACCGATATATTTAGTTTTGTTATCCGGGTCACGTAAGGATATCTGAGCAATAAACTCATTAAACCCTAATGCACCAAATACATAAAGAACTAAATCAATTACTTTCTTGAACTCTTCTTTCACCTGATCAGGACGACAGAATAAGTGCGCATCATCTTGAGTAAACCCTCTAACACGAGTTAATCCATGTAATTCACCAGATTGCTCATAACGATAAACAGTTCCAAACTCTGCAAAACGAACCGGTAACTCCTTGTAAGAGCGAGGTTTAGTCTTGTAAATCTCACAGTGATGTGGACAGTTCATTGGTTTTAATAAGAACTCTTCACCATCAACCGGAGTCTTGATCGCTTGAAACGAATCCGCACCATACTTTTCGTAATGGCCAGAAGTAATATAAAGTTGTTTATGACCAATATGCGGAGTTATAACAGGCTCATATCCTGCTTTGATCTGCGCTTTTTGTAAAAAGTCCTGAAGTTTTTGTCTCAAGGCAGTACCTTTTGGTAACCACAATGGTAATCCCATCCCTACTTTTTCAGAGAAGGCAAATAACTCCAATTCCTTACCCAATTTACGGTGGTCACGTTTCTTTGCTTCTTCAATAAACTTCAAGTATTCAGTCAATTCTGAAGCCTTTGGAAAAGTAACACCATAAATACGAGTCAGTTGCTTACGTGATTCATCACCACGCCAATAAGCACCTGCCACATTGGTCAATTTAATAGCTTTGATAAATCCTGTATTCGGGATATGTGGTCCACGACACAGGTCTGTAAAGTTACCCTGAGAATAAAAAGTAATCTTTCCATCCTCTAGATCCTTGATCAAATCCAGCTTGTATTCATCCCCTTTATCCTCGAAATAAGCTAACGCATCTGCTTTTGAAACCGCTTTACGTTCAAAAACTTCCTTTTGCTTTGCCAATTCCAACATCTTGTCCTCAATTTGTTTAAAATCATCTGAGGAGAACTCACGGTCACCGAAATCTACATCATAATAGAAACCAGTTTCGATCGCTGGACCAATCCCAAACTTAACACCTGGATAAAGCGCTTCTAATGCTTCTGCTAATAAGTGAGCGGATGAATGCCAAAAAGTAGACTTACCTTTTTCATCATTCCAGGTTAACAATTTAACCGAAGAGTCTTCCTCAATAGGTTTTGAAGAATCCCAAACCTCAGCATTCACCTCTGCCGCTAATACATTTCTAGCTAATCCTTCGGAAATTGATTGGGCAACCTGCATAGCAGTTGTACCCTTTTCATACTGACGTACTGAACCGTCAGGTAGTGTAATATTAATCATTTACAACATGATTTATTGTTTGTATAAAATTATGACCCTTCCAATATGTACAATTATATTGCTTGATAAAGGTCACCTGAATAAATGCAAGACAAAAATACGGAAATTTTCAATCAATTCGAAATGAAGTTTCCTGCAAAAAAGTTTATTTACAGTGATTTCACAATTGATTTTCATCCTTTTCTTGAAATCAACAGCAAGCAAAAATTAACCTAGCAGATTAATTAAATCCTAAAAAAGGAAATATTCAAGTCAATTTCATCCTACTATCTGATTTGTGTCGAACATTGGCCTCAACTCCTCCGGACCTTGTTCGAATTTTTTCGACCAAGATCCGCCAAAGGTCCGAAGAAGGTCCGGAGAAGGTCCGATAAAACTAGGATTTTTAGCAAGATTTCGAGCGTACTAAAAACGAATATGAAAGCCGGTTTTTACCCGAGCCTTTTCTCATGATTCTGTCAAGTGCTTGCAATCACAATTCCATTTATCTTGATTTTTTGCTAATTTTGCAACTCAAATTCAGAGACATGTCAAATCAAGTTCCAGAGGACGGCACATTTCTTCCTTTAATGGAAGAATTCTACACGATACAGGGGGAAGGATACCACACCGGAAAAGCAGCATATTTTATTCGATTAGGGGGATGTGATGTAGGTTGCCATTGGTGTGATGTTAAGGAAAGCTGGGATGCTGAATTACATCCTTTGACTTCAGCAGATGTGATTGTTGAACATGCCTTGCAACATCCTGCTAAAACCGTGGTAATTACGGGAGGTGAGCCTTTATTATATAATTTAACTTACCTGACCCAAAAATTAAAGGAAGCTGGAATCAAGATCTTTTTGGAAACTTCTGGTGCCTATCCTTTGACAGGATATTGGGATTGGATCTGTTTGTCTCCTAAAAAATTCAAAGGTCCTAGAGAAGATGTCTTGAGTGCTGCTGGTGAATTGAAAGTTATTGTTTTCAATAAAAGCGATTTCCAATGGGCTGAAGATCATGCTAAGTTTGTAAATGCGAACTGTAAACTCTATTTACAGCCAGAATGGTCAAAAGCAGCTGAAATGACACCATTGATTATTGACTACGTAAAAGATAATCCAAGATGGGAAATATCCTTACAAACTCATAAATACTTAAATATTCCTTAATGGATTGGATGATATAAAAAAGCGGGATACCTGATCAGGTATCCCGCTTTTTTATGTTCTAATAATTTTATTGAAAGGGGAAAATCTCACTTTCCGTTCTGGCTTCAGCCATAATTTTTTTTGCTTTTTCTACTAATTCCGGATGTTTATCTGCAATATTATTTTGCTCCGCAATATCCGTAGGAAGATGATAAATGGCTATTTCAGCATTCGGATTCCCTTTGGCATTCAAACGGATTGCTTTATAATCCCCTATTCTGAGGCCTTGCTTTCCGCCTTGCTCGTGAAACTCCCAATATAAATAGTCATGCTCCTTTTGTCCTTTTTTACCAAGAAGTGTAGGCAGGAAACTAATTCCATCGGTTTTCTTTAAAGGTTTAGCATGAGCTATCTCCAACAAGGTTGGAGCGATATCCCAGAAAGCACCGATATGGTCTGAGGTTGAATTCGCTTTTACTTTTGCTGGCCAGTGTACAATAAATGGCGTACGGACACCTCCTTCGTAGACATCTCTTTTATTTCCACGGAAGGGTCCTGAGCTATTAAAGAAATCAGGATCAGCTCCACCTTCTCGGTGTGAACCATTATCACTGGTAATAATGATGATGGTATTATCTAGAATCCCTTCTTCCTCCAAGGCTGATACCACTTCACCAACTTGCTCATCCATGCGAGTTACCATGGCAGCGAAGGTTGCTCGTGGCTTGGCTTGTGTGGTATATCCTGGACCTGCATTAGGACCATAAGGGCTACCTTGATATGGTTTTTCCTCAAATTTACCATCAAACTTCGCAAAGATTTCATCCTCTGGAACGATCAATTCCGCATGTGGCAATACCGTTGGAATAAATATAAAAAGAGCAGCATCCCGATTATTATGAATAAAGGTCAAAGACTTTTTATGAATAAGATCAGGCGCATAAGTGGTCGTTTTCATCAGATCCTCATTCCCTTTCAGGTCTATGCGTTGTTCATTTTCCCAGAGATGTGTAGGATAATACCGATGCGATTGACGTTGACAGTTGTACCCATAGAATTCATCAAATCCTTTTCGCAAAGGATCACCTGTGGTTCCAACCATTCCTAATCCCCATTTACCAAAAGCAGCAGTCAAATAGCCTGCTTTTTGTAAGGACATGGCAAAGGTCTCAATATCCTGAGCCAAAGGTTCCTGTCCTTCTGGGACAATCTCCTTATTCCCACGGATATATGTATGACCTGTATGTTTACCAGTCATCAAAGCTGATCTTGAAGGCGCACATACCGGAGCTCCCGCATAAAAATCTGTAAACAACATCCCCTTTTTAGCTAAGGCATCGATATTGGGCGTACTAAATTTTTCTTGCCCATAGATGCTTAGGTCACCATAACCAAGGTCATCTGCAAGGATTAATACAATATTCGGTTTCTTAGACTGTGCAAATAGCGACAGACTAAAAACCGTAGCTGCTAACAATATTAGATATTTTCGCATATTATAATTTTACTATCCCTCCAGTTTTTACTGACTCATCACAAGCAATGGCAATCTGTAAACTATTGATGGCATCTTGCATGGATTTATCCAGGTTCAGATCCTCTTGAATAGCTTTTAGGAAAAAGCTCTGCTCCCGATTACACAATTCCTGATGATCAGGCTCATCGGTCAAATCGATCCACTCATCAGTTTTTACAAATTCATTTTTCGCGTTGATATCGGCATAATGAACTTTTAAGGATTCTGTTTTAGTGTGAGACTCCACGGAGTCTGAATTCCCTGCTTTTCCAGCTTCTTTAGCCACAATAGAAACACAGCCTTTCGGTCCGATGACATCCTTGATAAAGAATGCCGTATCACTAATCATTGGACCCCAGCCCGCTTCATACCAACCAACACTACCATCATCAAAGCGAATCTGCAACTGACCGTAATTATAATTATCCTGAGGAATATCATCGGTCAATCGAGCTCCAATAGCACTTACAGAAACAGGATTGGCATTGGTCATTTGGCACATGACATCAATATAATGCACGCCACAATCAACGATTGGGCTTAAACTTTTCATCAAGTTACGATGTACATCCCACATATAACCCTGGCTCTGTTGATTTAAATTCATCCGCATAACCAAGGGGTAGCCCATCGTCTTGCCAATCTCAATAAATTTGATCCAAGAAGGGTGATGTCTTAGGATATAGCCCACCACTAACTTCTTACCAGCTGCATTTGCGGCATCGACTACTTTTTGAGCACCAATGACGGTATCAGCCAATGGTTTTTCAATAAAAACATGCGCATTAGCTTGGAAAGCCTTGATGGCATAATCTTCATGTGTATCAGGATACGTAGATATGCATACGGCATCAGGCTTACTTTGCTCCAATGCTTGTTCGTAATCTTCATACAAAGGGTAATCAGCCCCTAATTTTTCATTTAATTTCAGTTTGGAATCACCACGGGAAACTAAACCCACAATTTCAAACGCTTCCATATCGTGATAGGCTTTGGCATGAGAAGCTCCCATATTACCACAGCCAACCACTAAAATTTTTATTTTTTCCAAAATTCCTTTCTTCAATTATGAATTCGCTAAACCCGGTCTAGGGATTCTAGCTGTATCAATTGCCATTTCCCAATTATACTCATCGGCACTCGGACCATAGGTTTTGGTTGAGTTTTCGATTTCATCCAAGGAGATAATGCTTCCTGAATATGCAGCTTCACGAGCCCAGATTGCCATTAAGGTAGAATCAGCCATGAAATCACCGTCATTGATGACTTGCTTATTCTTCACTGCGGCAAAAAGTTCATCATGTTGGGTTTGGTACATATTATTCATTTTTCCTTCAAACTTCCATGGGTTTGCTCCATTGATTTGGTATGAACTCAATAAGCTCACATTGAAGTTACCTTTCGTTCCTAATGCTTCCACGGAATTTCTTGGTTGCGTACCGTTTTGTTGTCTACCAAAGTGGAAACCTTTCATTCCATCGCCATAGTCAAATTCAATTGCGAAGTGATCGAATACATTTCCGTATTTATCCCAAGGGCGACTTTGTCTACCACCTGTTCCGGATACCGTTTTCGGCAAGCCACGGTTTAAAATCCAGTTCATAAAATCGATGCTATGAACGGTTTGTTCTACGATAATATCGCCAGAATAGCGTTGGTAGTAGAACCAATTATATAATTGATATTTAAGATCAGTCCAATCCGCTTGTTTAGGTTTTTCAGTTAATTCCCCACCCAGTCTAAAAGTACTGATGGAGTAAATATCCCCGATAGTTCCGGAATGGATTAGTTTTGCCAATTCGCGGTTAGGAGTTGAATATCTAAAGCAATAGCCTGAAACAATATTTAACTTTTTATCTTTTGCTAACTTTACGGCTTCACGCACTTTATGTACGCCTGGAATATCGACAGCCATTGGTTTTTCACAGAAAATATGCTTTCCTTTTTTCACGGCTTCAGCCAAATGATCCGGTCTAAAGCAAGGAGGTGTAGCCAATAATACGACATCAACATCGGTTGCCATCAGTTTTTTATAGGCATCAAAACCAATAAATTTCTTTTTTTCCGGTACATTCACGCGGTCCTTATGCGCTTCTTGCAAGGAAGCGAGGGCAGTTTCCAATTGTGGGGAAAAAATATCAGCTAAGGCTACGATTTCCACATCCGGATCTGCAGTTAATGCTTGAAATGCCGCACCTGTTCCACGTCCACCACAACCTACTAATCCGACTTTTATTTTTTTCTTGAAGTTTAGGTTTGTATTTGATAGGTCTAATGAAGTGGCACCAAGGACAATACCACTATTTTTAATAAAATTTCTTCGGTCCATTCGATTTATTTTTGAAGGATTCAGATTGATTTAATACTGTTGATAATATGATTATTTCAATAAATAACTGAAAAAATAGCTATTTTCACAGCAAAATAACAATTATTACAATTTTATGCAAATAACCGAGACAGAAGCCACAGCATTGATACAAAACACAACTGTTGTTTTTGGCCTATTAATGACAATCTTAGGCTTAGTATTCTATACCTCCAGTTTATCTAATAAATATGTAAAAGGTTTTTACAATGTAATTCCACCATTATTGCTCTGCTATTTTCTGCCGGGTTTATTAAATTCATTCAATATCATTGATGGGGCGAATTCTCCCCTGACTACAATTGGGAGTCGATACTTCTTACCGGCATGTTTGATACTTTTTGTGATCAATCTTGACCTCAAGGAAATGTGGGCATTACGCAAACGTGCAGGATTAATGTTTATTACAGGTACGATCGGGATTCTCTTAGGCGGACCCTTGGCGGTTTACCTAACATCACTGGTTGCCCCTGAAGTTGTTGGAGGAACAGGTCCTGATGAAGTTTGGCGAGGGCTAGGAGCTTTAGCAGGGTCATGGATTGGGGGAAGTGCTAATCAGGTCGCTTTAAAAGAAATTTTGCAGCCATCACCGGCACTTTTTTCTTCCATCATTGCCGTGGATGTCTTTGTTGCTTATATCTGGATGGCTATTTTATTGTACGGAGCAAGTAAATATAAAATCGTTGATAAATTTTTCAAGGCAGACTCCCAAGATGTGGAGCATCTGAAAGCGAAAATGGATGAACGCGTGAAAGTCAACAGCAAGATTCCAGAAACCAAGGATTATATGATTATGATTGCTTTGGCCTTTGGAGGAACTGGTTTAGCGACCTTACTTTCTGAACCAGTTGCCAACTTTATGGCAACACATTATCCAGAGACTGAGAAATTCTCCTTAACGAACACCTTTTTTTGGTTGGTATTTTTCGCTACTGTTTTTGGGATTGCCTTATCCTTTACACCTGCCAAAAAATTGGAATTCGCTGGAGCCTCCAAAATTGGAACGGTATTACTTTACGTACTGATTACGACCATAGGAATGCAGATGGATATTATGGCCATACTAGGCAATCCTGGTTTATTTATCGTGGGATTTTTATGGATTAGTTTCCATGCCTTGCTCCTAATAATTGTTGCGAAGATATTTAAGGTTCCATTTTTCTATCTATCCGTTGGTAGTATGGCCAATGTTGGTGGAGTAGCATCAGCCTCGGTCATGTCCGCTGCTTTTCATCCATCTCTTATTTCGGTTGGAGTGATCTTATCAGTCTTTAGTTATGCTATCGGTACATATGCCGGTTGGCTAACTGCACTCTTAATGAAATTAGCCTCCGGAGTATAGATATCAAAACTGAATTAATAAAAAGAAAATTCAATTTAACACCTCTATAATAACCATAAAAAGGAGCCGAAAACTTAAGTTTTCGGCTCCTTTTTATGGTTAATACGCCTCACTAGCTATTAATTTTTCCTGCCACGGCAAGGATTTTTTTAATAAACCTCTCAATATCAAATACAGCCGGCCAATTTTACAACATTCTTGTTACACTCATCTTCCCTATTTAAAGCAATATTTTAACAATAAATTAATCAAATTAATTTTTAAAGATTTTTTTCGCTGATTCCATCAGGTTAATCAGGAATTTAACTTGAAGTTTGTGTTATTATTATATAATTTATTTCAAGGGTTACATTTATTACCTAATTTTGATACCGTTAGTTAAAAATCACTGTATTAAGTAAATACAGGGGGTTGATTGCAGATTAACAATCATTAAAATAGATCAATAAACCAATTAATATATGAAGGCCAAACACAATAATTTAGAATGGGAAATTCAGCGATTGAACGGTCCCAATTCAACTTCTTTCCGAAGACCATATATGGCTCCCAAGGTAACTCTGCATAGGATTAATTTAGAATTTGATATCCTAATAACCTCTAGCAACATTCGAACAGCGGGACCTGGAGATCAGCGACCAGAGGTGGAAAATTGGGAGGACGAGAGTGATTTTACTCACAACATAGATTTTTAAAGATCTGGCAAAAAAAATATTTAAAATTATGACAACTAGATACAACCTTTCTTTCCTGATAGGCTTCATTTGCATGACATTATTCAGCAACTGTAAGCGACCTATAGAAGATTTAGCTTCCGATAAGGGATTAATTTTTGGCATTACTGGCTTGGATGAAAATTCCGATTCCGAGGATATTATTACCAAAGGAAGTCATTCCAATAGCGATACTACGTTTAATTATTATCAAATGAATGCAGGTGCTATTGATGGGTTGGAATATGATCTTTTTATAGAAGAAAAGGCGAAACGAGTTCCAACGAAAGCAGTGACGACGACTCGTTTAGCTAACAACACCAGGTTTCGGGTATTATTATTTAACACTGATGCACAAGGCAATACCACTGATTTTGAGGCTCAAGGTGAATCCAATGCTGCAAGTAACCTTTCGCTTCCGGTTTATCGCAATAAACAGTATCGATGGATTGCCTATTCATTCAACAATTCCACGGAGATTCCTACATTTGACCCGGCAAATCCCACTCTAGCCATTAAAGCAACTTCTACGACCGCCGGCACTGACCTATTGTACGCGAGCGGGTTGATTCGTACATCGGATGATGGTAATGCTGAAAACCGCATCAACATAACATTTAAAAGGATGGTAAGTGCAATTCGATACGAAATTGACGCACGCGGGGCATTCGCCAACATTAAGGAATTGGTGATGGATTTTATCACTTCGCAAACTCGAGGTTTAAGAGATGGTATATTTCATGTGATAAATGGGTCTTTTACCTCCACTAGTGTACCTCCTGATTTTAGACTGACAAATTGGGATAACGTAATTTCTGATACCATTCCGACAGGTTGGGTGAAGTATAAACAATTTCTAACAGTCCCATCTAGCAGCCCTATGAATTTTGTTGCGGTTATCAGGTATATTACTTTAACGAGCCAAATGATAAATCCAGATAATCCAACCACAGAAATTCCTGCTGACCGTCAATTCAACACTATAGAATCGGTCACCCCTCTATTTTACCCTGCATTAAATATCGCTGCTGGAAAACAATACAAGATAAAAATGAGATTAAGAGAATCACCAATACAGTTTGCTGGAGCAAAATGGGCACGGGGGAATTTGACTTATAATCCTAATGTGGACCGTAACCAATATAGGATTCAGTATAACAATCATTTGATAAAAAACATCAACGGAGGGATGAACAATTTTTTGGAGCGGGATTACTTTGACACTAGACCACCCCAACAACCACAAGGCAATCCTAGTAATTGGGATCCTTGCCAATTAGTCTATCCGGAAAAAACCTGGCGGCTCCCTACTGTGCCCGAAGCTACAGAATTGGTAAGTTCTAATTATTATGGCGATAGACGAAGATTCTCTCAACCAGGGAATGCTGGGTGGTATATGCATTTTGAAAATGCTGGTACTGAGGGACAGCCTCGCTATCCAAATAGGCATTTAAGTTTTGTTGCAGCAGGATACCGAAATAAAGATCGGGCATTGGTAGATTTCCATTATCAAAGCGGAGACTCCAACCTCCCACCCTTTCCAATAGTTTATGGAGATGTAGGTTATTTCAGAACGAATGATACCTCCCAATTTATCGTCACAAGATACCGAGGGGGTGCTCTGGATATCAACTTATATATGGGCATAAGTGAATTTAATGATAGAAGAGCAGCAAATATAAGGTGCGTGAGAACCAAATAAGGGAAGAAATGTTTTTTGGCCTTTTCGTTCTAATGTGAAATTAAATCATGTAATAAAGGAGAATCGAAAAGGTCAAAAAAAAGTATTATCTATTAACTTGACTCTAATTTTTAACAAGAAATATTTAGGATTATGGAAATACCTTATAAATATCGTTTCTTTTGACAAATCGAGCTAATTCAATAGTATTTTCATATTTAAAAAAACCTAAACGATATTCGCCAATGCGAAATCGATATGCAGTGGAGAATCCTTTCATTTTAACAACATCAGGAATTTCAGTTAAAGTCTTAGCTTTTTCTACCTGAATGATAAATTCTTTAATTTTTGACCTAATAGATTTGTCATTGATTTTTTTAATATCATTAACAAATGAGCGCAAAAAAATTATTTCCATTAGTCTAAAATATCCATTACCTCCTCACGAGTCGCAGTATCATTTCTATCTGATTGTTGCATTAGTAATAATAAGCCTAAATCTTCTTTTTCTTCCTCTGTCAACATCTTAAAACGCTCATTTTCTTTATATTCCACATAAAAGGAAACTGCTTTTTCTAATAGATGCTTTACACTTATACCTTCAAAAGCTGATAGAATTTTAACTTTCGTTAGAACACTATCTTCAAGGTCGATATTCTTTCTCATAGTCATTATTTTAATTGTAATAAATATACTTTATATATACAATATACAGCATATATTTATTATTAATGTAAGATTAAAATTCATGTTGAATTGATATTTTAAACAAGCCTCATCCAAAAACCCATAAAAAATCGAACATTAATTTTAAAGATTATTTATTAAATTCAACTGAATTGTCAATTAGCTGGGAGAAACGGTTGATACAATCATGAAATCACGCATACTGTAATTGCAAATTGCATTTTGCGAAATCAAGAATTTATTAAGATTGTGACCAATGAACTATGGAGAGATTTTAAGCGAATTAAAAAAATATTATCCGTTTGGCATTCCTTTTATGAGTCCCGACTATTTAAGTAGTAAAGAATTTCAAAATAACAGAAAGGTCCTAAAAGAACAATATGAACAAGAGTCTGCAAACCTCATTAACACCAAACAGGAACTAGGTAAATTGTTGGATTCAGAAATATATATTTTCGCTTTTGCTGCGGGACATTTTTGCCTTCATTATACTTTTTTTATCCAAGGAAATCCAGACAAATATTATTCAATACTTGTCAGCACGATTATTCCATTTTACACGATACGAATACTTGATATAAAAACTTGGGAGATAGATTTTTCATCATTTCAGAAAAAATTCCCCCTGAAAGCGGAAATAATTTCGAAATATATTGAAGAGCACTTCTCCGGCTATCAAATCATTACTGACAATGAACTATTGAATAGACCTATTGATGGAGTTGAGGTTGATGAAAGCGATCATCCAAACTTACTTAATCTGGCTTTTACGAGCATATTGACTTAAGGGATTAAGAACATTAGCCAACAGATAGATAAGGATCAAAAAAAAAGAAGGCCACGATAATCGTGGCCTTCCATCTTTATTAAAATTACTAATTTTTAGCATCAATAATATCCTGAAATTCTTGCCAATTATAGTAATGGAATACCATTCCGTTACTCATAGCAACTAACATTCCTTTCGGGAATTTGCTACCAATCGGCATTGAGATTGCATCAGCGCCATCACATTCAATTGCTGATACGGGCACTTCGGCAATACGAGTGTATTGATTCGGGTTTCCAGCATCACCTTCACGAGGATAGATATTGAAAGAGTTATTTTGTTGGTTAGACGCTACAATATAACCAGTGCTATCTGTTGTTTTATAAATAGCAATACCTTCATGGTCCCCTTTAAAATCCTTTTGACCAAAAATCGCTAGTTCCTCATTTCCTTTACTTGGGTCAGCATAGTATTTATGAATTCCGAATCCTTCATCCGAATAATACACATAGCCTAATTCATTGTCAACCGCAATGGCTTCAATTTCTTTTCCTCCTTGGAAACTTCCAAACTCACGAACCTTAGTTCCTACAATTACTCCATCTTTATCTTGAAGTTCGTATTGATGAAGGTATTTACCTGAAGGTCCAATCTTTCTACCTACGATGGCATAAATTTTATTACCGGTTGAGTCCAATTGCGTATACAGCGCAATACCCATTGGAGATCTTTCCGTTTCACCTTCGAAAACAGGGATACCACCATTATCTAGAGGTTTCAAATCAGGAAGACTAAAAACTCTGATTTTATCTGTACCACGCTCAGTAACTACAGCAATATCTTGTTTTTTGCCGGCCAAGTTGAATCCGTATGCGATATCTACATTATTGGGTCTATCCAATGGAACAACCTTATTAATGATCTTACCATCCATATCGTAGGCATACAAACCGCCTGTTTTTTCATGTTTATCAGTTCCGATAATGATGACTTGGCTGCTATCATTTGGATTCACCCAAATAGCAGGGTCATCGGTGTCATTAGGTACAACTTCAGTTGTTACTGTTGGTTTCAAAGCATTTTCAGCTACGGGAGCCAGTTTATCTCCACATGAGGCAAATACAATTGCCGCAAAACTTAGTAATATAATTTGTTTCTTCATTTGATTATCTATTATAAATCATATTTCACACCAAGCGTATAACGAGGCTTGTAATATTCTAATTGAAGCATGCGTTGTACTTCACCTTGGTAGTATCGTAATGGTTGGTTCGTTAAGTTGTTGGCTTCAGCAAAAATGCGGATAGACTTGGTTACTTTATAAGCCGCATTTGCATCAAGGAAGAATTGCTTATCATAGTAAGCATCTGAAAACGCATCACTTCCGATTTCATCCAAGTAAGCAGCTGTATAGTTCGCGGATACGCGAGCGGAAAATTTATTATTTTCCCAAGACAAAGATCCGTTTAACATGTGCGGCGCCGTTCTAGGTAATCCCAATCCTTCACGTAAAACACCTTTTTCACCTGAAATACCTTTAGCTTTTGATTTGGTAAAAGTATAATTCGTATAGATTGCCAATCCTTGTAAAAATTTTCCAGGAAGAAAATCCAACTGTCTTTGGAAGGCAACCTCAAATCCATAAACATCTACTTTTTCACCGTTTCTAAATTGCGAGAAGTTCCAATCTTCACCTGCCTGAATAGGGTTATCTAATGTTGGGAATGCTTCTTTAAAACGTTCTGAGGTAAAACGTCTATCATTGTACATGTAGATAAAGTTTTTCAAGTTTTTATAGAAGGCACCTCCTGAAATAATACCCACATTTCTAAAGTAATGCTCCAACATTACATCGTAGTTAGTTGCGTAGGTAGCTTTCAAGTTAGGATTTCCGGCTAAAAGCTCTTTATCTTCTATTTTAGTATTTACATAAGGAGCTAAGGCATAATAGTTAGGTCTTGCCAAGCTTGTTGTTACAGCTGCACGAAGAACGAAGTTATCCGTAAAATTGTGTTTTAAAGTAATACTAGGAAGGAAGTTTGTATAGTTGTTTTTATTGCGAATCTGACCTTCTAGTTCTTTTTCATCAACTACATTATTACCAGTATAATCAATTCTGGTATGTTCCACACGACCACCTAAAATCAAGGCTGTATTTTCAGTAATATTTTGATCCCAACGAATATATCCTGCGTAGATATGTTCTTTCGCATTGTAGTTTACGGAAAGGAATTCTGAAGGATCAGACTTTTCAGTAAATTGAGATTTATCATGAAGATTTAACCCACCTAAGTAGTTTTTATCTACAAAAGTACCTGCAGCATATCTTTCACCTTGGTCCCATCCTTTAGCAGCCCAGTTTACCAATGGTAATGCAGACATATCATCAAAGCCTTTTGAAGGTTTATATTCGAAGAAGTTATTATTTCTTTCTTTCGTTTTTAAGCGAAGACGACCACCGAAGCGTAATCTACCTTTTTGACCATCAATAACTGATAGGGGTAATCTGAAATTTAATTTAGCACCGATTTCATCTTCATCGGTATTATTTTCGTTTTCAGTTATTTTACCAAATTCAAATTTGCTCAAATCAGCACTTGTAGGATTTACAAAAGGTAAATAGGGGTCAGATATATCTACCGATACAGGAGTTTTTGCTTGTTCATAAGCAATGTATCTTTCATTCGGTCTCCATTCAGAAGCTCTAGAATAAGATGCAGACCAGTCCATATCCAAGAATGAAGAGATCAGGTGTTCCCCTTGTAGGGAGAAATTCAAGACTGTTTGACGTTCAAGACGACGACCTTTATTACGGTCATTATCTATACCACCTTTAGTTTCACGTTCAACTTGAGCGGTATAGGTCTTTGATGCTTCATCGAATTTGAATTTAGAGTATTTTGTTGCGAAACGGTTTTCACGGTCATCGCGCCAGTTATACATAGCATTCAAAGCGATTCTATTTCTAGCATTAAAATCATAATCTAATGCCGCAGAAACACTACGACGAACACGAGTTACATCATATTTACGGATTTGCATTTTATTCAAGGATACTTTTCCAGCATCCTCTTTCCATTCTGCCTCTATATTATTCGAGCCAAAATCATTGGTTTGCATAGTTCCACTCAATACAATACCCATTTTATTATTTAAAAAGCGATTACCGTAGATTAATGATCCGTTATAAATAGCTTTTTCACGAACTGGGGAATACCCTCCCGCCAATGTTGCAGAAATCCTTTGTTTATTAGGGGCAGCACGCGTAATCAAATTGACACTACCACCGATTGCATCAGCATCCATATCAGGAGTAAGGGTTTTATTTACTTCGATGGAAGAAATCATATCCGACGGAATTAAATCCATCTGTACATTTCTATTGTCACCTTCTGCCGATGGGATCCGGTCACCATTCAATGTAACAGAGTTTAACTCAGGAGATAAACCACGAACGATAATATTACGGGCTTCACCTTGGTCATTTTGCATCGTAATACCGGGCACACGTTTCAAGGCATCCCCAATATTTTGGTCAGGGAAACGACCAACTTGGTCTGATGAAATGATATTACTGATATTACTGTTGTTTTTTTGTTGATTCAGGGCTTTAGCCTGTCCTTTTGCAATGTCTCCAATGACTTGCACCTCGTCAATCGTTTTACTTGCTGGTTCTAGTAAAATCTCAATAGCTTGATTGGTTGTATTGATTTTTTGTTCATAATGTTGGTAGCCTAAATAATCTACAGAAAGGGTATAAGTTCCTGCAGGTAGGTTTAGAAATTCAAAATTTCCATTTGCATCCGAAATGGTGAACTTGTTACCTTCAGCAATTCTTAATGTTGCTCCTGGTAATGAAAAATGATCATTGCTGTCCATAATCTTTCCCTTCAAAACTGTGTTTTGAGCAAAGGAGATACAGCAGATTAAGTTGAATAATAGTAATAGAGATATTCTCATAAAGTCAATAATT
Organism: Sphingobacterium cellulitidis; assembly: GCF_043187465.1. Classification (GTDB taxonomy): domain Bacteria; phylum Bacteroidota; class Bacteroidia; order Sphingobacteriales; family Sphingobacteriaceae; genus Sphingobacterium; species Sphingobacterium cellulitidis. The sequence goes on along the minus strand of NZ_CP171136.1, from coordinate 1,085,911 downwards.
TATTGGGGCAAAAATATTTACAGAGATTTACTAGACTATTAACCAAATGTTATTAAAATATTAACAAATAAGATATTAAATTTTCTTTGATAAACATTTTTGCGGTTATATGAAAGCGATTGAGAGCAATAAATTAGGACAATTCATAAAGCGTGCATGCTACCATCATGTTAATGTTAGGATCGATTAAATCCTGCAAAGCATTGTATATTTTTCATATTTTTAGAAAAAAAGTTTAGGATTGATTTTATGGAAAACAATATTTTTTACGAAGGACAGGTGTTATGGTCACAAATAGATGCGAATGTACATTTACGTCATTCAGCATATGCGGATTTTTGTGCTCAAGCGAGGAGTAACATGTTAAATCAATTGGGATTATCCTTAGAGGAATTCAATAAGCGTAAGATTGGACCTATTTTATTTAGGGAAGAGTTAAATTATCTACGGGAAATTGGATTGGACGAGCGTATTAAAGTGAGCGTTGTTATTACCAAGTTCAACAGCTTGAATTCAAGGTTTTCATTTCGTCATGAGATCTACAAGGAAAACGGTGTTAAGGCCGCGGTTGTGGTTGTAGATGGGGCATGGATGAATATAATAGAGCGTAAATTGACGAACATCCCTGATGAATGGAAGGAAATTGTTCGTAATATTCCTAAGTCCGAAGATTATACCGAAATAGATTCTTAGTTTATCGTTATCTTTGGCATATGTTATACATCGTTCCCACGCCCATTGGAAATTTGGAAGATATGACCTTTCGGGCAATCAATGTTCTAAAGCAGGTTGATATTATCCTAGCGGAAGATACGCGAACAAGTGCACCTTTGTTAAAGCATTTTGGCATCGATAAAAAGGTCTTTGCCCATCATCAACATAATGAGCATAAAGCAGTTCAGGAAATTATCCGTTTATTAAAAGAAGGAAACCAAATAGCCCTAATTTCTGATGCGGGAACTCCTGCCATTTCAGATCCGGGATTTTTATTAGTTCGCGAAACGATCAAAGAGGGATTGGATGTTCAATGTCTGCCAGGAGCTACGGCTTTTGTTCCGGCATTGGTAAATTCAGGGCTGCCAAATGATCGGTTTTGCTTTGAAGGCTTTTTGCCAGTAAAAAAAGGCAGGCAGACGAGGCTGAAATCCTTGGCAGAGGAAAAAAGAACGATGATTTTTTATGAGTCACCACATCGAATTTTAAAGACGATCGATGAGTTTATCCAGGTTTTTGGCGCTGAGAGGCAGGCATCAATTTCGAGAGAAATCAGTAAATTGTATGAAGAAACTGTCCGTGGAAGTTTAGCTGAGGTAAAAGCACATTTCGAGGCGAATCCCATCAAGGGAGAATTTGTATGCTGTGTGGCAGGACACGAATAATTAGGTAAAAATAAAAGACGAAAATATCAGATCAATGGAAAATTATCAAATCGACAAATTTGTTCAAGATGGACAGGATGCAAAAGTGGTTGAAAAGATCCACGGTAAGATTTTAGATATGCTGACCCCTGGGGAATCCATTAATTACATTGCATTGCAGAAGAAACCAGCTGTAAATCTATTACCCGATAGTATTACGGTTTCTAATAGAAGAATTTTTCTATGCGAATTCACCAAACTAGGATTGGCGACGAATTTTGAAATTTTTCCTTGGAAGGATATTAAAGATATAGCATTTAAGGAAGAGATTTTTGGATCGAAAGTTACGGTAATTCCATTTACGGGGGAGAATTTGACAATTGATTATATTCCAAAAACACAAGCCAGGAAATTGTATCAGTTGATCAAGGATGCATTAGCGAATTTACAAAACCAAAAAGCTGAAAATAAAGAAAACAAGGGTGTGATTGAAAACAAACCGGTTTTCAATGCGCCGGTTACCAAGCCAGAGGAAAAGGTTGAACCAATTCAACCCGTTGCTCCTATTGAACCTGAGCGTCCTACAGAACTTCCAAAATTTGAGGAAAGACCTAGTTTGAATTCTATGTTTGCGCAGCAAAATCAGCAACAACAATCGAAACCTGAAAACCAAGGTTTTCAACAATCCAATAGTTATACTCCTCCTACTCCGGCTGTTCCGGAACCAATCGTTTCGGAAAACAAGGTTGAAGAGGAAGATGAGATTACTTTGAAGTTAAAAAAACTTAAAACACTTTACGATAAGCAGCTTATTACTCAGGCTGAGTATGAAACCAAAAAAGCTGAGGTTTTAAGCCAACTATAAAACATGAAGAATAATTATTTTCTATCCATTCTGAGTGCAGCCTTATTATGGTTGGCATGGCCACCGATCCCTTATACTAGCATTTTGTTGTTTATTGCCTTTGTACCTCTATTAATAGCGGTTGAAAACATAATCCGAGGAGATTATAAGCACAAAGGTCGTAAGGTATTTGGATTTGCATTCTTAACTGGAGTAATTTGGAATACAGCCTCAATTTATTGGGTTTATAATGCAATGAATGCATTTTTAGGCGCATTTCCATCCTTTATGATATCTCTAATTCCATTTACTCTTGCGCCATTATTAATGGGATTGGTTTTTCGTCTGTATTACCAATTAAGGAAAAGGAATTCTATTCTGATCAGTTTTATGGGATTGGTTTCCTTTTGGATGGCCTATGAATATTTACATCAGAGTTGGGAATTAGCCTTTCCATGGATGACCTTGGGCAATGGTTTTGCCAACTTCCATCAGATTATCCAATGGTATAGTGTGACCGGGGTATATGGCGGGACCTTGTGGATTTGGGTAGCAAATATCTTGGCATTTTTATGGTATTGGCAACGAAAGGAGAAAATCGAAGTCTATAATCAAAAGGTATTATTGGCAATTTTTGGAGGATGGGTATTAATTCCAGCAATAAGTTCATTCATTAGCTACAGCAGTTATGAAGAACATGTAAATCCATCGGAGGTAGTAACTGTACAACCCAATATTGATCCCTATTCAAAATGGGGACCGATTTCACCGGAGGAACAATTAAAGACCCTGACCGATCTATCTCAGAAAGTTGCTAAGCTAAATACAGAGTTTTTCATTTGGCCTGAAACAGCAATATCTGGTTCAAATGGGATAAATGAGGAAGAGTTCAGGGAATATGACCAATACCAGACAGTCGTTGACTTTTTAGAACCATATCATAATGGCAATGTGCTTTCAGGAATTGAGAGCTATGTAATCTATCAGGATCAAAAGACCATTACAGCAAGACCCATTGGTAATGTATTTTACGATAGTTTCAATGCTGGGGTATTAATTGACGGTTCAAGTAAGCTACAATTTTATCACAAGTCAAAATTAGTACCTGGCGCTGAGAAAATGCCTTTTGGTAAGGCCTTAACGATCTTAACACCCTTATTTAAACATTTTGGTGGCACCACTGGCGGATATGGCAGTCAGGCAGAGCCTTCAGTTTTTTATTCAGCAAGTGGAATTGGTGTAGCTCCCGTGATTTGTTATGAATCTATTTGGGGGAATTATGTTGCTGAATATATTAAAAAAGGCGCTCAGTTTATTGCTGTGATTACAAATGATGGTTGGTGGGGAGATACTTCAGGCAAGGACCAACACCTGCAATATGCGAAGTTACGGGCCATAGAAAATCGGCGTTGGGTGGTTCGGTCAGCCAATACGGGTATTTCAGCTTTTATCAACCAGCGAGGTGATATTGTTCAAAAGAGTTCATGGTGGGTACCCACTGCTCTCTCCCAAGAAATAAATTTAAGTGAAGACTTGAGTTTCTATACAAAATATAGTGACTTAATAGTCTATTTTTCCTTCATAACAGGCTTATTATCAATAGGCTTAATGATTGTCAGAAAAAAATAAATATATCTTCTTTTTCCTATTGAATAATTATATTTGCCGACATGCAAGTTTATTTTGATAATGCCGCCACCACTGCCTTAGATAAGGAAGTTATTGAGGTCATGGTACAAATGTTGAATGAGAATTTCGGGAATCCCTCATCGATCCATGCACATGGTCGAGAAATGAAAACCATCGTTGAAAAAGCACGTAGATCCGTAGCTAAATTATTGAATGCATCTCCATCGGAGATATTCTTTACTTCAGGCGGTACAGAAGCTGATAACATGGCAATTGTACGAGCGATTGAAGCCTATAATATTACTCACGCAATCAGTTCACCAATAGAACACCATGCTGTTCTTCATACTTTAGAAGAGTTGGAGAAAGCCGGAAAGATTCATTTGGATCTACTTTCAGTAGATTCCAAAGGGAATGTAGACCTTGTTCAGTTAGAAGAATTACTTTCAAAGAATCCAAGAACCTTTGTTTCCTTGATGCATGCCAACAATGAACTGGGTAACCTAACGGATTTGAAAAAAGTAAGTGAGCTATGTGAGCAATTTGATGCAGTTTTCCATTCGGACACTGTTCAAACAATGGGTCATTATGCTCATGATTTATCCAATTTAAAAATTGATTTTATTACTGGAGCAGCACACAAATTCCATGGTCCTAAAGGAGTTGGATTTTTATATATCAATAGCCGTAACAAAATTAAGCCATTGATTTATGGTGGTGCTCAGGAGCGTAATATGCGTGGGGGTACTGAAAATGTTTATGGTATTGTAGGATTGGCTAAGGCTTTGGAAATTGCCTATGCTGAAATGGAAGAGCATCAAAACTATATTCAATCATTGAAGGATTACATGAAGGATGAGCTGATCAAAGCTATTCCAGATGTTAAATTCAATGGTGAAGTAGATGCTGACAAGTCTTTATATACGGTATTGAATGTTTCATTACCATGTACTAACATGGGTGATATGTTATTATTCAATTTGGACATCAAAGGCGTTTCAGCTTCCGGTGGTAGCGCTTGTAGTTCAGGCTCAGAAATTGGTTCGCACGTTCTTCAAGGTATCTGTGCAGATTCCAAACGACCATCAGTAAGGTTCTCATTCAGCAAATACAATACGAAAGAAGAAATTGATTTTGTAGTGCAGATTGTCAAAGAAATCTGCGAACATAAATAATCGAAAAGAGCTGTCAGAAATGGCAGCTCTTTTTACTTGTCCTTGTGCAGCCTTACAAGTATAAAGTCATGACCTTTCTTAAGAGAAAGATGCATTTCATCATCTGCTAGATATAGAACCTGGAAGGTTGTAAGATGCTTATTAGTAGAATCATTCAGGATAAGCTTTGCATCTTCTAAGTCCAATTCCCAATTGGCTTTAATGGTTTGGTTATAGGATTCATCATAGACCATTTGTTGGCATCCAGAATCAAAAGAGTTCTTCTTATAAAACTGCTTTTCATAAATCTCGGCTTTCGCATCGGCTTTAAAATTTATCTTAAAATATTCTAAACGTTGTTCAATCTTACTTAGTTTAGCTGAACAAGGTTTTTCGATGGAATTGAAGGTGATCAATTTATTGATTTGATTTATTTGGGAGTAATCGAAACTTGAGAGTTCACCTTTTGGTTTAATGTTACTATCGTAGTATTCGTAAGCAGTCCAATGACCTTCAATTTGATGAGCCAATTCATAGGAATCTTTCTTTTCACTCAACAGCTGAAATAGTGGTCCAAAACCAATCAACAGCAATAAAAAAAGGGGCAAAATAAAAAAGGAGTATTTGGTTTTCATGGATTCATCATTAGTGCTTACCAAATATAAATAACCGTTAAGATTGCAAAAATACCTAGTACTAGGTATTCATGTAATTCAATAAACCATGAAAATAGAGGGATTCTGAAGCTGGGTTAATAAAAAAAAGACCTGTCGAAAACAGGTCTTAATTTATTTTTTGAAGGATATATTTTTCAGCGAGATCGCCTTTAATTTCTTTTCCGGCGAGGTCTAACTGATTTAATTGTCCTTTAGAGATTTTGAAGCTATAATCGACATTCTCCAAACTCAAAATGTCTTTATTAATTATCCATTTACCGGTACTTTCAAACACCTCGCTACTTTTGCCAACATATTCATAGCGCATGGAATAAGTTTTATTTTTATCAAGATTTAACACTGTCGCAATTGTAGTACAATCAGCACAGGGTAATTTCCCTTCGTAGGTGCCCACTATTGCGATTCCTTTGATAGCATTATCTTCGGAACCAACAAGCTGATTGACATTGGACTTGTTATTTATACAACTAAATCCAAAAATCAAGATGATGACTCCTATTAATGACAATGTTAAAGCTCGCATAGTTAAATTCTATACCTAATAAAAAAACAAAAAAGATACCACAATTCTGTTTTTTATAAAATTTAACATTAATCTTCGTCGTCAAGTAATCCTTGGGCTAATAAGAGAGCGTTTTTCAGTTCGCCTAAAGCATGGAAATTTCTTTTTTGTTGTGCGATTTGGATTCCTTTTTCATAGATTTCAATACCTGCATCTTTTTCATTTTCAGCTTCTAAAAACTTTCCGAAATGATAGTAGGTACCGACATAATCAGGGTGTGCTTCCAATAAATCTTCAAAGCCTTTTCTTGCATTTTGCTTATCCCCCAATTTCAAGAATTCCATGGTCAGGGCATACTTCAGGAAAGGATCATTTGGACTTTCATTTAAGAAATCCTGTAATTGTTCGAGTCTACTTTGCATAGACAAAAGTAAATAATATTTGGGAATGGTTTAGGGAAAGGGATTAAAGTAAAAATTACTATGCTAGCATAGAAAATGACAAATCCATGACTATTGGTTTTTTATCCTTTTTATTGCCATGTTTTAAATTTTAGAAGGAATACAGGTTGTTATATTAAATATTTATTAAAATATAAATCAAATAATTTAAATTTTATCAATTAACAAATATTAGTGCAGATAAGAAAACGATGAATTCTTGGCTTTGAAATGCTCGTTAATTAATGTAGGTTTGTGTAAAACGTAAGAATTATGAGAATATTAGTATGTATAAGTAATGTCCCAGACACCACTTCAAAAATAACATTCAGCAACGATAATACAGTTTTTAATAGTAATGGTATTCAGTATATCATTAATCCATATGATGAGATTGCTTTATCCAAGGCAGTTGAGTTGGCAGAGGGCGGAAAAGGCACTGTGACAGTAATCAATGTTGGCGATGCGAGTACAGAGCCTACGATTAGAAAGGCATTGGCTATTGGTGCTGATGATGCGGTTCGCATTAACTCACAGCCTAGAGATGCATGGTTTGTGGCCAACCAGATTGCCAATTATGCTAAGGAGCAGAATTTTGATTTGATCTTAACGGGTCGTGAATCCATAGATTATAACGGTGCGCAGGTTGCTGCCTTATTAGGTGAATTATTGAATTTACCTTCAGTTTCGATTGCGAAGAAATTAGATATCCAAGACAACAATGCAACCATCGATAGAGAAATCGAAGGTGGTAAGGAAGTATTAACAGTATCCTTGCCAGTTGTAGTAGGTACAGCAGAAGGCGTTGCGGAGCCAAAGATTCCAAATATGCGTGGTATCATGGGCGCAAGAACAAAACCTTTGCAGGTAATAGAGCCGATCACGGTGAATGAATTATCAAGCATTTCGAAATTTGAATCCCCTGCTCCACGTGGTGCAGTGAAATTAGTGGAAGATGTGGACCAATTGGTTCAATTATTACACAGTGAAGCAAAAGTTATTTAATTCATTTATCCTTAAGAAATTATCATGGCAATTTTAGTATATATTGAAAATACAGATGGAGTATTAAAGAAATCAGCATTTGAGGTTGCATCTTATGCAAAAGCAATTGCTGATCAGTCAGGCGATTCTGTGACTGCACTTTCCATTGGAAATGTAGAGAAATCAGAGTTGGAAAAACTAGGAAAATACGGAGTGTCCAAAGTGTTGGATGCTAATCAAGATAAATTAAAGAGTTTTGTAAATAAAGCTTACGCTTCGATCATTGCATCGGCAGCGAAGCAGGAGGGCGCCAAAGTGGTAGTGCTTTCAAACTCCTTCAGCGGAAAAGGATTGGGACCGAGAGTTGCTGCGAAATTAGATGCTGGATTTGCGGACGGAGCGATTAACTTACCTACCTTCAATGGAGAGCAAATGGAAGTTAAGAAAACTGCGTTTTCAAATAAAGCATTTGCAACAGAGGTCATCAGTTCAGCTGTTAAGGTAATTGCTGTAAACCCGAATGCCTTTGAATTGAAGGAAAATGCAGGGTCAGTAGAAATCGTTGATTTCACTCCAGAATTACAGGATCAAGACTTTAATGTTATGGTTAAGGAGATTGTTCGTGCAACGGATAAGATTTCATTACCCGAGGCAGAGATTGTTGTATCAGCAGGTAGAGGGATGAAAGGTCCTGAGAACTGGGGGATGATCGAGGAATTGGCGGAAGTATTAGGTGCAGCTACAGCATGTTCAAAACCAGTTTCCGATGCAGGTTGGAGACCACATTCAGAGCACGTAGGACAGACAGGAATTGTTGTAAGTCCAAATTTGTATATTGCAATTGGTATTTCAGGAGCGATTCAGCATTTAGCTGGGGTTAGCTCGTCGAAAAACATCGTAGTAATCAACAAAGATCCGGAGGCACCCTTCTTTAAGGTTGCGGATTATGGGATTGTTGGGGACGCGTTTGAAATCGTACCCAAGTTGACAGAAGCGATTAAAAACATTAAAAACAACTAGGAATAACTAAACAATGAACGAGTGGCCTTGCCTAAAAAAACGCAGGGTCACTTTTTTTTTGCTGTTAATATTCCCATCTTTGTAATCACGTTAACGTGTTATCGATGAAGAAAATCAAGTTAGATATCGTAGGCTTATCCTATAGCCAGACGCAGTCAGGAGCATACGCTCTTGTCCTAGGAGAGGTAGGAGGAAACCGTAGACTACCTGTTATCATTGGTGGTTTTGAGGCTCAATCCATTGCCGTAGAAATTGAAAAAATGACTCCTAGCAGGCCACTAACGCATGATTTATTCAAATCATTTGCAGAAACTTTCAAAATAAAACTCGAAGAAGTACTGATTTATAACCTGGTAGATGGAATTTTCTTTGCCAAATTAATCTGTACCGATGGCGAGCAAACCTCCGAAATCGATGCACGGACTTCTGACGCAGTAGCTTTGGCTGTACGCTTTGAATGTCCAATTTATACCTACGATTTCATCATGAATACAGCTGGTATTGTCATTGAGGGCAATGATTTTGCCTTTTTGGAGAACATTGAGAACGTTGGAAATTACAAACAAACTGAAAATCCAAGCGAGGAGAAAGAACACGAAAGTGTTGAAAAAGAAAAAGAGAAAGAAAAAGAACCAGCAAAGAACAAACCATCACCCTACGCCTCATTAACGCTGGAACAACTTGAAAAAACCCTAGAAAAGGCTATCGAGAATGAACAATACGAGACAGCTGCCAAAATTAGGGACGAAATAGAAAAGCGAAAATCATAATTTCTACCTAAAACATCCATAACAAAAATACGATGTCAATTAAACTGAGGTTAACAATCATGAACTTCCTACAATTTTTCGTTTGGGGAGCATGGTTGATTACAATTGCAAACTATTGGTTTGGGACTAAAAATTGGGGAGGGACCGAGTTTGGTGCTATTTTCTCAACCATGGGGATTGCATCATTATTCATGCCTACGCTGATGGGAATCATTGCGGACCGCTGGATCAATGCAGAAAAATTATATGTTGCTCTACACTTGCTGTATGCCGCATGTTTGATTTATCTGGCGCAAGTCCAGGATCCTAGTTCCTTCTTCACGGTCATGTTATTAAGCATGTGTTGTTATATGCCTACGCTGGCCTTATCCAACTCCATTGCTTATACCGCATTAAATCAAGGGAATTACGACTTGATTAAAGCCTTCCCTCCTATTCGGGTTTGGGGAACAGTTGGATTTATCGCAGCGATGTGGATGACCAACCTAAGTGGCAGTAAAGCAACCGAAGGTCAATTCTATATTGCTGCCGGAGGTTCCATCCTATTGGGAATCTATTCGATTTTCAACCTGCCTAAATGTCCTCCTCAAAGAAATATTAAAGAAAATGCCAGTATATCGGAATTGTTGGGCTTGGAAGCATTCAAACTTTTCGGCAATTTCAAAATGGCCATGTTCTTTGTTTTTTCCATGTTTCTAGGAGCAGCATTGCAACTTACAAATGCCTATGGAGATGTATTTTTGGACGAATTCAAGTTTTTCCCTAAATACGTAGACTCCTTCGTTGTTAAATATTCGACAATCATTATGTCGATTTCCCAGATTTCAGAAACCTTGTTCATCCTTGCTATTCCATTCTTCTTGAAGAAATTCGGAATCAAGCAGGTTATGCTGATTGCAATGGTTGCCTGGGTGTTTCGCTTTGGATTGTTCGCTTATGGAAATCCTTCATCAGGTTTATGGATGATTATTCTTTCCTGTGTGGTCTATGGGATGGCATTTGACTTTTTCAATATCTCAGGTTCCTTATTTGTGGAGACCAATACCAATAACAAAATTCGTTCTTCGGCTCAAGGCTTGTTCATGATGATGACGAACGGTTTTGGTGCGGTTTTTGGCTCTTGGGTATCGGGATGGATCATCGATAGGTTTTACACCCTATCGTTTACTGACAGCTCTTCTTTGGCTCAATTTTTAGATACTACAGCCGATAACAGTAGTCTCCAAAATTTCATTACTTCCAGAGGGGTCTCTGTAAGCAATGGAATCTTTGATCAGGTGATCCACTTGAAAGATTGGCATCATATCTGGCTAGCCTTTGCTTTATACACACTCGTAATTGCTATTCTATTTGCAGTTTTGTTTAGACATAAACATGAAACGCAAGCGTAGTAGTAAAGTATTTAGTATTTAGTATTTAGACTTATGGCGGGCGAGTAGTTTTAGGGATTGAATTGATTATACAGTCAAAATATAAGAAATAATAGAAATGGTTTAGGGGTTGAATCTCTTAAACCATTTTTGTTTTGGGATGGTTTTTTACTCTTTTATTGGGGTTAATCATGGATTATTCTAGGGCAGGGGTAATTGTATGGATTATAATTGCTGGTTTGCTGATTTAAATATCTTTTTGGGGGATGGGGATTGTATGGAGATTAATATTTGGGGTTGGTTTAATAAGAGATTAGAAATTAATAGCATTAATTTTTGTAGAAAGTTGTTGATGGGATCCTTATTGATGGGATGGGTCTAGATGGGATAGATGTTGATTCAGATACTGATTGATGGGGATAGGTAATAATTGTTATAGGACAGTTTTACTGACAGGGGGATTTATTTTTCTGGGGCAGAATGTGAGGATTTGTTAGCTGAAAGTCTTTGGGGAAGGTTTTTGTCATGGAATTCTAACGGGATTGTTAAAAGATGTTAATAGCAATAGGTAGAAATACAATCGGCATATGCTTTGCGTTATTATAGTACAAACAGAGTAAAAGAGTAAAAATTTCATAATTTAGGTTAATAATTGGTTAGTTAGAAATCCTGAGGTTCCCCGCCTCAGGATTTTTTTATATATATGAAGTTTGTGTGCAATAACCTTATAATAGTTAAGATCTCGATAATCTTTGATTAATTAAGCTCCCGACCATACAAAAAAAAAGGACTGCCATAAATGGCAGTCCTAATTGTATTTGATAAACTATTTTTTCTTTGATTAAAACTTGTATTTAGTCCATCCGAATGCTGATACATCAGCACCTTTTAAACCGTCTTTTGCTGTAGCAGTAGTTCCAGCAACTGTTTTTACTTTAGCTTTGTCAAGGTTGTTTTCTTTAACAATAGTATATTCAATAGAAGTTCCAGCAGCTGCATCACCGTTTTTGTCAGTGTAATCAGCTAAGTCAACCACTACTGCACCTTTATCATCAAGGACATTAGTTTTAGGACCAAATTTCACGAAAGCATTCGTAATTGTAGCTTTAGCACCTCTTCTGATTTTGAATACATCGTGCATTGTTAAGTTAGCACCAAGACCTGGAGCATTGTTGATAATTGTAATACCATCAACTTTGAAGTTTGATTGGTTTACATGGGTTGGAGCCTTACCATCCATGTTACCATCAGCTTCGATACCACGAGGGTCAACAGTTACAGGTAAGTAACCTTCCTCACGGATACCATAAACGTTTTTCACAGTTCCTGAATAACCTTCAGTGAAGTCGAACATATCATCAGTACAGTTAACCACTAGGATGTTCGTAGCATTTACTGAACCACCGAAGAATTCGATTGCATCATCATCACCGTAAGCTAGGTAGATGTTTGATAAAGTAGTTTTGTTACCAACACCGTTTAAAGTAAGACCGTTGTGTTCTTTTTCTTCAGAAATACGTGCACCAGTATATTCAATTCTAACATAGTTAAGAATACCTGAGTTATCATCCACTACACTACCACCATATTTGAATGCTTCACCGATTTCGGCATTGTTTTCTGTAACTTTACCAGCATCACCTGAGATAGGAGCCTTACCATTGATTAATACACCACCCCAATCACCTTCTTTAGGTTTTGCTGCTTTAGAAGTAAATACGATTGGTTTGTCAGCAGTACCATTAGCCATGATCTTTCCACCACGTTCAACCATTAAGTAAACGTCAGTACCACCATCTAATGCTTTAATTACTGTACCTGCAGGGATAGTTAAAGTTACTCCATCTTGAACATATACCGCTCCTGTCATTGTGTACTCGATATTCGCATCTAAAGTTGTGTTTTTAGTGATTTTACCGATTAGGTTTTCTTCTCCTTTCTTGTCAATTGGCTTAACTGTGTTGTCAGTTGAACAAGCTGTAAATGCTAGAGCGCTAGCTGCTAAAATTGAGAATAATTTTGTCTTCATAATCTTTTAATTTCTACACAAAGAAACCGCTATGGATTAACCTTTATGTTAGTTATTTATTAATTTATTGTTAAAATTTATAAGATACACCTGCGCTGAAATCAATTCCACGTTTGAAACTTTCGACAAGGATACTTGGAGCACCATTTGCGAATTCACGATTGTATTGTCTTTCAGGATTTAAGATGTTTTCTGCTTTAATATTGATTCCAAATTTCTTGTTGATTGTACCATTCATTACGAAATCAAGGGTTGGATATCCTTTTTCCATTACGTTTTTATAGCCATTGGTTCCCAATGCATAAATACGGTCAGAGAAGTAGTTCAAGACTAGGGTTGGTTGTAAATCAAAGTTTTTGAAATACGCTTTATACGAGATATCTGCATTCACTAGGATTGGAGAAGCACCTTCCAACATATCTTCGGTACTTTCAAATCTTGCGAAAGAGTAATCTAATTTTTGTTTAGAGTATAGGTATGAGAAATTCAAGCCTGCTGAAAGAACATTTTCACCAAAGTCACCAGCCGTACGTAATAAGTCTTTTTTAACTTCTAACTCAGCACCTAATACTGTTGCTTGGCTACCTGTATTAGCAAATGTAAATGGGTTACCAGCAGAGAAGATTTGAATTCTCGAGATTGGGTTCTTGATATGTTTATAGAATACACCTACTGAAACTAGGTCACCGGCACCTGGGTATAATTCCCATTTTAAGTCAGCATTGATTACTTCCGAAGGAACTAAGTTACTATTACCTTGGGTTGTAATGTTTTGACCATTATAAAGCATTGGCGCAATCTCGATAAATTGAGGTAAGATATAGGATTGACTTCCTGAAGCTCTCAAGATCATCTTATCCGTTAAACTATATTTAAGGTTCAAACTAGGTAATAAGTAGTTCTTGTCTATAATAGAAGGACCATTCACGTCGCTATTACCAACGTTGGTATTGTATGTAACAGTTTGTTTGACTTTGTCGAAACGAAGACCAACCAATGCTGTAAATTTCTCATCGAATTGGTAAGTCAAATTCGCCAATGCAGAATGAACATCTTTATTTCCTAAGTAATAGAAAGGATCCACATTACTTCTACCACGTCCAGTTTCGATATTGTATTTAGTTCCAAGATTTTCTTGTGTAAAGAAGTTGTCTAACCCATTGATATCAGCTGTCTCAGGATAAGGAGGGGTTAATTTGAAGGTATAGATGGTTGCTTTAAAATCTCTCTTTACAATATTACCGTTATAACCGAAGTCAATTTTTCTTTCAAAATCTTGATTATCACCTAATTTGTAAGATAAGATCGCTTTTGCAGTCAACCCTTTTTCATTCATGTAAGAATAGAATCTTTCATTGCTATTTGCAGAACTAGTGTGGAAAGCATATTTATCATTTCTGAATAATAGCTTGTTACTTCTACGATCAGGCTCATTACCGATGGTATAGTTAAATCCTAATCCTAAATCAGCAGAAAGTTTTTCTGAAAGGTGTAATCTTGAAAGTAATTGGTTTACAAATAAATGGTTATCATTTATTTGTTGTCTTCTGTTTAATTCTTTATCACCTTCTAATTCATTTTCACCCATACCGAACATATCCCAAATAGTTTGAGTTTGGTCATGGATATAAAGTGAATTGTAGCTTACGTAACTATTATTCCAAGTGTAACGAACATTCAACATACCGTTTTGTGATACATTGTATTCATTCGATGAATAATCTTTATCTAAATACAGTTTACCTTCGTTATTTGCCGCTTGGAATTTACCTTCATAGAAGCGGTATTTACTTTCCATTCCAGCTGTAAAGAATACGCTTAAAGGATTATTATTAATCAAGAATCTTTTATTTGCTGCTAGCTTGATTCCCGAGTTAATCAAGTTTTTGATTGGGGAAGGAGTCCAAGCATTTTGGAAACCATAAGTATTCAAATCAGTAAGTGGAGGTTTAGATCCAGCAGGAAGAGTTCCGAACCAGTTTGTTCCATCAATTCTACGGAAATTATCCTGACCGATTGTTTGAGAGTTACCACCACCCGAAATTCCGATCTCAAAGCTGTTTCCAGTAGCCTCTTTGGTGAAGATATCAATATTTGCACCTGCTACATCACCAGAGATAGTCGGGTTAAAGGTTTTGTTCACATTGATATTTTGGATCACATCAGTACCAAAGAAATCAAGGGAAACGTTTTTATACAATGGATTTTCAGAAGGCAAAGGCAAACCATTTAGGGAAGTTGAGTTATAACGATCTCCTAAACCACGTACCAATACGTTTCTTACACCTTCTTGTCTAGAAACACCGGCCATTTTAGTCAATGCTGCCCTTGCATCGCTAACACCTTTTCTAGAAAGTTCTTGAGCTCCAATGGACTCAATCATCAGGTTTGATTTTTTTCTTTCTTCCAATAGCGCCAATTCAGTGAATTTCTCACGGCGTCTAGTTACCACGACTTCTTCGATAACGGCATCTACATTTTTAAGTGCAAAAGACAAGAACTCAGTGTCGTTGGATTGAAGGGTAAAATTAAGTTCTTGGGCATCGTAGCCCATTAGAGTTGCACGAATTAGGTATTCTGCAGATTTATCACTAGGTAGCGGGATGTAAAATTCTCCCTTGTCATTGGTAGTTGTTCCTAATTGGGAGTTAGCAATTGTTACTGTAACACCTGCCAGCGGTTGGTAAGACTCGATGTCGACAACCGTTCCTTTTACTCCAAATGGTGCTTGCTGAGCATAAGTCATTAATACGCCTAAGCATAGGACCAACAATGAAAATAGTTTTTTAATACAATTCATACTATGTTAATATTATGTTGCAAAAGTATAATCGCATTGTTACGTGAATATTAACACTCCATTATGTTAATATTAGTCTCTGGTTAATTAATTGTTAAGACATCTATTAGTCAATTTGTTACCCTTTAGATTGGTTTTAGCCAACAATTAGTGTTATTTTGCAACAAAGAAATATTATGAGCGATTTTGTATTAAAAACTTCCAATTTATCGTATCAATATCCAAAAGGTCCCCAATTATCTTTTCAAGATTTACAACTTTCTGACCAGGAGCATACTCTAGTTTTAGGGGACTCAGGTTCTGGGAAATCCACTTTATTGAATCTAATTGCAGGATTTTCTTTACCGACAACTGGCGAGGTAATTATTAAGGGTCAGAATTTATACCAACTTTCGGGGAGTGATTTGGATAAATTCAGAGCGCAAAACCTAGGATTTATTTTTCAGGAGGCTCATTTATTAAAAAACTTAAATGTAACAGAAAATATCAAATTAGCTCAGAGTTTGGCAGGTCTTGCTACGGATGCTTCAGCGATCCAAACCTTGTTGGAGAAATTACAACTTGGAGGTTATGGAAACCGCAAGCCGAATGAATTAAGTCGAGGTCAGGTTCAACGAGTGGCCATTGCAAGAGCATTGATCAATAAACCGGCTTTATTGATTGCTGATGAGCCAACGGCTGCATTGGATGATAAAAATACTTTTCTGGTAGTGGAATTAATCAAGGAACTGGCGAAAGAACAAGGCAGTACCTTATTAATATCGACCCACGACAAGAGATTGAAGGATGAATTTACAAACAACTATATATTAGCTGCTCAATAAGATGAATACATTACAATTAGTTTGGAAAAACATATCACAACAATGGGGATCCACTTTGTTAAGTATCATCCTAACTGCATTTGGCGTTGCGATTTTGGTCAGTATCTATATTACAAGCGATACCTTTGAAAAACAACTGGATAATAACAGTAAGCAAGTCGATTTAGTGGTGGGTGCAAAAGGAAGCCCATTGCAATTAATTCTAAGTTCGCTATACCATGTAGATAACCCAACAGGAAACATCAAACTGGCCGAGGCAGAAAAGTTGATGCAGAATCCATTTATTGAGAAAGCAGTTCCAATTTCCTTAGGAGATAATTTTAAAGGACATCGTATTGTAGGTACTGACACCAGTTTTATGGGTCTGTATGAATTGCAACTTGCTGAAGGAAAATTATGGGGGAAAAGTTATGAGGTTGTCATTGGTAGTGAAACTGCTAGAAAAAACAAATTAAAACTAGGTGATAAAGTTCATGGCGCCCATGGTTTGGCTGAAAATGCACATGTACATGAAGACCATCCTTTTACGATAGTAGGTATATTAAAACCCTCAGGATCCATTGTTGACAATCTGTTGTTGACGAATTTGGAAAGTGTATGGGATATTCATGGTATTGGTCATGAAGAACACGATCATGACCATGATCATGCAGAAGGAGATCACGATCATGACCATGCTGACCATAGTCATGAACACGATGATCATCAACATGAGGCTGGTCATTCACATGAGGATCATGATCATGCGGACCATGACCACGATCATGCGCATGAAGCCGAAACTCCTCAAACAAGTCCATCAGCGCAGGTTACTGAAGATAGTCTTGTAACCGAGCGACCAAGATCGGATGTCTTTGTAAAAAGTATTGCTGATGATATTGTTCAAGATAAAGGATTAGAAATTACTGCTTTATTGGTAAAATTTAGTAGTCCTGCAGCCATTGGGGTTGTTCCTAAATTGGTGAACCAATCCACAAGCATGCAAGCTGCATCGCCGGCATTAGAAACAGCGCGTCTATTTTCATTGATGGGGGTTGGAATTGACTCCTTGGAGATCTTGGCTTACGTAATTATGATCATCGCTGGTTTGAGCGTATTTATTAGTTTATATAATGCATTGAAAGACCGCAAATATGATCTTGCAATCATGCGGACCTTAGGCGCCAGCAAGATTAAACTATTCACTATGCTGATTGTCGAAGGATTAGTAATAACATGTATCGGAGGGATTCTAGGATTATTGATTGGACATATCGGACTATATTTGATCAGCACCCAAACAAGTCAAAGTGCTGACTTTATACATGCATTCCAGATTTATAGTAAAGAATGGTTAATTTTGCTTACTGCTTGTTTGATTGGTGTAATTGCATCGATTATCCCTGCGGTGAAAGCATACAACACAACAATTTCTACCATTTTAGGTAATAAGTAATGATGAAGAAGATTTTATTTACAGTATTCGTATTGATGATGACAGTGAGCTTTTCAAAGGCTCAGATTGGGAATTATAGCAGTGAGGCTCAGGTACCGGATCATACTCCAATGATGAACAGCACCTGGGAGGCCATTGATAAGATGATGTATAAGGTTTCGACGGTTGGAAATAAAAAAGTTTATACCCCCACCTATCCACCTGCATTAAAAAAATTGGAAAACACCGTGGTAGATTTACCAGGTTATATGGTTCCATTGGTAAGTGGAAGAAACCACAGTACTTATATGTTATCGGTATTGCCGATCACGCAATGTCAATTTTGTGGTACCAATGGTATTCCGCCAATGGTAGAGATTTTTATGAAAAAAGGTACTGTTAAATTCACGGACGAACCTATCAAGATCAAAGGCAAGATGAAATTTAATCCGGAGCCATTAAAAGGGAATGCCGAGATTCAAATTATTGATGCGGAATTAGTAAACTAACGGTTTAGAAGCGCAATTTCTGCGCATGCATATAAAGCAGCCGTTTCTGTGCGTAATCTGGCTTCTCCTAGAGAAACTGGAATAAAACCTGCGGAAATGGCTTTTTCTATTTCTGATGGGGAGAAATCTCCTTCAGGGCCAATCAGGATAAGGTAGTTTTGATGAGGCTTAAATTCTTGATTAAGGAACTTCTTATCTTGATCTTCAACACAATGAGCAATAGCTTTATTCAGTGATTGTTGGTCAGCGATATTTTTCAGGAAGGAATCTAAGGAGGTAGCTTCGTTTAGAACGGGCATATAAGCCTTAAGAGACTGTTTCATCGCGGAGACGATTACTTTGTTCAATCGTTCGGTTTTTACGTCCTTGCGCTCAGAATGCTCGGAAATAATAGGTGTAATTTCTTGAATCCCGATTTCAGTTGCTTTTTCCAAAAACCATTCGATACGATCAATATTTTTGGTCGGAGCTACAGCAATATGCAAATGATATTGCGGCTTCTGAAATTCGGCTTGATAGGAAAGAATATTTAATTGGGTTCTTTTCGGATGTGGATCTGAAATCTCAGCTTCATAGAATCCCCCTACTCCATCAATGAGTTGAACTTTGTCACCTTGATTCAATCGCAATACACGGACTGCATGCTTACTTTCTTCTTCAGAAAGCTGATAAGATTTGCGTTCGGGATTTAAATCAGCTGTATAGAATAAATGCACAATATCAATAATTATTCTTCGTCCTCGTCGTTTGCAGTTTCGACAAGATCAAGTTTTACAAATTCAATATTTTGCTGTGTTTTTTTGATAATGGTAAATCTATAACCAAGTTCTTCAGTACTGTCGCCTACATCAGGGATTTTCTCAAATAAATGAGAAACCAATCCAGCTACAGTATCGTAATCAGAACTTTCTGGTAATTCTAGAGGAAGATATCCATTGGCATCATGCACACTAGCACCTGCGTCTACCATAAACTCCGTTTCAGAGATTTGCTCAACAACTGGTGTTTCTTCATCATACTCATCCTGGATCTCTCCAACTAACTCTTCTACAATATCCTCCAAGGTCACCATCCCTGCCGTTCCACCAAATTCATCAAGCACAAATGCGATCTGAATTCTCTTTTGTTGGAACTCAGTCATTAAGTCATTGATTTTTTTCGTTTCCGGGATAAAGTAAGGCTTACGCATGATATTCTTAAGAACAACTTCCTTTCCTTTAACTAATAAAGGAAGGATATCCTTCGTATGGACAACACCGATAATTTGGTCGATATTATCATCATAAATAGGAATACGTGAGTATCCTTCTTCAGTCACAGTATTGATAAAATCTTCAGCAGAATCATCTTTATCGACCGCTACGATCTTGGTTCTAGGAACCATGATATTCTTAACGATCCGCTCATTGAAATCGAATACATTCTTGATCAATTCATGTTCTGCATTGTTCAATGCACCACTTTCTTTACCTTTCTCAAGAAGGTATTGTAATTCTTCAGAAGAGTGGCTGGCTTCATGCGCACTTACTTGAATTCCGATTAATCTTAAAAGGAAATTTGCAAAGCCATTCAAACACCAGATTATAGGTCTGAAGATGTAATAGAAAAATTGAAGGGGAAGCGCCACTTTCATTGTAGTAGCCACGGGTTTTTGGATCGCAATAGATTTAGGTGCTAATTCACCAAAAACAATATGTAAGAAGGTAATGATACTAAATGCAAGAACGTGTCCTAGATTAGTAGCTAATTTACCAGTAAGTTCAATGCTGAAAACTCCGAAGATCTGATGCACAATTTTGGTCATCACGGCTTCACCCACCCAACCAAGTGCTAGGGAAGCCAGGGTGATACCTAATTGAGTCGCTGCGAGGTAGCCATCCAAATGTTCAGTAATGTTTTTAGCCATTTTGGCTACATTACCTCCGGATTTAGCTTGCAGCTCTATTTGAGAGGCTCGGACTTTAACAATAGCGAATTCAGCTGCAACGAAAAAACCATTTGCAAGCACTAAAAAGATAGTCCAAAAAATATCAATTGCCATGATTTAGGTTTTTATTAGCGAATTCTTTCTTGTACAATTCTAAACTCTCTAATATAACATTTTGAGCGATAGCTCGATTACTTAATTTATTAATAATAACTTTTTTTCCTTCAAGGTTTTTATACTCTTGAAAGAAGTTCACGATTTCTTTCATGGTATGGGGAGGGAGTTCGGAGATATCGTTGATATAATTTACGGCCATATCATTTTTAGCTACGGCAATAATTTTATCATCTTGATCTCCAGAATCGGTCATGCTCATCACACCAATGACCTTAGCATCTACTAGGGATGCAGGAACAAGATCCACTGAACATAGCACAAGTATGTCCAGTGGATCTTTGTCGCCACAGTAACTTTGTGGAATAAAACCATAATTAGCAGGATAGACCATTGAAGAATGTAAAACTCTATCCAACTTAATCATTCCGGACGCCTTGTCAATTTCATATTTCCCTCTGGATCCTTTTGGGATTTCAATGACTGCGGTTACAGTATTTGGAACATCTTTCCCAGGGGAAACTTGATGCCAAGGGTGCTGTTCTTGTCCTAGCCCAATAAGGCTGGAAAACATTAAGAACAGGGACAATAAAATTGAGAGGTCCATGAAAATGGTTACTTAGTCCTAATTTCTTTATTGTAAAGTTCAACACTTTCCATGATGATATTTTGGGCATAAGCACGGCCATAAAGATTTTCGATGGTCACATTTTTGCCTTCAAGTGCTTTATAATCTTGGAAGAAGCGAACGATTTCCTTCATTGTATGAGGAGGTAATTCAGATAAGTCGTTGATATAATTTACAGACATATCGTGTTTAGCTACAGCAATGATTTTATCATCTTGTTCACCATTATCAATCATGTGCATAACACCGACAACTTTGGCTTCGATCATACACATTGGGTAAACATCAACTGAACATAAAACCAAGATATCCAAAGGGTCTTTATCGTCGCAATAAGTTTGAGGAATGAATCCGTAGTTTGCAGGATACATTACAGAAGAGAACAAAACGCGGTCTAATTTAATCAAACCACTGTCTTTGTCGATTTCGTATTTCGCTTTAGAACCTTTAGGAATTTCGATAATGGCATTTACGGAGTTAGGCAAGTCCTCACCAGGAGACACTTGATGCCAAGGATGTTGTGTACTCATTAAATAATTACTGTTTGTTTATTTCGTTTTTCGTTTTTCTATTTTTCAACCACTTTTTAAGTAGTGCAATTGCAATTGGGAGGAATGCTATGACGATTAGACCGACGATGATATATTCAACATAGTCAATAATCCAAGGGAATTTAACGCCCAAATAGTATCCAGTTAGTGTTAACAAAGACACCCATAATAATGCTCCCAAGATGTTATAAAGGACGAACTTCCTGAAGTTCAGCTGTACAACACCTGCAAATATCGGTGCAAATGTACGAATTATGGGTACAAATCGTCCAATTATTAATGCAGTTCCGCCATATTTCTGGAAAAACTCTTCCGCCATGATGACATATTTGCGTTTAAAAAGGATGGAATCCTTTCGTTTAAATAGCATTGGACCCGTTCGATGGCCAAACCAATAGCCTGCGAAGTTACCGAGTATTCCGGCGCCTAATATCCCGAAATAAAGTGTAACAATATCTACATCTATTTTATGAAGGGCACAGAAAAGACCTGCTAAAAACAGCAAATAATCTCCTGGAAGGAAGAATCCAAAGAAGAGACCGGTTTCGGCAAAAACGATAAGACAAACGATGTAGAACCCACCGTGACTTAAAAGATATTCAGCATCTAGCAATTGTTGAAAAGACAACAAGTATTCTTGCATAGTTAAGTATATTTCCCGCTAATGAAATTAAGCTGGGTTTGTTATTGTTGAGATTGCTTCACGAATATTGTCTGCAATAGTATTCATTGTTTCCTCTGCAAGTTTCAACTTTGGTTTTTCAAAGTTCATGTCATGAACATGATTCAAAGGCATCAAGTGAATATGAGCGTGGGCAACTTCTAAACCTACTACAGCTACACCGACTTTTTTACATGGATAAGCTTGTTTGATTCCTTGCGCTACGATTTTAGCGAAAACCCACATTCCCATATATTCTTCGTCATTAATATCAAAGATATAGTCTGTTTCTTTTTTGGGAATTACTAGGACATGTCCTTCTGTTAGTGGATTTACATCTAAAAAAGCTAAGTAATCATTGCTCTCGGCAACTTTATAGGCAGGAATTTCTCCTGCAACGATTTTAGCGAATATGGTTGACATAAACTATAGTTCAATTTCGTGAGAAACAAAGATAATAATTTTGTGCAGATATGAACAGGAAATAGCCCCTATAACAGCGTAAGATTTAACTTGAATGTGACATTTAATGATTTCTTAATACTAAAAACAGACAATTATTGGCAAATTCTTAATTTTTCCTGGAATCCTAATACCTTTATGATCAAATGAAAGCCATTGATAATCCCTAAAAACAAAAAAAGCCCCTCGATTGAGGGGCTCATAAATTTTAAGATGAGTGCGGTTATGGCATACCGCACATAACCTATATATCGTTATCTTGAAATCTCCAAAACTTCTAACTCCAGCTGTCCTGCAGGAACGTCAACCGTCGCGATATCGCCAACCTGAAGTCCTAAAAGACCCTGGGCAATCGGTGATTTAACAGAGATCTTTCCTGCTTTTAAATCAGCCTCAGTCTCAGATACCAATTGATAGGACATCACCGCTCCGTTCTTCTTGTTCTTTATCTTCACATATGATAATGCCAATACTTTGGAAGTATCTAGATTTGATTCATCTATGATTCTTGCAGATGCCAATACTTCTTCTAATTTCGCAATCTTCGCTTCATGTAGCCCTTGAGCTTCTTTCGCGGCATCATATTCTGCATTCTCAGAAAGATCACCTTTATCTCTCGCTTCAGCAATCGCTTTAGCAATGTTTGAACGACCTTCTGTTTTTAGGTATTGTAGCTCTTCTCTTAGCTTTGTTAGACCTTCTTCTGTGTAATAAGTTACTTCTGCCATAATATTAACCTTTTACCCTCTTTTTATAGTTTTCTAATTTTTTAATAAACAAAAAAAAAGACAAGACCACACTATCCACTAATAGGACAACATGGTCTTGCTCTTCTGACGAAGTTATATAATTTAATTCAATAAACCAAATTTCTAACTTACATCTTCATTCTCTTCATTGATGAATCTATAACCCAATCCTCTAACCGTTTGTAAGTAGTAAGGTTTATCTGGATTGGTCTCAATTTTCTTTCTTAAACGCACCACGTGCATGTCTAATGTACGGGTATTTACATTTGAACTATAACCCCAAACGACCTCCATTAATTCCTCACGAGTAATATCGCGACCTTTATTCTGAAGGAAGTGCAATAAAATTCGGTTTTCAAGGATGGTAAGCTCGATTTTCTTGCCATCACGTACTAAGGAGTGTACATTCGGATGGTGTTCGGTATCACCAAAGTGATACACTTCATTTTGTGTTTTAGGCACAAAGAAACGAACCTTATTCTCAATCATGGCCACTAACACATCCATATTGAATGGCTTGGTGATATAATCAGTTACACCATAGCTGTATGCATCAATTTTATCGATGTCTTGAGATTTTGCGGTCATCATAATGATGATGTTTTCAAACCCAGATTTTCTAACTGATTCACATACATCTATCCCTTCCTTTCCTGGCAGCATCCAATCCAATAGAACGATATCAGGTTTTTGATCCAGAATTATTTTTTCTGCTTCTAAACCGTCACTGCATTGAATCACTTGAAAATTCTCGGTTTGCAGACGGTGACTAACCAAAAACCTTAGGTTATCATCATCTTCTACAACGGCAATAGTTATATCTTTATTCATAGTATTCTAAACATTATTTGGGAAAGCTTAAAGTAAAAGTCGTCCCTTCACCCTCTTCACTGCTCACTTTAATCTCACCCCCCATAAATTCGGTAATCTCTTTACAAAATGCTAATCCGAGCCCTACACTTCCACCCTGATTAAATTGATTCTTTACTCGATAGAATTTCTTAAATATATTCTTTAGTTCATTTTTGTTAATCCCAATCCCCTTATCACTAAATTTCATAATGAAGTGTTTTTTGGATTGTTGAACACTAATATCAATAAATTTTCTCGAAACTTCGGAATATTTATAAGCATTATCAATTAAATTCTGGAACACGGAATTCAATAAAACCGGATCAGTATGCATTTTACTATCCACATCAATATGATGGGTCAAGTTTAAATCCGGATACTTAATTCGTGTAGCCTCAAATACTTCCTCGCAAAAACTGTTCAAATCAATGTATTCTCCCTTGAATTTTAACGATTTATTTTCTATCTGCGTGAAAGACAAGAGTTTATTCATTAAATTATTTAGCTTATCCGCCTCCTGATCTAAGATCTTCCCATACATCGCCCGCTCTTGATCACTAATCTTCTCCGCACTTCTAATATTATTTCCCGCAATCTTGATCACACTTACTGGTGTTTTAAACTCATGAGTAAGGTTGTTAATAAAATCATATTGCAACTGAAATAATCTACTGTTTATTGAAATATTCCTATAAATTAAATAAATAATTAACAATAAAATTAAATATAAAAGTGAAACTCCCAATACTACAGGAAAAAATCTTCTATTTATTTCTCCTCTCAAAAAATGTTCCGAGGAATCAAACTGCAATTTATAATCCGACAAAGCCCCTGGCAAAGGCATATCCGTTGATAAATAGGCCTTTTCCTCCATCACATTTGGATCAGCAACAGCCTTTATCCTAATACTTTCAAATAGTCGCTGTTGATTATTGACAATTTTAATCTTTTGAGGATTGACCTTATAAACGAATAAATCCTGGTCAAATGCTACAGGTGTGGTGACAGAAGTAGTATCATCCATCAAAGATTTATAGGCACGAAGGGTATTTACTCTTGGAATATTTAAATAAGTTATCTTACCAGGTACAGTATTATAAAATATTCTATAAATATCATTTTCACTTAAAGAGGTAGAATCGTCCAGGACGTCCAGGAAATTCACCATCTTAATCGCCATATTATTGAAATCATCCGAATTTAATCGGTTCTCCATCCCCGAAATACTCTCTTTGACCAATTTATTTTCTTTATCCAACTTATATGAAAAAATAGATCTTGGATAAATAAATAGGTTTTGAAGCCTAACTCCTCTTACGGCAGCATTTTGATTCGTGAATAAAACATCATAAAAAATGATTTCATCCACAAAAGGATTCTTCCTCAGAACATTCTCTGAATAATTGATGGCATGCGTAGAATCCAAATAACCTTGGTAATTGGAAACTTCAGAAATATCGTTGTTAAAGAAACTGTTGAAGGGTTTTAAGGTCGCATCGAAGACATCGACTTTACGGTTGTAGAATTCGGATTCCACAAAATTCGACATCATGGTCCTAGCCAAAAAAACTGAAATGATATACAAAACAGTCAAAAAGGCTAAAAAGGCTATTAATAAACCGATGTTTTTTCTGTATTTACTAGCTCTCTTTACCATAATGGTCTACTTCAGGTATCCGGCAAGAAATTTTTCAATCTCCTGGTAATATTGCACAATATTCTCTTCATTTCTAAAACGCTTACCTTCCTCCTTCTTGAAGATATATCGTACAGGTATCTCATTGCTCTTCAATTTACCAACAAATTGATTAGCATCCGTCACTGAGCTATATTTATCTTTTCCTCCTTGGAAAAATAATACGGGAATACGCACTTTATCAGCATGAAATATTGGGGAAATAGCTTGGAAAAGCTCTGGTTCTGTTTCCGGGTTCCCAATGATTCTATAAAACAATTGCACATAGTGCTTTAAGTGCGGCGGGATTTCCCTAAAATAGGTAAATAGATTACTATAACCTGAAGAGGAAATGGCGCATTTATAGAGAGACGGATTAAAGGCCGCTGCATAAAGCGCTGAATAACCGCCAAAACCTGTCCCCATAATTGCGATCTTTTCTTTATCAGCAATCCCTTGGTGAATCAGCCAGGCCACACCATCCGTGATATCCGATTGAATCTTGCCACCCCATTCCTTAAACCCTGCAGTCCAGAAGTCTTTACCATACCCTGTGGAACCACGATAATTGACCTGAAAAACAGCATAACCTCGGTTAGCCAAAAACTGCACCTCTGGATCAAAGCCCCATTCAGACCTCCGATTTGGACCATCATGAACCAAAACGACTACCGGACTATTCTTCCGTTTATGCTTCGGATAAGTAATATAGGCATGAATGGTTTTATTATCACGTGAAAGAAATTCGACTTCCTCCATCTGATTAAATTCCATCCCTTTCAACTTCGGATTCTCCTCATTTAACAATTGTAGATCATCCTTTTCCTTATTGTAATAATAGGTCTCCCCCGGGTGAACATCACTATACACCCTCACGATGAACCCATTCAAACTTTTATCACTATCCAAAAAGCCTATTTCAGACTTGTCAAATTTCTTTTTCAGTTTTTTGTAAACCTCTTTATAGGTTTCGTTGAAGATATTTTTCTTGTATTTATCGATGAAAGAAGTGGCATAAAGCATTTCCTGCAGATTCGCAGAATATCCTTCAGCTCCTAAATCACCTGATTCATTCTCATAGATATTTCGGACTTCTTTTCCCTTTTCCACATCAAATTCAACCAAGGCTAATTTATCCCGTTCCTGATTAGATAAGGCATAGACATTTTTCTGAGAATTCTTAACAAAGCCTAACGGAATAAACACCGTTTCAAAATCATTTTTCATGACCTCCTTGAAAGGCTGGTTTTCCGCATTTCGATATAGAATGGACTCCTGAACACTATCGCTGGTCAATGCCATCCTTACTACTGCATCTGGCGCACCAATCCAGCTCACGACATTCCCAGGGTTACGATGTACCAATTCTGGCTTTTTCCCATTAAGATATATTCTATAGAGATCAAAAAGCGAAGAATCACGCAAATTCATACTTGCCAAAATACTACTGTCTTTCTCAATGATTGGATAAACCCAGCGTAACTTGGATTTCTTCGGTTCAAACAATGCCTGACGTTTTTCGGTACGCACATTGATTTGAAACATTCTTAAACTATCTGTTGGGGATTGTGTATTAGAGAAGATAATCTTATCATTATTCAGCCAAAAGAAACTTTGGACATTGAGGTTGATCTGATAAGTGAGTTGTTTTGAAGAATCCGGCTCTATTAAGTCCAGAATAAAAATATTTTTACAATGATCATGTACGCCAAGGTAAGCAACTTTACTCCCATCAGGAGACAGTCTAAAAGAGGTTCTTTCAGGTTTTACAAAAAAATCCTCAATAGGGACACGTACATGTGCAGCCTGCTCTTGTTTACATGACGATAAAGCAATCAACATAAGTAGAACAGAGAACAAGTAATTAATATTCATTCTATTTTTTTAGACTCTAATCAAATATTATAAAAAAATACCGTAAAGTTCCTTTTGCAACCTTAATTTTACAGCATTAAAAAAGTTTAAATAATTATGTTTTTATACAACGTATCCATCATCATAGAAGATTCTGTACATCAAGAATTAATCAATTGGACGAAAGGGTTATTAAATGAAAACCCTGACTATACCATTAAATTATTAAAAATGCTGCATTCTCCACACGAAGGACAAACGTATTGCCTTCAAACCATTTTGAATAGTGAAGAAGAAATTGAGATGATTAAAGAACAGGTTATTCAGAAACTCCAGGACTATATTAGCACACATCATGTTGAAAAAGCATTCCTTTTTGACAGCATCATGCAATATATCCCTCATAATTAACCTCCTAAATTTGCACTATTCTTTCTGTCCCCATATAGTTTTGGGTCAAAAGACACCTTTGGAGAAAGGTAGTGCAATAATACTAATCTTGAATAACGGTAATTAAAAGGAGCAAATATTATTATGGCAATGAACAGAACTGCGATATATAACCAAGGGGACTCACTTCCTGTAAAGTAGGCTGTAGCCAAGGCTAACATCAAAACTTCTGCAACTGAAAATGCATAACTTACATACATGGCTGCATAAAAATAGCCGGGCTCTATTTCGAATTTGAATCCACAATGTGGACAAAATTCATGCATTTTCTGCTTTGATAAACCATATGCTGAACCAGAATACATATTCCCAGTTCTACATTTTGGACATTTACTTTGACAAACAGCTTGAAATTTTGAAATCATTTTTTATTCCTCAATCTGTTTTATCATGTGCATAGAATTGGAACCACTCGTGTTTCTGAATTTTTTGTACCATAAAAATCCAACCCCTGCGGCTATCATAAATGGCATTGCTAATAAAAACAAAATACCATCATTCAAACCTTTCCCTTGGGTATTGCCTTCTTGCGTACTATTCTCAGCATTCAAAGTACACATCGCACATTGAGCCGAACTCACAGTAGGCAAAGTCATAAGCATAATACTCAATAGACTAGCAATTAAACTTATTCTGAATTTATGAATGATACTCATACCGCAAAGTTAACGTAATTATCCTAAATTTCTTATATGTTTCCTTTAATCAGGACATTAAATTTCTCCCAGAAGCCATCTTCAGGCAATGGCGCCTTGATGATCATTGCTTCTTCTTTGATCGGATGAACAAAACTTAAAGACCTAGAATGCAAACAAATTGTACGTCTATGGCTTCCACGTTGGTAGCCGTATTTGTTGTCTCCAACAATCGGACATCCCATATAAGCCAGTTGGCTACGAATTTGATGCGTACGACCTGTCAACGGATTCACCTTCAACAAATAATAGCCATCTAACTGTCCAACAACCTCATAATTCAATTCCGCATAACTTCCATTCTTTACTTCACGATCATAGGCCTTGGTAATCATCTTCTTCCGATCCCTGAGTAACCAATTCTTAAGTGTTCCTTTAGGATGTTTCGGTTTTTCACGAACTAATGCCAAATAGGTTTTCTCCACCTTACGGTCATGAAATAATCGGTTCATTCGGTCCAAACCTTTACTGGTTTTGGCAAATAAAATCATCCCACTAACCGGGCGGTCCAAACGATGGATTACCCCTAAAAATGCTGCATTCGGCTTATTATATTTCTTGGCTAAAAAATCCTTCAACATGTCTTCCATGGATGCATCTCCTGAAACATCGACTTGGACAATATCTCCACCTCGTTTATTGATCGCTATTAAATGGTTGTCTTCGTAAAGAACATCCTTTTCTGAAATACTCATATTAATTATAAAAAAAGCGTCTGCTATGGACGCTTTTTAATTTTTTATTTAATTCTTGAAATTATTTGATTGAATCTTGTGCTGCAGCTGCTTCTTCTTTTGCTTTTTTCTTGAAGAAACCTCTTAACAAGAAATTGCTTTGTAAAGCCTCCATATTCTGATCCAATTTCTCAGTGCTCAAGTTCAAGTTTCTTAAGATCTGCTTGATCTCATTTGCAGCCTCCGGATCGTTGGTCAACACCCCGATTGCATTGTCCTTATCATTTAAACGCTCAGTAGTTTGGTTCAGATTAGCCATTAATGCTGAAGCTGTTTGAGTAACTCCTTGCAATTGAGCCGCTGATTCTCTTAAACTAGCGAATACTGCAGTATCAGTGGATAACTCATGAATTAATCCTTGATTGCTGTTTAATTTCTTAGTCAAAGTAACCAAGTTATTAACTGCTTGATTCGCTTGAGTCATGGTACCATTTAATGTTGTAACCGACTGTTTTAAGTTATTAGCAATCGTTTCATCGGTCATCATCGCTCCAACAGCACCTTTTCCTTCTAGAAGATTCTTCGATAATGCTGCGAAGTTTTTCGTTATTTCCACAAGGTTCTCATTGTTTACTTGCAGGGTGGCTAGCATCGCATCCATTCCACCTGAAACTCCAGACTTGATCTCATCTCCATGTTCAATCTGAGGGTAAGCTTCGGTCCCACCAACTAAACTAATAATCGCATTACCAATTAATCCATCTGAACTCAGGGTAGCAATCACGTCCTTACGAATGAATTTGCTGGATTTCTCC
The DNA here is from genome assembly GCF_043187465.1 of Sphingobacterium cellulitidis. GTDB lineage: Bacteria > Bacteroidota > Bacteroidia > Sphingobacteriales > Sphingobacteriaceae > Sphingobacterium > Sphingobacterium cellulitidis. The sequence goes on along the minus strand of NZ_CP171136.1, from coordinate 1,055,480 downwards.
TCCACATTCATGACCACACGCACATTCTCAACGCTTTCAAATCCTATCTCCTTGATAATACCAACTTTAACCCCTGAAAACCAAACGTTATTCCCAACTTTCAAACCTTTTACATCTTTGAAATATGTTGTAACGGTCAAGTTTTTAGAGAATTTGTTTTGCTGAGTTCCAATAACTAAAATCCCTGCAACTAAAATGATTAACCCGATAAAGGTAAACAACCCTACTATAATCGATCGTTTTCTCTCTGATGCTGCCATATATTCTGTTATACTATAAAATTATAATCATAAAAAGGTTTAACTCTCTCATCATCTGTATCAAATATTTCTGAGAATTTACCTACTCGTTCAAATTTACCTTCCAATAACATCGCCACGCGATCACCTACCATCTTTGCACAAGCTAAATCGTGGGTAATAATAATGGAGGATGTTTTATATCGTTCCTGAACCTCATTAATCAAAGTATTAATATCCAAACAGGTTAATGGATCCAATCCAGCTGTTGGTTCATCATACATCATGATATCAGGTCTCAGAATCAATGTTCTAGCAATACCTATCCGTTTTCTTTGTCCACCGGAAAGCTCCGAAGGCATCTGATTAATAGTCCTCAACAACCCCACCCCATCTAACACATCTTCAACCTCACGGTTGATTTCTGCCCTGGTCAGATTTCTTTTATTCCTAACCAAAGGAAACTCAAGGTTCTCACGAACAGTCATACTATCATATAACGCACTATTCTGAAAGGAAAAGCCTATTTTCAAACGTAAATCCCGCAATTCCTTCTCATTCAATTCATTGACAACCTCTCCTAGAACAGTAATATTCCCTGCATCAGGTTTTAATAATCCGGAGATTAATTTGATCAACACAGATTTCCCTGTACCCGATCTCCCCAGGACTACCAAGTTCTCGCCATTATATAATTTTAAATCAACGTTGCGTAATACATGCAAATCCCCAAAGGACTTACTTACACCCTCAACATTGATAACAACGTCTTCGTAATTAATATCTACTGGTTTTTTCTGTTCCATAAATGATTATCCCATTAATGCTAGAACCTGAACAATTAATAATTCCTCAATAAATACAATAAACATGGAAGCAACTACAGCACTATTTGCTGCTTTACCAACACCTTCTGTACCTTTCGAAGAATAATAACCGACATAAGTACTCACAAACCCAATTGTAAAACCGAACACAATAGCCCTGAAAACCATTGCAAAAATATCTTTTGGTGCAATGGCTTCAAAAACTTGAGTAATAAAACTTAATATACTTAATTGATCTTTTGAAATAATACTCAAATATCCACCTGCTAATCCAATCCCTGCTACATAAAAACATAAAACAGGAATCATAAAAGTTGTAGCAATTATTCTACTAACAATCAGAAATTTAAATGGATTTGTACCAGACACTTCCATTGCATCGATCTGTTCAGTAACATTCATGGAACTCAGTTCCGCTCCAATCTGTGAACCTACTTTCCCAGATGCAATCAAAGCCGTCACCAATGGTGCTAAGGCCCGAACAATAGCGATTGAAATCAATGCTGGTAGCCAAGATGCTGCTCCAAACTCCTCCAATGAGGGCCTAGACTGCTTGGTAAATACAAAACCAACAATAAATCCAGTTAAACTAATCAAAGGAAAGGATTTCCATCCAATTTCATAACACTGTCTGATGATCTCTTTAAACTCGTAAGGTGGGCTCACCACTTCGCGAAAAAAACGCATCAGAAAGCGGTGAATCTTCGCAAACTCTAGTAATAAGGACTCAATTTTCTTAGCCATTAACTATCTGTATTATCGTATTTCTTCAATATTGAAATCGGAAATATTTCGTGGCAAATGTACAAAATTTCTATTATCCATACGGAAACTGTGTTCAATATTAGCAGAAACAGCTTCACAGCAAAAAAGTTTGACAAAATTATTATACAATTAAACCTTTCCTAAAAACCTCATGTCATACCTACAAATTATGGTGAAAAATAAACATTTTGACATATGAAAAATTTGAAAACATCCACAATATACAGCGCATTTCTAATAATGCTTCTTGGGTTATTCAGCATGAAACCTGCCGCTGCCCAAGGTTATGATGATGTCGATTTCGATGTTTTTCATGAAGAACTGGATCCTTACGGTGACTGGGACTATGATGATGAATATGGAAATGTATGGTATCCAGATGAAGATGATGATTTCAGACCTTATGGTTCTAATGGTTATTGGACAATGACCGAATATGGTAACACTTGGGTTTCAAATTATGACTGGGGATGGGCGCCATTCCATTATGGTCGCTGGATTCACAGACCTCATAGAGGATGGGCATGGATTCCAGGATATGAATGGGGACCTGCTTGGGTAGATTGGCGTACCGGTGGTGGATACTACGGCTGGGCTCCTATGCGCCCTGGTGTAAGTGTAAATGTGAGCATTGGATTGCCACTTGACTTATGGGTATTTATTCCAACGAACCGAATCTATGATCGTTATATAAATAGACATTGGTCTTATGGTCGTCGTAATATCTATAACAACACAACAATCATCAATAACACCTATATTGTAAACAACAATCGTTATTACGGTGGTCCCGCTCGTCGCGACATCGAAAGACATATTGGTAGACGCGTTGATGTTAGAAATGTAAACTTCGATAATAGACGTGGGGCATCACGTGTTAGTCGTAGTTCAGTTTCAATGTACCGTCCTGACCGAAATAACCGCAACGATCGCGCTGTTACTAGCAGAAGTGGCCGCCTTGAAAACTCGCGTAACACCCGTTCGAATGACAGATCTCCAGCAAATCGCGTAGAGAACAGCAGAACTTCTGGACGTGGAAATAGCGAAAGAAGCAACAATGGTTATAGAATTACCAGAAATGCAAACGGCCAACGTGAAATGCATATCGGAAGTGGAAATTCAACCCGTGGCGAACGTGGAAATAGCAATAATTCTCGCTCTGGAAGAGTAGAAAGAGGAACCAGCACTAGAGATCGTCAACCAACTTCTCGTGGTCAAGTTTCAATGGACCGTTCTAACTCTAGAAACGAATCCGTGAACCGTAATTCTAGGCCTACTAGAAACGAGTCAATGAATCGTAGTTCAAGACCTACTAGAAACGAGTCAATGAACCGTAGCTCTAGTCCTTCTAGAAACGAATCCATGAATCGTAGCTCTAGACCTACTAGAAACGAGTCAATGAATCGTAGTTCTAGACCTACTAGAAACGAATCCATGAACCGTAGCTCTAGACCTGCTAGAAACGAGTCAATGAACCGTAGTTCTAGACCTTCTAGAAATGAATCAATGAACCGTAGTCAACCAAGACAATCGGCTCCTCAAAGAGAACAACGTCAACCTAGACAAGAATCTAGGTCACAAAATAGAGTATTCCAAGCTCGTTCTTCTGAAAGACCTCAAAGCCGTCCTTCAGTTCAACGTAGCTCCAATGAATCTCGTTCTTCAGCTAGACCATCCAACAGCCAACGTGCTGAACGTGGTTCAGGAAGAGGAAATAGAGGATAAATTTTTATTTAGTTGAAACAATTTGTTAAAACGGTCCGTCGATTGACGGACCGTTTTTATTTTCACTTCATTTCCTAAAACCTTTCAACTTCTTTTTTTGAGTTAAAATCAACCTTCATTTTTGTTTAGTAAAAGAGAAAAAAGCATTTTTGTGCCTCCTTTTTGTTAACTTCAATAAAGCACAAGAATAATTTTTATAGTAAATGGCGAAACTTACATCCATTTTAGACAATGATTTTTACAAGTTCACAATGCAATATGCTGTTGTGAAACTCTTTCCGAAAGCGAAAGCTCGGTATCAATTTATCAACCGCGGAAAACATCAATTCCCTGAAGGCTTTGCAGAAAAACTAAGAGAAGCTGTAAATCAATTGGCAAATCTAAAACTTACTGCCGCCGAGAAATCTTTCTTTGCCAAAACTTGTCCGTATATCGACCCTACTTATTTTGATTTTCTTCAAGGTTATCATTATGACCCCGATGAAGTAACAATTACCCAAGATGGACCTAACTTATCTGTTAAAGTCGAAGGTTACTGGTATAGAACCATTCTTTGGGAAGTACCGCTAATGGCTTTGATTTGTGAAACATACTATGAGGTGACTGGTCAAAAACGAGTTGATGATGCTGAAGTCATGAAAATTGTCAATGACAAAATGGACAAGTATGATAAACTCAACATTACCATCGCTGACTTCGGAACAAGGAGAAGACATTCTTACGCAGTTCATAATCTGGTGATTAAAGCATTGAAAGAACATCCTTCTAAAACATTTATTGGAACTAGCAATGTTCATTTTGCTATGAAATACTATATCAAACCTATCGGCACTCATGCCCATGAATGGTTTATGTTTCATGCTGCTAAATACGGCTATAAAATGGCCAATCTCTTAGGTCTCGAAAATTGGTCTGACGTATATCGGGGCGACTTGGGTATTGCCCTTTCAGACACTTACACCACCGAAGTATTCTTTAAGCAATTTGATAAAAAACTAAGCAAATTATTTGACGGTGTAAGACATGATAGCGGCGATCCGATCGAATTTGCTCAAAAAACAATCGACCATTACAAAGGCAAGGGCATTAACCCACTGACTAAAACTATCATCTTCTCCGATGGATTAGATTATGAAAAAGTGGTGAAAATTGTCAATTTCAGCAAAGACAAAATTGGTCATTCCTTTGGTATTGGAACAGACTTCACCAATGATGTAGGTCTCTCTCGAATGAATATTGTCATTAAAATGACCGAAGCATTCCCTGATGAAGGCGAGTGGACTCCCGTAATCAAACTTTCTGATGAACCTAACAAGCACACCGGTGATCCTGAAGAAATAAAAATGGCAAAACGATTTTTAAATATCCATGGCCATGAATAGAGATGTATATGGCGAAGCCCTCTACGATTATCATGCGCTTGGCAAATTGAATGAACCTCTCCTATTGCATAGCAGCTATGGGGACATCGAGGAAATGCCTATTGAAGTGTTCTTTCGTGAGGAAGAAGATATTCCTGAATTGGAATATATAGCGCTATCACTATGTGATGGCAAAGTATTAGATGTCGGTGCTGGCGCAGGCGTGCATGCCTTATATCTTCAGGAAAAAGGATTCGAGGTTGACGCCATGGAGATTTCTGAGACAGCTTGTAAAATCATGGAAAAACGTGGGGTAAAGAATATTATCCATGCTGATTTCTTTGACTTCAAGGATCAAAAATATGACACCCTGCTATTTTTAATGAATGGAATAGGAATCGCTGAAACTCTTGATGGATTTAAAAAGCTCCTGCAACATGCAAAATCGATCCTCACTGGCAAAGGACAACTGATCTTTGATAGCTCCGATATTTCTTACCTATACGAAGAATATAGAATCCCTAGACCCGAACATTATTTTGGAGAAATCAATTTCCAATATGAATACAAGGGCAACCTGGGAAAACCTTTTCATTGGCTCTATATTGACCAACAAACCCTTATAAAAATTGCTCACGAAGAGAATTGGGTTGTTCAAATTCTTTTCGAGGATGACAACGATCAATATTTGGTGAGAATGGAACCAAGAAAAGAAATGGATGACGAAATCGATGAAAGTATTTAAAATTAAAAAATCAATGAATTAGAATCATATAATCATTCTTTAATAAAATCAGAAATAAAGAATATTAAACAATTCTATCTCAAATCTCACATCTAATATCTCACATCTTAAAATAAAAAAATCCCCTCTTTTGGAGGGGATTTCTTATTATGAGATATATTCAAAACCTACATAAGGTACTAGTACCTCTGGAATCTTAATTCCATTTTCGGTTTGATTATTTTCTAATAGGGTTGCTACGATTCTTGGCAATGCAAGCGCAGAACCGTTTAAGGTATGTGCTAATTGCGTTTTTCCATCTTCACCTTTAAAACGAACTTTTAGACGGTTCGCTTGATAAGTTTCGAAGTTTGAAACGGAAGAAACCTCCAACCAACGCTCTTGTGCTGCAGAATAAGTTTCCATATCATAAGTCATCGCTGAGGTAAAGCTCATATCTCCACCACATAGACGTAAAACACGGTATGGCAATCCTAATTTTTGCAATAATGATTGAACATAAGTACTCATCTCTTCCAAAGTTTCATAAGATTTCTCTGGATTTACAATCTGTACCAGCTCTACTTTATCAAATTGGTGCAACCTGTTCAAGCCACGAACATGTGCTCCGTATGATCCTGCTTCTCGGCGGAAACAAGGTGTATAACCACAATGTCTGATTGGAAAGTCTTCGCTTTTTACAATTGTATCACGATAGATATTTGTAATTGGAACCTCTGCGGTTGGAATTAAATAAAAATCATCATTTGTAACATGGTACATCTGCCCCTCTTTATCTGGCAATTGTCCGGTTGCATATGCTGAATCTTCATTTACAACAATTGGAACTTGAACCTCACGATAGCCCATTTTCGCAGCCTCATCCAAGAAAAAGTTTATCAAACCACGTTGTAAACGAGCTCCTTTTCCTTTGTAAACTGGAAATCCAGCACCCGTGATTTTTGTTCCTAATTCAAAATCGATGATATCGTATTTCGCCGCCAGTTCCCAATGTGGCAATGCCCCTTCAGGCAATTGCGGAATAGAACCATTTTCTAAAACCACCTCATTGTCCTCAGGTGTTAACCCTTGTGGAACCATTTTATATGGAAGATTCGGTAATTGAATCAACTTGTCATGCAATTCCTTCTCAACCTTATCCAAGGTCTCTGTTAGTTCCTTGATTTGCTCCTTATATGATGCAGATCGCGATTTGATTGCTTCAGCTTCCTCTTTCTTACCTTGACGCATCAAGTCCCCAATTTGCTTCGCGGACGAATTTGCCTCGGCTGCAATAGAGTCAGATTGATTTTGAGTTTTACGACGTTGTTCGTCTAAAGCAATGATCTGATCGACCAATTCTACCTCGTTGAAATTCTTAACTTTTAGTCTCTCAACTACATGGTCCCGATTTTCACGGATGTAATTTAATTGCAACATATAATTATGCTTTTTTATTGATAACGGTAGCAAAGATAAGAAGACAACCGCAATTAATAAACTTGAATTTATTTCCTGACATTTCTAGAATCCATTCATTTTTGTATCATTGCATCATGAAAAACAGATGGTTTCTTTACTTATGCCTTGGTATCATGTACCTTATGCCTCAATTTTCATTGGCGCAAAACTCAATTATTAAGGACTTTACCGTAAAAGAAAATCTTTCTCAGAATGGTAAACTGGCAATTATTGCAATTGATACCGCCGAAAAAACGGATAACACCGTAAATGGTGATTACAATTTTACTATCAACGGTTTTTCTCAAAATCTTAAATTTATTGATGGTGTCGCTGTTACAAGCAACCCTATTGAATCTTCTACCTTCGTATTCTTCAAACATAAATTCGCCGGCTCCGATTTAGGAAAACTCTTCTTCTTGAGAGTGACCGACAAAGGAATAACACCCTATAAAATCAGTGGATTCTTATTGATTATTCTTCCTCTTCTGATTTTATACATCGCCTACAAGTTCAAGCGATTCTTGATAACACTATTAATTATTGCCGCTGTATATTTCTACCTGAACTACAGCAAAGGTTTGGATGTTCGCCAACTGATCGAAAGTAGTATTATGAGCTTGAAGGAACTCTTCTAGAAAGGCATTCCTACCCCGAAGTTGTATTGGATAAAACTATATCTGTCTGGCCAGTTGGTCTGATAGTAATCTTGTTTGAATTTCTTGGAATTGAAAAAATCCTTGATGACCCACTGGTCTGAACCTGTAAATTGTGGATCTTTTAACTTCAAACCCGCATCTAAGCGGATAATAAAGTAATCCAAATCAACTCGCAATCCAAATCCTGTCCCTAAAGCTATCTGTGACAAGAATTTGTCGCCTCGGAATTCTCCATTCGGATTGATAATGTCTTCGCGTAATCGCCAAACGTTTCCCGCATCCAAAAAGGTCGCTCCATTTAATTTGGCACCAAAGAAATTATTTAACATCCGGAACCGAAATTCCGCATTGGACTCTATCTTGATCTCTCCTAATTGATCTAGGTTACGAAGGTTTACACGAAATTCAGGATTGATGGAGGAGCGGTTGTAACCCCCTGGACCTAACGTTCTAACCTGCCAGGCCCGAATCCCATTCATCCCCCCCGCAAAAAAACTCTTCTCAAAGATCATATTCAATGAGGAATTATTTCCATATGGAACTGCGATCCCTGAATTTAAACGGAATACAAACTGCTTATTCCCGCCTAAATGTCTATACCATCTGTAATCCACCTCCCCTTTGACATATTGCAGGAATGGAACTCCAAAAATCAACTTCTCACCATCTTCATTTTGCTCAAATTTCATCACATTCCCCAACAATCCCAGCAAATTACCACTCACATCCAAGGCTCCACGGAAATAACTGAAATTCTCCTTACTGGTCAGCTTCGGAGCATTATAGGTATAGGCATATTGTGCCCCCAATCCAAAATACTTACGGTCATTGCTTCGAACATAGAGGCCATAGCCCTGGTCATTTAAACTCTGCTTAAATTCTTCATTTAATTGCCCATGCCTATACTCTAAAACAACTGGAGTCAAGCTGTGGATCTTATTGACAGCTTGATACCAAATATAATTCAAGCTATTGATCCAATAACGGTTTGCATAGGTCTGATCTTGAAAAAACAACTGTAAGCTGGATGAAAAAGTGGTCCTTGGCAATCCGTATCGGCCAACGCTCCTTACCCTGAATGGGGTAAGCAATCTTGGAAACGACAGGTTTACACCCACCTGAAAATCATTATTGAATATTTTATCCGCCAAATTTCCTGGTAACCTCGAATCAAATAAAACCCCATAGCGTAATTTGACCTCGATAGTTTCCGAACCACCAAATACATTCCGATGGGAAAAAGTATTTCCAACGTTGAATCCGCTCATCCCGGAACTAAAGGTAAACTCCCCTTCTATTTGGTTACTCATGGCAGAACGCGGAACCAAATTATAGTGAACATCCAACTTATTGGAGTCTTTCTGAACATAATTAATCTTCACAGATCGAAATCCATTCATTTCATATAATCGGTCATAGGATAATTCTTCATTACGGCTATTGAACTTGTGCCCTGTCCTTAACAATGCATATCGCGACAAGGGTCTCAACTTAAAATTACCAGTTTGATCGGTATAGAAGATCTTGGTCAAGCTGTCATATTTCCCTTCATTATTCCGCTTTAATTCAGGATCTGCAGCCTCCACGGTGAAGTACACGCTATCTATATAATAAATCTTATGTTTAGTAGAATCCTCCCTGTTGGACACTTGAATCAACAAATCAGCCTGATTTGGCAGTCCAATTGTGTCAATTCCCGTACGCATATATTGCCGCAAATAATCATAGTAGCCCGACTCTCGCATCTGGGTGTATAAGCGCTCGCGCTCCAGGTATAAATCTCCTGCATCATAGCGCTTGCCAGATTTTAATAAACTATTCGGAACTACCTTCTCTTGATAAATGGAATCTACCGCCGGATCCTGAACATTGCGACTGATTTCCCGAACAGTATAAGGGTTTCCTAAGTCAGCATTGAAATCAATCTTTGCCTTCTTTTTATTGAACTCTATCTTCGGCTCTACCTTCGCATTGAAGTAACCTTTTGTTTGTAAAAATCGTTGAATTTGGGTCGCAGACAATTCCACAACTGCCGAATCTAGAACCCTAGGTGCCTCACCCACATTCTTGATTTTCTCAGTTTTATATCGACCGTTTCGGGTATTGAATAAATTATAAATAGTAAGATATAGAGGAGAATTTGGACGGATTTCATTAGCCACATAAAGCCCCGCTGGCTCTTTTAACTCAGGCGTAACACCATTTAAATCAACATCAGTCACCAAATACTGATTATCATCCAGATATTTCGCTGAACGACAGGACGCAATAATTAGCGACAAAAACGTTATACTTGCAAAAAATAAAAAACTTCTTTTATTAGTCATTCATCCCATGTTGTCAAAAGCTCAAATCAGTCTAATTACTTCATTGCAGCATAAAAAGTTCCGTACTCAGCATAACTTATTTGTGGTCGAAGGCATTAAATCCGTTTTGGAATTTATACATTCTTCCTACAAGATAAGTAAAATATTCGCGACAGCTGAGGCCGCTGCAAAATTGGGCAAAATACCGCAAAATATAAAACTTGATGAACTTACAGATGCTGAGTTTAATAAAATAAGTGGATTAAAGAACCCTCAGGGCGCTTTAGCATTGGTAGAAATTCCCCAATTTGACCAATTGCACCTCACGAATTTGAAAGGAAAACACAGTTTGATCCTCGATGATGTCCAAGATCCAGGAAATCTAGGAACGATTATTCGAACCGCAGAATGGTTTGGAATCGAAAATATCATCTGTTCAATTGGAACGGTCGATGCCTATAATCCTAAAGTCGTTCAAGCGACCATGGGCTCGCTATCAAGAATAAAAATCCACTATCTCGACCTTGAAGAGTTTATTCTCAAAAACAACATGCCAATTTTTGGAGCTTTATTGAATGGGGAATCCATCTATGAAACCAATTTCGGTGATGAAGGGTTTATTATGATGGGAAATGAAGGAAATGGAATCCGCGAAAGCTTAATCCCAAAAGTGGACAAAGCCGTCACCATTCCAAGAGTAGGAAATGCAGAATCATTAAATGTCGCCGTTGCAACAACAATATTTTGTTCAGAATTGACTCGACAAAATATGGAAAAGAAAAATGGATAAAATAGAAAACGAAGAACAACCTCTATACACCCTCCAGTTTGGACTGCTCTGCCTGAGCTCGCTACTTTTCTCAGCTAGCTTTAACATGATTATTCCAGAATTACCAAATTACCTCTCTTCTTTAGGTGGTGCCGCCCATAAAGGATTAATTATCGCTCTCTTTACTTTAACAGCCGGAATCTCTAGACCTTTCAGTGGTCGACTGACTGATAAATGGGGTCGTGTGCCTGTAATGGCAATCGGTTCTACCGTTTGTGTGATCTGCGGATTTTTATACCCTTTCCTGAGCAGCGTCTCTGGATTCTTCTTACTTAGACTCGTACATGGATTTTCGACAGGCTTTAAACCAACCGCAACATCCGCCTATATATCAGATATCATCCCGTCCAACCGCTGGGGTGAAGCCCTGGGAATGCATGGGTTATGCTTCAGCATCGGTGGTGCTGTCGGACCTGCAATCGGTAGTTACATCGCATCAAATTTTGATCTCAACACGATGTTCTATAGCTCCTCTGCTTTCGCATTCTTCTCGATCATCATCGTGATGAACATGAAAGAAACCCTCAAGGATAAAAAACGATTCTCCCCTGAAATGCTCAAAATATCGCGCCGTGATATTATTGAATTCCGTGTAATACCGGCTGCCGTAGTAACTTTACTTTCCTATACCGCTTATGGAGTAATCCTGACTCTAATCCCCGATTGGAGTGAACATCTAGGCATTAGCAACAAAGGACTTTTCTTTACCGCTTATACCCTGGCATCCATCGGAATAAGATTTGTTTCCGGAAAAGTGGCCGACCGGTATGGACGAATCAAAGTGATGAAAGTCGGTTTGATTGTGATTGCAATTTCAATCCTTTATCTTGGATTTGGAAATAGTGTCACCCACTTGGTTATTGGTGCCTGCTTATATGGTATCGGAACGGGAATCTTCTCCCCTGCAGTCAATGCTTGGACAATAGATCTTTCTCTTCCCCAGTACCGCGGAAAAGCAATGGCAACAATGTACATCGCCCTGGAAGCTGGTATCGGTTTTGGTGCATTATTTGCTGGTTATATTTATCATGATCATATCCTGAGGATTCCGTATATATTTTATGGAAATGCAATAATAATCTTACTCGCATTTTTTTACGTGATACATTGGAATTCAAAAAACAAAAAAACTAATAACCTGTTATAGCAATCATATGGAAAACAAACAAACCAAGAGACCTTATTCTTTTGAGCTTGCATCCAGCCTAATGGCTCTGGCCTTAATCTTAGCACTAATGTATGTCACCCAGGGCGTATTATTACCCCTGATCTTTTCAATCCTGATCTCAATATCCCTCTATCCCTTGGCCCGTCTGTTCGAAAGAATACGCCTCGGAAAAGCCTTCTCAGCAATCTTGGCCGTAATTGTAGCCATTGCTATTATCTCAGGCCTGTCTTGGTTTATTGTTTATGAAAGTATCCTTATTGGAAAAGATGCCTCTGCAATTACGGATAAGGTATTGTCCGTTCTCGAAGGTGGACAAAAATGGCTCGAAAATCAATTCGGAATTGAAAGAACAGAGGTCATGGAAAAACTCCGTGAACAAGGTGAAAAAGCAATGGAAAATGCCGGCGGCATGATCTCCACGACCTTCGGATCCATCGGAAATATCCTGGCTAGCGCAATCCTAGTTCCTCTACTAAGCTTTTTCCTACTATACTATCGCGATTTCTTCCGCGAATTCTTCTTCAAAGCCTTCAAATCATCCCCTCAAAGTAAAGTCAATGAGGTGCTGAATAAAATATACGAGGTAGTTCAAAGTTACCTAGTCGGATTAATTACTGTAATGGGAATTGTAGCAGTTTTAAATACTGTTGGATTAATGGCATTGGGAATTGATTATGCCTGGTTCTTCGGATCTTTGGCTTCATTATTAATGCTTCTACCTTATATTGGAATTGCTATTGGATCAATTTTACCAGCCCTATTTGCTTTGGCAACTAAAGACAGTGCCCTGTATGCCCTTGGTGTGGTTGCTTGGTTTCAAGTCGTGCAATTCTTGGAAGGAAATATCATTACCCCGAATATCGTGGGATCAAAAGTCAGCATTAACCCGCTGATGGCAATCATCGGAATCTTGTTGGGAGGTATGCTATTTGGTTTAGCAGGATTGATCATCGCCCTTCCTTTCATCGCAACATTGAAGGTCATCTTCGATGCTAACCCGAATATGGAAGCCTTCGGATTCCTAATCGGCGAACCTGAAAAACTACATCTTAAACGAAATTCAACACAGGAACTGCTGATGAAGTGGGGAATCGTTAGAATGCCTAAAAACAAGAAAAAAATCGAAATGGATATCAATGTCAATGTCGATACTCCCGATGAAACTCCTCATACCGAAGTAACCTATAAAGAAATCAATGAATCCGAAGAACTTCCTTATGAAGATCTTCCCCAAGATGAGTTCGACAAAAAAGACGACGATAAAAAAACAGAATAAAAATAATATGCAATAGGCCTAAGCAGCGAAGAAATTTCACCCCTTAGGCCTATTTTTTATCTATTGCCCAACATTAAAACCTAGCTTCCGCATCGCAGAAACCTCAATACTAAACACTCCAAACTCTTCCATCACCCGACCATGCAACTCATAAAACCCACTCCCTTGAAATGGATATTGTCTTAATGTCGGTGGAAAATGAACCGTATCCAACCAGTCCCCATCAACATCTAAAAAAGTACCAAAACTCATCCGTTCCTTCTTGATCGTACGCGTTTCTTTTATGGTTACTAAGCGTCCCACAATCTTTACTTGTTGCCCTAAAAGGCTATCTAATTGATTTACCCGTATCGTTCCTTGCAAATGAATCGGATCCAATAACTCATAAAAATCCCCAACAACAAAACCTAGTAAATCAAGTTCATCCCGTAGGTCATCCATTCTGTTCTTCTCGAAATCAGGCAAGGAAAACTTGATCTCTTCAGTTTCAAATAAGGTAATGGGATCATCCTTTTCTGTTCTTTTATTCCTGAAATTCGCTTCCCATAACAGGGTTTTCTTATCCAAACCGGTAAAACGCAAGGCTCCAATTCGGATTAATATATTCAACTGCTCAGGTGCTGGATGTAGACGCTGTAGCACATCATTCAAATTCTTGTATATGCCATTCCTTTGCCGCTCCTCTACAACCCTATGGGCAAACTCCTGCTCGAGACCTTGCAAATGAATAAACCCCACAAAAACCTGGTTGTCTTGAATATTAGTCAGAAAATCACTGTTGTTCATGCAGGGAAGCTCAATTACCCCCCCATTCCGCCGCAACTCATGAAAGTAAAACTCCGTCCGATAGAAGCCCCCGAAATTATTTATTACTGCAACATAAAACTCACAAGGATAATAGGTCTTCAGATAAAGACTCTGATAACTCTCGACTGCAAATGAGGCTGAGTGCCCCTTGGCAAAGGAATAGCCCCCAAAACTTTCCATTTGGCGCCAAACCTCCGCCGTCGTCTCTTCCTCATAACCTTGAGCCCGGCAATTCACAAAGAACTTCTCCCGCATCAATTCAAACTTGTTCTCTGAACGATATTTGCCACTCATTGCCCTCCGTAGAATATCAGCCTCTTCCAAAGATATGCCCCCAAAATGATGCGCAACCTTGATCACATCCTCCTGATAAACCATAACCCCAAAAGTCTCCGCCAGCAGCTCCATCATTTTTGGATGTAGATACTCAATCTTATCCCGATCATGATATCGCTCTATATATTGTTTCATCATCCCCGACTGCGCAACACCAGGCCGAATAATAGAACTCGCAGCCACTAAAGTCAGATAATCTGAACATTTTAACTTACCCAATAGCTGACGCATAGCCGGACTCTCGATATAAAAACAGCCAATAGTATCCGCTTTCCGGATCATCTCCGCCAGTTTCGGATCTTCAAAAAATCGATCCACCTGATGAATGTCAATATGCTTGCCCTTATTTTGTTGAACCAATGCCAGTGCATCCTTAATATGGCCTAAGCCACGTTGACTCAGGATATCAAACTTGAATAAGCCAACCCGGTCCGCCTCAAACATATCCATATGCAAGGTCAGAAAACCCTTGGGCGGCAATTCCAATACGCCATACTCATTCAAGGGCTTCTCACTAATCAATACACCCCCCGCATGAACACTTATATTACTTGGAAAATCAACCAACATGGCACCATATTTCTGAATCCAACGCTGAATCTTATCCTCAGCACTCCATTCCCGCTTATGAACCAACTCGTCAATCTCCTCCTTCGGCAATCCAAAAACCTTCCCCAATTCCCGAATAATCGCACGCCGCTGAAAGGTATTGTACATCCCCAATAATGACACATTCTGCCGCCCGTAACGCATAAACAGATATTCAAAAATCGAATCCCGATCCTTCCAACTGAAATCAATATCAAAATCCGGAGGTGAAGTCCGATTAGGATTCAAAAATCGCTCAAAATAAAGATCCAATTTAATCGGATCTACATCCGTAATCCGTAAACAATATGCAACAACAGAATTCGCCCCGCTCCCCCGACCAACATGATAAAAACCCTGCTCATTAGCATATCGCAGCATATCCCAAACTATTAAGAAATAGGAATTAAACTCAGATTGCTTGATGATCCCCAACTCCTTCTCTACCCGCTCCATCGCCCGTTTATTCTTTGGTCCATACCGAATCTTGCAACCCTCGATAGCCAACTTCCGCAATAACTCATGATCCCCCTCCTGGGACGCTGTAAAATGCTTCTTGTTCTTGTCAACATGAAATTCCATCTCAATCGAACAGCTCTTCACAACCTCCATCGTCCTGCTAATAAGGGATGGAAATCGCGCAAAAGTGGAAACCAAAGACTCTTCATCGATTAAAACCTCATTCGGCCGCGCATAATCATCCTTCGTCAACTTCGATAATAAGGTGTTCTTCGCAATGGCCCTTAAAATCCGATGTAAATCATAATATGACTTATCCTGATAGGTAACCGGCTGCAATACAACCCAACAATCCGCTGATAATGCCTCTTGCCAATTTAATTTATTTAGATCCTCCTGCCGGATTCCTATTAACTCCTGACGACCCAAATCCTCAATCACTGGATGATCATCATAAGAATAAATAATCCAAACATCCTCAGACTCAAATGGTAGCTTCTTTGGAAAATTCAACTTCCGCTGCTTATAAAACGAAAGAAAACTCTGAATAACCAATAAACCCGCATTGTTCTTCGCCAAAAGTATATAGCAAAACTCATTCTCATTCCGAATCTCTACACCCAAAATAGGCTTGATCCTCGCCTCCTGACATTTCAAGACAAAGTCCCAACAATCCGCAGTACTATTGATATTCGTTAAGGCCATGGCCTTAACTCCCAAGGACTGCGCTCGCTCAACCAAATCCTTCGTAGGATAGGTCCCATAATGAAAACTAAACCAAGTCTTGCAATTCAAAAACATTTTACAAGATTAAGAATTTTTTAAATCATTTTACTAAAAATATTAGCAATATTAAATAGTTAAAATGCTCCAATCCCACAGAATAAATCCAAAAAATGAATGTAATTACCCTCTGCCATTGACAATTAAGTTCTATCCAAAAAATTAAAATAAAAAAAGCTGAGAAAGGGAATTCTCAGCTGATCACTGTTATATATTTAATGGTTAATCAAATTTTAATGCCCCTAATCTTCCCATGTCCAATTCAATTGCATGGAAACCGCAAGGTGATCGGAAAGGGCTTCTCCTTCGGTATTTGTGAAATGTTGGATCTCTACCTGATAATCCATCGGCTGAAATTTCAAATGAGCACTGTTTCTATAAAATATCTTATCCAAACTTTCAGTCTCATTGTTCAAACTCAACATATGTTGCGCGATAAATTTGGGAATCACCTCTGGAAAAACTCCTTTCCGAAGAAACTGAACCCAACCATCAGACAAACCTGTAGTCAATAGAAACTCATGTAAATTATCACGCTTATAGGCATAATGGGCATTAAAATCTCCCATCACAATAACTGGCCGATCCACTGAATGCTCATTGATATAGTTTGCCAATTGACGAAAGTTCTCGCGCCTTGCTCGCGCTGCGCGGGCAACATCACTGGAATTGGCATGAACATTATAAACATCAACCGTAACCTGATTCGCAAGTTGAATCTGAGCAAAACTAAACCCCTTAACCGTCCAACAATCAGGCCCACTGCAATGACGCCATGGAATCCTTCGGTACTCGATAATAGGAAATTTCGATAAAGTATTTAAACCATCCCCAACAGGAATCTTACCTTTCGTTTGGGTCCGATAAGGATGTAAGTTTCGAGAATAAAATGAACTGTTATAGTTAAAATCTTCCTGAACATTCACAATATCATAGGGCGCAACTTTCTCTCCAATATCCGCAATACTTATCTTCCTCGGTAGCTTCGCCGCAGAAATCCCCTGAGGCAAACCCGCAATATTATAAGTCAATAATGAAATCTCCCCCTGTAAAAAACGCTCTGAACTCGTCTCCTCCTGTGGAATGGCTACCTCAATCAATTTCCCCTTCAAGCCCTTAAAAATGAATAGTAAAACTATGATTACCCCTGCAAGTATAAAAAGTATGGTCATCTATTAACTTATATGAAATAAAAGTATTGTCTTCAAATTATATAATCTGGAATTCTGTATTAAGTTTTTGTTACTTATCAACATCTTAACGCCAATTCCTAAACTATAAACCAGGATTAGGATCGGAATGTCCCAATGAATCAGTCAATTCCCATTCCAACTTTAACGAAATAGCACAATGATCGGATAAGGGCTCCCCGGCTGCTGTGCTGAATAAATCATGCTCAACCTGATATTTTTTCGGCGTAAAAACAATCTGATCGCTATTCCGGAAATATATTTTATCTATGCTCTCGCATGAATCTGTAACCGTCAAGGCATGCTTCGCCATAAAATTCAACTCAATGCCTGGAATCATCCCCCGATTATGAAGCAATGCCCAAGTGTCAATCAAGGACATCTCCTCACGAAAGGAAACTACATGGTCCTCTCCAAAAGCATAATGTGAATTAAAATCACCCATAATCAACAATGCCTCACAAGACGATTTACCTTCAATATAGCTCTGTAGCTGCTTTAAGTTCTTCTTCCTCGCCAAAACTGCAACCGGATTATCCTGAGCCGTAGCATGCACATTATAAACATCGATAAAAACGCCCTTCGCAATTTCTAATCGGGTATAGCTAAACCCCTTGGGCGTCAAACAATCACTCCCACTGCAATCCTTCCAGGCAACGCGCTCCGTCGCGCGAATCGGATATTTCGATAAGGTACTCAAGCCATCTCCAAATGGAACTCCTCCCATACTCTCCGTCCGAAATAAATGTAGATTCGATGAATATAACTCGGAATTATAATTGAAATCTTCTTGAACATTCACTATATCAAAGCGGTTGATCCGCTCGCCTATGCTCCGGATACTCGAGGCTCGCGGGGTCTCCGCACTCGAAATCAGCTCAGGCAAACCCGCAATATTATACGTCAATAAACTCAATTCCCCAGAATGCCTTTTTTCCAACTCCAACGTAGGAGCCATTAAACTCGGCTTTGAACCATTACTGCGCTTATAACTGAAAATAAAAAGAAGGGAAAATATAACCGACATCAGTACCAAAAACCTGAAATGCCACGCTCTACTTTTTGGAGGATAAGGAAGGTTGATTAACATATCGATCATTCATAAATCCTATCACAAAATTATCGTACACAATTAAATCTAATCTTAAATCAATATTAAAGGTTTGTTGATTCAATGTTTACAACCTGTTAAGCCTTTACTAAACATAAACATTTCATTCACAATAGCTTAATAAGAAATTAGCAATAAGGAAATATTGAGACAATACTTTTACCCGATAGACAATTGAATTCTAAATGAAGAAAGTTGCTTTTTTTTCGGAAATCCTAATTGAAGATTTCGATGGCGCCTCAAGGACCATGTTTCAAATCATAAACCGTATCGATCACGCGGCATTTTCTTATCTTTTTATCTATGGAAAAGGTCCTGAAAATTTCAGAACGCACCAGTCTTACCAGGTCCCGACCTTTAAAATCCCGATCAATGACGACTACTCTTTCGCAGTCCCACAACTTTCAAAGTGGAAACTCGAAGAAACCCTAGATAATTTTGCCCCTGACGTTATCCACATCGCAACTCCATCCCTCTTGGGATTCTTCGCTATGAAATACGCCAGAAAAAAGAATATCCCCATTATTAGTATTTATCATACCCATTTTATCTCTTACATCGCTTATTACCTCCGAAACCTATCTTCTCTGATCAGACCTGCTGAGTATTGGATGCGTAGAGCAATGTTGAGATTCTATAATAGTTGCCATAAAATTTATGTCCCTGCAAATAATATCATGGATGAACTGAAAGAAATCGGCATTCAACCCGATCGTCTTACCTTATGGCAACGCGGAATTGACCTCCGATTATTTAATCCCGAAAAAGCCGACTCAGACTATATCCGTAAGATCAGCAACAACGATAAACCAAACATCTTATTCGCCAGCCGATTAGTATGGGAGAAAAATGTGCAGACCTTAATTGATATTTATCAGCAACTCAAAAAGTCTAATATCGAGTACAACCTGATTATTGCTGGTGATGGTGCAGCCAAAGAAGAAGCCCAAGCCCTCATGCCTACTGCAATCTTCCTGGGAAAATTAGACCATGAAGAACTTTCCAAATTATACGCCTCATCGGATGTATTTCTCTTTACTTCCACTTCTGAAACCTATGGCAATGTGGTCATTGAAGCAATGGCTTCCGGATTGCCTTGTGTAATTGCCAATGGCGGGGGTAGTTCAAGCCTAATTGAACATGGTCGGACTGGCTACAAATGTATGCCTAACAATGCCCTCGAATACGTGTATTTTATCCATAAAATACTTAGTGACAACAGCATCAAACAAGAATTCCAACAAGCAGGATTATCTTATGTGAAAAAATTAGACTGGGGTAAACTCGCTGAAACCTATTTTGACGATATCCAAGAACTTGCTTCGGAACCCCTAAACTCTATGGCATGGGCCAACAACTAAGGATTAATAAAAAAACAATTAAACTTATTTTAATCCTGGTGATCCTTGGATTTATCGCCGTATTTATTCTTAACACCGATTTTTCAGCAACAAAGGAAGAACTCAATAAAATCAACTATAAATTTGTCTACCTCATTGCAGTCACATTCTTAGCTTATTTCTTCGGAACTTGGTCTTGGTACACCTGCCTAGCCGATGATCGCAAAAAAATAAGCCTCTTCAGACTCTTTATGATTCGACAAGTCGGTGAAACGGTCGGACAATTCAACCCCACTAGCATTCTCGGGGGTGACCTCCTCAAAGCGGAAATGCTCAAACCTTATGAAATCTCTAAAGAGAAGGCATTGAGCGCGGTTGCAACTTCTAGAATTACCCTTGTACTCTCGCAAATTCTCCTGCTCCTATTGGCTTGTTTATGGCTTAGCAATACCCAAATCGGAATGGCGGCCCTTCAAAACATCAGAATCCCATTCTATATCTTTATTGCCCTGTTGATTTTTATAAATTTTGCCTTTTTTTATTGGCTCATCTTTGGTGAATCAACACCTGAACGCCTTACAAAAAATCCAAAATCATTCATAGGAAAACTAAAGAGTAAGATTATTCAGCTTATTTTCAATATCAGAACTGCTTATCGCGCCAACCCCAAATCTTTTTGGTATTCCTATTTCCTCGCAGGGATTCATTGGATCATTGGAAGTCTAGAGTTTTATCTCATTATTATTTTTCTTGGCTACCATATCCTTCCTATGCATGGATTATTGCTCGATATGGGAATTATTGTTTTCAAAAGCGCTGCTGCATTCGTCCCAGGACAATTGGGATTCGAAGAGTTGGGAAATAAAATGATGCTCCAAATCATCGGTATAACCTCTGCCTCTGTTTGGATATCAGCATCCATCCTACGTCGAACAAGACAGTTATTCTGGATTGCAGTCGGGTTTATCCTTTACCTTTTCATAAAAAAGGATAGTAAAAACACCGCTACTTTACAAAATGGAAATATTATTTGTTAGCCATAAGTATCCACCAGCAACTGGTGGAATGGAAAAACAATCCTTTGAACTAATTAATGCTTTTTGCAATAACCCGCAAGCCCAGGTGCACATGCTGGTATATCAAAAAGATCAGGAAAGCCTATTGTCTTTTTTCTGGAACCTCAATAGCAATATCTTGAAAATTATTCATGCTAATCCCAATATCCAATTAATTCACTTCAATGATGGACTTATTGCCTCTCTTGCTTTATTCCACTCGGGGTATAAGCATCTTAAAAGAGTCGTAACCATCCATGGACTCGATGTGGTATTCCCCTGGAAATATTTTCAGAAGAAAATCCTCACCCGATTCAATGAATATGATCATATTATTGCCGTAAGCTCCGCAACAGCCAATGCTGCTATTCAACGTGGCATTGCTCAACATAAGATCACCGTTATCAAAAATGGCGTAGACCATGATATAGCTCATGCTGAACCCCTCCCCCTGGAGGAGATTAAATCCTATTATCCCCAAGTCGACTTCAATAAAAAATTTATGCTTACCCTCGGTCGACCTGTCAAAAGAAAAGGGTTCTCCTGGTTATTAAAAGAAGTGGTACCAACCTTGACAGATGACTTTCAACTTCTCATGATTGGCCCCTTCAACCAAAAAGCTAGCAGAATAGAAAAAATACTCCGTATACTACCAAAAGGACCATATCACTTGATCACCCTCTTCTTAGGATACCCTTCGGATGAAAGAGAAATCCGGAAACTCCTTCAACAGGAAAATATCAATAGCCGGGTCAAACATTTAGGTAAAATCCCGTTTCCTCATTTACAATCCCTACTTGCTCATGCTAACGCATTCTTGATGCCTAATATTCATGTAAATGGCGATATGGAAGGCTTTGGATTAGTCTGCCTCGAAGCCTCACTCGCAGGGACAATCGTTATTGCCTCCGCAATGGAAGGAATAACAGATGCTATTCAATATGAAAAAAATGGAATCTTGCTCCCCTCCCAAAATCCGAGAGCCTGGAAAAAACAAATCAATGAAATTTTAGCTGATCCTGAAAAATATCAGCTCTTGGCCAAGTCTTATCAAAAGTTTAGCCTCGAAAATTATAGCTGGGAAATTATGGCATCCCAATATTTTAAGACCTTCCAAAATATTACCTACGGAAAACCTTCTTTAAAAGTAGTGCATTCCAAAGCATATTAAATTAGAAATGCGGACTACGGTCTTTCTTGTTAATCTCTTTTAGAGAGATTGCCCGCTTGATCGCCTCATCGCCATATCGAGCACGCATCGCGTCCATCGCCTGATATAAACGAACCGCCTCTTCGGTATCCTCAAATAAATTAATCTGTTGAGACCCCTGAACCAAATGACTGAAACGAACCCCAATTAATCGAACCAACATCCGCCGATCATATAGCTTCGCAAATAACTCCTTGACCTTCTTCAGCAAAACAGTATCTGAGGCTGTATAGGAAATGACCATTTGCTTACTCACCGTATCAAAATTCGCATACCGTAGCTTCACCGTAACACAACCCGTCAAACGCTCCTGCTTCCGTAACTGAAACGTCAAACGCTCCGTCATCCGAATCAACTCACTATTCAAAAACTGCATATTAATCGTATCCTGGACAAACGTCTCCTCGGTACCAATGCTCTTCTGCTCAGAATATGGAATAATCGGTGAAGGATCAATCCCATTTGCCTTCCTCGATAGATCAATCCCATTTTTTCCCAATAAATTATGCATCATCGGAACCGGAATCTCACTCAAAATCTTAATCGTCCTAACCCCCATCTGCAATAAAAGAACACTCGTCTTCTCGCCAATTCCAGGCATCCGTTGGATCTTCAAAGGCGCTAGATAATCCTTCTCTAATCCATGCAGAATCTCCTTCTTCCCATCAGGCTTCGCATCATCCGTCGCAACCTTACTAATCAACTTATTCGAAGCCAAAGCGTAACTGATCGGTAGACCACTCTCCTTCTGAATCTTGCTCTTCAAATCTATCATAAACTGACTGCAACCAAAAAAACGATCAACTCCAGTCAAGTCAACATAAAACTCATCAACACTAGCCTTCTCCATCACAGGAACCGTTTCCCGAACAACATCCGTCACCACTCTCGAATAATAACTGTAACTATCCATATCCCCACGAACAACAATCGCATGCGGACAAAGACGCAATGCCAGCTTCATCGGCATAGCACTGTGAACCCCAAATTTCCGAGTCTCATAACTACAGGCCGAAACAACCGCCCGATCACTCATACCACCCACAATCAACGGCTTCCCAATGAACTTACTGTTCTTCAAACGCTCAACGCTTACAAAAAACGTATCTAAGTCCAAATGAGCCACAAAACGCTTGCTATCAACTAAATCCATAGTAATTCCAATTATCAGATAATTCAAAATTACTAAAAATATTAGCAAAACAAGAGTTTATTTATTTATTCAAACGCTCAATTTCCTTAAGTAATAGTGGGAAAGCAGGATACGTCATCCCATGATCATAACCATCCAATTCTAAGAGCTTCACATCCGGATGACCAACGATCTTAAGCATCCGAGCTAAATACGCATTCTCCTCATATCGACCGACCATTTCCAACTCCCGATCTCCTGTAATCAAGCTGATAGGAACCTCGTTCTTACGAACCCAATAAAGCGGTGCATATTCATCCACAACAGGCTGGTTGATGCCAATCCCACGCTCTGAACGAGCCGTAAAATGACTGATACATTGCGCACTAAAAGGGACCACAGCAAATAAATCATCCGCATTAATCCCCTCATCAGCCAAATACCGTGGGTTTAAAGCCAGCATCAAATTCAAATACCCCCCTGCGGAATGACCCGACAAAACAATCTTTTTATTGTTCCCTCCGAATTCTGAAATATGATCAAAGGTCCAGTGAACAGCCTTTGCAGCATCTTTGATAATATCTTCAACCTTCACCTTAGGCGACAAACGATAACCAACGCCAATAACAGCAACCCCTTTATCCTTTAAGTAAGCTGGAATTTCTTTTCTCCCCTCCGTCAAACCTCCCCCATGAAACCATAAAATCGTCGTGAAATCTTTCTTGTCCTTCGGATAATAAACATCCAATTGGCACCACTCCTTGCTATAAGAATCTACCGAAGAAGAAACATAAGAAATATTTTCTTTCAATTCATACTGCCCTTGTTGAGCTAAAAGAAGGTTAATGGAAAAACAAAAAATCAATAGAAATATAAAGTGTCTCATAGTATGGTTTCAATAAATTGTAGAATAATCCTAAAAATAAAACAAATAAAATGAATTTCGTATTTTTACGAGGTTTGCAGAAATCATTCCTGTAAACCCATCAAAATCTTACGGAAAAGTTCATGAGTGACGAAATCAACGATATAGAAGAAAATAACGACTCAAACCCAAATCAAGACCAACAAAGCAATACTATCCCCTTGTCGGGACTATATGAAAATTGGTTTCTGGATTATGCTTCTTATGTAATATTGGACCGTGCAGTGCCTCATATCAATGATGGCTTCAAACCGGTACAACGTCGGATCCTCCATTCCCTTAAAGAAATGGACGACGGACGGTATAATAAGGCCGCAAATGTCATTGGAAATACCATGAAATATCACCCCCATGGGGATGCTTCAATTGGTGATGCCATGGTACAATTGGGACAAAAGGATTTATTGATCGACTGCCAAGGAAACTGGGGAGACCCCATTACTGGAGACTCTGCTGCCGCACCAAGGTATATTGAAGGGCGTTTATCCAAATTTGCCAATGAAGTCGTCTTTAATCCCGATACAACAGATTGGCAATTAAGCTATGATGGCCGTAATAAGGAACCTATTACACTACCCGTAAAATTCCCGCTCCTCTTAGCTCAGGGTGCTGAAGGTATTGCCGTAGGATTGGCAACCAAAATTATGCCCCACAACTTCATCGAACTTATCGATGGCTCCATCCAAGTTTTAAAAGGTGAAAGACCAGCCATATATCCAGACTTCCCAACAGGAGGAATGGCCGATGTAACTGGGTATAATGAAGGACAACGCGGTGGAAAAATCCGCGTGCGTGCAAAAATCGAAGAACGCGACAAAAAAACACTCGCAATAACAGAAATCCCCTTCGGAACAACAACCGGTTCATTGATCGACAGCATTGTCTCTGCCAATGAAAAAGGAAAAATAAAAATTAAAAAAATTGAAGATAATACAGCCGAATTCGTAGAAATCATCGTCCACCTTGCCCCTGGAATCTCTCCAGATGTAACAATTGATGCCCTATACGCTTTTACAGGCTGTGAAACCTCAATATCTCCAAATACCTGTGTCATCAAGAAGAATAAACCTCATTTTATGAGCGTCAATGATATCTTGATCGAAAATACAAAACAAACCAAGAGCTTGTTGAAACAAGAACTTGAAATCAGATTACACGAACTCCAAGAAAAGATATTCTTTAGCTCCTTGCTGAAAATCTTTATTCAAGAAGGAATGTATAAGCACGCTGATTATGAAAACGCAGGTGATTTTGAAACCGTAGTAGAAGTCTTAAATCAATTATTCAGCCCATTCTTCGACCAATTCTATCGCCCAATTACAGCGGAAGATTATAAACGATTGATCGACAAACCAATGAGTAGCATCACCCGATTTGACGTTAAAAAAGCAGACGATCAGATGAAAGCACTCGAAGATGAAATAAAAGAAGTTAAAAAGAACCTGAGAAACTTGACCGAATATACCATCAAATGGTATGAGTATATCCGTGGAAAATATAGCAAAGGAAGAGAACGTAAAACCGAATTACGTGTTTTTGATAAGGTTGAAGCAACACAAGTAGCCTTGGCTAATGCTAAACTTTATGTAAATCGCGAAGAAGGATTCATCGGTACCAATATGCGTAAAGATGAATTGGTTTCTGATTGTTCCGATATCGATGATATTATTGTATTTAGAGCAGATGGAAAATATTCTGTCGTAAAAGTACAAGACAAAATCTTCGTGGGTAAAGACATTATCCATGTCGCAGTCTTCAAAAAAGGCGATGAAAGAACCGTATACAATGCAATTTACAAAGACGGAGGAACCGGTACCAGCTATATCAAACGTTTCTCGGTAACCGCAGTAACGCGAGATAAAGATTATGATATCGGTAAATCAAGTAAAGGAACTAAAATCTTGTACTTTACTGCCAATCCAAATGGTGAAGCTGAAATTGTCAATATCCAGCTTAAACCGCATACCAAATTGAGGAAGCTAAACTTCGATATGGACTTCGCTGAAATCGCCATTAAAGGGCGTGCTTCCCAAGGAAATATTGTCAGCAAATATCCAGTGAAAAAAGTCACTTTCAAAAGCGCTGGCGTATCTACCCTTGCTGGAAGAAAAATCTGGTATGATGATATCCTGAAAAGATTAAATGCAGATAATAGAGGAAAATTCCTTGGTGAATTTGATGGCGATGACAAAATTTTAATGGCCGTAAATGATGGTTCTTACGAGTTGTCAAACTTCGATTTGAATAATCACTTCGATGAGAAAATGATTCGCCTCGAAAAATTTATCCCAGGGCAAATCTATACAGCGATCCATCAAGACACCAAAACTGGAACCTACTTCGTCAAAAGATTCAATTTTGATGATAACCCCGTTGGTAAACGCGTGCGATTTATTCCTGAGGAAAGCAAACTCATCCTCTTGACCAACAATGATGCTCCAGTGGTCGCATTGGATATTCTTAAAGGAAAATCCCAAACCCATGAGCATCTAGAGCAAGAGTTAACCGAGATTGTTGATGTCAAAGGTATGAAAGCCCAAGGCAATAGGCTCTCTTTCCATACAGTACAAAAAATCAAACTTCTTTCGGATGAAAAAGACCTTTCAATCACGGAGCAACCAGCCCTGAATGAAACAACAACTCATGAAACTCCGGTCGAAGTAGAAAAATCAGCACCTGAAAAATCAACCCCTGAAAAGGAAACTGAAAAATCAAAAGCTGAACCGACGGAAAAAACTGAACAAAAATCCGCTCCAGTGGATGATATTCCATTCGAAATTACCAACCCTGATGATATTCAAATAGATAATAATGGTCAGTTAGGTTTATTCGGAGCCAATGATGACGAAGAAGATTAATTCTTAGATAAATTTATAAGGAAAGGGAGAATATTCAAATTGAATATTCTCCCTTTTTATTTATTAGAAAGGAGCCATATAGAAATATGAACTCCTTAAAAATCAATAGTAATTATAGAAAAAATTATTGCATCCAATGGAATAACTTCGAATAGGAGGAAGCTTGGTTCCATCCTAAACTCTGATAATATTTATTTAAATCCAATTCGGATTCAATCGGAATATAACAGGATAAGCCTGAAAAAACCTCTATAGGATTTCCTAAAAAATGTGTCGTAGAAACTTTGAACAAAACCGTTTCTTTCAACTGTTTTTTTACTTTTTCCACATCCGCTTTTGAAAAATTCTTCTCACAAAAATCTAGTAAATCAAATGCTGGAACGGTCTGTGTAGCAAATGGATCTAAATCCAACCTTTGCACATTAGCCCTGATAACCTGTCTTGGACCATTCTGCCCATTAATCACAGAACCCATCACTACAGCTAAATTTTGCATCTCTTTCATATCTATCAACGAAAAACTTGCTGAACGCATTTTGCCTTGTTTACTATTATAAAAATCAAAATATAATTGGCCGGCTTTCCTTAATCCTCGTTCAACATTTTCGTCAAAGAAATGCGAAATAATCTGATCATAGGGCATCCCCACACTGATTACTTCCGTTGGAGAAGCTAATACATAAGGCACCAAATCTTTCAACTCATATAATACCTCAACTGATCCCATGGAACATGCATCAAAAATTAGATAAGAAAGATTATTGGGTAAAGCCTTTTTCAAATCCTTTACATCCATAGTATCACCATTGTCCTCTCCAAAGGATTTTACCTTGGCCATTTTCTTATTTCCAGGATACCAGTTGGTAGCATGCGACCATAAAACCGCAGCATAACTCCTCGCTTTTCCAAGCCTCTCCATATCCTCAAATACCATTTTCATGGTTGATGGATCAGATGCATTATGTTCTGGGTATTCTTTCAATACTTTGCTCACGATTTTATCAGAAGTATCATGGATAATTTCATAAATCCTTGGCCGCTGACCAAAAATTTTGGCATATACCAGCAGCTTCCCATTAGCTCCACTGAATCCCGATTCCATCTGATTGAGGTTATCAATGGCTTCACTCGCTAAATTATTGTTGGCAGACATGTAAACCATTACAGTTCTTGATACCTCTGCAGAAACTTCATTTTCCGTATCTTTTGTACAAGACACAAACAGAATGATCGGAAGTAAATAAAATAATAGGATACTGAAATGCCTGCTCATAATTTTCTACTCAATTTCTTTCAACAAATATATTAGGACCGGAAAGTGATCCGAGTACCCATTCTGAAATAAATTCCCAGAAAAAGTCCGTAATGGGTAGCCTTTATATCGCCCATCCTTGCTGATCAAAAAATCAGCATTGTATATCTCGGACTTCCAAAGTTTTAATGCCTTACGGTTCTCACCCAAAAGTGATTCTGAAACAATAATCTGATCAAACAAACTCCATTTAGCCTGATAACCTAAAGACCCAATCCCTTTGGAATAGTGCTTATACATGGTATTGTACAACTCCCCAACTTTTACTTCCTCCCGCTTACCCTTTGCTCCTAAAACATTCTTCACACTGATATCTACCGGATCATCATTCAGGTCACCCATGATAATAATCTTTGCCTGTGGATTTGATTGATGGATGGAATCTACTGCATTTTTTACAAGACTCGCTGCAAACTCCCTTAGCTCGGAAGACTTTCCACCAAAACGTGATGGCCAATGGTTTACAAAAACATGAACCATCTCATTTGCAATAACCCCTTTCACCATTAAGATATCCCGCGTGACATAATCCTCCTTACCCGGAAATCTGTATGGTATTAAACTCGAACTTACATATCTGAAAAATTGCGGATTGTATAACATCGCCACGTCTATTCCCCGTCGGTCTGGAGAATCATAATGAACAATTTGATACCCCCTGTGCGATATATCCTTTTGCTTCACCAGATCCTCTAACACCTTTCTGTTTTCAATCTCTGATAATCCAATCAATACCGGCCCTGTTTGACCATATTTTTGACCTATCCTCCCTAATACTGATGCTATTTTTTCTTGTTTCTTCCAATACTTTTCCTTGGTCCAGTTCATGCCACCCTTAGGCGTAAATTCCTCATCCAAAACCGTACTATCCCGCTCAGTATCAAACAAATTCTCCACATTATAAAATGCAATTGGATAAACCGAATATTGCTTGGCCTGCCCCTGTAGTGCTAGCCCTGAAATCAATAACAAGCCCAAAATGGAGAACCTGACAATCAATTCTCTAATCATGACTCTTCTTTTCTCTAATCAGTATTATTTCCTTTTTCCCCACAGCCCCATCGCCCCCAATCAACTCTATATTATCTAAACGGAAACCAATTTTATTTTCAGAAGCCGCAGAAATAAATTCAATGGTCAGATTATTAACTTGAGGAAGCTTGGGAATACTGATAGTAAACCACTTGTTATTATCCCCAGCCGCATTGGATACCACTTTCGAAGGAACCGTAACTCGCTGCCCATTCACCTTGAGGGCTATTTGATTTAGATCAGCAGTCGCCGTTGGCTCAAATAAATTTGCCGTCAGTTGATAATTTAATGTTACCTCTCCCTTCCCTTGCGTATTGATTCCAGAGACTACAATACTGGCATCTCGATTCGCTGGTAACCAAATATGAGCACCATTGTCCCCAGAAACACTTCGTATATCTGCAGCCCCAGAATCATCCCGGTATTGAACCGGTGACTTCATATCAAAATCCTTGAAATCATTAATCTTAGGACGATTGCCAGACGGATAGGTCCCTAAACCAAAAGTCTCCTTGAAAAAACTTCCCGAAACGGGCTTCACCTCCTCTGGATCCGCCCCATCAAATTCCTTAACATCATTCTTCGTCCGTAAAATTAATTGCCATGCCCCATTGAAACGACCCAAAATCCCAACCAAACTCCCCGTTCCTCTCGGTAATAAGTCCTGAGAAAAATTGGAATAATTACTCGTCCGAACAATTAACACCTTCCCTGATTTATCTTTTATCTCTTCATTACTGGTTGCATCTTTATCAGAAAAAGTCTTCTTCCCCCCATTACTAAAACGGATATCCGTAACTTCGACCAATTGATGAACCAAATCGTCTGTCAACTTATCAAAACTCACCTGCCGTGGCTTCACATTCGACGGATTTGGCCATGAATGCATCTGAACCTTCTCCTTGAAACTCTGCCACGAAATCCGATTCGCATTCGTCGTGCCTAAACCAACCTGCAACTCACCTCCATATTTTAATATATAAAGCTCCTTCAAATTCACATAAACCTCTTGACCAACCTGATAAGTGGCATAAACCGAATTCTGCTCTACGCCAATGTTGATTCCTCCCGTACCATCTTGAATATAGATCTGTTTATAGATATTCCCCGATTCATCATTCGCAGAAACAACTCCCTTGATCACCAATTCCTCCTCCAAAAAAAACGGATCCTTAATATCCTTGAAACGATCTTTTAATTGTTTGATCGTAATATTAGCCAACTTCCCTTTATAGGTTGGCTCATTTAAAGCAGGTGGCGTATATTCCCGTTCACATGCCATAAATAGCAAACTGAATAGAAACAAATAAACTAACCTCATAATTTTCATGCTCTGTAATTTTTAAAACCTATAACTTGTATTGAAAAAGACATTCAACCCCTGCATATAGAAATAGCGGGAACTAAACTTATCCGGATATTCTAAATCCAATCGACCCTGCTCAAATCCCCCTGTACCAACGTTCCTGGAATTCAACAGGTTCATCACCGAAAGATTGAAATTCAACGATTTTCTGTTCTTTAAATAAACCAGCTTTCCAATAGAAGCATCAAAAGTTGTCCGACTCGGCAATCGCTCCTGATGGGTTAGCTTCTGATAGGCTTGGTAACTCTCCTCCTGATACGGATTTACCGTAGTGTAAACAGAAGCCATCCGACGTAAAGCTGCCGGTGACATATAATTCCATCCAACCATATTCCCGCTAACCTCAAAAAACCAATAATTATAAAAGTACCTCGCAGCAACAATACCCGCCGCCTGTGGTGTGCCTGACACAAAGAGATTCTTCATAATGACCTGCTCCTCCAAATTCACCAATAACCCGTTCTCAGAATTTAAGGTCCCCATCGGATTATTGCTGTAATAATACTCCGCCAAAGTCCCTATAAAATCAAAATTCCAATTCTGATTTAAACTATACGTAACACTCGCCTCAATCCCGCGATGCTTCCTATCCACCCCACTCAAATTGTGAAATACAAAGGTCCGCTGAGAATCATGATAATAATTCATCCGCTCCAATTGATCGTAAAAGTTGGTCTGAAAAACAGAAACACGACCCGCAAGATGTGGCATCGAAAACACATAATTAATATCACTGTGAAAAATCCTCGAACTTGATAAACCTTTCACCACCCGATCCGTAACCCTCGGCATCA
The DNA here is from genome assembly GCF_043187465.1 of Sphingobacterium cellulitidis. Lineage (GTDB taxonomy): Bacteria > Bacteroidota > Bacteroidia > Sphingobacteriales > Sphingobacteriaceae > Sphingobacterium > Sphingobacterium cellulitidis. The sequence goes on along the minus strand of NZ_CP171136.1, from coordinate 1,023,842 downwards.
CATAGGAACGATCAGGAATTGGTGGTTCAGTAATATAAGCCGTATTCGCAGATATAAAATTCCGACCATCTAACTTATACGTCAAACCTCCCTTGACTGTAAAATCTATAAAATCATACTTCGGACCATAGCCATACGAATGTTCTGGAAATCGACCATTCTGCATATTCCCCTTCCGCTGAAAATCAGTATAACTGATCTTCGTACCATAGTAAACTTCTAAATTCCGAGTCTGAAACCCATTCGAAACCCAGGCATTCACCGATTGAACATCAATATCATAATCGTATCCAAAAATGTCCCCGCGGTAAACCTTGCGGTCTGGAAATAATAGATCATTCTGCTTGACTTGTGCATTCCCCGGATTCTCACGCTCCGCAAACTTATCCAAGTCAACAACATGGTTCGAACCCATTAAATCATCTACCGTCTTATATTGATAAGATTTACTCTTCCTCGCTTCAACACCAGCTAAAATCGTATAATTATTATCATACAATTTGTTGAACGTAACACTCATCGTCCCCTCTAATAAATCGGAATGCCTCCGCTCAACCATATACAAAGCCGCCCCATTATTTTTACGCCAATTCTCCACGTTCATATTCTGCCGGTACATCTCATCCCAATTTAATTGGGTGACCTTGGGATCCCTGGATTTCCACAAATCGGTATACTGCGCAATGGTCCGCACATCCAGATAAGGCGTAAACCTTGAAAAATTCGATGGCAAATACCGGTAATAATCTGGCCTTGGATCCATCGCATCATACCAGTTTAATGCGCTATTGCTATACCTACCATAATGAAACATTCCGCCTGAACTTAAACTGGTCTTCTCATCTATTTTCCATCGATGTGAAATAACCATGCTCGGATCAAAGGCATGTACAACCCTCGAATTTCGAACCTTCCCATCCTGGTAGCCCCAATTAGGATTGTACAAATTATCCCCCACCAGATCATAAACCTCCTGAAAGGAAGACCCCTGCTGCCCACGGACAACCGGAGAACCATAAGTGAGTAAGGATAAGGAATGTGCCCCATTTGCCCATTGCTTCTCCATCGAAAAAGCATAGGATAAATTCTGATATGAAGTTCCCGGAATATATCCCTTATCGGAATAACGACCGCCGATAGCTCCCGTAAATGCCCAACCCTTGTCGTTTAGCCCAGTCGAATAACTGAACATCGAACGCGCATAATAATTTCTGTTGGTATAGGACAAAGTAACCTTCCCCCCTTTGGCAAATGAACTCGCCCGCATATTGATATTTTCAGAACCTCCAATGGTTCCGAAACTGAATGTTCCTGTTTGATTGTAATTGACTACATCCCCATTCCGGGTCAAGTCATTTAATGCCCCAATGGAAGCATAATTGAAAACACGACGATATTGATCATTGGCCAAAACACCATTGATATACGTCTGCTCATAAAAGGGATCATAGCCCCGAACACGAAATCGATACGGCGATAATTTAAACCCTACCTTATTCAAATAAATATCATTGGAAAGAATAACAGATGCCTGAATATCTTGTGAACTCATGTCGCCTTCCGAAGAAACCACATCGTCATCAATAACCCCCATAACCGTCTGTACATCAATCTGATTCTCAACATCTAATTCAATGTCCTCCAATACTGTCTCGGAATCCTTTAATTCGAATTCCATTTCAAAATTCCTGAACCCTGCCGCCTGAATAATCAATCGCTCCATCCCTGGCCTTAGATTCACAAAAACAAAATCCCCCTCCTCATTACTACTACTGCTCATTTTGTTCCGCTCCAGGTTAATTGTAATTCCAACCAACGGAACCTTCGTCCGACTATGAACCACCTTGCCCCTAAGCTGAACAGCTTCTTGACCAAATCCAGCACTTAAACTAAAAATGAACAAAAAGATAATTGCTAATATCTTTTGCATATCCTATCTCAATCGAAAGAATGTAAAGTACAAGGATGAGGCTCCAAACCTCACCCTTGATGAATTTGATTAATTATTTTGTACCTAATAACTTGATGTTATCTAAACGATATCCCGCTTTGTTAACCGAAGCATCCGCCGAAAATTCAATCGTCAAATTTCCTGTTGGAATAGCTGAATTAACTTGAATAGTCGTGAATTCATGCTGCGCTCCTAAATTTCCGTTTGGCGTAGTAGTCATCTCCTGACCATTTACCTTAACCTTAACTACACCGATAGGTTGCTCGCTGCCATTTGCCGCTAAACTGTAGCTTAATTTAAGATTAGAATATCCCGTAGCATTTACATTTTCAATCTTGATACCTGTAGTTCTGTTCGCCGGCATCCAAACGTGCATACCAATAGTTGATGTCTTGCGGATATCAACATATGAATCTGTATACAAATCAGAATATTGTACAGTCTTGTTTAAGAAATACTTATAATCAGCAATTCTTACTCTTGTCACATCTTCTGTTGGATCTCCAAAGGTCTCCTCATAAACAGTTTCTTCTTTTCCTTCCGTAACTGGAGGTGTAACTGTTCCTTTGTCTTTTTCAATCGTGTAAGATCCACCTGCAACTGATGTCCAATCTGTAATGGTTGCCGTTCCTTCAACCTTTACTGCACCACCTACTTGAAGCGTAATATTGTATGAATATTTCTTACCTGATTCATATTTTGAATCCCCAGGTAATGCCCATTTGTAAGTATCCGCACCAATGCTGAAAATCACTTCCTTAGCACCATATTCGCCTGGAATTAAAATCGCTTCTACAAGCTGATCTGTATTCTGAGCAGCAACTTTAGCCGATACATTCGCTGGAGTGGTTCCTGCACTGATCGCTCCTGTTCCTAAATCCAAACGAGAAACCGTTGGAATAGCTTGGTAAGAAACTGCTAAGCCTGATAAACTAGAAACACCTGTTCCCGCTTTTACCAATAATTCAATCTTCGATAACTTGTGAACAAACTCCAATTTCGGAGAACCCGAGTTCTTGTCCAAATTCTTCGCATTGTCAGAATACATCACATCGATCGCCGCCTGGCTACTTTGATTTGATACATTAATACCCAATGAAGTACCTTCTAAGGTAGCCGTATAAGGGTAGTAAGCAATAAAATCAACAGCACCCGTCTCTGGATAATTGATAAGGTCAGAACCTGAAGCCGTAAAGTTTCCGTTTCCTTGGGTTACATACTTTTTGTTCGACGCTAAAGCATTGTTTAACCCAACACCTTGCTTCATGTAAACACCGATTTCATCATTTGCATCCCAACTTGTACCTGACGCTTTGGTCAGCTGGTTGCCCACAATCTTCGAAGTAAACTGTACCTCCGAAGGATTGCCTTTTTCTAATTTCCTGTAATCATCCTTCTTACAAGAAGAAACTAAGGCGATAAACGCCAATGCAGCACCTAATAATTGATTTGTTTTCATTGAAATTTATTAAATTGATATTTAGTAAGTCTTAATTCCAGATCGCATTATTGATCGTCTTTTTCTTTTCCTCAGCAAGACCAGGGAAAAATGTATATCCCGTCTCCTTCTCTAAGTCACTGACCGTCATCCGATAACCACTGATTAATGCGTTCGTCTGTGTAACCTCATTTTTCATGTAATACCCTATCGTATAGTACTCCGTCCCTCTTTTTACAGCTAATGCTTTGAAGTAGGATTTAGGCTTCGCAACCTGCTTTTGATTGTTGTCCTGTACATATTCAATCCGACTATCGGTTTTGGTTTTTATCAGCGCACCAGTGACCACATACATGGTGTCAACCCCATTGCTAGTTGCCCATTCCCGAACTTTCCCCTCTAACTTCGCCCAAACCCCTTGATTCAAAGTGGCCTCCTGCGCAGTCATATTCGTATAGTAAAATGTAGTTGCATTCTCCGCATAATTCTTCGTGCGATCAGCACTCGGAAGCTGATGCCCACGATCAATCCCCGTAATGCCAAACCCTTTTTTTAAGTAGGGTTGAAAACCATATGAAAAATCTGGATCGTAACCCCAATCATCCGTCCGACTCTGCCCCCCCAAATAACTCCGACTTAAGGGATATGCAACCCAATAAGCTAGGCGGTTCTCCGTATCATAAAGCATCGAAAAATTACGCTTGGAACCATCTGGTGTCATCTTGAACTTGTATTCCAATTTTCCAGCATTTGAAATCACCGGTATCTCCATGTAGGAAACATTCGGTTGTGGATCCACAATCCCAGAACCTGATAAATTAATGGTATACTGATAGCGATTCCCGCGCTCAAAGGAAATAGCCTGCTTCCCAATCTCCCAAGTAAAAGTCTCCCCTTGCTGATTCTGAAACACAATTTTGGATTGCTCCTGTAATCGCCCCGGAAATATAACCCACTCAATAACCGCCTCGGAACCCGATTGAACCACTTTCCCCAAAACTTCTTTACTGCCACCAGTAACCGATAATTCGCCCTTCGCCAAATCAAAACTCCCCGAAGTGGACAATCCATGCAGTTTCGCTGTGACACCTTCCCCCTGACTCGGAATCCGAACCTGTATCTTCGACATGATCCGCTCAAATACTAGCGGTACCGGGCCACTAGTCAAATTCGTAGCCTTGCTATTCCTGCCATATAAATAGTCTATCCCAGCAAGATTCTCCTGAGAGGATATATCCAGCTTCATCACTAATTGATCCGTCTCCTGATAAGGATAAAAACCCACAAAATTTGCCGCCTTCCCCACTGGAAATACGATGGAATCTGAACCTGTCCTTGGTGAAAAATTACCCGATGAATTGCTGATGAAATGACGGTTAAATCCGCCCTTGAAAATTGAACCTAAATGGAGCGTATCGCCCTCATACATAAAAATCGAAATCGAATCACCATTATCCCATGAACTCCCCGAAACCCTCGTCTGAACCTGTCCCGAAATCTTACTCGTAAATAAAACTACCCTCGATTGTTGCTGCTGGTCAATAATGAAATCCTTCCTACATGAACCAAATAACACAACCGCAGCAGTAAGAATAAATAATAATTTTTTAATCATTATTTTAATATTTCTATAATTAAATTTATTGTTATCGTAATAATTAGTAAAACACACAAAATAAATCCCATATTTCTGTAAATACCATAATTACTTTGTTTGTTTAAACAAATTTAGGTTTGACGTGATAAAAATTAATTAAAAAGACATTAAGAATTTGTTATTAAAACGGAGTAGTTTTAAGATATTGTTAAACAATAAAAAAATGCCGGATAAATAATGATAAGCCCAGAAAAAATTACAATATTTACAGCACAGGACAGTAGACACAATATAAAAAGGCAAAAACAGATTTCTGTTTTTGCCTTCTTTAATTAATAAATCTAAATTTTCTATTTTGGTTGGTAATGAAACTTACCTTTCTCTATTAAATCTTGCCTTTCTGAATCACAAATCGCAAATGTAAACCCATCCTGCAACGCATAGGATCCATATTCACCATTTTTATTCAAAGCCAAAAACCCGACTTGGATATCCTTGGCAATATCAGGCTTCTTCTTCACAATCCGCATGACAGCCTCCTTACAGGCATCCTCCGGTGAATATCCCTGACGCATCAACTCTACCACCAAGAAACTACCTACATTTCGAATAACCTCTTCCCCAACGCCTGTCGAAGTAGCTCCCCCAACCTCATTATCCACATACAAGCCTGCACCAATAATTGGGCTATCACCAACCCGACCATGCATCTTAAAAGCCATACCACTCGTCGTACAGGCTCCTGAAAGATTCCCATCCGCATCAATCGCCAACATCCCGATGGTATCGTGATTGTATTTATTCCCCGGAAGTTTCTCCGCGGCAAAGGATTTATTCTCAATATTCATCACGGGTTTGTAATTCTTCTCCTTCATCCATTCTTTCCAGGCTTCCTCTGAACTTGGAGTCAATAAATTCTCCGCCTGAAAACCATTTTCTAATGCAAATTGCCTAGCCCCAGCTCCCACCAACATCACATGCGGCGTTTTTTCCATCACCAATCTCGCAACAGAAATCGGATGGGCAATATCCTCCATCGCTGCAACCGAACCACAATTCCCCAACTCATCCATAATACATGCATCCAAGGTTACATGACCATCCCGATCGGGATAGCCTCCCTTTCCAACCGTAACATTCTTTAAGTCCGCTTCCGGAACCTTAACACCAGCCTCAACGGCATCTAATGCCCGTCCATTCTTTTTCAAGATCTCCCATGCAGCCTGATTCGCCGCAACACCAAAATCCCAAGTCGAAATTACTATCGGCTTCCGAACAGTTTTCTTCTCTTTCCCCGCCTCCTGACAGGAAATCGCCGAAGCAACCGTACCAAGACTAGCTGCCCCCAATATACCTTGTTTGATAAATTTTCTTCGTGAATGCATATATTACAATATTAGGAATACAATTTATAATGTACAAACTCAATTTATGTGTAAAATATGCGTTATCTCCTTTAAATTATCAGGAAAAAACGTAAAAAGATGCTTCAATCCGCCCAATATTTCGCATATTTATGCGGTTTTACCCAAATAACTAATATTTAAAACTAGAATGATGATACGTATTGCTTCGCTATTCTGCACATTTATCTGTTTGAACAACCTTTCTTTTGCACAAACAGACTCTACAATTTACAAAAAAGTAGACCTTATTGTTCAAGATGCTAAAAAACAATTTGCACCTGATAAAAGAACTAAAATTGTGGCGATCACTGCTGCCAATGCTATTAATAATAACTATGTAATTGAATCTTCAGTCCCTGAAGCCAGTCAATTTATCAAAACTCAAACAGCAAATATCCCCGCACATATTCAAATCAACCCTTTACCAGACGCTACAGTCGGCGAAAAACAACATGGGGTTGTGAATCTTTCTGTAGCTAACTTTAGAACAAAACCTGGAAATGCCTCTGAAATGGCAACCCAAGCTATCCTTGGTACAGAAGTGGACTTATTACAAAAAGTCGATGGCGAATATCGTGCTAGAACTCCGGAAGGTTATATCTCTTATGTGCCTGCTTCTTCTGTTGCAGCTATGAATGAAACAGAATTGCAAAACTGGAGAAAGCTTCCCAAAGTAATCTATACTGCTGAATTTGGAAAATCCCTTTCTAAAGCAGATCCTAAAAGCATCCGGGTCTCTGACCTGGTTTATGGAAATATTCTGGGACTGTTGGCGGAGGAAGGAAAGTTTTATAAAGTCTCTTATCCAGATCAAAGGATAGCATATATCCCTAAAGATGAAGCCTTGACTTTCGAAAAATGGATTAGCTCTCGTAATCTTACACCTGAAAATGTTATCAGTAGCGCAAAAACAATGATGGGACTACCTTATTTATGGGGCGGAACTTCAGTTAAAGGTGTGGATTGTAGTGGCTTCACCAAAACAGCATATTATATGAATGGCTATATCATTCCTCGGGATGCCTCCCAACAAGTGTTGGCAGGACAAACCATTGATATCCTTGATAAAGACGGTCATTTTGACCCTACAAAAGCACTTAAAAATCTTAAACCAGCAGACTTATTATTCTTTGCTTCTGGCAAAAATAGTAACCCAAATGCTAGGGTTACCCATGTTGCGCTTTATATTGGCAATGGTGAATTTATTCATTCTGCTGGAACGGTACGCATCAATTCTATGCTAAAGGATGCCACTAACTATGACGACTTCCAAACCAGAACAGTCGTAGCCGCTAAAAGATACATCGGTGTTCAAGACCAACAAGTTCAAAAAATTCAAGAAAACCCTTATTACAACCAAAAATAACCATGAACAGCAACGATTGGCATAGCAAAAAAATGGGGAAATTTACCCTTCGCTTTAAACCATATACCTTGGAATTACGCCATGTATTCACCGTCGCTTCTTTTAGCCGATCCACAACCCCTGTAGTTCTTACAGAATTGGAATACGACGGAATAATTGGGTATGGTGAAGCTAGTATGCCGCCTTATCTTGGTGAATCCCAAGAGTCGGTCATGAATTTCCTCAATAAAGTGGATCTTTCTGCTTTTGATTCCCCATTCCAAACGGAAGAAATCTTAAACTATATCGATCAGGTCGACAGCAAAAATACCGCTGCAAAAGCAGCCGTAGATATCGCCCTGCATGATGTACTTGGTAAATTAATGGGGCAACCCTTTTATAAAATCTGGGGCTTTAACCCAGACCTTATCCCTCCGACTTCATATACTATCGGTATTGACACGGAAGATATGATCCGTAAAAAAGTGGCAGAAGCGCAACAATTCAAAATTTTGAAAGTGAAGCTTGGCCTCGATACGGATAAAATGATCATTGATACCATCCGTTCAGTAACTGATGTCCCACTTTGTGCTGATGTCAACCAAGGTTGGAAAAATAAAGAGGAAGCCCTCGAAATGGCTAATTGGCTCAAGGAAAGAAATGTCGTGTTCCTGGAACAGCCTATGCCTAAGGAGATGATTGATGAAAATGCATGGTTGACTGAAAATTCACCAATTCCTACCATTGCTGACGAAGGCTGCCAACGCCTAGTGGATGTTCCTGCCCTGAAAGGGGTATACTCTGGAATCAATATCAAATTGATGAAATGTACAGGAATGCGAGAAGCTAAAAAAATGGCCGAGTTGGCTCGTGCCTTAGAAATGAAGGTTATGTTAGGCTGCATGACTGAAACATCCTGTGCCATTACGGCGGCAGCTCAATTAGCTCCTTTAGTGGATTGGGCAGACTTAGACGGCGCTCTATTAATAGGAAACGACATCTATGACGGAATGACCGTGAAAGATGGCTTATGCCACTTGCCTGACCGCCCTGGAATTGGAATCCAAAAAATTTAACTTACTGATTACCAAAAAAACTATAAACAAACAAAACAGATACAAATACCTATATTTCAATAGTTTACCTATAATAACAAATTACCAAAATTATGAAACATCATTTACTCACAACTTTGTGTGTAATGGCTTGTACATCCTTGCAAGTCGTAAATGCACAACAAATTGCTGTGGCTGGTAAAGTTTCGGCCTCTGATGGAACTCCACTCGTTGGAGTGACAATATCAGTAAAAGGAACTTCACTCAGCACCAGCAGCAATGAAAATGGCTTGTTTTCTTTAAATGCAGATCACAATGCCACCCTAACTGTATCTTATATCGGATATAAAACCCTGGAAATTCCTCTGAACGGAAGAAAAACAATCAATATTACGCTTGACCAAGATGATCAGGCTATTGATGAGGTTATGGTCATTGCCTATGGAACGGTCAAGAAAAGCTCCTTTACGGGATCTACTGCCAATATCAATTACGCTGAAAAAGCAAAGGACGTTCCTGTTACTTCCTTCGAACAAGCCTTGAATGGTAGACTTCCAGGTGTTCAAATTAATACGACATCAGGACAGGCAGGCGCAACCTCTACCATCCGAGTTCGTGGTATTGGTTCTATGAACGCCTCCAACGAACCTTTATATGTGGTCGATGGGGTTCCAGTAACCTCTGGAAATGTCGGACAAATGGAAGGAAAACTCGCTGGAACAACCAATAATATCATGTCTACCATTAATCCTAATGACATTGAATCCATCAACGTCCTGAAGGATGCCGCCGCAGCTTCTCTATACGGTTCAAGAGCAGCAAATGGGGTAGTAATGATTACCACCAAATCCGGAAAATCAGGAAAACCAAAAATTGATTTTAGAACCTCCCTTGGATTGACCCCAACCTGGGCTACTGATAACTATAAACCTGCAGATGTTCAAGATCAAATCCAATACATGTATGAAATCTTCCATGATTACAGAACATCAAATGGATATACCGATGAACAAGCAAATACTTATGCCCTAAACAGCATCAATAATAGATTTGGAAAACATGGGTATGAATTTAAAACCAATGGAACAGGTCTTTTTGATAAAGTTAATATCACTGGCAAAACAGACGGTGTAGAAAATAGAGATGGGAAATATTTCGATTGGAATGACGCTTTATTCCGTACCGGTAGATTCCAAACCAATGACCTGGCGGTGAGTGGAGCAAATGATAAAACCCGATACTATTCTTCATTATCATATACCACTGATAAAGGTCGTGCTTATACCAACGAATATGAAAGAATTGCAGGAAGATTAAATCTATCGCAAAAACTTTCTGAAAAAGTAGAGTTTGCGACCAATTTTAATTTAAGCCATAACGATAAACAAGGATATAACGACACAAGAAACAACGGTACTAACTATATGTACCTTGCCAATAACTTGCTTTTCCCTTTATACTGGCCTACGGATTATAAAACAGGAGAAGAATATTCCTTACGTTTTGGATCATTGGGATACAACCCGCTATATTACGATAAACAATGGGAAAACAATTCTAAGACCCTTAGAATGATTGTTTCTCCATCCTTAACCGTAAATCTCGCACCAGGTTTGGTTGGAAAAACCGTATTCTCGTATGATAATTCTGAAGTAAAAGACCATTTATATTATAGTGGCAAACATTTTCATACCACTTACGGAGCAACTGCGAATGGTTCTGTGTTTGAATACAGTACCAATTATATGAAAATGGTTTCTTCAACGACCTTAACTTATAACAAAAGTTTTGATGACCATAACATCGATTTATTAGGTGGTTTCGAAGCTGAAAAAAATAAGGTGGACTATCAATATGCGAGTGGATCAAACCTTCCGAACAGCTCCCTACATACGGTAGCAACCGCCGGTATAAAAGATGCAAACGCTTATTCTTGGGGACATAATATGATGTCTATTTTCTCAAGGGCACAATATAATTTCCAGGAAAGATTTTTTGCTTCTGCATCTTACCGCTTTGATGCTTCTTCTAAATTAAGTCCAGACTCGCGATGGGGTGACTTTTGGTCGATCTCAGGTGCATGGAACTTGAAAAAAGAATCTTTCTTTGCTGAGATACAACAAATCGACCAGATTAAGTTAAAAGCTTCATATGGTACCAATGGTACTCTACCAACAGAAAATTTCGGTTATATGAGCTTAGCAACTTTTGGATTCAATTACAATGGTAAACCTGGTGGTGCCATTACTACCATTGCAGATCAAAACCTGAAATGGGAAAAAAGCTATTCCTTCAACTTAGGAACTGAATTTGCCTTATTCAATAATAGAATCAATGGTTCCGTGGAATATTTCTCCAGAGATTCAAAACAACTGTTACAGGATGTGAACATTTCAAATGTCACTGGATTCTCAAACATCCTGAAGAATATAGGTACTGTTAATAATAAAGGTGTAGAGATTTCCATTGCTGGTGATATCATCCGCAATGAAAACTTGAGATGGTCTGCTGGAGTAAACACGTCTTTGATCAAGTCTAAAGTCATTGCTTTAAATGAAGGTCAAGATGTTATTTGGAGTGACCCTACTGGTGGCGATGGCCGTGTTGACTTTATTTACCGTGAAGGTGGAGACGTATATACCTTCTACCTTAAAGAATGGGCTGGAGTAGACAAGACCAATGGTAAACCTATTTGGTATACTAATGACGGAACTGAAGGTGAATTCTTACACAACGGTCGTGGAGCAACTAATAAAGTAGCAGATGCTGATTATGTTCCTTTTGGAACCCCAATTCCTAAAGCTTTTGGTGGTATCAATACAGATTTAGAATACAAAGGATTTAGCCTATCCCTTAACTTTAATTATAAGATTGGTGGCAAATTGTTTGACCACGCTTCAAGGGATGTCGCTGAAGACGGTTATTATTGGGAAAGAATCCGTTCTTACTATGCTTATGAGAATGCTTGGACTCCTGATAATACGGATGCCTTGTATCCTAAGATTAGTGGAAATGACCCTGAGGATGGTATCGCGTATTCAACCCGCCACCTATACGACGCCTCTTTTATCCGCTTGAAAAATGTAAACCTAGCTTATAGATTGCCAAGTTCAATAACCAATAAAATCGGATTGAGCAGCACTAGAATCTTCTTCAATGGAACAAATTTATTAACGTCTTCTAAATTCAAATGGGCAGACCCTGAGGTTAACCAATATGGAACGAGAGGTTGGGAAACACCTTATGGTAAGACCTATACCTTTGGTTTAGAAATCAGTTTATAACCTTCAAATATTATCCACATGAAAAAGAAATCTTTATATATCATAGCCTTAGCAAGTTTATCATTATTCTCTTGTAAAGGATTTTTGGATGTTAATCCAACCAACTCGATCGAAGCCTCGGCAACGATCAAGACTGTAGAAGATGCCCAAGTCATGATCAATGGCTTAACCAGCAAATTAGGCGCCGGTTCTCTTTATGGTCGTAATATATTATTATACGCAGATGCAAAAGGTGGCGATTTAACAATCGTTTCCCAAGGTCGTGGTTTAGATGCCTTTTATGTTTTTAATCACAACAAAGACAATAATAGCTACTCCGGATTTTGGACCGATGGATTTAATGCCATCCTGCAAGCCAATAATATTATCAGTAACATCGAAGCACTGCAAGCTTCTGGTTCAACCCTTAAGTTTGACAATGAAAAAGGACAAGCATTGACCCTTCGCGCAATGATGTACTTTGATCTGGTGAGAATTTATGGCAAAACCTATACGGATGATCCTAATGCATTGGGAGTTCCAATTACAACAGCTTTATTAGAAGATACAGCAAAACCTTCGCGTGAAAAAGTAGCCGATGTTTATAAGCAAATCCTTGCTGATTTAAATGCAGCAACGGCAATCTTGCCTAAAAATATTAATCATGGTTACATTAATTACTACGCAGCAAAAGCAATTCTTTCCCGAGTGTATTTGACTATGGGGGATTATGACAAAGCTTTGGAAGCAGCAGATGAAGTCATCGCCAGTAAAGCTTATTCCCTTTATTCCAATGAAAATTGGGTGGCATCTTGGTCTAAAGAAAAAGGCTCTGAGTCCATCTTTGAAATCATCAAAATGAAAGACCAAGGCGATCTAGGTTCATCCTCTCTCGGGTTCTATTACTTAAGAAACAAGGATGAAAATGCTATTGGAAATTTTACAGCATCTGATTACTTCGTCAATCGTTTGGCTCAAGACCCTAATGATGTTCGTTGGGGAATATTCACCAAAGATGAATTAGACCGCGTTGCAGCTTGTTATAAGTATGTAGGTGGTACTGCAGCTAAAAAACCAGGTGATGGTAAAACACCTTATACTGCTGTTAACATTAAGGTGATTCGTCTTTCGGAAATGTACTTAACTGCAGCGGAAGCAGCATTAAAGAAAAAAGCAGCTGACCCTGGAAAAGCAGCTGAATATCTAAATCAAATCCGTAAAAGATCACCTGACCTGGCAGCAGCAACCGCAGCAACTATTACTGAACAGATGATCCTAGACGAAAAAAGTAAAGAATTATATGGCGAAGGTCATCGCTTCTGGGATATGATCCGCCTCAATAAAACAATTACCTTCAATGATGAACATGTTGGTGTCGCGATGAACCACCGTGAGAAAACCATTACAAGGAAATTCTATAAAACATTGTTACCAATTCCACAGGTAGAAATCAATGCTAACCCAGGATTAGAAGCACAACAAAATCCAGGGTATTAATATTACAATATTCTAGAAATGACAAGGACGATCACATGTGATCGTCCTTTTTTTTGGTCCTCAAATCAGTTCCGCATTTTCTGAAAAACTTCACAAACACGCAAAGATTATAATAGTATTCGCAAAAATAACCCCATTAGGTAATGAATACAACAATGCATCTTGCATATTTTTGCAATTTATTCATTGTTTTTAACATGAATCCGTTATATTCGTTTATCTAAATAACCAATAACTCTAAAAATGAATCTACCAACTTGCTTATCAATTGCGGTAGCATCCTTGTGCACCATACAGATGCTTTCCGCACAACAATTGTCCATAGCTGGAAAGGTGACCAATGCCGAAGGAGAACCAATTGTAGGGGCTTCTATCTTTATTAAAGGCACGCAACAAGGAACCGCCAGCAATGAGAACGGATTGTTTTCTTTGAATGCCCCAAGTAATGGGATTTTAACGATTCGTGCAGTAGGATACAGCAGCATTGAAGTACCTATCAATGGAAAGACAAACCTGTCTGTACAACTACAACATGTAGATAGTGAAATCGATGAAGTCGTAGTCACCGCACTCGGGATTCAAAGAAGTGAAAAATCTCTAGGATATGCCGCTCAAGGTGTTACAAATGAAACTTTGAACAGCAACAAACAACCGAACCTGGTAAACGCCTTACAAGGTAAAATTGCAGGTGCTACCATTAGTTCTACGGGGGGTGCTCCAGGACAAGGTGCAAATATCCAAATCCGCGGGATCAACTCCATCGACCCAACCCGTGACAATAACCCTCTCTTCGTAATAGATGGTATCCTAATGGACAACTCTACTTCGGTTCAAGGTGGCGCAGAAGTTCGCGGTATGAGTAATCGTTCGGTTGATATTAATCCCGACGATATTGAAACCATCAATATCCTAAAAGGTGGTGCAGCAACTGCCCTATATGGCTTGAGAGGAGCAAATGGGGTGGTAATCATTACTACAAAAAGCGGTAAAGCTGGAACCCTCAGAATTGATTACCAAGGAACTGTTGGCTTTGAAAATGTCAATAAATTCCCTAAAATGCAAGATACCTATACCCAAGGTTGGAAAGGGGTGTACAATAAGGATGATTTCTGGCCTGCATGGGGACCTACTGTAGAGGAAGCTATGAAAGTAGACCCTACCCATCCAAGTACATTATATAAACCTTTTGAAGAAGCATTTGATACCGGAAATCAATTCCGTAACTCCCTAAATATTTCGGGTGGATCCGAGAAATTCACTTTCTTAACCTCCCTTTCTCAAATGAAACACAATGGGGTAATGCCGTCCACCGATTTCAAGACTTACCAGGCTCGATTGAACACCAATTTTACCATTAGTGAAAAATTTAAAGGTGGTTCTTCCTTAGCTGTATCTAATTCAGGTGGCTATCGTGGAAATGCTAACCGTTATGCGGAACAATTAATCTATTGGACTCCTAGATACAATATCCGAGATTACTTAATGGATAATGGAACCATGAAATCTTATGGGGATACCGACAATCCAATTTATGTTGCGAATACTAATAGATTGAAAGATGATGTTTTACGGGTTATTGGTGGAGTGGATTTCACCTTTTCCCCAGCGAAATGGTTAGACCTAATGTATAGAGCAGGAATTGACGCCTATAGCGATAATCGCGAAGGAACAGCTATCGGATACCAAGGTCTTGCCGATGAAAGACTAGTCTATGATAATGGTGTGGAAGGGGCTGATGGACGTGGATTCTATAATGTGTATAGCAATAATTTCAGAGCGATTAACAGCACCTTTATTGCAACCTTCAAACATGATTTCAATGAAGATTTCAATGCAAAACTGAGACTTGGTCAAGATATTTATGATCGATATATCAAGAGAACATCTACACAAGGTGGTGACTTAACAGTCTATAATTGGTTCGACTTAGGAAATGCTAACATCATTAAGGCCGACTCGTATATTGAAAAATACAGGTTGATGGGATATTTTGCTGAATTAGAAATGACTTATAAAGATTTTCTATTTTTAACACTAACCTCCAGACAAGATATAACGTCTTCTTTAGCACCTAAAAACAGATCTTTCAATTACCCTTCTGCCACAGTTAGTTATGTAATTTCCGACCATATCACTCTTCCGGAAGTCATTAACTTTGGAAAGCTGAGGTTCTCCTATGCTCAAATTGGTAAGGATGCTCCTCCATATTCTACAAGTTCAGGTTTTGGACCTTATAGCAACCTGCCTACGGGATATATTGGTTTTACTAGACCTGCCTTACTTGGAAATGTTGAGTTAAAACCTGAATTCACAGACACTTATGAAGCTGGATTTGAATTGAAATTCTTTCAAAGTAGATTAGGATTGGATTTTACATTGTATAATTCTATCAGTAGGGATCAAATCATTCAAGTACCTGTGACCTCAGCAACCGGTTTCGTAACGGCATCTATTAATGCGGGAAGTATCCAAAACCGTGGTCTGGAATTAACCCTTAATACGGTACCTGTTAAAAAAGAAAATTTTACATGGAACTCAAACATCAATTTCTCCATCAATAGAAATAAAATTCTTGAAATTCGCGAAGACCTGGATGATGAAATCGTTGTTTCATCGGAATATGGTTATTTGAACTCTACAGTTTCCATGCGTATTCGTCCAGGTGAATCTTATGGTACACTTTACGGTAGAACTTACAAACGTTATTACACAGCAGATGAGATCGCTCAAGGATTGGATAAAACTCGTGAGTATGACGAAAGCCGTCCTTTATTGATCGGAGCTAATGGTTTCCCAGTATTAGAATCTACATCAGTACCTAAAAAATTAGGAAATGTGCAGCCTAGCTGGGTGGGTGGTTGGAATAATACCTTCAACTATAAAAACCTTTCCTTAAATATCTTGGTGGATGCTCGCGTAGGTCAATCCCGATATAATCAATTAGGAAACTTTATGGCCGCATTCGGTGAAGCCGATTATACGGAAGACCGTAATGATTATAAAGTATTTGACGGCGTACTAGCTGATGGAAGCAAGAACACAAAAGAAGTGTGGTTAGGACAAGGTAAAGATCCTAAAAATGGCGTAGATTATGGAAATGGTTATTACAGGGATAACTTCCGTGGAAACTCTCAGTTTTTCGTAGAAGATGCCTCTTGGTTGAGACTACGCTCCGTTTCAATCGGCTATAGCCTCCCTCAACAATGGTTAGATAATAAAGTTATTAAGAATGCTCGGATTTCTGTTATTGGAAATAACCTTGCACTGTGGACTAAATATTCAGGTTATGACCCTGAAAACTCAACAACAGCAAGTGGATCTAATATCGAAGGTTTTGCTGGGATGACTTATCCTGCAGTTCGTAGTTTCTTATTCAGCTTAAATGTTGGCTTTTAATACTTAAAATCATGAACAAATTCATCAAAATAGGAAAAATATCGTTATTAGCTTTGGCCTTGTTCTCAATGAACAGCTGTAAAGACTATTTCGATTTAACTGAAAATCCTAACTTCGTTCAAAATCCACCTTTGACCGCATTATTATCTACAGCTACTCATAAAGCTGCCTATAATAATTACAGAATAGCGTACTTTAATAATCAATATTCGCAATATTTCGCCAGTCCATCCGGGGGTTCGGATACAGATACCTATCAGATCACCAACAACTCCACGACTTGGAATAATTTGTATTATGCTTTGGCTGATCTGTATGACTTGATGGTCAAATCTGAAGAAGTAGGTGCCCACCACCATTTGGCTGTTTCCCAAGCATTAACTGCCTACCAGTTAGGGTTAGTCGCTGATACTTGGGGCTCCGCTCCTTATAGCAAAGCCTTCGGAAAAGAAACAATCCTGACTGTACCTTACGATTCTGAAGAAGATCTTTATAAAGCACAAGTTGACTTGATCAACAAGGCTCTTGAAAACTTCAAAAAAGCCGATCCATCCCAACAATTAAGTGAAAAAGACGACTTATTATGTGGCGGGGATATCGACAAATGGATCAAACTTACGAATGGTCTGAAAGCTCGTGTATTAAATAAGGTCAGTAAAAAATCCTCCTATAACCCTAAACAAGTTTTGGCGGCTGCGCAAGCTTCATTGGAGTCCAATGCCGAGGACGTTGGAATGAGCACTTTCCAAGGTGTCAACCCTTGGGCATCGATTTCAATCAGTAACTTATTAAACAACCTTGATGGCTGGTTAGGTAGTAATTTCATTGATCAATTAAATGGAAAAACCTACGGAATCGAAGACCCACGGGTGTCAAAGATTACTGAAAAAACAGTGCATGGTGTATATGTTGGTACTGTAAGTGGCCAAGGGAATGTTGGAGCAGCAAATACTGTACGCGATGAATGCTATATCAGCTCTAAATCTCCGGTAAGTAGCGAAACTTCTCCATTAATGATCCTGACCTATGCTGAGGTGAAATTCATTGAAGCCGAAGCCGCATTCAGGGATAATAATAAACCTGTTGCGTATGCTGCATTCCTGGCAGGGGTCAAAGCCAGTATGGATAAATTGGGTGTTCCTGCAGCCGATGCAACTAAATACATCACCGCCATCTCTAAAGGACAAGCTAACTTGACCCTTTTGGATATCTTCCGCGAAAAATACGTGGTAACTTATCTGAATGCAGAAGCTTGGAATGATGTGCGTCGTTTTGATTATAAATACAAGGATTTCAAACTTCCTATTGGAGCGGTCCTTGGTGATAAATTTATTCGCAGAGTAGCTTACCCTGCCGATGAAATCACAGAAAACGGATCAAATGTCCCAGCTGAAGTGCCTTTAAGCACTGAATTGTGGTGGGATAAACCATAAAAAACAGAAAGGGGCATAAGATTATGCCCCTTCTTATTTTATATAAATCCCTCTAAAGGACTTTATTCTTTAACAATCCTATTTCCGATAATGGTTTGGATAGATCAATTAAATAACCGTTTAGGATAGCATATTTTAAATTGGCATTGGAATCCCCAATATAGAAATTTGCTGTTCCTCCTAAATCAATTACTGGCGTGGTCGCAAAGGCTTGGGCTCCATAAACATGTATCGGCAAGTTGTGCAACATGTTCGCTTGCTCCGGTTTTAAGTTAGTCACTTGAACAGCCATATATCCTTTTTTCAAAAGATCATAGGCAATTTCAGGGGTTATTGATTCAAAGGTCGGAACCGGCTTCTCCGCAATCTTTCCCTGAATAAATTTTAATCCCTCGCCATCGACCTCATCATAGCCAAATGATTCAGGTAAATCTCCAATATCTTCTACGCGGCCACGGACAAAGTAATCTCGTCCCTCGGTGTTTTCACCACGTCGAATAGCAATATCACTCTTTAAAGGAATGGAATCTGAACCAAATTCTAAACCGCGGATTACAATATCATGCATATTGCTTGCATTAAATGGAATCTCCTCGTAACCCTTGGCGTCATAGTTCTCATAGGTCCCTTGCGCAATTTCCATCAATGCATTCAGGATGATTACAAAATTCAACTTTCTGATTTCCTGTTTTTCTGGATCTCCCTTCAATCCACCAGATTCAATTAAGACCGTACTAGCACCCCAGGATTGGAAATTATCACCAAACCCTCTAGGAGTATAAGTATCGTCATACTTCGCAACGGCATCAGGTATATACTGTTGAAGAATTTTATTCATTCCCACAATGATTTGCATCGCTCCTTCCCTAACCTCATTGATTTCTCTCTCCGTATTGTAAGCGGGTGCCAAAAGAGAAATGGTCACTGGATTTTTAGTTCCAGGAACATTGTAATAAATATTTTGATCATGAAGATTGAAGCCATACCGAGGTTGAATGGCCTTTGCTCTAGACTTTAATAAAGCCCCTTCCACCGTTTGTGAGGCTCGAGCGTCTCGATTTAAATCAATGCTCTGTGCATTTCTACGTAAATAACGTTCTGCACCATCAGGATTCAACATGGGTATAAAGTGAATATTCAACTTTTCCTTTAACATGGTGCGGACGGAATCAAATCCATCCCCTTTGCCTTCCAAAAAATTGAACAAATCAAATAATGCCATCGTTGCAGTCGGTTCATCACCATGCATCTGGGACCATAACATTACTTTTTTATCGCCATTTCCATATTCCAATTCATTG
The DNA here is from genome assembly GCF_043187465.1 of Sphingobacterium cellulitidis. Classification (GTDB taxonomy): domain Bacteria; phylum Bacteroidota; class Bacteroidia; order Sphingobacteriales; family Sphingobacteriaceae; genus Sphingobacterium; species Sphingobacterium cellulitidis. Next base: position 1,004,160 of record NZ_CP171136.1, on the reverse strand, counting down.
ATCGAACGGCCTTCAACTGACTTACCTATTTCAGTGATCTTAAATAGATCACTTTTTCTATGCAATTGAATCAATGAATCAACATCCTGATGTTTGAATCTTCTTGAAAATAAAGCCGATTCTTTATAGGTGGAATGTATCTTATTCATCTGCGCAGTATCCAATTTATACCCCGGAATATTCCCGTTGGAAGACCCTGAGAATGGATTACTGCAGGCCGTTACAGCCAAAAGACTTAAGGAAATGACAAAAAACTTCATATTATACTAACGCTTTTTCTAAAATTTCTATTGTACCCTTATTCGCATCAATTCTTGCTTTTACACCAACCGGCAATAAAAACTGATCATTGATATGCCCAATAACTGCTCCTGAGTAAGATGGAATATTCAATGGTTTGATATAATCCCTTAGAATCTGATCTAAGTTCAAGGAACCATAGCCTCCCGAAGGCGAACAGTCTGTACACTTACCAAAGACAAACCCCTTTATTTGTGAAAGTATTCCAGCGTTCATCAATTGACAGAACATCCGGTCTACCTTTTCCGGGGATTCATTGATTTCCTCCAAGAACAATATGCTATCCTTGAAATCCGGCAGGAATTCAGAACCACATAATCCCGAAATCAAAGTCAAATTCCCACCTAATAGTTTCCCTTCAGCAACCCCTGGATTGATGGTGCTAATCCTATCTTTATACTGAACAATATCATCCCCTTTTTTCTCAGGGTTTGTATAGGTCACTAACTTATTTTCAATGAATTGATCCGTAAAGGTTTTAGCAACAAAATTACTCCAGGTACTTGTACCAACAGGCCCATGAAAAGTAACCATGCCAATTTTGGCTTGAAAAGCCATGATCAATGCCGTAATATCACTATATCCCAATAGAGCTTTCGGGTTTTTGGCAATCATATCATAATCGATACGCTTCAATAACCTGGAGGCGCCAGCTCCACCACGAATGCATAGAATCCCAGCGATAGATTTATCGGCAAACATCGCATGTAAATCCTCCAAACGTTGATCATCCGTTCCTGCTAAGTTCCCATAGCGTTCTCGGATATACTTTCCTTCTTTTACTTTAAAACCAAAATATTCCAGAACCTCCTTGGTCAAGCTAATGGAATCTTCACCTGTAACTGCACTCGCTGGTGCAATAATTCCAATAGTATCACCAGCTTTTAAGGCCTTTCCTTTAATTAAAGGTTTCAACTGATTGGCAACAGCCATGGCTTCCGTCTTTCCAATTAATGGAAGTGCCGCTAATCCTATCCCCAAGGATTTAATAAATGAACGTTTATTCATGGTTAACGATTGAATAGTAAACGATGTCCTGAACCTACTTCCTGAATCTGACCCTTGGTGTAAGCCAATAATCCCGAAACAATAGTATGTTCAATAGTCGAAGTAAATGTATGATTTTCAAAAGGAGACCAAGCGCACTTGGATAAAATATTCTCTTTTGTTACCGTATAAGGTTTGTTCAAATCTACCAATACCAAATCCGCCCAAAATCCCTCCCGAATAAATCCTCTTTGTTCTATTTGAAATAGAATGGCCGTATTATGGGCCGTCTTTTGAACCATCTGCTCCAAGGTCATTTTCCCTTGCTTAACCATATCCAACAAAGCTTGAAGGGCATGTTGAACCAATGGCCCTCCCGATGGGGCTTGCAAATAAGCCTGTGATTTTTCCTCAATGGTATGTGGAGCATGATCAGTAGCAATCACATCAATATGACCATCCAAAACTGCTTTTAAAATCGCATCCCGATCATTAGCCGTCTTTACCGCTGGATTCCATTTGATAAAATTCCCTTTGCTTTTATAGTCTGCATCTGAAAACCATAAATGATGAATACAAGCCTCTGCTGTTATCCTTTTTTGATCCAATGGAATGGTATTATCAAATAAACCGGTCTCTTTTGCGGTCGAAATATGCAAGATATGCAAACGGGTATTATTCTTTTTTGCTAATTCAACAGCTTTCGAAGAAGAAAGATAACAAGCCTCGGCAGAACGGATCAAAGGATGCATTTCAATGCTTACATTCTCGCCATATTGATCTTTATATTTTGCGAGATTCGCCTGAATTGTAGCTTCATCTTCACAATGGGTAGCAATTAAGGTTGGAGCCTGACTAAAAATAGCCTCGAGTGACTTTTCATTATCTACCAACATATTCCCGGTGGATGAACCCATAAAAACCTTGATTCCACAAACATCACGTGGATTTGTTTTTAAGACCTCATCTAGGTTATCATTGGCGGCTCCCATAAAGAAAGAATAATTCGCCAAGGAACTATCCTGTCCAATATCGTACTTGTCTTGAAGTAATTTTTGAGTCAAGGTATTGGGTACAGTATTAGGCATTTCCATAAAGGAAGTTGTTCCACCAGCAACTGCAGCCCTACTTTCTGTAAATATATTCGCCTTATGTGTTAATCCGGGTTCGCGAAAATGAACCTGATCATCAATCAGACCTGGAAACAAATGTAATCCTTCTGCATTGATGACTTGGTCAGCATCCATGTCGATGCTGCCAGCAATCTTTTCAATACGACCATTTTTAATAAATAGATCCAACACCTGGATGCTGCCTTCATTTACAACATGGGCATTCTTTATCAATATTGTAGACATGTAATTTATCTTTAAGGGTTTTGCTAAGCAAATATACTAATTTAGAGGCGCCTATTGGAGAATAAGCCATTTAAAACCGAATATTAAGCCTCTAAATTTGGATCTCGGCGAACATCAAAAGTCCCGATAGGAACATAGAATTGTTCCAACTCCTCCTTCTTATTAATTTTTCGACAACCGCCATTTTCCAACAACAGCAATTGGTTACTGATATCCAAAACATTCATATAATCATGATCAGAAACCAAAATACCTTTGATTCTGGATTTCTCAACTATTAAGGCCTGTATTTTCTCCTTTAAAATGGGTGATAAACCCGTAAATGGCTCATCCAATAGAATAAATGTAGCATCCTGTTCCATCAAGAGCATAATCTCCAGATATCTTAATTCTCCCCCCGCTAGCTCTGCGATCTTATTGCCGAGAATACGAAAAATCACCTCATCCCGTTCTAAATTGGAAATACGTTGGGAATCGGAAAGCATAAACTCAATGGATTTTTTGACCGTAAAATTCGTAGGTAAAAATGAATCCTGAGGTAAATAACAAACATCCTTTGATGGAAAAGCTTTCCTAATCTTCTTTCCATTCAAGCGGATATAAGCATATTGAGCTCGTAAATCACCGAAAATTATACGCATAAAGGTAGACTTGCCTGATCCGTTACGCCCCAATAATCCAATGATATCCCCTACTTTTAATACTAAATAGCCTCCTGTCAAAAGCGGGCGATCACTTTTATAGCTAAATTGAACAGAGTCCACAAACAATTCTTTATCGGCTAAATCCATAGTAAAAGATCAGAATAAATACGAGAGAAATTATCAGATTGGCAATAAAGGTATAGAGGACTAAATCCTTTCTGGTCAAACCGAGATTAAAAAACAGATACTTGGTATTTCCTTCAAAAAAACGAACAATCGCTGCTGAACTCAGATAACCCGCCGTCATAAATACATAGGGATAATATCCTATATATTGAACACTCATCGCCAAGCTCAAGGCAAGATTGATGAAGAAAATCGGCTTATAAAATTGCCAAAGATGTTTGAAAGCTATCGGCATAATTAAATCTACTAAGAAATTAGCCAAGTGCAAAATAAATAAACTAATAATCAACAGCACCTTAAATACAAAAAAGGAGCCGTCTATAAAGACGGCTCCAAACCAATTTACCCTATAATAGATTAGATCTACTTATAATAACATAAAGGTCATTACAACACCTGGTTTTTCTACTCCAGTAATTCTACCGTAAGAAACGCCAGATTCTTCGTAATAATCCAATTTAAAACTACTTTCTAATAGGAATTTCTCCATCTGATCCATAATTGCTGACACATAACCTCCAGTAGCATTAGAACGCTTACTGAATTTGAAGGTTTGCGAAGCTTCATCAAAGACATAACTGAAACCAATAGTCGTGTTCCATCCTGATGCTCCTCCATTTTGACTACTAAATCCTATTAAGTTTACCCGTTGATTGAAACTATCCCATGTAAAATAGAGCTCACCATAATTGAATGGGAATCCTGTTCCATTTAATAATCCATCATGGTAACGTTTTAAAATCGTCAAACCATCAGCTGATGTACCAGGGAAATAAGTCTTATACGGGGAAAACAAATACTTGAACTTAATACCTATCGCTTTGTTCAATGGAATAACAGCTTCCGTATGGTTCTTAATCTCATATTTCTTGCCGTTACTATCGTGAATAAACAAGCGATTGCCTTCCCAAACTGCTTTCTTGAAAATTACCCCAAACATACTCACACTGTCCGTGGTAAAATCCATACCTGTCAGATTGAAAGTAAAGAGACTTTTCTCCCCACGAACCAGTTTTTCTTTAGTCATCGTTGAAAATGCCGTGTTTTTATCGCCCGGATATAAATCCACAGCAACCATATTATTTACGCCAGCGGAGTCAATTGAAATATAGGAATAGGGATTATCTATGAAAAACTGCTTGGTCTTATCCATTGAAGTTTTTAACCCTTTATTCATATAACCATCACTCTCCGCCTTGCTAGCTTTCACTAAAACCAACGATTGATCATACTTTTTCCCACTCATGTAAATACTGTCCCCGGATTGTTTGAGATATTCAAACTCAATATCACTCTTATACCCATTTGGCGAGACACCTCCGAATTGTGAAGATGGCTCTTGAAGCATGGTGATGTAATTGAAGGTATCAAACAATAATGAAGCATTCATAGTCCACAAAACCCGATAAGTAGATTGGGAGGGAACAGTCGCTGTTTGATCAGAAAAATCACTGACCATCGTACATAACTTGTCATCCTCAAACTTAAAATAGAAAGAATATGAGCTCGGAAGACCTACCATTAAATTTGCCTTCCAACCGTTCTCCGATGATTTCAATAAGGTCCGAAGCTCGGTTAAACGTTCATTCATCCTTTCCTCAGGCTTCTCCCCAAAGGTTAAATCAACATGCTCCTTTCTACAGCCCGTAAAGAGTATAAAAAGAAAGGCTATATATAAAAATCTTTTCATGATTATTTCTTATTTAAGTGTAACTGGTCCATAAAAATAACTCGACGGATTGTCCTTCACATAGAATCCAGCAAACTTCATAAGGTTCCCTGAACCAACAATTGTCGGTGATACCCAATTCGTAGTGAAAGTATTGTTCTGAATGTATCTCAACAAAGGAACATAGCCATCGAAAACAAACCGTCCATTATTATATTGAGTTTGATCTATCCCTTTATCTACAAACTTGAAATTAATGGTCCCGTCAGGATTTTGAATCATCTGGAAATCATAAAATGCCGTATAACTAGTGGATCCATCTCGTTCTGAGAAGATGGCCTGTACTTGCATTTCTGTTTGTGAAACAAAGGAAACAGTAAATGCACCTGGCTTAAATCCACGATTATTATACATTGGAGCTAATGTAGCTCTAACCTCTTCCCAAACCTTCGAAAACGCCTCTGATTTTCCATACATCGCAGTAGCACTTCCATCCATATCAACCACCAAGTTTTGGATATTGTTGGATTTCAAATAGGTCAAGAACATCATCGACTGATCATTATACCTGGTCGCTAACGTTTGTTGGAATTCATATTGCAATTTCTTGAAATCAATATTCAGATATTTCATGAAGTAATCTTCAACAAGGCTCTGTTTAAGCTTTAACTTAGCTTTCCCATCAGCAGTTGAACCGGCGGCATAGATATCATACCAAACCTGACCCTTTACTAATAGATGCGCTACGGTTTCAGCAAAATCCTCCGGAAAACTACTCCTAGAATATCTGGAAACAAATCCTAATGCTTTTGCTTCCGCATCGGTATTCGCAGCTGCCAACCAATCCGCTACGTAGTCCGTCGTAACGGTACGGAATGCTTCCTGAATCGGAACAATCTGATTCAAAATATGCGTGAACTCGTGGTGAATTGTTTGCAAACGGCGACTAATATCCGATGGACTATTCGCATTGATATTATTCACATCATATAAAACCACGCGACGTCCTCCATCTGCTGTTCCTAGGGTCACTGAACCGTTGGAGTTGTAGGCATGTGAACCAAACAACACAAACTGTTTCGGGGTATAGGTTTTAATAAAAGTTGGTCCAGCTACTCGCTCGTAAACCTTAATAAATCCCTCTAATACCATATCAACGGCCGGTTGAACTTGAGTGATAACAGGCGGTGAAATATTCTTATTTATATCAGAATGACTGCGGTCAAATCTATAAATGACCTCCACATTATATGGCTTGGTTAAATTTTCACTGATATAATCGTCAATAGGTAATTTCTCAAAATCATCATAATTGTATGAGTCCATATCCACATCAAGGACTTCATTTTTATCGCAAGACGTACTGCTTACCAATAAGGATAAGGCCAGTAAACTAAAGATTATTTTTTTCATAACGGTTATCTTGGATTTTGTTCAATACCTGCCAATTTACCTTCCACCGGAATTTGGAATACCCGGCGCAAATCTTCTGGCTTTAATTCTCTAATCGTCTCCGTATCTTTCGCATCTAGATCAATATGCTTCACTGTGAGATCATGTCTGATAATATCCATCCAACGAATTCCTTCACTCATAAATGCAGCACGTTTTATTCTTAAGATTGCCTCTAATAATGCCTTCTTAGGATCAGAAATTCCGTATGATCTCAGCGCCTTATCAACTGTTAAATTGTGAACTGAACTGTTATAATTCCTTACACGAACACTTATAAATTGGTTAATATCGATGAGACCTTTAACAAAATCTCCTTTTTGTACATAAGCCTCGGCTCTATTGATCAAAGCTTCATCCGATGTAAACAATGGTTGCATGATATATGGAAAACCAATACCTGCCTGTGCATTTGTTAAATAGAAATACTCATTGTACATATACACCGTATAATCCTGACCTGAGTTATAACTGATACCTCTGGAATATAAGGTAGTACCTTCAAATACCGGAGTGGAAAACATCTCATTGTACAAGGTCTGGCTATAACCGTAGCGTTGGAATGTAGCATCACGTTGGTACACCGAATAGGTTTCTCTCAATAACAAGTTATATTCTTTATCCGCTTTGGTATACTCAATTAATTGTTGAGCCAAACTGTACGCTTGAATAGTAGTTGTGATGGGTCTTAATTTCCCTGAAAAGTCTCCGTTTGGAAATATTTGATTTGCTGCTTGAATGGCTTTGTCATATTCTCCAATAAATAAATAGAAGCGTGCTGCAAATGCATAGGCCGCTGCTGGAGTAAAGTGATATTTAGGAACTTTCCACTGTCCGCCAGCTAATAAAGCTAAGCCTTCTTCTAAATCTTGACGAATCTTATCATAAGTTTCCTTCACTGTACCTCTGGTATACATTGGTAAAGCTTCTTTCTCTGGCTCTGACACATAAGGTATCCCGGCTGTTGAGTTATCTCCGCCAATATTATAGGGTTGTGCAAAGAAAATAGCCAACATAAAATGTCCATAAGCTCTGGCAATCAATGCCTCCCCTTTATAAGGATTGACTTCTGGACCAAAGTTGTTCGTGCGAATCGCTTCTAAGGCATGGTTTGCCGCAGAAATCCCCTCATACACACCATTCCAATATTGAGTAGGTGCATTATTATCATCACCTGCAACGTCTACCCAGTTGTAATAGGAAACATAAGGTTCATCAAGACTGCCAATTCCAACTCCCTTATCATGGATGTTATCAGAATAGGATTCTGCCATCGCTAAATAATTATAGGATGGATAGGCCGAGCCTACCAACTGAGCAACCTTATCTACATCGTCAATTTGTGTCCTCATATCCGGACTTTGGTCCAAATATTTATTGCAAGAACTCGTGAATAACATCCCTGCAAAAACAAATAGTATATATCTATTAATTTTCATTTCTCTTATTTTTAAAAACCAACCTTCAATGAAAATGTATATTGCCTTGGAACTGGCATAGCTACACCACCATTATTAAAGAACTCAGGATCTGCTCCATTTAATTTCTTATCTGAATAAAGCAAGGCAATATTGTTTCCTACCAACGCTACTTGCGCCGATCTCATCTTCAACCTGGAAAGGAAGCTTTGTGGAAGGATATAAGATATTTGAACTTGTTTTAATCGGATAAAATCTCCCTTGGCAACACGCTGATCTGAGTAATTATAGGTATTGTAGTTATATCGAGCATCAACTGTATTTCCATTTGGTCTCAAGATGTTATAACCAAGACTAAAGCCATCCAAAAGGGATGGAATATTGGTTTTTTCTTCATCACCAGGCATAATCCATCTGTTTACCATGTCTTTACTTACAGATACCATATCATCATATGCATATTCATAGGTTGGCTGTAACCTGATGTAGTTACCTGTAGCAAATGTGAATAATGCTGTTAAACCAAAGTTCTTGTATCTGAAGTTATTGTAGAAACCTCCTGTTAAGATTGGGTCTACTGGACCATGATATTTTAGGTAATCGATGTCCTCACTTTGTAAGTATAGATAGGTGTCTTTTGTTCCTTCTGTACCAATATAAGTTGGATAACCATAGTTAGGATCCAAACCATCAAAAGCTACCGAGAATAATCCTCTCTGCGCATGGCCTTCAACCGCAGCTCCTTCAGCACGAATCAAAGTCCAGATATTTTGATTCACCTCTAACTTGGTAACCTCATTCTTGTTGTAACCAAAATTAAGCTGGGTTCTCCAGTTAAAGCCATCTGCATTCTGAACTGGATTTCCTGCTACAGTCAACTCGAAACCTGAAGATTTCATATCTGCGTAATTGGCTTGTTTTCTACCTTGACCTCCAATTCCTGAAGTACGAATAGTTCCAATCAAATCGAAAATATTACGATTATACCAATCTGCTGTTAAATCAATTTTATTGAACAATTGCATATCAGCACCGATGTTCAATTCGTACAATTTCTCCCAAGTCAAGTTGCTGTTTTCAAGACTGGAAAGATTAGTAATCGCCTCTTTTTCAGATTCATATGGACGGTAAGCAATTTGGTTATAATAAATTGCTGTTGAGTTTCTTGCATTTCCAAGACTGGCAACCAAACCATATGTACCACGAATTCCAATCGCTGACACGATTCCATTGTCTTGATTAAAGAATTCTTCTTGGTCAATATTCCATTTACCAGACACGTTCCATGTAGGTAACCAACGTGCAACACGGGATTCACCTAATTTATTGGAACCATCTAAACGAGTTGTGACGTTAACACTATATTTGTCCTTGTAAGCATAGGCTGCTCTAAACATCCCAGCAACAAAACGGTCATACTCATATCCCATTCCAAAATATGGATCCCCAGCTTCAATCATCTTTTTGAAGTATCTATAATTTGGATTTACTAATCCGCCATTCTTGTATTGATAGCCAATCCCTTCATAGTCGGAATTCTGTCTATCCGTATAACGCACCTCAAATGAACCGAATAAATTTAATCGGTGGTCCATGTTATAGGTGTCATCATACTCTAAATTTGAACGGAAGTAATAATTCTTTAAGTTATTCAAAGAAGTATTGTAGAAACCTCCTTCAGGTAAAATAACTTGTGGTAAGGAGTTTGGTAAATCTGGATCAGAATATAAGAAATCATTACCATCCATAATGGTTGCATCTCCTGCCGCCCTAAAAGTCTGCGCCATATTCGAATTTTCTAGAATATAGTGTTGTCTTTCTGTTCTCGCATAACGATAAGCTCCATCTACGGATGCTGTCAATTCAGGAAGGATTTTATAACGAAGTCCACCCTGAACCTTTAAGTCCATATTTCCTAATTTCAAATAGTTTTGATCAAGCTCGTTTAGAATATTAAATGGAGCATAGTTTCTTGTAAAATATTCTAAATTTCCATTCTCATCATAAGGAGTCAACAAACGGCTGGTATTCAAGGCATAAGAATATGGATTGATATCGAAATCTCTGGAATATTTTCCATACACTGGATCGGACTCCCTAGTTAATGTACCTGGAGCTCTTTGATCACGAATGGATCCATTGATTAACAACTCTGCCGAGAATTTCTCACTAAATCTCAGGTTATTTCTAATGTTGGCCGTATAACGTTTTACATTATCCCCTAAAGTCTGACCAGAATCATGGATAAAACTGGTAGAAACATACGTTTGTGATTTGGCAGATCCCGATGTAATACTAACAGAATGGTCTTGTAATAGGGATTGCTTAAATAATACATCAAACCAATCTGTATTTGCTTTGGTATATCTTTCTAAATATCCCAATTTAGCTTCACGTGTATTTTCTAAACCAAATGTTCCATTCGATTCATCGTAGATATACATTTGGTTGTACATCTTGGAAAAAATTCCTCCGTTTTTACTTCTTGATGCTGCACTGTGGTTAAAGAAACCTTTATTGTCAAGCTCTAACAAAATGGACATCTGCTCAGCAGAGTTCATGATATCGAATTGACTATATTCCGGTTTCAAATAAGTAGTAAAGTTACCTGTGTAATTTACTTGTGCTACCCCATCGGTATTTCTACCTTTTTTGGTGGTTACAACGATTACACCATTCATCGCACGTGCACCATACATCGCAGTAGCTGCAGCATCCTTTAAGATGGTGAATGATTCAATATCATCTGGGTTTAAGCCTGCAACGGATGAACCAATCAAGGTATTCGCATCACCAGTAGAAAGCGCTTCGTTGGAAATATTTACCAAGTCTTCCAAAATGATTCCATCCACAACCCACAAGGGTTTATTTTCACCGGATAGGGAAGTTGCACCACGCACACGAATTTTAGGAGCAGCCCCGAATGTACCAGATACGTTCTGTACTGATACCCCTGCAACCTGTCCTTCCAACATTCTGGAAATATCAGGAACCCCGTTACGTTCTGCATCTAAGGCATTTACTTTAGCCGTAGCACCTGTAAATAATTTACGATCTAGATTTTGGTAACCTGTAGAAACTACATTCACCTGCTCTAAAGTATTACTTACTGCCGTTAAGGTAATATTGATGTTTTGTCTGTTGTCTACTGGGATCTCACGAGATTGGTATCCAATATACCGAACAACCAAGGTCGCATTCGATGCGGCCTGAATACTGAATTCACCGTTCGAATTCGTCGTCGTTCCTGAGGAAGAACCTTTCACTAAAACCGAAGCTCCGGAAAGAACCTGCCCTTGGTCCGAACGAATAACCCCTGTCACTGTATTTTGTTCCATGTTTGTATTAGATTCCACAGAAGTTACATTTGCGGAATTGACAACAGGAGAACTGATCGTAATGGTTTGACCAATTATTTGAAAATTGAATTTATTATCCTTCAATAATAATAAAACTGCTTCCTTCACAGGAGAATTTTCAATGTTTAGGTTTACCCTTCGAGCATGCTTTACAAGGTTGTCATTATAAAGAAATTTAAACTCAGTCTGTTTAGAAATTTCCTTAAAGGCATCCTCCAACTTTGCATTTTTCAATGCAAGCGTAACTTTTTGAGCTTTACCACTAGCATATGCACAAGTCAGCCCAATTAGCATCAACGCTGTCGTAATTTTCATAATTCGGAAAATTCTTGGAAAAAGGGAATAAGATTGCATACCTCGCCTTTTGCCAAATGTTAAGTTATTCATACATTTGATTGTTGAGTTAATGTTAATAATTAGTAATTCGCGTTAGCTTAATAGTCTTGAACAGGGATGCTGCTACATCTCTGTTCTCTTTTTTTCATAATTTTTTAGTAGTAATCTATTTCATAGTTATTTATTTAGGATAAGTAATTTGTTTCCTTGAATTCTAAAATCGAGGCTACTGACATACTCCAACATATTGAGTACCTCAGATAATTTCGCATCTCTTTTAATTTCTCCTGTATAGGTTTGTGTTAATGAAACTTCTTTTGAGAAAGAAATTTCCAAATCGTACCAATTCTGTAATTGCTTCGCAATATTGACAATATTGTCCCCCTTGAATTGAAAAATATTGTTCTTCCAGGCCAAATCCTTCTCGACATTTGCTTCCCCTACATCCACTTTGGATTCTGAAATAATGGCTTGTTCCCCAGGGATGAGCTCAACTGTCTTCTTGCCATTGCTTACTTGGACCTTTCCTTCGGCCAAGGTTGTTTTACAAAAAGCTGAGTAACTGTTTACATTGAAGTGTGTTCCAAGAACCTTGATTTCTGCGCCTTCACTTTCTACGTAAAAGGGTCTTTCCGCATCCTTGGCAACTTCAAAATAAACCTCCCCTTTCACCTTCACCCTTCTCTCATGCGCACTGAATACCGATGGAAAGCGAAGTTGAGAATTTGCATTAATCCAGACTTTGGTACCATCCGATAATGTCAAATTGAAAAATCTTGCCGAAGGAACAACCAGTGTATTCTCCATGGAAGGTTGATCTTCCTTGCCTAACAAGGACTCTCCTTTTTCGCTGGAAATATCCCCATTCTTTTGAACCACAACATTGCCTTCAACCTGAACCTGCTCACCTTCTTCATTAAATAAATAGGCGCCATTTCCTGCTGGCAATACGTCGTTCTGATGTTTAACACTTTCGATCTGCGTAAAACGATTATCCGCAGCTTCAGGTTTATTCAAGAAAAACACATAACCAAGTCCAATTGCGAATAAGATAGCAGCAGCATAGGGGAGAAACCCAAATCTGCGACCCTTATTCTTTGCTTGAAAACTTTGAAATGCAGCTTCCTCGTCGAATTTTTCGAAAATAGATAGGTCAACACCTGATTTCGCTTTCTCCAATAAATCATTCGCTAATTCCTGATTCTTCGGATTAGAGGCTAACCAAGTATTCAACACTTCTTCTTCTTCCTTTGTAAGAAAAGAATGATGTTTTTTGATTAATAATTTAGAAATATAAAATGATTGGTCTTTCATAATTTAAGTACAAGAAACCTAAATCACGAAAAGGGGTGACAAGTATTTAATATTTTTTTAACAAAAAAATAATGTCGCAAAAACAACCATCAATTCTGGGTTCAGATTCTGCCTGATAACTTTCAGGGCGCGTTGTTTTTGGGTTTTGATGGTGTTGACAGAAATGGATAATTCATCCGCAATTTGTTGATTAGACAAACCTTCAACATAGCTTAAATTAAATATTTGCTGACAACTTGCAGGTAAGGCCGAAACTATTTTATAAAGTTCAGCAAAAAATTCACTGGTAATCAATTGATGTTCATAATCGATGGTATCAATTTCATTATTTCCCAAGCGATTAAAATATTTTTGAATGACTTTATTCTTACGCTGAATATTGTACACAGCATTTCGCACCGAACTATACAGAAAGGCCTTGATGGAATCTTCTTCAATGGACACCCTACTTCTATTGTTCCAATAGGCAGTAAAAGCATCTTGAACCAAATCCTCCGCTAAATCTGAATCATTCACCATTTCCCATGCAAAAAAGCACAGGGGTTTATAGTATTTCTGAAAAAATGCTCTGTCTAGATTTCCGTCCTTCATAATTTATAAATCCATTGGTCCTGGATCATCAATAATTGTAATAAAAATCAATTTGCTAAAAAAAGAAAAGAAAAACAAACCATTCCTGTAAATAAAATTAACATTAACAATATTTTTCTTGATTTTTCAACCTCTAAAGTGAATAAACCTCGATTTAAAGCTAAAAATGATGATATTTTTGAAATATTAAATTTTCCATAGAAGTAACTAAATCTAAGATATTCCTTTCAAACTTAATTCGAATTCAATATTAGTTCAGAGCTTCTTCTGACTTCTGTCGGAGCTTGTCCGCAAAAATTCGAAGGAGATCCGAAGAAGGTCCGGCGAAGCTGCGGAAAAAGTCCGGTAGAACGTGCCATTTGAACTGTTGAAAAACCGTCCAAATCTCGAATATTCATTTAGCACCAAACCGAGATAGCAATCCGATTATTTTTTAGTTTTTTGAAATTATTTTACTGTGAATTCAGGTAGATTTGACCACCATTTGGTTAATATCTTCGCATATTTTTTGGCGAGCTTCTTCCTTTCACTTGCAAGGTTATGCTGTTCATGAGGATCTGAACTTAAATCGTACAATTCCATTTCTGATTGATCTTCATTCATGAAGAATTTCCAATTTTGGTCTCGTAAGGCTAAGGCAGGACTTCGATTGATTTTTTTCGGGAAACTGAAAACCGTGGAATCATTTCTTCCATATTCCCAGATTAATGGTTCCTTTCTTTTGATGGGAGATCCAAAAAATGCCTGACTTACATCTTGGCCATCCAAGACCTTGGTTTCAGCTATTGGGGCATCTGCAATTTTTGCCAAGGTCGGCAGCAGGTCCAACGCTGAAATAATGGTTTGTTGATCTTCTTGATTTGCCTTGATCTTTGCTGGCCAACGAATCAACATGGGCATGCGAAGGCCTCCTTCATATAAGGATAATTTACTTCCACGCAATCCTGCAGAGCGGTCTTGTCGAAAATTTGGCAAGGGTCCATTATCACTAATAAAAATAACAATGGTATTTTGATCAATGCCCAAGTCCTTTAATCCGGTCATTAATCTCCCGATCTGCTTATCATATTCTTTGAGAACATGTTTAAAACTACGCTCCTCCTGTGGTTTCCAATTGAATTTTCCTTGTTCATCATCGGCAGCAATCCAGGGGGTATGAACATCATCGGTCCATACATTAATAAAGCAGGGTTTATCTTTATTTTCTTTCAGGAAATTAAGGGTTTTATCCACAAAATACTTGGTCCTATTCCAGCGTTTGATACTGTCTTGGTCAGACCAGATCCAATTACTGGCGGTTATTGCGGGATCAGGATCCGGACTTTCATAAGTTCCAGACCAAGCATCAAAACCATATTGATCAAAGTTTGGAGCATTCGTAACATCCCTACCACCACCTAAATGCCATTTCCCAAAATGCGCTGTCTTGTATCCTTGATTTTTCAAAACCTTAGCCATCGTCTGAACACTAGGATCCAAGAAATCAACCTGTTGTTTTTTTCGATTATCTTCGCGGGTATTTAGAAAGGTGGTGAAATGTAGTTTTGCGGGACGCTGTCCCGTTAACAATCCAGCTCTCGACGGGGAACAGATTGGCGAGGCACTATAATAATTGCTAAACTTGATTCCTTCTTTTCCAAGTTGATCCAAATACGGGGTTTCATACTTATTGTAATACGTCGACAGGTCGCCTATCCCCAAATCATCTGCGAGGATAATGATAATGTGGGGTGGTTTATCAGTTTGAGCCTGACTTTGGAAAAAAGACAGGGTCAATAGAAATACAAAACTGGATTTAAGAAAAGAACACATAATTTTTGGGGTTAAGAATTTAATCAATTTCGATCCTGACTGATTTCTCTTCGAATTCTACTTAAGGATTGTGCCGTTATTTTTAGGTAGGATGCGATATATTGTTGAGGAACTTGAAGTGCTAAGTTAGGATATCGACGTACAAATTCTAGATATTTTGTCTTTGAACTTCCAAAATTTAGAAAGTCATTATCCTTGATTTTATTCAATAAGGTAGCCTCCGTAATGCTTTTTAGAAAAATGAAGAAATTAGGAATTTTTTCACAGAGCTTTTCAACTTGTAACTTATGGATAGTATAAAGTTGGGTATCAACTACAGCTTGAAATGCTTCACTTGAAGATGTTGCTGAGTAATAGCTTTCAAGATCAACAAAGAACTGATTCTCTTTAAAGAAATATTTTGTGATTTCATTTCCATACTGATCAGGTTTAAAAATTCTCACAATTCCAGACTCAATAAAAGCGATTTCATGTGCAATTTGACCTATTTCCAAGAAATATTCGGAGGTCCGCAGGGATTTACTTTTAAAGTGTGCAGCAATCTCATCAACGTCTTGATCCGACAAGATTGCCCCAAACTTCAATATGGATTTTAGTTTTTGCATTTACTTAACGATTCCAAGATTAATAACACTGTTTGCACATGCTAGGATAGATTCTTCCATGGAATAAGGATTCCATTTCAAGATCCGATTGGCTTTACTGGCATCCACCTTTCGTTTCAAACCTAAATCTAATAAAACGGGTTTTAATGCAGGTTCAAAAATAGAGATTAACCGAGCCATAAAATTCGGCAATTCCTTACTACTGATTTTACGATCAGGGAATTGAGTTTTTAATATTAAGGCTAGGTCCTTCATAGTCAGATGTCCAGCGGAAGCCATAAAACGGTGGCCAGCAGCTTGTTTCAATTCTATAGAATGCACCAACAATTGAGCCACAGATCGTACATCTACGATTTCAAAGCCAATTTTTGGCATTGCAGGCATACTTCCAGACAGAATTTTGATTACGATATTTGCTGAAGTTCCGAAATCATGCTCTAAAACTGGACCTAACATCGCTCCAGGAAGAATGCTCACCAATTCCATTCCCGTCCCTTCCTCTTCAATAAACTTCCATGCCGCCTTTTCTGCAATAGTCTTGCTTCTGAAATAAGGCATGGTATCCTGGCTATTCTTTTCATCCGTCCAATCTTTTTCAGTAAAAACCTGATTCAAATCCGCCTTATTCTTTCCATAAACTACCGTTGAAATGGAGGAAACCAAGACCACACGTTTTACTCCATTTCGATTTGCTGCTTTTAGTATGTTTAGGGTTCCGTCATGCGCAGGAATGATTAATTCATTTTCGTCCTTGGGGAGTTCCCTTGGAAATGGAGAAGCCGCATGGATGACGTAATCCATACCTTTGCAAGCCTCCAACCATACTTCTTTTTGGAGGAGATCTGCCTGAATAAAACTCAATCGATCACTATGATCTGTATATTTTGCAATAAGTTGTCGGATGGAGTCGGCTCTTTTCATATCCCTCAAAGACCCTTTGACCCTATAACCTCTATTCAATAATTCGATTGCCGTATGAGTTCCAAGAAACCCTGTTACTCCAGTTAATAATACCTGAGAATTTTCCATGATAATAATTTTTGTTTTAAACAAAGTACCTGAACATGCAGAGGTTCTCAATTACCAAATGGTAAAAAATGAAATTTAAAGAAGAAGGACTGCCTTGTGAGCAGTCCTTCTTAAATATTCAAATAATTTTATTCAATGGTTGGGTTGAATGTTCCACCCCAATCTTTATTCTGTAGAACTTTTGGATTTCTATCAATGATAGATTGTTGAATTGGAAAGAAATAATAAGTATCAGGCACTTCACTTACCTTCACCCCATTTTTAGGAACTTGAAGGATACTGTATTTAAAGTTAGCCTCCTTCAACTGATAGGTTTTTGCAAGGGTACTCGCTTGTTTAATATCCATTTCAGAACCATCGGCATTAATCGCTATGGCTTCAACGCCGTATTTAGTTCCCTTATCAAGTGTTTTTAATTTATTGCTTCTTCTCAAATCCCAAAAGCGATGACCTTCGAAACAAAGTTCAATATTTCTTTCAGCCAAAATTGCTTCGCGCATTTGGTCACGGTTAGAAGCTGTGACACCATATTTACCATCAGTTCCAGGTTCGATACCAGCACGTTTCCTCAATTGGTTCAGCATATCCTGTGCAGTAGCTAAGTCGCCAGTTTCATTTGCTGTTTCCGCATAGTTTAGCATAACCTCTGCTAGTCGCATCAACACAAAATCTACATCGTATTGAGTTTCCACCTCCGTTTGCTTTAAGGAAAGCTTACTATTCTTCAGAATAAAGAAACCACTATATCGATCTTGATTGGTCGAGTTTATACCTGCAGCGGGATTAACTCCAAAGTTATCCAATGCATCTGCAATCCCTAAAGAGGTATACTGACGTTTACCGGCTTTACCTGAAACTTCATAAATCTTACCATTCCAAACAATTGATTTATCAAATCTAGGATCTCTATTCATCCAATAGGATTGCAAGAAATCAGTATCAGATTTAAAATATTTTCCTGTTGGATCTGAATAGATTTTCCCATCTTTCATTGGAAATTCTTTTACAAAATCCCAAGTTGGTACGGCACCAGCAGGTCCACGGCTTTCATAACCTGGTCTTACTCCATAATCCCAGTTCGCGACTTTATTAGGATAGGTATTTATCACTGCAAAGACCACCTCAGGTCCTTTCTCTTGTAAGGTAATATTCGCATAATCAGGAGTCAAGGAATAACTATTTTTTATCAATTGCTCATATGCAGTTTTATTTGCTGCATGAGCTTCTTTCCAATAGCCGTTATTAAAAGGATTTGAAGGATTAAATTGAGGAGAAGCTTTATATAATAAAACTTTTGCTTTAAAAGCTGCTGCAAAGTTTCCATCAATCCTACCATAATTCGAGGAGGATTTTTCTATAGTCTGCGGCAATAATTTGATGGCTTCATCCAAATCTTTTACCAATAAATCAAATGTTTCCTTGGTTGAATTCCTTGGGGTATTCAAATCATCGGTTTTTGCATCCTGAGGAATAGTAATATAGGGTATACCACCATATAATCTCAACATATCAAAATATACGTATGCCCTTAAGAAATAAGCTTCCCCTAGGGTTTTGTTTTTAACATCTTCAGTAATGCTCGTACTCTCTTGTACTTTTTGAATAGCCGTATTGATTTTTCGGATATTGGTATAGTTCCACGTTTTAAAAGGTCCTGCAGTTGGAGTGATGGTATTCAACTGCATTGGAATTCCAACGAGTTGTTCACTATATGCATCAGCGCTGGTATTCCAGTTTCCAAAGACTGTATACAAATTCGCCATATAGGCATTGATTAAATTTGGATCTTTCCACACCTTCTCCTCATCTAATGATTGAAGGTCCTCTATATCCAACACATTTTTACAGGAAGTAAAGATGGCGGATAGTCCAATTGCTACTAATAATATCTTTTTCATGATTAATTCCGGTTAAAATTTAATGTCCAAGCCAAAGGTGAACGTCTTCATTAATGGGTAGGAGTCATAATTCAATTGCTCAGGGTCATGAAACTCCGTCATAGGTGAGAATACAAATAGGTTAGTACCATTGAAGAATACATTGATACTATTCATTTTTATTTTCTCTGTGAAACTTGTTGGCAATTGATAGGCAACATTCAGGTCTTTCAATCTGAAAAATGCACCACTTCGCATCCAGAAGGATGAAGGATTAGTTCCTGATTCCGCCCAATTATAACCGACCGGTCTAGGGTATTTGGCATTTGGATTTTCAGTAGTCCAAACATCATCAGCCCAAATAGGATAGTACGGTCTAAAGGTACCTCCATGCTGACGCATACCCCCACCTTCTTGGTTAGAAATCATCCGATCATAATTGAAAACACCTTGGAATAATGCATTCACTGAAATTCCTTTCCAAGAAGCATTTAACCCCAATCCATAATCCCATCGTGGCGAGTTATTGGTAGATAGCAAGGTGACATCATTTTCATCAATTTTCCCATCGGGGGTATCAGAATATCCTTGTCCGCGAATATCATCATACAGAATCATTCCTAAATACGGATCTCTTCCATAAGTTTTAAATCCTTTGGCTAATAGGTCATCCAATTCTTGTTGGGTTCTCACGATACCTAAGGAATTCAATCCATAAATCACATTATTAGGTCTTCCGATTCTGGATCTGAAATGTTCCAGACCACCGTCAGCATAGGCTGCAGGTTCGTCAAAAATATCCCATTGATCCACCGCATAACCTAAATTCCCCGAGATTCCATATCCAACTTCCCCGATTCTATCATTCCAGTTGATCGAAATTTCACCTCCTTTATAACTTCTAGCAGCATAATTTTCAGGCGCAAGAGCACGTCCATAGGTATCTGGTAATAAAACTGTTCTTGGACCTAAAATATTTGATTCAGAACGTTTAAATACTTCAATTGAACCATTTAACTTATTATTGATAAAACCATAATCTAGACCAAGGTTATAACTTTCGGACTTTGTCCAAGTGATTGCGCGATTAGGTGTAGAACCATAAGCTAGACCATTATAATAACGATCACCAAAGATAAATCCGGTTGTCGTTGTATATTTCTCAACAAATGAGAATGGGTTAATAGGATTACCATTTACATCGAGGTAATTACCTGTTGCACCATAGGCGAAACGAAGTTTCAAATCAGAGATTTTGTCCTTGATATTGGCAAAAAATTCTTCTTCAGAGATTCTCCAAGCTGCAGAAACCGATGGGAAGAAACCAAATCTTTTTTGTTCAGGGAACAAAGCCGCACCATCATAACGGAAGGAGGCTTCAAGAAGATATTTACTTCCATAGGCATAATTAAAGCGGCCGATTACAGATTGTCTAGCATCAATTCCTTCTAATCCATTTGTTGACCTAAAGTTTCGGTCGGTTGGATACACATGCATTTGGTCCAAAGGAGTAATAGGACTTTGCGCCATGGAATTGATATTGGTATATCCTTTTTCTCCTTGTTCAAATACCAAGGTTGCTCCAACATCATGCTTTCCAAAGGTTTGCATATAATTCAAGAAGAAGTTCATTTGATATTCCCATTTCCGCTGCGTATAATAATCCATAAACGGATTCTGCTGGCTAAATGTGAAAATATTGATTCGATCTTCAGAAGGAGGAGCCGGAATAAATGGATTTCCGTCAGGATTCAAGGAAGTGAAAGTGTAGTTCTTTTGGAAACTCATATATCTTTTTCTGAGGTAATCCTCAGCGATATAACTACCTACAAATTTGGTCGATAGACCAGGGATCAATTTATCCAACTTTAGGTTAAGAGACAATATAGGATTGATCTGTCGAACTTTTCGGTCAATATATCGGTCTCCGATTACCTGATCAATGACATTCCATGCTTGCCAGCTTCCCATTGGAGTTTGTACAGGGAATTCAGTTGGCGTATCACTTGGCGTACCATCTTGCGTCAGATAGAATGGATACATTTTTGGCCAGTTGAAAGTTACCCTATAGAAATCGGAAACATCAAAATCATCATCATTTGATGAGGTACTGAAAGGCCAATAGAAGCGATTAGAATTTTGCTGATTAGCAGAGATATTCATATCAATACTAAAGGCATCGGTAATATTCGCGGAGACATTTGATCTCAAATTAAACTTTTGATGATCGATGGATTTATAGGAGCCATTTTCATTTCTGAAGCTCAAAAGGTTATAATAAGTAATTTTTTCACTACCACCGGAGACTGAAATAGACTGGCGATGACTTACAGGGTTTCTCCAGATGACATCGTTTACACTATAGCTTTTATCCTTGAAATAATTGAATTCTTCATCACCATTAGGGATTGGGAGACCTTGAAATTCTGCTACTCTATTTTGATAAATCAATTCATCGGTGGCTGTGGTTAGATCTGCCAAAGGGGTCATTGTAGGGTTTCCAATAGCGACATTGGATTGGAAATTAAATTCAGGTTTTTTTACGGTTCCTTTTTTTGTTGTGACAATCACAACCCCATTACCTGCACGAGTTCCATAAACTGCAGCCGCACCTGCATCTTTTAAGAATGACATTTGTTCAACCTCATTAGCTTCTAAGGCGTCAAATGCAGCTTTATCTCGCACTATCCCATCAATAACGAATAAAGGTTCGGCAAAACTTCCCCTGAATCTAATTTTTGATGTTGCACCAGCAAGGCCTGAAGTACCCGTTACTTTAACTCCGGGAGCACGACCAGCAATGGCGTTTGAAAGATTAGATGGAGAAACATTCTTCAAGGCATCGCCATTTACCGTTGATATAGCGGAAGTAATATTAGCCCGTTTTTGAGTACCATATCCGATCACAACAACCTCATCAATATTGGCATTATCAGGGAGTAGCGTGATGGAAAGGGTTTGGGTTCCTGAGACAGTAATATCTTGGCTCAAATAACCTAAATTTCGAATACTAATAATATCTCCATTATTAGCGGTAATTGAAAATTCACCTTTTGCATCAGAACTAGTGGCCTTCGTAGTCCCTTTAACAAGGACAGTAGCCCCTACGATTGGATTTCCAGCCTCGTCTTTTATCGATCCGGAAACTGTTTGTTGTCGATGCCCAACAACAATATTGGCAATATCCTTTTTATGAGCAAATACATCCGGTGAACTTAATAATAAGCACACGGTCAGTATCGAAAAGGATTTTGCCCCAAAAAAAGTTCGATTTTTTTGAGTCATAATAGTAATAATTGAAATTGAAAGATTGCCTAAATAGGCATTAATTAAGGTTTATTTGTTTGTTTTTTTTAGGTGTTCGGAGGTAAGTTAGTTTTAATTCATCTTTATCATTTTAGGTTAGAATTTAATTTGATTAAGATGAAAATAAAGCATAGAAATTTATTTGCAAAATCATTTTTTGGGGAATTCAAGATAATATTAGATTATTACCTACAAATATAATTATCTAATAAAAAAGCGTTTTAAATTTCAGGCTAATTAAAATTTAAACATTTATTAAGCAAAATTAAGCTAACTAAATTTACAATTGTAACAACCTAAATTGCTTAAATGTGAAAAAAGGGGTAAAAAAATAACCTTCTAAGATTCGGAATTGAGTTGAAATCAAACAGAGCAACAATCAACCCATTCCGAACTAGAAGGTTTATAGAAAAATAGATAAATTATTATCCTCCACTTGGTAGGTGAAGGAACATAAAAACATAATACATGGCCCAGCCTATAAATACGATCATAATAATCCAGACCCACCAAGGAATTCCTTGTGGGGTTTCACTACCGTCAATGAGAAAAGTTTCTGAATTACCTTTTCCATAGGCATTGATCATAATTGGCACCCGATCGTCAAGCACCGCATTTTCTCTGATTCCTGTGATTTCAATTGCAGGACCGTTGCGAACTTCAAAAGGAATTATTCGAATTCCTTCCTTACCTTCGGGGTCTTTACTGACAATTCTTAACTGATGCTTCCCATCGGCTAATTTATGGGTATCCAGTTCAAAGTTGACAGGACTATAAGTTTCTGCAATTGGGATATTTTCATCATCGATAAAAATGAATATTTTACTTTTCTGGCTCATAGTTTTCAGGATTTAAGATACCTCTTTTAATATGGTCTGCTTGGTTTTCACCAGGTTTGATCAACATTTTTATAAAAAGGATCAATGCAATAACCGAGATGAGGAATATAGCGAGGACCAATACATATTCTAGATCGCTTTTTGGCATTGTCCCATGCACCCAGCCGCGAAATATCTTAGGTTGATTTCGTTCACAAACAGGACATGCCATCAAGAAAGAATAGATAGAGCAAAACAATAGGGTTAATTGAAATTTCTTCATGTTAGTTGGATTGAGTTTTTACGAAATCAACAATTTGTTTAATATCTTCTGGTTTAATTTTCTTGCCATTATTTCCCCAGCTTGTTCTTTCATAATTAATAATTGCGGCGACTTCTTTTTCAGTAAATCCTGCGGTTACACCTACTGGGGCCATAACACCATATTCAGGTCTACTATCGTAGCCATTCATGATGATATCCACATACAATTCGAGGTCATCGCCGGTTACTACGGGACTACCTTTCAAAGGTGGAAAAGCTCCCGGTAGCCCATTGCCATCGGCTTGATGACAGGCTTGACAATGAGCTACATAAAGTGCCTCTCCGTCTAATTCATCATTAGCTGCACCCGAATTGGAGTCGGCAGGAGCTTTCCTCTTATATAGAAATTCTGGAACATCAGCTTCCAGTTTAACTTGTTTCAGAGATTGTAAATAGGCAATTAGTTGCAAGGCTTCTTTGCTGGCAATAACTTTATGACCATTACTAGGTGCAAATTCTTCAGGAATATTTACCACTACATCATTTTTTCCTGGAATGGATTTCGATGCAAACAGGAAAGGGTAAGCCGGCATAATGGATTCCTTTACGACAATTCTAGGGTTGTAAAGATGGACAAGGTTCCATTCTTTACTTGGTTGGCGATTACCTACATCTGCTAAATCAGGCCCTGTTCTTTCAGTTCCCATTAAGGTCGCAGTGTTTCTCCACAGGTCCATTCGTTCGTTTCGGGCATAATCTGCCGCTACACTCGGACGTTGACCGAATACCTTATCCATATCCACATTTCTGACTTGTTGGGTATGACAGGCCACACATCCATTGGCAATAAAAAGAGACTTACCAGCCATGGCATCTTCGGAAAGTGGTTCAGAGTCCGGCAATGGGGCATTAATCAGCTGGTTATTCAATGCTGGAAGAATGGCCACGAAGACGGTCAGCAGCACGAAGAACAAGGTTGCTGTTATAAATAGTTTTTTATGATCGTCAAAAAAATTCATGATCGATAGTTTTATTTTTGAACTCTAAGAGTTGACTGGTTTTCAAATTGGGCTGTTATTTCCTCCGCGATGTCTATTTCTTTGACAGGGACCATCATCTTATATAAGTTATATGCAAATATGAGGTGGGAAAGCCACATCAAACTACCTCCTATTGCTCTCCATAACCAATAAGGCGCCATAAACACGACTCCATCAATAAATGGTTTACCTTCCAGCCACATAATACCTTTCAAGGTAGATCCATACATCAATGGAACGGTATACATGAGCATACCAATAAATGCGAACCAGAAGTGTGCACCAATGCTAATCTGTGGGGCTTCTTTACCAGTAAAGCGGGGTACAATCGTATATATTGATGCCCAGAGGAAGAAGCTAATAATGCCATACATGGTCAGGTGTGAGTGGGCAACGGTAAAGTCGGTGAAGTGCCAGATCAGGTTAGTTTCGCGGAAGGCTTCTGCTGTTCCTTGCATTGATCCGGTGAAGTAAAAGATAATACCGACCAAGAAAAATGGAAGGATATAACTATCTCCTAGTTTGTACCAGGAACCCTTGAAAGTCATCAGGAAGTTGGTGGTACCCGCAATAACGGGGATTGCCATTCCTGCACTTCCGACGATTGCGACAGTTTGCAACCACCAAGGAATCGAACTAAAGACAAAATGGTGACTACCGATAAGGGTATAAAAAAGAATCTGGGTCCAGAAAGCCAGGATACCTAAGCTATAGGAATAGATAGGCCTATTCAATTGCTGGGGCAAAAAATAATATACCAGGCCTAAGCAGAAAAGCATAAACCACATTCCTACCCCTTGGTGCATAAAATATCCTTGGATAATTGTTTCACCAAGACCCTTTTGCCAGAAAGGTAAGTAGGCTGCCAAACTGATGACAATCGTAAAGATTACCGCTGATACGATATACCAATTTGAGATATAGATTTCTTTTGTCGTTCTATTTGCAATGGTTTTATAATAATTGATTAGTGTTAATACCAATGCAATTCCGAACAGCAGCATAATAGGCCATATATATTCCCTATACTCGCCACCACTATTGTTAATTCCGGCCATCAAGGCGATCGTGCCCAGAGTCACACACAAATTTATTAGGAACAGGCTGTACCAGCCTAATTTCATGCTAAAGAGTTTTGTATTACTCACCCTTGGTACTACATAGTATCCCAAGCCGATCATAGCTAAGGATGCCCAGCCCCAAAATACGGCGTTGGTATGTACAGGTCTTAGTCGGCCGAAGCTCAACCAACTCAAGTCTTCCATATCAGGAGCTACGAATTTAAAGCCAAGATATTCACCAATGGTAGTTCCGAATACCAACCAAAAGGTGGCGGAAATCAGATAGCAATTCACCATTTTCGATAACTTGACATCAAAATTTGTCCGAAGGGTAGCTTTTTTCTTTTTGGAAACGATTGGAATACCTTCCACTTCATTTAGGGTGAGTAGACCTTTTGGATCTTCCGCGGGATCTTTTCCAGCGAGGAGGTTTTCCTCCAGTTGATAATCGGCAGCTTCCTGAAAAGCGGTCAATTCTTTTTGAACCTCAGCTAAAGGCCTTTTTTCCAATTCCTGCACGATTAGATTTGCTTCCTCTTTTTGGGCCTGAATATTTAAATGGGTTAGTTTTCTATTGATTCTAACAAACAACAAAACTAGAATGAAAATAGTCGGTATCAAGAGTAAAACCAACGTAATAATCACACCCGCTTTAGACCAAACGGATTCACTGATACCATCAATGGAAACGGTTTGAGCAAAGGACTCGAGCGGAAATAAAGAGCAGCCAAAAAGGAAAAAGGCCAGTAACCAAGATTTAATTTCTTGTTTACTCTTGTGTTTAAGGATCCGAGCAATTTGGTTTGAGTTCATTTTCCGTAAAGCATTCTTGAAGGGATTTTGGGAGAAATTTGATTTCTCTTTTAATAGATAAGTACTGATTTGTTTAATACGATCAATCAAAAGCAGAACCACGATCAATATGGACAGGAAAATCAATAAGAGAAATCCTAACCAAAACTCAATCGGACTGATTTTGGAGTGAAAGAAAATGGATTGGAGGAGTAAACCATGTGCTGAATCCGCAGCGGAATGGAATAAATTAAAAGTTAAAATTGAACTCATGTTAATTTGTTATGACCTTAGCATTCACATCAAATCATCATTTTTGTCCAAATTGAATATGAGGATTTCCCGATAGAACTCAATCAATTTGATGACTTGATTGGACAAAGTTAAAACAAGAATTAATAAAAGACAAATTTATCTTTTATTAATTAAAAGGAAACATAAGGTAAAAAATATGTTAAGCTCCTGACAAGTGTTTAAGGTGTCTTATCAGGAGCTAAGGAAGTTCAATTGAAATAAGCGAATGAGAAGAATTAGACGGCTTGTCCAAAAGTTATCAGGTTACTATCAGGGTCGAGGATTGCAAATTCCTTTTGACCCCAAGGTTTGACAGCAAGGCTTCCATTGGGATGAATATTAACCCCTTTTTCAATTAATTCCTGATACAATTGGTCAATATTGTCTACACGAATATAAACTTGTCCATAATTTTCTTCAGGAACAAGATCTAAGAAAATGAAAAAATGGAGTTCCACATTATCTTTTTTCAAGATCATATAACTTTCAAAGTTTGCGAATCCAATTTCCTGGAAACCTAACTGATTCAAATAATATTCTTTCGTCACTGTCTTGACGCGCATGGGCAATTTAGGGCAAGCTATTGTTAACATAGTTCAAATTTTTAAAGTTAAAATATGGATAAAATCCTAGAGTTTGAATAGAAAGAGTCATCCTCCCACTCATTTCTCTATTAGGATATCATTACCTAAAACAACTACTCAAAATTAAAATATTTTCTGTTCTAAATATTATTTTTACCCGCCAAATCAAAGCAGGATTAAATTGAGGTTAGTAGCTAAAAATTATTAATTATTTATTCAGTATATAACCAATTAGTTTACAGTAACATATGATTACCAGCGATTTTGAAAAGCTTTTTACTTGAATTTTTAACATAAAAAGACAAAATATATCCCCCATATGTACGTTTTGTAATCATTGTATCATTGTCGTTACAATAAAATCACATTCATAAACTTCAATTATGTATAAAACACTAACCCATCTATTTCTATGGCTATTTGCTATACAACTAACTTATGCACAGCAACGAACAATAAAAGGGACCGTTGTTGATGAACAAACAAAATCAGCGATTGTTGGTGCTACTGTTCGTTTAGATGCCAGCAAGAAAGCCACTTCGACCGACGAATCAGGAAAATTTAGTTTAGAGGCACCTGCGGGGCCTGTCAATCTAAGCATCAGTGTTTTGGGCTACAACACTGTAAAGCAAACTGTATCAGCGACTGATTCAGTGATCAATATTTCGATGAGTCCCCAAACTGCTCGCATCGATGATGTCGTAGTAACTGCACTTGGGGTTCAACGAAAATCCAAAAGCCTAACCTACTCAACACAAACCGTTAAAGGTGAAGAGTTGACCAAGGTAAAAGATGCGAATCCTATGAACAACCTGACAGGTAAGGTATCCGGGATGCAAATCAATCGAAGTTCTTCCGGTATTGGAGGTTCGGTTAATATTGTCCTTCGGGGATTTAAGTCCAACCGGAATAATCAGCCACTCTATGTAATCGATGGACTACCAATCACCAATACAGGGGGTAGTGGTTCAGAAGGAGCCTTTGGTGGCGGCCCAGATCGAGGGGATATTTTAAGTACCTTGAATGCCGATGACATCCTAAGCATCAATGTTTTGAAAGGAGCATCCGCATCAGCCTTATACGGTAGTCAAGGTGCCAACGGAGCTATTATGATTACCACCAAGAAAGGTGCTGAAGGAAATCTAAAGATCGATGTATCCTCCAGTATCACCGCGGATCAAGCATTTTATCTTCCGAAATTACAATACCGATATGGCCAGACTACCCAAGATTCTGAAGAGAGCTGGGGTGAGAAAGGTTCCTTTCAAGATCCAGTGGACAACTTCTTTAATACAGGTACGACCTTAATCAATACCATTTCCCTGAGTGGTGGAACCGAAAAGATGCAAAATTATTTCTCTTATGGCAATACCAGCAATAAAGGAATTCTTCCAACCAATTCTTTTAAGCAGCATTCAGCGACTTTTAGAAATTCGACCAATTTTTTCGATAATAAATTAACCTTTGATGGAAGTATGATGTACTCCAGACAAGACATTCACAATCGTCCATCTTCTGGTTTATATTTTAATCCTATTGCGGGTTTATACCTTTTCCCAAGAGGCTTGGACTTTGACAAATACAAGAATAATTACGAATACCTATCCCCGACACGGAATTTATACCTTCAAGATTGGTGGAATATCAATGCGGATGCAGGGTTGACAGGAACGCATCATTCACAGAATCCGTTTTGGGTGTTGAATAGGAATCCGACTTTCCAATGGAGAGATAATATTATCGCCCAAGGGCAATTAAAATACAACATTAATGAGTGGTTATCGGTAAGTGCCAGAGGTACCTTGAACAAACGTTGGGATAAATGGGAGCGTCATGTCTATGCAGGTACGCAGGGAGTTTTATCAGGTGAGAAAATTGAGGGTGTCTTAAATGATAATGGCCGATATACCCGCGATCAAACAGAAAGCACAGCGTTGTATGGAGATTTATTGTTTATTGGGAACAAGACCTTTGCTGAGGATTGGGATTTGAACTTTACTGCAGGAACATCCATTAACGATACCCGTTCCAACGGATGGAATTTAGATCAGTTAAAACTAGCCGTTGCGAATAAGTTTTTGCTCAGCAATATATACCGTGATGCACCGATTAATGTCCTGAACGAATCCATTAGCAGAAGGCAATTGCAATCTCTTTTTGCATCGACCAATTTAGGTTATAAGGATAAGATCTTTTTGGATTTGACCGCACGTAACGATTGGGCCTCTACCCTAGCGAATACACCGCAGGAGAAAAAAGGATATTTCTATTGGTCTGCAGGTTTATCAGCAGTCCTTTCAGACATGATAAAAATGCCAAGCTTTATTACCTACAGTAAACTTAGGTTAACCATGGCAGAGGTAGGAAACGATGTGGGAATTTATAGTACCATTCCGACCAATACTTTAGCGACCGGTATCCTGAATGCCAATGTTTCGGGTCCATATCAAGGTTTACCACTTCGTCCTGAAATCAGCAGAAGTTATGAAGTCGGGTATGAAGGTAGATTTTGGAATGATCGGATCAACTTTGATTTAGCCCTTTACAAGACCAATACCAAGGATCAGTATTTTTCGTATGAAGCACCAGTTGGTCAGGTCTATACCACGGTATTTTTGAATGCAGGAAATGTGGAAAACAAGGGTATAGAAGCCGCCTTGGGGATTGATGCGATTAAGAAGGATAATTTCACCTGGAATACCTCGGTAAATTTCACTGCAAATAGAAATAAGATCTTGGAGTTAGCCCCGAAACTTGGGGAGCGTTATTCCGTAGGTGGAAATTTCAATGTTCTGAGATTAAATGGATCATTTGGGGATTTTTGGGCAAGAACATTTTTAAGAGACAGTAACGGCGTTATGGTTGTTGATGACACTGGTAGGCCACAAATTGGACCTGAAGGATATATTGGGAATAACAATCCTAAATCCATTGTGGGATGGAATAACACGGTCAATTACGGAAAATTCGGGTTGAGTTTTACGATTGATGCTAGATTTGGCGGACAAGTAATTTCAGTAACCGACGGGTATTTAAATTCTTTTGGTGTTAGTGAGGAAAGTGCTGCCGCGAGAGATGCAGGTGGATTGGATATCCCTGCCGTGAAGATGGATGGAACCCCATGGCAAGGAAAGATTCCTGCACAAGCATATTATAGTGCAGTAGGAAATCGCGATGGTATAATCGAGGGTCAGGTTTATGATGCAACGAATATCAGGATGCGTGAGATCTCATTGACCTATGCATTACCAATCAAATGGAAAGGAGTAAATAGTGCATCGATTTCATTGACAGGTAGAAATTTATTTTTCTTCCACAATGATGCTCCCTATGACCCAGAGTTGAATACGACCACTGGTGTTGGAGCACAAGGCTACGACAGCTTTTCCTTACCAGCAACACGTAGCTATGGACTAAACCTAAAAGTATCCTTTTAATAACCAAGAGAAACGAAATGAAGACATTAAAATCATATTATAAATTGTCGGGAATATTATTGAGTAGTTTATTCCTGACCATGAGCTGTACCAAGGACTTTACAGAATTAAACACGAATCCTGCAGGTGTTACGGATGAGGAGGCCATGGGAGACTTCGCCTTGGTCGCTTCTTTCCTTGCACAAGGTCAGCGAGCGATCTTATCCGAAAATGTAGGAGAATATCAGGTATCGAACAACTTGACTAGTGATGCCTATGGCGGGTATTTTGGAGCGGAAGCGCCCTTTGTAGGAAATGCCAATAACCTGACTTATAGTTTGGTTCCGGGTTGGTATTCTTCCCTATGGGTTGACCGTTATATCCGCGCCATGAATCCATTGTTTCGAGTAGAACTAATGACCCGAAATGATGAAAAGATGAAGGATATCTTTGCATTTGCTAAGATTCTTAAGGTTTCAGCCATGCATAGAACATCGGACAAAGTTGGGCCAATTATTTATAGTAAATATAATGCACCAGATGAATCCGATCAAATTCATTATGATAATCAGGAAGATGCCTATAAGAACTTTTTCAAGGATTTGGATACCGCAACGACTATTTTAAAGACTTACAAGGGGAAAGAAGTATCTGCGGCAATGAAAAAATCTGATTTAGCCTATACATCGAACAATTATGATCGTTGGTTAAGGATTGCGAATACCCTGAGATTACGATTAGCCTTACGAGTAGCCTTCAAAGATGCAGCCTTGGCAAAAACAGAAGGTGAAAAAGCGCTAAATCCAGAAAATGGAGGATTACTAGAGTCCACGGCTGACAATTGCTTTATCAAATTGAGTACAGACCATCCTTTAAATATTATTACTACGACCTGGAGTGATACCAGGATGCATGCTAGTATTGAATCGTTTTTAGGTGGATACAAAGATCCACGCATGGAAAAATTATTTGAAAAGGCTACGGATCCTGCTGTTAAAGGACAGTATAAAGGAATCAGGACAGGTATTGACATCGATGCAAAGAGCAGGTATGATAATTATTCCAAACTACTTCCATTACCAAATAAAATGCAATTAATGGTTGCTTCCGAGAGTTGGTTTCTAAAAGCTGAAGCTGCCTTGAGAGGCTGGAGCAATGCTGGGGATGCGAAGAGCAATTATGAAAACGGAATCGATAGGTCATTTGAAATGTATGGATTGAGTGCGGCAGCAACAGCTTATAAGAATAATTCAAGCGACAAGCCTATGCCTTACATCGATCCAAAGGCAATCAAAGCAGGGCAAAATGATATCAATGCGGGTTCACCGTTTTTAAGTACGATCACCATTGCTTGGAATGAGGCAGATAGCAAAGATCGAAAGTTAGAAAGAATCATCACCCAGAAATGGATTTCGATGTTTCCTGACGGAGATGAAGCCTGGGCCGAATATCGTAGGTCGGGCTATCCAATTTTATTTCCAGTAGTGGTAAACTACAGCAATAACACCATTCCTACGAATCCTGGAATTCGCAGAATGCCATATCCAGAAAGGGAATATAACAGCAATAGCGCTGCGGTGAATGAAGCGGTAAAAATGTTGGGTGGACCTGACAATGGTGGAACCAGATTATGGTGGGATTCAACAAACAAAAAGTTATAATAAAATTCAATGGGTAGTATAATGAGCGGGTAGGAGAAATCCTACACCGCTTTTTTTTGCCCCACACGTTCATTTTTGAACATAAGATGTCCGAAAACGAACACAATAAAGGCTTCAACAAAGCGTAATTTATTAAAAACAAACAACTTATACCGATGGCAATGAAATTGCTCTTAGAGCTTCATATTTAAACTATTAATCAGCATTTGCAAAATCCTAAAAAATGAATTGGAGTTATATAAAAATTGCCTGGCGAAATATTAGCAAGAAAAAACTACAGAACATTATCAATTTAATCGGATTAATCTGTGGAATTACGTTCATAATGATCGTAGGCGCCTACATTTGGGATGCAAAGCAGGTAAATGCCCATTTAAGAAATAAGGATCAGCAATACCTATTACAGAGCACGTATAAGAAAGAAGGTTTAGGAATTGAGCTCACTACCCTTGGGGCACTTCCCAAAGCTTTGGCAGAAGAATATCCACAGCTAGTCAAAAACTACTATAGAATAGACGGGTTGACCTGCATTGTTTCCAATGGATCAGATAAGTTCGAGGAATCAGCTAGTTTAGGGGACCCCACATTCTTATCTATGTTTGGATTTGAGCTGCATGCTGGAGATGTAAATACCGCCTTGGTTGATCCTTTTTCATTAGTTATAACCGAAGCTGCCGCGATAAAGTACTTTGGCCGGATAGATGCTTTGGGAGAACAACTTTCCATTAGAAACTTCAAAGGTGAGAAACATGATTTTAAAGTTACAGGGATCATCAAACCAAATTACCGAAATTCAGTTCAGGAGTTAACTCCAGGCTTAAAAGGGGATTTCTTTTTACCCATTGCTTCCGAGAAATATTTTGGTCGAGAGCTGGATAGCTGGGAGAATCCTTATATCGTAGGATTTGTAGAATTGGAAAAGAATATTTCTTTAGATCAAATCAATGCAGCTATTAAAACCTTAGTGGGCAAACATACTGACCAGGTATTTTCAGACAATTACAGTCCGGATCTAAAACCTCTCAATACCTATTATCTGGAGAGCAATAATGGCGCAATTCAAAAGATGATTGATATCCTCCTTTACATTTCCGGATTCATCCTGTTGATGGCTATTATTAATTTTATTAATTTCAATTTAGGTCAAAACATAAGTCGCTTAAAAGAAATTGGCATCAGGAAGATTATGGGAGCTCGTTCCAATCAGATAGCCAGCCTCCTACTTACGGAATATGTCATTCTCCTTGTTTTAATTTTATTAATCTGTTTTCCATTATATGTGTTTGCCAAGCCCCTATTTGAAAACATCTTTATGCGAAAACTACCCCAGATAACGGAATTGCCTTATTATTTTTATTTGGGTATTTTCTTGTTTTCAATTTTTATAGGTTTAATTTCTGGCTTTTATCCAGCGATTAAACTTTCAAGGAACAGTTTATTGAATTCTGTAAAACTTCAGTTTGATAAAGTAAAAAACAAACAGAGTCTCCGAAAGGCCTTGCTATTCCTTCAATTTACCACCGCCATTATTATTTTGACTTCCACCATTATCGTTGCTAGACAAATCCACTTGTTTGTAAATAGTGATTTAGGATATAAAAAAGATTACATATTAACAGTACAGACAACACGGGATTGGAGTCCGGAAGGTGTTCGAAAAACACAAACCATCCAACAAGAACTAGGGAAGCTGAATGAGGTTGAAGAGATCAGTTTATCTTATGAAACGCCAAATAATATCGTTGGGAAGGCAGAAATAGCCTTAATGGATAAGTCTGATGAGCCCATTAATTCTCAAATGATTATTTCCGATTCCAAATTTGCTGAGACCTATCAGATTCCAATGTTGGCTGGCAGTTTTTTCAGTTCGGACCTTGTTGATTCGTTGGCACCAAAAGAAGTGGTGATGAATCGAAAAGCGATGAATGTATTGGGCATAGAGCATGCTGATGACGTAATAGGTAGAAATCTAAAGATTAATGGCACTCCTGATCCTGTGCGCGTAGTTGGGATAACTGAAAACTTTATTCCCAATTCCATGCATAGTCCTAACACTGCAATTATTTGGCTGAATGTATCACAAAACAATCTCTATAGGTATTTCAATATTCGCATGAAACCCGGATCGATATCCAGTTCGATTGATAATATTGAGAAGAAATGGCATTTCCTGATGCCTGAAGCACCTTTTGAATATCATTTTATGGAGGAAAATATTCGGAAAATGTATGAAACCGAATTGCAATTATACAGAGCTTCGATTTCAGCAACGGTAATTACATTAATCATCGTTTGTTTGGGCATATTAGGTTTAGTTTCCTTATCCATTACTGCGCGAAGCAAGGAAGTTGGAATGAGGAAGATATTAGGCGCGAAACTATCGGATTTACTGATTTTATTTTCTAAAGAATATTACCTTTTATTTTTCACTTCTATACTTGTTGCAGTGCCAATCAGCTTCTTTATGATGAAAAAATGGTTGTACAACTATGAGTTTAGGATAGAAATTTCAGCATGGAATTTTTTATTGCCGATCATACTCCTATTGACATTATTGGCAGGAATAATATTATTTATATTATACAGTAAAGGTAAGGGAAATCCTATTCACCGTTTAAAAGAAGATTAAGAAATCACCTATAAGAAAAGCCGGCTAATGCCGGCTTTTCTTATTTTATTCTTAAACTTTCGGCAATTGATAGCCATTATGATATTTAGCGGACAAATAAGTATTAGCCTCATCATCTGTAAATCTGGCTTTATTTTTATCCCAATAGAGTTTTTTTCCAGTTCTATAGGCGATATTTCCCATTTGGGAAAGAATAGCGATATGAGCACCTGCCTCGACAGGAGCATGGAGGATACTTTTGTCATTGGTTCGGATTGCGGTAACAAAATTTTCCATATGTTTTTCCAATCCATTGTCTTTAGAAGGTTGAGGAGTTACTGCCTGCATCCTACCTCCTTCTGGAATTACCTCCCAACTACCTCTATTCACGACCAGGGTTCCATTGTTACCGATAAAGGCAACGCCATGATCTTTTCCATAGGGACCAAGATCTATACCAGTAGCTTGTTCCCATTGCAAGTAAAAATCATCAAAAGCGAATACCGTTATTAGGGAATCTGGAGTTTCGGCGGCATCATCGGGGTAAGCGAATTTACCTCCTGTTGCCATGATTGAAATCGGGTCTGAAACTTTCATTCCAATCAATGCGAAATCCAACATATGAACTCCCCAGTCAGTCATCAGTCCGCCAGCATAATCCCAGAACCATCTGAAGTCAAAATGGAAACGATTCGGGTTGAAGGGTCTTTTTGTTGCTGGTCCCAACCATTTATCATAATGCACTCCAGCAGGCGGAGCAGAATCCGGTTTTACCGGAATACTCTTCATCCATCCTTGGTAAGCCCATGCTTTTACAGATCTGATTTTCCCTAATTTTCCACTATGGACAAATCCCATTGCATCCCTAAAATGTTGTTGACTACGTTGCCATTGGCCGACCTGAACAATTTTATTGTATTTTTTGTCGGCTGCAAGCATTACTTCACATTCCTTGATGGAGTTTCCGAGCGGTTTTTCCACATAAACATGTTTTCCAGCAGCAACAGCATCGACCATGATCATACAATGCCAGTGATCAGGGGTTCCAATAATAACCGCATCAACATTCGGATCTTTTAACAGGTCCTTATAATCAATATATTTTTTGACTTTGATGTTCTTTTGTTCGAGTTCGTTGCTTCTTTTGTTCAGTACATTTTCATCCACATCACAAAGCGCTGTACAGGTCACTTTATCAATCTTTAAAATTGCATTTAAGTTTGACCAGCCCATACCATTCGCACCGATAAGACCGACTCTCAAAGGTGAGTTTTGATTGGCAAAGGCTTGACTTCGAAAAAACAAAGAAGATGCAGCAAGTACAGCTGAACTTTTAATAAAATCTTTTCTTTTCATTTATGAATAATGTTTTAGGTTTAAAAAAAAGAAATACAACGAGGGAATTGTTAATCTTTTAGAAAGATACAAAAATTCCAAAATAAAAGTTCTTCAAAATTCAAAAGAAGTATCGAAAAGAGTTAAGGATATTTTAGTATCTTGTAGAGAAGCAACGTTTATCCTATGGACGAAAAGACGACATCAGTTCCTATAAACTTGCTCATTGTCGAGGATCAACAGATTATAGTCGATGGTTTGGTCATGATATTGAGTGGGCATCCGCAATTTGGCAATATTCAATCCTGCACCAACCCCCAGGAGCTGCTGGCATCTATTGAGCAGAACCGTCCTGATGTGATATTGATGGATTTCAATATGCCTGATATGGATGGGATTCAATGTATAGAAGCAGTTTTAGAAGAGAATCCGGAACAGAAAATATTAATGCTTACGGGCTACGATGATACGGAGCTTATCCGAGAGGCTCTACGAAAAGGGGCTTTAGGCTATGTATTAAAAAACATTGCGAAAGAGGAACTCATAAAGGCTATTGTAGCGGTCAACGAACGCAAAAGACATCTTGACCAGCAGGTTCAGAATAAAGTCGTTGAAGCCTTTTTAATGAATGAGGAATCAGGAAGCCTTGATCAAAATTCGAAAAAGGATTGTTTCAACCTATCGCATCGGGAGTTGGAGATACTCAAGCTCATTGCTGAGGGTAATTCCAGCAACAAGATCGCAGATCAGTTATTTATCAGTTCGAATACCGTGGATACCCATCGAAAGAATATCATGGCCAAATGCGGAGTCAAGAAAATAACGGAGTTGATCACTTTTGCCAATAAAAATCAGCTACTCTAATCCTGAATTGGCAAAGTAATGGAGAAAAAAGAACCAGCATCCAGTTTGCTATCGACTTCAAACTTCCCTCCGATCAATTGGGATCTGGTAAGAATGCTTTTTAATCCAAGACCTGTAGTTTTTTCCGGATTATAAATAAAGCCTTTCCCATTGTCTTCCAAACTTATGATTAGCTCTGTTTCATTTTGTATCAATTGAATATTTATTTCCGTAGGCATGGCGTGCTTGATCATGTTATTCAGCAATTCTTGTATAATCCTATAAATATGAACCTCCTTGTTTGGAGCTAATTTTTTAGAATCGTATTGCTGAAACAGATTAATTTTTATGCCTTGATAACTGGATTTAACATGATTGACCAATTCTTGGATAGCCGCTTTCAACCCCAATTTGCTCAATGAAATTGGCATCAGGTTATGGGAAATGGTTCTAATATCTGAA
The DNA here is from genome assembly GCF_043187465.1 of Sphingobacterium cellulitidis. GTDB lineage: Bacteria > Bacteroidota > Bacteroidia > Sphingobacteriales > Sphingobacteriaceae > Sphingobacterium > Sphingobacterium cellulitidis. The sequence continues at coordinate 966,739 of NZ_CP171136.1, read as the reverse complement.
TTTACACGATCAACATCCTGCATTAATTTCCGAATATTATCACTCATAAGTTTATTCTCCAATTGATCTTCGAGATGTGTTAATTTCATTCGGATAGCTGACAGCTGAACCCCGGAGCTATCATGCAATTCCTGAGCAATTCTTTTCCGTTCCTGCTCGACGGTCGCCATAAGAAGCTTTGTGTCTTCCTCTTGTTTTTTTCCGAGCTCAAGTAACATTGCATTGTGCTGTTCATACATTTTTTTCAACCGCAGCATCATCAATGTAAATACAATAAGTACTTCCCAAACCATGGACCAGAGCATCATATTCTGCACATGAATGGTCCACAGAAAGAAGGGAACCTTGGAGACAATATCGAGTTCCAAATTAAAATAATATTGTCCCAACTGACGGATACTGGTAGTAAGAATGGTATAAGCATGTGGGGCAAATGCGATCATAAACCAAATGGTTTCGGTCTTATTCCGCTGTCTCGTCAATAAAATTATTAATATGTACAGAATAATAGCACAGGTCATTGAAAACATGATTGTATTCAATTTTTGGATCAGCGAAAAAAGACCATGTGGAATCCATTGATAACCCATTGCAATTATGGTCAAGGCTAGAGAACAAAGAACAAAAATCCATAATACCTGATCAAGTTTCCGCACAAATCGTCTGGTTACAAAATATTCCCTGAAGAAGCTCACTCCAAAAATCAGATATAGATTAGTAAAGATATAGCTGGAAATATTTTGAATCGACGGATAATTACCCCAAAGGTTTTTGTAGGATAAGCCCAGGTCTGAGTAGATATAACAGGCACCAAAAAGAATATAAAAGAAGAAAGTCCATTGTTTCTTTTCCTTGGTTAGGATTAAGGTTATTCCAAGAACAAAAAGGAAAGCAGTTGTAATAAAAAAGAAATAAGAAATGGTGGTGGTTTCTTTCAAATAATATCCTTCCCGTTCATGTTTATCCCAGAGCAGGAGGTTAAAGTTGATTGCCGAATAATTAGAATGGACCTTAATATAGTAATTAGCAATTTCTAAGGGGTCCAATTCCAATTGGAATATTAAATTTTGATGATTGACTGATCGGTTATGATAAGGATAACTGGAACCTAAAATTTTGACCAATACCATGCGATCAGCATACTTTTTATATAAGGTCAGGGAATTGAGGTTGGGATTGGTAAATTCCAAATACAGGGTTCTATTGGTAGAATCTTGATTTGCTAGTATTGTCCGAAGCCATAGGTTGCCATCCTTTTTACCGAAATTATAAATTGGTTCCTGGAAGGGTTGGAATTGACCTTCTGGGGGTACAGAATCATTTGCAGACTCATCATAAAAGAAAGCGGTTGATTGGGCGATATTCAGATGATTGGCCGTATCGGGCAATAGAATGGTCTGGGCTTCCAGTTTTACAGAAAACAGGAAGATTAGCATATTCACTGCCAGTGTCCATATCAGTCCAGGCATCTTCATCAATCTAATTTACAGTTAAATCTGATAGAATAAGGAGGTAAATCACTAGAAAATAAGGTTTCTAATGGGAATATCACCTTTTCAAGTTATGGAAATACACCAAAAAAGGGATTTGGAAAAAATCCTCTTTTTGGATGTTTTCTGCTATTCTAAAATGTCGTCACTTTGAATTAACCAATCAGAAAGGAATTACAAAATGAAGACATTAAAGATAAAATCACTATTCATTATCCTTGGGCTTATAGGATTGAATTATTTACAAAGCTCATGTAGTCGATATTATTATCAACCGAATGCGGTCAATGCTCCGATGATGAAGGAGAAGGGCGATTTAAAAATTGGCATTTCGGGAACGACGAGTTCAGGAGATTTAAATGGGACAAATACAAGTTCTTCAATTTTAAATCTACAAACAGCCTACTCCCCTATTCAATACCTAGGATTGATGGTAAACTATTCGAATTACAATTATAGTTTTGGGGAGGAAGATCCTTCGAAGGGGGATGTTGATGCCAATGCGGGTTTATTTGAAGGTGGAGTTGGGGGATATTACCCTATTATCAATAGGGAGAGTGGTTTTGGATTGATTGCTGACACCTATGTAGGTTATGGGGGCGGAAAGTTGAGCAGTGATGTCAACATGAATTTTAACAGGTTATTTATTCAACCGGGTATCAATGTTACATTTCCCTATTTTGATATTGGATTGGCAACGAGGATTTCAGGCATTAAATACAGTAATTTTGATGCCAACGGCATGAGTCCGGAATATATATCGCAACAAGGATTGACAGAAATTACGCAGAAGAGGCATTATTTCTTTGAACCAGCCTTGACCTTACGTGCGGGATACAAATTTATCAAAGCAGAATTGCAGGTGGTTGGAAGTACTCCTATGAATGAATTAGATTGGGAAAGCAATGGCACAGTCGTAACCTTTGGGATTCATTTTTCTTTAATGGATGCGATTAAATTTGGAAAAAGCAAAGGGTTTTAAATTTGAATTTCATCAATAAAGACACTTAATAATAGTGCAGCAAAAAAAAGTGTTTATCGACCAAAAGAATCAGAATATCGATTCTTTTGGTTATTTATTTTATTGGCAATGGGAAAAGATTCTCTAAGGATTAATAATCCAAGATGTATGTTTATTTTAATGGTTCAATAAGTTTTATTCTCACCCCATCAAAACAATCATCCATACAGCCTTTAGGCAAAAATCCAACTAAGGAAATCATTCCGTTATTATTATTCTCAAAAAATACATCTGCTTTATCACTTTTTATTAACCATTCATTTTTTGCTCTTTCATAAATTTCATCCAAAGTAATGGCGGAGAAAGCAGGGTGGTATTTACTTTGATTTGTAAACTTGCCATTTTCTTCTACAAAGGATAGGATGTCTAAAAAGGAAATACCTTCTTCTTTCAAAGCCTCAAAATATTCTTTATGGCCTCTTGCAATAATTTTATCGAGATCATTCTCTGTCCAACCATTTGTTGGTTTTTCAATACCATTATAAACGAGGTATTGAAATTCACGTTTCACTACTGTTCCATTTTTCACAGTAATGGTTGTTTCCCAAGAATTGCCTCCAAATGAATCACCACTCACTATATAGCGATAACTATTATTATTCTGGGCTTTAAAAGATTGAAAGGCTTTCAGGCTCGATTCGTATTCCGAATTAAATTCGATATCATTTTTTTCACAAGAGCTAGACAAAAATGTAATTAGAAAGAGAAATAATAAGTTCTTTAGTCTCATAAGGTTATAATTAATATTGGTAATTAGCTTTTAATAAGGACGATAGCATTTCAAATAATGCTACAACACAGGGAATTTATAATTAATCGGGCCAAATCAACTTAAATATATTAGATAGCCTTAGTACCTCTTACGTCTTTTAATTTCATGGTCATGCGTTGAGCAGTATCCAATATCCATTCATCGTATTCTTTGATAGCTTTCAATCTATCTTCTTCTGAAATATAGCCTTCCTCTACTACTTGTTTTAAGTTGGCAACCTTAGACCAAATTCCAATTCTTGAAATAAAATTATCGTCTCCTTTTTGGTATGTTTCATCGGAATTTATGGTTTCGATATCACTAAATCCAGCATCTTTGAAATAGTCGGCTAGATCTTCAGAAATATGATTGTTCATTCCCGCATCTGCTCGCCAATTCAAAAAAGCTTTGTAAAACAATTGCATGCTTAAAGGCGGTTGAGGTTCCCATTCCAATTGCTCATGATTATAATCTAAGATGGACAACGTTCCAGCAGGTTTCAATAATTCCTTCATTTTCAATATAGCTTCTCTAGGATTATTCAACCATTGCAAGGTTCTTGCAGACACAATCAAGTCGAATTTTTCATCAGAATGAAAATTAAATAGATCACAATGCTGCAGTTCTAAATTTTTAGTATCTGAATAGGTATCCTGACCACTTAAGATAAATTTTTCAGTATTGTCAATTCCAACCACAGAACCTTTTGGTCCAACATAATTAGCAATACCATTTGATATTGCTCCAGTACCACATCCAATGTCCAAAACATGCATTCCCTCTTTTAGAATTGGTATTAATGTGGCATAGTCCTTTTCAAGACTTCTATCATCAAATATTTTATTAGAAATTTTAGCATCACGATTTATTACTTTGTTTGCCATAGATTTGAAATTAGGTTAGGATGTAATTTATGGTTTATTAATCGAATCAAGATATTAAAACTTACTTCCGTCCTACTAGCTTATCTAACCAACTTTTTCGTTTTTTTACAACCCCTATCTTTTTCTTTTTCGGATTCCAGAGGGAATTAGTTTGAGTAGTAGCATATTTTTCAGCTATTTCTGCGTAATTCTGTGCTTGCACAAAATCCCTTTTATACTCTGCAATTACCGCCATTACTGAATACATAATATAATTTTCAACTGGAAAATATAAGCCGTTATTATTAATTTTTTGGGTAAATATATTTTCCACTTTTTCATATAATTCTGTTTTATTCGTTCGAATAACAGTTTCAGAAAAATTCAAATATGCAGATGTAATAGAATGTGGAAATTCTTTTTCAACGTCAAGTGCTTTCTGGAAATAAGCTAAGGCAGTTTCATATTTTTCTCTGAAAATATTAATCTGACCTAAAGAATTGTAAACTGAACTTTTTTCCATTTGGTTTTCGGGATATTCTGCCAAGATCCTATTTAGCAACATTTCGGCAATGTATAATAGATTTTTATCCTCTGTTGCCATAAGTTCTCCGGCTTGAACTCTTAAATATTGGGGCCGGTTATATTTTCTTGCACGGCCAAGTTTAACGAAGAATTCATCTTCGTCAGTTTTAGTCCATGTTTTTCTTCTATACCAATCATTCATATCTATAATTTTCTAATGGTTACATTTCGGCTCTGAATAAATCGAGAAAAGCTGGTGCAGATAAGTTAAAAAAGTCAACCAGAAAATGAGATAAAATAACCCATCTTAAGCTATTCGTTTTTTTATAGGTTATGGCCCAAACTATTCCCATAATAAGGGTTGAAATTACGACAGCACTTCCTCTAAATATTTCTGAGTTTATACCGAATACAAAATGATTGCCTGCAAAAACGATACTAGAAAATAGAATCGATAATATACTATTCCAATTCTTAGTTGCATCAGTCAGAAATCCTCTCCAATAGAACTCTTCAAGCCAAGGATTTATGAGGGCTAAAAGTAGCCATGGGATGAATATGGTCCAATCTTGTAATAAATGATAATGTTTAATAAAAATCGGAATTGGAATTAACCCAACGAATAAAGTCACTATTATCCATAACCAATTTGTATTTCCTTTTTTTAACCAATTTTTTATGGATGACCTATCTCCAAATTTGAGAATGAAGAATAAAAAAAGAAACCATTCGATAATAATTAATGGAATGAAAGACCATTTACCAATTAGTTTTCCAAAAATTAATGCAGAGAAAATATTTACTATAATAATAACAAAAGGAGAAAATAGAACTATAGATTGTTTTGATATGGTACTCATAAAATTTACTTAGGGCTTTGCATTCGTGATATAGTGAAACAATAATTCTCACGAAAATAAAAAATTTCGTTTGCCTTTCGACTTATATATATTGCATGTTTTAGATTTCACAATAACTTAACAGACTATACCTTTCTTTTAGATTTGATCAGGGTTAGGATTTGGCAGAGGGGTGAGCCTATCACGGATCGGACCCCTGTTCGAATCTGCCACACCCGGACACAAAAAAAGCTCGACGAATGTCGAGCTTTTTTGTGCGGCTGTTGTCTAAATACTAAATACTACAATGGGTGGCAGGATTGCTTCAGCCCCGCGAGCCCCAAACTCTTACCCTGAAGCTCCTACGGATCGAACCCCGGTTCGAATCTGCCACACCCGGACACAAAAAAAGCCCGACGAAAGTCGAGCTTTTATGTGTCGGGGTGGCAGGATTCGAACCTACGACCTCCACATCCCAAATGTGGCGCGATACCGGGCTACGCTACACCCCGAAAAGGTATCACCTTTGTTTTGTGTGGCACAAATATAAGGGGATATTTTTTAAATCCAATAGTTAAATTTCATTTTATATGTAAACATCTGATAATTTGAATAATATTTTTATTTCACCCCTAAAAAGAGCTCTCAAATTTCAGTAAATAGGATTAGTGAAATGAGTTCCAATGGCCATTTGTATGAGCAATTAAAGAATATACTTATATAAGTAGAATAGAAATTTTGAGAATGCGAACCTATTCCTTCTGGTTATTTAAGAAAGAGGAAAGAGTCTAAAAATTTAGGACAAAAAGATAACAAACTCATTTTATGTAGTTTAATTTGGGCTAAGGAAGAAATAACAAAAATATTCAGAGATATTGTGAAATAGGTATGGGAATCTTTTATATTTTATTTACTTTTGCAGGCATTCTATGGAAAGTAGAATATTTTTAAAAAAGAATTTTCAAATATCAAAATAAAGCTGTAATATTGCATTCCGATTTTTACAGGTTAAATATCGTTATTAATTACTCAGAATCATGGATTTAGTAAAATTTGTAGAAGAACAAGCGGTAGTAAAAAATGAAAATCCCGCTTTCAAAGCCGGAGATACCATCAGCGTTCATTATAAAATTCGCGAAGGAAATAAAGAGCGTGTACAGGTGTACCAAGGTGTGGTAATTCAATTAAACAGCGAAGGAGCTAATGCTACTTTTACCGTTCGTAAAATTTCTAACGGTATTGGCGTAGAGCGTATTTTCCCTGTAAATTCTCCAAACATTGAGAAAATCGAAGTTAACAGCATTGGTAAAGTACGTCGCGCGAAATTATTTTATTTACGTGGTCTTACCGGAAAAGCTGCTCGTATCAAATCAAAAAGATAATCGAGAGACTTTAAGAATTATATTTAAGGGCTTTGCAATGCGCGAAGCCCTTATTTATTGATTCTTTCTTCCAATTAATTTTGGATTACGACGGGTTTAGTTCCCATTATCTCGTCTATTTTTTCCTTTACTTCCGCCGTTATCAAAGGCAAAACCTCTAATGCTTTCAGGTTTTCTGTGAGTTGACTTTCTTTGGTCGCCCCAAGGATTGCTGTTGTTACATTCGGGTTGCTAATACACCAGGCAATACATAAGGTTGGCAAGGATACGCCTAACTCATTAGCGAAATCTCCCAATGCTTTAACCCGGTTCAATTTATCATTGACAACCGCCTTATCCCTTAACCATTCATAGCCTTCCAATGACATTCTCGATCCTTCAGGAATCCCATCGTTATATTTACCTGTCAATAATCCCGATGCCAAAGGACTCCAAATGGTGGTTCCCATTCCGATGTTTTTAAAGATAGGAGCATAATCCACTTCGATTTTCCTTCTATTGAATAAATTATATTCAGGTTGCTCAACAGAAGGTCCTTCCAATCCCATTTCTTTAGCATGCATATGTGCTTCCACGATTTCAGCAGCGGACCATTCCGAGGTTCCCCAATAAAAGATCTTCCCTTGTTGGATCAAGGTATTCATCGTGCGCACCACCTCTTCAATTGGAACATTAGGATCAGGACGATGGCAGTAGTATAAATCCAAATACTCAACTTGCAATCTTTCCAATGCTTCATGACAAGCTTCCATCAAATGCTTTCTACTCAAGCCATGCTGGTTTGGTTTTTTATCCACACCTTTCCATCCGAAGAAGGCTTTACTGGATAATACATAGGAAGATCTATCCCAATTCAATTTTCTTAATACCCTGCCCATCATTTCTTCAGACAAGCCTGCAGAATACACTTCGGCATTATCAAAAAAGTTCACTCCGGCCTCATATGCTTGAGCCATTAGCCTTTCATTGGTATTATCATCTGTTTGTCGAGCAAAAGTAACCCAGGAGCCAAATGACAATGCACTTAGCTGGAGGCCAGTTTTGCCCATTCTTCTATATTCCATAAAATTCAATTTTATGATAAAGTTAGCAGAAATCTACTACTGGAGATATCTGATTTAAGTAAAAAAATGGATAAAAAAAGGTTCAAGTGATTGACAATGGTTTTGTTAGGCGGGCAAAAGCGTTGGATAGTTTTTTTTTGGCCCATATTTAATAAAATTTCGTACCTTTGTATCCCGTACATAGAGCAGATGAACGATGCTTTTTATCTAGGCATCTAAGTTAGAAATCCATTATTGTTATGACTAAATATATCTTTGTTACGGGCGGCGTAACTTCGTCGTTAGGGAAAGGAATTATTGCAGCTTCCCTTGCCAAGCTTCTCCAAGCACGTGGTTTAAAAGTAACCATCCAGAAATTTGACCCGTACATCAATATTGATCCAGGAACGTTGAACCCTTATGAACATGGCGAATGTTATGTTACAGAAGATGGTGCAGAAACCGATCTTGACTTAGGTCACTATGAGCGTTTCTTAAATGTTCCGACCTCACAGGCGAATAATGTGACTACCGGTCGTATTTATAGCCATGTGATCGAGCAAGAGCGCGCAGGTGCCTATTTAGGTAAAACCGTTCAGGTAGTTCCACATATTACCGATGAGATCAAACGTCGCATGTTATTATTGGGACAGTCTGGAGAATATGATATCGTCATCACTGAATTAGGAGGTACTGTTGGTGATATTGAATCTTTACCATTTATTGAGGCAGTACGCCAGTTACGCTGGGAGTTGGGCAATAACGACTCTTTAGTAATCCACTTAACTTTAGTTCCTTACCTAGCAGCAGCTGGTGAGTTAAAAACTAAGCCTACACAACATTCAGTAAAGACTTTATTGGAATATGGTGTTCAACCAGACATTTTAGTTTGTAGAACAGAACATAAATTAAACAATGATATCCGCAAGAAACTTGCATTGTTTTGCAATGTGAATATCAATGCCGTAGTGGAATCTATTGATGCACCTACGATTTATGATGTACCATTGAATATGTTGAAAGAGCAATTGGACAAGACTGTCTTGGCTAAATTGAAACTTTCTACGAAGAATGAGCCGGATTTAGAGAACTGGAAATCATTCTTAGGCCGATTAAAAAACCCAACTGACGAGGTAAATATTGGTTTGGTTGGTAAATACGTTGAATTACCAGATGCCTACAAATCCATAGCGGAGGCATTTATCCATGCAGGGGCGACCAATGAGACTCGTGTAAAGGTAAAATATATCGCTGCTGAGAGTGTTAACCAAGAGAATGTATCGGAAAAATTAAAAGGCCTAGATGGTGTTTTAGTAGCTCCGGGATTTGGAGAACGCGGATTGGAAGGCAAGCTAGAAACTATTCGTTTCGTTCGTGAGAACAAAATTCCATTCTTTGGGATTTGTTTAGGAATGCAATGTTCAGTTATTGAATTTGGTAGAAATGTCCTAGGATTAAAAGGAGCAAACAGCTTTGAAATGGACGAGCATACCCCACATCCAGTTATCAATTTGATGGAGGAGCAAAAGAACATCAAAAATATGGGTGGCACGATGCGCTTAGGAGCTTACGATTGTGAGATCAAAAAAGGAACGAAAGCGTATGGGGTCTATGGAAAGTCAAAAATTTCGGAGAGACACCGTCATCGTTACGAATTTAACAATGCGTATCTAAAAGATTACGAAAATGCCGGAATGATAGCCTCAGGTATCAATCCAAGCACAGGATTAGTAGAAATTGTAGAATTGAAGGACCATCCATTCTTTGTTGCTGGACAATTTCATCCAGAATTAAAGTCAACAGTGGTAAATCCTCACCCACTTTTTGTTAGCTTTGTAGCCGCTGCATTAACGCATAAGAAATCACAGTAGAGTTTCGACCTCTACATATTTATAGTAATTAATAAACAATGGATAGAAATAACATTCTAGGTTTCATCTTTATCTTCGCCATCTTGGCAGGTTCTTTTTATTTTTTGAAGCCCTCTGATGCTGAGATTAAGAAAGAGCAACAACATCAAGATTCAATCAAAAGAGCAAAAGACGGATTAGCTCCGATTAGCGATTCCTTAAAAGCCGCTACTACCGTGACTCCTGCAGTTGCTGACTCTGTTTTATTAAGTCAACCATTTGGGGCAGCCTCCGTAGGTTCAGAACAAATCGTGACTTTAGAGAACGAGCTTATCAAAGTTAATTTGACCAACAAAGGAGGTCGAGTAAAATCAGTTGAGTTAAAAGGAGAGACTAATTTCGATGGTTCAAAACTTATCTTATTTGAAGGTAATGACAATCGTTTTGGTCTTGAATTCAATATCCCAGGGAAAGCTGTAAAAACGAACGATTTATTTTTCCAAGCACAAGGAGCTAGCGTTTCAGTTGCTGGACAAGATTCCAAATCGGTAACTATGCGTCTTTCATATGCTGCAGATAAATACATTGATTACATCTATACCTTAAAAGGGAATGATTACAACGTTCAATTCGACATTAAAACAGTAGGCATTGGAAGTTTAGTAGATGTTAATTCTAATAAAGTACTATTAAATTGGGAAACAACATTATTGCAGAAAGAGCGTAATGTAAAGTCCGAGCGTGAGAAATCAGCAATCTTCTATAGAGAAGATGATGGTTCGGTAGACCACTTATCAGAATCAAGTGATGATGAGGAAAAGATTGAAAAGAAACTTTCTTGGATTGCTTTCAAACAACATTTCTTCTCCAGTATCTTGACTAGTAAGGAAGGATTTGTGAATGCAGATCTTAAATCTACACTAATTACGCAAGACAGCGTTGTAAAGCATTATCGTGCTACAACGGAATTAGCTTTAAACAAACAAAACGATAGCCAACATGGCTTCAGCTTCTTCTTTGGTCCTAACAAATATAAAACGCTTAAAGCGGAAGGAAATGGATTCGAGAAGATTATTAATATGGGCTGGGGACCAATGGGATGGATCAATAAATTTATCACAGTTCCAATTTTTGACTTCCTAGATGGATTCAACATGAACTATGGTATTGTGATCTTGATTCTTACCTTGTTCTTAAAACTTCTAATGTTCCCTTTAACTTACAAATCATACCAATCCATGGGTAAGATGCGTGTGTTAAAGCCACAATTAGATGAGATAAAAGCCAAAGTAGGTGATGACAATCCAATGTTGTTACAGCAAGAGCAAATGAAGCTTTATAAACAAGCTGGTGTTAACCCATTGGGTGGATGTTTACCATTGTTGCTTCAAATGCCTTTCACCTTAGCGTTCTTCTTCTTCTTCCCGAATTTATTTGAATTACGTGGTGAGAGCTTCCTTTGGATTAAAGATTTATCAACATACGATGCGCCGATAACCTTCGCTCCTCTTCCTTTATTAGGAGTTGATCACATTTCATTTATGTGTATCCTGATGACATTGACTACCTTGTTAACGACTTGGTATAACAACTCGACATCTGGTGCAGTAAACAACCAGATGAAATACATCGGATACATCATGCCATTAGTATTCTTCTTTGTATTGAATAGCTTTCCAGCAGGTTTGAACTACTACTACTTCTTATCGGCAGTACTTACGTTCTTAACTCAGGTTATTATCCGTCAATTTGTTAATGACGATAAAATCCTTGCAGGAATCGAAGCAAACAAAAAGAAACCTAAAGCTGAAAAGAAACAGTCTTCCTTCCAAAAGAAAATGGAAGAAATGATGAGAGCTCAACAAGCCGCTCAACAGAATAAGGATAAGAAATAAAACAAAAACTCCTCGGCCAAATGACCGAGGAGTTTTTGTTTTATTTCAGATTTGAGATGTTAGATATGAGATTTGAGATAGTAGAAAGAATGATACTATCTCAAATCTCAATACTAATACAATTACTATCTCAATACTCATATCTCAAATCTCAAGACTAATCCGATTACTATCTCAATACTCACATCTCAAATCTCATATCTACCTTACACAAACGCGCTGAAGCCTGTGATGCTTCTACCGACGATTAGGGAATTGATTTCTTTGGTACCTTCGTAGGAATAGATAGCTTCGGCATCGGCAAGGAAGCGAGCTACATTATATTCTAGTAGGATACCGTTCCCACCCATTACCTCACGGGCTTTGGAGACAATGTCTCGCATTCTTAAGGTACAGAATACCTTTGCCAAGGACGCATGTTCATCTTTTAATTTCTCGTCATCCTGTAATTCAGATAAGCGGAATACCAATGTTTGCATCGCAGTAAGGTTTGAGAGCATTTCGACCAAATGATTTTGAATCAATTGGAATGAGGCGATTGGTTTACCAAATTGCTCTCTTTTGATAGTATAGTCCAAAGCATTTTCATAAGCTCCTCTAGCACATCCTACGGCCATCCAGGCCACTCCTGCCCTCGTCATCTGCAATACCTTTGCCGTATCCTTGAAGGAATTGGCATTTGGCAGGCGATCAGATTCTGGCACTACGCAGTCTGTTAAAGTAATTAATCCATTTTGAACAATCCGAAGGGCCATTTTATCTTTTATCTTCTCTACTGCAAATCCCGGGTTTTCCTTACGGACGATGAACCCTTTCACTTGCTGGTCATCAAGATCCCTTGCCCAGATAATGGTAATATCAGAGAATGTGGAATTTCCAATCCATTTTTTCTGACCATTCAACACCCAATTATCGCCATCGCGTTTACAAGTAGTGGTTAATCCACCTGCTGTTGCCGAACCAACCAAAGGTTCTGTCAGTCCAAATGCTCCAATTTTATTCAGTTGTTGCATTGCTGGCAACCACTCATTTTTCTGTTCATCGGATCCACACATATAGATGGAGCCCATTGCCAATCCACTTTGTACACCTAGGAAGGTTGCGATTGAAGGGTCGACACGGCCAAATTCAGCAGCGATAATTCCATCCATCAAGGATGTACCACCTGCACAGCCATAGCCATCATATACATAACCACAGACATTCAGTTCTCTTAATTTGGGGATAATTTCAAATGGAAACTCATCATGTAGCCAATATTTATTGACAATAGGTTTAATTTCAGTTTCCAGGAAAGATCTGACTTTCATTTGTAAGGCTCTATCTTCGTCGGAAAGTTTTGCGGAGATATCGTAAAAATCAGCGTTAATGGGCGGAGGATCTTTTTTCTTTTTACTTCCGGTCAACATTTTCATGGCCATTTTAAGCTGATTTTCGTCCATTTTAGAAACAGCACCTAAAACTTCCGCCAAATCCACCTTCTTTGAAATCTTGTCTAATTGCTCCAAATCGACTGATTTCATGAGCTTTAGGATATTCTGTAGTCTTTCTAGCATAACATTCTTTTAAAAAATTAACAGAAATATAACAATTTTTGTTTTTTGTTGTTGCAAATCAGCAAAACAGTAGTATATTTGCCCTGCCTTAAGGAAAATATTTAAAATCAAACGACTGAAAATCAAAAGGTTCAATAAAAATTTTAAAAAAACTTTATTTCTTGGGTTACCTTTTTAGGTATTGGGTATTAAGAATTAAATAAACAAATTTGTTTCAACTAAATAGAAAATTAAAAATGAAAAATTTATTCAAATTCGGATTCTTAGGTTTAGCATTAACTATCGCTGTTGCTTCTTGTAACAACGCAGAAACTAAAACTGAAGCTACTGCTGACTCTTTGTCAAACGTTGTAGATTCAACAACTGAAAACGTTGCTGATTCATTAGAAAACGTTGCTGATTCAGTACGTGCTACTGGTGATTCAATCGCTGATTCTTTGAAAAACGTTCAATAATCCGAACAAAATTTTTAAAAATACATCAAGAGCTCGTTTTAGAAACGAGCTTTTGTTGTTTTTGGGGTAAAGTAGTATTGAAATGTGAGATATGAGTATTGAGATATTAATTTCCTAGTATTGAGATATGAGTATTGAGATATTAATTTCCTAGTATTGAGATGTGAGATATGAGTATTGAGATATTAACCTTCAGAAACATCTCTATTCTATATTTCTGAGATTAAGACACTCACTGTCACAAATCTCATATCTCACATCTCACATCTATTTCTTATTTTTGCATCCGTACAAAAGAAAATAAAATGACTTTATCAGCATTAACTGCGATTACACCCATCGATGGCAGATATTATAACAGCAGCAAAGATCTTTCGAATTACTTTTCTGAATTCGCTTTAATCAAATACCGAGTATTAGTAGAGGTTGAATATTTTATTGCCTTATCGGAATCTGGTATTTCTCAATTAAGCCATTTTGATGGTAGTTTAAATGATAAATTGCGTGATATCTACCGTAATTTTAGTCAGGAAGATGCTCAATGGATAAAGGATACAGAAAAGGTTACCAACCATGATGTTAAAGCTGTTGAGTACTTTTTAAAGAATGAATTTGAAAAATTAGGTTTACATGATTCCCTGGAGTTTATCCATTTCGGATTAACATCGCAGGACATCAATAACACGGCGATTCCTCACTCTTGGAAAGATGCCTTAAAAGAAGTTTATCAGCCAGCGATTCAGGAATTAATCGATGAATTAAAAAAACTGAGTGCTGAATGGGAGAATGTGTCAATGTTGGCAAGAACCCATGGACAACCAGCCTCTCCTACTCGTTTGGGAAAAGAGATCAAGGTTTTTATTGAGCGTATTGAAAAACAAATCCATTTGTTGAATCAAGTGCCATTTTCTGCAAAATTTGGTGGTGCAACAGGTAATTTTAATGCTCATCATGTGGCATATCCAAATAATGACTGGGTAGCATTCGGAAACAAATTTGTAAATGAAGTATTAGGTCTTGACCGTTCCCAAACTACCACACAAATTGAGCATTACGACAATTTTGCGGCAAGCTGTGATGCAATGAAACGGATCAATAATATCATAATTGATTTATGTCGTGATATCTGGACTTATATATCCATGGATTACTTCAAACAAAAGATCACTGCGGGTCAAATTGGATCATCGGCAATGCCACATAAGGTCAACCCTATTGATTTCGAAAATGCAGAGGGTAACTTAGGCTTAGCTAATGCTGTTTTTGAGCACCTTGCGGCAAAACTTCCAATCTCAAGATTACAAAGAGACTTAACGGATTCTACAGTTTTAAGAAATATAGGAGTTCCATTTTCATACACGTTAATTGCTATTAAATCGACATTAAGAGGTTTAAGAAAGTTAATATTGAATGAAACAGCATTCCAAGAGGATTTGGAAAACAACTGGGCAGTTGTGGCAGAAGCGATTCAAACGATTTTAAGAAGAGAAGGATATCCAAAACCATACGAAGCATTAAAGGACCTTACTCGTACAAACAGTCATGTGACCAAAGATACCATTGCGGTATTTGTGGATCAACTGAATGTTACAGATGAGGTCAAAGAAGAGCTGAAAGCAATTTCCCCAAGTAACTATACTGGGGTTAAGTTATAAGCTTTTACGCAGTAATGACGTATAGCAACTAGATTAAACAGTATATTTGTATCTTTAATTACAACTTGAATACATGGCAACTATTAACGTATATACAGAAAGTACTCCTAATCCAGCGACGATGAAGTTCTTGGTCAACAAATTGTTGATTAATGGGAGCTTGGATTACCCAGATAGAGAAAAAGCTCAGGAATCTGCATTTGCAAGGGAATTATTCAAATTCAACTTTGTAAATGGAGTTTTCTTTGCGAGTAACTTCGTTACAATCACCAAAACTGAGGATGCGGAATGGGATGATATCGAAGCCTTATTAAAGGAATTCGTTAAAGGAGCTGTAGAGTCAGAATTGGCGGTTAAACCTGAAGAACATTCTGAAGAGATTAATTTTGAAGGTTCTGAGGTTGAAGTTAAGATTCAACAAGTGCTACACGACTATGTACGTCCTGCTGTAGAACAAGATGGTGGAGCTATTGCTTATAAATCATTTGACAATGGAACAGTTACGGTTGAGCTTCGTGGTTCATGTTCAGGCTGTCCATCTTCAACCATCACTTTGAAAGCTGGAATCGAAGGTTTATTGAAACGTATGGTTCCTGAAGTTGAAGAAGTGGTTGCAAATGCGATGTAGTATTTAGTATTTAGTATTTAGTATTTAGTATTTAGTATTTAGTATTTAGTATTTATAATAATTAATATTAATTATTAGATACTTGAAGAAATAAATGGGAAAGCCTGATTGAGAAATCAGGCTTTTTCTTTTCTGATAAAATTTCAGGAGCTATCTCTTTCTTAGGGGTAATTGGTTTCGGGCATGTTTTAGTTTTTCTAAACATTTCTATTATTTTTTGTAAATTCCGAATAATTCCATGCGAACCTGAATATTAAAAATTTCATAAATGTGAATTGTGGACAAAAATCTTTTAGAAGTTGGGATTAAGGGCTAAATAATTCAGCTTTTTCAAGGGCACTCCATTAAAAATCACTACCTTTATCGGCAAAATAATCGAAACTTTATAATTAAAATGAGTGCAGATATAAACAAACTAGAACAGATCGCTTCGCAAGTAAGAAGAGACATCGTTCGTATGGTACATGCATGCCAATCAGGTCACCCGGGTGGATCCTTGGGCTGTACTGATTATTTTGTGGCCTTGTATTTCCACGCAATGAAAAATGACCCATCTTTTAACATGGATGGCATTGGGGAAGACATTTTCTTCTTGTCAAACGGTCACATTTCTCCAGTTTTCTACAGTACCTTGGCTAGAGCTGGATATTTTCCAGTGAGCGAACTTGCTACTTTCAGAAAAATCAACTCCCGTCTTCAAGGTCACCCGACTACGCATGAGCATCTTCCAGGAATTCGTATTGCTTCGGGTTCATTAGGCCAAGGCTTATCAGTTGCGTTAGGTGCGGCACAAGCTAAAAAGTTGAACAAAGACAACAATTTAGTTTATGTATTGATGGGTGATGGGGAATTGCAAGAAGGACAGGTTTGGGAAGCTGCGATGTATGCTCCGCACAATAAAGTAGATAACATTATTGCTGCTGTAGATTATAACCGTGCTCAAATTGATGGTTCTACTGATGATGTATTATCATTGGGCAACCTACGTGCGAAATGGGAAGCATTTGGATGGGATGTTTTAGAGGTAGATAAAGGAAATGATATGGCATCAGTAATCGCAGGATTAGATGAGGCTAAATCACGTACAGGAAAAGGAAAACCAGTTATCATTTTATTACACACAGAAATGGGGTCAGGAGTTGATTTCATGATGGGTTCACATAAATGGCATGGTGTTGCTCCAAATGATGAGCAATTAGAATCTGCATTAAACCAAATCCCTAGAACGATAGGTGATTATTAATCATTGATTACACGATAGTATTAGTAATGAAAAAATATACATACACAGAATCAAAAGATACACGTTCAGGTTTCGGCGCCGGATTATTAGAAGCTGGTCAGAAAAATGAGAACGTAGTAGCCTTATGTGCTGACTTGATTGGTTCATTAAAAATGAACGACTTTATAAAAGCTTATCCTGAGCGTTTCTTCCAAATTGGTATTGCGGAAGCTAACATGATGGGTATTGCTGCAGGACTTACCATTGGTGGTAAGATTCCATTCACAGGAACATTTGCGAACTTCTCTACTGGTCGTGTTTATGACCAGATCCGTCAATCCATTGCTTATTCAGGTAAGAATGTAAAAATCTGTGCTTCACACGCGGGCTTAACCCTAGGTGAAGACGGAGCTACACACCAGATTTTGGAAGATATCGGATTAATGAAGATGTTGCCAGGAATGACTGTGATCAATCCATGTGATTACAACCAAACAAAGGCAGCTACTGTTGCGTTAGTAGACCATGAAGGTCCTGTATATTTACGTTTTGGTCGTCCAGTAGTTCCTAACTTCACTCCTGCGGATCAAAAATTTGAGATTGGCAAGGCAGTTATGTTAAACGAAGGGACAGATGTAACGATTATTGCTACAGGTCACTTGGTTTGGGAAGCGATCCAAGCGGGTGAGGAATTGGAGAAATTAGGTATCAGTGCTGAAATCATCAATATCCACACGATTAAACCATTGGATGAAGAAGCTGTATTAAAGTCAGTTACGAAGACTGGTTGTGTTGTTACCGCAGAGGAACACAATCGTTTGGGTGGACTTGGCGACAGTGTGGCCCAATTATTGGCACAGAAATTACCTACTCCACAAGAGTATGTTGCAGTAAACGATAGCTTTGGCGAATCGGGTACTCCAGCACAATTGATGGAGAAATACGGATTAAATGCTGCAAACATTGTAAATGCAGTACGTAAAGTAATTACAAGAAAATAACAATCTATGGAAGATTCCCTGATAATAGCCAAGTTTGCGGATGAAAAGACTCGAGAAGAGGCATTCCGTTTACTGCTAAAAAAATATCAGCAAAAGATTTATTGGCATGTCAGACGAATGGTCATAGACCATGACGATGCTGATGATGTTGTACAAGATATATTTATCAAAGTATGGCGTAATCTTGAGAAATTCAGGGAAGATTCTCAATTGTACACTTGGTTATACCGCATTGCTACCAATGAGTGTATTACCTTTTTGAACAAGAAAAAACAAAAGCAGAGTGTTTCATTGGATGATGAAAACTCTGCTTATTTAGCAGATTCATTGGCTGACGGCGCCTATTTCAATGGTGACAAGGCACAGATGAAGCTACAACAGGCCTTATTAACCTTGCCTGATAAACAGCGTTTGGTTTTTAACATGAAGTATTTCGAGGATATGAAATACGAGGAAATATCCGAAGTGTTAGGAACAAGCGTAGGAGCATTAAAGGCTTCATACCATTTAGCAGTTAAAAAAATAGAGAACTTTTTTGCCTCAAACGATTAAACCTTTTGCCGCAAAAACCATCTATTATGGTACTATGAAAGAAAATAACACATATTACGAAAATTTAGGAGACAACCAACTGCCTAACTCGTTGCGTGTCAACCCTTTCATTGTACCTGAAAATTACTTTGAAAAGCTAACCGAAAGAAGTTTATTCTTCGCTAAACTTGATCAGATTTCAGACACAGGAAAAGTAGGATTGAGCACCCCTCGTGGATTCTTTGAACAACAAGAATCGCAACTATTAGGTCAGATAAAGATTGACCAGTATAGAGACGTTGCTGCCTTCAATGTTCCTGAGGGTTATTTTGATCAAATGAGCGAGCAAATCCTTTCCCAAGTTCATATTGAAGAGGTGAAAGCGATGGAAGAAAATGATATTCCGGCTGGTTACTTTGATAACTTGACTGCTCGGATTCTAAACAGAATTGAAGAAGAAGAGTTAACCCTAGAAATAGCAGAACCTGGATTTACAGTTCCTGAAGGTTATTTTGAAGAGGCAGATGATCAAATCATGGCTTCGATTTATACGGAGGAATTGAAGACACAGGTAGCGACAGAAGGATTTGAAGTACCTGCGGGATATTTTGATCAGATGTCAAATGCTATTCTTGACAAAGTACAGGACAAGAAGGTTATTCAAATGCCTTCACGTAATGAGTCTGAAACTTCAGTATCTGGGAAGAAGAGAAAAGTCTTTACTTGGTTGACATCCGCTGCGGCTGCATGCGTTGCTGCAATAGTTGCTGTATCTGTATATAATGCAGATCAGAATCAACCAATGAAAACGGAAATGATGTCGTTGAATGAAATCCCTGAGGATGAAATTATCAACTACCTTTCCAATTACAGCGATGCTTCTGATCTAGAATACTATGCTGAGTATATCTATCAACCAGAAGAGTCAAAAGAGGTGGGATCTGGGATTGATAAGGAAGTTTTAGAAGATTACTTAAATTATAATTTATAATGATTCGTTTAAAACATATTATTTCAACAATTTGTTTGATTTGTATAGCTTGTTTTGTTGCGAATGGACAGTCACGTCAGGAAAGGTTTGATGCTATTGAACGCCAAAAGGCTGCTTATATTTCTAAACAATTACGGTTAACACCAGTGGAAGCACAACAGTTCTTTCCCTTATACAATATGTATTCGAAAGAAATCAGAAGTGTGAAATCAAAGAAATCGCAAGGACATCAGAATTCTAAATCCCAAGGAAATTCCTTTCGATCAAATAATGATGTTATTGAATTTGATGCACAAGAGGTCGACATAAAGAAGAAATATCGGGCGAAGTTTGCTGATGTCGTCGGGCAAGCCCGAGCATCACAGTTCTTTGCCGTAGAACAGGAATTTATTGAACTGCTCTACAAAGAACTCAACAGTAGAAGACATTAAGAAAGAAGCTCTCCATTTAGAGCTTCTTTTTTTTGATGTGCCTAAACTATTTTCCAATAGGATAAGTTATAGGTTTGTTGCCTTTATCCCTATCTTTGCAACATCATGATAAGTAATAGAGAACTCTTCCTAAAAAACACTGCCCAAACTTCAGACTCACCAAGATTATTAGAAATTGACCGTGCTGAAGGAGTTTACCTCTATGGGCCAAACGGAGAGAAATATATTGATTTAGTTTCTGGTTTCAATGTGAGCAACATTGGCCATAGACATCCACAAGTATTAAAAGCCATTCAAGAACAATTAGATCGCTTCATGCACGTGACAGTGTATGGCGAATTTGTTCAAGCCCCGCAAGTCCAGTTTGCTACAGAACTTCTAGAAGTTCTTCCAGAAAGCTTTCAATCGGTTTATTTCACCAATTCTGGTGCTGAAGCTGTTGAAGGATCGATGAAGGTCGCCAAGAAATTTACAGGCCGCAGGGAGATCATCGCTGCCAAGCAAGCCTACCATGGCAGTACCCAAGGAGCATTAAGTTTAATTGGGAATGATGAGTACCGGGAAGCTTATGCTCCCCTATTGCCTGAGGTTTCATTTATAGAATATAATAGCCCTACTGACTTGGATAAGATTACAAATAAAACCGCAGCAGTCATAGTGGAAGCAATCCAAGGTGAAGCAGGTGTTCGAGTTCCAAGCAAGGAATACATGCAGGCCTTGCGCCAGAAATGTACTGAAACTGGTGCTCTATTGATATTTGATGAAATCCAAACAGGATTTGGCAGAACAGGAAAACTTTTTGCTTTTGAGCACTTCGGAATAATTCCAGATATTTTAATGTTAGCTAAAGGAATAGGTGGGGGAATGCCATTAGGTGCCTTTGTTGCTCCAAAAGGAATGATGGATGTCATCAAATCTAACCCCATGCTTGGTCATATTACAACCTTTGGTGGACATCCTGTAAGTTGTGCAGCTGCTCGCACCTCCCTAAAAGTCATTCGAGATGAGAAATTAGTTGAGGATGTGGAGCGGAAAGCGAATTTATTCAGAGCAGAACTCAATATTCCGCAGATAAAAGAAATCCGTGGCTTGGGATTAATGATGTGTCTTCAATTGGAGAACTTTGACCAAGTGTATCAAGTCAGTAATTATTGTGCAAGTCAGGGATTAATTATTGACTGGTATCTGCACTGTGAAACTGCTTTAAGAGTAGCTCCACCACTGACCATCAGTGATGAGGAAATTATACATTCCTGCAAAATAATTAGGGAAGGGATTGAAAAATTCTGTTAGAATAGGTAAATTGCTTTAACACAATCAACCTAGTTATTATAAACAATGGAAAACAGAAGAGACTTTTTAAAGAAGAGCTTGTTGACTTTGGGAGCAGCCGGCTTAGGGACTTCCTTAGCAAATGCTATTGACTTTTCAACCGGTGCTAAAGCAAAATTAACGATCAATAAAGGGGATGTCATCTTATTTCAAGGCGACTCCATTACAGATGCTGGTCGTAATAGAGAGAACCTAAAGCCAAATGATGGCAATGCCTTCGGAAACGGCTATGCATTCATGGCAGCAAGTACTTTGTTAAATAAATATGCAGATAAGGATATCAAGGTTTATAACCGCGGTATCAGTGGTAACCGAGTTCCTGACCTAATCAATCGTTGGCAAACTGATGCTTTGGATCTAAAGCCTAATATTCTAAGTATTATGATTGGGGTAAATGATTTTTGGAGAACAATGGATAGCGGTGCGAAAAACTCACCTGAGCAATACAAAGCCCAATACAAAGAGTTACTTGATAAAACAAAAGCTGCCCTTCCAGATGTTAAGTTGATTATCATTGAACCTTTCGGTGTTAAAAATGTAAAACATGTAACGGATGCATGGTATCCTGAATTTCCAAAATATTTGAATGCCGCCAAAGAAATTGCTCAGGAATATGGGGCTATATTCTTACCGTATCAAACGATCTTCGATCAAGGATTAAAAAGAAATAAAGATGGTGGCTATTGGACAACAGATGGAGTTCACACCACGATGGCAGGTGCCAACCTTATGGCTGAAGCCTGGTTGAATCTGATAAAATAATAAACAAACAAAACCGCCTCAGTTTTTCTGAGGCGGTTTTGTTTGTTTATTAGATATGAGAAGTGAGATGTGAGAATTGTGATATTAAACGGGTTAAATTATCGTCAGAAATTTCTCAAATCTCAAATCTAATATCTCACATCTAAATTCTATTTAAATCAGACTACTCTGACCAATAATCCTTTCAAGTATTCACCTTCAGGGAAAGAAGCTCTAACGGGATGATCTTCGGGTTGGCAGTATTGATAGATAAACTGAATTTCTTTGCCGGCATCCAATGCAGCCCAGGCAATCACTTGTTTAAAAGTTTCAATATCCATGGCTCCAGAACAGGAGAATGTTGCTAACAGTCCGCCACTGTTTAGAAGCATTAATCCACGGCGGTTTAAATCTTTATACGCTCGAGAAGCTTTTTCTAGGGTTGCTCTTGATGGAGCATATTTTGGTGGATCCAGGACGATTAGGTCAAACTTCTCACCTTTTTCACCCAGCTCTCTCAAATATTTATTGACATCCGATTGCACTGCAATATGTTTGCTGCTATCGAAGCCATTATTCTTTACATTGTTTTTAAGGGTATCAATTGCCAAAGCAGAACTATCTACAGAGGTCACAGAAGTAGCGCCCTCATGGAATGCATTCAATGTAAATCCTCCGGAATAACAGAAACAATCCAATACCGATTTACCTTTGGTATATTTTGCTGTAATGGCTCTATTTTCTCTTTGATCACAATAGAATCCAGATTTCTGCCCTTCAGCGATATTGACCTGATAATGTATTCCATTCTCGATTACATCCACAAATTCAGGCGGCATAATTCCGAATAATTTTCCATTGGTATCCGGCAAGCCTTCATATTCACGAGACTTTAAATCACTACGTTCATAAATCCCTTGTGGTTGCAATAACTGCATTAACTGATCTACAATTATATCCTTAACCCTTTCGATTCCAGCAGAATGCACCTGAACAGAGATAAAATCAGCATATTTATCGGCGATTAAGCCTGGCAGGAAATCAGCTTCAGCGAAAATCAAACGGACCGTATTATTTTGTTCATTCAAGAGGAACTTACGGTTATTAACGGCCTTGGTTACACGATTTCGCCACCATTGCTCATTAATTTCATTTCGAGGATCCCATTCCAATAAACGGACAGCAACCCTAGAGTTTCCGTTATAAATTCCGTAGGCAATAAACTCATCTTCTATATTAAAAACAGAAACGATATCTCCATTTTGCGGTTTCCCCAGGGCAGCTGAGATTGCACCGGAAAAGACCCATGGATGTAATTGCCAAGCGGCTTTATCCTTTCCTTTGTTCAGGATTATTTTATTCATGACTGCAAAAATAAATAGAATTGAAAGAAATTAATTCATCATGGAATAAAAAACTTTGAATAACATCCATCTTTTCTTGATTTTACCTCCACACTTTTCTTAATGTTGGATCATTTATTCTTTTTCAATAATTATTTTCATTAAATTCATATAACCATCTAATAAACAACTTATGAAACTTTTCACTACCGTAATAAATTAGGATCAAATACGATATTACCCGTATTGATCCTTTTTTAAGTATAGAAGATATTAATTGTTCTCAATCAAATAAGCTTTGAAAGCGTCGTAATCTACTTTTAATTCTTCAGCTAACTTCGGTAATCCTTGGAGCTTCTCTGCTCCTGCTGGAAGTTTAACTTCTTTATAGACCTCTTCTGAAATAGCTTCTGGGAATTTACATGGATGCGCTGTGGATAGGAACACCGATGCATATTCACCAGGATGGTCTTTCCGGTAAGCTTTAGAGGCTAGATATGCAATTGCTGTGTGAGGACAAGCCACATATTTGAATTGCTCATACAGCTCATCCATTCCTTTTTTCGTTTCTTCATCATTGTAGGTGTATGAACTAATCATTCCTTGCAATTCGGAAAGGTTATTTTGGAAAAGATCTTGAATCCGCACCCAGTTGCTTGGGTTTCCAACATCCATTGCATTTGCCAGAGTTTGTACAGAGGCCTTAGGCTCATACAGTCCTGAATTTAAGAAACGAGGTACCGTATCATTAACATTGGTTCCAGCGACAAAATGCGAAACGGGCAAGCCCATTTTATAAGCTAATAAGCCCGCACCAATATTTCCAAAGTTTCCACTTGGCACAGTGAAAACGACTTCACCCATTCCTTGCGACTTCAACTGAGCATAAGCCCAGAAGTAATAGAAGGTTTGCGGGATTAATCGTGCGATATTGATTGAATTAGCAGAGGTAAGTCTTAGCTTTTGATTTAATTCAGGATCATTGAATGCTTGTTTGACCAAAGCTTGGCAATCATCAAACGTTCCTTCCACTTCCAAGGCTCTGATGTTTTGTCCATTAGTAGTCAATTGTTCTTCCTGAACCTTGGATACTTTACCTTTAGGGTATAGGATTGTCACTCTCGTGCCTTCAACGCCAAGGAAACCTAAGGCCACTGCCCCACCGGTATCTCCTGAAGTAGCCACCAAGACATCTAATAACTGATCGCCTTGTTTCGAGAAATAGCCCATAACCCGGCTCATAAATCTTGCGCCGAAATCCTTAAATGCATAGGAAGGTCCATGGAAAAGTTCTAAAACTGCAGTTTCAGGACTAAGGAATCTCAATGGTGCATCAAAATTAATCGCATCCTCGATGATAGCTTTCAGGTCTTTCTCAGGGATATCGTCGCCAATAATGGCATTCGCAATCTGAAAAGCAATTTCCTGAAATGAATATTGCTGAATATTTTTTATGAAATATGGATCTAAAGAGGGGATATTTTCAGGCATATAAAGTCCCTTGTCCTGAGGCAGAGAATTGAAAACGGCTTCTTGGAAGGATACTCTTAGATTTTTATTGTTTGTACTATAAAATTGCATGGTAATAAGTTTAGATTTAAGAAAGAATTTTTGGTCCTTCAGCGTTTACAGCAGATACAAACTGTAAACTTTCAATTCCATTCGCTGTTAAATGTTCCTGAATACGGTCCACTGCCAATTGAGCTGCCTCAGCACCTTTGCTGATTGCAACTACAGATGGTCCCGATCCGGAGATACCAAAGCTCAAAGCTCCAGCTTCCATAGCGATTCGTTTCATCTCATAGAATTCCGGGATCAATATTGCTCTGGTTGGTTCAATCAACACATCGTGCATGCTTCGACCAATAAGATCATAATCGCTTCTATATAAGCCCGCAACCAATCCTGCGATATTTCCCCATTGATTGACAGCATCTTTTAATGATACTTTCTCTTTGATCAACTGCCTGGCATCCCTTGTCGGAACATCCACTTGCGGGAACACGATTCCGGCAACTAAATCTTCAGGAACGGGCAAACTGATGATATCCAAAGGTTCGTATCCACGAATCAAGGTGATACCACCCATCAATGCCGGAGCGACATTATCAGCATGTCCATGGCCACAAGCCAATCTTTCTCCTTCCACACAAAATGGCATAAGTTCGTTTTTGGTCAATGGGTTTCCTAGCAAAGCATTGATGGCAAATAATCCGGCAACCGTACTCGCGGAACTGGAACCTAATCCACTACCAATTGGCATGTGTTTGATTAAATCGATTTCAACTCCTATTTCATTTTCAATCCCTAGGTGATTCAAAAGCATTTTTACACAAGCACTCACTGTATTTTTATCAGGATCTAATGGCAAACGGCCATCGTCTCCTTTGATCGAGCGGATTCTAACCCCTACCTCTTCCACCTGATGCATGAATACCTCATCGCCAGGTTTTTCAACTGCAAAACCCAAAATATCGAAGCCACAAATCATATTTGCCACTGTTGCAGGTGCAAAAACTCGTACTTCTTTTAACCAATTATCTGGATTCAATGTATTTTCCTTTTTTATTAATTGTTCAGGATTTGACATGTTCTTAGTTTTTATGATTTTGAATTATGCACCTACATTGACTAAATCGGCAAATACACCAGCTGCTGTCACCTCTGCCCCTGCGCCTGGTCCTTTCACCACCAATGGTCTTTCCTTATAACGTTCCGTAGTAAATGAGATAATATTGTCACTACCAGATAGGGCATAAAAAGGATGACTCTCATCGACCATCTGTAAGCTGATGGCAACTTTACCATTCTCCAGGGTTCCGATATAACGAATTACCTTTCCTTGCTGCTCTGCTTCTTGCTTGATGTTATTGAAGAAATCATCCGCTTTCAATAATTCTGCATAGAACTCATCCACCGAAGAAGCTTTCAAGCAACTCTCAGGGAGGATATTTCCTAACTGTACATCTGAAGACTCAATTGGATAACCAGCATCACGGCCCAGAATCAACATCTTTCTCATAAAATCAATTCCACCAAGGTCGTCTCGTGGGTCCGGTTCAGTGTATCCCAGTTCCTGTGCTTTTTTCACCACATCGTAGAAGGATGCATCCCCTTTAAAGTTATTAAAGATATAAGAGATTGTTCCTGAAAGAATAGCTTCAATTTTCAATAATTGGTCACCACTCATCATCAGGTCTTTCAAGACACGAACGATAGGCAAGCCTGCACCAACATTAGTTTCATAGAAGAAATCAACCCCATGTTTGCGGGCTGTTTCATGAAGTAATTTGTATTGTGCATATTCTCCAGAATTGGCGATCTTATTACAGGTTACAACTGAAATATTGGATTTAAATATATTCTCATAATAAGTTGCCGGAAGCTTGCTTGCTGTATTATCGATAAATACACAGTTTGGCAAGTTCATTTCCTGCATTTTTGAGATAAAGGTTGCTAAGTCAGCTACCTCTCCATTTGCATCCATTTCTGCTTGCCAGTTGCCTAAATCAACCCCATCAGCATTGAAATACATGCGTCTAGAATTTGAAATACCCACAACTTTAATCTCAACATCATTTTGTTCTTCAAGGAAGGAATGTTGTTTATGTAATTGACTGAACAAGGTAGAGCCAATATTTCCAGTACCTATATTAAAGACATGCAGCGTCTTTTTCAACTCTGCGAAGAAGGCATCATGCACTGCATTTAGTGCTTTTGACAAATCTTCCTTATTGATAATAACAGAGATATTAAATTCAGAGGAGCCCTGCGCTATTGCACGGACATTGATACCATTTCTACCTAAAGCATGGAATAATTTACCTGACATCCCTGGAGTACGCTTCATGTTCTCTCCTACGATTGCCAAGATGGATAAATTATCCTCGACCACCGGCATAGCGAGTTTATTAGCCAGTAGCTCCAATTCAAACTCATTCTGGATTAGATTAACTGCTTTTTGGGAATCACTTGGATTTACTGCAAAGGTGATGCTATGTTCAGAAGAAGACTGCGTAATCAAGATCACATTGATCTGCTCTCTCGCCAACAAGGTAAATAACCTACCGCTGAAGCCTGATTTGCCAACCATTCCACTACCTGTCAGATTGATAACTGAAACATCAGAGATAGAAGATATCCCTTTGATTGGAAATGCTGCCTTCCCTGTTTCGAATTGAATAACCGTTCCTGGAAACTTCGGTTGGAAGGTATTGCGGATAACAATTGGGATTTTCTTCATGAAGGCTGGAACCATTGTCGGAGGATAAATCACCTTCGCCCCAAAATAGGATAGTTCCATTGCCTCTGTATAAGATAAAACTGGCAATGAGAATGCTTTTTTAACAATACGAGGATCCGCAGTCAACATTCCATTTACGTCAGTCCATATTTCGATGGCGGAAGCATTGAGCACCGAACCGAAAATAGCCGCTGTATAGTCTGATCCCCCACGGCCTAATGTTGTAATTCTACCTCTCTCATTCGAACCGATAAATCCAGTTACAAATAGGAGTTTATCAGCATGGGTTTGAGCAAGGGCTTGAATTAATTGAGTTGTTAAGGGTTCATTTAGATGAGCATTTCCAAAGTTGGAGTCTGTTTTTACATAATGCGAGGCATTAATATATTCAGCTTCAGGAACTTCTTGTTCCATGATTTTAGCAACCAAATAATTACTGCAACGCTCGCCATAGGAAATGATCAGGTCTTTGCTTTGATTGCTTAACTCTTTGAGAGCTGCGACACCTTGTAAAAGATCTTCAAGTTCATTGACCAATAATTTAAGTCTGGTCAATACTGGGTTTTGGAATTTTACAGCGATTAATTTCTTAACGACTTCAAAATGTTTTTCTTCCAACACCTTCAGATCCTCTATGAAGGACTTGCCTTCAGAAGCATCCTCGGCCATTTTTGTCAATAGGTTGGTGATTCCTGACATGGCTGATAAAACAACCAATGGTTTTTCTCCGGCTTCGAAGGATTCTTTAACGATTGCCAATACGGCTTTGATGCTTTCTACGGAACCTACGGATGTTCCGCCAAATTTTAGGATTTTCATGCTTTAGTTGCTCTGATTATTTACTGTTTTGTTTGTTTTAAAAATAAAAAAAGCCCTCCTCAAAATGAGGAAGGCTTCTAATATCTGTACTATTTACTATACAATAGAGTCACTTCCTCCTGGCTTCTCCCCCGGTGGTAATGATAATTGTAATAATAATAGATGCGTTTAACATTAATTTTGCTTTTGTTTTTCCAAATATATTATTAAATTTTAGATAATCAGATAGTTTTATTAAAAAAATTAAAAAAAAAATTAAAACAGGTGATTTATTAGAATAGGGCAAGTTTTTGAGCGATTTTCGATAAATAGAAGGTTGAACATCGAAAAAATGCAAATGTTAAAAGTGTTAAAACTTTGTTAAATTTCTTTAAGAATGTTTTGATTTCTATACAGTATGTATTAGATTTGCTTCAGCTCGTTTGAAAAATTACAAAAAAATGAAGATTTCAGAGAGCTTATGGTTGTATAAATTAGCGATTTAATGAAAACAAAGAAACTAGTGGCAGTGATGCTATTCATAGGCTTATGTCTATTCTCGCAGGCTCAAACCAGCCAAAAATCCTCCGACCCTGATAACCTAGCAAAAGAATACTTCTCTCAAATAATGGGCGTTGCATCAAACGCTACTACGAACACAAAACTTTATCAATTTGTTTACGAATGGTTAGGAACTCCATACCGTTTGGGTGGTGATTCTAAAAGAGGTATTGACTGTTCAAAATTCTCTTTAGCAGTTTACGAGAATGTGTTCAACACAACAATCGGTTATAATAGCCGTAATCAGTATTCCAATGTAACTCCGGTTCGCAAGAATGATTTACAAGCGGGAGATCTAGTTTTCTTTAAAATTAGAAGTAGAAGTATTACACATGTTGGAGTTTATTTAGGAGACGATAAATTTGCACATGCCTCTTCAAGTAAAGGTGTGATGGTAAGTAACCTTAATGAAGCTTACTGGAAGAGATATTATTACAATGGTGGCCGTCCTAAATTAGAGGATAACGAGCGTATCATGACCGCTGATGCTAATCCTACTGGCAAAAGCAATCTTCACTAGATCAAACAAAAAATATAATATTAAATAAAGTCCGAAAGTCATGCTTTCGGACTTTATTTTTTAAAATTTTATTAAATTTACCCCTATCAAAAGCATTCATGTACTAATTGTATTTTACAATCTAGTATACACATGAATTCCTTTAATAAGACACGAATAGAAAAAGCAACAATGTCATCAAAGAAAACACTTATTCTCAATAAAGAGCAGATTCACCAAAAGTCAAAGCGTATTGCTTACCAAATCATAGAAGACAATTTTGATGAATCTTCCATTGTTCTTGTTGGACTTGCGGACCGTGGTTATGTGTTTGCGGAACGCCTACAAAAGTTATTAAAGGAAATTGCTCCGGAAAAAAATTATGAGCTGATCAAGGTAACTGTTCAAAAAACAAAGCGTAGCCTGGAAGCAATAACTGATGTTCCTGTGGAAACTGCCAAGAACAAAGTTATTATTCTAATAGACGACGTTTTAAACAGCGGTAGGACCTTAGCTTACGGTTTGGGCGTCTTTCTTAACGTTCCATTAAAACGAATGCGTACAGCCGTTCTAATTGACCGTAGCCACCATCAATTCCCGGTATTCAGTGATTACTATGGATTAAAACTTTCAACGATCCTCAAAGAACATGTAGAGGTCGTTTTAGAAGAATTCGATAAACAAGAAGATGCGGCATATTTATCATAGCCGCATCTTCCATTTTTACTAGTATCTGTTTAGGTAATCCCTCGATTTTTTCTTAGCCTTTACCTTTATAAATTTTCAATTTCTGACCTATGCGAAGGTTTGACCCTCGAAGGTTATTATCTGACTTAATCTTGCCAATCGTAGCTCCACGATGTTTACCGGCAATTTCTGATAAGGTATCCCCTTTTCTTACAACATAGGTTACATAAGTTGGATTCTTTTTGGCTACAGTCTTAGCCTGACTCACAGCAGCAACCACATTTTTAGTTAACTCCTCGTCAATAGCTCTTGACACTACAATCTCACGCCCTACAATCGATGATCTAGAGGTTAGATGATTCCAGGCCATTAAGTTTTGTACACTTACTCCATATTTCTTAGAAATACTCTGAAGGGTTTCTCCCTTGACTACCTGATGATTTTTATCCTCTTTCACCTCTACAGCTGCAATCGCCTTCTGAACAACTTCATCCTGCTGATTGTGCAAAGCTGCATAGATTAAAGAATCACTCATGGATTCATTCACCGGAATAACTAACCTTCTTTGTTTTTCTGGACTTGCAATCACCACATCGCGCTTGTAGCCAGGATTCAATTGTTTCAGCAATTCTGTTGAACAAGTCAAAGCAGAAGCCACCTGATTCATGTTGATGGATTTATCCAACATCAACACTTTATGATCCGATTGTAAATCATTAACAGCTGTACTCAATCCATACAATTCAGCATGGTTGAGGACATAAGTCATCGCGATAAACTTGGGAATATAATTCTGGGTTTCTTTTGGCAGATAGGGCGAAAGCTCCCAATAATTAGGGCTATTCAATCCGGAACGCACTATAGCACGGCGAACGCATCCCATACCACAGTTATACGAAGCAAGAGCCAATAACCAATCGTTAAATTCATCATAGGCATCTTTCAAATAACTTGAAACGGCATAGGTCGTTGAATACACATCCTTACGTTCATCAAAATTCGAATCCATGGTCAGGTTATAGACCTTTGCAGTACCATAAATAAATTGCCATGGACCTACCGCTCCTGAAGTGGAAACTGTATGCGGATTAAGGGAAGATTCAATGACTGATAAATACCGAATTTCTTGTGGTAATCCTTGCTCAGCAAAGATCTGATCGTAAATAGGGAAATAATACTCGCTCAGCCCGAGTAACTTTTCCATGTAAGGTTTGTAGTTTCTGGAGATATACTTATCCAGATAGGCTTTAACGCGAGCGTTATATTCTAAAGGAACAGTTTTTTGGATTCGAGCAATACGCTGGGCGATATTGACATCTTCCTCATTAAACACCACCGAACTCCCTGCGACTTGCTTTACGGAATCGAGTAATAAAAATGTTTTCTCTTTGTCCTTTTCAATTTGGTCAATAATATTAGCCTGAAAAGTTTCGCCGAAATTATGAGGTTCGAACTGTTGTTCCTGTGTGTATCCCAATTTCATGACACACAAGCCTATTGTAACTAGGAAACTAATTTTTTTGTTCATAAGTATTTAAGTACTGTAAACTATCTGTGTTAGTTCTTCGCTTATCGTTGGCAATCTGTGCCAATTCTTTTGGTTAGCATAAAAAAAAAGTTTCACCAGATAACGAACATATCTAGTGAAACTTTATAAAATCTTTTAATGAATAGAATTAACCTTGTTTGTTAACTGTATCATTATTAGCTGTTGTATTTGTGTTGTTTTCAGCATTTGGATCATCTTTTTGGCCTTCTTTGAATTCTTTCACGCCACGTCCTAACCCACGCATTAATTCAGGAATTTTCTTTCCCCCGAATAACAATAACGCCAATACCACGATAATAATAATCTCATTGGTACCGATAAATAATAATCCTGATGTATACATATTCTACTAATTTACTAATTCTTTTCTGTTGGTATATCTAACAAATATATAGATAAAATATTTAAATCCATGTAACTATCTTGCTATCCATATTGATGGATTCATGGAGGTTGTACCGCGATAAACACTCAAATCAATGTATGAATATCCAACCTCTGGATCTGAGTCTGCAGCCCCAATTACGGTACCTGTAGAGATCTTTTGTCCCTTAGAAACAGACACTGATTTCAAGTTCGAATAAGCTGTCAAATATTCACCATGTTGAACAACAACTGCATAGGATCCAATATTAATTACTTGCAGTACTGTGCCTTCAAACACGGTTTTTACTGGCGCTCCATCGGAGGTGCGAATACGGATGTAATCATAGAAGTCACGAACTCCACGCTCTACCGTCACACTACCATAATTACGTACTACACTTCCTTGCCCTACTGGCCATGGAAGACGACCTCTATTCGAGGAGAATCCTGCCGATAACTTGGTCGCTTCCGGTGAATTATTTAACACTGCTGAACCAGTTTTCTTCTCGATTTTTTTCTCCGCTTCTGTAACAGTCGTTCCTGTCTTTTTAGCTTCCGCTTCTGCCAATCTTCTTCTACGCTCTTCCTCAGCACGTCTTGCTGCTTCTACCTCTCTGGCAATCGCAGTCTTGATCGCTGCATCTAAACGTTTCTTCTCTTGTTGCTTCTTCGTCAATTGACCACGGAAAGTACGCTCCTCCCTTGCTAATTGATTTAACTCTTGCGAGTGTGCCGCTTTATCTTTTGCAATCGTATTACGCTCTGCTTCCTGCTCTTTTAATAAGGATTGTTGCGTCTTCTTATCTCTTTCCAACTGCGCAATCTTCAACTCGATTTGCTTTTTCGTTCCTTCTATCTCCGCAACCTTAATCTTTCTGGCATCCGTAAATTGTTGAAGGTATTTAACACGCTTGAAAGCTTGATTAAAATCCTTGGAAGCAAAGATGAACATCATCTTATTATAGGAGTTCTTATTTCTAAAGGCGAAAAGGATCATTTTTTCATAATCCTGTCTCATTTTCTCCAATTCCGCTTTTAGCTTATCGACGATAGCATTATTCGAAGAAATATTTTTATTGATGATGCGTAACTCAGAGTTGATGGTACTGATTTTATTCTCCCGCAAGTCCAACTGCTTACTTAAAGCAGCGACCTCTTGCTGTGATAATAATTTCTCCTGTGTCTTAGCACTTAATATTTTTTGAAGCTCAGCGATTTCCCTATCAATTCTTTCCCTTTGTTTCTTTAATTCCAAACTACTTTGTCCGTAACTTAAACCAACAAATAGCAATAAGGAAAATATACTGAGTACAATCTTTTTAAAATCCATGAAATGTTAAATTCTTTCGCCTCTATTTTATAGAACTTCCAAAAATAAGGATATAGTTAATACGAAAATAATAAAAACATAATTTCTTTACATTATTGGCTATTCTAATTAGTTGATAGCCTTATATCTCGAAGGAATACTGAAATTCAGCTCCACCGTTTTATTAAATTCTGATTTGTTATAAAGCATATCTGAAGACACCTTCGTACCACTTCCTTCAATGTTTAACGTGAATCTCTGCGGAAAATTATGTCCATCTATCAATGCAAAATCACCATAATGGGCTTCCAGTTTATCAGATTTTCCTAATTCCATCAAATTAAAAATGGTAGGTCTGTTACTCTTATTCACTCCATAATGAAAGGTCAAACCGTCCTTCACCCCTATTACCTGAACATCCTCATCGCTGGTAGCAATCTGTAATTGATCCGTCCTCAGCATCTCTGTAGAAATATTGCCAACCAGAATATCCTGCAACATTCTGAAGGAAATTCCCGGATTGGTATACTTATATATATAGGAGAAAGGTTTAGCAATATATTCACTATGCAATCTATTGATAATCTTTACACTATCAGGCGTAATTAATACTCTTGCCGCTTCAATTCCCAATAAGGCCGTTACTGAGATCCAGATTGCCTTATCTCTTTCCATACGGATATTCAAAGTTACATTCTGAGTCTCCTCACCAACCTGTACTTTTGCCTTAGCACGCCCAGAAAAGGTAATAAAGTTCAAATTATTCAACTCATAGGTATTCAACAAGTCCTTCCCCTTCGCAGTAACTCCGGCATCAGGCTTCTTAACTGTCGATTTCTTACTGGCACATGCTGAAACCAACATGAAAACTGCCAATATCAAACTTATTCTACTCAATATATTTCTTCTCACTGATTTTCTGTTTTAATTTTTCTTTATCTAAGGAACTTCCTTCTGACAAGGTCATGGCCTTCTCCCATTGCTTTACAGCATCTTTTGTCTTACCCAACTTGATCAGGATGTCCCCATAATGATCATATAACACCCCTGAAGGTTCTGAATTTTTAATTGATTTTTCAATCCAAGTCAATGCTTCCTGATACTTTCCTTGTTGAAATAAAACCCAAGCATAGGTATCCTGGAAAGTTCCAGAATTGGGTTCCATCTTATTGGCGCGTTTCGCATAATCCGCAGCTTTATCCAAATCTTTCTTTTGAAGAGACAAATAATAAGCTGCATTATTTAATACCGTTACGTTATTACTATCCAATTTAATCGCTTCATCATAGGCAACTTCAGATGCCGACTCCATCTTTATTTCATGATATAAATCTCCTAAACCTCCATACACCATTGATTTCACGAAGTCATTTTCATTGCCACTCTGATCCAATGCTCTTTCAAGATATAATCTTGCATTATCGGTGTCCTTCTTCATCATGTAAGCCATTCCAACAAAATAAGTGATGATTACATTTCCTGGATTATGACTCAAAGCCTCATTCCCATCCACAATAGCCTCGTCCAATTCATTTTTGGCCAACTCCACATTGATAAGTTTTCGCCAAGCCTCTATATGCTGTGGGTTCATGCTTACAGTGGTCAGATACAGGGATTTTGCTTCGACAAGGTCACCTCGCATCCACATGATATCCCCCTTGAACATATGGCTATCAGGCATCCTTGGGTGTTTTAACACCAAGGTGTTCGCAAGATCTTGAAGTTGATCCTTACTGAATTCTTTATTATTGTTCACCAGATTCATCATGACACGGTGCTTATCAATAAAGTTGACAGCATCAGATTGAAAGGCTTTTTTAATATTATCAAATGCCTGTGAACTCTTTTTCAATGCCATATTCGCATCGGCCATATCCAGGTACAGCAAATCATCTTTCGTAGCGACCAAACCTTCTTCAAGAACCGAAACGGCATCTTTAGGTTTGTTCTGATCCACGAGAATATAACTCAGCGTACTATAGACTTGTCTGATCGGCGATTTTTTCTTTCTCCAATATTGCAATAATTCATTGGCTTCACTTGGACGATCTAAGTCCATAAGGATTTCAGCCTTCAAAACATCCAACGTATCCGTTTCACCAAACTTTTCCTTGGTGATTTCATAAGTTTTTAAGGCATCTTCGGATTTTTTTGCTGCATGCTGCATCATGATTTTTTCACGATACACCTGAGGGTTATTAGGTTGTTTGATTAGGAAATCATCCAAAACCTGAATTGCAGAATTGAAATCACCCTTACTTTTATAAAGTTCTAAAAGGTGATTATTATAGATTACATTCTCTGGAGATATTTTCACAGCCTCTTGAGCTGCAGGCAAGGCCACATCAAAGTTTCTGGCTTGGGCATATAATAAGGACTTAGCATAGTAAACTTCTGCGCCATTCGGATATTTCTGCAGAGTTTCTTCTATACTCTGTAAAGCATTGGCCAAATCACCACTCTTCAACTTGGATTCTATGGAGGCTAATTGCTCCTTATATCCTTTATCTTCTTTCAAATCTTGCGCAAACAACACTTGTCCCGCCATCAGCAATATTCCCAGAACCAGGGGTTTGCACCATTGTGATCTTCTCATCTAATTTACTTTAATTATCCACCCTATATCATGCTTAGCGCTCGGTCTAAGGCAATTCAAGGTAATAAATTAATTTTAAAGAGCACAAAAATGCAGAAAAGTTTAATCCGTATTACCTTAAATTATGTTAATAGTTTAACCATTAACAAAAATATCCTTTCGTAATTGACTCAAATTTTAAATAGATAAGTCCGAAATAACATCAAAAAATACCTGTTAATACCCAGGTTACTCTAAAATATAAAGGGTTGATTAAGAAGAAATACGGATTTACTTTCAAGGATCTTGGGGTTTGAAAAAACAATAGTGCATTGATATCAAAACAAAAAGTAAAATTGGCTTTGAGAATTAAATTAAAATATTGTACCTTTGCAGACCTCTTTGTAGTGATTACAAAAGGATTAAAACATTATTAATTAATTAAATAAAAGCAAGTGAATACGTTAAGTTACAAAACTGTCTCTGCTAACAAGAACACCGTTAACAAGGAATGGATCGTTGTTGACGCTGAAGGCGAGATTTTGGGGCGCTTGGCAAGCGAGATTGCGAAAGTGATTCGTGGAAAGCACAAGCCTTCATTCACCCCACACGTAGACTGTGGAGATAACGTAATTGTTATCAACGCAGACAAAATTAGATTGACTGGAAACAAATTAGGCGACAAAGTATATGTTCGCTACACAGGCTACCCAGGTGGTCAACGTTTCGTTTCTCCAAAAGAGTTAAT
Source organism: Sphingobacterium cellulitidis (assembly GCF_043187465.1). Lineage (GTDB taxonomy): Bacteria > Bacteroidota > Bacteroidia > Sphingobacteriales > Sphingobacteriaceae > Sphingobacterium > Sphingobacterium cellulitidis. Next base: position 929,859 of record NZ_CP171136.1, on the reverse strand, counting down.
GGCTAAACACCCTGAGCGCATCATCGAGAAAGCTGTTCGCGGGATGTTGCCTAAGAACCGTTTAGGACGTCAATTATTTAAAAACCTTTATGTTTATGCAGGTACAGAGCACAAACATGAGGCGCAGAATCCAAAACCAGTTAAATTTTAAGGAGAACGACTATGTCAACAACTAACACTTCAGGAAGAAGAAAAACTGCTGTTGCCCGCATCTACTTAACAGCTGGCAATGGAAATATTACCGTGAATGGTAAAGATTACAAGGAATATTTTCCGACATTACCTTTGCAATACATCGTTACTCAATCTTTATTGGTAGCTGATTCTCTTGCAAATTTTGACATCAATGTTAACGTTCAAGGTGGTGGAGTTAAAGGACAAGCAGAAGCAGTTCGTTTAGCGATTGCTAAAGCTTTAGTAGAGCTTAACCCAGAAGTTAAACCTGCTTTACGTTCTAAAGGTTTGATGACACGTGATGACCGTATGGTTGAGCGTAAGAAACCAGGACGTCGTAAAGCACGTAGAAGATTCCAATTCAGTAAACGTTAATATAAGGAGGATCAAAAAATGGCAAGAACAACATATCAAGAATTATTGGATGCAGGTGTTCACTTTGGTCACCTTACTCGTAAGTGGGATCCGAAGATGGCTAAGTACATTTTCATGGAACGCAATGGTATCCACATCATCGACTTGAACAAAACTCTTACTAAATTAGAAGAGGCAGCTTCAGCGATTAAACAAATCGTGAAATCAGGTCGTAAAGTTTTATTCGTAGCTACAAAGAAACAAGCGAAAGAAATCGTGGCAGAACAAGCAAAAGCAGTAAACATGCCTTTCGTTACGGAACGTTGGTTAGGTGGTATGCTTACGAACTTTGCAACAGTACGTAAATCAATCAAAAAAATGTCAAACATCGATAAAATGCAAAAAGATGGCACTTACGATGTATTGTCGAAAAAAGAAAAATTGATGATTCAACGTGAGCGTATTAAGTTAGAAAACCTTTTAGGTGGTATTGCTGACTTAAACCGTTTGCCTGCTGCGTTATTTATTATCGACGTTAAGAAAGAGCATATTGCAGTTGCAGAAGCGATGAAATTAAACATCCCTACTTTTGCAATGGTGGATACAAACTCTGACCCTACTAACATCGACTTCCCAATCCCTGCAAACGATGATGCTACAAAATCAATTAGCTTAATTGCTAGTGTAATTGGTAAAGCGATTATCGAAGGATTAGAAGAGCGCAAGCGCGATAAAGAAGAGGATGCGGAAAAAGAAGCTGCTGCTGCTAAAGCTGCAGTAGACAATGGTGAAGCTACTGAAGCTACTCCAGGAAAACGCACTCGTAAAGCGAAAGACGTAGAATAATCTTATTCTATTACATAAGCCGGATAGACAAGTGTTGGTTTCTGGAAGATCTGCTTCCTTTTACCGCTCCTGTCTTTCCGGTTTTTTGCTAATAAGCAAAACCTATTCAATATTAAAAAGTTAACATTCTGTTCATTTAAAAACAAAGAATGGTTAACACATCAATTGTAATTTTAACAAAAAATATACTATGTCAGTACAAATTTCTGCATCAGATGTAAACAAATTGCGTCAACAAACTGGCGCTGGTATGATGGACTGTAAAAAAGCATTAGTGGAAGCTAATGGTGATTTCGAAGCTGCTGTTGACTACCTACGTAAAAAAGGTGCTAAAGTTGCTGCTAGCCGTCAAGACCGCGACTCAAACGAAGGAGTAATCATTGCTAAAGCTGCTGCTGATGGCAAATCAGGTATCGTAGTAGAAGTAAACTGCGAAACTGACTTCGTAGCTAAAAACGCTGATTTCGTTGCATTTGCTGAATCAGTAGCTGACGCTGCATTAGCGAACAGCCCTGCTTCTCTAGAAGATCTTAAAGCATTAGAAATCGGTGGATCTAAAATCGCTGACTTATTAATCGAGCAAACTGGTAAAATCGGTGAGAAAATCGACGTTTCTAAATTCGAAACTGTTGCTGCTGATAAAGTTGTTGCTTATATCCACGGTAACTACCGTTTAGGTGTATTAGTAGGCCTTTCTGCTGATGCTGACGGAGTTGAAGAAGCTGGTAAAGATGTAGCTATGCAAATCGCTGCTATGAACCCGGTTGCTATCGATAAAGACGGTGTAGATACTAAAACTATCGAACGCGAACTTGAAATCGCTAAAGAACAAATCCGTGCTGAAGGTAAACCAGAAGAAATGGTAGAAAAAATTGCTCAAGGTAAATTGAACAAATTCTACAAAGAAAATACTTTATTGAACCAAGAATTCGTGAAAGATTCTTCAAAATCTATCGCTCAATTCTTAGACTCAGTTGCTAAAGGATTAACTGTAACTGCTTTCAAACGTGTACAATTAGGCGCGTAAGCATTACACATAAAACAAAAAGCCCATCTTTTCTTAAAGATGGGCTTTTTTGTTTTATGTGGGATATAGGATTAGATATGAGATTTGAGATGTGAGATTTGAGATATTAAACTTCCTATCTCAAATCTCACATCTAACTTCTAACATCTCTCTTCTTTAAAAACCCTATTTCCCCCTTCCTATCTCAAATCTCACATCTAACTTCTCACATCTATCTTCCTTAAAAACCCTATTTCCCCCTTCCTATCTCAAATCTCACATCTAACTTCTCACGTCTATCTTCTTTAAAAACCCTATTCCCCCTTTCTATCTCAAATCTCACATCTAACTTCTCACATCTCTCTTCTTTAAAAACCCTATTCCCCCTTTCTATCTCAAATCTCACATCTAACTTCTCACATCTATTTCTTAAATTGCTATAGATTTCCGCGAATATGAGAACGAAGCAGATAAACAACAACTCCATCAACCAGATCATGCTAATTTTAATTATCATTCTGGTCTGTATTTTAATTTTCAAGAACCTTTATTACTATCTACCTGGCTTTCTTGGTGCTATCACTTTATATGTGCTTTTCCGTAACAGTTATTTCAAGCTGACCGAAAAGAGAAGATGGAATAAGATTTTGACTAGCCTCTTGTTTATTCTAATTTCCATCGTCTTTATCGTTTTACCTATTTGGGCCTTGGTGGATTACTTGGTTCCGCAAATAACCAGTTTTTTAAATAATACCGATAAAATTGTATCTCAGTTTAATCTCCTCAAGGAATACATGGCCGATAAGCCTTTCTTAAAGGATATAGACATGTCGGATGAGGCCCTATTAGCAATGTTGCAAAGGTTTACCAAATACGTACCAAGCATATTAAACTCTGTAGCAGAAGTAATGATCAATATTATTGTCGCCTTATTCGTATTGTATTTCATGCAAGTTTATGGCAGACAGATGGAAAAATATATCGCCAGTGGAGTTCCCTTCTCGCCAAAAAGTAAGCAAGAACTATGGAAAGAATTTGATTCAATGGTTCGTTCCAATGCTATCGGAATTCCAATTCTAGGATTCTTCCAAGGGTTGGTTGCTGTATTAGGTTACTGGATCTTCGGCGTTGAAAACTTTATTTTAATGGGAATGCTCACCGGCATTGCATCCATTGTTCCCGTTTTAGGTACTATGACTATCTATGTTCCACTAGGCATAATTACCCTTGCTGGAGGCGAAACTGCGAATGGAATTGGAATTTTATTGTATGGTTTCATATTAATTGGAAGTATTGATAATATCCTTCGTTTCACTATCCTAAAAACCTTAGGAAATGTCCCTCCTCTAATTACCGTATTTGGTGTTCTCCTCGGATTAAAACTTTTTGGGATGTTAGGTTTGATTTTTGGCCCTCTGATTCTTTCATCTGTTGGCGTATTAATCAAAGTATATTCTAATGAATTTGGGAAGGGAGATTCGATAATTTTAGCAGGAGACCCATACGACAAAAAGGAATAACCTATTTTTTGAGAATACTTCAATGATTGTGCAATTCCATATCGGCATTATTATGGGCTTGCAAGAGAAACTAAATCAAAATTTTATCAAAGGATTGTAAGCTTTTGACAGGTCTTTCCTATTAAAGTCATAATCAGCTTTTTGGATGACCATCATCACATAATCGCAGCTCATTTCTTTGTATCTTAATTAAAACTTAATACGAGAACAAGATGAAACAACTAAATGACAAAGTGGCTATCGTGACTGGAGGTGCTTCCGGGATAGGCAAAGCAATCGTTGAACTTTTTGTAAAAGAAGGCGCAAAAGTAGTTGTAGCGGATTTAAACGAAAAGTTAGGCAATGACCTTATCAACAACCACGGCGAAGGAAATCTAATCTTTGTAAAAGCAGATGCATCTTCCGCCGAGGATAATAAAAAAATTGTGGAGGCAGCAATAGAGAATTTTGGAGCACTACATATCGCCGTTAATAATGCGGGTATTGGTGGTGAGTCCAATCCGGTAGCTGATCTGTCCATTGAAGCTTGGAAAAAAGTAATCGACATCAACTTAAATGGTGTTTTCTATGGCATGCATTACCAGCTGCCTGAAATAGAAAAAGTAGGTGGTAGTATTATCAATATGGCATCGATCTTAGGTGCTGTAGGGTTCGCTAAATCATCTGCGTATGTTGCTGCAAAACACGGAGTCGTTGGTCTAACGCAAACCGCAGGTTGGGAATATGCAACCAAGGGGGTTCGAATCAATGCTATCGGTCCGGGTTTTATCTCCACTCCTTTAGTGGATGACAATCTGGATGCTGATTCCTTAAAATTTTTAGAAACTCAACATGCTTTTCAAAGACTTGGAAAACCTGAGGAAGTTGCTGAATTGGCTTTATGGCTAGCTTCAGATAAAGCTTCCTTCGTAACCGCATCCTACTATCCAGTAGATGGTGGTTATTTGGCAAGATAAACTTGAGGGCGAGATAAAAAAATGGGCATTTGATTTTTTCAATGCCCATTTTTATTGAATGATATATGATCTTATAACCATAAAATGCACCCTTTTAAGTATTTCATTTTCTCGTAACTTAGCAAGAATCGGATTTTTATTTATCCCATTACTTATCATCTTTGAATATGGAAAAGACGCAACAAGAATTAAACTATGACCGAATTGCCAAAGCAATTCAGTTTATCCAGGATCATTTCCAGGATAAACCTAGTTTGGAGGAAATTGCGGAACATGTTCATCTAAGCCCCTTTCATTTTCAACGTTTATTCTCGGATTGGGTGGGAACAAGTCCAAAAAAATTCCTTCAATACATCCAGGTGAGCTATGCAAAGAAATTACTGAAAGAGGAACAAAGGACTTTGTTTGACACCCATTTAATGACTGGAGTAAGCAGTACCAGTAGGCTGCATGACATGTTTGTTCAGATTGAAGGAATGACTCCTGCGGAATTCAAGCAAGGTGCAGAAGGGTTAAGCATCTCCTATAGCTTTCAGGACAGTCCCTTTGGACAATGCTTGATTGCTTCCACAGAAAAAGGAATTTGTTTCTTGGCATTTGTGGAAGATCATGAAAAAGGGATCGAAGAATTAAAGGATTCTTTCGAGAATGCTGAATTCATCGAGCAGGTTCAACCTATCCATCTTGAAGCATTATCGATATTCGACCCGAAGAACAACTCCTTAAAACGAATAAAACTACACTTAAAGGGAACGGCATTTCAGTTGAAAGTTTGGCAGGCTTTATTATCCATCCCGCTTGGCGAGCTAAACACCTATAAAGACATTGCTACCAAAATTGGTAATCCTTCAGCCTCACGTGCCGTCGGAACTGCCATTGGAAGTAATCCCATTGCCTATTTAATTCCATGTCATAGAGTAATCCAAACCTCTGGACATACAGGCGGCTACCGTTGGAAACCATTGAGAAAAACTGTTATGCTGGGATGGGAATTTGCACATACAGACATTGAAAATCACCATGAAACTATTTAATACTGAAGATCCCTCCAAAAACCATTTACCCTATGATGGTACAGTGAATTATTATGGAGTAATCTGTGATGAGCCGCAATTATATTTTGAGAAACTACTTGATAGAATTGAATGGAAAAATGATCAGGCAATTATCTTTGGCAGGCACATTGAAACAAAAAGAAAGGTTGCTTGGTATGGAGATCGTTCTTTTGAATACAGTTATTCCAATATTCAAAAGATCGCTTTACCCTGGACGGAGGATCTCTTAGTGCTCAAATCCCTTGTGGAATCCCATTCTGGTGAAACTTTTAATTCCTGTCTTCTGAATCTTTATCATAATGGTTCCGAAGGAATGGCATGGCACAGCGATGGCGAGAAGGACCTGAAAAAGCATGGTGCCATAGCCTCTCTTACCTTTGGTGCCGAACGAAAGTTCTCCTTCAAACATAAATCAACCAAAGAAAAAATTGACCTATTCCTGGAGAGTGGCAGCTTGCTGATTATGAAGGATCAAACCCAAGACCATTGGATGCATCGACTTCCTCCGACAAAAACAGTTCATGGTTCCCGAATTAACCTCACCTTCAGAACCATAGAAAACATGTAATTCCTCAAAAAAAAAGGAGTTAAAAAATAATTCCTATATTTGTCTCATTATAAATCACAAATAGAATATATGTAATACCCAAATTCTTTCCGCAATCTATCAACAAAAGCTATTCATAGCTTTCAATGGTTTTATCTCAAAGCGAAAGGATTTATGATAATTATTCAGAACGCAACATATATTCATCCCAACAAAGAAATCTTATTTCATGATCTCTCCCTGACTATCAATAATCAGGAGAAAATAGCATTAATCGGTAATAATGGTGTAGGAAAATCTACCCTACTCAAGGCCATTGCTGCTGAAGTCCATTTAAATTCCGGAACTATTCAGACAAGTAGTTTACCCTATTATATACCCCAACTCCAGGATCGATACAATGATCAAACCATAGCACAGGCATTGGGGATAGCAGATAAACTCCAGGCTTACCATGACATATTGGAAGGTAATCTTTCTGAAAATAGCTTGGATATCTTGAATGACGACTGGACAATAGAAGATCGGGTTTCTCAAGCCTTAGAACAATGGAGTTTAGCTGGTTTCGCTTTAGATAGTCCAATGAATACCTTAAGTGGCGGACAAAAAACGAAAGTCTTTCTAGCCGGCATTGCCATTCATGAACCTGAAATAATTTTGATGGATGAGCCTAGCAATCACCTGGACTTAGATTCCCGAAATCAACTTTATCAGTTTATTGAATCTTGCAATAAAACCCTATTAATTGTAAGTCATGACAGGGCTTTGTTAAACTTACTTCCCGAAATTGCCGAAATGAGTAAATCCGGGATTTCCCGATATGGTGGCAATTACGAGTTCTTTGCAGAGCAAAAAGAAGTTGCCTTAAATGCATTGGACCATGATGTAAAATCAAAGGAAAAAGAACTTCGAAAGGCAAAAGAAAAGGAAAGAGAAGCCTTGGAACGTCAGAACAAATTAAATGCGCGTGGCAAGAAGAAACAAGAAAAAGCAGGGATCCCCAAGATTCTGATGGGCGCATTGAAGAATAAAGCTGAAGGCAGCAGTTCTAAATTAAAAGGTGTACATCAGGAAAAAATATCTGGAATTCATCAAAACCTAAGAGAACTTAGAGCCAATCTTCCCGAGATTGACCAAATGAAATTCGGATTTGAAGAATCTGGATTATCCATAGGCAAAACACTAATCGACCTAAAACAGGTTAACTTAAAAATAAACAACAAAAACCTCTGGAAGGAAAACCTAAGTTTTCAGGTGAAATATGCAGATCGATTAGCCATACATGGCAAGAATGGCTCGGGGAAAAGCAGTTTGATCAATATGATGATTGGAAAAATCCCTCCATCCGAAGGACAAATCGCTAAGAATGACTTCAAATATGTATATGTGGATCAGGATTATTCCATGATTCAATCGACAATTTCAATTTACGACATGGCACAATCCTTCAATCAGTCTGGCTTGATGGAACATGAAGTCAAGATCCGTTTGAACAGATTCTTGTTTTCCAAGGAAACTTGGGATAAATCTTGCCTCATGCTTAGTGGTGGTGAACGAATGCGTTTATTACTATGTTGCCTCAATATTAGTAGTCAAGCACCTGACATAATCATTTTGGATGAACCTACAAACAATATTGAAATTCAGAATATTCAGATCCTTAGCAATGCCATTAAATCTTTTAACGGTACTTTGATCGTGGTTTCCCATGATCAGTATTTTTTGGAAGAGGTAGAAATAAAACAAAATATTAACCTAACATAAATTCAGAAAGGAAACTATATGAAAAAGATTATCTATTACGTCGCAACCTCCATTGATGGGTTTATTTCAGGTCCCAATGACGATGTTAGTGCCTATACCTATGAAGGTGAAGCCGTTCAGGATTATATGAATGATCTCCAAGAATTTAAACATGTCTTGATGGGAAGGAATACTTATGAATTTGGATATCAATTTGGTGTTAAACCTGGAGAACCTTCTCCAACTTATGGACATATGACTCAATATATCCTCTCCAACAATTTAAAGATTGAAAAACTCCATGAACAAGTCAAAATATTAGCCCTCGATGTGAGTCGAATTAAAGAATTAAAACAAACAGCTGATACGGACATCTATTTATGTGGTGGGGGAAAATTAGCTGGTTGGCTCTTGAAAAATAAACTTCTGGACGAGGTTAAAATAAAATTAAATCCTGTGATAATTGGATCAGGAACCAAATTGTTTGAGGATATAAATCAAAGTTATTCCCTAACCCGTATTGACCAAAAAGAGTATGACAACAACATGATGGTTATCCACTATTCCGTAATATACTAAGTATCAGAATAAAAGAAAACTCAAATGTATCTTGGCTAATCTAAGTCCTGGAAATATTAATTAGATATTACTGATTCTGCATAATTGTTTTGAAGGTATTTATCAATTTAATTTCAGAAATATTTTATTTCTTAAAAGAAAATTACCACATTTGCTAACGAATTGAGACGCATATACATTTGAATTTCAAGGCGCTCAAACAAAAAAATCAGTTAAGTGTTTGATAATAAAAGACTTTGACGTAAATTTAATTAATCAAAGTAAATTAACCAGAATACCATTATTTTCACCAATTGGGGAATTAACATGAAAGGAAAAATCCTACTCTTTTTTATTATCGCACTCTTATTTGGGTGTAAGGAGGAAGATATGTCCCCTGTGGATGGTGAATTCAACAAAGCCTTATTGGAAAAATACATCTGGAAAAACAATGTTCTGATCGATGAAGTTTTTACTGATAACAGCAATCCTGAACACTACAATCGGACTACCACCCTAAGTTTTACCGGAACACAGTATAGTCATATCGTTCAAGATTCTGTAAAAGGAAATATGGACGCCCAAAGCCTTATGAACCCATCAGCAATACGTACTTCAGAATATTGGGGCGATTATACTTTTAATGGACTTGACTCTACAATAACCCTGTCCTACCGTGTCAATGAAAAGGTACTCAATAAGATGAATATTTCTTCAGATTCTTTGATTATTCATAGCAGCTATAAAATCATTAGCCTCTCTGAGGATGAATTGACTCTGAAACTCAAAAATGATTCAGTGATGCATGGCTATAATACAGTGATGACTTTCAAACCTGTAAAATAACCCAAGACTTAACCCTTCTCAAATCTTCTATATCCTAATTCTGCTCCACCGCTGACTGGCAAATTCACACCTGTAATAAATCGTGCCTTCTCAGAAATCAAAAAAACACATACATCAGCAATGACATTTCCTTCAGGACAATATCCTAACAAGTGAATATCATTTAAAAATCCTACCATATTTTCAGGATTGGGTTGTTCTTGAATCCAATTCTTAAGCATTGGAGTCATTACCGCTGCCGGCATCACCGAATTAACCCTGATACCATCCCTCGCATAATCTATCGCCATAGACTTCGTCAATGCATTGACGGCTCCTTTGGTTCCTGCATAGGCAGCATGGTTATCTTGACCAATTTCACCCACCAAACTACTGGTATTCAAAATACAGCCTTTACTCATTTTCAGGTGGGGATAAGCATAACGAGTAGTCAACAGAATGCTTTTCACATTCACTTGCATTAAAAGATCCCATTCCTCATCGCTGGTTTCATGAAGTGGTTTTGATGGACTCGCCAATCCTGCATTATTGTGAACAACATCAATCCTCCCATATTGCTCTATGGTCCTTTCTATCATCAACTCTACTTCATTCGCTTTTGTCACATCTCCCACTATCCCCAAATGACCCTCAGGAAGTAATTCTATGGTTTTTTCAACGGATTCAGCATCCAAACCAATGAAAGTCACCAAAGCTCCTGCAGCCACATAGGCTTTGACACATTCCAACCCTATTCCTGCAGTTCCGCCAGTAATTAATATCACTTTCCCATTTAATTCAGCCATAGCTTTCATTTTTACCTGAATACAATATAAAGGAATATCACCATTCCTAGCAATAGTCCTGATAACAATCTATAGTTTCCAATTCCTCTCCAAGCTTCTCCACGTAAGGGATCCAAAGGATTTTTCCAATACAATTGTTGACTTTCTGCAGTATGTTGAACCGGAAAAATAAGTGAAAGGGTAACTTGGATAATTACACAAACGATAAAAAGATAAAAGGCCATCATCATAAATGGAATATGTCCTATGAAAGATTCCGGCATCAGTTTATTGACCGAAAAGACCAAAAGTCCTAAGATGGAACCTATCCATAAGGTCCATTTCGAGGAGACAGCAGAAGCTTTTTTCCAGAATACACCCAATAAAAACACGCAGGTAATAGGTGGTGCTATATGGGCAATCACATCATTGATCCCGTTGAAAATAGATTCATATTTATCTAGCAATGGCAATAATGCCAGGGATAAAATCATGGCAAAAACTGCTGAAATTTTCCCAATTCTGATTAATTGCTTATCAGTAGCTTCAGGTTTCTTTTGCTTATAAATGTCATAGCTTACCATGGTAGAAATGGAGTTTAAGGCTCCTGAAATCTGACTCATTAATCCGGAAAGCAAGGCTGCAACTAAAACCCCAATGAGTCCTGAAGGTAAGAGTTGGGTAATCATCAAGGTATAGATTCCTTTTGAATTCACATTCCCTTCTGCATCCATTCCTAAACTCGTTAAATCCAAATGACCTGACTTAAATAATGTAAATGCAAAAAGACCTGGGAGAACGAAAATAAATACCGGTAATATTTTTAAAAAACCACAGAATAAGGCCCCTACTCGACCGTGATTCTCATCTTTTGCGCCTAATACTCTTTGAACAATAGTCTGATCAGCACACCAATACCAGATTCCTAAAATCGGATAACCTAAAATTACCGCTTGCCAAGGCATACCACTGGAATCTCCACTTGGCCTCAACATCGATAGTCGTTCCATCTGCCCCTCCAAATCCAATACCTCTCGCATGGGCTGCCAGCCCCCCATTTTATCGAATGCAGCATAGGTTATAATAAATGCACCTGTTAATAATACGAGAGTTTGAATAGACTCGGTGACAACTACCGCTTTTAGACCACCTAATATGGTGTACAAGCCCGTAATGATGCAAATAATACCGATACTCAGATACATATTAAACCCAAATAGGGTCTTGAGGACTATCCCGCCCGCTAACATCGAAAAAGCAATATGGATCACGATCGCTGAAACAATGGATATCCAAGTCAACCAGTCCCTACTCGCCCGATCATACCGACGCTCCAAAAAATCAGGTAGCGTGGTTACTCCTGACTTTAAATAAAATGGAACAAAAAATAGAGCCAATAAAATCAGGGTAAATGCAGCCATCCACTCAAAATTCCCATTCAATAAGCCTGTATCAAAACCACTCTGCGCTAAGCTTACCAGATGAACAGTCGAAATATTGGTGGCAAATAAAGCCAATCCGATTGCCGGCCAACGCAGTGATTTTCCTGCCAGAAAGTATCCAGCAGCAGTATTGACCTGGCTTTTACCATTTTTATTCATCCCAGCCCAAATTCCAACCGCTAGAATAAATAAGATATAAAATATCGATATGCCTAAATCTATGCCTCCTAACATCGCCTTTAGATTAAATCACAACTGCTCCCAACTTCCATTGGGGTTTTATAAACACCATCTTGCAACCTAACAGGATGCACAAAATGAGATCTCAAATGTGGAATATGCTCCAGAAATAGAGCCTCATGTCCCAAGTTTACATGGTTGAAAAGGACAAGGTGCTGATGCAATTGCCCCATGTCGCCAACATGGGGTACTACTGGTATATTAAATTTTCGTGCCAATAGGCTCACTGTCAGAAATTCACTCACCCCACCTACTCGAACCGCATCAACCTGTATAAAACCAGCGGCACACAATTGAAGATAATTCTTAAATAAAACCTTATTCGGCACATGCTCACCCATTGCTATTTTGATGGGTGAAACCATTTTTGCCAATTTCTGATGGGCTAGAATATCATCCGGATGCGTTGGTTCCTCCACCCAATAGGGATTCATCTCCTTCAATTCTTGGCAAATTGAAACAGCTTGAGGAAAAGTCCATTGCTGATTCGCATCCAACATCACTTTCGCATCATCACCAGCAACCTCACGTACTATATTTGCCCGACGAATATCCCGTAAGGGATCCTTGCTACCTACTTTTAATTTCATCGCCGAAAAACCATTATCAATGGCTTTCTTACAATTTATTCGAACTTGTTCATCTGAATAATTAAACCATCCTACTGATGTATCGTAGCCTTGATATCCAGTTTCCAAAATCCCCATCCGTTGTTCTCGCGTCATCAGATTTTCTTCCAATAAATGGAGGGCTTCCTCTTTGCTCAGCTCATCTTCCAGATAAGATAAATCCAAGGTGTTGACCAAGTCTTTCGCAGACAAATCAATCAAGAGTTTCCATAATGGGACTCCACGAGTCTTTGCCCAGAGATCATAACATGCATTGGTAATAGAGGCGAGGGCGAGATGAACAACCCCTTTCTGCGGACCAAGCCAACGGAATTGCTGTTCATTGCTCAATTCATTGAAGACCTGCCCAAAATTGGACATCAACTCTTCAATATCACGCCCCATAAGCTTCTCCGCATAGAAGGCCGCCGCTTGGCAGACCAGTTCATTGCCAGCACCTATAGTGAAGGCAAGACCAGTTCCAACCCGCCCGGCTTCATCTACTAATCGTGTTACTGCATAGGAATAAATCGGATCCTTATGAATCGCATCGCTGCCCGCCCCAGTACTCAGTGGAAACCTTTTGTCCTGGATGTTATACTTTAAAATCATTTTAGGTTTTGTTTTTAGTTTAGGTGATTAAATTTTTTATAGTTTAAGTTTGTTCTTCAATTTCATTAATATATCCACATCCCCTTCTTTAACCCGACCTTCACGATTCGGACCAACATTCAGAATAAGGATATTATCTTGACTAGTAGCCTTATGATAGATATCCTCCAATTCATCCAGGCTTTTGTATTTCTTATCCGTCGTGTTAAAAAACCATCGCTCTCCAAGAACAACAGTAGTTTCAAATGGCATGTAATAAACATTGCCCTGTGCTACAAATAATTTTGGATCTGGATTATGAGGTAAATATGGATCACCAAGCCTGAAATCACTCGGGAAATATCGAATCGGGAAATAGTCCTTTTGATCATTTGGGAGGACAGGGTGTTTATCGACATTTTCTGGAAGGCCAATACTCCAATTGATACCAATCTGACATTCTGGAGCTTTACTTTTTACCAAGGAATAAATCTCCTGAGTAGGCCAACGATAATTTTCCTTTTCCCAGCCGCCGTCTAACCAGAGTTCTACGATATGCCCATACTTGCCAGTGATGGACAATAATTCCGCAAGCTGCTTCAATAAATACTCATTATAGGCTTTATCCGCCTTTACATCTTTAACATCAGCATTTTGTTTCCTATCCCATAAGGAATAATAAAGACCAAGTTTCATCCCTTGCTTTTTACACTCTTTTGCGACTTCTTCAACCACATTGGTTTTATTTGGCGAACTCGCAACATCATAGTCTGTATACTTGCTGTCCCACAAACAGAAGCCTTCATGGTGTTTGGAGACCAAAATAATATGTTTCATACCAGCAGCTTTTGCTGTAGCAACCCATTGTTTTGCATCAATGGTCGATGGATTATAACTACTCGCAGGCTTAGAACCATCTGTCCATTCTTGATCATGAAAGGTATTGATCCCAAAATGGATAAACATGCCATATTTCCGATTAATCTGATCTATTTGATATTTATTGGCTGTAGTCGATGAAATGGGTAAAATCCCTTTTTCTTGCGCTAATACATGTCCTAATATTGCCAATAAGACTATCGTTAATTGAGCTCTTAACTTCATAATTGAAAGATTTCTTTAGATTTATTCCCAAAGGTATTTTCAAAAACGATTTAGGGTATAAACTATATTGACTGGTATTGCAACTATATTGACTTGTTTTTTAAGAGAAAGAAACCTTATTAGACCGAATAATGGATAATTTTCAAGTTTTAAAAAGTTTTATAAAAAGAAAAATCCACCTTCCCCAAGGTGGATTTAAACCAAATTAAAAACTATATTGACTAACTAACTCTTGTGCATTATTCCATATGGAAGACCTCTTCCATTCCTGACCAAACCTCACCTTTTGACTTCGCATCATCCAACGGAATTTGACAGGGGTCTGTTTCTTTCCACCACTTTTGCGTCTCCGGATCAGCAGCCATTTTTTCCATGTCCTGCTCAAAATTATCTCCAGTATATTCGAAGTAACTGAAGAGAAAAAATTCTCCCTTTATTTCCTTTAAGTATATCGAGTAATTCTGTATTTGGCAATCTTTCAACTTCTTTAAAACTGAAGGCCAAACAGCAGCATGCAACTTTTTATATTCATCTACTTTATCTGACTTCAAGCCTGTAATTGATGCATATCGTAAGACTTGATGCTTTTCAGATTGACACGAAATTGATATGAGGAAAGAGATTAATCCAATAAAAAGTAGGTTTAGGTTAATTTTTCCCCACATATCAATTCGTTAAATGTCTTGTCTATGAAAATAGAATACACGAAAATAATATAAACTCCATTACTGAACTTTGCCAGTATTAACAAATACCAACACTATATTAACATGTAGTTTATCTTTTTCGATAATCGAACTATTTCAAGTATATTGGAGGCAATATTAACCACCAATCTATCGAAAAATGAAACCTGTTTATGCCAAAATATTAGAAGGTTCCGAAATTGCTACCTTCGCGACAAGAGAGGTGAATAGACCATTTTTCTCAACAGAATTCCATTTCCACAGCGCTTGTCAAATGACATATATCGTCAAAAGTGAAGGTAAAAGGATTATTGGTGACAACGTAGATCGTTTCCTAAAAGACGAACTGACATTCATTGGTTCTGACCTCCCCCATGTGTGGCACAACGACCAAATAAATACCCCAACGCATAATGAAGCCAAATCTTTGGCTCTTTATATTGAACCTGCTCTCATTGTTCAGGCTTTTGCTCAGTTTTTTAACACCTCGAAATTAGAAGCTTTCTTTAACCTCTCTAAAAGAGGGTTGATCTTTTATGGTAAAACTAAAGATGAACTCAAAAAGAAACTTGTGAAGATTGTTAAACTTCCTTACGGCCCTCAAAAGACAATCTTACTTATCGAAATCATCGAAATTCTAATCAATTGCGCTGAATACGAATCCATCTCAAGTACAGGCTATACCAATAATTATAATCCGATCGATAACAATAAAATCGAAAGAGTATTTAAGTATGTATTTGACAACTACCCTAAGGAGATTCTCTTATCCGATGTCTCGGATATGTCAAGTATGTCTAAACATGCCTTCTGCCGCTACTTCAAATCTAGGACACAGAAGACCTTTATACAGTTTGTAAACGAAGTTAGGATTAGTGAGGCCTGTAAAATGATTGCTGAAAATAGCATACAGATTACCAATATTGCCTATGAATGTGGTTTCAATAGCCTTTCCAATTTCAATAAAATATTCAAATCTGTAAAAGGCATTACCCCAACGGAATACAAGTCCCAAATATTCAAATAAAGAGTAAAACATTTTTTGACTTTCCTCTATTAGTTCAATATAGCTTAACTTTGAACAAAATGAAAAAGTTATTATTCTGTTTACTTCATATTACAATCTGTACTTCATTGAGCGCACAAAACTATTTAAACGCTGAACAATCCAACCCTAAAACTATGGGCTGGATGAAGGGTTCTCCTCCGGCAAAAGACAGTACCTTATCCTTATTTGATGGAAGTTTCTTTCAATTTCCTGGCCTCCGTTATAGCGTATGCCACATGCGAGAGTTCATGCCAACCAAAGTTGTCAGAGCGAACTATAGCACTCCATATACATTTCAAAGTAATATAGATAATGATATTGACCAACTAAGTTTCATTCCTTTAGGCGAAACAAAACCAGTATCATTTCAAGAGTCCTTGGGAATAAACTATACCGATGGATTGATTATTCTCCACAAAGGGAAAATTGTCTATGAAAAATACTTCGCTGAATTGGATCAAGAGGGAACTCATGCTGTAATGTCCGTGAGTAAAACCTTTACCGGAACCTTGGGCGCTAGTTTGGTCGCTGAGGGCGTGCTGGATGAAAATAAGTTAGTGCAGGATTATGTGCCTGAACTCAAGAGTTCAGCCTTTGGAGATGCTACAATTAGACAGGTCCTAGATATGACCACTTCCCTGGATTACAGTGAAGATTATGCTGATCCCAAAGCAGATATCTGGGTCTTCTCCGCTGCTGGAAATCCTGTTCCTGTTCCTGAAGGATATAATGGCCCAAAAAATTATTATGAATTTTTGGAAACCGTTAAAAAAGCTGGGAAACATGGTGAAGCATTCGGATACAAAACCATCAATACAGATGCAATGGGCTGGATCATCAGTAGAGCAACCGGGAAAAGTATTCCTGAACTGCTTTCTGAAAAAATATGGCAACCCATTGGAGCACGTCATGATGGCTATTACCAAATCGACCGTTCCGGAATTGCCTTCGCAGGTGGCGGATTTAATGCCAACTTAAGGGACTTAGCCATGTTCGGAGAAATGATCCGAAATAACGGAAATTTTAATGGCAAGCAAATCTTAAAAAAGGAAGTGATTGAAGATATTCGTAAGGGTGGAAAACAATCTGATTTTGCAAAAGCAGGCTATACAAACCTGAAAAATTGGAGCTATAGAAATATGTGGTGGATATCTAACAACAAAAATGGGGCTTTCTGTGCTCGAGGAGTACATGGACAAACCATCTATATCGACCCAACTGCCGAAATGGTATTGGTTCGACTTGCCTCCCATCCGGTAGCAAGCAATACAGCCAACGATGCCCATTCCCTGCCAGCTTATGAAGCTGTAGCAAATTACTTGATGAAAAAATAATTTTAATTGATTAGCAGCAATAGTTTAGGAATAAAAATTATTGCTGCTATGACCACCGCAGTCATAGCGCTGATCAAAACCGCCCCTGAAGCCAGGTCTTTTATTATTTTAATCTTCGGATGAAAATCTGGAGATAAATAATCACAAACAACCTCTATTGCTGTATTGAGTGTTTCTGTAATAATAACCAAGCCTATACACAATACAATTGCCAACCACTCCATCCTACTCACCTCAAAATACCATCCCGCAAGAATAACCAGTACAGCTGCAATTAAATGAATCCTTGCATTATGCTCATATAAAAAAAGATGTTTCAACCCTGCAATGGAGTACCCGAAACTTTTTACCCGCTTTTGAATACTAAAAGATTCTTTCTCTTTCGACATCTGATCTTCTATAGGTTAATTTGATGAATATTTCAAAGGTATTAAATTATAAGATGGGATTGCTGATTGAAAAGATTTATTTCCCCAAGCCAAAGAGTTTCAGCTATTTCCTGAATTATTTCATATATTCAAGAAACATTTACGTAAATCGCAATAAAATGAACAGTAAGTTATTAAGCGTATTATTTACTTCTTTATTCATTCTTATTTCCTCTTATGGAAAAAGCCAAAGTCCTATAAAGCCTGGAGATTTCACCTTTAAAGGAACAAAATTTGAAGTTTCAGAACTTCCAGACAACGAAGAAGAGTTATTAATTACCCCAAAAGATGGTCCTGAAATCTCAACAAATCCCGAAGAAATCAATGGAACTTCTACGGAAGAAATTTTAAGAACCTTGGAAATCCATGATTCCTATGACTATGATTCATTGTTACCTTTGTTCAGTAATTACGAAAATTTAAAAAATGATGGCGAATATATCCAAATGGTTATTTCAACAGATGGCCAAGGAGTAATCAATAAAATTCTATTCTATCTTGATTCCAAGACCAAAATCTCGCAACAGGACTTAGGAAAATTCTATCAAAAATTAAAAAAGGAAAATAAAATTGAATTGAAATCCAAGGACAATAAACATGTCAATCTAAAATTTATAGTTATGGATAAATCAGTGAAATTCAATAAATAAATATATCATTGATAACAATGATTTAACTGCTGCTCAATAGCATTCTTTTCTTTTCAGTTAGTTTTAATAAAGGGAAAAATATCTTATAAAATCTTCGTGTAAATCACGTTCTATTCCTATTGCTTTAAAAAATTAATTAATCTACTTTTAGGCCTATAATCACAATGCTGAACAAGGATTTCCCAAACTAATAAACATGGACTTAAAAGCAATAGCAGCGAATTATGAAAAAATGTCGGACAATGAACTCATTAGTGTAGCCACTACAAATGCAACGGGGCTACTTCCTGAGGTATATGACATTATTGAACAGGAAATTAAAAAACGAAATCTTGACCCCAATATTTATCAAGGGCTGTTAGCACATAATAAGGAATACACTATAAAAGAATTATTATATTATGCGCAAATTTTAAGAAATTTGCCTTGTCCTATTTGCAGCAGTACCACCGATAAGTTAATGGCTTCCAGCGTCCACAGCGTGAAAAGCTTTGTCATTTTTACAGCAACTGAAAATAAACCTATTATTGGATGCCCATCTTGCTTAGACAAAAAAAATAATCAAGCAATTTTATTGACAAGTCTATTAGGCTGGTGGGGATTACCATTTGGATTAATTAAAACACCTATCTACATCTACAAAAATATCAAAGCCAAAAAGGAAAATAAAAACCTGGAGGTCAACCCAATATTTATATCGTTTATAGAAGATCATATCGGAGAAATTGCAGCGTATGAAAATAATCCTGAGAAATTAAAAGAGATTATTAGTCAGAAGTAATCAGAATTGATATAATAAATATTGAAGTTTAAAATAGCATTTCATTATTCGTTGCATTGTCCATATCTAAAAATGGAAAATTTATGAGAATGATATTTTCATTGAATGGTTATGGAAAGATCAATAAAATTTACTCTTATATATATGATCATACAAAAATAACACAATAAGATTTTATTGATGGTTACCACGATAATATCTAATAATAGTTATCCAATTTCTAGACAGCCTATCATGAATTATGAATGAAATTAAATTAATATTTACATTTCTGTTTGTACTGACCACTCTATTCTGCAAAAGCCAGGATTTAGTCAGACTTGGAACTTTTTCTTATAATGGTACCATTTTCAAAGTTTCCATTTCTCCCATTTATGCACATGAACTCTCCATTTCAGTTCTAAATGATCCAGATTATGGTAGCAATCCATCAAATATTAATGGTACACCTGTGGAAGAAATATTACCAACCATGGAATTTAAAAATTCGTATGATTATGACCCACTTCTACTTCTTTTTAGTAATTATTCTACTTTGAAAAAAGATGGAGAATACATAAAAATGACATTTGCAGTAAATGGCTACGGGAAAATAATTAAAATCTATTTTTACATTTATAATCAAACAAAAATCACACAACAAGACTTAGGTAAATTTTATCAAAAAGTAAAATCAGAAAATTCTTATCGGATTAGATCCAGATACAACAACCATCATGCAATAAAATTTTTATTTAGAGATACCACGATAAAATTTAATGATAGTTATAAAATTCCTTGTAAGCCATAATATGAACCAAGAAGGGAATTAAATATTATTTGTTTAATTTGACAACCATAAATCTTCATTAATGAAAAAACAATTTAAGGATTATAGTATTCATTTTTTAAAAGAAATAATTCCAGTAATTGCTGGAATATTAATAGCATTATTTATTGACAACTGGAATACAGACAGAAAGGATAAAAATTACATAAACCAAGTACTTTTAACGATAAATAGTGAACTTAAAGATTCAAAGGAAGATATTAAGACAATTATCCCGCAACATGAATCCCTAATTGATTCCCTTGGATTATATTCTAATAATAATAACATCTCCATTATGGATGTTGTAAATAAATCTAATGGAATAAATATTCCCCAAATTAAGACAAATGCTTGGAAATCTGTTTCAAGTTCCAAAATTGATTTAATTGATTACGATAAAATAACCTTACTCTCCAACATTGAAGATGAAAAAGCAACTCTTAATAAAAAAAGTGATTTTTTAATGAACTTTCTCTATTCAAACTTACATGCGGTAGATAAGAATTCTAAATTAACCTTAGAATTGATTTTAAAAGATATTCTTCAAACAGAAAAAACAATGCAGAAGAGAATTGAACAATTCGAAAGCAAATAAAGATCTCCAACCATTAAATCAGCTATTTGACAACCACCGAATTATAAAACTTAAGTCTTATCAATTTACCTAATATATACCATTGCAAATATTTCAATCATGTTATTATTATAGAACAGCTAATAAGAAAACCTTTAGCAAATTAATTAATAATATAGATTACTGTAAAAGCCAAATCACAGGGACTATTAGTAATGGATCAGTTGAAGGCTTTTTAAAAGAATGGACAGATGTCTTTAATTTTGATGAGTTAAAAAAATTTTTTAGAAAGAATAAATAGTACTTTCTTTTTTTAGAAAAAAATAAAATTTGAACTAAAAAAGATTACAAAAACTGATTTTATTTTTTAGAGTTGTAAATTACTTTTATTTCTTTTCAAAAGTGAATTTTGGACCATCCACGTAAGAATTATCCAAAGTAATTTGAGATCCTGAAGAATTAAAAACCCATTTTGAACCATGCATAACAACAAGGTTAATTTTAGTTTCCTCAGCCGAAGGAAAACCACTTAAATAATCTTTTTTGAATTCATATGGGAATTCACCATTACTATATCCAATCTTTTCACCGCCGCTAATTTTTAACAAATTGTTTTTTTGAAAATTATATATCACATTTTCTGAACGGAAATCAGATGTAAACAATTCATAATGTCCTTCAGAATTTATTCCGTATTGTTCTCTTTGGACTAATTTACATTCTCCAATAATGCTAGAATTGTTAATTTCAATATCATTACGCTCACAGGAACATAATGTTATGATGATTGTAATCAAAAAAATAAAACCTTTCATAGCTCATCCGTTTAAAATTACTTTTTTTCAATTTCCACTACCCTTGTTCTGTTTTTAACATCATCAATGTCAGTATTCTGATACACTACATTCCTTTAGAAATTACGGTTTTTTAGGCATCAATAAACTGGCCAACAAGGTGTTAACAATACACTAATATATGAAATCATGTACATGATTAGAAGGATTTAAAAAAATAGGAATCCTCGAATTGAAAGTGCATCCTCATCCTACTATAGGAAGCTAATAGAATTAAACAACAAAAAGCCAAGTATTTTAGAAATGAAGCCTAATTTTTTATCAATTGTAAAATAATTACATAAGCTCATAATTATTAATAGTTTAGCATATTTTTTGCTTTTAAAAATAAAAACATTAATTAATATGACAAATTTCAAAAACTTTGAAGGTGACTTTGCACTGGATGCAGCAAGTAAAATTTCTAGGGATCAATATGAAAAAAGAATTTCCAACGCCCAAAAAACAGGTATGACTGCTTCGGAAGGGATCAACGATCCTAATATTACGACTTTTGTTCGGGGAGGAAGCCCATCTTATGCGGGCTTATCGACATTTCTGCGAAGCCCTTTCTTAGAAGATGTCAATGAAGTGAGCAAATATGATGTAGCTTTTGTAGGAGCACCATTTGATGCTGGAACTACGTTTAGACCTGGAACACGATTTGGCCCTGAGGCCATGCGACAAATTTCAAAATTATATCGTACTTATCATTTTGAAGCCGGTATTGACTTGGCCGAATCCATTTCTATGTGTGATTTAGGAGACATCTATTCTATCCATAATTTAGAAAAACATAATGCTCAACTAGAGAAAGCCTTACATCACATCATTTCTAATGGGGTATTTCCAGTAGTTTTAGGTGGAGACCATTCAATTGCATACGGAACTCTAAGGGGTGTTGCTAAAGCTATAGAAGGAAAAGTGGGAGTAATTCAATTAGATAGGCATTTGGATATGCAGCCCAGTGAGATGGACGAAAAGATGCATGACACGCCCTTATTCCATGCTAGTAAGTTGCCAAATATTGATGGAAAAAATATTGTCCAGATTGGAATTGGCGGATGGCAAAATGATGTGAAAGGGAGTATTGAAACCAAGAAAAACGGCAATACAATATTAACAATGGCTGATGTCGATGAGTATGGAATTGCAAAAATTGCTGAAATAGCCTTAGAAAAAGCCTGGGCAGATGGTGTTAAAGCCGTTTATTTAACGGTGGACATAGATTCCGTTGATTCAGGTATTTCAATGGGAACTGGTTGGCCAGAACCTGGAGGATTTTTACCACGTGAAATTCTTCAATTAGTAAAAAAATTGGCTGAACCAGGGTTGATTGGGATGGAACTTGTAGAAGTAAGCCCTCCTTATGACCATCATAACCAAACTGCATTAATGGGTACTCGAATTATATGTGATACCTTAAGTTCCTTGGTGGTAAATAAAAGATTAGGTAAATAGCAATTTTTAAACTTAGGTCTAACTACTAACTACTAAATACTAAAAAAGCTCAGCGTAAGCTGAGCTTTTTCCAGTAGCGGGGAGCAGGATCGAACTGCCGACCTCAGGGTTATGAATCCCTCTAAATAGCCTTTAAACCCACATCTGACTAGAAAAAAGCCTTTTCAAATTGCACAAAAACAAACGAATTGTCTCGCGTGTGTCTCACTAAATTATATAAAAAGTATGAAAATAGCAACTGGTTTTGGACTCCAATTTTCATATATATACCCCCTTGTAAATTTTAGTCTCCTAAAATGTTTATATTTACTACAAACCAATTATAAAATGAGTACATTTTTTGCATTTAGTGACGAGTGTGGCATGTATCGTCAAATACGTAGTGATAAATTTTTAAATGCCCATCCATATTATTTAAGATCGACTTTATTAATTTCTGCTAATGAATGGAGAGATATGAATTATAAGTTTCAAGAAATTAAAAAAGCCTTTTCCATACCATTATCTAAAGAGGTTAAATGGGCCTATTTATGGAATTTACGAAAGCATCAAGATAATAACAAAGAGATTAGAGTTAAGCAAGAATATAAATTCTTAGAACACTTGGGATACGAAGGAGTTCTTGAATTTATATCCCAAGCATTAAGTATAATAAGTACTTTAGATTATAAAAAAATAATTATAACTCATACAGATAATGTTATTTGCCCAGGTTATACTGAAAAAACTGCTTTAACAATGCATATTCAAGAACATATGCAAAGGATAGAAATGGAAATGCAGATTAATAAAGAAAATCTTGCAGTTTTATTTTTTGATCCCGTATGTCAAAATACTGATAGACTTTTACGAAATATATATTTCGATTTATTCAATACTGGAGATTTTATAAAAAAATATAATCATATTAAAGATAGTTTAAATATTGAAAATTCTCATCAAAGTGTTGGTATTCAGATTGCAGATTACATCTCTGGAACGTATTCATGCATGTTAAAAGGAAGAAAATCGGAAAATTACTTAGATGGAAAAAATCTATTTTTTGATTACGTTTATTCAAAACTAAGACGAAATAAAGATGGTGAGCTATTCGGATATGGTCTTCGTGAAATACCTAGAAATATTAAACATAGGCAAGAACTTATTGATGATTTTAATAACTTGCTCGCTCGCCGTCCTGCGAGTTGAACGAAGGTCGTTGAAGAGAAATGCGCAAGCATGATTCAACGATATATACGAAGTATACGAAGACTGTTGGCGGTATTTTTGAAAAGGATTGTGTGATTGGAATATCAAAAATAGTGACAACATCGAAGCCTTAGTGATCAGCAGGCGAGCCAAACTCGAAAAGTTGTTGGATTTTAACCAGGTATGCAATACCTAGTTAAAAGACAAAGAAACTTTTATGAAACGAATCATTATAGAAGTAATAAGTATGACAAACTGCGAAGCAATATAAATAGATTGTGTAAGTACACAATTTATTTATATCTTGGTTTGGCGTATCTTATTCCCCTTTAATGGTGAGGGGAATGCCTTTTTTCCAACTAATAAGCCAAACATAAAATCAATAATTATTTTACGAAAAATTCTCACAAATTATATTTAATTTATACTTTTATATTGTAAATAACATGTTTACGAGAATTTTTCGTTTTTACTAATAATACTTATTCAATGTTAATACGATTTGTAACTAGCAATTTTCTTTCTTTTGGTGAAGAAAAAGAATTTAATATGATAGCCAGCTCTTTAAAAACACATAAACACCATGTTTATAAAGTTGGAAAAATTGATATTCTAAAATCAGCAGCTATATACGGTGCAAATGGAGCAGGAAAGTCAAATTTAATCAAGGCAATTGAATTTTTACAGGAAATCACCGAAGATGGTGGGTTATTACAATCAGTAAATGATAAAAAGTTTAAACTTGACAAGTCATTTAAAAATAAGCCTATTACATTCGAAGTAGAAATATCAATAGCTAAGAAAATTTATTCTTACGGGATATCGCTTGACAATAACACGATATTAGAAGAATGGTTATATGAGTCTGGGATAACTATAGATGATAAACTCATTTTCGAAAGAAAGTTTAAAAACAATAAACAGTTTATAAAAGTTGCAGAAAAATATTCAAAAACCCCAAAACAGAGATACTTAATTGAATTAATGGAAGACAGTCTTCTTAAAAATTGGGAATCATTTTTAGGGAAATTTGATGATTTGAAAATTAAAGAAATTACTGCAGTTAGAAATCATATAACTAAATCAATTGTTATAATACATCCAGGAAGTAAATTTCAGGGTCTTGTTCCACATTTAAGTTTATCGTCTAGATTTAAAACATTCGCTAATGATATTTTAAAAACTTTTGACACAGGTGTTTCAAGTTTAAATGTAGTAAATGTAGATTTTGATAAATTTTTTGGAGAAGATGACTTGCAGGAAATGAATGACATAAAACTTGAAGTTGAAAACGGTCATTCAGTTCTATTTAATTCAAAAGGAAACAACGTTTTGATTACAAAAGAAAACGAAAATTTAGTTGTTAAAAAAGTTGTTTCTAACCATACAAATATTGAAGGTGAAAATATAACATTTGAATTAGATGAAGAGTCCGATGGCACACAACGTCTCTTAGATTTTATTCCGGCATTTGATGGGATTTTAGAAGAAGAAATTACATTTATTATTGATGAAATTGATCAAAGTCTTCACCCTGCCCTATTGAGATCATTAATAAAAAAGATCATGACTGATGAGACAACAAAAGGCCAACTAATTTTTACGACGCATGAATCAAATTTACTTGATTTAGAAATATTCCGCCAAGACGAAATTTGGTTTGCAGAAAAAGATCAACAATTTGGTAATACAAATTTATATTCACTTAGTGAGTTTAAACCTAGATATGATTTAGATATAAGAAAAGGATATCTCAAAGGACGATTTGGTGCAATACCCTTTCTAGCACAATTAGATGATTTAAATTGGAATTTAGAGAATGCGTAAAAAAAGAGGTTATAAAAGAGAAGTATCACTTGAACGTGACTATAAATTATTTGCAATTGTTTGTGAAGGAAGTAAAAGAGAACCAGATTATTTTAAGTTATTTAGATTTGCATCCAAAAGAATAGCAGTTGATATTATAGAAGAAAAGGTATCAGATGAACAAGTCTCTCCAGATGTCAAGAATAAGTCAGCACCAAAATGGCTTTTAGACAGAGCAGTTAAATATATTGAAAAGGAAGGATTAAATGATGAAGATGATCTATGGTTTGTAATGGATGTTGATAGGTGGAAAAGTGAGCAAATCAGGGAAATTGCAGAATATTGTGAAAAATATCCAAATTGGCATATTGTAATTAGTAATCCTTGTTTTGAAGTATGGCTATATTTACATAAAAGGAAAAATTTATCAAGTTCTAATACTTGTTCAGAATTCAAAACGGAACTCGCTAGTTTTGATAAGGTAGGATATAATCCGTACACTTACATACCAGATATTATTAACGCAATAAAAAATTCTAAAACACTTAATAAAGATGAATATTTTTTAAATGAAAAAGATTAATATAGCCCAAAGTGGCTAATAAAGAGTAGTTTACAAGAGTGGGAAATCCAATCGGTAACGATTTAGTAATGGTGCTTACTGCACTCGCTTTCATCTGATTACCTTGTAAATCAATACTGCAAATATAAAAAAATAAAGGGTAAAGTACATAGGTGCTTTACCCTTTTTTTCTTTCCTCTCATACAAAAATTATGAAAAAAAATTCCCCCACTGTGGGGAACCTGTGATATTTATTCCAGTATATTTTCCAAATTTTGGTTCATCATCAATAGATGTAATTCCGAAACAGATAGTGATAACTTTTAAAAGACTAAGCTATGGAAATCCTGTTGAGTAAAATATTATCGCAAATAAGGTATCAAGAAGATAAACTCGCTTCCGATTTGATGCCAACGGCGGAAAAGGCGTATCAAATGACCTTATTCCTGAATGAAATGCTTCTTAAAGTAAAAGCCAAGATTGTGCAAAGTGGGTTTAAGAACGAACAGCAGGAAATTAACTTTTTTAAGAACATCAAACCCCAAATCTTAGGAAAGCTCATCTACTACAATAAAGTATTTCGATTTGAAACGACCTGTCCGGTCAGCACAGGGAAAATACATCAGAGTTATTACGAGAATGAATTAAAATCTCTCAAATCAGAATATAAGGAGAGTATTTGCAATACCTATTTTTACAGGTACTACCGTGCAGGAAGAACAGACCGTGACCACAGCTATTTTATGCTCGGAAAAATTAATTACCACGATGGTTTAAATAGCGGAGTTTTTGAAATAGACCTTAGCTTTTCCACTTATTACGATAACAAAATAGCCCATATTATTGCCAATGAACTACTCTATACTTATTTGCTAAACAAAATCAATCCCGAAGAAAATCCTGACTTCGTTTTACTAAATGACGATGTGAATAAGGATATTTCGTGGACTAATTCGCAAAACGCACTTATCGAACTGATATATGCCCTGTATGCTTCCAGTTCTATCTCACACGGAAGTATCGGTATCAGAAAACTGGCTTTGATTTTTCAAATCCTGTTCCGAACTCCTGTAAATGATATACATCACGCTTTCCACAGAATGAAAACCCGTGCAGGTTCCCGAACGGCATTTTTAGACCAGCTTAAAGTTTCATTGGAAGAATATATGGATAAAGACCTTTGACTATTAAAAGGCATTGGTTCAAAGCAGTACATTTATGTGTACTGCTTTTTTTTACCCATATCTGCCAATTGGCAAATGAAGGCAAAATAACGTAGTTAATAATTCAAAAGCCCTCGAAACCCTTATTAAACAAGGGTTTTTCCCGATTGCAAAAATTTTCAAAAAACCGTCAAACCAATTGGCAGACATTGGCAGACAAACTTTGCCACCCTTAGCAATTTTGCATTGTGAACATTAATAGCAATGCAATGAAAATAATCACTATCGAAGAAGAAGCGTGGCAACAGCTCAACAGCCGTATCAATGCGATTGCCGATTATCTCAAAAGGTTAAATGATACAAGCTACGATGACTTGTGGCTGAACAACCACGAGGTATGCCAATACCTGCACATCAGCGAAAAGACTTTGTGGCGTATGCGTACCAAAGGCGAAATAGCTTATTCAAAACTTTACGGGCAATACTTCTATACGATTGGAGCAATCAAGGATATGCTCAATGCCAATGCTATACAAAGCAATGATGAATTTGTACAGGAGCTTATGGCAAAAGGCAAAAGCTATATCAAGAAAGGTAGAAAGCTGAAATCAGGTAAATCTTAAAACGTGCGGTTATGAACATTGACAGAATGGAATTTTTGGCGTGGATGGAACGCCTAATGGAACGCCTCGATATGCTGGGCGACAATATAGACAGCTTACAAAAGAAACGCAACAGCATTGACGGAGAGGAATTGCTCGACAATCAGGATTTACTGCAAATGCTGAAAATCAGCAACCGTTCCCTGCAACGGTATCGCTCCATCGGCAAGTTGCCCTATTACACCATAAGTGGCAAACTGTATTACAAACTGTCTGACGTGCATCAGTTCATCAGGGAAAGTTTTAATCCGCCTTTACCCAAACTGAACGCCAATGGATGACAAACACTGCCTTTGACTGCCATATCAGGCAAGTGAGCAAACGCTTCATATACATTCGGCATTTGAACTTTAAAATATTCAGATTATGAGCGAAGAAACAGAAAACAAACAGCAAACTCCCGAACAGTTATCGGATATATTACTGGTATTGGATAAGCAAAAGAATAAAATACAGGCGGTTACCGGCATAGACGAAAACGGCAAATTGAAGACTACTGACCCCACAAAGGAAAACCAAAGCCAGTTTATGCGTGTGGATAAGCACGGCGATTTGTTCTCCAACTTCTTCTCTAACTTTTGGAGGCAGTTAAAAAATCCGACCAATTTTTCATTCTTCAAAGTATCGGCTGATGAAGCCGTAGATAAGGCTAAGGAAATGCAAAAGCAGGTAGATAATCCTACACCCGAAGGCGAAAAGGAAATGAAAAAGAACGAGGTAAAAGCCGAACCCGAAAATGAACAAAAACAAGAAAATAAAAATGATATGGCAACAACACAGACAACACCGGATACCAGCGAATACCGCTACAAGCCGGAACAGATTGATTGGGAAACAATGAACAATCTCGGAATAGGCAAAGAACGCCTTGAAAAAATGAACCTTTTAGACCCGTTGCTAAGAGGTTACAAGACCAATGACCTTGTACCTGTAAGCGTAAACCTCGGCGGGGCTATTGTTCGCACAGATGCCCGTTTGTCTTTACAGACTGCACCGGACGGAACCGTAGTGGCAGCGATACACGGTATCAGGAAAGAGCCTAACCTGAACTTTGAGTTTTTCGGACACAAGTTTACCGATGAGGATAAGAAAAACCTGCTCGAAACGGGGAATATGGGTCGTGTGGTTGACTTGACCAATTCCAAGACAGGCGAATTGATGCCGTCAATTATCAGCGTGGACAGGCTAACCAATGAGCTGATTGCCCTGAAGACCGAATTTGTCAAAATTCCCGATGAGATTAAGGGTGTAAAATTGAACGATGAGCAAAAACAAACCTTGATGGAAGGCAAATCGCTTTATTTGGAAGGAATGATTTCTAAAAAGGGCGATGAGTTTAGTGCCAATGTACAGTTTAATGCGGATAAAAGATATGTTGAGTTTCTGTTTGATAGAAGTAACAATAATCAGCAAACACAAGAAAACCGGCAGAACAATCAGCAAAGCCAACCGCAGGAAGCTCCGAGAACTTTTAGAGGTAAGGAACTTGATGATGAACAATACAATAAGTTCAAAGCTGGACAAACTGTTTATATAGATGGTCTGATAGATAAAAAAGGACAAAAATATCAGGGCTACATCACGCTCAACAAAGAAACTGGCAAAACAGATTTCTCGTTCCAAAATCCCGACAAGCTCAAAGCCCAAGCGAAACCAACCGAAGCCCACAAAACGCAGACTGCGGTTAATTCCGAGGGAAAAACCAACGAAGCAACCAAGAATATCAAAGAGCCTTTGAAATCGGGGCAGCAAACACCCAAAAATGAAAAACAGCAGGAACAACAGAACAAACCCAAAGCACCTGCAAAATCCAAAGGCGTAAAAAGATAGTGAATAATGAAAACAATTATTGCAGAAAAACCAAGCGTAGCAAGGGAAATAGCCGGACTTGTGGGAGCATCCGATAAAAAGGACGGCTACCTTACGGGTAACGGCTATTTTGTTACGTGGGCATTCGGACATCTGATAGGATTGGGAATGCCCGAAGATTACGGCATTTCGGGGTTTGACAAAGCATCCTTGCCGATACTTCCAAACCCTTTTATGCTGACCGTTCGCAAAGTCAAAAAAGACAAAGGCTATCAAGCCGATGCTGGTGCATTGAAACAGCTAAAAGTGATTGAAAAACTGTTTAACCAAAGTGAAAGCCTCATCGTGGCAACCGATGCAGGTCGTGAGGGCGAACTCATCTTTCGGTACATTTATGAGTATCTGAAATGCTGTAAGCCCTTTAAACGGCTTTGGATAAGCTCGCTGACCGAAAAAGCCATTAAACAGGGCTTTGACAACCTAAAAGACGGAAAGGAATTTGACGGATTATATCAGGCGGCACAAGGCAGAAGCCGTGCCGATTGGCTCGTAGGCATCAATGCTACACAGGCATTGAGCATTGCCGCAGGCAACGGTATTTATTCGCTCGGAAGAGTGCAAACGCCTACACTGGCTTTGATTTGCAAACGGTATATAGATAACAAGAATTTCGCCGTACAGAAATATTGGCAGATACAATTATCCCACTCCAAAGAGCAAATTGATTTTAAAAGTATTTCTGCTACCAAATGGCAGGATAAAAAGCTGGCAGATGATACATTAAAATCTATTGAAAGGAATGGTAATACTGTAACAGTTACTTCCGTAGAAAATAAGAATATAACGGAGCAGCCGCCTTTGCTTTTTGACCTCACAGGCTTGCAAAAGGAAGCCAACAAAAAGCTGAACCTCTCTGCTGAAAAAACTTTGAATATTGCTCAAAGCCTGTACGAAAAGAAATTCATTACCTATCCACGTACCGGGAGCAAATACATCCCCGAAGATATGTGGGCTGAAATTCCCAACCTCGTGAGGGCATTGCAGAACAGGGAAACCTGCAAAGCTGCTTTATCCAAAATTAAATGGGGGCGTTTCAATAAGCGTATTGTAAATGATTTGCGTGTTACCGACCACCACGGATTGTTGATTACAGATAAAGTCCCGTCCGTTTTGAGTGCAGACGAAAATGCGGTGTATGATATGATTGCCTTTCGCCTGCTCGAAGCCATTTCGCAAGCCTGCATCAAAGAAATAACCGATGTTTCCTTACAGGCAATGCACTATGATTTCACCGTAAAAGGCTGTAAAATTTTGGAAGCAGGCTGGCGTATGATTAAGGGTAATTTTTCGGAAGATGATGCAGAACCTATACAGGATTTGCCCGAATTGAAAAAAGGCGATGAACTTAAAATAAAAGAAGCTGCCATTCTCGAAAAGAAAACCAAACCTCCTGTGCTTTATACCGAAGCTGGGCTTTTGTCGGCTATGGAAACCGCAGGTAAGGAAATCGAAAACGAAGAAGAACGGAAAGCCCTGCAAAACATCGGTATCGGTACTCCGGCTACAAGAGCCGCCATTATCGAAACACTGTTTACCCGTAACTATATCCAACGAGAAAAAAAATCTTTAATACCAACCGAAAAAGGATTGCAGGTTTACGAATTGGTTAAAGACCGAAAAATTGCGGACGTGGCTATGACCGCAGAATGGGAACTCGCTTTGCAGAAAATTGAGAACAACGAAGCGAATGCCGGAAGTTTTCAAAAGGAAACGGAAACCTTTGCAAAGTCCATTACCGATGAATTGCTGCAAACCTCCATTGCTCAAAACAGCCTCCCTAAATTGGTTTGTCCGAAATGTAAAAGCCAACAGCTTATTATCCGTGATAAGATTGTTAAATGCTCCGATGAAGTTTGCGGCTGGATACAGTTTCGCAATGTGTGCGAAGTGCAAATCAGTATTTCCGATATTGAAAACCTTGTGAATAAAGGGAAAACCAATCTTATCAAAGGAATGAAAAGCAAGGCAGGAAAGAAATTCGATGCTTATATCGTATTGGATGCCGATTGCAAAACCTCTTTTGAGTTTGATAATAAAAAGCCAAAAAGATAATGACCGATATTACCATATCCCAAAAGGAAATAGCACCGCTTATCCATACCATTAGGGATAAGCAAGTTATTCTTGATGCTGATTTAGCAATGCTCTATCAGGTAGAAACAAAAGCCCTAAACAGGGTTGTAAAGAGAAACCAAAACCGCTTTCCCGAAACTTTTTGCTTTCAGCTTAGCGAACAGGAAGTAAAATCTTTGAAGTACCAATTTGGCACTTCAAACGTTGGACGGGGCGGGAGGCGTACGCTACCCTTTGCATTTTGTGAGCAAGGAGTGGCAATGATGTCCGCATTGTTGCGAAGTGATATAGCGGTAAAGGTCAGCATTGAGATTATGAATGCCTTTGTAGAAATGCGGAAAATGCTTATCAGCAATGCTTCGCTGTTTCATCGTTTGAATAATATAGAACTGAAACAACTACAAGCCGACCAAAAATTTGAGGAAATCTTTAAGGCATTGGAAAGCGACAAGCTCCACAGCGAAAATGGCATCTTCTACAACGGTCAGGTTTTCGATGCTTACGCCTTTGTGTCGGATATTGTACGAAGTGCCAAAAGCTCCATTATCCTGCTGGATAACTACGTGGACGATACAGTGCTGACTTTGCTGGGCAAGCGCAAGGAAAATGTAACCGCTACAATCTATACCAAAACTATCAGCAATCAGCTACGGCTGGATGTACAACGGTACAACAGCCAGTATGCTCCGATTGAAATTGAGGTTTTCTCCGATGCTCACGACCGCTTTTTGATTATTGATAATGCAGAACTATACCACATCGGGGCATCTCTCAAAGACCTGGGCAAAAAATGGTTTGCCTTTTCGAGAATGGATATTGAGGTCGGCAGGATGCTCCAAATTCTAAACAATCCATAAAATGAACCTCTGAATTTTCAGAGGTTTTTTATTGCTCATTGCGACAAATCCTGCCACACAAAGCCAAACCCTGCCACTTCTTCAAAGGCACTTATCTACCGCTATAATTTTAGGCTTCAAGCAAAATTCTAAACAAAATTATAGTATGAGTACACAGCAAAAAGACTTGTCGTATTACAGATTACGACTACAAGAACATCTTAATTCAGGCTTTCCTGAAAAAGCCAGCGACCACAAATTTATCGACCAGCGTTCTTCGTGGGCTGCCAATGCTTACGAGGGTGCTTTCAGTTCGGGAAACGCTATTGAGCAGTGCAACGAAATAGCCAATTACATTCTCTTTGAGGGCTTACATTTTTCAAGGTTCGATACCATTTTTCAGGTGGTCTGCAATGAGTTCGATACCCTAATGGCAGACGAGGAACTTCGACCATTTGCCCTGAAAATGTTCCGTGTTTGCGAGCCTGTTTTTGCCAAATATAAACTGACCGATGATTTCGCCTACGGTTATGAGTTTGATGTACTCTACACCGAAATAACGGGAACCATCGCAATATGGATAACCGAAAATGGGCTTCAGTAAAAAGCAACATCTCCAACAGAATATTGATGCCCTGCGAATTGCTTTTAAACTGGAAAAGGAGAACCGACAAGCCACCGTAGGCGAAAGACTGCTAATGATGCAATACAGCGGATTTGGCGGTCTTAAATTCGTTCTGAACCCCGTTGAATATGAGATGGACATCAACAATTGGAGAAAGACCGAACACGACCTTTTCTCTATTACGCAGGAGCTGCATCAGGTTTTAAAAGAAAATGCCACAGACGAAAAGCAATACAAACGATTTGTGGACAGTATGCGAAGCTCCGTACTCACAGCATTCTACACACCGCCGGAGGTTATAGATGCCGTTTCTTCCGTATTGCGTGATAGCGGTTTGAAGATTGATAAATTCCTCGAACCCTCCGCAGGTATCGGCTCATTTATACAATCCTTTTCGGAAAATCAAAAAGCCAATGTTACTGCTTACGAAAAAGATTTGCTAACGGGCAAAATCCTAAAGCAGCTTTATCCCGCAAATAATATCCGCATAAGCGGTTTTGAGGAAATCCCCGAAAAGGAACAAAGCAGTTACGATGTTGTTGCCAGCAATATCCCGTTCGGTGATACCTCTGTATTTGACCTTTCATACTCCCGAAGTAGAAACCCCGCAAAGGAGCAAGCTGCCCGAAGCATTCATAACTATTTCTTTTTGAAAGGAAATGATATGCTCCGAGAAGGTGGTTTGCAGGCTTTCATTACCTCACAGGGGATTTTGAACAGCCCGAATAATGAGCCGATACGCAGGGCATTAATGGAAAACAACAATTTGGTTTCAGCTATCCGCTTACCCAACAATCTGTTTACAGATTATGCAGGTACAGAGGTTGGCTCTGACCTGATAATCCTGCAAAAGAATACAGCAAAACCAAATTTGACCGAAGCGGAAGAATTGTTTTGCCAAAGCAACAAAACAGGATATGGTACACCCAGCAATGCTTTATTTGAGGACGGTACAAGAATTATACATACGCATTGGAAAGTAGATACTGACCCTTACGGGCAACCTGCATTAATCTATACACACAAAGACGGCGTTGAGGGCATTGCAAATGCCCTCAAAGAGATGCTTTCCGAAGATTTTGGTAACCACCTGAATTTGTCTTTATACAAAGGCGAACAACACGATGAACCTTTTATACAAATTCCAACGCCGGTAATTCCGCCTCCCATTGTTGAGCGTGAAATCATTCAGCCCCAGCAACAGCTTTTTACGACACCTGTGATAAGACAGGAAAGTCCGCAGGAATTAAAACAGCTAAGCATTTTCGACCTATTTGAAAATACAGGTGAAACTGTGGCTGTCCTTGCTCCGCCAAAAAAAGCAACATCAGCCAAAAGACAGACCAGCCAGAGAAAACGAATGCCTATCAGTCGCCAGCCCGACCTGTTCAGTTCTGCAATGCAGCAACCTTACACGCTTCCTGTTTCAAATGGCAATAAAACATTTAATGGCAAAGAACAGGAAGTAATCGGCGATTTGTTTTCGCAACAAAACGGGAATGGCCAAGCTGATAAGCCAGCCATTCCCGTAGCCGTTCTTGCCGCCATTCCCGAACCTGCGCCGTTTAGTAACGAACTGCAATCGTTCCACCGAAACGATTGCCTTGTGGTAGATAATGGCTGGGTGGGTTATCTGCAAAGTGTAGATACCGCAGACGGTACGGCTGTCTTCCACCCGTTGCAATTACCTCCTACGCAAAAAGCAAGAGCCGAAGCGTATATACAGGTACGTGATGTTTACCAACAGCTTTATACCAAAGAAGCACAGCACCAAACTGAACACAAAGAAGAAAGGGAAAACCTTAACCGATTGTACGATGCCTTTATCAAAAGGTATGGCAATCTGAATAGCGCCGATAATATCAAGCTCATTAAAACGGACAGTGCCGGAAAGGAAATGCCTTATCTGGAGCGTGTGGTGGGCGGCGTGGTACACAAAGCGGATATATTCAGCCGTCCGGTCAGCTTTTCCATCACAACATTAGCTACCGACAATCCCGATGAAGCGTTGGCGGCATCGCTGAACAAATACGGAAGTGTGGATTTGGACTATATGTCCGAAGTGAGCAATATGACTGCCGATGTGCTGAAAGAAGCCTTACACGGCAGGATTTTCTATAACCCTTTGCAACAGGAATATGAAATCGCCGAACGCTGGATTGCAGGTAACGTGGTAGAAAAAGCGGCGGATGTAAGAAACTACCTCGAAAACAATCCCGATGATGCCCAAGCCAAAGAAAGCCTTACTGCTTTGGAAGAAGCCCGCCCAAGACGAATTGAATTTGAAGAGCTGGACTTTAACCTCGGCGAACGCTGGATACCGACTGGCGTTTATGCCCGTTTTGCTTCGCATCTTTTCGATACGGATGTGCGTGTACATTATTCCGAAAGCTCCGATGACTTTTCTGTAACCTGTGGACAGAAGAATGTGCATATATGGGACAAATATGCTGTTAAGGCAGAGAGCAGAACGTTTGACGGGATTAACCTGCTGAGGCACGCCCTTGTCAATACTACGCCTGATATTACCAAGAAAATCACAATAGATGATAAGGAAGTAAAGGTTAGGGATATGGAAGCCATTCAAATGGCAAACACCAAGATTGACGAAATCCGAACTGCCTTTACAGAGTGGCTCCACGCCCAAAACAATGAGTTTAAAAACAGGCTGACCGACCAATACAATGATACCTTTAACTGTTTCGTCCGACCGAATTATAACGGAACACATCAGGAGTTTCCGGGATTAGACCGCAAGGGGTTAAAAATCCAAGACCTGTATGATAGCCAAAAGGACACCGTTTGGATGATTAAGCTCAACAACGGTGCTATCTGCGACCACGAAGTAGGTGCAGGAAAAACGCTGGTAATGTGTACGGCAGCACAGGAAATGAAGCGGTTGGGGCTGGCTCACAAACCAATGATTATCGGGCTGAAAGCGAACGTACCCGAAATTGCCGAAGCATATAGAACCGCCTATCCGCACGCTAAAATACTCTATCCGGGCATTGACGATTTTACGCCTAAAAAACGCTTGCGGATTTTTGGTGATATTAAAAACAACGATTGGGATTGCGTGATACTCACACACGACCAATTTTCTATGATACCGCAATCGCCCGAAATGCAAAAGGAAATTCTCGAAATAGAACTGGACAGTGTGGAGCGTAACCTCGATGTGCTGCAATCGCAAGGAAATGAAGTTACCAGAGGGATGCTTGCCGGAGCGATAAAGCAAAAAGAAAATCTCGAAGTAAAGCTGAAAACCCTGCAACACGATATTGAGAACCGTAAAGATGATGTGGTGGACTTCAAAATGATGGGCATAGACCATTTGTTTGTGGATGAAAGCCACCAGTTTAAAAACCTCATTTTTAATACACGCCATTCAAGGGTTGCCGGATTGGGAAATATGGACGGAAGCCTAAAGGCTTTGAACCTGCTCTTTGCCATTCGCACTATCCAAGACCGTATTGATGCGGATATGGGTGCTACTTTTCTTTCGGGTACAACCATCAGCAATTCACTGACAGAGTTGTATCTGCTGTTTAAATACCTACGCCCAAGAGCATTGGCAAAGCAAGGCATTCATTCTTTTGATGCGTGGGCGGCTATTTACGCCCGTAAGACCACCGATTATGAATTTTCGGTGGCTAATAATATCGTGGCGAAAGAACGTTTCCGCTATTTTATCAAAGTACCGGAACTGGCTCAATTCTATTCCGAAATCACGGATTACCGTACAGCGAAAGATATTGGAATTGACCGCCCCGAAAAGAATGAGGTGTTATACAACATACCGCCAACTCCCGACCAGGAAGCATTTATCCAAAGCCTGATGCAGTTTGCCAAAACGGGCAATGCCACTTTATTAGGAAGAGAGCCGCTTTCTCAACGGGAAGAAAAAGCAAAAATGCTGATTGCTACGGACTACGCCCGTAAAATGTCGTTGGATATGCGAATGGTAAGCGATATTTATGAAGACCACCCCGACAACAAGGCTTCTCATTGTGCCGCTAACATTGCGAAGTATTACCACCAATACAATGCGCAAAAAGGAACGCAGTTCATTTTCTCGGATTTAGGTACTTATAAACCGGGTGAATGGAATGTATATTCTGAAATTAAACGCAAGCTCGTGGAAGACCACAACATACCTCCACACGAAGTCCGGTTTATACAGGAAGCTAAGAATGATAAGCAGCGTAAGGAACTTATCAAAGGAATGAACGAGGGCAAAATCCGTGTGCTGTTCGGTTCAACAAGTATGCTCGGCACTGGCGTAAACGCACAGAAAAGAGCCGTTGCCGTACACCATTTGGATACACCGTGGCGACCGAGCGACCTTGCCCAAAGGGACGGGCGGGCTATCCGAAAAGGCAATGAAATTGCAAAGCATTTTGCGGACAACAAAGTACAAGTAATTATCTATGCCGTAGAAAAATCACTGGACAGCTATAAGTTCAACCTGCTATTCAACAAACAGCTTTTTATCGACCAGCTAAAGAATAATAATCTCGGTAAGCGTACCCTTGACGAGGGTAGTATGGACGAAAAATCGGGTATGAACTTCTCGGAATATGTAGCAATTCTCTCAGGAAATACCGACTTGCTGGATAAAGCCAAAATAGAAAAGCAGATTGCCGGACTGGAAAGCGAAAAGCAGGCTTACAGTCGTTCTAAATACAGTGCCAAATATAAATTGGAAGACTATACAGCCGAACTTGACAAAGCCCAATCACGCTTTGACCGTATGAGCCTTGATTGGGGAAACTTAGAGCAACGGTTACAAAAACGGCAGGACGGTACGGTTGTAAATGCTCTTGTGCTGGACGGTTTATCGCCGAATGCCGATGTAAAACAGACGGGTGCAAAACTTAACCAGCTTGCGGACAAAGCACGTACAGGAGGCGATTATGAAGAAATCGGTAGCCTGTATGGTTTTCAGCTATTGGTAAAAACCGAAGTTTCCCAAAAAGAGGGCGTGGATATTCGTGTGAACCGATTTTTTGTACAGGGCGAGGGCAATATCAAATACACGTTCAATAACGGTGTTATGGCAAAAGACCCCGAAACGGCATCACTGAATTTTTTAAGGGCTTTGGAAAAGCTGCCTGTCTATATTAAAAAGGAACAGGAGAATATTGCCGAGTTCCAAAAAGATTTGCCTGTGCTTCAGGAAGTGGTTAACGGTACGTGGTCTAAAGAAACCCGTTTAAGCGAACTTAAAACTGAACTGGCTGCCGTAGAAAGGAAAATACAGCTTTCCATAGAACCTGTTAAACAAGTAGAAGAACCTGCGGAACAAACTGAAAAAAAGCAGCAAGCTCCAAAGGTGTCAGAAAGCATTATCAGAACTAAAGGTATCCATTTGCCACGAGGCGTACTATGAAAAGAAAACGGGGATCTGCAAGTCCCCGTTCCTTTTTTATCAATTTCTAATATTCATCTTCTTCCAGCTCATCCATCCGTTTTATCAGCGCATCACGCAGGCTGTCAAGAAACTTCGTCCGGTTTATTTTTCGGGCTTTCAGCTCCATAAATGTATGGTAAAAGTCGCCTAAATCAACATTAAAGATGCTTTCAAATGTTTTGGCGATTACTTTAATATCCGTATTGTCAAATACACCCTGAGCGTGAAGGGCATATATCAATTCTGTCAATGCAGTTTTACTGCCTCGCCAATTTAAGTTAGGTAATTCTATTGATTTGCTTTTATGTATCGGGCTGTGAAGCTGGTCTTCAAGATATACTTGTATCAGGTCATTGGCGATGATTTTTGCAGCCTTATAATCGTGGGAAGTGGAAAAATTATGGTCCGCTTCAAAATAATAGGTGTCCAGACTTAGTTTAATGTCATACTTTCCCCGTACAAATAGCTTATCATCTATAAAAGTATTATTGGTTCTGTAATATTTATAAAATTCGAGGTTATTGTCAAAATATCTTTTGAGTTTTTCCAATTCATCATTATAGTATTTCTTCACTGCCTTACCGCCATAAGGTTTCTTTGTTTCGATTTTATAGATAGCGTTATAATAGATGAGCTTTGAAACAATAGCGGGCTTTTGATGCTTGAAAAAACGAATTTCTTCCTCTACATTTTTAAATCCTCTGTTCAATACATATTCTTTCACATTAGACAGGCATTTGATGATAAGTTTTATTATCACTTCAATCTGTTGTATGGAGCAATCCGTTTCAGTTTCTAATTCTTTGATTGCGGCTTCCAGATTATTCAACGTTTCGTTATAAAATTTATCCATCCTGTTTATTTTGAAATTTCTATTGGACACCTACATTGAATTAGTTGATGTCATTACATAGGGTTAGCTAATCGGTCAAAGTGCCTTTTTACGATTTCCTTTCGATGATTTAAAGGTTAAAACAGCAATTACCGCCAAAGCCAACGTAAGCATACCTCCATACAAGAACTCTTTTTCGGGAAACCGTGTGCCTAAAAAACCTGCTATCGGGTATGCTATTGCCCACCACAAATGAGAAAACGCAAAGTGAGAACCGTACACCTTACCTTGATTTTCTGATGCAATGTTTTCGCCTATTAATGTTTCTGACGGCATATCGGCAAGCGTTTGACCTATACCTGCCAAAACCCATAAGAACAGCAAGCCGTTGTACGGAACAAAATTGGCAAAGCTGATAGCTAAACCTATCAGGACAGCCCCGCTTATCAGCGATATGCTCCGTGTTTTGGTTTTATCAAGGCTGCCTAACAGAAAAGCCGTGATAGCTGCGCCTACTCCGAAAATTGCCATTATCCAGCCGTAATGCTTATCATCTAAAGCTAAAGATGTTTTTACCAAACCAACGGTATTTACCAATACCATAGCTCCGGCAATAGCAGATATAAATTCAATACTTAAAGAGAACCTTAAAATCTTGTTTCCAAACAATAAGCGAATACCTTTTATTACTTCGCTCCACGTATTGCCGGGCGGTGTACTATCGGTATTCACTCCTTTTTGCAGTGCTGCCACCGGTATAGTCAATATCAGTAGTATGGCAATGAATAATGTTGCTCCATTGACAAAGAAAATCTGCTTGGCTCCTAACCATACCGCAAATATCCCCGCCAATGCAGGACCAAATACGCTTAACAACTGAAAAGTTGCCATTGATAAGCCGTTGGCTTCCCTGTATATTTCTTTGTCTACTATCTGTGGGATAATAGCCCTGTATGTTGGCGTGAAGAATGCAGCGAATACGTTCAATGCAAATATCAACCCATACACCTGCCACTCGGCATTTACAAACGGCAGCATACACACAATTGCCATTCTTGCCAGTTGCGTTATCAGCAATATGTTTTTTCGCTTTAATTTTTCAGACACTACGCCTGCAAAGGGCGAAAAAATGATATACGCCGTTACCCGCAAAGTGAGAGCCGATGCCAATATAGCTGCCGCATTATCGGGGCTGATTTCATAGGTAAGCAATGCCAATCCTAACCACGTAAAGGCATCCCCGAACAAACTTGCGATTTGGGCAAAATAAAGCCTTGCGAAAGTCGAGTTCCGTAATGTTTTAAATGGTTCTGTAAACGCTTTTTTTAATAATTGTAATTCCATTTTACATTTTTAAATTATTCTTATTAAGCGGATAAGCACCGCCGTCAGACGGAGCTTTTTTCTATCCGCTTCGTTATGGTTTCTTAAAAATTCATTATCAGTTTCACACTGATATTACGTCCCATATTGAAAACGCCCATTCTTCCCGTTGCCGGATTTTCAGGAGCATATTTCAGTCTGCTTAAATGACTTTGATAAGCCACATCAGCAAGATTTTCTCCACTAATGAACAAAGACATAAAGTCGCTCCGGTTGAACGCCTTAATATTTGTTCCGATACCTGCACTCAATAAAGTGTATGCGGGTGTTGCTGTTTCTGTTCCGTAAGCACTGAAAAACTTATCCTGCTGAAAGAAGTGGTTAATCCCAAATTTGATGTAAGCGTTGGAAAACGTTCTATTTACATTCCTTAATTCGGCTTTGATTTCGCCCCTGTATCTCGGGGCTGGGATAAACGGCAAGTATTTCGAGCTTTCGGGTTGGCTGCTTTGGGTAGCCTGTACATACGAAAATGAGTTTTCCAAATGCAGCCATTCTATCGGTTGCGGGTGTATGTCCAAATAAATTTCGCCACCAACTAAGGTAGCGTTGCCCGCTGTATATTGAAAGGCTGGCGCACCATCAACAGGGTCGGGAATAATTTCCGTTCCGTCTTCCGCAACAAGTTTTTCGAGATAGATATAATTTTGAATGAAGTTTACAAATGGCGTAAGCTCCAACGTAATGTGTTTGGAGTTCAGAAAATAGGCAACATCTATCTGGTGACTGATTTCTGATTTTAAATCAGGTGTTCCGAACAGATAACGAAACGTTCCCTCGTGTCTTCCGTTCGCTGACAGTTCCGTACTGTTCGGCGCTCTGAAACCTCTCGATACATTGAATTTTAACGTAGAATTTTTATCGACTTGATAAGACAATCCTAAGCTACCGGAAACGCCATTGTAGTTTTTATTAAAGGCACTGAACTTTAATTCCGCATCGGGGTCTGTACTTTGCACAGGCTCTTCGTCTTCATTAAGATAGAGTTCTTTTGAGTTCATAGACCTGTTGTCAAATCTAAGTCCTCCGGCTAAAGTGAGTTTGCCAAAAGTTTTCTGTGTAAAAAGAAATGCTCCGGCATCAAACAGATTATAGGCAGGTATCAAAAATTCTTCCCCTCTGTTGGTGTTGGATTGCCACATACCACCGATACCAACCGAAGTTTCCCAGCCTCTTGATTTTTCAAAATTATACCGCACATTATAAT
The DNA here is from genome assembly GCF_043187465.1 of Sphingobacterium cellulitidis. Taxonomy (GTDB): domain Bacteria; phylum Bacteroidota; class Bacteroidia; order Sphingobacteriales; family Sphingobacteriaceae; genus Sphingobacterium; species Sphingobacterium cellulitidis. The sequence continues at coordinate 887,280 of NZ_CP171136.1, read as the reverse complement.
TAAGTGTGTTCAAATCAAAGAACAATGCCGGTTCATTGGGAGCGGCGGGGTTTTCATACTCTCTTCGTTTATTGTTCTGAAAACCGAAATCGGCATTAATTGTACCTTTATTCAATATGAAATAATTGTTGGAAGAAACGCCCAAATGGTTGATGGTCTGATGTGGAAAACCGACCTTATACCCTTTATAATCATTTCCGCTTGCAACTACTTCATCGCCATTGGCATTTTCATAGATAAATCTTCCTAACTCGTCCCTTTCGCCCTCTACAAGATTAAGCGTGTTGTTATAAGAGCTGACGGTGAGGTGCGAGTGTCCCCACCTTTTGTTTATTCCCAAGAACAAGCTGCCGTTAAGTTCCTTAAAACCCGAATTGAAGACTTTCCCATCGTAGGCATTTTGATAGTTGCCCGCAAATTTATTACTAAACCTGCCCAACCATTGTAAACCATCCTTATTGCCTGCATTGGAAAGGGAGTAGCCTATCAGGTTATTATTGCTTTGGTAATTCGTAGAAACCTGCGTTTTTATCTCACCTATTGGCAAGGCTTTAGGAGCAAGAAAGTTAAGCACTCCGGCAATACCGTCCGAGCCGTACATCAGGCTGCCGGGACCTTTCACTACTTCCACTCTGTCCACCGCATTCTCATCTATTTCAATACCGTGTTCATCTCCCCATTGCTGCCCTTCTTGACGAATACCGTTATTCAATGTAATCACCCTGTTGTATCCCAATCCTCTTATGGTAGGTTTTGAAATTCCCGTACCCGTTGTTATCTGGTTTACGCCCGGTATGTTTCTCAAACCGTCAATCAGGTTGGTAGCACTGTTTTGTTTTAAGGTGTTGCCGTCAACCGCTTTGACAATAACAGGGCTTAATCTTAGTTCTGTCGAGCGGGTTACACCTGTGATGATTAACTCGTTCAGCTCCGTAATGGCAGGACTTAATACAAAGTCCATAACCGTATCTTGTGCTATCGTTATTTTCTCGATTATTGGTTCATAACCTGTAAAACTTATCTCTAAAAGATATGTTCCCCGTTTCAGGTTTTTGATTTCATAATTACCGTTTACATCCGTTGTGGTTCCGGCTTTTAAATCAGCAATATAGACTGATACCCCGGCTAAATTTTTATTATTTTCCTGGTCTTTTACTGTACCGGAAATTCTGTTTTGTGCAAATATGTTTAAGGTTGCTGAAACAAAGGCAACCAATAGCAATACGCTTTTTAAATTCATAAATCTGATTTTTTAATTCTTATAATTTGAGCTGGATAAACAGACGCTCCGGCTGCTTACCTCTATAAAAAATCAAATTATTGGCGGACCTCTGTTTTGGGTTTCAGGAAGTGTGGCTTCGTAAAAATTTGCCTTATATAATGTATATTCCGAACGATGTTCAACATTAATGCAAACAAACTGTATAGCGGTAAAAAGATGAACAGATACACAATGATTGTCACAAAGAAAACACTTCTTTAATACTTTGCTAAGGTGGGCTTTATGTTCGCAGAAACTATTGCTGCCATCTGAATAGTAAACAGTTTTTTCACATTTGGTTGCTTTTTCAAATGCAATAATTTCATCGTGGTGGTGAAACATAAGTGCAGGGCTGTTGCCGAACAGGTATAACAGCAACAGAAAAAGTCCTGCAAATTTTATGTTTCTTTTATCTTTCAATTTTAGCTACGATATGGTTAAAAATGTTTTGGATTTTCCTGTAAACTCAACGGGTATCTACCAAAGACAATCCTGAAAATCGGTTGCCATATGTAACAATAAGCCCAGCGCAACAATCCTGACTATTTTGTTGCCGAACAGCAAGAGCAAGAAATACACTGCTATTGCATAATACGAATGCAGGTAGTGAAAGCCAACGCTGCATCTGTTCGGGTCGAATATCGGTTCTGCAAACAGGTGGTCTATATCAACAAGCATTGTTGCTAACAAAATTATCCAGACCATCTTCCATTCCTTTCTGAAAAACACGAAGGCAACCAATCCCGGAAAGAGAAGGTGCAAAGCGTAGTGGATAATATTTTGCAGTACGAATAAGGACATTTAGTTATTTTTCTTTGGTCGTTTTTTAGTCGGGTATGAAGCCTATTAATAGTTTATGTTGATTTGTTATGGAAATAAAGCCTTGCGGAAGTCTTATTCCACAAAGCCTTATTATTTCACCGCCAATTTTAGATGAAAAATTAGTGTTGATGTCCGTGTGCTTTGTCAGCAGCAGAAACCTCATTTTTAAATTTTCCAACCAACTTTTTGCCCTCATAGGTAATCGTAACGGTGCAATTCGTATGGATGCCATTTTTAGGCAATGCCACTGTCAATGCTCCATTTTTACCTTCGATAAGATTAGCTGTTGATTTACTGCCATTTTCAAAAGCAAATTCTACCGAGCCGGTAGCCGTTTTGGTTAACGTTTTAGCATTGGCATCCAGCACATAAAAAGTAAGCGCATTGTTGGCTTTTACCATTTCGATATGGTAGTTGTCAATATCTACCATTTTACCCCCGTGTGGAGCTGCACCGTGTCCGCTTTGAGCCATTGCAGGGCTAATTGCTAAAGTTGCAATAGCAACCACTAAAGCCATTCCGATTGATTTGATTTTTCTCATTTTTTTTGATTTTTAAAAAGTGAATAATTAAGAATTAAATTTTTACCCTAAGTAATTTGATTGAATTAAGAAACACCAGCGTATCAGGTAACAGGTGGATGATGGCTGCCTGCACCGGTCCTAAAACTCCCGTTAACACCAATGTGATACCTACAACGTGTACCACACCCACACCGCCGATGATATTTTCCTTAATTGTCCTGAATGCTTTTTTACTGATGGCTTTGGAACGGGCTATTTTTTCCAGCTTATCTTCCACCAATACAATATCAGCCGCTTCCATTGCAGCTTGTGTACCCACTATGCCCATAGAAATACCTACATTCGCCTGTACCAAAGCAGGTGCATCGTTAATGCCGTCACCAACCATTGCTACTTTTTCGCCTTTGGATTGTAGTTCCTGTATCGCCTTGATTTTGTCTTCAGGCAGCATATCTGCCCTGAATGATGTAATACCTAATTGTCCTGATACGTGTGCTGCCGTCTGTGGATTGTCGCCTGTGAGCATAATGATGTTTTCTACACCGCTTCTTTTCAATTCCTCAATCATTTCCTTTGCTCCCGGACGTATCGCATCTGACACATAAAACACAGATGCCGCATTGCCATCCACCGCCATATAGATAGCCGTATCGGTGAGGTTTTCGCTATTGACGGTTACGGAAATAGTATGGTCGTCCATCAGCGTTTTGTTACCTATCAGCACTTTTTTATTGTTGATGGTAGCACTGATACCTTTCCCTTTGAATACCTCAAAATCCGTAGGCTCTGATAACGAAGCACCCATATTGTCCGCATACATCAGTATAGCATTGGCAAGGGGGTGGCTGGAACGGTTTTCCGCTGATGCCGCTAATTGCACCAATTCTTTTTCAGTAAAGCTGTCATCGAGTATTTCAACTCTGTTTACGGTAGGCTTACCTATGGTCAATGTGCCTGTTTTGTCAAAAACAATGGTTTTTATCTTCGCCAATTCTTCCAAAAACTTACCGCCTTTTACAAGTATTCCTTCTCTTGCGGCTCTTGCTATGGCAGAAATGGTTACTAAAGGCGTAGCTAAGCCTAATTCGGCAGGCGAAGTGAAAATAAGCAGGGCTATCACGAGCTTTACATCTTTAGTTAGTAGGTAAACACCCAATACAAAAACGAAAACAACGGGTATCAGCCACGCCGCTACCTTATCCGTTAATTTTTCAATAGGGGCTTTACTGCTTTCTGCTTCTTCTACCAAAGCGATAATGCGTGAAAACACCGTATCTTTTCCCGCTTTGGTCATTTCTACGTCCAAAGCCCCTAACTCCAGTATTGTACCTGCAAATACTTCTGTACCGGAATTTTTTTCTACGGGTACGCTTTCTCCTGTTATGGGGGCTTGGTTTACAGACCCCGAACCCGCCACTATCTTACCGTCAACGGGTATTTTTTCGCCAGCCTTTACCACCACAATATCACCCACCGTCAGTGATGCAATAGATACGGGCTGCTCGTTACCGTCCTTTTTCAATATGGCTGTCTGTGGCACAGAACCGATGAGTTCCTTTATAGATGCTCTTGCTCTTTCACCGCTTGCACTGGCAATGTATTCGGCAATCAGGATAATCATCAGCACCACAGAACCCGCTAAATATTCTTTACCAACGACCGATACGATTACGGCAATGGAAATAAATAACTCCGTACCTATTTTCCGTTCCCTGATTAATTCGAGAATGGCAGTTTTTAGCAATGCGTATAAACCAAAAGCCGTAGCTGCCAGCAAGACGGGAAGTGGTATAATTTCTAAATAAAACAACAGGCTGGCAATACCCACTGTAATAATGCGTATGATTTCCCAAAAAAATTGCCGGGAAAAAAAGGTTTGTAAATAGTTCATATTGTTATGATATTAATGGGTATGCCCTTTGGATATACCCAAGTTTGAAATAACTACCGATAATATGAGCAATGCTATAAACAATACTACCCCAAGGGCAATCAAACCATACTTCATCTTTTTAGATAGGGGTCTGTTATTTGTACCTCCTTTTCTTTTCGGAGGAGGTACAAATTTTTTCCTCTTTCTTGTTTTCCGACTTCTATTTGTTCTTGATTTCATACAGTAGATAGCATTGTCTTATTCTTCCTCTTCAGCGTTTTTAATTGCCGAAAGAATGGTATAAGCATTTTTAGTAACTACCTTTAATGATTGCTGATTAACACTTTGAGGCAATTCGATAGCCGTATAGCCTTCCTGTTCCATACCTTTGGCAACTTGTACCAACTGGAAGGTATAGCCGTCTTTACTATCCGCTGTTTGAATAATGATGTAATCCAAACCGTCCAACTGAACAATGGCATCATTCGGTACTGCACTCTTTTGTTCCGTTCCTGTTTCTACCCACGCCTTTACATACATTCCCGGTAAAAGTTTTGCATCTTTGGTAAAGCGGCAAAGCACAGGTATCATTTTTTTGTCATCGGCTGCCTGACCTACCAAGTACACTTTTGCTGTGTGGCGGTAATCATTCTCATTAGATAATGAAAACTTAACCGTTTGCCCAACCTGAATTTTTCCCAAGTCTTTTTCAAAGGCATTTAAGGCAAGATGCAGGGCATCTGTACCTGTTATCTCAAACAGCACATCGGTAGGGGCAGCATATTTACCAATGTTGGTATTGCTGCTTTTGATATAACCTGAAATGGGTGCATAAATGCCCGCAGTTCTGGAAATTTTATTGCTGCTTTTTAAACTTGCGCTGCTGATGCCAATGAGTGCCATTTGCTGTTCTAATCCGGCAATACGGGCTTTCATTACATTATAATCTGAACTTACCTGTTGAAAAGTCTTTGCTGCATTCACATCCTCGTTTCTCAATTCCTGCTGCCTTTTGTATTCCTGCGATAAATATTCCAACCTGCCGATACTTTCCAGATATTCCTGCTGAATGGTAATAAATTCCGGGTTTTCAATGGTGGCTAATTGCTGTCCTTTTTTTACAGCTTGCCCCGGTAGCAGCCCTGCTGTTTTTATATAACCTCCCAATGGTGCTGACACTGTGGCTATACTGTTAGGGTCAGCTTCGATAGCTCCCGTCAGCTTGATGATATTACTTAGGTTTCTTAATTCGATAGCACCTGTTTGTATCTCTGATAGCTTATACTGGTCAGGAGTAAACGTAATTTGTCTGACCGAAGAAGCTGTGTCCGCCTTGCTTTCTGCGGTAGTCTGCTCCCCGGCAGCTTGCTCTTTTTTATCCTTACAGGATACTACCACTATTGCTGATAGCAGTAGGAGCGGTATATATTTTTTAAATGACCTATTCATTATTTTAATTTTTTTGAATGATTAATTTTTACCTGAAATTGCTTCTATGGAAATAACGACCCTGTTGAAATTATACAGGTTGTCTATATACTCCGAATGGATGTTATTGGATAGCGTAAGGTTTTGCAAATATTGTGTATAGGAAATATCACCGCTTCTAAAACCTTTATCCGAGTTGTTGATAATCAGGTCTGCCTGCGGCAATGCCTGTGTCTGATAATAGTTTATTGACTTCTGATATTTCACATACTCCTGCGCCAGCTCTTTTAATTGTCCGTTCAGGTTCATCGTTGTCAGTTCCACCTGTTTTTGTGCAATCTGCTCGTTGATTTTAGCCGCATTGATTTTGGATTTATAACCTCCGGGGAAAAGAGGAATAGCAACACCAATCTGGAAAAAATTAAACCGGTCTTTTCCGGTATAGGTTCTGTCTATACCGTTTATTGTTTGCAAGCCTTTGTAGGTTTGACCGTTATAACCTAAAATAATATCCGGTAGCATCTTGCTTCTCTCCAAAGAGATTTCTCTTTGGCTTACATTGATTTCCTGTTGCAGATATTGAATGATGGGATTATTGGCAGTAGATGCGTTATCCATAGGCAATAATATATCTCTTGGAACTAATGCGGTATCTGCTATACTGATATCATCGGTTGTGTTGAGCAATGTCTGTAAAAGCTGCTTGGCAATTTTTATATCGGCTTCGTTCTTTTCCAGCTCATTTTGAATTTGCCGGTACTGTACAGATGAAGTAGCATTTTCAAGGCTTGTACTTTCTCCTGTCCGGTATCTCACGTCGCTTGCTTTGCTTAGCTTACTAAAAATGGTGTCCTGCTCTAACAACAGCTTCCTTTTTTCCAAAATGTACTGGTATTGCAGGTAAGCCAGCTTCACGTCTTCTACAAGGTCGTTTTCGGTCACAGCTTTGTATTTTTCGCTGCTTTGTATTCTTTCCTGCGCCAGCTTTGACTGGTTGCCGTAAACCGTTGGAAAATCAAAACGCTGTGTAACACTGATTAAATTATCATTAATGGTAGGATTACTCACTACGCCCTGCGTATAGGAAATTTCTGTCTTAGGAATAGTAACGCTTCCTTTTTTTAAAGCCTGCTGGACATTGATGTTATACTCCGCTATCTTGATGCTGTTGTTGTTTTTTAACGCCTCGTCAATAGATTGCTGCAAGGTCAGCACTCTCGTTCCCGAATTGGATGGTACTTGCGCCTGCATTACAGATGGGAAACAGAAAAATCCCAATAGCAATATGGCGGTAGGTAAGGCTTTGTTTTTACGCATTTTGAAAGATGATTTAGTGAAGTAGATATACAGTACCGGCAGCACTACAAGGGTTAAAGCGGTTGCCGTTATCAGCCCTCCAATAACTACCGTAGCCAACGGGCGTTGTACTTCTGCACCTGATGAGCTGGACAAAGCCATTGGTAAAAAGCCTAAAGAGGCTACGGCGGCTGTCATCAATACAGGTCTTAACCTTACCCGAGTGCCAATACGCACCCTTTCGTAAATATCTTCTACACCGTCTTTTGCCAATCGGTTAAATTCCGCTATCAATACAATCCCGTTCAGAACCGCAACCCCAAACAACGCAATAAAACCTACACCTGCAGAAATACTGAAAGGCATATCCCTGATAAGTAGAGCAAATACACCGCCTATTGCAGACAATGGAATAGCTGTGAATATTAATAAGCCCTGCTTTACCGAACGGAATGTAAAGTATAAAAGCAATAGGATGAGCAATAGTGCGACAGGCAAAGCTACTGCCAGCCTTGCGTTGGCTTCTTCGAGATTTTTAAATTGCCCGCCATAGGTGATATAATAGCCTGATGGCATCTTAACCTTAGCATTCACAATATCCTGAATATCGTTTACGATGCTTTTTACATCTCGGTTTCTTACGTTGAAACCAAGTGTAATCCGTCTTTTCGCATTATCTCGCTGTATTTGTACCGGACCGGGTTTGTAAGCAATATTCGCCACCTCGCTTAAAGGGATTTGCTGACCTGTGGGCGTACTTACAAATAGATTTTGAACATCTGTAATGTCTGCTCTTGAAGCATTATCCAATCGTACTACCAAATCAAAACGTCTTTCTCCCTCGTACACCAAACCTGCTGCTTTACCGGCAAAGCCTGTTTCGATGGCACTGTTCACGTCCTCAACGTTCATTCCGTATTGGGCTATCTTATCTCGGTCAAACTGTATGCTGATTTGTGGTAAACCCGTAATTTCTTCCACATACAAATCTTCTACACCCTCAACATTTCTTATTTTCCGACCTACATCTGAAGCAAGGTCAGAAAGCACATCTAAATCTTCACCGTATATTTTTAAAACCACATCCTGCTTAGCACCGGTAAGCAATTCGTTAAAACGCATCTGTATGGGTTGCTGGAAACTGAATGTTGCATTGGGGATTACAGATAGAGATTGTTGCATTTTTTCAATCAGTTCTTCTCTGTCGCCTGCACTTGTCCATTCTTTTTTAGGCTTTAGCTTAACAACCATATCTCCCGCTTCAATAGGCATTGGGTCTGTCGGAATTTCACCCGAACCTATTTTGTTTACTACCTGTTCTACTTCGGGATAGTTCTTCAATAAAATGGTTTGTGCTTTTTGGGAAACGTCTATCATTTGGGTGATGGAGCTTCCCACGGGAACCCTTGTTTCCACTGCAAAATCGCCCTCGTCCAACTGCGGGATAAATTCACCGCCCATTCTGTTGAATGTGATAAGTGTGATGATGAACAATACCACTGCAACCGATACTACCAAAAGTTTTCGCTTCATCGCACCATTAATGATAGGTGTATAAACTTTCTGTATGGCTTTCATCATCCTGTCCGAAAAGTTTTCTTTGTGCGTTGTCTTTTTACTCAACACCAATGCAGACATCATCGGAACGTAAGTGAACGATAACAGGAATGCGCCTAAAATGGCAAAAGAAACTGTTTGTGCCATTGGTCCAAACATTTTACCCTCAACGCCTACCAATGCTAATAAAGGCAGGTACACGATTAAGATAATAATCTCGCCAAATGCTGCTGCGGAACGTATCTTACGGGACGACTGATAAACTTCTTCGTCCATTTGGTCTTGTGTCAGTTTAGCCACGCCACCGTACCGTTCCTTGCTACCTGTAATCCTATGCAACACCGCCTCAACTATAATGACCGTTCCGTCAACGATTATCCCGAAGTCAATTGCCCCCAAGCTCATCAGGTTTCCTGAAACTCCAAAAACCCGCATCATTGCTATTGCAAACAACATTGCCAGTGGAATTACAGAAGCCACTACCAATCCGCCTCGCAGGTTTCCTAAGAAAAGTATCAATACAAAAATTACAATTAATGCCCCTTCAATAAGGTTGGTTGAAACGGTTGAAATAGCTCCGTCCACCAATTTTTTACGGTCGAGGAAAGGCTCTATTTCTACACCTTCGGGTAAACCTTTCTGAATTTCCGCAATCTTTTCTTTTACATTGGTAATAACCTCCGATGAGTTAGCTCCTTTCAACATCATAACGATACCTGTAACGGTTTCGCCCTCACCGTTACGTGTGGCTGCTCCGTATCTTGGACCGTTGCCAAAACGAACTTCGGCTACATCTCTTAACAAAACGGGTACGCCTCCCTCGGTTTTTATAACAATTTTTTTGATTTCCTCAATGTTCTTTACCAAGCCTTCGCTTCGGATAAAGAAAGCATTCGGACCTTTATCAATATATGCACCTCCCGTATTTTGGTTGTTTTTTTCCAGTGCTGTGAAAATATCGGAGATATTAATGTTCTGGCTGGCAAGCCTGTCAGGTTCAATGGCGATTTCGTATTGCTTTACAAACCCTCCGAAGCCACTTACTTCCGCCACGCCGGGCGTACCTAATAGCTGCCGTTTAATAATCCAGTCCTGAATGGTTCTTAACTCTGTGGCATCGTACTTATCTTCATAGCCTTTTTTGGGATGGATAACGTATTGGTAGATTTCGCCCAAACCGGTGGTTACAGGAGCCATTTCAGGCGTACCCACCCCTTCGGGGATATTTTTAGCTGCAATAGTCAGCCTTTCCTGTACCTGTTGCCTGCCCCAATAGATGTCTACCTTTTCTTCAAATACAATGGTAACAATAGAAAGCCCAAAACGGGAAAAGGAACGCATATCCTTTATACCCGGAATGCTGACCATTGTCTGCTCCACGGGAAAGGTTACGAGCTGTTCCACTTCCTGCGCCGCCAGTGTAGGCGATACAGTAATGACCATCACCTGATTATCCGTGATGTCAGGTGTGGCATCAATAGGAAGTTTGGTAAGCGAATAGGAACCCCAGCAAATTAATGCCAGGGTAAATAATCCTATTACCAACTTATTCTTGATTGAAAAATGAATGATGTTATTTAACATATCATAATGTTATTAGAATATTTATTGTTTAAGAAGATACTGTCCTTTCATTTTGATTTTAACAGTAATGTTCTCATTGGAATTGTTTTTGAAATACCAGCCCTGCGGACCTTCAAACGGAGCGACTAAAGAGCCGACCATATTATTGGAATAGGCAATAGTATAGCTTTCAAAGTAGTTGCTGTTGTTCTTTACTTCGCCGTGAAAGTCAAAGTATAGCTCACCTTTATCGGTAATCCATTCATATTTCATCTGACCGTATTTCAACATATTTACTTTGTATTCCAATCCTTCGCCTGCCGGAATAACCACGCTTACCTCGTCTGTACGTTCTGCCAGTTGAGTGGCTGGTGGCGGGTTATCTGCCGCCGCTGGTTTGGCAACATCTGCCGGAGAGCCAACATTTTCCAGTTTTAGTATCTTGTGCGGTCCCGAAGCCAACGCTTCCGTACCTGCATCACCAACATACAGCTTGCTAAAGCCTGTTGCCTTGCCAATACCCAAAGGGTCTATCCCGTATTCAGCCGGGAGTACGGCACTTACCAAGAGTACCGCTCCAATAACCAAAGCAATAATGACCTGCTTTACAATGGATTTCTTATCTAAGATTTGATGTGCTATTTCTGCCATTTTGATATTTGTTAAGAGTTAAAATAACCGACTAACTGATAGCCGAATAATAAAAAGCCTGCTGCCATCAGCAACATATTTGTAACTGTTGAGAATTTTAGAAAACTCGGTGACCTTCTCCAATTAGTGATGATAAACAATACAAGGGCTAAGGCTATGAACTGACCTATCTCTACACCGATATTGAAGCCAAGCAGGTTGGTCAATAAGCCGGTTCGGTCAAAGCTCAATTCCTGTAACTTACTGGCTAAACCAAACCCGTGAAAAAGTCCAAAGATTAAGACTGCCGCTTTGGTATTGGGCTGACGTCCTAAAAACCTTTGAAAGCCTCCTAAATTATCGAAGCCTTTATACACGATAGACAATGCAATAATGGCATCAATCAGATAGGCATTGATTGCCATATCTGCCAATACACCCAGCAATAGGGTAATACTGTGACCAATGGTAAAAAAACTCACATAAAGCAGTACTTCTTTTGGGCGATACAGAAAAAAGATAACGCCTACAAGAAAGAGCAGGTGGTCATACCCGGTGAGCATATGCTTTGCCCCGATATACAGAAAAGGAACGAAAGCTACTCCCGAATTGCCGCTTAAAAATGTCTGGGTATCCTCATCTACTCCGTGAGCATACGCCGCCCCTGAAACCAATATCAGTAGGGCTATTGATAGAAAAATTTTGATATACTTCATTTCCGGATTTTTTGTTAATTGAAAGCATAGCATCGAGGATGTGCATAGGTGAATACACACATCTCACGATGTACAGTTTGTGAAATCAATTATGCACACGGATTAAGCGTAATCCCCAAAAGGATTAATGCTTGTGTCCGTGAGCTTTGTCTATGCTGTCCTGATTAACTTTAGGCTGCGCAGCAGATTTATCTGTGCTGTCAGCAGGTGTATGATTACCCGCAGGGTCGTGGGAATGACCGTGAGCCTTGTCAATGCTGTCCTGATTGACTGCCGGAGCTGTTAGTTCCTGTTCTGAATTTGAATTATCCGAAGAAGATTTTTCGCTGTTATTGCAAGCTGTAAACGCAAGTGCAGCAAATGCCGCTATAATGAATGATTTTTTCATCGTTAAAATAAATTTGATATTAAAAAAGAAATAATTCGCCCGTAGGATTGGGCGTAACTCAAATTTTAACTTTCAGAGAATGAAAGTTAAGCAACGATGAAAGAGGGAGGTCCCCGAAGGGTGTATGCTCCGAGGAGCGGTGGTAAATAAATAAAGTGTCCATCAGGTGGAAACGTGTGTTTCTGATAGACAACTATATATTCAACAGGCGGAATGAAATCAATCGGTAAAGCCTTGATTGATTTTACATCATCCTTTGAAATAACAATTCTGGTTTCGCTTGAATTAGTAAAAGATACGTGTTCGCCAGCGTGTATAAAACCCGAAAAGGCAAGCTCTAAAGGTGTTTCTTTACTATTGTTATGATGATTGTTGCCATTCTGATGCCCGTCATTGGCAATATCTGCGTGGTGGTGGTGCGATACAATGCCGTGCCCCAAAATAACTAATTGGGCAGCAATTAAAAACAATATGGCAATATATTTACGCAACATTATGGCAAAGATATACAAATAAGTTCATTTGGTAATAATTCGGTGCAAAAAAATGAATTTAGCCCCCAATAAAATATTACAATGGCAGATGCTTAAATTTAAAAAGCCTTTTACACAGGCTCAACAGGAATATGGATTGCTCTCTCCATATTTTCGTAAGGATTTGTCAGCGGGCTTTGCGGTAAAATCTCAAATGCAAAAGGTTGTTTAATCCTGTAAGGGCTTTGATGCAGCCATTCGTATAAGCTGTGAAAAGTATGGAATATTTGTTTTGTATCGCCTGTAATGCCACATACGGCAAACTTTCCGCCGTCAATGTTTAGTATATCAATGCCTTTGGGTATCTCCTGATGTGCCTGTAACGTTATTCCTGCCTGATATATGCCTGCGTGTGGATTGACAATGCCGACAAATTGCGTGTTCACAGTCAGTAAATCCCTTGCCTCTGCAAACTGAATAACTCTTTTGAAACTCTTATGAATTTCTCCGATGTCTGTTAAAGGTGCATTTACAAAAATGACTTTAAGCGATTGGGCTTTTTTTATTTCAATGCTCAAATCCTTTTCCCTGCCGTTATTATCATTTACGAAAAAGTTCCCATTGATTTTTATATGCTTCAGGTACTTTGTAATAGTCGTGTGGTCTTTTGACGGAATGTTCCGCAATTCCTCTGCCGAAATACCAAAGAAATTCCTAAAGCTCCTTGCAAATGTAGAAGATGAAGCAAAACCGTTATCCAGTGCAATTTCGGTAATGGATTTGTGCGTATGTGTGAGCAAATAATGGGCAACATTTATCATTCTTACCTTTATGATAAACTGTTTCGGGCTTTCGCCAGTTACCTGCTTAAATATTTTTTGGAAATGAAAAGGCGAATAATTAGCGATGCCCGCAAGTTGTGCTAACGAAAGCTCCTCTTGCGGGTTTTGCTGAATGAAGTTGATAACTGCATTGATTTTCTTTTTATGTTCCGTTGAAATATCAAACATCGCTTACAAAGGTAATCAAAATACAGGCTAATGGTTTGAGTGCTGCTCCATTCCGTTGTGGTGTGGCGGTGTATGATGCCCTGAATGAAAATGATGAATAATGCCGTGAACAATGGTTGCAACAAGGATGAGGTGAAGCATCACAAGAACGACTTTACTGAAATGGCGATACCATTTTCCAAGCGAATGCCTGTCTATGTAAATCCTCAAAAAAACGGCTGCAATCAACGTCAATAATTCAAAGGTCAAAAGACCTGCTAAATGTAAGTGAAACATAATTTTATATGTAAGCTGATTAAATTAAAAAAAGCAAAGAGCAACCTTATATTGTTACTCTTTGCTGTAACTGCGTTCATCATTTTTTAACAACAAGTTTTTCAGTTGCGGCATTAAACTCAATCGCCTTTTTGTTGCTTTCGGCAACTCTCGATTGTTTGCCGTGAATGATTTTTCCCAAAGGGCAAATACCGTCAGCAGGTGGTTGGTGTCCTACGTGCAATGCCGCTCCAAGTGTAAGAACAGAAGCCGCACTTAACATTACAATTTTACCTTTCATATTATTTTCGACAGTGATTATAGTGCTGTCCCCGCACTTCTAATAATTTACTAAGGCAAAGATTGAATGTTTACATTGCATACACTTTACAAAACGAGGGAAGTAGTTTGCATTTCTTGCGATTGTTGCCAAAACATTTAAAGAACTTTCACTATTCGGCTATTGTTCCTGCACCAAATGCTGTAAGTTCGGGTCGTTCTTGATACGCTCCATTTCGCTGACTACAATATTCAGTATATCAGATTTTATCTGTTTGTAATTGCTTTCAATTTCCTGCTTCATTTTATCCTCGCCCTGCTCATTTACAAAAGATAAGATTTGCGGTATCTTTTGATAGGCTTTGCTTTCTGCTGCTACCTTTTCATTATCTACCACAATTTCGGCGTGAAAAATCTTTTGCTCGATACGTTCATCAAAGTTATCTGATACAGAACCGACAAACATCCCTTGCGTTAAAGTTGAGATTTTGGAAGCGGGAATAAGGCTGTCTAACTGTGTGGAGATAGAGGTAGATTTATCGTTGCGGTTAATCGTCATACTTTGGCGTTTCTGCAACACTTTACCAAAGCGTTCTGATAGGCTCTTTGCCGTTTCTCCAACCACCTGACCACTAAAAATATTGCCTACGGTATTCTGTATTACCTTGCTTTCTTTATCGCCGTAATCCCTCGTCAATTGCGAAAAATCCTGAAAGCCCAAGCAAACCGCTACCTTATTACTTCTCGCCGTTGCGATAAGATTGTCCAGTCCCCGAAAATAAATGGTGGGCAATTCGTCTATGATAACCGAACTTTTAAGCTGTCCTTTTTTGTTGATGAGCTTTACAATTCTTGAATTGTATAAGCCCAATGCTGCGGAGTAGATATTTTGACGGTCGGGGTTATTGCCTACACATAAAATTTTCGGCTCTTTCGGATTGTTGATGTCGAGCGTGAAATCATCGCCTGTCATCACCCAATAAAGGCTCGGCGAAATCATTCTTGATAAAGGAATTTTTGCCGATGCAATTTGTCCCTGTAACTGGTCTTGTGCGCCGCCTTGCCACGCATCCATAAAGGGCGACAAATAATTTTCCAAATCGGGGTAAGAGGTTAAAATCGTGAACACGTCCGAATACTTTTTATTCAGCAATTCAATGGCGTGTGGGAACGTACAATACTTACCATTCTCGTAGATTTTCAGATACCAAATAATGGCAGCCAATAAGATAATTGGGCTTTCTACGAAGAAATCGCCCTGCTTCTGTATCCAGCTTCGGTTGAGGTTTAGCATTATGGTATAAGCCGCTTCGTAAGCATCGGATATGTCGGTCATAAAATCGGGATTGAGTGGATTGCAACGATGGCTCTTGCGTGGGTCGTCAAAATTTATCACGTAAAATTTTGGCTGTACTTTGTACTTGTCCCTGTGCTTCAGTAAATGATTGTAGGCAATGGTAGAAAGGTCGTCAAACTTGAAATCGTATATGTACATACTGAAACCTTTCTCTATCTGCTGCTTGATGTAGTTATTTACAATCGCATACGATTTACCCGAACCCGGAGTGCCTAACACAATTGATGCCCTGAATGGATTGACGATGTTAATCCAGCCGTTGTTCCATTTTCCTTTGTAATAAAACTTCGTGGGAAGATTGACAGAGTATTCGTTTTCCATCAACTTGGTTTCCTGCTGAAAGCTCTCGTTCTCGTTGTTGAAAACATCGTCCATCAGGTTGTTGCGAAGCAAACGGCTCATCCAAACGCCAGCGACCATTAAGGCGATATACCCTAAACCTGTGGTTAAGATATACAGAAATGTAGCGATTAATAACGGTAGCTTTAGTAAAGGGAAATTCAGAAAGAACAGGATAATACCGATTGCTAAAGCCACATAGATTTTAGACCAGGTTATCTTCTCATCTTTAACGCCCTTTGTTCCCAAACAGCTCAAAGCCAACAAAACCAAAGCGAAGACTTTGGTATATAAGGTATGCGAAAACAGCCCTGCCGTTCGCTGAAAGTTGCCTAATATTTTATTGATTAACTCCAATGTCCAGCCACGCTCTATAAAGAAACCGTAGCAGAACCAATAAAGGTGCATCAGCACTATGATGATGCTTACTGCCCGCATAAAAGCCATTATCTTGGCAAGTCCTCTTAAATCGTCTTCTCCCTGCATTTTTGTAAAATTTTAAATGTTCGGGCGTGAATTTAGAAGCTGTGTTGTGTGGCTATAAGAATGTGGCAGTGAATGGCAGTGTTTGGCATTAAGAGGCTATAAAGCCTTCAATACCGTTCAGGTAATCCAATGATTTTTTTTAAATTTATACTCGTGAAAACCATTTTGCTATTCTCGTCTGTTGGAACAAGCAAGATTTAAAAGAGGAATGCTATGAATTGGAATAATCCTGATGCTTATCCCGGAGAAACTGAAGAAGAATATGAAATTCGGAAAAGAGGTGAAAGCCAAGCTGCCACCGGATTAATGTCTGGGATAATAAAGTTTTTTCTTTTCGGCTTAAAAATAGCGGCTATTTTCGGCGTGTTCTTTTACGCCGGGTTTTTGCTGTCGCAAAAATTGTGGGGCAAAGAAACTGATAACTTTAAGATTTGGGCATTCTCCCTATTATTTGCCTACCTCATCTTCTGCATCGTTTATTTTTTGAAAGGAACTATTATAGGATTACGGAGAAAGAACCAGAGGCTATGGATATTACCGTGGGCTATCTGTGTTTTATTATGCTGCATTGTTCCTGCATTCATTATAAAATCAATAGTAGCTGGTATGTTCAGCGTGACAGAACGAGATAGTATATGGTGTATCGGGCTAAGCTGGGGAGCGTTTGTACTTTCCGCATTATACATCTACGGTATTTATCAATTCAAAACACCTACTGCACCTAAGATTTTGCATTGGAGCTATGCGTTGGGGCTGAAAGTTTCTACATAATAGGCAAAGAAAAACCTGTTACTGACCTCGTTTGCGCTTCCTTTTCTTTTTCATTCTATTGGCAAAATCCTGTTCCTCGTAATCCTCGCCCTGTGCTTCGGGAATGAGCAAACCGCCCAACGCTTCAACCAACCCGTCTTCATTTTTATCGGTAGTAACAAAATCAAACAAATGGTGGGGTTCTTCCGCAGGAAGATCTGCATCATTTGTCCTTGCTATTTTCGGTATTAGCTTATCAGGCTCTTTTATCTCCGGCTTAATGTTGTTATTCCAGTAATCATTAAAGGTATTGGCAGAAAGCTCTGTTGCTAAACGTGAACCGTTCCAAACCGTTTTGGAATTGTGGTCAATAAAAGTGATACCGTAAATACGTCCTGTATCATTCCGGCGCACTACTATGTTAATGCCCTGTTCTCCTAACTGCTTTTTAAATGCCTGTTCATCGCTTGTGGTTTTCAGGGCTATGGTAACGGCAGATTTTAGGGTCTGCTTGGTAGGATTGTCTTTCAATGCCGTTTTGCATTTCGCAAAATGCAATTCCAAAGCCGGAAGCCCTGCGCTCTTGCCAAACAAGGAAGCCTTGAACGGATGCCCGGCTCTTTCGCCTTTTTCATTCAACGGAATATATAATAAGCCCTGCTGCATTTTTCCTTGTAATTCGCCCTCTATTTTCTCGGTGGTAATATTGAACAGGGAAAGCAGGGCATTGTATTCGCCCAAAGTTTGGTATTGGTAGTAGTTCGGCAGGTGGCGAACGACCGAAGCTATTTGGCTTTTTACATCGCCCGCCCGATAATCTACCGGACGGAAAACCTTATCAGTCTGGTTACGTTCTTTGTCCGTAGCCGGTATTAAATGATATTGTTTTTCCAGTTCCCGGCATACATTCATCGACCGCATTTTCTCAAATTTGTCCGAAATCTTTTTGCCCTGCTCGTCCACACATACCGATACGATGTGAATGTGGCTGCGGTCAATATCAGTATGCTTGAATACAATAAAAGGCTGCTCGCCGTAACCCATTTCCCGCATATACTGCTGTGCCATTTCCCGAAATTTATCATCATTTACGATGTCTTTCGGGTCGGGATTGAGCGAAATATGCAGCGTATGTTTCTCGGTATTGCGGTTGGCTATCAGATAAGGAGCGAAAGATTGGGCTAATTGCGCAACCGTATATTGACCGCTTGCGGTTTCAATCATCTTATTGGCAAACAGAATTTGTCCGTTTTCTTTTTCAATTTTCAGGTTATTGTATGCCAATGCACCATATAAATTTCCGCTCCTACCGATTTTTGCTATCACTTTTTAGAATGGTTTTTGAGGTATTTTGCTTCAAATTCTTCGGTCAGTTCAATGATTTTTCTACATAACATCGCCATTTCAGCCGTCTGTTTTTCCAGCTTAAAGAGGTAAGCCGATGCTTTTTTCTGTGAAAAATTCTTGTAAAGCAGCTTAATAATCTGGTTGTAATTCACGCCAACGTTGCGGAACTGGCTGTGAAAAGAGGTCAGCCGCATATAAAAATCAACCGTTCCTTTGTCAATCTGAATGGTCTTTATCGTCTTGTCAAAGATGCGGGATTTGATAAAGTGTGCCTTTACATCCATATTCGACTGGTCAAACAGGGCAAGAAACTTGGCGTTTTCCTCTTCGTTAAGAGAAAGCGAATACCTGAATATCGCTGGGTCTGTTTTAAGTGGACGACCAATGGGTTTTCTCACTTGTCTTTTGTTGTTCTCGTTCATAATAAATCCATTTTTAACCTATACAAAACCCTGACTTCGGAAGGTGTTTTCCAGCCCCCTGCAAGGGCAAGTTGTTCTGCATCGGAAAATACTTTTGAGATGCTGAGAACACAACTTGCCGTGTTCTGTTGAACACAAAAATCCGCCCTGCGGGACGGATTGAATGTAACAGGGAAAAACGGCTCGATGCCGTTCCCCATTTTTTCCGATTTGTCAAAATATGCTTGCATAAATCCGTTAATAAAAATCATTCTACAAAGTAACTACCTCTTATTAAGAGTATTGCAATGCGATACCCGGACAAATACTGCCTTTGAACGCCAAACACTGCCACAATGAAATAAGCACCTATCTATCTGCATTTCTTTGTACATAGAAACAGAGATAAGGGCGCAGATAAGTATGCAGGTAACAACATAAGTACCTGATTAAAAAAGTAGCTAAGTGCAATTGTACGGAGATAGAAAAATACCTGCCGACATACCTGAACAGATAGTTGAGCAAGTAAAAATGCAGGTACGCATATCGGCAGATATGCAGATGCAAACCTGCATATCTGCATACAATCCTAAAGAAGTATTCAGGTACATCGCTAATGGAGCGCATACCTGCCTAAGTAATTACATACCTATATGCCTATGTACAGGATGATATAGGTAGAAGCCTGCGGAGATACGGACATAAGTAATTGAGTATATAAATAAGTAAAAACAGTTGTAATATGAACGAAAAACAAAAACCAGTATTTATCGCCTTTTCATCCCAAAAAGGCGGTGTAGGTAAAAGCACCTTTACTACGCTTGTTGCAAGTACAATGCACTACCGGTTAGGCTACAATGTTGCCGTATTCGATGCGGATTTTCCACAGCACAGCCTGATGAAAATGAAAGACCGTGATTTGAAAATGATAATGGAAAACGAGGCTTTGAAAAAGCTGGCGTACAAACAATTTACCACTATCAACAAAAAAGCCTATCCAATAATACAGCACAAGGCAAACAGCGTACTGGAAGAAGCCCACGAATTTGTAAGCAGCTCTTCAGTGCCACTTGATGTGGTATTCTTTGACCTGCCCGGAACGGTGAACACACCCGGCATCCTGAAAGCACTGGCAGGAATGCACCACATTTTTACGCCCATTACGGCAGACCGTGTGGTAATGGAAAGTACGCTCATTTTCACACAGCTTTTGCAGGACGTGATTATGAAGAAAGGAGAAACCGATATAAAAACCATTAACCTGTTTTGGAACCAAGTGGATGGAAGGGAAAGTACCCCGCTATACGGTATATATAATCAGCTTATCGAACAGTTAGGGTTAAGCCTGATGCAAAGCCAAATCAAAAACAGCACACGCTTCCGCAAGGAAAGCGAAGTAAACAGCAAAACCATATTTCGCTCAACCCTGATGCCGCCCGATGAGCGGCTGATGAAAGCCTGCCAGTTGGACGAGTTTATGAGCGAATTTTTAAAAATCATTCAATTATAGTCCTATGGAGAAAGACAATAAGAAAAAAGTAACGCCCGATATTAACGAGGAGCTGATGATGAACCTGATGGTAGATGGTGTAAAAAAAGAGGGCTTACAGCTTCCGCCAGAAACCGCCGATGAACCGGAGCAGAAAGTAAGTGTGCGGGAAGAACCGACAAGGGAAAAGCCTGCGGTTAAAGAGAAGAGCAGGACCAAAAAGGCAACCGAAGCCGATTACGAAAGTATCTTTTTCAAAAAGTCGGAAACCAATGCCCGTGATGGGAAAACGGTCTATATCCGACCAGAGTTTCACGAAAAGCTGACACGTATTATACAAGTAATTGGTGAAGACAAGATTAGTATTTACGCTTATTTGGATAACCTGTTGGATTATCACTTTCAGGAATTTGGCGAACAGATTACCAAGAGCTATAACGATAAGTATAAACCCATTTAATAATTGGAGCTATGGAGATTGTAATTGTAATATGCCTGCTGATAGTCATTGCCTTGCTTTTGCAGGACAAGATTGTCATTAAGAAAAGGTCGGAGCAAAAGCCGACAAAGGGAAAAATCAATCCGCACCTTCCCGATATTATGGGGCAGCCTAAACCGAAATTAAGCCATTCAGTGCCAAACACTGCCAATGAAAGCCAAATAGAGGAAGTGGAGATAAACCTTGATAATTTAGACATTGAATATGACGAAAACGAAAACGTCAGCATTCAAATTCCGCAGGAAGAACTGGACGAAGTTTTCAGCAATATACCTGATTTGGAAGATGAGGAAGAAGACTGGAACAGGTACGGAATACCCAATGGCGATGACGGTTTTGCCCAAGGGGTTACCTTCGAAGAACTAAGCTCCGTGGGGGTATTGCTCCAAAAAGAAAAATTGGAAACAGCCCAAAAGGAAACAGCGGTAGCCATAGTTCAGAAATTACAGGGAACCGAACTATTCAGCCTATTGGAAAATTCTGTGGCGGATGCTTCCCGAAAGATAGCCGAGCTTTTGGATAGTAGCCTTTCAACTGAAACAGAACCCGGTTCTTCCACCTTGCGGAAAAATGATTTGGGGAATTTTGACATTGGGGAGTTCTTATAGACTTCCCTTTGTCTTTTTAAATTCCGTTTTCCGAGAACTCTTCAAACGCAGAATAGTTTTTTATTCCTTTAGACTTGTTCACTTTTCCCATAATTGTGCAATCAATCCGGCTTTTTAGATAGGATGCTAAATCATCAAAATGCCGAACATCAATATAATTAATTCCTGATGCTTTATATCTTTTAGATAATGAAATAGTAAAAGCAGCCCAGTTGAATTTTTCTCCCTTTTTACTTAGTTCAATTTGTTTCCAATCGCCATATCTTTTTTTTAAATAATCAATATAGTTCTTCTTAGAAAGCTCTTTCCCCAATGCTCCGTCAGGTAATTCAATTTTTGCTTTTACAGGCTTGGATTTTTTTACAAACTTTGGAAAATACTTATGTAGCAAAGCCTCTGATTGTTCAATATGCTTTGTAACGGTGTCCCATCCCCAATAATATAAATGAAATGGAAGTTCCTTTTCTTTTCTGATTTGATTGAGGTATTCCTGTATTTGCACATCGTCACGGAAGGTAGAAACAAAAACAAATTTGTCGAAATCAATAGCTAAGTCCCTCGATTTTTCTAAATCGGTGTTTATATCCTGAATTAGATTTTTCCTGATAGTTTCATCCTTTCTTCCAATGCTCTTCAATTTGCATTGAATAACCGTTTTGGTTTTAGTAGAAAAGACATCAATTCCTTTCTGATTTTGTCCTTTTACACCAAACGTCTGAAAGTCTGTATTCTCATATGACGAAGTATTCTCTACAAAATTGAATAAATCACAAGTAAGTTCCTCAAATAACCTTTCATCTTTTAAAGGAGGTAGTTGATAGTTCGCCATCTAAAAAAATCGTTTAAAAATTGTTTCCTGTTCGGTATCTGAATATTCAGCAATCACTTGTTTTGACCAATCAAAATCAAACTTTCCAAACTTATTTTCATCGCCGTTTAAATCAATTTCATCTTCATTGAAAGTAAGTATATATTGAAAGTTATGCAGCTCGTTCGATTTGTGGTACATATAGTTCAGGACATTGGATATTGTTTTGTATGATATGGCGTGAAATACACCATCGTGTACAAGAAAATCAGGGATATTGCGTTTATCAATCCTGCTTTTTAAGAATACCATTAAATCATACGCTACAATTTTCAAACGTTCCTGTCCCAAAGCATCTGCTTTTGGAATTTCCAGACTTATTTTAAATGGCAACTGATTTCTTGGCGAAGTAGAGTTTAATGTGATATTAAAATAAGAATTATCAAATTCTTCATCCAAATAGATAGCATTTTCAAGAATTTGCTGAAATAATAATCTCAACTCATCAAGATAGGTTTGTTGCTTATTTAGTTCACTAACAATATCTCTCTTTAATTCTGCAATGACAATATTGGAATTTCCTAATATTTCCTCTATTTCGTCAATTTCCCTTACAATTGAGGTGTTCCGTTCTAAAAGTGTTTTTTCATTCACTAATCTTTCGTAGGTACTCTCAATCCTGTCCAATGCACCTCTCTCTTTTAGCAATGAAAATAATTGGCTCCTGTTCTTTTCTAATTTTTCAAGCTGTGTTAAACTTTGGTCTATTGATGATTGTAATTTCTTTTCTTCTTCCAATAAATATTTATTTCTATTCGCCAGAAGTTGTTTTTTAAAGTCTATAACTTCATCTAAACTCTTTTTTACAAAGTTGCCAAATGTAGATACGGTTTCATTGTAGAGCTTACGAATTTTGTCCAGGTCGATAGATGTTACATCATTGTAAGAGGATTTGAGTTTTTCTAATTTACGGTTTGTATTATGATAGATGACAGATTGCTCGTTAATTTCAGATATAACCTGATTTAGCTTTTGCTCTATCTCTTTGTGATTAGCAAGAAAGTTGTACTCTTTCAGGCTATTCTCAAGTGCTACAATATCTTTTTCGATTTTTAGCCGCTCGGTTCTAAACTCCTGAATATCTTTCCCTGTATCTGCCTTAACCTTTTCTGATAATGATTTTACTGTATTATTGTATCTTTCATATTCAGAAGAAACTTCGTTATATTTTAAAAGTGTTTTAGTCGGGAGATTAAGCAAATAAAAATTATACAACGCCTTTTCTCTTGCATTGGCGTTATAAGAAACAAAATTTAAAGGGTCAACTCTCTGCTGACTTTGCAAGTCATCCTTAACAAAAAATTCCATCAACGTTCCATATCTTTTTCCCTCAAAGAATACTTCGTTGTTCTCTGTCGGAAAAAATATCCCTTCCAGCAATTTCGGCATTTCAGATTTTTCATATTCATCGAGAGCATCCGGTCGCTTCCCGAAAAATATTTTTTTTGTATCGGCAAAGCCCCTCTTGAGAAAATATTTTTGTTCCTGTACTTCAATTTCTAAAGTAATCGTGTGTTCATCCTCACGTAAAAAGTCATACTTTTTTTGAGCAAATCTTTTTTCTGCTTTACCGCTTAGTAAGGTAAAATCAACAAGCCTGACCAACGTAGATTTGCCAATACCATTAATCCCTCGTGCTTCTTTATCCCCAGAGTATTTGCCCAATATGATGTTTATTCCATTGTGAAATGGAACAGCATCTATAAGGTTGGTTTCTGAATATATTCTAATTAACATTGTCGAATAAACTTGTTTGATTTTCTTCTTGGCTTTCTTTCTTTACCAATTTAATTTTATATCCTTTTTTCTCAATACTGCCAATTGTATGCAAAAAGGTTAAAGCATACAGAAAAAGGTCGGGTGTTCTATCTTTATCCCTGTTTAAAAACTTATTCATTATATCATCCACGATGGTATATTTGTTTTTAAAAGGGGAATTGCCCATAATACTAATAATATCTGCTCCCAATACCATAAGATTGGTTTTAAGATTGCTTTCTGGCTGCGGTAATATCATAGTTCATTTTCTGTTTTTCTGCCTATTAAACACTGCTCAAACATATAAAGCAATATAGATTTTACACACTTCACATATTCATCATCTTTAATGTTTCCATATGCTGTTGTATATTGGTCGGTTAGATTATATAATCTATCCTTGAAATTTCCTGAAAGTTTATTGTAATCATTTATAACTCTTCTTTTCAGGGTATTAATCTCATCATCGTTATATCCCGAAAGTATATTGGTAATCGTGTTAAATTCTGCCATAACCAGTACCATTTCCGAGTTCATTCCATCCCAATCTTCCTGCTCAAAGTTGAGTTCGATTTTCTTTTGGGGAGGGACTAATGATTTCCTGTCGAAATGCAGAGCCTTATCTTCTTCGCTTGAAGCATTCAATAAGTCATTAATAATTTCCTGAATATAGTCCTGTATAAAAAAGTTCTCAATCCCCAAATAAGCTGCAAGTTTTCTTTTTTTACTTGATACAAGTTCATCAACAATAGAAAGAATTTGGTCTATACCCTTAATCGAAGTATCGCCGTCCAAACTCTGAATTAGCGTAAATTGTTCCGGTGATACTTCGTGGTTTACGTACATTTCCCAATTTGGAAATTTGTCTTTCCAGTTTTTCTGGTATTTTTCGAAATCTCCTTCTTTGTTTGTTGCCCCTAAAACTTTCGTTTCAAAATCAGTTTTGCTATATTTTCTTGGTGCGTAACAAGCCAATATTTTTTGTTCGGGTAAAATAGTACCGTCATTGCCTTTATCCTTATTCCTTCTAATGGGCGTATAGTTATCAACGCCATATTTCAAAAGAAACAGTTCATCAATAAATTCTTCGAACTCAAATCCTTCTTTGGATTGAATTTGCATTTTAAAAGCGTTCTTCAATAATTTATCCATATACAAATCAGAGTTCCAAATTAATTTTAACTGTACCGTCAAATCCCTTTTCTACTATCTCTTTAAGGGTTTGAAGTTTGATATTATTGCCATAATCAGTTTCAACCTTAGAAATGTAACTCCTTTTCTTACCCACTTTTTGGGCTAATTGTTCTTGAGTTAGCTGTCTTTGTTCTCTGGCTTCCTTCAGCATTTCTCCAATATGTCTGCCTGATATTTTCATCTCAAAAAGGATTAAAATTGACTTTATTACGAATGTACAAATGTAATTTAAAAGTTGCATTGAACCAACTGTAAATTGTATAAAAAGCATTTGAAAATTTCCACTCTCGTTCTGAAAATTCCCACCAACAAAGCCACTCACAGCCAAACACTTCCTTTGACTGCCACTTTCTTATAACGCCTCTTTTTCCACAAGACATTTGTCCCGAAAGCTCGCAAGGTGCGGGATAAAATGTAACAAATAAATGTGTTTCAATTATGGAAAAACAGAGAAAAAAAGTTTTGCTGGCAGCCGTGGCGATGCTGTCAGGAATTGGTGCGTTCGCACAGGGAAACGGTTCGGCAGGTATCAACGAAGCTACTCAAATGGTAACAAGCTATTTCGACCCCGCCACCCAATTAATCTACGCCATCGGTGCGGTGGTTGGGCTCATCGGAGGCGTTAAGGTGTATAACAAATTCAGCTCCGGCGACCCTGACACGAGCAAGACTGCGGCAAGCTGGTTTGGTGCGTGTATCTTCCTGATTGTTGCCGCTACCATCCTGCGTTCATTCTTCCTGTAATCCTTTGCTTATGAATAGTTACAATATTAACAAAGGCATTGGGCGTACAGTAGAGTTCAAAGGATTGAAAGCGCAATACCTGTTCATTTTCGCAGGCGGACTGCTCGGTACGCTTATTCTCGTGATGATACTGTATATGGCAGGCGTAAACTCTTACATCTGCCTGTTCATCGGAGCAGGGGGTGCTTCGCTCATCGTATGGCAGACCTTTTCACTGAACCAAAAGTACGGCGAACACGGGCTGATGAAAGTGGGTGCAAGAAAACGGCATCCTCGATACATCATCTGCCGCAAGCCTGTACACAGGTATTTAAAATTCACTTCTAAACCAAAAGCCGTATGAGAAATGTAGCAAAGACCTCCACTTTGGAAAGCAAATTTCCATTGCTGGCAGTAGAGAACAACTGCATACTTTCCAAAGATGCGGACATTACCGCCTGTTTTGAAGTGCGTTTACCGGAACTGTTCACGGTAGCTTCTGCGGAATATGAAGCCATTCACTCCGCTTGGCACAAGGCGATTAAGACCTTACCCGATTTTACGGTCATTCACAAACAGGATTGGTACATCAAAGAAAGCTACGCCCCCGATTTGGCACAGGAAGATCAGAGTTTTTTATCGAAATCTTATCAACGCCATTTCAACGAGCGACCATTCCTGAACCACTATTGCTACCTGTTCCTGACAAAAACCACCAAAGAGCGTATGCGTATGCAAAGCAACTTCAGTTCGCTTTGCAAAGGCACACTCATACCAAAGGAAATCAGGGATAAGGAAGCGATACATCGCTTTATGGAAGCCGTAGCACAGTTTGAGCGTATTGTGAACGATAGCGGTTTTGTGAGCCTGCAACGATTGAGCGAAGAAGACATCATCGGTACAAATGAAAAGCAAGGATTGCTGGAACAGTATTTTACCCTTTCGAGGGAAGCAGGAACGCCGATGCAGGACATCGCACTCGGTGCTGAAGAAGTCCGTATCGGAAACAAAAGGTTGTCTTTGCACACCCTGTCCGATACGGACGATTTGCCCGGAACGGTATCGGCAGATACACGTTTTGAAAAGCTATCTACCGACCGTAGCGACTGCCGTTTGTCGTTCGCTGCACCTGTGGGGTTGTTGTTGAGCTGCAACCATATCTACAACCAGTATTTGTTTTTGGATAACAGCGAAGCGAACCTGCAAAAGTTTGAAAAATCAGCAAGGAATATGCACTCATTGGCTCGGTACAGCCGTGCCAACCAAATCAACAAAGAGTGGATAGAAAAGTACCTGAACGAAGCACATTCGTTCGGGCTTTCCTCTGTTCGTGCGCATTTTAATATTATGGCGTGGTCGGAAGACCCTGCCGAACTCAAACAGCTAAAGAATGATTGCGGTAGTGCGTTAGCACTGATGGAGTGTAAGCCACGCCACAACACTACGGATGTTGCCACGTTGTATTGGGCTGGAATGCCGGGCAATGCCGGCGACTTTCCGGCAGAGGAAAGTTTTTACACGTTCATAGAGCCAGCCTTATGCTTCTTTACCGAAGAAACCAATTACCACAATTCGCCGTCCCCATTCGGGGTAAAAATGGCGGACAGGCTTACAGGCAAGCCTATCCATTTGGATATATCAGATTTGCCAATGAAGCGTGGCATTATCACGAACCGGAACAAATTCATTCTTGGTCCGTCAGGTTCGGGTAAATCGTTCTTCACAAACCATATGGTAAGGCAGTATTTCGAGCAGGGCGCACACGTACTGTTGGTAGATACGGGTAATTCCTATCAGGGTTTGTGCGAATTGATTAAGGGGAAAACCAAAGGCGAAGACGGGGTTTATTTTACCTATACCGAAGACAATCCCATTGCCTTTAACCCTTTTTATACCGATGACGGCGTGTTCGATATTGAAAAGCGTGAAAGTATCAAAACTTTGATACTAACGCTTTGGAAAAGGGACGATGAACCGCCGACCCGTTCGGAAGAAGTGGCATTATCCAATGCCGTTAGCGGTTATATCGAGCGTATCAAAACGGAAAACGTGTACCCATCATTTAACGGCTTCTACGAGTATGTAAAAGGCGATTACCGCAAGGTATTGGAGCAAAAGCAGGTAAGGGAAAAAGACTTTGACATTGCCAATTTCCTCAACGTATTAGAGCCTTATTACAAAGGCGGCGAATACGATTACCTGCTGAACTCAAACAAGCAGTTAGACCTGCTTTCCAAACGCTTTATCGTGTTTGAAATTGATGCCATCAAAGACCACAAAATCCTCTTTCCCATAGTCACGATTATCATTATGGAGGTGTTCATCAACAAGATGCGCCGACTGAAAGGTATCCGTAAGCTCATCCTGATTGAAGAGGCTTGGAAAGCGATTGCCAAAGAGGGAATGGCGGAATACATCAAGTACCTCTTTAAGACCGTTCGCAAATTCTTCGGAGAAGCGATTGTCGTAACGCAAGAGGTCGATGATATTATCCAGTCGCCCATTGTGAAAGAAAGTATCATCAACAACTCCGATTGTAAAATCCTCTTAGACCAGCGCAAGTATATGAATAAGTTTGACGATATACAGGCAATGCTGGGGCTTACCGATAAGGAGAAAGGGCAGGTACTTTCTATCAATATGAACAACGACCCATCAAGGCTTTACAAAGAAGTCTGGATTGGTTTAGGTGGTACGCACTCGGCAGTCTATGCCACCGAAGTTAGTTTGGAGGAATACCTCGCCTATACCACCGAAGAAACCGAAAAAATGGAAGTAATGCAGCTCGCTGCTGAACTGGACGGAAACGTGGAACTCGCCATTAAGCATATCGCTATGCAACGGCGTGACAATTCAAATCAATAGTCATTAACAATTTAAAATTTCAAGAAAATGAAAAAAATCCTTTTTATGGTGTGTACGGCACTAATGCTTGCCGTTGCACCGTCCGCAAAAGCCCAATGGGTAGTAACCGACCCCGCAAACCTTGCATCGGGCATTCTCAACAGTGCGAATGAAATCGTACAGACTTCTTCCACCGTAAGCAATGTGGTTAAGAACTTCAACGAAGTGAAGAAAGTGTACGAACAGGGCAAGGAATATTACGACAAGCTGAAAGCCGTCAACAACCTTGTGAAAGATGCCCGTAAGGTGCAGCAAACGGTTTTGCTGGTAGGCGATGTTTCGGAAATGTACGTGCAGAATTTCGGCAAGATGATGAACGACCCCAATTTCTCGCCGCAAGAGCTGACCGCTATCGGTAACGGCTACTCCGCATTGCTCAATGAAAGTACCGAACTGCTGAAAGAACTGAAGCAAATCGTAACCTCATCCAGCCTTTCGCTGAACGACAAAGAGCGTATGGACATCATCGACCGTGTGTACAAAGAAGTAAAAGACTACCACAGTCTTGTACGCTATTACACCAACAAAAATATTTCTGTAAGCTACCTGAGAGCGAAAAAGAAAAACGATGCCAAAAGGGTGCTTGACCTATACGGAACTGCTAACCAAAAATACTGGTAACAATGGAATGGGATAATCTTCACGAACTCCTGCGTTCGCTTTATGACGATATGATGCCGCTTGCAGGCGATATGGCGGCAGTGGCTAAAGGTCTTGCGGGATTGGGTGCATTATTCTATGTGGCATTAAAGGTTTGGCAGGCTTTAAGCCGTGCCGAACCTATTGATATGTTCCCATTGTTACGCCCGTTTGCTTTGGGGCTTTGCATTATGTTTTTCCCAACCATTGTAT
Source organism: Sphingobacterium cellulitidis (assembly GCF_043187465.1). Lineage (GTDB taxonomy): Bacteria > Bacteroidota > Bacteroidia > Sphingobacteriales > Sphingobacteriaceae > Sphingobacterium > Sphingobacterium cellulitidis. Next base: position 857,630 of record NZ_CP171136.1, on the reverse strand, counting down.
TGGGAACTATCAATGCAGTGCTAAGCCCCGTTGTAACGGGAACACATTCCATACTCGAAGACCAGGTGCTTGACCTGAACAAGCTGCAACAGCAGAAAGACCAACTGGAATATGAAGCAATGGTCAGAAATCCCGAAACCGCCTATATGGTATCGGACGAAGAGTTTGACAAGAAGCTGGATGAATTGGGCTGGTCGCCCTCCGACATCGGCACGATGGCGGGTATGTATATGGACAGGGGTGCTTATCAAATAGAAAAAGCCATAAAGGATTGGTTTCGCAATCTACTGGAGATACTCTTTCAGGCGGCGGCTTTGGTTATTGATACCATAAGAACATTTTTCCTGATAGTCCTCTCCATACTCGGACCGATTGCCTTTGCAATTTCCGTATGGGACGGCTTTCAGTCCACGCTCACGCAGTGGCTCACGAGGTATGTGAGCGTTTACCTGTGGTTGCCTGTTTCCGATTTGTTCAGTTCGATGCTGGCAAGGATACAATCGCTGATACTGGAAAAGGATATAGCAATGCTTTCAGACCCGACCTATATACCCGACACCTCCAATACGGTGTACATCATCTTTATGATTATCGGCATCATCGGGTACTTCACTATCCCGACAGTAACAGGCTGGGTAATCCAAGCTGGAGGCGCAGGAAACTTTACCCGCAATGTAAACTCAACAGCAATGAAAGCAGGAAACCTTGCCGGAGCCGGAGCTGGTTCAACGGTTGGAAACATCGGCGGTCAGTTACTTAAAAAATAATGTAAAACAATAATCATTCTTAAAAATGGAATTTAAAACGCTAAGAAATATAGAAAACAGCTTTCGGCAGATACGTTTATATGCCATCGTGTTTGCCGTTCTCTGCATAGGCGTAGTAGGATTTGCCGTGTGGAAATCGTACAGCTTTGCAAATGAACAAAGGCAAAAAATCTATGTGCTGGATAATGGCAAATCACTGATGCTTGCCTTGTCGCAGGATGCCAGTATTAACCGACCTGTGGAAGCAAGGGAACACGTCAGGAGATTTCACGAATTGTTCTTCACGCTTGCACCCGATAAGAACGCTATTGAAAGCAATATGAGCAGGGCGTTCAACCTTGCCGATAAATCAGCTTTCGACTATTACAAAGACCTGTCTGAAAAGGGCTATTACAGCCGTATCATTTCGGGTAATGTTCAGCAACGAATTGAGGTAGATAGTGTGGTGTGCAATTTCGACAATTACCCCTATGCAGTGCGCACCTATGCCAAACAGTTCATCATCCGTTCGAGCAACGTAACACGCCGTAACCTGATTACTTCCTGCTATCTCGTCAACTCCGTTCGTTCGGATAACAACCCGCAGGGATTTAACATCGAAAAGTTTGCGGTAGTAGAAAACAAAGACATCGAAGTTATCGAACGCTAAAAATTAAGGATATGAAACAGTTACTTGATTTAGACGCATTCGCAAAAACGCTGACCGATAAAGGGTATGACGGTTATTTCCAAACGGAGGCAGCTTATGCCGACAAAATCAAAGACAGCATCAGCAGGTTTTTAGAGGCTTGTAAAAATGGGATGGATAAACCGATGTTGCCCAACATTATGATGCTGACAACTTACCTGCAATGGAATGGCGATGATAAGCCAAAGGTTGAATGCAATATGTGGGTAAAGTATGAAGACGGTCTTTTTGATGTACAGAAGATGAATATTGAAAGGATAGACCAATACGGGCAATTATTGAAACAATCCAAACTGACAGACCTCTCTACAAGCTCGGTTCCGACAAGGAAAGAAGCCATTGCCCAAGTGTCTGACAAACCTAAAGAACAGTTGTCTTCCCCGAAAAGGCGGTTTAAAATGCGATAACCGAAAATCATTAAAGTATGAAAAAATTAAGAGCAACTATGGACAGGTTTTTTGATAAGCTCGATGAGCGTTGGCGGGCTTTGCCAGTGCGCAAGCAGCATCAATACACGTTGTACTTTTTTGTGGGTTATCTCTTGCTTACGGCAGGGGTTATTGGCAAAGTAGTGTACGATACGGGCAAGCCGAATGATACCATCAACATCAGGCATATCGAGAACCCTGTCCTCAAAAGTAAAAATCCTGCAAGGTTGCAGGATAGTGTATCAACAATTTTAAAAAATCAGTTTTATGAAAGAAAATGAAAAAAGGGTCAGCATTCTCGTTGAGGAAGGCGACCAAAGTAAAGCATCCAATCTGCTGGATGATAAAAAGAACAGCAAAGACCGCCTTAAAAAGCCCTTGATATTCGGTTTGATGGCGATTGTCTTCTTAGGCTGTATGTACCTCATCTTTAAACCGTCAAAGGATAAAAAAGAGGTCGAAAACATCGGGCTGAACGATGCTGTTCCACAAGCTACCGGGGCAGGAATGCCCGACAGCAAAGGCAAAGCGTATGAGCAGGAAATGCTGGAACAAAAAGACCAGGAGAAACGCAATGCCCTTACCACGCTATCCGATTATTGGAATGAGGACAGCTCATCTGCCAACGCCAAGAGCGAAGAAGATTTTGTAGAAGAGGAAGAAAGCAACGGCTATGGCAGTGGCAGAAATTCGGGACGTTATGGCAATCCTGCCTTGAACAGCTACCGAAATACACAAAGCACGTTAGGCTCATTCTATAATAACGACAATGCAGAAACAATGGAACTCCGCAGGCAATTGGATGAGCTAAAAGAAAAACTGGCTGATAAAGATGTACCTAAAGCAACAACAGTAGATGACCAGCTTGCCCTGATGGAGAAATCCTATCAAATGGCTGCAAAATATCTTCCGCAAGGTAATAGCAGCAATGGAGAAGCCACACCCACAAACGGTACAGCTTCGGGAGCTTCGACTGCCAGCCAAAAAGAGCATTTTGTATCATTTACGCCCACAAGGAAAAACACCGTATCAGCCTTGTATCGTGAGCCAACAGACAGCGAATTTTTGAACGATTTAAACCAGACCAAAAACAGGGGCTTCTATACCGCAGGTTCTACTGAACAGGTGGTACAGCCGAAAAACAGCATCAAAGCCTGCGTACACGATGCACAAACCGTTGTTGGGGAAACGGGCGTAAGGCTTCGTTTATTAGAGCCTGCCAAAACGCCTAATCGTACCATTCCCAAAGGAACTATCGTAACGGCGAATGCCAAGTTTCAGGGCGGTCGTTTACAGCTAAAGGTTACTTCGGTAGAACTGGAGGGTAATATCATTCCCGTAGATATTACCATTTACGATTTGGACGGGCAGCAAGGCTTGTACGTTCCGTATTCGCCCGAAATGAACGCACTTACCGAAATGGCGGGCAATATGAGCCAGACAGGAGGAACGAGCGTGATGCTTACGCAGAATGCCGGACAACAGGTTGCTGCCGATTTAAGCAGAGGCATTGTACAAGGAATTTCGGGCTATTTCGCAAAGAAAGTACGTACACCAAAGGTTACGCTCAAAGCAGGGCATCAGGTCTTCCTTGTATCAAAACAATAATGTTAAACTAAAATAATTTTATAATGAAAAATCTTTTTAAAACACTTTGGGCATTTGCTCTGACTATCGGCTTAGCCGTAAATTCTTTTGCGCAGGACAGCATCAGAACTCCGCTTGCATTGGGCAAGATAGAACCATACAAAATGGAAGTAACCTACGATAAAACTTCGCACTTGATTTTCCCGACTGCCATTCGTTACGTGGATTTGGGAAGCGAATACCTGATTGCAGGTAAAGCCGAAGATGCGGAAAACGTACTACGAGTAAAAGCATCGGTAAGGAACTTTGAACCGGAAACGAATTTTTCAGTAATTACCAATGATGGACGTTTTTACAGTTTCAGTGTGTATTACAGTTCCTACCCTGAAGCAACAAGCTATGACCTGCTAACAATGCAAAAATCAGTAGATAGAACCAACGGAAACGATGTGCTTTTTGAAGAATTGGGCAACAATTCGCCCTCACTGGCAGGCTTGTTACTGGAAACCATTTACAAGAAAGACAAGCGCATTGTAAAGCATATCGGGGCTAAGAGTTTCGGCATTCAGTTTATCCTCAAAGGCATTTACATACACAACGGCAAATACTATTTCCATACCGAACTGCGTAACAAAACCAATGTTCCGTTTGAGATTGATTTTATCAATTTCAAAGTGGTGGATAAAAAGGTTGCCAAACGTACCGTAGTGCAGGAAATTCCTTTGACACCGCTTAGGACTTACAAACCATTGGACGGCATAAAAGGAAAATCTACCGAGCAAAATGTATTCCTCTTAGACCAATTTACCATTGCCGATGATAAGATACTTCTGATTGAGATTTTCGAGAAGAACGGCGGCAGGCATCAAACATTGCAGGTGGAAAATTCGGATTTAATCAAGGCTCGTTTGATTGACGATATGCACCTGAAATTTTAATAACCCATTTAAAACAACAGTAATAAAATGAAAAAGTATATCTATACCGTGATGCTCGTTTTAATGGGTATCACAACGACACAGGCACAGCGAATGCTGCCGAAACAGAAAGGGTTGGAAGTAAATGTTGGTGTGCTGTCCGATGATAAAATCGGCAACGATTATTATATCAATATCGGTATGACCGTGAACGGTAAGAACGGCAATTACCAGCTTTGGGCGTTGGAATATACGCACCAATACCACGATTATAAAGACCTCCGCATCCCGCAGGAAACTTTTACAGCCGAGGGCGGTTACAGCTTCTTCCTTTTGGGCGATGCCCGGAAGAACATCACGCTGAATGCCGGAATAACCGCCGTAGCAGGTTATGAAAGCATCAACCGTGGCGAACCGATGTTGTATGACGGAGCGAAGATATTGGACGAGGACAATTTCATTTACGGAGCTGGCGGACGACTGACCTTTGAAACGTACCTTTCTGACCGATTTGTATTAGTCCTGCAAGGGCGTACAAAAGTCTTTTGGGGTACGGATTTACGACAGTTCCGACCGTCGGCAGGTGTGGGATTAAGGTTTAACTTTTAAAACGTAAAAAACGATGATAGCAATATTCAATAAATTCAGAACAGGGCTACTGCCATTATATATATTCCTGGCAATCCTCACAGCTTCGGTTACGTTGGTATCTTGCAGCAAAGATGATGAACTCGAAATACAGAACAATTTTCCTTTCGAGGTCAATGTAATGCCAGTGCCTAAAGATGTTGCCAACGGACAAACCGTAGAAATACGCATTACCATACAGCGTACAGGCAATTACAGCAACACGCAGTATTTTCTTCGCTACTTCCAGTTTGATGGTCAGGGAACGTTGCAATACTACAATGAGCCGCCGTATCAGCCCAACGACCTGTACCAGTTACCAACGGAGCAGTTCAGGCTGTATTACACGTCAACGTCTGCCGTATCACAATCTTTTGATGTTTGGATTTCGGACAGCTTCGGGAACGAAAAGCAGATAACTTTTCAGTTTAACAGCAGCGATTAAGAGCAGTATTCCAATTCATAAATAACGGCTTATCTGATGGGTAAGCCGTTTTTAATTTTAAATTCGATAGTTGCTAAAGAAATAATTTCTTATCCTTGCAATAATGAAAAAGGGTATTATCCTTTCGGTTTACCAAATTTGAGTAAGTTATTATTTCCATAAACAATGAAAGCGGCTTGCCTTTTTGGGTAAGCCGTTTTCGCATTTTATAAAACTGCTGATTTTACAGACTATGGAAATAAAAATTAGAAAGGAAGAAAAGGAAGATTTCAAAAAAGTTTTTGAACTCATTCGCCTGGCTTTTGAAAACGAGGAATTGAGCGACCATAAAGAACAGTTCTTGGTGGAACGGTTACGCAATTCTGATGCGTTTGTCCCCGAATTATCACTTATTGCCGAAGTAGATAATCAAATTGCGGGATATATATTGCTCACAAAAATTAATATTGAAGACAAGGATAAAAACACTTACACCTCGCTTGCGTTAGCCCCTGTTGCTGTGTTGCCGAATTATCAGGGAAAAGGTATTGGCGGCAAACTCATACAAGCTGCCCACGATATAGCAAAAAAAATGGGCTTTGGCTCTGTGATGCTGTTAGGACACGAAAACTATTACCCTAAGTTTGGCTATAAGCTGACCAAAGAATTTGGGATAAAGCTGCCATTTGAAGTTCCTGAAGAAAACTGTATGGCAATAGAACTATCGCAAAATGCGCTGCAAAATGTAAGCGGTGTAGTTCGGTATCCGAAAGAGTTTGAAATTGAATAATGCCACGGATATTTTTCGTAAATTCAAACAGTGGAAATAAAGTATTTTTGGTATGGTTGCATCATTGGTAATAGGTATTATATTTTTGGTTGCAGGACTGGGACTTCGCTACTGGATTAACCGGAGAAAGTTTTACAGGCGCAGCCCTATGGGAGCAGAGGGCTTCTCATCTTATGAAAGTTCGGTTTTCATTAAATTCGTGGAAAGGGTCGGTAAATGGATAGCTTACGGGCTGATTATTTTCGGTCTGTTGTCGCTGTGGGTTTATTGGCGTGAGAAAAAAGAAAAACAACAACCTGAAGTAAAAATAGAACAACCTGCCGAACGCAGATAGTTATTACAGCATACATTTTTTAAGCAAATCGGATAGCCCAAAAGCTATCCGATTTTTTTATTTACGGCTTAGTAAATCGCCAAACGCTACCTCTCAAAGCCAAACCCTGCAACTTTCCCCAATGCCGTACTAAGCCTTTATAAATTCAACTTCCATAGCAAAATTGAGCAAACAATGGAAGTAATCGCAATACAAAAATCCGCACTGGACGGAATGAAGAATGAGCTGAAAGCACTTTTGGAACTTACCGAAAATGCCACGCAGAAATACACGCCAATTTTTGCGCAAGAGCAATGGCTCGATAACCAGGAAGTGTGTTTGATGATGAACATTACCAAGCGGACTTTGCAGACGTATAAGGACAAAGGGTTATTGCCTTATTCCAGACTGAACCGTAAAAATTATTATAAACGCTCGGATGTACAGGCTTTGCTCGAAGCCGGACAACCGTACAATACTGCCGAAAATGGATTTATTCACGAATGACAATGAAGAAATCATTGCCCATCAGGAAATGATAACACAGCTAAGAACCCGTATCGAAAGCATATTGAAAAACTACCGCCCTGTAATGAACGGAGAAATTTACCTTTCGGGCGAAGATGTGTGCAAGCTGCTCCATATCAGCAAACGCACTTTACAGCAGTACCGTGATGATAATATACTGCCGTATATACAAATAGGCGGTAAGATTATTTATAAGGAAAGCGATATCCTGACTATACTGGAGCAAAATTACATTTCACAAAAAATTGTTTGACTGTAATCTTTTTTGTATTATATGCTGTCAAAAAAGGACGAGTTTAGTATCTTTGTTGTCGAAAATATAGAAAATACTTAAAGTTGTTTTTGCTTTAAGTTCCGCATTAGAAACTGGTAATTTTTAAAACCCCGGAACGAATAAGTAAGAACGCTCACGTTATGGCGTGGGCGCTCGCTTATTTGGGGGTCAGGCGTACCAGTGCCTTAATGCCAGTAAGTGTGGTTGCCTGCGCCTCTTTTTTTTGCAGGTTCCACTAACTTGATAAACATTAAGAGTTATGGACGGCAAGGATATTTTTTACCCCGAATTTGACCACCCTGCTACGCAATTATCAGCGTTCTCTCTCTGCATTGATGTTTTTATCATATCCCTTAAAAACGGGGAAATTGTACATTTTAAACCTAACGAGATAGCACACTTTAAAGATTGGCTTGACCGTTTTAAAGTCAGGGACATTGAGGTCGATAAAGGAATACCTTACGTTACTCGAACTCCGAATTTATCTAAAGCTCCCAACGGATTTTTTAACCTCATCAAACTAAGCAAAAAGAAAATGAGCAAAGAACAAATAATAAAGGTAGGGATGATAGATGACCACGATATGCTTAGAAAGGGTATTTGTGATTTTCTAATGGGTTTCGGTTTTGAAATACTTTTTGAAGCCGAGAATGGAAAAATGGCAATGAAAAAAATGGAGGAAATCGAAGTTGTTCCCGATGTAATGGTTGTTGATATAAATATGCCGGTAATGAATGGTTTTGAAACCGCTAAAGCATTGAATGAAAAATATCCGCAAACCAAAGTCCTGGCTTTTAGCATTAATGATGATGTACAGGATGTAGTAAAGATGCTTCAGCGTGGCGTAAAAGGGTATATACTGAAAGGCGCAGACCCCGAAGAACTTAAAAAAGCCATAACCGTTATAAATGATGGAGGACATTATTTTAGTGCTGGCGTAGCCGAAATTGCAAAAGAATACTATAAACAGTTTCCGCAATAACAGGTTTCTTTGTTACTTTCTTTTCCGCAGAACTCACGAAAGAAAGTAATCCCCCAATAATAAATTATGGGATAATGAATATCCCAAGCAATAATGTCGCAACCTGTTTGGTAAAATGGAAAAGAAAGGATTTGTGTAAGGGCGCATTTTGCTAAAGGGGATTGCACCAATTTAAAGCAAAAAGACTGCCCAACCATCGGGAGGATCTGTCTTTTTGCCGCCCGACTTTTCGGGTCAGGCGGCTGCTATTTTAGCTTATGGTTTTTAAATACTCGTCATAACGTTCCGTTATATCCTTGCCTTTCCTGAACGTGTCTTTTGTGTAGCTGTAATGCTCTTCAAAGAACTTTACTTCTTTGGTGGTAAGGTCTATTAAATAGCGGTAGTCTGCGTTTATCCGCCTTTCATCCATTGTACAATGCTCCGTAAGCATTTCGAGTTCTTGCTCACTGTTGTCAAGGGATAACAAAGGCAAAAAAAGCCTTTCAACGATATATCCCTGTTCGGGTGCGCTGCTGCTGTCGGCAACGCAAATAAGAGATTTGCCGTTGCTCAATTTGATATGAAGATTTGAACGTGTCATAAATTGAAATTGGGGTTTATTGATTAAGCCGTTAATTGGATTAATGAAAATTCTTCCGTCCAAAATTCCTCGCTGGTGTGCTTGCCGTATGCTGTATAGTAGCCTGTACCGTTTGCACGCAATACAAGCCTGTAACAGTCCAATCGGTTTTCGGGTGCGGTAAACATTTCCTGCTCCCCCTCGTCAAGCTCCACAAATGCCCATTCTTTATCGTTTAGCATTTCTTCAATGTTCGGGGTATCGTCTTCGCCTGTGCAATAAAAATCTACTGCCGTATCATAGTAGTTCATTGAGCAGAAATAATGATTGCCCTCTAACGGCTTAACCAATGCAAGCCGTTTTGCCTGTTCCTGTTTCCATTCTTCGGATAGATGGATAATTGCAAACTCGCAATTATCCCATTCGCTATTGGTGTTGGCTTTAACCAAAATATGTGCTGTCGCTTTATCGGATAGTTTCATCGTTCTAAATTTTAATGGTGTTTAACTGATTTTCGATTTTACGTTCTAATAGAGTGTCGAGTATTTCCCATTCGCTGTCGTACTCCTTGCCCTCAAAATGGTAGGTGTCTGTTTCCTTGTCTAATTCGTAGCTGTCAAAATCTTCGTCTTCCAGATAAATATCTATGAGTAGCTTGTCAGAAAACATTGTCCTGCCATATACCAAACAACCTAATTCCTCATAATCCAATTGGAAATCTATGTTGTAATGCTCGGCTATCTGCTTAACTGCTTCCGCATTTGGCGACCATTTTGTTTGATAATTGAATATTCCCGTATCGCTTTCGTAAACCTCAAAGAAATATCCGCCGTTACTGTCGTCTATGAAATCGGGCAGTTGTCCGCAATTCTCTTTCCTTTCTCTTTCAGCCATTGATTTGAATAGCTGTGTTACCTGTTCGATTGCTTCAGGCTTCCCCTCGAAGACAACCGTATTGTTGCACCAATTTGGCATAATTATTTATCGTTTAAGGTTATTTTTAATAAAGGCTCACTTCCGAATATTAGGTGTATAGCCTGTTTTAGATTGGGTTTACAGTCCTCTGTCTGTGCATATTCGATAAGGCAGTGCATCGCAAATATTGCGTTGTATCCGTCAAAAAAATGGTCTGCAAACCAGCGTGGTTTTTTGAGAAGTTTGTCCTCGTTCTTCTCGATTATCCTGTGTGCATCCTGCACAAGCCTGTACCAAAATTCTGCGGTAAAAAAGCCCTTTTGATACCAACCCTCACGAATGGTAATTTCATTTTTCAGAAAGTATTCGCACTGCTTTTTTACGGCGTTCTGAATGTTCGCCATTTCTTCGGGGAATAGCCTGCAAAGCAATTCGCCTTTATCTAAGTTGTCCATTTTATGTAATGCTTTCATATTGTTGTTTTATAGTAGGCTACCACCATTTAAGGCGGTAGCCTGTTGTTATCTAATTAAGGTTTAGGATTTCCGCACCGTCCAAAGCAAATGCGGTACACAATTCAAATGCTTTCTGTGATTTGAGTTGGGCAGTACCACCCAATACAATGCTCTGTAATTTGGCTTCATCATCTTTGTAATTGCGTACATTCTGAAAGTAGCCTGTAACAGCGTTGTATGCTCCGAACAAAGTCCCTTTGGTCGTGTTCATCTGTTGTGCATCATCTGTCATAGCATATAGAAGCGCATTATCAACCACGTTTTTGAACACGGTGGAAACTTCATCGTCAGCCCCTTTGTTGATAAGGTCAAGTGTTTCTTTGTTCGGGCAAAGTGCCAACTGGATTAGCTTTCTTACTTCTCGGTCTGATACTTTTACCTTTGTCCAATTATTGAAAATGCCCTCTAATTGGTTGCTCAATGTGTTGGCAAGCCCCATAATCTTGTGGGCGTTCTCGATACGTTGTTTTGCTCCCGAAGTATGTTTGATACGGACTACATTGGTCATACTGCGTAGTGAGGCATTCAGCGTGTTTTGGCATACGATACGGATAGGCGTAAATGCTGCGGTAATACTTCCGCTACCATCGTGCGAAGTGGTTAGAAAAATGTACTTTTCCGTTACATCATCGCCATTGCCTACACGGATATAATCGGGCAGTTTGGCAGTGATAAAGATGCGTTCCCCTTTGCCCAATGCCCCTGCGGTTTCGTACAGGATACCTTCGCCACCACCTACAATAGCATCAAAAAAATTAAAGGCTTCCCGATTTTGTACAATGTGGTAATCCTTACCGACTACACCCAATACTGCATTGTTATCGGTGCGTATGTTAGCGAAATAGTTAGGTACTTCTAATTCGGTGCTACCTATTTCTATACCGTTGGCAGTTTCGATAATGCCCGAACCTTTGGTAAACAGTGGGGATTTTACGACATCGTAATCTAACCCTGCGTATTTGATAGCTTCCTCGCTCGTTGGGTATTGCTCTACGATTTGCCCCAAACCGTGCCACGCTTTTTGCTGTACTGAAAAGAAACTGTGCTTTCCTGTTTGCTCGTTGAAATGAATGTTATGTGCCATTTTGATAAATTTTGATGTTAAAAAATGATTGAATACTCGTTGTTAGAATGGGAGGTCGTCATCTGCTCCCTGTGCTGTAACCTTGTTGTTCTCGGCTTGTGCAGTAGCTTGTATGGTTTCGGCTCTCCTGCTACCTCCGTGCAGTTTGATTTGTGAGGTATGAAAGTTCAGCCCCGAATGTGCTTCGCCGTCTTTGCCTATCCACGCTCGTGTATTCACTCGCCCTGTGAGTTCTACCAATGTGCCTTTTGTCAGCAGTCTTGCCACGTTTGCAGATAGCCAGTAGGCACAATCGAAGTAGGTCGTTTGCTCTACACGCTCGCCTTGTTTGTTCTTGTAGCTTTCGTTGCTCGCTACCGAAAAGTTTACTACTTGCTTGTCGTTGTTAAGGGTTCTTACTTCCGCATCCCTTGTTAGTCGTCCGATGATGTTCATAATCGTTCTGTTTTAAAAGTTTGACATTTTGTTACGTTCGCTTTTCTCGCTTCCTGCTTCCTGTTGTGGTCTGCTCCGCTTCGCATAATATTTTCCAAAAGAAAAACCGGAAAAAAGAAAGCAGATAATCCAAGCGGGCAACAGCGATGACCAAGAAAAAAAATGATTTAATGGGGGTTCCTTTAGGGGGAAACCGTTCATTCGTTTTTTTTATTGGTGGGTGTGTGCGATGGCTGCCCGCTATAACTTAGCTGCCTTTTTACCGGTTGATTGTGGAAATTTTCTATTCCTAATTTTTATGTCAATTATGAACAGGCTTCAATAGTCTGAAACAAAGGAGGAGTAATAAAAAAGTATGGGCATAAAAAAAGCAGAACCGTTAAGTTCTGCTTCTTGTGGTTAGATAAAAGCGGATTAGATTGCCATCATAAATGCCTCTTCCATTGCTTTGAATTTCGGTGTAACCAAATCCATATCCTTGCTGATTTTTTGGCTTGTGATTTTAGCATAAATTTGTGTGGTGGAAATGTTTTTATGCCCCATCATTTTGCTAAGGCTTTCAAGCGGTACGCCCTCGGTCAGAAACATTGTTCCAAAAGTATGTCTTGCGGTGTGAAAGGTTACTTTTTGCTCCGTGATAATCTCTGCCTTTTCAACCAATTTACCTATGTGCGTATTGCAGGTTGCATTGGTAGGAACCGGAAAGATAAATTCATTCCTTGTTGTACCCTGATATTTCTCAATGATACGTTTAGGGATTTCCATTAACCGAACATTGGAAGCAACATCAGATTTCTTTCTCCGGCTGATAATCCATTGATGACCGTCAAAGAATGATTGAATATTGCTTCTTGTCAATTTCTTAATATCAGCGTAAGCCAATCCTGTAAAGCAACTGAAAATAAAAATATCTTTTACAAGTTCATATCTTTTATGCGGAACCTGACACATCATCAGCTTTTCAACGTCTTCTTTCAGTATGTACCCTCTGTCGGTTTCTTCCATACTTATTTCGTAATCCTCAAAAGGATTATCACGTATCAGCCCTTTTTTGATAGCCAGTTCAGCCAAAGCAATAACAGGCATTGTGTAAATCCAAACCGTGTTATGGGCGCATTGCTTATCGTAGCGGAGGTAAAAGTCAAACTCACGGATAAAATCTGCCGTCAGTTCCCGAAATGCCATATCTTCCCTGTGATAACGCTCTTTTATAAATTCCGTAAGATGATTGTAAACAGTGATGTATTTGTTGTAAGTTCCTTGTGAACGCTCCTCTTTATCAACCAATCTTTTAAATTCAACATTCTGGTCGTTAAAAACTTTCAATATGGCATCATCCATTACACCAACACCGAGAAAAGAGAGCTTTACTTTTTGGGCAGTTGCAAAGCCCTCGTGCTTCAGCATATCTTCATAAATCTTGTCGATACGTCCCCGTATATTGTCCAGCTTTTGGTTGATGCTCAAAGCTGTGGCACTTTTGCCCTGAACCCGTCCGTGTTTTAAATCCCAACTATTAGGGTTAATTTCTAACTTTGTCCCGAAAGTTTTCGGTGTTCCATCAATGGTAATACGTGCCATAACCGGGGCATTACCGTTCTTTTTCAGTTCGTTCTTTTTCAAATAGAAAAGCAGTTTGAACGTCGATTTTTTTGTCTGCTCCATAACTCAAATGTTTAACGTTTAAAATTAAATTACATTGAGTTACAAGGGAATATAAAAAAGGGTGCAAAAGACTGAAATATAATCAGTTAAGCTATATAGTTGCCTTTATCAATCGGTAACGAATTAGTAACCTAACCTTGTCAATTTAAGCCCAAAACCTATCAGACACCGAGTTCCAAACTAAGACTACACATTTATAAAGCATTGTATAGTAGCGGTTTTAATCGCTTTGCGTACTTTTGCTTTTTATTAATCTTTTTACCTAAAAAAAATAAAACTAATGTTCATAAGCTTGCTGAATCCCTATTAAAGGTTATAGGCAAAAAAAAATTTGACCATTTCATCTCAATAGTTTTGCCTGAAAAACAAATTGAATTAAAGAAGTATAATAGTAAAAAAAAATAGTATTTCAAGCACCTTCCTGTAATAATACAAAAGGTGTTTGATTTTAAAAAAGACATAAGCCCTTAAATTAAAGTATTAATCTTCGGGTATTACAAATCAACAAACCTTAATAACTAAAACCTTTCAACATTTAACTATTTATTACTTAAGAAACATAACATAGTTAGAAATTCGAGGATTAAAATTGATAAAACTGCGAATTAAATCATTGAAGGCTTAACATAATAATTGGGATTAATAAGATTCGAAAAGAAACCTAGTATAATACTCCCTAAAAATTGGACAACTACTTAAATGTTTAACTTAGTAGTTTGAAAATGAGAAAAGAACGTAGAAAATTCAGTGCAAGTTTTAAGGCAAAGGTAGCCATTGAAGCAATTCAGGAGCAGCAGACCATTCAGGAGCTAGCTTCTAAATACGAGTTACATCCCACCCAAATTAATAGCTGGAAGAAAGAATTTTTGGAGAATGCAGAGTCGGTTTTTCAATCTGATAAACCTACTCAGCAGGATGATAGTTTGGAGAAAAAGGAGCTGTATTCAAAAATAGGAGAACTTCAGGTTCAGGTAGATTTCCTAAAAAAAGTATTGGGGAAATGAGCCTGTCAGAAAAACGCAATCTCATTTCCCCCTTCCACCAGACGTTAAGTATCAAACAACAATGTAAGTTACTTGGTCTTGGACGTAGTGGTTATTATTACATAACCTAAGGGCGTTTCTTTGTTCAATCAACAATTAATGAAGCTTATCGATCAGAAATTTACGGATACCCCTTTCTATGGAGTAGAACGAATGACCGATTACCTAAAATACGACCTTGGTTATCGGGTCAATGAAAAGCGTGTCAGAAGGCTGTATAGATTGATGAATCTACGGACTATTTACCCTAAACGGAATCTTAGCAAAGCCAATCCTGCTGACTACAAATATCCCTATCTGTTGCGAAAATTAGTTATTAATCGTCCTTGCCAGGTATGGCAGGCAGATATCACCTATATCCCCATGTTTAGGGGTTTTATGTACATGTTTGCCATCATTGATGTCTATAGTCGGAAGATTATGGGATGGTCTACTTCTAATACGATGCATGTAGAATGGTGCAAAGAGGTACTTCAAAACACGATTAAAGAGCATGGTTGTCCCGAGATCTTCAACACAGATCAAGGGGCTCAGTTTACTTCACCCATATTCATAAATCAATTGAAAGCTAATAATATCAGGATATCCATGGATGGCAAAGGGCGGGCGCTGGATAATATCTATATTGAACGGTTCTGGAGATCTTTAAAAAGAGAAAAAATTTACTTGAATCCTCCAAATGGAGGTATCGATTTATATGCACATGTAAAGGACTATATATTATTTTATAATACCCAACGACGACATAAATCTATAGGTAAAATAACACCCGATGAAATGTATTACAAACAAATCAAAAATGTATCTTAAATTAGTCTAAATGTTGTCCAAGAAATGGGGAGGATTATATAGTTTCCAAAAATATATTAAACCTAATTAATAAAAGGAAATTAATTATTTTCTGTTATTAAACCTAATTTTACCATAAAGCCAATCAATAGGAATATATACTAGAATTAAAAAAAATATTAGCGGTAAAATAAGTATCTTAATAAATTCAAATATTTTATCCCGAAATGGAATATCGGTATATTCCATTTCTTCCTCTATTATTCTTCCATTTTCAATGGTTAAGTGAAGAACCTTTGGGAATATGCGTTTTCCATTCTTACTATATCTGAAAATCTCATAAAAGCCTGAGACTAAGCTGATATTTCCGGAATACCATTCTGCAAAAACTTCCTTTTGCTCTGGATACAAATAATTTAGGTCAATTGATTTATAATCATCAATATCATTTGGATTATCTGAACAAGGATTTACAATTGTACCATTAAGCTCGATTAAATAGAGTTTGCCATTTTCAATTTTCCATTTACATTTGTATGGTGCATGGTACGCAGAATTCAAATTACCCATTGGATTTTTGAATTTAACAAAGTTAACCTCTGGTAATTTAATCGAAGGAAGACCTGATATACAACCGTAGGATTTTCCATTGTATAAAAATTCATCTTCTGGCTCACCTGTTAAGTCATAGCCTGATGTTTTGTGATCAAAATCTATAGTATCCATATTGATGGTTTAATTGAAAATAAACAATAACAGATTGACTGAGATTCTAATCAATCTGTTATTTAACATATTCCCCTGTAATTATAGAACTAGAACTTAATTGATTCTAATACCCATAAAAGCCACTCCTGAAACATCAGATTCAAGGAAAAACATAATTCCATCAGCAGTTGCCAATAAAGAGATTACTGTACCACTTTCGGTATAATATTTTACTTCCAAATCAACATTTTCCCTTTTGATAATTTTAAATACCCTTGTTTTACTATAACTGTTTGATAGCGTTATTACCCCATCTCTAATAGTAAAATATAAAGGATTCTGAAGCTTATAAAAATCAGTTAATTTATCATCCCAAGTCATAAAGTTGATGTAATCCAATCTATATTCTATGGTTGAAGATAAATTACTTTCATGTGGCAAATGTTTCTTAGGAATACTTGGTAAAATAGTACCTGCTTCTGAACTCCCCAAAAGTGAAATAGCGAATAAAGCTGTTAGGGACAAGTATTTTAATGTTCTCATTAGAAAAGATATTTAAGTTAATATCTGTTTTGAATAATAATATCGGAACGTCTCTGTCCTTCGTTTACTTCGGCTAAAACACCATTAACAAAGTAGTAGAACCATGTTGAACCTGGAGTTCCATCCCCCTGTCGATAAACGGTATAGGTTGCTGACTCTTTTATTGAAGTTACTCGGTTCTTGTTTAGTTGAATGAATTCTGATTCGCTCATCCCGATCCTGTATTTAACTGAACAGGATGAAATGAAAATGATAATTGAGAGAAATAGGAGCGTTAATAACTTTTTCATAAAATTTTAATAAAGGTTCGAAGAGTCCCATTTCGAAAGGTTAATAAATAGAAAGCGTGGGACGTAACCTAGAGCTGTTGCTGAGAGAGGTACCTAGGAGAACCCTGCACAAACAAACAGATAGGCACGTCCCACGCTCATATATGGCGTAGAACGTTACCCTATCCGTCCTTGTTGTGCAAATTGAAAATTTCCTAGGTTTTCTCTTTCACAAGAACTTCAAGCTAACGCTTAATTTCTTTAATACTTTTACTTTTTCAAAGATAAGAATTATTCATATTCGTTTAGAAATATCCTTCATCTCTTAAACTCATGTAGGAATCCGATGACATCAGGAGATGATCGCAAACCTCTATATCCAAAAGCTTTCCACATTCAACCGCTTTTTTTGTGATTGCAATATCATGTGAGCTTGCTTTTAACTTTTCCGAAGGATGGTTATGCGCCAAAATAATTTTTGAAGCAGAAGCTTTCAGAGCTATGGAAAAGATGACCTTCATGTCAACAGGCACAAAGTCCTTACCACCCATTGCTATGTCAACAACTCCCAAAACCCTATTTGCATTGTTTAGCAATATGATCTTGAACTCTTCAAGGAATGACATTAGGCCTTTATCCCAGACTTGGATCAATACGTCATAGGCTTCATTTGATTTTGAAACCGTGGGACATTGAGAAAGCTTGAATTTAGGTTTAAATTCGACTTTGATTTCTGATACGTTTAATAGATTTTTCATGCTGATGTTGGTAAAATGAATATGGATTTTATATCAGCACAGTCGTGGGGGATGTTTATAGACACCCTTCAAGGGAAAGATACCCCCTGTAATGTGAGGGAGGGGGCTTTTTTCTGAATCCATAGATATGAAAGAGACATATCCACAGCCTTTATAGGGGGGGGCTTATATTTTATAAATATCAGTAAATAAACGGTTTAACTTATTTTTTTAAAATTTAATAACAATAACCATTTGAAAATCAAATAAATATAAAATGTATCGGTTGCTATTACAGATGTCCGATCAATCCACAGCCTTTAAAGGGGCAGTCTTATATGTAAGATTTCCCCTGTAATGAGATTGGTGTATTCTTTTACGTATTTTCAATTGAAATAAAAATTGATAATAATGGGGGAGTAAAACTTATAAATCTTTATTATAAGGTCTATTTTTTACTCCCCCATTTTATTACACTTTAAGACCTAGTTTGTAAAAAGTTTTATTTCTATTTTGACCCTTGCCTTTTTCCCCCTTTTCAGGAATGGAATAGTATTTCCTTAGAAAACTGATAGTGGGATAAATATGGTCGATATTATGTTTTTTGAAAAGCTCTTTGAGTTTTTCTTTAATGTCCTTTCCTTCTAACTTATCCCCCTCATTAAATGTATTATATACATCTTGGGTAAAATTGACATCATTGACAATATTAATTGTTTTAATATCTTTAATAGCTTTTAAAACTTCATCCTTTGAATATAAATTAGATAGTTCTTCTCCACCTAATAAACTATAAGCTTCGAAAAGTTCAGGATAATGATATTTAAGTTTATCCAGCATCAAATATTTACATTCTATATCATTCACTTTCTTTTCTGGGTTTAACAAGTTGTCCATAACTTTAACCAAGTGAACAATTTTGTCCCTATAGGTCTTTATGTTGTCAGGTAAGTAAAGATCATCGCTGGATTGACTGTAAATCTTTTTAATTACTTCCACCTTGAAATATGGAATATCTGAATTAGGCACTTTACAGGATATATAGGCACTTATTAAAGCATCGTAGGATTTGTATTTCGCAAGGACATAATTATCATACTTAAAATTATCAATTAGAAAATTACTAATTGCTCCGTCGTCACCTATGAATCTGTTAAAAGGTATTACCTTTAAATATTCCTCGAAAACCTTCTTTTGAACCTTATTTTGTCGTGTTTCAGCTTCAAGTTTTATTTTGTTATACAAGTATTCCGAAGTACGAAAATATATGTCCAATTCTTCCTTTGTCATAGTGTCAATATCCTCATTCTTGTTAGAAATTACGGTTACTTTTTTTACCGCTTCTTTATTTCGGAATCTCCCGATAATTTGAACGGCATCCGACCGAGGATCTATTGCGGTAAATGAAACAGCTTTGACATCTGATAATATTACGATTTCACATTCCTCTTCAATTTCAATGTCAACCGCTGCATAGAACCTGCTCGTTAGAAAATTAAACTTTTGTGTGTTTTCGATATAGATCATCGATTCTGAATATTCCAGATCATCTGGCATATCTTCAAGCCGTTGTTCAGAACAGAAAATTGCGGATTTAGGAAATATTTCTAAATATGTCAATGCCCTATTAATGACCCGCAGTGAAGAACAGAAAACGAATACTTTACGTTTTGAATTGATTATGGTTTCTTTTAATGCTTCATAAGGATGGTTAGTGCAGACAAGATCAATTTCCTTTGCTATTGAATATGTTGGAATGATACTAATCTGTGTTAAATTTCCCAACAATGGATCACTTGGTACAAATGCTGTTGCAGATATAAAAGCATAGTTCTTAAAAAAAGGCAAATGCTTTAAAGGCTTTACAATCTTCTCTCTAAAACCAACATCTTTTGTAGCTCTATCGCATTCGTCAAACAAAAGAAAAAAATCTTCATATATTTTATACCCTAACTTCTTTCCGATTCTTACAATGCGTTCAAATGATTCTGGGGTCGTAATGAACTTTTTGTAAGGTTTTGATTCATCTTTAAAATATTCTTCGATTTGCTTATTCGTAGTTGCATTATAAACACCAAGAATCTTGGGATACTTTTCCATTTTACCTCTTATAACCGGAATATTTGGGACAATAATTATCGAGTGTCTTTCAAAATCAAGCTCTGTTTTAGTCCCCCCTAAACCTGGTAGCGCTTTATTTATTAGCGTTCCATGAGGAATAGGACATAGTCCTTGAATGTCAGAAAACCACTGACCATTGTTTACATAGATCTTCATAAAATTTTATTATAATATAGGAGCGACATGGCTGTCGCTCCTATATTTTACACACTTACTAATTAAAATTCTTAACTTTTGTTGATTTGGAAGGCTTAGGAGCGTCTTCATTTTGATTCTGAACAACCTTGCTCTCATGTTCCTTATTTGCCAATTCCTCTAATTTTTGAGCATGTTCTGTAATCTCTTCTAATGAGATTTCAATTTTCCCTAAATGCATTTGACAAATAAATTCATCAAAACCGGGGAACTCTGGGACTATTACAGTTTGTTTCACTCCACTATCAGGAGTAACATTGAAGTAGCGCACCTTTTGACCAGAAGTTCTTTTAGTATAACTTTTCTTTCCCCCTGTATATGGTACACATTCGGAAGCGCACATAAAGAAAATTCTGAGTTCTAGAAGCTTTTCTGGAGATAGTGTTTCAATAAACTCTAACCATTGTTTTGAAAAACAGATTTTGCCGTTATGAGGCTCATCTTTGAAAAAGTTTGTAAGGTTAATACCTTTATTAATTGTTGACATAGTCAAAAATTTTATAATAATAAATAAAATCAAAAGCTTCGTTAAGCCAATTAGTTAGGTACCATTCCTAAATTCTATCCGCTTTTGTTGATACAAAGAAAAGGCTTATTTGAAGGATAGATGGGGGAAACGAGAAAGGGGATTTCTTTTAGAAATTCCCCCTTATTTGACTTTATTTTTCATGTAATCTTTGACCTTATCTTTTAGATAACTCTTGGTGATGTCAGGATCATAAATACTTTCATAAATGGCATCTTTATCCCTTATCAGTCCCATAGAAGCAAATAAATGAAGTATAGTTAAATGCCTATCTGTTTTTACTCCTGTACCTTCTGTTTTGTTGACATATTTATAAAGACTGATCAAAGAGGTGTTAGTTTGATTCATTAGGCTCTTTAAAATCCTTTTTGTAGAAGATTCATCCCGAACCTTAGGGGATAGAAGTACGATTTTCTCACTTAATGATGTTAGGTAATCAATCGTTGGAGAAGGGTATATTTTTCTATTTTTAAGGTAATTTATGGTATAAATTGTTAATTGTGCTTTATTATCTCTTGATAGATCGTTTATCCAATGGGAGACTTCTAAAGAAATAAGCTCATTCACAACTTTAAATGAATCCTTATGCTCAAGTCTAAAGAGGAAACTGCCTTCAGAATAAAACTTGTGATCCAATTTTAACGTATGGTCTTTTAAAGAAATTAGAGCAAGGAGTTTAATGAATGAGTTGATTGTATTAAGGTCTTTTTCTTTCTTCTTGATTTCCCCATTGTTATTGGAAATGTAGATATCCTCAGTACTTTTATAAAAGGTAGTATAAGGTCCATACAAATCACGCAGTAATAATCTTAATAGTGTATTAAACTTAGTATGAACATTCGGAGAATCAACTATCTCTTGATAAGATTTTGAATATAGATACTTTGCTAAGCAATCTCTAATACTTCCACTTACTGGATGAGATTTAATGCCATTTAGATTAGAAGGAAATTCAATAGTGACATTCTCCTTATGGAAGATGGAATTAAATTTAGGATTGACCAACAGATCCCCAAGCTCATTACTATACGTAAGCTTTAATGGGATTTCATAAATAAATTCTTCTTCTTGAATCATTTCCGCAAATTGCAAAAAATGCCCCAACTCACCAAAGTTAAGGGGCATTTTATATTCCTAGTATTACTAGTATTAAAGGGGAAATCTTTACAATTCTGGCATTACACTTCGAAGCTCTTCTGTATTGTGAACACCTAAACCTCGAAGGTATTTTAAAGTTACTATCATGCCTGAATGACCTAAAAGTTGTTGAA
Organism: Sphingobacterium cellulitidis; assembly: GCF_043187465.1. GTDB lineage: Bacteria > Bacteroidota > Bacteroidia > Sphingobacteriales > Sphingobacteriaceae > Sphingobacterium > Sphingobacterium cellulitidis. The sequence goes on along the minus strand of NZ_CP171136.1, from coordinate 835,927 downwards.
GGATATGGAGGTCTTTAGTTTTCTTGTAAACGTTAATAGCTGCTGTATGACGAAAAGAATATAAAGTTTGTTCCTTCCTAATAATTCCCTTTTCTAACATAACCTTTTTTGAACGTGTCCATAGTGTTCTAAAGTAATCATCATTAAAAGGCAGATTGGATAATGAGAAGATGTTATCATCACGCTTAATCTGATCAAGAATAGGTTTTAATTCCTTTTGTACAAATAATGGAACATTCACAGTTCTGATTACTCGACTTTTGTTTTCGACTCCACCTAATGTAATAATGGAATAATCTCCGTTAAAATGCTTTTTATTTAAGACCCTTACTTCGTTGTGAGGTCTTAAAAATGTTCCATAAACTAACAAACAACATAAATACAAATGTTGATTAGTGTCTTTAAAATAATCCAAAACCGTTTTTAACTCTTCTTTTGAATAAATTTCATGGAGTTTTGCAATAGATTTCTTGGGTTTTACTTTCCTGACAACATCGATATCCCTATCCAAAATTCGACTGGCTTCTGAAAAGATTGCCATTAAATTTATTCTTTTATTTGAAAATGTAGTATTAGAAGTTCGATATAAATTCAGAAACTTTTCAATATGATTAACCTTTAAATCTAATATTGAAACCGTATGAAAGTGTTTTGGTAATGCATTCAAAAAAGCTTTTAAAGTTAATTTTAAATCGCTCTTATAAGATTTGCTAAGATTTTCAGACAATTTTCTATTTAAAGCATCGATAAGAATTTCTTTTACTTGGAAATTTTCAACTTTAGAATTAGGATTTAGAACACCATTTTTTAACGCTGATAAAAACTCAAACTGAAGTTGTTCTAAAAGCTTTCTTTGCTCTTTTAAGGTCTTAGCTGAATTCGGAAAAATATGCAAGCCTAGTTTTTTTCCTGTATATTCTTTATAACGTTTGCCGTTAAAATAATAATAGATATAAGACCTTGTCTTAATATCTTTTCCTTGAACAATGATTGGATCTGTGTACATCTTTTTAAAATTCTGTCTCGCTCGTGTCTCGCATAGAATTTCTGTACAATTTGGAAAAGCAATTGGTAGTTATAATATTTTGTAACCAAACACCAAAGTATGGGTTTAATGTGGATAAATACTAAAAAAGCCCATCTAATGATGAGCTTTTTCCAGTAGCGGGGAGCAGGATCGAACTGCCGACCTCAGGGTTATGAATCCTGCGCTCTAACCATCTGAGCTACCCCGCCGTTTTTCGGTATGCAAAGATAGCAATAAGGAATAATTTTCAAAGAAAATTTTATACAATTTTAGTGCGTATACAGCCAATTAAACATTTATTCCTTACAATCTATTTATACTCAAAAAGATAGATCCCCTAAGAATTTTAAGGAATTTTTAAGAATAATCCCTTTCTACTCCCTTTCAAACTGTTAATAATGCCCTTTTTGTGAATAAAAGATTTTAATTAGATTTTTTTGAATATTGGATTTATTCATTATACTTACAAAAAGTAGCAGAATTTGCTACTTATTGATTACTAACAAAAATATTATAGATCTACTTATACATATCAAATGGCAGAAAAGATTAAATTAAATTTAGAATATGTATTAAATTCTTCTCCTAGAATCCTCTTCCCTTACCTTCAGGAACCTAATGAGCTTGCTCAATGGTTCGCAGACGATGTGAATTTTCATGATGGTATCTATGAATTTATCTGGGATAATGAATCTCATCGTGCAAAACTTGTGGCCACAAAGGAAAATAAAAGTGTGAAATTCAAATGGTTGGATGATGAACCGTATTTCTTTGAAATCGAAATCATTCAGGATGAATTGACAAATGATGTAGCTCTAAGCGTAACTGACTATGTTAAGGAAGATAATCTGGATGATAGAAAATTAATTTGGAATAACTCCATAGGTTACCTGCAAAGGGTAATTGGAGCTTAAGGATAAGATAATTGTAGGCCTTCAACTAAACCTGAAGGCCTATTTGTATTCCTAAGCCAACAGTAAACACCAAACTATTAAACCAATATTTTCAAGCACATTAACTTTTTTCTAACATTTTTGAGAACGCAAAAATTGTATCTTTGCAGCTAGACCATATCCTCCATGGAGGATAGATTCAAATGGTGATTTGAAAATTACATGAAAAAAGTAAACTTACTCATATTACAAGCATTTATTAAGCCCTTCTTGGTGACTTTCTTTATCGTCATGTTTGTACTATTGATGCTGTTTTTATTCAAGTACATCGATGACCTGATTGGGAAAGGGTTTCAATGGTATGTAATTTTGGAATTATTGGGCTACCAATGTGCTGTACAGCTTTCAATGGCTCTCCCACTATCCATGTTGCTTTCCTCGATCATGACCTTTGGAAACTTGGGTGAAAGCTATGAATTGGTCGCTATTAAAGCTGCGGGAGTATCCCTACGTAAAGCAATGACCCCATTATTTGTTGTGGTAGGCTTATTCAGTGCTGGTTCATTTTTCTTCTCCGATTATATCCTGCCGGTGGTTAACTTGAAAATGGGCTCTTTACTGTACGATGTACGTAAGAAAAAAGCCGATTTCTTTATTAAACCCGGTGTTTTTAATAATACTATCCCAGGCTATTCTATCCGTGCAAAAGGCAAGAGCGAAGATGGAACTACTTTAAAGGACTTGATGATTTATGAACATCCTTCAGGTGGTACTGCTACTAATGTCACCTTTGCCAAGGAAGGATTTATTCAGAACTCTGCGGATAATAATTTTATGGTTCTGGAATTAAAAGACGGCGTAAGATATGAAGATGCTCGGGTGGAGAATGCCAAAAGGTATGACCCTCGTCAGCAATTTACACGTTTTAGATTTAAGGAAACGACTACCAAGTTCGACATGGGAAGTTTCCAGATGAATAGAACAGATCAGGACCTATTTCGTTCTCATCATCAGATGCTGAACCTGAAACAGTTAAAGCTATATTCTGACTCCAATAAAATTTACATCGATAGTTTGCAACGGATCAATTCTTTGGAGGCCAAACGTTATGTAAATTATTACTCCCAATATTATCGGGAAAATGGACCTAAGAAAACTAATTCGAAGGTCAGCATGCCTGATCTTGAAAAAAATGGACAACTGAGGATGGCGATTAACAATGGTCTGAATCAGGCTCGACAGATCAAGGACATGGCGGCCAACCGCGAGGCTGAATTTATGCCCTATGCGGAAAAAGATATACGCTATGACATTGAATGGCATAGGAAATTTACACTAGCCGTATCCTGTTTGTTGCTCTTTGGTATTGGGGCTCCACTTGGTGCCATTATCCGTAAAGGTGGTCTGGGACTACCCGTAGTAATGGCGATTATTTTCTTCCTGATCTATCATGTTATTGCGACCTTGGCGGAAAAAGCTGCCAAAGATGCCAGCTTAACACCAATGTTGGGAATGTGGATGGCAATCATTGTCCTCACCCCGCTGGCTATTTTCTTGACCTATAAGTCAACCTCGGACTCCGCATTATTTGATGCCGACCAATACAAAATGAAAGCCCAAGCAATCTGGAATAAAATTGTAGGTTTCTTTGTCAAAAAGAAAGAACTCAAAAGACCTTCTTAGTATAATATAATTACATTGTAAATAGAAAAGGGCTTCATCATAGAAGCCCTTTTTTCGTTTACCAAGTTTAATTCCCACTCCTGAGCCTATTCTGTTCCTCACTCTCCTTCCTTCTCTCCTTCCCATTGAAATCTTTTCCCAATTTGATGCTCGCAGAAAATATAAAAGTCCGCGAATCTAAATCAAAATTCTGATTCATCCGAACACCCGAAGCATGCGATTCTGTCCGATAAGTCATTGTTTTAAAAATGTCATTCACGGCAAATTTCAATGAAATCTTATCATTCCAAACATTCTTCATCAAGCCGGATGAAACAAAACCAAAGCCTTTTCTACGAAATACACCATCTGATTCCGCTGAATTATACTGGCCATTTAACTCAATAGACCATTTCTTCGGTAATTTGAAAATATTATTCGATTGTAGGGAATAGGACCAAGATCTATTATTGATAGCCTCCTTATTGAACTCCCCAAAGAAATGATTCTCAAAGACATTGGCATTATTGATACTGGTCCAAAAACTTAATGGACTATAGGAATGATTCAAATTGACCCCTTTATTTCTGAATCCCTCAATATTTGAAATTGAACGAATGGTAACATTCTGTTCCGGAATTTGAGTCAACACACTGGTCATGACATCCTTCACACTGGTATAATAAAGGGAGGTATGTAAGTTCTTTCCGAAACTATAATTAAATTCAAATGCATTGGCCATCTCAGGTTGCAATAATGGATTACCTTCATAAAAAACAAAAGCATCCACATAGTATCGGAATGGATTCAGATCATCATAATCAGGCCTGTTTATCCGCTTGCTATATGAAAACTGAACCTGATGCTTATCGTTTATTTTCTTACTGATTGCTGCACTTGGGAACCAATTGGTATAGGTTCTTTCTTGTTGTTTTTGACTGGTCAATTGCTTGCCCAATGAAAATGTGTTCTCCGCACGTAGGCCTGCCGTAATATTCCAATCCTCATATTCTAAATGATAATTTAAATATCCCGCATGAATATGCTCCTCATAGAGAAAATGGTTACTGGTGGTCTCGTCGCGAACCCAATCTCCTACTCGCAGGGTATCATTGATCGCGTTATTATCCGCATTCACAAAACTACTCTTCCAGCCAACTTCTAACCGCTGATGCTCATTGATATGTTGCAGGTAATCAATTTTCCCAACATATAACTTGCTTATCGAAGGGGTTTGATTTTTTCGTCTCGACTCGAAAGCATTCTGAAAATCGGTTTTCTGAAAATCAGAAATCAAATTCTGATCCGATTGATAATCTCCATACAGGTATTCAAAATCCGCCGATAAGACACTGCCCTTGTCTCCAATCTTTTGTTGCACATTCCCCATAACGGTCTGGGTATTCCAATGGCTCACATTACTATTATTGGTCAAGGAGTTGGAAATTAATTCATCGTTACTGAACAGTATATTATTATATCCTTGGTTGAAATTCTTATAGGTTCCAAAACTCCCCGTCCAACCAATTCCCAAACTTAGTTTTTCAGTAGCCTGATAATCAACTCCTATTTTGGCATTATTGGTTTCCAAGGGTTCATTGGTATCCGAATATTGAATGGATTTCCGTGGAAACGTCTCGTTTACGTTTTTTTCAAAAAAACGATTAAAGGTGCGGTACTCGCGTTCCCCACGATAACCTTTATCATAGCCAACTAAAAAGTTCCAACTGTTTCTTTGACTATTTAATGTAAATCCGCCGCCGTATCTGGCTTTCCGACCGGCTCCACCGTAGCTGTTGACAGAAAGATTGAACCCTGATTTCTTCTCATTTTTCATGACGATATTAATCATCCCGCCCAATCCTTGCGCATCAAATTTGGCGGAAGGATTCGTAATAAGTTCAACACTTTTAATGGAGGATGAAGAGGTTCCTTTCAATAAGGTGGCTAAGTCTTTTGGAGATAGATAAGATAATTTACCATTGATCATGATAGCAACATCGGATTTGCCCCGCATACTGATATTCCCATCATCATCCACCTTGACAGCTGGCGCTCTTTGTAGGATTTCTAATGCGGTCATACCATCCGCAAGGATACTTTTTTCAACATTGATCACCATTCGATCCGAGAAGCGTTCAATAAGCTTCCTCTCGCCTTTGATCTCAATTTCCTCCAAAGTTTGGGCCTGGGGTAAAAGGGTAATAGTACCCAGATCAATACCGCTGGAACCTACCTTCAATCCTGCTTTTCTATAAGTTGAATGCGCCAAATGTGAAATATGAACATCGTATTCCCCTTCGGGAACATCTATCCTAAATTTACCTTGTTGATTGCTGGATGTTGATTTTTGAAATTCAGTATGTATTGATTTTAATTGTACACTAACTTGATGAATAGGTTCGCCAATATCATTTTGCACAATACCCTGAACCTGGTTCTGAGCTTGGACAATGATAGAAAACAACAGAAAAATGCTGCATAATTTGAATTGTAACTGCATGTAAATAGATTAAAATGAAATGATTTATTGTTGCTTTCATAGGTATGATATCTTAAGCTCTTGATACTTTCTTTTTCTTCTTTCTTCGACCCCACCAAATCAGAAATCCGGTTATCGGCAAGGAGGTCGCTATTATTCCCGCAATAAAAGTGGATAGTTTCCCAAACTGGCCCCACCATTGCCCCATATGCAGTTGCCAGATATAATTCTCCACCTTTTCATGTACTACATATGGCTGCTCAACATGAAGTGCTTCACCACTATATCGATCATAAATCTCCATATCTAAATTCTCCGTACTTTTCAATCCTGAAACACCCATCTGAAATACATAGGCTCCGACTTCTTCGAGATTGTAAACCCATATCGAAGCATTCTTCTGTTCAGGATTTTTCTGCAAGGATTGATATGCAAACTGTGCAAAGTCTAGCGAGGTCTTTTCTTCCTGTACTTTTGGTAAAGCCTCTTCCATATGTTCCGTGGAGCCCCCAAATGATTTAATAATCACATCTCCTAGGGAATGGAAAAAGATAATGATGCCTGTTGCACTTAAAATGAAACATAACAGCAAGGAATAAAACCCATACACATTATGTAAATCGTAGTTTAGACGTTTGAACCTTGCCTTCCACTTGATGGTAAAACTGTCTTGTCTGGTCTTCTTGGTCCATCGTTTCGGCCACCATAAAATCAATCCTGTAATACAACTGATAAAGAAAATAACCGTGGAGACCAAAACTACCCAAGCCCCAAAAGTTCTATTCAGCAAGTTTGAATGCAAATGAGCCATCACATAAAAGAAATGCCCAGTATAGTCCACCTTGAGTACTTCAGCCGTATAAGGATTGAGATAAATAAAGTTTAATTTCTTGCTATCATCATGAAATGCACGCACTCTGACGGATCGATTCGGATCATTGAAGAAAACCATTTGGGATAGCCTCAATTTAGGATCTACCGCATGAATAGCATTAATCATCTGTTCGGCCGTGGCTTTCTCCTTTCCGACTTCCACATACCGGGCATCTCCTGCTGTAAAGTCTATTATCTCATCGCAATAAACAATGATGGTGCCCGTCAAACAGACAAACACCACAATTATTCCGGAGACAATGGATGGCCACAGGTGTAGCCAGGCGTTTATCTTTGTAAACCAACTTTTGCCTTTTTTCTTCGAAGGTCCAGAAGGTTTTCTCCCTTCTTCTCCAACAGCTGGCTTGAGCCTTGGTTTTGTTTTCAAATCAATGTTTTGCATCTTGGTATGTTATCTATTGGTTTTAAAAAGTAGCTACCGCAGAATAAATCCTGCAGTAGCTTAGCATTAGAAAAATCAAATTAGAATTTGAAAGAAAGACTTGCTAAAAACTCAAATGGTCGTTGTGGTTTCCCATATACATCCCAGTATTTTATATTAGCGATATTGTTGAATTTCAACCCAACCCGATATTTCGGTTGATCATAAAATGTAGTAGCATTAATGACTGTATACTCTGGCACATAAAAGTCATCTTGCATATTCATCAAGACATCGCCTACATAGTTCAGTCCTGCACCGAATCCTAGTCCTTTGACCCCATTGTCTAAAAACTTATAGGAGGTCCAGAAATTCGCCACATGCTTCGGGCTCCATGCATCTCGCTTGCCAACTTGATTCTCTGCAGCAATCACATACTTGCTATCATTATAGCCATAGCCAGCAATAATATTCCAGCCTCGAACCGGACTCGCAATAATATCTACCTCTACTCCTTTACTGGTCAGTTCTCCGTCTTGAACACTCACTCCTGGAATAATCGACCTTAACTTATCTTTAACTGTAATGTTGTAATAACTCACGGAAGCATTTAGAAGACCATTGAACAATTCCAATTTGGAACCAACTTCAATCTGGTTGGCTTGTTCGGGTTTCCATTGTTTTAATATAGGATCTGATTCTGGATCACTCGGATTGGACAATCCTTGGGAGGCACCAATATTTGAAAAACTATTCATATAGTTTGCAAACACCGAAACCTTATCTTTTATCGGCTGAAATACAATGCCGAACTTCGGGGATACATTCACTTGTGAATACCCTTCTTCTACTTCAAAGAAAGGCTCCGTAGCTTTTTGCTCAACTTTCCCTTGTTCATTGATAACCTGTGGCTGCCCTGGATTATAGGATGTCAAATCGTTCTGACGAAACGCATTTACGCGAGCACTTAACATCACAAATAAGCGATCTGAAATATTAGTCACATTGGAAATATAACCACTGATCACCCGATAATTGCTTTCATCCAAGCCATCGCCATAACTACGCTTTGGCCTTGAAGCATCGACCTCTGCTTTGGTCAAGGGCTTCCAATATTGATCCTTAACACTCACCGTATCATAAATCGCAAAGTAAGGCACCATATATAAATTCTTGTCTTTGAAGAATGTTGCATCAGCACCAATCAAGACTTTATTACTAAGCGAACCTATATTATAAGAACCATTGAAATTCTGCTGAACGGCAGTAAAATTCATACTGTAATCATCAAAAATTCGATAGCGGCGTTCTACCCGATTATCATCCACAATCATGGGAACCATAAATATGGAACCCTTATCTCCTGTGTTATTGTAAAGGAAGGAAGTCCTTGAAGACCAATTCTGAGAGATCTGATACTCAATCTCAGCCCCAATATTCACGTTTGTCCGATTGGTGGCAATATCATCAGACGTAAATGACCTATCATATGGCATTCCATATTCTTTCATATTGGAATAGGAAAGCTTATTCGTGTTTCTTAAAAAGGCAACCAAGGGTTTGGTTGTATTATACACATCGGCATCCAATCGAACCGTTGTTTTACCATTGGCCTTGAACAATAAGCTTGTTGCGAATCCCATAGCTGTGGTCTTCCCTTCATTCTGAAAACCATTATTGGTCATCCCCAAAACATTGAATCGACCCAATGCCGTCCTGTCTGAATTCAATGGAGTATTCACATCAGCTGTTATCCGGTTCATTCCAAAACTACCCGTCGTATAACTTACCTCACCACGTAAGGATTCAAAAGGTTTTTTGGTCACATTATTAATGATACCACCATAGGAAGAAGATTGAGCTCCAAACAAGGTGGCAGATGGACCCTTTATCACTTCAACTTTTTCGAGGTTAAAGATTTCTGAAACCGCTCTCGATTCAACAGGCATACCATTCCGCACCATATTGGAACCTCCCTGATTAGTATTGGAGAATCCACGCATTAAAACACCATGCCCACTATCATTCACGCCATTCGCAATGACCGCCCCTGGTACTTGTGCCATTGCCGTAATATAATCCGTAGCCGATGTTTCCATCATCAAGTCTTTTGTAATGACGCTATAGGCCTGCGGATTCTCTAGATTCGCCAAGGGCATCCGAGCAATATCCTGCGTTTCTTTCCTCGCAAATTTATTCCGTTGTATATCCGATACAATGATTTCACGTAACTGTGTTGACTTTGATTGAACCGTGATTCGATCTAATTTTGTAGCTTCTCCTGCTTGAACCTTAACTGCAACTGTTGAAACGGTATAATTCGCATAGCTGACCTCTAGGATATAATCACCTTTTGGCGCAGTTAATTTGTATTCTCCTTGCTCATTTACCGAAGTATTAAATTTTGTGTCTCTCAATCGGATGGATGCATAAGAAAATGGCTTCCCATCGATGGTAAACACCTCTCCTTCAATCGTTCCGGTCTGTTGTGCTAATAGTAATGCTGGTAATGAAAATAATATTAAAATAGTCAGTGTGATTTTAATATAATGGTCTGTTAACTTAAATACCATATATAAACTTATTTAGATTAATTAAAAATAATGGTGCAAAAGTATTACATTTGACCATGCATCGATAACATAGCGTGGAAATTCAACAACAAATAAGGGATAATATCAAAACAGTAACGCTCCATGAATTATATGGAAAAGAAGAATTAAATGATTTGTTAACCGAGGCGGATAACAACCATGTAACCAATGGTTTTGATCTAAAATTGGTAAAGAATGAATTTCTGGAAGGCCGCTTAATGAAATATAATGACGATTCCATTTCGGTCAGTTATCAAGAATGGAACCTGTTAAAACCTTTCAAATTAAGAGTAAAACATAATTCACAACTCATCAAGGTCCAGTTTGAAATTGAAGGCTATTCACATTTTGAAAGCCTACAACAGGATTTTATTATTATCCCCTCCAACCATTATCAATTTATCAAGATTGAACATACGGATGGTTTCCTAACTTATAACTGTCCTCGAAAAGTCCTGGATATTTACATCGAGCCTAATGAACTTTTCAAATTATTAAGAACCCAAGGATTTTCTGACCTTCAACTTAAAGAGCATTTCCTTTTACAGAATTATACCTTCTGCAAAAAAGCAATCATCATTAATCCGAAGCAAATGCAACTGATTCATGAATTATTAAATCATCAATACCAAGCGGAATTTGCCAAGCAGTTTATTCGGATCAAAGCAATGGAATTAATGATCACGGTATTCTCAGGTGCAACGAATAGTATCAATCATCCTAAATGGAACCAGAAGGATATCGATCAAATCCTTGAAGTCAAGAATTTCTTGGATGAAAATTTCCATCAGGAATTGACCTTTAAAATCTTGACCAAGAAATTCGCCATCAATGAATTCAAACTCAAGAATGCTTTTAAGGACTTATTTGGCGATACTGTCTTCGGTTATATTCGTAGAAATAAACTCCGCAAAGCACATGAATTATTGACAAATTCAAACCTCGAAATCAAAGAAATTGCTTTCCTAACTGGTTTTAAATATGCGCATCACTTCTCCAAAGTGTATACTGAATATTATCATATTAAACCCAGTGAGTACAGGAATCAAATAAAACCTAAATTTTGAGTATTGTGCGGAATAGTTTATTTTTAAAAAATGATTGTATAAACATCTATCATAACAAACAAATCAATTATTATAATAAAACATCAAATCATATCGGATAGGTGCTCCTTGGTAAACTCAAAATATTATTCTTTCAAAGAATTCAAATTGGAGATCCTTGCCAAATATGAGTCTTGAGGATAGTTTTTATGACAACTTGCTTATAAAATAATGGTTATTAAGCCCTACCTTTGCACTAATATTTAAAACAAATGAAAATTCAATTAAATACGATTGAAGAAGCAATCGAAGACATAAAAGCTGGAAAGGTTATCATTGTAGTAGATGATGAAGACCGTGAGAACGAAGGGGACTTTGTAACCGCAGCCCGTAATGCCACTCCAGAAATCATTAATTTTATGGCTACCCATGGTAGAGGATTGGTATGTGCTCCATTGACTGAAGAGCGCTGTAGAGAATTAAACCTTGGTTTAATGGTGAACAACAATACCGCAGTGTATGAAACGAACTTCACTGTTTCTGTTGACTTGCAAGGCTATGGTTGTACTACTGGTATTTCAGCCTCTGACCGCTCGAAAACAATCAAAGCATTAATTGACCCTAATATTAAGCCTGAAGAATTAGGTCGTCCTGGTCACATCTTCCCTTTAATCGCCAAAGATGGTGGGGTTTTGCGTAGAACTGGACATACTGAAGCTTCAGTGGATTTAGCGCGTTTAGCGGGCTTTGAACCTGCTGGAGTATTGGTAGAAATCCTGAAAGATGATGGCGAAATGGCTCGTCTTCCTGATTTAATCAAAGTGGCTGAACGATTCGACCTTAAAATCGTCTCTATCGAAGATTTGATTGAATATCGCTTAAAACACGATACTTTAATTAAGGAAGAAGTAAGTGTAGATATGCCAACCGAATGGGGTGATTTCAAAATGAAAGCATTTACCCAAAAAAATACCGGCGAACAACACTTGGCTTTATATAAAGGTGAATGGGCGGAAGATGAACCTGTATTGGTCAGAGTACATAGCTCATGTGTTACAGGTGATATCTTTGGATCTTGCCGTTGTGACTGTGGACCTCAATTGCATAAAGCAATGGAGATGATCCAAAAAGAAGGTAAAGGTATAGTTGTTTATATGAATCAAGAAGGCAGAGGAATCGGCCTAGTGAATAAACTACACGCTTATAAACTTCAGGAAACTGGAATTGATACCGTGGATGCAAATCTTCAATTAGGTTTCAAACCTGATTTACGCGACTATGGTGTGGGAGCACAAATCCTTCGCTATATGGGTGTAACGAAAATGCGTCTTATGTCTAATAATCCAACAAAACGTGCTGGATTAATCGGCTATGGCTTAGAAATAGTAGACAATGTGCCTATCGAAATTGTACCTAACAAGTACAATGAAGAATACTTGAAAACTAAAAGAGATAAAATGGGTCATACCCTAAGCAATCTCTAAAAATACAAAGTGGAGGTCTTGGGACCTCCATTTTTTTTAATAACATCCAACAGCACCGATAAACTATCGGCCTTCCTGATTGTTGGAATAATAAAATCACTATGAAAAATCCCTTATTAATTCAAAAGGCTTATTTTAACGGTTCTTTCATCCAATCTGATAAAACATTTGAAGTCATTAATCCTTCAACTTTAAAACCAGTGGGCAACCTGCCTGACTTAACAGTTAAAGATTGCAAGAAATTTATTGATAGTGCCCATAAAGCTTGGGATTCTTGGAAAAATACACCTGTTGGTGAGCGTTCTAGAATTCTAAGAAACTTATATAATTTAATCAATGAGCATAAGCAGGAATTGGCAGAGATCATGACTCTGGAAAGTGGCAAACCAATCCGGGAATCACTCACTGAGGTGGACTATGCAAACTCTTTTATTGACTGGTTTGCCGAAGAAGCAAAACGTGCTTACGGAGAAACTATTCCTTCTCTAGCTGGAAATGCCAGAATGCAAACCATCAAACAATCTGTTGGAGTGGTTGCTGCTATTACGCCTTGGAATTTCCCATTGGCTATGATTACCCGTAAGGTAGGTCCTGCTCTAGCAGCCGGCTGTACCGTGGTATTGAAACCTGCATCTCAAACGCCATTCTCAGCAATTGCATTGGCAAAATTAGCAGATCAGGCTGGGGTACCTAAAGGTGTCCTGAATGTTATCACTTCGAAAGATAGCCGTGGAATTGGTAAAGAACTCGCAACCAATGATAAAATCCGCAAAATATCTTTTACAGGTTCAACCTCGGTTGGACAAACCTTAATGGAACAAGCAGCATCTACCATTAAAAAAATATCACTTGAACTTGGTGGTAATGCACCATTCCTGGTCTTTAATAATGCTGATATTGATAAAGCTGTAGAAGGTGCTGTTGCAGGTAAATTTAGAAATACCGGTCAGACTTGTGTATCCATCAACCGATTCTATGTTCAGGAAGATGTTTATGCTGAATTCACTAAAAAACTAAGCGCAGCGGTAAAAGCGTTGCAGGTTGGAGATGGATTAAAGAAAACCTCCCAAGTAGGTCCATTGATCAATGCTGAAGGTCTAGAAAAAGTGGAGGAACATGTTCAGGATGCTTTGGATAAAGGGGCAAAAATTGAAACGGGTGGTAAAAGAATCAAAGGCTTGTTCTACGAACCTACTGTATTATCGAATATGCCTAATCACAGTTTGATAGCCTCTGAAGAAACATTCGGACCTGTCTGTGCTTTATTCAAATTCAAGACGGAAGAGGAAGCTATTAAATTAGCAAACGATACGCCATTTGGATTGGCAGCATACTTCTTTAGCCAAGATGTAAATCAATGTTTCCGTGTTGCAGAACAACTTGAAGCTGGAATGGTCGGTGTGAATACTGGATTGATCTCTAATGCTTCTGCCCCATTTGGTGGAGTTAAACAATCTGGATTAGGTCGAGAGGGATCTAAGTACGGATTGGATGAATATATCGAAGTAAAATACATTTGTTTTGGAGGGAATTAACCTCCAAAACATTACCAAATATGATATCGTAATCCCAACATGATATAATTGGGTTCAGTTACCTCATCCTTGAACTGATATTTTACTTTATAACCCGTATAAAGGGATAAATCTACCGTTGGAAAGTAATAACTGATTCCTACCTGTCCATTAACCTTGGTAAAGTTCTCTTTTCTACGCATAGGCTCCTCATTATCGCCATCTACAGAATAATCATAAGTGAAAAATTCATGTCCTAGACCTGCGCCTAAAAATACATTGAAATTGGATTTCTCCTTGTTCAGGATACTGACCAAATAATCAGCTCCAACTGCTAATAAATCTCCACGACCGTGAAATTGTGCCTGTATAGACTGCCTATTGGTAAAATCATACTTCCCCTGAACCCCAAAGCTGGCATCATAGGATGGATCGTCCAGTTTCAAATCACTATATAAACCAAATGCCCAATCATGTTCCTGAGCTGTTGAAAGTAACGGCAGCATAATAACTCCTACAATCCAAAGTAATCTCTTCATAACATAAATATTAATCAACTTGTTCACCCTTACTTTTACGGTACTTTTTGTAAAGTTTGACAAGTATCATGAGTAAAATTCCTAATCCAAAAATTCCGAGAACTCCAAATACCCAACCTATGGTTGACTTTAGAATTACCAAAAAGACAATAGCAAACAATATAATTGTAGATACCTCATTCCACATTCTCAACTGCGTGGAGGTCCAGCTGGAAACTTCATCTCTCAATCGATACATAATCTTTTGAGAAATAAAATGATATGCAATTAATGCGGCCACAAAACCTAATTTCACCTGCATCCAACCCGCAGATAATAATCCCGGATTGAGATGAAGCATCACTAGGGCTGAAATTACTGCTATATACATGGAAGGAGTCGTAATAACCCACCATAGCCTATTCTCCATAATCACAAATTGCTTATGCAATACCTGATACTCAACGGCTGATTTTTTCTTGGCCTCGGTGTGATAGATAAACAACCTAGGCATATAGAATAACCCAGCCATCCAACAGATTACAAAAATGATATGTATTGCTTTCGCGTATAGATAGACCATAATTTCAATTAATTCTCAAAAATAAAAATTAAATCAGCAATTACTGACATGAGCAAGTAATGAATTCACTGTTTAAACGAAAGGAGCTGACACTTAGTGACAGCTCCTTTCGTTAATATTTTAAATGCTTAGTATCTGAATTCCTTAATGGTTTCAACAGCATATTTCACGTTGTCAAAAGGAATATCAGGCATGATACCGTGACCTAGATTAAAGATAAATCCATTCTCACCACGCATACGTTCAAACAGATCTAAGATCTTTTTCTTGATCACAGGTTTGTCTGCATAAAGTACAAATGGGTCAAGATTTCCTTGAACAGCCATATTGCTTGGTAAAGACTTTTTGATATTCAATAAATCTGCATTCCAATCTACTGATACAACATCAGGTTGCGCTTCAGCCATAACTGGTGCAAATACCGAACTACCTTTACAGAAAGAAATGACAGGAACATCTTTTCTATTCAATCTAGAAATAATGTATTTATTGTATTTATGGGAGAACTCATGGTAATCATTCCATGATAAAGCCAATGCCCAGCTATCGAACAATTGTAGTGCATTTACTCCGGCTTCAATCTGCATGTTCATGTAGTTCACCGTTACATCAGCAATTTTTTGCAAGATGGAATGCGCCAATTCCGGTTGATTGTTCAACAAGGTTTTTGTCAATTTAAAATCCTTGGATGATCCACCTTCTACCAAATAACTTAAAATGGTAAATGGTGCTCCTGCGAAACCAATCAATGGCACTTTTCCGTCCAAACGTCCTTGGATAACCTTAATGGCATCGCCTACATATTGTAGTTTATCCAAACAATCCACCGATAGATTCTCGGCATCTTGAACAGTTCTTATCGGATTGGAGAATCGCGGACCAACACCTTGTTCAAAGGATAGGTCTCCCCCCATAGCCTCGGCCGTAACCAAGATATCCGAAAATAAAATAGCTGCATCAACACCTAATAGGTCTATTGGCAGCATGGTAACATCTGCGGCAATCTCAGGAGTTTTGCACATCTCCAAGAAAGAATATTTGTTCTTGATTTCCCAATATTCCTTCATAAATCTTCCTGCTTGACGCATCATCCATACTGGAGGTCGTTCCGTAGGCTGCGATAACGCAGCGCGAATCAATAGATCGTTCTTCAAATTTTTGTCCACTACTTATTCTTATTTACTTCGTTTTGTATTTTCTCTATTATTGACTGCTGTCTCGCAGTTAGTCTTAATTTACCAGCTAAATCTAAATAAGCCTGAACACGCTCGTAATCATGTTTCCTTAAATTGATATTCGCCAAATTAATCAACACCATCCCCTTCTCATTGTCCTTGCGCCATGGTAATCGCGATGCTAACTGAAAATGATACTCAGCCTCCTCAATCCGCTCTTCCTTCAACGCAATATTGCCCATCATAAACTCATAAAAATTCCTTCTCCCTTTTCGAAGCTTATCCGGATTCTTGATATCCGCCAGCAACCTTTTGGTCTTCTCGTAATCTTGTTTGTGAAAAGCTTGTGTCGCCAAATAAACATTGCCTTCTTTTAAATAGCTCCATACTAAGTAGGTAATCCCTCCAAAGATGTAAACCGCAATATTATAATGCTTGGCATAAATGGCATACAATAGAAAAGCAATCGCAATTGCGATCACTATTTTTCGAGCTTGATTGGTCATCTATTTAGTTCGAGTTGTCTGTAAACTTATATCCAACACCACGAATGGAATGGAAATAAATTGGATGTTTTTGATCAGGTTCAAAATATTTTCTAAAAGTCAGGATAAAATTATCAATGGTCCGTGTTGAAGGATAAACATCATAATTCCAAACCGTCTCTAAGATTTGCTCACGGGAAACAGCCTCATTTCTACGTTCAATCAACAGTTTTAGCAACATCGTCTCTTTCTTCGTCAAGGAAGTGATGCTACCATCTGCATGATGTAGTTCAAAGGAGTTAAAATAAATTGTTTTATCACCAATGGTATAAGAATTCAACTCTTTCAAGTCTTCCCCTTTCATACCACGGCGGATTAGATTGCTCACGCGTAGAATCAATTCTTCCAAATTGAATGGTTTTACCAAATAATCATCGGCACCTTTTTTCAATCCGGTAATACGATCTTCAGAACTGTTCTTGGCAGTCAAAAACATAATAGGAACTTCAGAATTCTGAAGCCTAATGGTTTCTGCTACCTGGAAGCCATCAATCTCAGGAATCATAACGTCCAAAATAATTAAATTGAAACGCTCCTCCTTAAATATTTTTAATGCTTTCTTTCCATCTGTAGCCGTAGTAACACGGTATCCCTCAAGTTCTAAATTTAACTTGATAGCTTCTAACAGATGCTCTTCATCTTCAACTAATAGTATTCGTTGTTTAGTTTGCATAATTTTCAAAAATAACTTCAAAGATGCTACCTGTAGGCGTATTATCCTTTACGCGGATAGTAGCATTGTGTTTTTGTAATACTGTCTTAACAATATATAAACCCAAACCAGTTCCTTTAGTTTTACGGGTCGATTCACTTCCTACGCGATAAAACTTATTAAAGATAAGTTTTTTTTCATCATCCGGTATTCCTTCACCATGGTCCGTTACCGAAAATAAAAGGTTATTTCCCTGTTTTTTCAACTTCACATAAACCGTAGCACAAGGTGGTGAATACTTAACCGCATTCTCTATCAGATTCGTAATAACATTGCTGATGGCAAACTTATCTGCCTTTAACTCAATATTCTCCTCCAAATCAAATTTAATGACTTGGGATTTGCAGGCATTCTTCTGTAGTCGATCAACAATCTGCTCAACTAATTCAGTAACATTAAAAGCCTCCTTTGGAAGCTGATAGGCCCTATTCTCTAGTTTTGTGGTCAATAAAATATTCTCCACTAAATCATCCAGACGTTCAATATCCTTCAATGAATTGGACAAGAAAACCTTTTGCTGTTCCCGATCTAAATCTCTTTTTAAGATAGTCTGAATATAAAGCTTTACCGAAGCTAAAGGAGATTTCAATTCATGAGTGATTGCCAAAAGAAAATTTTGTTGCTGTTGACTGATCTCATGTTCTCTTTTTACATATTTCTTAAGCTTTAAAGCACCCCAAATAAAAATCAATAGGAATATCAGTCCTTCACCAATAATCATCCCCTTGCGGTCTGGTTCAAACTTTACCAAAATAAAGCCCCACCATAACAATTGGGTAATCGCATAAAAGACAAGAAAATAAAATAGAAATAAAGCTTTCTTCATATCTGTTGATTACTGCGCAAATGTACTCAAATACGGCCTTATTAGAAAGTTAGCCCAACTTTATGACAGTAAACTTAGATTCCCGGTTGATACAGCAAGCATTAGCCCGTATATTTGCACATGTTCAATGATAAAAAACATCTATTTTTCGATTTAGACCATACCATTTGGGATTTCGATAGAAATGCTGAAGAAACATTACATGAACTTTATTACAGGTATTCCTTTGACGATTTGTTCAATTCCCCAACTTCCAATCAGTTTATCGCCACGTATACAGAAAACAACCATAGACTTTGGAATCTGTATCACCATGGGAAAATTGATAAGCCGACCCTAAGGAAACTTAGGTTCGCAGATACATTTAGTCAATTGGGCGTAGACCCCGAACTTTTCCCGCTGGCATTTGAAGAAGAGTACCTTGAAATCTGTCCAACGAAGAAAAACCTTTTTCCGAATGCACATGAAACCTTAACTTATCTTAAGGATAAATATACCTTACATCTGATTTCAAATGGATTTAAGGAGGCCTGCGAAAAAAAATTGGAGCACAGTAATCTTGCTCCTTATTTTGAAACGATTGTGATCTCTGAAATCGTCGGTATCAATAAACCGGATATCCGAATTTTTCAACATGCCCTAAACAACGGAAAGGCTAATAAAACTGAAGCTGTGATGATTGGGGATAACCTGGACGCGGATGTCAGAGGTGCTCAAAACGCGGGTCTTGAAGCGATCTTCTTTAATCCATTCGAGTTGGAGAAACCCGATGATGTCAATCACATGATCAAAGATCTTAAAGAATTACAGCAGCTTTTCTAAGAAAAAAGCTGCTATATTTTTTTACTTCATAATTCTTTTCAAAAGCTTACTATAGGCTTTCGCTATTTTTTCCATCCCATAATCATTCGGATGTGCATAGTCAACCGTAGAATTATTATCCAATCCTATTTCTTTCTCCGATAGCCAATAAAGATTTTTATCTCCATTTTTTTGCAGAGCTTTTACGGCTTTCTCAGCCACTCTGGATCGACTTTGATAATCTGCATTGCTTTTCAAGTTTAAAACGGCTGGAACCTCACTTGAACTATGTGCAGCAATGACGATTGGCGTTTTAGGATGGACCGCACGAATCGTTGATACAGCATTGTCAATCAACCCAGTCAATTTTCGTTCTCCGTCTTCTCCAGAAACTGATAGATTAGGAATACAATCCAAAATAAAAACAGCAGCATCCTCTTGCTTGATTAAATCCAGAATTGGTTGTTCCAACCGTCCATTACCACTGAATGCCAAGTTGATGACTTCCTGATCAAAGTCTCGACCTAACCAATTCGTCCAACCCAAACCTGGTCTAGAGGCACAAGCTCCTTGCGCAATGGAAGTTCCATAAACAATGATGGGTTTGAGGTCAGCATGATGAAATTCCAACTTTTCATTTGCTGAAACGCCAATTTCCATCCACTTTACCGCATTATAGAGTGGAAGATACAATCGATAGATATTATTCGGGTGTTGACCATAATCCTCATAGGTGTAGGAGATGGTATCTTTGAAATTATATTTTCCATAAATCCATTCCCAGGACTTCGAATCTGAAGCTTTGGTATATAGATCCAAGCCACTCACTCCAGTTGTTGGCATATGGGGCATATTCAAACCCTTGGATACTTGATATCTTACTACAAATGACTTCGCAGAAGTTTTAAATTCAAGATATACACCGGCTCCATCCTGTCCGAGATTCCAAACGGGCTCTCGCACCTCCCCTTTTAAATTTAAGGGTAAGCGGGCATAACCATCCGCTGTCTCAACAGCCTTGACCCGTCCTTCCAATGCTTTCGCTTCCAAAACATCGTGCCATTTGGTTTCTTGACTATACCCTAAGATCGAAAGGATACAAAAAAGAGAGCTCAAAAGGCTCTCTTTCCAATATTTATTGAGAATAAACATTATAATTCTTTTACAGTGATATTTCTTAACCAAACATCATCACCGTGATCTTGGAATCCAATCACACCTGATTTTGTCTTACCACCAACATTATTCAATAATTCAAATGCCAAAGGCCATTTTTCCTTGCTGAATTTACTTGCTTCCAATAATTGGGTCCATTCTGGAGTCCACAACTCATACTCAACAACTTTTTCATCGTTTTGGTAATGAGTCACTTTACCTTTGTTTACCACAATTTTAGCTCTATTCCACTCTCCTGCTGGGAATGCATTTTGAGGTTTTGCCGGAATCATGTCATATAAAGATGATGATTTACGGTTTCCATCAACCCCTGCTTTCGCATCAGGGTGGTTCTCATTGTCCAATAATTGAAATTCTGGACTTGAAATATAGATCGGTTGATCTTTGATTTCCTTCGCTAAGAAGAATGTTCCTGAATTTCCAGCTTTTGAAATCTTCCACTCAAATTCCAATTCAAAATTCTTGAAATCATGAGCGAAGATCAAATCGCCACCTTCCGGGTTTTGAACACCTGCAGGCGCTTTAGAAAATTTCAAGGTTCCGTTATCAATTGCCCATTTGCTAGGAACATGGTCCTTACCATAGCCTCTCCAGCCATTTAGTGAAGATCCATCAAATAAAACGTATGCTCCTGAGGAGTTCTTTTTAAAATCTTTTAGGGATACTTTAGGCAGATTCAGTACTTCATAGGCAGGAACATCCGCTCCCTTTGACGCTGTTGAATTCTTTGTAGCACAAGAAGCAACGGTCAATCCAATCGCGCCCATTAATACATACATAAAGTTTCTTTTCATAGTATAAAGTTGATTAAGTAAAAGTCTAATTTAATTATTCTTATCGTAAAATCAAGTATTAAAATTGTTGCCCACCCATATCATCCATATCTGGACCTTGCTGTTCTCTGTCTTTTCTACCAAAATTCTGCAAGCCAAATCTATAGGTAAAGGATAAGGTAATCATACGTTTCATCCAACGGTGTGAAAACTGCATATCTCTGTTTGGCAGGTAATTATGCATCTCAAATTTACGCGTGTTAAATGCATCTCTAACATTTAACATTAAGCTACCCTTATTCTTTAACACGTCTTTTTTAATGGCTACATCTACTCCACGCATAGGCTTCATCTCTCCTTGCATGGTTTTCATCCCACTTCTATAGTCGCCACGTACCTGTGCCGAGAAGGTTGGTGTAAATTTGAAATTGGTCGTTAAATTACCGTTCCAATTGAAAGATTCTCTACCAACTAAACCTAAACCTGCTTTTGGATGAAAAGTCATATGCGATAAATTCGCATTAGCAGTCACATCCCACCATTTGGTCAAGTTCACCTTTGTGATCAATTCAAAACCCATCGCATCCAGGTCGGAAGCATTTTCCCATTTCATATAGGTTACATTCGTACGATCACCCACAATGTCTGAAATCAAATTCTCATCATAAATTACAGGTTGTGTCTGATCATTCACACGACGATAAAATACTGAGGATATAAAATTCCATTTATCATAGAATTTTGAAAAGCTCAATTCTGTTGCATGAATATCTTCAGGAAGTAGATTAGGATTACCCTGACGATAATTCTGAACATCCGAAACATCTATAAACGGATTCACTTGCCATCCTCTTGGACGTTGAACCCTTCTTGAATAACTTAATTGAACCTTATCACCCTTGCCTTGACCTACCGAGTAACTCAAGAATACACTTGGATACAATCTGAAGTAATCCAGTTTCCCCTGGTCTTTTTTAATAACTGACGGGTTATCTAAATCATGTGAATAGATGTTTGTATTTAAATTCGCCTGCTCAGCCCTCAATCCCAATTGTACACCTAACTTTTCCGTTAGCTGTCTTTGATAATTCGCATATAAAGCATGAACTGTACTGCTCATATCAAAATCATTGGTAATCCGATAATCTGGAAGAAACTGTTGAGTAAGGGAATCTAATTCCTCCGAGTATTGACTCTCATCGGAATACCTAAGAATACTGCGATATCCAGCTTCAAATTTATGGTTCTCACCAAATGGCAACACATAATCCAATTGCATATTCCAGTTCTTGCCAGTTTCAGAAGTATTGTTAACTCGCTTTAAATCCGCATTCCCATTGGCAAAGGTTTGATGAAAATCATTCACCCCATCTTCTGTATCATATCCAAAGGAAACATTCGCCGTCAATTCTTCACCTTCGCGCTTTAGTGTACGCTTGAAATCAGCTTGTGCATCAATCCCTAAATCATCTTCATTTTGTAAGGAATTACGAAAACTGCTATTTCCCAATCCCGGAACATTCCAGTAATTGTAGTTAATATCATTCCCACGCTCATTATCTCTTAAACTTAAATTTGTCGTCAAACTTAAAGTCGTCTTATCATTCATATAATAGTCAGTACCCAATCGAACCGTATGGTTATACCCTAATCGGTTACTTTCTTCAAGACTTTGCGTTCTTGGACTCTTATCCGTAATGCTACCATTGATATAATCAATATTATCAGAAAATCCACTTCCCAAGCTATTTCTTCTGCTGAAGTTGTAGTTACCAAAATAATTCACCTTCCCATCTCTATAATTCAAGGTAACTCCGGCATTGGCATTCTCATACGATCCTCCCGATGCATTCACCGAACCATTTAAGCCTAAACGAGCATTTTTCTTTAATATAATATTGATAATTCCTGATTGACCTTCAGCGTCATACTTGGCTGATGGATTGGTGATGATCTCCACTTTTGCAATCGCATCCGCAGGTAAGGATTGTAGGAAGGAATTGATATCTGAACCTGCCATTGCGGATTCTTTTCCATCCACTAGAAAACGGACGTTGGTCGAACCTCTTAAGCTGACGCTACCATCGGATTCCAATTGCAGCGTTGGAACATTCCCCAATAAATCCTGGGCAGAACCACCCACACTGACCATGCTCTGGGAAACATCGAAGACTTTCTTATCGATCCCAATTTGCAAGTCCGGAACTTGGCCTTGAACGACAACTTCTGAAATCTTCTCCCCCTCTTCGGCCAATACAATGGAACCAAGATTAATATTATTGCCCGCAGATACCACAAAATTATTCCGGGTATAGGTCTTAAATCCAATATAGGTAACCTGAAGATTATAGGTCCCTGGATCTACATCAGATATAGAAAAAGTACCATTGGAACTGGTTTGTTGACCGCGAATATAGGCGTTATTTACTGTTGACAATAAACTCACACTAGCACCAATGGCTGCGGAGCTGTCCTGTTCCAAAATACGACCTTGAATATCGACTTTCTGGGCAAATAAAATAATAGGAATTAATAAAAATAAACTGCTGAAGGTTTTTTTAAGTAGCATCTTAGAACTTTCTTGTGATTTAAGCCACAAAGTTGCGCATTAATTAAGAAAGTTAAATGCACGTAACTGCATTATTACGAGGGGGAGAATTATTCTACAGAAACCGTCAGCCCTTCAGTTTTAAGGATTTTGCGATAGACCTCAACTTCGGTAAATGAACCTTCGAGAATGGTACATTTCCCTTTGGTATGAACGGTCCATGCAATTCTGGAGGCTTCTGTTTCCGAGTATTGAAGGTAATGCATCAGGCAATGGATGACGTGTTCAAAGGTATTGAAATCATCGTTCCACAAAATTAACTTGTTTGAATCTTTGGTCACCGCCAGGATTTCTTCAAGGGTAAATGTTTCTTGTTCAACTTCAACGCTCATAGAGCAAAAATAGCTTATTTTTCAAATAAATCAGTATTTTAGCTGAATTGTTTATTAAAGTTAGACCTATGTTTCAATCAAAAATCGCGGGCTTGGGATATTATGTTCCCAAGAACGTATATACCAATAATGACCTGACACGATTCATGGAAACCAGTGATGAGTGGATTCAGGAACGTACAGGTATTAAGGAGCGTCGATATGCCAACAGAATTGGGGAAACAACCACAAGCATGGCGGTTGAGGCTTCTAAGATCGCTATTGAAAGAGCAAATACCACTGCTGAAGAAATTGACTTTATCATCTTTGCAACCCTATCTCCAGATTATTATTTCCCAGGTTGTGGCGTTCTGTTACAACGTGAAATGGGGATGAAAGAAATTGGTGCCCTAGATGTTAGAAACCAATGTTCAGGATTTATCTATGCTCTTTCTATCGCCGACCAATTTATTAAAACAGGTATGTACAAAAACATCCTGGTTGTCGGTTCTGAAAAACATTCCTTCGCACTTGACTTTTCAACGCGAGGGCGTGCAGTTTCTGTCATCTTTGGGGATGGTGCTGGCGCAGTGGTTTTACAACCGAGCACAGAAGAAGGAAAAGGCATCTTAAGTACACACCTTCACTCTGATGGTGCCGAAGCTGAGAAATTAGCTATGTATTATCCTGGTGCTTCTGCAGGTTATTACCTAGGCGATGCTATGCCTAAGTGGCCAGATGTAGAGCTGGGTGAAATGCTAATGACCAAAGAAATGTTGGACGATGGTTCAGCATTCCCTTATATGGATGGACAAGCCGTATTCAAAAAGGCTGTCGTTAAATTCCCGGAAGTCATTGGCGAGGCGCTTGCTCAAAATAAATTGAAGACCACGGATATCGACATGCTAATTCCGCATCAGGCTAACTTACGGATTTCTCAATTCGTACAGAAGACCCTGGGATTAACGGATGACAAAGTATTCAACAACATCCAGAAATACGGTAACACAACTGCCGCATCGGTGCCGATTGCACTTTGCGAAGCTTGGGAAGCCGGAAAAATTAAAGATGGTGACCTCGTTTGTCTGGCAGCATTTGGTGCTGGATTTACTTGGGGATCTGCATTGATACGCTGGTAATCATTCATTAACCGCGCGAATTTTAAGATAAATTAAAAGGGCTCAGAAATTCTGAGCCCTTTTGCATATAGTTTTTAATTTAATTGTTGTTCTCGTACATTTTTTAATTCATTCACCTTTTTCTTTTCGGTACTTGCACTTTTCTTTTTTGAGAAGCCTGATCCAAAAATCACATCCCAGATTGCTGAACTTACCCCAAAACCTTTTTCTGGTTCTGAATAATGATGTAGCATATGGTGATCCTTGATTCTTTTGAATAATCCCGATTTAAAATTAGCATGATGCATGGCATAGTGGCATTCATCATAAATCAAATACCCAAGCAGGAAACCTGAGAAAAAGGCCGCCAAAGTATAAGGTGAAAAGAAAAAGCTAAAAATAAAATAGATAATTGCTGCCATGGGAATGCTCGCCGACAAGGGCATCACCAGTCTCAAGCGATCTTTAGGGAAATCATGGTGAACCCCATGAAAAATAAAGTGAATGCGCTTCCCAAATTTCGAGGACGGTTCATAATGAAAAACCCAACGGTGAAGAACATATTCCGCAAGCGTCCAAAAAAGTAATCCAAAGATGTAATACATGACCACGGTCCCTACGGACAACTCTCCCGGTACCAAGGCTCTCCAAATAAAATAAATCTTTACAGGTATCCAAAAAATGATTGGAACACTATAATGAACCTTCGTTAGAGATTCAAGAAAATCATTCTTGAACATCCGCGAAGATTCCGTCGAATTTGATACATATAACTTCTTTGCCATTTCTTACTATAATTTCATTCTCACCAAAGGTTAATG
Organism: Sphingobacterium cellulitidis; assembly: GCF_043187465.1. GTDB lineage: Bacteria > Bacteroidota > Bacteroidia > Sphingobacteriales > Sphingobacteriaceae > Sphingobacterium > Sphingobacterium cellulitidis. The sequence goes on along the minus strand of NZ_CP171136.1, from coordinate 810,003 downwards.
ATTTAACCCTACAATTGCGCGATAGATAGCTATTAAGACCACAAAATTAAAAATTTACCCCACAGGGCAAATAGAAAACTAATATTTTGACAAAATTACGATAATAGTCAGAAATACAAACCCAACCGGGCTTAATATTATGATAATATTGTTAGTATATTAACTCGAATCCTCTTAATATAAAAAACAGGAATCCCGAGGATTAGTTTTTAATAATTGGATTTTGTTGGGGGGCGGGTTATTGACAAATATGTCGCCCCGCTGGTGCTGTGTTGTGTTATAATCGGGTTGCTACAAATATGTCACCCCTATGGGGCTGTGTATTTGAAAATGCCTATTGCTACAAATATGTCACCCCTACGGGGTTTGAAAATACAAGGCTGATATCCGTATTTGAAAATGGGAGTATGCGACAAGAAACTCCAGAGGAGTTTAATATTTGTAGAAAGAAACCCCAGCGGGGTGACATATTTGTAGAAAGATGTGTTTATCCCAATAAGCCCTCGCCCAATGCAATCGCTAAAGCGATTGCATTGGGCGAGGGCTATTCATTTATATAACCGCGTGACTAATATTGAACCCCTCTGGGGTTCTCATCTCCGCTGTCGGATATCTGAGATAAATTGTAGGGTTAGAGATAAATTTGAAATAGATTCTTCGCTTCGCTCAGAATGACAGAAAAATTGTGGTTGGGTCGTGGTAAAAAATTGTTCTTCGGCGATGCCGAAGAACAATTTTTTACCACGACCTAATTTAATTATGTGATTGTCATTCCGCATCGATGATGCGGAATCTATTTTATCAAATATTGGTAGGGGCGCATCGCATACGCCCTTTATTTTTTGATGGAAAATTGGAAAATTGTCTTTCCGCATCTTCGATGCGGAATATATTTTAAGCGATTTCTTAGACAAACATGCCGCCCCTCTGGGGCTGGGTTGTGTTATAATCGTGTTGCTACAAACATGTCACCCCTACGGGGTTTGAAAATTCATAGCGGATTGTATATCGGATTTTTAAAACGAATTGAACCGCCGTTTCATATACTCTCCTTTATTTCATCAAACAAAAAAGCCGTTATTTTACAATAACGGCTTTCCTTATACAAATTAATATTTTTATTGATTACCCATTTGAAAGGGCTGCAGCACCAGAAACGATTTCCGTTAATTCGGTTGTAATTGCTGCTTGACGCGCTTGGTTGTACGACAATTTCAATTGGCGTAGCAAATCGCCTGCGTTTTCTGTTGCTTTATCCATTGCTGTCATACGGGCTCCGTGCTCTGAGGCATGTGAGTCTAGTACAGCTTTGTATAACTGAATCTTAATTGCTTTCGGGATAAGCTCCTCAATGATTTTCTCTTTGGAAGGCTCGATGATGTAGTCCAATTCGGCAACTGAATCTTCTTCTTTATTTTCAGGCAAAAGAGGTAAAATTTGCTCTGAAGTCAAGATTTGAACCGCTGCATTACGGAATTGGTTGTAAACTACTTCAACACGGTCAATGTTTCCTTCTTTAAACTGTTCCATCACATATTCTGTGATTTTTGAAACGTTTTCAAAATCCAAGTTATTGAATAAATCATTGTTATTACCAATAACTTTGAAATCACGCTTACTGAAGAAATCCTGGCCTCTTTTTCCGATTGCGATGATGCTTACATCTCCTCTTGCGAATTGATCAGCATATTTTGATGCAATTAAATTATTGGCAGTTTTAATGGCATTAGCATTGAAAGCTCCCGCTAAACCTCTGTTCGAGGTTACCACAATGATCAATACCTTGGTAGGAATACGATCTTGGGTGAAAGGCGAGTTATTACCTTCTACTGAGGCTGAAACCTGAGCCAAAATCTCCCTCAATTTTGTCGCATAAGGACGCAATTGAATGATAGCATTGGTTGCACGCTTCAACTTCGCTGCAGATACCATTTTCATCGCTTTGGTAATCTGTTGCGTAGAGGTAACGGAGGTAATACGATTTCTAACTTCTTTTAAGTTTGCCATATGTCAAATTTAGACATGAGATCTGAGAACTGAGATTTGAAACCTAGAAAATACTTTCTACTTTCTCAAATCTCATTTCTCCAACCTCAAATCCTTTTAATATTTTGAAGCTAATTCTTTAGCTACTTTTTCTAATACATCAGTTAATTCATCAGAGAATTTACCAGCTTTAAGCGCTGACAATACTTCTGGATGACGTTGCTCTAATTGGGTCAAGAATTCTTCTTCGAACTCTCTCACCTTGTTTACAGGAACATTACGTAATAAGCCTTTTGTACCTGCGTAAATAATAGCAACTTGTTTCTCAACTGAAACTGGTGAATATTGACCTTGTTTCAAGATTTCCACGTTACGGATACCTTTGTCCAATACTGCTTTGGTAGCAGCATCTAAATCAGAACCAAATTTCGCGAAAGCTTCTAGCTCACGGTATTGTGCTTGATCTAATTTCAAAGTACCAGCAACTTTCTTCATTGATTTAATCTGCGCGTTACCACCTACACGTGATACAGAGATACCTACGTTGATCGCTGGACGGATACCTGCGTTAAACAAGTTTGATTCCAAGAAGATCTGACCGTCAGTAATTGAAATTACGTTGGTAGGGATATATGCAGATACGTCACCCGCTTGAGTTTCAATGATTGGAAGTGCTGTTAATGAACCACCACCTTTAACTTTATCTTTCAAAGATTCAGGTAAGTCATTCATGTTACGAGCAATCTCATCAGAGCTATTGATTTTCGCAGCACGCTCTAATAAACGAGAGTGAAGGTAGAATACGTCTCCTGGGTATGCTTCACGGCCTGGAGGACGTTTCAATAATAAAGACACCTCACGGTAAGCAACCGCTTGTTTTGACAAGTCATCATAAACGATCAATGCCGGACGACCTGTATCACGGAAGTACTCACCGATAGCAGCACCCGCCATTGGCGCGTAGAACTGCATAGGTGCAGGATCTGCAGCAGATGCAGAAACAATAACTGTGTAAGGCATAGCACCTTTTTCCTCCAACGTACGAACGATGTTCGCAACAGTTGAGTTTTTCTGACCAACAGCTACATATATACAGAATACTGGTTGACCAGCATCATAAAATTCTTTTTGATTTAAAATCGTATCGATACAAACAGCTGTTTTACCTGTTTGACGGTCACCGATTACAAGCTCACGTTGTCCACGTCCGATTGGAATCATGGCATCGATCGCTTTAATACCAGTCTGTAATGGTTCAGTTACTGGTTGACGGTAGATAACCCCAGGAGCTTTACGCTCAATTGGCATCTCGAAAGTCTCTCCAGTAATTGGGCCTTTACCATCGATAGGCTGACCTAATGTATTTACCACACGACCTAACATACCTTCACCTACTTTAATAGATGCGATACGGTTGGTACGTTTGATAGTATCACCTTCTTTAATTTCATCCGATGCACCTAAAAGTACAACACCTACGTTGTCTTCTTCTAAGTTCATCACAATACCTTGTAGTCCATTCGCAAACTCAACCAACTCTCCTGATTGAACTTTTGTTAAGCCGTAAATACGTGCAATACCGTCACCTACTTGCAATACGGTACCCACTTCTTCTAACTCGGCTGCTGACTTAAAGCCTGACAATTGCTCTCTTAGAATTGCCGAAACTTCATCTGGTCTTACCTCTATCATTGTTGTAATTCGTATAAGGGGTTTTTGATTCTATTATATCTTTCTCTCGAATACAGGATTAAACTCCTTGAACTTCGAAATGTCTTTCTAACTTATTAAGTTTTCCTTGAATACTGGCATCAATCTGCCTGTCTCCAACTTTAACAATAAAGCCTCCGATTAAGGATTTATCTACTTTATTGGCTAAAATAACCTCAGCATTGATTTGTGATGAAATCTCTTGCTTTAAGGCTTGAAGGTTGGTTTCTGATAATGGACTTGCCGAAATAACTTCTGCATGAACAATACCTTTTACCTCATTATATTCACGAATAAACTCCAAGGCTGTAGCATAAACTATCTCTGCACGACCTTTTCTCACCATGATATTGAAGAATTCCAATATCTCTGGTTTTACTTTATCTTGAAATAAAGCCTTCAAGATAGCTAGTTTCTTATCCGTTTTGATAATCGGATTATTTAAAACTGCCTGCAATTCCGTGTTGGATTTGATTATCGCAATAACACCTTCAATGTCTGCTTTAACCGCATCCAGGCTTTGTTGCTCTTGCGATAAGTCAATTAATGACTTTGCATATCTTGAAGCTACTTTGAAAACTGACATACGTTAATTTTTAAATTCGGTAACCAATTAGTTTAATTTAACATCTTTCATCAAGTCAGCTACTAAAGCTTCTTGCTTGCCTTGGTCTTCGAATTCTTTGGTTAAAACTTTACGTGCGATATCTAAAGATAAGGTTGAAACTTGATTCTTAACCTCTGCCAAAGCTTTTAATTTTTGATCTTCAATCTCGCGTTTTGCTTGCTCGATCAATTTAGATCCTTCCACTTGGGCAACTTCTTTCGCCTCTGCAACGATTTTATCTTTCAATTGCTTTGCTTCTTTTAAGATAACATCGCGCTCCTCACGAGCTTTTTTCAACAAATTCTCGTTCTCATTTGTCAAACGTGCCATTTCCAATTTAGCTTTCTCTGCAGAAGCCAAAGCATCAGTGATGCCTTTTTCGCGTTCCTCTAAAGCATTTACAATCGGTTTCCAAGCAAATTTTCCCAACAAAAAGATAACGATCAAAAGAATGATCAGTTGCCAGAAAAATAACCCGAATGAAAAATCATGAATTAAAGCGTCCATTTATTTACGTTATTATATTTTTGAATTTAAATTTTTTGTCTTTTGATAAACACAACTTGCAACCAACCGTTGCAAGTTGTATTTATTGTTTTTTGAATAAGCTAAGCTTATTTACCTAATAGAAGAGCACCGAATGCTAAACCTTCCAATAAGGCACCGATGATGATCATCGCTGTTTGGATTTTAGATGCTGCTTCTGGTTGACGAGCGATAGCTTCCATTGCTGAACCACCGATTTTACCTAAACCTAAACCAGCTCCGATAACGATCAAACCTGCTCCTACTAAATTTGGAATCATAACAATTTTATATTTAAAAATTTAACAAAAAATTCGATTAATGATGCGAATGTTCTTCGACTGCCATCCCAATAAATAAGGACGATAACATCGTAAAGATAAACGCTTGTAAGAATGCTACCAATAATTCTAATAAGAATAATAATAAGGTTAGAAGTACTGATACACTCACCGATCCTACTACCGTCAATTGGTGTTGCAACAAATAAACAACAGCAATCAATCCCATTACTACCGTGTGACCTGCAGTAATGTTAGCAAATAAACGTACCATCAAGGAAAAAGGCTTAGTAAACAATCCTAATACCTCAATTGGTGCTAAGACAAACTTGAAAATTACAGGAACACCTGGCATCCAGAAAATGTGCTTCCAGTAATCTTTATTTGCTTTGAAGTTGGTAATCACAAATGTGAATAACGCCAAACACAATGTAACAGAGATATTTCCAGTTACGTTTAAGCCTAGTGGCGTCAATCCTAAAATATTTAATAAGAAAATCAAGAAGAATACCGATAACAAGTATGGCATAAATTCTTTATAACGATGTCCAATGTTAGGAATCGCCATCTCATCTCTTACGTATAAAACTAATGGCTCCAATGCACGTCCAATTCCTTTTGGAACTACGTTTGAACCATTTTTATAAGTTTTTGCTAAGCTCATAAAGCCGATAAACAACAATAAAGCCGCCAACATCAAACCGAAAACATTCTTCGTAATGGAGAAATCCCAAGGTTTAGCGTTGGTTGGGTGATGTTTATCATCATAAGTAATCGTACCTGCAGCATCTGTTTTGTAGATTTTGCCATGGTATAATTTGTAATAATTTCCTTCTTTATAAACCACTTTTTTACCGTGGTCAAATTCACCTGACGAAAATACCTTCAACCCACCATCGATCAAAATAACTGGTAATGGGAAGCCATAATTCTTTCCAGTCTTGGAATCAGTAAAGAAATTGAAGTAATAATCATCCTTTAAGTGGTGTTGAATATGAGCTTCAATCTCCTCAGAACTAGATGTTTCACCATGAGAGTGTGCCTCTTGAGCAACTGAACGGAAGGGATTAACAGTAAACAAAATTACCGCAAATAATAAAAGTACTTTCTTAAGACTCACCATTTTAAAATAATGTTGAATTATGACAAATTTTGCGCAAAATTACAATTTTATTTGGCATAAATTCAGATTTGTTCAAACTTTTTAAAAATTTAGTTTTTATTCGCTGTTTCTTGTTGATTTACAATATAATATGCAGCGAAGGCATCAAACAGTAAATAAACAAAAAATACCACCAAAAAATTTAATTCAATAAAATCATTTTCCAATAAATTTATGCCCTCATGGATGTACACATAACTGCCCACCGCTTTAAGGGTCATGCCCACTAAAAATGCAAATCCTACCTGCACCGGCATCGCATAATCAATGATCAATAAAATCAAAACCATCACTACCGATGCAATCGCTCCAAAGGTGTACATACCTTCCAAACTATAGCCTGATCCGATCCACCAATGATCATGATGATTCATCTTCAAAACCGCGTAGTGTATTCCAAAACTAATGGCCGAAACCCCAATCAGAACGAGTAATAAAAGCAGGTATCTATTCATTTTTATTGATATAATTTACTTGTTTAATAAATTGATATAGGGAAAGTACAACCCCAAACATGGTCAATCCTTTCATCCACCATTCCCCTTCCACAGCATATTTCTCATCTAACCAGGTCCCTAACCAATAAAAAACATAGATCGTTACCCCCATTTGAAATGGCATGGAGGTAAACACCAACCATTTGTTGACCTTCTTATTTGGCTTGCTTTCCTTCAATATCCTGTAGATGTGTAAAGAAACAAAGATAATTAAATCTGAATAGGCTGTTTGTTTTGAGGAATATTTTTCAATCTTTCTAGCTAATAATTTGAAAAACACAAATTAATGGCCCTGTTGAATAATTTTTCGTAACAACTACTGAACCTCTAAATACTTTTGCGCAATCCTGATCTGTGGATAATCAACCTTCGAATCCATGATGGTTCTCACCTCCGTTGCCGAAGCTTCCGGATGTTCCTTCAGCACTTTCACTATCCGCTGAAGCTCTTCTTCAGCCATCAAATCTGTCGCCTCAATATCAGACCCAATGAAATTAATCAAGTGACCATAAATGGTCCCAATGACCATATCTCGCTTGGTTGCAATCTCCTCGATATCCATCCCGTCCATAAACATATCCAATGAAATCTGCTTCGTATCCTTCTCCTTCTCTTCTACTTCCTTCTCCAGATTTTCCTTGGGCTTATTCCATTTCAACAACTCCTCAGTCAATTCATCCGAAGATTTATTCAAGGCTTCTGCAATGGTCTGGCTATGTTTCAATTGTTCATGCTTCCTTTTGAAATCCAACAAGATACTCTTCAAACTGGAAATATATTTTTTGGTTCTCTTCTTAATTTTCCATTCCTCAATATGCTTCTCCATCGGTTCCAGACATTCCTTGCTGAAGGTCGGAATAAACCAACTGACCGCAGCATTGGAACGTTCGCAGATCTTTTCATAATCAATCTCCGACTGAGCCAACATTTTATATAATTGCGTAATAAATTTATTGGCAACCTGCTCTTGTGCTTTGAGTTTACCTAATAGATCCTTCAGAAATACCACCGCTTCTTCCTTGCCTTCAATTTTCTTTCCTTCCTGTTCGAGGATTAAGGCTTCGATTTCATCACAGAGATTTGTCCAACGGAAACTTTGCAATAAGATCTGACCTAAGTATCGCTTTTGCGCTTCCTGTAAGATCGGATCAAGATCGCCCATAGCCTCCATTTGCTTCATAAAGCTGACCACCTGGAAATCGGTTCGAATAGCATAAGAAGGCACCCTGGAACGTAATACCAAACCTTCCAAGCCGGTCAACCTACTCAAGGCAACATAGACCTGACCAGCCGCAAAGGAGGTTCCAGCATCAATAATTGCCTTGTCAAAAGTCAATCCCTGACTTTTATGGATGGTGATCGCCCATGCCAACCGCAGAGGAAACTGTGAAAAAGTCCCCAATACCTCTTCTTCAATTTTATCATCCCCTTTGTTGTAGGAATAGCGGATATTCTCCCAGGTTTCCCTTTTCACTTCCACATCCTCTTCCCCATTGGGAAAGGAAACAATTACCTTATGCTTATCAATCTGTATATCCTTGACGGTTCCAATCTTTCCATTGAAATATCTTCTTTCATCACCCACATCATTTTTGATAAACATGACTTGTGCTCCTATGCGCAGGCTCAAAACCTCTTCCGCGGGAAATAAGCCATTTTGAAATTCATCTTTTACGATGGATTTGATCTGGTGTAGCTTGGTCTCCAAACTTTCCAATTTCTGCTGATTGATTTGATCAGCCAGGCGATTATGCGAGGTTAAAGTGATGTATTGTTCCCCTTCAGGCGGCGTAAAATCTGGCTTATAATGCTCATTCAAGGCATCCAAATCGGTTTGTGCCGTTTCATTATTCCGGATTTTATTCAGAATATCGATGAAAGCAGAATCTTGCTGTCTATAAATCTTTTGCAACTCGATCAGGATCGGAGGTTGTTGCTTGAACACTTTGGCATCGAAGAAAAATACACTGGAATAATAATCGCGAAGGACCTGCCATTCTCGATCTTGCACAACCGGTGGCAATTGGTATAAGTCGCCGATGAACAGCACCTGAACCCCTCCGAAAGGACGCATATCCCTACGCACACTTTTTAAAATAACGTCGATGGCATCCAAGGTGTCCGCACGAACCATGGAAACCTCATCAATCACCAAGAGTTCAAGCTCCTGTAGGATGGCCCTTCTATTCTTGGTTAATTTAATGGTGCTAAACAATCGATGTTTATTGTAGATAAACTGGTCTTTATCTTCCCATTGCAGGGGATAATCTTCGATAAAGACACCAAAGGGCAACCAAAATAAGGCATGCAAGGTTGTACCGCCGGCATTCATGGCAGCGACCCCCGTAGGTGCGGTAATGGCCATTTTCTTATAGCTATTCTCGCGAATGAACTTTAAAAAGGTGGTCTTCCCGGTTCCTGCTTTTCCTGTCAAGAAAATGGGTTGCTGCGTTTGATTGACGAACGCAACGGCTTTGGCAAAAATATCGTTTTGAGTATCGAATGCTTGTGACATGAAGATTTTTGTTATCCTGCAAATATAAGGGAAATCATTTGTTAGACTTTTTTATAGGCTTGTTTTAATACAAAAGTTATATTATCTTCACGTAAGTAAACATCGTAACCATGACATATATAGATAAAAGCGAACTATTTCAAGAGATATCAAATAAATTGACTAGCAAGGGATTCAAGATTGAGAGTGAAGATCAGAATAGACCTTGGGGTGGATTTTTTGTGATCAACGAGGATCAGGCACAGGAGTTTGCCGACGCTTACTTTGAGGGATTAAATGTTCAAGAGTTAAAAATTTCAGGAAAATTAAGCCCTAAAGTATTGATTGTAGGACCAAATAAGCGCTTATCATGGCAGTATCACCACCGTAGAGCCGAAATTTGGAGAGTTATTCGCGGTGAAGTTGGCGTTGTAACAAGCCCTACTGATGAGGAGCATGAATTAAAGATTTTAAAAGAAGGTGAATCTATCCGTTTATCACAAGGTGAAAGACACCGTCTCGTAGGACTAGGATCATACGGCGTGGTTGCTGAAATCTGGCAACATACGGATGCTGCAAATCCATCAGATGAGGACGATATCGTACGTGTACAGGACGATTTCGGTAGAGGAATCTAAAAATATTTTAAATACCATAAAAGGGAGGTTTGTGCTAAACCTCCCTTTTTATTTTGCCTAAACCTAAGGATCTACCGCTAGGAAAAATTAACACTACCTGCTTCTTCAGGATTAGTAAGAGAAAAATTTTGATCAACCTATTATTTCTCCCGGAGAACTTTCGGATTTCCGTCGGAATTCCGCCGGACCTTCTTCGCAAAATTTCGAACAAGATCCGACGGACATCCGAAGAAGGTCCGGAGAAGGTCCGATAAAACGCCTAATTATTCTCTATATATTTCAGGTCTTTTTTAGAAAAAGTAGGCTATATTAATTCATGATTTTCTCCAATAAAAACACAGTCCAACAAGCTACGAATCAAGAGATAAATAGCTTATTTTCAGGTGAAACAGGCTAAATTTCAACATCATTGTGGAAAAGTGGGTCAGGATTGTCCTCGGGAATAAGTTCTTAATGGCAATAATTTGAGTGTTTATTCAACATTTCTAACCAATAAAAGCCGATTGTTGAATTAAATGTGCAAAAGTGTTGTGCAAAAGTCGATTAACTTTTTTATATTTTTGCGATGGTTCAAGAATATCGAAGAGCATTATGACAACATATAACGAAGATAGCATACGGTCCTTAGACTGGAAGGAGCATATCCGACTACGTCCGGGGATGTATATAGGGAAGTTGGGCGATGGATCCGCCTATGATGATGGTATATATGTATTATTGAAGGAGGTAGTCGATAACTCCATCGATGAGTTTGTGATGGGCGCCGGAAAGATCATTGATATTACTGTTAATGAAAATAAAGTGACGGTACGCGATTATGGCCGTGGTATTCCAATCGGGTCGGTTGTGGATGTTGTTTCCAAGATCAATACCGGTGGTAAGTATGATAGTAAGGCCTTCCAAAAATCAGTAGGTCTGAATGGTGTTGGTACAAAAGCAGTCAACGCCCTATCTAATCAGTTCTCGGTTCAATCCTATCGACAAAACGTTACTCGTATTGCACAATTCAGTAAAGGTGAACTGGTATCGGATGAACAAAAGGATACTACACAACGGAATGGTACTTCTGTAACCTTCTATCCAGATGACTCCATTTTCCGAAACTATAAATATCGCTTGGAATTTGTGGAAAACATGATCTGGAATTATGTTTTCTTAAACTCAGGACTAACGATAAACTTCAATGGTCAGCGTTTTATTTCTGAGAATGGATTAAAAGATTTATTGGAGCGCAACGTCGATACGGAAAGTATGCGTTATCCGATCATTCATCTACGTGGTGAAGATATAGAGATTGCCATGACCCATGGGCAGCAATATGGGGAAGAATATTATTCCTTTGTAAATGGCCAGCATACTACCCAAGGTGGTACCCATCAGGCGGCATTCCGTGAAGCGGTTGTAAAAACCATTCGTGAGTTCTACAAAAAAGAATTTGACGCTTCGGATGTACGTGCCTCCATCATCGGAGCGATTGCCATCAAAGTACAGGAACCGGTTTTCGAATCACAAACCAAGACTAAATTAGGATCGACCAATATTGGTCCTGATGGTCCGACGGTTCGTACCTTCATCAATGACTTTGTAAAAAAGGCATTGGATGATTACTTGCATAAAAATCCAGCAACAGCGGAGGCTTTACAGAAAAGAATCCTTCAATCTGAGCGCGAGCGTAAGGATATTGCCGGAATTAAGAAGTTAGCAAATGAAAGAGCGAAGAAAGCTTCCTTGCATAATAGAAAACTAAGAGATTGCAAGGTTCACTTCAGTGATAAGCATGAGCGTAACCTAGAGACAACCTTATTTATCACCGAGGGGGATTCTGCATCCGGGTCGATTACTAAATCAAGGGATGTTCAAACCCAAGCAGTCTTTAGTTTAAAAGGGAAACCTTTGAACTCGTATGGCTTGACCAAGAAAATCGTTTATGAGAATGAGGAATTCAACCTATTGCAACATGCTTTGAATATTGAAGACGGTATCGAAGGACTGCGGTACAATAATATCGTAATAGCAACCGATGCCGATGTGGATGGAATGCACATTCGTCTACTCTTGATGACTTTCTTCTTGCAATTTTTCCCTGAGCTTGTAAAAGCAGGACATGTTTCAATTCTGCAAACGCCATTATTCAGGGTCCGTAATAAGAAGGAAACCATCTATTGTTATTCGGATGAGGAGCGTGTAAATGCGATCAACAAATTGGGTAGCAAACCAGAGATCACACGATTCAAAGGATTGGGTGAGATTTCGCCATCGGAATTTGGCATGTTCATCGGTGAGAATATCCGATTGGAACCTGTTATCCTATCAAAAGACAATAAGCTTCCACAATTGTTGGAATATTATATGGGTAAGAATACCCCAGACCGTCAGGTTCATATTGTAAACAACTTACGTGTTGAGTTGGATACGGAGGATGACATGGTCAATTCAAAAGAAGAATCTACCGAGGAGGATTTGGTAGACGCGGTTCAAGAAGCCGTATAACATATTGGGGAGGAGGATTTCTCCTCCCATTTTTTACAACCTAACCTACATGAATACGCAAACCTTAATTCTCATCCAGTGTACGGATGCCGTTGGACTTGTTGCCATTATTTCAAATGTTTTGGCGGAGCAGGAGCTCAATATTGTCACCATGCGCGAATTTGTGGATGAGGCCAATAAGAAATTCTTTGTACGTGTAGTCTGTGCGGGGGAACTTTACAATACGGAGGTTCTTCATCAGGCCTTGACGGCAAGGTTACCAGCAAACAGCCAGGTGATGGTTAATCCGAATCAAAGAAAAAGACTTGTGGTTTTGGTCACCAAGGAGCATCATTGTTTGGCGGATATTCTGGTTAGGAATTATTTCAACACCATGCCTGCGGAAGTAGTGGCCGTTATTGGCAACTACGATAATTTACAGGAGTTCACCGAGAAATTCGATCTCCCATTTCACTATGTCAGCCATTTGGACAAGAGCAAGGAACAGTTTGAAGAAGAGCTAGCCGAAGTGATTTCCAGCTATTCTCCAGATTATATCATCCTTGCGAAATTTATGCGGATCCTGTCGCCCAACTTTGTTTCCAAATTCAGAGGACAGTTAATCAATATCCATCATTCCTTCTTACCTGCCTTCATCGGAGCCAATCCCTACAAACAAGCTCATGACCGCGGTGTAAAAATCATCGGCGCGACCGCGCACTTTGTCACCGACGACCTGGATGAAGGACCCATCATCGTTCAAAACACAAAATCCATCGACCACAGCTACGATGTTCAAAACATGCGCACAGCAGGTACCGAAATCGAAAAAGCAGTCCTCAGCAGCGCTATCCAACTCCTAGCAGAGGATAGAGTGATGCTGCATGGGAATAGGACGATTGTTTTTGGCTAAAGCAAGATTTGAGATTTGAGATATGTGACATGAGATAGTAGAAAGGTCAGTCCCAGAATAAAGTGGATTGCTTTTAAACTTTAATGTCCATTCTATTTTCTTGCTGCAGGTTTCTCAAATCTCACATCTAATATCTCACATCTGATTTATCAACGTTGTGACCAATATCATATTTTCTCTTTGCTTACTATTACTTTTTAGGTGCGGAATGTTTTGTTATTTGCGGACATTAAGGTTGCATGCTTTGTGGGTTAGGGAGATATGGGTTTTGTAGGGGTTGAATTGGATAGATTGTAGTGTGGATGGAGGAAGCGTGGCAACAATGAAAGAGATTAAAGGTTTAGGTCTAAATAGTGAAAACGCTCCTGCAATACAGTTTTCTGTGTCAGGTGCTATGGAAAATCGCAGGAGCATTTCTTGAACTTAAATCGGATGAATGTGCCCTTTAAAATGTGTAATAAATAAAACCTACCTATGAACAACAAAAAAGCCATCAATCGATGGCTTTTTACTTTATAATTTTTTAGATTTTACTTTGCTATTTTTCGGAATTTCCCAAAGACACCTAAAGGAAGTTTAGGTCCAGCAGTAGCTTGAAGAAATAATTCCCCGATTTCAAGGTTTTCCACTTGTGGGAATGATGTTCTGATCAGGTTTTCAACGATTACGGATGAAAATCCTAATGAGTAGGTATTCAGGATAAGGAAGTGTTCCTTTGGATCCAGTAATTGAACGACATCACGCATCATCTCCATGATATGGTCTTCAAGTTTCCATTTTTCACCTTTAGGACCATGCCCGTAAGCTGGAGGGTCAAGAATAATTCCGTTGTAGGTATTACCACGCTTCAGTTCACGTTTCACGAATTTCAAGGCATCTTCCACCACCCAACGGATGTCAGTCAATCCCGAAAGTTCTTGATTTTCATTAGCCCAGGTTACCACCTGTTTGATGGAGTCAACGTGGGTTGTATCTGCACCTGCAGCTTTTGCAATCAAAGAAGCACCGCCAGTATAGGCAAATAAGTTTAATACCTTAGGTTTCGGAGTCTTGAATGATTTTACAGAATTTGAGATATAATCCCAATTGACAGCTTGTTCAGGGAAGATTCCAACATGTTTGAAAGAGGTTAATCCAAGTCTGAATTTTATGGCTGCATCCTCGTTTTTATACTGGATATGCCAGCGGTCTGGGGTTTTAGGATTTTTTTTCATCCAATCTCCAGAAGTTGCCGAACGACCTTTGAACTTGATATGGTACCTTTTATTCCATTCAGCATCCCCCAATGCCTTTGGCCATACAGCCTGAGGTTCAGGACGAATTAGGATCAGTTCACCAAAACGTTCTAATTTTTCGAAATCTCCACAGTCGATTAGTTCATAATCTTTCCAATGTTGTGGGGTAAGGAGTTGAATTTGGGTATCGTTGTTCAAGATGCTTTATTTAATGAAAATTATTTTGCAAAGATAGGAAATTCAAAGAAAAAGGAATTACTCATCTTTTTTCAAGGTATTCCGAGCAGCTTTCATCAATGGGCTTGCAAAAACAAAGTCGTTCAATTCTTTATTATCAGATTTTAACATGTCCTGATTGGAGCCTTCCCAATACTTCTTCCCCTTGTAGAGGAATAGAATATAATCGCCGATTCCCATTACAGAGTTCATATCATGGGTTACAACGACCGTAGTACATTTATATTCTTCAGTCAGGTCTTGCACAAGTTCATCAATAAGGATGGATGTTGCAGGATCGAGACCGGAATTGGGTTCATCACAGAACAGATATTTAGGGCTCATACTTATTGCCCGAGCAATACCGACTCTTTTTTTCATCCCTCCCGATAATTCCGAAGGATAGAGTTTATTTTTTCCAGCGAGGTTTACCCGTTCAAGACAGAAATTAGCACGATCAATTTTTTCGCCTTTACTCATTTCGGTGAACATATCCAGGGTAAAGACGATATTCTGTTCAACGGTCATGGAGTCGAAAAGGGCGGAGTTTTGGAAGAGCATTCCAATTTCCTTCCGGATTGGCACTTTCTCTTCAAAGTCCATTTTGGTGAATTCCTGTTTATCGAAGAACACCTTTCCCTGGTTTGGTTGATGGAGTCCGACAATACACTTGAGCAGGGTACTTTTTCCAGAACCGGAGCCACCAATGATTTGGCTGACTTTACCGGGCTCAAAAATGGCATCAATACCATCTAACACCACATTATCGCCAAAAGATTTATGAATATTTGTTATTTCGATCATAGAGAATTACAACATTAAAGCAGTGATTAAATAGTCACATGCTAGAATAGAAATACAACCGATTACCACGGCTCTGGTACCGGCTTGTCCTACTTCCAATGCACCACCACGCACATAGAACCCTTTATAAGCAGGAACGGAGGTGATAATAAAGCCGAATACGGTTGCTTTCACCATTGCGACCACCATGGTAAAGCCATTAAATCCACCGCGGATCCCTTCGATATAATCATCAGGGGTTACAGCACCGGATAATGCACCACCCAAAAGACCGCCAATCAAGGCGCAGCCAATGGCAAAAATTACCAAGGCAGGTACCATAATAATTCCGGCAATAATCTTAGGAAGGATCAGGTATCCGGCAGCATTAATACCCATGATTTCTAATGCATCAATTTGTTCCGTTACGCGCATAGATCCGATTTGGGAGGAAATAGAAGACCCTACCTTACCCATTAATACCAAGCCAGAAATGGTTGGTCCTAATTCAAGAATATTGGAGTCCCGGTTAATTTGACCAATTACTGAGGTTGGAATCAAGTCAGACACCAACTGAAAGGCAATTTGCATCGTCATTACCGCACCAATAAAGGTAGAAATAATCACAATTAAGCCCAACGACCCCACTCCTATCTCTGTCATTTCATGGAAGATTTCCTTTAGATAAATCTTCATTTTCTCAGGTTTCCGAAAAACCTTTTTTAGTAGCAAGAGATATTCACCAAAATAATAAAATATCATACGTTGGTTTTGTTATATATTTTGTTTTTAATCAATATTTCTAACGAATGGTCCAGCAAAATGTTTTGGACGTGTTCAAGATACAAATTCTCATTGAATCTTTTCACCGACAAAACTAATTCATTTACCGAAAAAATGAAGAGTCAAGCCTATTTTCCGTTAATTAATTTGTATTATCGTAGTAGTTTTGGTTCAACAAAGCTAACAAACAATGAACAATAAAATTGCAACAGGTATATGGTTGGTATTTGCAGGATTAGTTTTTCTGCTACACAACATGAAAGTTATAGATTTCAACTTCTACGGCATTATTAACTTATGGCCCTTAATATTGGTGTCGATAGGTATAAGTCTCTTGCTTCAAGGAAGAACATATTCGAAATATATTGTCATCGCTTCCAATATTATCCTATGTGGAATTATTTTCTACAAAGGAATTACCAGCAAGGATACTTTTTATGACCGTCTTGGAAACATCGAAGTGAATACCGGTGATGATATTGAAGGTCCATTTACGCAAGTTGTTTCACAGGACTTAAGTGAAGATACCGAAACTGCAAAGTTGACGATCAATGGTGGAGCAGCAAAATACAATTTCAGCGCTGGGAAAGATTCAAGCTTGATCTTGGATGCCAAAACTGCGCAGGCAACTGCTTCCTTAAACTTACAAAGCAAGGGAGAAAAGAATGTCAGCATGGAGTTGACCAGCAAGATGAAAAACAACAAATACAACAACAGCTTGATCGAAGTTGCGCTGAACTCAAAACCGGTTTGGAATTTAGAGTTCAATGTTGGTGCTGCTGCCATCACTGGAGATTTCAAGCATATGCGTATTGGAAAGTTAGAAGTAAATTCAGGTGCTAGTTCCTTGAATTTACATCTTCCAAAGCCTTCTGATGGTGTTTGTGACATTGAGGTAAACACCGCAGCATCAAAAGTAATATTGTACTTACCTAAAGGAGCTGCTTGTCAAGTAGAAACTGACGCTTTATTCTCCAACAATAAATACGAGGATGTAGATGTTGTGATAGACGATGTCCGCAAGAGCAAGAATTTTGATCAAGAAACCAATAAGTATGATATCAAAGTTGCGGGTGCTGCAAATTCATTATCGATATTGCGATACTAAATCTGAAAATTAGCTAACTTTGCCTTGATATGGAAAGTAAGCATCTGACAACATTAGCTGGGGGATATTGCAACAGCAAGACGGAATATTCACGATTCTTTACCCGTGAGGTACAGATTGGGGATATCCCTATGGGCGGGAATAATCCGATTCGGATCCAGAGTATGACCACGGTTGACACCATGGATACCATGGGTTCGGTGGAGCAAACTATCAAGATGGTGGATGCAGGCTGTGAATATGTACGCATTACCGCACCTAGCATCAAGGAAGCTGAAAACCTAGCGAATATTAAAAAAGAACTTCGGGCAAGGGGTTATACTGTACCCTTGGTTGCTGATATCCATTTTACCCCTAATGCTGCTGAGGTAGCCGCGAGAATCGTCGAAAAAGTGCGGGTAAATCCAGGAAATTACGCTGATAAAAAGAAATTCGATCAAATCGATTATACAGATTCAGAATATCAAGGAGAGTTGAATAGGATTTACAAGAAATTCGCTCCATTGGTAAACATCTGTAAGGAATATGGCACAGCCATGCGGATTGGTACGAACCACGGTTCACTTTCCGACCGGATCATGAGCCGTTATGGAGATACTCCTGAAGGCATGGTTGAATCCGCATTGGAATTTATCCGGATCTGCGAAGATTTAAATTATTATAACCTTTGTGTTTCCATGAAATCTTCCAACCCGATGGTGATGGTGCAAGCCTATCGCCTATTGGTTGAGAAAATGGTTGCTGAAAACATGAACTACCCATTACACCTTGGGGTGACCGAAGCTGGTGATGGTGAAGATGGTCGTATTAAATCAGCGGTAGGAATTGGGACCTTGTTGGAAGATGGCTTAGGCGATACCGTTCGGGTTTCACTAACGGAAGAACCGGAAAAAGAGGCTCCAGTTGCAATTGCCTTGGTAAACAGATACAGTAAAAGAGTTAAGGAATTAGAACAATCCAAGGAAAGAGAAATTATCAAGATTGCTCCTTCCCAAGAAACGAAACCCTATACCTCACAGGAAGTAAATGCATTTATTGGTGGATCATTGGTCCCAAGAATCATTGTTGACCTATCGACAAAAAATTTAAAAGATCCTTTTATTCTTTCAGACGTAGGTTATAAATACGATGCGATCCTTGACAAGTATCATATGGGTGATCAATCTGTTGATTTTGTTTATTTAGGAGATTCCTTGCCTTCCTTTACGATGCCAGGAAATTTAAAACAATTGTATAATTACAAAACCTGGAAAGGTTTAGAAAATAAAATCAATATCCATCCCATTTATAGCATGGAGGAATTCAACACTGCTGAATTGAAAGATTCAGCCATGAATTTAATCTATGTGAGCAATGATCAATTGGAGTCGGAAGAATTTGCGAATCTTCAAATTGATAAAACAACAGTTTTTATTTTAGAGACGGATCATTTACATGGAATGGCGGATCAAAGGCAGTTTTTTGCTAACCTGCAGGAAATTGGCATTGATTGTCCGGTCATATTAAAAAGGAGTTATCCTGCTTCTGATTTTTCAGGTCCTATTGGTGACATCATGAATCCGGAGGAACCAATTTCGAAGATTCAATTATATGCGGCGACTGATTTCGGAGCCTTATTGATTGATGGATTAGGTTCAGGAATTTGGTTGGATTCAGTAGCCACTCCGACAGATAAGATTGCTTCGGTATCCTTTGGTATTCTTCAAGCGACAAGATCCAGGATTTCAAAAACAGAATATATTTCCTGTCCAAGTTGTGGAAGAACTTTATTTGACCTTCAGGAAACGACTCAAATGATCCGTAGCCGGACAAATCATTTAAAAGGGTTGAAAATCGGTATTATGGGTTGTATCGTCAATGGTCCTGGGGAGATGGCGGATGCTGATTATGGATATGTTGGTGCAGGCCCCGATAAAATTACTCTATACCGTGGTAAAGAAGTGGTAAAAAGGAACGTTTCATCAGCCAAGGCTTTGGATGAGTTGATTGACATCATTAAATCCGACGGCCTTTGGGTAGAAGAGGAAGCTGGAATATAAATAAAATATAAAGAGCAAAAGCTCTAAAGGAATCAACCAACCAATGAAGATTCCATAAAATAACAAGGGCGATGTTTGTAAAAACATCGCCCTTGTTTATCTAGATAATTGTTGTCTTATTTTACTTTTTTGAAGCGCATGGTTGCGATATCACCTACGATCAATGTTAAGGTGTTATCATTTACACTTTGAACATTCACTTTTTGCAAAGACTGAATGAATAATGGCTCGCCTTCACCTGGACATGCCATTCTTGTAGTAGCAAGCGGACCGAATTTAATATTCTTACCATTCACTGTTACAGAAGAATTGAAGGTATTACAACCTGCATTTCCAGAAACTTTAGTAGAACCGGCATCAAAAATTAGGGTAGGTTTTTTATCAGGGTACAATTCATTGAAAGGTTTCGATGAATTTGCGATATAATCTAATTCCCAAGTTCCTTCCAGACTCACTTCTGCATCCACTTTTTGGAATTTCGCCAATGGCATTCTACGACCAACGTTTAGCGATAAGATTCCATCTGCTAACGAATAGTTATTTGTTGTTTTGAATACTTCAGCTAATAATTTATCTGTTTCCATATCTTCACAAGCCATCATTGTTGACATTCCTGGTTTGAAAGATATCTGATTTGTACCTGCAATAACATATTCACCACCCATGGTATTACAACCACCTGAAGCCGAATAGCGAGATTCTTCCGCCATAAAAACTAAGAATGGTTCTTTACCATTTAATTTCTCAGGGACTTTTTTACCATTTAATTCAATTAAACGCCACTTGTTTCCAGTGATTTCAGCGAAGTCAGGATTTTGGTTCCCAGTTGTTTTCTTTGCTCCTGCACATCCTGCAAATAAAATTGTGATTACTGCTAATACACTAAAAATAGATTTTTTCATAGATAACATTGTTTAAACTACTATATAAATACCCAAAATATTTCAAAAGGTTTAAAATATTTTTAAAATTCCTTAAAATCCATATCAATAATTGGTGATTTCAGGAAAATACAGAATGATAATTCAACAGATTGTCCATTGTACCATCATATATTTTATGAGATAATGCAAATACCATGCAAGGATTCCAGGGAAGTGGGAAATAACAATATTTTAAAAAATTGCACTGAATGCTGTTCAAAATGATATTAGTTATGGCTTATTTAATGGTATTTCCTTATGTTTGTAGCTAATTAAGAATTAATCTAAAAAGAAGATTGGACAGCTTAATCTTGAATATCCTAACACCTGTAGCAATATTTTTGTTTATTGCCTTGTTTACGCTTTTTGCAGTCTATGCTGAGCGTAAGATAGCAGGTTTCGTACAGGATCGTCTTGGTCCGATGGAAACAGGAAAATTCGGGTTATTACAAACCATCGCAGATATCCTTAAATTACTTCAGAAAGAATTTATTTCTCCAGCAGCATCGGATAAGATATTATTTGCTGTCGCTCCGATTATTATTTTCGTTGCAGTATTTATTGGCTATAGTGTAGTGCCTTGGGGTCCTGATCTATTACCGTCCAATACTCATACCGGATTATTTTTTATTATGGCCGTGGTTTCCATTGATGCGATCGGGATATTAATGGCAGGTTGGGGTTCCAACAATAAATATTCATTATTGGGATCTATTCGAGCCATCGCGCAGATGATCTCCTATGAATTACCGGTAGGATTATCGTTGATCGCAGCTGTGATGATCACACAAACGTTGAATCTTAATGAAATTGCCCTCAATCAAGGGATTTGGGCAGATCAAGATATATACTTTTTAGGTTTCTGGAAGGTCAATGACATTGGGGGGATTTTATCTTGGAATATTTTCCAGGCTCCACACCTATTGATCAGTTATGCCATATTTTTCATTGCCTCCTTGGCGGAGTGTAATAGGGCACCATTTGATATTCCAGAGGCTGAGAGTGAGCTTATTGGCGGTTTTCATACAGAATATGGGGGCATTCGATTTGCCTTTTTATTTCTTGCGGAGTATGCCATGATGTTTTTGGTAGCCATGTTAGGCGTGGTTATCTTTTTAGGAGGCTGGAATACCATTTTACCAAATATTGGTGCGGTTCGATTGGCAGATTGGACAACGGGACCAATTTGGGGCGTATTATGGACTTTGATAAAATCATTGTTCATTGTTGCCGTTCAGATTTGGATACGTTGGACCCTTCCACGGTTCCGGGCTGATCAGCTGATGACTTTATGTTGGAAAATATTGATTCCATTAGCTTTCGTATGCATGGCAATATCGGGGCTTTGGCGAATTTTAATCATGATATAATTGATCTTAAAAACGACCATACAAGGAGTGGCAACGGCCTTAAAAGGACTTACTTTAACAGTGAAGCACCTTTTTAGTGCCCGAAAGGCTCGTCAATCGCTGGACATCAAAAAAGATCATTATTTTGATGAGCAGTCGGGAGTGACGACGGTTCAATATCCAAAAGTAACCATGCCTATTCCAGAGGTTGCACGGTATCAATTGGATGTAGAAATAGACGATTGTATAGTCTGTGATCTATGTGCCAAGGCATGTCCGGTGGATTGTATCACTATAGAAGCCATTAAATCCCCTGAAGCGATAGGAAAAACTTCAGACGGATCGGTAAAGAGATTATATGCTGCGGAGTTTGATATCGACATGGCAAAATGTATGTACTGTGGATTATGTACGGTTGTATGTCCGACGGAGTGTATTACCATGACCGATAAATACGATGTAGTTACCAGCAATCTTGCGGATTTGACCTATTCATTCGCAGAGATGTCGGATGCTGAGATCAAAAAACGTAAGGAAGAGTGGACGAAGTTTCAAGCTGAGAAGGAGGCAGCAAAGAATAAATAATGGAGTTAGCCATTTTTTACGCCTTTGCAGCATTGACCTTGGGCTCCGCCTTATTAGTGGTTAGCTTAAAAAACACAGCTAGAGCCTTATTCTTATTCTTCGTTGTTCTATTTGGAATGGCAGGACTATTTATTTTTGCTTTAGCGGATTTTGTTGCCATTACCCAAATTATGGTATATGTTGGTGGGGTATTGATCTTAATGATTTTTGCTTTTATGCTGTCCAACAAGGAGCTTTTGGCCGATTTGCAAAACACATCGAGTAAATTCCTTTCCCTACCTAATTGGCAAACCTTAATTCTCTGTTTGGGATTCTTAGGCGTTATGATCTATGGGATTATCGAATGGCAGGAGAATACGCCAAAATGGATTACGGAAAATATCAGAAGTGGAAACATTTTAAAATCCACTGACAACAACATCAATCAATTGGGTTTAAAGTTTATGACCCAATATATTCTACCGTTTGAGGTAATTTCCATTTTTCTATTAGCGGCTTTGATTGGGGCGGCTCATCTTTCCAGAAAGGAGGATCCGAAGTGATTACCTTGACCCATTTTCTAGTAGTATCGGCATGTTTATTTTGCATCGGACTGTACGCTATTGTAGCCAAGAGAAATGCGATCATGATTTTGGTGGGAATAGAATTTATTATCAATGCAGCGATTCTGAATTTAGTAGCATTCAGCAGGTATGATAAAATCAACTATAGCGGACAAGTTTTTGCATTATTTGCCATTGTATTAGCTGCCGCATCCGTTGCCGTAGGTTTAGCCATTATTCTAAATCTTTATAGAAAATATAAGAGTATTAACCCTGATAATATTACAGACTTAAGAGACTGATGGGGGATTTATTAAACATATCACCTATCCTGGGAAGTATTATTGTCTTAGTACTTCCATTACTTGCGTTTTTGGCGCAGGCTATTTTGGGTAAGCGGGATCAGTCTGGAAATATTGCCTTAGCCTCCATAATCCTAAGCAGCCTGTTTTCGGTGGTTTTTGTTTTTATGGAAATCTGGCGTTCAGAGCCTATCTCATCGAATTATTCCTGGTTCACGATAGGTACACATAATTTCACCATAGGTATTTTATTAAATAACCTGACGGTTCTTATGCAATTGATCGTATGTGTGATTGCATTACCTGTTCATATCTATTCGCGGTCATACATGAAAGGAGACCCCGGCATCCATCGTTATTGGATGTATTTAAGTCTCTTTTGTTTTGCGATGTTGGGATTAACGATTTCCAA
Organism: Sphingobacterium cellulitidis; assembly: GCF_043187465.1. GTDB lineage: Bacteria > Bacteroidota > Bacteroidia > Sphingobacteriales > Sphingobacteriaceae > Sphingobacterium > Sphingobacterium cellulitidis. The sequence continues at coordinate 786,444 of NZ_CP171136.1, read as the reverse complement.
CAATCTCTTTATGATGTATATCTTTTGGGAGTTGGTTGGTTTTGCATCCTATCTATTGATTGGTTTTTGGTTTACGCGAGAATCTGCTGTACAAGCAAACAAGAAAGCCTTTATCATCAACCGGATTGGAGACCTAGGATTTCTATTAGGAATTGCTTCGGTATATAGCTTTTATGGAAGTTTAAACTTGGTTGAGTTATTTGGTAAGGAAGGATTATTTTATCAGACTACTGACATACCATCTGGCTGGATGACCTTTACAGGTTTATGTTTCTTTGTTGGTGCGATGGCTAAATCGGCACAATTTCCATTGCATGTATGGTTACCTGATGCGATGGAAGGTCCGACTTCAGTTTCTTCCTTGATTCATGCTGCAACGATGGTTGCTGCCGGGGTATTTTTGTTATGTACCGTATTCCCACTATTCAATGAAACAGCCTTATTGGTAATTGCTATCATTGGAACAATCACTGCATTTATTGCTGCTTATTTTGCCTTGGGGCAACGTGATATTAAAAGAATTTTGGCCTTTTCCACGATTTCTCAATTAGGGTTTATGGTAGTAGCTGTAGGTGTAGGCGCATGGGATGCTGCCATGTTTCACCTTGCGACACATGCCTTTTTCAAATGTTTACTATTCTTGGCGGCAGGAGCTGTCATTCATGAAATGCTGCATTTAAAAGAGGCCCATAATTTAGACTTCGACCCTCAGGATATCAACAATATGGGGGGATTGAGAAAATGGATGCCGAAGACCTTTATCTTGATGTTAATCGCATCATTGGCATTGGCAGGGTTTCCTCTGACCTCTGGATTTCTATCGAAAGATGCAATCTTGATTTCTGCCTTTGAATGGGCTGCGCATCATGCTGGAGTATATTTTATTATTCCAATTGCCTTAACCATAGTAAGTATTCTAACTGCATTTTATATTGGTCGATTGATATTCAAGGTTTTCTTTGGAGAGTTTAAACTTAAATTGGATAAACCGCACCTGCATGAAGCCGGTTCAACGATGATAGGCCCTATGATCTTTTTAGGGATTTGCTGTTTATTCATCGTGTTTTCATGGAATCCATTGGCTTACCATCACTCCTTTATATTAGCTGGTTTTAATGTGCAATATCCGTTTTCGGAGATGCATTCCTTACACTTGATTTTACCGGTGGTATTAACATTAGGATCGGCGATTTCTTGGGTAATCGGATGGAACTGGTATGTGAAGAACAAATACCCATTGAATCCGAACAATAGCTGGATTGAAATATCCTTAAATCAAGGTTATTTGAATGAAGGATATCAAAAAATGTTCGTGAATAGCACGTTGAGTTTGAGTAATGGCTTGTATTGGATTGATCGAAATATTGTAGATGGATTTGTGAATTTCTTAGCAGGGCTAACCAGAGGATTGGCAAATTTCAGTGCTTGGATAGATAAGAACCTGGTTGATGGTTTAGTGAATAGTATAGCTGGCACGGCGTATTACATTGGACATTTATTAAGATGGGTACAAAACGGAAGGCTACAGAACTATTTAGGTTTCGCCTTTACGGTATTATTAATTGGAATAATTTATTTGATATTAAAATAAGATGGGTGCATTATCCTTACTTATATTTTTGCCTTTGCTAGCTGTTGCAGGCATTTTGTTGCTTCCGAACCGATTGGGACAGAGCTTCAAATATATTGCTTTGCTGGTCACTTTGATTCAATTTGGATTGGCAGGTTATTTATACGCCAATTTCGAGGGATCTGCTGGAGCCTTTAATGAGGTTTCCACATATCAGTATGTGGAGCAACTACCATGGATTAGGCTGAGTTTAGGCTCCATGGGTAAATTGGAGATCGATTATTTCCTGGGCGTAGATGGTTTTTCATTGCCATTGCTCTTGCTGAGTTCCTTTGTCATGTTGATGGCTGTAGGTGCCTCATGGAATATGGAGAAAAGTAAAAAAGGATATTTTGCCTTGTTGATGCTCTTGAATACTGCAGTAATGGGTATTTTCTGTGCTTTGGACTTTTTCTTATTCTATGTATTCTACGAGGTGATGTTGCTTCCATTATACTTTTTGATTGGTATCTGGGGTGGAGCAAGAAGGGAATATGCTGCGATCAAGTTCTTTATCTACACACTATTTGGATCAGTATTTATGTTATTGGTTATTGTTGGGCTTTATTTCTCGGTTCAAAACCCACATACCGGAGCACATACTTTCAATATGTTATATTTGATGAATCCTGAGAATTATGTTCCGGGATCCTTCTTTGATTTCATAGGGAATGCCAATGAGATATTAGGGATTCCAGCGAGGATGATAGGATTTATCGTATTATTCATTGCCTTTGCCATCAAGATTCCTATTGTCCCATTACATACCTGGTTGCCTGATGCGCACGTAGAAGCACCTACACCAGTTTCGATTATCCTTGCCGGAATTTTATTAAAAATAGGTGGATACGGTGTGATTCGGATCTGTTTGGGGATTTTTCCAGATGCTATGGTAGACGCCAATTGGTGGTTAGGATTGATAGGTGTGGTATCCATAATTTATGGTGCACTGAATGCCTTGGCACAAACTGATTTGAAGCGATTAATTGCATATTCGTCGGTTTCACATATGGGATTTGTGTTATTGGGAATATCCTCCCTGACTGCGGAAGGTATTTCTGGGGCTATGTTTCAGATGTTGAGTCATGGATTTTTATCGGCAGCATTGTTCTTCTTAGTTGGAGTCCTGTATGACCGTGTTCATGACCGATATATCTACAATTTTAGAGGATTGGCTAGCATTATGCCTAAATATACAGCCTATGTGGCGATTGCATTTTTTGCTTCACTAGGTTTACCAGGGTTTTCAGCGTTTATCGGTGAGGCCTTTGTCATTATTGGGACCTTTAATGCTGAAAGTATGCAGACTGGAATTCCACGATGGATGGCTATTTTCGGATCCTTGGGAATTCTGATGAGTGCGGCATACTTCCTTTGGACCTTACAACGTATGTTTTTTGGACAAACACGATTAAAAGGTGGAGAAACCTGGGTTGCCGAATTAACGGATTTAAATAAAAGAGAACAGATAATCTTATTTCCAACTTTAGCATTAGCCTTATTATTAGGAGTGATGCCATCCTTGGTTTTTGGGGTATTAAACAACTCCGTGTTGAGTTTATTGGATTTGGTTACAGCATATTTGTAGGGATTTAGGGAAATGAACGATTTTGCTTTTCAAGTTTCGGACCATATAGATCAGATTATTCGATCGGTACCCTTGTTCAAGGTTGAGTTAACCCTGTCCATTGGTTTTCTATTGAGTATCGCTAGTACCTTATTTTTTGATAAGTATTGGAAGCATTCATCCTTCTTTATCAGTCTTTTGAGTATAATCGCGTCTACGGTCATATTATTTTCCCAACATGATTATGCAAACTACGGCTTCTATGGGATGTTGACCATTGATAAGACCGCTTATTTTGCGAGGCTTTTCATTGCATTTGGTCTATTTATTTCGGCAATATTTATTCAACAATATTTCCAACAAAGGGAATTTACTCGTCGGAAGGGCGATTTATATAGTATTTTATTAGCTGCGGGTATTGGGATGAACCTGATTTCGATGACCACACATTGGTTATTGGCATTTATTGCCATTGAAATGGTTTCCATAAGTTCCTATATCATGGTAGGCTATTTCTCAGAAAATAAGAAGCAGGCTGAGGCAGCAATGAAATATGCCCTCTTTGGATCTGCTTGTTCAGCAGTCATGCTCTATGGTCTTTCATTGGTTTATGGATTTACAGGGGATTTAAACTTTGCGAGTCCGAGACATATTCAAGGATTAATTGCTGCTCCAGAGGTGATGTGCAGTATCGCCCTATTGTTTGTTTTTACAGGGATAGGTTTTAAATTAAGTTTTGTTCCCTTCCACCTGTGGGCACCAGATGTATATGAGGGAGCAGCGACTCCAGTAACAGCATTTCTATCCACGGTTCCTAAAATAGCGGCGATTATCTTGATGAGTCGATTGGCTGCAGCCTGGATCAGTACTCCATTCTTCTTCTCGGAATTAACCTTTATGTTTATTTCCGTGGTCGCCATCGTGACCATGTTATTTGGTAATCTGATTGCATTGCGACAAACAGATATCAAAAGGATGATGGCTTATTCCTCCATTGGACATACTGGTTTTCTGTTGATGGCCATTATTGGATATACCAATGGTCAGCAGGATATCCTCTTCTATTATATCTTCATCTATGTTTTGATGAACCTGGGAAGCTTTGCCTTTATTGATGTATTGGAACAAAAATTAGGTAGCACTTCCTTATCTTCCTATACAGGATTGGGTAAAAAACTACCTGTTATTTTCACTTGCTTTTCCATTCTGGGTATTTCATTGGTGGGAATCCCTCCTACTGCGGGATTTGTCGGAAAGCTATTGGTTTTTAGCAGTATCTTTGAAATCTATCAAAATAGCACAGATTTAATCTTTTTATGGTTATTAATCATTGGCGCATTAACTTCAGTGATATCCTTATTCTATTATTTTAAAATCCCTCTTTTCGCCTTCTTAAAATCAAATAAAGAAGAAGAAATTCAGCCCAAGGAGAATTACAGTAAGACGATGTTGGTTATTGGGGTAATTTTAACCATTTCAATAATCGTATTGGGTTTATTCCCGAGTATTTTCTTAAAGTATTTAGCTATTGGCAATTAGTTTCTTAAGATTTAATTATTGAATCTTTCTCAAAAAATAAAGTAGGCATATCCCTTAAATTAGTATCGTTTTTAGGAGGTTTTGAAGGCATCCAATGCCAACTACTAAATAGTAAATACTATATTTGTACATGATCTCTTCAATAGCAAACAACATTTTTCAGCAGGTAATTGAAGATTACCATGTTCACGATAAGATTGACCAGCCGATTGTGAATCCATACAGCCGCGAGAGCTTGGAGCATTTATTATATTTAAAATGCTGGATTGATACTGCTCAATGGCACATGGAAGATGTGGTCCGAAATCCGAATATTGATCCTCGTGAGGGTTTATACTGGAAAAGAAGAATTGACAGACAAAATCAAGAACGTACCGATACCGTGGAATTTATTGATAGTTATTATTTGCAGGAATTCAAGGATGTCGTTGCGCAACCTGATGCAAAGATCAATTCTGAAAGTCCGGCATGGGCAATTGATAGGCTTTCGATTTTGGCTTTGAAGATTTATCATATGGGGCAAGAGACCTTGCGTACGGATGTGTCTAAAGCACATCAGGAGGCTTGCCAGGTAAAGTTGAATATCCTGTTGGAACAGCGCAAGGATTTATCACAAAGTATCGATGAGTTATTGAGTGATATTCAAGGCGGCAAGAAATATATGAAGGTGTACAAGCAAATGAAGATGTACAACGACCCGAACTTAAATCCTGTACTATACGGGGCACAGAAATAATTCATTGGAAATGAGGCGTATCCTGGTCACTAGATTTTCAGCAATGGGTGATGTAGCCATGGTTGCTTCAGTTTTAAGGGAATTTCAAGAACAGCATACGGACACTGAGATCATTATGGTTTCACGTCCGTTTTTTTCTGCCTTTTTTGAAGGGATTCCAAGGGTTATTTTTCATCCCATTGACCCCAAAGGAAAGCATAAAGGAGTAACAGGACTTGTCAAGTTGTTCAATGAATTAAAAAAATATAAGGCTGCACAGGTTGCTGACCTACATAATAATATCAGGTCTAGGTTTTTGGATCTCCTTTTCAAAACTGCCGGATATCAGGTTCGGATTTTGGATAAGGGAAGACCGGAAAAGAAAGCCTTGACAAGAGACAAAAACAAAGTTTTTAAACCTTTGAAGCTAACAACGGAACGCTATGCGGATGTTTTTCGATCATTGGGTTACCGCATCGAACTAAGTCATCAACTTCAAAAGCAACATCGGTTAATTCCGCAAGGAATGATGCCGATCTTGGCATCAAATTCCAAGAAGGTTGGTATTTCTGCTTTTGCGCAACACAGTTACAAAGTTCTACCTTTTGAGAAAATGGCTACCGTAATCAACGCGTTGGCTGAATTAGGCATTGAAGTTGTACTATTTGGCGGTGGCTCCAAGGAAAAGGAAATAACAGAACATTGGGCAGAAGGATTTCCAAACGTTCATTCTGTGGTTGGGAAATATAAGCTGAGTGAAGAGCTTGATATTATTGCACATTTGGATTTAATGATCAGTATGGACAGCTCAGGAATGCACATGGCCTCATTAATGGGAGTTCCTTGTATTTCAATCTGGGGAGCAACCCATCCTTATGCGGGATTCTTGGGTTATGGTCAATTACCGGAAGATTGTGTTCAGGTTGAACATCCAAATAGACCAAACTCGGTTTATGGCAATAAATCTTGCTTGTGCGATGGTGTTGAGGCCATTGACTTGGTAAGTAGTGAGATGGTTGTGGAAAGAGTGAAGGGAAAAATAGAAGAATAGTAGCAAATTAGGATTAGAAATACGTTTAACATAATATGGAAAAAATCTGTTTTTTAGTTTGTCAATACGGGAAAGAAGTAAATGGAGGGGCTGAATATCATTGCAAAATGCTTGCTGAGCGACTAGTAAATGATTATGAGGTGGATGTTTTGACAAGCAAAACAATCAATTACAATACTTTTGAGCCATATTATAAGGATAATCGGGAAAACCTTAATGGTGTAAATGTATTGAGGTTTGACTGTAAGCCATTTGATGCCAAGGAACATAATATTTGGCGTAAGAAAACTAAATTTTCAAGAAAGGTAAGGAGGAATTTATTTCGATTGGGTCTTTTAGAATCAGTTGCAAATATGAATCCGGTATGGAATTTAGGGATTGAAAATGAAGAAAACCTACTTAAAAGCCATGGTTTCTATTCAAAAGATCTCTTAGATTATTTAGAAACGCATAATGAAGAATATAAGGCAATAATTTTGTTCTCTTATGTTTATCCGCATACTGTTTTTGGAGCTAGAATTGCCCCAGAAAAAACATTGTTGATTCCAACAGTACACAATGAGGGCGATGTATTTCGTTCTGTTCACACCCATGTATTTACGAGTGTAAAGCATATTGGATTCAATACGGAAGAGGAGCACCAGTTAAGCCTTAAGATATTTGGGAACAAAATGTCTGAAAATAGTATTCTCGCAGTTGGCGTTGAGACTGATTTTGAAAATGAGGTCCAATTAGCGGAATTAAAAGAAAAGTTCAATTTACCTGAGCGATATATACATTATTTTGGACGCGTTTGCGGGTCAAAAATGGATAAATTGATTCCTTGGTTTATTTCTTACAAAGAGAAATATCCCTCAGATCTAAAACTAGTCTTAACGGGGAGATTGTTTCAAGAGAAAATCGAACATCCGGACATCATTTACACGGGATTTGTGACGGATGAAGAGAAAGTATCATTGATTAAAAATGCGACTTTAATTGTTAACCCTTCAAGGAATGAAAGTTTATCATTACTTCTACTGGAGGCAATGGATCTCGGAAAGACAGTATTGGTAAATAGTAAATCAGATGTTTTGCTTGGCCATTCCATCAAGAGCGAAGGAGCAACGGAGGCCTATATGAGTGAGAAAGATTTTCATCAGAAAATACATAAATATATTTCAGATCCAACACTTATAGAATTGAACAGGGCCAGAGCAAAGGAATATGTTCAAAGAAATTATTCCTGGCCGTTGATCATGGGCAGATTAAAGAAATTGATTGAAGCTATGTAAATCTTTAGCTAGATAGAAATCAAAAATATATTTTAACAATTAGACAAGAATATATATAATTGAAATATTATATGCTAAAGAATTTATGAAGATAAAGGACTGTTCGCTTATTGTTGCTACCTATAATTGGCCGGGGGCACTGAATCTATGCTTAAAAAGCATTCTAGAGCAGAGCATCCTTCCAAAGGAAGTAATTATTGCTGACGATGGTTCTACGAATGAAACAAAAGAATTAATTGAATCCATTCGAGGCAGCTTTCCTATTCCCATCAAACATTTATGGCAAGAGGATCACGGTTTTAGAAAATCGATGATTCTAAATCAATGCTTTGCGGTCGCAGCATATGAATATCTCATTCAGATCGATGGAGATGTCTTTCTGCATAAAGATTTTATTCGTGACCACCTAAAAGCTGCTCGTCCGAATTATCTTTTGCAAGGTAGTCGTGTGATGTTGAGTGATGAGTATTCCAAGAAGTTAATCGAAGAAAACAATGTACATCCCAAATTACTCGGTGGAGGTAATAAAAGAATTGAAAATGGCATTAGATTCCCTCTCTTGTCAAATTTTCTTTTGAACAGATATAAGAATTCATTTCCAGTTTATTATGCTAGAGGCGCCAACATGTCTTTTTGGCGAAAGGATATCTTTGCTGTGAATGGTTATAATGAAGCGTATGAAGGTTGGGGTCATGAGGATAGTGATTTAACTTTACGGATGATGAATACTGGGGTAAAAAAATCAGTCATTAAATTTGCTGCAATTGTCTACCATCTTTATCATCCGGAGAAAAAGAACAATAATCAAGAGGCGCGAAATAAGGAAATCATGGAACAGACTCAAAAAGATAATATTACTTGGGTTGATAGTGGAATAGACAAATATTTAAACAATTAGAATGAGTGATTTATCGAAAAGACCGAATACTGTAGCCATTATGGTTTCTACATACAATTGGCCAGAAGCACTGGAAAGATGTGTGCAAACCATACTAGCCCAAGATAGATTACCCGATGAGATTTTAATTGCAGATGACGGATCTGGAGAAGCTACAAAACAGGCCGTAGAAAGATTAAAATCACTTTCTAAACTTCCCATTCATCACATCTGGCATCCAGATGAAGGATTTCGTTTGAGCGTGATAAGAAATAAAGCGATTGAAGCCGCACAGTCTGAATATATTATACAAATTGACGGAGATATCCTATTAGACCCTCATTTTATTTCAGACCATCTGTCCTTAATTGAACCGAATGCATTTCTATGTGGAAGTAGAGTTTGGGTAGACCAAGAACAGAGTAAAGAATTGTTGGAACAAAAAGGGACCATAAAAGTTGATAGGAGTAAATTTCCGTTATCTTTTATTCTAAATAGCATGCGTTCTGGTTTTCTTTCTAGATTTTTGGCTGATAGATACAAAAAAAATCAACCTAAGATCTTGAGGGGATGCAATATGTCTTTTTGGAAAAGCGACCTTATAAAGGTTAATGGATATAATGAAAGCATTCAAGGATGGGGGTCAGAAGATTCTGAAATGGCTTTTAGGTTGATGAATAGTGGAGTTAAGAAGCGATTTTTAAAATTTGCTGCCGTTGCATATCATCTCTATCACAAAGAAAACAACAAAGATAATCTTGCAAAAAATGACCTCATACTAGAAGAAACCATTGATCAGAAGAAAACATGGACTGATTTTGGCATCAAAAAAGACTCAAAATCTTAAAAAAGTTTATCCAGATTGTAGCAATTTGAATTTTTAGGCGTTAACAATTAGAGATGGATTAGATTTCTACAGATGCCGATGAAAGAACTTGCTATAAATATTATTGGGTATATAAATAAACAATTTGGTCTTGGTGAAGGCACTAGAGCAAATATTAGAGCACTAAGAGCAGCCAATATTTCCACATGTATTAATGAATTCAATCATAATATTAATAAGGAAATTCTAGATCAAGAACATCAGGAAGTAGATGTTTTGAGCAACCAAAATTCTCATCCAATTAATATTGTCCAATTAAACTTTGATAAATTAACCTCATTCATTGAGAATTATTCGGATACTTATCTCAAAGGAAAGTATAATATTGGGTTTTGGGTTTGGGAACTGGAAAGATTTCCAGAGGTAGCTCATGTGTATTTTGACTTATTTGATGAAATATGGACGCCAAGCAATTATTCAGCAGAGTCCATCAGTTTATATTCCCCCATTCCTGTAATCAATATTCCACATTCTATTGAAATATTAAATGTGCCTCATGATAGAGATTATTTTGATTTAAGTCAGGATAATTACTATTTCCTTACCATTTTTGATTACAACAGCTCTATAGAAAGAAAAAATCCAATCGGTGTAATAGACGCCTATGAACTGGCCTTTGGAAAAAACCATCCTACCGTTAAGTTGGTTATCAAAGCATCTGAAAGACCAAACTTTGAATCTGAAAAACAGTTAATTGATTCAAGATTATCGGAAAACGCATCAATTATATATATTGAAAAAACATTAACCAGAGAAGAAATTCATAGTTTGATCAAACAATGTGATTGTTTCATTTCATTACACAGATCTGAAGGGTTTGGGCTAACCATGGCTGAAGCCATGTATCTGAACATACCTGTCATTGCGACCGACTATTCAGGTAATAAGGATTTTATGAACACCAATAATGGATTTCTTGTTAAGTACAAGCTGGTATCTGCCGAACTTTACAACAAATTCAGCAGTGCGGAGGATATGTGGGCTGAACCTGATATTGAGGACGCTGCAGAAAAAATGAAGTTTGTTTTCCATAATCCAATGGAAGCAAACAAATTAGCATCAAGAGGCAATAAGGATATACAAGAAAGAAATAGTCCAGAATATATCGGTGCAAAAATGAGGGCCCGTTTAAATTTCATTCAAAACAACCTTCTCAAAAAAGGATCAGATAAAGATTTGTTGCAAGAAATTTCAAAACAAAAAATAGAAATTTCTTTATTGAATGATAAGTTGGAATCGATTAAAAATCTGCCTTACATACAAATGAAAGTCAAATTCAAAAATTTCAAAAATCGATATTTGGGAAAAGATAAAAAGTACATTTGGGAATAAAAACCCTAAAAGATTTTATCATAATAGGCATTTTGTTGCTCTTGTTTATTTATCTCTTTTTTATGAATAATAGCAAACTCATACCCTTTACCTTTTAACCGTCCCATTTTTTTATAACCGGTCAAAACCTCATGAACTTTATTGCGCCACTTAATTGGATAATCGGTTTTGAGCTTTATTATCCTTGCCTGCCAGTCTGGATAGTTAATATATCCATCTTCATTTAGTTTCCAGTTCCATTTTTTGAGATGTTCTTCTGTAATTCCTTCTACAGTATTAATCCTTGGAACATTGAAACAATCGTATTTAGACTTTAACGCGAGGTAACCTGGCAACTTTTCAACAAGCGAATCTGGCAACATTTCATCGGCATCAATTTGAAACAGATATTCGCACTTTGCCAATGTTATTAACTGATTTTTAAATGTAGCAAAATCTCCATTTAAATTTGACTCTGCCTTAATTATCTTATTTCCACAATTACTTAGAATTTCGGAAACGCCCTCATCTCTTTTCGTTACATCTTGTAAAACTACGATTTCATCTTTTTGTCTAATTCTTGGAATTAAAAATCCAATAATTTTTTGATTTCCAATCGTTCATTACATACAGTAATTGCATATGTGATGGAAGGACGCTTGCCAATTAAATATGAAAATATAGACACTAGGATAAATTTATTTTTGATTAACAACTATTGGAAAATTCTTTTCCAAAGATCGAAAATTATTTATTTTTCCAGAAATATTCCCTGTCTTAATTTTCGAATAATCTTTAAATAGGCTTTTGATGAACTTTTTTGATTTTATTTCATTTCTTGCAATTATATCAGATAAGTCTTTTATCCGCAAGTAATCCTTCTCTATCAGTTTTCCTTCATCCAAATAGATTATTACATCATGTTTCTGGAGTTTATTTTTTGATTCCAATCTTTCACTTAAATCAATTTTTGTGGTTGTTTGATATTTATCCACATAACTTTTTTTATCAAGATCAGAATATATTTTCGCGAAAAAAGGTTCAATTTCAAACATTCCATCGACAGTTGCATTTTCGACAACGGCAACTAGGTCATATGCCTTTTTAAAAGAGCCATTGGGATGGCATCTCCATTTTCTGAAAAAATTCTTAAAACTCAATTCCTCAATAGCTTTTGTCCTTTTTTCAAATTCCTTGGAATACCTAGAAGTTTTGCTGACAAAATGATAACCAATAGCTTTTGGTACAACAATAAACCTTGCATTTTGAAGATAAAACCGCATTATAAGGTCCGAGTCTTCATAAAACATTGGATAAAACAAAGTATCAAGCCCCCCCATCTCAATTAACCATTGTCTCTCGACGCATATAAAGAAACTTTCATCATTGGTTTCAAAAGGATTTTCTTGCTTATGAGCCTCTTCTTCAACATACTTATCAAAGCCTTCCACATCAAAGCTCATTATATCATTTCCAAAATCAATATTTGTTTTCCAATCTCTTTTATCACCTGCAAAAATTGGTGGCTCCACAAGCGAATAGAAGAGCACAGCATCCTTTTGCCATGATTTCACCAATTCCTCCAAAAATCCCTTACCAATTATGATATCATTATGCAGATAGCTAATTAGTTCTGAAGTAGATATTTCAACTCCTTTATTATAAGTGTGAGATAGTGACTTGGAATCTTCGGAATAATAATATTTTAAATTCTTATCATTTAAACTATCCAACCACTCATGGGTTCCATCGGTACTACCATAACTGACAAATACCACTTCGACCTCTTTATATAATTCGCGTAATCTTTTGTAGAATGACTGAGTGTAGTCTAAATTATTTTTTAATCCTACTATTAGCGATATTTTTTTTTCAAAATCCATTTTACTTATTAACCAGTACCACTATTTTCAACGAAGTTAATAAACATCTGTCAAAATACTATTTCTTAACAATTTCAGAACGATTTATTAATTATTAAATTTTTATCTTGTATACCTTACAAGCTAATAATATCATGAATACACTATACCTTATCAGGCACGCTAAAGCAGAGGAACATACTTTTACGAAAGATGATTTTGACAGAGATTTACAGAAGAAAGGTCGTGATAGAGCACATCGCATTGCAGAAGAGCTAAAGAAAACGCTTCAAATTGATGATAAAACCCTAGTGATTTCCTCCACAGCAAACCGCGCTATTCAAACTGCTGAGATATTTTGTGAGGTATTAAATTATCCGAAGGATACAATCCAACAAACGAGGGAAATTTATGAAGCCCACTTTATGGATATTCTCAAGGTTATCAATACTGTAGCTGACAAATATGATACTTTATTAGTATTTGGACATAATCCGGGACTTTCGAATTTAACGAACTATTTAAGTCATTCGGAGATCGAACTAGCGACTTCAAATGCTTCTATATTGCAGTTGGAAGATGATTTATCCTTTGAAATGCTTGCTGGCGGAACTGCAAAGCTGGTAGGGATTTTAAAATAATAGTTTTTACCTTCGTATGTTATGGCAAACAAACTACAAGGTGAAAACTCCCCCTATTTAAAGCAACATGAACATAATCCTGTCCATTGGTTTCCATGGTCAGAAGAGGCATTGAGTAAGGCAAAGGCTGAGAATAAATTAATCATTGTCAGCATTGGTTATTCAGCATGCCATTGGTGTCATGTCATGGAAAGGGAAAGCTTCGAAAACAATGCTATTGCTCAAACCATGAATAAGTTCTTTGTATCAATAAAAGTTGATCGTGAGGAACGACCTGATATTGATCAGATATACATGATAGCAGTACAACTGATGACGAATTCAGGAGGTTGGCCATTGAATTGTATTTGTTTACCAGATGGAAGGCCTATCTATGGTGGAACTTATTTCAAACCTCAGGATTGGCAGCAGGTTTTGTTACAAATAGCCCAAATGTGGGAAGAAAAACCTGAAGTTGCTATAGAATATGCTGAACGCCTTACCCAAGGCATTAAACAAGCCGAAAAACTCCCTATTCAAAGTATTCCCGAACAATATAAATTAGAAGATATCCTTCAAGTTGTAGAACCCTGGAAAGAACAATTTGATGGTAAAAATGGTGGATATTTCCGTGAACCTAAGTTTCCATTGCCAAACAATTGGATATTCTTCCTACGCTATGGCTTTCTTAATCATGATCAAGAAGTTTTAAACCATGTCCACTTCACTTTAGAAAAAATGGCTAATGGCGGCATTTATGATCAAATAGGCGGCGGATTTGCGAGATATTCAGTAGATGGCAGTTGGCATGTTCCTCATTTTGAGAAGATGCTTTATGATAATGGACAATTACTGAGTTTATATAGCGAAGCATATCAGAACAGACCTTCTATCTTGTATAAAAATGTCGTAGAAGAAACTATTGCATGGGCTGAACGGGAAATGTTAGATTCGAACGGCGGTTTCTATTCTGCCCTTGATGCTGATTCGGAAGGTGTGGAAGGAAAATTCTACACTTTTGAAGATCAAGAATTCGATTTCCTAGGTGAAGATGCAGAACTGGCTCGGAATTATTTCAACATCAAAAAAAGTGGTAACTGGACCGAGGAGCAAATCAATATTCCATTTGTTAGTTCAGAAGATCAGGAACTCATAAAAGAGGCTGGATATACTGAAGAAGAATGGCAAAGCCATTTAAAAGAGATCAAAGCAAAGTTGTTAAACTACCGTAGTAAGAGAATTCGTCCGGGCTTAGATCATAAACAATTAACGACATGGAATTCTCTTTTTTTAAAAGGGCTGGTTGATGCCTATCGAACCTTCAATAATAATCACTATTTGGACTTGGCAAAAGGTGTTGCAGGATTCATCGAAGAGCTTTGTTGCCAAAATGGCAGACTTCTTCACCAGCCGTCAGATAAGAATAGAACAATTTTCGGATTTTTGGATGATTATGCATTTACCATCGAAGCTTATATTGCATTATACGAAGCTACCTTTGAGGAGGAATGGTTGAATAAAGCAAAATCCTATTCAGAGTTAGCAATAGAGCAGTTTTTTGATTCCGAGGAAGGTATTTTCTATTATAGTGCTGCAGACGCTGAAGTATTAATTGCTCGCAAAAGTGAGATTATGGACAATGTAATCCCTGCTTCATCATCGACTTTCGTTCGTTGTTTATTTAAACTCGGCGTATTATTTGATAATAGTAGGTACACGGAAATTGCAGAGAGAGTTTTTGCAAACGTATTTCCACATATTAAATCTTATGGTTCGGCTTATTCAAATTGGGCAATCCAACTATTAGAATTACATTTTGGGCTTTGGGAAATCGCTATCACGGGCGAGGATGCCAAGAGCTGGCGAGAGGAACTCGATCAATATTATATTCCTAACAAAATCACTTTGGGAGGAACAAAAAGCAGTCTTCCTTTGTTAGAGCATAAAAACCCTGCGGATGCCAAAGCATACCTTTGTCAGAATAAGACTTGTAGTCTTCCGCAGTCATCAATATCAAATATTATAGAATTAATAAATAATAAACAGGGATAGGTTCCCACAATCTAATCAGAATGGCAGTAGAAAACAACAATGTAGTAACATTGAATTACGTACTTCATACAATTGAAGATAACGGTGAAAAAACATTTGTAGAGCAAACAACAACTGAAAATCCTTTAACATTTTTATATGGTGTAGGCATGATGCTTCCTAAATTTGAAGAAAATATTGCTGGTTTAGCTGCTGGTGATAAAAAATCATTCGAATTAGAGGCTGCTGATGCTTATGGCGAACGCGATGAGCGTGCAATTGCACAATTACCGGCAGACATGTTTAAAGAAACTGGTCTTCCTCCAGTAGGTGAAGTTCTTCCATTACAAGACAACCAAGGAAATCAATTCCGCGCTGTAGTAGTAGAAGTAACTCCTGAGGCAGTTGTTGCTGACTTAAACCACCCAATGGCTGGAAAGAAATTAAACTTCGATATCGAAATCTTAAATACTCGTGAAGCAACTCCTGAAGAATTATCTCATGGTCATGCTCATGGTGCAGATGGTAACGAAGGTCACTAAGAAACACTACACAACAACAAAAAAGGTCGCTGAGGAATATCCTCAGCGACCTTTTTTTATTAGCTCCAAAAGAACTTAATAAAAAGCAGTTCTCCACTACCCCTCCGTTTTAAAAACTAACACTCCATTTCATTTACTGTTTTTCTTAATATTAAACTCCAAATTACAGATGTCAGCTGTCTTTTTTTTATATTAGTTCAAATTCCTAAACCTTATGAATATCAAACTTTCACTATTTCTGATCTTTAGTGTCCTGTTAAATACTGCCTTTGCGCAAAAGAACACCTCCAAACCCAATATTATCCTTGTTTTTATGGATGACCTTGGATATGGTGATCTTGGAGTAACAGGGGCATTAGGTTATCAGACAGCAACGCTGGATAAAATGGCGAATAAGGGAATTCGGTTTACCAATTTCTTGGTTCCCCAAGCTGTTTGTTCTGCTTCAAGGTCAGCATTGTTAACTGGAAATTATCCGAACAGAATGGGAATCAGTGGAGCATTTATGCCAAAAACCGGAGTGGGACTTAATCCAGATGAGGTTACCATGGCGGAAATGCTTAAAAGCAAAGGCTATGCGACACAAATAATAGGGAAATGGCATTTAGGAAGTGAACCGGAATTTCTACCCACCAAGCAAGGCTTTGACTCCTATTATGGAATCCCTTATTCAAACGATATGTGGCCAGTAGGATTTGATGGAAAGCCAGCAAAACCAGATAGTTATGTAGCAAAATATCCTGTATTACCTTTATTGAAAATAAAAGAAGGTCAAAATATTCCGGATACCGTAATGAAAATAAACAACCTGGAAGATCAAGCTTTACTAACAGAAGCCTATACCAAGGAAGCGATTGATTTCATCAAAAACAACAAGAAGAAACCTTTCTTTTTATACCTGGCGCATAGCATGACGCATGTTCCTATTGCAGCTTCCAAAAAGTTCCGAGGAACCTCCGAGCAAGGACTCTTTGGCGATGTTATGCATGAAATCGATGATTCCATGCGACAAATCTTGGAAACTCTAAAAGCAAATGGATTGAGCGACAATAGCATCGTAATCTTCACAAGTGATAATGGTCCTTGGCTTAACTTCGGAAATCATAATGGCTCTTCAGGGGGATTTAGAGAAGGGAAAGGAGCCAGTTGGGAAGGTGGTCAACGCGTGCCTTGTATCGTTTATTGGCCAAGTAAAATCAAAGAAGGTCGAATCAATAACAACCTGACAAGTAGCATAGATATTTTTGCAACCATCGCAGAAATCACCAATTACTCTGAACATCCCAATCAAATTGATGGCATTAGTTTCCTTTCACAAATTAATGATCCGAAAGCTGAAGCATCCAGAAAATCAATGTATTACTACTATAACCAAAATGATTTAGAGGCCGTTCGTTTTGAAAACTGGAAGTTAGTTTTTCCTCACAAATCGAGATCCTATGAAGGAGTGCTTCCCGGAAATGACGGTTTTGGGGGTAAATACAACGAACTTGAAGTTAAAACCATGGAACTCTATGACCTTCGTCGAGATCCAGGAGAACGATATAATGTCATTGAGCAAAATCCGGAAATCTTGGAGAAGTTATTGGAAATCGCAGATGAGGCTCGCAAGGATCTAGGTGATAATTTAACGAAATCAGAAGGTCAAAATCGCAGACCTTTAGGTCGGATTATTAAGAATTAACAGCATTTTAAAGCTTGGTTGCTCTCAACATTTCACGTTTCCCGGGAGCACCAGGCGCTTTTTCAATCGTGAAGCCGATGGCCTTCATCGCTCTTTTCAAGTTCCCCGTAATCGCATAAGTCACAAATACCCCTCCTGGCTTTAAGAACTGACACACATGAGCCAAAGTCTCAGGAGTCCACATCTCAGGTTGGTGTATCTCTGCAAAGGCATCAAAATAGATCACATCGAAGCGTTGCTCCGTCGTGAAATCCATTACTTTCTGATGAGCAATCGTTAAGTGAATCTTTTCACCCATATCAACTTGAGAATCGATAGCTTTCGAGTAATTCTGAACGAAATTATCCCAAACTTGCTGCGAAACATATTGATCATATTCAGATTGCTGGATCAAATTCTCAGCTAAAGGAAAAGCTTCGATGCCAACATAATTTACTTCAATATCGTTTTTAGAACAGTAATCAGCGGTCATCAAGAAATTCAAGCCTGTTCCAAAACCAATCTCTAAAACAGCTGCCGACTGGCTAGACTCCTTTTCTAACCAAAAACGCAATCCCGTATTTAAAAAAACATGAATACTTTCCTGATGGGCACCATGTTTGGAATGATAGTGTTCACCAACCTCTGCATGATACAAAGTTTTTGAGCCATCTGCTGTTTTAACGAATTCCATTATATATTTTTGGCAAATCTAAAATAAAAACAAGTATTTTAGCTTGAACAAATTACTTAAATGAAAGAAATTTTAAAAAATTACGGAAGTATCATCTTACTTCTAATAGGTATTACCATCGGTAGTCTTGTTGGAATATTCCTACCTCAAATGGTAGATTTCCTAAAGCCCATTGGTGATATTTTCTTAAATCTACTCTTCGTTTCAGTCATCCCGCTTTTGTTTTTTGCGATTTCCTCCTCCATTGCGAATATTGAGGATAGCAATAAATTAGGTAAAACCATTGGGGTTATGACAGCGGTTTTTATAGGAACTATTGTCATTGCAGCAGTAGCAACAATCGCCGGTTTATGGGCATTCCCGGTAACAGCGATTTCCGATGGTTCTGCTGTGAATGAAGCTCTTTCCACAAATGCTAATGAAACCTGGGGCGACCGTATCGTTCGTTTCTTGACAGTTGATGAGTTTGCTAACCTACTTTCCAGAAAAAATATCCTTGCGTTCGTCATCTTCGCATTGCTTGTTGGAACTGCAACCCGTAAATCAGGAGAAATGGGCAAGCAGTTTACAGCTTTCCTGAATGCAGGGAATAAGGTGATGGAAAACCTACTTATTCTAGTAATGAAAGCTGGACCAATTGGTTTAGGAGCTTATTTTGCTTATCAGGTTAAAACTTTGGGACCTGAGTTATTCGGTTTCTATGCAAAACCTTTAGGTTTCTATTATGGCTTTGGAATCGTATTTTTCCTGGTATTCTTCAGCATTTATGCCTTTGTTGCCAAAGGATCCTCTGGTGTAAAATCTTACTGGAAACATAATATATCGCCATCATTAACTGCAATCAGTACCTGTAGTAGCTTAGCAACTTTACCAGCTAATCTAATTGCATCCAACCGAATTGGTATCCCCAAAGAAATCTCATCAATCGTAGTTCCATTGGGAAATACCTTGTATAAAAATGGTTCAGCCATATCATCCATCCTTAAAATCTATGTAGCTTTCTCAATCCTAGGTTGGGATTTCTTCGAACCTTCTACATTGATTACCGCGGTGGGTATTACGGTTTTGGTTTCGATGGTTGCCGGAGGTATTCCTAACGGAGGATTTATCGGAGAAATGTTGATGATTTCAATCTATGGAATTCCAAACGAAGCCGTTCCATCCATCTTGATTATTGGGGCTTTGGTTGACCCATTAGCAACAGTTTTAAATGCTACTGGAGATACAGTTGCTGCTATGTTGGTTACCAGATTCTCCGGGGAGAAGTTTAATCCGGAACAGGCTGAAGCATAACGACAAAAAGAAACAACTAATGTTAAGAAGCTCCTTCAAACTATCTGATTTGAAGGAGCTTCTTAATTTGAATCACTAATATTACAATCCTTTTACAGTCAACATCCAGTAAGACAAACTGAAACGATTTGAATAAAAACCCATAACACACTAATAAACAACGTTATACCATATTAATTCACTGTTAACTAGAACCATTCTAAATAATTCAATTTCTTTGTTAAATTCATTGCTTGCCCTAGTATTTCGTAATTTTGCATTTGGTTAATATTATATTCACAAAGAGATGAAGAAAAGTTCGATCATTTTAATTGTAATTATAGCGATAGCTATTGCGATGATACTTGTGATCTATACCGATTCTAGTACATATTCGACATTTACGGAAGCGAAGGAAAAGAATACAGAATTGTATGTGGTAGGTGTTTTGAATAAAGAAAAAGACTTGCATTATGATCCTGTAAAGGACGCAAATCATTTTTCCTTTTACATGTTTGATAACGACAGTACGGAATGTCAGGTTGTATTTAAGGGTTCCAAACCACAGGATATCGAAAGATCCGAGCAAATCGTATTGACCGGAAAAATGGAAGGCAAAGTTTTCCATGCCAGCAAGATTTTGATGAAATGTCCTTCAAAATACAATCAAGATCAGATGGAAGTTATTGAATCTTCCGCGGCCCCGGCTACAGCATCAGTAAATTAAGAATCCTATATCTCAATATTTTATGGACGTAAATTACGTTGGAGAAAATCTACTTCCAGGTCAAATTGGACAGTTTTTCGTAGTCCTTTCATTTGGAGCAGCATTATTATCCTTCATTTCCTATTTCTTTGCATCTCAATACCCTGAAGAAAAATCTTGGAAACAATTAGGGCGCATTGGTTTTTGGTTAAACGCCTTATCCATCGTCGTAATTGGTGCCACCCTATTTTATATCATTTACAATCACTTATTTGTTTACCATTACGCTTGGGCCCATTCATCAATGACCCTTCCTACGCATTATATCATCTCATCATTTTGGGAAGGTCAAGAAGGAAGTTTCTGGTTATGGATGTTCTGGCAAGTTGTAATGGGCTCCATATTAGTATTCAAAGCAAAAAGCTGGGAAAGCCCAGTAATGACCTTTGTCATGCTCTGTCAACTCTTCCTGGCATCCATGCTTTTAGGAGTTGAAATATTGGGATCTCGTATTGGTAGTTCACCGTTTATTCTTCTCAGAGACGCTATGGATTGGCCGATCTTAAAAGATCCGAACTACCTATCCATGATAAAAGACGGTCGTGGTCTTAACCCTTTATTACAGAATTACTGGATGGTTATCCACCCTCCAACTCTATTCTTGGGCTTTGCATCCATGATTGTTCCTTTCGCATACGCTGCTGCCGGATTATGGCAAAAACGTTATAAAGAATGGATTAATCCAGGATTACCTTGGGCTCTCTTTGCTGTGATGATCCTCGGCGCAGGTATTATCATGGGGTCTTTCTGGGCGTATGAAGCATTGAACTTTGGTGGTTTCTGGGCATGGGACCCTGTTGAAAACGTTTCAATTATCCCTTGGTTAACCTTGATCGCAGCTGTACACGTGATGGTAGCTTTTAAGAATACTGGCCATGCATATTTCACCTCCGTATTCTTGGCTCTAATCAGCTTCGTATTGGTGATCTATGCCTCATACCTTACCCGTAGTGGTATCCTTGGTGAAACCTCTGTACACTCCTTCACCAGCTTAGGAATGTCCGGACAGTTGATCTTGTTCAATGTGGTCTTCCTACTGATCATGATTGGCCTATTGGTATGGAGAAGAAAAGACATGCCGAGCACGAAAAAAGAAGAAGAAATCTACTCTCGTGAATTCTGGTTGTTTATCGGAGCATTGGTTCTTACCGTTGCTTGTGTTCAAATGATTGCAACGACTTCCATTCCGGTGTTCAATGCGTTATTTGGAACCAAAGTCGCTCCTCCAGTTGACCCTATTCCACACTACAACAAATGGCAAGGTGCCTTTGCCGTAGTGGTAATGTTATTAACAGCATTTACGCAATTCCTGAAATACAAACGTACAGACAGCAAAAAATTCTGGGCAGCAACCATAGCTTCTTTTGTTTTTGCACTGATTATCTCTGCTATCATCGTTTATTTCACAAATATCTATACCAATATCATGTTCATCCTGATTACATTCACTTCGGTTTTCTGTATTCTGGTTAACTTGAGAATATTAGGAGATTCATTCAAAGGAAAATGGCGTTTAGCGGGTTCTGCAGTATCACACATCGGTTTTGGTTTATTATTGATCGGTGCATTAATCGCCGCTGCTACCAACGAGGTTGTATCGGTAAACAGCAGTAATTACATTGCTGTTGCGGGATTTGATCAAGTAGAAAAACCTGGTGACAACCTATTCCTTACAGAAGGTGAACCTGTAGACATGGGTAAATACAAAATCACCTATATCGGTGACTCCGTAGCTAAGCCCAATGTTTATTATAAGATCAAATATGACGAGATAGATGAAGAAACTGGAAACACCAAAAATTCATTTATCTTAAAACCATTTGCTCAAAACAACCCACAAATGGGTGGATTGATTGGTACTCCAGGTACAAAACACTTCCTAACTCATGATATCTACACGATTATTACGGCCGCTGCTTCTGATTCGCAGAAACCTGCTGAACATAATCCTGAAGAAGGTGGAAGTGCTGGTTTCGAAGATTATGAAGAACCTGCGACTTATGAAGTTAATGTGGGTGATACCCTACGCTATAGAAATGGATTCTATGTTATTCAAGGCATCAACAAGGATGCTAAGCTTGAAAACATGCCAAAAGCTGATGATGACATCCTAGTTGGGATGAAAA
Source organism: Sphingobacterium cellulitidis (assembly GCF_043187465.1). Taxonomy (GTDB): domain Bacteria; phylum Bacteroidota; class Bacteroidia; order Sphingobacteriales; family Sphingobacteriaceae; genus Sphingobacterium; species Sphingobacterium cellulitidis. Next base: position 764,039 of record NZ_CP171136.1, on the reverse strand, counting down.
TCAAGGTTGTTTCCAAAGAAGGAAAAGAATTCCCTGTTGAACCGATCTTCTTAATCAAAGGTGGTAATACCTTCGATTTCTATAAAGATGTTGAAGAACAAGGATTACGCTTCAGATTCACGAAGATTATGCCTGAGAAAAACAAATTGGAATTGATGGCTTATCAAAAACCATTACCTGAAAAGAAATGGGTGGTATTTAAGGCAATCAAATTCCCTTACATCAACTTCTTCTGGTGTGGTACCATCGTGATGACGATTGGATTTGGAATGGCAATCTACCGTCGTGTTAAAGACAATAAAAATAAAGAAGATAAAATAGCAGCATAATGAATATTGTCCTCATTGGTAGTGGAAATATTGCTACCCATTTAGGGAAAGCTTTCGCAAATGCAGGACATCATATTGCTCAAGTATATAGTAGAACATTAGCCAATGCCGACGCATTGGCTAATGTTTTATCTGCGCAGGCCATTGATAACCTCGATAACCTCATTTCAGATGCTGACTTGTATTTATTGGCTGTTTCTGACTCAGCATTACTTGAGTTAGCAGGAAAACTACCTAGCCAACTAAATGGAATTATTGCTCATTGCTCAGGGGCGACCAATATTTCCATTCTTCAACACTTTCGGAATCATGGTGTCATCTATCCGGTACAGAGTTTTTCAAAAAGCAAAGCTCTGGACTTGAGCCATACTCCTTTTGGAATCGAAGGAAATCAGCCTGAAGTCTTACAAAAACTTTCTGCGCTAGCCCAGCAACTTTCCGACAAAGTATTCCCGTGTGACAGTTCCCAGCGATTGGCGCTTCATGTTTCTGCGGTATTTGCTAATAACTTCAGCAATGCTCTTTTCCAAGTATCATATGAACTGTTGCAGGAGCACAACTTATCCTTTGATTTGATTCGCCCGATTATTCAGGAAACGGCAGAAAAAACACAAAATCACGAACCTAGCCAGGTTCAGACAGGTCCAGCAGTCCGAAATGACCAAACTACCATGTTGACGCATTTCAACTTTCTTAGTCCCCATCCTGATTGGCAACTTATTTACCAAAAAATATCGGACCTTATTATAAAAACAAGAGAGAATAAATCATAAAATTATCAATTCACTAAATCTTTAAACTTCTCACTAATTTTTTCATAATCCCCCCTGAACTTGCTAATTTTGCATCCAAATAACCGGTTACAGGGTTCTCGTTCCTTTTATGGCACATTTATGGCGGAACCTAAACTGTGGTAATAAATTATAATAAGTTTAGCATAATATTTACATCATGCAAGTAAGAAAACTCATCCTAGGGATTATTATTTTAATCAACTTAATAATTATCTCTTTTGGTGTCATCTTTACTCCTAAATGGTTTTGGTTATTAATTATACCTTTCCCATTATTAGTAATCGCATTATATCACAGTTTCCAAACGAAACATGCGATTTTGAGAAACTACCCTCTTGTTGGATACTTCCGTTATTTCTTGGAATCTATCCGTCCTGAATTAAGACAATACTTCTGGGAATCAGATACAGATGGTAGACCTTTCAACAGACGTCAACGTTCCATCGTTTACCAACGTGCGAAAAACCAACGCGAGACCGTTGCATTCGGTATGCAGAGTGATCCACAGGCGGTCGGTAATGAATGGGCGGCTCACAGTATTTTCCCCGTTCATATTGAAGACCATAATCTTCGTACCACGGTCGGAAATGCTGCTTGTAAGCAACCTTATAGCTTAAGTGTATTCAATATCTCAGCGATGAGTTATGGTGCCTTGAGCCGCACAGCAATCACGGCATTGAACAAAGGTGCTGCCCTTCAAAATTTTGCTCATAACACCGGTGAAGGTGGTATCTCACAATACCATATCAATGGTGGTGACTTAATTTGGCAGGTAGGTACTGGATATTTCGGTTGTAGAGATGAAAACGGATATTTTGAACCGAATCTTTTCCGTGAAAAATCAACTCGCCCTTATGTAAAAATGATTGAGTTGAAGTTATCACAAGGTGCAAAACCTGGTCATGGTGGTATTCTTCCTGCAGCGAAAAACACGCCAGAGGTTGCTGCTATTCGTCACGTTGTTCCTGGAACCGACGTTATGTCTCCTCCAGCACACAGCTCTTTCAAAACACCAGTAGAGATGATGAACTTCATCCAAAAATTACGCGAGCTTTCAGACTATAAACCTGTAGGTTTCAAATTATGTATTGGTGATAAACAAGAATTTATCGAGATCTGTCAAGCAATGCAAGAAACGCAAATTATGCCTGACTTCATCTCTATCGATGGATCTGAAGGTGGTACAGGTGCTGCTCCATTGGAGTTCACTGACAACTTGGGTATGCCATTGTATGATGCACTTGCTTTCGTTACTACGACCTTAATCAATTTTGGATTAAAGAAACATATCAAAATCATCGTTTCCAGCCGTATTGTAACAGGATTTGATATCCTTAAAGTTATTGCTTTAGGAGCAGATGCTTGTTATAGTGCTCGTGGAATGATGTTCGCATTAGGATGTATCCAAGCCTTGAAATGTAATGAGGACGTATGTCCGGTAGGTGTTGCCACCCAACAACCGCACCTTTACAAAGGATTAAACGTGGATGATAAATATGTTCGTGTAGCACAATTCCACCGTAATACCCTACGTGCGACCGTAGAAATCATGGAAGCCTGTGGTTTCAATAGCCTAGATGAGGTTAATGCTGACAAATTCTTCCGTAAGGTAGATAGTCAGAATACCTTAAGCTTCCAAGATATATACTTTAAAAATACAGGTAAGTTGGTAAATAACCGTAGCGATTTCGCTCCGGAGGTTTTTGATTAAGCCAGTCTTACTTTAAGTTATTAAAAACTATCTCTAGTAGTTGTTGAGCCTGTTGCATAGAAGTTCTATCAACACCTCTCAATGCTTCAGAGATAGTTTTTTCTGCTTGTTGCATACACTTATCCTTGATTTTATGCCCCTGTGCAGTCAAATAGATCTGATTAGCACGCTTATCTCCCGAACTACATACGCGAACCAATAGTTTTTGTTTTTCAAGGTTGGAGATCAATCTGGAGACACTAGGTTTGTCCCGAAAGGTTAATTTTGCAATCTCTTGTTGGCTCAGCCCTTCAGACTCCCATAGGAAGTACAAAACACTCCACTGCTCTGCTGTAATATGAAGTCCACTATCCTTAAAGTTTCTTTGCAATCGTCTGCCAATTGCTGTAGAAACTCTCCCCGTTAAGAATGAATAGAATTCACTTGCATAATAAATTTCATTTGTCATCATGTCAGGTTAATATGGTAAAAAGTTGTTGATGCAATTAAATAATTAATTACGGTATTTACAAATTTATTTATCAATGTTTAATAACATCGAAAAAGATTAGGCAAAAATTAATAGAATCATAAAAAATAGATTATTTTCTGAATGTTTCCAAAAAGGATAAACTTTCAATAAAAAACCTTATTTTTATAGATATGGATAATCCAATTTTAATCATTCTCATCATTATTGGTAGTGTAATCTACAAGATTTATCAAGGCTACCAAGAAGAGCAAGAAAAAGCTAAAAAAAGGATGGAACAGCTTAAAAAGCAGCTCCAAACAGAGAATCCATTCAAAACACCACCTGCTGAAGTTCCTCAACCCGCAAAAGCAAAGCCTGTTCAAAAGCCTACCTTGGTATCTCATCAAAAGCCCGTTGAAATCTATTCAGATGTTCCAACTTATGATGAAGTGGAAATGGTAAGACAACGAAAATTAGAACAACAAAGACGTGCTGCCGAAAAAAGATTGAAAGAGGAAAGACAAAAGGCACAAAGTAAGCCAATGGAGGTTGAATCGCTAGATGTGGTCCATCATTTCAACTTACGCCAAGCTATAATCCAACAAGCAGTCCTGGAAAGACCTTATAAGGATTAATCGCCCATTCTGATTCCATATGGCTTAGGAATCAATTTTCCATCCTATTGTTTTAGAACTATAAGAATTTAAATTGGTCTTGATCTTTCAAGAAAGGAAATTGCTCTCTACTTTCTTCCAAATCTTTAGGATTTAATGTAAATGTATACAAGTCCTCATCTTCAGGTTTATAATAAACGACATCGCCATTCGGAGAGATACACATAGAACCTCCAGAGTAATATACTTCCTTCCCATCATGCCCTACTCGGTTTACTCCAATCACAAATGCTTGATTTTCGATTGCTCTCGCAGGAATCAATGCTCGCCAATGTGCTGAACGCTTATCTGGCCAACTAGCCGTATAAACCATCAGGTCATAAGCGCCATTTTGATTTCTAGACCAAGTTGGGAATCTCAGGTCATAACAAATCATTGGACAGATTTTCCAACCTTTCAATTGAAAAATTATCCTGGATTGACCCGAAGTGAAAACTTTATCCTCCCCAACCATCGAAAATAAATGCCGTTTATCGTAGTGTACAAAACTCCCGTCTGGAGACATCCATACAAAACGATTGAAATATTTACTATCTTCTTCTATTATTAATGAACCAGCAACCACACATTCAAATTTCTTCGCAGTTTCAAACAACCAATGCATGGTTTTTCCATTCATAGGCTCAGCACATTTTTCCACATTGGTCGTGAATCCTGTGTTGAACATTTCAGGTAAAATAATCAGATCTGTTTTTTCACGCAACGAAGATAACCTCAAACCTAAATTTTGAAGGTTTTTATCGACATTCTCCCAAAATAGGTATGCTTGAAATATGGTAATTTTTAATGGCTCCATTAACGTCCTTAGCTCTGTTTATTTTATACTGTTTTCACCAAATTATAAAAATCCTAGGACTTTTCATAATTAGCGCGTGCGATGCATCAAGGTATCTGCTAATTTCTTCAATTCTTCTTTCTGCGATTCAGGAACGGCAATTTCATCCAATTTATTGTAAGCCAGGTCCATAAATCGCAACTTAATTTCCTCAGCATAGCCATCAATATTAAATTGGGCATAAAGATTTTTCATGCGGCTAACTTTTTCGGTATCTAAAATTGAATCCGATTGAATCAACTCCTCAAATTCTACGCGAGCATCGGAGTCAATTAATTGCTCTGTCTTTATCCTTAAGTAGGTCTTTTTATTGCATAATATATCACCTCCTACTTGCTTGCCGAAGGTATTGGGGTCTCCGTAAACATCTAGATAATCGTCCTGAAGCTGAAAGGCAATGCCCAGGTTTACTCCAAAATCATATATCAACTTCTGTTGATTTGCATCTGCATGTGCCAATATTGCGCCCATTTGCAATGCTCCACCCAACAGTACCGAAGTCTTCAGACGGATCATGTTTAAATAGTCATCCTCCGAAACATGTGCAGTCTTCTCAAAATCCATATCCAACTGCTGACCTTCACAGACTTCCAAGGCTATTTTGCTGAAAACCTGCAGTAAATCAGGAATGCGGTCTGCTGGACTTTTCCCTAATTCCTGATAAGCTTTAACCAAAAGTGCATCTCCAGATAGAATCGCCACATTATCATTCCATTTTTGATGAACCGTCGCCTGTCCTCTTCTCAAAGGTGCACGGTCCATGATATCATCATGAATCAAAGAGAAATTATGAAAATATTCAATGGCAATACTCGCCGGAACAACCTCTTCAAGGTTCTCCTTGCCAAATAACTTCGCGCCCATCAATACCAACATAGGCCTGATTCGCTTACCAGCTAAGGAAAGAATATACTTTATCGGATCGTATAAATCGGCAGGTTGTTTCGGGAATTCAGCATTTTGAATGTACTCACCAATCAACTTACCATAGGGATGCTGTTCAAACATAATCTTGTAAAATTAGCACGAAGATAAGAAATTGAGGTGGAATAGCTCCACCTTATGGATTTGATTTTAGCCATTTACTATGTAAATTGCAAGGAAATTCTAGAGATCTATTTATGCGAATACTCATTATCCACAATCAATACCAACACATCGGCGGCGAGGATTTTGTCATGGGCCAAGAAATGGAGGCATTGAGAAAAAATCATGAGGTGGATCTCTATACGGTTCGCAATGTTAAAGGGCTAAAAGGCTACCTGCAATACCTGCTTTACCCAATCAATTGGCCAGAGGTCAAGAAAATCAAAGAACGTATCAACGAATTTAAACCTGATGTTATTCATATTCATAATATGCATTATGCCTTGGGGCCATTATTTATTCTTCATATTCAAAAAATGAAGATCCCTATGCTCATGACCTTGCATAATTTCAGGTTAATCTGTCCTTCTGCGACACTTTTTTATGATGGAAATATCTATTTAAACTCCATCAACTCAGATTTCCCTTGGGATGCTGTAAAAAAGAAAGTCCTTGAAAACTCCTACTTCAAAACCTTCTGGACAGCTTTTACCTATTGGATTCATCGAAAACGTGGAACATTCAATGCCATTAGTCGTTTTATTACCTTATCCGAATTCTCAAAGTCCATATTCGCCAAATCAAAATTGAATGTCCCTATGGACAAATTTGTGGTAAAACCCAACTTTGTGAAAGTTGCTGAAGTGACTAAAGAATATCCTTCTGATTACTTTGTCTATGTAGGCAGGCTATCCGAAGAAAAAGGAATAATACCACTCTTACATGCTTGGAAGGCAACTGATCATAAGATTAAGATTTTTGGCACTGGGCCTTTACAAAATGAAGTGGAATTGATTGTCAGCAATAGTCCAAACATGCAATATATGGGCTTTCAGGACAAACAAACCCTGAGCAATCAAATTGCTTCGGCCTCCGCGGTCATTGTCCCTTCGGTTTGCTATGAATCGATGCCTTTGGCGGTTTTGGAAGCTTATGCATTAGGAACTCCAGTGATTGCCAGTAGTATTGGTATTTTAACTGAAATGGTCGTACCTTTGTATACGGGTTTACTTTTCGACCCGCATAACCATATCAATATGGTACAAACATTGGCAGAGTGGAAGTCACTTCCCAAAGAGAAAATCCTTGAGATCAAGGCCAACTGCCAAAAAGAATATTTACAAAAATATAGCCAACCAATCGTTATGAACGAGCTTGAAAAAATCTATAACGAGGTACTGGCTGAATCAAAAAATTAAGATATGAACATTATTATCATGGATAGATTAGGCTTGGCTCCTCAAATTCAAGAGGCCTTAGCTACAATTTATGACCCAGAACTAAAACCCGCCAATATCTTGGACTTAGGACTGATTTATGAAATCATTACCAAGGAAAATAAACAAGCTAAGATTGTAATGACTTTAACCGCTCCGGCATGCCCAGTGGCGGGACAAATCATGGACGAGGTGCAAGAAAAAGTGGCTGCAATCGAAGGCATCGAAGAGGCAATCGTAGAACTTACCTTCGACCCACCGTGGAACAAAGATATGATGTCTGAAGAAGCTAAATTGGAATTAGGATTTATGTAATCCCTAATTCTTCTCCACAAAATATTCCTTAAGTGCTTGCATCTGTTTTAGATTAAGCACTTTTTTTAATTCCTCTTCTGAAGCTTCTCTAACTTTCTTGACCGACTTGAATGTTTTCAATAATTTCTCAACGGTTACTTTCCCAATCCCTGGAATATTGTCCAACTCGGAAACAAAGGTTTTCCTACTCCGTTGATTTCTATGGAAGGTAATACCAAATCGATGGGCCTCATCCCTTAAATGCTGGATAATCTTCAAAGTTTCGGATTTCTTGTCCAAATACAAGGGATATTGGTCTCCCGGATAATAGAGTTCCTCCAGACGCTTAGCAATACCGATCACGGTCACTTGCTTCTCAATCCCCAACAGCTTTAAACTCTTTAATGCAGCCCCTAATTGCCCCTTACCACCGTCAATAATGATTAACTGAGGCAAAGTCTGGTCTTCATCCAACAGCCTTCTATAGCGCCTAAAAACAGCTTCCTCCATCGTAGCAAAATCATTCGGACCCTCAACAGTCTTCACATTGAAATGGCGATAATCCTTCTTCGATGGCTTCGCATCCTTAAATACCACAACCGCCGATACTGGAAAATTCCCCTGAATATTCGAGTTATCAAAACATTCAATATGTTTAGGTAATTGTGGCAAGCGAAGGTCTTTCTGCATTTGCTTTAAAATCCTATCCGTTTTTACATCCGGATTTAATTTCTCATACTGCAACAAACGCTCTTTCTTAAAATAAGCAACGTTCTTTTGCGATAGCTCCAATAACTTTTTCTTATCTCCCAATTTGGGGATATGAAACTTGATATCTTCATTGCCTTCAATATCCAATTCAAATGGAACGATGATTTCCCGAGAATGACTCCGGAATCGAGCTCTTAATTGAGGAATGGCAATGGCCAATAATTCTTCATTCGTTTCATCCAAACGCTTTTTCAATTCAACGGTTTGCGTTTGAATTACAACCCCATTAACTACTTTCAAAAAGTTAACAAATGCATAATTATCCTCGGAAGCAATACTGAATACGTCAACATTAGTAATTGAAGAGCTAACCACCGTAGATTTACTCTGGTAGTTGGATAGCTTGTCCAACTTCACCTTGAGCTGATGAGCCGCTTCAAAGTCCATCTGTTGTACCGCATCATTCATCTGTTCTTTGATTCGGTTCGTCACCACAGCAATTTTCCCATTCAGGATATCTTTAATATCGGATAAATTCTGGTCATAATTCTCCTGCGACTGATAGCCTTCACATGGACCTAGACAGTTTCCAATTTGATATTCCAGGCAGACCTTAAACTTTCCTTTGGAAATATTTTCATCGGTAAGACTCAGGTTACAGGTTCTTAAAGGAAATAACTCCCGGATCATATCCAGAATAATATGCATCATTCCTACAGAGGCATATGGTCCGTAATAGCGGGAACCATCCTTAATATATTTTCTGGTCCAGAATATACGTGGGAAAGGTTCATTTTTGATCACGATCCAAGGATAGGTCTTGTCGTCTTTCAACATTACATTATACCGGGGTTGATGCTTTTTGATCAAGTTATTTTCCAATAACCAAGCATCAATCTCCGTATCCACAATGGTAAAAGCAATCCGCTGAATTTTTCTGACCAATACCCTGGTCTTGCTATTCAATTGGTTTTCATTGACAAAATAAGAGGACACCCTATTTTTCAGGTTCTTCGCCTTACCAACGTAGATCAGCGTATCGTCCTTATCAAAATACTGGTAAACCCCTGGTTTATGGGGTATCTTTGTTAATTCTTTCTTATAGTCAAATTCCATCGTAGCAAAAAAAACAGACCTTTATTTTCGAAGAATAAAGGTCTGGTCTAATTTATTAAAGAATCGGTTAAAAACCTAACCTATCATCATCTGTTATTTGGGTATCATTCTTTGAAGGATCATTTCCATAGAACTGTGAAAAATTCGAACAGTTCATTTCAAAACGTGTGATACCATCTGGAGGCTGAGGGAAATCCTCTTGTGAATAGCTCAGATCCTTGTCTTTATATACTTTGTTCATATATAAACCAAACACTGGCATCGCAGCTGCCGCACCTTGTCCATATTGCATACTACTAAAACTGATACCCCGATCTTCAGCACCTGTCCAAACCCCTGTTACCAATTCTGGTGTAATACCAATAAACCAAGCATCCGAGTTATCATTTGTCGTACCGGTTTTACCACCAATTGGGTTTTTCAAACCACCAAAGTTTGGATCCCATCTCAAACGAGAACCAGTACCACCATCAACAACACCTTTCAGCATATCAACCATTGCATAAGCAGTTTCACTGTTCAAGGCCTTCAATACTTTCGGTGCCTTTTCGTAAATCGGAGAACCGTTTTTATCCTCAATTCTCAAAATCATTGTCGGCTCTACCCAAGTCCCTTGGTTTACAAAGGCTGAATAAGCACCAACCATATCGAATAGAGACGCATCGTAAGAACCTAATGCAATCGAAAGATTGTTTGGAATATTTGAATTAACCCCCATACGCTTAGTCAAGTCCGCCACATTCGCAGCTCCAACCTCACTAATTAAATATGCCGAGGCAAAGTTTTGTGAATATTTAATGGCATTTTTCAAGGTGATAGGGTCTCCGCCTTGTGTCGTTCCACGTGGGGTCCAATCCCCATAAGTACGCATATGATTCGGTACAGAAACACATGGTCCATAACCATTATCAATCGCATAGGCATAAACAAATGGCTTCGCTGTGGATCCCACCTGACGAGTACCTAATTTTACTTGGTCATATTTGAAATGCTCAAAATCAACACCACCAACCCATGCACGAATATATCCTGTCTGTGGTTCCATGGAAACCATCGCATTACGCAAGAATAATTTCGTGTATTTGATCGAGTCCATTGGAGACATTACCGTATCTACAGCACCCTTCCAAGTAAATAAATTCATTGGAACCTTCTTCTCGAAATCCTTCTTGATCTGTTCTTCCGAAAGACCTTCAGCCTTCAATACTCGATAACGATCCGAACGCTTCATCCCGGTAACTAGTAAATTTGCATTTTTACCAGTAAAGGCATTTCTACGACGCCATTGTTTATCAAATTCATTCTGCAAACGACGCATCCACTCTTTCTGAGCTTCCTCTGCATACTGTTGCATTTTAAAATTAATCGGCGTATAAATTTTCAATCCATCACGATCCAAGTCATATGGAGTACCATCTGGCTTTGTAATCGCCAATCGCTGGAATTCTTTCTTGATTTCTTCTTTTAAGACCGCTCTAAAATATGGCGCCAACCCTTCTCCATAGTTTGAAATAGTTAATTTCAATCCTAAGGGTTGAGCTTTATATTTATCAAACTCCTCGTTTGTAATAAAATTCTGATCCCTCATGTTCTGAAGCACCAAATTACGTCTTGCAATCGCTCTTTCAGGGTAACGAACTGGAGAGTAATATCCTGGACCCTTTAACATCCCTACTAATAAAGCAGATTGATCTGGAGTAAGTTTATCCGGAGTTGAATTAAAGAATGTACGTGCAGCAGATTTAATCCCAAAAGTGTTATATGCCCCAAAATCAACCGTATTGAAATACATCATGACGATTTCTTCCTTGGTATAGTTTCTTTCCAAACGAACGGAGGTAATCCATTCTTGAAACTTCTGCATAATCCTTTTGATGGAATTTTTCTCTCTTTTCTCGGCAAATAAATTCAATGCCAATTGCTGAGTGATGGTACTACCACCTTGTTTATTACCTGCTAAGGTCAATAAAACGGTAGACATCGTACGAGAATAGTCAATACCAGAGTGTTCATAGAAACGCTTATCTTCCGTAGAAATTAAGGCATGAACCAAAGCTGGAGCTAACTCAGTGTATTTAACATTGGACCGGTTATGAACAAAATAGGTCCCTAAGACTCTATTATCATCGGTCAAAATTTCTGAAGCTAAATTACTTTTTGGATTTTCAAGATCCTTGAAGGTAGGCAACTTACCAAATATTCCTATTCTAACACTCAGGAGGAATAAACAGCCAAACAACACAATTCCCAACAACACTTTCCAAAAGACCCCCGTATATCGTTTTACATCCTCTTCTGTAAGTTTACTACTTTTTGATTCTCTCTTCATTTGTAAATTTAATGAAACAACGAACTTACCCTTACTACTTTAAGTCCATTTCCCTATAAACAGTAAGTGTGCCAAATCTCAATTGGCAACAACAAAAATACCATATTTTTCCTGATGTAAATAAAACTTACCAGGGATAGTTCTAAAAATTTTGGAACAAACCTATATTTTATCCCTTTAAAAACATTTCAAGGCATAAAATTAACTATCTTAGTTTTCGTATATGCCAAAAATAAAATCACAAGCAGGTTTACTTTTTATCTTTATCACCGTCGTTTTAGACTCCATCGGTCTGGGAATCATCATCCCGGTGATGCCTGCTTTGATTAAAGAATTGATCCATGGCGACCTAAGTCAAGCTTCTTCTTATGGGGGATGGCTGACCTTTTGTTACGCCTTTACCCAGTTCTTTTTTGCTGCCATACTAGGAAATCTAAGTGACCATTATGGTAGAAGGCCTGTTTTGCTTTGTTCTCTTTTTGGATTTACCATCAACTATTTACTGATCGGCTTTGCTCCCAGTATCTTCTGGCTCTTTGTAGGTCGTCTAGTGGCCGGAATCACTGGTGCTAGTCACACGGTAGCCGCCGCCTATATCGCCGATGTTTCCACCAAAGAAAAGAAAGCCCAAAACTTCGGACTCCTTGGTGCGGCATTTGGCCTAGGATTTATTATTGGTCCTGTTATCGGAGGTATTCTTGGCCATTACGGTCCTCGATATCCTTTTTTCGCCGCTGCAGGATTAACCTTCCTAAATTTTATTTACGGCTATTTCGTGGTCCCGGAATCCCTTCCAAAAGAACATCGCCGCAATTTCCGCTGGATAAATGCCAACCCCGTTGGAAGTTTCAGGCATATTAAAAAATATCCTGTCATCATGCCTTTGGTGATTTGTATTTTCCTTATCAATATCGCTGCTCATGCTGTCCAAAGTACCTGGTCTTATTTTACCATGGAGAAATTCCAATGGAATGAGCGTATGGTCGGCTACTCATTAGGTATCATCGGCGTCTTGCTAACCATCGTACAGGCCGGATTAATCCGTGTCATAATTCCAAAAGTCGGAATTCCCAAAAGTATAATATTCGGACTTTTCTTATACTGTGGTTCATTATTAGCATTTGGAATAGCAGGCTCAACCTGGGGATTATTTATTGCCAGTATCTTTTATGTTTTTGCCGGTATCGCCGGACCTGCCATGCAGAGTTCAATTTCCAACCATACCCCCGCCAACGAACAAGGTCAAATCCAAGGCGGATTGACCAGTATCATCAGTCTGACAGCCATTATTGGACCATTGCTAATGACCAGTCTATTCTCCTTTTTCACCAAAAAAAATGGCCCGATATATCTACCGAGCGCACCTTTTTATCTTGGAAGTCTATTAGCACTGATTGCCACAATTATTGCAATCAATTACTTTAGACGTTTTAATCAATAATTTGTTTTCTCCAACAAACAAACCGCATAAGCGACCACGCCTTCTTCACGACCAATAAAGCCCATTTGCTCATTCGTTGTAGCCTTAATAGAAACATCTTCAACAGAAATTCCTGCCGCTTCTGCAATATTCTTTTTCATCTGCGGAATATAAGGCTTAATCTTTGGCGCCTCCAAACATAGCATCCCATCGATATTCCCCAACTCAAAACCCTTCTCCTTAATCAATTTGATACAGTGTCTTAACAGATCCAGGCTATTCGCCCCTTTCCAACGGTCATCCGTATTTGGAAAATGATACCCGATATCCTCTAAATTTGCAGCCCCCAAAATCGCATCACAAATCGCATGCGCCAATACATCCGCATCAGAATGCCCAAAAGCACCCGCATGGTGGTCTAATGTTACCCCACCAACCACAAATGGATGTCCCGACTTCATCTGATGGACATCAAAACCAAATCCAACTTTAATCTTCATAATAGCGAAGATAGCAATAATATAGATATTAGATGGGAGATGTGAGATTTGAGACCTGCCTATTTTTAACCAGCCATGCATAGGGTTGTATCGCAGATGCTCTTTTAAGATTATCCAGCCATTTATGAACAAACCCCTTAGGGGTGACATATTTGTAGCAAGAAGCATATTCTAACCTACAGCCCCAGAGGGGCGGCATATTTGTAGGAACCCCAGAGGGGTTCAATATTAGTAACCCGAAGGTAGAAAACAAAGAGCCCTGCTCCAAAACTTCAATCGCTAAAGCGATTGAAGTTTTGGAGCAGGGCTTATTTCATTTTACATTCCTTTCTACTAACATTAAACTCCTCTGGAGTTTCTTGCACCGCTGACGAAGAACTAACCCCGTAGGGGTGACATATTTGTAGCAATTGGCATTTTCTAACGTACAGCCCCAGCGGGGCGGAATATTTGTTTTATTCACCTTGCCAAAAAAATAGATTCCTCATCTTCGATTCGGAATGACAATCTCATTACATTTGGGTTGTATCGCAGTTGCCCCAATAAAAAAGGGCAGAGATATAATCTCTGCCCTTTTTGGTCTCTTTAATTTTTTTTCAGTTTTACGCTGAAACTTCTTCGTTTACGAACTCATCATATAGGTCTGAGAAAGCTTCATAGTCTTCATCAGATGATGGTTCGAAGGTACGGATATTATTTTCTTGGATGTAAGAAAGGATTTCTGGATGAATCTCAGCATCAGCTTTCACGACAACATCAGTAAAGGAAAGAGCACCTTTGTAAATGTCAACGTAGCTACCTGAGCCATAATCTTTCAACTTGTCCGCATCGATATCTGCTTGTGCAGCCATTTCTGCATACTTCGTTCCTAAAGAATCATTTCCGAATTCCTCATTGTACAATGAGAAGAACACCTTGGAGTCTTTAAACGTCGGATCATCCTGATAAACTGTTTTCAAGTAAGCAGGTACCATCGCTGTAAACCAACCATGGCAGTGAACCACGTCTGGAGACCACCCTAATTTCTTAACGGTTTCCAAAGCGCCTTTACAGAAAAATAATGACCGCTCATTATTGTCTGCGAAGCCTTTTCCTTGCTCATCACGAAAAACTTTTTTCCGCTGAAAGTACTCTTCATTATCCAAGAAGTACACCTGCATCCTCGCCGCTGGCAATGATGCTACCTTAATAATTAGCGGATTATCATTATTGTCCACCACAATATTCATTCCCGACAACCTTATCACTTCATGAAGACGATTTCTGCGCTCATTAATATTACCAAAACGCGGCATCAAGATCCGGATTTCGAACCCTTTTTCTTGCATAGCATGTGGTAACTGGCGTGTTATTTCAGAAATTTTACTTAATTCAAGGAAAGGCGACATTTCATGGGTTATAAACAAGATTTTCGTTTTTGCCATCTCCAACTGTTTTTTATATTATTGAATAGTAAAATCGGTCTACAAAGATACAATTAATTTATCAATTTTACAATTGATTAAAAATCATCATTTTATAATTTAAAGATTATTCCCCATTTTTGCAGCTTATTTTTAATTTTTGACCGTGAAAATTTTTCGCACTAAACAGGAACTCCAACAAGAATTGAGTGGAATCCGACAAGAAAATAAAGTCATCGCCCTGGTTCCAACCATGGGCGCTTTGCACCAAGGACACCTCTCCTTAATAAACTTTGCAAAACCCCTTACCGATATTACCGTTTGTAGCATTTTCGTTAATCCAACGCAATTTAACGACCCCAAAGACCTGGAAAAATATCCCCGTCCCATCGAAAATGATATCGCTCTGCTCGAATCCGTGGACTGTGATATCCTATTCATGCCTTCAGTCGAAGAAATGTACCCCGAAAATGACCCAGAATGGCATATTGACCTCGGAAATCTAGATCAAATCTGGGAAGGTGAACACCGCCCTGGACACTTCCAAGGTGTTACACAAATCGTTTATAAGCTATTTGATTTGGTTAAACCTAACAAAGCTTGCTTCGGTCAAAAGGACTTTCAACAAGTTATGGTCATCCAAAAAATGATTGAAATCAAAAAGTTGGATATCGAACTGCTGATCTGCCCCATTGTTAGAAGCGAAAAAGGACTGGCACTTAGCTCCAGAAATGCACGTTTATCCGAAGAAGGCAAGGAAAATGCATTAACTATTATTCAATCCCTACGCTATATCAAGGATAATTTTGGAAATCAATCCGTTTCCGAATTGTTGGACAAGGCAAAAGGAATCATTGCTGCAAACCCTGCTCTGGAGTTGGAATATTTAAGCATTTGTGAAACGACGACCTTAGCTCCGGCTCAGGAAATCGAAACTGGAAAGGAATATGTTGCCCTGATCGTTGCCTGGGTAGAAAATGTCCGCCTGATCGACAATATATTACTTTCTCATTAGAATAATTTTTAAGCCGATTTATATTAAAAGACTAACTTTGTATCATGATGATAGAAGTAATGAAATCAAAAATTCATAGAGCCCGCGTTACGCAGGCTGAATTGAATTATGTGGGAAGTATAACCATTGACCAAGATTTAATGGATGCTGCCGATATTATTGCCAACGAAAAAGTTCAAATCGTAAACAATAATAATGGCGCAAGACTTGAGACTTATGTTATCCCTGGAGAGCGTGGAACCGGAACTATCTGTTTAAATGGTGCCGCAGCTCGCTTAGTGCAAGTGGGAGATATCGTCATTATTATTTCTTATGCACTTATGGAACGTGAAGAGGCTAGAAACCATAAACCTCTCCTAGTATTCCCTGACGAGCATAATAAAATTGTTTAAACAGAAATAAAAGCATTTTTTATGCTAATTTTAGCATACTTTTGACTTGTGCATGCATAGACTAACCTCATACCGCCAATTTGTTGCCAGCTTCCTTCTCGTATGGATGTGTGGTATCATTACTAGTGGTGTAGTCTTCATGCACAAAGAGGTCACTTCGACCGGTGAAATTGTCACTCACATCCACCCTTATAATCTAGGCGAAAAAAAACACCATCATCACCATTCCGATGCTGAAATTCGTTTCCTAGATATCGTATTCCAGGGAAGTTATCTGAACTGGTCTCCTTATGTATTTGAAGCCCCTATTCTTCCAGAATTCAACGTTATAGAATTTGGAATTAGGACCTTTAATATTATTCTCCAAGTCCATAACATCTGCGCTGGACGTGGCCCTCCCTCTATTTTAGCTTAATCATTTTTTCGTGGATTGACAATGATGCTTTCCTCTAACCCTTATTTATGGTCAGAGGTCTTCAGCATATCGTCAATGTTAATTTATTTTTTGTAGGACAATTATGCTCCTACTCATTGCTGGGTTCCCATACCATCTGGGTATTGAAATTCAGCTAAAACAGAACAGCTAAAATATATATGAAATTACTTTTACTCAGGAATTTCCTGATCTTAATATGCCTAGGCCTAGGTAATCAGGCTTTATTTGCCCAAATTTCAGGTCGTATCATAAACGATAAACAAGATGGAATCCCCAATGCAACGGTACAGTTGGAAGGAACCAAAGTTGGAACCGCAACAGACAGTTTGGGGTATTTTGAATTAGACTTACACGGAAATCAAAATAAAAACCTAACGGTAAGAGCCGTAGGTTATCAAACAACAAAAAAACAAATCAGTTCCAGCTCCCAAACAGGAATCACTATTACCCTGCATGAAGATAATTTGAATCTGAATGAAGTCGTAGTTAGTGCTTCTCGATATGGAATGGAAAGAAAAAAGGCACCGGTTATCGTGAATGTTTTGAGTCCAAAACTATTTACAGCAACCCAGTCGGTAGCCATGTCTGAAACATTAAACTATCAACCGGGAGTACGGGTTGAAAACAATTGCCAAAACTGTGGCTTCACGCAAGTCCGCTTGAACGGTATGGAGGGAGCCTACTCTCAGATTCTAATCAATAGCCGTTCAGTGTTCTCGGCATTGAACTCAGTTTATGGACTGGATCAGATTCCAACCTCCATGATTGATAGAATTGAAGTGGTACGTTCTGGTGGATCGGCTTTGTTTGGCGCAAATGCCATTGCTGGAACCATAAACATCATTACCAAGGATCCAGTTGAGAATGATTGGCAAATCAAATCTACCAACTCCATCATTGGTGGTTCAGCTTGGGACAACACCATTGACTTCAATACCTCCTATGTCGATAATGATTTGAAGGCTGGAGCAACTTTTTATGGAATGCACCGTAACCGTGAAGCCTATGATGCGAATGGCGATGGATTTTCTGAAATGACCAAGTTGAAAAACATCACTTTTGGAACAAAGGCATTTTTTAAACCTTCGGAATTCAATAAAATCACTTTGGATCTAAGTGCCTTAAATGAATTCCGCCGAGGTGGTGACCATTTGGATAAAGCACCTCACTTTACCGATGTAACAGAACAATTAAGAACGAACACCTTTATTGGAGGTTTGACTTATGACCATTATTCAAAGGATTATAAACATAAATTATCGCTTTATGGTTCTGGACAGGTTACGGACAGAGAAAGCTTTTATGGTGGTTTAGGTGGTGGAAGAACTGCACAAGACAGCATCCTTGCTTCCAATGCCTATGGCGATACAGACGATTTTGCAATGGTCGTTGGCGCTCAGTACACCTATAACTTTGAAAAAGATGTGATCACTGCTGGAGTGGAATACAATAACAACAGTACTAAGGACAATATTCCGGGCTACGACCGATTGATTGATCAGAAAACGCATGGTCTGGGTTCATATGCACAGTATGAATGGAATATTTTAGAGAATCTAAAAACGTTGATTGGTGCACGCTATGATTATACCTATGTTGATGGAAGCTATAAATTAGCAGGATACGACCGTAACTCAGCTCAAAATTTTGGAACATTTAGTCCAAGATTAACCCTTTTATATGATATCACGGATTATCTTCAATTCCGCGGTGGATTTGCGCGCGGATTTAGAGCTCCACAGGCTTTCAATGAAGATATGCACGTTACTTCCATTGGCGGTCAACAAGTATTTGTATTAATAGGCGAAAACCTGGAAACTGAATATTCGAACGCCTACACGGGATCCTTGAATTTCACCAAGAATTTCGGCGCTGTTCAAACCAGCTTATTGGTTGAAGGATTCTATACAGATTTACAAAACCCATTCACCAATATCATGACCTCTGAGGATGAAAACTTAATCATTCAGGAAATGAGAAATGGTACAGGAGCTAAAGTGTATGGCTCAAACCTGGAATTGAACATTGCTCCGTCTTCAAAGTATAGCTTTCAAATGGGTGGAACCATTCAACGTTCTGAGTATGCAGATGATCAGTTATTGTATGAAGGAAAGACTCCTGCTGAGAATGTAAGCAGCAAGAAATTCGTTCGCACACCAAATGTTTACGGTTACTTCAATGCAAACTGGAAGCCTTTCGAACCATTCAATGTTGATATTACTGGTGTATATACCGGCAGCATGCTTGTTCCCCATGTCTTGGAAGGCGAAGAAATGGTTCTTAAGAATTCACCGGACTTTGTTGAAGCCAACTTCAGATTAGGCTATACCTTCTCTTTAAAGAAAGACTTCAGCATTGAACTATTCGGTGGAATGCAGAACATATTCAATGCATTTCAAAAAGACTTTGATAAGGGAGCACTACGTGATTCCAACTATATTTATGGACCATCAAGACCAAGAACAATAACATTTGGTATTAAAGTAGGACATTTTCACTAATGAGGTTGTTACAAATATTCATTTTCACCTACCTGATGATGACAGGTTCGCTTAAGGCCCAAGAGCCTGGCGAATCTGTCGTTAATTGGATTAGTTTTGAACAATTGAGTGACTCCTTAAATCAGAACCCTAAACCAGTGTTAATATTCTTGCATACCGATTGGTGTGCTTATTGCAAGAAAATGTTGAATGAAACATTTCAGGATCCAAAAGTCATTGAAAAACTCAATAAAGAATATTATGCTGTAGAATTTGATGCAGAGTCGGTCGATACGGTGAATTTTGATGGCGAAACTTATGCAAGTGAGCATAAAATAAAAAAAACTGGAAAATTTCATCCTATTGCACAAATATTAATCGGCGAAAAGAACAAGGCTATTTTCCCTATGACAATGCTGTTAAACGCAGATTTTTCCGTCAAATCGAAAAAAATTAATTATCTAAGTATTAAGCAAATATTAAATATTTTATAATTTTATATCGGTAGCTGTAGCAAAATAAAATTTAGACTCGTTTACCGTTACGTAATTAAGATACTTAAACAAATATGAAAAACTTAAAATTATTCGTTATTGCTCTTTTAGCTGTGGTTTCTGTTTCTTCTTGTATGAAAACAGATGAATATGATGGTCCGACTCAAGAAGAAGAAAATGCACGAATTGATTCTACATTAAAAAAGCAAGCGCCAATTCTTGAAGAATATGCAAAACAAAAATTTGGTGCAAATGCAAAGAAAGACAGTGCTACAGGTATTTGGTATGAAGTATTACCTTCAACAGTAGACAGTACTTATGAATATGTAGCAACAGCAAACTCTTGGGTTCCTGTGATTGCTAACATCAAATACAAAGGTGAATTAATGGATGGTAAAGTTTTTGATGAAAAAACTACACCTACTCAAATGGCAATTAATAATGTAATTCCAGCTTGGTTGTACATTTTTTATCCACAAAACAAATCTAAAAATTCATTCTCAGGTATTTTACCACACGGATTGTTAAAAGGCAATAAAATCAGATTTATTGCTCCATCTCCTTACTGTTATGACAATAAAACAAAAGGAGAGATTCCTGCTGACTCACCATTGGTGTTCAACATTGAGGTAACTGAATTGAAAAGTCAGTACTAGTACAAAAAATCAAATAATATTTACAAAAAAGGCAATCGAAAGATTGCCTTTTTTTTGTACCCTCTACTCCTATTTAAACTCGTAAATAATACAGCCATAATTCATAACATTACCGGATCACAGCCGGACCTTCTCCGGACCTTCTCCGGACAATAGCCGCAAAAATTCGAACAAGGTCCGATGGAACTCCGACCCAAGTCCGCCAAAAATCCGATAGAAATAAAAATTTGACCTGAGTTATCCTTGGTCATTCTCCGATATTAATCCATTCCTAAAAATCCATTATCCCTGCCCTTTTTCACACGCATTTGACCATTCAGATTTAGGTTAAAACTAAATTTAATTGCTATTTTTACAATAAATTCAGGATTTATGAAGATTGCTTTATCACAGCTTAACTACCATATTGGAAATTTTGAAAAGAACAATCAGAAAATTATTGATACCATTCAAAAAGCCAAAACCGCGGGTGCCGAACTTATTGTATTTGCTGAATTAGCCATTTCTGGTTATCCAGCAAAGGACTTACTTCGCAACTCCGCATTCTTAAAACAATGCTATCAAAGTATTGAGTCCATCGCCCAACATTGTCAAGGTATTGCTTGTATAATTGGAGCGCCTGTACCCAATCAAGATGGCGAAGGTAAGCTCTTATACAACGCGGCTCTCTTGATCGAAGATGGCGAAGTCAAAAACATCTGCAAAAAGAGTTTATTACCAGATTATGATGTCTTTGATGAGTATCGTTATTTCGAGCCTAATCCGCATGTCAGTTGCATAAATTTCAAAGGGAAAACTATTGCCTTAACCATCTGTGAAGACCTGTGGGATGATGATGGACCAAATTCTTATGTAGGTGATATTATGTTGGAATTGGCGAAAGAAAATCCAGACTTGATTATCAATATTGCTGCCTCTCCATTTTCATATACGCATTTTGACAGCAGAAAGAACGTCCTCATGCGGAATGTCATCAAGGGAAGTGCGCCATTGATTTATGTGAATCAAATCGGTGCGCAAACTGATATTATCTTTGATGGTCGCTCTTTGGCATTAAATAAAAAAGCAGAGGTCATCCTTGAATTAAAAGCATTTGAAGAAGATCTTCAATATGTAGAATTACAGAATAATGATCTCAGCAGTAGCTCAACTTATCAGCCGGTTAAAACTTCGGAAATATCCTTGATCCATGATGCTCTCATCTTAGGATTAAAAGATTATTTCCAGAAATCTGGTTTTAAAACTGCTGTGCTAGGACTTTCCGGAGGATTGGATTCTGCCTTGGTTGCTGCCTTGGCATGTGAAGCCTTAGGATCGGAAAATGTTCTTTCTGTATTAATGCCTTCCATTTATTCAACGGACCATTCCTTGAAAGATGCCTTGGATTTGGTGGAAAACACAGGCTGCCAACATAAAATAATTCCGATTAAAGATATTGCTTCAGCATTTGAGGAGACTTTGGAAGAGACTTTTGCAGGGAAGGAAAAAGATACCACAGAGGAAAATATTCAGGCTAGAACTCGGGGAACCTTGTTAATGGCCATTTCAAATAAATTCGGCAATATTTTACTGAACACTTCAAACAAGAGTGAGGCGGCTGTAGGCTATGGAACCTTATATGGAGATATGGCGGGTTCAATAAGTGTTATCGGAGATGTATATAAAACTCAGGCTTATGAATTGGCGAAGTACATCAATCGGGAACGCGAGATAATTCCAATCAATACGATAGTAAAACCACCTTCTGCAGAATTAAGACCAGATCAAAAGGATTCTGATTCATTGCCGGATTATGATATCCTGGATTCTATTTTATTTCAGCTGATTGAGATGGAGAAATCAAGGGAAGATGTCATCAATTTAGGCTTCGATGAAGCCTTAGTAAATCGGGTAAATAAGCTACTTTGCAATGCGGAGTTCAAGAGGTTTCAAGCGCCTCCTATTCTGCGGGTTAGCCCGAAAGCATTTGGTCCAGGAAGGTCAATGCCATTGGTGGCAAAATATTCATTTTGAGATTAAACTTTATAAGGCTAATTACGTCTAATACAATAAATTGAGATTTATGAAAAAGTTTTGGTCAGTTATGCTACTAGGGGTTGTCTTAGTTCTAGGCGCCTGTAGCTCGTATAAATATAATACTACGAGAGTTCAAACCTTGGACTTCTCGCAATATAAAACCTATGGGTGGTTACCACCGGTTGATTCTTTGTCAAAAAACTATTTTACGAATGATATTGCAAGGAACAATATTCTTTCCAGTGCCAATCGGGAATTAGAAGCAAGAGGAATGCGTTATAGCAAGGAGAATCCGGACATTTTATTCCGTTACATCACTATTGTGAACAACAAGAGTAGAATGGTTTATGGTAACGCTGGTTGGGGCTGGGGAGGTCCTTGGGGTTATAGTCCTTGGTGGGGCTATGGCTGGGGCGGAACATCTTACCCTGTGGGTAAAGAGAAAGTTCGTTACTCCCACTTGATTATTGAAGCCGTAGACCGAAAATCAAATTCGGTGGTTTGGCAAGCTAGAGGGTCTGGCGAAATCAATACCCCAGAAAAGTCAATCAACAATCTTCCCAAGGTAGTCGAAGGAATTTTTAAAGAGTACCCTGTTAAATAAAAACAATAGATGCGAGCAATGCTCGCATTTATTGTTTTTAGATATGAGATGTGGGATGTGAGAATTGAGATAGTAGAAAGACTGAACAGTTGAATCTATTATTAAGCCTGGTTTATCATAGGGAGATATTTTCTACGGTTATCGACGATGATCCAGATATCAATCAGGCCAAGGACAGCTGCCATAGGTGTTCCTGCAGGATCTAATGTTAAATGATGCAGGACGACACCAATCAGGATTGGGAGTAATACGATAGCTCCTAAGGCTCTCGTTTTAGGAATAGCAACCAAGAACCCTCCTATTATTTCCATGGTTCCTACCAGAGGAATTAACCATTTTAATTTCACCAAAGCTTCTGTAATGGATAATTGGGCTTCAGTCAATTCGGGTGGAGGAATGATATTAACAAATTTTGCCGTTCCGAAGAAGATAAATGCTAAACCAAATAAGGTGAAGATAATGGACTTGAAGATTTTCATTTTGTGAATTTTTGCTTGGTTATGAACAGTTAACCTAGGCAAAATGTTTTAAGGAAAAACTACCTTAGATGGAAGGTCTTTGTTTTAGGTAAAAAGGCACTTCCATATGTTCCTTAGATCTATTTTTGATAAGTTCAGCCGCCATTTTACCCATCATCTGGAAGTCGGTAGAAATCGTGGTAATCCCATTCAGAATAAACTTTTTCAATGGGGTTTCATTGTAGGATATGACTCCCACATCCTGACCGATTTTAAGGTTCTTCTTAATGATCTTATCCAATAACTTCACCAGGTCGTCCTCGGCTATATTGATATAACAGCTTCCCAACTCAATTTTTTCTTTGTCCAGCTCGCTGACCAATGAATGATTGAAGGCATACTGTTGAGCAAACTTATAAAAACCTTTGATGATGGCTTTCGGATAATCACTATTATCTGGGAAGATCAGGTTCAGGGTATGGTATTTACTTAAAGAAGGTAATGCTTCTTCCAAAGCACCATAAATGTCTTTTTCGTAATTTTCATATACCGCAGCAAAATCACCCTGAATATCATCAATATACTTTCCCAACAAAACAAGTTTCTCTCGAGGAATCAACTTGTTAATAATCTCCGGGGCTTGGTCCCTACCCTCCTTAAAGTGCGGAAAAAGAACATAATAATCATAAGTCTTGGTTAGACCACCCAATAAGGTCCTCAGGTAAGTGATATCGGAGTTATAAACAAATAAATCGAGGGCTGCATCATCTTCTAATTCCCTGGCAAAGGAATCATAGACGATCTTTTTATGGGCACTAAGTTTATTGAGAAGAATTGCGATTTTCTGTCTTTGTTTGACATCCGCAGTGGCAATATAATACCCTTTTCCAGGAATAGAAGCTATTACTTCCGCATTTTTAAGGAATTTATAGGCTTTTTCTACGGTATCTCTGGATATATCGACGTAAACAGAAAGCTCATTGATTGAAGGCAACATGTCGTCCTTTTCCAGTGTTCCAATTTTTACCGCATCGATAATGGCACTTGCCAATTGTTTATATTTTGGAGTTGCTGAAAAGTCACTAATCTGAATAGTTTTCAAGAAATCAGTTACCTTGGAAGTCATAAGTTCTAAAGTATTTCAATATAGGTTTACAAAGTATAAAACCTAAGGTAAGTAAAATACTTCTTTTAAGATAGAAGTTTTTGGGGAATAATCGGGATTCGTTTCCATGAGGTCTTTCATATATTCCCACCATTCTTTCATGATTGGATTTTCCTTTAATTTATCCTCATCAAAATCAGCCCTTAACTTTTGAACTGCAAATAGGTCCAATGTATCAGGATCCAAATAAATGGCATAATCTGAAACTCCACTTTCCTTTAGCAAATCGGCTAGTTTTGGCCATATTTCCTGATGTCTGCGCAGATATTCCGCCTCATTCCCGGCATTGAGTTTCATTTTAAAAGCGACTTGTTTCATATTTTAGTTTTGATTTCGTACTTCCCGGAACCTAGTTCAATCATGATCTGGCCATTTAATTTCTTGACAGATAAGACCAAATTATTCCGATCAACGGGTTCCCCATTGACAATGATATTTTGGGTATTCTCAGAATTTATGATACAAACTGCTTTCACATTTATCGGAATTTCAATCTCCTGCACAATTTCCTTATCGGATTTTGCCCAAGCACTTTTGATATTTCCCGACATGGAACGGAAAGATCCGGAAGCTGATTTCATTCCAAAATCACCAATCTCAGGTTGTATATATACTTCCTGATAGCCATTTTCCTTGGCACGAATTCCTAGCAAATGCTCAAACATCCATTCATTGACCGAGCCGAATGCATAATGTGAAAAGGAATTCATCGCGGCATTGTGTACAAAGCCCTTGTCCTTAGTGAAACTATCCCAACGCTCCCAAATGGAAGTTGCGCCATTGACAACCTCATATCCCAAGGAAGGATATTCGGTACTTTGCAAAAGCTCATAAGCCATATCCGAAGAACCAGAAGCTGTTAAGGCAGGCAATAAAGGTTTAAATCCTAAAAATCCAGTACTTAATTTATTGCCATTTGCTTCCAGTAAGTCCCGTAAATACTTCCCAGCTAAATTTGCATCTTCCTCATCTAAAATCCCAGAGTATAAGGCATTCGCATATGCTGTTTGGGTATGACCCGAAAATCCATTCTGCCCTTCAACATATCCTTCGCCATTTCCATAAAATGCAGCATTGGTTTTCAACTTGCCATCTTGGTCCATATAGTGTTTTTTGAATCCAAGTTTTACTGCATGAGATTCTTTTTCATAATCATGAGCCAGTCGCATATTCCCAATAGCTCGGCACATCTGCGCCATTAATTTATTGCAATAGAAATAATAAGTCGTGGCCAATAGGTCAGGGCTAGTTTTTTCACCTACCGATAACCAATCGCCAAAACCTCCTTTAGGATTGACATCTTCAAAGGAGCCTTCGAGCAATACATTGCCTTTGGTTCTAGCCTTGAGAAATGCCATAAACTTATTCATATAGGGAAGTGACTTCCGAACGATACGTAAATCATTGTAGGCTTTGAAATATTCATAGGTACAGATTATTCCTGCTTCAGACCATCCCGGAGAGAAGGCGTCCGATGCCCGAATGGCTGCTTCGCCCTGATTATTCACTGGCATAGGAGCATAAATCGGGAATGCGCCATTGGACCATTGGGCATCATTTAAATCTTGAATCCATTTTTTATGAAATGGTGCAACATCGGCATTGAAAATTGCTGAGCGCATATAAATTTGCGCGTCCCCAGTCCAGCCCAAGCGTTCATCACGTTGAGGACAATCCGTAGGAATATCCAAATAGTTCGCTTTCTGCGTCCACAGGATATTGCTATATAGTTGATTCAACATGCTATTATCAGAATGAAATTGCCCTACCTGATCCAGATCAGAACTTAATACCAAACCTGTTAAGAAGTCCTTATTAGGTTCTTCCTTTAGACCAGAAACTTCTACAAATTGAAATCCATGAAAAGTGAAACTTGGACTCCATTCTTCATTCTTTGAACCATTTAAGATATAGGTATCTGTAGCCCTAGCTTTTCTTAAATTATCCGTCATCAATTTCCCATCAGGAAATAGCATTTCACCATATCTAAACTGCAAGGAATCTCCTTTTGACCCACTAATTTTTAGACGAATATTACCGGCGAAGTTTTGTCCGAAATCAATGATGTACTTGCCTTCGGCAATCTTTTTAACAGACTTGGCTGGTAATTCTTGAAGAATACGAACAGGGTTACTTGGATAGAGTTCAATCAGCTGACCTTTTCTGTCAGGAAATTCCTGGATATTTGCCCATGAGGAAGCATCAAAGCCTACCTTATTCCATCCAATAGGTTCCTTGGTAGCATTATGTTTCTCACCTTCTAAAAAATCAGATTCTAAAATTGCACCTGTACCAGTTTTCCAGCTGGAATCAGTAATAACCTCTTCCTTCGTACCATCCTCATAAAGTATATCGATTTGGGCTTTTAATAATGGGAATTTGCCATAGAACTGATGGACTTGGGGTGAGCCTACCAATAAGGCGTAGCCTAAATAGCCTGCATACCAACCACTGGAAAGTATGGCGCCAAAAGTATTCTCTCCTGAGTTTAAATATTCACTAACATCGTAAACATTATAATAAACTCGTTTATTATAATCCGTCCATCCAGAGGCAAAGAAGTCTTCACCAACTTTATTTCCATTGATATAAAAATTGTGTAAGCCCAAAGAACTGATATATAAACGAGCTGATTTTACTTTCTTTTTCAGATTAGCTTGTTTCCGAATATAGGGCGATGGAGGTAGATGATATTCTCCGGGTTTTGCCAAGTGATTCAAATCTATACCCACCCATTTAGCTTTCCAATCGTCAGGATTAGGTTTCGCCAATTCCCAATATTGGATTTCTGACCAATCTCCCGCTCTATCCTTCTCATCCCAGGCCCTAACTTTCCAAAAAACACGTTGTCCAGACTTCAACAACTTACCTGAATATTCAATTTGATTAGTTTGATTGCTGGTTACTTTTTTGCTATCCCACAAGTCACCCTGATTCTTCTTCAATAAGGCTTCCGTGCTGGCTACCAGCACTTGGTAGGCCATCTGAGACTTATTGAATCCCTTGCCTTGCAATTCCCAACTTAACCGTGGCTTGCTTTCTTCCACGAAAGGATTAACCTTATACTCCGTGCGCAAGTAGGTAGGTTGAATATTGGCCCAAGCAAAATTCAATTGTAAGAGCAGAAATAGGGAAATAGAGTAGAATAGCTGATATAATTTCATGGTCGGATTATCTTATTATTTTAATTTCCTTAGGTGCTTCAATTTCGGAAATTATTTTTCCATTTGCATCTTTTGTGTGCTTAACTTTTATGATACCATATTTAGTAGGGAAAGTACCTTCAGCAAAACTTAGATTTCCTAAATGGGGTTTAACGGTATAAGCCTTGCCTCCGGGTTCAGCGACTTTGATTCCAAGCACATGCTCGGATAACCAAGAGGTAGGACCTGAGGCCCAGCCATGTGCAAAACTATGACGATGTCCAACATAGCAATATGCCCCAAAATCGCCATGAATATCTATTTTTCCTTCGGGCACCAATTCATCAATACGGCTTGCATTTGGAAGCCATTCAATATTAAAATCTTCCCAGAAGGTAGTAGCTCCTAAATCCAACATAGCCCCCCAATATTCGGAGATGATATCCATTGCTTCCTGATATTTACCTGCTTTGGCCATGGCTTCCAGCATATAATAGCCATAAAAAGTGGAGAAGTTTTTCGCACCACCGACTTTTAATACATCTTGATAAGCCTTTTCTTTATCCATTAATCCCACCAATGACATTAATGCTGCTGCCTGTTTGGATTGATTATGATCGGGTTTTACTTTTCTCATTTTCACCAAGGCATCATCACAAAGTTTTTTGGTCTCCGGATTATTTAAGAAAGTACTTATTTGAGAAGCTTTTTCAAGTCCTAATATGGTCATGGCTTGCAATCCTGCATGTACGGCCAAACTATCTTCACTGGAAGGCCAATCTAAAAAGCGAGTCCCATCCATCTGCTCTTTTCCATCTTTTACCTTGCTCAAGATCTGTTTAACCAATCCTTGTAGATATGGTTTTTGCTCTTCCAAATAAGCTAGATCACCATGTGCCATATACCAATCATAGTGCAATACAATCCACCACATGGAATAGGTACTGATGCCACACATCCAACCTGGAAGCGGAGTAGATTCTCTTGCTAAATCCAGACTTTTGGGAACAACATCATTATATCCAAAAACGGTATTTACTGTTGCTACTTCAGGATGTAAATCCCCCACCCATACCAAACGGTCGCGTTTTATGGCATCCCATAAATAATCCTGCATATTCAGGTGCACGGTATATGCTCCTACTTCCCAGATTTTATTTAATCGCTCATCGCTACTTTTGAATGTCCCGAGATAAGGGATGTCACGATAGGTAGCAATCGCTCTAACTTCTCTTAAATGTAATTCAGCATCGGGGTCCAAAAAGTCGATCCGAACAAAACGGAATCCCGATTCACCAGTCTGGTTTTTGCCTAACCATGGAAGTTGCAATTTCATGTCCCGCATAGCATGGTCATTTGTAGCACCTTTGTCGCCAATCTCCGACATCGCTTCAGAAACAGACTCTCCTAACCTTATCCGAACATTTCTAGGGGTATTTCCTCCGCCCCACATGCCGGTGATAATTTCTACAGCACCATTAATCTCCTTGCCAAAATCCAAAAGAACAGAACTGGTCTGCGTAGCATTATTTTTAAGAATGGTAATATGCTCGTTATTCAAATTTGCCTGACCATTTCCGTCCAGCATTAAATTATCTGAAGCATTGATCTGGCCATCTTGCCAAACAATACGGGTTGGATAGATATATTCTCGGGTCATTGGGCTGATATGCTTGGAGCCATCGCTCAATTTATGCTGAGCATGAGAGACAAAAAATGATAAACAAATACTGAATAGTATTAGAGAAAATTTATGTGTCATGGTAGAATAGGTTATAATTCTGAAAATGTTTTTAAAGTTAAGCAAGCGGATGGAAAGGACTATCCTGCTCTTACATGAGGGTGTTTAAACAGGACGGTGCAGGATGCTCAACCTAAATTGGATATTTATATTTGAATCAAGCCTTTAAGGATAGGCAACCTAATTAAATAACTAATTCTGGTAACCCCACAACCTAGGTTACCAATAAACCAAATGAAGACTAAAACATGTATAACTTAGAAAAAGGATGATTTGTTATTGATATATAACAAGGATTGAGACCTATATAAAAAAACCGATAGTGTTCCCGCACCATCGGTTCTATATTATTAATGGTCTTTTTAAACGTCACAAGAGGGTCGAAACTCTTTATGGTTTAACCATTTAACTTTGCAAAGGTATGCAATATGACCAATTAAACAAAACTAAAAACCATCGATTCATTGCGCCTTCAGTAACATTCAGGAAGGTATTTGGGTTCACTTTCGGAACTGAACCTAAGAAGAGATTCTTGCAATTATCGTTAATCTTCCCAGCACTGATACTATCTCAGGCGGGACATTCCGAGACCACAAATTATTCATCAATGGATAAAGAGACATTTCATATTTCCATGAGCCATAGTTTGGACTTCAGTTCACTGACCTCAACTCCTCAAGAGAAAATTAAGGTAACAGGAAAGGTGACGGATGCTCAAGGTATGCCTTTGGCTGGGGTTTCCATTCGTGTAAAAGGAACCACTTCAGCGACCGCTTCGGATGCTGAAGGAAATTATGAAATTGAGTTGAACAAAGGTCAGTCCTTAACTTTTGACAATATCGGCTTCGCACAGAAGGAGATTGTAGTCAATGCTGCCGGAACACAAAACGTTTCTTTAGAAGGCAGCAGTGAGGATATCTCCGAGATTGTTGTTGTGGGATATGGTAGTCAACAGAAAAAGGATGTTACAGGATCCATTGCAGCGGTTTCCATGAAAAACGTGAAAGGACAAGCATTAGCGAGTCCGGATCAGGCACTTTCAGGACAAATCGCCGGGGTGTCGGTAAGTACATCCAATGGTACCCCTGGTGGAGGTCCTAAGATTCAAATCCGCGGTATGAGTGCTATTGGTGCTGGAAGTCAGCCATTATATGTAATTGATGGTTTCCCGGTTCCCGGTTCATCTTCAGAACGTGGAAACCCATTAGCGACCATGAATCCGAATGACATTGAATCCATGACGGTATTGAAGGATGCATCGGCGACAGCGATTTACGGTTCTCGTGGATCCAACGGGGTAATCTTGATCAACACCAAAAGAGGCTCGGATGGAAAGATGAAGATCGATGTTGCGGCCAGTTCAGGCTTGCAACAAGTTCCACAAAAAGGAAGACCTAATTTAATGAATGCTGCGGAATTCGCACAGTTCCGCAAGGAGGCCATCGAAGATAGGATCAGATTCGAGGAAGGCCGCGAACCAACAATAAATGATATCCCAGAAGAATACCGTAACCCAGCAGCATTGGGTGAAGGTGTAGATTGGTATGATGCGGTTACTCGTATTGCACCCATGTCCGATATTAACGTGAGTTTTTCAGGAGGTAATGAAAGTATTCGCTCTTTTGTTTCAGCAGGATACCTCAACCAAAAAGGAGTTATGTTGAATTCTGGATTTGACCGTTTTTCAATCCGGGCAAATGTAGAAGGGAATTTCCTCAGAAAACTTAAACTAGGGATGAACATCAACCCTACGCTATCGTATTTAGAAGGTGGAATCAACGGTCAAGGTCGTGATGAATTCTTTGAAATTACAACACCGGTTGGAAAGATCTATAACGATGATGGTTCCTATGTACCATACATTCAATCAGCAGGAACATTCGGAAACCCGAATCCCGTGATGTATCTGAATCAAAGGACCAACAAGAGCTCAAAGCTTAAAATGTTGATGAGCACCTATGCTGAATATAGCTTCTTGGATAATTTAAAGTTCAAGACCACCTTCAACGTAGATTATCAAGACGAAAGTGGTGAATATTTCAGACCATCCACTATTCCTAATCAAAATGCTCCGGGGCCAACAATTCCAAGTGGAAGCTATTGGCGTGGCAGTTACTTGAACTGGGCGAATGAGAATACTTTGAATTATGATTACAGCACTGAAAGTGGTCATTCGATTTCAGCATTAGCGGGATATTCAGTACAGGTACAAAAAAATAAGAATGCCAATTTCAATGGAAGTCAATTTCCGGATGATGATATTCAGACTTTAAATGCTGCTGCTCGAATTACTGGAGGAACAGGTATTGAAGACTGGGCATTGATTTCATATTTGGCGAGGGTGAATTACTCCTATTTGGATCGTTATATCCTTACTGCATCTTATCGTGCAGATGGTTCATCGCGATTCGGAAAAGACAACCGTTGGGGTTCATTCCCTTCGGTAGCTGTGGGATGGCGTTTATCTGAGGAACCTTTCTTAAAAGACAAGGAATGGATAAATGAATTGAAACTTAGAGCATCATTCGGTCGATCAGGAAACTTCAACATTGCAAACTATGCATCCTTGAGCGGCATTGGAACGGCAAATTATGTCTTCGGAGGTAGTTTAGCACCAGGTCGTACGATGAATAGTTTAGGAAATAGTTTCTTGGGTTGGGAGAGAATGAAAGAATTGAACATAGGTGTAGACTTTAGTACCTGGAATAATCGCTTGTCCTTCACTGCCAACTATTATAAGCGGAATACCTTGGATCTCTTATTGGGAACCCCAATTCCACAATCATCAGGATTTGGGTCTGTTGTTGAAAACCGTGGTGATGTAGAAAATAAAGGATATGAGTTTTCAGTTAGCTCAGCCAACATTGTGAAGGATAATTTCACATGGAACACTGACTTTAACATCTCCTTCAACCGGAATAAGGTTATTGCCTTAGGCCGTAGTACCGATCCTATTTATTCAGGGGCGAGTTCAGAGGGTAACTTCACCAATATTACGCGTATCGGTGAGCCAGTAGGTATGATCATCGGTTATGTTGTAGAAGGAATCTATCAAAACCAAGCTGAAGTTGACCAGTATGCAGCGTTTCCAGGAGCTATTCCGGGGAATTTAAGGATGAGAGATGTCAATGGTGATGGACAGATTACGCCAAATGATGACTTTGACGTCATTGGTAATCCATATCCAGACTTCACCTTTGGGATGACGAATAACTTGACTTATAAAGCTTTTGACTTGAGAGTCATGATGGTAGGTTCGAAAGGACAAGAAATGCTACATGCGACGCGATTCTACACAGATAACATCGATGGTGTATTCAATGTTAGAAAGGAAGTTGCAGATCGCTGGCGTTCAGAATCTAATCCAGGAAGTGGATTGGTACCAACAACCAATGGTACGGGTAGAGGTCGTGTTATGTATCGGGATACACACTCGCTATTCATTGACAAAACTGACTACTTATGGATAAAAAACATAACTGTTGGTTATACCCTACCAAAAAGTATAGGAGGAATTGTTAACAACCTAAGGATCTATGCGAACCTTCAAAATCCATTCTTATTTACAGGATATGAAGGCAATCCAGAAGGAACAAACATTAACCGTGGTGACACATCGCCATTGGTACCGGGAATTGATTACTCGGCATACCCTGTTCCAAAGATCTACACATTAGGTTTGAATTTTAACTTTTAAGAGACAAAGATTATGAAATTAAGATATATTCTTTTAGGTCTAGGGTTATTGAGCATGAGCACTTCCTGCAACCATTTATTGGATGTAAAACCCTATACATTTTCCAGTGGCGATAATTATTATGAAAACGAGGGTCAAGTCCTTCGTGCGGTGAATGGTGTTTACAGTAGATTACAAGGTTTATATACCAGTGATTTCTGGGCGATGACCGAAATGCGTTCCGACAATACCAATTATCAGTATGATGAAACCGACCGTGGTGTACAACAGCGGGAGGAGATTGATGAATTCTTGATTACCTCATCCAATAATTACGTCAATACGACTTGGGTAAATCTCTATGGAATCATCCAACAGGCGAACGTAATTATCAGCAGAATTGACCAAGTAACCTTCTCGGATGAAAAAATAAAGTTACAATACCTCGGTGAGGCTAAATTTATCAGAGGATTTGCCTATTTTCATCTTGTCCGATTATTTGGTGAGCTTCCTTTGCATACAAAAGAGGTGGCAAATCCACAAGATGCTTTCACCGATGGTAAGAAAGCAAGCGTTGATGAGGTTTATGCTGTCATTATTCAGGATGCCAAGGATGCGATCGCCAATTTACCGGCAAGCTATGAAAAGAACAATGCTGGAAGAGTAACCAAAGGAGCAGCATATACCCTACTGGGCGATGTTTATCTGACCAGAAAACAATATGCTGAAGCAGTAACCAATTTTCAGGAAGTAACCAAGTTAGGTTATTCCTTGATGCCAGATTATGCATCCTGCTTCAATCCAGCGAACAAAAATAATGCAGAATCGATTTTTGAGATACAATACGATCAATCGGTAGAAGGCGAGAACAGTAATTTCATTTACATGTTTGGCCCTCGCAATGCGAAAATGCAGTTGGTAGGATATTCTGGAAACTTAGGCGGAAGTAATATTCCGACGCCAAGTATCTACAATGCCTATGAGCAAGGAGATAACCGTCGTGATAAATCCATTCAATTGTTTTCTGACCCTTCGAATTCGAAATTCCAGGAGTCGGTAGCATTTGGAGGCAAGATTCCATTCATTAAGAAATTTTACCATCCACCTTATATTGAGGATGGGCGTTCCAATGAGAATTGGCCAGTTTACCGTTACGGGCATGTATTGTTATTATTGGCAGAAGCTCAGAACGAAGCTGGAAGTGGAAATCCTATTGCTAACCTAAACCTAGTCCGCAAACGTGCAGGCTTGCAACCATTAGCTGGACTTTCCAAAGAAGCATTGCGTGATGCAATTGCAAAAGAACAACGTATTGAGGTGGCGTTTGAGGATCATAGATGGTATCAATTGTTAAGAACGGGAAAAGCTATAGAAGTAATGACCGCTCATGGTGCTCAAGAGAAGAAGAGATTAACCAGATTAAGTGCAGCATCTTACAACATTCAACCATTTAAACTATTGTTCCCAATTCCGCAGCGAGAAATTCAGATTAATGGAATTCCTCAGAATCAGGGTTGGTAAATTAAAAAGCTGTTATAAACCATAAAACAACATAAAAACCAAATGATAAAGACTAAAAGAGCACAATCGTATTTGTTTGCTATGCTTCTCCTCTTCTTAGCAGGATCATGTAAACAAGAAAAGGAAAAAGAAGTGGTCAAAGAACCTAATCCGAAAACGGATAAAATCGTTTTGCCGGAAGGTTTTGAGATCGAACATATCTATAGCCCTTCGGATGACAAAAAAGGTTCCTGGGTATCAATGACTTTTGATGATAAAGGTCGGATGATCACATCGGATCAATTTGGCGGGTTATTCCGGGTCGAATTGCCGCCACTTGGGTCGGACTCAACGGTAAAGCCTAAAATCGAAGCACTAGATTTTCCTATTGAGGGTCGTGATCCGAAGGATACATCCTCTACAAAAGTTGGAATGGGCTTCGCACAAGGGTTGCTTTGGGCTTATAACAGCTTATATGTAATGATTAACCACCGTCCTAATGAAAACCTTTCAAAAGGATCGGGCTTGTATCGTTTGCAGGATACCAACAACGATGATAAATTGGATAAAATCACGCAGTTGATGGCATTGGATGGCGAAGGGGAACATGGTCCACACAGTATTGTCCTAGGACCGGATTCCATGATCTATGTAATCGCCGGAAACTTTACGACCATTCCAAAAATGGACAATTACCGTTCATTGCCAAGTGATAAGGTTGATAATTTAATACCATATATCCTGGACACTCATGGTCATGATTCTGACTCTCATTTAAATGGAGGCTGGATTGCAAAAACAGATTCAGAAGGTAAATCATGGGATCTGATTGCTTCAGGTATGCGTAATGGTTTTGACCTTGCCTTCAATAATGAAGGTGAATTATTCACCTATGATTCCGATATGGAATGGGATTTTGGTATGCCGTGGTATCGTCCTACGCGTATACTGCATGTGACAAGTGGTGCTGAATATGGTTGGAGAAAAGGTGATGCGAAGTGGGATGAGCGCTTTTTGGATAACCTACCTGCTACCTTGAACATTGGACAAGGTTCACCAACCAACTTTATCAACCCTAATCAAGCGAAGTTCCCAGAAAAATACAGAAACAGCTTATTGGCGTTTGACTGGAGTTTCGGGATTATCTATGCTATCCATTTAGAACCGAAGGGATCAAGTTATACCGCGAAAGCAGAGGAGTTTATTTCAGGATCTCCACTTCCACTTACAGATGGTACTATTGGACCTGATGGAAGCTTATATTTCTTGACAGGTGGTCGTCGTTTGGAATCAGATTTATATCGCGTATATCATAAAGATCGTGAAAAGATCAACAATGAAGTTAAGAAATCGGAGCCCTCTGATTTAGTGAAATTGCGCAGAGAAATCGAGCAATACCATAGACCATCTCCAGCAGGCACTGTGGATAAAGTATGGGAATACCTAGGTCATGAAGATCGTCATATTCGTTATGCAGCACGCATTGCTGTGGAGCATCAACCATTTGACACTTGGAAAGACAAAGTTTTTGCAGAGCGCAATGTGGTTCGTTTGACAGAAGTAATGGTGGCAATGGCCCATGTGGCGGATGCATCCATGCAGCCTCAGATCATGAAGAAATTGGCTACTATTCCTGTTGAGAAAATCACGCCAAAGATGTTGGAGAATTTATTGAGAGTTTATGAGCTTGTGATTGCCCGTATGGGTAAGGTCAATGATGCAGATGCAGCAGCATTAGCACAACGATTGGAGCCATTCTATCCGGCGAAATCAAATTACATGAACAGAGAATTATCGAAGATTCTACTTGCGTTAAATAGCGAACCGGCTGTTAAAAAATCATTAGAATTATTGGCAAATGCGAAGGATGACACCACGCAAACCAGCTTTATGAATTCTTCGAATTTGATTTTAAGAAATCCGCAATATGGATTGGATATCGCTGATATGTTGGCTAATATCCCACCTGCGCAACAAATCTTTATGGCAACTGCCTTGAGTAATACCAGCGTTGGTTGGACTCCAGAACTTAGAGAACAATATTTCAACTGGTTCTACAAAGCCTTTGGATTCAAAGGAGGAAACAGTTACATCGGTTTCATCGATAATGCACGTAAAATGGCCTTGAAGAATGTACCACAGGATCAATTGGCGATGTACGGCAAAATGTCCGGAGACTCTTTGATCAATGCCCAAGGAAATAGATTGGCTGATAAAGTTGAAGGTCCAAAAGGTCCAGGAAGAGGCTGGGAAATTGACTCAGCGCTGAAAGTAGTGGACGAGAATACAGGCGAACGTAATTTCAAACGTGGTAGAGAATTATTCCTTGCAGTAAAATGTGGTTCTTGTCATACCGTCAAAGGCGAAGGTGGATCTGTAGGTCCAGACTTGACACAATTAGGAACACGTTTCTCAAAACGCGATATGTTGGAAGCTATCATCGAACCTAGTAAGGTTATTTCAGACCAATATGAGTCTAAATTATTCCACATGAAAGATGGCACAAACTTATTAGGTCGTTTAATGAGTGAGGATGAGAAGAATTATGTGATTTCGCAAAATCCATATGCCCCACAAGTGACGAAGACCATTGCGAAGAGCGATGTCAAGTCGATGAATCGTTCGGAAGTATCGATTATGCCTCCGGGAACATTGAATTCAATGAATCCAGATGAGGTAAAAGATATCATGGCGTATTTGATGTCAGGAGGAAATGAGAACAGTGATGTTTATAAGAAAAAATAAAATTTAAAGAATTGGAAAACTCAAATCAAGACTGGTTGAATAAGGTCTCCCATGTGGCGCAGGTCGGAGGCATTGAAACTTCTATTTTAGATAATGGAAGAGGCAAGGGAACTCGGATAGCCTGGATAAACACAGGTGCAGGATTACGATTTAAAGTTGTGATAGACCGAGGGCTGGACATTGCAGATGCATCATTCAACCAGTTTAACTTGAGTTGGTTAAGTCGATTGGGAGTAACCGCTCCCCAACCTTTTTCAGATAAAGGTATTGATTGGCTAAGAACCTTTGGCGGCGGCCTATTGACCACCTGTGGGGTAACCCATGTTGGAGGTCCAGAATCGGATGAATATGGCGAGCGCGGATTGCATGATCAATTCAGCAATAGCCCGGCAGAACTTATCTCCGTAAAACAGCCGGATATAGCAAATGGAGATTTTGAAATGTCCATTACCGGAAAGATTTTTCAAGGCCATCCTCTAGGCGATAACATCGAAATTAAGCGCACTATTCGATGTGTTCTAGGACATCCTACCATTTATTTGGATGATGAAATTCAAAATGTTGGTAATATCAATTCTTCCCATATGATTTTATACCACTTCAATTTTGGATGGCCTTTTATTGATGCCGGGACGAAACTCCTTTGGAAAGGAGCATGGAAATCTCGTGAAACAGGAGATGCGAATAAAATATTTAAAGAAGGTCAGGATTTCCGGACCTGTCAGGAGCCCCGTGAGGATCACAGCGGTTCTGGCGAAGAAGCCGCATTGATCGATGTGGATGCGGATGCATCTGGAAAAGTAGATTGCGGAATTTACAATGAGAAGTTAGGCTTTGCATTGAAAATTAGTTTTAACAAAGAACAATTGCCTTGGTTGACCAATTGGCAACATTGGGGCAAAGGAGAATATGTAACAGGGATGGAACCTGGAAGTCACCCGCCTTTAGGGCAGAAATTAATGCGTGAGCGCGGGGAATTAATCCAGTTGAAACCCGGAGAAAAGAGGAAATATAACTTAGAAATCAGTATATTGAATAACTCTACCTCCATCAACGAATTTGTAAACAAGTATATAAACCTATAAATATCAAAAGAATGGAAATCATTGAAAAGGCATTCGAACAAGGAAAAGGAATTTTAAGATTAGCTCCGAATTGGGTACCGAGATCATTTTGTGTACCTGGTCGACGAATTAAACTTCACCCAGACGACTATTATGTGCTAGGTGGAGAACGTGGTGGAATTGATGAGCGTTGGTTTTCATCAACGACACCTGCTAAGAATGGTCCATTAACTGGTGAGTTTGAGGGTTTGAGTTTTGTGGTCTATGAGGAAAATGGAAAGACAGAGCAGGTTTTATTATCAGACTGTGTGGATCATTTGAAGGGGAAATTAATTGGTGACCGTCTTTGGGATGAGTATCAAAGCTGGCCAATGTATTCGAAGTTTTTCGACAATATGGGGCCACTACCCCACCATATCCATCACAATGATGAAAAAGCTGCATTAATTGAACAACAAGGAAAACCGGAAGCTTATTACTTCCCTCCTCAGTTGAATAATCACGGTGGTGATTTTCCATATACTTTTATGGGAATCGCTCCGGGAACATCCAAGGAAACCATCAAAGAATGTTTGGAGAATTTCAGCAAAGGGGATAATAAAATCACCAATTACTCACAAGCATATCGTTTAGAGCCAGGGACTGGATGGGATGTTCCTCCAGGTTTGCTTCATGCCCCTGGAAGTATGTGTACTTATGAACCGCAGAAAGCGTCGGATGTATTCGCGATGTATCAATCTTTGGTGAATGAAGCCATCATTCCGGAAGAATTATTATGGAAAGGTGTTCCTGAGAACATGAAAGGCGATTATGATGCTTTAATGGATATCATTGATTGGGATTTAAATGTGGATCCTGATATGATGAAAAACAGATTCATGGCACCAAAACCTGTTCATGATGAAAAAGAAATGGAAGCTGCAGGATATTCAGAAAAATGGGTTTGCTACAAATCAACTGCATTTAGTGCGAAAGAATTAACGGTATTCCCTGGACAAACAGTGACCATTAAAGATTCGGCTGCCTATGGATTGATTATGATGCAAGGATATGGAAAAATGAATGATTGGACCATTGAAACTCCGGCATTAATCCGTTATGGACAGTTGACCTTTGATGAGTATTTTGTTTCTGAAGAGGCTGCTAAGCGCGGTGTTGTGATTCAAAATCATTCAAGCACCGATCCTATAGTGATGTTGAAACATTTCGGACCAGATAATCCGGATTTAGATGTAAAAGGTTAATCATTGATAAAACAATTATTTATGAGCAAGAACAATTTCCCAAAGTTACACAATGCGACATGGCCAGGCATTGTAGGAAAAGGAGACCATGAGCCCATCATTTCATTGGATGAGTTATTGGAGAAAACAGCGAAGGCCGAAGTAAATGGAGTAAAATTCGATGGTGTTGACTTAGGATTATTTGATCCGCATGTTAAGTTAGATACCTCTGATGATCATATAAAATCTGTTGTAGATAAAATTGGCGGCACCTACGGTTTAGCTATCGGTACCTTGGTAGCTCCTATTTGGCCACCTGATGGTGGATCAGCAATGGGTTCACAAACAGACCGTGACCGTTTTGTTGAAGTCGTAAGAAAAGCAGCGGAATTTGGGTATAAACTTCGTAAAGAAGGTATCAGAACAAATAATGTAATCCGCGTGGATTCAGCAAGCAGTGTGGAAGAATGGGCAAAAAACCCTACTGAGAATACGAAACTGATTGCCGATACTTTCCGTAGAGCTTGTGATGCAGCTGCTGAATATGGCGAGCGCATTGCTGCCGAAGGAGAGATTTGTTGGGGTGGAATGCAGAGTTGGAAAACGATGTTGGAGACTCTGGAAATGGTAGACCGTGATAATATGGGATTCCAAGCGGATATGTCGCATACTTTCTTGTATTTATTGGGATATAATGCTCCGGAAGACCGCATATTGAAAGCAGATTTTCAGTGGGATGATCGTGAGGAATTAGAAAGAGGATTGAAGTTTTTAACCTCGAAATTGCGTCCATGGACGATTGATTTCCATGTTGCACAAAATGATGGAACAGTATTCGGATCTGGTTCACATGATAAAACCGGAAGACATTGTTTGCCAACGGATCCAAATGGCAGATTGGATATTGCCAAAGATGCTGGATTCTGGATGAAAGATGAAAATGGAAACCCAACGAAAGCATTTGATCATATCTGTTGGGATGGCTGTATGTTCCCGAATGAGGTGATGCATAAACAGGAAACATGGGATTCAATCTTGAAAACCTTGATTGAAGTTCGCGATGTAAATGGCTGGTCGGCATAATTTTCTAAACAAAAAATCATGAGCAAAAAAGAATTAAGAATAGGATTAATTGGATGTGGTTTTATGGGAAGAACACATTCGAATGGATATAAACGTGTACCTAACTTCTTTCCTAATTTGGAGTATCAACCTGTTTTAAAAGCTGTTTGTTCCCGCAGTGAAGACAAAGTGAAAGCTTTTGCTGAACAATGGGGATATGAATCCTATGAAACGGATTGGAGGAAATTAATAGCAAGGGATGATATCGATGCTGTAGACATCTGTACCCCCAACAATATGCACATGGAGATCGCGATTGCGGCAGCAGCGGCAGGTAAGATGGTCTTATGTGAGAAACCCTTATCTCGAACTTTAGAGGAAGGTGAGAAAATGGTGGAAGCTGTGGAATCCAATAAGGTTAAAAATACGATATGGTACAACTATCGTCGTTTACCAGCTGTTACCTTGGCGAAGCAAATTGTGGATAGTGGTAAATTGGGTAAGATTTTCCATTACCGCAGTAACTTCTTACAGGATTGGACCATCAATGAAAACCTTCCGCAAGGAGGTGCTGCATTCTGGAGAATGGATGCGGATGCTGCTGGTTCAGGAGTAACGGGAGATCTATTGGCTCACTGTATTGACTTGGCCATGTGGTTGAATGGAGGAATCAAGGATGTATCGGCAATGACGGAGATCTTTGTGAAACAACGTATGCATGAAGAAACAGGCAAAATGGAAGATGTAAAAATTGATGATGCCTGTATTTTCCACTGCCACTTCGATAATCAATCTTTAGGTTTATTTGAATCTACGCGCTATGCTCGCGGACATAAGGCCTTGTTCACTTTTGAGATCAATGGTGAGAAAGGTTCGTTGAAATGGGATCTTCATGACATGAATCGTTTGGAATATTTCAACAATGCTGATGATTCCATCGTCAGGGGTTGGAGGTCCATTCACGTGACGGATGGTGACCAGCCGTATATGGATAAATGGTGGGTTCCGGGACTGTCATTAGGCTATGAACATTCCTTTGTTCATCAAGTAGCAGATTTTTTACAAAGCCTAGAAAAAGGTGAAGAATGTCACCCAACTTTTAGAGATGCATTGGAAACTCAGAAGGTTTGTGAGGCAGTAATCAATTCTGCAAAAAACAGGAAATGGGAGGACACCCAAGTGGAATGGAAAAACAAATAATCACTA
The DNA here is from genome assembly GCF_043187465.1 of Sphingobacterium cellulitidis. Classification (GTDB taxonomy): domain Bacteria; phylum Bacteroidota; class Bacteroidia; order Sphingobacteriales; family Sphingobacteriaceae; genus Sphingobacterium; species Sphingobacterium cellulitidis. The sequence continues at coordinate 722,093 of NZ_CP171136.1, read as the reverse complement.
GAAAATCCATCATGAAAAAAATATTCAAATTTAGTTGTATTTGCTTAACTGCTACGGTTTTACTGAGCTCTTGCAATGGAAATACGGCAGAGAAAAACAATGCGACTGACAGCACTTCCACAGAAAACACAATGAGCGAACAGGGCTATATCGCCATGTTCGAACCGAACTCATTATCGGGATGGGAAGGTGATACCACGTATTGGAAAATGGAAAATGGAGTTCTTTCTGGCGAGATCCGCGAAGACCAAGAACCATTGAAAAACAATACATTTTTGATCTGGAACGGAGGTGATGTAGGCGACTTTTCGTTGAAAACTAAATTTAAAATTTCCGAAAATGGAAATAGTGGTGTAAATTACAGAAGCGATCGCTTTACGGAGCTGCCGAATGCCCTTAGGGGATATCAGGCGGATATTGACGGTAAAAACAATTATACCGGTCAAAACTACGAAGAGCGCAAGCGTACAACCTTAGCTTATCGCGGTCAACGTACGGAGATCTTAAATCCTGCTGACGGAGTAAAAGGCGAATCAAAAGGCAATGCCTGGACGAATATGAAGGTCCTTGATTCTGTTGCTACTCCAGAGGAATTGAAGACCATCGTTAAACCGAATGATTGGAATGACCTTGAAATCGTTGCTGAAGGCAATAAACTAACCCATTACGTAAACGGAAAGATCATCGCTGAGGTAATTGATAATGATCCTGAAAACCGCAAGGATAAAGGATTGATTGGAGTTCAGGTGCATGTAGGACCTCCAATGAAAGTGGAGTATAAAGACATGCAGATTAAAATTATAAAATAATAAAATCTAATACGCAATATGGAATGGAGAGAACAAGTGAGAAATACCTTATTCGAACTGCTAACCGCAGAAGAGAAGAGCTATTTGGAGGAATGTGAACAAAATATTGCGGATAATTATTCTACAAGTTTCGTCAGAATATTTTCCTCATTAAGCAGGAAATTAAATACTAGCAAGGAAAAATTAGTAAGTATGGTCCAAGAGGAAAGCAATCCCTTGATTGTTGATAATTGGACCGTACTTAGACTTGCAAGGGTTTATCTATTGGGCTTGATTGAAGACCAACAAGAACCCTATTTTACCTTTATTGAGAAGCTATTCAATTATGCGGATATGCAAGAGCTCGAAGCGCTCTATTCGGCATTGAATATTTATCAATTCCCAAGAATTTGGATTGAACGTTGCCAGGAAGGCATACGTAATAATATCGGCCCAGTTCAAGGTGCCATTATGGAACAGAATAAGTTTCCGGCGACCTATTTGAGCGAAGAGGCTTGGAACCAATTAGTTTTAAAAAGCTTTTTTACAGGCAAAGAGATTAAGAAAATTTATGGTCTTTACGAAAGGAACAATGTAAATCTTGCGAATTCCATTGTCGATTACATATATGAACGCGATTCTGCCAAGCGAGAGATTCACCCCATGTTGTGGGAATTGGCGAAGGATCATTTACCTCCACGCGCTGAAGAAATCTTCAAACAGCAAAGCACTATACGCCCAGAATTATTAGAGAAAAATTAAAAAACAGTCAGTAATGTGTACAGAATTAAATAGAGACCTGGCGAGCATGGGTAGACCAATGCCGTTAGACTTTGAATTAATTAAAGGGATGAAATTCGTGGATCCGCATATACATATGGTTTCCCGAACGACGGATGATTACCAAGCACTGTTTGATGCAGGGGTTTTGTTATTAATTGAACCTGCATTTTGGGTTGGTCAACCTAGAACAGGTATCGATACGTTTAAGGATTATTATAGTAGTCTTATCGGTTGGGAAAGATTTAGAGCTTCACAATTCGGAATTAGACACTTCTGCACGATTGGATTAAACTCCAGGGAGGCAAACAATGAAGCATTAGCTGAACAAGTGATGGAGTTATTGCCTCACTTTATCTATAAAGAAGGGGTTCTAGGGATTGGAGAGATTGGTTTTGATGATCAGACCCCCGCTGAAGAAAAATACTACAGAGCGCAATTGGAACTGGCTAAGGAAGCTTCAGTTCCGGTTCAAGTGCATACCCCCCACCGTGATAAAACCAGAGGGACAACGCGAAGCATGGATATCGCCATCGAACATGGACTGGATCCTCAAACGGTGATCATTGACCACAATTCTGAGGAAACAGTCAAAGAAGTTTTAGATCGTGGATTCTATGCCGGATTTACCATTTATCCATTTACCAAAATGGGGAATGAACGTATGGTTGAAATCGTGAAACAATATGGTTCAGAGCGTATCATGGTAAATTCCGCTGCGGATTGGGGAATCAGTGATCCATTGGCAGTGCCTAAAACCGCAGCCTTAATGGTTCAACATGGTATTTCACGGGAGGATATTGAAAAAGTAACCTATCAGAATGCATTGGATGCATTTCAAGTAAGTAAACATCTGGATATAAACAGCTTGGATAGGACTTTCATTGCAGACCCGAACGAGAAGTTTGAAGGGAATACTATTTTACGTGGTGGTCAACAGCCAAGGTTAAACAAGGATTCTATTATTATTTCTTAATTACCAGGGCGTATGTTGAAACCATGGATCCAAATAATCCGGCCGTCCAATGTTTTAACAGCCATTTCCGATGTCCTTGCGGGCGTCGCCATTGCCTGTTTGTTTTTACATCATGATTTACCTGAGGTAAATAATCTGATTTTGATTACCATTTCGAGTATGCTGTTGTATACCGGCGGAATAGTATTCAATGATGTGTTTGATGCAGCGTTGGATCAGGTGGAAAGGCCTGAGCGACCGATTCCTTCTGGAAGAATCAAAAAGTCTTCTGCCGCTATATTAGGGGCTGTTGCCTTTGCGATCGGCTGTGCATTAGCCTTTTTGGTCAATGTTTCGGCATTCAGCATTTCCCTTGCCATCGTCCTGATGTGTTTGCTCTACAATGGTAAAGCAAAACATCATTTTATCGCTGGCCCTATCGTCATGGGAACCTGTCGTGGATTAAACTTATTATTAGGAATGGCCTTATTACCTGCTTCATTGGAGTATTGGTATATCGCAATTGTTCCTATTATTTATATTGCATCAGTAACAAATATTAGCCGTGGAGAGGTTTACGGGAATAACAAAACCGCTATGTTGGTTTCTATAGGTTTATATGCCATGGTTATTCTGACCTTACTCTATTTTACATTTGTCAGCAAGAATTATTTAGCTATAATTTTCATTCTGTTTTTCACTTTAATGATCGCGCGTCCATTGTTCAAGGCTTTAAAGTCTTTGGACCCCATGGATGTTCGAAAGGCTGTGAAATTCGGTGTATTAGCGCTCATATTGATGAATGCCAGCTGGATTGCCATATCGGGATTTTGGATATTGGCTCTAGCAGTTTGTGCCATTCTCCCAATTTCAATTTACTTAGCTAAAAAATTTGCCGTAACCTAAACCCAAAGTCACATGGAACGTGTATTAGAACAAAAATTCACTATTGAATATCAATATAATATCTTTTTTACTAAAGGGCTTTTCTCCTTGGGGAATAACCTTTTTAAAGATTTCCTTGCCAAGCATAGTAACCCTGGATTTAAACAAAAGATTCTTTTTGTCATCGACGCAGGATTTATGGATAAACATCCAAATCTTGCTGAACAAATCCATAATTATTTTATGGAGTCTGAGGACTTTATTCTTTCCAGTGAGCCATTGATTATTCCTGGTGGTGAAATCTGTAAGAACGATAGCAATTGCTTGGACTCTATCATTCAGGCTGTGGATCAATATGGTATTGACAGACATTCCTACATTGTAGGAATCGGTGGTGGAGCCATTTTAGATCTTGTTGGCTATGCTGCTGCGATATCTCACCGCGGAATTAAACATATCCGGATTCCCACTACGGTACTATCACAGAATGATTCGGGCGTTGGGGTTAAGAATTCGGTGAATTATAAAGGGAAAAAGAACTTCTTAGGAACCTTTACACCTGCTAAAGCGGTCTTCAATGACTATGAATTCCTGCAAACGCTGGATGAGCGTTCTTGGGTAGCGGGGGTCTCTGAAGCTATTAAAGTAGCTTTAATTAAGGATCTGAGTTTTTATGAATGGATTGAAAATAATGCCGCGAAAATAAAAGAGCGAAACTCCGCAGAAATGGAGGATTTAATATATCGCTGTGCTGATAAGCATCTGGAGCATATCCGTAATGGTGATCCATTTGAATTAGGGTCTTCAAGACCATTGGATTTTGGACATTGGAGTGCGCATAAGCTTGAACAGATGACTGACTTTCAGGTTTTGCACGGTGAGGCTGTATCAATTGGAATTGCCATTGATGTCCTTTACTCCTACTTAATTGGAAATATTTCTGAAAAGGAAGCTATACGAGTAGTTAGTCTACTTAACACTTTAGGTCTGCCGATTTATCATCCTATATTGGATTCTGAGGAAGCTAGGTTTATTTTATTATCTGGTTTATTGGACTTCCAAGAACATCTTGGAGGTAAATTAACAGTTGTATTATTGGAAAAATTAGGCAAAGGAAAAGATTATCATCATCTGGATTATGATTTGATTATTCAAGCGATTGATTTCTTAAAGAACTTCTGTCAAAATCAAAATCCTGTTTATGAAGCTAGCTAATTCTCATTTATCTTATTGTAGCAATATCCATCCGGGGGAGTCGTGGAAAGATCATTTTCATGAATTAAAAACAAATCTTCCTAAAATAAAGGCAGTAGTTTCTCCAGATCAAGATTTCGGATTAGGCTTGCGACTATCTGCGCAAGCAGCTAAGGAATTGAATCATCCTGAGGAGATGAAAGAATTCCAAAATTGGCTGTCCGATAATAATATCTACGTTTTTACGATGAATGGATTTCCGTATGGAGACTTTCACCTTAAAGAGGTAAAAGATCAGGTGCATGCGCCGGATTGGACAACCAAAGAACGTTTTGAATATACCAAGGAACTATTTGACATATTGAGCCAACTATTGGATGAAAGGCAGGAAGGTGGAATTTCAACCTCTCCGCTATCCTATCGTTTTTGGCATGAACAAAATAGTGCTGAACGGCAAAGGAAAAGGGATATATGCACTAGACATATTCTTCAAATCGCAGAATACCTTTATCAAAAAGAGGTCTCTACGACCCGATATATGCATCTTGATATCGAACCAGAACCAGATGGTATGCTGGAAGATTCCCAAGAATTTATTTCATGGTATCAGCAAGAATTGATACCTATGGCAATCGGCTTTTTCAAGGAAAAATATAAACTAGATTCAGAACAAGCAACCGCTATCATAAACCGGTATATCTGTATCTGTTATGATGTCTGTCATTTTGCACTAGAATACGAGAATCATCAGGAATGCATGAAACAGTTAAAGGACCTGAATATTAAGATTGGTAAGTTTCAAGTTAGTTCTGCATTGAAAGTTAAACTTTCTGAGCATCCTAAGGAGCGTGAGAAACAGAAAGCCAAATTGAAAGAATTTAATGAGCCGATTTATCTTCATCAGGTAATCGCCAAGGATATTGAAGGAAATTTAATTAAGTACAAGGATCTTCCGGAGGCATTGAGTGATTCCAATGATTTGAATCATGTGGAGTGGAGAAGCCACTTTCATGTCCCGATATTTTTGGAGAGTTATGGAGAGTTGGATTCTACCCAGAAGGATATTTTAGACGTTATAGAATTACATAAGGCTGAACCAAGAACTAATCATATCGAGGTTGAAACCTATACATGGGGTGTTTTACCCAAATCATTGCAAGCTCCGATTGAGGAATCTATTGCGAGGGAACTAAATTGGTTATTGGATAAAATAAGGAGTTAAAATGAAAAGAATTGCTGTAATTGATATTGTTGGGCTTTCAAGTTCTGTTATTGGAGAACATACTCCCTTCATTGAAAAATTCATCAAACAAAATAAATTAAGGAAGATTAAACCGGTATTACCGGCATTAACAACTTCGGCTCAAACAACATATTTGACAGGTGTTGCACCCAGTGAACATGGGATAGTTGGTAATGGTTGGTATGATCATACAGATTCAGAAATAAAATTCTGGAAACAATCCAATAAGTTGGTTCAAGGCGAGAATATCTGGGTTACTGGTAAGAAAAAGAATGCTGACTTCACCTGTGCACAGATGTTTTGGTGGTATAATATGTATAATGATGCTGATTTTTCAGCGACTCCTAGACCAAATTACCTTGCTGATGGTAGAAAGATGCCCGATTGCTATGCTTATCCAAGTACTCTTCGGGATGAGCTGACAGAAAAATTCGGAAAATTCCCATTGTTCAATTTCTGGGGGCCGAATGCCAATATTACCTCTTCTAATTGGATTGCAGAATCTGCTATGTATGTTGAAGAAAAACATCAGCCAACACTTAATTTAGTCTACCTTCCTCATTTAGATTATTGTCTGCAGAAATATGGTCCCACAGGAGAAAATGTTCCTGCAGAATTAAAGCAAATCGACCAACTCATAGAAAGAATGGTTACTTTCTTTCAGAAACGGGATATCGAGGTTGTTTTATTATCTGAGTATGGAATAGGACCAGTAAACCAACCAATTCACATCAACAGAATTCTGAGAAAAGAAGGATTAATTGATATTCGAATTGAAAGAGGACTAGAATTATTGGATGCTGGAGCCTCTGAGGCTTTTGCCGTTGCTGATCACCAAATTGCACATGTTTATACCAAAACTTCAGAAACCAAGGATAAGCTAAAGGCATTGCTAGCCAAAGTTCCTGGAATTGCGAAAGTATTGGATAAAGAAGGTCAGAAAGCTTATCATATCGACCATGAACGTTCAGGAGATTTGGTATTATTGGCTCATAAAAATGCTTGGTTTACTTATTATTTTTGGGAGGATGATGCCGTAGCGCCAGATTATGCAAGAATGGTAGATATCCACAAGAAACCAGGATATGATCCAGTGGAAATGTTTATGACTTCCAAATCTAGAGCGATTGGTAAATTGATTCTGAAGAAGATCGGCTTTGCTGCTGTTCTGGACATTACACCATTGGATGCAACATTGGTGAAAGGATCCCATGGAATCGTAGAGGTTGATGAGGAATACTATCCAATCTTGATTGGTAACTTCGATGACCTTGATGAAACCGTAGATCCCACTTCAATTAAACAATTACTATTAAATAAGATTTTTGTCAACCAAAAGGTAGAAGAAATTACTGTTTCTCAATAACTGTAGATGATTTGTTAATAGCTAAACCCTTGATTTCATAAAGATTTCACGAATTAGTTTCGCATCTTTAGGATTGGACAAGCATTGGTTATTATGTCATATCATGAAATAGAAAATTTAGTTGAAGACTCCGTTCATTTATTAGAAGGAACAGAACTTTCAGCAGCAGAACAACGTAAAATCATTTTTAATTTGTATAATTTCCAAAACAGATTTGATACAAGTTATACGGTTTTACGTTTTTTTCCTTTTTTAGAAAAGATTGGTTTCATCAAGAAGCTTCCCATAGATCAACACCCTGATTACAAGAAAAATCCTGATTACTTTAAAAACTTAGAAGATTCCGACTGGATTCTCAGTGATATCAACGACGAGGAGTCCGATGTACTCTTTCAAGAAGATGGATATATTTTCCCTCAATATGGATCACAAACTTGGGAAAGACTATTAGCTACTGGAAAATGGAAAGAAGCACCTGAAAAACCTACTGAAATCCCAGTGCTTGAGTTAGTGGCTCAAATTATTCAACTAGCTAAAGAATATGAAAATATTCCTTTAATGCATAATTTTTATCTAGCTTTTCTCAATGCTTTTTTAGACTATGACATTGGTACTGAGGATGGAATACCCAAAGGTTTTGAAGACTGGTTGAAGGATGAACAATTATTAAAACTTCGGGATTACAACATAAATTTTAATTTATTAAAAGTCAAACAGAAGGATACTGATTTTGAAATCCCTAGACTTTCAAATGAATTATCTAATCTGTCAGATTCCGATGAAAGAGCTAAGGTTAGTTTTTTAATGGATTCTAAAAAATCAATCGAAAAAATATATGCTAGCTATCAAAAAGAAATAAAGGCTGCGATTGAATTACCACAACATATCGACTTGATTTCAACGATGGCAAAGGAGATGATGGAAAAAAGTTCTTGGACATTTTTGGTGGAAAATATTGAGCAACCGTCAGAAAAATACAGTTGGGTATGGTACAAGGATCTATCAGTAGATAATAGAACTAGCCGTTTCTTCACAGAAATAAGCTTAGATGTGGATTTAAGTTCTATTTATGCTACCCAATATGTACAGCATGGATTACTTTTAGAGTGGCAGGAAAAGTCGCTTAGCATGAATCTCAATGACGCTCATTTTAAGACCAATCCTTTTGAATTTATTTCCAGTGATGAACTCGATAAGAAACTCAACTTCATAGGCCTATGGGTCCTCCCATTAAAATCTACAAGTAAAAAAATCGCTGCATCAAATCAAGAGTTCCTAAACTATCTTGATGGATTGGGAACAAGTTATTTCGACAAGATACATAAAGAGTTCCCAAAGCCATTCTTTTCTAAATCCTTTGCATCATATATCAAAATATTTGAATCGATGGAACCAATCAATGATTTCTTATTGATCGATGATCTGTACTCCATAAGCTTATTATTTATCTATAACCTGATTCAACAAGGTAAAGAAAAGGAGGCTCTGAAAATTTATGAAACTTTGGAAAGTCGATTAACAGATCGTTTTCGAGATTATATCCCTTGGTATAAGAATGAATTTTTACCATTTATCAAAGCGATTAAATCAGGAAAAAAACCAGCTTTGCCAGGTTTATTTAAAAAGGATTAGAAGGTTGGATTCATCTAATAAATTAAAAATCATTATTTTAGGGATATGAAAAAATCAGATTAGCATTAGTTAGCACATAGATTCTAATAGAATAGGCGATTCATTCGTCCCTATTCTGTATTGTTAATAATAAAAAATGCTAATATGAAAAATCACTTCAAAAGTCCGTTTAAAGGACAAATAATCCAAAACTATAATACAAATCCCAATATTATTGCCGGCAAGTATTCTTACTATTCAGGCTATTACCATGGGCATTCATTTGATGATTGCGCCAGATATTTATTCCCTGATGAAAGAGCTGCAGACAAACTTATCATTGGTTCCTTTTGTTCGATAGGGAGTGGCGCAAGTTTTATCATGGCGGGAAACCAAGGTCACCGATACGATTGGGTCTCCTCCTTTCCTTTCCATTTTATGCCAGAAGTAGCGAGTTTCAATGGTAGTGAAAATGGCTTTCTACCCGCTGGGGATACCGTCATAGGTAATGATGTCTGGATAGGTACTGAGGCGATGATAATGCCCGGTATAAAGATTGGCGATGGCGCTGTTATTGGTAGTCGCGCACTCATTACCAAAGATGTGGAGCCCTATGCTATTATGGCTGGCAATCCTGCTAAGCAAATCAGAAAACGCTTTTCAGATCAGGAAATTTCCTTATTGTTAGAAATGAAATGGTGGGATTGGGAAGAAGATATATTAAAATCAGCCATGCCAATCCTGAGCTCAAGAAACATTCAAGGACTATTTGATTTTTACAAGAAAACAATCTAAAAATGAGGAGCGAATAATACTCGCTCCTTATGTTTTATATCCTTTATTTCTAAATTTTTAAAGTCTCTTAATCCTCTTTCTATAGATGAATCAATTTCATCTTTGGCACCAGTGATCTCATTATCACCCAAGCCAACAGATAAGCTACTGAACAAGCAGCAAAGATGATAAAGTAGCCCGATTCAATCCCCTCGAAACCAAACACTTTCATGTTCGTCTGCTCTGCATAATCAAAGAGTACTCCAGATATCTTATTGATTAGGAATGACCCAACACCTCCCGCCAAGCCACTAATCCCAGTAACTGTTGCAATTGCTTTTTTAGGAAACATATCTCCCACTGCGGAAAAGATATTAGCGGACCATGATTGATGTGCTGCCGCACTTATACCGATCAGAATCACCGGAAACCAATAGGAATATTCTCCTAATGGTTGTGCAAACAGAATCAGCAACGGAAAAAATGCGAAAATCAACATTGCCCGCATTCGACCTGCATATACCTCCATCCCTTTCTTTTCTACAAAATAGGTCGGCAACCATCCTCCAATAATAGATAACATGGTTATCGCATATAATACGAATATCGCCACCTGCCCTTCAATATCTGAGGATTTAATATCATAAACCGAACTTAAATACGCCGGAAACCAGAATAATAAAAACCACCAAACCCCATCGGTCAAGAACTTACCAAAGATCAAAGCCCAAGTTTGTTTGTACTTCAGACATTCTCGAACCGAAACCTTTGATTTAACTTGAACAAAACCATCCTCATTAACCTCTCCATGATCTACATCCTGCTTTATATAGGCGAGTTCTGCAGCATTCACATTCGGATTTTCTTCCGGCTTCTTGTACATAAATTGCCAAAAGCCCATCCAAATAAAACCTAATGCTCCAATAATGATAAACGACATTTCCCAACCATATTTAGCAGCAATAACTGGAATAATAAGCGGAGCTAACAAAGCTCCAATTGTCGTTCCTGAATTAAATATGGAAGTTGAAAAGGCTCGATCCTTCTTTGGGAAATATTCTACACAGGCTTTCATGGCCGCCGGAAAGTTACCGCCTTCTCCTAGGGCTAATATAATCCGCGCAAAAATAAATACGGTTACAGAGATATTTACAACCTTACTAACATCCTCGATTCCAGCAATCACCTCCTTTGCTCTTCCAAAACTAACCAACCATTCACCTGCTAACACTCCTGAAGTAATCATTCCACAGAAGGCATGCAAAATAGCCCCCACAGACCAGATGGCAATTGCCCATAAATAGCCTTTTTTCGTCCCCAACTTATCGATGAACCGACCAGAAAGCAGCATAGAAATAGCATATACAATGGAGAAGATGGCCGCCACATTTCCATAGTCATTATTGGTCCAATGGAATTCCGGAGCAATAAAATCTTTCCATGTTAGCGAAAGAACCTGTCTATCAAGGTAATTGATGGTTGTAGCAAAAAATATCAATGCACAAATCGTCCACCTATATTTCGTAGGTTTACTCGTATTCATAATTAGTAGTGTATGTCGGTAGACCCTAGGTTAAGATCTAATGATTCCCAATTCTAATCCCCTTAGCTCTGCCAGACCACGAAGTCTTCCAATAGCTGAATAGCCCGGATTGGTTACTTTGTTGATATCATCAAGCATTTGGTGACCATGATCAGGTCTAAAAGGAATAGCAACCTCCCTAGTTTGATTTTCTGCACTCAAGCCTTTGACGATAGCATACATATCTACATCCCCATCCAGATGGTCTGCTTCATAAAAACTTCCGATGGCATCCCGTTTAACATTTCTTAGATGCGCAAAGTAAACCCTATGCTTAACCTTATCCAGTATTTGTGGAAGATTATTTTTAGGACCAGCCCCCAAGGAACCTGTACAGAAACAGATACCGTTAAACGATTTCGGTTGTTCCGTAATCAAATAAACTAAATCCTCCTCATTACTAACCACTCTAGGAAGCCCTAAGATCGCATGTGGAGGATCATCTGGGTGAATGGTCATCTTAATTCCATTCGCCTCACAAGTATCCGCAATTGCCCCTAAAAAGTAAAGCAGGTTTTGTTTCAATCCTTCTCTGCCAATATTTTTATAGATATCAATACTTTGTTGTAGGGACTCAAGTGAAAGATCAGCTTCACCCGGAATACCCATCAACACGTTGAACTGCAAATCAGTTTTATCCGCTTCGCTCATCCCAGCAAATCTCTCCTGCGCCATTTTTTTTATTTCATCAGAATAATCGTGAGCAGCATCCTCACGTTTCAGGATATAAATATCAAATATCGCAAGGTCGATCCAATCAAAATATAAGGCTTTAGAACCATCTTTCATGATCAGATCCAATTGCGTACGCGTCCAATCCAACACCGGCATGAAATTATAACAAATGGTTTTTATTCCACATGCCGCTAGGTTTTCCAGCGATTTCTTATACCGTTCGATATATTCTCCCGCCTCAGCAGACCTGGTTTTTATCGCTTCGTGAACAGGTACGGATTCAACAACAGACCAAGTCAGTCCAGCCTCCTCAATGATTCTTTTCCTCTCTTGAATATCTTCCAGTGGCCATACTTCACCATGTGGAATATGATGCAATGCCGACACGATTCCTGTTGCTCCAGCCTGTTTTACATCCTGCAATGTAACAGGGTCATTTGGACCATACCATCGCCACGTTTGTTCTAAATATTTTTTATTTTCCATATTATACGCCACACCAGGAATTAAATCCACCATCTACAAAAATGATTTCTCCAGAGATAAATGCCGAAGCATCACTTAACAAAAACACCAATGTACCTTCCAATTCTGAAGGATCACCCAATCTTCTATATGGAGTTCCATTAATAAACTTCTGTGCTCTATCGGTGTATGAACCATCCGGGTTAGTCAATAAAGTCCTGTTTTGTTCAGTTAAAAATACGCCCGGAGCAATAGCATTCACGCGAACTTTATCGCCATAACGCAATGCCAATTCCGTCGACATCCACTTCGTAAAACCGTCAATCGCATGCTTGGCAACGGTATATCCAAGAACACGTGTTAACGGACGGGAAGCTGCCAGAGAAGATATATTGATAATGGACCCCACTCCTTTTTCAGCGATCAGTTCACCAAACACAAGAGTAGGAATAATAGTTCCATATAAGTTTAACTCAATGGCTTTGATAGTATCTTGAATTTTATTATCAAAGATGTTTTGATCATCAGCAATGGTTGCTCCAGGAATATTCCCTCCAACAGCATTAATAAGTCCATCGATGCTTCCGAAATGATCGACAATTTGTTGCTTTGCTCCTTTGACAGATTCTTCATCCATGACATCAACGACAATCCCAATGGCTTCAGTGCCCAAATCAGTGGCCATCTTGATTCTCTCGTTAATTTTCTCCTGATTTCTACCGAGGATACAAATTTTCGCACCTGCCTCAGCAAGTGCTTTCACAAAGGATTTCCCTAAAATACCGGTCCCGCCAGTAATGACTATAACTTTATCTTTTAGTGAGAATTGATCTAGAATACTCATAGTTTATGGTTGATTAATACTCAATATTAGTGATTTTATAGGGAATTAAAGGCATTAGAATCAGGATTATTACTTAAACGTTTTCGTAAAATCCCCCGAACTATCCATCAAAAACTATTATATTGTTGTTCAGTTTAACCTATGCCACAGATATTAACATTAGGAGAAATACTTTACCGCCTTCAAAGTGCAAATGAACACATCTTTGAAAAAGGCGACAATCGATTAAAAATATATCCCGGAGGATCAGAGGCCAATGTAGCCGTAGGATTGGGCCAAATGGGCGACAAAGTACAATTCTTTAGCGCTTTCCCCGATAATGCACTGGCGACCGAAATCAAGGAAGCCATGAAAAACCTATCGGTAGATTGCTCCAAGTCACTTACTTCCGGAGACCGCATTGGAAGTTATTTCCTGCTATCCGCGAATGGCTTAAGCAATGGGGAAGTTATTTACGACCGTAAATATTCGAGCTTCAGCATGCTCCAAAAAGAAGATATTGATTTTGACCTGCTTTTCGAAGATGTCGACTGGCTACATTGGTCAGCATTAACACCTGCACTCTCTCAAGAAATGGCAAACCTGATGGAAGCTATTTTAATAGAAGCACAGGCTAGAAATATCAGCATTTCTGTCGATCTAAACTTCCGTAGTAAACTCTGGAAATATGGTAAAACAGCATTAGAAATCATGCCTACTTTGGTTTCCTATTGCGATGTTATCATGGGAAATATCTGGGCGGCAAAAACGATGTTAGGAAGTCCTGTAGAAATAGGTTTGGACAGACAAACAACCAAAGAAATTTACGCCAAGAGTTCAAAGATCTCGGCAACCTATATTTTTAACCATTTCCCAAAAGCCAAACACATAGCCAATACGTTCAGGTTTATGGATCATGCCAAACACAATCTCTTTTACGGCACCTACCATAGTAAAACGGAGGACACAATTTCGGATACCCATGAAACCTACGAAGTAATTGATAGAATTGGAAGCGGAGATGCATTTATGGCGGGTTTGATTCATGCCTTAAAACATGAAATGTCAGCCCAGGAAATTATTAACTTTGCTACAGCAGCAGGGTTTCAAAAACTATTTGTTGAAGGAGATTTTGGAAATGGAAAAGCAATCTAACATGAAAAATCAAGTAATCGATCAGATCCTAAAAAGTCCGGTAATTCCAGTGTTTTATGATGATGATGTGGACACCTGTATCAATGTATTAAAAAGCTGTTATGCTGGTGGCATCCGTGTATTCGAATTTGTAAACCGAGGACCTTTTGCAGAACAAAACTTCAAAATCTTAAGGAACTACAAAGAGGAACATTTCCCAGACCTTAAACTAGGAATCGGAACCATCATGCATGGCGATGATGCGGACCGTTTCATTGAATTGGGAACTGATTTCCTAGTAAGTCCTATATTCTCGGAATGCGTGGCTGCAACGGCCAGAAAAAATGAAATCCTCTGGATTCCTGGTTGTATGACTCCCACTGAAATTGCCGATGCTCAATTCACAGGATGTACCTTTATCAAGCTATTCCCAGGTGATACCTTGGGCCCAGGCTTCTTAAAAAGTATTAAGCCCATTTTCCCAAAATTAAGATTCATGCCAACTGGTGGCGTAGATTGTTCAGAGGAAAGTATCAGCAAATGGTTTGACGCAGGTGTAAGTGCGGTAGGCTTAGGCTCTAAATTATTCGTGAAAATAAATGGAGAATACCAGTTCGGACTAATTTCAGAAAACTGCAGTAAGCTTTTGAGCTGGGCAAAACGCGAGCAACAACCAATTAAAGGCTAATTTCAACAAGCTTTTTATTTTCCAAGATGGCTCGCTCAAATCTTCGAATATTTCTCTTATCGATCAGAACCTCAATTTCAATCGTCAATAATTCAGCAGACATGGTCTGCTTTTTTATTTTTATGTGTTTTGCCAAGGGCTTAATCTCCGAAAGCAATACATCCTTTGCATCCAAATCCGCTCGCTCCATACTCACACTGACCAATCTTACGATATTATGGATCACATATTTATTCAATAATGGACCAGAAACAATAATGGCAAAACAGGCCAATAAAAAGATAGCAGCAATTATATATACTCCGAATCCGATGGCCATACCAATGGCTGCAGACATCCAGATAATGCTGGCTGTGGTCAATCCATTCACATTGACCCCATCTTTAAAGATTACACCCGCACCCAGGAAACCAATTCCTGAAACCACATAGGAAGCTATCCGTGTGGCATCTTCTGATTCCCCAGCTCCCAATTTAAAAGAAAGCAATGAAAACAAAGTACTACCCAAACAGATAATAGAAATGGTTTTAAACCCAGCAGATTTATCTTTCCATTCTCGCTCAAATCCGAGAACAAATCCTGCACATAGAGATAATACGGCTTTCAACAGGTCGTTCCAATCCCATTCAAGTTGATTAATAATAAAATCGATAGATGCGATGTCAGTCATAATTAGTTCAACAAATATAAGATGAAAATGTTAATAATGTTTTAATTTTTGGAGTACAAACCTTGAATTCCTCCCATTCATTAGGATGCACTATTTAAAAATCAGCTCATAAAAAAAGCCCAGCTACTCGAGCTGGGCTTTTTTATATCTCAAGGAATTTACATTCCTAATTAATCTCAGATTAATCTTCTTCTTTCGAAGCTAATAACTGATCGTATTCTTCACGAGAACCAACGATGATGTTACTGTACTGACGTAAACCTGTTCCTGAAGGGATTAAGTGTCCAACAATTACGTTTTCTTTCAATCCTAATAAGTTATCACGTTTACCTGCGATAGCAGCTTCGTTCAATACTTTCGTAGTTTCCTGGAAGGATGCAGCCGAGATAAATGATTTCGTACCTAAGGAAGCTCTTGTAATACCTTGTAACAATGGACTTGAAGTCGCTGGAATTGCATCACGCACTTCCACTAATTTCATGTCTTGACGTTTCAAGCTAGAGTTTTCTTCACGTAATTTACGAAGATTTACGATCTGGCCTGGACGCAATGATTTAGAATCACCCGCATCTACAACCACTTTCTTGTCGTAAAGTGAATCGTTTTCTTCCATGAAGTCCCATTTGTTCACAGCTTCTTTCTCTAAGAAACGAGTATCTCCTGGATCTTCGATATTCACTTTTTGCATCATTTGGTGAACGATTGTTTCAAAGTGTTTATCGTTGATTTTTACCCCTTGTAGGCGGTAAACCTCTTGTATACCATTTACAATGTACTCTTGAACCGCTGATGGGCCTTTGATTGATAAAATATCACCTGGAGAAATCTGACCATCTGAAAGTGGCATGCCCGCTTTGATAAAGTCATTATCCTGTACCAAGATGTGTTTCGAAAGTGGTACTAAGTATTTCTTCACTTGTCCATCACGAGACTCGATTGAAATTTCACGGTTACCACGTTTAACACCACCTAAGGTTACAACACCATCGATTTCAGTTACAACTGCTGGGTTTGAAGGATTACGAGCCTCGAACAACTCTGTTACACGAGGAAGACCACCCGTAATATCTCGGGTCTTACCTGTAGAACGAGGGATCTTAACTAAAATCGCACCTTCTTTTACTTTTTGTCCATCAGATACTGAAACGTGAGCTCCTACTGGAATGTTATATGAACGAATGATTTCGCCTTTGTTATCCAATACTTTGATCGTCGGGTTCTTAGTCTTATCACGAGTCTCGATGATAACTTTCTCTTTGTGTCCAGTTTGTTCATCAGATTCCTCGCGGAAAGTAATACCTTCGATAATCGCATCAAATTCTACCTTACCTGCAAATTCAGAGATAATTACAGCGTTGTATGGATCCCAGTCAACTAACTTAGTTCCTTTATCAACTTTCTCACCTTCTGAAACATATAGGTTAGATCCGTAAGGAATGATCTGTTGGTAAAGAACTTTTCTATCTTCATTTACCACTTTAATCTCTCCTGAACGACCCAATACTACTTGGTAAGGACCAAATTCACCTTCTTTTTCTACAGTACGAACATTCTCAAATTCGATTTTACCATCGTATTTAGAGATGATCGATGATTCTGCAGCAATGTTCGAAGCCGTACCACCGACGTGGAACGTACGAAGTGTTAACTGCGTACCTGGCTCACCGATTGACTGTGCAGCAATTACACCTACTGCCTCACCTAATTGAACACGTTTTCCTGACGCTAAGTTACGTCCGTAACAACATGCACAAACTCCGCGCTTAGACTCACAAGTCAATACCGAACGGATTTCAACCCCTTCAATACCTGCATTCTCGATAGCCTCAGCAACTTCTTCAGTAATATCTTCGTTCGCAGCAACAATCAATTCTTCTGTCTCAGGATGTACCACATCGTTCAATGGAGTACGTCCTAAAATACGGTCGTACAATGGTTCAACGATATCATCATTATCCTTAAGCGCAGTTGTATAGATACCGCGTAAACCGTTACAATCTTGCTCAACAACAATCATATCCTGAGCAACATCATGTAAACGACGAGTTAAGTAACCCGCATCGGCTGTTTTTAACGCTGTATCGGCAAGACCTTTACGAGCACCGTGGGTAGAGATAAAGTACTCCAATACTGACAAACCTTCTTTGAAGTTTGAAAGAATCGGGTTTTCGATAATCTCACCACCTGAAGTACCAGATTTCTGAGGTTTCGCCATCAAACCACGCATACCGCATAACTGACGGATCTGCTCTTTCGAACCACGAGCTCCTGAATCCAACATCATATATACAGAGTTGAATCCTTGGTTGTCATTCGAAAGGATATCCATAACGTGTGCTGTCAACTTGTTGTTGATACGCGTCCAGATATCGATGATTTGATTATAACGTTCGTTGTTCGTAATGAAACCCATGTTATAGTTGTTCATTACTTCTTCAACTTCGTTTGTAGCTTGAGTGATCAAATCAGCTTTCGCAGCAGGAATGTTCAAATCTTGTAGGTTGAAAGATAGACCTCCTTTGAATGCCGTTTGGAATCCTAATTCTTTCATGTCATCCAAGAATTTCGCTGCACGAGCCATACCCGTGTTCTTCACGATTTCTCCAATAACATTACGAAGGGATTTCTTAGTCAATAACTCATTGATGTATCCTACCTCTTCTGGAACGATTTGGTTGAAGATCACACGACCAACAGTCGTTTCAATGATTTGATCCTTGAATTCTCCTTCTTTAGTCTTAACGCGAGCTTTAACTTTAATGAATGAGTGAAGATCTACTTTCGCTTCGTTCAAGGCAATGATTACCTCTTCAGCTGAATAGAAAGTACTTCCTTCACCTTTCATCACAAGCTTGTCATCAGTCTTACGGCCTTTAGTAATATAGTAAAGACCCAATACCATATCTTGTGATGGTACTGTAACTGGTGAACCGTTTGCAGGGTTAAGAATGTTGTGTGCTGCCAACATCAAGATTTGGGCTTCCAAAATTGCAGCATTACCTAATGGTAAGTGAACTGCCATCTGGTCACCGTCGAAATCGGCGTTGAACGCTGTACACACTAATGGGTGTAATTGAATCGCTTTACCTTCAACTAATGTTGGTTGGAAAGCCTGAATACCCAAACGGTGAAGCGTAGGCGCACGGTTTAGTAATACTGGGTGTCCTTTTAATACATTCTCAAGAATATCCCATACTACTGGATCTTTGCGATCTACAATTTTCTTCGCTGACTTAACGGTCTTTACGATTCCTCTTTCAATCATCTTACGGATGATAAACGGTTTGTAAAGCTCCGCAGCCATATCTTTAGGAAGACCACACTCGTGTAATTTCAAGTGAGGACCAACGACGATTACCGAACGAGCAGAGTAGTCAACACGCTTACCTAATAAGTTCTGACGGAAACGACCTTGCTTACCTTTAAGGATATCCGATAAAGATTTTAAAGCACGGTTACCTTCAGTTTTAACAGCATTCACCTTACGTGAGTTATCAAATAACGAGTCTACTGCTTCTTGAAGCATACGTTTCTCGTTACGTAAGATTACCTCTGGAGCTTTGATCTCGATCAAACGCTTCAAACGGTTGTTACGGATAATTACACGACGGTATAAGTCATTTAAATCTGAAGTCGCAAAACGACCACCATCCAAAGGAACTAAAGGACGTAACTCTGGTGGAATAATAGGAACGATCTTAACAATCATCCATTCAGGACGGTTCTCAATATGATCATTTGCACCACGGAAAGCCTCTACAACGTGAAGACGTTTCAATGCCTCGTTTTTACGTTGTTGTGAAGTTTCATTCGCAGCTTGGTGACGAAGATCGTATGATAACTGGTCTAAGTCTAGACGTTTCAACAAATCTTCCAATGCCTCTGCACCCATCTTAGCAATGAATTTCTGAGGATCATTGTCATCCAAGTATTGGTTTTCCTTAGGAAGAGTATCCAAGATATCTAGATATTCCTCTTCTGTCAAGAAATCCATGTATGAAATACCATCTTCTTCTTTGATACCTGCTTGAATAACCACGTATCTTTCGTAGTAGATGATCATATCCAACTTCTTCGTTGGAAGTCCTAATAAGTAACCAATTTTGTTTGGTAGAGAACGGAAGTACCAAATGTGTGCTACTGGAACCACCAAGTTAATGTGTCCCATACGCTCACGACGTACTTTCTTCTCTGTAACTTCAACACCACAACGGTCACAAACGATTCCCTTATAACGGATACGCTTGTACTTACCACAGTGACATTCGTAGTCTTTTACTGGACCGAAAATACGCTCACAGAATAGACCATCACGCTCTGGTTTATAAGTCCGGTAGTTGATAGTTTCTGGTTTAGTAACCTCACCACTTGAACGCTCCAAAATAGTCTCTGGAGATGCTAAGCTGATCGTAATCGATGTAAAGTTACTTTTGATTTTGTTATCTTTTTTGTAAGACATACTTAGTAAAAAGTTAAAGCTGTATGTGAAAGCTTAAGAAGGTTATGCACCTTCTTAAGCTCTATTTGCTTGATTAATCCAATGTGATATCTAAACCTAATCCGCGTAGCTCATGTACCAATACGTTAAACGATTCTGGTACTGATGGCGTTGGTAAGTTATTGCCTTTTACGATTGCCTCGTAAGTTTTAGCACGACCTACAACATCATCCGATTTTACAGTTAAGATCTCTTGTAGGATATTGGAAGCACCGAATGCCTCTAATGCCCAAACCTCCATCTCACCGAAACGCTGACCACCGAATTGTGCCTTACCACCTAATGGTTGTTGTGTAATCAACGAGTATGGTCCAATTGAACGCGCGTGCATCTTATCATCAACCATGTGTCCTAATTTCAACATGTAGATTACTCCAACTGTTGTAGGTTGGTCAAAACGATCACCCGTTAATCCATTGTATAGGTATGTACGACCTGACTTAGGTAAGCCTGCTTTCTCAACCCACTCTTCTACCTGGTCCATTTCTGCACCATCAAAGATTGGAGTAGCGAATTTAACACCTAATTTTTGTCCGGCCCAACCTAATACAGTTTCATAAATCTGTCCAAGGTTCATACGCGATGGTACCCCTAGTGGGTTCAACACGATATCTACTGGAGTTCCGTCTTCTAAGAATGGCATGTCCTCATCACGTACAATACGTGCAACAATACCCTTATTACCGTGACGTCCCGCCATCTTATCTCCTACTTTCAGCTTACGTTTTTTAGCAACATATACTTTTGCCATCTGAACGATTCCTGAAGGAAGCTCATCACCAACAGAGATTGCAAATTTCTCGCGCTTGAATGCACCTAACTCCTCATTAACTTTAATGTTGTAGTTGTGCAATGCAAGTTTGATCATATCATTCTTGTCATCATCTGTAGTCCAGCCTGTAGGATTTACGTTGTTATAGTCAAGATCAGTAAGAATCTTTTGAGTAAATTTAGCACCCTTAGCTACCAATAACTCTTTGTAAACATTGTAAATACCTTGTGAAGTTTTACCATTTACGATCGTGAATAATTTTTCAACTAAACGATCTTTAAGAATCTTGATATTTCTGTCGTGAGCTACTTCTAATTTCTCTAAAGCTTTGCGTTCAACTTCTTTAGACATTTTCTTCGCACGAGAGAATAACTTCGTATCGATTACCACACCTTTGATAGATGGTGGAGTTTTCAAGGAAGCATCCTTCACGTCACCCGCTTTGTCACCAAAGATCGCACGTAATAACTTCTCTTCTGGTGAAGGATCTGACTCTCCTTTTGGTGTAATCTTACCAATTAGGATGTCACCTTCGCCAACCTCAGCACCAACACGGATAATACCGTTTTCATCAAGGTCTTTCGTAGCTTCTTCTGAAACGTTAGGAATATCTGCAGTCAATTCTTCCTCACCACGTTTTGTATCACGAACCTCTAGTTCGAATTCCTCAATATGTAATGAAGTGAATAAATCCTGTGATACAACACGCTCTGAAATTACGATCGCATCCTCAAAGTTGTATCCTTGCCAAGGCATGAACGCTACTTTCAAGTTTCTACCTAATGCTAATTCACCATCTTCAGTTGCATAGCCCTCACATAATACTTGTCCTTTTTCAACACGTTGTCCTTTCGTAACGATCGGCTTCAAGTTGATACAAGTATTCTGGTTGGTTTTCTTGAATTTCGTTAATCTATATGCTTTCACATCGTCGTCGAATGATACTAAACGATCATTGTCGTTTCTATCGTAACGGATGTGAATTTCTTGTGCATCTACATATTCTACTGTACCATTTCCTTCAGCATTGATCAATGTACGTGAATCTTTCGCTACACGAGCTTCTAATCCTGTACCTACAACCGGTGCTTGCGGACGCAACAATGGAACTGCCTGACGCTGCATGTTCGAACCCATCAATGCACGGTTGGCATCATCATGCTCCAAGAATGGAATCAATGAAGCCGCAATTGATGTAATCTGGTTCGGAGAAACGTCCATATAGTCTAATTTCTCAGGCTCAATAATCGGGAAGTCACCCTCATATCTTGCTTTTACTTTCGCATCTAAGAAATTACCTTTATCATCATATAATGCATTTGCTTGCGCAATTGTCTTATCATCCTCGTCCTCTGCTGATAAATAAACAACTGGTTTATCAACTACAACCTTACCATCAGAAACGATACGGTATGGAGTTTCGATAAATCCTAAGTTATTGATCTTCGCATGAACAGATAATGATGAAATCAAACCAATGTTTGGACCCTCTGGAGTTTCAATAGTACACAAACGACCGTAGTGCGTATAGTGAACGTCACGTACCTCGAAACCAGCACGCTCTCTTGAAAGACCACCTGGACCTAATGCTGATAAACGACGCTTGTGCGTAATCTCAGCCAATGGGTTGGTTTGATCCATAAATTGTGATAACTGATTCGTTCCGAAGAATGAATTGATTACTGATGATAATGTACGAGCATTAATCAAATCAGTAGGTGTAAACACCTCGTTATCACGAATATTCATACGCTCACGGATAGTACGAGCCATACGAGCTAGACCTACTCCGAATTGAGCATATAATTGCTCACCTACCGTACGAACGCGACGGTTAGATAAGTGGTCGATATCATCCACCTCAGCTTTTGAATTGATCAAGTTGATCAAATACTTCACGATAGCAATAATATCTTCACGAGTTAATACTTTCGTGTCAGAAGGAGTATCAAGTTTCAATTTACGGTTGATACGGTATCTACCCACATCCCCTAAATCGTAACGTTTATCCGAGAAGAATAAACGGTCAATGATACCACGTGCAGTTTCCTCATCAGGTGGTTCTGCGTTACGTAATTGACGATAGATATGCTCTACCGCTTCTTTCTCTGAGTTCGAAGTATCTTTTTGTAAAGTGTTATATATAATTGAATAGTCCGCATTGTTCGATTCATCTTCCTTTGTCAAGATGATGGATTTGACACCAGCTTCGATGATCAAGTCAATGTGGTCTTCTTCTAATACGGTTTCACGTTCAAGGATGATCTCGTTACGGTCGATAGATACTACTTCACCTGTATCCTCGTCCACGAAATCCTCTGTCCATTTGTTCAATACTCTAGCCGCTAAACGACGACCAACGTATTTCTTCAATCCAGATTTACTAACTTTTACTTCATCTGCAAGGTCGAAAAGTTCTAAGATTTCCTTATCCGAATCGAAACCGATTGCACGTAACAAGGTAGTAACTGGGAATTTTTTCTTACGATCGATATAAGCATACATCACGTTATTCACGTCTGTAGCAAATTCAATCCAAGAACCTTTAAAAGGAATAACCCTAGCAGAATAAAGTTTAGTACCATTGGTATGTCTACTTTGACCAAAGAACACACCAGGGGAACGGTGTAATTGAGAAACAATAACACGTTCAGCTCCATTGATAACGAATGTACCTTTTGGAGTCATGTACGGGATAGTTCCTAAATACACGTCTTGTACAATGGTTTCGAAATCTTCGTGTTCCTCATCATTACAAGACAACTTCAATTTAGCCTTTAAAGGTACGCTATAAGTCAATCCACGTTCAATACACTCTTGAATATCATAACGCGGTGGATCAATGAAATAATCCAAAAACTCTAGCACAAAGATGTTTCTTGAATCAGAAATAGGGAAGTTTTCTGCGAAAACCTTGTAAAGCCCTTCCTGATGGCGGTTGTCAGAAGTAGTTTCTAATTGAAAAAACTCCTTGAAAGACTCTAATTGCACGTCCAAGAAATCCGGATAATCAATTACCTTCTTACTTGTCGCAAAATTTACTCTTTCTTTTTGAATATTATTGTTTGCCAAGGGAATAAGAATTTAGTTTTAAAAAACTGAGCTAACATCTGCTGATTTAGCCTTCCGATCAAGCATCAGCAGCGGCTTGATCCATACAAATATTTATAAACAGGAATAGACTCTGATAGATTTGGACTATCAGAGTCTAAGTTTTTGGTGCTTTATGCGAGATTACTTAATCTCAACAACAGCTCCAGCTTCTTCTAATTGTTTTTTCAAAGCTTCAGCTTCGTCTTTAGAAACACCAGTTTTTAATTCTTTAGGTGCACCGTCAACTAAGTCTTTTGCTTCTTTCAAACCTAAACCAGCTAAATCTTTAACTAATTTTACGACAGCTAATTTCTGACCACCAGCTTCTTTCAAGATAACATCGAAAGATGTTTTCTCTTCAGCAGCAGCAGCACCATCACCAGCACCTGGAGCAGCAGCAACAGCTACAGCAGCAGCAGCAGGCTCAATACCGTATTCGTCTTTTAAGATATCAGCTAATTCTTTAACTTCTTTTACTGTTAAGTTAACTAACTGTTCAGCAAGTTGTTTTAAATCTGCCATTTTATTTTGAATTTTTGAATGTTCTTTTAAAAAAATTGTTAATTAAAATTTAACGAACGTTTGTTAATGTGAGGGTTCGTTAGCCTCTTTCTTCTAAAGCTTTTACTAAGCCTGAAATTGTATTTCCGCCTGATTGAAGTGCAGAAATAACATTCTTCGCAGGAGATTGAAGTAAAGCAATAACGTCTGCAATAAGTTCTTCCTTAGATTTAAGAGTTACTAATGCATCAAGTTGGTTGTCACCTACGAAAGCAGTCTCTTGAATGTATGCTGCTTTCAATACCGGTTTTTCACCTTCTTTACGTAATTGTTTGATCAATTTCGCGGGAGCATTTCCTGTTTCGGAAAACATTAATGTAGACGCTCCTTTTAATACGCCAAAGATCTCTTCTGAATCTACGCCAGCCTCTAACAACGCCTTCTTAATTAAAGTGTTTTTCACAACTTTAATCTCGATTCCCTGCTCGAAACATTTACGACGAATATTATTCACCTTCTCTACTGTCAGATTAGCAGTATCAGTAATGTAAAAATTACCGTAAGATTTAATCTGTTCTGCTAAAGCTTCAACAATTTCATGTTTAAGTTCTTTTCTCATGATTAAATTCCTGCTACTGATTTAGTTTCAATATGAATACTAGGACTCATAGTTGAAGAAATGTGAATACTCTTGAAGTACGTTCCTTTTGCTGCAGATGGTTTCAAACGTGAAATTGTTTGTAACACTTCTAATGCGTTATCATAGATTTTATCTGCGTCGAAAGACACTTTACCAACTGAAGTGTGGATGATACCTGTTTTGTCAACTTTGAAGTCGATCTTACCAGCTTTTACCTCAGTAACAGCTTTGCCTACTTCCGTAGTTACTGTTCCTGTTTTAGGGTTAGGCATTAAGTTTCTTGGACCTAAAATACGACCCAATTTACCTACTTTCGCCATAACACTAGGCATTGTGATGATAATGTCAACGTCAGTCCAACCACCTTCGATTTTGCTGATATAGTCATCAAGACCTACGTAGTCTGCTCCTGCCGCCTTAGCTTCTTCCTCCTTGTCAGGAGTACACAAAACTAATACACGTACCGTCTTACCAGTACCGTGTGGCAATGTTGCAATACCACGAACCATTTGATTTGCTTTACGAGGATCTACGCCCAAACGAACGTCGATATCCACAGAAGCATCAAATTTGGTGTTGGTGATCTCTTTAACTAAAGCTGACGCTTCCTTTAAAGAGTATGCCTTACCAGCTTCAATTTTGGATAGTGCCGCTTTTTGATTTTTTGTTAATCTAGCCACTGTCTTAAACTGATTTCGTTAATTAATTTTTCCAAGGAGCATCACCAGATACAGTGATACCCATACTACGCGCTGTACCAGCAACCATTCTCATAGCTGATTCTACAGTAAATGCATTCAAATCTGGCATCTTATCTTCCGCAATCGTTTTTACTTGATCCCATGTAATGGAAGCAACTTTCTTACGGTTAGGCTCTCCCGATCCGCTCTTAAGCTTAGCCGCATCCTTTAATTGAACAGCTACCGGTGGAGTTTTAATGATAAAATCAAAAGATTTGTCGGCATATACAGTGATCACAACAGGTAATACTTGACCTGGTTTGTCTTGCGTACGAGCGTTAAATTGCTTACAGAAATCCATAATGTTCACACCTTTAGCACCTAATGCAGGTCCTACCGGTGGAGATGGATTCGCAGCTCCGCCCTTCACTTGTAATTTTACTAACGCACTGACTTCTTTTGCCATTTTTTCTGTGATTTAATTTGTTAAATGTTTGTTAGTAAGTTGGAAGCAATAACGTAACATTTAATTTTCGATAGCCACAAAACATAGTTTTGCAACCAAACGAGGTGCAAAGATAACTAAATATCTGATAATAAAAAAGTATTTTTTATTTTTTTATTTACCTAGTAATAAGCGAACTTGGTCCCCCCAAGCTCCTATCATCAGGTCCGGAATCTTATCCCCATTCACATCCCCAACATCAATCCCCCAAGACCGCTCTACCGTAACCTTCGGAATAACCTCCTCCGTCGCAAAACTGAACTTCCCAGAACCATCATTCCGCAAAGCCTGAACCTGCATTGCCTCAAATGGCGGAATCTTTAATGCACTTAAAATTATATCCCGATCCCCGTCCCGATCAAAATCAATCACATTACACGCGTAAGTCGAAAATGAATAGGCCGGAATACGGGAATCCGTCTCGTCTACAAATTTCCCATCCCCTTTGTTCATAAATAATCTACCGGTAGGGTTCCGCTCCTTCTGTCCACCATTACTCGTCAGGTTCGCAAAAAAGATATCCTCTTTGCCATCTCCATCCGCATCAAATACAATCACCTCTCGACTATGCAAGGGCTCCGAAGTCTGTAATGCACCTTCCTTCTCCGTAAAATTTCCCTTTCCATCATTGAAGTATAAGCGACTTGGTGGTGTTTCAGTTCCTAAGACCATATCCAGATCACCATCTCCATCGGCATCAAATAATTTCACCGACTGAACTTCATCATGATTGTCCGGAACACTACCTTCTGGCGAATTCTTTAAATACCCAGGTTTATCCGGATCATTCAACCAAACAAATGTGCGAGCTCCCTCTCCAGTATTCCCAATGACAATATCGGGAAGACCATCCCCATTCACATCGCCTATATCTAAACCATTCCCTTCGCTCTTTCCGAGTAAGCGGTCAGATACATTTCGAAATGTACCATCTCCATTGCCCAAGTAATATTCATGGGTCTTATTATCTTCGGCAACAAATACCACATCCGCAAAGCCGTCATTATCCATGTCTGCAACCCGAACATGTTCGGTATCATTGTTTTCATTGGCAAAAACATCCTTCTTCCAGCTGTAATTCCCATTCCCATCATTGATATATAACCTGTTGGGCTGATTTTCTAAAGCAAGGACAATATCCAAAGAACCATCTCCATTGACATCAACCAATGCCACATCCAAGGCATGTGTTTTTGGATCTAGGGGCAAACTACTCTCTGTAATATCTGAAAAATAAGCTGTCTCATTATCTTGAGCAAATGCGATATGACCAATGTTCAGGAGACAAAATATCCCTACATAGCCCAAATAATTGGGTTTTATTCTTGTAAGTTCCATAAGCTTGAATTTTTAGTTTAAACAGAAAATGAATTCACTATTCCCTAAATATCAACAATTTAAATGACATTTTGTTTATCTTTCCTATTTCAACCCTTCATATAAGGCTTTGCTCAAGGTCAGGTTCGCATCATCGCCTTTAAATTCCCAATACATCGCACCCAATATTCCCTGGGATTTGATATAGGCCGCTTTTTCACGAATGGATTTCTCATTTTCAAAAGTCAACACCAGAGTTCCTGTGCTATCCACCAAATAGGGAACCTTGGATTGATCATCCCATTTCTCCTCAAATTGGGTCAGCTTAGGAACATCCTTGAACAATACGAAATCACTAACTTGTTTCTTATCTCCTCTTCCATAAAATGGAATTCCCATCACCAACTTTTTCTTTGGTACTCCTGCATCAATATGTGCTTGCAAGGCCCCCACAAGGGTAATCCTTCCTGCCAAATCAGAATCATAAAGACTATTATGTTGCAATGGAGGTTTCGAAACATCATACATCATGATATTTACAAAATCTATATCCTTATCAATCGCCTTAAAGTCAATAAACCTTCCATCTGCAATGGTAGCAAGGGTCAGTAGTTTCTTTTTCCCTATCGCCTTCCGAATGTCATTCATCAGCAAGGTAAAGTTCTTGGTATCATCTGGAGAAGATGAAATTCCAGCTTCATTGCTGGTTGGGTATTCCCAATCTATATCAATCCCATCAAGATTAAACTCCTTCACAATTTTTTGGCAATCACGCGCAAAGCCCAATCGATTATTGGCATCTGCGGCCATTTCGCTAAATCTACCCGACGTCCATCCTCCAATGGATAAAAGAATTTTCAAATCTGGACTTTGTTTCTTCAATGCAACTACTTCTTTCAAACGCTCAGGGTTATCCACAATTACTCCATTAAAAGTTTTGTTAACATGTCCAAAAGCATAATTGATATGACTAATCAGGTTCGGATCCGGAAGGGGGCCTTTCCCTGAAGTGACATAGGCAATAATAATAGGTTTCTTATTTTTTGCAAACAGGTTAAATGGAACTGCTAGCAATAAAATCAAACCCAGGAACAATAGCTGATTAATGTGATTTCTTTTCATATTATAATTAGAGTTTAAGTTTAATACCCATACGGTTCAAGAGGATGCCAAACCAGAGCATAAGATATGCCCAGACCAAAGAACCTAGTACCGCCAACCACATATGATCCATCTGTTTATAGAAAAACAAAGGTATTGCCAAGCCCCAAACCAAAAAATAGATGAGATCAGGTGCCAAGTAGGTGGTCAATGAATTTTGTCCTACAGATTCAAATAGCTTGCTGAATTTTGAATTTCCTCGTACATCAATCAGGTAATATATCAGGACAAATAGTATAATGCTGATTCCATTACACAAGAGCCCCCAGGAAGGGGTAGCTCGAATTTTGGAAACTATAAACCACTGATGGAAGATCAATCCCAATATCAAACTGACCAATCCATATAAGGTTAAATAAATAGCCAATTTCCTCCAATCTGTTGCATACTTTTTAACAATTAGGGTTGCTGCCAATCCTGAAAGCACAATCATCGGTACATTACCATGAAGTACCACATCAAAGAATTCTTGGAAAGAAATAATATTCGGGATCCATCCATTTAAGGAGGAAACATTCAGAAATAAAAAGAATATTATGGCCAAAAAGGCTGCCCATAGTTTGTCCTTTAGGAGGAGGTAAACTGATCCGGCAACCAAGTATCCCCAGCCGATTTGTCCTAAGATACCCCACCAGCTTTTTTCAAACCAACCCACTGATTCTGCAGTACCGGACCGAAACAAATAGGCCAAAATGACCAAGCCAATGATTCCAATCCATTTGAGGCTGATAAATAAATTACGATGTTTATCCTTGGGGTAATTATTCCAGATGAGAAATATACAGACATAGACCAAGCCCAACCAAAGTAATTTATTCATCCCTGTCAACTCCGGATTTAAGCTGGAAGAATTCACCACCAAAAGCCCGATTATGATCAAACTAATGGACCTACTAATGATATGAAACCAGATTTGCCAGGTTGGCTCCCCTATTTTGCGTCTCGCGGCTACCGCATAAGGTATTGCCATTCCAACCATAAACAGGAATCCAGGAAACACCCAATCCGCCAATCCCATTCCATCCACTTGTGCTTCGGTATGCAACATCCACTTCGGCACTCCTGGCATATACAGGTCATTCACAAACAACATCAGAAACAAGGTCAAGCCTCGCATAATATCAATTGCGCGAACACGAATTTTCTTTGGAGCCGTTAAATTAGGCAAGTTGGTTTCAGGATGTAACATCATTAATTTAGGTGATTCAATTGCTAAATATACAAATTATCAGCATAGAATGAGAGCCATTGGGAGGCGCTGAATGTTTCCCAAGTCAATTGGGATAAAAATTTCTGAAAAGCAAAAAGCCTTATCCAGATGGATAAGGCTTTTGTTATCTTTATTTAAATTGTCAGTATTTATATACTAACTCCTAAATATCTTTTATTCTTTTTCAACTTGCATGTAGTTCAATTCAAGAGGAGTTTTACGACCGAATACTTTCACCATTACGGTTAATTTTTTCTTGTCTTCATGAACCTCTTCAATTTCACCAGTAAATCCATTGAAAGGACCGTCATTTACTTTCACGGTTTCACCTACGTAATAAGGTACGCTGATGGATTCACCTTGTTCTGCCATTTCATCAACCTTACCTAAGATACGGTTAACTTCAGCTGGACGTAAAGGGATTGCATTACCTGCTTTATCGCCTAAAAATCCGATAACGCTATTTACGTTTTTGATTGCGTGTTCGATCTCACCGTCTAATGCCGCTTCGATCAAAACATATCCAGGGTAGTAGTTACGTTCTTTGGCAACTTTCTTGCCATCGCGCATTTGGTAGTATTTCTCCATCGGGATTAACACTTGTGTTACCAAATGTTGAATGCCTAAGCGGTTAATTTCAGCTTCCAGGTATTGTTTTACCTTTTTCTCTTTTCCGCTCACAGCACGCACAACGTACCACTTTAAACTTTGATCTGCCATAATACTGTTTGGATTAGAAAATTAAGACGCTGTATTGTACAGCAGTTCCATTACATTGCTTGATGCTTTATCCATTATGAAAATTACCAATGCAATAATAACAGATGCAACAAGTACAATAACCGCATGACTTTGCAGTTGAGCCCAAGTAGGCCAAGTCACTTTCTCGGTAACCTCTGTATAAGAGTCCTTAATAAAATCAAGTACTTTTGCCATTTTTTAAGTTTCTATTTTTATTAGCACGGGCACCAGGATTCGAACCCAGATCAAAGGTTTTGGAGACCTCTATTCTACCATTGAACTATGCCCGTGTAGATTTTTTTGATGTTGCAAATATAGGCTTTAGACCCCATTGCAGCAAATATTATTTCAATTTATTTCCGATTTTCGAAAGATTTTTTTTGTTGTAAAACCCTTGCTGTGATTCTACAATATCAATTCCCTGAACATCAGGAAACAGAACGATTTAAACCTCAGAAAATCAGAAAATTATTCATGCTACCAATTCCGCATGAATAGATTTGCAGGCTGTAATGCCGAACAAAAAACTGATAATCTTTGAAAAAATAAGCTAATTAGCATGAGCCAATTAGCTTATTTCTTATGTAGATAATCTCTAAAGATTATTTTACGATTTCAGTTACCTGACCAGCACCTACTGTACGACCACCCTCACGGATAGCGAAACGTAGACCTTTTTCCATTGCGATAGCGTTGATCAATTTAACACTGATTGTTACGTTATCACCTGGCATAACCATTTCAGTACCTTCTTCTAGAGTGATTTCTCCAGTTACGTCAGTTGTACGGAAATAGAACTGAGGACGGTATTTGTTAAAGAACGGAGTGTGACGACCACCTTCTGCTTTTGACAATACGTAAACCTCTGCTTTGAAGTCTGTGTGAGGAGTTACTGAACCTGGTTTACAGATAACCATACCACGACGGATATCAGTTTTCTCAATACCACGTAACAATAAACCTACGTTATCACCTGCTTCACCGTAATCTAAGATCTTACGGAACATCTCAACACCTGTTACTGTAGATTTCAAGTTCTCAGCACCCATACCTAAGATCTCAACTGGATCACCAGAGTTGATTACACCTCTTTCGATACGACCTGTAGCAACTGTACCACGACCAGTGATTGAGAATACGTCCTCGATAGGCATCAAGAAAGGAAGATCTGTCAAACGTGGAGGAATTGGAATGTAGTTATCTACCGCGTCCATTAATTCCATGATTGAATCAACCCACTGAGTCTCACCGTTCAAAGCTCCTAATGCAGAACCTTTGATTACAGGAACGTCATCACCTGGGAATTCGTAGAATGATAATAATTCACGAACTTCCATTTCAACTAAGTCTAATAACTCAGAGTCATCAACTAAGTCTACTTTGTTCAAGAAAACTACTAACGCAGGAACACCTACCTGACGAGCTAATAGGATGTGCTCGCGAGTTTGAGGCATAGGACCATCTGTAGCAGCAACTACGATGATAGCTCCATCCATCTGTGCAGCACCCGTTACCATGTTCTTAACGTAATCGGCGTGACCTGGACAGTCAACGTGTGCATAGTGACGGTTAGCTGTTTGGTATTCTACGTGTGAAGTGTTAATTGTGATACCACGCTCTTTCTCTTCAGGAGCAGAGTCAATTGAATCAAATGAACGAGCCTCTGAAAAACCTTTATCAGCTAAAACTTTAGTGATAGCAGCTGTTGTAGTTGTTTTACCGTGGTCAACGTGACCGATAGTACCAATGTTTAAGTGCGGTTTACTACGGTCAAATTTCTCTTTTGCCATGTTTATGCGAATTAGTAATTATAAAATATTTCTTTTAATTAATCTTACAAAGTTACAAAACTTATGTATTCGAGCCAAAGATGGGATTTGAACCCACGACCTCTTCCTTACCAAGGAAGTGCTCTACCCCTGAGCTACTTCGGCTTACAAAAAGCTTATTTACAGATATAAGCCTCTACCCTTTTTAAAAATAAATGTTTAAGAAGACAGAGACTTAGATTTGTTTTATAAATTGAGCGGAAGACGAGGTTCGAACTCGCGACCTATAGCTTGGAAGGCTATCGCTCTACCAACTGAGCTACTTCCGCTTAAGAGTTTGTCACTCAGGAACCCCGAAAGGATAAGGACAAACTTTTTTGGTGGAGGGAGAAGGATTCGAACCTTCGAAGCCGAAGCAACGGATTTACAGTCCGTCCCATTTGACCGCTCTGGAACCCCTCCAGACCTACAACTTGCGTTGTTTTGAGCCTCCTATCGGAATCGAACCAATGACCTACTGATTACAAGTCAGTTGCTCTACCAGCTGAGCTAAGGAGGCATATTTAATTTAATAAAACTTTCTGTTTTAAAGAACGTCTATCCTTGGATAGCGAGTGCAAAAATCTAATATTAATCTGATATTCGCAAGTTTTATTTTTATTTTTTTTTCTACTTAAAGAACAACATCATTTCAGTACCTATTCTCCCGATTTGATGTTGCAAAGATAGCTAACCGCTGAACATATCAAAAATATTTGGTCATTTTTTTTGCTCCTGAAAACCATATCATTGATATGCAAGTAAATAATTTTCATATCCCATTCAATTCAATACCCTATATTTGTCCCTTTAACTGCATTTGATTTGAAAAAATATACTATACTCTGCGCCATTTTAACTTCCATTACCTGCTTTCCTTCCCAAAGTAATGCCCAAGAAAAGAATGGCATCATCCAAAAATTCATCCAAAAGTTCGTCTCCTCCAAGAAAGATTCTTCCCGTTCCGGAAGTTTCGTCGTACTCCCCGCAATTGGATATGCCCAAGAAACAGGTTTCGAATACGGTATCGCAGGGACCTATAATTTCTATATTGATAAAGAAAATCTTGATAGCAGAACCTCCAATGTAACACTCATCGGAACGCTTACCACCAAAAAACAAAAAAATATCAAGTTAACTTCCGACATCTGGACCAAAAACAATGACTACCATATCCTCAGTGAAATGCGATTCAGAGATTGGCCATTTAACTTCTACGGAATTGGAAATGACACCTGGAAATCCGATGAAGATTACCTCGATCAAAAACTTTACCGCATCAAATTAGATGGTGAAAAAAGATTCGCCCCTAACTTTTATGCCGGACTGAACTTGAATTACGAGAATTTTCAATTTAATGACATGGAAGCCGGTGGCGTCTTTGAATCCCCGGAAGTATATGGTAAAGAAGGTGGACAATATTTGGCTATCGGGGTTTCTGCCTTATATGACACCCGAAATAATACCACTTACACTACCAAAGGGTTTTACTCCCGTGCAAAATATAGCGTAGCTCCTAATTTATTTGGAAAAGACAACTTTATAGGAAATCAGGTAGAATTAGATCTTCGCGGCTTTTACCCGATTACAAAACAATTGACAGTCGCTGCTCAGGGTTTATATCGTGGTACCTATGGGAAGAATGTTCCGTTTTACGTTATGCGCGATTTGGGTGGTGATATGACCATGCGTGGCTATTACCTCGGTCGATATAAGGATAAAAATTACCTGACGGCTCAAGCAGAATTAAGATATAGATTCCACCCAAGAATTGGGATCAATGGATTTCTGGGAACAGGGAGTACCTTCTCCAAACAACATGATATGCGTTTGGTTCCATCATTTGGTGCTGGACTCAGATATTTCTTCAGCTTGGAACATAATAGTAGCATCCGCTTTGATTACGCCTATGGCGAGCAAAGACCCGGCGAAAAAAGACAATCTGGCTTCTACCTCAGTATAAGTGAAGCTTTTTAATTTTTCCTAATTCAGGTACCTCAATAAAAAGTCTTCTTTACGTTGGCCTTCTCTTTTCAAGATGATTCCAAAATGAAATAAATTGATGGAAACTGTAACCTCCTCATTGGAGATTAGGGTTTTCCATTTCTTGATTTGCTTATATGGCTCATGGATAATCAGAATCTTTCCAGAATCAATAAGAGAAATTAACTCCTCCTCATCTCGGATAGTTTTTACCCAATAGGCTTCGGAATTGTTTTCCTTTAAATCATCAGTCAACTTTTCAATTTCCCAAAAGCTCAGGATATTCTTTAGTTTGGAATAATACTTAACCTTAAATCCCTCTGGGAAATCTACGTGATGTTTGCTTTTAAAGGTAGGATTATAGATCACTTTTTCGGCCAACGCATACACAAATGGAGAATGTGTGCCATGACGACTATTGGAAATCAAAAAATGATAGATATAATTGAAAAGATACCGCATTGCGGCACAAAAATACAAATTGCTTTAGAATTGTAGGGTAAAAGTACTTCCTTCACCCTCCTTACTGTCTACAGAAATGTTTCCACCATGCATCAACATGATTTGTTTACTCAAGGTCAGACCCACTCCTGTACCGGTTTTCTTGGTGGTAAAGAAGGGCGTAAAGATCTGCTCCTGAATCTCTGGAGACATACCCCCACCATTGTCCTGAATCTTCAATTGGATAATATCCCGCGTTTCGATAGCAGACAAACTAATATAGGGCTCTTCGACTTCCTTGACCGCCTCAATTGCATTCAACAACAGGTTTATGATTACCTGTTCTAATAAGTTCAAATCCGCTCTCAGAATCATCCGCGTATTCTTAATGATAATATCAACATCGATATTTTTCTGAATCAAGGTTGGTTCCAATAATTGATAGATATTCTCGAAAAGCTGAATCACTAAAATCTCTGAAAATTGTGGCTGGTCGACTTTATTGATCAAACGATAACTCTTGGCAAACTGCAATAAGCCTTCACTCCTACGTTTGATGGTGAAAATACCAAGTTTGAGATCATCAATTTCTTGTTCACCTTCCCAATGTTCCAAACGATCATGTAAGGTTTCAGCCAATGAGCTAATGGGTCCAATAGAGTTCATGATTTCATGGGTCAGAACCCGAAGTAGTTTATGCCATGCCCTGGTTTCAGTCTCGTCAATGGCCTCATTGATATTTTGGTAAACAATAATTCTGAAGGATCCATCCTGGGTTTCAAAGCCTGAACTTTGCATGAGCAACTTAATCTTTCCTTTGCTGGAATGGGCAGTTTCCATTTGATGCTTGCCAACTTTCAACTGCATGGTTTTTTGATAGAGCTCAGGATGACGCTTTTCCATGCCGGAGATATTTCCCAAGTGCGGCACCTGAAAAAGATCCTTAAAGGCATCATTCAACCAAATTACCTTGCCTGAATCCGCATCATAAAAGATGATGGCAGTATCCAACATATTGATCACTTTATTCAGATACTGGTGTTGAAGCGCTTGATCAATACTGATATTCTTATAAACATCGTTGATCTGATTAAAAGCCGAATACAGTTTTCCTTCAGCAGTTTTTTCACTTTTAACAACAAATCTTCTTGTAAAATCACGGTATTTGACAGCTTCTGAAAACTCGACCATCTGCTTCAAGAGGAAGCGATGTCTTGAAAACATGCGAAAAGAAAAGATGAGGAGAAATAAAAAGCCAAGACCTGCATAAAGATAGAATCCTTTAAAAATTAAAAATGCGATCCCTATAGCCAAGACTATAAGCAACAGCATCTTAAAAAAATCTGTTATGGCAAGCCTGTTCATTGATTACAGGTTATATTTTTCCAACCTACGGTAAAGTGCTGCACGAGTAAGCCCCAATTCCTTGGCTGCTTTACTGATATTCCCATTAAACCGATCTATTGCAGACTTGATGGCCTTACGTTCCATCTCTTCCAGGTTATGCGAGGAGAAGTCATTTAGGATGGGCTTTTCTTCAATCTGCTGCTCAATCGGAGAAAATAAGATATCCTCTGCACGAATACTCGCCTGATCAGACATAATTACAGCTCTCTCAATGCTATATTGTAGTTCCCTGACATTGCCCGGAAAATGGTATGCTTTTAATTTGGTTAAGGCATCGGATTCAAATCCACTTACATTTTTATGGTATTTCCCATTATAGAATTTTAGGAAATGCTCTGCCAATAGCGGAATATCGCCTACCCTTTCTCGCAATGGCGGTACCTGAATTTCTAAGGTATTGATTCTGTAGATTAAATCTTTTCTAAATCGATTTTCATCAGCAAGTACCTTCAAAGGCACATTCGTTGCGGAAATCAATCGGATATCAACTGGTATAGGCTGACTTGATCCCAATGGAACTACTGCCCTATTTTGTAGAACACTCAACAATTTTGCTTGCTGTTGCAAACTGATATTTCCAATTTCATCCAAAAACAGAGTTCCGGCATCAGCATGTTCGAAACGTCCTTTTCGGTCCTCACGTGCATCCGTAAATGCACCTTTCTTATATCCAAAAAGCTCACTTTCAAACAAGGTTTCGGTCAATGATCCCACATCCACCTTAACAAAAGCCTCTTTCACCCGTAATGAACGTTGATGAATAGCATTGGCAATCAAATCTTTCCCGGTACCATTTTCACCTAAGATCAGAATATTCGCTTCCGTAGGTGAAACCTTATCCAGCTTGTATTGTAAATCCTCCATGATAGCAGAATTTCCAATAATACCATGCTGGTCTCGAGGATTAACGACAACCTTATCCTTTTGGCTAGGCCTACTCTCTTCGTAAATGGTATTTAAGGTATTTAATAATTGTTCGTTTTGCCATGGCTTAACGATAAAATCAGAAGCGCCTTGTTTTAGGGATTTAACAGCCAAATCCACTGCCCCATAAGCTGTAATCATGACGACATTAACCTTCGGAAAATGGGTCTTGATTTTCGACAACCAAAACAAACCCTCGTTCCCGGTATTAATCGCACTCTTATAGTTCATGTCAAGCATAACGATATCCACTGGATTCTTTTCCAGGATATTCATTAACCGCTCTGGATTATGTTCTACTAATACTTCTTTAACGTTTGGTCTTAATAGGATTCGTGTGGCAGTTAATAAATCTTGGTCGTCATCGACAACTAAAATGGTCGCTTTCTTCATCGCAAGCTAAGTTAACTATAAATTTAATGAACCTGCATAATAATCATTCACATATTTTTGCATCAACCATTCGTACTGTTTGATAATTAATTGACTGCGGGTGGCATCTAATTTATTCTTAGCAGTTAAATAAATTACGGAGTTGCTATTGCCGGCTTCAAAATGAACCGTTGCGATTCTAAAGGATTCAGCGTAACTAACTTCCTGATCGCGCAAATTCAACACATTCTTTTGGGTTGTGTTCAAATTAAATACCGCTTGTGCCGTCTGCATCCTTAACTCATTTCTCAAAATATCCCGGTTCAGGTTAGCATCACTTAAAGATACTTGTGCTAATCTAACCTGTGTTCTATTCTTGAATTGATTGAATATAGGAATGGATAAAGACAATCCAACGCCCTTGCTTAAGTTATTCTTGATCTGATTGAAAACGGCCCCACCTTCACGACTATAATTGGAACTCATTCCACCACTTAAGGATAAGCTAGGCCAGTAATTGGACTTGGCAACCTTAATTCCTTCTTCCATTTCCTTGATTCGCCAATCCATAGCTTTGTATTGAGGCAAGGCATTTAAGGATTGTTGAAATAACTCCTCCGAACTTTTCACCTGTATTTCGGCAGGGATATCTATGGATTCTAATTCCGTAAGGCTATTAACATCAATATTCATTAAGCCAGCAAGCGTTACCCGAGCATCATTTAAGGTTTGCTTTGTTAATTCTACAGTATTCAGATCACTACTGTATTGTCCTTTGATATCATAAAGATCACCAGGATTGGTAGCACCTTCCTTATTCAAGATTTCATTTCGGTGGAGTTGCTCTTTGGTAACTGCTAATTGACCTTCAGTTTGCATCAGCATATCCTGAGCGGTCAATACTTTTACATAAGCTTCAATTACATCCAGCTTCAAATCATTTACAAATCCTTCGTACTCCAATTTTCCGGCATCCAAGGCATTGGAACGCATCCGAATATTATGAATAATCGCAAATCCGTTAAAAATCGGGACGTTTAAGCTCAGGGACTGTCTCCCTGAGCTATTGTTTTTATCTATGTATTGATTGGTAGTCGGGTCGATAGTCCTTCCTTGGGATATATCATGGCCAACACTGGCATTCAAGGAAGGCAAGCGATCATATTTCGCTTGTTTATGTTGTAGATCAGCACGATCCACAATAAGTTCATTTTTTTTCAGGCTTGGGTTATTTTGAATTGCTTGCTGAATGCAATCGGCCAAGGACAGGGAGCCACCCTGTCCTTTTGCCGTGCTAACTAAACAACAAACAAATATGATTACGTAATAGTAATTTCTTTTCATCTAAATTTCATTTCCCACTCCATTCCATAGGCTGTGCCAAATAATTAACACGCTGATTTTCAAAATATTAATATTTATAGTCCAGTTAACCTGTTCGGCTTCGAACAGGAAAGTGTTCGCTTATGAACACTCAAAATAAGTTCGGATTGGATTTTTACGCTGTAGTCGTATTCAGGCTAAATACAATTCTTCTTCAAAGCAAAATTTACTTATCTCCACAGGTTTATCGGACCTTCCTCGGACCTTCTTCGCAAAAATTCGAACAAGATCCGAAGAAGGTCCGGAGAAAGTCCCTAGAAAATCCGGTAAAACATCTAATTATTCCCATATTTTTCCCCTATTTTTTTCGAATTCAGCCATAAAGCTTAAATCCCAAAAATTTATTTGGAAATTCTTGTTTTCGGGCTTGTCCATTTATTATTATATGCCCTTTTAATAATCTGTAAATAGATTGTTCAGCATCGCACAATTACTGTTCGCTTTCGAACAGTAATTAAAGGGTAAAATTATTTAATCAGTTGATTTTCATTCACTTAAAACTTTGGCACAACCTTGTCTATGCATTTATCAAATTTGAATATAGAATTACATGGACAGACCGATTAAACAGAATAAGTGGAATACCAAAAGAATATTGACTATTGCCGGAATTGCGGGTATTGTCGCTCTGATTGGAGCTAGTTACTATTACACCAGTGGAAATAGTAAATTGAATGTAGATGCTGAGCGTATTTCCATTTTCGAGGTAAAAGAAGATACATTTCAAGAATTTATTCCGATCAACGGTTCGGTATTACCGATCAGCAGCATTTACCTGGATGCTTCTGTAGGAGGCCGTGTTGAAGAAAAATATGTGGAAGATGGTGCTCATCTTCATAAAGGGGATCCGATTATGCGTCTTTCCAATACAGATATGGAGTTAAGTCTGGTACAGAATGAAACCCAGGTATTGAACCTATTAACGCAGGCACAAATTGCACAGACCAATGCACAACAAGCGTCCATCTCCAATAAAAACCAGATGGCGGATGTTGAACAAGCTTATAAAGAATCGAAACGTGTTTACGAATTGAATAAAAAACTATTGGCAGAGAAAGCTATTGGATCGCAGGAATATCACAAATCGCTGAACGAGTATAATTACCAAAAAGAGCGTGTGGAATTGACCAAGCAGATCTTGAAACAGGATGAAATTTCAAATAACCAGAAGTTGAACCAAGACCGTAAAACCTATCAAAGTACGCAGCAAGCATTGGATTTGATGCGTAAAAAAGTAGGCGATCTAATCCTTCGTGCTCCGGTTGATGGGCAATTGACCTCCTTTGATGCGGAAGTCGGACAAAATAAAAACCCTGGGGAACGTTTGGGACAGATTGATGTATTGACCGGATTCAAGGTAAGAGCAGAAATTGATGAACACTATATCAACCGCATCTTTCCCGATCTAAAAGGACAATTTTCTATTGGAAATAAAACCTATGAATTGAGAATCAAAAAGGTTTACACCCAAGTGAAAGACGGAAGGTTCCAAGTAGACATGGAGTTTGTTGGAGAAAGACCAGAAGGCATCCGTCGAGGACAAACCCTGACCATTCGTTTAGCATTGAGTGATGAAACCAAAGCCATCTTATTGGCAAAAGGAGGATTCTACCAACAAACTGCCGGAAACTGGATCTTCAAATTGGATAAAGATGGTAAAACAGCTTACCGCACCGATCTCCAATTAGGAAGACAAAATCCAGAATACTATGAGGTATTGAATGGATTAAAACCTGGCGATAAAGTGGTGGTATCGAGTTATGAGACCTATGATAAAATACAGGAATTGAATATAAAGCAATAAGATTTTACCTTAATACTGTCGTCAATGATCTGCTAATTCGATGACGGCAGTTATACAAGGTAAAAGTCCAAATGAATAAATGAAAAATTAAAGGCAATCAACAACCAACAATTAAATTATGATTAAAAACTTCATTAAATCCGCCTTTAGAAACCTCTGGAAAACCAAGGGATATAGTTTCTTGAATATATTTGGTTTAGCCTTAGGAATTACAGTAACTGCCCTAATTTTCCTTTGGGTTCAAGATGAGCTTTCCTACAACGATTATTTCAGCAATAAAAAGGACATCTATGTAGCCAAGTCAAAGCAGACTTATGATGGAAACATCAATGTATTTGGCGCTACGCCAGGTCCATTTGCTAAAGCGATAAAAAAGGATATTCCAGGAATTCTTAATGCAGGTAGGATTGACTGGGGCAATACAAAACTATTTACGGTTGGGGATAAACAGATCTACCAATCTGGAAATTATGTGGATCCAGAAATTCTGAGTATCCTCAATCCAGAATTCTTGGCAGGAAATGCAAAAACAGCATTGGATAACCCAAGCAGCATTGTTTTGAGCGAATCCACTGCCAAACGCTTCTTCAATGATGATAACCCAATTGGAAAGACGATCAAGTTTGACAACAATCAAGTTTATACGGTATCAGCTGTTACCAAGGATTTTCCAAAAAACACGAATTACCGATATGATTGGCTCCTGAATTTCACAATACTGGAAGCTAATAAAAATTTTGGATATGACGCTTGGGGAAATAACAGCATCCAAACCATTGTTCAATTAGAGCCAAATGCAGATTTAAATGCAGTGAATGCGAAGGTTAAGAATTATATAGCCGAGATTAACAATGATAAAGAAGCTAATTCGGAGAATTTCCTGTACCCGATGGAAAGATGGCGCATGTACGATCGATTTGAACAAGGCATTGAAAAAGATGGAAAAATAAAAAACGTTCGATTATTTACTTCTATCGCTTGGTTGGTCTTATTAATTGCCTGTATCAATTTCATGAACCTGTCGACTGCAAGATCTGAAAAAAGAGCAAAAGAAGTCAGCATGCGTAAGATTGTTGGTGCCAAGAAGGGCTCCTTGATTATGCAATTCTTGGGTGAATCCATAGTTTTCGCATTTCTTGCCGGCATTTTGGCTATCGGAATGGTTAAACTAGGATTACCAACATTTAATACCATGGTCAACAAAGAGCTTGCTATTGATTTTGGCAATTGGCAGCAAATTGGATTTATTACTGCCATTATTTTGGTAGTTGGGATCATATCTGGAAGTTATCCAGCATTTTTCCTTTCTTCTTTTGATCCATTGACTACTTTGAAAGGAGGCAAGAGAAAAGCTGGAAGAAGCAATCTTATCCGCAAAGGTTTAGTCATTGCACAATTTACAGCAGCCATTATCTTAATGATATGTACCTCTGTCATTTACCTTCAGATTCAGTATGCCAAGGACCGTGATTTAGGTTTTGACCGGAGTCAGGTTATTATGACGAATATTTTAGGGGATATGTCGAAACATATTCCTGTAATCAAACAAGAGTTGAAGGCAACCGGGAATGTAGAAGTTGTAGGATTGAGTCGTGGCAGCGTCTTGCAAGTTGGTTCTAATACCTCTTCATTCGAATGGGATGGTAAAGATCCGAAGTCTTCGATCTTGATAGGATTTTCCTTTGTAGATGAAGATTTTGTAGATGCCTTAAGCATGAAAATCATGGATGGTAGATCGTTCAGACCTAATCTTTTAGGCGATAGCAGTTCGGTTTTGATCAATGAAAGCATGGCGAAACTGATTCAACCAGATGGCTTAGTAGCCGGGAAGTTGATCAGGTTTCAAGGAGAAGCTTTGACCGTTGCAGGCGTTGTGAAAAATTATGTCTACAACAGTATTTATGATGAAGCAGAACCTTTGGTTTTGGCTCCTCTGTCTATAGGACAAGCCTTTGGCGTAGAAGATGGCATATTAAACATCAAAACAAAAACGGGAGCCGACTTTCCAAAGGTATTGAAAGAGATTGAGGGAATCGTGAAGAAGTATAACCCTGATTTTCCATTCAATTACTCCTTTTTGGATGATGATTTTAACAACTATTTTTCTTCAGAAATGATGCTGCAAAAGTTAGCTAGTTTGTTCTCTATTTTGGCCATCATTATTTCCTGTTTGGGATTATTAGGATTGGCTTCATTTTCAGCTGAACAAAGAGCGCGGGAAGTCAGCATCCGTAAAGTTCTGGGTGCATCAGTCGGTAGACTTGTGAAGATGTTGAACACTGAATTTATTATTTTAGTTGGGATATCATGTTTGATTGCCTTTCCTGTTGCCTGGTGGTTTATGCAGGACTGGTTAAAGGGGTATAATTATCACATGGATATGCCTTGGATGATTTTCCTTATCGTTGCAGGATTGGCATTACTTATCGCCCTCTTTACCATTAGTTCCCAAGCCTTGAGGGCAGCAACAAGCAACCCAACAAAAACATTGCGAAGCGAATAACAATTACCTATTATAAAACTCTATTTTAATTTATTTAAACAAAGAAACACATGATAAAAATAACCAATCTTCAAAAATTCTACCGTACCGAGGAGGTAGAGACCGTTGCCTTAAACGATGTGAACATCCACATTAAGGAAGGTGAATTTGTTGCTGTAATGGGCCCTTCGGGTTGTGGAAAATCTACCCTATTAAACATTATCGGTTTATTGGATGATTTGGATGAAGGTAGTTATCTTTTCAACAATATTGAGGTTGCACACTTCAAGGAAAATAAGCGTTCGGATTTGCGTAAGCATAACATTGGTTTTGTCTTCCAAAGCTTTAACCTAATTGATGAATTAACAGTATTTGAAAACGTGGAACTTCCATTGGTTTACACCAATGTACCTGCGGCAGAGCGTAAAAAGCGTGTTGAGGAAGTTTTGGAAAAGGTTCAGATCATGCACCGCCGAAACCACTTCCCACAGCAGCTATCTGGAGGTCAGCAACAGCGTGTTGCCGTGGCACGTGCAGTAGTAAACAATCCGAAGTTGATCCTTGCCGATGAGCCTACAGGTAACTTGGACTCCAGCAATGGTAATGAGGTGATGCAACTATTAACCGAATTAAATGAAGCTGGAACCACCATCGTTATGGTTACCCACTCTGAACATGACGCAAAATTCTCAGACCGTGTTATCCGTATGCTGGATGGACAAGTAATCTTGGAAACGACTACAGCAGTGTAGTATATCTTAATACTTTACCAAATCGCTAAACAAATAAAATTATGTTAAGAAATTATTTTAAGATCGCCTTTCGAAACTTAAAGAAGAACAAGGGCTTTACATCCATAAATATTGTTGGTTTAGCGATTGGTATGGCATCAGCCATGTTAATTTTGCTGTGGGTTAATTTTCAATTTGGATTCAACAAGAATTTCCCAAAAACAGATCATCTCTATATCGTTGGTAGTCAAGAAGCAACAGATAAGGATACGGCAACTTGGTTTTCAACACCGAAGCCATTGGCGGCCACTGTAAAAGAAGAAATTTCAGGGATAAAAAACGTATCCCGATTAAGTAGGACCAGAGGGTTCTTATTTACAGTTGGGGATAAAAAAGTACCAGCGGGGATAGGTGCTTTTGTAGATTCTGCGTTTTTGAACATGTTTGAATTACCATTATACAATGGGAATAGAAATACCATGTTAATAAACCCCAACAGCATAGTATTATCAGAAAAACTTGCAGATAATCTCTTTGGAACTACCGAGGCATTGGGGAAAACCATTAAACTCGATAGTGCCAACATTCTTACGGTCACAGGAGTGATCAAGGAAACAGAACCTAATTTTATTTTTCAAGGCTATGAATACTATGTTCC
The DNA here is from genome assembly GCF_043187465.1 of Sphingobacterium cellulitidis. Lineage (GTDB taxonomy): Bacteria > Bacteroidota > Bacteroidia > Sphingobacteriales > Sphingobacteriaceae > Sphingobacterium > Sphingobacterium cellulitidis. Next base: position 677,349 of record NZ_CP171136.1, on the reverse strand, counting down.
TTGGACCTTGATGGAAAAACTTGGTTTTTCAGATGACCTATGGGGAAATAGTTCTGTTGACTTATACGTGGAGATTAATGATAAAAAGCAGCTCCCTCAAATCCAAGAACAAATAAAGGATATTACTCCAAGGCATTCGGATGTAAAAACAAAGAATTTTCTAACTTCTTTTGGAGATTCTTATTTATACAACAAATATGAAAACGGAAAAGTAACAGGTGGAAGGATAGAAATGGTAAAAACATTTATCCTGATTGCCAGCTTGATTTTATTGATTGCCTGTATAAACTTTATGAACCTCAGTACAGCTCAAAGTGAAAAGAGAGCAAAGGAGGTTGGCATTAGAAAGGTGGTAGGTGCACAAAAAAGAAGTTTGGTTTTTCAATTCCTTTCAGAATCGTTATTACTGGCTTGTATTTCAGGTTTAATAGCTTTTATTCTTGTTATCCTGGTCCTTCCATCCTTTAATGATTTAGTGGGCATGAAATTCAGGATTCCGTTTCATGATTTTAGGTTTTGGATGCTACTCGGCGGATTTGTTTTATTCACTGGCTTTTTAGCTGGTATATATCCTGCTTTCTTTTTATCATCCTTTAATCCGGTCAAGGTATTAAAAGGTCGATTATATAGTATTCAGCAAAAAATTAACCCGAGGAAGATTCTTGTAGTTACACAATTTAGCATTGCCTTGATATTGATCGTGAGTACTGTTGTTATCCAAAAACAAATTAAACATGCTCAAGATCGTGATTTTGGCTTTGAAAAAGAGAACCTCATCTATGTTCCAGAGGTTGGAGAAATCACCAAAAATGTTGAATTGATCAAGCATGAACTATTGGATCAAAATGTGGCGCAATCCATAACCCGATTAATGTCACCATTAACTGAGCGCTGGAGTGGTTGGAATGGCTTCACTTGGGAGGGAAAGGATCCAAATAGCATTATTGATTTTAACCGCCAAACCGGCGATGATAAGGTAGTTGAAACCTTGGGTTTCACTCTGATTGCAGGTCGCGATTTTGATTTGACCAAATTCCCTACGGATTCTATGTCCGCCTTGATTAATGAATCAGGAGCAAAGGTCATGGGATTCCAAGATCCTATTGGCAAAATCTTCGATGATGGTGGAAGAAAATTCCAAATCATTGGGGTTATTAAAGATTTTATTCAAGAATCTCCTTTTGAACCTGTTAAACCTTTGGTTATTGAAGGAGCTAGCGGCTGGATGAATAATATTCATATCCGCTTCAATCCGAACTTGACGACAACAGATGCCCTGCAAAAAGCAGAGGCCATCTTCAAAAAATATAATCCTGATTTTCCTTTTGATTACAAATTTGTAGACGAGGCTTATGCTTTGAAATTTAAGGAAACCCAAAAAACCGGAAAACTTGCAGCACTATTTGCAGGGCTGACCATTATTATCTCATGTCTTGGTTTATTTGGATTGGCAGCCTATATGGCAGAAAGCAGAACCAAAGAAATCGGAGTGCGTAAAGTACTAGGTGCATCCGTATTCTCCGTTACCAGGCTATTGTCGAAAGAGTTTATTTTACTAATTGGAATAGCCTGTCTGATTGCTTTTCCTATCGCCTATTGGGTCATGAATAAATATCTCAGCACCTATACTTATAGAATCAATGTCAGCTGGGAAATCTTTGTTTTTACCGCCGTATTGGCTTTATTGATTACAATCCTAACTGTGAGTTATCAATCTATCAAAGCCGCAATGGCAAATCCGGTGAATAGTTTACGAGATGAATAATATATTACCTAATTAATAAGTAAGGGATGACCAAGTTGTTGTCCCTTTATTCAAAATCGAACAACTAATCGTCCGAAAACGAACATATATTATCTTGTCAAAACATACAAAGCATTGCTTTTCAATTATTTATGATTTTGGCAAATGAATTGGAAGTACCAAACAGATATTAATAGAAATAATAATCACAGGTATTTAGGTATCTGAAAACTAATCAAAGACCATGGGAAATCAATCAATAAATGGAGCCCTAAATTTTCTAAAGAAGAGTAAGAAAATTATGAATAAAAATCTGGTTTGGGGTCTAGGAATCACAATGCTCTTGACGGGATTGGCATGGTTAAATTTTCAACATGCCTTTAATAAATACATTCCATTGGATGGAGCTTGGTATGCAGAGAATAGCAAGGAATTTTCTATTAAAAGAGAAGTAGCATCAACTATTATAAAGTCGGAAGTATTGTTCGACCGTGTTTGTCAGAAGAAAACAATCATCAGTTTTCCTGAGGTCAATTGTAAAAGTAAAATCCTAATAGTTGTGGAGCGATCAGCGAAAATCTCCTCTATTTCAAAACGACTATCAATAATATTAAAACATTATGCTTAAGAACTACATAAAAATAGCTTGGCGAAATCTCATGAAAAACAAGGGATTTACGGCCATTAATATTGTTGGATTGGCAATAGGTATGGCTGGAGCATTGATGATTTTGCTATGGCTACAGAATATGCTGACCATGGATCGTTATCATGAGAAAAGCGATCGCTTGTATGTGATGAGCAATAGGGACGAGCACCAAGGTTCAAAATTTGCCTGGGTTTATACTCCAAAGATACTTGGTCCTTCTATGAAAGAAGAATTTCCAGATATTGAAACGTATTCAAGATATAGCGGAGAGAATTATTTTTTGACAACCTACCAAGATAAAAAATTAAAAACCAAGTTATCATTTGTAGACCCTGGGTTCTTTAATATGTTCAGTTTTCCCATTGCGAAGGGAGAAAAGACCAACTTACTTAATGATCTAAAATCAATAGTCATAACTGCAAAGAAGGCTAAAGACCTTTTTGGTGATGAAGAACCTATAGGCAAAATCATAAAAATCGACTCCGTTGATCAAGTCAAAGTGCAAGCCGTTATCGAGGATATCCCATCAAATTCAAGTTTTGATTTTGAAGGTTTAATTTCTTGGGAATATGCTAAAAGCATCAATTATTATGATGAAAATTGGAACAACAATTCCATTTTTACTTATATCCTTTTAAAAAATGAATTATCACTTTCTGATTTCAACAATAAGATAAAGAGTTTTACAAGAGACCATATCAATGGTGACAACAATTCATCATCTTCAGCTATTAGAAGCACAGTTGATATTTTTGCCTATCCCTATAAGGATCAATTCTTATATAATAATGGTAAAGGTGGAGAATTTAAATCAGGCAGAATTGACTTGGTTAATTTATTTGCATGGATAGGAGGATTTATCCTATTGGTTGCCTGTATCAATTTCATGAATTTAAGTACGGCCAAATCTGAGCGTCGAGCAAAGGAAGTTGGCGTAAGAAAAGTTATTGGTGCTGATAAAAAGAGTCTTATATTCCAGTTTCTGACAGAAAGTATTCTCATTAGCCTTCTCGCAGCTGTACTTTCGATTATCATCATTATTATTGCTCTCCCACACTTTAATGAATTAGTTTCTAAGAATATCTCTATTTCATTTTTAACAGCCTCAACCTGGTTGTTTTTATTGGGCTTTGCTTTATTCACAGGGTTATTAGCGGGTGCATATCCTGCATTTTTTCTTTCAGCATTTAAACCCATAAGTACGTTGAAAGGCAAATTCAAGGCAACAACCAAAGGACTTAGCATGCGCTCGGTATTGGTTATCGTTCAATTTACACTAGCTATCATCTTGATTATTGCAACGGTTGTGGTATATAAACAGATTGATCATAGCAAAGAAAGAGATCGTGGATATCAAGAAAATGGATTAATCTATACAGAAATAGAAGGGAATGTTGAGAAAAACTTTAAAAGCATCAAAAATGAACTTCTTTCAAGCAATGCTGTGATTTCTGTCTCCAAAAATATGTCTCCAGTTACTGATCGCTATAGTTCAGGCTGGGGGTTTACATCTGATGCCTCCTTGGAAGATGATAAAAAAATTAGTTTTAATCGCTTCAGTTCTGATGCTGATGGGGTAAAAACCTTAGGTTTTACCCTAATCAATGGGCGAGATATTGATGTATACAAATTTCCTACAGATAGTAATGCTGTATTAATCAATGAAACAGCGGTTCAGACATTGAAGTTAAAAAACCCTGTGGGAAGCATTATTAATGGAGATGGCAGGAGGCTGACTGTTGTAGGAGTCATCAAAGATTTTGTGATGGCATCACCATTTGGTAAAACCGAACCAACGGTTATTTTAGGTCCATCTTCCTATTTTAGTGTTGTTCATTACCGTCTAAACCCAGCACGTTCTACCAGTGACAACTTAAAAACAATTGAAGGCATATTCAAGAAATACAATCCTGATTATCCCTTCTCCTATCACTTTATTGATAAGGTATTTGAAAATAAATTCAAAGAAGCTCAAGCAATAGGTACTATTGCGATGCTCTTTGCTGGCCTGACCATCTTTATTTCCTGTTTGGGACTTCTTGCCTTGATCGCCTATATGGCAGAAACCAGAATGAAGGAAATCGCTGTAAGAAAAGTATTAGGGGCTTCGGTTCCGCAGATCACTACTCTCCTTTCCATGGACTTTATCAAACTGGTAATAATATCCATTTTAATTGCTTCGCCTATTGCTTGGTGGGTAATGAATAATTGGCTGCAAGATTTTGAATACCGCATCAATATTGAATGGTATTATTTTGTAATCGCGGGGGCAGCAGCTATTCTGATCTCGCTAGCGACCATTAGTTTCCAGTCCATTAAAGCAGCCTTGGCAAATCCGGTGGATAGCTTGAGGGATGAGTAATTAATTCAAGGGCTTTGCCCTTGAATAGATGTGAGTATTGAGATTTGAGATATGAGAGAGTGGAAAGACGTACTTTGAGCCGGAGCGAGGAAGAAGAAATGTTAGCAAAATTAAGAACCCCAGAGGGGTGACATATTTGTAGCATCAAGCCATAAATTAAATAACAGAGTCGAAGAAGAAGGAATATTAACGAAATCAAGAACCCCAGAGGTGACATATTTGTAGCATTCGGCCATAAAATAAAATAGCCTTAGGTTGAAAATTTACCCTTACCGCTTAACGAATTAAAAGTCGGTGTGAGGATTGAGAAATAAAGGTTATTAACTGTAATAATAAAAAATGCTATGCTAAAGAACCAATTTAATACAGCTTGGAGATTCTTAAAGAAAAACCTTCTGATTTCATCTATAAGTGTAATAAGTTTGGCTATTGGAATTTGTGCGACCTTGATCATTTTTTTGATGGTTCGCTATGATTTTAGTTTTGACAAGCATCTTCCGCATGGAGACCGGGTATACCGGGTTGTCAGCGATGGAGGTTTTACAGGAAATGCTGTTGTAGTTCCGTTGATTCGGGCAATGCAAACGGAATTGACAGGTGTGGAAGCCGTTGTTCCAGATTTGGAATTGGGCAGAACGAAGTTGAAAATTCAACAGGATGCCAATAGTGACCCAAAGGTATTTCCAAATGAAGATGGACTGACATTTAGCAATGAAAAATACTTTCAGATATATCCTCAAGAGACCTTATCAGGGAATATTAATTCATTGAAGAGCCCTAATCAAATCGTTTTGTTTCAGAGCAAGGCTGAGGTTTTTTATCCAAAAACCAGTCCTGCCGATATCATAGGCAAGACGATCATTTATGGGGATAGCATACAATTGACCGTTGGAGCAGTCGTTGCAGATATGAAAGAAAATTCTGATTTCAAATATGACGGAATTATTTCCTTATCAACTATTGAAAATAATGCTATACTAAAGGTGATTAAATCATGGGATCAATGGTCTAACTATAATGGTGGCAATCAATGTTTGCTTTTATTAAATCCGGGGACTTCTCCTAAAACTATTGAAAAGGTAATTGTTGAGATATTAAACAAGAACAAGGAGAAGGTTGATGGCGCTTGGGAGGATAATTTTATCCTTCAACCCCTAAAGGAGGTTCATTTTGATATCAAGTTCAATTATAATGCAGTTAAGGAGTCAACCCTAAGAAATTTAATTTTATTAGCTGTTTTCTTACTAACCCTGGGTGCGATTAACTTTATCAATCTCTCCACAGCACAATCTACCGAAAGAGCAAAAGAAATTGGAATCAGGAAAACCTTGGGGGGAAAGAAGTCAAGTTTAGTAAAGCAATTTCTGTTAGAAACATTTTTGATTGCCGGAATTGCTACCATATTATCGGTTTTAATGTTGCCAATATTAACTCATGCCTTTGAAGGTTTTCTTCCAAGTGGCTTTAAGATATCATCAATTCCAGTTCCGGAAGTTATGGCTTTTTTAGTTCTTCAATTGTTGGTTATTACCTGTATTGCGGGTTTCTATCCGGCATGGGTCCTGACAGGTTATTCACCGATCATGGCATTAAAAAATCAGGCCTCTAAAAACAGTAATTTAAGCAGAAGTGCTTGGGTTAGAAAAGGATTAACCATATTTCAATTTGTATTGGCACAGGTATTTTTGATAGCTGTATTGGTAGTATCCAAACAGATTCATTATGCAATTAATATGGATATGGGTTTCAATAAGGATGCTGTGGTTACTTTTTATATTCCAAATTTTGACCGTGAGAAAAAGGGAAAGGTCTTAAAGACCGAATTGGAAAATTTAGCTGAGGTAAATGCGGTTAGTTTTGGCAATCAATCGCCCGCATTCAATGGTTTTATGAGCTCAGGAATGGATTATGACCAAGGTACTTCGGACAAGAAAATGGTTACCTTCGATGCCAGGAACGGGGATGAGAACTTTATTAAGGTTTATAATATTCCACTAATAGCGGGTAGAAACGTTCGAGTTCTTGACTCTGTTTCGGAAAGTATTATAAATTTCAAGATGTTAGAACTTCTTGGTTTAAAAAAACCTGAGGATGCCATTGGCAAATCATTCAACAATGGCCAAACGACCATTGTCGGGGTGATGAAGGATTTTAATATCTCTTCTGCCCGTGAAGCCGTAAGACCTACCATGTATTGGAGCAGTAATTCGGGCTATATGATGCATGTTGCATTAGATAAAAATCACCCTGAATCCTGGAAAAATGCTATAAGTAAAATCGAAACTAAGTTTAAGACGATCTATCCAGAAGACACATTCGACTATAAATTCGTTGATGATATGATTGCCAGTTTTTATAAAACAGAGCAGAACCTATCGAAGCTGTTGAGTTGGGCAGTTTGGTTGTCCATTACAATCGCATCCTTAGGGTTATTTGGTCTAGCAGTTTTTATCACCAACCAAAGAGTCAAAGAAATAGGAATCCGAAAAGTCCTTGGCGCTTCAATCAGCCAGATAATATTTTTATTATTAAAAAACCTGTTGTTGCTGGTGATCATTGCCTCCTTGATAGCCTTCCCTATCGCTTGGTATTTTATGCATGAATGGCTAAATGACTTTGTCTATAAAACAGAACTTTCATGGTGGATATTCGTAGTTGCAGGCTTTGGACTAACCGCTGTTGCCACCCTTGTACTATCTTCAAAAACTTACTTTGCCGCTAAAGCCAACCCTGTGGATAGCTTGAGGGATGAGTAAGGTAGATATGAGTATTGAGACCTGAGATTTGAGATAGTGGAAAGGTAGGTATGAGTGGGATAATAAAATAACGTATGCCATATTATTACAAAAAGGGCGTATGCGATACGCCCGTACAAAACGTTTCATTTTTCCGATAGGTATTTCGCTTTGCATTATCGAACCCCATATCCCCGCTTAGGTTAGTTTAGAGGAAGTTGTGCATTCCGCATGATCTTGGTCCTTCTTCTAATCCTTGAAATCCTGTCCATTGCTGGACATTACACTGTCCGATAATGAACATATCACCAACGGCCCAAACATCTAACACTTTATACCACAACAACTTACAACTATGGCAAATGAATTGATTTTGAATTAATTCATAAATAAAACTGAAAATTATCTTTTACTCAATTCTACCATTATGTTCCAATTATTATTCAAAAACAGCATTAGGCATTTAAAGAGAAATAAGTTATTTACATTTCTAAATATCTTAGGATTGACGATAGGAATCAGTTCTTGTTGGGTGATATTTAAGTATGTCAGTTATGAGTTGAGCTATGAAAAGGCCAATCTTAACCATGAAAATATCTATAGGGTTATTAGTCATTTTAAATTTGATGATAAGGAAGACGCATGGAATGGCGGGATGTCAAGACCTGTATTTTTTGCATTGAAAGAAGATGTTTCGTCGTTGGAGAGGGTTGTTCCATATTTTCAATTTTATACGGAGAGTGTGATTATTCCGGAAGGTAATGGTCAACCCAAGCGAGTTGAAGAACTCGACTTTGAGAGCAAAGTGATGGAAACTGAGGAATCCTATTTTGAAATGGTTCCTTATACATGGTTGGCAGGGAATAAGGTTGGTGCATTATCCAATCCGAATCAGGTTGTTTTAACCGAGGAAAGAGCTAAACTATATTTCCCGAATTTAAAAAGTAGCGAGATCATCGGAAAGACTTTGATTTATTCAGATACATTACAAAAAACAGTAACTGGAATTGTAGCAAACTTAGACTACCCTTCAGAGTTTTCCGGTAAGGAATTTTTCCAACTTCAGAAGACTGAAAGTGACAATCAGTTGGGTAGTTGGACCAATACGAATGGATCTGATAAGATATATATTCAAGCAGAAAGTCAAGGTAAATTAAAAAGCGCTTTAACTCAAATTATTAATATTACCAACAGAAAATATGATGAGTTTAAAAAAGAGCGTAAACCTCAATTTTCATATAATAGAATCATTAATTTTTTACCACTAAGAGATTCCCATTTTTCAACATTTATGAAAGAGTATGGAATGGATAAAACTAGTAAATCTGTTATTTATGGAATAATAGGTGTATCCATATTCTTACTTCTTTTGGCATGTATAAATTATATAAACTTAACAACAGCACAAATCCCACAAAGATCTAAGGAAATTGGAATTCGTAAGACTTTGGGTAGCTCTCAAAAAAGCTTAGTTGCTCAAATGATGATGGAGACTTTAATTATTATTTCGGCCTCAATTTTTGTGAGTTACTTTGTTTCAAAACTTGGTTACTTTTTAATTGGAGATTTAATAAGTCAAAATGCCATTGCGTATAACAATCCTATTGTTTTTGGTTCTTTTATCTTCGTGGTTTTACTGTTTACAGTTTTCATCGCGGGATTATATCCTTCTTGGCTAATTACTAAGGTGAATGCTATTGATATCTTTCGAAGTAAGGGAAATGTTGGAACTAGCAATGGTAACTTTAACCTTAGAAAGGCATTAATAGTATTTCAATTTATTATTGCACAGGTGTTTATTGTTGCGGCAATTATTATTGGTCAGCAGTTACAATTTACTGTCAAAAAGGATTTAGGTTTTAAAAAAGATGCTGTGCTATTGGCAGATATTCCATATAAGTATTTTGACTCGGAGAACTTTGTTTCCAAGAAAAAAACCTTAGCTGTCGAATTAGAAAAATTAAAAGGCGTTGAAGAGGTAAGTATTGGCAATCGTCCATTGGCTGATGGATACAGTTCAAGTCCTTTTAGATATATGAGTAATGAAGCCGAAGAACCTATTTCACAGATTCTTTTTAAGAAAGAAGTAGACTCGAAATATCTAAACTTTTATGGAATAAAGTTATTGGCGGGACAAAATTTATCCAATTCAGATACGACCAATGGATACATCATCAATGAATCAGCCCTCCAAGGTTTTGGGTTTAAAACTCCACAAGAAGCCGTTGGTAAGTTAATTGAACAAAATAATTCGAAATTTCCAATTGTTGGAGTTGTTCAAGACTTTCATACGAGAGATTTCTACAATGTGATGGAACCGTTGGCCATGATGACAGGTCCTTATTCTGGCACTTTCAATATTCGTTTAAATGAGGCAAACTATAAAGAATGGCCTAGCATAATCGCTAATCTAAAAGCTAAATGGCTAGAATTCTTTCCAGCCGATAATATAGAATTTAAATTCTATGATGAATCCATTTTAGCCCTATATAAAAAGGAAGAGCAACTTCAAAAGATTACGAATATCAGTACAGGAATTGCCATTCTATTAAGCTGTTTGGGTCTTTTTGGATTAGCTACAATAACAGCCTTTCAAAGAACGAAGGAAATTGGAATACGTAAAGTTTTGGGAGCAAGCATAACAGGAATTGTAGGGCTTCTTTCAAAGGATTTTGTGAAGATGGTATTGATTGCAATCCTTATTGCCTCCCCTATTGTGTGGTGGGCATGTAATAAATGGTTGGAAGATTTTATCTACCGCATTGAGATCTCTTGGTTTCCATTCGTTTTTGGTGGGTTGATTGCAATTGTTGCCGCTATGCTTACAGTAAGCTATCAAGCCATAAAAGCTGCAAAAGTAAACCCAGTAGAAAGCTTAAGGGATGAGTAATTCAAGGGTTACGCCCTTGAATAGATGTGAGTATTGAGAAGTGAGATATGAGATAGTGGAAAGCTGATGGGAGCGGGATAATTACGAGGGATAGAACCCCAGAGGGGTTCAATATTAATAATAAAAACACCATAAAGTTAAATTGCCCCGAGCAAAAGCAATCGCTTTAGCGATTGCTTTTGCTCGGGGCTTATTACTTAGATATTTCCAATTACTAATATTAAACTCCTCTGGAGTTTTTATCTCCGCAACCCATAAAGGGTTGAATAGGAATCCGAGCTGTGCCGAAGTATCCCTCCAATAACAGACCATCAAGGATAATAACAGACCATCAAGGATAATAAAATAACATATACCATATTATTAAAAAAGGGCGTATGCAATTCGCCCGTACAAAACGTTTCATTTTTCCGATAGGTATTTTCGCCCTGCTTTATCAAACCCCATTTCCCCGCTTTGGATAATAGAATAACGTATGCCATATTATTACAAAAGGGCGTATGCGATACGCCCGTACAAAACGTTTCATTTTTCCGATAGGTATTTCGCTTTGCATTATCGAACCCCATATCCCCGCTTTGGTTAGTTTGAGGGAAGTTGCGCATTCCGCATGATCTTGGTCCTTCTTCAAATCCTTGACATCCTGTCCATTGGTGGACATTACACTGTCCGATAATGAACATATCGTCAGATTCTAAAACATCTAACACCTTATATCACAACACATTACAACTGTGGCAAATGAATTGAATCACAATTTACAGCAAAAAAAATTGATATGGAATTTGCATCTCATATCACAATATTCACATCTTAATACATCTAAAATGTTTAAAACAGCTTGGAGATCTATAATAAAGTCCAAATCCTTAAGTGCGATTCACATCATTGGATTGGCGGTTGCAATTGCTGCGTCTACTGTTTTGTTTTTGACAGGCATGTTTGAATTGTCTTATGATAATTTTCATAAGGATGGCGAAAGGATTGCGATGTTGTATAAAACGACAGAGCCGACAACAGGAAAAAGAAGTGATAGCTCGATGCCGACACCATTGGCACCACAGTTAAAAAAGGATATTCCGAGTATAGAAAATATTACGCGCTATGCTAATAGCACTATTATTTTGAAGAATGGGGATAAGGAATTTTCTTCCATGAATCGATTTGTGGATGCTGATTTCTTTAAGATCTTCGATTTTGAGTTTTTGAGTGGAAGTACGAATGTTCTGAATGATCTTAGCAATTTAGTCCTTACTGAAACAATGGCCAAGAATCTATTTGGAACGGCAGATGTTTTAGGAAAGCAAGTAGAGGTCAATTTGGATGGTACCTGGAAGGCAGCAACTGTTGGTGCTGTTTTAGAAGATAATCCTAAAAATTCCAGTTTAAAATTCTCATCCTTATATAGATTCGAAAATAGGCCTAGGTATCAAGAATCGGTTCAAGCATGGGACAATATGGACCATGAGGTCTATGTGAAGATGAAGGCTAAGGTAAATGATGATGTATTTGCAAAGGAAACAAAAGCATTTACGGAGCAGTTTTTCAAAGAAGACATTGATCGTTTAAAACGTGATGGTGCAAAGACAGATATCAATGGCAGTTATTACAGTTTTCATTTATTACCCCTTTCAAAAGTCCATTTAAATGATTTTGGGCCTGAAAATTCATTATCATCAAATTATCCTTGGATTTTATTATTAATCTCCGGGTTGATATTATTTATTGCGGCTTCCAATTTCATTAACTTATCATTAGCAAATTCCATCAGCAGGAATCGTGAAATTGGAACTCGAAAAACATTAGGTGGTACCACATGGGATATTGTGAAACAACTTACCTTAGAATCTTTAATCTTATGTATCCTATCCCTTTTAGTTGGGTTGCTTATAGCCTATTTAATACTTCCGCAATTCAATGCCAACATGAATTACCAATTGAAGATTACAAACCTATTTACAGGTAAGAATTTGATCATCTATCTATTGGTGTTTTTTGTGTTATCCTTGATTGCTGGAGGTCTACCAGCAATGAAAGCTGCCCGTAGCAATATCATTCAATCCTTAAAAGGGTCCAACAAAATCAAGGCTTCGAGTTTGAGGAGCTCATTGACGGTTTTGCAATTTGTAATAGCTATTCTATTAATCATAGCGACGATCGTAATAAGTACTCAATTAAATTATATTTCAAACAAACCGCTGGGATTTGATAAGACTGAAGTTATCAGTATTCCAATTGGATCAGGCATTAATCAGGAAGATGCACTTCAGAGAATGCGGGTTGAGTTGAGTTCGCAACCTTGGGTGAAGTCGGTCAGTGCTGCGGATATTAATATTGGTAAAGGAAAAGATGGAACGATTCAAAGGAGCATATTTGGTTTTGAGCATGAAAACAAAGAAATCAAGACCAATTATATGCGTATTGATTATGATTATTTAAAAACTTTAGGAATCAAGTTAATTGCGGGGAGAGATTTTGATCGATCTTTTGGTACAGATAGTAATGCTGTCATTATCAATAAGCAAATGGCCGCCCTTATGGGAGGAGAAGATAAGATTTTAGGTCAGAAGATTGACCTGAATGAAGGAAGCACTGTGATAGGCATTATGGATGATTTCAACTTCCAGAATCTAAGGGAGCAAGTAGATCCTTTAACAGTTTCTGTAAATCCTAATGTATTTAATGTTCAATATATTTTTGTTCGCGTTGAGACTAAACAATTGGCGGAAACCTTGGATAAACTGAATGGAATCTGGAAGAAAGTAAATCCAAAGGCGAAGGTAGAGCCTACCTATTTGGATGAAAACACGCAGAACTTATACCAGAATGAAAGAGTATTTTCTCGGATTGTTATCAGCGGAACAAGCATTGCCATCATGATTTCCTGTTTAGGATTATTTGCATTAGCATTATTGACCATTAACAATAGGGTGAAGGAAATAGGCATTCGTAAGGTCTTGGGTTCATCTGTTTCCAGTATCATTATGCTACTTTCCAAAGACTTTATCAGATTGGTATTGCTTGCATTTTTTATTGCAGCACCTATAGCATGGTGGGTTATGAGCAAATGGTTACAAACATATGCTTACCGCATCGATATACAATGGTGGATGTTTGCCTTAGCAGCAGGAGTTTCGGTACTTATAGCTTGGTCTACGATCGCTTGGCAAGCCTTTCGCGCAGCCAATGCAAATATTGTGGACAGTTTGAGGGATGAATAATTCAAGGGCTTTGCCCTTGAATAGATGTGAGATGTGAGTATTGAGATGTGAGAGAGTGGAAAGACGAGGGATAAAACTTTACAGTTATTATTGAAAATTTAGATTGAAGAAAATACTAGTTGAATTAGGTTTGAAACTTTGCTTCTCAAATCTCAATTCTCATATCACAATACTACTATAATGTTTCAGAACAATATAAAAATCGCGTGGAGGAACCTTAAGAATCAAAGGTTTTATTCTATTATCAAAATAGGTGGGTTTGCCTTTAGCATGGCTATTTGCTTATTGATTGTGCTATATATTCAGCATGAACTGAGTTATGATAAGTTCTACAAGGATTCGAATCAAATATTTAGGGTTGTTGGAGTTGTTACCAGGGATAATGTGGTACAGAAGGGCGTTTCAATGCCTGCACCAGCCGGACCTGAATTGAAGGAGGAATTTCCAGAAATTACTTCCTATGGTCGGGTATTATCAAACCCACTATTTGGTGCGGGCAGTAATCAGGTTTCGACCAATGAAAATCCTGAATTGTTTAGTGAGGAAGGCTTTTGTTATGTCGACCAAGGCATTATGGATATGTTTCCGATGGAAACAGTTTATGGTACCTTAAATCATTCCCTAGATAATCCCAATACTATTGTAATTACTAAAAGTAAAGCCGAGAAGTTATTCAAAGGGGATCCGACAGGAAAGAACATTTATCTAAATAATGATAAATCTAAGAGTTATTCCATAACGGCTGTTATAGATGATATCCCAACGAATTCAAACTTTTATGGTTTTGATTTCTTTATGACCTTAAATGGTCATGAGCCATATCCTGGGGAGAAACAGAACTGGTTGGCGTCTAATTATTCAACTTATTTCAAGGTAAAAGCTGGAACTGATATTGCTCAGCTGGAGAAAAAAATATCTAGATCTTATATTGATGAACATTATCGACCGGCAGTAGTGCAGGCAGGAATGGCTGTCAATGAAGAAATTTGGAAATCCGCGAAGATGACCTTACAACCCTTGAAGGATATCCACTTACATTCGAAAGGAATCCAAAATAATAAGATTGAAAATCAGAATCGAGGTGATGCACAAATGGTTTATATCTTTGCAGGAATAGCAGCTTTGATATTGATTATTGCCATTATCAATTTTATCAATCTTTCCACTGCAAATGCAAACACTCGGGCTAAGGAAGTGGGGGTAAGAAAAACGATTGGTTCAGACCGTAGTGCTTTGATCTGGCAATTTATTACAGAATCATTAATTTATTCTTTGATATCGATATTGCTTGCCATCGCAATTGCTTATCTGCTATTGCCAACTTTCAATGGAATAGCTGGCAAATCCTTAAATTTCCCGTGGAACAATTTATTCTTTATTCCTTCTCTCCTATTATTTGGAGGTTTTATTGGTGTAATTTCCGGCGTATACCCCGCATTATATCTTTCTTCCTTTAAACCAATTGCCGTATTGAAGGGAAAATTAAATTTAAAATCTGGCAATAACTGGTTCAGGAATGGATTGGTCGTGTTTCAATTTTCGACCTCTATTATCTTGATAATTGGGACATTAATTATCAGTCAACAGGTAAAATACATACTACATAAAGACCTAGGATTCAACAAAGAACAGGTTTTAGTATTACGAGGAACAGGGACTTTGGATGGTAAACAAAAGGCTCTGAAGGAGGAATTGAAAGGTATATCTACAGTTGCTTCGGTGTCTGTTGGGGATTATTTACCCGTTATGTTGGATGGTGTAAGACGTAATGGCAACGCCTATTGGATTGATGGTAGGCAGAATGAGGATGTCGGCATTGGCGGGCAGAACTGGCTGGTCGATGAGGATTACCTTAAAACATTCGGAATTAAACTTATTGAAGGCAGGAACTTTAATAAGGAGATGCCAACCGACTCTAGCGCTGTAGTTGTCAACCAAAAAATGGTAAAGGAGCTCGGCATAACCAATCCTATCGGAGCCAAGATCCGGAATTTTGCAACCTTCACTATTATTGGTGTAGTTGAAGACTTTATTTTTGGTGATATGAAGGGGGATGCTGTAAAACCATTGGCATTGATGGTTGGTGGAAGTCCCAACATGATTTCCATCAAGCTAAATACTAATAACCTTGAACAAACCCTTGCTGAAATCAATAAAATATGGAGCAGTTTTTCGCCAAATCAGAAAATTCAATATACATTCTTAGACGAGGGGTTTGAGAACCTATATGCCGACGTTCAGCGTACTCAAGCCATAGTTTCAACCTTTGCAGTTTTCGCCATATTTATTGCTTGCTTGGGACTGTTTGGATTAGCAGCTTTTGTAACCCAACAACGAACTAAAGAAATCGGTATCCGAAAAGTATTAGGCGCTAGCCTTCCAGGGATCATAAAATTGCTGTCTGCAGATTTTATTAAACTCGTTTTTGTTGCCATAATCATCGCTTCCCCAATTGCGTGGTGGGCAATGAACAACTGGTTACTTGACTTTAGTTATAGAATTGATATTAAGCCATGGGTGTTTTTTGTAGCCGGTGCTATGAGCTTGTTGATTGCTTTTAGCACGATCTTTTATCATGCCTTAAGAATTGGAAGAATCAATCCTGTGAACAGCTTGAAGGATGAGTAATTCAAATTCAAGGGCTTTGCCCTTGAATAGATGTGAGATGTGAGATGTGAGATTTGAGATAGTGGAAAGGTGAGAGAGGGTTGAGAGGATTGAGAGGTGAAATTTTAATTCATCGTTCAGTAGTGAACAAAAAGCGTTCGATATCGAACATTGTATTTTTATGCATTAACCATATACAACTGATTATCAATACAATACATTTGTGGCAAATGTATTGTATTTTGATTTACTGAGTAAATGCTTCAATCATGAATGCATTTAATCAAAAGTCACAATAACCAATATTAGCATGAATAATTTAAAACTAGCCATCCGGAATATTCGAAAAAACAGAGGATTTTCGATTATCAATATTGCAAGTTTAGCCTTAGGAATAACCTGTTTTTTACTGTTGTTAGCCTATGTATATCATGAATTAAGTTATGATCGGTTTTTAACTAATTCGGAACGGGTTTCCCTTGTTACCTCCTCTGTAAAGTCGCCCGAAGACGCTGATTACACCTATTGGCAAGTAACTCCTACCGCTGTTGCTCCAGTTTTTGCGAAGGAATTTCCTGAAATTGAAAAAGCTGTGCGCATGTATAACTATAATAATGCGGCTTTAATTGAGAA
This sequence comes from Sphingobacterium cellulitidis, assembly GCF_043187465.1. GTDB lineage: Bacteria > Bacteroidota > Bacteroidia > Sphingobacteriales > Sphingobacteriaceae > Sphingobacterium > Sphingobacterium cellulitidis. The sequence continues at coordinate 660,508 of NZ_CP171136.1, read as the reverse complement.
CGGTTCAGAATCTATTAAGGAATCAGGATTAAAGTATGTTGATGAAGATTTCTTCAAAGTATTAGACTACCAGGTAGTTTCAGGGAATACAAATTCGGCTTTATCAAATCCGAATGATATTGTATTGACGGAGAAATTGGCTAAGAAATATTTTGCCAATGGAAATCCTATCGGCAAAACCATTATGATTGACAAAAAACCCTGGACTGTCACTGCTGTAATTGCTGATTTACCAACTTATACGGAGAATCATTTTTCAGCTTTATTGTCGAATAAAGGTTTATCACGGTATCAGGAAGAACCACAGTGGGGTTCTGCGAACGATATCACATTTGTCTTATTAAAGGAGCATGTTAACCAAATCGCTTTGGAAGAAAAGATTGATGCTTTTATGAAGCAGCAATTCAAGGAACAGTATGATGCGGGATATCAAATAAAAATAAACCTGGAGAACATTCAGACTGTGCATTTACATTCCAAAGCTGCAGGATCAGGGAACCTACTCTATCTTTATATTTTTGGTTTCTTGGCTGCTGCCCTGCTACTGATATCAGCAGTAAACTTCACCAATCTTTCCTTATCGCATGCTACAGAAAGAGCGAAAGAAATTGCAGTTAGAAAGGTTATTGGAGCTCATAAAAATGGTATTTTCAATCAATTTATCATTGAGGGTGGATTAATGGTGGGCACTGCTTTAATCCTTGGGATTTTACTCGCTTGGTTATTATTGCCAGTTTTTAGTGTGTATCTGGGGGTTCCCATGAAGCTTGAGATTTGGTCCAATCCTTATTTTTACCTTGCTGTATTTGTATTCTATATTGTGTTAAATTTTATGGCATCAGGTTGGCCAGCATGGGTAATTGCACAATTCAAACCCATCAATGTAATCAAAGGCCAACTAAAGTCTAATAAAGCAAAGTTTCCTATTGCCAAAATATTAATCACCTTCCAATATTGTATTTCCATTTTTCTAGTGATCTGTACCTTGTTTGCATATCGTCAAATGCAATTTATCCAAACTATGGATACAGGTTTGAATCGATCTCAAATTGTGGTATTGGATGGTGATGTGTTAAAAACAAAGGGCTTGGAGACATTAAAGAATGAACTGAGAAATCAGCGATCGATCAAAGGAGTTTCCGCTTCTTACGATTCACCTGTCAATGTTCAAGGCGGTTATTCCTTGGAAACTTCTCAAGGGAAAAAGCCTAACTTCAACATGGATATCACAGCATTACCAATTGAGAAAGATTTTCTAAGTGTTTTTGAGATTCCTATCCTTGCGGGTGAGGGATTGAATGTAACGGACATCATAAAAGCAAGAGATACTTCAGCTAACCGATCAGTAGGCATTATAATCAATAAAATGGCTGCAGAAAAGATTGGTTGGACTCCGGAGGAAGCAATCGGGAAAACAGTCAATATTAATGGACGTATTGGTCCGATCAAAGCCGTTGTAGACAACTTTAATTTTGCATCCTTAAAGGAGGAAGTTAGACCAGTCGCGCTCTTTCCTGAATACAGCTATTTTGGAAATGTATTTATAAAAATAAATGCTGGTGCGAATACGACCCAAGCTCTTCAAGATATTGAGTCAACATTCACCAGAATACTACCTAATACTACTTTTAATTACCATTTTTTAGATGAGGACTATGCAGCCCTTTATAAACAAGAGCAACAGACTACTAAAATTATGCAGCTTTTTGCATTGGTTACTGTGGTAATCGCTTGTATTGGTCTTTTTGCAATTTCAGCATACGCTGCGCAACAAAGAATAAAGGAGATTGGCATACGCAAGGTTCTTGGTGCATCAGTGGGTAAATTGGTCACCCTGTTGACTTCTGACTTTTTAAAACTGGTGTTGCTAGCTTTTATCATTGCTATTCCTTTGGGGTATTGGGCAATGGATAAATGGCTTACAAACTTTGTCTATCATATTCAGATTGAATGGTGGATTTTCTTAGCTGCCGGATTGATTACCATGGTTATTTCTTTTATGACTATTGGCGGGCAAGCATTTAAAGCTGCAAGAGCTAATCCAGTGGATAGCTTGAGGGATGAGTAATTCAAGGGCTTTGCCCTTGAATAGATATGAGAGGTGAGTATTGAGATATGAGATAGTGGGAAGGGAAATAGATTTGAGATGTGAGATTTGAGATTTGAGATTTGAGATTTGAGAAAGTGGAAAGGCGAGGGATTATTGAGTTTTGGGATATTAATTATTTTTTGATTTAGCATAGATTATGAAAAATTTAAATCTGATTATTAGAAAATTATGGAAGAATAAGCTTTTTACCTTCCTCAATATTATTGGCCTGGCCATTGGGATCAGTGCCTGTTGGATTGTTTTCAGGCTTGTGAATTATGAATTGAGTTTTGACAAGAACCATGCTGAAAGAGAGAAAATATTTAAGGTTTATGGCGTATTCTATGAAGTAGAGTCAACTGACCGCTTTGATGGAGTGCCTGTTCCGTTAGCTAAATATATCAAAGAGAACCTTTCGAATGTTGAATTAACTGTTCCAGTGAATATGCGATATATTCCGAAAATCATGAACAGTGCTGAGTCGAAGGAGACCTTTAAGATAGAAGACCCTAAAAATATCATTGAGACCACGAGTGATTATTTTAAAATGGTTCCATATGAATGGTTGGCAGGAAATCCTGCTCACGCATTACAGGAACCTAATGAGGTGATCTTAACTTCTAGTAGAGCAAAACAGTATTTCCCCAATATAGACCCTAAGGAGGTTGTTGGAAAAACATTAATGTATGATACGACACTCTTCTCTGTTGCGGGGGTGGTTAAGGACCTGGAAAGTCCAAGTAGTTTTTTGGCGAAGGAATTCATCAAAGTAAATGAGAATAACTTTTACAATGATATGTGGCAGTCCTTTATGTCAAATTACACCCTGTTTGTGAAATTAAAATCCGTAGAAAGCAAGGATGCTTTTGTCAAGCAGGTTAGCGACAAAATCTATGAAATGACTAAAAAGGATTTTGACGAAATGAATTTTAAAGCAGGAGCAGGTGTGACTCCTTTAGCTGATGTTCATTTTGACAAAAGCCTTCAGAATAGCACCAATATTAAATTAGTTTACGGATTTATTGGAATAGGTATTTTTCTACTCTTATTAGCCACTATCAACTATATCAATCTAACTACTGCACAAGTACCATATCGCGCGAAAGAGATTGGCATTAGAAAGACCTTGGGAGAACAGCCTTTTGATGTTACCAAATCCTTTTTCGTCGAAACATTCTTCATTACCACACTGGCTTTGCTTCTTTCATGGCCAATTACAAAGGTTTTTGAAAAAACGTTCCAATCATTTTTGCCTGAGAATTTGAATTCATTTTCAGATGTTATAGCTGTGGCTATTTTCCTTGTCGGTTTATTGGTTTTCATTACTGCCGTTTCGAGTATCTATCCTGCTTATCTGATTAACAAGGTTCAGATTTCTGAGGTCATCAAGATGAAAGGGATTGGCAAACTATCGCTAGGTAGTATTTCCATCAGAAAGGTTCTTATTGTATTTCAATTTGTGATTGCGCAATGTTTTGTTGTTACCACCTTTATCATTGGTATGCAAATGAAACATACCATGTCTTCGGACTTGGGTTTCAATCATCAGGCGTTAATAAACATTTCTTTACCATGGAAGGCTGACCAAAACGCTGATGTAGATCCGTTTGTCTTTAAGGAAGCATTACTTAAACATTCTCAGATTTCTGGAGCTGCACTAGGTCATTTACCATTATCACAAGACCATTGGGGGAATTTTGTTTCTTCTACAGCAGATACAGGAATTGTAAAAGTTAATGTTCCATTTAAATTTGTTGATAAGGATTATTATGATGTCTACGACATTAAATTACTCGCAGGAAGAAATATGACCATTGCGGATACATCGACAGGCATAATACTTAATGAAATAGCCATTGAGAAACTTGGCTTCAAAAGTCCGGAAGAAGCGATTGGAAAGCCAGTTCAAGCCTATGATAGGGACCGCACCATTACCGGAGTTACCTCCAATTTCAACAGTAAGACTTTTCATACGGAGAAAAGTGGTGTTGCCATGCTGGCATCAAATATAAGGGGACAACTTTTGCAAATCGGCATCAGACTTCATGAGGATCCAAAGACCTGGAAATCTGCATTGGATATCGTTGAAAAAGAATGGAAGAATATTTATCCCAATGCTCCATTTGCCTTTAAATTCTATGATGAAAATATCCGTCAGATGTATGAAACAGATTATAAATTCTCTAAAATCATCAACCTATCAACTGGGATAACCATTTTATTAAGCTGTCTGGGATTAATTGGTTTGGTCACCATTTCAACGGCTCAACGCACTAAAGAAATAGGAATTAGAAAGGTTTTAGGAAGCTCTATTTCGGGAATAATTGGATTATTATCCAAAGACTATATTAAGTTGATTTTGATTTCCATCCTGATTGCTTCACCTATCGCTTGGTGGGCTTCCAATAAATGGTTGGACGATTTTGCTTATAAAATTGAAATTTCTTGGTGGATGTTTGTGATTCCAGCCATAACAACCATATTAATAGCATTTATTACCATGAGCTACCAATCCTTGAAAGCCGCTAAAGCCAATCCGGTGGATAGCTTGAGGGATGAGTAATTCAAGGGCTTTGCCCTTGAATAGATATGAGATTTGAGTATTGAGATATGTGAGAGTGGAAAGGCGAGGAAGTATTAAGGACTTATTTTATATTTAAAAAAATGAATACACTAAAAATAGCGGTTCGAAATATTCAAAAGAACGGTACATATAGTTGGATAAATATTATAGGTTTAACGCTTGCATTTACCTTGTGTCTGTTGGTTTTTTCGGTAGTTATCGAGGAAAATTCCTTTGATAAAAGCTGGAAAAATTCTTCTCAAATTTATAGAATAACCACTTTGGATAGCACTGAAGGCTTAGAAAGTAGGATTCCCAGTGCTTATGCTAATTTAGCGAGCGAGTGGAAGAAAAACTTTCCTGAAGTTGAATCTGAAAGCGCCATCATTTCTGGCAAGGTTTATTTGAATACTGAAGGTTCGAACAGTGAGCCTTTCGAGGCTCCAGCATTAAGAGCTGATGCAAATATTTTTGACCTTTTAGACCTCAAGGTTCTGGAGGGAAAACCTGTACCCATCATTGAAGGAAAGAAAAACCTAGTGATTAGCAAGTCCTTCAAGGAGCAATACTTTAAAGATCAGGAGGTAATCGGGAAAGTTGTATACAACGCAAACCCTTTTAGTTCTAAAAAGGAAGAGTTTGTAATAACAGCAGTAATTGATGATTTGCCTACGAACTCCATCTTTAGGACCTCCGCTATCGAATTGGGACCAAAAAACCCAATGGAATTGAGTAAAGATGGCTATGGTTTCTATATGGAACAATATATTTTGTTGAAAAAAGGCACGGATGTTTCTCAATTTTCAAAAAAAGCCAACCAGTGGTACACTAATTTTCTAAACGACTCCAAAAAAAACAAACTTAGCTACCAAATTCAACCGCTGCAGGAAATTTATATGGAACCACTCGGCATGACGGAAATCAGTGGTAACAAAAAGAATAGTATGATATTTCAGGGGATAGCAATCCTGGTACTTGTGATATCCTGTATTAATTTCATAAACCTGTATGCTATCCGGACGATCAGAAAGGTGAAAGCCATCAATCTTTTTAAGATTATGGGTGCAAGCAAAAGTCAATTGATAATAGGTTTATTAGCAGAAACCAGCATAATTTTCATGATATCCTTTGTATTGAGTTCCATACTCTATTTATTGGGATTATCGCCGTTAGAGAAGTTCTTAAATACTGATCTTTCCTATATCAAAAGCTTAACCCCTATTATTCTGACTCTATCATTTGCAAGTTGCATAGTATTGAGTCTTGTCATTGGGCTTTACCCAGCTTGGATAGTTTCGAATGTTAAGTCTGCTGATGCCTTAAAGAATAAAATATCAAAATCCAGTTTTTCAGAGGTATTTACAAAAAGATCGTTGATCGTATTACAATTTTGCATTTCACTGATCGTAATAATTGGATTAATAACCATTAAATCACAATTGAATTTAATGCAAACAACTCCAAGGGGATTGAACACCGAAAATTTACTTAGCATTAAAACCTTTCGTTTTGGAGCTGGTCCTGAGGTAATCAAAAATGAATTGTCCAGAATCCCGGGAGTAGAAAAGACTAGTATAACCAGTTGGACTCCAAATATTGGTTCTGGATACATGGCCAGATCTATTAAGGATATCCATAACCCTGGAAAGGAAATTCAGGTAAGTTTTATTACCGGAGATACCGATTTAATTTCATTACTAGATATTCGCTTAACCAAAGGTCGATATTTAAGACCTTCTGATTATGAAGGCTACAGTGATCTGGCGAAAGAAGGTCAGGATCCGATTCGCAACGCCTTAATTACTGAAAGCACTGCAAATAGGCTGGGAATTACTGAATTAGGAAAGCTTAATGAGGATTTAGGCATCATTCCAGTTGGGATAATTGCTGATTTTCATAGTGAATCTTTCCATAAGAAACAAGTGCCTACCGTAATCACAGCGATTCAATTGAGCTCATGGGGGAATGTTTTGATCAAGATCAAGGAAGGTCAAGAAAAGGCTAGTTTAACGGCTATAGACAATGTTTTAAAAAGCCACTTCCCAGATCGTTTAATCAACTATGAATGGGTAGATGAGGTAGTTGCCAAATCATATGCAAAGGAAACACAACAAGCTCAACTTTTCACTTTCTTTTCATTTCTTGCGCTGTTTATTTCTGCATTAGGCGTCACTGGATTAATTTATCAAAGTGTTGAACAGCGGAATAAAGAAATCGGAATCCGCAAAGTCTTGGGAGCAACCATTTATAGAATATCGAGTTTATTTTCGAAAGAATATGTTCTGATGTCTATTTTGGCGATTATGATTTCTGGTCCGATTGCCTGGTACCTCTGTAATTTATGGCTGGAGGACTTTGCCTATAAAATTGATGTCCAATGGTGGTTTTTTATTCTAGCGGGGTTAATCGTGCTTGTAGTTACCTTAATAACCGTCAATATCCAAACCATAAGAGCAGCATTGACAAATCCTGTGGATAGCTTGCGGGATGAGTAGTTCAAGAGCTCTCCTAAATGACCGTTCAATTCCGTACGAAAACTGTTCGATATCGAACAGGAGAATTGGTAATTAAGTCAATATCATAGTGAAAATCAATCCATTATATTTATGGCAAGGCGATTGTAAAAAATTATTTAGAGAACTTTAGTAATAATTTAGGAAGCGATATGATGAATCATGATATAATAATCGCATGGCGAAATCTTTGGAAGAATAAGGTGTTTTCATTTTTGAATATCCTTGGTCTAACACTCGGGTTCGCTGGGTTTATATTATCCTATCAATACATCAATCGGGAAACCAGTTATGATAAATGGAATCCTAATTATGATCGCATTTATCAAGTTGGTCTAGAGGCCAATGGAGAATACAGTGTTGACATGCTCCCTTCATTTGCACAAACGCTGAAAGATAATTTCCCGGAAATAGAATATGCTGGGAGAAAGGTTGATTTTACATGGGGGAATTATCCTTTATTTGGGGAATCAACCGTCTATATTAAAAAAGTATTAGCAATAGACTCTTCCCTGGCTAGGATATTTCAATTCGAAAATAAGAACGGTCCATTGTACAAAAATGCGGAGCAGAATGAGGCGAATCTTATAAAAGAGCCAATTGCAAAATTGCTTTTTAAGGAAAAAAAAGATTTTAGTGAGCCCAAGAAAGTTCCAGCACTTAGTCTTGCCATGGGAGTTCATGACACGTTCTATGGGTTAGTTCAAGAAAGAGAGCTTTCCATTATCGATGGAGACGTTCTCTTTATCCGAAAAATAGAAACGGAGGAAGAAGGAAATCCTCATCTAGCTCAAACCTTTATCCAAGTAAAAAAGGATGCTGATATCGAGCAATTAACCAGTAAAATAAATGACCTATTTACCAGCAAATTTTCCAAAAAGGAAAGGATTCAAAGTTCTGCCTTTGCTAATGGTAAGGTCTATTTAGATCCGCTACAAAACCTATACTTACAACCTAAAGCGGGTAGCAATACGAATTACTTGATAGTATGGATTCTGGGGGTCTTATCTGTTATTATTTTAGTTCTTGCTTGTGCAAATTTCGCCAATATGATGATGGCGAAGGCGAATCAAAGGCTTAAAGAATTAGCCATAAAGAAAATCCTTGGAAGTTCGAGATTTGCCTTAATTAGGCAATTACTTTTGGAAGTATTCATCTTAACAAGCTTTTCAGCAATCTTATCTTTTTTTATGATATTCATTGCTGGTAATGCCCTACAAAAATGGTTTAATGATGATTTACTGAAGTATATCCTGAACTATGAAACAGTTGGTCAGTTATTGGTTGGTATTTTAGTTTGCACCTTGATTTCAGGGATTTATCCGGCGATTTCATTATCAGGATTTAATTCTGTGAAACTTTTAAAAGGAAATAACTTGTCATTTGGCATGAATAACCGCCTTCGAAATTCCTTGATGATAGCGCAATTTATTATTGCCATTATCTTTGTAACTGGGATGTTTGTTGTGCGACAGCAAGTCAATTTTATGAGAGAAACCGATAAAGGTTTTGAACCATCTCAGGTTGTCAATTTTATTGGGGTTGCGATGTATTACGACAATAAATTGGATGGATCATTTTATGACTTCAAGCAGCGATTGCTGCAAGACCCAAGTATAGAATCTGTGGCTAGGGCTACAAATATCCCTGGATCAAGAGAATTGCCAGTCCAATTTCAATTCAATAATAACAATGAAAAACATGATCTAGATCATGTAGGCATTGATCCTGAATTTTTTCAAACCTTAAATATGAATTTCTTGGTCGGTGGTGACAATTTATCCATGAGCAAATTAGTTTCAGATTCCAGTAAACATTATGCTGTGATTAATGAAGCTGCCGCAAAAGCCTGGAATCTGGAGAATCCTATAGGAGCTACTATTCAGGGGTGTGATGCTAATTTTGAAATTATCGGTGTAGTAAAAAATAGTATTGCCTATGGATTTGAAAATAAGGTGAATCCAACCATTTATTCCTATAAAGATGAATGCGCAAAAGGAAGATTTAAATCGGCATTGATTGTAAAAACTGCAGAAGGGAAAACCGAAGTGGCAATTCAAACTGTAAAACGGGAGTGGCTGAAGAATCCAGCGGCGGAAGCATTGCCTTTGGATTATGAATTTATGGATCAAAACTATGCCAGACTTCAAATAAAACAAATTCAACTTCAAAAGGCATTCAATGGTTTCACACTAATAGCAGTTATTGTTGCTTGTTTAGGTTTATTTAGCATGTCTGCTTACCAAGTATCTATAAAGAGGAAAGAAATGAGCATTCGGAAGGTCTTGGGAGCTTCTGTTCATTCTATATTTTACCAACTCAATAAACCATTCTTAATAATATTCATAATTGGGACTGTAATAGCAGTACCAATTGCTTACCTTTTAATCGGATCATGGTTGAACAATTTTGCCTATCATATAGAAATAAAATTCTGGTATTTTGGTCTTGCAGTTCTTAGCTTATTATTGATAATATTTATTACTGTTAGCTTCCAATCATTTAAGGCATCAAATGAAAATCCAGTGAATAGCTTGAGAGATGAATGATTCAAGGGCTGTGCCCTTGAATGGATTTGAGAATTGAGATATGAGATTTGAGATATTAACCTGATTGGAAAGGATAAGATGATTTAAGACGTTCATGTGGAGCAGGAAAGGTCTAAATACTAAATACTAAATACTAAATACTATAAAAAAACATGATTAAATTAGAGCACATATTCAAATGGTACAGTGTCGGAGGTGCCAAGAACTTTATATTGAAGGACATCAATTTAGAGATCAATGAGGGAGATTTTGTATCCATTATGGGTCCTTCGGGTTCAGGTAAGTCTACCCTATTGAATGTAATTGGGATGTTGGATGAACCGGATGAAGGGAGCTACACTTTTATGGGTGAAGATGTGCTGAATATGAAAGCGAAAAAGCGTTCTCAGTTGTTTCAATCACATATAGGCTATGTTTTCCAGTCTTATCATTTGATTGATGAGTTGACTGTTTATGAAAATATTGAAACACCATTGATCTATAAAAATTTATCTTCATCAGAACGTAAGAGCATTGTATCTGATATGTTAGACCGTTTTAATATTGTAGGGAAGAAAGATTTATTTCCTGCGCAATTATCAGGTGGTCAGCAACAGGTAGTCGGAATTGCCAGAGCATTGGCGGGTTCACCGAGATTACTATTGGCAGATGAACCTACTGGAAACCTGAATTCAAAGCAAGGTGAGGAAATTATGGAACTTTTCAAACAACTGAATGATGAAGGGATGACCATTATACAAGTAACTCACTCTGAGAAGAATGCAGAATATGGTAAGTCTATCCTGAATATGTTGGATGGTCAGTTAAAATAACAAAATTGTGAAGGATTTTTGGGATTGCCTTTTATTTCGTAAATTTCATTGTGAATGAAAAAGAAATTAAGGCACTCATCTATCTTTTGGATGATCCCGACCGGGAGATTTTTCAAGAGATAGAGCACAAATTAATCACCTGTGGGCCTGAGGTAATCCCTTTGTTGGAACACTCGTGGGAATCTTCTTTTGACCCGCTTTCCCAAAGTCGGATTGAGAATATCATTCATAGAATTCAGTACGATCAAGTCAAAAATGACCTGCAACTCTGGAAACTCAATAATTCAGAGGATCTGCTGGAAGGTCTACTCATCATCAATCGCTATCAATACCCCAATCTTCATGAAGAACAAGTATATTATCAATTAGCGGAGATTCGTCGGAATGCTTGGTATCATTTGATGTATGATATGAGTCCGGTGGAAAAGGTAAAGCTATTGAACAATATTCTGTTCAGGGAATTTGGTCTATCTGGGAATACTTCTAATTATCATGATCCCCAAAATTCATTTATCCATAAGGTTCTTGAAACCAAGAAAGGGAATCCTATTAGCTTAGCTTGCATCTATGCATTGGTGGCACAAAAACTAGATATTCCTATCTATGGTGTGAACTTGCCCAAACATTTTGTATTGGCTTATGTAGATGGTGAAAATCATGATAAGGTTGAGTTTTATATCAATGTGTTCAATAGAGGGCAAATTATGCGTGAGGAGGATATTTATGCCTTCCTGAGACAACTTAATCTACCATTATCGGACAACTATACCCTGCCTTGTGATAATATCTCCATTATTAAGCGGGTTTTAAGGAATTTGATTGCTGCCTACGAGCATGTAGACAATGCGGAAAAGAGGCTTGAGGTTGAAACTCTACTGGCTTTAATTGAAGAAGACGAGATTCAATAACCTCGTCTTCCTATTCGATACTATTATATCTTTTAATTTCTTGCGTCTAAGGATATGCCCTCTGGGGTAGAAAAATCTGCCCGTCCTGCTTGCTTATACTGATAAGTCGCATTTGGAGCCACATTTCCATTATCTGTTTTTAAGAATCGATATACGGCTTTGGAGTTTCGGTCAGCAACATAAATATATTTACTGTCTTTTCTGAAATCCAGTTCTACATCTACTGGTTGTTTTAATCCAGTCAGCGCACCTGTAATGATTCGGGTAGGTGTGATAGTACCACTGGCTTGACTGATTTTAGCATAGTCATCAAAAATCAAAACCCGTCCTTGATAAGTAACATTACTTCCAGAACCAGTTTGAAGAAAATCTGTCAAAGCCATCATATTATTAACAGTGTCTACAGACATCCCTCGAATATTACCTTGGGTACCAGAAACCGACAACACTTTTGAAGGCGGTACAGAATTGATGGTAGAATCTCGGCTAATAATCAACCCATCATAGATCTCCACTCCCCCATTTGCACCTGATTTACTTACCACCAAGCCACTTTTTACAATAGTCACATCCCATGGATCAATATCATTTTGGAATTGAAATTTCTGTCCAGGTTTTCTGAATTCTTCCAATCCTCTTGGTCTGTCAAAGGCATAAAACATAGGATTAGTCCCACCATTATCAATAGCGTATAATTTATCCAGGCTAGGATGAAATACCAAGCCACGAACCGATTGCAATACCGATTGACGGATTTGTCCTCTATCATTACTCAAGGCACCTGTTTCCCCAATCGAGAGTTTATAAATAAATGTATCTACGACTGTGGTGTTAAATGATGCTTGAAAAATCTTTTGCGCACTAGGGTTGAAATAGATGGTTCTACCACCTCTAGCACCTGATAAAAATGGGCTTGCACCAACACTCATTTCTGCTGCTGTCGTATCCGAATAAGGTAACAAGACTATATTATTAAATCTAGTTGAACCTAGATTCTCATTAAAATCAGAATAGGATATATAAAGTCGGGAAATATTATTGCTGGTATGAGGTTCATCATCGTCTTTTTCACAGGAATAAAATCCTATCACTGTGGCGATTGCAAGGAGAACAAATAGGTACCTTAGTTTCATAAAACAAATAATTTATTACAAATGTATAAAATTATCGTTTGTCGTAGGCTACCTAAGCGTTTAAGATTGTTAAAGTTGGTTAAATTGATGGATTTGTGTAAAATTGCAGAATAGATTATAAAGCAATGGAGAACAAAGAATTTGTAAGAGAGAAGTTGGAATTGCCCAACGAAGGGAAAAAGCTTTTGCTTCACTCCTGCTGTGCTCCCTGTTCTGGTGAGGTAATGGAGGCATTAATCGCATCCAATATAGATTTTACGATCTATTTCTATAATCCCAATATTCACCCAAGGAAAGAGTACGATCTGAGGAAAGAGGAAAACATTCGTTTTGCTGAGAAACACAACATTCCATTTATTGATGCGGACTATGATGTAGATCATTGGTTTGAACTCGCAAAGGGCATGGAGAACGAGCCTGAGCGCGGAAGTCGTTGTACGATGTGTTTTGATATGCGATTTGAGAAAACTGCCGAATATGCTGCTGAGCATGGCTTTGATGTTATTTCAAGCTCTCTGGGGATTTCCAGATGGAAAAACATGGAGCAGATCAATGACTGTGGCTTAAGGGCAGCTTCCAGGTTCCCGGATATGGAGTATTGGACATTCAACTGGCGCAAGAAAGGCGGCTCTGCACGGATGTTGGAAATCAGCAAAAAAGAGAGGTTTTACATGCAGGAATACTGCGGTTGTGCCTACTCCTTGCGGGACACCAATAAATGGCGGATGGCGAATGATCGTCCGAAAATTGAATTAGGAAAAAATTATTACGAATAGCCTAAACGATTTTTTAAAATAAATTTCATTTATACTTAATTAATCGTTACTTTTGCAGGCTCAAATGCAAGATTGTGAAGTATCTAAAAAAATACAGAATACCATTTTCAGGTCTTTCAACAGGTAAGCACAGTTTTGACTTTGAAATCGACGAGAAGTTCTTTGCATGTTACGAACATTCCTTAGTACAGGAAGGCAATCTGAAAGCGGTTGTCGACTTGCAGAAACAGGAAAACATGTTGATAGCTAATTTCGACATTCAAGGCACAATAAAACTGACTTGCGATGTTTGTCTATCGACCTTTGATTCGCCTGTTCACATTAAGGAACGTGCTTTGGTAAAATTCATCGATGAGGACTGGAACGAGGACACAGAAGAAGTGATTACCTTATCCAAGAATGATTATGAATTAGATATTGCCCCATTACTTTATGAGTATATCAATGTGGCAGTTCCACCCTACCCTAAGTGTAGTGAAAACGGGGATGGGATAGCATGTGATCCAGAGATGTTGGACATGATTCAAAATGAAGAAGAGAGCTCGTCTGAGGAAGACAATGGAAACATTGATCCTCGTTGGGAAGCATTGAAGAATATTAAAAATAACTAAAACAAAAAATACGAGATGGCACATCCAAAACGTAAAACTTCTAAATCTAGAAGAGACAAGAGAAGAACACACTATAAAGCTGAATTACCTAGCTTAACTGTTTGTAAAGAAACTGGCGCGGTGCACAGACCTCACCACGCATATACAGTAGACGGTAACTTATACTACAACGGTAAATTAATTATTGAGAACACCGCTGCTGTCTAACGACATCTTTCTTAAAAACATCCCAAAAAAGTATAATATTTTATATTATTAACTTTCACTTGGGATGTTTTTTGCGTATTATTGAATAATATAAATAATAACGAATGAAGATTGGATTAGACGTGTTGGGGGGGGATTTTGCTCCAGATTCAAATATCAAAGGAGCGATTGAAGCTCAAAAACAGTTGGATGATTCGCAACGAATTGTCCTATTTGGCGATGAAGAAGCGAATAAGAAAGCTATTGCCGAAGCTGGATCTGACCCCTCAAAATTTGATTATGTTCATGCACCTGAGAATATCAGCATGCACGAACATCCCACAAAAGCAATCAGCCAAAAGCCGAACTCTTCAATAGCCAAGGGATTTGACTTATTGAAAAATGGAGAGATAGATTCCTTCTCTTCAGCAGGTAATACCGGCGCCATGCTGGTCGGTGCTATGTTTAGTGTAAAGACTATTTCAGGCGTTATACGACCTGCAATTGCGACCAATGTTCCGAAGCTGAAAGACGGATTTGGAATTTTATTGGATGTCGGAGCGAATGCAGATTGTAAACCAGAAATGCTGAACCAATTTGCTATCCTAGGAAGCCTTTATGCAGAACATGTATATGGCATTCCCTCACCAAAGGTCGGACTACTGAACATTGGTGAAGAAGAAGAAAAAGGAAACAACCTAACCATCGCTACCTACCCTCTATTAAAAGAAAACAACAAAATCAATTTTATCGGAAATGCAGAAGGACGTGATTTATTTAGTGATCATGCCGATGTAATTGTATGCGATGGCTATACTGGCAATGTAGTGCTCAAGCTAGCTGAATCATTTTATGTAGTTACGTTGAAGAAAGGATTTAAAGATCAATTCTTTGATAGGTTTAATTACGAGCAATATGGTGGCAGCCCAATTCTTGGGGTCAATGCCCCTGTAATCATTGGCCATGGAATTTCAAGTCCAGAGGCAATTAAAAATATGGTATTATTGTCGAGAGATATGATCGCCTCACAATTTATTGAGAAGATCAAATCTGCATTTAACTAAAAAATATGTCTAAAATTCACGCAGCTATTACTGCAGTACATGGTTACGTTCCTGACTATATCCTGACCAACAAAGAGTTGGAGACTATGGTAGACACTAACGACGAATGGATCGTAACCCGCACAGGAATTCGTGAGCGAAGAATATTAAAGGATCCAGGAAAAGCTACTTCTGATTTAGCAGTTCCAGCAGTGAAGGGTTTATTGGAGAAAAGAGGGATTTCTGCCGAGGATCTTGATTTAATTATCTTCTGTACCAGTACTCCTGATATGCTATTCCCGGCGACTGCCAACATCTTAGCAGACAAAATCGGCGCTAAAAAAGCTTGGGGTTTCGACTTACAAGCAGCATGTTCGGGATTTCTCTTCGGATTAACCACTGGAGCTCAATTTATTGAGTCTGGAAAACACAAAAAAGTATTGGTTGTTGGTGGCGATAAGATGTCATCTGTTGTCAACTATACAGACAGAAATACATGCATTCTATTCGGTGACGGATGTGGGGCAGTATTATTAGAACCAAATGAAGAAGGAAACGGATTGATTGATGCTGTTTTAAAAACAGACGGATCAGGCGGTCAATTCTTAAATATCAAAGGCGGTGGTTCATTGAACCCTGCAACACACGAAACTGTTGATGCTGGTTTACACTATGCTTATCAAGAAGGTCGTACAGTATTTAAATTTGCAGTAACCAATATGGCTGATGTAGCTGTTGAAGTGATGGAAAGAAACAAATTGACATCAGAAGATGTTAATTGGTTAGTACCACATCAGGCGAACAAGCGTATTATTGATGCTACTGCGGAACGCGCTGGATTACCTGAGGAAAAAGTAATGGTAAACATTCAAAAATACGGTAATACGACGAGCGGCACTATTCCACTATGTTTATGGGAATGGGAAAGCCAGCTTAAAAAAGGAGACAATTTAATTCTTGCTGCCTTTGGTGGTGGATTTACTTGGGGCTCCATTTATTTAAGATGGGCGTATTAATCAGCATTTTATTATTACCTTTATAGCTATTTATTTTTTAAAATTATTAAACAAACCTACTAGCATATGAGTATGGATATTAAACAAATTCAAGATCTGATCAAATTCGTTTCCAAATCGGGTGTGAATGAAGTATCAATCGAAGAGAAAGATTTTAAAATTACGATAAAGACTAATCAAGAGCCTACATACGTAACTGCGACTGTTCCTGCAGCTCAAGTTGCTCCTGTAGCAGCACCAGTTGCAGCACCTGCAGCAGCTCCGGCTACTCCGGCTACTCCTGCAGCTCCTGCGGATGAAATCTCGAAATACATTACTATTAAGTCTCCAATTATCGGAACATTCTACCGTTCTCCAGGTCCAGACAAAGCTTCATTTGTCAACGTAGGTGATGAAGTAACTCCTGGAAAGGTAATCTGTATCGTTGAAGCCATGAAATTATTCAACGAAATCGAATCGGAAGTATCAGGTAAAATCGTGAAGATTTTAGTAAATGATGCACAACCTGTAGAATACGACCAACCTTTATTCTTAGTAGATCCTAGTTAGTTTCCGGAGTAATTCCAGAAACTTTTTTATTGTGCTAAGAGATAAAGTGTTACATCATACAGTATTATGTTCAAAAAAATATTAATTGCAAATAGAGGGGAGATTGCGCTTCGAATTATCCGTACTTGTAAAGAGATGGGGATTCAAAGTGTTGCAGTATATTCTACTGCTGACCGCGATAGTTTACACGTTCGCTTTGCGGACGAAGCTGTTTGTATTGGTCCTCCTGCTAGTAAAGATTCCTATTTAAATATTCCAAATATTATTGCGGCTGCAGAATTAACAAATGCAGATGCAATCCACCCTGGATACGGTTTCTTATCAGAAAACGCTAAATTCTCCGCTATCTGTGCTGAGTACGGCATCAAATTTATTGGTGCTACTGCAGACCAGATTGAGAAAATGGGAGATAAAGCATCCGCTAAAGAAACCATGAAAAAGGCTGGTGTACCTACTATCCCTGGTTCAGACGGATTATTACCAGATGTAAAAACTGGTTTAAAAATCGCAAATGAAATGGGATACCCTGTCATCTTAAAGGCAACTGCTGGTGGTGGTGGTAGAGGTATGCGTATCATTTGGAAAGACGAAGAGTTTGAAAACGCATGGGATTCTGCTCGTCAAGAGTCAGGTGCAGCATTCGGAAACGATGGATTGTACTTAGAGAAATTCGTTGAAGATCCTCGTCACATTGAAATCCAAGTGATTGGTGACCAATACGGAACAGTATGTCACCTTTCTGAGCGTGATTGTTCTATCCAAAGAAGACACCAAAAATTAGTTGAAGAAGCTCCATCTCCATTTATTACGCCAGAATTGCGTGCTAAAATGGGTGAAGCTGCTATCCTAGGTGCTAGAGCGGTTAAATATGAAGGAGCTGGAACAATTGAGTTCCTAGTTGACAAACACCGCAACTTCTACTTTATGGAAATGAATACTCGTATTCAAGTAGAGCATCCGGTTACAGAAGAAGTTATCAACTTCGACTTGATCAAAGAACAAATTAAAGTTGCTGCAGGAATTCCTATTTCAGGAAAAAGCTATGAGCCAACCATGCATGCAATTGAATGTCGTATCAATGCGGAAGACCCTTTCAACAACTTCCGTCCGTCTCCCGGTAAGATTACCAATTTCCACTCACCAGGTGGACACGGGGTTCGTGTAGATACGCACGTTTATTCAGGATATTCAATCCCTCCTAACTACGACTCAATGATTGCAAAATTGATTTGTGTAGCCCAAACTCGTGAAGAAGCTATCAATACAATGGAGCGTGCATTAAGTGAATTTGTAATTGAGGGTGTAAAAACAACTATTCCACTTCACCTTCGTTTGATGCGTGATCCTAACTTTAGGGCAGGTAATTTCACAACGAAATTCATGGAAACTTTCGACCTTACGGAGTATCCTGATGAGGAGGTTGTATAAAATTTACTTTACATATACAAAACATGCCATTCTTCGAGAGAAGAATGGTATTTTTGTTTTCTAACGAATAGATTACCGCATAGAAAATACATGTCCAAGAATATTAAACTTATTGAAGCCATTAAGAATAAAGGAAAGAACATCGAAGCAGAAATGTCCTTCTTCGATCATTTGGAAATCCTGAGATGGCATATCATCCGCTCCGTTATTGCAATAACCGTTTTCGCAATTCTTTCATTTACATTTTACGACTTCGTCTTCAACCAAATAATCATGGGCCCCAAGAGTCTGGATTTTTGGACCTACCGAATGATGTGTAAGGTTGGAGCAGCATTAAATCTTGAAGGTTTTTGTGTCGAGAAGATTCCTTTCAACATCATCAATACGGAATTGGCCGGGCAGTTCATGTTACAGATTAACTCCTGTCTATTGATGGCGGTAGCATTAGGTTTCCCTTATCTATTATTCGAAATCTGGTTATTCATCAAACCGGCATTAACGGATATTGAAAGAAAATCAGCACGAGGATTTGTATTCTACGCGACAGTACTATTCATCATCGGAGCCTTATTCGGTTATTATATCGTAGTTCCATTGTCGGTTAACTTCCTTGCTAACGTATCGTTAAGTGATGAAATTACCAACCAAATTACCATAGACTCTTACTTGTCCACTATTGCCACGCTTACTTTAGGTTGTGGGATTATATTCTTACTGCCTATCTTGATCTTTATTTTATCGAAGATTGGCATTATGACGCCAGAGTTTATGCGTGCCAGCCGTAGATATGCTATTGTTATCATTTTAGTTATTGCGGCAATTATTACTCCTACAGCGGATGTAATTACACTCCTTACAGTGAGTGCTCCAATGTTTATCCTATACGAATTAAGTATTATGGTATCCGCGAATGTGAAAAAATCAAAGGAGTTAGCAGAAAAAGAATTTTATAATACAAAATAATACATCATGTCTAAAAAAATCGCAATTGGCAGTGATCACGCTGGGGTTGAATATAAAGCAGCTCTAATCACATTCTTAAATGAACTAGGTTATACTGTTCAGGATTTCGGTCCTGCTACTGCAGATTCTGTGGACTACCCAGATTATGCGCATCCCCTTGCAAGCAGTGTAGAAAACAAAGAAAACGAATTAGGTATTCTAATTTGCGGAAGTGCAAATGGGGTAGCCATTACTGCGAATAAACACCAAGGTATTCGTGCAGCTATTTGTTGGTTAGAGGAAATATCAGCATTAGCACGTCAGCATAATGATGCCAATGTGGTATGTATTCCTGCGCGTTTCATTGACCTAGATTTAGCAAAACGTATTGTTCGCACTTTCTTGACTACCGACTTTGAAGGCGGTCGCCATGCAAATCGTGTCAACAAAATCTCATGTGCATAACCAATTAAAAACAATAATGAAAAAATTACTTATCCTTTCATTCTTAATTCCAACCCTTTTTAGCTGTTCGGTAAACAAGCAGGTAAATCAGAAAAAATATGCTGATTTATTGACTGAAGAGTCAGCTAAAAAACACTTGACCATTCTTGCTTCTCGCGAATTTGAAGGTCGCGGTACAGGTCAAGAAGGTGGTAAAAAAACAGTGGAATACATTGCCAATGTATTCAAGGACCTAGGCTTAAAACCAGCTGTAAATGGTTCTTATTTCCAACCTGTGGACTTAATCCGAAACTCCTATGTTGTTGATAAATTCATTATCAATAACAAGCCATTGGTAAACGGTAAAGACCTATTTATCCAAGGCAACAACAATAGCAGAGACTTTAAAGCTTCTGATATTGTATTTGTAGGATATGGTATTCAAACTGACAAATACAATGACCTTAAAGGACTTGATATTGCAGGTAAGGTGGTATTAGTGATCAATGAAGGTGAGCCAATTAAAAATGGCAATTCCTTGATCACTGGTTCTGGCAATCCTTCTGAATGGTCTACAAGCCGTTTCAAGAGAATTCAAGAACTGACCAAATTGAAACCCAAAATGATCATTGCTGTAAATTCTCAAAATGCTGAAATGATCAGCAAATTTGGAAACCGCATGACTGCCGGTCGTTTCACTTTGAAATCAAGTGACGCGCAATCCAACGCAAATCAAGCAACAATGGATATTCCAGTTGCGAACATTACCATGGATATCGCAAACCAAATTCTAGCTGCAAACAATACTTCAATTGACAAAGTTATTGCAACTATTAATTCAACAGGTAAGCCAAATTCATTCGATGTTAAATCATCTGTAGACGCTACAATGGGTGTTAAGAAAGAAGAATTCCATGATCCTAACGTATTAGGAGTGATTGAAGGAACAGACCTTAAAGATGAGGTTGTAATTATCTCAGGTCACTATGATCATGATGGTATCCTTCCTGATGGAACATTCTTCCCAGGTGCTGATGACAATGGTTCAGGTACTGTAGGTGTTATGGAATTGGCTAAAGCATTTGCTGCTGCTAAGAAAGATGGAAAAGGTCCTAGAAGAACAATCTTATTCATGGCCTTTGCTGCTGAAGAAAAAGGATTATTAGGATCTAATTTCTACTCTCAAAATCCAATTTTCCCATTGAGTAATACGGTTACTTGTTTGAATATGGATATGATTGGTCGTATCGATGACAAGCACTTAAACGGAAATCATAATTATATCCACGCCATTGGTTCTGAAATGTTGAGCTCTGAGTTAAAAGCAATCAACGAAAAAGCAAACAATGACTATACCCAAATGGAATTAGATTATATGTATGATGATCCCAAGGATCCAATGCGTATCTATTACCGTTCTGACCAATACAACTTGGCGAAACACGGTATTCCAGTAATTTTCTTCTTCTCGGGATTACATCCAGACTATCATACACCAAATGATACGGTAGATAAAATCGACTTCCCGATGATGGCAAAACGCGAAAAACTTGTTTTCCATACAGCTTGGGAGATTGCTAACCGCGATAAGAAACTAGTGGTAGATAAAACTCCAGCACCTGCTCAATAATAGATATGAGCAATAAAAAATAGAGAAGGGCAGAATATTAATTCTGCCCTTCTCTTTTGTAATCCCCTCTCCTACAATACTCCCCTAAAATATTTTTTTTATTTTTTTCTTGCAGATATAAAATACCTGTGTATATTTGGAGTGTACTACTACATTAATACACTAAAACAATACGCTATGCTAACCATTAAATCATTATCGTATTATTATAAACCGAACAAGAATATTCTTTGGAATATCAACACAACCCTAAAGCCAGGAAACATCTATGGCTTATTAGGTTTAAATGGTGAGGGCAAAACCACCTTACTCAAATTAATTGTAGGGATGTTGCTTCCAAAAGATGGAACTATTGAATTCAACGGAAATCTCAGTTCCGAACGAAATGCAGCATACCTGAATGAGGTTTATTTTCTTCCAGATTACAGCAAATTACCGGATCTTGGAATCGAACAGTTTGGAACGTTGTATGGGGCATTCTACAGCAAGTACAACCACCAACAGTACTTGGACTGTATCAAAGAGTTCAATATTCCTACCAACTCCAGGATAAGTTCTCTTTCATTAGGTCAACATAGGAAGGTTCATATTTCCTTTGCATTTGCATGTAACAGCTCCGTCTTATTGATGGATGAGCCGACCAATGGATTAGATATCCCCTCTAAAGCAGTATTCAGGAAGCTACTCAGCAGATATATCAATGAGGAAAGTATCTTCTTGATTGCCACCCATCAGATTCGTGATGTAGATATGCTCTTTGATCACTTGCTAATCATGAAAAACGGAAGCATCGTATTAGATGAAAATATCCATACGCTATCACAACAATTCCGAATTAGTAAAAATTCTGCGGATGCAGGTCAGGCAGTTTATGTTCAAGATGATATCGTAGGCCAATTTTACTTAGTGAGAAATAACCAAGAGTCTGAATCGAAACTAGATATTGAATTTTTGTTCAATGCATTTACAAACAATCCTAATCCTATTGAATTATGAAAACCATATCCCAATATATTAAATGTCAGTTTGCCACAAATAGGTATATGATTTTTTCAATTCCTATCGTTGCAATAATCTTCTTCCTTTTAGGAATAATAACCACTGATTTGGGTAATTATATTTTCGTGGACAAGTCACAATTGAGTTCCTCGATGATTCTTGATTTAAGAGACATAAAACATTTATCTTGGTCATTAATCCTAATTATTGTAGCCCCATTTCTTCACCTTATGTTTATTGCTGGAGTTTTCCGCAAAACATATGATTTTATTATCCCTATTAATTCAGGGCAAAAGATGATCTCTTATATCATTATTGCAGCACTTATTTCCATCTACAATTATTTGATCATTCTAGGCTTAAACTATATCGTAGAGTTTTATTTTAGACAAAACTACCTAGAACAGGTCATTAAAACTATTGATGAGAACGGAATGCTTTATACGGAAATTTCAAAATATAGCGTCTTTTATACTGGAAGTTTGGCACTCGGATATTTCAAACATCTCATGGTAATTTTTCTAATTTTCCCATTTTTCCTTTATGCTATTCTATACTTCAAAAAATATAGTATCCTAATTTCTGCAGGTATATTAACTTTCGCAATAGTGATCGGATTATATATCAGTACATTCTTTTGGGAGGGTTATTTCACCTATATCGCAAACCAAACATATGTTTCAATCTATAGATGGGTTCCACTATTATTTGCAACAGCTTTAGGTTACATAGGGTTGTATTATTTTTTAAAAGAAAAGGAGGTCTAGATGCAATTCCAATCAGATAAACCCATATATCTACAAATAATTGATATTGTCATGGAAAAAATCTTAACAGGTGAATGGCAGATAGGTGAAAAAATTCTATCAGTCCGAGAGTTTGCCGGAAGTGTTGAAGTAAATCCCAATACTGTGATGCGAGCATATGATAAATTACAACAAGACGAAATTATTTTTAATAAGCGTGGTCTTGGATTATTTGTATCTGACAACGCCTTACAAACCATCCTGAAAGAAAAGAAAGAAAACTTCATTCAAATAGAAGCTCCAAAATTCTTTCAAACCGCAAAACTTTTAAAAATAACCGAGGAGGAATTAATCGAACTCTATAAATCGAACTGACATGAAAAAATCCAACATCATATACATAACCGCATTAACCATTCTATGGTTAATCTATTTGGTAATTAAACCTTTGCAAGGCTATATTTACGCAGATCCTATATCTAATAAACCAAAAGATTTTGTTTCTGCAATCGTAAAAACATTTGACCATACTGATAAAATAGAAACCCCTTCTTT
This sequence comes from Sphingobacterium cellulitidis, assembly GCF_043187465.1. GTDB lineage: Bacteria > Bacteroidota > Bacteroidia > Sphingobacteriales > Sphingobacteriaceae > Sphingobacterium > Sphingobacterium cellulitidis. Next base: position 637,016 of record NZ_CP171136.1, on the reverse strand, counting down.
AAAAGACATTAAGAATATTAAACTTAAGGGCGAATCAAAAGGTGGCTCTATTATGGTTGATTACAATGATACCGCAAAAATCACCTTCCTTGAAAACAATCAAACGACCAGCTTTAAGTATAAAAAAATTGGGGATACCATAGAAGTCGAAATGGATAAAAATGGCTACATGGCGATAAAGCTAGATTTGAATCCTATGGAATCTTATAATTTGATTTTTGAAAATATGAATCCAAGAATTGCATTGAACCCTGGTGACAGCAGTACTTTTGGAATCAATAATATTGCTATTCGAAACAACTCTGATATTTTTATATATAACTTTTCCAGAGATTTCCAGAACTTCAACCATCCTTTTACATTATCCATCTCTGATAAATCAAAATTGAGAATAGATAACTTAAAATTCAAAAAGTTAAGTGCAAATATTAATAATGGCCTTTTAACAATTGAAAACAGCAGTCATATCGACAGTTTAAACGCCGATCTACAAGGGCTCAGCCATATAATAATTGGCAAATATCCCGATGACAAGCGCGTTGATTATTTGAATCTTTCAGGAAATTTAGATTATTACAACGCTCATAAACCAAAATAAGAAAGGAGAATCATGATTTTCAAAATCATATTTAAATTTATCAGTGCTGTTCTGATTTCACTGATGCCTCTCCTTTATACTTGGATTGACAATAAAGTGGAGGATAGTTCTAAATTAAACCAGCAGCAAGAAATTATTGCAAAGAAAGACCTTGAGTCCGAGAAAGAACAATAAGAGTTTATGAATAACAAAGGGCAGAATATTAATTCTGCCCTTTTCAGTTTTTCAAGTTCTGGCTTTGGGAGCCATTTATATTTTAGATAAAAGTATGTCTATTCCGGATTATCTGCTGTAGATTCTCTTGCCAAAGGCACATCATCAGGAGCATTTCCCAAATATTTATCCAATTCAAATAAGGACTCATCTGTTGCGCGGTCACCACCGGCAATTTTCAACTTATCGATCAATGAAAGTGCTAATTTCTCTTCCTCGGTTTGTTCTTTAACAAACCATTGCGCGAAATTCCATGTCGCCCAATCTTTCTCCTCCATCGACTGATTCACCAATCCGTAAATTGCATTCGTGTTATCTACTTCATGTTGGAAGACCATATCAAAGCATTCTGACATCGATTTAGGAAGTTTCTTATGTTCCGTCACGGCCTCCACTTTCGGCGTCCCTCCTCTTTCTAAGATATACATCATAATCTTGATCATGTGGTTTCTTTCTTCTTGCGCATGACGAAACAAGAAATTTGCCACTCCACCATAACCTTTGGTATCTGCCCAACATCCCAATGATAGATAAATCTGGGATGCCTGATTTTCTTTTGTCATTTGTTTAATCAACGATGTTTCCATCGCTTTTGATAGTCTATTGGTATTCATAATTATTCCTTTTTAGAACTAACACTTCATAAACCAATTTGTTTACCTTTTCATCCTTTACTTTTACAGTTATACATTGTAAATTTGAGAGAAGCTATTAATAAACAAAACCTAAGGCAACTTGTTCTTTTTTTAAATCAATATTATATATGGCGTTTTTAGACTATTACAATGTGTTAGGATTGGATAAATCCGCAAGTCAAGATGACATCAAAAAGGCTTACCGGAAGCTTGCCCGGAAGTATCATCCTGATTTAAATCCCAACGATGAAAGTGCAAAGAAGAAATTTCAAGAAATAAATGAGGCCAATGAGGTATTGACCGATCCAGAGAAAAGAAAGAAATACGACCAATATGGTGAAAACTGGAAGCATGGTGAGGAATACGAAAAGGCGCAACAGGAATATGCTCGTTCTCAAGGTGCTCGCGGAAGATCTGCTGGCGGCGGTCAAAATCCTTTTGAAGGCTTTGACTTCAACAATTATAATGGTAATTACGATACTGGAGAATACTCTGATTTCTTCGAAGACCTGTTTGGATCTAGGTTCGGTGGAGGAAGAAGCTCCGGAAAACGCGGCAGCTACCGTGGTCAGGACTATGAAACGACCCTGGACTTAACCTTGCTGCAAGCCTCTCAAACCCATAAACAAACCTTTACCGTCAATGGTAAAAATATCCGGATAACAATTCCTGCAGGGGTTGAAGATGGTCAAAAAATCAAATTAAAAGGTCAAGGTGCTGATGGAGTCAATGGCGGGCCTAAAGGAGATCTATATATTACTTTCTCCATTCGCCCGGATTCCAAGTTTGTGCGCAAGGGCAATGACCTTTACACCAATATTGAAGTTGACCTGCCAACGGCCCTATTGGGTGGTGAAACCATTGTCGATACATTAACAGGAAAAATCAACGTGAAGATAAAACCGGAAACCCAAAATGGAGCCAAGATAAGGCTGAAAGGAAAGGGATTCCCAGTGTATAAGAAAGAGGGTGATTTCGGTGATTTATATGCTGAAATCCATGTCAGTCTTCCGACCAATCTGAACGAAGATCAAAAGAAAATAGTAAAACAATTAGCGGATTCATTAAAGAAATAAGAGATGGAAAAGACATTATTTAGAGTAATCGACATCTGCAAGACCAATAATATTGAACGGACATTTGTACAAGAACTACATAAAAACGGACTGATTGAAATCATTGTGCAAGAGGAACAGGAATATTTGGAAGAGGAGCAGGTGGTTTATGTAGAACGTTTTTCAACATGGCATTACGAACTTGAATTAAATATTCAGGGAATTGAAGTGGTAAATCACTTAATTGATAAAATTGAGGAATTACAACGAGAGCTGCGAACGCTAAAATTAGACAAATAGCGTAGTTTTTTCGGATAATTTAGGCAATAAACTCATTTTTTTGATAAATTCGCCTCAATTAACAGAAACCATCATGGAAAAAATCTATCAAGGAAAAACCAAAGACGTATATAGTCTTGGAGATAATCAAATATTACTTCAGTTCAAAGATGATGTTACTGGTGAAAACGGGGTGTTTGACCCTGGAGCAAACACGGTCGGATTAACAATTGAAGGTGCTGGAAGGTCTGGCTTAAAAATGACCACTTACTTCTTTGAAGTATTAAATAAATTGGGAATTCCTACTCACTTTATTTCTTCAGATATTGATAAAGTACAGATGATCGTTAAAGACGCCAAAGTATTTGGAAAAGGTCTTGAGGTTATTTGTCGTTACAGAGCTGTAGGATCATTTTTAAGAAGATATGCTGCTTATTGTCAAGAAGGCCAAGCCTTGGATAGCTTTGTGGAAGTAACCATTAAGGATGATGAACGCGGAGACCCTGTTATTTCTGAAGATGCTTTAGCGATGTTGGGCTTATTGAGCCATGAACAATATCAAGAACTTAAGGATTTGACTAAAAAGATCTGTGGAATTGTCAAAGATGAACTTGCCAAAAAAGGACTTGAATTATACGATATCAAATTAGAATTCGGACACGACAAAACAAATAATCAGATTATTTTAATTGATGAAATATCTGGCGGTAATATGCGCGTGTACAAAGATGGCCAATATGTTGCACCCTTGGAATTAGAAAAACTTTTCCTTTCCTAAAGGTAATCTCATAATAGAAATAAAAAAGCCATTCGTATTCCGAATGGCTTTTTTATGTTCAATTGAGAAATCTTAAAGACTATTTTTCTCAATCTTAAAATTGTCCTTTTCTAATAAACTTCCAGCTTCATCATAATATTCCAGCTCATAATCATTTGGACATAACTTTAAGGAAATTGGACCAACATCATCCTTCTTAATAATTTTAAAATAAGAAATGGTTTTATTGGGACCATAGATATCATATAATTTCAGGTACATGCTCTTCCGATCCTTCAGCAAATCAGGATTCGGTTTTAGTACCCAATCCTTTCTTTCATGCTCATCACAATCAAAAATTTGCCAAGAAGGATTATAGGACTTTGATTCTAGAACCTCCAATGCATTGATTCCAGCCAAATAATTGAACCTATCCAAAGGATTATTTCTTAAATTTCCTTCTATTTCTAATGCATAAAACAATAGACTCAAGCCTTTGTGATGATCATAAGGAATATAAACATGCTTTACAATCAATCCTGATGAAGAATAGTCTTTTTCGTAGTAAGGAGCTTTTTTATATTCCTTTTTTTCAAAATCTTCTACATCAAACCTCTTTCGTTTATGTTTTACGGCTAACAAATTATAGGTTGGCTTATTCTCAGGAACAACAGAAAACAGAACCTTATCTCCTTTTTTCCCTAAACCTGCCAATTTCATCATACTTTGATCCAAAGGATACAGTTTTTGGATTCTTAACCCAGTATTGCCAGTATCTCTAGGTTGAAATGATCGGTAAAGCCAAACATTCAGCCCTTCTTTTTCATTGAAATACTTATCAACTTCACCTGTGAAATAGCCGTTCTTCGCAAATTCCTGTGTTTTACAGGAAAAAAACATGAGCAATAATATCCCCAGTAAAAACTTGATGAAAGCTTTTATTAACATGTACATAATAAATTAGTGGATTTATTGATTTCTTAGGTCCATTCGGATTGGAAGTGTGTACCTAGCATTTACCGTTTTGCCATTAATTATTCCAGCCGACCATTTTTTTGTACTCTTTAATGATTTGATTGCCGCTTCGCCGATTCCATAGCCTAAATCTTTGACCACTTGAATATCAGTCAAATTACCTTGTTTATCTATTACAAAGGAAAGTTCAATTTTTCCAACAACTTCTGCATCAAGTGCTTCCTTCGGGTAAACTAAATTTTCTGCAACCTCCCTGCGAAATTTCTCTATTCCTCCAGGATAAGCTGGATAAACTTCTATTTTATCAAAGTCATAGACTATATTATTTGGATCTGTGACTACAGGAACTGGAATATCCTCCTTCGATATTTGCTTATCATTTTCTGCTGAAGCAGCCTGATTAGCATCTGCAGAGTCCTGAGGACTTGTACTCTCACTAACCATATTATCCGAAGCAGCTTTTTCTTTTTCCGGAGATTTACAATTCACGATTAACCCAACAAGCAGTATAGCCAAGGGTAAAATACTTAAATAAAATACCTTGTTTTTTGAATTTGATCTATGTTTGAATATCATTTTAATTCTTTCTTTAAGTAATGATTTATTGGAAAACTCATGACTTAGTCTTGATGGATGTACATTCATGGCATAAGCCAATAATAGTTCCGCGTAGGCAACCTTATTATCATCAAAATGAGCATCAACTATACATTCATGTTGGAATTTAAGTTCATCTCGAATCCATATAAAAACTGGATTGAACCAATTGAATGCTCGAAATAATTCGATGAAAATAAGGTCATAACTGTGCCTTTGTTTCACATGAATTTCTTCATGCGCTTGGATAAGCGACGAATCTTCTCTCTTGACATCCAGATGAATTTTTCCTAAAAAGGAATAATTCCCCTGTTCTTGCTTCGAATATTTTCTGCTGGTGATCTTTAATAATCTAAAACCAAACCAAGCAAGCGCAACCCCTACTCCAAGCCAATAAATGACTTCCATCCAATTCGTGTTGCTTCCATATATTTCGGGAGATTCAACTGTGCCGGATATTTCCTTATTTGTTAAATCAAGCAGAGGTAGTGTAACCTGAACGACCTCAGGAACCTGAAATTCTACAAACAACAACAGCGGAAATAAATAGGCTATCAAAACGCTACTCAATAAATACCAGCGATTCAAACTAAAGAAAGTAAACTTCCTTAATCCATATCGATAGATTAAAAAGAATAGCAACAAGGCCAGGTTAGATATCAATAGATAAGTCATACTCGATTTTATTTCTTATGCTTCTCAATAAGTTTCATGATTTCATCCAAATCCTGCACGTCCAACTTCTTTTCTTCTAGAAAAAAAGAAAGCATGGAGCTCGCAGAATTTTCAAAATACCCTTGTAAGAGTTTTCCTGTTATTAATTTCTTATACTCTTCTTTTTCAATCTTTGGAAAATAGCGATGGCTCTTCCCAAAAGACTCATGATCCACAAAACCCTTGGTCTCGAGAATCCTTACGATGGTAGATACTGTATTATAAGCCGGCTTCGGTTCTGGTAGCACCTCAATGATATCCTTGACAAATCCACCCCCCAATTCCCATAAACTGTGCATGATCTGCTCCTCAGCCTTTGTTAATTCTTTTAACTCGTTCATTATTCTGTAATAGTTTAAAAAAAAGACAATATTGCCTATAATCGATTATAAAACGAATTTATAACTAATATTTTAGTTATACAACTAAAATATTAGTTATAAGCGAAAATAAAATCGTTACTTATTGATTATCAGAAGGATTAATTTGATTTTTTTTATAAAAGACTATGTGTAGGGGCGCATTGCATGCACCATATTTATTCTTCAAACCTCCATTGACGATCAGACTTCTTGGAGGATTGCTTTTTCTTTCGGTCCAATCTATTGAGAATTACTGATTTGGGGATTTTCGTAGGTTTTCGTTCAGCATCTATTTTAAGTGCATTTTCCAGGATACTAAAGAAACGCTCGATCACCAATTCTTTATTTTTCAACTGACTGCGATCAATACTAGAGTCCAATTGCAACAGCCCTTCCTTGGAGATTCTATTGGCCAAGCGTTCCTTAATAAGCAGTTTTTGATCCTCATTAAATACCGAAGATTCATCCACATTCCAATTCAACATAACTTTTGAGGAAACCTTGTTGACATTCTGTCCACCCTTACCTCCGGAACGAGAAGTTTTGAAACTCAATTCCTGTATCAACTGTTCTTTATTTACATGCATTTGTAATAAAATTACAATTTTTCCCATTCCGCTAAAAATTTTGCATGAGTATCTACATTCATTATTATCTTTAATAAACGAAACTAGAAATATGAAGATAGGAATAGTATGTTATCCAACTTTTGGAGGAAGTGGTGTTGTCGCGACAGAGCTAGGAAAAGCATTGGCAAATAATGGACATCAGGTTCACTTTATTACTTACAGCCAACCGGCTAGACTTGACTTCTTCTCAGAGAATTTATTTTACCATGAAGTAGCCATTAATCAATATCCCTTATTTGATTTTCCACCATATGAAACTGCATTGGCAAGTAAACTGGTGGATGTCGTACGTTTTGAGGGTTTGGATTTATTGCATGTGCATTATGCTATTCCGCATGCATCGGTAGCATTCTTGGCAAAACAAATTCTGGAAACATATGGAATCAATATTCCAGTGGTAACTACGCTGCATGGTACTGATATCACTCTTGTTGGAAAGGATAAAAGTTTTAGTCCAGTGGTAACATTTTCCATCAACAAATCCGATGGCGTTACGACGGTATCAGAAAACTTGAAAGAACAAACCCTTGCATACTTTGATATCAGCAATGGTATTAAGGTCATTCCCAACTTTATCGACTTACAACGATTCCACAATAAGAATCATGAGCATTTCAAAAAAGCAATTGCTCCTAATCAAGAAAGAATCATCGTTCATACCTCCAACTTCAGGAAGGTAAAACGCGTTGAAGATGTGGTTCGCATATTCCATAAAGTTACACAGCAGGTCCCAAGCAAGTTGTTGATGGTGGGAGATGGTCCTGAACGTAGAAATGCCGAAGAACTAGCCAGGGAATTAGGCATTATGGATTGTATCCGTTTCTTAGGAAAGCAGGATGCCATTGAGGAAATCTTATCAATTGCTGATTTATTCTTGATGCCATCGGGATCAGAGAGTTTTGGGCTTGCAGCCTTGGAGGCCATGGCATGTAAAGTGCCTGTTGTTTCATCCAATACGGGCGGACTTCCAGAGTTGAATAAAGAAGGATTTAGCGGTTTCTTAAGCGATGTTGGGGATATAGATGATATGGCGAAGAACTCCATTTATATTTTGGAGGATTGTCAACGATTGAATGAATTTAAGGAGAATGCATTACAAAGAGCGAAGGACTTTGAATTAAGTAAAATAGTGCCAATTTATGAGGATTTTTATTCCGAGGTTATCGAAAAGGTAAAAAAAGGAAATAAATCTAATTAATCGCAAGCAAAAAGTCATATCTTTGGCTTTTGGAACTACTCCAAAAAGTCAAATATGAAATACAAACGCATCCTACTTAAACTTAGTGGCGAAGCTTTAATGGGCGAGCAAAGCTACGGTATCGACATTAATCGTGTTCAACAATACGCAAAAGACATTCAGGAACTTCATAGCTTAGGCATGGAAATCGCCATCGTCATTGGTGGAGGTAACATTTACCGTGGGTTAAGTGCTGAAAAAGCAGGAATGGACCGTGTTCAAGCGGATTACATGGGAATGTTGGCCACCGTAATCAACTCCATGGCATTACAAGATGCCTTAGAGAAGGTTGGCATGAAAACTCGTCTATTGACAGCGATCAAAATGGAACAAATTTGTGAACCATTTATCCGCAGACGTGCTGTACGTCACTTAGAAAAAGGCCGTATCGTGATCTTCGGTGCTGGTACAGGTAACCCTTACTTCACAACCGATACTGCGGCGTCCTTACGGGCCATTGAAATTAATGCAGATGCGGTATTAAAAGGTACTCGTGTAGATGGTATCTATACTGCAGATCCGGAGAAGGATCCTTCGGCAAAGAAATTCGACCATATCTCCTTTACTGATGTATATGAAAAAGGACTGAATGTAATGGATATGACCGCATTTACGCTTTGTCAAGAAAACAACCTACCTATTATTGTTTTCGACATGAACAAACCCGGCAACTTATTGAAGTTAGCCAATGGTGAACATGTAGGAACTGTGGTTAGTAATTAATTAAAAGCAAATAATAAATCAAGATATGAACGAATTAATTTCACTTCAACTGGACGACTGCAAAGACGGTATGACGAAAGCTGTAGCTCATACAGAATCTGAATTAACCAAGATTCGCGCAGGTAAAGCTAGTCCTGGTATGCTTGATGGAATTTATGTTGATTATTATGGCACTGCAACGCCTCTATCGCAAGTCAGCAACATAAACACACCAGACGCAAGAACCATCGTTGTACAACCATGGGAAAAAAACCTTCTTTCAACAATTGAAAAGGCTATCATGGACTCTAATATCGGTTTGAACCCTCAAAATGACGGTTCAATCATCCGCTTAGCTGTTCCACCGCTTACTGAAGAACGTCGTCGTGATTTAGTGAAAAAAGTAAAAGAAGAAACTGAGAAAGGTCGTGTGGCAATCCGTAACATCCGTAAAGATGGAAATGAACAAATCAAGAAATTGAAAAACGACGGTGCCTCAGAAGATGAAATCAAAGTGGGTGAAGCAGAGGTTCAAAAATTAACCGATACTTTTATCGCTAAAGTTGATCAGCTAGCTGAAATCAAAGAAAAAGATATCATGACCATCTAAGGCAATCTTTTAAAAATTATTATGAAAGGATTCTTAAATTAAGAATCCTTTTTTTATTAAAAATTTACCTATATTCAATTAATAAAAACATTCTGCATGACACAATCAAGAAGAAATTTCCTCAAGCTTGCGAGCATGGGATTAGTTGGCGGTCTTGTTGCTCCTCACTTGATTTCTTGTGACAGCTTGAACAAAAAATCAGGCTCTCCTCTTAAAAACATTGGTTTACAGTTATTCACTCTTCGAGATCTTCTCGCACAAAACCCTCAAGAAGTATTAAAATCAGTTGGCAAAATCGGCTATACACACGTAGAAACCTATGGTGCTGATCCAAATAATGGTACTTTCTGGGGCATCTCTGTCGATGAACTTAAGAAAATCTTGAATGATAATAACCTGAAAACCCATAGTGGACACTATGATTTGGGTAAGTATTTGGATAAAGATAGTTCGGATAAAGAAAACATTGAGAAATACATCGAAATTGCGCATAACCTCGGTCAGGAATATATTATTGCTCCTGTTCCTCCAATGCACAAATTGAACAAACTTGACCAAACTGATTACCAATACATGGCTGAACAGCTTAATAAAGCTGGTGAAATGTCCAAAAAGGCAGGTATCAAGATGGGCTATCATAACCATTTCTGGGAATTTAAAGAATTCGGAAATGGTACAAATGGACTCGATGTCCTGTTAGCCTTCACTGAAAAAGATTTGGTGGTCTTTGAATTGGATATGTTCTGGATTACCAAAGCTGGTGCCAGTCCGCAATCCTATTTCTCGAAACACCCGGGTCGTTTCCCGCTATGGCATGTCAAAGATATGGACCGAGCATTCTCAACGCCATTGGACATCAATAAAATTGATCCTAAAACAGGTAAAAGAGATACATTGGATCTAATGGAAACCATGAAGAGCATTAAATATGCTGAGGTCGGTTCTGGAAGTATTGATTTTACTGCTATCTCGCATTTTGCAAATGAAAGCGGCTTAAAATATGCCTTCGTAGAACAAGATGATATCTATTCGCCTGATAAATACGCGAGTATCAAGAAAAGTTATGACTACGTTCAAAAAACTTTTAAATAATGAAAAAAGGCGGAAAAGATTAACTTTTCCGCCTTTTTATGCCTTTTGAAAGTCTAGAAAACTAATCTCTCTACTTCCTCTGCACTCTCTTCAACTTTATCCTTCAACTCTTTCTTAAACTCTAAGATTCTACCTGCTAAGGCATCATCACTAGTTGCTAAGATCTGTGCGGCTAGAATACCTGCATTTTTTGCTGCATTTAAAGCCACTGTTGCAACTGGAATACCGTTTGGCATCTGTAGAATAGATAATACCGAATCCCAGCCATCAATGGAATTTGAAGACTTTACAGGAACTCCGATTACAGGAAGATGAGTAATGGAAGCTACCATACCTGGTAAATGTGCAGCACCACCAGCTCCGGCAATAATAACCTTTAAGCCGCGACCTGCTGCTTGCTCCGCAAAATCAAACATACGCTTGGGCGTACGATGTGCCGAAACAACACTCACCTCATAAGAAACTCCTAAATATTTTAAAACTTCAATGGCATCCTGCATAATTGGCAAGTCAGACTTGCTCCCCATGATGATTGCTACTTTTGCGTTTTCCATGATTATCAATATAAAATTAAGCTATTACTCGAATCAATTCCTGTATCTTACGTGCATTCTCAATGGCAATCGCACGATCTTGATTTACAATGGTAACATGCCCCATCTTACGGAATGGCTTAGTATATTTTTTACCATACAAATGTACATATACTCCCTCTATCCCCAATGCTTCCTCAATGCCTTCATATTTTGCCAATCCTTCATAACCTGCTTCACCCAATAAATTCACCATAATGGCATTTGCACGAGATGCTGTATTGCCTAATGGCAAATTAAAGATCGCTCTTAAATGTTGGCCAAATTGAGAAGTATAATTACCTTCAATGGTTTGATGACCTGAATTATGAGGTCTTGGAGCCAGTTCATTCACTAAAATATCTCCTTCTGCTGTCAAGAACATTTCTACTGCTAAAACTCCAACAATCTGTAGGTCATTAGCAATCTTCATAGCAATACTCTCTGCCTTCATTTGAATATCGAAAGAATAGGTCGAAGGAGAAATCAAGAATTCTACAAGGTTCGCTTGTGGATTGAATTCCATTTCCACCATTGGGAAAGTCATCATCTCGCCTTTATCATTACGAGCCACCATAACGGCAATTTCCTTTTCAAAGGGCACCAATTCCTCCACTATACATGGACCTTCAAAGGCATTTTCAAAATCAGCCGGAGAATTAATTCGCTTCACCCCTTTACCATCATAACCATCCTTACGAAGTTTTTGGATATAAGGCAATGGGATTTGGCAATTTGCCAATCCTTCCTTATTGGAAACAAACTGGAATGCCGAAGTAGGAATATCGTTTTGTTTAAAAAACTGCTTTTGCAATCCTTTATCTTGAATCAAACGGATAACGCGTGATTGCGGGTAAACCAATACACCTTCGTTTTCCAAGGCTTCCAATGCATCTACATTTACTTTTTCAATCTCAATGGTCAGCATATCCAAATCCTTACCGAAATTATATACGGTATCAAAATCAGCTAGCGAACCAACTTCAAATTGATTACACAATTTCTTGCAGGGTGCATTCGGATCTGGGTCCAACACATGCACATTCACATTAAAGTTAATTGCTTCTTGGATAAGCATTCGACCTAACTGGCCTCCGCCTAAAATTCCCAGGCGTAAATCACCATAAAAATCTTTTGCCATAATTATTTTATTGCTCTACTTCCATCGGGAAAATATCCCCTTTCAATAAAGACTGTTGTTCTATTATTTTTTGTAACTCTAAAAATGCTCCGATAAGAGCTTCCGGCCTTGGTGGACAACCTTGAACATAGACATCCACAGGAATAATCTTGTCTACACCTTTTACCACATGATAGCCATGTTGCCAATACGGTCCACCACAATTTGAACATGAACCCATGGAGATCACATATTTCGGATCCGGCATTTGTTCATATAATTTCTTAATGCGGTCGGCCATTTTAAAAGTCACCGTTCCGGCAATAATCATCACATCTGATTGTCGCGGTGAAGGCCGAGGGAAAACGCCTAAACGGTCTAAATCATAGGTAGCTGCCATTGCACCCATCATCTCGATGGCACAACATGCAATACCAAAACTTATAGGCCACATCGAGGATAGCCTAGCCCAATTTAATAGATCATCCATCTTGGCGATGATAACCCCATTATTTTGTTGCAATTGCTGGTCTAAACTCATGACTCTGAACTTGGTTTCTTAAATTTCGGTTTAAATCCTAATTTCACAGGTGAAGCAGCCTTTTCGGCCAAAACCTCTTCTATTTCTTGCTCCTTAAAATCCTTGATTTGATATTCTTTCGCATTCAACTGATCATAAGCCGATGCCGGAATTCCAACCATCACCACTGGCTTTTGATGTTTTGGCTTGATCCAACTGATATCACCACTCCGCCAGACATAGATTAATCCTACAATCAATACAGCTAGAAAAATTGCCATTTCAATTAAGGTAAACCATCCCCAGCGTGGATCTATCGCATTGATCTCAGCATTTCCAAAAACCGTAGCCCATGGAAATATAAAAATCAACTCTACATCAAACAGTAAAAACACTAAGGCAATCACATAAAATCGTGGATTAAATTGTACCCAAGAAGTCCCTGTGGTTTCTTCCCCACATTCATAAGTACTTAATTTAATAGGATTGGGATTTTTTGGAGACAAGATTCGAGCAAGGAACATGGTGGCACTAACCAATACGATACCAATGATAGCCATTAAGAGTATCTTACCATATTCCGATATCTGCCCGGGGTCGTCCATGCTACAAAATTAACAATTAATTCATTCAAATGTATAGGATTTTAGTTTTCTTGCGCATCAATAAACAAAAAGAGGTTGTAGAATGCTCTACAACCCCTTCATTATCCTTGTTCTATTTACTAAAATGGCTTTCCTGGCATTTTTGGCATATTACGCATCATCTTCGCTGCCATACCTGGATTTGACATTTGTTTCATTACCTTACGCATATCAGAGAACTGCTTCATCAGTTTATTTACCTCATCAAGGCTAGTTCCTGATCCATTAGCAATACGATTTCTTCTTTTTGTATCGATAGCATCTGGATTCTCACGTTCAAATGGAGTCATCGAATCAATAATCGCTTCAATAGGTTTAAACGCATTATCATCAATCTCTACATCCTTAATAGCTTTTCCAACTCCCGGAATCATCCCCATCAAATCTTTCATGTTACCCATTTTCTTGATTTGCTGGATTTGTGATTTAAAGTCGTTGAAATCAAATTTATTCTTACGGATTTTCTTCTGAAGTTCCGCTGCTTGTTTTTCGTCGAATTGTTGTTGAGCACGCTCTACTAAGGATACAACGTCACCCATACCCAAAATACGGGATGCCATACGATCAGGGTGGAACACATCCAATGCTTCCATCTTCTCGCCTGTACCAATAAATTTAATCGGTTTGTTGACCACAGATTTAATGGAAAGTGCAGCACCTCCACGAGTATCACCATCTAATTTGGTTAATACAACCCCTGTAAAGTCTAAACGGTCATTAAAAGCTTTTGCTGTATTCACCGCATCTTGACCTGTCATGGAATCCACCACAAATAAGATCTCATGTGGTTGCGTAGCATCTTTTACTGCTGTGATCTCTTTCATCAAAGCCTCATCGATTGCCAAACGACCCGCGGTATCAATAATTACCACATTTTGACCATTGCGTTTTGCTTCTTCCACACCGGCAACAGCGATTCCAATAGGATCTGTAGATTCACGATCCACATAAACCGGAACTCCAACTTGTTGTCCTAAAACTTCCAATTGGTCAATGGCAGCAGGACGGTAAACGTCACCTGCAACCAATAAAGGTTTTTTACCCTTTGAAGCTTTTAGAAAGTTTGCCAATTTCCCAGAGAAGGTCGTTTTACCCGCACCGTTCAAACCAGCAATCAAAATAACAGTAGGGTTTTTTGTGATTTCAAGCTCAGTAACTGTTCCACCCATCAACTCTGTAAGCTCATCGTTCATGATCTTAGTCAGCAACTGACCTGGCGAAATACTGGTCAATACATTCTCACCTAATGCTTTTTGTTTTACATCATCGGTAAACGTTTTGGCAGTCTTGTAATTCACATCGGCATCCAATAATGCCTTGCGAATTTCTTTCATGGTTTCCGCAACGTTGATTTCCGTAATATTCCCTTGCCCCTTTAATACCTTAAAGGCCCTGTCTAATTTATCCTGTAGATTTGAAAACATCTTTTAACTTTCTAAAAATCAATACTTTGTTCCATCCCCAGCTTAGCACTGAGAACTTTAGGTATAAACCTGATTTGACTTAATCCTACAAATATAGCTTTTTGCTTTTTTAATTTAAGATTTTACGGCTAATATCCCTGAATTTTCAGCGGATAAATAGACGATAAAAAAGCGATTGCATAATTTCCAATAAATAAAAGCCCCGATTTTTCAATCGGGGCTTAGCGTTTTTTTTAAGCTATTCCTTAATCACGTCTTCCAAAAAGAATGGAAGCATAATATAATAAGGTTACTAAGGAAGCAAGAGCCGCAACTACATAAGTCATAGCTGCCCATTTCAAAGCATCTTTAGCACCATCATGTTCTTCCGTACTATGCGTTACATTGGAGGCATTCATCCAAGCAAGTGCGCGGTTAGACGCATCAAACTCTACAGGTAAGGTGATAAAACTAAATATAGTCGTTAATGCCAATGCAGCAACCCCAATGGCTAAAACCCAAGGGATCTGTTGCCAAACCATCACAACAATACCAATCATCAATACCCATGTTGTCAACTTAGATGCAACACTCACGATCGGCACCATAGCCGAACGGAATTGCAACCAAGAATAAGCGGTCGCATGTTGCACGGCGTGTCCACATTCGTGCGCCGCTACTGCCGCAGCTGCAACAGAACGTCCGTGATATACATCCGGGCTCAAGTTCACCGTTTTATTTGCAGGATTATAGTGGTCCGTCAATTGTCCTTCTACGGAAATAATCTGAACATCATTGATCCCGTTCTCATTGAGCATCTTCTGCGCAATTTCAGCTCCTGATAGCCCTGATGACAGTGGCATCTCCGAGTATTTCTTAAACTTATTTCTGAAAGTAAACTGAACTATCCAGCTCACTAGCATGATTCCGATAAAAATTATCCAATACATATCTTCAATATCTTAATTTTCTATTTTCAATAGTTATAACAAAACTAATTCCAAATGCGATTTCCCTACAAAGAAAGAAAAAAATCCCGCTAAAACAAGTCGAAATGTACATAAATTGGACAAATTGACAGAGGATTTACCTAAATAATAACAATTATCATTTCGGGGAAATAAACTACCTATCCATTTTATTCATCAAAATGAACCTTAAATATCCCTTAGTTTTCAAACCTATATTTATTCAAATAAGAAATGACAATTGGACAAGCTCATTCTTTCCCCTGACTTGTGCCGGATATTCGCCGGACCTCCTTCGAAAAAATTCGAACAAGATCCGGCAAAGATCCGGAGAAAGTCCGGCGGAGGTCCGGTAAAAACCAAAATTTAAACCCTATAAAACTAGAAGTAGTATCGAATTCCAACCTATAGTTAAGCTCAAAAAAAAGAGGCCTGCAATGCTGTTGCAGACCTCTTTAAATTATTAATCTTAATCCTATGTTTATTTCTATCCTAATTGAAACATCATATTATTTTCTTCGATCATTTTGCGCAGATTACTCAATGCATATCGCATTCTTCCCAGGGCGGTATTGATACTGACTTCGGTGATATCGGCGATATCCTTAAAGCTCATGTCACAGAATAATCGCATGATCAACACTTCTTTCTGATCATCCGGCAATAACTGGATGATTTTCTTTAAATCTACATCCCTTTGATCTTTGACCATTTTCATTTCAACGCTATCATCCGAGAATTGAAGGACTTCAAAAATATCGAATCCATCATTGTTGATTACATTTGGTGCTCTTTTCTCTTTTCTAAAGTGGTCAATTACCATATTATGGGCAATACGCATTACCCAAGGCAAAAACTTACCTTCATCATTATAACGACCAGCTTTTAGGGTATTGATAACTTTGATAAAAGTCTCTTGAAAAATATCCTCAGCAAGGTATTGATCCTTTACCTGATGATATATAGAAGTATAGATTTTCGTTTTATAACGCTCTAATAGTACTTGCAAGGCTCTTTCTTCGCCTTTAACATACGCTTGTACCAGTTCCTGGTCACTTTTCTTATTCAATAGTTTCATAATTATGCCTCCACAAATGATGTAAGAGTTTTCTATGTCTTTGTAATATTTTAGTTTAAGCGTAGTTGTGTTTCGATAAGCGATTTGTTTAATGTTGTAGAATCAAAGAGAATTAAAATTTCCGATTATTCAAAAAAAGGTTTAGAATTTTAACATTTCTTCACATTAAAAACTAATAACAAAAATGGCTCCAAATTTAACGTTTGGAGCCATTTGAAAGTTATTTTTACTCAATTATTATTTATATAAAGGAAATTGAGCCATCATTTCTTTTACTTTTCCGTGGATACGGTCAAGGGCAGCATTATCTGAACGGTTGTTCAATGCTTCATCGATCAATTCACCGATTTGAATGATTTCATTTTCTTTGATACCACGAGTTGTGATTGCAGCTGTTCCGAAACGAACACCTGAAGTAACAAACGGAGAACGTGAATCGAAAGGCACCATGTTCTTATTCGTAGTAATACCTGCTAAGCCTAATACAGCTTCTGCATCTTTACCTGAAATATCTTTATTTCGTAGGTCTACCAACATTAAGTGGTTGTCAGTACCGCCAGAAATGATTTTATAGTCTTTTTCAACGAAGAACTGCGCAAGAGCTGCAGCATTCGCTTTCACTTGTTTGATATACGTTAAATAGTCATCAGAAAGAGCCTCACCGTAAGCGATCGCTTTAGCCGCAATAGTATGTTCCAAAGGACCACCTTGCGTACCTGGGAATACAGCTAAGTCTAATAATTGAGTGATTGTACGAGTTTCACCTTTAGGAGTTTTGATACCCCAAGGGTTTTCGAAATCCTTACCGACCATGATCATACCACCACGAGGACCACGAAGGGTTTTATGCGTAGTAGTTGTTACGATATGACAGTGAGGAATTGGATCATTTAATAAACCGCGAGCAATTAATCCAGCAGGGTGAGAAACGTCAGCGACAACAAGTGCTCCGATTTCATCAGCTACTTTACGGATACGAGCATAATCCCAATCACGAGAATAAGCAGAAGCACCACAAATAATTACTTTAGGTTTTTCTTGACGAGCAGTTTCTTCTAACTTTTCGTAGTCGATTAATCCAGTATCTTCTTTAACACCATAGAACAAAGGTTGGTAAAGTTTTCCGGAGAAGTTTGCTGGCGAACCATGCGTTAAGTGACCACCATGGCTAAGATCGAATCCTAAGATTTTATCACCAGGTTTCAAGATTGCTAAGAACACAGCAGCATTTGCTTGTGCACCTGAGTGAGGTTGAACGTTCACCCATTCAGCACCGAATAATTCTTTAGCACGGTCAATTGCGATTGTTTCAATTTTATCTACAACCTCACAACCTCCGTAGTAACGTTTTCCTGGAAGTCCTTCGGCATATTTGTTTGTCAAAACAGAACCAGCAGCTTCCATAACCTGCTTGCTCACAAAGTTTTCTGAAGCGATAAGCTCAATACCTTCTTCTTGGCGTTTTAGCTCTTCAGCAATTAGATTAAAAATGGATTGATCTCTTTCCATATTGCTATTTTTTATTGGGGGATATTAAAATTTCAAATTTGTTGCAAATATAGATAATTACAAAGAAATGGGCTTATAATTACCTAAATTTCTCGATTGAATTTTAAGAATTGTCATTTTGATAAGAATTATCAGAAATTAGGCTGACCCAAATGCCTTCATCATTCTTAACGGGAATCTTGGTTCATTCGTATAGGGAGGCTGTTCCGAGTGTTTATAGATTGTCAAAATCAGGTTTGACATAGACAAATAACCTGAAAAAGATGTATTTTTGCAGAAGTAAATTCAGAGGAAAAAAATATGGCTTCAGAAAATATGACAGCTGTAGCTCCGGTAACTTTTACCGAAGGTGCACTAAGCGAACTAAATAAACTAATCGAGCAACAAGAAATCAGTGCTGATTTCGGGCTTCGTATTGGTGTTGAAGGTGGGGGTTGTTCTGGAATGAGCTACATTTTAGGATTCGACCAACAAAAAGATGGCGATACCGAGTACAATATCCAAGGTATCCGTGTTTTTATGAACAAAGCCCACGGATTATATTTGGCAGGAATGGAAATCGATTTCAGAAACGGTTTGGATGCTCGTGGATTTACATTTAATAATCCTAACGCATCAAGCACATGTGGCTGTGGAAGCAGCTTCTCTGCATAAAACTATTGCCGTTAAAAGGTTTCGTCTTTATAATTGACAATTATTGAAACAATATCGCTAGAGAGAATACCCAAATCTGTTGTTTAATTTTAGACTCCTACGCAAAACAAACTATTGAAATTGTCGAAATTTGGCGAAGCCTTTTTTAATCTAGTATTTAGTAGTTAGTATTTAGTAGTTAGACCTCTTTCTCCTAAAAAGAGTTTATAGCTAGATTACAATTCTTACTAGGTTTTTAGACTCAGTTTTAGGAATAAACATATTCACACCTTCCTATTTTTCTTGATTTATTTTTATAAATCTTGAGAAATTATCCATAACCCATTTTATTAGCGTTTAGATTTTTTGGAGATTTTTTGGGACTGCATATTGGCCTATTGAAATGCTGATGTGGAATGTCTAATAGGAATTACGCTATACAAGGCAGGAACTAACAAAATTTTCATTAAATTAGCGACCTTTAAAAAACAGAATTAGAGTACGTGATGTATAAGGAATATAAGCAGTTAAATCTATCAGAAATAGGCAAAGAAGTATTAAAACGTTGGGAGTCCGACGACATCTTTGCGAAGAGTATATCCAATCGACCAGCCAGCAAACCCTATACTTTTTATGAGGGTCCGCCTTCCGCGAATGGGATGCCAGGTATTCACCATGTTATGGCGAGAACCATCAAGGATATTTTCTGTCGCTATAAAACCCTAAAAGGCTACCAAGTTAAACGTAAAGGTGGATGGGATACCCATGGCTTACCTATTGAACTTGCTGTTGAAAAGACTTTAGGAATCACGAAAGAAGATATTGGCAAGAAAATTTCTGTTAAAGATTATAATGATGCCTGCCGTAAGGAAGTCATGAAATACACAGATGTATGGAATGACCTAACCCAAAAAATGGGCTATTGGGTTGATCTTGAACATCCTTATATCACGTATCAAAACGAATACATCGAAACTTTATGGTTCTTATTAAAAGACCTTTACAAAAAAGGACTCCTTTATAAGGGCTATACCATCCAACCGTATTCTCCAGCTGCTGGAACTGGCTTAAGTTCTCATGAATTAAACCAACCAGGAACTTATAAAGACGTTAAGGACACAACAATCGTTGCGGAATTCCGTCTTGATAAACAACAAATCCATCCTATGATGGAAAGGTTAGTAGAAAATCCGGATGAGGATGTTGCCTTTCTGGCATGGACCACTACCCCTTGGACTCTACCAGGAAATAGTGCATTAACAGTTGGAAAGAATATCGACTATGTTAAGGTAAAAACCTTTAATCAATATACTGGAACTCCGGTTTCTGTCATCTTAGCTAAGAATTTAATTTCAAAGCATTTTAAAGCTGATGGACAACAGGTATCCTTCCAAGACTATAAATTTGGCGACAAGGTTATTCCTTGGGAAATCGTTGAAGAATTCAAGGGAGCAGAAATCGAAGGTCTTCGTTATCATCAATTGATGCCGTATGTGACCTCGGAGGAATTGAGAGAAAAAGCATTCCGAGTAATCCTTGGAGACTTTGTAACCACAGAAGATGGTACAGGTATCGTGCATACCTCGCCTACTTATGGTGCAGATGACTTTAGAGTAGCTCGTGAGAATGGTATTCCATCGATCATGGTTCTTGATGAGAATGGCAAGGAAGTTCCTACCGTAGACAAAACAGGTAAATTTGTTAAGGAAATCACTGATTTCGCAGGTCGTTTTGTAAAGGAGGAATATTACTCCAATGAAGAACGTGCTGACAAAGATTTCCGCCCTACTGATGTTTTGATTGCAATCAAGCTGAAAGAAGAGAACAAAGCATTTGACGTTAAGAAATACGAGCACACCTATCCACACTGTTGGCGTACTGACAAACCAGTCTTATATTATCCATTGGATAGCTGGTTTATCAAGACCACTTCAGTGAAGGATGAAATGGTGGCATTAAATAAAACCATCAACTGGAAACCAGAGGCTACAGGCACAGGCCGTTTTGGCAACTGGCTAGAAAACTTGGTGGATTGGAATTTATCCCGTTCAAGATATTGGGGTACTCCCCTACCGATCTGGAGAAGTGAGGACGAAAACGAAGAGATTTGTATTGGTTCCATGCCAGAATTGAAATCCTATTTGGAAGCTTCCTTAAATTCAGATGTTTTAACAGCAGATGAGAAAGCTACCAACAAATCCTATTTAGATAAATTTGGCACTGAGGAATTAGACCTACACAGACCTTATGTAGATGATATCATCTTGGTTTCTGATGGGGGTCAGAAATTATTCCGTGAGCCGGATTTAATTGACGTATGGTTTGATTCAGGAGCCATGCCTTATGCACAATGGGGTTTGGATTACGATAAATTAGAAAGTGGCGATCCACTACCATTCAAGGATGAGTATTTTTCAGCATTCCCTGCAGATTTTATTGCTGAGGGGGTTGACCAAACCAGAGGTTGGTTCTTCACCTTGCATGCGATATCTACCATGGTGCGCGGATCGATAGCCTTCAAGAATGTAGTATCGAATGGATTGGTATTGGACAAAAATGGTAACAAAATGTCCAAGCGTTTAGGAAATGGAGTTGATCCATTTGCTACAATCGACCAATATTCAGCAGATGCTACGCGTTGGTACATGATCAGCAATGCAGCACCTTGGGATAACTTGAAATTCAATATTGAAGGATTGGATGAAGTTCGTCGGAAGTTTTTCGGAACTTTATACAATACTTATGCATTCTTTGCTTTATATGCGAATATCGACAAGTTCAATTACGCTGAACCAGAAATTCCATTAAAACATCGTCCAGAGATTGACCGTTGGATTATTTCCCTATTAAATAGCTTAAGCAAAGAGGTAGATGGATATTATGGAGATTATGAACCTACCAAGGCTGCGCGTGCGATTCAGAACTTTGTAGATGAACATTTGAGCAACTGGTATGTTCGTTTATGTCGTCGTCGTTTCTGGAAAGGTGAATACTCACAAGATAAGATATCAGCATACCAAACTTTATATACCTGTTTGGATACGATTTCAAAATTAATTGCTCCAATTTCCCCATTTTTTGCGGATCAATTATATCTGGATTTAAATGCTGCTACTGGCAAGGAGAAGTTTGAGTCCGTTCATTTAGCCGATTATCCAGTTTACCATGAAGAATTGGTAGATAAAGAATTAGAAGAGCGTATGGGCTTGGCTCAGGATATTTCATCATTGACCTTATCCTTACGTAAAAAGACAGGAATCAATGTAAGACAGCCATTGAGCAAAATATTGGTGCCTGTACTGGACAGTTCTTTCCAAGAAAAGGTTGAGAAAGTAAAAGATTTGATACTTTCGGAGACAAATATCAAGGATATTGAATTTATTACTGACACCACTGGAATCATTAAAAAGAAGATCAAGCCCAACTTCAAAGTACTTGGTGCTAAGGTAGGTAAGGATATGAAAATGGTAGCTGCGGCTATTCAATCGATGAATGCTGATGAAATCCAAACTTTAGAAAACAATGGTTCAATTGCGTTAACTGGCACGAAATATGTAATTAGCAGCGAAGATGTAGACATCATAGCAGAAGATGTAGAAGGATGGCAGGTTGCAAATTTAGGACGATTGACGGTAGCCTTAGATGTTCATATTTCTGCTGAGTTAAAGGATGAAGGGATGGCGAGAGAGTTGATTAATCGGATCCAGAACCTTAGGAAAGAGAAGGGATTTGAAGTTACCGACCGCATAAATGTAACCTTAAGTCAAAATACTGAAATTCAACAAGCTGTAGATAATAATTTCTCGTATATTTGTACGGAAATTTTGGCCGACAGTTTACGTTTCGATAGTGCGCTGGCAAATGGAGATGCTATCGAGATTGACGGAGAGAATTTATTGCTATCAATAGAAAAAATTTAAAGTATGGGAAACACAGAGAAAACACGGTACAGTGATGCTGAATTACAGGAATTTAAAGCAATAATTCTTGAGAAGGTACGTATTGCTAGAGAAGAATTAACGTCATTAACGACTTCATTAAGCAATAGCAATGCAAATGGAACTGACGATACAGCAGGTACTTACAAGACATTAGAAGACGGTTCAGCGACTTTGGAGAAAGAGCAAATCAACCAATTAGCAGCGCGTCAAAAGAAATTTATTGACAATCTTGAAGCGGCATTAGTTCGTATCGAGAACAAAACTTACGGGATCTGTAGAGAGACCGGAAAGTTAATTCAGAAAGAAAGATTGAAAGCAGTCCCTCATACCACGTTGAGTATTGAGGCGAAAAACAAACAATATTAAGCAAAAGATTAAATAAATGGTCTTTGTTATCAAAAGCAAAGACCATTTTTGTATGCTATGAAAGGATATACCAAGCCCGTACTACTAATACTTATTATTTTACTTGTAGACCAGATTTCTAAATTTTGGGTTAAAATGAACATGACTATCGGCCAAGACTTCAAAGTTCTTGGGGATAAGGTTTTGATTCACTTCATTGAAAATCCAGGCATGGCCTATGGTATGGAATTCGGCGGTGAATATGGCAAGCTATTTCTGAGTGTCTTCCGTATTATTGCGGTCATGGGTATTGGATACGGTCTTCACTATATGGTCAAGAATAAATATAACCGTGGTTTTATCCTGAATGTGGCATTAATCTTTGCTGGAGCACTGGGCAATATCATTGATAGTGCATTTTATGGTTTAATATTTAGTGAAAGTACACCGTTCTCCAAGGCTGTACTATTCCCAGAGGCTGGCGGCTATGCCACTTTCCTACATGGAAAAGTGGTCGACATGCTTTATTTCCCGCTCTTAAGCGGTACTTTCCCAACTTGGTTTCCTATCTGGGGTGGCGAAGACTTCTTGTTCTTCCGTCCAGTTTTTAACATTGCTGACTCTGCAATCTCAGTGGGTGTATTCTTAATCCTGATTTTCCAAAAAAGATATTTCAAGGAAGAACATGAGGAGAAATCACATGCCAATAGCGAAATCATCGAAGACTAACATTTCGATTAAACAAAGTTAACCAAGCTAATTATTTCCCTTTTTAGCTTTATCCGTATATTTGGACATGAAAAATTTCCGAGTACTCTTTTCTGTTGCCATCATGTTGGCATTTTTTGCAGCACCAATATGGGCAACTGCGCAAATCAATCCCAAGAATTTAGAAAAACATATTAAGTATTTATCTGCTGATAGAATGAAAGGGAGAGAAACCGGAATGAAAGGTTCTTCCAAGGCGGCAGATTATGTGGAGAAATATTTCAAAAAATATAAGTTAAGCCCCAAGGGTGAAAAAGGTTATCGTCAAAACTTTATTGCTACGGTAAAAAGAGTCAAGGTTGATAATCCGGAGCGTAAATCGGATAATATTATTGGTTTCCTAGATAATTCAGCGGATTACACCATTGTGATTGGTGCACATTATGATCATTTAGGAACGGGTCATATCGGCGGTTCCCGCGATTCATTAGGAGTTGGAAAAATTCATAATGGAGCCGATGACAATGCCTCTGGCGTAGCTGGTCTTTTGGAATTGGCAAGACATTATGCTACAAATAATATCAAAGAACCTTTTAACATGTTGTTCATAGGATTTGGAGCAGAGGAATTAGGATTATTAGGTTCAAAGCATTTCACGGAGAACCCTACTATTCCATTAAATTCTATCCAATGGATGTTAAACATGGATATGATTGGAAGATACAATCCAGATAATGGTTTGGCGGTTATCGGATATGGAACTAGCTCTGCTTTTCCAAAAATATTCGAGGGAATTACCAGTACGATCAAGTTCAATAAGAGCAAAGACGGCAATGGTGGTTCAGACCAAACCTCTTTCTATAAAAAGAATATCCCCGTATTATTCTTCCATACCGGTGGACATGATGATTATCATAAGCCCACTGACGATGCAGACAAGATAGATTACAAAGCCATGGAAGCTATTTTGAAATTAGAAATTGATGTCTTGGACAATTCAATGAAACAACCTAAAATGGACTTCCAATGGACAAACTAGGTTCAAAATCAACACGGGTATTACTCACAGGTTCTAATGGCTTCTTAGGTCAGAAATTGACAGATTTCATTATTCAAAAGACCGATTATAGTTTATGTTGTACTTCGAATTCAGGGAACAGAAATCCTTTACAGGAGGGTTATGAATTTGTTCAGTTGGACTTATTGGATACAGATAGATTGTTGGAGCTGATAGCAAAGTTTAAACCGACCCATATCGTTCATACAGCTGCTATGACTAGCGTAGAGGCCTGTGAACAAGATGTGGAGACTTGTCAAAAATTAAATGTAGAAGTCGTTGCAACACTTGCCCAACAATGTTTGAAAGACGACATCCACTTTACTTTCTTATCTACTGATTTTGTATTTGACGGACAGTCGGGGCCTTATGATGAAACGGCGGCTACCAAACCATGCAATGCCTATGGACAGAGCAAATTGGACGCTGAGGCAGCAATTCTAGAATCTGGTTGTCGTGCAGCGATATTAAGAACCATTTTGGTTTACGGAATTATTGCAGACCGCAACAGGTCCAATTTAGTACTTTGGGCAAAATCCAAGCTAGAGAATCAGGAAGCTATAAAAGTAGTTTCAGATCAATGGCGAATGCCAACGTGGGTTGATGATTTGGCAGAGACCTGTATTTTATGTATTGAAAGAAATGCCGAAGGCATCTTCCATATTTCCAGCGACAAAATGTATAGCATTTTGGAAGCTGTAGAAGCGGTTGCTGACTTTTGGGGCTTTGACAAGAGCTTAATTAGCCCGATAAAAGCTGAGGAAATAGGTCAATCTAAAAACCGTCCTCAGAAAACTGGGTTTATCTTGAATAAAGCCATTCAGGAATTGGGTTATCAGCCAACCTCCTTTTTGGACTCATTAAAATTTATTGAACAACAATATTCATACTATAGATCATAATCATGCAAGAGAAATACGCAAGGGAATCCTATACGGAGATGAACGAATTAGTTCTTCCCAATGATACCAACACCTTTGGAAACTTAATGGGTGGTAGGTTATTATACTGGATGGATATTTGCGCTGCGATGGCAGCACAGAAGCATTGTAATAATCAGGTTGTGACGGTTTCAGTAGACAATGTTTCCTTCAAACGCTCCATCAAATTAGGGGAAGTTGTAACGATCGAAGCGCAGGTTACCCGTGCATTCAACACTTCAGTTGAGGTGAGAATGGAAATCTTCGCTCAAAACCTTCCTTTAGGCACCAAGGTGAAGTCCAATGAGGCTTACTATACCTTTGTATCCATTGATGAGAATGATCGCCCTAAGGCTATCCCAAAATTGATTCCGGAATCAGACAAGGAAAAGACCTTATTTGCTGAAGCGATGCGAAGAAGAGAATTACGCTTGTTATTAGCTGGGAAATTAAAACCAGAAAATGCAACGGAAATAAAGAATTTGGTCAATTTATTTGAACATAAAGTCTAACAGAAATATCCCGGTCCATCAATCGGGATATTTTATTTTAGGGCTCAACGGTAAAGTGATGATCACAGCTGTTGTAAAGGCATCCTCATGGACTAATTTTTCAATGGCCAGGGACGCTATTGGACTTGAGTAATTACTATTGATGATATTGATTCTCTCAAGAACCCCCTTTAAGCCAAATGAACTCTGTTTAAACGCAGAAGATTTAAGGTTTGAATTTTCCTTGAAGCCTAAGCCATTATCCATTATTTTGATGATAATCTTGTTTTCATCTTCCTTGATGACAATCTTGATCAATCCCTTTTTCTTTTTTAAATGGCGAACCCCATGGTGAACGGCGTTTTCAACGACAGGCTGAATTAGCATGGAAGGAATTTTAATATCATCATTATTTAGATTATCATCCAAAGCGATATCAAAATCAAATGCATGGTTAAAACGTTCCTGTTCGAGTTCCAGATAAAGTTTTAACAACATAATTTCAGATTTTAAACTCACGGTAGAAAATTGAGAATTCTCTAGTACCAACCGACTGATACTGGCAAATTTTTGAATCAGGTCGCTGGCGCTTTTACTATCTTTTTCGACCACATACGCTTCAATGGAATTCAAGACATTAAAGATAAAATGAGGATTCATCTGGGAGCGGATGGCCTTCAACTCACTTTCATAAAGTTTCTGCTTATAATCATTTTCAAGTCGTTCCTGTTTCTCTTTTTCAATATCTGCAGCTTGCTCTTTGATTTTTATCTCATTCCGGATCAACTCTTCCTTCAAATTCTTATTATAATCAGCTTGGAGCTTATTGATCTTCTTATGTTCTTTGATTCTATAAAGGAAAAATAAACTAATAATGGAGACAAATAAGAGCACAAAGAAAATTTTAAACCAAATAGTGGCATACCAATGGGAGTCCAGCTTGATTGGGATCTTACTGATTGTTGAAGACCAGTTTCCAAATTGATCTGCTACTCGAACCTGAAAGACATAATCCCCACCTTCCAAATTATTGTATAAGGCCATCAGGTCAGAAGAAGAGCTAATCCAATCTTCATCAAATCCGACTAAACGATACTGGAATTTCAGGTCGGGATTAATAATCTGCTCAGCAGCAGAAAAACTGATGGAGAAGTTGTTTTCATCAGGTTTAAGATGAATACTATTCTTTAACAATTCATAACCACGATCCAGATGCTGCACAGTAAACTTATTGAGCAAAGCCTTGATCTTAGGATCGGTTTCAGCTTGGAACTTAGGCAATGCCCCAGAAATAAGTCCTGAATCTGTACACCAAACAATTCGGTCTGCATCCATAAAGTAATTATGCGTATTTATTTCTTCAGGCGGATAGATTCCAGCAGATTCATTGAGATGGAAAAATTGTTTCTTTTGGGGTTGAAACAGCATGGTACCATCCAAGGATTTCATCCAAAATAAACCATTCTTATCTTGTTGAATTTTGACAGTATACAACCATGGCTGCAAGGATTGTTCAGGATATTGAACAAAATCATAACCTTCAGGAGTTTTAATAATCTCCGCTATCCCAGAGCTGGAATTACAGAACCAAAATCTTTTGTCATGATCAAGGAAAAAGGAAAAGACGGTATTGGATTGAATTGATTTTTCCTTTTTTTGGCCTTGGGAGAATTGCAGAAATCTTGGTTTTATTTTATTTTCCAAGAGCACCAGCCCATAGCCATCCATCCCCAACCAAATAGAACCTTTAGCATCCATTCCAACACAAATTACTTTAGGATCAGGGAGACCATCTGACATAGCAAACAGTTCAATAGTTTTGGATTGGAGATGGTATTTATACAACCCCGAGTTCCAAGACCCAATCCATAAGACCTTCTCTCCTGCAACCGTATCCAATAGAATTGAATTACAGTCTGCTTTTCTGAATCCAAAAACATCTCCTGAGATTTCCAAAGGGACCAATCCAGCCTTAGGATCTACAAATTGGTAAACCCCATTGTCAAGAGTTGAGAAATAGATCCCAGTTTCATTGGCAGTAACCTTTCCAATTTTTAAGGAATTCAACGAATAAGATGACTTTCGAACTTTTAGATCTTCATTTAACTCACCAAAGGAATTTTCGGTTTTATACCATAGCTTCCCTTTCCAGCGAAAAAGTTCTGTAATGGGATCTTTAACCAAATTTGGAATTAAGGTATTGACTTGATTTAATTGGCTAGAATAAAAAAATAAGCCCGCATCACTCGCCATCCAGTAACCATTCTTGACGACACAAAAGTCATGGACGCGCATAGGTTTGGACATCAAAGGCATAAGATCTTTTAAAGTGATATGCTCGACCTTCTGATTATCGATTTGATAGGTATATAACCCATTGGAAACATGACCTATCAAAACTTTATTTTCAACCGGCCAATAAGAGATATTACTGACACTGTTGTCATAATAATTGATGCTTTTGTTCCAACCTAAGATTGAGGTTTGGACCTGTTGAAAGTTGTAATCTGCTGAAATCAGGTCATAATCATAATATCCAGTATAAAATCGATCAGGTCTCAATACTACGCCATCAACTGCATTCTCACCAGGATTTTTTAAGTCGATTTGTTTGGAGGTATGAGTGTTTGGGTTATAATAAATCAATCCATTATAACGGGTTCCCATCCAGATATTTCCTAAGGAATCTTCATCCAAGCTAAAAATAGTGAGGTAATTTTTATTGTCAATTCCAGGGATTGAAATTTGTTTAATTTCTCCTGTTTCAGGGTTCAAGGATTGGAGATCGGTTTCTTGCCCAGAAAAATAGATCAGTCCAGATTTGGATGCCAATACATCATAGAGATTTGTTTTGATCAAGCCCTTATTACTCACCTTTGCCTGATAAGCCTTTAAGTTTTCCCCTTCAGTCTTGGTACGATCATAACAGATCAATCCGCGACTATTGGTGGTTATCCAGATTCTATTTTTCGCATCAATGGTCAAATTTCCTAGATAATTCATTAGGATATCACTATTCCTATCAAATTTGATATGGTTAAAGGAATGTCCATCAAAATAGGAAAGTCCATTTCTGCCACTCATCCAGATTAGACCATTATTATCTTCAGCAATACCATGAATTTCATTACTGCTGAGCCCTTCTTTTTCCGTAAAATGCAAGAAATTATAGATTCGGTTTTGAGACTTCACTCCCGAATACATAAAAACCAAGGAACATAAAATGGACAAAAAAAGTCTAAAATTCATTTTGGCATCAGAATGATGTAAATAACCTATCCATCAATTGCTTTTTTTTATTCGGAGAGACTTCAATCTCGGAACCATCTTCTAACTCTACTGTTCCTCCCTCCCCTTTTCTATATTTAACGACATAATCCAGGTTCACGATGACACTCCGGTTTACTCTAAACAATTGGGTATTCTCTAATAACATTTCAAATTCCTTTAAGGTTCTGGAAACGATTATTTTAGATAAATTATTGAGGTAAAAGATGCTGTAATTGCTCATGGCCTCAATTCTTAGGATATCATCTTTTCTAACCAGGTGTATACCTTCAGCTGTAGGTAAAGCAATCCTACTGGTATGGAGGTGTTTTTCATTGGAATCGGCCTTTTTCAGTTTAACCTTTTGGGAAATCCGAAGTTCAAGCTTAACCATTGCTTTTCGAAGTTCCTCATTATTAACAGGTTTCAAAAGATAATCCAATGCATTGGCTTTGAGTGCATCCAGAGTATAGATATTATATGCAGTCACGAATATGACTTCAAATTCAAATTGACCAAGTTTTTCTAGAAACTCAAATCCATTCATGAAAGGCATTTCAACATCCAGGAAAAGAATGTCACATTCTATTTTCGGAAGTTCTATCAGAGCTTCCTGTGGGTCATTAAATACAGCTTCTACTTGTAGCAATTCCTGGAATTCCTGCAATTTATGCTGCAATAATCCGCTTCCGCGAATTTCATCATCCAAAATTACTGCCTTTATCATACGCTGAACCACTGGTTATTAATAGTTTAGTATGTATAAAGTTATTTTTAATTTTTGAATTATCAGATTAGAATGAGCGAAGTCTGCTTTTTAGATTATCAATAAGGTTAGGTATTGAGCAAAAAAAACTCCCGATTGGGAGTTTCTTATATTTTATTCAGCATTGCCGAGTTGGACAATCCGGTCAAACTCTTCAGCTTTTAAAGGCATTACGGAAAGTCTTCCTTGACGAACCAAAGCAATATCCTGAAGTAAAGGGTCGGCTTTGATGGTTTCCAAGGTAACTGGATGTTTAAAGGTTTCTACTGGAGCCAGGTCCACGACTACCCAGCGTTCATCTTCAGTAGTAGGGTCCTGGTAGAATTCTTTGATTACCTTCGCCAAGCCAACGACTTCTTTACCCTCATTACTATGATAATAGAGAACCAAATCTCCTTTTTTCATAGCTTTCAGATTATTTCTGGCTTGATAATTACGAACCCCATCCCAGAAAGTTTCCCCATCCTTGTTAAATTGTTCCCAACTATACTTAAATGGTTCAGATTTCACTAAAAAGTAATCCATTTTACATTTTCATTTTGCCAATTACGGAATTGGCGGATTCAATTCAATTAATTTTGTTGTTCTAAGATTTCCATCTTATCGGCATAATGAGCGCAATAATCGCGTAAATCACCAATAATCTTTTCAGCCATTGGGTCACCGCCAGATGATCTTAGGAAAGAATCTCCTAAAGTTTGTAGGGTTTCATAAAAGAAACGTTTCATTTCATCATAAGGCATATCCTTCGTCCAAAGGTCGATTCTTAGGGAGTTTTTATATTGGGCATCCCAAAGAGCTAAGAACATCGCTTTTGCGGGCAGCTCTTCTGCATTTTGTCCATCCGTTGAACTCCACTGAATAGTATCAGGCACATTGTTATCATCTAACTCGATTTGGAGTTTGATCTCTGCTTTCTTCATATCTAAAACTGTAATTTTATTAACATTGAAACAATTCCCACGACCAGAATAAACCCTATTTGCATCATCCATAATCGCTGAACATTCTTGGTCCATAAACGGAAAAGGATGTCTACGACAATTAATACAATGGATAAAATAATAAGCATTCCCCAAGAGAACAAAGGTTTTTCACCGGTTCCCATTTCAGAGACTGCCCAGACCAAAATACAAGCTAGTGTTATATTCAGGGGGGTTAATTTCATCTCTTTTTCCCTGGTTTATTGTTCCCTTTATTTCCAGGTTTTGCTTTTCCACGGCTTGATTTTCTGGCGTTGTTCGCTTTAATCACATATTTCTTCTCGTGGAAGGCACCTTTGAAATCAGGGTCATCTTTTTTCTTCTGATTATCTATTTCCCTAGCGATGGACTGTTTTTCATCGAAAGGTGTTTTTTCAACAATGACATCCGCCGGCAATTCCTTGACAGGAATAGATTGTCGGATAAGTTTTTCAATTTTTGAGATGTAATATTCCTCAGCAGGATTACAAAATGTAATGGCATCTCCGGTTTGGAATGCTCTACCTGTACGTCCAATTCGATGTACATAATCTTCGATTACGATTGGTACATCAAAATTAATCACGTGACTGACTTGAGAAACATCTAATCCACGAGCAGCAACATCCGTTGCCACCAAAATCCGTACTTCACCATCTTTAAAGGCGTTGATGGAGTTAATTCTGGTATTCTGCCCCTTATTAGCATGAATTACCCGAACATCATCAGGACCATACTTACGTTCCAAGAAAGAATATACACGGTCAGCAACAACCTTTGTCTTACAAAAAACGATGATTCTATTGAAGGTTTCATCATCTTTAAAGAAATGTTGCAATAAATTGATCTTTGTTTTCAGATTTGGAACATGATACAGTTCCTGAGTCACTGTTTTTGCTGGAGTTGCTTGTTCTGTTACCTCAATGACGGTTGGAAAAGCCAAGAAGTCACCAGCGATTTTTCTAACCAATTCACTCATTGTCGCTGAGAACAATAAGTTTTGTCTTTTTCTAGGGACAATTTCAAGGATTCTATGGATTTTTCCAATAAATCCCATGTCCATCATTTTATCGGCTTCATCAAGAACGAGGAATTTCAAGCTTTTCACATTAATATCCCCTTCCAGATATAGATCTAGGAAACGACCTGGAGTAGCGACGATAATATCGCAACCATTTTTAAGGAGTTCTTTTTGAGTTTTAGGTCCCAAACCGCCATATAAAAGCACGGTTCTAAGATCTAAATATGTTGAGAACTGTTTGATATGTTCTTCAATCTGCATTGCCAATTCTCTGGTTGGGCTTAAAATTAAGGCTCTAGGATCATTTCCTTGGGCATATTTCAGCTTCATCAACATAGGTAGGACAAATGCAGCGGTCTTACCGGTTCCGGTTTGCGCAATTCCCATTACATCCTGTCCAGCGAGGATTGGAGTAATTGCTTTTTCCTGAATCTCAGTGGTGGTTGTATACCCTGCTTCAGCTATAGCATTTAGGATTTGCTTATTAAATTTAAAGTCTTCAAATGACGCCATCTCGGCAAAGATAGTTAAATCCAAGGACATGCATGGCGCTGATTTCCTTACAAATCATTTTGATTTGCGCATAAATTCCAGCAAATTTGTTTACCAATAAAAAGGTTGATATGAAAAAACTAGTATTACTATGTGTGCTAACGCTCGTTAGTACCTTCTCATTTGCAGATGAGGGCATGTGGTTCCTGATGCACCTAAAGCGTCTGAACGAAGCTGACATGCAAAAGAAAGGCTTGAAATTAACAGCCGAAGAAATTTATAGCATCAATAATTCCAGCTTAAAAGATGCTATCGTACAATTTAATGGTGGATGTACCGCTGAGATTGTATCTGGAAGTGGTTTAGTATTTACCAACCACCACTGTGGTTATGGTGCGATTGCTGAATTATCAACTCCTGAACACGATTACTTAACCAATGGATTTTGGGCTAAAAATCACAGTGAAGAATTAAAGCCTAAATCTTTATTCGTACGTTTTTTCGTACGTATGGATGATGTTTCAAAACGTATCTTGGGCTTAGTAAACGACAAGATGTCGGAAAAAGAGCGTGAGAAAGTAATCAATCAAGAGATTGCAAAAATTCAACAAGAAAACAGTGAGGGTGGAAAATATGTAGTTTCAGTTCGTCCATTCTACAATGGCAATGAATATTACTACTTCGTTTATCAAGATTTTACTGACGTTCGTTTAGTAGGTACTCCTCCGAGCAGCATTGGTAAATTTGGTGGTGATACAGATAACTGGGAATGGCCACGTCATACAGGTGACTTCTCTATATTTCGCGTTTATGCCGATAAAGATGGTAATCCAGCTGCTTATTCAAAGGATAATGTTCCCTTGAAACCAAAAAGATTCTTACCTGTAAGTATCAAAGGATTCCAAGATGGAGATTTCTCGATGATCTTAGGTTACCCAGGTCGTACAAACCGCTGGATGAATGCAGCAGGTATTGACCAGAATGTAAACTATGCATACCCTGCATGGGTTGAAGCTTCAAAAGTAGGTATGGATGCCATGAAAAAATACATGGATAAAGACCAAGCTGTAAAATTAAACTATGCTTCTAAATATTCAGGAGTTGCCAACTACTGGAAGAATAGACAAGGGATGATCGATGCCTTGAAAAAACACAAGACAGCCGCAGCAAAGCGTAAGCAAGAGAAGAAATTCAACAAATGGGCAAACCGTGCTGAGAACAAGGAGAAGTATGGTAATGTTATAGCTGTAATCAATGATTACTATGCAAAAACAAATGATAAGGCGAGACAAGACAACTATTTAGTTGGTATGTTACGTTCTTCGACATTTGCAGCTATGCCGGCTTCATTAGGCGCTGGTCTAAAACAATATGCTCAGGAAAATGAAGCTAAGCGCAAAGAGATGGCTCCACGTTTGGAGGCATTTATTGCAGACAACTATGAAAAGGCTCATATGCCTTTAGAGGTTGATGTTTTAGCAGATGAGTTAAACTTATATGCTGCAAAAGGTGGCGAAATTTCAACTTATGTTCGCGATATGGCGAGCAAAAACGGTGGAAACTTCCAATCAGATATTCAGTCAGCATTTGATAATTCTGTATTTGGTTCACAAGCAAAATTAGCAGAGTACCTAAAGAATCCTAAGGCAGAATTAATTGATTCTGATCCTCTTTACAAGCTATCTTCAGCATTGATGGATAAATACCGTGAGACTTCTCCAGAGGCAGAAAAAATGAACGATGAGTTCTTGACTGCATCCCGCAAATATATCGCTGGAGTATTGGAAATGGATCCAAATGGTAAATATTATCCGGATGCGAACTCGACTTTAAGATTGACTTATGGTACCATTCGCGCCCTTCCGAAAGATAAAAGAAACGATGCTAAGCAAAATTTTTATACCACATTGAAAGGTACTATTGCAAAATATAAACCTGGAGATGAGGAATTCGATTTACCTAAAAAGTTAATGGAATTATATGAAAATAAGGACTTTGGACGTTATGCAGATAAAGCAGGTTATCTCCCAGTTAACTTTTTAAGTGATCAGGATATTACCGGTGGTAACTCAGGATCCCCAGTTTTAAATGGTAATGGAGAATTAATTGGCTTGGCTTTTGATGGAAATATTGAAGCAATGGCCGGAGACGTGATTTTTGATCCTAAGTTGCAACGCACTATTTCGGTTGATATCCGATATGTTCTTTTCATAATTGACAAGTTTGCGGGAGCACAAAACATTATTGACGAATTGAAAATAGTAGAGTAGATGCCACAAAAAAGGCGTTTATAACACAAAAAAACATTTTAAAATTCGCATTGTTTGCTTTCCTTTTGTATATTTATGATATATTAGAGAATTAATTAAGAAAAACTAAAATTATATTAATTAAAAAATGGAAAACTACACTAAATTAAAAGAGCTAGTAGCTTCAATCGAAGCTGACGCAGAAAAATTCTTCAATAATGGAAACTCTGCAGCAGGAACACGTGTTCGTAAAGGGTTACAAGAAATCAAAACTTTAGCTCAAGACATTCGTAACGAAGTTACTTCTAAGAAAAACGATTCAAAGAAATAATTCGTTGAATTAGAGCATAAAAATCCCGGTTTTAAAAAGCCGGGATTTTTTTTTGTCTTCAACCATGATTTGGAGGATT
The DNA here is from genome assembly GCF_043187465.1 of Sphingobacterium cellulitidis. Lineage (GTDB taxonomy): Bacteria > Bacteroidota > Bacteroidia > Sphingobacteriales > Sphingobacteriaceae > Sphingobacterium > Sphingobacterium cellulitidis. The sequence goes on along the minus strand of NZ_CP171136.1, from coordinate 601,485 downwards.
GGAGGATTGGCCAGGATAATGGTGGGAAGGATATGGTCTGAAAGGCTAATAACTGAAACGGGAAACTGTATTTGGGGATTGATAAACGTCGAAATATTGAAACGGGAAACGCTATTTGGAATTGATGAAAGTCGAAATATTGGAACGTGAAACGCTATTTTTGATTGATGGAAGTCGAAATACTGAAACGGGAAATGCTATTTGTGATTGATGGAAGTGGAAATATTGAAACGGGAAACTGTATTTGGGGACAGGCAGGAAGTCTAAATACTAAATACTCTCTACTAAATACTAAAAGAAAGAGCCAAATAAATTTGGCTCTTTGCATCATCATTAATTGAGTTACTTAATATATAAAATTTGTTGGAATTAGAGTAGCATGGCGGCCATGATTAGGCTGAACTGTTTGTCGGTCATCCAGCGGCCGAAGATTTCTTTAAAGCGAACTCTGGCTTCTTCGCGGGTCATGGTTTCAGCTTTCTTTTTGAAAATATTGGAGTTGACCGTTGTTGCAGTCATCTCAACCTTGGTGGCGTAGATGTTGAAGTGTTGCTCTGGAACTACTAAGCCTAGAATCATACCTGGCAATCCATGTACGGTACTCGGAGCTGCAGAGGTAGGGATTTGGTCAGTATAGAAAGCAACGACGTACACAGAGTCTAAAGTGACTCCGTTGGCTCTTCTACAATCGTAGCCTGCAATGTTTCGGTACTCATTGGTGATTTTCCATTTCACATTGGTCAAAGAGTCCTTTATGTTGACTTGAGATCCACCCATTTCCATGGTCAATAAGGATTCATTCTTATCCAAATTCTGATAGATCTTAGCGCCATAATCCAATAATCCCATTCTCAATAAATTGGAAACTAATTGGGATTGTTCCTTTTCTACGGGCTCTACACTGATTTCAGGACCACTAAATGAAAGTTTCTTGGTTAATACCGCTGTTTCAGGAGCTTTCGTCATCATTTCTTCAAAATACTTTTTGGAGAAATTATCATCCTTTAAAGTTTGAAGATGTCTACGCATCAGATTCTTGACGTGAACCGTTTTATCGTAAGTGATTACCCCTTGCTCAGGGAAAAATGCGTATTGTGCCTTAGCAAATCCCATACTTAGGATTGCTAATAATATGGTTGTGATAATATTTTTCATTTTCATAATTACTCAGCTCCTTTCATTGATGTAAACTCCCAAGTCAATTTCAACATGTAATATCTAGAGATATTATTGAATGTTTGTTGGGTAAATCCTTGACCAGTCTGTCTTCTGCTAAAGCCAACATTCTGGTTAAATAAGTCATTCACATAGAAGTTAACAGTCAGGTTTTCATTCTTCATGAACTTCTTCTGTATTCCTGGATTAAACTTAAGACGGCTGAAATCTGTTGGTAAAGTTTTTGTCGCAGCTTCATATTCGAAATTGATCTCTCCAGTAAATTGAATCTTGGCTGGTAGGTAATAAGTGTATCTACCGTAAGAATCAAAAGTAAAACCTGAGGAGTTCAATTCTGGATTTAAAGTTGTTTCCATCACTCTGTACCCTGGAGAAAAACTGATATTAAAGTCAAATCCCTTGGTCGTACTTTTTTGAAAACCAATATCTCCACTGAATCCATAGCTGATATTTTTATTTTCTTCAAATTCATTAGGATTCGCAGCATTGGTTAAATCCTTGATTTTATTATAGTAATTATTCAAGTTACCATTTGCACCAAGGCTCATTTTGATCTGATGCTTTTTGATAAGATCGAAGAAGTAACCACCGTATAAATAACCGTTTAACATGGCTTTATCCGAGTTCACATAGTACATTTCACGACGTGAAGAAGGATAAATTACCACATCTGTTTGAATTGCATCTAAGGTTTGAGTCAAACCAATTCCAGAATAGATATTCTTACCTTTCAACATATCATAGTAAAAATAGTTCAGGTTGAAATTGTTGGATACTGAAGGCTTTAATTCTTCATTTCCAAAATACTGGTTCATTTGATCCTCATTTTGTCTAAGCGGTTGAATCTGAAACAAAGAAGGTAATGAATTTGATCTGTTATAGGACAAGTTCAATGACTTTGCTTTTGAGAAATTATATCTGAAACGAGCTCTTGGATTGTAAGTCAAGTAATTTCTGCTCATTTCATTATTCTGCAAGTTATTTTTCTGATACATATCATCATGTCTGATATTGTTGGTCAGATTGAACTCGATTTTTTCAGCCTTATAGTTAAAGGTTAGATTAGCTGCATTACGAACGGTATTGAAGTTAAAATCATTACTGAAGATATCATCAAACTCTGTGTAATTACCATCAGCATCTTTATTATAGGCACTATTTACCGAATGGGCTTTTGAGTTGGTGTATTCATAACCTAAAGCCATATTGATTTTCTTGGAAATAGGTTCTGAATATGTTGCACCAGCCATAATAGAGCTAGTATTCGACGTGTTATCCTTAAACTGGTCAACCAATTGTTCCTGGTTAGTAACTTTATCTACCAAAGAAGAGTTGAGGAACATATCCGTTTCAGACTTCCCATTATTTCCAGTGAACTTCATACTGAATGAACGACCTTCTTTGGCGAATTTTCTAGTGAAGTTTGCATCGTAATTGAAATCATTACTATTGGAAGTGATATCTTGTGTTCTATCATTTTCCGATCTTAATACCCCATCCAAATAACTTTCCCCTTTCAAAGAAGTGTTATTTTCATTTTTCATTTTCGAAGCCGCAACACGTAAGGTCAAGGTCGTTAATGAGTCGATTTTATAATCATATTTGGTATTAAAACGGTGTCCTAAACTTTTGGAAGCATCTTGATTACTGTTTTCAGAATAGGAAAGACCATCTTTTAATGCTGTCTGATTAATGGAATTGGTGGTCACTTCATTTTCTGCTAAACCATATTTATAGTTTAAGTTCAGTTTATGATTTTTTTCTTTCCAAGCATCCATAAAGGAAACACCAGCTGTTAATACGCGAGGTTGTCCTCTATTGGTATTGTTGAGAAAGCCCCCGCCACCAGTTATCATAATTCCACCATCATCAAGAACAGTAACATTACTATTATCAATACCAAATTTTTCAGCTTCACGCCAATCTAAATCCGTTGTACCATTATTTGAGGTAATTCCGAAAGCAGAGATTTTCTGAGAGCCTTTGAATTTATTGACAGCTGCTTTACCCATGTAATATCCGGATTTATTATCCAGACCGCCGCCGCCTTCTAATAAGCCAAACATTCCGTTTTTAGCGTCTTCTTTTAATTTAACATTAATGGTTTGTATGCGTTGGCCATCATCCACCCCAGTACGTTCCGCTTCTTCGGATTTCTTTTCAAAAACCTGAACCTTATCTACCATATCCGAACGAATATTTCGGGTTACCAATTTCGGGTCATCACCAAAGAATTCTTCCCCATCGACCAGTACTTTTTCTACGGTCTTACCTTGAGCAGTGATTTTACCACTCGCATCGACTGAAATCCCCGGTAGAACCTTTAATAGATCTTCCACCTTGGCATTCTTCTCGGTAGTAAAGCTGGAGGCATCATATTCTACGGTATCCCCTTTGATTACGATTGGAATTTTACCAGTTACCAAAACCTCTTCGATTAAGTTGGCGGCACTTTGTAAACCGATTTCACCGAGGTTTTTATTGCCGGAGCCTTTATTAATAGTTTCAAAAAAGTCTCCGAATTTGGGATAACTCACAATGAGCAAATAATCCGAAGTATCAGGATTATTTAAGGTGAATTTACCATCTTGATTAGCACGTGTAAAGTCGACCAAAATGGAGTCTCTGGCATGCAAGAGCATGACTGATGCGTTAGTAAGTTTTGTTTTGTCAGTTTCATCAACGACTGTTCCCGTGATTTTGGTCTGGGCAAAACTTGCAAGTGAAAATAAACCGAAGGAAAGGCTTAGAATTACTTTGGTTAGTAGTTTCATAAAAAAGTTAAAGTTTCAAATCAAATAAAGGCAAAGCTAAATTATCACTATTGTGAGAAATAAAAGGAAAATGTAAAGTATTTAACAATCATTTAACACAAGACCATTAAGAATGAGTTTTCATTCATTAAAATTTTCTAAAATAATATGTCGGAGGAAGAAAGGAAAAGTTACATCTTTTGTAAAAATATATTTCATTACCTTTGTAAAAACACTTTTGAAATGCAAAAAATCAAAGACTATGTAGAAGCAAACAAAGATCGCTTCTTAGAAGAATTATTTGAATTACTGCGCTTTCCATCAGTTAGTGCTGACCCACAGTATAAGGAAGGTGTACTAAATACGGCAGAATTTGTAGCTCAAAAACTTAAGGATGCTGGCGCAGACAAGGTAGAAATTTGTCCTACTGCAGGTTATCCTATCGTATATGGGGAGAAAATCATTGACCCAAGCTTACCGACAGTTTTAGTTTATGGACACTATGATGTTCAACCGGCAGATCCTATTGAATTATGGGAGACTCCACCTTTTGAGCCTACTGTTCGCGATGGTAAAATTTATGCTCGCGGTTCAGCGGATGACAAAGGACAATTTTACATGCACGTAAAGGCGTTCGAATACATGATGAAAGAGAATGAATTAGCATGTAATGTGAAATTCATGATCGAAGGCGAGGAAGAAGTTGGTTCAGCGAACTTAGGCATTTTCGTGAATGCAAATAAAGAGCGCTTAAAAGCAGATGTAATCGTAATTTCCGATACATCCATGATCAGCTTGGAAAACCCATCCCTAGAAACTGGCTTACGTGGTCTTTCATATGTAGAAGTAGAAGTAACTGGTCCAAACCGTGATTTACACTCTGGTGTTTATGGTGGTGCAGTTGCCAATCCAGCGACAATTCTTTCAAAAATGATTGCTTCCTTACATGATGAGAACAATCATATTGCCATTCCAGGTTTCTACGATGATGTTTTGGAATTGACCGAAGCAGAGCGTAAAGCATTGAATGAAGCGCCTTTTGATGTTCAAGAATATGAGCAAGACTTAGGAGTTCAGGAATTATGGGGTGAAAAAGGTTTCACTACGATTGAACGTACAGGTATCCGTCCTACATTGGAAGTTAATGGAATCTGGGGTGGATATATCGGAGAAGGTGCAAAAACAGTATTGCCATCGAAAGCATTTGCGAAGATTTCAATGCGTTTAGTACCTAATCAAAACTCTGAGCGTATCACTAAATTGTTCAAGGAACATTTTGAGAAGATTGCTCCTAAATCAGTAAAAGTAGAGGTTAAACCGCATCACGGAGGTGAACCAGTGGTTACACCTACAGATAGTATCGCTTACAAAGCTGCTGAAAAAGCATTGGAAGATACTTTCAATAAAAAACCAATCCCAACAAGAGGTGGAGGATCCATTCCAATTGTTGCTCTATTCGAAAAAGAATTAGGAATTAAAACTGTTCTTTTAGGATTCGGTTTAGATTCAGATAACCTACACTCTCCTAATGAGAAGTATGGAATCGAAAACTACTTGAAAGGAATTGAAACTATTCCTTTATTCCATAAATATTATGCGGAATTAAGTAAATAAAATAAAAAGCTTCACAATCGTGAAGCTTTTTATATTTTTATACCATCGCAAAACGATGTTATAGGAAGATATGTTAATAATTTTAAAGAAAATCCATAGGTTATTATATTTTATATCTGTCCTATTTTTCTTTTCATTAAGTTTTCCCATTCTCTATTTCCTTTCGAAGAATCCTATTAAGCATTATTCGGCGATTGTTTGGTTTCGCAAATGGATATCCATCCTGAGTGTACATTTAGTTGGAATACGGTTCAAAATCCATTATGAAGAACCGATAGACTGGTCAATTCCCTATATCATTTGCCCCAACCATACATCCATTCTTGATATCACGGCATTAACTTATTTATGTCCGCAGGAATTTTCGTTTGTTGGAAAAGTTGAATTGCTTAAGAATCCTGTAACCCGGATATTTTTTAAATCCATAGATATTCCCGTAAATCGCACGAGTAAGATATCGGCATTTAAGGCTTTTAAACGGGCGACAGAGTTATTGAAAGAAGGAAAATCTGTAGTTATCTTTCCGGAGGGGAAAATTGATGAGGAATATCCACCCAAACTTCATAGTTTCAAAGCTGGGGCATTTAAGATGGCCTTAGAAAACCATACTCCTATCCTACCTGTAGTCATCCACAATGCCTGGGAAATATTGTTTGATGATGGTGCCAGGTTTGGCTCCAAACCCGGAGTGATTCATATCTCAGTCCTTAAACCAATCAACTATCATCCGAGTCAAAGTCAAAAATATGATTCCATTGAAATGGAAGTTTATGAAAAAATGAAAAAAGTTTGGAATCAGGGACATTAATTTTACGAATTCTTTTATTTTAATAAACTGAATTACTGCAAGATAAGGTTATTAACAAAGAATTAAAGATAATTTACTTGCATTAGTTAAATTAAATATTATTTTTGCGAAAACGTGAAACTTAATTAAAGAGATATGTATTGGACACTTGAATTAGCTTCTCATTTAGAAGACGCTCCATGGCCAGCGACAAAAGACGAATTAATAGATTACGCTATTCGCTCAGGAGCACCAGTTGAAGTAATTGAGAATCTTCAGGCGTTGGAAGATGATGGTGAACCTTATGAAAACATTGAGGAAATCTGGCCAGATTATCCAACTAAAGATGATTTCTTTTTCAACGAAGACGAATATTAAAAATCGGTATAGAAAGCGCCTTGATGAAGGGCGCTTTTTTATTAATGCTTCGTAAATTAATGCAATGGATTAATCCTTTTGTTATTTATTTGGTCAATAGAACGACAATAGAAAATAAAGAATGAAACATTATTTAATTTATTTTTTCCTTTTATTAACTCCTATCCTATCATTTGCTCAGCATGAGCATGAGGAAGAAGAACAAATGGAAAGTAATTTTAACAGTCTCGATATTGCTACGGATTTTATTTATGACCTAAATAATAAGGAAATTCCTTTGGATGTAATTTTGAGTAAGTGGGTAAATGTTGAGGAGCCTTCGGATGAATTATATGACTATCTGGAAGTCAGCTTGGAGGAAATCCGGTTGAATCTGACCAGTAAGAATATAGATCAGATTGAGATCAAAAACTACAGCCAATTACCGCGAAAGGAAGTTCGTGATATCGACCCAGAGGGTTTGAATGTTAATGACATGTACTTTATCTATTATAAAAATAGATTGGTTACCAGTATCTATGTTGAAGGCGACAAGATCGGATCATTCACTTTGGTTTCCAAGGGAGATGAGCGCGCACATTTTGTCCTATATTAACAAATAATCATTTTTTCTTAGGATTTCTTGCAATTATCAAAAACATCTAGGATATTTGTTAAACTAACGATGAATACAATTCAATTCAATACAACTTGGTGGTGGCACAACAAATAATGTTGTGGCAAACACCTATTGGTTGAATTAAAGAACTAAATAATAGTGGGCTTGCCTTGTTGGCAAGCCCTTTTTTATTACAAAATATGAAAGAAATTCTAGCGCATTTATTTGAATATAAGTCCTTCAGCAGAAAGGAAGCTTATGACATCCTGACTAACATTGCTACCGGGAAATATGATAATCATCAGATAGCGGCCTTTATGACCATCTATGGAATGCGCAGCATCCGGGTTGAGGAATTAGGTGGCTTCCGAGATGCGATGTATGACCTATGCAATAAGGTTGACTTTAACGGTTATGAACTGATTGACATGTGTGGAACAGGTGGTGATGGCAAAAACACTTTCAATATTTCAACCTTGGCCTCATTTGTGGTGGCTGGAGCGGGATATCATGTTGCAAAACATGGGAATGTGGGCGTATCGTCCAGCTGTGGGTCTTCAAATGTGATGGAATATTTAGGTTATACCTTCACAACTGATAAGGATGTTTTGGAAAAACAGTTGGAAACCTCCAATATCTGTTTTCTACATGCGCCATTATTTCATCCAGCGATGAAAACTGTAGCTCCTATCAGAAAGGCACTGGCCGTAAAAACCTTCTTTAATATGCTTGGTCCATTAACCAATCCTGCAAATCCGAAGTTTCAATCCGTAGGTGTTTTTAGTTTAGAACTTGCGCGTTTGTATGCTTATTTATATCAAAATACCGATAAACAATATAGTATCATGCATGCCCTGGATGGTTATGATGAGATTTCCTTGACTGGAGATTTCAAGGTGATCAACAATCAGGGTGAAAACTACTTTACAGTTGATGAATTAGGATTTACGGCAGTTGATGCGAATGACCTAGCAGGCGGAGATAGTATCGAAGATGCTGCAAAAATATTCAGGCAGATCATTGAAGGAAAAGGAACAGATATTCAAAACAATGTCGTATTGACAAATGCAGCTTTCGGAATTAAGACATTCCACCCGGAGAAAAGCTTTGGCGATTGTTATTATGAGGCTGAAACCTCTTTGTTGGGGCTAAAAGCATTGAACAGTTTTAAAACATTAGTTAATGCCTAAAGAACTATTGATCAAGGTTTGCGGAATGAAGGAGCCAGATAATATCTTACAGCTTCTGGAACTTCCTATCCAGTATATGGGGCATATTTTTTATCAGAAATCAGCTCGATATGTTGGAGACCTAGCCAACCTTGATATTTCAAAAAACATAAAAAAAACAGGAGTTTTTGTAAACTCAAGTATTGCAGAGATACTGGAAAGTGTAAATAGGTTATCCCTGAAAGCCGTCCAATTGCATGGAGATGAAACAGCGGAAATGGCATCTGCCCTAAAGTCCGAAGGATTGGAAGTGATAAAAGCTTTTGGAATTGATGAGGAATTCGATTGGAACCAATTGGAATCCTTTGTGGACCATGTGGATTTTTTCCTGTTTGACAGTAAAAGCCCGGCTTATGGCGGAACGGGAAAAGCTTTTAACTGGCAAAAGCTGAAGGAATACCCTATTGAAAAACCATATTTTTTAAGTGGAGGGCTATCCTTGGAGAATCTTGAGGAGGCCATAAACTTTGAAGATAAAAGATTAGTAGGTCTGGATTTGAATTCGAAGTTTGAAATCGAGCCAGGTCTTAAAGACATTGAAAAATTAAAATTAGCATTGAAAATCATACGAAATGAGCAAATATCAAGTAAATAATAAAGGATACTACGGACCATTTGGAGGGGCCTATATTCCTGAGATGCTGTACCCGAATGTTGAGGAATTGCAACAGCAGTATTTGGAGATTATGGAAGATCCTTCCTTCAAGCAGGAATTTGAGTACTTATTACGTGATTATGTAGGCAGACCTTCCCCCTTATATCATGCTCAAAGGCTTTCGGAAAAATACAATGCGAAGATTTTCTTAAAACGTGAGGATCTAAACCATACAGGAGCCCACAAGATCAATAATACAATTGGTCAGATATTGTTGGCAGAGCGTTTGGGCAAGAAGCGGATTATTGCGGAAACCGGAGCAGGACAACATGGGGTTGCGACAGCGACAGTTTGTGCTTTGAAAGGTCTTGAATGTGTGGTATATATGGGCGAGATTGATATTCAGAGACAAGCACCAAATGTTGCCCGCATGAAGATGATGGGGGCAAAAGTTGTGGCAGCGACTTCTGGAAGTAAGACTTTAAAGGATGCAACCAATGAAGCCTTGCGGGATTGGATCAATAATCCAGTGGATACGCATTATATAATTGGTTCAGTGGTAGGGCCACATCCTTATCCGGATATGGTTGCTCGATTTCAATCTATTATTTCTGAGGAAACCAAGAAACAACTTTTAGAGAAAACGGGGAAAACGACTCCTGATATTGTGATGGCATGTGTTGGTGGTGGATCAAATGCTGCGGGAATGTTTTATCATTTCTTGGATGATGAGGATGTCCAACTGATAGCGGTTGAGGCTGCAGGTCATGGCGTTGATAGCGGAGAGTCGGCAGCAACAACTGTATTAGGGAATGAAGGGGTACTACACGGTAGCCGTTCTATATTAATGCAGACAGAGGATGGACAGGTGATTGAGCCTTATTCCATTTCTGCAGGATTGGATTATCCTGGTATTGGACCGCAACATGCATGGCTATTTAAATCAGGGCGCGGAACCTACGTGAGTGCAACAGATGATGAGGCTATGCAGGCAGGATTGCAATTGACAAAACTAGAGGGAATAATTCCTGCCATCGAAAGTTCGCATTCCTTGGCTCACTTGGAAAAGATGAACTTCAAGGGAGATGAGACAGTTGTTATCTGTCTTTCGGGACGTGGCGACAAGGATTTGGATAATTACATGAAATACTTTGGCTTTTAATATGATTCAATTAAATAAACAAGCAAACGGATTGCTTTCCATATATTTTACTGCAGGCTACCCATCATTGGATAGTACGCTAGATATCGCCGAGGCTTTAGAAAAAGCAGGTGCTGATTTTTTAGAAATTGGTTTCCCATATTCTGATCCTGTTGCTGATGGTCCAACCATTCAACATAGTTCAGAGGTAGCATTAAAGAATGGGATGACCTTAAAGGTCTTGTTTGAACAGCTGAAAGATCTTCGAAAAAGAGTTTCTATCCCTGTTTACCTCATGGGTTATGTAAATCCTGTTATTCAATTTGGTGTTGAAAATTTCTGTAAGGCCTGTAAGGAGGTTGGTGTTAATGGTACTATTATCCCTGATTTGCCGATGTATGAGTATGAGGAATTGTATCAAGGAGTTTTTGAGGAGAACAATGTTAGCAATGTATTTTTGGTAACTCCGCAGACATCAGAGGACCGCATCCGCAAAATTGATTCACTTTCCACCAGTATTATCTATTTATTATCCTCGAATGCAACCACAGGAACGAAATTAAATGTTCAGGAGCAATCAGAGACGTATTTTAAGAGGATCAAGGAAATGGATTTGAAGAATCCTATTGTGATAGGGTTTGGGATCCATAACAAAGATACCTTTGAGAAGGCAACAAAATATGCAAATGCTGCCATCATTGGAACTGCCTTTGTTAAGTTATTATCAGAGGAAGATTATTTAAAAAAGATTCCGGAATTTATTAGTTCGATAAAAGGATAAGAAAAAGGGGCTGTCTAAAAAGGTCTCTAAAAAAAAATAACCCCGTCATTAAAAAATGGCGGGGTTTTCTGTTTTTTGTCCTTAAGATTTAGTATCTTAAGGTGCACCCAAAAAACAATATGGCAAACATACAATTCAAAGCTCTTCCATCCAATAGTCCGAGTCTATTTCCTGAAAATATTTTTGATCGTATTCCATTGAACCATCCTGTTCGGTTGGTGAATCAGGTTGTTGATCAGTTGGATCTGGATCATATTATCCGACTTTATAAAGGGGGAGGCACTACTAGTTTCCATCCCCGGATGCTCATCAAAGTGTTGTTCTACGCCTATTTAAGCAATATCTATTCTTGCCGAAAGATTGAACGCGCCTTACAAGAGAACATCTATTTCATGTGGCTTTCTGGCAACAGTACCCCTGATTATCGTACGATCAACTATTTCAGGGGGAAGCGTCTTAAGGGGCAAATACAGGAGTTGTTTGCAAGTATCGTCCGGATGTTACATGAAATGGAGTACGTCAGCCTGAAAGTTCAGTATGTTGATGGTACCAAGATCGAATCTGCAGCTGGTCGTTATACGTTTGTATGGAAGAAATCGGTTGAGAAAAACAAGGTAAAGTTAGAAGCGAACATCGCTTCGGTTCTTGCCGATATTGATGCGCAGATTACCCAAGACCAATCTACATTAGGCAATCAAGAAGTTAGCAAGGCTATCGACAGCACGCAGCTGAAGGAAAAGATCAAAGCGATCAATGCAAAGCTCAAAGTGGCCAATAAGTCTACCGATAAGCAGCTTAAGAAACTCGAAGATGACTACTTGCCACGATTGCAGAAATATGAAGAACAGCTGAAAATACTAGGGGATCGCAATAGTTATAGTAAGACCGATACCGATGCTGTGTTTATGCGCATGAAAGAGGATCACATGAAGAACGGTCAACTCAAACCCGCCTACAATACACAGATCAGTACCGAGGAACAGTTCATCACCCATTACAGTATCCATCAGACTACCGCAGACACGACAACCCTACCGGAACATTTGGAAGGCTTTGAGTCCCGTTACGGAAAACAAAGTGAGTCAATCGTCGCAGATGCCGGATATGGCAGTGAGCAGAACTATGAGTTGTTGGAAGGACAGGATATAACCGCTTTTATCAAGTACAATTACTTCCATATGGAGCAGAAGCGAAAGCATAAGCAGGATCCTTTTTCGGTACAGAACCTATATTACAATGATCAGGAGGATTTTTATGTGTGTCCGGCAGGACAGAAACTAAGCTTTGTCGGACAAACAACCAGGGTCAGTACCAACGGATATGCCGCCCAGGTGAGCTGCTATCAAGCTCAGCGATGTGAGGGCTGTCCGATGCGTGATGGGTGTCATAAAGCACAGGGCAATCGTCTGATTGAAGTCAATCACCGCCTTGCTTGGCTCAAGGCTAAAGCTAGAGAAAGACTACTATCGACACAAGGGCTATACCATCGAAGCAAAAGACCCGTGGAAGTCGAAGCGGTATTTGGACAGATGAAAAGCAACAACAAGTTTACCCGCTTTAGTATGAAAGGACTCGAGAAAGTTACTGTGGAGTTCGGATTGATGGCTATTGCCCATAACCTAAGAAAATGGGCAAAAAAGTGGGAAAGCAAAACTTTAATTGGTAAACCTGGTGGCAACAACTCCCTATTTGCGATAAATCAAGCTATCAGCGTGATGAAAAGTACAGAAAATCGACTTGCAGCTTAATATTGTTTAAAATATAATTGAGATCAAGAAAGGTATTAAAACAAAAGAAGGTGCCTTTTTAGACACCTTCTTTAATGTGTTCATTTTTGTCTGAATTTTTAAGCTCATCAAAAAATTCATGGCTTAGAGATATCAAAAAGCCATGAATTACTATTAATTAACTCTTCTCAGAATTTTGTTGAATAGGAAAATTACCAAGATTCCTGCTGATACAAGACTTACCAAGCCAAAATATAGCAGATTTGGATGTGCAGCTATTGTTTCCATAAAAAAAGGTTTATAAAGTACTAAGTCAATTCTAATATAAATAGTGTGAATTCTTTTGACAAGAAAAATTTACAATTAATTATCCACATATTAATATTGAGTTCCTTATATTTGGGGTCGTCATGAGAAAAATTGTAGCCATATGCTTACTATTGATTTATTCTGTATGTAGTACAGGAGCTAGTATACATATGCACCATTGTGGAAAAAGTACTCAATTTTCTGTTTTGGAGGAAGCTAAAGTATCACATGACAGTTGTCCGATGTGTATAGATTTGCATAAAGACCATGACCATTCTCATGATGAGAGCAAGTCACAATGTGAGGACGACCATTCTTGTAAAGATTCCAAGGTAGATTTAGAACTGACTTCTGAGAATGACCAAACCCGGTCTAAGATGTTGTTCGGAAGTATTTTTGACTTTTCACCAGCCATAGTTTTAATTCCATGGATTTTAAACCAATGGGAATTAGTCTTAAATGAAAAGCCGGAGGAACCTCAACCTTCCAAGCCCGCCTTATTCGCGGAAAACCACTCTGTATATCTTATTAACTGTAGTTTCATCATTTGATTATTAATAATCTCAAAATCGAGTTTGAACTTTTTGAATTATTAATAACAATGATATAATGCACATTTTTAGATATTTATTCGTATTTATTTTTATTGCTGTGGGCACAGCTGTGAATGCCCAAAACACGACAATCACTGAAAGCTTCAAAGTTTCTGGTAATTGTGCCATGTGTAAGAAGAGAATTGAAACTGCTGGAAAAGATGCCGGTGCTAAATCTATTGATTGGGATGTACAATCCGGAATGGCGAAGGTAAGCTTTGATTCTAGCAAAACTTCATTAGACAAGATAAAGCAGGGAATTTCCGCTGCGGGCCATGACACTAAAGAGTTTAGAGCTCCTGACAAAGTATATGAAGAGCTCCATGAATGTTGTCTCTATTCAAGAATGGACGATGAAGAAAATCATCAGCATGATGAACATGCTGATCATGACCATGATCATTCTGAAGATGGTCATTCACATGAGGGTGAAGAACATAAGCATGATGAAGATGGCGGTCATAACCATGATCACGACCATGAAGTCACTGGAGTTGTGGTTAATGAAAATGACAAAGGTGATTTAACTCCTATTGCTGAAGTCACTATTTTTTGGGCGGACAACCCTTCAAAAAAAGTGAAAACAAATGAAAACGGCGTGTTTAAAATCATGCACCAAAAGCCTTATAGAAACTTGGTTATTTCCCATGCGAGTATGCAAGGAGATACTATTGAGGTAAAGAATCTGCATGAGGTATTGGTCGTTCAAGCTAAGAACAACCGCCTTCAGGAGATTGTCATCAGTAAAAAACAGAAGTCCAATTACATTTCGAAACTGACTCCTAATCGCGTTGAGACCATAACAGCAAAAGAATTATTCAAAGCGGCATGTTGTGATTTAAGTGAGAGCTTTGAGACCAATGCTTCTGTTGACGTAGTGAGCAGTGATGCCGTAACGGGAAGTAAGCAAATTCAGATGTTAGGTCTTGCAGGGATTTATACGCAAATGACCGTAGAAGGCTTACCAGGACCAAGAGGATTTGCCGCGCCATTGGGATTGAACAGTATTGCAGGGACCTGGATCGAAGCCATTAATATCAGTAAGGGTATCGGTTCTGTAGCCAATGGATTTGAAAACATGGCTGGACAGATTAATGTGGAACTCAAGAAACCTCATAATAGCGAGAAGTTATTTTTTAATGCCTACGCCAATAACATGGGACGTACGGATATTAACCTGAACTTAGCCCATCATATCAATGAAAAGTGGTCAGTTGGATTATTATTACATGATAACTTCATGTATAATAAAAAGATGAACTTCAGTGATAATGGTTTTCGAGATATGCCTGTAGGGAATTTGTTTTCCGGAGTCAATCGTTGGCATTTTGAAAATGGCAAGGGAATCATTGCGCAATTCGGAATCAAATTTCTACATGATGATCGTGTTGGTGGACAGATTGATTTTAATGAAAGCACTGATAAATTCACTACCAATAAATACGGATTAGGGTTCAAAAACCAACGTATTGAGGGATTTGGTAAGCTAGGCTATGTATTCCCTACGAATAAACACCGTAGTATCGGTTTGCAATTATCTGCGAGCCAATACAAACAAGAAAGTTTCTTTGGCTTGAACTCCTATGATAATGAACAGAATTCCTACTATGCAAATCTATTGTTTCAGGACATCATAGGTGATGTTGCTCACAAGTATAAAGTTGGAGCTTCAATTCAATATGATAAATATGATGAGGAACTGAAACGCGTTAATTCTAGCGATGATTTCGACTACAACTTTGGTAGAAAGGAAGCGGTATCAGGAGTTTTTGCAGAATATACCTTTAGTCCTAGTGAAAAATTTGATGCTGTTTTAGGGATTCGTCAAGATTACAACAATCTTTATGGTTGGTTTACCACACCTAGAGCAGTATTACGTTATGAGCCTATACTTGGGACAACCCTTCGTTTGAGTTCAGGAAGAGGACAACGCACAGCGAACATCTTTGCGGAAAACTTGGGAATATTTGCATCTAGCCGTAGTATCGCGGGCTTAGCAAACCTAGCCAATGGCGAGGGAGCTTATGGATTAAAACCAGAGGTATCTTGGAATACTGGTTTTACCATTGATCAAAGCTTCCAATTGTTCGGAAGAGAGTCTGGAGTATCGGTAGAATTATTCCACAATAATTTCCAGAATCAAGTGGTAGTTGATTTTGAAAATCCCCGAGAGGTATCATTCTACAATCTTGATGGCAAATCGTATTCAAATAGTCTTCAAGCAGAATTCAGGTTTATGCCTGCAGCACATTTTGAAGCAAGAATGGCTTACCGTATGTTGGATGTAGAGACTGAATTTAAATCAGGTAGTTTGCAAAAACCATTGACTGCGAAACACCGTGGATTTATGAATCTAGCTTATAATACCCACTCAGGTTGGCATTTTGATTATACCTTGAATGTGGTTGGAAAGAAAAGGTTACCAAATACGAGTAGCAATCCAGTAGAATATCAATTGGCAAATTATTCTGATGCTTATGTAACGATGAACGCTCAGGTGAGCAAAACTTTGGGTAAGAATAAAAACATAGATATCTACATTGGTGGGGAGAATTTGAGTAATTTTTACCAAAAAGATCCTATTCTAGCTTTTGACCAACCATTTGGACAACATTTTGACACCAATATGCTTTGGGGACCAATTGCAGGTAGAATGTTCTACACTGGAATTCGTTATCACATTAAATAAATTTAATTCAATGAAAAAGGCGGGAAATATTCCCGCCTTTTTTTGGTTATATACCAAACATTTTCTTGAGTTCTTTCTGCAATCTGGCAGTTGGTAGACCAATTACATTTTCATAAGAACCTTCAATTCTTTCAATGGCAATCCTACCTATCCATTCCTGAATTCCATAGGATCCTGCTTTATCCAGTGGATGATAATGATCCACATAATAATTTATTTCCTCGGTACTTAGCTTATTGAACCAAACTTTAGTTTCTTCCACAAAGGAACAGACTTGGTCTTGATACTTTATTGCCACTGCTGTAAATACCTTATGATCATTCTCACTGAGTCCAGCAATCACCGCTTTTGCTTCAGCCTCATCTTTAGGCTTACCAATAACAGCAAAATTATGATCAACTACAATGGTATCTGCACATATAATAAGCTTATCATAATAAGAAGGCTCATTAAATGCCGCAAGCTTTGCTTCAGCAATATGTTTTACAATTTCAATCGCATTTAATTCGGGATCAAAGGATTCATCAGTCTCCCTAACCTCAATTGAAAAATTAAGATCCATTGACTTAAGAAGCTCCTTACGTCGCGGAGATTTGGATCCTAAAATGATTGGAATTGACTTTAATCTATCTTGGATAATCATTAAACACTTTTTATTTCAGTTTGAACACCCCAACGCCCCTTAAGTTTTAAGATTTTTTCCAGGACATCGCGCACAACTCCTTCACCTCCATTTTTTGGTGACATATAGTGTGAAATGGTTTTGATATCATCAACAGCATCATTTGGACAAACGGCAACTCCTACCACTTGCATAACCTCATAATCAGGCATATCATCCCCCACATACATCAAGTCATGTAAATTCAATTGATACTTTTCTGTCAGTTGATTGAGGACATCCATTTTATTCTTCACCCCTAAATGGATCTCGGTAATTCCCAAACCTTGCAATCTTTTTCTAACCCCTTCAGAACTTCCTCCAGAGATCACCCAAATATCCAAGCCCATTTTGATTGCTAATTGCATAGCATATCCGTCCTTAACAAAAAAGCTACGCAACTGTTCTCCGGCTTCGGTTACTAGTAACCGGCCATCTGTCAATACACCATCAACATCTAATACGACTGCTTTAGTCGCAGCAAACTTCTTTAATATCATATTTAATCAATATGTTCAAAATTAAATAAATTATAGAGACGAATTTCTTTAAAACTTAATTCGATTACGCCATTTATTTATTTGTTTAAACACTTAAATCAGAGAATTGTCAGAAAATGGTTGCAAGGGAAACTTTTTTTTATACAATCCTTGACAAATGTGATTTCTCGACGTACCTTTGTTGCATAATTCGAAGGATAAGTAGAATTATTTTAAAATTGTCTTTTCATAATTTAGGTTTATAATTGGTTAGTATCAAACCCTGGCGCCCATCGTCAGGGTTTTTTCATTTAGAAAAAAAGCCATGATTAAGATTCTTGAATTCTTCTTAATCACGGCTTTTTCAGCAATCATTATCTGATTGTTATTTCTTATCTGGACCCTGAGGTTTTGAGATTGATGTCCTCATATCTGTATCAGCTTGGATATTTTGCATTTTGTAATAATCCATAATTCCAAGGTTTCCATTTCTAAAAGCTTCCGCCATTGCCATAGGAACTTGAGATTCAGCTTCAATCACTTTTGCTTTCGCTTCTTGGGCTTTCGCACGCATTTCTTGTTCTGTTGCAACCGCCATTGCGCGACGCTCTTCAGCACGTGCATTAGCGACTTTCAAATCAGCTTCAGCTTGATCTGTTTGTAGTTTTGCTCCCACGTTTTCACCAATATCAATATCCGCGATGTCAATGGAAAGGATTTCAAAGGCAGTCCCTGAATCTAATCCTTTAGAGAGAACCGTTTTGGAAATTCTATCTGGGTTTTCTAATACCTCTTTATGATTAGCAGATGAACCGATTGTGGTTACAATTCCCTCACCCACACGAGCTAGAATTGTTTCTTCACCAGCACCCCCTACTAATTGGTTAATATTAGCTCTCACCGTTACACGTGCTTTTGCAATCAACTGAATACCGTCTTTTGCTACAGCAGCAACGGGTGGCGTATTAATAACTTGAGGGTTTACAGATAGCTGCACCGCATCAAACACATCCCGCCCTGCTAAATCTATCGCTGTCGCTAACTTAAAATCTAAAGGAATATTGGCCTTATCGGCGGAAATCAAAGCTTTAATAACTTTGTTCACATTTCCTCCAGCTAAATAATGTGTTTCAATTTCATTGGAGGTAATTTTTAAACCCGCTTTAGTTGAAGTGATCATCGCATTGGTAACCAAAGATGGTGGTACTTTACGTAATCTCATTAAAACTAAGTTTAACAAACTGATTTTTACATTGGACAATTGCGCAGTAAACCATAGATTGACTGGCAATAAATACAATAAAAAGAAAATAGCTATTACTGACCCCGTAATAATTAGAACTAGTTGAATAGGTGAATCCATTAACTTCTAGATTAATATTGTTTCAAACTTCTTAAAGATATAAAAATATTTCAAAGATTATGGGCATTATTTATGCCTGACATTCAATTTCCAACAAATTCAAGTTGAAAAAACATTTAAGAATTCATTAAAAGATTAGGAAACTATTTTTAATTTTAGGTGTTACGACAAGCATTTAGGAATTTAAGGGATAATTTCATCAAAAATTAAGATAAAATTCATTCTTAAACTACTAACTATTAATTTTTTAACCAAAATAAATGAAATTTATAGCAAAAATTTAGATTTTTGTGTTATTCAGATTCCTTCGAAAACGACCTAAAAATGATGATAAAACAAAAGATGTTAATTATAAATGACTTTCAAGGTAGTATTGATTCTTATTTAGTTCATTACCTTTGTATAAATTTTCCGAAACAGGTTACAATTTAATTCAGGACATTTGATTCTGGTTTTAATATTTAATTACTAAAACATTATTAAAACTCTTATATGAATTTCGGATATTTATCACTTATGAAAAATAAAGTTAATCTTCTATTCTAATATGAATAAGTTTAGTCAATTAAAGTGGCAATTTATAGTTAGTGTTGTTGTCGCCAATTTAATCATCATATTCTCTTATTGGTATTTCCTGAACAAGCAACGTGCGTATTCAGCAAGTATCACAGACTATATTGATCTAGCGCAAATAAAATTCAAAAATATTCAAGACTGGGAGCTCGATATTCAAAAGCTTTCCAAATATAAAAACCTGGAGAATTCTTCAGATCCATTGTTGGAAGAACAATTGATTGATAAAATTCATGAAAATATTGTTCAGATGGAAAAACCAAATGCGTTATTTCAATCTGCTCCAAAATCTATAGAAAATATTAAAGCAATAACTGCTTCCATCATAGCTAATCAGCATGATTTCAAATCCGAAACTCCTGATCAGATTTTCAAATCTTTAGCGAATGAACAAACCATTATCAACGAGGCTAGAAATAATTTCACCAATGAAATTATCGAAGTCCGTAAAAATCAGACCATTCAAAAAACAAAGGAACTGGATAAAACCCGCATTTATACAGCGATTTTCGGAATCCTTTCCTTATTAGGTATTTTCTTTGCTTTTGTCCAAACCCTTCGGATTTTAGAGTATTTAAGAAAGAATACCAAAAAAGAAAAAGAACTTAATAGCAACCTCACCAAAACTTCCGAAGAACTTGAAAGTGTAAACTGGGTACTTACTAACTCATCGAAATTGCACAATACCATTTCCGGGGTTTTATCAGAAGGTGAAATAGCTAAAATTTCATTAAATGTCATTTCTGATGTTACAAATGCTTTTGCTGGAGCATTTTATATTAGAAAAATTGACTCCTATGAGTTCAGTCTACGGGAGTCCCACGGCCTAGATCCTAAAGAGAAAATTGATTTAGTCCGGGTGGGCGAAGGAATGTTAGGTGCAGTGGCTGAATCTAAAAATCCTCAGATATTAAATTCCATTGATATCAGCAACAGCAGACTGCAAACTGGAATAATAAAAGCCATCTCAGCAGATGTAGTATTATTCCCTGTAGTGTATGAGGATTTCTGTATTGCCATCATTGAAATTATTGGTTCATTTCCTGATAATAAAAAGGAAAGCATCCTTAATTATCTTACCAGAACTAGCAGATCAATAGGTTCTGCTTTACATAGCCGACAAAGTCATGCCCTTGTTGAAGGATTACTTGAGGAAACACAAAGACAAACTGAAGAACTCGAGGCGCAACAAGAGGAATTGAGAATCACCAATGAGGAATTGGTTTACAAAACCAATTTATTGGAAGCTTCAGAAGAAGAATTGCGGGTTCAACAGGAAGAACTTTCACAAGCCAATAAGGAGTTGAACGAAAAAGCTGCTGAGCTGGAAAGAAGAAACAATGACTTGAATCATGCTCATTCCATCGTAGAACAAAAAATCACAGAAGTAGAGCAAGCAAGTAAATATAAATCAGAATTTATGGCCAACATGAGCCATGAATTAAGAACCCCACTTAATAGTATCCTGATTCTTGCCAAATTATTGCAAGACAATAAACATAGCAACCTAAGTGAAGAACAGGTAAAATATGCATCTGTCATCCATAATGCAGGATCTGACTTATTACAATTGATCAATGAATTATTGGATTTAGCGAAGATTGAATCAGGAAAAGTTGAAATCCATAAAGATAGCATCACGAGCAAACATTTTGTTTCAAACTTAGAATCCCTATTTAAGGAGGTTGCAAAAGAAAAATCCATCCGCTTTAATATCGATATCAGTAAGGCTCCGGAACAATTCGTTTCCGATGAATACCGTTTGGAGCAAGTATTGAAGAATTTCTTGTCCAATGCCTTTAAGTTCACTGATCAGAATGGGGAAATCAAACTCCATATTTTCAATCAATCAGGCAATCTACATTTTGCTGTATCGGATAATGGAAAAGGAATTTCAGAGGATAAACAAGCACTTATTTTCGAAGCATTCCGTCAAGAAGATGGTTCTACCAGTCGTAAATATGGCGGAACAGGTTTAGGATTATCCATTTCTAAGGAAATATCATCCTTATTGGGAGGTCGTATTATTTTGGAAAGTGAATCCGGTAAGGGTAGTAAATTCACCCTTATCATCCCATTTGTAGAAAATAAGGAACAAGGAGCAGCAATTGCGAAGGAAACCATCGCTAAACCTAAGAATCCTATTCAGAAAGCACCAGTATTGGAATCTGCAAAGCCTCAAAAAGCAGAAGAACCAGTGTTTGAACCTGTTAGGGAGATCAAATCGATTCTGATTATTGAGGATGATGTGAATTTTGCAGATATCTTAAAGGAATTTGCTTTAGAGTTCGGTTTCAATGTGATGAATGCTTATGACGGAGTCGCTGGAATCCAGATGGCTAAAGATCATATTCCTGATGCAATAATATTGGATGTCATGCTGCCATTGGCTGATGGTTGGGAGGTCCTTAAAACCTTAAAATCCAATGAAAGCACCAAGCACATCCCGATACACATGATGTCCGCGGCTAACTTTAACAAGAAAGACTTCTTGGAAAGTGGTGCAATAGGATTTATGGCAAAACCAGTTACTGGCGAAAGCATCGGTAAGGCATTTGAAACTATTAAACTCAATGTCAATAAAGATTTAAAGAAAATTCTTTTGATCGAGGACCAAGAATTCCAAAGTGACTTGATCAAAAATGCTTTTGCAGAACAGAATATCAATGTTATTCAGGCATTCACTGTCGAATCAGGGTTGAAAAAATTAGAACAAGAAAAAAATCTAGACTGTATCATCTTGGATGTGAAGCTTCCTGATGGAAGTGGATTAGAGATGTTGGACATCATCAAATCCAATCCAAAATATGAAAAGCTACCGGTTATTATTAATACAGCTTACGATTTAAGTACGGAGCAAACCGAAAGAATTATGCGCCATACCCAATCAATGGTTTTAAAATCGAGCAAATCGAACAACAGGCTTATTGATGAGGTCAATCTATTCTTGAATAAATTGTCAGCACCGGCTTATAATCCGATCAAACATCCTGAGAAAATTGGTCCGAAGGAAAATTACGGCACGAGTACACTGGACAATAAAACTGTATTGATCGCGGATGATGATATGCGAAATGTATTCGCATTGACTTCTTCCTTGCAACAATACAATATGCAGATCGAGATTGCCAATAACGGATTGGAGGCTTTGAATATCATCAATGACGAGAATAAAAACATCGACATTGTATTAATGGATATCATGATGCCTGAAATGGACGGATATGAGGCAATCCAAGAAATCAGAAAAAACAAAAAGTTCAATCAGCTTCCTATTATTGCTGTCACCGCGAAGGCAATGAAAGGCGACCGAGAGAAATCAATCGAATTAGGCGCGAACGACTATGTCAGCAAGCCTATCGATTTAGATAAATTAGTATCATTAATGCAAGTATGGCTGAGTTAAAGGGTTCAAATGAATTAAGTTTCGCCGAGGTAGAGGAAATTGTCTTCCTCTTGAAAAACGTATCAGATTTTGATTTATCTGGCTATACGCGTTCTTCGTTGAAACGTAGAATTCAACGAATTATGAACCTTGAGGAGATGGATATGGTGGATTTGAAAAATGCCCTAATCAATGTTGAAGGGTTCCAGCAATACTTTATTCAAGAAGTCACGGTCAATGTGACTGAAATGTTTAGAGATCCTGGCTTTTTCAATAAACTGAACAAAGATATCATTCCTTACTTACAAACCTTCCCACGCATCAAAATATGGAGTGCAGGATGTTCTACTGGAGAAGAAGTCTATTCCTTGGCAATCCTGCTCAAGGAAAATAATTTGAGTGACAGAGCCTTTATTTATGGCACCGACATCAATAGCAAGGTTCTAGATGTTGCCAAAAAAGGAATTTACCCCATTAAGAAGTTCAAGGAGTATTCTGATAATTTCAATGCCTATAATTCTACGGAGAGTCTTTCAAACTACTACACCGCGAGATATGATGCAGCGATTATCAATCATGATTTAAGACAGAATATTTTATTCTCTACACATAACTTGGCAACAGATCAAGTTTTCAATGAATTTCATCTTATTACTTGCAGGAACGTATTGATTTATTTCGACCTTCAATTGCAGGAACATGTAATCAATCTGTTCTATCAATCCTTGGCATTATTTGGATTTTTATGCTTGGGGACCAAAGAAACATTGATGCGACATGAAATTATGGAAAACTTCAAGGTGATAGATAAGGAGTATAATATCTATCAAAAAATTAAATAAGGATGGAGAATTTGGCAAAACATATCATCGTTATTGGCGGCTCCGCTGGGGCTTATGAACTGATCGTTGAGATCTTGGATCATTTACCTGCTCAGTTTAAAGATGCTATTGTTATTGTATTACATAGAAATTCAAAATACGAAACAAAAATTGAAAACAGCTTATCAAAAAGACTGAACCGAAATGTGATTTCAGTTCGCGATAAGCTCCCTATATTGGAAAACCATATCTATTTTGCTCCTCCGGGATATCACACTTTGGTCGAACCAGATTATCTTTTTTCACTGGATATTTCTGACCCTGTACAGTTTTCAAGACCATCGATCGATGTGTTTTTTGAATCTGTGGCTGCAGTTTTCGGAAAAAATGCAACAGCATTCCTACTTTCGGGAGCAAACAATGACGGCTCAACAGGATTAAAGTCCTTGGTCAATCACGGCGCTGACTGTTATGTTCAGAATCCTAAGGAAGCCATTATCGATACTATGCCATTGGCAGGTGTTGAAGTTTCCAAAAAAGTAAAAGTTATTTCAAATCAACATATTGTAGAATACTTCAGCCAATTAATGTAATGTCACCTATGAAAACGATCAATATCCTGATATTGGATGATAAAGAAGAAAATATCATCAGTCTTCATGCTTTACTTCAAGAAGTTGACCATGTAAATATTGTCAGTTCCACTGATCCCAATGAAGCACTCAAGATCTGCTGGAAAGATGATATTTCTATTGCACTTGTCGATGTTCAGATGCCAGAAATTAATGGATTTGAATTTGTATCCCTATTGAAATCAAATCCTAAAACTAGCCATATCATGGCTATTATGGTGACCGCCATTTCTAAAGAGGACAAATATCTATTAAAGGGGCTGGAAAGCGGTGCGGTCGATTACCTTTATAAGCCACTAAACCCTGAAATAACCATTGCCAAAGTAAAATCTTTTGTCCAACAGATTTTAATCCAGCAAGAACTTATTCAAAAGAACAAAGAGCTTGAAGAGTCTAAAATCGAACTTCTGAAAACTCGTGAGGAAGCAATACAGGCTAGAAAATCTAAAGAAATCTTCTTAGCTAATATGAGTCATGAGATCCGGACGCCTATCAACGGTATTATGGGTATCATGCACATGTTCAAAAGCTCTGAATTGACGGTGGAACAAAAAGATTGGTTAAAAAGATTAGACAACGCTTCACATTCACTCCTATTAATCATTAATGACATCCTTGATCTTTCAAAAATTGATTCAGGAATGCTAAAGATTGAATTTGAGGACTTCAGCCTAACAAAGATGATTGAAGATATCAATAGAATCTTCAAAATTAAGGCTACTCACAAAAACCTGAAATTCAATATTGAATTGGATGAGGATGTTCCCCAATATATTCACTATGACTCCTTAAGGCTGCAGCAGATTATCAGCAATTTCGTATCAAACAGTTTGAAATTTACTGAAAAAGGTTCAATCCAATTGAACGTAAAAGTTGTGGATAAGGACTATGAACGCTTTAGACTACGATTTGCCGTTAAAGATACAGGTATTGGAATCCGCGAGGATTCCGTAGATAAAATCTTTATGGCCTTTGAGCAAGCAGATGATGGAATTACCAAGAAATTCGGTGGAACAGGTTTGGGATTAGCAATTGTAAAAAGATTGGCTAAACTGTTAAACGGAGATGTTGGAGCCAAGAGTGTTTATGGAGAGGGTTCCGAATTTTATTTCGAAGGATGGTTTGAGGAATCCGCACAAAGCGAGGTGGAAAAAGAAAAAGATGTCCCTACCTACAACAGCTTCCCGAAATTTGATGAGATGAAGGTCTTGGTAGCTGAGGATAATGAATTAAATTCATTCATGCTTGCCCATATGTTGAGAAGTTGGAACTGTAAGGTTGATATCGTGAAAAATGGCCGTTTGGCTCTTGAAAAGGTGGAAAGCGAACAGTATGATTTAATTTTGATGGATACGCATATGCCGATCATGAGTGGATTTGAAGCCATTAAAGAAATCAAAAATAATATCATTCCGGAGAAACATGGCATTCCAATTATTACGATTTCTGCTTCTGTTTTAGAGCATGAACAAGCGGCTGCATTTCAAGCTGGAGCGGATGGAGTAATCGGAAAACCATTTGATCCAATTGAATTATATCAGAAAATAATCCAGGTTACGAATAAAAATAAAAACCCAAAATTGACTTCTTAATGATTTAAAGCTCGTTAAAATCAATAATTTATGTTAAATTCGTACAAAATATATTAAAAATAGCTATGAAGAAATTATTTATTGTTCCAGCGCTAATTTTAGCAATTGGAATTACTTCTTGTGGCAATAACGCTGAGAAGAAAGAAGAAGGCGCTTCAACCGAAACCACAACAACAACAGAACCTGAAGCAACAACATCTACTGAAACTGTAGCTGGTATTGAAAATGTAACATTATCAAACCAATGGACAGTGGAAGCAAACGATCAAATGCAATTCAATACAACTTTAATTCGTGTTAAAGCTGGTGAACCAGTTGAATTGACTTTAAAAAATGTAGGCTCCATGCCGGTTGAATCAATGGGACACAACTTGGTAGTATTGAAACCAGGTGTTGATGTTGCAACTTTTGGTGGTGAAGCTACTGCTGCTGCGGATAACGAGTATATCCCTAAATCAGCATTGTCTTCTATCGTTGCTCACACAAAATTATTAGGTCCAGGTCAAGAAGATAAAATCACTTTCACACTAGAGAAAGGGGTTTATCCTTACCTATGTAGCTTCCCTGGTCACTTCGGAATTATGCACGGTCAAATCGTTGCTGAATAATCCAAGTACCTAAAAAATACAATTGTAAAGGCTCCATTAGGAGCCTTTCTTGTTTATTCTGCCTCTCAATCCAAATCCAATATCCCCTCAATTATTTCTCCCTAAATAATTCAAATTCCCCCAGCCCCTATTCCATTTTGTAATCCCTCCGTCTAATTAAAAAATACTAGCCACTAAATAGCATTTCTCTTCGCTTAATATGCATTTAAATAGTAAATTTGCCTCGTAAACAAAGAAAAAACTCTATGCAATACGACGTAATCGTAATCGGAAGTGGTCCAGGTGGTTATGTTGCCGCTATCCGTTGTGCTCAATTAGGCTTAAAAACAGCTGTTATTGAAAAATATAGCACATTTGGAGGAACCTGTCTAAATGTGGGATGTATCCCATCCAAAGCATTGTTAGATTCTTCAGAACACTATCATAATGCTGCTCACAATTTTGAACAACACGGTATTAGCTTAAGCAACCTTAAAGTCGATATGAAAAAAATGATCGACAGAAAAAACAGTGTAATCGATCAAAACACTGCAGGTATTACTTACTTGTTCAAGAAAAATAAAATTGACAGCTTCCAAGGCGTAGGTTCATTCGTTGACAAAAACACAATTAAAGTAACTGCAGCGGATGGAAAAGTGGAAGAACTAAGTACCAAAAATGTAATTATTGCGTCTGGTTCTAAACCTTCGGCTTTACCTTTCCTACCTGTTGATAAACAACGTATCATCACTTCTACTGAAGCATTAAACTTAACTGAAGTTCCTAAACACCTAATCGTTATTGGTGGTGGTGTTATCGGATTAGAGTTGGGTTCTGTATATGCTCGATTAGGTTCTAAGGTATCCGTTGTTGAATATGCAAAATCAATCATCCCTACAATGGATGGCGGATTAGGTAAAGAACTTCAACGCGTATTGAAGAAAAACCTAGGAATGGAATTCTTTATGAGTCATAAAGTAACTGGTGCTACTGTAAAAGGTAAAAAAGTAACTGTTACGGCTGAAGATTCCAAAGGCCAAAATGTAGTGTTAGAAGGTGATTACTGTATCGTTGCTGTTGGTAGAACGGCTTATACTGAAGGATTAGGTCTTGAAAACATCGGTATCAAAACTGAAGAAAGAGGAAATAAAATCCCTGTCAATGAGCATTTAGAAACTTCTGTACCGGGAGTATATGCAATCGGAGATGTAATCAAAGGTGCCATGTTAGCTCATAAGGCTGAAGATGAAGGTATTTATGTTGCAGAATCTATTGCTGGTCAAAAACCACATATCGATTATAACTTAATTCCAGGTGTAGTTTACACATGGCCTGAGGTTGCTTCTGTTGGTAAAACTGAAGAGCAATTAAAAGAAGAAGGTAAAAAATATAAAGCTGGTAATTTCTCATTCAAAGCATCTGGACGTGCGAAAGCATCTGGTGACACTGATGGATTTATCAAAGTATTGGCGGATGCTGAAACTGACGAAATCCTAGGAGTACACATGATTGGCCCTCGTGCTGCTGACATGATTGCTGAAGCAGTTGTAGCTATGGAATACCGTGCATCGGCTGAAGATATTGGTAGAATCTGTCATGCTCACCCGACATTTACGGAAGCATTAAAAGAAGCTGCCCTGGCAGCAACCGCAAATAGAGCGATCCACGCTTAATCACATTATTTAAAAGGCAAACTTTACAGTTTGCCTTTTTTTATTACATCTCAACCTCAACTCAACACTTTAGCGCAATATTCCTCTGCATAAGGTTGTAAAAATTGTTTTATTATCTCTATACTTTAAAGGAATAGACTATTTTTCAGATATTTGTATATGAACTTTTATACTCGTAAATGGGTCAAACCTGAGGACCTAAACCCTAACGGTTCCTTATTTGGAGGAACATTATTACGCTGGATAGATGAAGAAGCTGTAATCTACGCCATCGTCCAACTCGGGAATCCACATGTAGTAACCAAATATATTTCAGAAATCAATTTTGTGAGTTCGGCGAAACAAGGCGATATTATTGAATTAGGTATCGAAGCAATAAATTTTGGTAGAACATCCCTAACCATGCGTTGCGTGGTTCGTAATAAGATAACAAGGATGGTGATTCTTTCAATCGACAAATTGGTTTTTGTCAATTTGGATGCGGAAGGAACTCCAACCCCACATGGCAAAACAGAAATTACCTACGCCTATATGGGGATCGAGCCTGATATCAAGAAAAGGGATTAAGCTGCTTTTTGAGCTACAATCTCTTTTTTAAGGTCTTTCTCAACCCAAAAGGAAACAATTGGGATTAAACTAAGAACGAAGTATTTGACAACACGGCCAAACTTCCAGTTGTAAGTTTGCCAGCAGGCAATCAATAGGACAACAAAAAGTACAACCAAGAATCCATGGATAGATCCGGCAACACGCACAGCTTCAGGAACTCCCGCCAAATACTTTAAAGGCATAGCAACAAAAAACAACAAAACGGTAGAGATTGCCTCCCATAGGGCAACTTGCTGAAATATTCTTAACATATAAATTACTATTAGTCAGCGCAAAGAAAAGGAAAACCATTAGGGAAATGAAATGCTTAATTCGGAAGTGACCTCGAAATGACATATAGCCCATAAAAATGACATCCTTGCCGAAAAGATATGTCCTGACTAAATAAAAAATGTGTATTTTTGAAGAATTGTATTTGCAAACATAACGACAATTAATATTTATGAATTACGACATTATTGTTATCGGTAGTGGTCCAGGTGGATACGTAGCAGCAATCAGAGCAGCTCAATTAGGATTCAAAACTGCCATTATCGAACGTGACGCATTAGGTGGTATTTGCCTTAACTGGGGCTGTATTCCAACCAAAGCACTTTTGAAAAGTGCACAAGTATTCGAATATTTAAATCATGCTGCTGATTATGGAATCAAAGTAAATGGTGGTGAAGCCGACTTTGATGCTATTGTAAAAAGAAGTCGTGGTGTAGCAGATGGCATGAGCAAAGGGATCCAGTTCTTGATGAAAAAGAACAAGATCGATGTGATCATGGGTACTGCAAAAATTAAAAAAGGTGGTAAAATCGAAGTGAAAGCGGCTGATGGATCTACTAAAGAATATACTGCTAAACATACTATCCTTGCTACTGGTGCACGCTCTAGAGAATTACCTAACCTTCCTCAAGATGGTAAGAAAATTATCGGTTACCGCCAAGCAATGAACCTTCCTAAACAACCTAAATCAATGGTCGTTGTTGGTTCTGGTGCTATCGGTGTCGAATTCGCGTACTTCTATAATGCCATCGGTACCAAAGTGACTATCGTTGAATTCATGGACAGAATCGTCCCTGTGGAAGATGAAGAAATCTCAAAACAATTAGAGAAATCACTGAAAAAAGCAGGTATCAACATCCTGACTAAATCTGAAGTGCAATCCGTAGATACTAAAGGTGATCTTTGTAAAGTTTCTATCAAAACTGAAAAAGGTACTGAAACCATCGAAGCTGAGGTTGTTCTTTCTGCTGTTGGTATCACGCCAAACATCGAAAACCTAGGCCTAGAAGAAGTTGGTGTAAAAACTGACAAAGGTCGGGTGTTAGTAGATGATTTCTATAAAACAAATATCGATGGTGTTTATGCGATCGGTGATATCGTAAAAGGTCAAGCTTTAGCGCACGTGGCTTCTGCTGAAGGTATTACTTGTATCGAAAAAATCAAAGGTCTTCATGTAGATCCTATTGATTACAATAACATCCCAGGATGTACTTACTGTTCTCCTGAAATCGCTTCGGTAGGTTTCACTGAAAAAGCAGCTAAAGAAGCTGGTTATGAAATCAAAGTGGGTAAATTCCCATTCTCAGCTTCCGGAAAAGCTTCTGCTGCCGGTGCTAAAGATGGTTTCGTAAAAGTAATTTTCGATGCTAAATACGGTGAATTCCTAGGTGCTCACTTAATTGGTGCTAACGTAACTGAAATGATCGCTGAAGTAGTAGTTGCTCGCAAATTAGAGTCTACTGGTCACGAAATCATTAAATCGGTTCACCCACATCCTACAATGAGTGAAGCTATTATGGAAGCTGTTGCTGACGCTTATGGCGAAGTAATCCACTTGTAAGAATAAATTCTTTTCATCATATAAAGCCATCCTGCCGGATGGCTTTTTTATTAACTCAGAATTCTGATACAGATTATTTTTATTGATTTCTACTTGAAATCAAAATAAAACTGGTTAATATTTTATAATTATAGAATTATATATTAAACTGTATTTTATTACAAACCTTTTTTATAGTTTTGGGTAAAATTTTAATTCATTTATGAAAACGATAATAATGGTCTTAGGAGCTCCAAATGATGAGTATGGTCATCTTTCAGCAATCGCGTTGGATAGATTATACCGCGCCTACGACTTATCTATGAGCAATTCGGAAGCTCGAATTCTTTGTACTGGAGGTCAAGGAGACCATTTCAATATCACAGATAAGCCCCATCATTATTACGCAAAAAACTTTTTGAACTTAAAAGGAGTAGCCCCTGAACGATTCCTACCAGGAACGGAATCCAGAAATACCATCGAGGATTTCTCACTATCCAAACAAACTATCGAAGAATACAATCCAGATCTATTAATTATCATTACCTCCGAATTCCATATCAAACGTGTTCAGATGATCTCAGAAGCGATAATTCCTGATATTAATAAGTTCTTCGTTTCCGTAGCTTCTTCTTTGACAGATGCCGAGTTAAAACCACTTGTCGAACACGAAAGAAATGCTCTTTACTTCTTAAAAGAACACGGAATTAATTACTAAAGCTTTATTTATTCTTTCTTCTTCCAGATACTCTCAGCCCATTTCCCTACAAACCAAAAGGAAACCGCTAATATTAAGAAGAATATAGTCCTATTGATATTGTCCCATAGGTATTCGACAAATCGGGTATACAGGTTTAAAATAAAAAATACGAAACCGATATCCCTGGACACATGATCTTTGGTCTTCATTCCGTATACCGCCAATCCCAAGGAAATAGCAATTCCTAATAAACCCCAATAGAAAATCTCATATTGCCGCACACTCGACCATTTATCAAAATCACTATAGTTGCCAAAGATGGAAAGTAACCACAAGGCAATCATGCTATACAATAGCCCAACCACAAAAGATGTCGATTGAAAAATCGCGATTTTCTTTATTCTGGGTTGAATAAAAATTGCAAAGCTGGTCAATAGTATGCCGAAAATGGTAAAACGTAGAGGATAATTCATCCCCCAGAACTTAAATCCCCAATTACTATGATAGGCGGTCTCAGTCGCAAACCAAATCCCCAAGGCAACCAAAGTAAATACCCATAATAGTTTAGAGGTCAGTTTGATGGATAGAACGGCATAGATGATGATTGACAATAAAAACAGAAGGGTAAAATGATTTTCATTACGGTCCAACACCTGACCTAAAAATCCAATACTTGCAGCCGTGGAAAATGCTCCGGCAAGCATCAGGGTTTCATTTGAAAAATTCTTACCAGGGTTTTTCGCCTTATTTCTGAAACCTAAAATATAAAAAAACACCGCTACTCCTGCAAAACCCAAACAAAAGATCACATTGGGGGTCTCATAAAAACCCTCTACCAGTTTGGATAAATAATCATCCGAAAACAAGGAAACAACAGAAAATATCAATGATGCCAAGGCAATCCAGAAGGCATATCTCGCTAGCATCCCCCATTCAAAACCCTTATCATCCATATTGGATTTTAATTCCTCAGATTTCTCCCGCGTCAACAACTGCTCCTTCTCCCAGTGTTCTATAGCTTGTTCAATAATTTCGCGCTCAGATTTATTTACGTCTAGTTTTTTCAAAATGTCTTGTTTGTATTTTAAAGGTAATACTTTTCAACAATCCTGCCTAATATTAGATTAGAGACGAGCATCTTAGAAATCTCTACTTAAAAATCTGTAACTTTGCACTTTGCTAAAAGGAGAGATTAATGGCCGTAAAAAAAGCAGTAGACCTTGGGGATCAAAGTGAATTAGAAGTATTTGGAGCCCGCGTACATAACCTTAAAAATATAGATGTATCATTTCCGAGAAACCAACTGGTTGTTATCACTGGATTAAGTGGTAGTGGCAAGTCTTCCTTGGCCTTTGACACTATATATGCTGAGGGTCAACGCCGATATATGGAAACATTTTCTGCCTATAGCCGTCAGTTTTTAGGTGGAATGGAAAGACCTGATGTCGATAAAATCTCAGGATTAAGCCCTGTAATTTCAATCGAACAGAAAACAACTTCCAAGAATCCTAGATCTACCGTTGGGACGATTACTGAAATCTATGACTTCCTTCGTTTACTTTATGCCCGAATCGGAGAAGCTTATTCTTATGTGACTGGCAGAAAGATGGAACGCATGTCGGATGATGAAATCACTGACCGTATCCTAAATGAATTCAATGGAGAAGGTATATACGTCCTAGCCCCAGTGGTAAAAGGTCGTAAAGGTCATTACCGTGAACTCTTTGAGCAAATCAGAAAACAAGGATATACAAAAGTTCGCGTGGATGGAGAAATATTGGATATCGCTCCTAAAATGCAGGTGGACCGTTATAAAATCCACGATATTGAAATCGTAGTCGACCGTATCATTGTTGAAAAAGACTCTCGCAAAAGATTGTTCACTTCCATTGGTCAAGCCTTAAAAACAGCAAAAGGAATCATAAAAATTGCCAACAAGGAAAATAAAGAACAATTTTTCAGTAGATATTTAATGGATGCTGAATCAGGCATCTCCTATGATGAACCGCAGCCAAACACATTCTCGTTCAACTCCCCTTATGGCGCTTGTCCAAAATGTGATGGACTAGGTTATATCTATGAAATTGATAAAAAAATCGTTATCCCAGACCGTAGCCTAAACATCCAAAAAGGAGCAATCGTTCCCTTGGGACCAGCTAAGGATTCCTGGAATTTTGCGGTTTTGAAGGCAGTCGCTAAGAAATATGATTTCTCACTGACCACACCTATTGAAAAACTATCCGAAGAACTTATCGATAACCTGTTATTTGGAGAGGAAGAACCTATCCACTTAACGGTATCCTACGGTTCCTATGGTGCTCGTGAATATAAAGTTCAATTTGAAGGTATCTTCAAGATGCTTGAAGAAATGAGTGCAAAATACAGCGATGATACTCAAGGCTTGGATGAGTTTAGAACTCAAGTGGTATGTACTGAATGTCAGGGAGCGCGTTTAAAGAAAGAATCATTACATATTAAAGTTGCCGACAAGAACATCGCTGAATTAGCGGAAATGGATATTGTCGCCTTGGATGAATGGTTCGACGATGTAGAAACCAAACTTTCAGATAGACAAAACATTATTGCTACTGAAATAATCAAAGAAATAAAAACCAGAATTGGATTCCTATTGGATGTAGGGTTGAATTATCTGACCTTAAACAGAAGTTCCAAAAGTTTATCTGGTGGTGAAGCCCAACGGATTCGTTTGGCGACCCAAATCGGATCACAATTGGTCAACGTGCTTTATATCCTGGATGAGCCTAGTATTGGTCTCCATCAAAGGGACAACGAACGCTTGATCAGTGCACTTAAAAATCTTCGGGATATCGGAAATTCTATTCTTGTGGTGGAACACGACAAGGATATGATCCTACATTCGGATTATGTTATCGATATGGGACCTGCTGCAGGTGTCCATGGTGGTAAAGTGGTTGCCCAAGGTACGCCAAAGGAATTGATGAAAATGAATACCTTGACGACGGATTACCTGAACGGCAACAAAGAAATCAAAATCCCGACAGAAAGAAGGAAAGGAAATGGTCATACGCTTAGTTTAAAAGGCGCTAAAGGCCATAACTTAAAGAATGTGAGCATTGATATCCCATTGGGAGAATTGGTCCTTGTAACGGGAGTTTCAGGCTCTGGGAAATCAAGCTTGATTACAAATACCCTATACCCTATTCTGAACCATCATTTCTTCCGTGCTAAAGCGAAACCTTTGCCGTATGACAAAATCGAAGGTCTAGAAAATATCGATAAGGTTATTGAAATTGATCAGTCCCCTATTGGTCGGACTCCACGTTCAAACCCTTCGACTTACACAGGTGTATTCTCCGATATCAGAGCGCTCTATGTACAGTTGCCTGAAGCGAAAATCAGAGGTTATAAACCTGGACGATTTTCATTCAATGTCAAAGGTGGAAGATGTGAAACCTGCCAGGGTGCTGGTATGAAGATTATTGAAATGAACTTCCTACCTGATGTTCAGGTTCCCTGTGAAACCTGCAACGGAAAACGCTATAACAGAGAGACCTTAGAAGTCCGTTATCGTGGAAAATCAATTTCCGATGTTTTGGATATGAGCATCGATGAAGCCGTTGTTTTCTTTGAAAACATCCCTTCAATTTACAGGAAAATTAAAACCTTGCAGGACGTAGGCTTGGGTTATATCACCCTGGGTCAATCTTCAACAACCCTCTCTGGAGGTGAAGCCCAACGCGTAAAATTAGCAACCGAACTTTCTAAGAAAGATACCGGCAAAACGTTCTATATCTTGGATGAACCTACCACTGGACTACATTTTGAAGATGTCAATGTCTTATTGGGCGTTATCAATAGATTGGTGGACCGCGGAAATACCGTGTTGATTATTGAACATAACCTCGACGTGATCAAAGCTGCTGACTGGGTAATTGATATGGGGCCTGAAGGTGGAAAGAATGGCGGAAAATTACTCTTCCAGGGAGTTCCTGAGGATTTGATAAAGCAAAAGAATTCTGAAACAGGTCGTTTCCTGAAAATAGAAATGAACTACAATAAATAGAAAAAGGGAGCTTCATGCTCCCTTTTTCTATTTAACGGTATAACTGATTGAATAACATCTTGAATGTACCATGGCTTTGTGCCCTATTGGTTATTTCAGGACCTATTGCGACCAATTTGCCCTTTCCTACCTTGGATACTAACCCGATATTAACATCTTTCAAATATTCTTGACCATGAGCCCAACCACTCAATAAGGAATGATCGGATTTTATAGATCCCAATGAATAAAGCGTATCCGAATTCTCAAATTTAAAAACCGGACTATTATTGAATACGATATTCAGGTCTTGATTCAAGCCATAATTCTCAGGCTTTGTTAAATCAACTTCTGCTCGAAGAATACTGGTCGGAACGTAATATTTCACATTGGATAATTTTACTTTCTCCCCATCTTCGTTGGTTTCCACCAATGGATTCTCTACTTCCAAACCAAAATGATAAACCAACTCAGAAGATGCTCCGATCGTCACAATCTGTCCTCCATTTTCCACAAATGATTTCAATACTGGAATGGATTTTTCTGCCGTTACTGAACCTAGCATATGCTTGTATTGATCTGGAACTATTCCTGCATCCACTGATCTTCCACTTGTCTTTGATCCATAAGCAGGTATTCCTTGCCCAACAAATAACAAAACATCATAGTCCTTGACTGCATTATTATCAATATCCTGAGGATAGAACAAGTCATAATCATAACCATACTGTTCCAGAATCCATCTCACCCATCCGGATGGCATACTGCCGCCATAATAATCAAACAACCCGATTTTCAGAGACTCTACTGGCTTCAACTGCTTCGGTTTTTTTGCAATGGCTTGACTCTTTAATCCTAAGGTCTGGCCAAATTCTTTGACTTTTGAAGCTGCCTTCGCATCTACATAAAAATCTTTGGATTCTAAATCCCGATAAACTTTCACTCCAGACTTCAACAATTGATTAATGGCTAAAAATGCATCATTTGCTTTCGCATTGATCAAATATCCGCCCTTTGAATTTTGAACCTCAACTGGCAATGCCGACATCAATACCCCACTTTCAATTTTACTCAATGGTCCATTAATTTCTTCATAAACGCGGTCATAATCAACTCCCATTTGCATCGCCAAGGTCCAGCCTGCCGCATCGTAAGGACGAATTGGAGGACCACCTTCATACTCTACATCATGTGGATGATCCTGCGGTTCAAACATATCCAATACCTGTGGTCTAAAGGCCTGATTAGTCTTTACCACAATGGAGCCCTTAGGATACTGCTTATTATTTACGGAGAAATCCGAATTCGCCTGATAGACATAAACCCCAGATTTAATCAATGCATTCACAAATTTTATAGCAGTTGGAAAATCTGCTTGATCTGCAGATAGGATATATCCTCTTGGATCACGCTTTGATTTATCAGTGAATATCGCATCGTAATAACTTTTTGGAATAGTCCTCGTCCTATAAAAAGAATTACTTTCCTCTTTCTTAACCGTTCCTGCAGCTAAATCTGCATTATATTTCTCCTCAATCTGCTCCGCATATTTCGGGTATTTCGTCCAATGATCTTTATTTCCACGGTCAATCGAGTTTTTACCCATCTTGTAGATGTTATACAACAATTTATCACCGTTTCTGGCAGCATAATCCAGAATCGCAAAATTCATGGATACTGAATAATCAATGGATTTCTTGAAATTCCAGGCCTGAGGTGCTACTGGATACGGCAATCCATTTCTCGGAACCTGACGCTCTGGCACCAATGGAATATTGGAAGGTGTAGGACTGCCCGTTACTTCCGTAAGGATTCCAATCATATTGTGGAAATATGGAGCTGTTCTTAAGCCGCCATTCCACCAGGTTGAAAATCCAGATTGATCCATCCGGACATAGCCCGGTTTATCCTCTTCATTCAACCGATTGATCATGGCAAATCCAACCCCATCAATCCCAGTGACCAATAGCGGATCAAACACATGATTGAATGGATCACGATATGGAGGTCCGGCCACGATAGTGCCATCTGGTGAGGTTTGGTGATGATTGTAAATAATCTGAGGCAACCAATCTACATAAACCACCTTGGCCAAATTACTTGCTTCCTTCATGTTGAACATAAAGAAATCCCGATTATTGTCATGCCCAACATATTTTTGATATAAGGTCGGAATTGACATATTACGCTTCGCCTTATCCTCATATTGCATATACCAATCAGCCAATAAATCCTGACCATCCGGATTGACATGCCACATCAATACCACCACCTTATCCAGATAGTTCTTAATTTCTGCATCATTCCTGTTGGTCAATTGATATAGAGTTTCTATCAATTGATGGGAACCCACCATTTCGTTGGAGTGCATTCCGCCATCAATCCATACCACGGGCTTTCCAACAGCTGCTAATTCCCTTGCTTCTTCCTCTGTGATTCCTTCTGCTCTTCCCAGCGTCTGAGAAATCTTCCTGTACTTTTCAATCTCCTTTAGATTCTCTGGAGAAGAGATGATTATCAAATGTTGCTTTCTACCCTCTTCCGTCAAGCCACCATCACGAATCAGAACCCGATCAGATTCCTGAGCTACTTTCAGAAAATAGCCCTCCATTTGTTTGTAATTCGCAAGCATAAAGTCATCTCCGATATTAAAGCCAAAATGGCTCTTCGGATTAGTTACTTGCTGAGCTGTTGAATATTGAAATTGCCCAATCAATAAGGCAACCAATATGGATTTTATAGTAGTCTTAATCATCTTTCTTTCTGTTTTTTACATATTTCTCCAACCATTGATGTTGCTCCCAAAAGGTATGCAATACCCCTTCGCGACTTCTATACCCATGGAATTCCTTCGGCAACATCACTAAACGTACAATTCCTCCATGCCCTTTGATCGCGGCATATAATCTTTCACTTTGAATAGGAAATGTTCCTGAATTCTCATCATCCATGCCATGAGTCAATAAAATAGGTCTTTTGATTTGTGGAGCATAGGTAAATGGAGACATCGCATCGTAGGTCTCTTTGGCTTGCCAATAGGTTCTCGCCTCTCCCTGAAAACCAAAAGGAGTCAAGGTTCTGTTGTATGCACCACTTCTGGCAATCCCAGCAGCAAATAAATCAGTATGTGCCAATAAATTTGCCGTCATAAACGCACCGTAGGAATGGCCACCGACTCCAATCCGATGACGATCAGCTACTCCTAATCCTACAATATGATCAATCAAGGCACTTGCATTATCTTTTATTTGCTCAATAAAAGTGTCATTCGGCTCGGCAGTTCCTTCTCCAACGATTGGCATATCCGCTTGATCTACCACCGCATATCCCTGAGTCACCCAAAATACCGGCGATCGAAAGGCTAACCTCGGGAATTTATTGGCAGATCCTTTTACCTGACCAGCCGCTTCCTTTGTTTTGAACTCACGCGGATAGGCCCAAACCAAAACTGGCAATGGCGCATCTCCTTTTTTAAAGTCTGCCGGCACATATAAAGTACCTGAAAGGTTCAATCCATCCTTCCTTGGGTAAGACAATAATGTTTTCTGAACCTGTGCAATACTTGGATATGGATCCTTGAAATCAGTTATTCTTGATTCCTTTTTATTCTTGATATTGATGGAATAAACATTGGGAGCCTCTTTTGCGGACTCTCTGGAAACATATAAAACCCCTTTATTATTAAAGAAAATAGGCTCTTCATAATACCCTCGTTTTGATTTATAAAGGGTGTCCTGCTTTCCATTCTCCACATTCCATTTCATAACAAATGGACGATCTCCTTCGGCTGAAGCCCCTTGACCTTGTGTAAATACAGAACCCTTTCCATCACTTAATAATTGCCCTTTCGCATTCATGATAAAACTCCCTGGATCGCTATAGGTATCCTCGGACTTTCGTGTTGATAATACCCGAACTACCTGATTGCTTTTCGGGTTGATCAAAGTAAGCTTTGAAGAACGATCTTTACGCCAATTCTCCGATACAATCGCCATACTTTCTCCCCACTGAATATCCCGAACACGATAGGTACCTGAGTAAATCTTTTTGGAATTCGTCAAATCATATGGTGCGGATAGTTCAAATAATTCATCCCGAATTTCTGATGCTGCATTAGGGTTCCCTTTATCCAATGCTTCAACAAAAACTAAACTAGCATCCTTATCTTTTCTCCACTCAAAATTCCTAGGACCTTCCAATACCGCATCAAAGCTTATCGGCAGATTGTCCGCCAATGGAAGGGTATAAATATCCTTTACTTTGGATCCTGCAGCTGAATAAACGGATACCTCGGCTGGAAATAAATAAATTGGGACCAGATAGGAATAAGGTCTGACAACCTTTTCTGTCAAAATATATTTTCCATCTGGTGAATAGGAAACAGATTTAAAAATTCCATTAATGGACAATGACTTTGACTGTCCTTGCAAATCCACCTGAACTAATTCGGAGCCCAAATAATATTCCATCAAGGATTCATCATACGCATTAGCCAATAAGTTCTGATAGGTTCTTGAAGGCGTAATTCCACCTAAATTCTCTTGAACCACTGGACCTGTTGGAACTGGATTTTGTACAGGAACAGCCCCTCTTGAAGCACTAATCTGTTGCACTAGAAGTGCAGTACCATCGCTATTCCATTGATAACTGGTTCCGTAAGTATCATTTACTTTATTCAATATTTTTTTCACAGATTTACTGTTCAAATCTGCTAACCACAATTCGGTATCCTGCAATGATTTATTTAAGAAAGCAAAAGCCCCTTCCTTCGAAGACCATTTAACATCTGATATCTGAGCATCTGGAGGCAAGCCTGATAAACTGAAATCTGTTCCAGTCCTTAAATCCCGAACTTTTATTCCTTTGAAAGTTCCTAGACTTTCAGCAACGGTAGTATTATTTATGGGGTTGATTCTCAATCCGGCAATTCCCAATACAGGTTGTGAAGCCTGAATAATGGATTGTAATCCCGGTGCTTCCAGAATCAACATATACCTACCATCTGGACTGAATTGTTCTACCGGAATTTGGGGAGCATCGATTAAATCAACTATAGATTGAGGTGGTAATTGATAATTGATTGCTTCCTGTGCATAGGTCATGTTGGACCCTGCCAAAAAAGCAAGAAATAAACCTGCTTTCAAATAGTTGTGGTTAGTTTTTTTTGTAAAATTCATCTACATTGTTTGTTTACTAGGTCATTCATTGTTTAGTGATTTATTCCAATTGCTGGTTGACAATGACCCTTTGATTTCGTTAATAATAATTTAGAACCCCAACTTCTTGCTGAAATAAAAAATTCCAATGCAATCTTAAATGAGATCCTGAAAAAGACAATAAGTTAAGTTCTTTTAGTTTTCCTCTAACTAAGCCGCAGCAATGTTCAGGTGCATGAACAGGTAAAATGTTTAGTATTGAATACGTTAGGAGAAAACTCTATTGAAAGATTAATTATTGAGAAAATAATAGAGTCAGTCAGGATGTTTTTTCATTTTAATTTCGATTAATTTGGTTTGTCAAATTTAATATTAAAACGAAAGAATACCTGAAAATTAAAGTATCATTTTGAATAGAATAAGGATTAGATAGGTATTAAATCCCGATAATTAAGGTCATAATTATGGCTATATAGTTTTAGCTAATATTAACTACCATCTAAAACAGCGATTATTGGTTGTCGGAATCGGGTTCTAACGGTTTTATCACCTTTGAGTGCGGGAATCCACTTTGGGGATCGCTTCATCACGCGCAAGGCTTCCTTGGCAAATGCAGGGCTGATCTTGGATTTATTTAATATCTCCACATCACAAACTTCCCCATCTTCACATACTGTAAATTCCAATACTGCAGTCTGCCGTAATCCAAACTCAGCATATTGAGCACTATCCATCTCTAGAATTGCCCGGTCAATATTGATCGTATTTGCTAAAAATCGCTGCCAGCCACTCAATCCCCCAACAAATTGAGGAACTTTATCCACTTCCCGAACTATACTACTATCCTGTACCGGCTTCTCCTGCGCAAAAGTAGTCGAACTGAAAAAAATCAATATGATTATGGCAAACAACCTCATAACATTCTACTAATCAACAGTATTAAGTTACGAAAATTTAAACGAATTTGAATATAATTTACCTTGGAAGTTGAACCTCTGAAATAAATTCCCCATGTTCATCACTTATGAACGTCATTGGGTTTTCTGGGTCTTTAATAATCTCGAACAAGGTATAACCCCATGGTTTCCAAAAGTTCTCTAATACCTGCCCATAGGTCTTGACAACCCATTGATCAAAGATTGGCTTGAGTGTCCAATCATTCAATGGCATCGGTTCCACAAAAACTTTCTCCGGAACCTCCATATAAGTGTACTCTGGTAAACGGTTAAATAAATAGGCGGAATAAAAATAACGTGCACAGATCTCCTCAAACTGAATCGGATGCAATACCTTGCCCGCAACTTTATTCAACACCTCCTCATGATAGATCTGATGAACACCATTATCCTGCAAGGTTGCTATGATCGCAAAATCCTTCATACGAATGGAAAAAATCAAGGTGTTGATTTCATCTCGGTACATAAAAGTTTCAGGAGCACTATCAACAGGAAGAACTAGGATGGTAAATGGATTTTTATGCTCAAACTCCATCGTGCAGATCAAAGATTGCAACATAAAATGTAGGTTCTTAAATTTATGAACCAATGCTTGAGAAAAATTCAACGCCTCTCCCGAAAGAAAAGCTTGTCTTATTCCAACTTGAATCTCATTGAAAACAACTCCATATAATATCTTTCCGACCCATTGAAACAAAGTCAATTGATCCAGATCTTTTAAAGCAGTGTATCCAACCTGTACCGCATCCTCGACCTTTTGCTCTACCTCTGAAAATACAGCTGCTACTTCTGCTGAACAGGGTAATTGCAATTGTTTATAGGTTACTAAACTCTCATCCAACAATTTAAAAGGCTTATCCTCCAAATCAAAGGATCGCATCATCCAAACAGGAAAAACCTGAATTTTCTCATCCTCAGAGTTTAAGGATTTACCAGATAAAAAACAGGTCTTATTGTCAAATTGAAAATCCAAAAATGGATTGTAGAGTTTATTTACCATAAGCTGCAAAGGTAATACAAAACTCATAGAAGGAAAACCATGCTTCTACAATTGACGACAACATGACTTTGATGGACAGATTTACTTATAACAAGAAATTTCGAATAGGATAATTCAACTCTTCGGCTTTATTCCAAACCATAAAATGACCGCCCCCTTTAATCCGAATGCTGTAATCCACATTTTGAATGGGAATCAAACGGTCTTTATCGCCATGAATCTGAAGACAATTAACTGGAACATGGGTATTTTCCCAGTTTACTATTTTATCGATTGCCCATTTCTGAAAATCAGGGTCTGAATCATTCAGCATGGTGTCAAACAGAAACTGTTCCTCATCTGATTTCAAGCCAAAAAGCCAATATAAGATCTTGGAGTTCGCAAAATTGGCAGCAGCACCCGAGAATAATTTATGTAGGGACAGGAATTTGGATACCCCCAGAACTTTAGGTAATTCATCTTTTGTCTTCGCTGAGGAGATTAGGACAGTTTTTTTGAAATCATAATATTTGGAAAGCTCAGCAATACACATCCCTCCAAAGGATAGCCCAAGAACATTGGCTCCTTGTTTTGGCAATTGATAATGCTCTGCTAATCGGAATACATAACTTTCAAAGGCTTCCGAAGGTCTTGGTTTTAACCAATCCACGAAAACAACCTCCATTCCAGAAAAATCAAGTTTTTCGAAAACCCGACGGTCTGCCCCCAATCCAGTAAAAACATAGATAGTATCCATCTACCTAAGTTAACTAAATCAAGCAATATTTACCTTATTGTTTTCATATAGTAAAGCTGCCGAAATCACCTGCCCATCCTGTCCTTTTACTCCTTGTAAAACAGAGGTTCGCCCTTTCTCCAGAAGGTTTTTCATCTCCTTTTCATCGAGGAATACTCCATTTAAGGTCCGCCAGATTTTGAAATCGCAGCCTCGTGCATAATGATCGCATTGGGCAACCTTATCGTATAATTGAATAGATCCAGGTTTGCATTTTGGACATTTTATCTTGCCTTTTTGCAATGGCTTTAACTCCTCATGTGCAATCGCAATTCGCAACTGTAAAAGTTCCTTGGTAATTTTCGCCGTGTAATCCTTGATATGTTTCATAAACACATCATAACTCACTTTATTCGCGCGCATTTCCTCCAGCTTCTGCTCCCATTTTCCTGTCAAGGTCACTTTTGCAATGGAACGATCCTTCACGAGAAAATATACAGAAAGTCCCTTTTCGGTCGGGATTAATTTCTTTTTATCTCGTTTGATATAGTCCCTTTGAAATAAGGTTTCAATAGTCGCTGCACGAGTCGCCGGAGTTCCCAACCCACAATCCTTCATGGCTTGACGCATCTCATCATCCTCTATCTCCTTACCTGAAGTCTCCATCGCTTTTAATAAGGATGCCTCAGTATGGATGGGTCTCGCTTTTGTAAACCGCTCAGCCAATTCCAAGGTCAATACCTCCAAAAGCTCCTCAACAATCAGCTTTGGTAACTGCGCATTTTCATTATCCTGATCATCTGTATTCTTATCTTCATCAGGCAACTCAACCTGGTCTGCCGATAATCGCCATCCATATTGCTTAATCACAGTACCCTTCGCAATCAATTCCACGCCCGCAGCATCAATCGTGACGGTCGTAATATCCTTCAGGCAAACCTCAGAGAAACTCTCTACCATTCTCTTGGCTATCATATTGTAGATATTCTGTTGGTC
This sequence comes from Sphingobacterium cellulitidis, assembly GCF_043187465.1. Lineage (GTDB taxonomy): Bacteria > Bacteroidota > Bacteroidia > Sphingobacteriales > Sphingobacteriaceae > Sphingobacterium > Sphingobacterium cellulitidis. The sequence goes on along the minus strand of NZ_CP171136.1, from coordinate 557,383 downwards.
CATAGGCATAGGCCCTGGTTTCTCATCAGTAACCAGCAACGCATGGTGATCCGTTACTTTCTTATCGTCTACCGAACGTTTGTTGAGCTTGGCACCAATCAAATTCTTGCTAATTACTGCGATTTGTTCCTGCGCCGTATCCGCCAAATGTTGAAACAACTCCTCGATCTTCTCAAAAACATCTTCCCCAATATATCTGGAACCCGTACGCGGATAGGTTATTACTTTCTTTTCATATAAAGTCTGTGCAATACTCAGAGTTTGATCTGCAGAATAGCCATATTTCTTATTGGCATCTTGCTGCAAGGAGGTCAAGTCAAACAACAATGGTGGTTGCTCCTTGGTTTCCTTTGCTTCTACGTTCTTCACGGAAGCATTCATGCCCACCTGTAATTTGGCAACAGTTTCTTCCGCTACCTCCTTCTTATCAATCTTATTGGAAGTTGCTTTAAATTGAATTCCTTCTTTCTCAAATCCAGCTTGAATCTTATAAAATGCCTGCGGTTTGAAATCTTTATTCTCCAAATACCGAGAACAGATCATCGCCAAGGTAGGTGTCTGTACGCGTCCCAAGGACAGTAAACCTCGGTTTCCTGCTGCTAATGTCAATGCTTGGGTAGCATTGATCCCAATCAGCCAATCAGATTCTGACCTGGAACGAGCTGACATGTATAAACTATCATACTCTACCCCTTCCTTTAAATTGGCAAAACCTTCTTTTATCGCTTTATCCGTTTGTGAGGATATCCACAATCGCTTAAAGGGAACTTTAGAATTTAAATAATAATAGATATTCCTGAAGATCAATTCTCCTTCCCGTCCAGCATCCGTCGCCACGATGATTTCTTCCGCCTCATTCAATAAAGCTTTGATGGTATTCAATTGCTTCAATGCCCCAGCATCATCCATCTGCTTCCCATCTCGCTTCACCTTCTTCACCTCCAAAGAAAACTGTGTCGGTATGATTGGCAAATTGGAAACCGACCAATTATGAAATCCATACGCCTGTGGTGTACATAGTTGAACCAAATGCCCAAAGGCATAGGTAAAGGCAAATCCATTCCCCGAAATATATCCATCCTTCACCTCCTTAGCTCCCATGACTCTTGCCAAATCCCGCGCTACTGAAGGTTTCTCTGCTATTACTACTTTCATTCAATAATTTAATCCATCCCTATGATTAGGAATCATTTTATAATTTGTTCATCCGATAGCTTTTCCCTTATTATTCCAAGGAAGCAATTGAAATCCCCTGGATTTTTCGGTAAAGCTCTACCGCATATACATCAGTCATGCCCGACACGAAATCAAGCACTGCCCGAATTTTGGAATAGGTATCAACTTTATCCGTATGAAACTGCTCTGGAATCATGGCTACCAACTTTTTGTCAAACATGGATTTGTTCGACTTTAAATAAGCGGGCACAAATTCTTCCAACAAGGCATTCATGACCTTAAAACCTGCAATCTCAATCTGCACGACAGTTGGCGCATTATAAATCCGCGCAACCGAAATTTTGGAAATGATTTTCATCTGTTCCACAATTACCGGATCTAAAGCATCCATCAATGGTTTCTCAAAGGTCCCCGATAGAAATTTATCCTCATTTTCCACAAACACCTTTGCACATGCCCAAATCAGTGTATTTATTGCTTTTGCACGCAATAATGAAACCCGACTTGCGGTATCGGCCAAGGAATCCAATCGATCCCGTAAATCTTCACCAGCGCATAATGGCAATAATAAATCCTCAACTTCCTGGTAGGATAGAATTTTTAAATGGTGAGCATCTTCTAAATCAATAATATTATAACAGATATCATCTGCCGCCTCCACCAAATAAACCAGTGGATGACGCAAATACCCCTTCGGATTGGAAGGGTCTGCCTGTAAGCCCAATTCTAGGGCAATTTTTTCAAAGCTTGCTTTCTCTGAATCAAAGTAACCATATTTCTTTCTATGGTGTGAACCTTTGACATGTCCATCAATAGCTGCACATGGATACTTTACAATCGAAGCCAAGCTCGTATAGGTCAACGCAAATCCTTTTGGGTCTTTACCATTAAAGGCGTGCGTCAAAATCCGCAATGCATTCGCATTACCTTCAAAATGAATCAGATCCTCCCACTGCTCCTTGCTGACCAATTCCTGATATTTCTGCCCTTTTCCTTCTGTAAAAAAACTTGAAATAGCAGCTTCCCCAGAATGCCCAAAAGCTGGATTTCCCAGATCATGGGACAAACATGCCGCAGAAACAATATTTCCAACCTCCTGCAGATAAGGCGCTTCCTCATCTATATTGGGGTGATTTTCTTTCAACAAATTGTAAAACAATCTCCCCAAGGAACGACCTACCGAAGCAACCTCTAAACTATGCGTCAAACGATTATGAACAAAGACTGCTCCCGGCAATGGAAATACCTGGGTTTTATTCTGTAGCCTTCGAAATGGGGATGAAAATATCAAACGGTCATAATCGCGCTGAAACTCAGAACGTGCATCAAATTGCTCATTATTCTCACGACTTTCATAGCCCCAACGCCTAGCCGATATCAGTTGTTTCCAATTCATGTAAAATCTCAGATTTTGATTGACAAATATACCATTTTAAAATTTCAAGCCTCTCCCGAAAAAGGAATCGACATCAAATTCTAACTCAACATTTTGCAAATCAAAGGTTGATGAAAAAAAATTATTCTTCTTCAGTATTCGACTTCTTGTAGATCATTCCGACTACTAAATTCAAGACATAAAGTAACTGAAGGAAAACCATCAATAAAAAGGTCCCAACATAGAACTGTTGAATCTTTATTATTCGTTCTGCCTGCTCCGCATTGGGTAAACGGCTTGACACATCGGCTTCAAAATTTCCAAAATAAACCCGCTCCACAAATCCCCAGGTCCATACATTCACAATCAAACAGATAAAACTAATTAAATGCATGATGCTCCAAGTTTTTGAATATAACTTCTGTTCTGTAAAATAATATAAACCGGAAAAAATTAATCCGAGTAGACCTAAAAATTTAAATAGCGAAATGGAAGAAAGTACGTAATACGTATCATAAAGGTTAATCGTAATGGAAGAATCTTTGGAAGGAACAAATACTGCAAAGGCAAGAACCAGAACACCTGCAACAAAAAAAAGCAAAGAAATCTTGAACATGACGATTGATTTTAAACAAAATAATAAAATCCTTGCGATTATTAAAATGATAGTTCTTTGGAACGAATCCCTTTATTATTATCTTTAGCAGAAGCAACAAAAATAGAATGACGACTTATAAACTACCTCACCCTAAGGACTTTGAAAGCAAACTGCATGGAAAGAACACCCATCTGATAACGCTCACAAATCGTGCTGGAATGCAAATCGCATTAACAGATTACGGGGCTAGGCTCGTAAGTGCGCTTGTTCCTGATAAAAATGGAAACTTAATTGATGTAGTTCTAGGCTTTGATAGCATCCAAGGTTATCTGGAAGCAAAAGAAGTTTATCATGGAGCATCGATCGGTCGATTCTGTAACCGTATCGCCAATGGAAAATTCGCCTTAGATGGTAAAGAATATAGCTTGGATCAAAACAATGGGACTAACTGCTTGCATGGTGGTGCAACTGGTTTTCATACCCGAGTATGGGATAGGCAAGTCAGCTTTAATAAACAGGTCGACTTCTATTATGTTTCTCCTGATGGCGAAGAAGGATTCCCTGGAGAATTGAAAACAACGGTATCCTACGAATTAAATAATGAAAATGAAATCATTATCAAATTCAGAGCTACCACAAACGCTCCAACAGTGGTCAACTTTACCAATCATGCCTATTTTAACCTGAATGGAGAAGGAAATGGCGATGTATTAAATCATGTGGTATGGATCAATACGGATGAATTCCTCCCATTGAATGAAAATCAAATTCCTACTGGCGATTTATATCCTGTGGAAGGCACAGCATTTGACTTCAGAACCCCCAAAGTGCTAGCAACTGAAATCAATAGCCCTGAAGAACAGATTCAAATTGCTAATGGTTATGACCATAGTTTTGCCAATAAACAACCCATCAGCGAACCTATCGCTTCAGCATATTCACAGGAATCTGGAATTGAACTTCAAGTATTCAGTACTGAACCAAGCATCCACCTGTATACTGGAAATTTCCTGCATGAAGACGAAGGTAAATCCGGCAGAAAATACCTACGCTATGGCGGACTTTGCTTTGAAGCACAACATTATCCTGATAGTCCCAATCAAGAAAAATTCCCAAGCGTTAGACTGAACCCAGATGAAGTTTTTGAAAGTGAAATCAGATACAAATTTAATATCAAGAAATAAAAAAAAATAACAATCCAGCCTTGACCGAATCTTCTAGACAGGTCTTGAGTTTATACTGGATATGCATAAAAAAGAAAACAGGTCATTGAGATAATCCCAATGGCCTGCTTTCTTTTACTTATATCTATAAAGGCTAGTTCAAAAGGTTCTCCAAAGCTTGATCTACTTTTTCAAACCCGAATTCAGCTTTTACGGTCTTAAACATTCTTTCAATTTGGTCATTGCATAAGTTACCGATACTTCCCTCATGGGTATGGTTGACTTCTTTTGCTGGTTGGAATTTTCCCTCTTCAATATCAATTCCGATTTTACGATAGGCCTCCCGGAATGGAACACCATTCAACACCTCATTGTTCACCACTTCTACAGAGAACAGGTAATCGTATTTAGGGTCATCCAAGATATTATCCTTGATACTGATATTCTCCAGCATATACTTCGCAATTGCCAAGCAATCATTAAGGGATTGGAAGGCTGGGAATAGATTCTCTTTTAATAATTGTAAATCCCGATGATATCCTACCGGAAGATTGGTTGTCATCAAGGCAATTTCATTTGGCAATGCCTGAATCTTATTGCAACGGGAACGAATCAATTCGAATACATCCGGGTTTTTCTTATGCGGCATAATGGAAGACCCTGTGGTCAAATGCGCCGGAAAGGAAATAAATCCAAAATTCTGATTGATAAACAAGGTGACATCCATGGCAAATTTCGCTAAGGTAGCAGCAATGGAACTCATCGCTTGTGCCAGGATACGTTCGGTTTTCCCTCTTCCCATTTGGGCATAAACCACATTATAATTTAGATCTTCAAAACCTAATAATTCCGTGGTCATTGTTCTGTTCAATGGAAAGGAAGAACCATAGCCTGCTGCGGAACCCAATGGATTTTTATTGCATACATTCCATGCCGCTTTCAACAACTGAAGGTCATCAACCAGGCTTTCCGCATATGCACCAAACCACAAACCAAAGGATGAAGGCATGGCGATCTGAAGATGGGTATAGCCCGGCATTAATACAGATTTATATTGATTGCTTAAGGAAATAAGCTCCTGGAATAATTCCTCGGTATTCTTAAAGATGCTTTCGATCTCAGATCTGAAATATAATTTCAAATCCACCAAAACTTGGTCATTTCTAGATCGACCGGAATGAATTTTCTTTCCTGCTTCGCCAATACGCTCGGTAAGCATCATTTCTACTTGCGAGTGTACATCTTCAACAGAATCTTCAATCTTGAAATTCCCTGCCAAGATTTCTCTATAAATATTCTTGAGTTCTTTTTGTACATCCAACAAATCCTGATCGGTCATCAATCCAATGCTATTCAACATTTTGGTATGCGCCAATGAACCCAATACATCGGCTGCTGCCAGGTTCATATCCATTTCGCGGTCTTGTCCGACGGTAAAAGTCTCAACAAAGGAATCTACATCAATATTTTTTTGCCAAATTTTCATCTTCAAAATCTTGTCGAACAAAAGTACCAATATCTACGCAAAATGCAAGAACAGCATTCCCCTTCATTTTTTTTCTTATCAAGAAGAATTAGCTAAACTTACCGAAAAATAAAAAGCGTCCTGCCTACACTTAATAATTTTTTCAAAGAAAATTCCAGGCTCAAAATGATGGAAAATGATTAATTTTTCATCAAGTTTTTAAAAATAAATTTTAAACTAGCTTAACTTTTTAAATGTTAAAAAATGTTAATGCTTTTCCGTTTTAGCATAACTGTAATGCACATTTTCCTGCTTAACATTCAAGAGGATAAGCGATAGCAAATATTAAATTGTAATAAACTTTTAATAAAGGAATAGGCATTTTCAAAGAGTTTTACAATTAAGTAATCACTTACTTTTTTTTAAAAAACATCTTGTGACAACGTAATTAAAGCTCTATGTTTGTGATGTAAAGGGGAATGAAAGATATTAAAAGTGAGTTTACACTTACGCTTAATAGCCAACTACAAATTACTAAAACATGATAGACCGGAAAGTCTTAAAACTTTGAAAGAATTATTCTATCCAATTATAAACTAATTTTGATTAAAGACTTGTCACCATGCCCACGACAAGTCTTTTTTTTATGTCTAAATTTTCAATTCGCTTCCATTTTTTCATATATCCAATCTCATACCAAGTTTTGTATTGGCTCGGATTTTCTTCGGACCTTGTTCGAATTTTCCCGACCAAAGTCCGAAGAAGGTCCGAAGAAAGTCCGATAAAAATGCGGCAAAAGGACCAACTTGTTTGAAATTTAAAGTGAGTGAATATGCAAATAAGCCCTTCCACTCTTTTCTATTAACAGCAGATGTTGGATAATCCCATTAGTTCAATGAAAACCTGTATATTTGTATCAAGGAAAAGCAATACAGCTTTCCCAATACAGATTAGAAGATGGGAACAGAAAGTAAAAGACAACAACGATTTGCTGGAGTAATACAACAAGATCTTGCAGAAATGTTTCAACGTGAGGGCAATTCTTGGGCTCCCGGTGCTTTTATTACCGTTACCAGGGTACGTGTCACTCCGGATTTAGCAATCGCTAGAGTTTATTTGAGTTTTTTAAATACCAAAACTGCAAAAGCAGATATCGATAACATTAAATCAAAATCTAATGAAATTCGGTATAAACTAGGAACACGTATTAAAAATCAAGCCCGCATTGTCCCTCAATTGGAATTCTTCTTGGATGATACCAATGAATACGTGGAACATATGGATAAGATTTTTGACGAAATCAGCAAAGAACCTAGACAACCGGAATAGGTAAGTTCAGAATATCATGCCCTATTTATTGGATGAAAACAAATTGGTTTTCCCCCATCCATCCCTAGCGGATGAAGATGGTTTATTAGCAATCGGAGCCGATTTACAGCTTGAACGCCTCCTTTTGGCTTATGAAAATGGTATTTTCCCTTGGTACAATGAGGAAAATCCTATTCTATGGTTCGCCCCATTGGAAAGATTCGTTTTAGTACCCAATAAAATCAAACTTTCTAAGAGCATGAAGCAGATTATAAAATCCAATAAATTCAAGATTACAATTGATCAGGATTTCAAATCTGTCATTGAAAATTGTGCGAGCATGCCGAGGAAAGATCAGGACGGGACATGGATAATTGCAGATATGCAGGAAGCCTATATCCGATTACATGAGGCAGGATATGCGCATAGCATCGAGGTTTGGCAGGATCAAAAATTAGTCGGTGGACTTTATGGAGTGCAGGTTGGCAAAGTATTTTGTGGAGAAAGCATGTTTTCCAAGGTCTCCAATGCATCCAAAATTGCCCTGATCTACTTAGCCCAAAATTTTGGATTATCCTTAATTGATTGCCAGATTCCTTCGGATCACCTCAGCAGCATGGGAGCAGAAACCATCAGCCAGTCCGAATATTTAACGATTCTTCATAATCAAGAAATATTGCCCTATGAATTTCAAAGAACACTTTAATCTACCCGATGATCTTATTTATCTCAACACCCCCGGTAATGGGTTATTGCCAAAGGAAACTTTGGCCTGGAGACAAAAATGGGAACAAGACTTTTTTGAAATCAAATCGGACCTAAGGGATGAGCAACCTGAATTCATTTATTCTGTCAAGGAAACAGTAGCCGATTTCTTTCATTCGAAACCGGAAAACACCTACCTGACTCCTAATTTCTCTTTTGGCTTCGCTACCTTACTGGATTTACTTCCGAAGCAGCTTACCTATTTGGTATTGGAAGATGAATATCCATCTCTGCAATATCCTTTAGTCAACAGAAAATTAAAATTCTTCTCGATTCCAGTATCTGCCAAGCTGGAGGAAACCATAATACATGGAATTGAGCAATATAAACCAGATGTATTGGTTCTTAGTTTGGTTCAATATATTTCAGGCTTAATGATAGATCTTGATTTTATCAAGAACCTAAAAAAGAGTCACCCGAACCTATTGATCATAGCTGATGGCACCCAATACTTGGGTGTGGCGCCATTTGATTTTCAGGAATCAGGCATCGATGCACTTGCTGGATCGGGTTATAAATGGTTGTTATCAGGGTTTGGAAATGGTTTTATCCTCTTAAGTGATCAATTGAAATTGATGCTTGAGGATCTGAAATCTGATGTTCCATTACCTCAAGTGTCCATGTGGAAAAATAAGAAAATATTGGATACCTTCTTCGAGCCTGGCCATCAGGATACTTTAAGTCATGGTACTTTACAAAGCAGCTTGCGTTTTCTAAAAAAGCAAGGTCTACAAAACATTCAGGACCATATCAAAGTTTTATCGGATGAGGCCTACAAACTATTGCTGGAAAGGGATTTGATATTACCATATATTGCTGAAAGAAACATTAGATCATCATTGATCAATGTTCAAATTCCGCAGGAATTATATCCTAACCTCATGAATATGGGAGTCAAATGTTTTCCTCGGGGAACAGGAATACGAATTGGAATACACCTTTATAATGATTTAAGGGATATCCATAATTTTGTGAATATTATTGAAAGCTTACGATGAATTATAAAATAGGAGATTTAGTTAGATTCGTGGATGAGCCTATTGAGGGTCATATCACGGCATTCTTAAAAAATGGATTAGTTGGTGTCACAGACGATACAGGTTTTGAAATCCCTGTGATGCAGGATAAAATCACCTTGGTCCATGGAAATATGCGGATGGAAGAGGATGAGGAACCTACAACCGTTGTTCAAACCGGAAAATTCATTGAGAAAGGCATTTTTCTAGCCTTAACCGGCGAACAGAAGGATGGATTGGTTAAGTTTTTCATTGTCAATGAAACGTCCTTCGAATTAATGGTCACCGTTTCTGAGTCTGTCGGTAATAAAAGAACTGGAATTTTCGCCAATGTTGTTCCTGCTAGAGAGTACAACCAAATTTATACTGGGAATTTTTCCGCAATCAACAAATGGCCGAATTTGGAGTTTCAAATCCTTAGAACTTCACGCAGACAGCATAATGCTTTTCCGCCTATCGAAAAAACCCTGAAAGTAAAACCGCTAGACCTGATAAATTCCAAGGAAAATTCAGAGGTGCTGCCAGAGAAAGCATGGTTATTTGAGCTGGATAAGGTAGAAGAGAATATTGGTTTGGATAAATTAAAACAGCATTTTATTTCGCATAGACCGGGGAAGTAGATTTGAGATATGAGATGTGAGATGTGTGAGGTAGATTTGAGATATGAGATGTGAGATTTGAGATAGTCATCGGCTACTAGGCGGAGACAAGAACCCCATCGGGGTGACATGTTTGTAGCAAGAACCATTAACCAAGGTACAGCCCCATCGGGGTGACATGTTTGTAGCAAGAACCATTTACCAAACTACAGCCCCATCGGGGTGACATGTTTGTAGCAAGAACCATTTACCAAATTACAGCCCCATCGGGGCGACATGTTTGTAGCAAGAACCATTAACCAAGGTACAGCCCCAGCGGGGTGGCATGTTTGTAGCAAGAATCGTATACCAAGGTACAGCCCCAGCGGGGTGACATGTTTGTAGCAAGAATCGTATACCAAGGTACAGTCCCAGCGGGGGTGACATGTTTGTAGCAAGAATCATTTACCAAGGTACAGCCCCAGCGGGGTGATATATTTGTAGCAAGAACCATTTACCAAGGTACAGCCCAAGCGGGGTGTCATATTTGTAGCAAGAATCATTTACCAAGGTACAGCCCCAGCAGGGTGACATATTTGTAGCAAGAATCATTTACCAAGGTACAGCCCCATCGGGGTGGCATGTTTGTAGCAAGAATCGTTTACCAAGGTACAGCCCCAGCGGGGTGACATGTTTGTAGCAAGAATCATTTACCAAGGTACAGCCCCAGCGGGGTGACATATTTGTAGCAAGAATCGTACACCAAAGTACAGCCCCAGCGGGGTGACATGTTTGTAGCAAGAATCGTATACCAAGGTACAGCCCCATCGGGGTGACATATTTGTAGCAAGAATCGTACACCAAGGTACAGCCCCAGCGGGGTGACATGTTTGTAGCAAGAATCGTATACCAAGGTACAGCCCCATCGGGGTGACATATTTGTAGCAAGAATCGTACACCAAAGTACAGCCCCAGCGGGGTGACATGTTTGTCAAAATATCGCTTAAAATAGATTCCGCATCTTCGATGCGGAATGACAATCACAATATTAAATAGGTTGAGGTAAAAAACGATTCTTCGGCTTTGCCGAAGAATCGTTTTTTACCTCAACCCAAACACAATTTTTCTGTCATTCTGAGCGCAGCGAAGAATCCATTTTTGTTCAGCCAATACTTAGGAGCGTATCGCATACGCCTCCTTCCAAAATATCCGCGCCTAAAATCCATTTCAAAAATACGAAAGCGTATTAAGAACCCCAGAGGGATGTTAGTAACATTCATACCTACTGATTGATAATTCGAATGAACAACCTTCGTTAGAAGGTAATCACCGCGGACACAAGAACCCCAGAGGGGTTCAATATCAGTAACACCGATAATTAAAAAATAAATAGCCCTCGCCCCATGCAATCGCTTTAGCGATTGCATGGGGCGAGGGCTTATTCCGTAGACACATTCTTCTACTAATATTAAACTCCTCTGGAGTTTTTATCTACGCAACCTTATTGGATTGAAATTAACACTCCGATCAGTCCGTTGTACGGTAGCATAGGATTACATTATTAGCAACACCTATCCTTCAATCTTTTTATCTCTTTTTCCTACGGAAAATAATATCAATAATGCACCAAATAACAGCACTGCCCAACCCCATTTTATATTTAAGGTTTTCGATAGCAATCCATCGATAAGTTTAAATCCTAGATAATTATTGATTTGAAAGAAAACCAGAATAAATGCAATAACAATCCAAGCAATCAATACCAAAGCCGATATGCGAAAGGCACTTAATTTTCGCATAAAGAATAAGAGAACAGACAGTCCCAACAAACCATTAGTGATCATAAATAAGGCGGTATCAACCTGATAAAGATTCCAATTAGCCTGCAACGGAACTTTGAGGAAAGGGCAGAAAATTGCAGAAAAAAAGACTACAAAAAAACCTATTAAGGCAAGTGGTTTATTTAAACTTCTCATGACGTGAATTATATATCAAAGATGAGCATTTGAGCGGAAATAGAAAAGCTAATAATAGGATTTAAAGCATTTAAAGTGGGAAATCAGGTTCTGTTTTGGGGAATTGGGTATTCAGAAACTGTAATTAATGTCATTTATTGTGTGATGAAGAAATGATTGTCATCACAAATTTTCGGCAATCACCTTTGTATAAGCCTTTATAACAGCGTTTTAACATTATTTTAACACTATTTATAATCGTTCTAAATTCACTGTATTGACACATTTTTGACAATATCAACGTGCTTTTAATCTACATTTGCAGTACAAAATTATTGGAGAAATAATTAGGCTTTGAAGAATTTAAAAGTTATAGCGTTTACCCATAAACATGTTGATCTAAAGGATTTGGGGAATTTGGTGATATGCAATGAAGAATTGGATAGCCGCCTTATTAACTTAAAAAACAATTTAGACATTCCTGAAATATTCTACATCGGTACATGTAACCGGGTGGAATTTGTATTTTATGGTTCGCATGAGTTGAACGATGATTTTGTAGTCCAATTTTTGGACAGCATGAATTTTTGTGTTCCGGCGGAGCGTATGCAATGCTATTTGGGACAAGTAAACAGATATTCAGGTCTTGATGCATTAAATCATTTATTCCGCACTTCCTGCTCGATGGAGAGTTTGGTTGTTGGGGAGAAAGAAATCCTGGCACAGATTCGTCGTGCATACGATCGTTGTAAGGCGGCTGGATTTACCGGAGATTTCTTGAGATTGATGATGGACCGTTTAGTAAAAACTGCCAAAGAAGTCTATACCTTCACGAATATTTCTAGAAATCCAATTTCGGTTGTTTCCCTGGCATACCGTAAATTACGTGAAGTAAAATTAAAGGATAACCCAAGAATTCTAGTGATAGGATCGGGTGAGACCAACCAAAATTTAGCAAAGTATCTTAAGAAGCATAAATACAGTAATTTTACGATTTTCAACCGTACGGTTGCCAATGCGCAGGCCTTAGCTGAGGAATTACAAGCGCAGGTTTATCCGTTGAGTGAATTGAAAAATTACAAGAAGGGTTTTGATATGATGATCACTTGTACTGGTGCTCCGGAAGCGATTATTCATGAGGATTTATATGAATCTTTATTGAATGGCGAGGATGACAAGAAGGTGATTGTAGACTTAGCTATTCCAAACGATATTGATGCCGCTGTGATTGCCAAACACCCAATTCACTATATTGAGGTGAGCAGCTTGCAACAAATTGCTGAGAAAAATATTCAAGAGCGTTATGCTGAATTGGAGAATGCAGAAAAAATCATTGAGCAGAACATTAAGGAATTCTTACCATTATTGAAACAACGTCGTGTCGAGGTTGCCATGAAGGAGGTTCCGGAGAAGATCAAAGAAATCAAAGCGATGGCTTTATCGGAAGTTTTTGCAAATGAGGTCGAACAATTAGATCCGCAAGCTCGCGAAGTCCTGAACAAGGTAATTAACTATATGGAGAAGAAATACATCAAAGTTCCTATGGTTATGGCGAAGGAGATCTTGGTAAAATCTGCCGAATCAGAAAGTAATTAATATTAAATTTTCTTAAAAATATTCTGATTCTGACATTAAATCATCAGAATTAAGAGGCTATTTCCTTAAATTTGCCTCCGGAATATTCATTTGTAAATCTTTGAACGTGAACAGAAAACTAATTATCGGTACCCGAGGAAGTGAATTAGCATTATGGCAAGCCAACTTTGTTAAGGATCGATTAGCCGAAATATCAATAGAAGCTGAATTAAAAATCATCAAGACCCAAGGGGATATTGTTCAACACCTACGTTTGGACAAGTTGGAAGGTAAAGGCTTTTTCACCAAGGAATTGGAAGAAGAATTATTATCAGGTCAAATTGATTTAGCGGTTCATTCACACAAGGATTTACCTACCGTAAATCCGCCGGGATTAATCATTGCTGCAGTATCTGAGCGTGAAGACCCCTCCGAACTTTTAATTATTCATAAGGACTGCGTCGATATTACAAAACGTCTTTCCTTAAAACATAATGCCACAGTTGGTACCTCTTCCAACAGAAGAAAAGCCCAATTGCTATCCCTTCGTCCAGATCTGGAATTTGATGACCTTCGTGGGAATCTACAGACTCGCGTACAGAAATTACGCGATGATAAATACGATGCTATTGTATTGGCAAAAGCAGGTATTTCAAGGATCAGCATGGACCTTTCGGATTTTCATCTTGAGGAAATTGCTCCTGTAGAGGTAGTACCAGCACCTGCACAAGGTGTATTGGCGATTCAAATCCGTGAATCGGATAAAGAGTTATTTGAGGTATTACAGCAAATCCACGATAAGGAAGTAGCAGAAGCTATTTCAGTGGAACGTAAAGTATTGAACTTATTCGATGCCGGTTGTCATGCTCCACTAGGAAGCTATTGCCGTAAGAAAGATGGCGTATTTCAATCTTGGACTTCGATTGCTGACACGAATGAGGACTTTCCTGATCGTCTATTCCTAGAGTCAAATACCGTGGAAGGTATGGCAGACAAGATTTTTTCAAAATATAAGAAAGACAGAAAGCTTCCATCTTCGGTTTTTATCACGCGTGATCTTGCTGAAAACTCTTATTTAGCACGTTTCTTAAAGAAACATGATATCCAGGTAGATGCTCGTTCATTAATTCGCATTTTCCCAACCATCAATAAATTGGATTCTTTTATTCTTAAAAGAGCAGATTGGATTTTCTTCAATTCAAAGAATGCCATTGAGCATTTCTTTAAATTAGAGCCTTGGATTTTAAAGAAAACCAAAATTGGTGTCCTTGGAAGAGGTTCGGAAGACACCTTACGTAAGTTCAATCGTGTTGCAGACTTCTCTGGAGACGATTTAGGTATTGATACCGAAGGAATTGCGCAAGAATTTGCGAAAATGGTTGATGGTCAAACGGTCTTGATTCCACGTGCTGAGGGTTCATTACAAACCATTCAAAGAGCATTGACGGAAAATACGAAGGTAATTGATATGCCGATCTATGAGACGGTCATCGAGGAAGAAGTTGACAAGAGCAATGCCGAGGTATTAATTTTCACGAGCCCAAGTAATGTAGAGGCTTATTTTCGTGAGAATTTAGCAGAACCAGATCAAAAGATTATTTGTATTGGTCACTCAACGGCCAAAGCCATTGATGCCCTTGGATTAAAATACACACTTCCCTATACCCCGGATGAAATAGGTTTGGCAGAAGCTGTATTTGGATTAGATTATTAATAAACATATTGTAAAGGGGGATAATTCCCCCTTTACTCTTACATAAAAATTAAAAACATGTTACACCGTCCTAGAAGAAACAGAAAATCAGCAGTAATCCGCGATATGGTTCAAGAGAATCATGTATTTGCATCGAATTTGATTTTCCCTTTGTTTATTGTAGATGGAGACAACCAAAAAGTTGAAGTATCCTCCATGCCAGGTATCTACCGTTATTCGATTGATAATTTATTACGCGAGGTAGAGAGCTGTATGAATTTAGGATTAAAGGCATTCGATTTATTCCCTGCTGTTGAAGAGTCCTTGAAGGACAAATATGCGACTGAAAGTTATCGTGAGGGAACTTTATACTTGAGAGCTATTGATGCGGTGAAGAAGAACTTCCCAGAGGCTTGTGTTGTTACAGATGTGGCAATGGATCCTTACAGTTCAGATGGTCACGATGGAATTGTTGAGAATGGTGAAATTCTAAACGATGAGACCTTGGAGGTATTAGGAAAAATGGCTTTGGCACATGCTCAGAATGGCGCAGATATTATTGCTCCTTCCGATATGATGGATGGCAGAATTGGCTATTTGCGTACTATTTTGGACGAGAATGGTTTCAGCAATGTATCCTTAATGTCCTATACTGCGAAATATGCATCTGCGTATTATGGTCCATTCCGTGATGCCTTAGGTTCAGCACCGAAAAAAGGAGATAAGAAATCTTATCAGATGAATCCTGCCAATAGTAAAGAAGCATTAATTGAGGCTCAGTTAGATACCCAAGAAGGTGCGGATTTTCTAATGGTAAAACCAGGATTACCGTATTTAGATGTTATTAAATTATTAAGTGATAATTTCGATTTACCAATTGCAGCATATAACGTATCGGGAGAATACGCGATGTTAAAAGCGGCGATTGCGAATGGATGGTTAAGTGAGCAGGTAATTTTAGAAACCTTAATGAGTTTCAAAAGAGCTGGTGCGACATCAATTTTGACCTACCATGCGAAAGAAGTTATTGAAAAAGGCTGGGTAAAATAGCCCATAAATCAATTATTTGGCTATTTTTGTAAGCCTAAATGGCGACCATATTTATTTTTTTTCTACAAAATGGAACATACACGAATTAAAGAATTATTAAAATCAGAGGATTTCGGCAAAGAAGTTATTGTAAAAGGATGGGTTCGTACCTTCCGTAATAATCAATTTATAGCTATCAATGACGGGTCTACTATCAATAATATTCAGGCGGTCATTGATTTTGAGAATACATCGGATGCGATTTTGAAAAGAATCACAACAGGTGCTGCTGTACGTGTAAAAGGAAATTTGGTAGAATCCATGGGTAAAGGGCAAAAAGTTGAGATCAAGGCTACTGATGTTTCAATCATTGGCGATTCAGACCCTGAGAAATACCCATTGCAACCTAAGAAACATAGTTTGGAATTTCTTCGTGAGATTGCACACCTACGTTTCCGTACGGGTACTTTCAATGCAATTTTCAAAGTTCGTAATGCATTGGCTTTTGCGGTGAATAAATTTTTCCAGGAACGTGACTTCGTCTACATGCATACCCCAATCATTACAGGTTCGGATGCAGAAGGAGCTGGAGAGATGTTCCGTGTAACGACTTTAGATTTAAACAATATCCCGAGAACTGAAAATGGAGAGATTGATTTCAAAGAAGACTTCTTTGGAAAATCAACCAACCTTACCGTTTCTGGTCAGTTAGAAGGTGAATTAGCGGCATTAGCATTTGGAAACATCTATACTTTCGGACCTACTTTTAGAGCTGAAAACTCCAATACAACACGTCACTTAGCAGAGTTCTGGATGATTGAGCCAGAGATGGCTTTCTATGAATTAGAAGATAACATGGACTTGGCCGAGGACTTATTGAAATATGTAATCCGTTATGCATTGGAGCAATGTCCTGAAGAAATTGAATTCCTAAACAATCGTTTATTGGAAGAAGAGAAATCTAAACCACAAAACGAACGTTCTGAATTAAATCTGATCGAAAAGTTAAACTTCGTCATCAACAATGATTTCGAGCGTGTAACTTATACAGAGGCTATCGAAATTTTATTGAGAAGCAAGCCTAATCAAAAGAAACAATTCAAATATCTGATTGAGAATTGGGGAGCTGATTTACAATCCGAGCATGAGCGTTTCTTGGTTGAAAAGCATTTCAAAAAACCCGTAATCTTAACAGACTATCCAAGAGAGATTAAATCATTTTACATGAAACAGAATCCAGTGGATGCGAATGGAAGACAAACTGTTCGTGCGATGGATATCTTATTCCCTGGGATTGGCGAAATGGTCGGAGGATCACAACGTGAAGAAAACCTAGAAAAACTAATCACCAGAATGGGTGAAGTAGGCATTCCTACGGAAGAGATGGAATGGTTCTTAGATACACGTCGTTTTGGTTCAGTGCCGCATTCAGGATTTGGAGTAGGATTTGAGCGATTGGTATTATTTACGACGGGTATGACGAATATCCGCGATGTAATTCCTTTCCCAAGGACCCCAAACAACGCAGAATTTTAGAAATAATTCAAAATATAAAAAACCGTCAAAACAAACATTATTTTGACGGTTTTTGTTTATTATGTAATATTGACAACAATTATATAAACTAATCCATGTTACTAAAGATCTACAATGACAATCCGAATCCAAAGGCTATAGAAGAAGCAGTGGAGGTATTAAGAAAAGGAGGCGTGATTATCTACCCAACAGATACGGTATATGGTATTGGTTGTGATATTACGAACCAGAAGGCCATTGAACGCGTTTGTTCCATTCGCGGATTAAAGCCTGAAAAATCGAATCTATCTTTTATCTGTTATGATCTGACAGATATTTCTCAATACACAAAACCATTTGACACGACAGTCTTTCGGGTATTGAAAAAAGCTTTACCCGGTCCATTCACCTTTATTTTCAATGCGAGCTCGCAAGTACCAAAACTATTGAGTTCTAAAAAGAAAACCGTGGGTATCCGTATTCCGGACAACAATATCGTTCGTGACATTGTGAAGGAATTAGGCAATCCTATTGTGACGACATCGATTCACGATGATGATGAAATCATTGAATATTCTACAGATCCTGAATTAATCTATGAGAAATTTGAGGATAAGGTAGATCTAGTGATAGATGGCGGGTACGGTGATAACGTTGCTTCCACGGTCGTAGATGTCACTTCTGGTGATTTCGAAATAATACGGGAAGGAAAAGGTGATTTAGAGCAATATCTATAGTCTAGCTTCTACCCTTTCCTTAATGGCGGCATTGAAAAGCTCAAAACCTTTCTTTGTATTTCCTTGAATCATTTTCTTTAGAAATGGAACCAGAATTCCTGAAAACATCTCTCCTTGAGTAAGGAGGGTTTGATTATTTCCAGCATTTTGTAGGATAAAATAGTGTTCACCATCAAAGATCCCATTGATCATAAGACTACCACGCCAGCGTAATTCTTTGTTGGGTTCTATTTTCAAAAAGACAGGGTTCATTTTCATACTGGTACTACCGGGTTGTCCAAGTAAAACTTTTGTCCTTTTACCAACTTCAGGGTTACCAAAAAACTCGGCAATGGTTGGGCTCCATTCAGGATAGGCTTTAAAGTCAGATAATACCGCCCATACAGCTTCTATGTGAGCATCGATTATGATTTGTGTTTCTATTTGTTCTTTCATACCTCAAAGTTAAGGCAGCCCCAGCTAGAAGCACTTGACATTTATCAAGAAGAAATTTTATTCCGGATTCTACTTAGGGTTTCTGGGCTCATCCCCAATACAGAGGCAATATATTGTAAGGGAACTTGATTAAAGAATGATTTATTCTGCTCAAAATATTTGTTATATCGTTCTTCAGCCGATAGAGCAATAAAATCAAACACGCGATGTTCGATTTGCATAAAGCATTTGGCAATAAATCGCTTTTCAATAACATTCCAATTTGGGATGGAATCTTGGATTTCGAGGTAATCTTTTTTATTCAAAGTCCACAATTTTGTGGGGGTCAAGGCTTCAATGGAACCAATGGAGGGGTTATCGAAAAAGAAAGAAGCCAAGTCAGTTATAAAATAGCCATCGTTTCCAATCCATTGCGTTACTTCCTTTGAATCGGTCCATTTAAAGACCCTACAGATTCCTTCTTCAATAAAACTAAGCTTATTACAGGGTTTTCCAGCTTCTAAAAACAATTGGTTCTTGGATAATTCTTCCGGTACAAACCTGGAAACAATCAATTCCACCTGCTCATCAGAGAGTTCGAACATCTGTAATAATTGCTGCTTAAAATTCATTAGCCTTCCATTTTTAACTGCGTTTGACGCCTTCTCTCATAAATATAAGCAATATTAAAAATGATAACTGCAATCAATATCAATCCAAATGCAATGATTTGGGTGCTATTGATAGCCTCTTTGTAATAAAAAATGGCCAAACAGAAACTAATGATCGGGTTGAGGTATAGTAGGATTCCAACAACAGATGAATCCAGCCCTTTCAGGGCATAGATATTCAAGAATAGGGGAATAATGGTGTACCCTATGGCAATTATCAAGATATAGCTATAGAATTCGGTAGTTTTCGGCACTGAAGGGTCAATGATGCTAAGAATGGGTAACAATAAGATGGTACTCACCAGGATATGGATAGTAAGCGTAAAGAATTTATCGATTTGAAATTTATTCTTCTGCAGAACTAAGTAAGCCGCATAGGATAGGGCGATAAAAAAGCTATAGATTAAATCCAGGAAATGACCGTAGGCCAATAGCAGGCAACTCACCACACTTAATCCAACAGCAAACCATTGCCAATTGCCGAGACGTTCCTTGAGGAAGATACTGGCCAGAACGGTGGTCAGGATTGGACAGATCAGATAGGCCAATGCCGTGGCATTCACACTGATTGCATTCATGACATAGATGAAAATAAACCAGTTCATTCCCAATAGCACGGCACTTGCCAATACATTGATGAGGAGTTTTTTTCTTTCCGAGGAATTTGTGGACTTGAGATATTTTATACTGGCGAGGGTTTGCTTTCTTCGAAAAATAAAACAAGCCAATAAGATACAGACTGAGGCAAAAAGTACGCGGTGAATTAATATGTCGAGGGCTTCATAATCACTGAGAGGCCTTAGTACCAGGGCAAATGTTCCCCAAATAATAAAGCCTGTCAATGCTGACAGGTAATATTTCATAGATTAGTTTAAGAAAAAAAGAACTAAAGAATAATAAACTCTTCGATTACGACCTTCCCTACATACTCATTGACACGGCCAATAATCTGTCTACGCATCATTGCAAGTTCATTTTTGATGACTGCAGATTCAACGCGGACGAAAAGCTTTTTATCTTTGATATAGATTTGTTGGGTTCGGTTTGCGATTGCACTTCCAATGAGTTCAGGCCAAGCAGAGAGAATGGATGTTTCATCATATTTCCTTCTCAGTCTATAAACATCTAATAATTTTTCTACTGCTTGTTTGATGGTGACATCATCACTTCTCCTAAATGCATCATCATTATACTTCGCCATTGATCTGACCTCCTTGAATGTCAAAGATACGAATTGGCTTTCCTATTTCTTGAAATATTTTCCTTATTCTATTGGAGTCCGTGTCGGTCAGGAAGATCTGTCCGAATTCATCTTCCGAAACCAGCTGCATCAATTTCCGGGTTCTTTGTTCGTCCAATTTATCGAAGATATCATCGAGCAAGAGTAGCGGTTTGAATTGTTTTCTATTTTTCAGAAAAGCATATTGAGCTAACTTCAATGCGATTAAGAAGGATTTTTGTTGACCTTGAGAACCAAATTTCTTCAGAGGCATTCCATCGTGGATACTGAACTGCAGGTCATCCTTATGGATTCCTACGGTTGTTCTTTCCAGAGCCCGATCTTTGTCCAACTGTTTGGTCAATAGGTCCAGAAAATCTTGATTTTGAAGTTGGGATTCATATACAAGATCCACCTGTTCTACATCCTCCGACAAGAACTGATAGTATCTGCGAAATTCGGGGAGGAATTCCTCCATAAATTTTTGACGGCGTTCGAAGATTCGCTCTCCAGCTTCGACGAGCTGAAAATTTAATACTTCCAGTAACCCCAGGTCGAAAACTCCGGTTTCACGAATATTCTTTAGTACGGTATTACGGTTTAAAAGAATCCGGTTGTATGAAATCAGGATATCGAGATACTGATTATCGGTTTGGGAGATTACATTATCCACGAATTTCCGGCGTTCTTCACTACCATCCATGATGATAAAGGAATCATTTGGAGAAATCATGACCAAAGGAAACTGGCCTATGTGGTCCGCAAGGCGGTTGTATTCTTTTTTATTTTTCTTGAATTGTTTTTTTTGATTCCTCTTGATGCTACAAGAGACCGCATCCATAACGGTTTCTTTATCAAATTGTCCTTGAACCATAAACCAGTCCTCCCCTTTTTTGATGTGCTGGGAATCGATGGGATTGAAATAGGATTTACAAAGGGATAGATAGTGGATTGCATCCAATAAATTAGTCTTACCTGAACCATTCTGCCCTGTAAAGGCATTTGTTTCAGGTAAAAAATCTAAAGAAGAATCTGTGTAGTTCTTAAAATTTAAGACGGATAGATGTTTCAGCCACATAGCAATGCAAAGATATGCTTTTTCCTTGGGCTAATCTTTATTTTACTTCTTCAAAGTCAATAAACTCACCTGCAGTCTCGGTTCCTTTTTTAGCTTTGTGCTCTTTGGGCGGCATGTATTCCACACGTACTTTTCCGTCAGGGCGTTGTTGTTGCTGTTGTTTGAACTGAGAGAAAGGATCATTATAGTTTTGTTGATTAGGACCACCATTGGCATATTGCCCTTGGGCACCATTCATAATCTTTTCGGCTACCTTCTTCATAAAAAAGGGCATCAAAAGACGAATCCCAATTTTAAATAGGTAGTAAAATACAACTGCTGATATTAAGAAATATATAAATGTCATTTTTAAATGCTTTAAATCAAATTTAATAAATAAAAGACATCAAAGATGATAGGATTGTCAAGAAAATCTCAGTTAACATTTTTTTACTTTTCCGCTTTTGCCTTTAGTACGGCTTGAAGCAGTTGCGTCGGATGCTGAGAACCAATCACATACACTAATCCATCATTATCGGTAAGCCATAAAGCTTCCTTACCGCCAGAATAGAATCTAATCTTTCCATTCTTATGTAAATTATAAACAGGATTATTAAAGAAAAAGTTTGAATACTTTCCTTTTTCTATTTTCCGAATGGAGTTAAGATCAATTTTTACCAAACTCGTGGTCCACAAACCACTTAAAATTACATGGGTCTTGGTGACTGTTGTCCTATAGCTGACCATATATAACATGATAATGGATACGATCAGAATCCCGACACCCACAATAAAAAATAATTGCTGGGATACCACATGCTCCCAATTGATATAATATGCAACAAAACAAAACAATGCCAGGATTAATCTGACACTAATCCAAGTCCAATCCCTCCCTAGATATTGTTTTTCCTGAAATAAGATTTGTTCTTCTTCCATAATTGCTATTTGTATACTAAAGTAAGTACTTTCTTTGTATTTTCTGTCACTTTAAAGCGATTATCTAAGCGCATTCCGAGCAACCAAATAACCTGTCCGTCGGAATTAACCAATATAGGCAGCTCTTCTTTTTCAAATCGATTTAATTTTTGCTGGATAAAGTAATCACTCAGTTTTTTAGACCCATTCATACCCAATGGTTTAAAAGAATCGCCTTGTTTCCATGTTCGCAATAGTAAAGGGAATTGAAGCAAATCCTGGTCTATGTGAACTACATTCACATCCTTGTTTGTACTAAACTCCTGATCTTCGATAAAATACAGGGATTTCCCTTGAATATTTGGGATTTCAGTTAAATCAGGAATCACAATTTCATTAAAATTAGCTTTCCCTTTTTCCCGAATAATAAGGTCTTCCCGATCCAATAACATTTCATGAGTATCGGATTCAAAGAGCTGACCCATCCCCTTATCGATAACCGCCCCTAAATCTTCAAGCACATTCCTTTGAAAATGAAAAGGCCTAAAAAGTTCAAACATTAAATAAGAATCTGACACATGCTCTTTCAGATCTTTTAAATTCACTTTCACAAACTTTCCTTCCGTACGAAACAGTTCCTTTCGAAGTTTGTCCAGCATTTTATGAATTAGCTGTTGGCTTTCTTCAAAATGCTTCATGTTCTGAGCAAGAATTGATTCAAATTCAGGCTGTATTTCCTTAAACTTGGGGATAATCTCCAATCTGATTTTATTTCGGGCATATTTTGTCGAGAAATTAGATTGATCATCACGGTACGGAATCTGTCGATTATTAACCTCTGCGGCAACTTCATCGGCAGTCAAAAATAATATAGGTCTGATAATAGAACCTCTTTTGGGTTGAATCCCCAGTAATCCCTGAATACCAGTCGATCGCGTTAAATTTAACAACATGGTTTCCAGATGATCATTGGCATGTTGGGCTACCGCAATGCACTGGCAATTATTTTCCTGTCTTAATTCTTCAAACCAGGCATACCTCAGTTCCCGAGCTGCCATTTGTATGGAAACCTTATTTTCCAAGGCATAAGCTTCCGTATCAAAATGATTTACAAAAACTGGGAATCCCAATGTTTTACCATATTCACGAACCAATGCTTCATCCTTATCCGATTCTTCAGCGCGCAAATGAAAATTACAATGAGCGATAATACAGTCAATTTTTAGATCATGAAATAAGGTAGCCATAAGCATGGAGTCTTTTCCCCCACTGATAGCTAATACTACTCTTGCATCTTTGACCAAGAGCTCCTTATCTTCGATAAACTGAATTAATCTTTTTGAAACGGACATAGTCCAAAATTACAGATAATAAATAATCTTGAGTTAGGGGCATTAAAATTTATTGTTTAACAATTTTTTGCTAATTAATTCTATATTTTTGCGCTTGTGAGATACCTATTAGTACTATTAATAAGCATGATATGCTTGTCTACATATGGACAAGATGAGTTTACCCCCGTTAATACCGCAACGGACAATGCCCCGATGCGCCTGGTATCTTCGTCAAGCAGTAGATTTATCAATCAGAAAATTCTTCGAAGTTATAATGCGGTGTATGAACATAAGGGTTCTACCCTAGCAGCAGATAGCGGGGATTTATATAAGGATGATATTGGGAATGAGTTTTTTGAGGCTCATGGCAATATAGTTATTACCCAACCCTCAGGAACAGTTATTCAAGGAACACATTTACATTACGATGCATCATCACAGCATGCTGTATTGACAAAAAATGTGAAAATGGTCGATGCACAAAGTACCTTGACCACCAACTACCTGACCTATAACTTAAGAAGCCAACAGGGAACATATACCGGTGGTGGTCGGATTATAGGGCAAGGAGATACAATTACCTCCCAACGGGCATATTATTTTGAGAATACAAAGGATGCCTATTTCAATAATAAAGTGGTTGTTCGAAATGCCAGTACGATTATCTACACGGACTCTATGCAATATAATACCATGTATAGAGATGCATTTTTCTTTGGTCCGACTACGATTAATGGGCGTCAAGGGGAGAAATTATACACAGAAAAGGGTACATACAACACCGAATTCGGAGTTGCAAAATTCAATAAAAACAACTTATATACGGAGGGCAGCCGCTTTTTAAAAGGGGATAGTTTATTTTATGACCGTAATAAAGGTCTCGGTGAAGCCTTTCGGAATGTATTGTTTGTGGATACCTTGGATAAGTTTTATGCAAGTGGTGAATACGGAAAATATATAGAGGCGGATCAATCTATTTTGATGACCAATAAGCCGCTCATAAAATATGTTATCAAAACGGATTCCTCAGATAATAGTCAAGACACGGTACAGGTCGATACAGTGAACAAGGAAAATCTTTCCAAGCGAGAGTTAAGAAAGATAGAAAAGGCACAGGAAAAAGAGCGCGAAAAAGAGCTTGAGCAATTAGAAGAGAAGGAGAAGGAAAAACCAGCGGACAGCAAAAACGGGATTATTAAACCGGCAGAACCGGATAGCTTATCCAAACCTATCGTCCGGCAAAACACCAAAATTGATACCGCCTATATGACGGCTGACACCTTGTTTTCAAAGGTCATCTTTGTTCGGGAATATAGACCTCTGGATTTGAAATTGGATCGGAATGGTGGTCAGTTGGAAGATACCGTGGAAGTGGATTATGGAGATATGGATGAGGTTGACTTGGTGTCTACGGGCGATTCCAGTGTTACCCAATCTGCTGTAAAAGAAGCTGCAAAACCTGCTGTCAGCAAAGATGCAGTAAGCAACTCGAAGCCAGCTGTTAAAAAGCCAGCGCCCAAGACACCTGTAAAACCAAAACCTGTCGATCCAGCAAGTATTCAGGCCTCCACAAAAGCCGATAGTATCTTGCGAAGGAATGCCGTCATGCCGACGAAGGCGGAGCATGACAGTTTGTTTAACAATGCCCTCAAGGCAGCCCAGGCTGTGGATACGGTCATGAAGGATTCAACGAAAATTTATTCCGATACAGCTAGGACCCGGATTGTAAAAGCATATTATAATGTTAGGGTCTATAAATCGGACTTACAAGCTGTTGCAGACTCTGTTTATTACGGCATGGTCGACTCCATGTTCCGTTTTATGGGTTCACCTATGATCTGGTCAGATGGATCTCAAATCAATGCAGATACCATCTATATGCAGATTAAGAACAATAAAATGGATAATGCCCTGTTAAAGGATAATGCCTTTATGGTCAACGCCGTTTTGGATACCTTGAAATTCAATCAGCTCAAGGGACGAAAGATAACCGCCTTTTTTGCCAATAATAATATTGACCGGATATTTGTTGATGGGAATGCGGAGAACCTTGTATTCACCACCAATGACAAGACGAATACGATTACAGAAATGTTTCACGATCGAAGTAGTCGGATCAAGGTTTTTATGGAGGGTAAGAAAATAATCGATTATTTTTCCATCCGTAAAGTTGATCAGAAGATATATCCATTCAAGTTGGTTACGCAGGAGATTGAGGTCTTGCCAGGCTTCTTATGGAAGCCCGAGGACCGGCCTAAATCTGTGGAGGATATGTTGAACAGAAAACGTGTAAAAACAGCTGCAGTTCCAGATCAGAAAGATAAACAGCCAGGTACAGCTACAGATGCAGGGGATAATCCAGAAACGGAAAAAGAACAGAAAAGCCCAGCGGTGAAACCGAAAGAAGAAAAAGGATTAGAGAGTAAGGAAACTCTTAAAACTGTCCCAGACTCTTCGAGTACTCAACCAGTGGTTAAACCGGTCAATCAACCAGATAGTACTTTGAAAGGAAAACCGGATAGTACATTGAAATTTAAAACAGATAGTACGATAAAGGTTCAAGCAGATAGTAGCTTCAAGGTAAAGCCAGATAGTTTGAATAAAATTAAATAACATAAAAAAATCGCTGTCTATTTTGGACAGCGATTTTTCATTAAAACAATTTGTAATTATTTAAGAACTAGCATTTCAACTGCTACCAGCCAAAAATCTGTTTAAGATTAGGATTGATATCCGTATCATTTTTAGGGATTGGTCTATAATAATACTTAGGTTCATCAAAGGAACCGACCTTATCGACTACATCAATATAACCGGAGTTTCCATCGCTCAAGAATACCGATACATCCTGACCGATTTTTCCAACTTTATAGTATCTCAGAGTTACCCCCAGACTATTCTTTTCACGAACTTCTGGCAGTGACTGATTGCTAGCAATTAATTTTATATCAGGAACTCCATCGCCTGTCACATCATGATCTCCCAATCCACTGAAATAAATTCCTTGCGGTTTCTTTTCCAATAATTTTCCGGCTTTCCAACGCATTAAATCTATAAATCGGAAACCTTCAAAAGCAAGTTCTACTCTGCGCTCTCTTCTGATTTCCAAAATAAGACTTTGATGAGGTCCAGCTGTTTCTTTGAAGTCATTGGCCAATTTAGGGTCCAAAACTGGATTAAGAGTCATATTAGGCATTCCAGCACGTCTCCTCAACAAATTAATGGACTTATCAAGATCAGCTTGATTGTTGAGGATTCCTAGTTCAGCTTTAGCCTCAGCAAAATTTAAAAGTACTTCAGCATATCTGTAAAGAGGAATATCGATATTAAATCTATCTTCCTGCACGCTGCTGTTTAGAAAACCTTTGATCTGGTGGTATCCTGAAAAGTTCTTACTCAACTGTTGTACATATAAGCCTGGACCTTGAGAATAGGTGCTTACATAAACCAAATACCATCCTGGAGCTGCATAAGTTTGTGCTAACCTGGGGTCACGATCTTTAAATTCCTGCACGAAAGAGAATTTTTCATAACCAGGTTTATTGGTATAAATTGATCCATCTTTCATTAAGTAACTTTGGACCATATCTCTTAATGGATAATATTCATAATTACCAAACATTCCAGGCCATTGATCCCGATTGATTACGTTATTGGCATAAAAGCGACCTAGAATAATTTCATTGTTACTCTCCAAGTTAGGACTATTGTATAATGAAGCATAGTCGGCATCAGTCTTTCCAGTATTATGGATAGAATAACCCCCATTGTTCATGATGTTTTCCGCAGTCTGGTAAGCAATAGTCAGAAAATCATTTACAGATTTATCAAGGTTCAAGTATTTATGATACTTCCTATAGGTTCCTTCGAAAAGGGCAAAACGACTATATTCTTGTCCGATTACCCATTTATTGACTTTTCCGGCGACTTTGGTTGCTTCCACATTTTCAAAGGCAAATTTGAAATCCTCCATGATTTTTTGCACGACCAATTCCCGGGAATCTCTTTTTCCAAATAAAGTCTTTTCATCATCCGCATTGACAACTTTATCTACCCAAGGGACATCGGAAAACCGTTGAATTTTATCTACATAGAATCTTGCTCTAAAGTAGCGTGCAAGGCCTTCATAATGTTTTAGTTTTGCTTCCGAGATCTTTGCCTGTGGAAGGTTTTCAAGCATGAAATTAATATCCCTTAATTTTTCCCAGCTCCAACCTGTAGTAACTGTATTTGCAGAAGCCGTTCCGAGCATGATATTCTTGATTTCCTTATTCCCAGTTGTGCTGGCATTATCCGTTGTAGCATCCTGCTCATAAAAGCTATTATTCTGAAAATCGTAAAGGTTCAAAACATACATCTCAAGATCAGACTCTGTTTTAAAGAAGTTTTCTTTCTGCACCTTAGTTTCAGGCAATCTATCGAGGTAGCTATCATTACATCCTCCTAGAGCAAGTAAGGAGATAGCTATAAAACTTAGTTTAATATATTGTTTCATTGTTTTTAAAAAGTTAATTGAAGCCCAGCGGAGAAACTACGTTGGAATGGATACATTACTCCATTTCCTTCCCTTCTTCTGGCTTTGGTAGGATCGGTATAAGTGTTGATATTCAATACTTCAGGATCAAAGAAATCCTTCACTGCTGACCATTCCATAAGATTTTCAGCACTCACATAAATTCTAAGATTTTTAACATTAGCTTTTTGCAACATTCTATTTGGCAAGCTATATCCAATGGTTAAGTTTTTGAATCTTAGGTAGGCTGCATTTAGTAAATACCTGGTTTGAGGAATTGCTGCCCCTTGTGCTTCATCTACCCTTGTACCAAGGTTCAAATCGGCTAACCAAGATTGTAAGACAGGGTATTTGGCATCTAGATTTTGATCAGCTAGCCCAAGAGCTAAATAAGCGGCTGAATGTTTCGCACGGTCAGCATCCGAATCATTATTAGGACGGTAGAAATCCAAAAGATGGGAATAAATATTTCCATAGGGTTGTTGATATACTCCCCAATAGAGGTAATCCAAAGGATAATAATCACGTTTACCGATTCCTTGGAAGAAAGCTCTTACATCAAATCCTTTCCAGCTGGCATTTAAGTTAAGGCCAAAATTATAACGTGGTGTAGAGTTCCCAATGATCTTTAAATCTTTGGTGTCACCCAGGATATAACCTTTTTCAATTTTGCCATTGCCATCTTGATCAACAAACTTCGGCCATCCAGGTACAATGCTCAAAGCCCCCCAAGGAATAATGGATTGTTGGTCTAGTTTACTAATTTCCTCAGCGTTCTGGAAGAAACCATCGCTTTCCAATCCCCAGATTTCGCCCATTTTCATTCCATTATAGAATTGGGTAATTCTTTTATTCGGGTTGTCGAATTTGGTAATCTTAGAATAGGAATCCGAGAGTACGAAAGTAGCTCCAAAATTCAGGATTGAACCGGATACATCCTTGGAATCGTTGTAGGAAAGGGTGAATTCCCAACCATTGGTTGCTAAATCAGCAGCATTTTCATTAGGTTCTTTGACCCCTAGGATTTTAGGCAACTCTTTACCAAAGGTCAACATCCCCATGGTATTTCGACGATAGATATCGAAAGAGCCATTCAGTTTGTTTTGCATAAATCCAAAGTCAAGACCTAAGTTGTAGGTTGTAACTTTTTCCCAGGTATATCGCTTGGATACCAAACCAGGAGCCTTAATTGAAGGGTTTATTTTACCATTAATCAGGTAACCGGACTCATAAGGTTCCATGGTCGGTATATAACCAAAGTCAGTTACGGATTGGTTTCCTAATTCACCGTAAGAACCACGAAGTTTCAATTGACTTAACCAATTAACCTCTGACATAAAGTTCTCTTTATTGATCAGCCATGCCAGAGATCCAGAAGGAAAGAAACCAAATCTACTGTCTTTATCGAATCTAGAAGACCCGTCATAACGACCATTAAATTCTACGATATACTTATCATTATAAATATAATTCAAGCGATAAAAGGCACCTCTCAAGGCATATTTATCAATTTCTTCATTAGCATTGGTGGTTCCTGTTGCCAAAGCAATGGTTGGGAAAAGCTCAGAAATTAATCCTTTCTTTTCAACCGTAAAGTTTTCCAATCGGTAATCCTCTTGGCTAAATCCCAATACTCCAGTTACATGATGTTTCCCAAAGTTCTGATTATAGGTTCCGAAGATGTTATATACATTATAGTATGAAAAACCAGCCTGACGAAATGCCCCGGATTCACCTTCTTCACGAATATCCTCTGGACCATAGCCTATTTTGTATTTCGTGGTATATCTATTGAAATTGGCGGTATTTCTTTGAAAGGTATAATCGGCATTGATTTTAAACTTACTATCGAAAAGGCGAAGTTCAGCATTAAAGGTAGATTGAAGGTCATTACGATTTATTTTACTTTGTCCCCCATCGACCATTTTTGCGGCAATACGTCCAGCACCAACATTTCGTTGAACATCAGAGTATGCCCAGCTTCCATCAGGATTTTTCAATACACTGGTTGGGAATACATGGTAAATCTCAAACATATCGATTTGAGAAGGACTTATTCTTTTATTCAATCCAACAACGGTATTATTTCCAACCGAGAGGAAGTCCGTCAATTTGTAATTAATTTTAGAGCGGATACTATACCTGTCGAAGTAATCATCGGCGATTTTGATCGGAGAATTTTGGCGGTTGTACCCAGCGCTCAAATAATAATTCACTTTTTCACTGGAGCCCGAGATTGACAGGTCATGATTATGGGTATTATTCCAATCTGACAAGAAATAACGTGTCCAATCTTGGTTACCCATGTATTCCCATTGCTTTGGGTTACTAGGGTCTTTTCTCACATCGGCAATACCAGGATTATCGGATCTTTCTTTGGCATATTGGTAATATTGCTCTGAGAAATTCACGTTGTCCCATGGGGTATTATCGGTTGATGTTTCCAATAAACGGGAGAATACATAAGGGTCCGTAATTTTTTTCGGAATTACGGTTGGTGTATTCCAGGTGAAGTTATTGCTATAATTAATTTTGAGTGCACCTTTACCTGATTTAGTGGTAATAAGGATTACACCGAAAGATGCTCTAGCGCCATAAATAGCTGCTGCGGAGGCATCTTTGATTACTGATAGGGATTCAATATCCTGAGGGGAGACTCTATTCAGTTCAGCTGAACTAATAGGGACATTATCCAATAGGATCAAGGGGTCACCACCATTAATAGAGGTAATCCCTCGGATATTAATTTTTGCGGCTTCACCAGGGGCACCGGAGTTGAACTGTACATTCAAATTTGGTACTAGACCTTGCAAACCTTGGGACACATTCGAAATAGGACGGCTTTCTAATTCTTTACCACTTACAAAATCGACCGCACCGGAAAGATTAACTTTCTTTTGCGTACCATAACCAACGACCACGAGTTCTTCTAAGTTGGAGGAATTGGAAGTCAGGCTGAAGGTAGTTTGTTGGTCAATGATAAAAATCTTACTATCAAAACCGACAAAGCTGATTTGGATAGACTCACCTTTGGAGGCTTTCAGATTGAATTGACCATTGACGTCCGTTTGGGTTGAAATACCGGAGTTCAGATTTTTTACAGTGGCACCTTGAATGGGGTGAGAGGATTCATCAGTAACCTTGCCGGAGAAGACTTGTTGGTCTTGGACAAATAATCGAACCTCACCCATACTGTGGGAGCTTGGGATTTGTAATCCTGCAAGCAAAAAAGCTGCTAAATACAGCCTTGGAGCTTTAATTAATCTCATTGAATTGCGGGTTAATATTTGGCGTAAAAGTACCCGCGGTGATTTAAGCCAACATTAACACAATAAAAAGATTAGTTAATAAAATGATTTGATAATTGTTAATTATTAGAATAGCTGTCGCAAGATATGGTAATTTTTAACTTACATTAACCCTTTGTAACAAATAGTTGTTTAAACATATTAATAATATGTTATCAGTTGAAAAATTAGACATTCTTAACATAGCTTGAAAACTATGTTTTTATGGCAGGATATAAATTATTTCGTATCGTTTAGAAATTTTACAAATTTTTCGACGGCTTTTGCTCGGTGGCTGATTTTGTTTTTTTGCTCGAGGCTCATTTCTGCAAAAGTTTCATCAAATCCATCTGGAACAAAGATAGGATCATAACCAAATCCTTCTGTCCCTGTTCTACCATCGATGATACGCCCTTCCACTGTTCCTTCAAAGAAATATTGTTCATTATCCAAGTAAAGGGAGATTACCGTTTTGAATCTTGCTTTCCTATTGGTTTCATTTTGTAGTTTCTCCAGGACCAAATCAATATTCTTTTCCATATCCCTAGAACCAGAATATCGGGCGGAATATACACCAGGCTCACCATTTAAGGCATCAATTTCAAGTCCGGAATCATCAGCAAAACAATTGATATGATATTTATTGAATAGGTAGTCGGTCTTTTGCTGGGCATTCTCTTGGAAAGTAACGCCGGTTTCAGGAATATCGTCTTCACAACCAATATCAGCGAGAGACTTCAGGGTAAACTTATTCCCTACCATCTGTTGTACTTCCTCTAATTTATGTGCGTTATTTGTTGCAAAAACTAATTCCATAGCTAAATAATTAAGCTTCAAAAATAGCATTCTAATTAGGCAATCAAGAAAAGAAGAAGGGAAAAATTAAATTTAAGATTGGATAAAAGTTTTGAATTCTATCCAGAACAATTTCTTTTTCTGGACATCAGCGAACATTTCTTCAAAGCTGAAGGTATTGAAAACGGTAGCGATTTTACCACGCATATAGGAATTATGACCTATTTCCGGAAGGTTCAAGGAGGTTGGTTCCACACCTAGCAGGGTAATTTTCTTGGGTTGAAAAAACTGCATAATTCGTTTCCATTCATTGGGATTATGCGGGTTTGCTAAGTTAAGGACCGCTACATTTCCAGCATTCAACTGCAAGGCACCAATAGTTTTCAGGAAAGCATCTTCCGCTTGAGGCGAGAAGTAAGGGAAATCGGGGTATCGCAGGATAAAGAGGATTCCTGTAGATTTATCTCCTTGATAAACAAACTCCTCAGCAGAAGCCTGAAAATGGCCCTGTTGAGGAGTTGTATTATTTGAAACAACGGATTGAGTTTCAACAATAGGCATTGTTGAATCGGGGATATCAAATACTGTTTCAGACATTAAAGCCTGAATAGCAATCGGATTATCTGTTACTAGATTTTTATCCAACATATCTCCTTTTCTCCGTTGATTTATTTTATTGACCTAATACCCAAGCAAAAATCAATGGTGCCACGATAGTTGCATCCGATTCTACGATAAACTTAGGAGATTGGGTATCCAATTTACCCCAGGTAATTTTCTCATTTGGCACTGCCCCAGAATAAGAACCGTAAGAAGTCGTTGAGTCTGAGATTTGGCAGAAATACGACCAGAAAGGAACATCATGCCATTCAAGGTCTTGGTACATCATAGGAACTACACAGATAGGGAAGTCACCAGCGATACCACCACCGATTTGGAAGAAACCAACGCCTTTACCACCTGAGTTCGCACGGTACCATTCAGTTAAGTAAATCATATACTCAATACCAGATTTCACGGTAGAAGCTTTTAATTCACCTTTGATTACGTAAGAAGCGAAGATATTACCAGTGGTAGAATCTTCCCATCCCGGAACGATAATAGGGATATTTCTTTCAGCAGCAGCTAAAATCCAAGAGTTTTTAGGGTCAATTTCATAGTGTTCTTCCAATACACCTGACAATACCACTTTGTATAAGAATTCATGTGGGAAATAGCGTTCGCCAGCAGCTTCTGCATCTTTCCATACTTTTTCAAGGTGAGTTTGTAATCTTCTGAACGCCTCTTCTTCAGGGATACATGTGTCAGTCACACGGTTGTAGTGGTTTTCCAACAATTCCCATTCATCTTGAGGAGTAAGATCACGGTAGTTAGGAACGCGTTTATAGTGAGAGTGTGCTACCAGGTTCATCACATCTTCTTCCAAGTTTGCACCTGTACAGGAGATAATAGCTACTTTATCCTGACGGATCATTTCAGCTAATGAAATACCAAGTTCAGCAGTACTCATAGCACCTGCTAATGAAACTAACATTTTACCACCTTCAGCAAGGTGTGTCTCATATCCTTTTGCGGCATCTACTAAGGAAGCGGCATTGAAGTGAAGATAGTTTTTCTCGATAAATTGAGAAATAGGACCTCTTTGTGTACTCATAATCTTATATTCAAATAAATGTTCACAAAGGTACAGATTTATTCAAGAATACCTTCAGTGTAGGGGCTTCAAATAGGCTCAATCAGCCTAAATACGATGAAAATTGGCTATGGCAATAAAATTGACTAGGATTATTGATGTTATAAAAGCTGATTTTCAAGCTATAAAGGCTGTTTTTTAACAAATGTTAAAAAATGAAATTGAGAGAAGAATCGGCCCTTTGAACACGCCCATTCATTATTTGGTCTTCATGATTTTTGAGATAATCCAAAACAAGAATATCAGGATGACCAGCATAATCACAAGGATCAGTATTTCACTAGTTCCTAAATTCCAGGTATCATTATTTAATGCACATAAAGTTTTCATCAGGATATATATATTAAGAAATCACCCATTTTTCACATTTATCTAGAAATACAGGATCGATATCGGCTGCAATTCCTGGTCCTTCGGTAATTTTTATGGCATAACCATCATATTGAATACCGCCGATTACTGGATCCTCGAGGTGACCCACCATGCAGGTATCCAAGTCGAAGAATTTGACGTTTGGCGCTGCATAGGCAAAGTGAGTTTTTGCTGCCAAAGCCAATCTGCTTTCCAACATTCCACCGATCATACAAGGAATTCCAAATTCTTGGGCAACCGCTTGAATCTTGAGGGATTCGGCAATTCCAGAGGATTTAGAGAATTTGATATTGATATAATCACAGCTATCCGTGCGGCAAAGACGCTCCGCATCGTGATGATCATAAACCGACTCATCAGCCATAATCGGAACGATAGTTTCAGATCGCAATTGCGGCAAAAGGTGATCATTATAAGTACGCATAGGTTGTTCACAGAACTGGATTTTCAAAGGTTCCAATCCTTTCAAGGCTTCCAGAGCCTCTTCATAGCTCCAACCTTGGTTGGCATCAATTCGAATTGGTATATCAAAGCCTACGGCTTGGCGAATGGCCTTAATCCGTGCTATATCGTCTTGTGGTTTTTTTCCAAGTTTTACTTTTAAGGCGACAGCTCCATGATCGTGTAAGTTTTTAGCTTTAGCAGCCATTTCTTCCGGACTAGCGATTCCGATAGTAATATCAGTTACAATTTCGCGAGGTTTTCCACCTAAGAATTGATAAAGAGGTAAGCCAGCATTTTTGGCTGCCAAATCATATAGCGCCATATCAAATGCCGATTTTATGGTGGCATTGCGAGCAATATAGAGATGGAGTTCAGCCAAACGTTCTTCAATATTTAAAGGATCTTTACCGATCCAGATTTTCGCAAAATCCTGAGCAAGAGCAATACAGGTATTTTGTGTTTCTCCTACAATCATTGGAAAAGCAGAACATTCCCCTACCCCATACAAGCCTTCATCAGAAATAATCTTCACGAATGTATTCTGCGCAAATTCCATCACCCCAGTAGCAATCACGAAAGGTTCCATCGGAATGCTCAACCTATAAATTTCAATTTCTTTGATTAACATAATTTATTAGTTCAAATAGCAAATGTAGCGAATGATATTTCATTTTTCTAAGCATATGGCGAAACAAATACAATTTCAATTATCAAACGACGTTAATTTTACATTAACTTTAATGTTCTTTATCTTTTTTTATAATTATTGCAAATATTTTATGATTTTATTCATATATTAGCAAACTCGTTTGTTATTTATAAAATTATCATATTACAATGCAGCAAGAAGGACTTTATAACCCAGCGTTTGAGCACGATGCCTGTGGTGTAGGATTTGTCGCCCACATCAAGGGTCAGAAGTCACATCAACAGGTACAAGATGCCTTGACCATGTTAGAGAACATGGAACACCGTGGAGCATGTGGATGTGATCCGGAGTCAGGTGATGGCGCTGGAATCATGATTCAATTACCTCATGAATTTTTATGGGAAGAATGTATTAAGCTGGGCATCCAACTTCAGGAGCCAGGTTATTACGGTGTAGGTATGTTATTTCTTCCGAAAGAAGAGGCTCTGAATCGGATTTGCCGGGAAGTTATTGCTGATGCTGCGACTGAAAGAGGCATGGAATTATTAGGATTCCGGCCAGTTCCAGTGAATCGAGAAGGAATAGGTCCTACGGCCTTGGGAGCAGAACCAGAAATCGTACAGTTCTTCATCTCACGCCCAACAGGGGTTGCCAACACGGAGGATTTTGAGCGGAAATTATTTGTATTGCGACGCTTAATCATCCAAAAAATCAAACTTCACCAAGAGTATCCCCTACCACTTTACCTCGCTTCACTATCATGCAAAACAATAATTTATAAAGGACAATTAACGACTTATCAAGTAGGATCCTACTTTAAGGACCTTAGAGACCCTCGGGTGGTATCAGCATTTGGCTTGGTTCACTCTAGGTTTTCAACCAATACATTTCCTTCATGGTCATTGGCACAACCTTTTCGGATGATTGCTCACAATGGGGAAATCAATACCTTAACCGGAAACTTAAACTGGTTTTATGCTGGTGTGAGAGCTTATTCCTCGCCTTATTTCACGAAGGAAGAAATGGAAATTTTATTGCCAGTGGTTGACCGCGGGCAATCGGATTCAGCTTGCCTGGACAATGTGGTGGAATTACTGCTTCACAGTGGTCGTAGTTTACCTCATGTGATGTTGATGCTAGTTCCTGAGGCCTGGGATGGAAACGAACAGATGGATCCATTAAAAAAGGCTTTCTATGAATACCACGCTACCTTAATGGAGCCGTGGGATGGTCCGGCAGCATTATGTTTTACTGATGGTAAAATCATTGGTGCTACCTTAGACCGTAACGGACTTCGTCCATTACGCTATGCCATCACTTCAGATGACCGCGTGGTTGTAGCTTCCGAAGCAGGAGCACTACCCATTGATGAGTCATTGATCATTAAAAAAGGAAGACAGCAACCAGGTAAAATCTTTGTAGTAGATATGGAAGCTGGAAAGATTCGTTCTGACGAAGAGGTTAAAGGAGAATTGATCTGTCAACAACCATATGGTGAGTGGATCAACAATTATAAGATTAAACTAGAAGAATTAGCAGACCCTCGGGTTACATTTACTTACCTATCCAAGGAGTCTGTATTTAAATATCAATTATCCTTTGGTTACTCGAGAGAGGATATTGAAACGATATTAACCCCAATGGCTTTGACGGGCTATGAGCCGATTGGCTCGATGGGAACTGATGTTCCATTGGCCGTGTTGTCTGATCAACCGCAACATATCTCGAGTTATTTCAAACAGTTCTTTGCACAGGTAACCAATCCGCCAATCGACCCGATCAGGGAGCGACTGGTTATGAGTTTAGCGACTTTCATTGGAAACTCCGGAAACATCTTAGTGGAGGACAAGAAATTCTGTCATTGTGTGACTTTGGAGCATCCGATATTAACCTCCAGCGAGTTGGAAAAACTACGCTCCATTGATACTGGGGTATTCCAGGCGAAAACCATTCAAAGTTATTTCCGCGCTGATGGCAAGGAAGGATCTTTAGAAGCTGGTTTGGAAAGACTATGCCGCTACGCAGACGATGCGGTACGCGATGGCTTTGAGGTGATTATTTTATCTGACCGTGCGATCGATTCGCAGCACTGTGCGATCCCTTCATTATTAGCAGTATCAGCTGTTCATCACCATTTAATCAAAACAGGAAACCGCGGTGCGGTAGGATTGGTTGTGGAGGCTGGAGATGCTTGGGAAGTTCATCATTTTGCTTGTCTGTTAGCATTCGGAGCTACAGCGATTAATCCATATATGGCTTTGGCAAGTATCCGTACGATGAAAGAAATCGGTCATTTAGAAACTGATTTAACTTGGGATGATCTGAAAAAGAACTATGTAAAAGCTGTCTGCAATGGCTTATTGAAAATCTTTTCGAAGATGGGAATCTCTACCTTGCAATCCTACCATGGTGCTCAAATTTTTGAGGTACTAGGGATTGACAGTGAGGTGGTAGATCGTTATTTCTGCGGAGCCGTATCCAGGATTGGAGGCTTGAACCTAGACGATATTGCAAGAGAAGCCTTGGCAAAACATTGGCGCGGATTCGAAAACAGCCGTTCTGCACCAACCTTATTGCCTGAAGGCGGACTTTACCAATGGAAAAGAAGAGGTGAAGGGCATTTATGGAACCCACAGACGGTACATTTATTACAACAAGCATGTAGAACTGATGATTTTTCTACATACAAGAAATATGCAACCTTAATCAATAACCAGAAGGAACGAATGTTTACACTTCGGGGTTTATTGGATTTTGCAAAACACCGGAGTCCAATCTCCATCGACCAGGTAGAACCTGCCAGTGAAATCATGAAACGATTTGCTACAGGCGCTATGTCCTTTGGTTCGATTTCGCACGAGGCACACAGCACTTTAGCTATTGCAATGAATCGGATTGGCGGTAAATCAAACACTGGGGAAGGTGGAGAAGATGAAATCCGCTATCAAAAATTACCGAATGGGGATTCCATGCGATCAGCGATCAAGCAAGTAGCTTCGGCAAGATTTGGCGTAACTTCAAATTACCTAACCCAGGCTGATGAGTTACAGATTAAGATGGCGCAGGGAGCAAAACCAGGAGAAGGCGGTCAATTACCTGGACATAAAGTAGATGATTGGATTGCAAAAGTAAGACACTCTACACCGGGAGTAGGATTGATTTCTCCGCCACCACACCATGATATCTATTCGATCGAGGATTTAGCACAATTGATCTTTGATTTAAAAAATGCTAACAGACAGGCCAGAATCAACGTGAAATTGGTTTCAAAAGCTGGGGTTGGTACTATTGCTGCTGGGGTAGCGAAAGCACATGCAGACGTTATCCTGATTGCAGGATACGATGGTGGAACAGGGGCTTCACCAATTAGCTCCATCAAGCATGCGGGCCTTCCTTGGGAACTTGGACTGGCGGAAGCACATCAAACCCTGGTATTAAACAAACTTCGTAGCCGCGTCGTATTACAGGCGGATGGTCAGATGAAAACTGGTAGGGATTTAGTAATTGCGACACTATTAGGTGCTGAAGAATGGGGCGTAGCAACTGCCGCATTAGTTGCTGGCGGATGTATCATGATGCGTAAATGCCATTTGAACACCTGTCCAGTTGGTGTAGCCACCCAAGATCCAGAATTGAGAAAGCTATTCACTGGTAAACCAGAAGATGTGGTAAACTTATTCCGCTTCTTGGCAGAGGAGATGCGTGAGATCATGGCAGAGTTAGGATTCAAATCCATCAATGAAATGGTTGGAAAGGCTCAATTCTTAAAGAAAAGAGAGAACCTAGGACACTGGAAAGTAAATAAGATCAATTTCTCGGGCATTTTACATGTTGCTGCCAATGCAACTGGCGAAACACTTTACAATACTGAAGAGCAAGATCACGGCATGAGCATGATTTTGGATTGGGGCCTATTGAACCAATCGAAATTGGCCTTGGAAACCAAGACACCAGTATTTGGAACCTTTAAGGTAAGAAATACGGACCGTACCATTGGTACCTTGCTATCGAACGAAATATCTAAGGTATATGGATCAGAAG
Organism: Sphingobacterium cellulitidis; assembly: GCF_043187465.1. Taxonomy (GTDB): domain Bacteria; phylum Bacteroidota; class Bacteroidia; order Sphingobacteriales; family Sphingobacteriaceae; genus Sphingobacterium; species Sphingobacterium cellulitidis. The sequence goes on along the minus strand of NZ_CP171136.1, from coordinate 518,028 downwards.
GTCTACCGGACAATACGATCAACTTTAAATTTGAGGGATCAGCAGGTCAGTCATTCGGAGCATTCAATACCAAGGGGATTTCCTTTGAGTTAGAAGGAGAAGCCAATGACTATGTTGGAAAAGGATTATCAGGTGCTCAATTGGCAATCTATCCAGCGAAGGAAAGCCATTTGGTTCCGCAGGATAATATTATAATCGGAAATGTTGCGCTTTACGGAGCAACCTCGGGTCACTTATTTATCAATGGAAAGGCAGGCGAACGCTTTGCAGTCCGAAACTCTGGCGCTACAGCTGTGGTGGAAGGAGTTGGAGACCATGGATGTGAATACATGACCGGAGGTAGAGCATTAATCCTTGGTGAAACCGGAAGAAACTTTGCTGCAGGAATGAGCGGTGGGATTGCATGGATCTATGATATTGCAGGTACTTTCAAGGAAAACTGCAATAAGGAAATGGTCGACCTTGACCCCTTAGAAACTGAAGATGAGACTGCAATCATCGCCTTATTAAAACGCCATATTCACCTTACGAAGAGTGAAAGGGCAAGTTCAATCTTGAACAATTGGGCAACAGAGAAGAATCGCTTCATCAAAGTATACCCAAGGGAATACAAGAATGTTGTCAATAAAAAATTAGTAACAGTATAATCTAGGAGGACATCAACATGGGAAAACCAACAGGATTTTTAGAATTTGAAAGAGCGCTTCCTCAGAAAGATGCTGTGGAAAGCAGAAAAAAGAATTATCAAGAGTTTGTTCATTCCTTTAGTGAAGAACAACTAAACCATCAGGCTGCGCGATGCATGAATTGCGGAATACCATTTTGTCATTCAGGCTGTCCGCTTGGGAATGTAATTCCGGAGTTTAATGATGCGGTATACGATGGCAACTGGGAGGAAGCTTATCAGATTTTAACTTCCACCAATAACTTTCCTGAATTCACAGGACGGATATGTCCGGCACCATGCGAGTCAGCCTGCGTACTGGGAATCAACAAAAATCCAGTCGCGATTGAGGAGATTGAAAAACATATCATCGAGATTGCCTATAAGAAGGGCTATGTGAAGCCGAACAAGAGTTACCTGAAGACTGGCAAGCGGGTTGCCGTTGTAGGCTCAGGCCCATCAGGATTAGCTGCAGCAGCCCAACTGAACAAAGCGGGACATGATGTAGTTGTTTATGAAAGGGATGATAAGATCGGTGGATTATTACGCTACGGTATTCCTGACTTTAAACTGGACAAATCAGTTATTGATCGTCGGATAGAGATCATGGAGCAATCCGGTGTACAATTCAGAACCAATGCGGAGGTTGGCAACAATGTGCCAGCGGCAGAATTGGATCAATATGATGCGATTGTCCTTGCTGGAGGATCGACGATACCAAGAAATCTGAATATACCTGGTAGAGAATTAAAAGGTGTTCATTATGCCATGGAGTTTCTGAAACAGCAAAATAAAAGAGTTGGCAATTCAGCTATTGAAGTAGAGGAGATCCATGCAAAAGATAAGAATGTGCTGGTTATTGGTGGTGGAGACACAGGTTCAGACTGTGTTGGCACCTCAAACAGACATGGTGCGAAGTCTGTTCTACAATTTGAGTTAATGCCTACACCTCCAACAGCACGTACGGAAGCCATGCCTTGGCCGAGCTATCCGATGCTTTTAAAAACGACCAGCTCGCACGAAGAAGGCTGTCAAAGACATTGGAGTATCAGCACAAAAGAATTTCTAGGGGACGATGAAGGCAATTTAAGAGCTGCTTTGATAGTTGACCTAGAATGGGAATTAGACCCATCCGGCAGACCTTTATCCTTCAAGGAGGTTGAAGGTTCAACCAGAGAGATTCCATGTGAACTCGTGACCCTAGCGATGGGATTCCTACATCCGCAGCAGGAAGGGTTACTTAGCCAATTGGGCATAAGAACGACGGATCGAGGGAATGTAGATGCCAGCGAAACGGAATACAAGACTAATGTAAACAAGGTATTCGTTGCTGGGGATATGCGCAGAGGTCAATCCTTGGTCGTATGGGCAATTTCAGAAGGTCGGGAGTGTGCTAGAAAGGTTGATGAGTTTTTAATGGGGACTTCAGTTTTAGAAAGTAAAGAAGCTATATATACCGCAGCAGCGATATAGTTAAGAGAATTATTATTTCTAAGGGTAAGAAATAAAGTATTTCCATTTTTATTAAGGGCAGCTCGAAGGGGCTGCCTTTGATATTTTACAAGGATTCGAATTTATAGAAATAAAAAAAGGTTCCAACCTTTCGATTGAAACCTTCGTAGTAGCGGGGACCAGACTCGAACTGATGACCTTCGGGTTATGAGCCCGACGAGCTACCAACTGCTCCACCCCGCAATGTATTTTAAGAATTTCTTTTGGATTGAGCCTCGCGCTCAATCCTTTTTTGTTTTTAGTAGCGGGGACCAGACTCGAACTGATGACCTTCGGGTTATGAGCCCGACGAGCTACCAACTGCTCCACCCCGCAATATATTTTCTAGAAATCTACGTTGGTATTACTTAAAAGTAGATTATACTATCTCCGAATTGGAGCACAAAGATATTATTTGTTTCTTTGTAAAACAAATAAAAAATCAAATAATGTCACATAAAGCAGGATTCGTAAGTATAATCGGTAAGCCTAATGCGGGTAAATCGACCTTGATGAATGCCCTAGTGGGTGAGAAGATGTCCATCATAACCCCTAAGGCTCAGACAACTAGACACCGAATCATTGGAATTGTCAACGATGAAGACTATCAGATTGTTTTTTCTGATACGCCAGGTGTAATAAAACCGAATTATGATCTTCAAGAGTCCATGATGAACTTCGTTATGAGTTCCATCATTGATGCTGACGTTCTATTATTTGTTACAGACATCCACGAAAAGTATGATGAGAATGATGTTTTAGAGAAATTAAGAAACACGAGTTCTCCGGTTGCCGTGGTCATCAATAAAGTTGATAAATCTTCAGAGGAGGAAGTCAAAGCGAAGATTGCATTTTGGCAAGAGAAGATCAATCCTGATGCGGTATTTCCGATTTCGGCATTATTGGGTTACAATGTTGAAGCTGTTATGGCTTATATCAAAAGCAAGCTTCCTGAGCATCCACCCTACTATGAGAAGGATGAGTTGACAGATAAAACCATGCGATTTTTTGTTTCAGAGATTATCCGTGAGAAAGTATTCAAGCTTTACGACAAGGAAATCCCTTATAGTACCGAGGTTGTGGTGACTGCATTCAAGGAGGAAGCCCATATTACCCGAATTGCTGCAGAAATTATTGTGGAGCGTGATTCGCAGAAGAACATCATCATCGGAAAAGCAGGATCGATGATTAAAAAGGTAGGTACCTATGCCCGCCAAGATATTGAAGAATTTATCGGAGGAAAAGTCTTTTTAGAACTATTTGTGAAAGTTCTGCCAGATTGGAGAAGTAAGAAAAACTATCTGAAGAGATTCGGATACGACGATTAACAAAAAAGCGCTGGTTTATCACCAGCGCTTTTTTGTTAATTATTATCTTGAACAGAAGCTTCTAAATCACTAAGCTTCTTTTTAGGTTTCTTAGGAACATCATTTTGGCCAGCCAATTTATTCCAGATATTTCTAGACTCTTTGGTTAACAGCGGTGAAATGATGGATAAGATCAATACATAGACTACGACAAAGGATTGAATAACCGGCAATAATTTACCTGCTTTTCCAATATTTGCCATAATAATTGAAAACTCTCCTCTTGCTGACAAGGTAAAACCAATATCGACTGAGTTTTTTGGTTTCAAACCAGAGAATCGGCTTGCGAAATATCCTGATGCCACATTTCCAATAACGGTAATAACAGCAGCGAAGGTCGCCCATCCGACAGCTCCTCCTAAAGAATACATATCAATGGAAAGCCCGAAACTGAAGAAGAACATCGCTCCAAAGAAATCCTTATAGGGCAATACGATGCCTTCAATCTTTTTCAAGTATTTAGAATCAGCGAATACTAAACCTGCCATCAATGCTCCAATGGCTTCAGCCACATGAATAGTTTCTGAGAATCCTGCAATAGTGAACAGCAAACTAAAGATGATTAGAACGAACAGTTCGGAGGATTTCTCATGCAGTAGTTTATCAATGAAAGGGACTAGTTTTCTTCCCAAAATCAGGAAGGAAAGGATGAATCCCAATGCGAGCAAGGAAGTACCAGCAACGGTCCAGAAGGAGCCTCCACCTGTTAAAATCAATCCTGAGAGGAAGGAAATATGCATGGCTATAAAGAGGTCATCAAACATGATCATTCCCATGATCACTTCAGTTTCCGGATTTGCCGTACGTTTCAGGTCGGTCAGCACTTTTGCTACGATGGCAGTGGATGAACTGGTCATAATACCACACAGCACCATCATTTCCTTGAAAGGAAGATTCATCATCCATCCCACCAATATTCCGGACAGGAAGTTGAGTAAAACATAGATACTTCCACCTGCGACGATGGATTTACCCGATTTTATCAATCGCCCTACAGAAAATTCAAGACCGAGATAGAATAAGAGGAAAAGAACACCCAATCTGCCCATAAAGTCGATAAAGGGTTTACTTTCAGTAAAAGTCAGAAAGGACCAAACGGAATCAACAGCGGCAGTTAAGTTTTCATTATTGACTTTAGCAAGAAAATCGGCTACAAAACCTGGGTAGTTTTGATTGCCCAGCACCATACCAATAACAATAAAAAAGGGAATTACTGAAAATTTGAGTCTGTTGGCTAATAAACCAACTAAAGCGACTAATAATACGGCAATTCCAATCTCTATGATAAGGTTACTGTGCATAAATTCTTATAGTAAAATTTCTTTTAATAATTTGATATTCTTCTGCTTTCCAGCGATCACCAAGGTGGTACCAGGCGTGATTACATAATCAGGTCCAGGGTTGATGATAGTTTCTTCTTCCCTAATAGCAGCGATGATTGAGGCACCGGTACGCTGTCTTACTTCCAGCTGTCCAATACTTTTATTTACGCCATCATTGGACTCTCCTACCTTGTACCATTCGATACGTAAGTCATCTAATGCCACTTCGATGGTTTCCAACGCTTTTGGTTTGTATGATAGCCCTCCAAGAATCCCTGCAACCTGGCGTGATTCTTCATCCGACAAAGTCATTACACAGTGGGTTTCATTGTCATCGTCGTCATGGCGGTACAATTCTCGACGACCATCATCATGGATGACAACCACCATATTGTCTCCAGCATCAGTTTCAATTTGGTATTTCTTACCAATACCAATTAGGTCACTTTCTCTAACTATCGACATGATTTCTATTATTTAATTAAAAATTAGAAAAATTATTACTTCGTTATCTTCAAATATATCGATTCTCGTTGGATTATTCGGCATTTACAATCTTATAAGAGCCATCTGCTCTTTGTTCTGGCCTTCCAACAGCGATGTTTTTGGAGTGATAAAACAAAAATACCCATCCTTCAGGAGCACCAGCTGCCCAGTATTCCGCTCTTAGATCCCGCGCTCTACGGCCATCGAAATCGTATTTTGCGATAAAGCTTCTGAAAATTTCCTCTGGCTCAGGGAGTTCATCACCGCCGAAGAAAAAATGTTCACCTTCAGTTTCCACATGAAATACCTGGTGGAATTCACTATGACCACCTGAAAGCTCGTATCTGATTTCTGGCGTTAGCTGTCCATCCCCATTTACAAACAGGATATTACCACTTCTTTGCAGTACATCAAAAACATCAGTACGATATGAAGGAGATTCTGAGCTGTAAGCGGCCTCCCATTCTTGTTCCTGAATGACATATTCTGCATTTGGGAATGCCAGACGCTTTACGCCATCTTTGATATCAACCATGCCACTTGCATGATCTTTATGCAGGTGCGTCATCAGGACATAACGGACATCATCTACCGAAAAACCTAGTTTCTTGATGTTTTCGTGGATGACAAGTTCATTATTTTCATTGCGAAGTCCTAGTCCAGTATCTAAAACAATCAATCCGTCCTTGGTCTCAATTAGAAACGGATGGACATGGATAAATAAGGATCCAGGTCTATCTTTTGGATCATCTTTCTTGGGATCGAAGGGAATAAATTGTTTGCTTTTATCTACAGAGTAAGAACCTTCAAATAGTGAGTGCGCTCGAGCCATTTGTATTTGTTTGTTATCTTGACAGTTATGTGTGCATATCATTTTACATCGGGGTTCTCATTAGGTAAGTACCTTGATATAATGTATCTTTACACGTTTATTAGAAGGCAAAGATATGCAAAAAAGGTGGGTGCTGAAACCTAAAAAGAACGCAGACAAGTCAAAAAAGCTACAAAAGGAACTGGGTGTAAACCACATTATTGCAGAATTATTAATTAACCGAGGGATCGAGACCTTCGATCAAGCGAAAGAGTTCTTTCGACCATCCATAGACCATCTACATGACCCCTTTTTGATGAAAGACATGGACCTTGCCATCAATAGGATTGAACGTGCTATTGGGAACAAGGAAAAGATATTGATCTATGGGGATTATGACGTCGATGGAACAACAGCAGTTTCTGTTGTTTACAGTTTTTTCAGAGATTTTCATTCAGGGATAGAATTTTATATTCCCGACCGATATAGCGAAGGCTATGGTATTTCCAACACTGGAATTGACTATGCTAAAGCAAATGGATTTACGTTGATAATCGCCCTTGACTGTGGTATCAAAGCAGTTGATAAGGTTGAATATGCGAATTCTCTTGGAATTGACTTTATCATTGGGGATCACCATTTACCAGGTGATGAACTCCCGGATGCCGTTGCTGTTTTAGACCCTAAGCGAAACGATTGCCCCTACCCTTACAAAGAATTATCAGGCTGTGGAATCGGCTTCAAGATTGTTCAAGCCTTTATACAACAGAATGGGATGAACATGGATGGAGCTTACCATTATTTGGATCTGGTAGCTGTCAGTATAGCTTCTGATATCGTGCCTATTACTGGTGAGAACCGTATATTGACCCATTTTGGTCTGAAAAAATTAAATAGCAATCCTTCCTGTGGCCTTCAGGCACTAATCAACTTATCAACACATAAATCCGGACAATTCACTGTAAATGATATTGTATTTCAAATTGGTCCCCGGATCAATGCAGCTGGACGGATTGATCATGCCAAGGATGCTGTAAAACTATTGATCGCTAAAACATTGCCGGAAGCTAAAATATTCTCGGCGAATGTTGATGATCAAAATAATACACGTAAGGGTTATGATTTACAGATTACCAAGGAAGCATTAGATCTTTTGGATAATAACCTGCATTTACAAACCCGTAAAACTACGGTACTATATAAAGAAGACTGGCATAAAGGAGTAATTGGTATTGTGGCTTCCAGATTGACGGAGAAGTACTATCGTCCAACCATTATTTTAACCAATACCAATGGACATATTGCCGGATCAGCAAGATCTGTTTTGGGATTTGATCTATATGAAGCATTAAGTGAATGTAGTGATTTATTAGACCAATACGGTGGACATAAATATGCTGCGGGATTAACCATGCCAACAGATAATATTGGATTATTCCAGCAGCGTTTTGAAGAGGTTGTGAGCAAAAGCATCAAACCTGAAATGCTTCAGCAGGAGGTATCCATCGAGAAGGAAATCAGACTTTCGGAGATTGACGCTAAATTTAATCGTGTGTTACAACAGTTTCAACCATTTGGTCCAGAAAATGAAGCTCCGACCTTTATTTGCAAGGGCGTAACGATGGGCAACAATGCGTATATAGTAGGAACCACACACCTTAAATTTTCTGTAAAACAAGAGGATTCTCCTATATTTGAGTGTATTGGATTTGGATTAGGCGAGTTTGTTGGGCAAATTAATTCCGGAAATGCCTTTGATATCTGTTTCAGCATTGAAGAAAACACTTGGCGTGGGAAGAAGAATTTGCAACTAAATGTAAAGGCAATTCAATTTTAAAAAATATATTTGCAAATAAGGGTTTATTCACATGATTCTAAGAGCAGAACATTTAATCAAGAAATATAAGCAACGTACTGTCGTTAATGATGTCTCCTTTCATGTAGAACAAGGAGAAATTGTTGGATTACTAGGGCCAAATGGAGCTGGTAAAACGACCTCATTTTACATGATTGTAGGATTGATTAAGCCAAATGATGGCCATGTTTACTTAGATGATTTGGAGATTACCCAAGACCCGATGTATAAGCGGGCGCAACGAGGAATTGGTTATTTGGCGCAGGAAGCCTCTGTATTCCGGAAGCTTTCGGTAGAGAATAATATCCTTGCGGTTCTTGAAATCCATTATCCGAATAAGGAAGAACGGAAGGCGAAACTGGAGGAGCTCTTGACGGAATTCAGTTTGCATAGAGTGCGGAAAAACCGCGGTGACTTGTTATCCGGTGGTGAGCGTAGGCGGACCGAGATTGCTCGCGCCTTAGCTGCAAATCCACACTTTATTCTTTTGGATGAGCCTTTTGCAGGGGTTGACCCGATTGCCGTGGAGGAAATCCAAACTATCGTTGCAAAACTTAAAACCAGAAATATCGGGATCCTTATTACCGACCACAACGTTCAAGAAACCCTTTCTATTACAGATAGAGCCTACCTATTGACAGAAGGTAAAATCATGTTAACAGGTACGCCAGAAGAAATTGCGGATAATGAACTTGCCCGTAAATTTTATTTGGGTAGACACTTCGAATTAAGACGTAAAAAATTCTAAAAACCTAAATATCCTGAATACCCTATGGCTTTATTGAATTCTCTTTTTACTTGGATAATGAAAAAGCGGATGCATCAGATTGATTTGTTCATGAAGTATCCCCATGATGTTCAAGATGAGTGGTTTCAAAGCCTTATTTCAGCTGCAGAAGCAACAGAATGGGGGAAAAAATATGGTTATAATAGCATCTATACTCCCGAAGAGTATAAGAATCGGGTTCCGATCCAGGATTATGATGATATTAAAGGCTATGTGGACCGGATGATCAAGGGCGAACAGAATATTTTATGGCCTTCAGATATTAAATGGTTTGCGAAATCTTCAGGAACTACCTCTGATCGGAGTAAGTTTATCCCTGTCAGCATTGAATCTTTGGAAGAATGTCATTACCAAGGTGGTAAGGATATGCTTTCGATTTTTTGTCATAACAAACCCGAGAATAAGGTTTTTATGGGTAAATCGGTGGTTATCGGGGGATCTTCCCAGATCAATAACTTTAGCCCTGATTCCTACTATGGAGATTTATCTTCCATCCTTATCCGAAATCTTCCATTTTGGGCAGAATTTAAACGAACTCCAAATATTGAGGTCACTTTAAACCCCAACTTTGAAGAGAAAATAGAGCAAATCGCTCAAATTACCATCAAAGAAAACGTAACGAGTTTAGCGGGTGTGCCGACTTGGAACATGGTCATGGCGAACCGAATTCTTGAAATAACAGGCAAAGACAACCTTTTGGAGGTTTGGCCAAATTTAGAATTCTACAGTCATGGAGGTGTGAGCTTCAGACCGTATCGAGAGCAATTCAAAAAGCTAATCCCTTCGGACAATATGTACTATCTGGAGAACTATAATGCTTCAGAAGGTTATTTTGGCCTTCAGGATCGTTCTGATTCCGAGGATCTGTTATTGATGCTGGATTATGGGATTTATTACGAATTCTTGCCTATGGATCAAATCCATGAAGAAAACCCAAAAACCTTGTGTTTGCATGAAGTGGAATTAGGCAAGAACTATGCTTTGATTATTTCTACCAATGCAGGGCTTTGGCGGTATAAAATCGGAGATACCATTAAATTCACTTCACTTTCCCCATATCGTTTTCAAATTTCAGGAAGAACCAAGCAATACATCAACACCTTTGGTGAAGAAGTTATTGTAGATAATGCCGATCAGGCTTTAGAAGTCGCTTGTAAAGCAACAGGAGCTACGATTCAAGATTATACAGCAGGACCAGTTTATTTCAATGATAAAACTGCCGGCGCACATGAGTGGATTATTGAATTTGAGCAAGAACCCGATAACTTCCAACGATTTGGAGAAATCTTAGATGCAACCCTTCGAGAGATAAATTCGGATTATGATGCAAAACGATATAAAAACATGGCACTTTCATTCCCGATAATACATCAAGCTAGGAAAGGTAGTTTCTATATGTGGATGAAAAGTAGGGGTAAATTAGGCGGTCAGAATAAGGTGCCTCGCCTTGCTAATAACAGGGAATACTTAGACCCACTCTTAAAGTTAATCCAAGCTTATTAATAGCTATTGCTTAGCCAATTTGGCTATACTTTGTTTCAATCGTCCCAATGTGAAATTAGGGACGAATTGCTGTTTTATATAGGTAGATAAAAAAACCTAGGATAAATTTCCATACTCCTACTGTCGGAGCGGCTTGAGCATTTAAATCAGTCGATTCTCTTTCCATTTTTTGGATTTGTTAGTTAAACCTTTAATTACATGCCTTTTAATTTTTGAAAAAAAGAGTAGAATGAATATCGATGTCCTTTAAAATTTAGCACATCCATTATCCCCTCTTTATAACGCCAATAATTGGTTCGTTCTCCTTTTCATTTGCTTGCTAAAAAGCATAAGCCCTAATCCAAATATTGTACCGAGAAATAAAACTGGTAAGAAATCCTTTAACAATCGAATTCAGCAGTTTGTTTGTATAGCAAACTGTATACAGTTATGGATAGGAAAACATACATATTTCATTTTAAATAAAATAGCCTGATTAATAAGAAATAAAGGAACAAATGGAAGGAATATGAAATAGGAATCATTAATAATCCAGAATTCAATAAAGCTTTTAATATTTTTCCCTAAATTGCACAGCAATAAATATTCTTTTTGATATGAGTGCCATAGAAAATTTCACTATTCAAGTAGAGCCTACACAACAATCAAGAATTTCACAAGTAGACTTTGATAATTTAGTATTTGGTAAAATAATGTCTGACCATATGTTGGTTGCCAATTATGACAACGGGCAATGGGAAGATGTAAAAATTGTACCTTACGGAAACCTCAGTGTTAGCCCATCGATGTCAGCTTTACATTATGGACAAGCCATTTTTGAAGGTATTAAAGGTTATAAATTTCAGGATGGTACAGTAAGTATCTTCCGTCCGGACAAAAACTGGGAGCGTTTTAATAAATCCGCCAGCAGGTTAGAGATGCCAGAAGTCCCTGAAGAGATTTTCATGGATGGATTGAAAAAATTATTAGATGTAGATCGCAATTGGATTCCATCGAAAGAAGGAACAGCTTTATACATCCGTCCATTTATGTTCGGGACTGAAGCTGCTCTAGGAGTACATCCATCGAAATCTTATCAATTTATTATTATTACCTGTCCTGTTGGAGCATATTATAGCAAACCAATCAGTTTAAAAGTAGAAACTCATTATACACGTGCTGCTGAAGGTGGTGTTGGATTTTCTAAAAATGCTGGTAATTATGCATTATCACTATATCCTACTCAGTTGGCGAACAACGAAGGATATGATCAAATCATGTGGACAGATGCATTGGAACACAAATACATCGAGGAAGCTGGTACAGCAAACTTAATCTTCCGCATTGGTGATACTATTATTACTCCTCATGGTGACACAATCTTACATGGTGTAACCAGAAGAACCATTATGGAACTTGCGGAAAAATGGGGTTATAAAGCTGAACAAAGAAAAGTATCTGTTCAAGAGCTATTGGAAGGTATCGAAGCAGGAACAGTAACCGAAGCATTCGCTGCAGGTACAGCTGCTACCATTACCCATATTGATAGAATTGGATTTAATGGTCAAGATTATAAATTACCTCCGGTTGAAGGCCGTGAGTTCTCGAATAAAGTACTTGCCTACTTGAACGATTTAAGATATGGTAAAATTGAGGATCCATTTGGATGGAACTTCATTGTTAAATAAATTAAAGATTTTCATCTTCATAAAAAGACCATCAAATTTGATGGTCTTTTTTTATTTGTAAAAACACCTGTTTTTAAGTGACTTAGACCTACAACAAGAAAATTCAAATTTTTAATTAATAAGGAAATCAAATCTCCAATTTCAGTGAAAATAATGTGGAAATATTGTCTAGGCTCAATCGTTTTCGTAAGTAACACAAACGTTTGTGTTGAGTAGTCATTCTTTCATTCTTAAATAACTTTCCTACCATTATTGCGAAATAGCCAAATAACTCTTAACAACTATTGATCAGAAATGAAATGAACAAAAATCACTACTTTACTAAAGTGAGGTGGTCTAAAGCATTTATTCATTTAGCTTTATTATCACCCTCGCTACTCTTCGCAACCGCAACATTCGGGAATGAAGGGAAAATTGAAATTTCGCGTAATTACGCAAATATTACATTTAACAAATCATTACAAACCGAAGTATCTGGAACTGTAAAAGACAAAGATGGTAATCCGCTTTCAGGCGTAACTGTTACTGTCCAAAATGAGAACAAAAGCACCTCAACAGATGCAAATGGTAAATTCAGCATTGCTGTTTCAAGCAGCTCGTCCGTTTTAAGTTTTTCGTTTATTGGATATACAACGAAGAGCGTATCGGCATCTAATGCTAAAAATGTGATCTTGGACTCCTCTGAAGATGTATTGGATGAAGTTGTCGTTGTAGGATATGGTACACAAAAGAAATCGCATTTAACGAGTGCTGTATCACAGGTTGACCCTAAAGTTTTGCAAAACAGACCCTCTCCAACCATTACGAATATGCTTCAAGGCGCTGCACCAGGATTGGTTGTTACCAGAAATTCAGGTAGACCAGGCGGCCAAGGTTTGAACATCTCCGTCCGTGGGGAAACTTCAGCTAACGGTTCGGTGTCACCACTTGTCGTAATCGACGGAGTGATCAGTTCTGAAGAAACATTTGTTGCCTTAAATCCGAGTGATGTAGAGAATATCAGCATCTTGAAAGATGGTGGTGCGACAGCAATCTATGGAGCGGCCTCTTCAGGAGGTGTAATATTAGTAACCACCAAAAAAGGTAAATCAGGAAAAGGTAGAATCTCTCTTTCCAGTAATTTAGGGATTCAAAGACCTGGATCAATGCCAGACAGACTTTCCTTGATCGATGAAATGAATTATGTTAACCTAGCACGTAAAAATGCAGGAATCGCCGAGGAATATAATGAAGAGGATTTAAATTATGCAGTTAATGGTCCTACATTCGTTTTAGGATCAAACGACCTATGGAGAACTTATAACCAAGAGAATATCTTGGATCAAGTCATTCAAAAGAAATACAATATCTACAACAACAACATACAGTTCACAGGGGGTAGTGAAAAGATTACCTATATGGCATCATTGGGAAATATGGCCCAAAATGGTATGTTCAAAGTCGGTGATGATAAATTTTCAAGAATCAATGCAAGGGCAAATATTTCAGCACAAGTGACTGATTATTTGAAATTGGATGTTGGAAATGCATTCATTAATCAAAAAACTGATAACCCTCAGGATGGAGGCTATTCTATTGACGGTGGGGGTAACTCTATTTTACGTCAGTTTTATTCCTCAAGAATGAGATTCCCTATCTATAACGAAGATGGAACTTATTATAGAAGTGGAACATCCTCAGCATTTGGTTATGCATTGATGAAAGATGGTGGTTTTAATGATGATTTAAAAAGAACTTACTTCAATAACGTTACAGCGACGGTCAATAATTTAGTAAAAGGATTAGAGGTTAGGTTGATGTATAGCCGCGAAAGTATCGATTTACAAAACCGTAACTTCAGAAGGACTGTAGATTATTATTCTGGGCCAACTGCAAAAAGTAAAACGCAGTTAAACAACCCTAATTCCTACTCAATTACGAATTATAAAACGCTGAAGCAAAATGTGCAGGCCTTAGTTGATTATGACCTTACAATTGCTGAAAACCATAATTTCCATGTATTGGGAGGTTATCAGTTCTATGATCACGATTATCAATATATTACGGCTTCTACGAAAAACCTATATGTAAATGATAGCCCTAGCTTGAATTTTACTTCAGACCCATTGAATAAATCGCATAATCAAGGGGCGCAAAGAGAGAAAGTACAATCCTTTTTTGGACGTTTCAACTATAATTACAAAGAAAAATACCTTTTTGAAGCTACTTTCCGTAGTGATGAAAGTTCAAGATTGTCGCCAGATATTAGAAGGAAGGTATTCCCTTCATACTCCCTAGGATGGAATGTTGCTAAGGAGGAATGGTTCCAAGGAGCAACACCTTTTATCAATGAGTTAAAACCAAGAATCTCATGGGGTAAAGTGGGTTCTAAAATCGGAGTTGGATTCTATGATTACATTGCACAATTGAGTACAAATTCAAACTTATTGTTGAATGACATCAAGCAAACCTACTTATACCAGTCTGCAATTCCTGCTCAGGCAATCACCTGGGAAACCATTGAAACGCGAAACTTAGGTCTTGATTTCAGCTTATTAAATCGCAAATTATTTGGATCTTTTGATTACTATCAAAAGTATAACAACAATATGTTGGTTAGCTTAAGTTTACCAGCAACCCTTGGTATAGCAATTCCAAAGTCAAACGATGGTAGGTTAAAAACTTGGGGATGGGAAGCCAGCCTTGGTTATAGAGACCAGGTAGGTGATTTCAACTATAATGTCGGTGTGAGTTTAGCGGATAACAAAAACAGACTTATCCATTATGGCGGAGCAAACAACGTTGTCTACACAGGTTCAAATAAATTAGTTGAAGGTTATGCAATGAATTCAGTTTGGGTTTATAAAACCGATGGTTATTTCCAATCCGAAGGTGAATTACAAAATGCTCCTAGCTACGCACAATTTATCAACAAAAATGGAGTACCAGGCCTAGGTGATGTAAAATACATAGACCTTAATGGCGATGGTAAAATCACTCCAGGAGGAAATACTCTAGGTGATACAGGGGACTTAATTTATTTAGGAGACACAAATCCAAGATATCAGTTTGGTATCAACGCATATTTAGGATATAAGAATTTCGATTTTTCATTTTTCATCCAAGGGATTGGTAAACGTCTTTTAAAACCAAGCAATGAGTTGATTCAACCGCAATTATATTCTTGGTATCTACCAATGGATTTCCAAATGGATTACTGGACTGAAGACAATAGAAATGCGGCTTTCCCAAGACCATTTTTAGAAGGTAGCCACAACTTCCAAAATTCAGATAAATGGTATTTAAGTGGAGCATATGCTAGATTAAAGAATGTTCAGTTAGGCTATTCTTTATCAAAAACACAATTTGCAAAACTTCCATTTGAGCGAGTACGCCTTTATGTGTCTGCTGAAGATCTTCTAACTGTTTCAAAATTAGGAGTATTCAAAGGAGCAATTGACCCGGAAATTAGACCTGAGGATGGCAAGGTATCACCTTACCCATTTGCAACAACGGTTTCATTTGGATTGAATATCGATTTATAAGATTGAAATTATGAAAAAGAGATTTATTTATTTAATTATAGGATCCTTGATCTTTACAGGGATCAGTTCATGTGATGTCAACGAAATTCCAGAGACTAGCATGAATGACGGAAATTACTGGAATACAGTCAGTGATTTAAGAATGGCAGCAAACTACTTCTACACGACTCTTCCAGGCTTAACTTCAGGAGATGTATCGGAGGATGTTTGGTCAAGTTATGGATATTCCAATAGCGGATCGGGAACAGGAATTAGTGATGGTTCAAGAGCTACTCCTCCAACAAGTGGAGATTACAATTATTATGGAATCTTCCAAGCCAACAAATTAATCGAAAATGCTCCTAAAGTCCTTGAAAAAGGAGCTGCTGAGGCTGAAGTAAATTGGTATATCGGCGAAGCTCACTTCTTCCGTGCAACTTTTTATTACGAAATGTTCAAGCGATTCGGAGGAGTTCCAATGATTACAAAAACCCTTAAAATCGGTGATCCGGAAGTATTCTCTGCTAGAGCTTCACGGGCTGAAATTCTTGATTTAATCTTAAAGGATCTAGATGTTGCCATCCAATACTTGAGATCAAGCAGCGAGTTGGTATCAGCCAAAGAATATGGTCGTATTTCAAAAACTGCTGCCCTTGCTTTTAAAGCTGGAGTAGCATTGTTTGAAGGAACAAGAGAGAAATTCCATAAATACGGAGATTCGAAAAAGCACTTAACCATTGCTAGGGATGCAGCAAAGGAAGTAATGGATTCCAAACAACACTCCCTATTCACTCAGGCGAAGACTGGATCTAAAGGTGAAAGAACAGATGATGCTTATTTTAACCTATTCCAATTGGCAGGTGAAGGGTCAGCAAACAAGGAAAATATTATTGTTAGACAATATGGTGTAAACCGTGAGAACAGTGTAACCAGCACTGCGGTACAACGCTATTATGAAGGTAGCAATATTCTACCTACTCAGAATTTTGTTGACAATTACTTGATGGCTGATGGTCTTCCAATTACGAAGTCTAAGTTATATGTGGAACCGAACAAGGATATGAAATATATAGAATATTTCAACAAAAAAGATCCGCGTATGAGCTTCACCCTTTTCAAACCAGGTGATGAATTTATCTCAAGTAGTAACTATACCCTTCCTAACCCTAGACAACATCGCAGTGGTTATGGAATCCGTAAATATGCAAACAAGGAATTCTGGAATCTACAGTCTTCATTTATTGACAAACCAGTTTTGAGATATGCTGAGGTATTATTAATCTACGCAGAAGCAACCTACGAACTAAATGAAAGCATTACTGATGCAGATCTAGATCTTACCATCAATTTATTAAGAAGTCGTTTACCTCAAATAAATATCGGTACTGCAGAACAACCTAACTTTGTTGATATGCCAAAATTGAGCAATCAATTTGTCAATACAAACACCTTGAACATGAGAGAGGAAATCCGTCGTGAAAGACTGGTAGAATTGGCTTATGAAGGGTTTGCCTATTGGGATTTGATTCGTTGGAAAACAGCAGAGATTGAAATGAAAAAACCTTTAATGGGAAGTTATTTATTTAGTGAATTCTTAAATAACTCAGGAGAAAAATGGTCAGCAACAACACCAGTAGATAGCAAAGGGAATATTATTCTTCAGGATGCTAATCTAAGGAAGTTCGACCCCGAGAAAGATTATTTATGGCCTATTCCAACTCAGGAAATCGCAATAAATAATAAAATCGAGCAAAATCCTAAATGGTAAAATTGTAATAGAAAAGAAATCGGCTGTTCAAATGAACAGCCGGTTTTTTTTACTTAATAAATATTTATAATTACTTTTTACATTTTTGCATCCATCAGCTTTTCCGCTTCTGCAGAAGCTAATCCCATCTCCATCTTAATAACAAATGCTCTCTTGGAAGTAAATTCGCTAGGAATTATTACATCATAGTAAGTGTTCTTATCGAGATCTAAACCGATATCAGCATGTTTGACTTCAAGTTTTTGGCCGTTAGCTAATAATACTGCACTTACCGGCACTTCTTTTGATTTTTTAGGAATAGCTATTCTGGCAATATTGTTTACTGGCCTATTGAATACCGTGAGGTATAAATTTTTATCCTTTTGTGTTAGATAACCAAGCTTTGTTTTCGGAAGATCAACATGTCTCACTCCATAAACAGCTTCTGAATTTATCTTCATCCACTCAGCTAGCTCAGCAGCCACTTTATCCTCCCCTGGATGCATTAATCCATTACCATCAGGCCCAAAGTTCAACACGAAGTTTCCATTCAAAGAAACGGTATGCATTAACATATCGAGAATATCATCAGTACTCTTGGTATAGATTCCTGACCAATCTTTCATATAACCCCAACCATTTGGCGGAATCGTCATCACGGCATCCCAATCATTTCCTTCTATCCATTCGTATTCCTGAGGAAGCTTCCTTTCCCATCCTTGCTCATAATCCCCTAGAATTTCCCCGTTGCTGTCAAAGTGTCTTTTCCCATGTTCATCATTTCTGAATCTAGATCCGATAATTAGCCCAGGATGCTTCTCTCGAAGTTCCTTTTCTAAATTATAGGTGAAATCATAGGCCTTCACCCACGATTGGTCCCAAGTACCATCAAACCAAAAACCTTTGATTTGTGAATAGTTCTGTAATAACTCCAACAATTGGTTCTTGGTATATTGTAAGAATTTATTGAATCTTTTCTTTTCCTCTTCTGTTTTAGGCTCCTTACTCAGATAATCTGGGTTATTCCACTCCAGGATAGAAAAGTATAAATAAACGTCGATTCCTTCAGCGGTATAAGCATCCACCACCTCCTTTACAATATCCTTCTTATATGGCGATTTACTAATATTATAGCTTGAATATTTTGTTGGCCATAAAGCAAATCCATCATGATGCTTTGTGGTAAATATCATGTACTTGGCTCCCATGTCCTTCGCCTGTTTAGCCCATTTATGGGCATCAAAATCCTTTGGATTAAACTGCTTATAAAGGTTATCATAGGTTTCTTTCCAATTCTTTGGTGCAGTAGGTCCTGACCAGGTTCTAATCCACTCCGATGCTGCAGCACCTTTTCTCGCACTTACCCCTTCCCATTCATTCCCCGGAATAGCATACAATCCCCAGTGGATGAACTGTCCGAGCCCATAATTTCTAAAAGCTTCCATTGCCGGATCTGTACGGTGTTTCGGTGTCAAAGTACCATACTTCACCTCCGTATGATTCGTCGGTTTTACCTTCGGACCTGTCCATTGACCGTAGGATTGCTGGCTTAATAATATGGCTAAACCTAATAAGGTCGGTTTTACTATTCTTTTCATAAAAAAAAGTTTATTTCAAGTTCCAGATCATTTCATCTGTAAATTCCTTATCTCCGCTCTTTCCTTTCGCCTGAATGATATTTTCTCCTGTCTTTAACTCCACAGCATCTACAACCCAATGTTTGCTGTTTACCCCAGGTTTAGCTGTATATTCTTTCCCATTCACCAGTACCTGCACTTTTGAAAGGTTGGAGAACAATTGAATTTTCGTCTGTTTATGAGTTCTCATATTATCCCTTCTGTTTGCCAAATAGATCATTGGCTCAGGGTTCCAGTTCGCTTTATACCAATAGAATGAATCCTTTTTCCGCTTTCTATCGAAGGTGATCAATCCTTTTAAATTCCGCGCATTCACACCTCCACGGTTCCATGCCGGGACAGCAAACTCAAAACTATTCCATAAATACGATGCTAGGATAATAGGGTTCTTTTCAATGGCCGCCCATTGTTGAATATGGGTCTCCGTTTGATAGTTCTCTGGAAAAGATTTTCCAGTTACAACATCCTTAGGTGCCTCCAGCACTTCCTGACCGATATCAATATTCCCATCTGCACCATACTCCGATAAAATGATTTTATACTCCGGAAAATCCTTCTCAACCTTCTGCGCCCATGGACCAAGATCTTCGATCTTACCGCCATACCATCCAAAATAATGATTGATCCCTTGTACATCTGTACTTAGGTTATCAGGACGGTCAATCACATTGTATCCTGAAACCGCAACAGTATAACGATCGGGATCCAAAGTCTTCGCAATATCACTTAATTCACGTGATAAAACCGGCACTTGCTCATCAGCCGTTTTGGAATAGACCTCATTATGTACACCCCAGATATAAATGGATGGATGGTTGAAATTCTGTTTCACCAATTCCGCCATTTGTTGTTTCGCATTGTCATTCTCATAGTATGAAACACGGTTTACAAATGGAATCTCTGCCCATGTAAGGAATCCAATAGAATCCGCCAAAGCATATACATCCGAAGATTGTTGATAGTGGGCCAAACGAATCGTCGTAGCACCCATTTCCTTAATCATCATCATATCTTCCTTATGTTGCTCAAAGCTCAACGCAGACCCAAAACCCTCACGATCCTGATGCCTTGTAACTCCAAACATCGGATACTTTTTACCATTTAAAAAGACACCTTTACCAGCAATCAATTCAATGCTACGTATGCCTAGAGGTTGTTTGACAACATCCAGCTCCTGCCCTTTGGATACTATTTTACTTTCAATAGAATAGAGGTATGGATCTCTAACACCATCCCATAAATGCGGTGATTTTAATTTAATAACCTCATTGATGTAAGCATATCCTTGTGGAGAAATTTTGATTGGCTGTATTTTAGTTTCAACGACCTTACCAGTTTTATCCTTTATTTCTACAACGAACTCCACATCTTGATAAACCTTTTCACGTGTTTCCAATTTCGCTTCTACATGAATATCGGCAGATTGTTTAGAGACATTTTTTTGTCTAATAAAAACTCCAGGTGAAGCTTGATCCGTTACTACAAAGTTGGTTTTATTGGTACTGATCAAATGTACTGGTCTATAAATACCTCCGTATACCGGGAATAAGAAATGATTGATAGGAATGATATCCCTTCTGGATTTATTATCTGTAATCACAGTAATGGTATTCTCCTTTCCGTAATTGATAGAATGACCTATTTCAAAAGTGAACATGGAGTATCCTCCTTTGTGTTCTCCAATGTAATTGCCATTGACAAAAAGTTGAGCAACTGCACCTACCCCTTCAAATTTCAAAAAGGTCCTACGGTTTTGGTCTGACTCTGCTGGAGTAAAGGTCTTCTGATAAACCGCTTTCCCTTCATAGAAATTACGGTCTTTCTGCATATCGTCCTTATTATAGGTATGCGGAAGATTCACATCCTCCCAAACTTCTAATTTGGTCCACTGCCCTTGACTCTCAAAGTATTTCTGACCATTATCAAAATCAGTGAAAAATGTAGAATTATTGGCTTTATAGAATTTCCAGCCATCATTGAATGATTCTTCAACTCTGGATTGCGCCAATGTCAATTGATACGTAAATAAAACTAACGGGATTAAGAAGCAACGCTTTCTAAAAATAGAGTTCATATTTTAGATTTAAAAATATTCTAAGATAAACAAATCGAGCCGACCAAATCCTAACAATCGATTGCGTTAATAGCGAAATGGTTTTCGTAACATTATTCTGAACAGAAATACCTGTAAACAGGTATTTTCTTATACCTGATTTACCAATATCTTTGAAATACGTCATCCAACACTATCTATACATCAAATATGAAAATCGAAATTCAACTCCCTATCCAATATTATTTTTAATCGATTTTGAATAAAATAATCAATAATTATGGCTTGTTCATCAAGTATAAATTAGGGAGAAAGAAAGGTTTTTAGAAGAATGGAACAGATGATGAAATAATAACATGACTAATCCATCTAACTATTAGTAAGTATACACTATTAAGCAGAAATAGCCCATCCCTGGGCTATTTCTATTTTATTCAATCTTGTAATTGCTCTTCCAAATAAGCAATAATTTTATCCTTTTCATTTGGCTCAAACCATACGGTATTTCCATATTTCTTGAACCAGGTAATCTGTCTTTTGGCATAGCGACGTGAATTCTGCTTGATCTGAGAAACTGCATCCTCCAAGCTAATATGACCATCTAGATAGTCAAATATCTCCGCATAGCCTACCGTGAGTAAGGCCGGTTTATCTCTATAGGCGATCAACGATTTGACTTCATCAAGTAAGCCTGCGGCCATCATTAAGTCTACTCGTTGGTTGATTCTATTATACAATAGCTCTCTATCCGTATTTAACCCAATCGTAATAACTTGAAACGAACGATTTGCCTTTTGATTTTTCATAAAATGAGAAATCGGCAATCCAGAAGCTTCATATACTTCGATAGCACGGATTACACGCTGTGGATTATCGATATCTGCTCTACCGTAATAATCCGGATCAATTTCCTGCAACCGCTGCTTCAAGGGCTCCAGGCCTTCATTACGAAACCATTCGTTTAATCTTTCTCGGGTTTCCTCTGGAGCTTTCGGCAGATCATCCAAACCTTCGGTCAATGCTCGAACAAATAATCCTGACCCCCCAACAGCAACCACCGTATCACAGCTTTTGAAGAGTACGGCCAACCGAATCAAGGCTTCCCTTTCATAGTCACCGGCTGTATAATCTTCGGTAATCGAATGAGAATTGATAAAATAATGTTGTGCTTGTGCCAATTCATCCTGGTCAGGCTTGGCAGTTCCAATGTTCATCTCCCGATAAAATTGCCTTGAATCCGCAGAAATAATCGAGGTCTTAAAATGATTAGCCAATTCAATTGCCAATGCCGTTTTCCCAACAGCCGTAGGTCCAACAACAACGATTAATGTCTTTTGTCTACTCATTTCCATTTTTCCTTGCCAAAAATCCAGCTTTATATCAAAAAAAATAGATGATAGATAGCTCTATCATCTATTCAAATATTTTATTTATTATTTCTTAATAATCATCTTGATTAGACTTGTTCGATTCTCCTTCTGACTCTTCGCCCTCCTCATCATCAAACATATCATAATCATCCTCCTCATCTACTCCATACTCTTCAGTTTCCTCTGGCACGAAGTCATCATCATCGTCTTCTTCCGCTGTAATTGGAAAATTCGCCGCAGTTAAATTTCTTGGAGCTTCCCCAACTTTTTTGAAGATAGCTGGATATTCCTTTCCTTCCTCCTCTTTCAAAATCTTTATTAATTCAACATGAAAATCATAAGGACGGTCAAAGTTATACGTGTAATAGAATTTCTGATGTGGATCATCAATAAATTTACTTAAACGGATCTCCTCAACATTCAAAACACCAGATGCTTTTTTTCTGTCATTTGGCAAATAAGCAATTTCAGTCCCTTTCTTCCATTGATCATTACTTACGTAAAAGGATGAAGAACGCTCCAGTTCATAGCCTGTAGTTTTCTGAATCTGTGTGTGTAAATCCAAAAATGTACTTTTTGAAGGCATGTCAATTTCCCTGTAAACATCCTCGTAGTCTTCAAAAGTTATTCTAAATCTATAAATCGCCATGTTAATAAAATGTATTTAATAGGACTAGCTTTATTTCAAGCTTAAAATTACATATTTTTTTAAAAAATCAATTCCTTCAAACCTTGGTTAAGCCCAATGTTTTTCCTTTTTCTACCATAAAAGCTAGAGCTTCCTCTCGCGAATTAGGAATATCACCCTCTAGGATCGCTTCTCGAATAGCCTTCTTGATCATACCGACATGCTTCCCAGGTCCAATACCAAAGGTCTCCATAATGTCCTCACCGTCAATAGGTGGCTGCCAGTTCCGAAGGTGATCTCGCTCTTCAACGTCTTTCAACTTTTGCTTAACCAGCTCAAAGTTATCTCGGTATTTTCGTTTTTTGTATTCATTTTTAGTTGTTACATCAGCATGACATAACAGCATCAAATCATCAATGTCATCCGCCGCTTCAAAGAGAAGCCTACGAACCGCTGAATCCGTAACAATATCCTTCGCCAAAACTATCGGCCGCAAATGAAGCATCACTAATTTCTGGACAAACTTCATCTTCTCATTCAGCGGCAGCTTAAGTTCAGCAAATAATTTAGGGACCATTTTGGCACCTCGGTCTTCATGCCCATGAAATGTCCAACCCACTTTCTTATCAAACCTTTTCGTCGCTGGTTTCGCAATATCATGCATAATCGCAGCCCATCTAAGCCAAAGATCATTTGACATCTCTGCCACATTATCCAACACTTCCAAGGTATGATAAAAATTATCCTTATGCCCTTTTCCATCAACGTATTCCACACCGTACAGCTGATACATGGCCGGAAAAATCTTCTCCAATAAGCCAGTATCAAATAAATACTTGAATCCTATGGATGGTTTTTCAGCTAAAATAATTTTATTTAATTCGTCGGTGATTCTTTCTTTAGAGATAATTTGAATCCGATCTGCTTGTTCACAAATCGCATTCAATGCTACCCCATCTATCTTAAAATTTAGTTGAGTAGCAAAGCGGATTGCACGCATCATCCGAAGAGGATCATCGGAAAATGTAATATCTGGTGCTAAAGGGGTTTTGATTACGCGATTCTGGATGTCATCAACGCCATTGAATGGATCTATCAATGCTCCATAATCACTTTCATTCAGTGAAAATGCCATCGCATTGATCGTGAAATCACGGCGATTTTGATCGTCTTCTAAGGTTCCATCTTCCACTATTGGCTTTCTGGAATCCTTACGATAGGACTCTTTACGAGCTCCCACAAATTCTACTTGTAAGCCCTCGTATACCAACATCGCGGTACCAAAAGACTTATAAACAGCAACTTTAGTATGTAGTTTTTCTCCTAATTTATTCGCAAAATCAATCCCACTCCCTAGAACAAGGATATCGATATCATCCTTAAATGGTCGGCCCATAATCCGATCACGAACATAACCGCCAATCACAAAACAGGAAACCCCTTCCTGATGGGCTAATTCTCTTATTATGGAAAATATGGGATGACTTAAATTCTCACTCATAGCAACAAAGTGCAAAAGTAATGAATTTTATAGTAAACAGATGGACGCCTATGTAAAATCAAATAGGAACTTAGTCCCTATCTTTCGATAATCTGCGGAAAGCCAATGGGTTTTCGGTTAAAACTTCTTGCTCTCTACGTCTATTTACAATATGAACGGCCTCAAATATCGCCTCTAAAAAGGAAGCATGAGATGCCAGATTCTTTCCAGCAATATCATAACCTGTACCATGGTCTGGTGAAGTTCGAACAACTGGTAGTCCTGCCGTAAAGTTAATTCCATTGCGTGAAGCAATATGTTTAAATGGTATTAGACCTTGATCATGATACATGGCCAATACTGCATCGAATTTAGTGTAAGCATCGGCTGCGAAAAATCCATCCGCAGGAAAAGGTCCAAAGCAGAAAATATCCTCCTCATTCGCCTTCTCAATCGCTGGTCTGATGATATCCTTATCCTCCGTTCCTATCAACCCATCATCGCCAGCATGTGGATTTAATCCCAAAACTGCAATCTTTGGCTTCTGAATCCAAAAGTCCTTCTTCAGACTTTCATTCATCATCCTCAATTTATGTAGAATACTATCTTCGGTGATGGAAGAAGCAACTTCCTTCACAGGAATATGTCCAGTAACAACACCTACTCGAAGCTCATCACTGACCATGAACATCAACACATCCTTCGCCCCAAATGCAGCTTGTAAATACTCTGTATGACCAGGAAAATTAAAACCTTCCTGTTGAATATTATGCTTATTGATTGGCGCAGTAACCAAAGCATCAATTAATCCGGCTTTTAAATCCTCAGTAGCTTTCTCTAGGGAGATGAAAGCATATTTTCCACCAATTTCATTCTGTTCGCCCAAAGTTATCTTCACATCTTCCTGCCAACAGTTGATCATGTTTGGACGCTTTGAATTTGCCTGATCTGCAGAATTAATCACATTAAAACTGAAATCATTCACGCCAATTGCCTTCCGGTGAAATGAAGCAACTTTCGTATTGCCATAAACTATGGGTGTGAAGAAATCCATAACGCGATTATCCATCAATGATTTAATAATCACTTCTAAACCGATTCCGTTAATATCACCTACTGAAATGCCAATTTTTAGTTTTTCACTCATCGTCAATGCTTTTAGATACAGTCAAAAATAGCAAAAAATCATAAACATTAGGGCTCATTTGCTATTATCATGCAAATGGAAGCCCATATTGAAATCCTCCTGTCTTAAAAAACACTATCTTTGTGTCAAATATTCTCTATGAGTTCTGTACGCGCAAAAAAACATCTAGGTCAGCATTTCCTTAACGATAAAAATGCAGCACAACGAATTGTTGAAGCATTAACTCCTTCCCTAGGATTCAATCAGGTGTTGGAAGTTGGACCAGGTATGGGCGTACTATCGGATTTCCTCCTTCAAAATCAAGCTTACGAAACTTTTCTGATCGATGTGGATGATGAATCTATTGAATATCTAGCTGATAAATACCCTGAGCTTGGAAACCGATTAATCCATGGTGATTTTCTAACCCTGGATTTCAATAAATATTTCGGAGAAAAAATGGCTGTTATCGGCAACTTCCCTTATAATATCTCCTCGCAAATCTTATTTAAGGTACTGGAAGAAAGAAATCGGGTGATCGAAATGGTCGGCATGTTTCAAAAAGAAGTCGCTGAACGTTGTGTCGCAAAACCTGGAAGTAAGGAATATGGCATTCTAAGCGTCTTTTTACAGGCTTATTATGATGTTTCCTATCTCTTTACAGTGAAAGCTGGTGCATTCAATCCACCGCCAAAAGTACTTTCCGGAGTTATGAGAATGGTTAGAAATAACCGTGAGACCTTGGACTGCGATGAAAAACTTTTCTGGAGAGTAGTAAAAGCTGGCTTTAATCAAAGAAGGAAAACCTTGAGAAATGCCCTTTCTGCCGTTGTACCGAAAGATAGAATGAGCGATAACCCACTTTACGAATTAAGAGCTGAACGCTTAACCGTACAAGATTTTGAAATCCTAACAAACGAAATTTCTAGAAGCCTCTGATATGGATAACATTAGTGAATTTAGCATCATTGGAGCCGGGGTCGCAGGTCTAACGACAGCAATTGCCCTCCAAAATCTTGGTCGTGAATTCACTCTCTTTGAAAGATCCAAAGTTATCAAAGGTATTGGCGCAGGATTCGGCCTTGCAGCAAATGCAATGCATGCCCTCGATTATATCGGAATTCGACAAGAAGTCGAAGAAATCGGATATTATATGGACTCCTTTACCATTCTAGATCAAAAAGGTGATATTTTGGTCAATCCCAACACAAAAAAAATATCTGAAACGTATGAGCAGAAAAACTTTGCCATACATCGTATTGATCTACACCAGTATTTACTGTCCAAAGTAAATCCAGAATCTGTTTTCGCTGGTAAAAAAGCACTCAAATTTGAACAACAACAAGATTATATAGAAGTGTTTTTTGAAGATGGAACAATCCATAAAACAAAATATCTGATCATAGCCGATGGAATAAAATCCCCCCTTCGGCAGCAATTAATTCCGGATTCAAAACCTCGATATGCTGGTTATAGTTGCTGGCGAGCTACAATCGACAACTCCCAATTAAAAATCCAAAAAGGTTCTGAAACCTGGGGGCATAAAGGTCGGTTCGGATTATCTCCGATGGTAAATGATAGAATTTATTGGTATGCCTGCATTAATGGCCCCCAGCAAAACCCCACTTTTAAAAATTATCAAGTCCAGGATTTGAAGAATCAATTCGCAAACTATCACAGCCCTATACAGGAAGTTCTTGACAACACCCAAGATAGCGACTTAATATGGAGTGATATTATTGATATAAAACCACTCAAAAACTTTGCTTTTGGCAACATCCTGATTATTGGTGATGCTGCCCATGCTTGCACCCCCAATATGGGACAGGGAGCATGCCAAGCTATGGAAGATGTAGCCGTTCTTTCCAAAGAATTAATAAAAAACCAGCCCGTTCCACAAGCTTTCGAAACCTTCGAAAAGAAAAGATTGGCCAGAACAAAATATATCACAGACACCTCCAAATTCATAGGTGATGTGGCTCAATGGGAAAATAAATTCCTAATTTCAATCCGAAATAAACTCATGAAAATAATGCCCGACAGCATGAACCAAAAATCATTGCTCAAGGTGTTTAAAGAAGACTTCATGAAATAATAGTATCCATTATGAACATTTTAATAGTCGACGATATACACGAAATCCTCTTGCAGAAATTAGATAAGGCTAGAATCTCATATTCTTATCAACCAGATTTCACTAGAGAGCAAGCCGAAGAACAGATTCTTAATTTTGACGGATTAATCATTCGCTCGAAGTTTCAGGTCGACAAGGAATTTATTGATATAAATCCTAACCTGAAAATGATAGGTCGTGCTGGTGCAGGAATGGATAATATTGATGAAGCCTATGCGGCGAGCAAAGGGATTTTCTTGATTCCTGCAAATGAGGGCAATCGTGATGCTGTGGGTGAACATATGATTGGAATGCTGCTCAGTCTAATGAACAACCTGAATCGTGGCGATAGAGAAGTTCGTGCAGGTCAATGGAATCGTGAAGAAAATCGTGGCTATGAATTAAAAGGTAGAACCGTAGCTTTAATTGGGTATGGTCATAACGGTCAAGCAATGGCGAAAAAACTCTCTGGTTTCGATGTCAATGTGATTGCTTATGACAAATATAAAACTGGTTTTTCTGACCAGTATGCCACTGAGGTTTCTATGGAAGAGGTTGTCCGCCGGGCGGATGTATTGAGTTTCCATATTCCACTTACCCGTGAAACAAAAGGCATGGTGGATGATGAATATCTATTCCATTTTAGAAAACCCATCTTCTTCCTAATGGGGGCTCGTGGAGGAATAGTCAATGTTCCTGCAGTTATCAAAAAATTAGATGAAGGAAAAATAATCGCGGCAGCTTTTGATGTCTTGCCTGTGGAGAAATTCCCAGCATTGGGAGAACAATCCTGGTATCAAAACCTGATTGAAAGAGACAATGTCCTTTTAAGTCCCCATGTGGCCGGATGGACTTTCGAAAGTTATTATAAGCTTTCTGATGTCTTAGCTGATAAGATTATTGCATTTCTAAATCAATAACCACACAAAGAACCACTGTAACACTAGTGCGAGATCCAGTAGATAGACATGGTGATAATGCTTTTCTTTCGAAAAGATAATAAATCGGAACATAATGAGAATCAATACTGTTGTTATCAGCAAAGCTATCCGCACTGCCCAGGTATTCGGCGATAAAAGAATAAGAATCAAGTGAAATACGCCTATTCCATAGGATAGATTAATTGCCCTTTGCTTTCCCAAGAGAATCGGAACGGTCTTCAGGTTATATAAACTATCTTGTTCATAATCCCGAATATCGAAAGGCAATGTACAGAGGACTAGAAATACGATTTTCACAAGTCCCAGATAGTTTGCTTGATACCAATCAATATTGGCGCCATTGGCATACAGCTCCACGACCGGCAATCCAACACTACTTAAGGACCAAACCAAGGCTATATAAAACACCTTTAAGCCCGGAACCTGACGCATCCCCACCCATTTACCCTTCACTTTCAGCAATGGCACTGCATAAGCCAAACTTATCACGCCAATAAATCCCAAGAAAAACAAAGTCATTAAATGCACCTGAAAAAGTGCCCAAATGGTTATCACTGTAGCTATGGCACTTAACAACCAAAACAACCACATATTTTTACCGATCCATCTGGTTCTTTGAAATGGAGATTTACTCGGATCCTTTGGCAAGGATAGATACAAACTCAGATTATATAATAATAGTGTTGTTGCTCCTTCGATGACCAGAATCGGATCATTGACCGGTAGATTTAGAATATAATAGGTCAAGGCACATTGAGCAACTGCTGCAAGCGCAATTAATACATTGGTATGAACCAAAAAGTAATACAGTCTTTTCAAAAACCTTGTCATTGTAACCTAACAATTGCTGTCAATATTTGTTCCTAGCCTACAAAAATTAGTATTTCAATCGAAAAAAAATTAAATTAGCTATACAGGTCCTTATTTTTTCCGCATTCAATAACTAATTGACCGAATTAAATAATTTCCTGATGTAAAGATAATGTAGACCTATAATTTTTAAAAAAAAGATGAATTTTCAGCTTAAATCTTTTGACGAGTATCAAGAAGCTTACAAAAGAAGTGTAGAAGAACCAGAAGCTTTCTGGGGGGATGTGGCGGACCATTTCTTTTGGAAAAGAAAATGGAACAATGTACTTAAATGGAATTTTAAAGATCCCGATATAAAGTGGTTTGAAGGTGCTAAGTTAAATATTACTGAAAACTGCCTCGATCGTCATATCTATAAATTAGGAGATCAACCTGCAATCATCTGGGAACCTAATGACCCCAATGAAGCGCACCGCGTCTTAACCTATAAACAACTACTTCAAAAAGTAGAGCAATTCGCTAATGTTCTTAAGAATAACAATATCCGCAAAGGTGACCGTGTTTGTATTTACTTACCTATGGTACCTGAATTGGTTATTGCTGTTCTAGCTTGTGCACGTATCGGTGCAATTCATAATGTGGTATTTGGTGGTTTCTCGGCACGTTCAATCGCTGATAGAATCAATGACGCAGAATGTAAATTAGTAATCACTTCTGATGGCGGTTTCCGTGGTCAAAAGGTTCTGGAACTAAAATCTATTGTGGATGATGCATTAATGCAATGTGATTCTGTTGAAAAAGTAATCGTATTGACCCGTACTCGTACGCCGGTTTCTATGATCAAAGGTCGCGATGTATGGTGGGAAGATGAAATCAAGAAAGTCGAAACCCAAGGTAATCCAGCTTGTCCTGCAGAAGAAATGGATGCTGAAGACACCTTATTTATTTTATATACTTCCGGTTCAACAGGTAAACCTAAAGGTGTAGTACATACTACAGCTGGCTATATGGTCTATACCGGCTATACCTTTGCCAATACTTTCCAATATAAGCCGGGAGAAGTGTACTTCTGTACAGCGGATATTGGATGGATTACCGGTCATAGTTATATTGTTTATGGACCTCTTTCGCAAGGTGCTACTTCATTGATGTTTGAAGGTATTCCTACCTATCCAGACGCAAGTAGATTCTGGGATATCGTTGAGAAATATAAAGTAAACATCTTGTATACTGCTCCTACAGCAATCCGTTCCTTGATGGCATTTGGGGATCAGTACTTAGAAGGTAAAGATCTTTCATCACTACGTGTTTTAGGAACGGTTGGTGAACCTATCAATGAGGAAGCTTGGAATTGGTATCATGAAAAGGTAGGCCATGGCAAATGCCCTATCGTGGATACTTGGTGGCAAACAGAAAATGGTGGTCACCTGATTACGCCTATCGCAGGTATTACTCCTGAAATTCCAGGTTATGCAATGCTACCGCTTCCAGGGGTACAACCATGTTTAATGGATGAGAATGGTGAAGAAATCGAAGGAAATGATGTATCAGGAAACTTATGTATCAAATTCCCTTGGCCAGGTATGCTCCGCACGACTTGGGGCGATCATGAACGTTGTAGACAAACTTATTTCTCTACCTATTCGGATATGTATTTTACAGGTGATGGTTGTTACCGTAGCCCTGAAGGATACTACCGCATCACAGGTCGGGTCGATGATGTATTAAATGTGTCTGGACACCGTATCGGAACCGCAGAGGTAGAAAATGCCATCAATATGCACTCCGATGTGGTAGAATCCGCAATCGTAGGCTATCCGCACCCTGTTAAAGGTCAAGGGATTTATGCTTATGTGATTGCAAACCACCATATTGATGCTGAGAAAACTCGTCAGGATATCTTGCAAACTGTAACACGTATTATCGGGGCAATCGCTAAACCGGATATTATTCAATTCGTAACGGATTTGCCTAAAACAAGATCTGGAAAAATCATGCGTAGAATCTTGCGAAAGATCGCTGAAGGTGAATTAAATAATCTTGGTGATACTTCTACACTTCAAGACCCAACAGTTGTTGAAGCTATCATTGAAGGATCTAAAGAGATGAAAAAATAAGGTCTGATTTAAGAATCTTAACCAAATAAAGAGAATAAACTCCAAAAAAGAACCCCGTCATAATTCATGACGGGGTTTTTATATACTATTTAATTCTTACATCTTTAATCCAAAGAAAACTCAAACTCTTGATTTTTCTCCTTTTTATAAGCTAGGTTTTGTGTTGCAGGAGAAATCGCAAATAAAGGTGAGAAAGTTTTCACTTTTACGGTTATTCCATCTGGCAAAAATTCCAAGTATCTCAACCAACCATCACCCCCATTTCCAAACCATCCGCCGCCCATGGCTTGCGCATTAAAAGTCATCTGTGTAACGGTCTTTCCAGCAGCATTCTTATCCTGTCTGAAACCTATATGTCCTTCAAAATCATCTGGAGCACCTATATGTCCCGAAAATACCATGCGTATATTCTTGGATGGTTTTACAAGTTTTTCAAAAACAGCCGCTCCATAGTTGGCATCCTCAATCTTGTACCCTTCCTTCTTGATATGATTACTATTTCTATCCAGATAGGTATGAGTCAATAAGATAACATCATGATTTTCATATTTCGCCTGATTCAAGGTTTTCAAAGCCCAATCTAGAACTTCATTGCGTGGAGCAAATTCCAACACTATAACCAAAAGTTTTTTGGGATGTGGCGTTTCAAACTCAAAAACTGCATTTACAGCCGTTGAATTTCCATTTAATGCAGGACCAATCTCTCGCAAGGCCTTTGCATTAAATCCATTCTGCTCCGCAGAGAAGTACTTATCAAATTGCGTAGACCTATATTCAGCGCTGACATGACCATAATCATGATTTCCTGTCGCCAAAACATAAGGTACTCGATTATCTAGTTTCCGAAATGCTTCACTTGTATTGGTCCATTGCTGCTTACTATTTTGGTTAGCCGCTTTTGTATCCGGATTTAATAAATCATTTTGCTCCACCAAATCTCCGGTACATAATACAAATTGGGTGTTTAAGGAGTCAACATTCTCCCGAATCCAAGAAGTCATCAAATTTAAAATCCCCACATTCCGATCATATTTAACATAGGTTTGCGGGTCCGGAACTAAAACTAATGACCAGGACTCACTGTTTGTTAATTTAGGTTTTTCATAGCCTTGCTGGGCCATACCTGCATGCGATAAAAATAACAACCCAAGGAGCAGGGTTAAAATTGAAATAGGTTTAGAATTCATAATGATTAATTATTGACTAGTTAAATTTAAAAAGAAAAGAGGATTTTTTTCGAATTGCATTAAGTTTTATCAATTTGGAGGCGAGAAAAATGCCTGTTTTTTATTATTTTTAGCCGAATCCCATAATACTTTAAGAAAGCGCCCATGTTATTTACGATACTTCTAGGTTTGATTTCTTCGATTTTGCTAATCCCATTTGGCAAAAGACTAAAATCATCTTGGAGCATCCTTATTCCTTTGATTCCAACTGGTCTATTCCTGTATTATTTAGGATATGTCCCTAAAATAGCCGATGGATCAACTTTTTTTCAAGCAATAAGCTGGGTTCCTTCCTTAGGAGTGGATTTCAACCTTAGATTAGATGGACTTTCTCTCCTATTCTGCTTACTAATTACCGGGATCGGAACAGGAATATTCTTCTATGCCAGAACCTACTTAAAAGGACACCCCTTTTTCGACCGCTTCTTCGGCTATTTATACTTGTTTATGTCAGCCATGCTCGGCTTGGTGCTCTCCGACAATATCTTTTTATTATTTATCTTCTGGGAATTGACGAGTATCAGTTCTTTTTTCCTGATTGGGTTTAATAATGATCAGGAAGCCTCCCGAAAGAGTGCCATGACGGCATTGACCATAACGGGAATGGGTGGATTCTTTCTCCTGGCCGGATTGGTATTGATTGGCAATGTTGCAGGAACTTATCAAATATCCGAACTGATTCAATACCACGATGTCATCCTTAACCACCCACAATATCCTTTAATTTTATTCTTAATATTTATAGGCGCATTTACAAAATCTGCGCAATTCCCTTTCCATTTTTGGCTGCCTGGAGCCATGAAAGCTCCAACACCAGTCTCTGCATATTTACACTCCGCGACCATGGTAAAAGCCGGGATCTATCTCCTGGCAAGATTCTTCCCCATCCTGAGTGGAACCGAATTATGGACTTACACCCTGACTGGAATCGGTGGATTTACAATGCTATATGCTGCAATACACTCCCTTTTTAGGGTTGATCTTAAAGCTATCTTGGCCTATACGACCATTTCAGCACTGGGAATGCTGGTTTTCTTATTGGGGGTAGGGACGAAGGAAGCTGTCATTGCAGCCAGTGTTTTTATTCTGGTTCATGCGCTATACAAAGCAACTTTATTCCTGGTAACAGGTATTATCGACCATGAAACAGGAACACGCGATATTACTAAACTCGCCGGATTAAAAAAGGTCCTGGGTCCTGTCGCCATTGCGGCAGTATTAGCAGCTCTCAGTAGTGCCGGATTACCATCCACCTTCGGATTTATCGGAAAAGACCTTATTTACGAAGCAACTTTACATGCCGAAAAAAATTGGGTCCTGATCCTAACCATAATTGCTGTAGCTACCAATGTTTGTTTGGTTGCAGCAGGCTTTATGGCCGGAATTAAACCTTTCTTTGGTCAATTACCATCGGAATACGAAAAACTCCACCTTCCTTATAAATCTATGTGGATTCCTCCACTTATCTTAGGTTGCTTAGGATTACTATTTGGGTTATTACCAGAATTAGTGGGTGATTTATTAAGCAAGCAAACTGCCAATAGCATCTTTGGTGCCGATACAGAAATGCACCTTGCCATATGGCATGGATTCAATACGGTGCTTATCCTGAGTTTGGCAACATTAGCTGCCGGTACAATCTTATACTTCGCTAACAAACCGAGCCTTTCAAAACTTAATAAGATAGAAAAGCTACAGGGGATTTCCCCACAGCGTATCTTGACCGGATACAGCAATGATATTGTAAGATTTGCCGATTGGTTCAGCAACTTCTTTCATAATGGCTACCTGCGGTCCTACCATATGAAGATTATCCTTTTTGCAGAAGCCTTGCTGATCTATAAATTATGGCAAAGTGGACCTATTCAAATCGATTTCGATAACCTCACGCCACTTACAATTTATGAAGTGGCCGTCGTTATTATCCTTTTGGGAGCCTTAATTATCGTGGTAGCAACCCCATCCCGACTTACTTCGGTTGTGGCCATGAGTGTTATCGGCTACTGTATCTGTTTGATGTATGTCTTCTATAGTGCACCAGATTTAGCAATGACCCAATTTACAATCGATACCTTGAGTACGGTATTATTTGTATTGGTTCTCTATAAACTTCCTAGCTTCTTGAATCTAGCTTCCAAACGTGAAAGATATCGTGACAGCATCGTCGCATTAGGCTTTGGAGCAATTCTTTCTATTATCGCATTAAAAGTTCTTTACGAACCTATTTCAACAGAAACAAGTGATTTCTATGGTGAGAATGCCTATATCCTTGCGAAAGGAAAAAATGTGGTAAACCTGATTCTTGCAGACTTTAGAGGAATTGATACCATGTTTGAAACCGTGGTATTGGGAATTGCCGCACTAGGGGTGTATAGTTTATTAAAATTGAGATTAAAATCGTCAGAAAAGGAATAAGGATATGCGCAGTATAATATTACAAACAGCAACACGATATTTGCTACCCATCTTACTTTTATTTTCCTTCTTTCTATTATTAAGAGGGCATTATTATCCAGGAGGAGGTTTTGTGGGTGGATTAGTGGCATCCATAGCCTTCGTATTGCACAGCTTTGCCAATGGTACGGAAGCGACCATGAAGATATTGGGCAGGAAACCCTTGTCCCTGATTCCAATTGGATTAGGAATTTCTGCTGTAAGTGTGGTTATGCCTACTTTCTTTGGATTACCTCCAATGACAGGACTATGGTGGGAAGAAAAAATTCCAGTAATAGGAATGATCGGCTCCGCCCTATTCTTTGATCTAGGGGTTTACCTCGTCGTGATTGGCGTGGTATTAACTATTTTATTCACCATTTCTTTAACGAAGGATTAATCCATGGAACTACTACTAGTACTCGTTTTAGGTTTCTTGTATGCCGCTGGAGTATACCTCATCCTTCGAAGGAGTATGGTAAAATTATTATTAGGAATTATGTTGCTTGGAAATGGAACCAATATCCTGATTTTCTTATTGGGGTCCATTACCAAAGGCAAACCTCCAGTTATAGATACGGACCACAATGTCTTTCAAGATATTTATGCCGACCCTATCCCTCAAGCTTTGATATTGACAGCGATTGTAATCAGCTTCGCATTGACAGCCTTCGCGATTGTACTGTTAAAACGTGTTTATGCTTTAGTGGATACTGATGATTTAGATGACTTAAATACGCCGGAAGAAGAAGATATATGATCGATAACCATATTTTAGCCCCAGTTTTCATACATCTTTTCACGGCCATTATACAATTAATTGCCTGGAGAAAAACCGTATCCCAACGTTTCCTCAGTGTAGGTGGTGCCTTTATTGGACTATTGATTGCCATCCGATTATTCGCTAAGGTTTATTCTGAAGGATCCTTGCATATGAATGCCTCCAATTGGGAACCTCCATTTGGTATTGTATTCGTCGCGGATATGTTAAGTACAACCATGGTATTGCTGACCTCCATTGCTGGATTCGCAGTGTCCATATTTTCATCCGTAGGACTTAGCAGACAAAGAATGCTTTATGGGTACTTCCCAATCTTCCATTTTCTCTTAATGGGCTTAAATGGAGCTTTCCTAACCGGCGATATCTTTAACCTGTATGTTTGGTTTGAAGTGGTAATCATCTCTTCCTTTGTACTCATGACCCTTGGAGGTAGAAAGGCTCAATTGGAAGGTGCTGTAAAATATATGGCCATGAATATTCTGGCCTCCACCTTCTTCCTGACCGGAATTGGTATTCTATACGGGATTACCGGCTCATTAAACATGGCGGATCTTTCCTTAAAGATTAGGGATTTTGACAATCAGGCCCTGGTAGGAATCACTTCCATCTTTTTTATTCTAGGCTTTGGTATTAAATCCGCAGTTTTCCCACTCTATTATTGGCTACCTTCGTCCTATCATACGCCGCCTTCAGCAGTTGCCGCTACTTTCGGTGGTCTCTTGACGAAGCTTGGGATCTATGCCATTCTGAGAGTATTTAGCCTCATATTTATTCCAGACGAGTTTACCAGAAACTTATTTATGGTCCTCGCTGTTTTAACGGTGATAACAGGTGCTTTCGGAGCATTAATAAAAACCAATATCAGAAGGATGTTTTCTTATTTGATTGTCTGTCACATCGGTTTTATGCTGGGAGGTATCGCCATGTTCAGTAAGATAGCATTGATGGGAACCGTGTTTTATCTAATCCATGACATCATGGTGAAAACCAATATGTTCTTGATTGCAGGTTATATCCGACTTGTCCGAGGAACCATGGATATGAAAAAATTAGGTGGACTTTATAAGGATTATCCTTTGATCTCCCTGGTGATTGCATTGGTGCTCTTTTCTCTAGTTGGAATTCCACCATTATCAGGATTCTGGCCTAAAATCTACCTGTTCCAGGAAGCATTTGTGGATAAACAATACTTCTTTATTGCGGCATTGATTATCGGAAGTTTGGTAACTCTTTATGTAATTGCAAAAATGTGGGCAGATGTTTTCTGGAAGAATGTACCTGAAGATGTGCTAGTCGAAGATAAATTCAAAGAGCTGCCTTTATTTAAGAAAATATTATTGGTATTGCCTATATTAATACTGTGCTCAGTGACGCTATACATTGGTTTTAATGCCGAGAATATCATCACCGTGGTCGATCGAATTACAAATGAATTGTTGGACACTAGCCCTTACATCCGTACCGTTTTGGGCGATAAAGCTTTTGAACAATGATCAAGTTTTTTTTAATGAACCTCTTGCTATCCTTTATCTGGGTAGCCCTGACGGGTTCTCTCTACTATTCTAACTTTATCTTTGGCTACTTGCTTGGCTTTGGAGTCCTATGGATCATGAATAGAAATGAAACCGATCAACGTTATTTCTATAGGGTACCAAAAATCATAAGCTTTTTCTTTTTCTTCTTATTCGAATTGATCAAGGCAAATATTCAGGTGGCTTACGATGTAATCACCCCAAAATATTTCTTTAAACCGGGTATTGTCAGATATCCAGTGAATACTACAACGGATTTTGAAATCAATATTTTGGCAACTTTTATCTCCTTGACACCAGGAACCTTGATTATTGATATCAGCGATGATAAAAAGGCGATCTATATCCATGTCATGTATTTAAAAGATGAAGAGCAATTTATCAGGACTTTAAAAACAGGGGTTGAACGAAAATTATTGGAGATATTACGATGAGTTTAGAAACCTATTTTGATTTTGTCATTCTGCCCATATTAACCATTTCGGTATTATTGGTCTTTATCCGTTTGTTTAAGGGACCATCCGTAGTGGACCGTGTGATGGCTCTGGACCTTATCATTACCATTGGGATTGGAATTATTACCGTGTATAGCATCCGTCAGGAACAGGAAGTCCTTTTGGATGTCTCTATTATTCTAGCTCTGATTGCCTTTTTGGGAACCATCGCCTTTTCCTATTACATAGAAAAACAACAAGATGATTGATATTATTCTCGCCATATTAAGCACCGTAGGTGCCTTATCCATTCTCTTTGCATCCATTGGTGTATTGAGAATGCCTGACTTTTATTTAAGATTATCCGTAACAGTAAAGGCATCCACCTTGGGTGTGGGTTTATTACTGATTTGCGCAGCTATTATGTTCCCTGATGATGTGTCAGTAACCACTAAATCTATTGCCATCATCTTCTTCCTCCTACTTACTGCGCCTATCGCAGCCCATATGATTGGAAAAGCAGCCTATTTTATCGGAATCCCACTATGGAAAGGAACAGTAGTCGATGAACTGAAAGGGATGTACAATAAGGAGACTCACTGTTTAGAAAGTGATCCTAAAAAGGCAGATAAGTCGGCACACGACAATATTGCCCATACTGATGATGCAACAGATTAATTAGAAGATGATACAAACGGGCTTGGAAGCCTTGATCCGCTTTCCGGAATCAGTAAGCTTTCCTGTCTTTTGATTCCTGTTGAAAACAACAATCTCATCCGTCAATTGATTCCCTACTAATACAAAACGCTCATCCGGACTGAAATTAAAATTACGAGGTCCTTTCCCTAAAACTGAATTCACTTCAATTCTTCTCAATTTACCGGATTTACTAATCGCAAAGGTTGTAATCGTATTTGCGTCAATTCGATCTGTAGAATATAAGAATCGACCATCTGAAGATACCTTCAAATCAGCAGCTCCACTTTTTCCTTCAAATTCTGGCGAACGCATAGAAATAATCTGATAAGATTCCCAAACGCCATTTTTCTTTTTGAAACTTTCGATATCCCCAGTCATTTCCATCAATGAATACATCAGCTTACCATTCGGATGAAACGCAATATGTCTCGGACCTCCACCTAGGTTCACATTGATTTTACCTTTTTCAGCAAATTGAAACTTCCCGCCATCGGTTTTCTGGATGTCTAGAATATATATTTTGTCTCCTCCCAAATCAGAAACATACAATAAATTATCTGGACCAAAAAAGGCAGAATGAATATGCGAAGCCTCTTGACGTGCTTTATTTACACTACTCCCATTATAAATCTTTGTATCGTCCTTGGATAAGATCTCTCCGTTTGGAGATAGCTTAAATAAATCCAAAGCACCCCCTAAATAATTCGATACCACTGCAAAAGTACCATCCTTTCCAATTACCACATGGCAAGGAGCAGAACCACCAGAACCTAATTTATTGATGAATGTCAGTCCATCACTGCCTAAGGAGAATGAAGAAAGGGATTGACTACCATCAGTCATTTCATTGGTTGCCAACAAAAATCTATCAGTCCTCGCTATAAAGGAAGGATTTGCTGTACTTGTTTCTCGAACCAAGCTGGCATCTCCGGTTTTGGTATCAAAACTAAACTCATAAATCCCTTTACTCCCATCCGCGGAAGTGTATGTGCCAACGTAAAGTGGCACCTGAGTAGATTGTGCATTCAATAATGTGACATTCATCAAAAGAAAAAGGAAGAATAATACAGGTCTGTTCATCTGTTAAATATGGTTAAATCGCCCGAAGTTTAATGCTGTTTAAGTAATTTAGTCCGAATATATTAGCCAGACTTAGGTATTAATACAATTATTACGATATAAAAGTAGAAAAAAGGCATAATATTTAATAATTTTGCGATTGAACTTTAGATTTAGCGTGACAACACATAACATGAAGAACTTTTCAAGTTTACTTATATTAATTTTATTAGCTTGTACATTTCAAGCTAATGCTCAAGAAAAACTGATTGATCGCGTGGTGGCGACTGTGGGTTCTGGAATTATTTTGCAATCAGATGTTGACATGCAATATTCTCAGTATTTGGCAAATGGAGGTACCCCTTCCGATGACTTCAAATGTACCGCATTACAACAGTTGATTATGACCAAGTTGTTATCTCAACAAGCGGTCTTAGACTCTGTAGAAGTATCCGAATCTGAAGTTGATGACCAATTGAACGCAAGAATGCGGGAAATGACTCGTCGTGCCGGTGGTAAGGAAAGATTAGAAGGATTCTTGAAACGCTCTCTATTACAATATAAAGAGGAAATGAGACCTGTTCTTTCAGAACAAATCAAAGCCGAAAAATTCCAAAATACAATCATCAGTAAAATCACAGTTACTCCCCAGGAGGTAAAAAAATACTTTGAAGGACTAAACCAAGATAGCTTACCTAAATTCAACACCGAAGTTGAAATTGGAGAAGTTGTCATCTATCCGGAATTAACCAAAGAAGAAAAAAATGTGTTTAGAGCTAAAGCTGAAGGTTATCGTAAGCAAATCCTTGATGGAACTGATTTCGGTACGGTAGCTCGTTTCTATTCAGAAGATCCAGGATCTGCCGTTCAAGGTGGTGAATTAGGCTTTGCTCCTCGTGAAAACTATGTTAAAGAGTTCTCAGCAATGGCATTTAGATTAAAAGAAGGTGAGATATCTCCAGTATTTGAAACAGAATATGGATTCCACTTCTTACAAGTTCTAGAACGCCGCGGTGAAGAGGTAAATGCAAGACATATCCTGGTAACAACAAAACCAACTACTGCAAGTCTAGACCGTATCAAAGGAAAAATTGATTCCATCTATGATAAGATTGAAGGTGGAAAAATCCCTTTCAGTTCGGCTGCTACATTATACTCAGACAACAAAGAAACAAAGTTCAATGGTGGTATGGTTATCAATCCCCAATCCCCTTCAAGATCAACTTTAATTCCTGTTGACTTATTGGAGAAAGAAGTGTTCATGGCTATCGATAGCTTGAAAGAAGGTCAGTTATCAAGACCTTACCAATTCCAAGATCCAAGAACTGGCAAATCTGGCTATAAAATCTCTTACCTTAAAAAGCGTATTCCGCCGCATGAAGCAAACTTAGAACAAGACTTCGCTAAAATCCAGGAGGCAGCGCAAGAAGATAAAACGCGTAGAAGCTTAAGCGAATGGTTCGAAAAGAAAACTAAAAATACCTTCGTACATATTAATCCTGAATTTGCAACCTGTGATGAATTACAAATGTGGATTACTCCAACATCAAATAATTTAGCAGCTTCAAAAGAAGATTAATACAATAACAGATATAAAAAATAAAGCCCGATCAAATGATCGGGCTTTATTTTTTATATCTTGATTTTATCTTTCAAACATCATTTCTAGGATAACTTTCCATTGAAATTCATCGGTCAATTGCCAGATTCGGATATAGCTAAACTTTACAACTTTATCCTTATGTCCTACCGTTGCTGTACCCGAGGTATATGCAAACTCACCACTGTAAGCTCTTCCCACTTCTGTAGGGTCAGTATCAATTTCAATCCGTTCTTTCTTTAAAAAGGCGATAACATTGTCTCTACCCTCAATTTCATTCTGCCACGGAAAATAAAACCTTGCATCATCCGCCAAAAATTCGTTGTATCCAGTTTTCGTATCTGCTTTCAAAATGGTCGAAAACAATTCGTCCGTTTGTAAAACAACTTCTTCTCGTTGTTCAAGACGTTTTACCGAACGGTGTTTTAGATAGTTTTTATCGTCTGGCTCGTAGTATTCCAAAGAACTTGCCTTTTTCTTACCGTAATTTTCAACTTCTGCACGTAAATGTGCTCTCCAGTTACCTTTTCTATCCCGATGCCAAACCGTTAGGTATTGACCATAGCGTTTGATAGCCCCCATCTTCTGGAATTCTATCGGTCCCGAAGTAACACCCCAGTCCAAACTTCTGGAAACTAAGGCAAAATTTGGGTTCCAGGATAAACGATCTGGTAAGTTTGGTCTATTGTCAAGGTAATTTGCCGCATTTACAGGCGAAGGAACCAAGAATGTGGTTTCCTTATCAACAATATATTTAAGTCCAGCATATGGACTTTCATTTTTAGAAAGGTTTGCAGCTGTTCTATCAACCGAAAGAAGTCCCCCTACCTTCTCAGGTAGTTGGGCAAAACTCGAAAAAGAAATTAGCGTTGCGGCTAAAAGAGTTAAGCCTTTTTTATTAATCATTCTTTTAATTTTTACCTTACTAATCAAATCTTATTCCAAAGTGTCCCATCCTTGCTATCTTTCAATTGAATACCTGCGGCAGTCAATTGCTCACGGATGCGATCTGAGGTCACAAAATCCTTGTTCTTCTTTGCGTCATTGCGCAAATTGATAATAATTTGCATCAAATCCTCCATATTATCACCCTCTCCAATTTGATCATCTTTTAAACCCAATACATCGAACACAAAGTCCTGCATGTACTGTTTTAGCGCTTGTAAATCACTCTCGCTAATGTTTAACTTCCCATCATAGATCGAATTAATAATACGAACTACCTCAAACAACTCTGCAATAAGCACCGGACTATTGAAGTCATCGTCCATGGCGGCATAACTGCGTTTTTTGATCTCCTCCAAGTCTCCGAAATTCGAAGTCTTCGATGGAACAATCTTATCCAAAAGACCGATGGCAGACATTAATCGTTTGTACCCTTTATCCGCAGCATCTAGAGCATCATTCGAAAAATCAAGCGTACTTCTATAATGCGCCTGAAGCATAAAGAAACGAACAGCCATTGGAGAATAACCTCTATTCAACAAAGGATGATTCCCTGTAAACAACTCCCCCGGAAGGAATCCGTTGCCCGCAGATTTTGACATCCTTGTTCCATTCACAGTTAACATATTGGTATGCATCCAATATTTCGCAGGACTAGTATGGTTACAAGCTTCTGATTGTGCTATTTCATTAGTATGGTGAGTCGCTGCCAGATCCATTCCGCCACCATGAATATCAAATTGGTCACCCAAATATTTTCTACTCATGGCCGAACATTCAATATGCCAGCCAGGAAAACCTACTCCCCATGGTGATGGCCAACGCATGATATGCTCCGGCTTAGCCTTGATCCATAAGGCAAAATCCAAACGACCTCTTTTCTCATCTTGACCGCCTAACTCACGCGTATTGTTCAATAGATCCTCAAGATTACGGTTGGTTAAAATCGTATAATTATACTCCTTGACATATTTCTCCACATCAAAGTAAACCGTTCCGTTGACCTCATAAGCAAAGCCATTCTTGATAATCTCCTGAACCATTTCAATCTGCTCCGAGATATGACCAGTAGCTGTTGGCTCTATACTTGGAGGTATGGTATTGAATAAACGCAAAACATCATGGAATCCAATCGTGTACTTTTGGACAATCTCCATCGGCTCTAATTGCTCCAGCTTTGCCTTTTTCGCAAATTTATCATCCCCTTCATCATTATCTCCTTCCAAATGCCCCGCATCCGTAATATTACGCACATAACGTACTTTATATCCAAGATGAACAAGATATCTGAAAATCAAATCAAAGGAAACAAAAGTCCTACAGTTTCCTAAATGTACATCGCTGTACACAGTAGGTCCACAAACATACATCCCAACCATATTCGGATGTATTGGTACAAACTTTTCTTTCTTTCGGGTAAGCGTATTGTATAATACTAAATTATGCTCCATACGATGATTGAAACTGATTATTTTTGTCTAAAGAATATTTGGATAGGTACTCCTGTAAAATCAAAGTGCTCTCTTAATTTGTTTTCAACAAAACGCTTATAAGGATCTTTGATATATTGAGGAAGATTACAGAAGAAAGCAAACATTGGCGATCTTCCTGGTAATTGTGTGATATATTTAATTTTAATATACTTCCCTTTGGTTGCTGGCGGTGGATAATTCTCAATAATTTCCAACATCACATCATTCAATTTAGAAGTAGGGATTTTCTTCGTTTTATTATTATATACCTCCATCGCTGTCTCCACAGCTTTGAAAATACGTTGTTTCTCGGTTACCGATGTAAATAAAATAGGCACATCCGTAAATGGTGCAATCTTGCTCTTAATGGATTGTTCGAATTCCTTGGCAGTCTTATGATCCTTCTCAACCGTATCCCATTTATTCACCAAGATCACAATCCCTTTTTTGTTCTTCTCCGCCAAATGGAAAATATTGATGTCCTGAGCCTCGATGCCATCTTTGGCATCGATCATTAAGATTACTACATCCGAATCCTCCAAAGCCTTGATCGTACGCATAACCGAGTAGAACTCAATATCCTCGTTAACTTTGGACTTCCTTCTTAAACCTGCAGTATCCACCAATAAAAACTCATGTCCGAATTGGTTATAATGGATGCGAATTGAATCACGTGTAGTTCCTGCAATTGGAGTTACGATATTTCTCTCCTTACCTAATAAGGCATTTGTCAAGGATGATTTACCAACGTTTGGACGACCTACAATCGTAAATTTTGGAAGTTCAGAATCTTCTTCTTCTACATTTTCAAAATTGCTAACCACCGCATCCAATAATTCACCTGTTCCTGAACCAGTCATGGAAGAGATATTGTAGATATCACCTAGACCAAAGGAGTAGAATTCTGCTGAATCATTTGTTTGCTTCGCACTGTCTACTTTATTTGAGACTACATAAACAGGTTTTTTACTACGTCTCAACATGTCTGCAATCTCATCATCTAAATCTGTAATTCCTGTGGTTACATCCACAACAAATAAGATAACGGATGCCTCATCAATAGCAATCAGAACTTGTTCGCGGATCGCTGCT
This sequence comes from Sphingobacterium cellulitidis, assembly GCF_043187465.1. Lineage (GTDB taxonomy): Bacteria > Bacteroidota > Bacteroidia > Sphingobacteriales > Sphingobacteriaceae > Sphingobacterium > Sphingobacterium cellulitidis. The sequence goes on along the minus strand of NZ_CP171136.1, from coordinate 473,277 downwards.
TCAAATACATCATCCGAACCATGAACAAACCCTCCAGTGTCTATAACGGTAAATTTCTTACCGATCCATTCCGCTTGACCATAATGTCTATCGCGAGTAACTCCGCTAAAGTCATCAACAATAGCTTTCCTACTCTCTGTCAAACGATTATATAATGTGGATTTTCCAACGTTAGGTCTTCCAACAATTGCTACGATATTTGCCATATTTCTTTTAATTCGTTACCTCACGGCAACAATTTCAGGTATCTTGTAAAGGTACAAAGTTAAGGATAAATCGCACATCTTGCGTGAGAAATCACAAAATGACAGGCATTACACAAAAAAAATAGGTCAACCTGTGAGGTTGACCTAAAATTAGTTTTGAAAATTAACAGTTAGAAATTCTATTTTGAATTTGATTGGCGGTTAATCCAATCAAAATACTTTCATAAATTTATCTATAAAGAGACTTGACTTCGTCAAATAATGCTGAAAGATAGAAAATTTATTCCTAAAACTTAAATATTTCCAGTAGGAAATTTTAACCCAACTTCTTTGAGAAACTATCATAATAATTTGATTTATAGAGTTTTTTAACACATTGGAAATCTTCCTAACTCAACTATGCAATCACATTGTTACATTGTACCTTTTAAGCAACAAAACATTTATCAAAAGTAAAATTTAAGAATTTTCCAAAATGGTTAAAATGTCCTTTTTTATTGCTTCTTTTTTTTAATATGATAAATAAAGTCTCAATACTTTAAATAATTAGGATAATATTTAATAAGAAAAGCTAATGAGTTCATTAGCTTTTCTTATTCTTATTGTCTATTGGTTTTGTTTTAAAACCCCGTTCGACAAGACGATTTGTTGTTCTGGAATAAATTCAATGGCGATATTACTTTTCGCATCAATACTTAATATTGGGCTACTTCCAGCAGTATGGGTTCCTGGATATTTTCTATCCATGGTCTTCGCATTTCTGAAAACATCAAATTTACGATGACCTTCCCATGCCAATTCCAGTTGTCTTTCCAACAATACAACATCCAATGCTGTTTGTCCCTTTAGATTGGAACTTGTCCATAGTCCTGCTGATGGAATGCCTGCTCTTTGTCTAATGACATTTACATCTTTCAATGCCGATGCTACATCACCCAATTTAGCACTCGCCTCAGCACGGATTAAATAAATCTCCGATAATCTGGAAATAATTGGTGACCATAAATGTGCCTGCCCTTCCTGGCCTGAACATTTAAGAACAAAATACTTCAGGTATCCATTTCTGTTCGCCAACTTCTTATCGATCAAGACCGTTCTTTTCTTACCTCCAATTTGGATGTAATATTGGAATGCCCCTGCTCCATTCGATTCCTTAATCAGGTTTTTCTTCGCTCCACCTTCGGTATAAGAATAGTCTGAACCTGATTGAACAACCTGAACACTTTCATACTTATACGTGTCATTTACATAGTACGCATGCAATTCATCAGCCTTCTCTACAACTGGCTGAATCATTTTATATCGTACATCTTCTGGATATTTACGCACTTCCTCCAAGTATGTTCTAGAAGCATACATTTCTCCCCATCCAGAACCTAGAATATTTGCATACATGGACCCAATCGTATTCCAACCATCATCCGCATAATCGAGATCCTTGACAAACTTAATCGCAAAAATATTTTCCTTATTCTCCTCAGGAACAGAAACCGTTAGCTTATTATATTCTGACCCCGCCAATAAACTAAACTTACCTGACTCAATAACTTTATTCGCATATTGAAGGGCTTTTTGATTATCTCCCTTAAATAGATAAATTCTTGCTAGTAAAGCTTGGGTAGAATAAACACTCGCGTAAACATTGCTTTTATAGCTTTTAAACAATCCTTCCGCTTTCAATAAATCTTTCTCTATCTGATCGTAAACCTCTTTTACAGTATTTCGTGGTAATACCTCAAATGGATCATCTGTTAATTTGATGGGTACTGCTAAAGATTGAGGATCTTGGGTATAAGGCTTGCCAAAGACATTCGCCAAATAAAAATACATTAAGCTGCGCAAGTAAAGGTTTTCAGCAATCATTTGATCCTGATCATCATCTTCACCCTCCTTTAGCTTCTGCATTAACAAGTTTGTCCCTGCAATTACACGATATGAGTTTTCCCAGTAATTATTTACCCGACCATTATTGACAACTCTCTTATAGTTATAATTATAAAAAAGGTTATCTGTCGTCGTACCACTTAAAGAAACATTGTCTCCAGGATATTCCGTAACACGGTGCCAGTTTTCAACCCAGCCCTTCAAACTATGGTAATTCCCCAAATGTAAAGCCTTTAAGGCTCCCTCGGTATTTTCTATATTTTCGTTGGTCAACGCATTATATGGCTCCTTATCCAAAGAACAAGATGTCATCAACAAACCAACAAGCCCACTTAATATGAATAATTTCTTCATCGTTCTTTCTTTTAAAATGTTAGATTAAGCCCAAAAACCAAGCGCTTTGGTGCTGGATATTGAGAAGTGGCATCACCGCCCCCTGCTTTATCTACAGCGTTATCATTTCCTAAGATTGCAGCCTCTGGATCCAATCCAGAGAACTTAGTCGATGTCCATAGGTTATCTCCTGAAACATAAACATTCAATCCTTTTAATTTTAATTTATTAACTAGACTCTCTGAAAAGGTATAACCCAAGGTCACATTTCTTAATCTCAAGAAATTGGTGCTTTCTAAGTATCTTGAAGAGGTCTTGTTTGAAAGACTCGTATTATTATATTCTGCTTTAGGATGTGTAGCATTAGGATTTTCTGGAGACCATCTTGACCAACCATCTTTTAAGATCATCTGATTATAAGATGCATAAGCTCCATCTGAATCAAACAACTCTCTGGCAGCATTATAAGTAATTCCTCCATTTTGATAAGCAAAATTAGCATTCAAATTAAACCCTTTGTAGGTCATTGCCGAGTTAAATCCTCCTTGAAACTTAGGTGTGGCAGCTCCCACAAATTGTAATGTAGCATCATTGTAAACTGAAGTAGTTGACACCTCTCCGGTTTCCTCATTCACGGATTCCCATAATGGAGCCCCATTCTCAGGATTTACCCCAACCCATTTACGCATGTACCATGAATCAACATCATGTCCTACTGAAAATCTCATATTTCCTTTTGGAATATCTTGATCGTCTTTCAAGGAAGTAATGCGGTTATTGTTATGTGCAATATTTACCCCTAAATCCCATTGAAATGGATTTCCCGGACTAAATACAGAACCACTCAAAGCAACTTCAACCCCACGGTTTCTCAATCCACCAATATTCAACCAATATCCGTCCCAACCAGCTGTGGATGGAAAGTCAACGAAGTAAAGTAAACCACTTGTGTTTTTATTATATAAATCAACAGATAGGTTTAATCTATTGAACATTCCTAATTCTAAACCTAAGTTCGCATCGTAGGATTTCTCCCAGCTAACATGTGCATTTTGGAAATTTTTCTGAATTGCAGCTGGTTCTCCATTATATTGCGCATTAAGTCCATAGGTAGCAAATGAAGAATAATAATCAACAGGCACGTTTCCTACACCTCCATAAGAAGCTTTCAAACGTAATAAGTTGATTGATGGAACATTGAAGAAGGCTTCATTATTAATATTCCAAGCACCACTCACTGAATAAAACGCTCCATACTGTTGTTCCCTACCAAATCTGGAAGAACCATCCACACGGAAGGAGGCCATCACATTATAACGGTTATCATATCCATAGGTACCCTGCAAGATTCCTGATTGAAAGGAATAATCGTTCTTTGTACCTCCAAAATCCAATACACTAGCCGCATTTCCTAAAATCTCAGATCCTGGTGCAATCCCTTTTCCTGTCGCATTTTGACTGGAATAAACATAATCTGAATACTCATATGCCGCAAAACCAGAAACTGTGTGTTTTCCGAAAGTTTCATTATACTTCAACATTTGGTTGAAGAACCTTGTAATACGTTTATCTGAAAATTGATATATAGTTCCCTTATTACCGCGTCCTTCATTGGAGTTAGGATCTGCATATCTCATTGCAGTTTGATTATAATAAGTTAGGTTATTCATGGATTCGAATGTGAATCGATCTGAAATCCTATAGGAGAAATCAAAATTCCCTTGCATATCCAAAGTCTGCCCTTTCCCATAGTTATACTGCAGGTCATACAAATAGTTGGTATGGTCACGACCAAACCAAGCTACCGTAGCATTAGGAGCCTGCGGATTTTTGATAGTTCCATCGGTATTATATGGATTATCCCATGGCAAATAGAACATCATATTGTATAGGGAATGCTGTTTATCCGTATAGGTCGTATAAGAAGCATTTAATTTAGGCTTGAAAGTCAAACGATCGGTCAGCTTATGCTCTACATTGAAGCGGCCTGTTAACCTTTCAAAATCATACCCCTTGATTGAACCTTTTTCACCATAATAATTGGCACTGGCAAAAACAGAGGTTTTATCTGTTTTACCCATATAACTAGCTGAAAAATCATTGACAGGAGCATTTTGAGTTCCGTTTTTCAGCCAGTTGTAATCATTATTCAAGACATCCTTGCTGACATTATCATCAATATCGTCTTGATTAGGGAAGGTTTGATAATAGTCCCAAAGCTCCTGAGAATTCATCAAATCAAAATTCCCAAAATTAAATTTACTGATACCCGAAGAAAGGTTAACTGAAAAAGTTCCTTCTCCTTCTCGTAAAGCTCGTTTTGTTGTCACAACGATTACCCCGTTTGTACCTCGGGAACCATATTGTGTCGTTGCAGCGGCATCTTTTAACACCGAAATACTCTCAATATCATTTGGATTAATATTGGCTACCCCATGTGTAATAACACCATCAACAACCCATAATGGGTTGGTCCCTGATGAAAGAGAGCTACGACCTCTAATCTTCACATTCGCTTGTTGACCCGGTCGACCTGTTCCAACAACATCAACCCCAGCTACCTTTCCTTGTAATAGATTGGAAACATTCGGAGACTTGGTATCTTTCAGTTTCTTTTGATCCAAGGATACAATTGAAGCACTGATATCACCCTTCTTTTGAGTAGAATATCCCGTCACAACGACTTCGTCAATATTCTCCTCACTAGAATTTAGCTCCACATTCACAGTAGTTCCTGTAATGGCAACCTCTTTTTTCTCATGACCAATAGCCGTAAAAACTAAAGTCTGACCATTTTCGGCCGCAATGCTAAACTCTCCTGAAGCATTCGTGGAAGTAGATTTGCTAGGATCTTCCTTTACAGTCACTGTTACCCCTGGCAAAACCACTCCCCCTGAAGTCACCTTTCCTTTGACTTCTTGCTGTGAAGAATAGCTCTCCACTTCATCCCTGTTCAACTCATTCGCAACAGAAGAACTACCCGGTAAACTTAACCCAATAATAACGGCTCCTGCAACTAAATGAGATCTTTTCAATGGAAAAAATGGTCTTGAAAATCTCTTTTTCATAAACTTTACTTAATTAAATATTTAGCAATACCTCTTCTGTGATATCACAATTTAGTTTCTGAAAGTAAAAGTTTAAGTAAAAAATTAACTCTTATCCATAGAACGAAATCGTTTGCATAAAATAAACAAACGTTTGCATAAGCAACTAATTGTAACTTTAGGATAAAGTCAATGTCAACAAAAAATTAAATTTTGATTTTTGTCTTTAGGTAAGGATAAATAAATACAGCCGTTAATACGATCACTGCGCCAAAATAAAAGCCCGTACTCATGGCTTCTTTTTGTCCAAAAATGAGCAAGGCCAGGATAATCCCATAAACAGGTTCCATATTCGTAGTCAATGCCACTGTAAAAGCCGAAAGCTCCCGCATAACCGCAACTCCCAATACGTAAGCTATTGCTGTACAGACCACTCCAAGCAATAATAAGTATAAAAGATCCGATTGACTAAGGATCATCTGCTCATCAAAATCTCCAGTAAATAACATCACAACGGAAACTCCAATCCATGCTCCAATCATCTCATATAAGGTAATCGTCGTTGGACTTCCTTTTTTCACCATCCTAGAATTTAAAATGGAAAATATGCTGGCGCAAAACGCACAGGATAAGCCAAATACGATCCCCCAGAAGTATTTAAATTCAAATTTAAAGATAAGGTAAATCCCGAATATGATAACCAACCCGACCACAACATCAGCAATGGAAATTCGCTTTCGATTGATGATTGGTTCCAATATTGCAGTGAACAGCGTTACGGAGGATAAGGTCACCAAAGTCACCGAGACAGTCGACACCTTGATGGCATGAAAGAACAAAACCCAGTGTAATCCAACGAGCAACCCAACACCTAAATATTGCATCAGTTGACCCTTGGAAACCAATAAGGATTTGCGTTTAAAGAAATAATAGACAACAAGTGAAACTGCGGCGATTAAAACCCGATACCACACCAAATGAAGGGCAGAAACAGTAATTAATTCCCCTAATACTCCCGTAAATCCCCAAATTAATACGGTGAAATGCAATATCAATGTATTGCGGTTGATAGTCAATTGTGACATGGTTTGATATGCTTACTTCGGCGCCTTTTTCAATAAGTAAAAACTCAATATCAAGAAGATGACATTGGGAATTAATACCGAAATCAAAGGATCCAAACCTCCCTTAATAGAGAACATACTTGAAAATCTCTCAAGTACAATATAAATACAGCTTAAGCCGATCCCTAAACCTAAACTCAAGCCAATCCCCCCACGGACTTTCTTCGACGACAAGGAAACCCCAATCAAAGTCAAAATAAAAGCCGAAAACGGGTTAATAATTCGTTTGTATTTTTCGAGCAACAGTTCATTCATCATCCCTGTTCCGCGAACTTCTTCTTTACTGATTCGCTCATTAAGCTCATGCTGATCCATCGTGGTGAATACATCCTCATAGGATTCGAAATCCTGCGGGCGCATATCCAAGGTGGTATCTTTCTTCTCCCCACTCAACATTTCCTCCTTCAATCCCTTGATCTCACGAGTGGTATAGGTATGTAAACTCCATTTTCGAGCAACAGAATCCCAGGTTACTCGCTCAGCCATCAGCTTCTCCATCATCTTGTCTCCGTCAAACTTCTCAAGACTGAAGTTATAACCTACTTTAGATTTGGTATCGAAAGAACCCATATACACATAAGTATTGGAATCCACCTGCATGTGAATCGACGAGGAAGTTGTACTTACTTTATTCGGTTTCACATAAACGTTTTCAAAATTCACCTTCACTTTATTGGTAAAGGGGATAATGTAAACGTTGGATAATAAGGTCATTCCAAAAATCAAAGCCGCACAAATCATATATGGCCTCAATAACCTGTTGAAACTCATCCCTCCACTTAAGATCGGTACAATCTCCGTTTGATCGGCCATCTTCGAGGTAAAGAAAATTACAGCAATGAAATTAAATAATGGGGTCAGCATGTTGATAAAGAATGGCAAACTCCCCAAAGCATAGTATTCAAAAAATACCTGCGTCATGGTTGCACCATACTTGTTGAAATCATCAATTTTCTCGGATATATCGAAAATCACAATCACGACACAGAAAATCGCAACTGTGAATACAAAAGTACTTAAGTACTTTTTCATGATATATCGATCGATGATCTTAAACATGCTTATCTTATTTATTATAATCGTTGACCTAATACTGGAACCATCTTGTTCTTCCAATCATAGAAGGTACCATCTATAATTTTTTCCCTAGCTTGATTCACTAACCAAAGATAAAAATGTAAATTATGTAATGAAGCGATTTGTGCACCTAAAATTTCTTGAGATCTAATCAAATGTCTTAAGTATGCTTTAGTATGGATTTGATCCACCAACAAATCAGATTCAGCCTCAATAGGACTGAAATCATCCTTCCACTTTTCATTCTTGATGTTGATAATACCATTTTGGGTGAACAACATCCCGTTTCTCGCATTACGCGTAGGCATTACACAATCGAACATATCGATTCCTAAGGCAATATTCTCCAAAAGATTCACTGGAGTTCCCACTCCCATCAGATATCTAGGTTTGTCATGTGGCAAAATATTCGTCACCACTTCGGTCATTGCATACATCTCCTCAGCAGGTTCTCCGACAGAAAGACCGCCAATGGCATTTCCTTCGCGATTGAAAGAGGCAATAGTTTCAGCCGATTTCTCTCTTAAATCCTTGTATACAGAACCTTGAACAATTGGAAATAAGGTTTGATCATAACCATATAATGGATCTGTACTATCAAAACGATCACAACAACGCTTTAACCAACGGTGTGTCATTTCCATGGATCTTCTCGCATAGCGATAATCACACGGATAGGGAGTACATTCATCAAAGGCCATAATAATATCAGCACCGATAATGCGTTGGGTATCCATTACATTCTCGGGTGTAAACAAATGCTTCGAACCATCAATATGGGATCTGAAGGTGACTCCTTCTTCTTTGATTTTACGAACTTCCGTTAGGGAATAAACTTGGTAACCTCCTGAATCTGTAAGAATAGGACGATCCCAATTAATAAATTTATGTAATCCTCCTGCCTTATTTAAGACATCCAATCCTGGTCTAAGGTATAAATGGTAGGTATTACCTAAAATAATCTGTGCCTGGATATCATTCACCAATTCATGCTGATGAACAGCTTTCACTGTTCCTGCTGTTCCAACTGGCATAAAAATGGGCGTTTGGATTTTCCCGTGGGCGGTTTCAATCTCCCCAGCCCGTGCTCTTGAAAATTTATCTTGTGCTTGAAGCGTAAAATTCATAGTATTCCTTAATCGACCGCAAAAATACTATAAAATTCCTTGCGATTAACATATCAGCCCTTTAATTCGCATTTCTTAACAATTCACAAACTATTTAACCGATAACCTGTATCTTTGAACCTAATTTTATGAACGCTCAGATCTTTACACAATTGGATATTTCGCTGATTCCTTATGGAATTCTAGCCCTCTTTTTGATCTTTCAGCTGTATTTTATTCTATTTGTCTATGGGAAGTTAGCTCTCCATAAGGTCAAATCTCATCAAGATACCGCTAATGACAGACCTGTATCCATAATTATCTGCGCTCATAATGAGCAGGAAAACCTTAAAACTTACCTTCCTGCTATATTGGAACAGGATTATTCCAATTTCGAAGTAATTGTTGTCAATGATTGCTCTGGAGATGATACCAAATGGGTATTAAAGGATTTTACCGAGAGATATGCCCATCTGAAGGTTGTTGAAATTAAAGAGCATATTCAATTAAAGCATAGCAAGAAATTCGCTTTAACAATGGGCATCAAAGGAGCACAAAATCCTTACCTCTTGATGACCGATGCGGATTGTCAACCCAATAGCAGTCTGTGGCTTAAGGAAATGGCGGGTTCTTTTCTTGAAAACAAGGAAATTGTATTAGGATATTCTCCCTATTTCAAATTCCCAGGTTTCTTAAACCGTCTTATCCGATTTGAAACTAGCCATACAGCCATGAGCTATTTATCCTATGCTTTGAAAAAGGATGCTTATATGGGCGTTGGTAGAAATTTAGCCTATCAGAAAGACTTGTTCTTTAAGGCACGGGGTTTTACCGAACATATGCATATCAAATCTGGGGATGATGACCTTTTTGTCAATGCCAATGCAAATAGACGGAATGTGGAAATCAATATCCACCCAGATGCTTTCGTATATTCAGATCCTAAAAGAACTTGGAAATCCTACTACAAACAGAAAGCTAGACATTCAGGCGCATCAACCTTATACAAAGGAAGGCATCAAAGTATGTTGGGAATTCAATTGGTTACTGCCCTCTTGTTTTACATTGCTATCATTGTTGCAGTGGCAGTCAGCCCAAGCTATTGGTACATCGCATTGGCGGCTTATCTAATCCGATTGATTTGCCAATTCTTGATCTTTAATCCTATCTACAAAAAACTAGCAGTCAGCGACCTATTAATTTGGTTGCCGATATTAGATCTATATTATTATTTTTATATCTGTTTTAATGGACTCTTTAACCGTTCCAAAAAACAGGTTTCCTGGAAATAAAAACCCTTAATTTATTACATCGTGAATCCTACAGTCGACATTATCTATAATTACTTCCCAAAACTTACTGAAACGCAAAAAGAACAATTTGCCAAATTGGAAGAACTATATCCATTATGGAATGACCAAATCAATGTTATTTCCAGAAAAGATATTGAAAGCCTTTACCTGAAGCATGTTTTGCATTCCTTGGCAATTGGTAAATTCGTCGGAGAATTTGCTCCAAAAACACGTATTCTTGATGTAGGTACAGGTGGTGGATTCCCAGGAATTCCTTTAGCGATTCTATTTCCGGAGGTTCAGTTCCATTTGGTAGATTCTATTGGAAAGAAAATCAAGGTCGTGCGAGAAGTAGCAGCTGGATTAGGCTTGAAAAATGTTGAAGCTGACCATATCCGTGCTGAGCAATTGGATTATAAATATGATTTCGTGGTATCAAGAGCTGTTACTCGCCTGGGCGATTTTATTCCTTGGGTAAGAAACAAAATCGAAAAACAAGATAAAAACAGTATTCCTAATGGAATCCTTTATCTAAAGGGCGGTGATTTAAAAGAAGAGATCAAAGAAGCTAGAGTAAAAGCCGAATTACACCCGATCCCCCATTATTTCAAAGAAGATTTCTTTGAAACAAAATATGTTATGTACATTCCAATGTAGTAAAAGGGCGTAGTGCATACGCCCTTATAGCTTTCCCTACGTTACAAATTTTTATTAATCTCTGCCCCTATCAGATTAATTTCCTCGTCCATTCCAAACAAGGGCAAACCGGTTTCAGGGTTCAATTTTAACCATGATGTTTCGGTGTCTTTAATGATCTGAACATATTCTTTCCCATCTTTAAAAACAGTGTAGGTATCCTTTTCATCAGGAAAAACTGAATAAATTATATCGCCAACTTCTATATCAAAAGGTTCTTGCAATTCCATGGTATTTCTTTTTTTACAAAGGTAATCAATTAAACTTTATTGATTTTGCATAAGGAATTCGATTGATTATCTTTAGTCCTAAGCTAACCAAAATGAATGCAATAGAAAAAATTGCCTTAACCAAGATTAAAGGTATAGGTCCTAAAACAAGTCGATTGTTATTGGCTTATTGTGGGAGCTTGGAAGAAATATTCAGATGTCCAAAGAAGGAATTAGCCTTGATTCCTGGCATTCATAAAAATTCTATTAATCAATTAATCTCAAAGTCCTATTTAAAAGAAGCAGAAGCAGAATATCAATTTATTACCGAGAATCAGATTGAAGTATTATGGTTCGAGGATGTAGACTATCCCTCTCGATTAAAGCACTGTGAAGATGCTCCCCTAATTATTTATAAAAAGGGTTCATGTCAATTAAATAAGCAAAAAACCGTAAGCATTGTCGGAACTCGAAATGCGACCTCCTATGGTCGTAGACTAACCGAAGAATTGATTCATGAGTTAAAGGAGTTGGACATCCTGGTGGTTAGTGGTCTTGCTTATGGCATTGATATTATTGCCCATAAAACTGCCTTAGATGAAGGATTGGAAACCGCAGCTGTGTTAGCCCATGGTTTGGATCGAGTATATCCTTTTGACCATCGGGAGATTGCTGAAAAAATCAGCTCTCAGGGATGTTTGATTAGTGAATATCCCTCTGGAACTATTGCTGATAAACCACATTTCCCAATGCGTAATCGCATCGTTGCTGGCCTTGCGGATGTAACGATCGTGGTGGAGGCGGCAACAAAAGGTGGCGCCTTGATTACGGCAGATATCGCCAATAGTTATAACCGGGATGTATGCGCATTTCCAGGTTCGGTGGACCTGTTTTATTCCGCTGGATGCAATGAGTTGATCCGAAATCATAAAGCCCACTTGATACGCAATGCCAAGGACCTCAAGCAGCTGATGCAATGGGATGACCAATCGAATGGGAATAATCACAACCCACAAATTCCATTAATTTTTGAATTGTCCATGGAAGAACAAAGAGTTTTTGATTATCTTAAAGACTGCAAAGAGTCTGCTATTGATGAAATTGCAGCTTATTGTGATTTGCCACAAAGTAAACTAGCTATGATTTTACTGGAAATGGAAATGAATGGAATCATTCAGGCATTACCGGGAAAAATATATAAACTACCTTAAACCTAAACACTTATATGCAAGAACAAACTAGTAAAAAAGGAATTTGGAAGGTCATTGGGGCCTCTTCCGTAGGCACCCTGATCGAATGGTATGACTTCTTTATTTTCGGAAGTTTATCCATTGTCATTTCCACCAAATTTTTCCCTTCTGACAATCCAACGGCAGCTTTTCTGTCTACACTAGCCACCTTTGCTGCTGGATTTGTAGTACGACCATTTGGAGCTCTTTTCTTCGGAAGATTAGGCGATTTAATCGGTCGTAAATACACCTTTATGGTAACCCTGATGCTGATGGGTGGTGCAACCTTTCTTATTGGTTGTATTCCGAGTTATGAAAGCATTGGTTTCCTGGCGCCATTGATTGTCCTCATATTAAGATTACTACAAGGATTAGCCCTTGGTGGTGAGTATGGTGGTGCGGCGACTTATGTTGCCGAGCATGCACCAAATGGTGAAAGGGGTTATTGGACTTCCTGGATCCAAACCACAGCTACCTTTGGTTTATTTATTTCTCTGGTGGTAATCTTGTTGACCAAGTTCATTCTTACTGAGGCCCAATTTGATCATTGGGGCTGGCGGGTTCCATTTTTACTTTCCATATTAATGGTCTACGTATCCTACTTGATTCGTAAAAATATGGATGAATCTCCCGAATTCAAGAAAGCTAAAGCAGAAGGAAAAACATCTACAAACCCTTTAAAAGAAAGTTTTGGTAATAAATACAACCTGAAATTTGTTTTGTTGGCTTTATTTGGTGCCGCAATGGGTCAAGGTGTCGTTTGGTATACCGGTCAGTTTTACTCCATGAGTTTTATGAAGACAGTGATGTTTCTGGATTCTGACCAAGCTGATATGATTCTAGGCATAGCCCTTCTTTTTGGAACTCCATTTTTCGTGGTATTTGGGCGGCTCTCCGATAAGGTGGGCCGAAAATGGGTAATGTTAACAGGGATGCTCCTTGCTGTCCTTACCTATCGTCCTATCTATCAAGCCATGTATCAGATTACGGATACGAGTTTGAAACAAGAATTGGCTGAAAAACGAACAGAAACCATTACTGAGCTGAGTCCTGAAAATGAAAATGAAGTAAAAACAATTACCAGATATTATTCAGATGGATCCTATAGTAAGGAAGAACACATCAAACACAGTGAACCTGCTGGAGCTAATCAAATTGAAAATGTAAAGACCACAGTGAAAAATAGCATGTACTTATCTGGAGGGAACTATGTAAAATTGATTTCCTTAATTTTCATTCAGATAATTTATATCACTTTAGTTTATGGCCCGATTGCAGCCTTTTTAGTGGAAATATTCCCTGTCAAGATCAGATACACTTCCATGTCACTACCTTACCATATTGGAAATGGAATATTCGGTGGGCTATTGCCTGCGGTGTCAACCTACCTGGCTACCAATGCAAAGGGAGCTGCTGATCCGACCTTCTATTTGGAGGGTTTATGGTATCCAATCATTATTTCAGCGGTCTGTTTTGTGATTGGAGCATTTTATATTAACAAGAACATGGTAGCAAAAGATTTGAATTAAAATGGAAAGCATAAAGAAAATATTAGGAATAGTTTGGATTGCCTTAGCGCTACTTGCGGCATATTTCTGCATAGCCAAATTTGGTTTGCCAAAAATTATTTCCGGAAAACAAGAAGATGTCGTTTTTGGAATTATCATCCTATTTATCCTGACGCCGATCATCTCGATTGGGCTTGGGGTATTTGGATATTTCGCACTTCGGGGGGAATATCAAAGGGACAAAATGTAATTTTCGGGTTGAACCTCAGTCGAATACAGCGAGAATGCAATTTTCTTTTCGGAAAGATTAATTTTTTGTTAATTTTGCCGTGGGTAAGTCCTCTACGACCAGCTCCCATTGACTCCCCCAGGTTGGGAACAAAGCAAGGGTATTTGGTTGAGCGGTGCGATAGAGGTAGCTTACCCATTTTTTATTGACCTATTCTCACCTTAATTTCCATCATTTCGTTTTCTAAATACACATATTAGATATTTTTCGTTTATTTGTAAACCGAATTAACATGAGTCTATGAGTTGGTTTAAAAGAAATAAAGCAGGTATACATACTGCAACAGAAAACAAAAAAGAGGCACCAGATGGGATGTGGAATAAATGTCCAAATTGTAAAAAACCTCTTTTGAATGTGGAACAAGTTGAAAACAAGTATGTTTGTCATTATTGTGACTACCATATCCGTATTGGTTCAACTGCTTATTTCTCCATATTATTTGATAACAACGAATTCACTGAATTATTCCCGAACCTAAAAGCTGGTGATCCATTAAACTTTGTGGATACGAAACCTTACAAGGACAGATTGTTAGACAGCCAAGCAAAAACAGGCCTTAATGATGCATTAAGATCTGCTGTTGGTAAAGTAAATGGCCAAGATTTGGTTGTTGCTTGTATGGATTTCTCCTTTATCGGAGGTTCTATGGGTTCTGTGGTCGGTGAGAAGATTTCAAGATCGATTGATTATTGTATCGAACATAAATTACCGTTTATGTTAATCTCCAAATCCGGTGGTGCCCGTATGATGGAAGCAGCATTCTCATTGATGCAAATGGCGAAAACATCCGCTAAATTAGCCTTATTGGCACAAGCAAAATTACCTTATATCTGTTTATTGACTGACCCAACTACAGGTGGTGTAACCGCATCCTATGCTATGCTTGGTGATATCAATATTGCAGAACCAGGAGCATTAATCGGTTTTGCTGGTCCACGTGTTATCAAAGAAACAATCAAGAAAGACCTTCCTAAAGGATTCCAAACTTCTGAATTCGTATTGGAACACGGTTTCTTAGACTTTATCGTTGACAGAAGACAATTGAAAGAAAAAGTCTCTACTTTCTTAAAAATGGTAAAGTAGTAGATCCTAAAGATAAAATTCAAAGAGCGAGGTAGATTTACCTCGCTCTTTTTTTATATTCCAATTTTGCTTAAACCGACAAATTTTTCAGGATTTAAATAGGATAATAATACGGTTCATATTGGGTTCTAATTTTGAGTTTTCCCGGACCTTCTTCGGACCTCCTTCGGACAAAAGCCGGATCTTGCTCGATTTTTTTCGGCCAAGGTCCGGATTAACCCCGAAGGATATCCGTGGAATTGCAGAATTTAAACCAATCTCCTATTGAATTTTTCTGCTATTAGGATATTAGAGAAGAATGAGATTTTTTTATTAAATTTAGATAACAATAAACCTAACTAAACTCACATGAATCTCAAGAAAACCTTAATTGTTTCCCTATTGGCGGTTTTTGCCTTACATCAAGAAGTTCTTGCTCAATTACGAATTCCCAATTTCTTTTCAGACCATATGGTATTACAACGTGAAACTGAAATAAATTTTTGGGGGTTGGCACCGGCCAGCAGTAATGTAAAAATCATCGGTTCCTGGTTTCAGGATACCGTTATTGCAAAGACCAACGGTGATGGTCAATGGCGAACCAAACTCCCAGAAGGAAAAGCTGGTGGTCCTTACGAATTAAAAGTTATTGCCAATCAAGAGACCATAACCTTATCTGATATTTTATTAGGCGATGTTTTTCTATGTTCAGGGCAATCCAATATGGAATGGGGAGCCGCTCAGAATTTAAAGGAAATCATTGATGAGATGCCGAATGCGAAAAACCCTAATATACGTTTATTACATATTAGCAGAAATGGTTCTTACACTCCTCAGGATCAAATTTCCAATAAATGGGCAACCTTGAGTGCGGAGTCCTTACAGCCCTTTTCAGCCATTGGTTATTTTATCGGTAAAGATATCAATAGAGAAGAAAATATCCCCGTAGGGATTATCAATTCAAGCTGGGGAGGCACTGCAGCAGAAGTATGGACCCCAAGCTATTTAATTGAGAATGATCCGTTTTTATTACAACGAGCAAAAATTCAAGGCGCCAATGATTGGCGTCCGCACAATAGTGGCGTATTATGGAATGCAATGGTACATCCATTTGCAGGATATAATCTGACAGCCGCATTTTGGTATCAGGGCGAAAGTAATGTGGGTACCTGGGATGGTTACGATAAACTGATGAAGACGATGATTACTTCTTGGCGCTCCGCTTGGAATCAGGATTTTCCTTTTTACTTTGTTCAGATTGCCCCTTTTCAGTATAACAACAAAGAACCTTTGGCTGCATACCTGAGAGAGCAACAAGCGAAAACAGCGATGGAACTACCAAAAACTGGAATGGTTGTGATTACGGACCTTGTAGATAATATTCAGGATATCCATCCTATTCAAAAGAAGGCAGTGGCAAAACGTCTAGCTGATTTGGCATTTGCTGAAATTTATAACAAGCCACTCAAGGATTATAAATCACCGATTTATAAATCTCAAGAAATTAAAGGCAATGCGATTGAGGTCAGTTTTAATAATCTGGAGGGTAAGTTAACCTCGAAGGGAGAAATTACTGATTTATTTATTGCCGGAGCTGATAAGGAATTCAAGCCAGCGAAGGGAAAAATTAAAGGAGATAAATTAATTGTAGAATCGGCGGAGGTTAAAAACCCAGTTGCGGTAAGATTTGGGTTTACAGAAATCGCGATGCCGAACTTATTCAATTCAACGGGATTACCGGTTTCGCCATTCAGAACGGACAATTGGTAGGCTTAATAAACTAAGCTTTATCCCTTGTTACATATTTCAGGAAGCTATATAGCTTCCTTTTTTGTAGGTATTGAAGGTTATGTTCATTTTCATAAGCTTCGCGCTCAAAGGAGATATTAAGATAAGCACGGGTAAAATTTCGAAATTGAATAAATCGAATGAAGAACTCCAGTAGATAGAGCAAATAAAAAGGCAGGATAAGCAGTTCAATTGCTTGTAATACATGGATTCGTTCGTGATTCAGGAGAACTTGATTTTTCAGGTCTGAGCGATATTTAAGGAAAATAAAAGGGAATATAGTAATGGCTTGTGCCTTTCCAATGGAAAAGAACTTTGTCCAGAATTTACTTACGATCACTTTACCTTTCATCTAAAGTATAAAATTACGAAATAGCCTTTAACTTTATATCAATCATGGTTTTTTTGATTATCAAACTTAGATTGTATATTTGTTATTACACAAAAACGAAAAGTTCATGCCGTACAAAGAACGAGAAATTAACAAGCTGTATTATACCATGGGGGAAGTCACTGAAATGTTCGGTGTAAATGCATCTCAAATTCGTTTCTATGAGCGTGAATTTGACATTCTTCAGCCTAAGAAAAATAAAAAGGGGAATCGCCTATTCACGCAAAATGATATTGCCAATCTAAAGATTATCTTCAATTTGGTGAAGGACAAGGGCTATACCTTACAGGGAGCACGTGAATTCTTAAGAAGCAACAAGAACGAAGCAAGAGAAAACCAAAGGATTATTGAATCCTTGGAAGGACTTAAGAGCTTTTTATTGGAGGTTAGGGATAGCTTATAGGGCCCTGCTTCCTAATTCTATCACTTCTAAATTTTCGATTTTATCGCCATTAATTTCAAATCGCATGAGGGTTCTAACCTGATGCCAACCTTGTTTTCCTGCAGCTCCGGGATTCAGGTGAAGTAATTGAAGTTTAGGATCAAACTGCACTTTCAAGATATGGGAATGTCCGCTAATAAATAATTTAGGTGGATTCTTAGTAATTTCTGCTTTGACCAAGGGGCTATATTTTCCAGGGTAACCCCCAATATGAGTCAGCCAAACATCCACTTTCTCGCAATTAAACCTAAGGTTTTCGGGGAATTTAAGTCGGATATCCTTATCGTCAATATTTCCATATACCCCCCGTAAAGGTTTGAATGCTTCTAATTTTTCAATGACTTCCATGGAGCCAAAGTCTCCAATATGCCAGACTTCATCACAATTTTCAAAATGTTTAAAAACGGCCTCATCCAGATAACCGTGTGTATCTGATATCAATCCAATCCTCATATTAAAAAGCTAAGAAATAAGGTTTTAAAATCTGTTTATATGCATCTGAATATTGTGAGCGTTCTTGATAAATGACAAAGGAATTCTTCGTCAAAGTTTTCTGTTGTCTTTCAAAACTCAAGATACATCGAAAGGGTTCAGAATCAACGAATGATTGGATATCGATTTGTTTGCAAAGGTTCAAACCATTAAGTTTTCCCTGCTCGACCATAAATCCCAACAACTCTACAGGAACTATGATCTGTAACTTTCCATCCTCTGACAATCTATTTCCTGCAAATTCGAACATTCCTTTAAAGAATTCTACATCGGCATGTTTGGCAACCTTTTTCCGGGGATCGGGGTTATGTAGTGAATTGATGTAAAAAGGAGGGTTAGAAACGATCAGGTTAAATTTCAGGTCCGTTTTCCAATGGAAAATATCCGAGTTAACTATGTTTAAATGATTTTTAAAAGGGGAATTTTCAAAATTTTCCTTCGCTCGAGCCGCTGCTTGTTGGTCAATTTCAACGGCCCATATTTCAGCGGCAGTAAACTTTTGTGCCAACATTAAAGCAATTACACCGGTTCCGGTGCCAATATCAAGGATTTGTTCCGCGCGATCCGACTCTGTCAAGGCGGCCAGCAATACCCCATCGGTATTGATACGCATGGCACAGTGCTCTTGATTTACTGAAAACTCTTTGAATTGGAAGATATTTCCCATGCAACAAAGGTAAGTCTAAATGTGCTTTTTTGCTTTAAAAAATGGCTTTTGATTAAATTTTATCTTGAGCAATTAATCTAAATGAATTTTACCAAGTCTATTTCTCTAAAGACGGACAGAATATGAAAACAAAAATACTTAGAATCGTTGCATTGATTATGGTCGTTGGACTATTTTCAGCTTGTTCAAAAGAATATATTGACGGGCCATTATTTTATCCAGAAGATTTTGCGGTTGATTTGATAGATGTGTATGATGTTGGTCCTGATGCAGTACGTGTAGAGTTTGCAGTTAGCAATCTCTCTGATTTGGACTATTACCAAGGGCAAGATGGAAACTATTATCTGGAATTCTCCTTAGTTAGTCATAATGGGGCGACATTCTTCAATGAGGTACCCATTCGAACACTATATTCTGGAGAAACATTCCGCGGTAGTATGATCATTCGGATAGACCCTCGATTGAGTTATAATTTTAATAACATCAGCTATGATATTTATGATTCTTATTGATATTAATCAATAAGAATCATCTTAGTTTTTCAACAAGCGTTGAATTTCATCCAACTTCATTAATGCTTCAACTGGCGTTAAGGTATTCACATCCAAGTTATTCAGCATATCCCTGATTTTTTCGAGCACCGGATCATCAATGGCAAACATTTGCAATTGGTAAGCTTGTTTCTGAATCTTACGCATGCTATCCTTAATTTTTTCACCACCAGTACGTTCTTGTTCTAGGCGTTTTAGGATTTCCCCAGCTCTACCAATAAGTTTTGGGGGCATACCGGCTAACTTGGCAACATGGATACCGAAACTATGTTCGGAGCCTCCAGGAACCAATTTCCTCAAGAAAATCACCTTGTTATTCACTTCCTTCACACTCACATTAAAATTCTTGATGCGAGGCATGGAATTACACAACTCATTTAGTTCATGGTAATGGGTAGCAAATAATGTTTTTGCTCTGCAAGAAGGATGATTATGAAGGTATTCAGCAATAGCCCATGCGATAGAAATACCATCGTATGTACTGGTACCACGACCAATTTCATCCAGGAGGATTAAGCTACGGTCCGACAAGTTGTTCATAATACTTGCCGTTTCGTTCATTTCCACCATAAAGGTAGATTCCCCCGAACTTAAATTATCAGAGGCTCCTACTCGAGTAAAGATTTTATCAACTATTCCAATCGAAGCTTCCTTAGCTGGAACAAAAGATCCGATTTGCGCCATTAACACAATTAATCCAGTTTGTCTTAACAAGGCGGATTTACCGGCCATATTCGGTCCCGTGATGATAATAATCTGTTGCCCTTCCGGATCAAGGAAGGTATCATTGGTAATATAATCCTGACCAATAGGCAGGTTTTTCTCAATAACCGGATGTCGACCACCTTTAATATCCAGGTCTCTACTGGAATTGACATCGGGCTTAACATAGAAATTCTTTTCTGCGATAATTGCAAAATTCAATAGAACGTCCAGTTTTGCCAATAATTGAGCGTTTAATTGAATAGGTTTGATGTATTCCGAAATGGCGAGAAGCAATTCCGCATAGATCCGATTTTCGATAGCCTGGATTTTTTCCTCAGCACCCAAAATCTGCTCTTCATATTCCTTTAGTTCCTCCGTGATATATCGTTCTGCGTTCACCAAGGTTTGCTTTCTGATCCAGCCAGAAGGAACTTTATCCTTATGGGTATTGGTCACTTCCAAATAATAGCCAAATACATTATTGAAGGCAATTTTCAAGGAAGGGATTCCAGTTGCCTCAGCCTCCCTTTTTTGGATTTCGAGAAGATAATCTTTACCACCAAAGGCTACCTTTCTGAGTTTATCCAGATCAGGATCAACTTGATCAGCGATTACATTCCCTTTATTCAATGCTACCGGCGGCTCCGCCTGAAGCGTATTTTCAATTTTATCGCGAATAATTAAACAAGGATTTAACTGTTCGGCAATCACTTTCAGGGATTCAGATTCTTGTTCCTGGCAGAGTTCCTTCAGTTTTTCAACAGCATACAATGCTCTTTTAAGTTGAATGATTTCCCTTGGGTTGGCTTTTTGAAGGCCTATTTTGGAAATTAACCTTTCCAAGTCGCCCACCTGTTTGATTTCTTGAACCAATTGATCTCTTAGCGAACGATTTTTATAGAAATCTTCCACAACCTTTAACCTTTCGTTGATGGCTTTTTCATCCTTTAAGGGCATGACAATCCATCTTTTCAACAATCTTGCTCCCATTGGGGAAGAAGTTTCGTCGAGCACATCGGATAAGGTAATGGCATTTTCATTCGTTGAACTAATTAGTTCGAGGTTTCGAATGGTAAATCGGTCCAACCACATATAACGGTCTTCCTCAATTCTGGAGATATTGGAAATATGTTGAAGGTTTCGATGTTCAGTTTCATTTAGGTAGTGAAGTGCAACTCCGGCCGCAATAATTCCCGTTGGCATCCTGTCGATTCCAAAGCCTTTCATGGAATTGACTTCAAAATGTTTCAACAAGTTTTCGGAGGCATAATCACCGGTATAAGGCCATTCATCCAGGGTATAAGTATAGTAACCTGATCCAAAATGTTCTAAAAACTCCTTATACTGTTTTTTAGGAAGGATTATTTCGGTTGGTTTAAAACCTTGCAATAATTTATCGATATAGCCAATTGAGCCTTGGGCAACCAAAAACTCACCGGTTGAAATATCTAGAAAAGAAATCCCGATGGCCTGTTTATCCATAAAAATGGAAGCGAGGTAGTTATTGGATTTTTGTTGAACAATATTTTCATTGTAAGAAACACCAGGAGTAACCAATTCAGTCACACCTCTTTTTACGATTGTTTTGGTTTGTTTAGGATCTTCCAATTGGTCGCAGATGGCGACACGTTGGCCTGCGCGCACTAATTTTGGCAAATAAGTTTCCAGGGAATGATGTGGAAAACCGGCTAATGCGGTTTCAGATTCAGACCCATTTCCTCTTTTTGTAAGTACAATTCCTAAAATCTTGGCTGCTTTCACAGCATCCTCACCGAACGTCTCATAAAAATCCCCAACTCGAAACAACAATAAGGCGCCAGGGTATTTGGCCTTAATGGTATTATATTGCTGCATTAGAGGGGTTTGTTTCTTTGCTTTTGCCAAGGTTACGCTATTTTTGTATAAGTTGTAAAAATAGCAGAAATGTAGGGATTTGCAAAAAAAGGAGATGTCAAAAAGCATTGCGGAAATGACATAAAAATTAAAAAATACATCTTATGTTTGCATAAAATTTCAAAGTAATGGCAATCAAGCGTTCTACAACAAAGAACAGGAAAAAGCAAACCAAAACATCCTTCATGACAAAGCTTAAAACCATGGTCCTTCCCTGGGTTTTACGTGGGATCATTGCTTTTTTTGTATTATCTATACTTTGGGTCATTGCCCTTCGATTTACTAACCCACCAATTACCTATTTAATGTTACAACGTGGGTTTGAAAGGAAAGCAGACGGAAAAGGTTGGAAATTAGAAAGGGAATGGTTGGATTATGATGACATTTCAGACAACCTAAAACGTGCGGCCTTAGCCGGAGAAGACGCTCATTTCATGACGCATAATGGTTTTGATACCGAAGCCATCAAAGAGGCATTTGAAAAGAACAAAGAGGGCAAGCGCTTGCGGGGAGGAAGTACGATAAGTCAGCAAACAGCGAAGAATGTATTCTTATGGCCGGGACGATCATGGTTCCGCAAAGGCTTGGAAACCTATTTCACTGTACTTATTGAAGTTTTTTGGAGTAAAAAGCGGATTCTGGAAGTGTACTTAAATGTGATCGAAACAGGTCAAGGAGTATATGGGGCAGAAGCTGCAGCAAAGTATTATTTCCATAAATCGGCGAAAAGCCTCACTAAAAAGGAAGCTGCCTTGATCATTGCTATTTTACCAAGTCCACAAAAGTGGGATGCTAGAAGACCTTCGAATTATATCAATCGAAGAGCTAATAGCATCGTCAGGTATCTGAATTATTATTCTATTCCAGAATAAAGCCTTATTTATAGATTTCTACGGTAATTTTTCCATCGGCAGTCACAGTACCTCTGTACATTCCTTCCGTATTGAAAGGCATGGCAACTTCACCATTTTTATCTATGGCAATCATACCACCATCACCACCTAATTTACCGATTTCATCGATGACCTCTTGGGAAGCTTTTACGAGATTCATTTTTGCATATTGCATTTTTGCAGACACGTTAAAGGCAGCCACAGAGCGAATAAAGAACTCACCCCAACCCGTACAAGAGATGGCTACAGTTGCATTATTGGCATAAGTTCCGGCACCAATAATTGGAGCATCACCTACCCTTCCAAATTTCTTATTGGTCATTCCACCAGTTGAGGTACCTGCAGCCAGGTTTCCTTGTTTATCCAATGCTACACAACCTACTGTACCGAATTTCTCATCTTTATATGGGGGTAAGAATGCCTTTTGATCATCATGATCGAGTTCAGCTCTTTCTTGATCTCTTTCTAAGGCACGTTGAAGACCTTCCCAGCGTTGTTTGGTCCAGAAATAAGCAGGATCGACGATTTCAATTCCGTTATTTTTGGCAAATTCTTCGGCACCTTTCCCCACCATCATCACATGTTCAGATTTATCCATCACGGCTCTTGCAGCAGATATTGGGTTTTTAATGTTTGTAACTCCAGCGACTGCACCAGCCTTTAAATTGGAGCCATCCATAATGGCTGCATCCAGTTCATTCTTACCTTGATTGGTAAAAACGGCACCTTTTCCAGCATTAAATAAAGGTGAATCCTCCATGACATGAATTGCTGCTTCAATAGCATCCAAGCTTGAATTTCCTTGTTTGATCTGATCGTAACCAGCCTGTAAAGACTCTGTAAGTTTAGCAATGTAGGCTTTCTCCAAAGAGTCAGTCATGTTCTTTTTAAGAATGGTTCCGGCACCGCCGTGTATCGCCAAAACATACTTGGGTTTGGACTTGGATTGGGCAAAAGAAGCTGTAGAATTCGTCATAATACTCATTAAAATTAATAAGCAGGTCACACTATATTTCATAATCAGATTTAGTTTAAAACAAAGATTGGAATTAAATCCTACAAAAACAAAAGGGGTGGAAACGCCTTGATCCACCCCTAATTAATCCAAACTGTTAGTAAGTTTTATTGTTTTGTCACTGTAAGTTTTGCTTTATTATTACCTGAAGATAAGTCAACTACGAAGACGTAAGTTGCTCCGGCTTCCAAGGTTTTATCTTTTTGTAGACCTAAGTTTCCTGGGTCACGACCATTCTTACCATCTCCAATTAAAATCAAATCACTTTCCGTTGTCAGGTCTGTGTTTTTGAATTCCCCATTCCAACCTTTTTCATGGAAGAATTTAAAGTTGATATCATTGGTATTGATAGATTGACCACCCACTACGGTAACTTGATATTTCTTACCACCAATTGGGGTCATACAGATTGCATTGCCTGGATTCCAATCAACTTGATTTCCTGCAACTGTTGGTTTACCGATACCTTGTCCGATAATCCAGATTGCACCCGTTCCATCAGCATTTAATCGAGCTAGATCATTACCATTCATGGCTTCCACTTTCACATATTTATTTTTCAAATCTGCGATAAAGCGGTATTTGCCAGACATTGCATTGAAATAGTATTTATTACCATCCTGACGGATATAATCTTTATCTACCCACCATCCTGCTGGTAAACCTTCAAAGATTAATTCTTCATCTTTATTTACAGTAAGATCTACCGAGAAGTTATTATCATCGATCATCTGCATGTCAGTATCATTCAGCGCATAGCGTAAGAAAGGTGCTGCAACATAGGTCAGGGTATTGAATGAAATCTTATATACTCCATCAAATCCATTTGAAAATGGGATAGGGGTATTTATTCCTTGAAGAACAGCTTTATTTTCCCATCCGAATTGCACTGGATTTCCAAATTCACCGACTTTAGGAGCCTCAATATAAGCTGGCGCTTTCATTTTAAAGTCATCAGTAACTTCATATTGATTAGGGCCTACTTTTGCCATTCGGTAAGTTTTTCCTTCGGCTACCAAGTTTAGGTAAGGGAAATCAGGTCTTGAAAGACTGATTACTTTCTCCTGGGTTGTACTTACCATTTGAACGTTTTGAA
This sequence comes from Sphingobacterium cellulitidis, assembly GCF_043187465.1. Lineage (GTDB taxonomy): Bacteria > Bacteroidota > Bacteroidia > Sphingobacteriales > Sphingobacteriaceae > Sphingobacterium > Sphingobacterium cellulitidis. The sequence goes on along the minus strand of NZ_CP171136.1, from coordinate 448,282 downwards.
GCGTAAATCTCAATAAACCAGTTCCATTAGGGATATTTTTCAAAAATGGAACAAATAGTTTACCTGAATAAGCTCCAGCATCCTTTGTACGGATGGTTTTTTCTGAAACAACCTCATCATTAAACAGTAACTGTACTTTTAAAGTTGATAAAGCAACACTTTTATCTGATACATTTACCGAGAATTGTAAGCTATCAGCAAATAAAGATGCTGTAGGACTTTTTACAATTTCAATGGCAGGTTCCCCACCGCCATAAGGTACGATTAACTCATCTTCTTTACAGGAGAACATTAAGCTCAAAAGAAGTGAGAAGGCTAAATAATTGATTAATTTTTTCATTTTTTCCAAGAATAAGAAACAACAGAACCAGCTGGAATATCATAAGTGAAATGATTCTTTCCATCCTCAATTACTATTCTAGAATTACTTCCGTTTCCATTGGCAATAACAAAAGCATAAGTACCATCTGTATTTTTGAATGCCGCATAGGACAATCCAGCATCCGTATATCCTTCAGATCCGATACGCACTGCACCTGGTTTTACCACTGCAGACATATGGCCGATAATATAATAGTGTGAATTCTTACGAATGGTTTTATAATCTGCTTTGCTGATATCTACAGCGCCATAACAAGTTTGACAACCGCCTTCACGATTTGGTCCACGTTCAGAGTCCAACATCAAGTTCCAAACGATCACCCCTTTACTCCAGTTATTGACAGTACCCAAGGCAACCTCACGCATATCTTCCAACAATCTTTTTCCTAAGGCATGACCGTCATTCCAGGTACCGATGGAGGTTTCCGTAAAGATGATATCCTTATTTGGTGCTTTGGCATGGATATCCAACAATTCTGCTTTATCTCCACCGTAGTTATGGTAAGCTGAACCTGCAAAATAAGCTGCAGCAGCAGGATCTTCAAAAATCTTGATCGGGTAATCTTGTTGTTCCGGCATATTATCATAATTATAGTTATGATCAAATGCATAGATCTTTGTGGTCAATCCTGCAGCTTTCATTTTCGGTCCAAGGGCATTTTTCACGAAAGCCTGTTGTTCATTCCAGAACATAACCAATGAAGCTGAGTTTTTATCGTTTAATGGTTCATTTTGAGTGGTGATGGAATAAATATTAATTCCATGACCTTTCATTGCTTGAATCCACTTTACGAAATAGGTAGCATAATCCTGATAGTATTTAGGATTCAAATGGCCACCAGTCCAAGAGTCATAAGGTTTTAGTTCCGTTAGGTTATTCACCTTCATCCATTTTGGAGGAGTCCAGGGAGAACCCATGATCTTGATATCGGGATTAATAGCTAGGATTTCTTTTAGAACAGGAATAACATATTCCAGCTCTTCAGATTGTAAAGCGAAATTTTCGATACCTGGTTCATCTGCTAAAGTATATTCATCTAGCGAGAAATCCGAACATCCGATAGCGATACGGATATAACTTTGGCCCATTCCTTCCGTCATAGAGAAAGTTTCTTTCAGAAATTTCGTACGATCAGCAGGTGCCATTTTCAACAAGTTATATGCTGTAGAACCCGTGATTGCTGCGCCAAAACCATCCATTGTTTGGAATTTTTTGCTCTCATCAATCTTGATGGTCTTAGTTCCCATATTACTACTCTTACTGAAATCCAGGTAGGACTTTTTGAAGTCATGGCTTAAGGATCCTGTTGTTGTGTAAACCAACACATCGCCTTTCGTAGGTTCAACCGGAGTCACGGGTTCACCGCCACCATTGCCAGTATCACTACCGCATGCCGTCAGAATACTGGAAAACATGCTGGCAACTAATATATATTTCTTTAAATTATTCATCGTAAAATATTAATAACCTAGATTTTGTTTGATTTTAGGGTTTTCGTCAATGATAGATTGCGGAATTGGCAAGCGATATGAGTTTTCTGTGAAAGGATAAACTTGTGCTTTTCTTCCAGAATCTTTAGCATAAACAGCATTCATCACTGACTCCACTTTGTTCAAGCGAACTAAATCATACCAACGTTGTCCTTCGAAAGCTAGTTCTAATCTTCTTTCAGTCAACAATGCAGTCAACATAGCATCTTTGCTTCCTTTGGAGGCATTGGTTAATTTAGGAAGTTTCACCCTTTGGCGGATCTGATCAATGATGGTTGCTGCAGCAGCTAGATTTTGTGAGTCACCATTGATTAAAGCTTCAGCCTTCAGCAACAACAAGTCAGCATAGCGCAATTTGATAATATTACTAAAGGCAGAACGTGTTTTATACATGAAAGGATAATGGTTTGCCGGATAATAATTGCTCCAAGTCGTTTCGTAATACACGATAGACTCAGCAGAGCGGATCTCATCTCCTTCGCGGGTGAATGCATTGATTAAGTCCCTTGAAGGAGTGATCCATTTTGCCCATGTAAAATTGCTATTGTAGTTAGAAAGATCGCGACCAAACATCCAGGTTACCCAGTTACCATTTCCAGCAAAGAATTGCGTTTCTAAAATCGATTCTTTACTATTTCTGATCAACGGCTCGGCATTTCCATCTTTCACACCAAATAAATTCTTATAATCTGCTTCCAGTTCAAAACCATCTGAAGTTAGTTCATCCACATACTGAATTACTTTCGCATAATTACGAATAGGTTTTTCTGCATAAATCTTTGCCAATAAAGCTCGGGCAACAGATTTGGAGAACTTGGTTTTATTTGCTGAATTATTGGATGGCGCATCTGGGATAACTTCCTCAAGTTCTTTTGCCAAGAACTCATACACTTCCTTTTCAGGAGTTTGACTCGGGAAATAATCATTATATACCTCTTCAATATTTTCAGCTGTAATATCTCTACCTACGGTAGTAACCAAAGGGATATCTCCCCATAGGCGAACCATATCAAAGTATACCAATGCTCTTAAAATTCGAGCTTCAGCTTTATATTGTTTTCTTAATGCTGTAGATAGGGAATTATCTTTCACTGAATCCACATTGACAATCAAGATATTTACTTTCGCAATATCTTCCAGATACCGATTCCAATCACGTTGTACTACTGAATTGGAACCTTCAATACCATTATTTTCATAAGGCACCACTTCCGCACCAGTAGTTCCGGCATATGCATTATCCGAATGTGATTCAGCGATCAGCATTTGGTCTAGATACCAGTGTTCCTGTCTATCACGAAGGATATTATATAAACCTTGCATATAGACATCTACAGCGGCTTTATCTTTAAAGACTACTTTTTCTCCTTCTTCATTTACTCCTTCAGTCAATTCAGAATATTGACCAAGAGGATCCTTTTCAAGAGAGCAGCTTGAGATGAAAACTGTACTTAGTACAGCTATCATTAAATTTTTTAAACTAAATTTCATTGTTCTCATCATCATAATCTTAGAACTCCATATTTAATCCAAACACGAATGACCTAGTTTGAGGATAAGTACCCCAATCTAAACCTTGCACCCTACCTGAATTTCCCCACTGGTTAACCTCTGGATCCAAGCCTGAATATTTAGTTAAGGTGATTAAGTTAGTGGCAGAGATAAATGGAGCCAATTTATTAATTCCAATTCTGGATAAAGCTGGTGCTTTGATGTTATAAGAAAGGGAAACATTTTTCAGGCGGATATAGCTACCATCTTCTACAAAATAAGAGGAGTTTTTCATATCATAACCTGCTCTTGGCACATCTGTTATTTGGCCTGGTACTCTCCAACGTTGTAATACGCGAGTAGATTGGTTTTTACCATCATACATCCCTTCCATATCCATTCTAGACACATTGTAAATATCATTACCTTGCGATCCTTGGATAAAGACGTTCAGGTTAAATCCTTTGTAAGAAACGGAATTTGTAAAGCCGAAAGTAAAGTTAGGGTTTGGATCACCGATATATGTTTTATCGTTCACAGTTACTTTACCATCACCATTGATATCCTTGTAAATCATGTTACCAGTTTCAGGATCAACGCCTTCACTTACATATCCAAAGAAACCTCCTAAAGGTTTTCCAGCCTCATTTCTTACCACAGCTTCATTCACATAATCCGTCGTATTGGCATCAAAATAAACAGGTTTCAATTTTAATTCGGCGAATTTATTTCTATTGAATGAAATATTAAATCCGGAGTTCCAAAACCATTCACCTTTAAGGATATCTGCATTGATATTAGTTTCAAAACCACGGTTGTTCATTACGCCTTCGTTTCTTTGAATTTGGGTGAAATTACCACTACCTGGTATATCAACATACATCAACATATCTGTTGTTTTCTTGTAATAGTAATCTAGGTTTACGGTCAATCTATTATTAAAACCAGTAAAATCTAATCCGACACCCGTTTGGGTTGTTCTTTCCCAGCCTAAATCTTTAGTTCTTAGATTAGCTTGTACAAAGGAAGGTACATCATTTGTTTTTCCTTCTTCAAACCAAGGGGAGCGGATAATATTGTAGCGAAGCAGGTAAGCGTAGTCACCAATACCTGATTGGTTACCCGTTTGTCCCCAACCACCACGTAGTTTCAAGTCGTTCATCCAAGTAACATCACTCAGGAATTCTTCAGATGAAAGTCTCCAAGCGGCAGAAATTGAAGGGAAAGATGACCAACGGCGAGTAGGATGTAATTTAGATGATCCATCAAACCTTAAATTGGCAGTAACTAAATATTTTCCATCATAATTATAGGATAGACGACCGAAATAAGACATCATCGCCCAATCCGATGCATCAGAACCCGTTCCTGTCCAAGAAATTTTATTGGCTACATTCAGGGTTTCAATAAGGTCATTCCTAAAATGAGAGCCCATTATAAAACTACTTGAATATAATGAACTTAACCAGGCTGAACCAGCCATCGCTTCAAAGTTGTTTTTATTGATGCTTTTGTTATAGGTCAAAGTATTATCAAAGGTTAATACGGTGTTCATATTTCTAGAATCCGTTGCTTCTCCATATTGATTTCTTCCCCATGAGGTAGACAATGGATCCAAGAAAGTTGAAGAAAACGCATTTCTTCTATCGATAGCAAATAAGGTTTTGAAATTTAAGCCTGGAGCAAAGTGTACCGTTGCTGATCCTGAACCGATTAATCGGTTTTCACGATTTTTATTATTTCCTGTAGTTGCTAAATTCTCCAATGGCGAAGTAACATTCAATCCATAAAAGTTATTATAGAATTGTTTTGGATTGAATGGATCCATAATAGGCGCAAAGGTTGGGGTATTGACAGTTGCTAAAACTACTCCGCCTCTGTTGGAACCTGTACCTTCAACCATTCCATTTCCATTATAATCTGCGTAGGAGAAATTGGCATTAATGGTCAACCAATCCCTAACTTTATTTTCAATATTTCCTCTGAAGTTATAACGTTTGAAAAAAGTAGAGTTCACAATACCTTTATCATCTACATAACCACCTGAAAGGAAGTATTTGATTCTTTCAGAACCATCTGAGATTGAAAGTTGATAATCTTGGGTTAATCCGTTGCTGAAAGTTTCGTCAAACCAATTTGTTTGGTCGGTCAATCCGTCCGGCAATTTCACGATTCCGATTTCATCCATCAATTCTTTGTATTGCGCCGTATTTAAAGGCGTAATTTTGCTGGTTACTCGGTTCTGAGTTGCCAAGGCATTTAATGAGATTTTAGGACTTCCTACTCTACCTTGTTTTGTAGTAATTAAGATTACCCCATTTGCTGCCCTTGATCCATAGATTGAAGCTGAAGATGCATCTTTTAAGATTTGCATATCGGCGATATCTGTAGGCGAAAGGAAGTTAATATTGTCAACAGTTACCCCATCTACTACATAAAGCGGGTCATTACTTCCGTTGAAGGAAGTCGTACCACGGATACGGATCGAGGTTCCACCACCTGGAGCACCAGAAGGTTGAGAAACCGTTACACCCGCTGCTTTACCTTGAATCGCTTGGTTGGCATTGACGATTGGTCTTTCGTCAACGTCTTCCATGGATATCGAAGAAATAGCGGCAGTTACATCTTTTCTTTTGACAGAACCATATCCAATAACCACCACATCTTCCAAAGTGTTTGTTACTGCACTTAGGGCAATGGTCATTAAAGAGGTTTGTACCACCTGTTCCCGGCTATCGTAGCCTAGGAAAGATACTCGAATTTTAGAGTTTGCTGGAACATTTTCGAGTGTAAATAGTCCAGTGTTATCCGAAGAGGTAGATGCTGACCCTCCGATAACGGTGATTGTAGCGCCAATAATAGGTTCATTGTTGGCTTCGTCTATAACCTTTCCAGAAACTTTGATTCCATTTTGCGCGAATGCAAAATTTGAAAAAACAGATATCATAAAAAGGAAAAGACCGATACTAACTTTAGTAAAAAGTTTCATACGTCTTATAATCAGTTATTAGATTAATAAAATAATTTAGGCAATACCTAAACTTCCCAATCCAAAGTTAAGCAGGGTGCTAAGTTATATTAAGCATTTGGCGGCTGTGAAATCAAAAAAGTAACTGAAGTAAAGCAATAACCATTGTTTTACAGGCTATTAGACGCTTTTAAAAAGAAAAAAAGTAAAGGATTTTGCTAAAATTTTAGGTTACCGATCTCCTTAATCTGTTCATCGAAGTCCTCTTTGCTCCCTAAAACTTTATTTCGAACCTTGACACGGTAGTTGTAAACTGTCCGTAAAGAGTAGCGAAGGAAGCGTGCGATTTTGGTAGAATCGGAAATTCCTAGTCGAATCAAAGCAAAGATTCGGAGTTCAGAATTTAACAATTCATCATGCTTCAACGTCAATTGTTCTTCGGGTTTTAGGAGTTTATTAAACTCCTGAATAAAGGTTGGATATAGATTTAAGAAGATAACATCGAAATTGTGATATAAATCGTCCAATTCGGTCTTGATAAAATCTTGAGATTTGAGCTCTTTGCTGAGTTCATCCAATTGGTTATTGGAAATTTTCTTTAATATTCCTTTCCGGGTATTGTCCAGTTTATCAATATAAGAAGAGCATAATTCAAAGAATTGAGCCATATATTCTTCCTTGATATGATTGGATTCTTGAAGGTCCTGATTCACTTTAAGCAACTGCCCATTTAGGCCTTGCAACTCATTATTAAGGCTTTTCAGGTCCTTTCGGGTTCTTTTCAAACGCTTCATCTGCATATAGAGAATAATGAAAGCGACCAATAGGAGGATGGACATGAAGGAAATGGTATATAGGAAATTCTTGAGTTGATTTTTATTCGCGAGTTCTTTTTCCTGAAAGGCGGAATTGATGATCGGATAAAAAGAGGAGTTTTCAATAGTCCTAAATCTCACATTACAAAACAAAGCATCTTCCATCGCTTCTTGAATAAACAAATAAGCGTTGTCAATTTCGTTCCTCTCGAAATAAACCAGTGCTAAACTTTGTAAGGAGGCATTATCTTTTACGGTATTTTTAATATCGGTAATTGCAGAAAGACCCAAATAATAGATTTCCTTTTCTTGGTCATCTTTATTTTTATAGAGTAGGCCTAGAAAATAGGCAATAACAGCTCTTTCATGCTGGGGTTCTTTATATTCACTTAATAGCTGCAATAATTCTTTTTCGGCTTTATCATAATTATTACCGAACAATGCTCGCGTTGCAGAGCTGATGCGATGTTCTCTGGAATCAACAGGGAGTACACTCAACAAAGAATCGCGGTAGATTCCACTTAAAGTAAAGTACGGGTAATGATTTGTACTTTGCCCGTAATGGGAATAAAAATCGGAGAATGCACGATAGTAATCAGCTTCTTGTTCGCTTGAGAGGCTTTGCCGAGGGATTCCTTTCAGGATCTCACTGGACTCAATAAATCTACCCGCGGAAGAGTATAACCCGGCTAATTGTATATCTACCTCATTTTTTTTAACGATATCATTGAGCTGCTGCGCAATTTTTTTATTCTCATTGACATAAAATATTGCGGAATCAATTTGGTAGGTCTTGAATTCATCATATAATTTTTCCTGGAATTCATATCGATCATTAGGCGTACGCATTAATTTAAGGCGTTCCTTGATATCGAATATTTTCAATAATTTTTCCTTTTCGAATTCGATTTTTCTACCCAGAACTTTTTTAAGTTCGCGTTCAACCGAGTCCTTAGGACTAATATCTGCATTAGCGCTTACTGTTGAACCTTGGAAAATCAAGATTAACAAGCATAATACAGAGCAGAAATTATATTTTAATTCAAGTTTAATTTTCATTTTGTTCTTCGTCCCACCAGTCACTTTTCAAATCATCGATTTCACGTCGATCTTTTTTTGTTGGCCTTCCAGTTCCACGGTCTCTTTTTAAGATTGGGGCATGGAAAGATGATTTAAAAGCATAGGTATCTTCTACTGGTGTATGGTCTTCATAAAATTGGATAGCCGTTTTAGCATCTACACGACGTTCAAGTAAGCCAGTTACTTTGAGGACTTTCCGTTCGATTCCTTTTTGCACGCTATAGGTTTCACCGACTTTCACGACGGCTGAAGGCTTTACATTTTGCCCATTGAGCTTAACTTTACCAGCTTTGCAAGCTTCTGTTGCCAAACTTCTGGTTTTGAATATACGAATTGCCCATAAGTATTTATCAATCCGCAATTTGTCTGATACTTCCGCCATCCTACAAAAATAGTCATATCTTCTTAATTTTGCCCCTCTTGTAACTCACATATCATTAAAATTCTCCATATTTGTTATTAATTTAAAATTAGTTTCAACAATATTATGCTAGACAACACAACCCTTCAAAAATTAATAGAAGAAGCTTGGGAAAACAGACAATTATTAGAGTACAAAGAATATTACGAAGCCATTGAGTTCGTTATCCAACATTTGGACAAAGGCGAACTACGTGTTGCTGAGCCAGTTGGTGAGTCTTGGTATGTTAATGATTGGATTAAAAAGGCTGTCATTCTTTACTTCCCTATCCGTAACATGGAGGTGATCAAGAATGATCCGTTTGTTTACCATGACAAGATGAAACTGAAAACGAATTACAAGGAAATAGGAGTTCGTGTAGTACCAGGAGCATCTGCGCGTTATGGTTCATTCTTGTCGAAAGGTGTTATCATGATGCCTTCGTATGTAAATATTGGTGCTTATGTGGGTGAAGGAACGATGGTTGACACGTGGGCAACTGTTGGATCTTGTGCACAGATTGGTAAAAATGTTCACTTGAGCGGTGGTGTTGGTATTGGTGGGGTATTAGAGCCTGTTCAAGCTGCTCCAGTAATTATTGAAGACAACGTATTTGTAGGTTCAAGAGCCATTGTTGTTGAAGGTGTTCGCGTTGAAGAAGAGGCTGTACTAGGTGCAAACGTAGTATTGACAGCATCGACTAAGATTATTGATGTTTCAGGTCCTGAGCCTATTGAATATAAAGGATATGTTCCCGCACGTTCAGTGGTTATTCCAGGATCATATACCAAGAAATTCCCAGCAGGAGAATATCAGGTTCCTTGTGCATTGATCATCGGTCAACGTAAGGAATCTACAGATAAGAAGACATCATTGAATGATGCGCTTCGTGATCACAATGTTGCGGTTTAATCCATGGCAATGAGACCTTATATAGATAAGGAAGATTTAAACCAGGCCTTAGAAACATTAAAATCTGGTGGTTTGATTCTTTATCCTACTGATACGATTTGGGGAATTGGTTGTGATGCGACGAATCCTGAGGCGGTAGAGAAAATATTTGCTTTAAAAGGTAGAGATAAAGGCAAGAGCATGATTATCCTATTGGGTAATGATAATCAATTGGTTAGTTATGTGCGTGAGGTTCCTGAAGTAGCTTATGAGTTATTGGAAGCTAGCGAAAAACCATTGACGATTATTTACTCCAATGCTAAAAATCTAGCGCCGAATGCGATTGCAGAGGATGGTAGTATTGGTATTCGGGTGGTCAATCATCCATTTTGTGAGCAACTGTTACAAAGGTTTCGTAAGCCAATCGTTTCGACCTCAGCAAATATCAGTGGAGAGCCTTCAGCCAGGAATTTTTCAGAAATATCTGAAGATATAATACAAGGCGTAGATTATGTGGTTAAATTTGGTCAACAAGAGTTGTCGAATGGGACTGCCTCTACGATTATGAAGTTGGACCCTAGTGGTAAATTTGAATTTATAAGAAAGTAAATATGAAAAAGATTATTTCATTCTTTATTTGTGCATTAGCATTTATTGCTATCAGTAATGCGCAGACTGCAATTCAACCGGCAAAGGCTGGAGTGAATTACGGGAAAAAAGTAGATAAAAAAGGCGCTATCACTGTTAAGCAACTTGAAAAGAACTTAGCTAGCCAGGAGACTTACACCGGAAAAGTTGAGGGTGAAGTGGTTCAGGTTTGTACCAAGAAGGGATGTTTTCTGACTTTAAAGACAGAAGCCGGCAAAGAACCTATCATGGTAAGATTTACGGACTATGGTTATTTTGTTCCGCAGGACCTAATTGGAAAAACTGTTGTTCTGGAAGGAAAAGCTAAAGTTAAAGAAACTACGGTTGAATGGCAGAAGCATTATGCTGAAGATATGGGCAAGAGCAAGGAAGAAATTGCCAAGATCGACAAGCCTAGAAAAGACATTTCACTAGTTGCCGATGGTGTTCTAGTTGTAAAGTAGACTTAAAAGACTTATTTTGGGGGCTGCAAATGCGAATTTGCAGCCTTATTTTTTTATTAATCTTACGTAAATGTCAGTTTTTCAGACCGTTCCTTGCCAGAGCATCCGACTCGGCAATCAACTTATGACCTTTGAAACTCCAAAAATCATGGGGATTCTAAATCTGACACCAGATTCTTTTTTTGATGGCGGCCAGCATCAATCGGAAGATTTAGCTCTTGCCCATGCGGAGAAATTATTAATTGAAGGTGCTGATATTCTAGACATTGGAGCTTATTCAAGTCGCCCCGGAGCAAAGGAAATTAGTCCTCAAGAAGAATTGGACCGTGCCATCCCTATTATTGAATCCATTCATAAACATTTTCCTAAAGCGATTCTATCTATCGATACTTTTCGTGCTGATGTGGCTAAAGCCTGTGTGGATGCTGGCGTCCATATTATCAATGATATTTCAGGTGGGACCTTGGATCCGGAAATGTTTACTACCGTAGCAACACTACAAGTACCATATATATTAATGCATATGCGCGGAACACCTGCGACTATGCAAAAATTGACCGATTATGATGATGTTGTCAATGATGTAGCCGTTAGTTTAGGGCATAGTATCGCCAAATTAAGACAGTTGGGTGTAAAGGATATTATTCTTGACCCTGGATATGGATTTGCAAAAACCATAGACCAAAATTATGATTTGCTGTTACGCATCAATGAGCTGCACTATTTTGGATTGCCCCTTCTGGGAGGTATTTCTAGAAAGTCTATGCTTTATAAAAAAATCAATTCTACCGCCGACCAAGTATTACCTGGAACAATCGCACTTAACACCTTATTGCTTGAACGAGGAGCCCAACTATTGCGGGTTCACGATGTCAAGGAAGCCAAACAATTAATTGAAATTTTTTACACTTGATTATTTTGAAGAAAACGAGAGATATTATCACCATCGGATTTGCTTTATTCGCCATGTTCTTCGGAGCTGGAAACCTATTACTCCCACCCTATATCGGAATACAAATTGGAGATCATGTCGGGATCACCATTTTAGCCTTTGGACTGACTGGGATACTATTACCTTTTTTCGGGATTTTGTCAGTTGTCAATTCAGGAGAATCTTTCCAGGATTTAGGAACTCGGATCAATCATTTCCTTTCCCCAGTTCTAGGGACCATCATCATGCTATGTATCGGCCCATTGATTGCCATCCCAAGAACAGCAGCCACGACTTTTGAGGTCGGAATTTTACCTTCCTTTCCCAATTCAGATCCCTTATGGACCTCTATTGGCTTTTTTGCAATTACTTGGTTGCTTACGATAGCACCTTCGAAAGTCGTCGACATCATCGGTAATATTTTGACTCCACTCTTGTTAATTTTATTGATTAGCCTGATTGGAATGGGCGTATTTGCGCCAATGTCAGATTTTAAGGAGTCTTCATTGGATACTGCTGAATCCTTTACCTTGGGTTTTGTAGATGGTTACCAAACATTGGATGTATTAGCATCAGTAATCTTTGCGGGAATCATTATTACAGCCTCTCGTACGAAGGGTTACAAAACTATTAAATCCAAGAACCAAGTGGTTATTGCCGCTGGAATCTTGGCTTCATCCTGTTTATTTATTATTTATGGTGGTTTGATCTACCTGGGTGCAACTTCTGGAATTGAAGATCTTGCGATTAAAAGATCTGAACTATTAATCCATATTTCCCGTGCTATCATGGGACCTTTTGGAACGATCGCCATTGCCATCAGTATCGCATTAGCATGTCTGACAACAGCAATCGCATTGACATCAGCAGTCGGAACATTCTTTTCGACCTTGACCAATGGGAAATTGAGCTATAAGGTATTAGTGACTGTATGTTGTATTGCATCTTGTATCTTATCGATCACTGGTGTGGATAATATTATCACTTTTGCCTATCCAATTTTAACTTTTGTTTACCCAATTGTGATTACACTAGTTCTTTACACGGTATTTTTTGGAACGTTTGTGAAGAATAAAAAGCCATACGTGGCAGCATTGATCGCCTCTACGGTGATTGCAACTCTATCTTTAGCAAAGCATTTTAACTTATTGAGTGAGACCACTCTTTCAACTTTAAATCATACTCCATTTTTTAAATATGAATTGGGTTGGGTAGTACCTTCCTTTGTTTTATTTGTGCTCATGGTACTTATCAGTGGTACTGGAAAATCAAAAGAATAAGTCTTATAAGAATACGGACAATATTAAAAACGATAGCAGATCAAAATTGATCTGCTATCGTTTTTTATAACAGCATTATTTCACTAACTTGCATAAAACCAACAAATTATGAAAGCCAGAAACGTATATGACCTCCTTTTTAAAGCCATTGGGATATTTATTTTTATCTATAGCTTGGAGAGCTTAAAGAATCTTTTCATTTATCTATTTATTCCATACTCCTTTGAAAGGCCATTTCAGCTAGAAAATTATTCTGATTTAATATTAAACATACTATACTTTTTGATCGTCTTCACAATTTCATATTTTTTTGTTTTTAAGACGGATAAAATATTGAATAAATTACCTCAGGATACCTTTAGGAATGAAGAGGATATTGATTTTTCAGGGAATACTCAAAATAGCTTTCGAGTGATCTTGATATCCTTTGGGGTTTACCTGATGATTACAGAATTCCCAATTTTTATTTCTGGAATAATCCGTCAGGTTATGGTAGTCCAAAACAATGCTGATGATTTCGGTTTTGATAGATATTACCTCTGGATTGCCTTGATTCGCTTGGTATTTGCTTTCTTTTTGATCTTTGGATCAAGGACTATAGGTAGTTATTTTTTCAAAGAAAACAATGGAACTGACCCAAATAAAAAAGAGGTAGCCTGATTATTGGCTACCTCTCAATATATTCTTAGCGTATCTAATTATCTCACGATGCTACCAGCGGAGATATCAGTACTTGGTCTTACAAAGTCTAAACGACCATCAGCATCTTCCGCCATCAAGATCATTCCTTGTGATTGAATTCCTTTGATTTCACGAGGTTCCAAATTCACCAAAATAGAAACTTGTTTACCAACAATCTCCTCAGGAGTAAAGTATTCCGCAATTCCCGAAACTACAGTGCGCTTATCAATACCTGTGTCAATAGTCAGTTTTAATAATTTCTTAGTTTTAGCTACCTTTTCCGCAGTTAAGATTCTTCCAACACGGATATCCATTTTCATGAACTCGTCGAAGTTGATATTAGCTTTTTGTTCTGCTTTCGGTGCTGCCAAAGCATTGCTCACCTTCGCATTTGCTAATTTATTCAGTTGGAATTCTACTTGTTCGTCTGTAATCTTATCAAACAATAATTGGGTTTCACCTAATTGATGTCCTGATTCTAATAAATCCGATTTACCTGCATCATCCCAGTTCTTCGCCGCAAGATTCAACATCTCAAATACCTTGGTACTTGTGAATGGCAAGAATGGTTGACCTAGCAATGCAAGGTTTGCAACGATTTGACTAGCCACAAAAAGAACTGTTTTCACGCGTTCCTCATCTTGTTTGATGACCTTCCATGGTTCCTCATCAGCAAGGTATTTATTCCCCAAACGGGCAACATTCATAAATTGAGCCAATGCCTCGCGGAATCTGTATTGCGAAAGGGATTGCTTAATCAAATCTGGCAAAGCAGAAAGTTCTTTAAGAACCGCTAAATCCGATTCTGTTAATGGAGAACCCAACAAGACTTTTCCATCAAAATATTTATGCGAAAGCACCATCACACGGTTCACGAAATTACCGTAAATAGCGACTAACTCATTGTTAACACGTGCTTGAAAATCTTTCCAGGTAAATTCAGAGTCTGAAGTTTCCGGTAGAATCGAGGTTAACATATATCTCAATTCATCTTGTTTTCCTGGGAATTCCTCTAAATATTCATGTAACCATACCGCATGATTTCTAGAAGTAGATAGTTTATCGCCTTCTAGATTCAAGAATTCGTTTGCAGGAACATTCTCTGGTAGAATATATTCTCCATGAGCATGAAGGATTGCAGGGAAGATAATACAGTGGAAAACGATATTATCCTTACCAATAAAATGGATTAATGTGGAGTTATCTTCAGCATTTGGTTGTTGCTTCCAATATTTTTCCCAATCCTTTCCTTCATCAATTGCCCACTGTTTTGTGGCAGAAATATAGCCTATCGGAGCATCCAACCATACATATAGTTTCTTTCCTTCCGCTTCATTCAATGGTACATCTACTCCCCAGTCTAAATCCCTAGTCATTGAACGTGGTTGTAATCCTGATTTTAACCAAGACTGACACTGTCCAAATACATTTGATTTTAACTCATTCTTTTTGCCTTCAATCAGCCATTTTTCCAACCATGGTTGATATTTATCCAATGGCAAATACCAGTGTTTGGTTTCTTTAAGTACAGGTGCTTTTCCGCTAAGTGTAGATTTTGGGTTAATTAAATCCGTAGGATTTAAGGAAGTACCACATTTTTCACATTGGTCACCATAAGCTCCTTCATTTCCACAATGCGGACAGGTACCAACGATATAGCGATCTGCTAGAAATTGATGATATTCTTCATCGTAATATTGTTCTGAGAATCGCTCAATAAATTCACCTTTTTCATATAAATTCAAAAAGAATTCTTGCGATAATTGATGATGGATTGGCTCAGACGTACGATGGTAGATATTAAATGAAATACCGAACTCTTCAAAGCTTTCTTTGATCTGTTGGTTGTATTTATCTATAATCTCTTGAGGCGTTACACCTTCTTTTTTTGCTTTGATGGTAATAGCCGCCCCATGCTCATCGGATCCACATACATAAACAACATCCTTGTTGTTCAAGCGCAAGAAACGTACGAAAATATCGCCGGGAATATAAGCTCCAGCAAGGTGACCTATATGTAATGGGCCATTAGCATATGGCAAGGCCGAAGTAATGGTATAACGTTGTTTACTAAATATATCCAATTTGATTGCAAATTAATGTTTAATAAAGAGCCCTTTTGGCTTAGGGAACAAAGATAAGGCAAATTGAAGTATTCTACTATCACTTAGGACATTTTCATGAAGAATAGCCAAAATAATTTTTTTAATCATAAAAATTATCTTCTTGATCTATGGTAAGAATGCTATTTTTAGGAATACGTATCTTCGATTCAGTTACAATAACTATTAATAATTATGAAAAATTCAAGAATTGACTTAGGACTATTGATCATTCGCTTAGGATTCGGATTGACGATGATTGCATTTCATGGCTTACAAAAATTAATGGGTGGCCCCGAAAGATGGGCTGGAATTGGAAAATCAATGGCAAATTTAGGGATAGATTTCATGCCAACGGTTTTCGGATTCAGTGCCGGATTAGCAGAAACATTAGGTTCTTTACTATTGATGCTCGGATTATGGACACGCCCAGCAGCAATAATTCTTGCAATAACCATGTTAGTCGCTACCTTGAACCACTTGGCAAAAGGGGATGGATTATCAGGTGCATCCCATGCAATTGAATTTATGATCGTTTATATTGCCTTCGCTATTATGGGGCCAGGTAAACTTAGTATTGATAAGAAATAATAGATTTTACATAAAAATAAAAAGGCTCTACTGAACAGTAGAGCCTTATATATCTTATAAAAAAAAGAATATTATTTAAATACCGTGGCGTGCCAACTGTCTTTCATTGGTACCTCCCACTTTTCTGCTAAATCGCCTTCTGTCTGAACTAAATTATTGAAAACTATAGTATCAGCATTCACTTCACCTTCTTTGCACAAGGCTTCAAACACATCTCTTGACACCAATTGAATGTTGTTTTCATTATCTCTATAGCTGATCAGTGTTCTATTGAACAATCCTATATTAAGTTCTTCCTCCAACTCTTTCAAAATCCTTACAGATTTATCAATTGAACAACCGGTAACCTGAGCAATCTCTTCATCTACTGTAAGAACAATAAACAAATTATTAATAATTTCTGCCTTACCAGCCAATTGACTACCATGTGCAGTCCACTCTTTGATAAAAGAATCTAACTTAGCCTGAGCTATTTCATGCTCCGGTTGAGTAAAAAAACGATCTGCCTGATAAATCCAAACTTTTTTCATATCTCAAATTATTAATGAGTGTAATAAGGAGAAATCATAAGATATACAATTACTCCTGTTACTGCAACATAAAGCCACATTGGATAAGTGATGCGAGCCAATTTCTTATGGCGTTCATATGCACCAGCAATCCCTCTAACAAAAGTAAATAATACGAATGGGATAATGATCACCGATAAAATGATATGTGTCACAAGAATGAAAAAATACACATATCTAATGACTCCTTCTCCTCCATAACTGGTCGAAGTGGACGTCATATGGTAGGCTACATACATTAATAGGAATAAGGATGAGAAAACCATACATAACTTAATCAGGTTCTCATGCATTTTTGCATTTCCTCGCTTAATCGCAGCTACTGCAATAACTAAACAAACCGCAGTAAGTCCATTGATGGTCGCATAGATAGGAGGCAAAAAGCTAAGTGGTTCTACATCGTAGCCCATTTTCTTAAGGTTAATGCCAAATAACGCTGCCACTGCTAGAGGAATGATAATAGACAAGGTCCAAATTATTCCTTTATATTTCTTTTCTTCTTCTGTCATTCCCATAATTACTTTCTCTCTACTTTTAATGGATTATTTCTAACCTCTTCTACTAATTGAACTTTAATTTCATCCTCTAAACGATCTAATTCAGATCTCAATGAGATATCATAAAAACCACGAATTCGTTTTTGCGAATCAATCAGAACAAATTGATTACTGATAATAAATTTGCTACTATCTCCCGGAACTGCCATTGCTTCTATTAACATGGACGACCTTGCGTAATCAAAGATATCTACACTTGGTTTATTAACAACGAACCAATGTGGATTGATTCCTTTTTGATAAGGGGCAATATACTTTTGAAGATCCGATGCAGAGTCATGAGGATCTACAGAAATAGAATATAGTTCAACTTTCGGATTAGATTTGAATCTAGCAGCAATGGTACTCATATCGTGAACCAGCTGTTTTGATAATCCTTGATCTCTTGTATAAAATAAATGAACCACAGATACGGCTGTATCTGTTCCTAGAAATTTCACCGGTTTATCATCATAATTCATGAATTCAACCGGGGATAACTGATGAAAAATAGTATCCGGGATTTCTCTCCCCATTACTCGCCTCATTTCACCAGAAAGTATTTTGTCTCCGAACACTGGTAACTTTAGATACTCATTAGAGCCCATTTTGTTAACCAGTATATATAAAAAACCTGGCACAAATAGAACAAGTGCCAGGATTATTAATTTTGATATATTTTTCGAACGAGTAGTTTTACTCATTACTTATATGCTTATTTATGTGGGAAAGTAGGCTGATGAGTCATTACAGTGTGTAAATAACCACCTTCAACCAACATTAATATAATGAAATAGATAATAAAGAAAAATACGACAGCACAGGTGACAATAAAGCTAGATTTCTCAAACTTCAAGTGCATGAAGAATGCTACGATGTAATATGCTTTTACTAATGTCAATGCAATATAAATTACATTAACTAGCATACCTTTTTGTAGGATTCCCCAGTGGTGTACAAATCCTAAAGCGATTAAGAATTCTAATGCTGTTAAAGCTAATAGAACAAAGAATACACTCCAGATACGTTTTTTATCCATTCCTTCGCCATGCGCATGCGCATCGTGCTCTGATATATGTTCGTGATTAGTCATGTTCAATGATGTTTTTTAAATCCTACAAAAATTATACTAGGTAGAAGAAGGTAAATACGAATACCCAAACTAAGTCTACAAAGTGCCAGTACAAACCTACTTTTTCAATCATCAAGTAAGTTCCTCTTCTCTCAAACGTATTGTTTAAGGTCATGCTCAACACGATAATGTTCAACAATACACCGATTGATACGTGGAATCCGTGGAAACCTGTAATGGTAAAGAATAAGTTAGAGAACTGCAGTGCAGCTGTGTAGGAAATGTCTTTAGTAAAGTAAGGCTGTAATGCTGTGACGATGGCATCTGTATCTTCTAATCCCGTAGCAGGGTTTTGACCGAACCAGAATCCCATGTGGTGCAAGTGAGACCATTCTAAAGCTTGACAGCCTAAGAACATAAGACCACCTAAAATAGTCCACAACATCCATTTAACAACCTCTTGTTTCGAATTTCGATGTCCTGCTTCAACGGCTAATACCATCGTTACGGAAGACATAATCAAAATAAAGGTCATGATACCCACGAAAACCAATGGTTGGCCTGAATCAGCGATCCCCGGAATCGATTGGAATACCTTATCCGCATCAATCCAGCTAGGTTGCGCAAATTTTTGAGCACCATAATAAATCAAGAATGCAGAGAATGTAAATGCATCTGATACTAGGAAAAACCACATCATGATCTTTCCATACTCTAAGTTCCAAGGTGATTTACCTCCGCTCCAAGGTCCTTGTTTTACCTTATCCAATTGCGATACTGTTGTACTCATTGTTTACTGTTATTGATTCAAAAGTAAGAAAACATAAATATAAATCCATAATAGATCTAGAAAATGCCAAAAAATCGAGGCAAGTTCCATCCGGAAAATGTTGTTATCCAAAGCAATCTTCCTAACTGCTCCAATATAACATCTAACCAACACCAATATTCCGGCTATGATGTGGGCTAAGTGTAAGCCTGTAAATACGTAAATGAACGATTGTGATGCATTGCTGTTTACAAAAGTTATCCCTCTGTGGAACAACACAGACCAAGCTTCAACTTGCAACCAAAAGAACACGATACCTAATACGATAGTAATTAGTAAAAAGATCTTTTGTTTTGCTATCTGATTAGCTTTTACCGCTTTGTAAGCAAAGTGCATGCTAATACTGCTCAATACAATTACCGTGGTACTATAAATAAATGCATGTGGTAGAATAGTTTTAATCCCTTTATCCACTCCACTTGCGGTATATACTATAAATCCACTGGTTAAAGCAGCAAACATCATGAACATCCCGATCATTCCAAGCCAAAGATTAAATTTCTTTGCTTTTCTTGATTTTAGTAGTTCCTCATTCATCAACTCTTGCTTATCCATAGATAATTGTAATTCCATTTTTTATTTAAAAGGTATAAAGTCAAACAACAATACTAACTGTGTTAGTGGTAAGTAGGCAAAAGATGTAAACATAATCTTCTTTGCTGTACTTACTTCCATTTTTTGTAAGTGTTGCAGACCATACCAGGTGAAAAGTAATCCACCGATTAAGGATAAGATGGTAAATACCCAACCTCCTATTCCATAATACATTGGTAGAAAACCAATTGGAATCATTAACAAACATGATATTAAAATAAACCATGCTGATAATTTATCCTTTCTGGTTGTAGGTAATAACCTAAAACCTGCTCTTTTATAATCATCATCCGACACCCAAGCAATGGCCCAAAAATGGGGAAATTGCCAAAAGAACTGAATTGCAAACAAAACCAATGGAGTAATAACTACTGCTTGTTCACTAACTTCTGCATATGCCAATCCGAAACCTGCGGATTTAAATGCAGCATAGTATCCAATTAGTGGAGGTAATGCTCCTGGTATTGCGCCGACCCAAACGGCGATCGGTGATTTTTGTTTTAACGGGGTATACACAAATGCATACAAGAAAATTGAAAATACTGAAAGTAAACCTGCAATAAAATTCAATCTCACTAAGATTAACGTTCCGGCAATTCCCATGAACACGCTTAAAATCAATGCCTGTCCAGTGGTCATTCTTCCTGCTGGAAGTGGTCTATCCTCGGTACGCTTCATTAATTTATCAAGATCTTTCTCTATGATCTCATTAAATCCATTCGCCGCACCAGTTACTAAAAACCCACCAATCGTTAATAATGCCCAATTAAACCAGATTATATCTCCTTGCTGTGTCGCTCCAATTAAAAACGAAATCGAAGCAGAGAACACAACTGTAAGCGTAAGCCTCAGCTTGACAAGTTTATTAAAATCTGAAATAAATTCCTTCATAGTCAAAATATATCCTTAAACAGTTGCTGAGTTAAGTTTTGATGGCTTATTAAGAATCAACAATAAATAATATTGTGCTCCAACCAATAAACTTGCAATCACTAAATGTACTGTTTGTGCAACTGCAGGAACATGAAACCTTGCCAAAATAATTCCTGACAACATCTGTATACAAACCAATACTAACGATATCTTGGCATAATTAAATTGAACTGTTCCATTCAACTCAGAAGCTCTTAGCTTGAAGTATAAAAATACTGTCAAAGCTAAAGTAACATATGCTAAGATTCGATGTGTATGATATGGCAACCCAATGGATTCAATCCATTCACTCCGAGGAAGTCCTTGTTGATTCAAATGATCAATCACTTCTCGGACTTCTGTCCCAAACACAACTTGAACAACTAATAGCGCAATTGAAAACAATGTAATCCAAGTAAAACTCTGATCTCTATTTTTCAAGTACTTGTCATTCCTAAATTTGATAGCCCAATAGTACGTTTGAATTGCTATACAAACGATTATCAATGCTAACAACATGTGAATGGTAATGACCCAAGGTGTTAGGTTTGTTGAAACAACAATTGACCCTAACCAGGCTTGTATCACAACGACAATAAGATTAAGAACGCTCCATATTGCTATGGCTTTTTTCTTTTTCCAATAAGTAAAAGAATATATTGCTGTAAACAGCATACTGAAACCGGCTAAAACTCCAGTCAGACGATTAACATACTCTGTCCAAGTTTTTACAGCATTGAACTCTTCATGTTCATGGATGGTTTCATCGTGTCGAATTTGATCTGCTAGATGTGAATAGCCAAATGCTTCTATCATTTTTGCAAATCGTTCATTCTTTTTTACTCTACCTTCAACATAATGTTGCTCATAGCCTTCAGGCAATTGGGAAACATCGGTCGGCGGAATAATCCTGTTGAAACACTTTGGCCAATCCGGACAGCCCATTCCTGAACCTGTACTCCGAACGACACCACCTGCTGTTATTACTAAGAAAAGAACGAAAATCGTGATCTTATTTATCCGTATAAAACGCTTTTCAGCTGCTGGATACATAGATCTCTCCTTTTACATTAAAAAGTATAAAGAGAGGTAGGTAATAACCTACCCTTCTTCTTCTCTGTTATGCTCACGATTGTAAGCTTTTTGAGCCGCAATTCCTTCTTCATTGCCATCCCAGTCATGCAATAAGTTTGAACTCATTGTTTGTGAAAGTGGAGTGCTTTGAGGAATGAAATCCAGATCATTTCCAGGCTTACTGTAATCGTATGGCCAACGGTATACTGTAGGGATTTCTCCTGGCCAGTTTCCGTGAATATGTTCTACTGGAGTAGTCCACTCCAATGTATTTGAATTCCAAGGGTTTTGCGGAGCACGCTTTCCACACCAAATTGATCCGAAAAAGTTCCACAAGAATGCTACCTGACCAACAGCTGAAACAATTGCTGCCCAAGTAATCAATAAGTTAACTGATACCCATTTCTCCATGAAAGGGAATTCAGTAAATGCATAGTAACGACGAGGAACTCCATCAATACCCATAAAGTGCATTGGGAAGAATACCAAGTACGCGCCAATGAATGTTAACCAGAAGTGGAAATATCCTAAACGCTCGTCCATCATACGACCAAACATTTTTGGATACCAGTGGTAAACACCTGCCAACATACCGAAGATAGATGCAGAACCCATTACCAAGTGGAAGTGAGCTACTACGAAATAAGTATCATGTAAGTTGATATCTAATGCAGCATTACCTAAATACAATCCTGTTAAACCTCCTGATACGAAGAACGAAACCATACCGATTGCAAACATCATCGCTGGAGTAAAACGGATATTTCCTCTCCATAATGTTGCGATATAGTTGAACGCTTTTACAGCGGAAGGTACCGCGATAATCAAGGTAGTGATCATAAATACACCTCCCAAGAATGGACTCATACCTGTTACGAACATGTGGTGACCCCAAACGATGAAAGATAATACTGTAATACCTACTAATGAATAAACCATCGCATGGTAACCAAAGATTGGTTTACGTGAGTTTGTAGAAATAATCTCTGAAGTCAAACCTAATGCAGGCATAACTACGATATATACCTCAGGGTGACCTAAGAACCAGAACAAGTGTTGGAACAAGATAGGTGAACCACCTTCGTTAGGTAGAATAGTACCTTGAACAACTAAGTCTGATAAATAGAATGAAGTACCCACTGAACGGTCAAAGAATAATAAAACTACAGCTGATACTAATACCGGGAAAGATAATAAACCTACGATAGCAGTTAAGAAGAACGCCCAAATAGTAAGAGGCATTTTCCATAATTCCATACCTTTAGTACGCATGTTTAACACAGTAGAAATGTAGTTCACACCACCTAATACCTGTGAAGCGATAAATAAAGCCATAGAAATTAACCATAAGGTCATCCCTAATCCAGAACCAGCAATTGCTTTAGGCACCGCCGATAATGGAGGATAGATTGTCCATCCAGCAGATGCAGGTCCACTTTCAATAAAGAAAGAAGCAACCATGATAACACATGCTGTAAAGAAAAACCAGTATGATAACATGTTCATCAATGGAGATGCCATATCTCTAGCTCCCAATTGATAAGGAATTAACAAGTTACTGAATGTACCTGATAAACCTGCTGTTAATACAAAGAATACCATCATGGTACCGTGAATGGTCACCAATGAAAGGAAAAAATCCGGTCTAATACGACCTCCTTCAGCCCATTTCCCTAAGAAAACCTCAAGAATTGGAAACTCATGATCAGGCCATGCTAATTGAATACGGAATAAAATCGACAGGATCATAGCGAAAACCGCCATTATGATACCAGTGATCAAGAACTGCTTAGCAATCATCTTATGATCTTGACTGAAGATATACTTCGTCAAAAACGTCTCATGATGGTGATCATGTGATCCGTGATGAGCTGCGTCGTGCGATATAACTGTAGTTGACATATTCTATTTAAATTCTCTGTTATATTTAATTTAATGAAGCCGCGATACGGTCATTCTTCTCTGTGTTTTCTCCTTCTGCTTGAGCAAACTCTTTTTGAAGGTCTTCAGTGAAGAATTTAGCTTGTTTGCTTAACCACTCTTTGTACTCAGCTTCTGTAACAACTCTTACATTTTTCTGCATGTTATAGTGAGACTCTCCACAGATTTTCGCACATAACATCACGAAGTTATACTGAGGATCATTCATCTTATCACGCATCTCATCAGTTGTGATGGTTGGTGTAAACTGGAAGTAGTTTGTCATCCCTGGTACTGCGTTGATTTGAACACGGAAATCAGGAATATAAAAAGAGTGAATAATATCTTTAGACATAATGTGGAAACGAACTGGCTTGTTAACCGGAATTACGATCTCATCACCTTTCACATCATCCCACGCTGTCTTGTCATTATAGTCAATACCGTATGAGTTTAATGGTGTAGTTAATTTGTAATTACGCTTACCAAATTCACCATCCGCTCCTGGATAACGTACTGTCCACATAAATTGTTCTCCTAATACCTCAATCTGTAATGCAGATTTCTTCAAATCTTCAGGGATATTAGTAATTGAACGCCATGTAAAGAATCCGAACAATACCAAAATTGTTAATACAACTGCTGGTACAATCGTCCATAATCTCTCAATAGCATCATTATGAGGATAGAAATACGCTTTGCGCTTAGCACGCATTCTGTAGATATAGGTAAAGGTTAATAATAAAATATGAACCAATACTAATACGATGGTAATAATAACCGTCGTGATGATAAACATCGTATCGATATCCTTACCATGCTCTGTTGCTGCAGGTCTCCATGACCAGCTACCCCATACTGCGTATCCGTAGTATACAAATCCTAAAAATCCAACCAAGAAAACAAATAACAATCCCGCTTGAAGCGTGTTATTTGCCAATGGATTGTATTTTCCATTTACTTTTTTAGTCAATACATAGATTGACTGAACTTTACCAATTACTGCAACTACTGTACAGATAAATAAGAAAAGTAAAATATAATAAGTCAAGTTCTTATATACTTGAGGATCAATTTTCTTTTCTTCTTTTTGTGTAGTTGTAGCAGCAGGTACTACCGTGCTGCCTGAAGTATCTGATGCTGAAACGCTAGCTGAATCTGTTGCAGCTACAGCCGCAGCAGAACTGTCAGCAGGGGCAGCAGCCGAATCTGCAGTAACTGCAGGTGTTGCCGCTTGCTCAACCTTAGCTGTATCAGCTGCTTGATCCTGAATGGAAGCCATCGCAGGAGCAGCAAACAATAGGTTAATAGCTAATAAGCCTCCAAATAAGGACTTAAATCTGTTATGTAATTTAAACTTCATCTCTTATGACACGTTTGAACGTTATTTCAACTTAATCTCTATTAAATTTGATGGTGTAAACTCTCATCCAAGAATGGGTGATTCTTCGGAACTAAAGCATGTTTGCTCAATTTCGATAGAACTAAGAAAGTAAAGATTCCAACAAACCCTATTGCGGTACCAATCTCAACAATACCAAAGCCTCTGTGATTCTCAACAGTACCCGGCATAATCATGATATAATAGTCTAACCAGTGACCCAACAATAATACGATCGATACGAATAACATCATATTTTGCTTACGTTTTGCATCACGGTCAACCAATATTAATAATGGCGCCACAAAGTTAATAATAATGTTAATCCAAAACCAAGGCTTATATTCTGGCTCCCAACGTTTATAGAAATAAACCGTTTCCTCTGGAATGTTTGAATAGTAAATCAACATAAACTGTGCAAACCATACATAGGTCCAGAAAATTGAGAAACCAAACATTAATTTACCTAAGTCATGTAAGTGGTTTTCATTAACCCAATTCATGTAACCTGCTTTTTTAAGCAAAATTAAGATTACAGTAATCGCTGCTAATCCACTAACCCACATTGCTGCGAAGTTATACCAACCGAACATAGTTGAAAACCAGTGTGCCTCTAAAGACATGATGGTATCAAATGACCAAATTGGGGTAGTAAATCCGAAGATTACTAAAAAGATAGCCGATAATTTAAAGCTCTTTTTATATGAATTTAATCCACCTGCTAAATCCTCATTGTAAGATAACTTTGCAAGGATAAAAGCAAAAATGCTATAACTACCCATGAAAATAATCTGACGGATTAAAAATCCTGGTACATTTAAGAAAGCAGATTTTCCAGCAACTAAACTATCATAGTTCGGGCTGTTTGGATCTGTTAATCCATCTGCATGCCAGTGGTGGTATAAATTATGTGTTGATAAACCTAATGCTACAATGATTAATAAAATGATTGAAGCAATTGGTAAAATACTAGCCATTGCTTGTGGAATACGGATTAATCCCGCAGACCAAGCTGATTGAGTTACTAGTTGTAAGGCAACGAAAAACGCTCCAGCTGCACAAACACAAGTAAAATAATATCCCATCAATAATAAATTGGCATATGTACGCTCAACCATTATATGGTCACTTGATAGTAAGCCAAATGCAATTGCGGCTATCCCTACAACGATCGCAACTAAACTCAGGACCTTAGCGATACCTGCGAATTTAAATTGCTCGCTGAAATTATAATCGTGATGATGATTGTGAGTTCCCATTTATAATATCGATGTTAAATTATTTTTTTTGTAATTCGTGAACATACATTACCACTTTCCAACGCTCTTCTGGAGATAATTGTGAGGCATGTGAGCCCATCGCATTATAACCATAAGTAATAGTGTGGTAAATTTTACCATCTGTTAACTCAGACATTTGTCCTCCTCTTGAAGATGGAGTTCCTGCTGATTTTTGATAGGATGGCGGCGGAGGAAAGTTCTCTAAAGCACGCTTACCTCTTGAATCTTCAACCTCTCTATCTTTTGTAATGGTTCCATCACCCGCACCTTCTTTACCATGGCAAACCGCACAGTAAGTTAGGTATAAGGCCTCACCTTCTTTCAAGTGAGTCGGATTTACAACAATTGGATTCTTCAACTCCAATCCTGCACGCTCATATTCTTCAACAGAATTCCCGTAATCAAAACGGTCAAATCCAATCGGATTAGAACCATCTGGCGGAGTTTGAGCAGTAATATTGTTCTTAAAATTCTTATTCGGCTGATCCGGATTAAAAGCAATCGGATCATACATATTACGTGAGAATTCCCATCCTGCACTGCGAGTGGTGCCATCTCCGCATGAAGAAACAACTGCTGTTAAAGCCACAGCAACACATACAGTTCCAAGAAAATTCTTTTTATTCATAACTAACATATTTTCTTTCATTGTACTTAACTTCTACTGCTCCTGCTTCTTTCAATAAGCCATCGATCAACGCATGGTCAGTATTTTCATTTGCATCTACTGCAATAATAAAACGATCATCCGTTGCTCTCAAGTCCATTACACGTGGTGCGCGTCCTGGAAACAAATGGTTACGGAAAAAGAACGTTGCAACCATACCTAAGGCACATAATAAAATAGTCACCTCAAATGTTACCGGAACAAAGTTTGGTAATGGCATGGATGGCTTTCCCCCTACGTTCATCGGCCAGTCATACGACATGGTGTAAAACAAAAGACTAAATCCTAAACATGTTCCCAATGCACCAAAAATAAATGCCGCAATGGGTAATCTTGATGGTTTAACACCTAACTTAGCCTCAATCCCGTGGATTGGCATCGGTGTATAACAATCGTAAATGCTAATATTGTTTGCTTGCAACTTGTCAATCCCATGCATCATTTCATCAGGATCAGCAAAACTACCTAGTATATATTTTGTATTGCTCATTGCTATTATTTTTGATGTAATGCTTTAATATCCGATTCTGTTACTGAATCATATTTCTCCAATGAATCTCTGAAGTATTCAACTTGCTCCTCAGGGAATGCACCTTCTTGTACAAGTTTAGTTTTATGCTGCAAGCTTGAACTTTTCAACAATAACTTAACCTCTGCAATCGCAATACCTGGTAAGAAACGAAGGAATAATAAGAATAAGGTAAAGAATAGTCCAATCGATCCTACGAAGATACCTACGTCAACCCATGTAGGGTAGAACATTGCCCATGATGATGGTAAGTAATCGCGGTGTAATGATGTTACGATAATTACAAAACGCTCAAACCACATACCGATGTTTACTACAATCGATAAGATCCATGAAATAGGAATACTTGTACGAATCTTTTTAAACCAGAATAACTGTGGTGAAATTACGTTACAGGTCATCATCGCCCAGTAAGCCCAAGCATATGGTCCAGCAATACGGTTTGCAAATGCATACATCTCGTATTCTGACCCTGAGTACCATGCAATGAATAACTCAGTTAAGTAAGCAATACCTACGATTGATCCTGTAGTCATGATAATCTTGTTCATGGCTTCAATGTGGAACATCGTAATGTAGTCCTCAAAGTTCATTACTTTACGTAAAATCAACAATAAGGTCTGTACCATCGCAAATCCTGAGAAGATCGCCCCTGCAACGAAATATGGAGGGAAGATCGTCGTATGCCATCCTGGAATAACCGAGGTAGCAAAGTCCATCGATACGATCGTGTGTACTGATAATACTAATGGAGTTGAAATACCTGCTAAAATCAAGGAAACAATCTCAAATCGTTGCCATGTTTTAACCGAACCATTCCATCCAAATGATAAGATTGAATATACTCTTTGTTTGATACCTGTAGCACGGTCGCGAACCGATGCAATATCAGGTAATAGACCACAGTACCAGAATACTAAGGATACTGTGAAATATGTAGAGATCGCAAATGCATCCCATACTAATGGTGAGTTAAAGTTAACCCATAATGATCCGAATTGATTTGGCAATGGGAAAATCCAATATGCCAACCATGGACGTCCCATGTGAGCTACAACGTAGGTAGCAGCACAGATAACGGCAAAGATTGTCATCGCCTCAGCCGATCTGTTAATGGAGTTACGCCAGTTCTGACGGAAAATTAATAATACTGCGGAGATCAAAGTACCAGCGTGACCAATACCAACCCACCATACGAAGTCGGTGATATCCCATGCCCAACCTACTGTCTTGTTTAATCCCCAAGCGCCGATACCCGTCCAAAACGTGTATCCAACACTCACAACCCATAACATCGCGCCTAAGGCAGCTACGGTAAAACCGATCCACCACGCTTTGTTTGGTTTATTTTCAACCGGAAGTAAGATATCATCTGTAATCTTTGCATAGGTGATATCCTTGCCGGTGATTAATGGTTCTCTTAATATTGATTCGTTATGCGATGACATAGTTATTTTATTTCAGTCTAGAATAAATTATGCTTCAAATGTGTTTCTTACCTTCGTCATATAACCAATATTTGGTTGTACGTTGATTTCTTCAAGCACATAATAAACACGCTCATTACGTAATGCTTTAGAAACTTCTGACTCTGGATCGTTTGCATCACCAAAGATGATTGCGTTTGCCGAACATGCTGATTGACACGCCATTTTGATATCCCCGTCTTTTACTTTACGGTTCTCCACTTTAGCTTGCAATTTACCAGCTTGGATACGTTGGATACACATCGAACATTTCTCCATAACCCCACGTGAACGAGTGGTTACATCCGGATTCAATACTAATTGGGTGAACTCGTTGTTCAAATAATTGTCAAAACGAGAATCATTCCAGTAGTTGAACCAGTTGAAACGACGTACTTTATATGGACAGTTGTTCGCACAATATCTTGTACCAAAACAACGGTTATAAGCCATGTGGTTTAATCCTTCTGAAGAGTGTACTGTCGCTAATACCGGACATACAGTCTCACAAGGCGCATGCTCACAGTGCTGACATAACATCGGTTGATAAACAACTGTTACATCCTCATAGTCATAACCTTCTGCCTTAGCAATCTCTTTTTCTTTCGTTAATTTACCTTCACCTGTATTAAGTGTGTAATAACGGTCAATACGCAACCAGTGCATCTCACGACGACGACGAACCTCATCACGACCTACAACAGGTACGTTGTTCTCAACACTACATGCAACAATACATGATCCACATCCTGTACAAGCGTTCAAATCAATCGCCATCACCCAACGGTGGCCTGGCTGCTCAAACTTATTCCATAAGTCATAAGTTTGGTGCTTATCTGAAAAACGTCCTGATTCTGAATTAGGATCTTTTAAGTAGTTTGCAAAGGTTGTCTCACGGATGATGTTACGACCTTCGATAGTGTGGTGAGTTTGTGTTTGAGCCAATTCATAAATTCCAGAAGCTTTTGAAATCGTAGCTTTTGAAGTAAATTGAATCGTGCCGTTTACTAAACTAGCAAATGGATAAGCATTTACACCTACATTGTTACCAGCCTTACCTACTTTCGTACGTCCATATCCTATCGCAACTGAAACAGTTCCTCTAGCTTGACCCGGTTGTAACAATACTGGAAGGTCTACTTTGTAACCATTCGCCTCAACTGTAACTTTTCCTGTTTCTTTAACACCTAATTCCTCAGCATCTGCCGGGTTAATAGCTGCAAAGTTATCCCAAGTTACTTTTGAAACTGGATCTGGCAACTCTTGTAAATAAGCGTTGTTCGCCCAGCGTCCGTCTCTAATATTTGGTGATTCGTAAACTTTTAATTCTACTCCGCCAGCAACACGTTTTGCATCATTTGCAATCGCCGTTGCAGCAGCATTTACATCTACATTAGCTGCATATGATGAACCTGTAGTCGATCCTTTGAAAACAAAACCTTGTTGCAAAACATCTTTCCAAGTTTTTCCTGTACCAGCCAAAATGTTAGCTTCCCAGTTTTCTTTTACGAAATCGTGGATAGCTTTATTCAATCCAGCCCAGTTGATTAAACTTTGCTCCGCTTGACGCGTATTGAATACTGGATTGATAGTAGGTTGAACAATCGTGAATAATCCTTCTTTAGCAGAAGCATCACCCCATGATTCCAAGAATGTACTGTTTGTCGCGATAGCTTTCAATTCTGAAGCTGTCTCGTCAGCACGGTCTGCAAAAGAAACTGTATAATCAATCTTCTTGATTGCAGCTATGACATCATCAGCCTTAAAGTAATCATAAACTGGGTTTGTATTCCAGAAGATCGCTACTCCTACTTGTCCCGCTTTAGCAGCAGTTAAGAATGTTTGGAATGCTGAATCAGATCCTTGATGTTGTTTTGAGAAATTATCTAAGTCGATAATTGCTCCATAAGCTCCTAATGCTGTATTGATCGCATTTGCTAAGGCTTGAACATTGATATCGTTTGATCCTGCAACAACTACTGAAGACCCTTTGGAGTTCAATAATTCTTTTGCAGCAAGTGTAATCGCTGTTTTTGCCTTCGCGTTGTTTGTACCACCAGCAATAGATTGTCCAGTAATTGCATTATATAAGCTGATTAATACAGCTCCTTCTTCCGAAGGTTTAATCGCAATACGAACGTCAGCATTTGAACCAGTCATTGATAAGCCTGATTCAAATTGAATATGACGTGACATCTTACCACCTTTTAGTGATTTGTAGTCACGATTTTTAATATAATCTTGTGTATGCTCTTCGCCTGCTACCCATGTACCTAAGAAATCTGCTGCTACTGAAACAACAACCTGAGCCTTGTCAAAATGATAAGTAGGAACAACTGCTTTACCAAATGAAGCTCTGTTTGCTTCAATGATACCGCTATAAGATACTGCATCAACTTGTACGTGTTGAGTTGCAGGATACTTAGCTGCTAATGCAGCAATTGCTGCTAATGAGGAAGGACTGTTAATTGTATTTGAAACAATTGTGATTTGCTTTCCTGCTGCTTGAGCTTTATTTAATGCATCAACTACCGCTTGATCTAATTTCGCCCATTCTACATCTCTACCTCCAATTTGAGGATTCTGTAATTTGGACATATCATATAAGTCAAGTACTGCAGCTGATGTTGAAGCGTCTGTACCTTGATTCAAACCAATTCCATTTGGATTTGCTTCCAATGAAATAGGTCTTCCTTCTCTTGTTCTAACAATTACACTTTGACCATTGAAGGAAGAAGCGTAGAAGTTAGGCACACCTGGTGTTACTTCCTCTGGCTTGATCACATAAGGCACTGCCTTGTGAATTGGCGTACGGTTACAAGCTGCTAATGTAACAGCCCCTAAACCAAAACCTAAAGCTTTCAAAAAGTCACGACGAGGTGTCTTGGTACTTAAACCAGCTTCATTTAACACATCTTCTACGGGAATAGGCTCAGCAAACTCACTCTTGCTTCCTTCAACAAAAGCAGGAGTTTGATTCAATTCCTCTAAACCTTTCCAATATTTTTTATTGCTTTCCATTTAAGCTATATATAAGATTCCGTTATTCTAAATTAATTTATTAATAGTGACACTTACCACACTCTAATCCACCGATCATTGCAGCTGTCATCTTCTCACCTTTCTTCAACTTATCGTGAGCCTCGATCAATTGATCGTAATATGCATTGTCTGTATTTACAGAAGTCTCTCTGTGACAGTCAATACACCATTTCATCGTAAGTGGAGAATATTGATAAACTTCTTCCATATCTTGGATAGGTCCGTGACAAGTTTGACACTCTACTCCCGCAACAACTACGTGTTGTGAGTGGTTGAAGTATGCAAAGTCTGGTAAATTATGAATCCTAACCCATTCAATAGGTCTTGTATTTGTTCCATAAGTTCTAGCTTCTGGATCCCAATCTACCGCACGGTATAATTTTGCAATCTCTGGTGAAATCTCTCCATCGTAATGATCTGATCCTGTAATCGTGTTATGACAGTTCATACATACATTCGCAGATGGAATAGAAGCATTTTTAGATTTGAAGGCACCACCGTGACAATACTGACACTCAATTTGGTTAACCCCAGCGTGAATCTGATGCGAGAATTTAATAGGTTGAACCGGTTTATAACCCTCATGAACTCCTACGTTCCACATAGTTTTCCAGCCAGCAACCCCTAATAAACCTACAAACATTAATACCACAAAGAATACTAGCTTTTTGTTCTTTAAAAATGCCTTAGCAAATTTCACAGAACCGCTCTCCTCCTCTTCGTCGTTCTTAGCTTGAGCTTCATCAATCGTAGCTTTGTTATTCTCTATAACACGCTCTAATGTTTTTGTTACTCTGTTCAACGCAAAGATCACAGCTACAGCTACGACAACTAAAGCAATCAATCCAATGATCATCAAGTTGTTCGCATCTGAACTACCAGAACCTGCGCCTCCAGCTGGTGCGGCAGCTTTCTTCTCAGCTTGCTTAACCTCTTCTGCTTGCAAATACGCAATGATATCCTTAATATCACCTTCTGAAAGGTTTGCATAAGGAGCCATCGTTGTAGCAAATTGAGATTTCAACTCAACTGCTTGTGGATCGCCTGAATCAATCATCCCTTGCGGGTTGTGGATCCATTTAACAATCCATCCTTCTTCACGGCGCTCTGACAAGCCAGCTAAATCTGGACCAGTCAATTTCTTACCAACTGCGTGACATGAATTACACGCATTCGACTTGAATAGCGCTGCACCATTCGCAGCATCCTGCGCCTGCGTGGTAGTAGTAACGGCAAATAACAATACCAAACTGATTGATATTGACTTCGCAAGTCTTCCCAAAACGGATGAGATATTTCTCATATTTAGCACTTTATACTATTTTATGTGTAATAATTAATTGTTGACTCTCCAGTACATGTACTCAATACCGTACAAAACAATGCACAAAAGTATAACTTATTAAGCAATCCCTGACAATTTGATGACGTAATTTATCAATTTATAATCATTCTAAATAGAACCGCTTTTAGCGCTCTAGGACAACACAAATTAACATTCAATTGATATTTCTTATTATCTATTTTCGTAAATTAGTCCCTCTATGAAAGCAATATATTGCATATTAATTTTAATTATTTTATCTGGTTGTGCCCATTCACAATCAAATCAAGCGCATGAAATCATGGACCAAAACAAAAAATACAACGAATTAACCCCTGAAGAACAGTATGTAATCCTCCAAAAAGGAACCGAAAGACCTTTTACCGGGGAACTGTTAAACAACAAAGAAAAGGGAACTTATGTTTGTAAAAGATGTGACGCACCCCTCTATAATTCGGAAGATAAATTTGAATCTCACTGTGGATGGCCTAGCTTCGATGATGAAATCCCTGGAGCGGTGAAAAGAGTAATCGACGCCGATGGCCGCCGAACGGAAATTATTTGTAACGCCTGTGGTGCCCACTTAGGCCATGTTTTTGAAGGCGAAAATTTCACCTCCAAAAACACTAGGCACTGCGTGAATTCTATTTCAATGAAGTTTGTTCCAGCGTCTCCTCAGAAATAACCGAGGACCCGCGAACTAATAACTCACTAGGAATTACAATCTTTTGTAATTCCTTATTTTTTCCCTTAATCTCGTTCAATAGCGTATGAATCAACTCATTCGCTATCGCAGAGGTATCTTGTGTAACGACACTAATCCCCGGCTCATATAACTTAAACAACGTATGGTCATCAAATGCTACCATATTCGGCAATTTCATGTTATACTTCTTCACCGCTTTCAGACCGTCAATCCCCAAATAATTCGTCGCAAATAAAACCGCATCCAAATTATTCGCACTAATAAAATCGTGAATTTGATCAACCGCCGAATCCTCATTCTCATCAATCTTCACTTTTTTAATATAAGCTTGTTGCTGATACTCATCAATCGCCTTCATATATCCATCCAAACGATCTCGCATCTGCGTCTGATTCGAATATAAGGATACAAAACCAACCCGCTTATTCATCGGATTCTCCAATAAATGCTTCGTCGCATCAAAGGAGCCATTAAAGTTGTCCAACACAACATAATGCGTCTCTAATTGTGGAATATATCGGTCGAATAAAACCAAAGGAACATTGTTCTTGATCAAATTCGCCAATGTATCGTCTAACCCTTCTGGCGGAGTGATAATATACCCATCTACCTGACGATCATAAAATAATTGAATCAATTCTCTCGCCTTCGTTTCATCATTATCCATACTGCAATAAATAATATGATAACCATTATCATAGGCAATACGCTCAATATACTTGGCTACATTCGAGAAAAAAGGATTGGAAATATCTTCAACAATCAAACCCAATATCTTGGATTGACCGGTGCGTAAACTCTGGGCTAATTGGTTGGGCTTGTAACCCACTTTTTTTACATAATCTAGTACACGCTTTGTCAAACCCTCACTGATCCGCTTCTCCTTCGCTTTCCCATTTAATATAAAGGAAACCGTCGTTACGGATACACCAAGGTTTTTGGCAATGTCACTAATTAATATTCTTTTTCTCATGTTAGGTTAATAAAAATGCAATTCAAAATCTATCAAATATATAAACTCGGCTAAATTTTAGCAAATTTATGCTAAAGATAATGCTAAAAATTTGGCTAAAAGGGTTTATTAGGTTTAAAAACGTACATTTGTTTTCGTACACTATTTATAACGGCTTTTATGAACTTACATTATAAATCTTACACAAAAATTTTTATCTCCGCTGCATTGATCGCCCTAACTATCGGAAAATCAAACGCTCAGCAGCTGACAAAATATGTAGACCCTTTCATCGGTACAGGTGGACATGGTCATACTTATCCCGGTGCAACAGTCCCATTTGCATTGGTCCAGTTATCTCCAGATAATGGAAAAAACGGCTGGGATTGGGTGAGTGGATATCATATTTCCGCAGATTCAATCGCTGGATTTAGTCATATGCACCTCAGTGGAACGGGAATTGGAGATTGGCTTGATATAGCAATCATGCCACTAATTAATCCTATCCCTCAAAAAGACCTGGATACCAGAGTAAAATTCTCACATGACAATGAAAATGCAAGCCCTGGTTTTTACGCAGTAAAATTAGATAATGGGATTCAAGCGAATCTTACTTCAACTGAACGTGTTGGTTATCATCAATACTTATTCCCAAACGCTGCAAATCCTACCATTCGCTTGGATCTCGGTCATGCTTTCAACTGGGACAGACCTATGGATACCGAAATCCAAATCTTAAATGATAGTACAGCAATCGGGAAAAGATATTCTTATGGCTGGGCTAATAAGCAACATATATATTTTGCGCTTCGTTTTAATAAAGACTTCAAATCGTATTTGTTAAATGGACAAAAATCCAACTCCAAAAAAATTGGACAAACCAATGACTCCAGACAGGGCCCAATAAATGCAGTAAATGCCCAATTTACATTCCCTGGAAGCACTGAGGTGGAATTAAAAGTTGCCTTATCGACAACATCTACTGAAAAAGCGTTATTGGCTTTGCAGGAAATCCCTAATTGGAATTTTAATCAGGTCAAACAAAACGCAGAAAACCAGTGGGAAAAGGAACTTGCTAAAATAAAAGTCGAATCTAAGGATGAAACCTTAAAAAAGATTTTCTATTCCGCACTTTACCACACTGCTGTCTCGCCGACCTTGTATTCTGATCAGGATTCGGAATATAAAAACTATAAAGGTGAGACCCATAAAATGCCTAATAACGGCCAAAGATACACCCTGTTCTCATTATGGGATACTTTCCGTGCCTTAAAACCGCTGTTCACCATTACGCAACCTGAGCGATATACCGACATGATGAATAGCATGTTGGCATTCTATGATGAAAATGGATTATTGCCAGTTTGGGATTTAAGCACTTTCGAAACCAATACCATGACGGGCTACCATGCCGTACCTGTCCTTGCAGATGCTGTCCTGAAAGATATCCCTGGAATTGATCAGGAAAAAGCTTTTCAAGCCATGCTGGCAAGTGCTAACCAAAAAATCAGAGAAGTCCCTGATTATATTCAATATGGCTATGTTCCTCAAGATGTCAATGGAGGATCAGTAACTTCTACCTTGGAATATGCATTTGATGATTATTGTATTTCTTTAGTCGCTAAAAAATTAGGCAAGAATAAAGAATATCAAGAATATACCAAACGTGCTAAAAATTACATCCAGCTCTTTGACCCGAATTCTGGATTCATGCGCGCTAAATTAAAAGATGGTAAGTTTGTGGAACCTTTTGACCCTTTTTACTCTGAACATGAATTCTCTAAAAGCCAATACATTGAAGGTAATGCTTGGCAACATTCATTCTTTGTCCCGCACGATGTCCGTGGACTTGCTAAACTATTCCCGAAAAAAGATGGCTTAGACAAAATGTTGGATACATTATTTAAAGCCCCATCTTATATGACTGGTGAAAACCAATCTCCTGATGCTAGCGGTTTTATCGGGCAATATGCGCATGGGAATGAACCTAGCCACCATATCGCTTACATGTATTCCTATTTAGGTAAGCCTTGGAAAACGCAAGAAAAGGTAAGAGCAATAATCGACTCCATGTATCATGACAAACCTGATGGATACGCAGGAAATGAAGATGCCGGACAAATGAGTGCTTGGGCAGTATGGTCGATGATGGGATTATACCCTGCTTCCCCGGTTAATGGTGAATACGTCTTTGGAAGCCCAGTGCTGGATAAAGCTGAAATAACCATGCCCAATGGAAAAGTTTTTACCATAATCGCCAATAACAACAACACTCAGAATATTTATATTCAATCCATCACCTTAAATGGGAAACCTTATAAAAAATCTTATATCAACCATCAAGATATGCTGAAAGGGGGAACATTGGAATTCAAAATGAGAGATAAACCCAACTTTAAATTAGGAACTAAAAAGAAATCCTTGCCGACTTCAATGGAAAACTAAACAAAACCGATAATCTAACGTTTTGTCATATATTGGCCTTAGGTACACTTATTGTTAATCATGGGAAAGGAGAAGAAAAACATGGATGAATTAAATAACAACATCAAAATTAAAGACATACAAGACGATAGCAATAATCAAGATTTCTACAAAAACTTTAAAGATAAATTGATTGAAGTGGAGCAATTCCCTTCCATCTATACTTTTAAATTTATTGTGAAATCAGATTCAGATCAAGCTGATAAAGTAAAAGCTTTATTTACGCATGCATCAGCAAAATTTTCTGAGAAAAAATCCTCCGGTGGGAAATATACCTCCATATCTATTGAAAACTATGTCAATAGTGCAGATGAAGTAATTGAATATTACAAAAAAGTAGGAGAAATTCCAGGCGTAATGATGTTATAATAAGAAACTTAATAATAAAAAAAGGTGTCAAAATGACACCTTTTTTTATTAAACTTATTCCACGACCTCTTGTAAGGCCTTTTCGACCGCAACGGGATCTTTCAAATTAACTTTTTTATTCTTCATGGCCATATAATAATTCCCTGGAATAATCACATATCGATAAAGGATATTAACGTTAATAGATACTACAGGACCTCCATCATAAACCATTCTCATAATGACCAGCTCTCTCAATTTTGCGTGAAATGTAATAGTTGACATTCTAAAAAAAGCACTGGATGTAAATGGTAATGGGTATAGACCTTGTCCATAATCCAAATAAACAAGTATGGCTGAATTTTTTATTACATCTGCTGTTAATTGAGGTTCATAAATATGAGCTGCTCGAACTCTCGTATTGTCAAAAGAAGTATCTACCATTCTTACAGCAGTTCTCCATCCTGAATACATCACCTTAGCTTGAGCTTTTAAATTAGTTCCTATTCCCCAACCTGTTGCTGTCTTTGGCCCATATAGAACCATTTGGCTGGTATTAAAATAAAAATCTCCAACCACTCCTAAGGTTGTGGCAGGAATGGTCGTTCCCGATAGAAACTGTGAACCGTTTTTCCCATTCGTACCATTTTTTCCATCTGCACCTTTCAACTTGGTCGGACTTCCCCAACCTGTTGCTACTTTGGGCCCATATAAATCACCGGTGCTCTTCCTAAAATAAAAATCTCCATTCTTACCCAAAGTATTCGCAGGGACAACGGTTCCACTATAAATCATAGAACCATCGTCTCCCTTCGTACCAGTGATTCCCCGATCTCCTTTATCCCCCTTCTCTCCTGTTGGACCCATCTCCCCTTGATCTCCTTTCTTACATGAACCTGATCCAAATATGATCAACGCCATTAAAATCATTAAAAATTTAGTTTTCATAATAATATCATTTAATTCTTCCTTTTGATTCGGCCAAACTAAACTACTATGATTTGCAAACTAAATTCTTTAACAATGAGTAAACCCCTTCGGTTATCGAGTAAACTATTCTTTCCAATGAGTAACCAAAATACTATCTGTTCAAACAGAAATCTATTTCTCCCCAAAGGTCAATTCATTATCCCCTTTTTTTAATTGATAATTCTTTACTACTTGCCCAAAACGTACTTTGACTGTCTCATTCTTTCCTGAAATAATCCGAAGGCTCTTTATTTGACCTTCTTCCCATACAAAACTTAACTTCTTATTCCCTCTGCTTACAAGCCCCTCAACCTTCCCACTTTTCCATTCTGAAGGTATAGCCGGTAATAATTGGATTTCATCATCCTTCGATTGAACCAACATCTCGGCTAATCCAGCAGCTCCTCCAAAATTACCATCTATCTGAAATGGCGGATGCGTACTGAACAAGTTTGGTAAACAGGTTTTCCCAATTAATTCTTTCAAATGCTTATTCGCATTCTCTCCATCAAATAATCGTGCATAGAAATTCACAATCCAAGCTTTACTCCAACCTGTATGACCACCGCCAGAAGAAAGCCTGTTTTCAATGGTTTTCTTCGCTGCAGCAAATAATTCTGGTTGTTTGGAACTGATGGAATGTCCCGGATATAACCCCAATAAATGGGACATATGCCGATGACCCGGTTCAACTTCTTCATAATCATGGATCCATTCTTGAATTGCTCCGCTCTTTCCAACGCGGATCGGAGGCAACTGCTTCCGAACTCTCGCAATCTCCGCCAACAATTCTTTATCCTGTTTAAGGATATTCGCTGCTTTCTCAAAATTATCAAACAGCTCTAATATGATTTCAATATCTATGGTACTTGAATACGATAATTGTGACCGAACTTCTTTCCCGTCCACAATGGTCTTAAACTCGTTCTCTGGTGAATGCGAAGGATTAGTTACCAAATAGCCTTCTGGCGATTTAACCAAAAAGTCTAAAACCCATAGCAATGAGCCTTTCAATATCGGATAAGCCACAGTTTTTAAATAGAATTCATTCTCCTTGAATTCATAATGCCTAAAAATTGGAAAAGTCATCCAAGGTCCTGCCATTGGCGAAACGCCCCAAACACCATCTGCCACACCCGTTCTCCCAAATGGATCCGTTAAATGATGGATCGTCCAACCTCGTGCAGCATACATTTCTTTAGCAGTTACTCCCCCTGGTTTCAGGATTTCCTTCATAAAATTTGCTAAAACAAGACTAGTCTCCCCTAAATCACCCGTTTCAGCAGGCCAATAGTTCATCTGTAGATTGATATTGGTATGAAAGTCTGAATTCCATGGCGCTTCGTATTCCTGATTCCAAATACCTTGGAGATTGGCAGGTAATTTTGCCGGAGGTCGGCTCGATGACATCAACAAATACCGCCCGTATTGATAAAATAAGGTTTGCATCCCAAAATCTTGGTTGCCTGCAGAAAATGCCTTTAATCGCTTATCCGTAGGTAGACTTGAAAAATCCTCCCCATTCAACGAAATCTTAACGCGTTCAAACTTTTCCTTATGTTCCGAAACATGACGATTAAAGTAATTCCAAACATGTTTCCCTTTCAAAAATTCAAAATGAAAATCTAATTCCTTCCTTAGATCTTTGCTGGGGTCAACATCCAACTTCGCTAGATTATAATCCGTCAGCCCATTAAAGGCTAACTCTAACTTTTTTACATTCTTGAACCGGATACCAGCACGACCATTTTCCTTGAAAACCTCAAAGGCTCCATCTATGCTCATCACATCTATTCCAGCTATAAAACGCATATGAGATCCCGCAGGACCAGAATCCTTTTTAACAGAATCTTGAATCTGACCTGAATAATAGGCCCCAGACTTAAAGGTATTATATTCAATAACATCTCGACTCCTATCCAGACTTACTGTAAACGAAATAGGCTCTGTGGACTCCCAATTCAGAAAAAATGTATTGTTGACCGCTGATATATAGGATGTTTGGACAATCTTATTCGATTTCACATTAAAAGTTGTCCGATGCACTCCCTCGTTTAAATTCAATTCCCGAGTATAGCCATCGACTTTTTCCCCAGCCCAATCATAATCAACTCGTAGATTACCCAAAGGCTGATACGAGCGAATTCGAGCTGGTGTCCCAACCATATATTGACTGGCCAATTCCTTGGCCTCATCAAATCGGCTATTGAAAATAGCTTCCTGAATCTCTTTCAGATGCGCAGCAGATTGTGGATTATTGTTATTGATCTTACTCCCCGCCCAAAGACTCTCTTCGTTGAGCTGCATTAATTCATGATCATAGCGACCATAAATCATTGCTCCAAGACGACCATTTCCCAATGGCAACGCCTCAGTCCACTTACTCGCAGGCTGTTCGTACCACAGTTTCAGATCAGGATCCTGACCTAGAAGTAATGTTGGAAATAATATAAGGATTAGGTTTAGTAAGTTTTTCATTCCATTAATTTACAAAGAAATCAAGGAAACTCTTAATACATATTAATTTACACAATAAATTTACACCCTACCCAAACCCTATTCACCCATGCAAGAGTCTAAATACTCTATACTAACTACTAAATACTAAATAAAAAAAGAGCAACTTTCATTGCTCTTTTTTTATTTATTCACCTTGCGGCTTGTTTTCTTGTTTTGGTTTATCTTCTCTTGGAGGACGAGGCAATAAAACCTTGCGAGAAAGCTTCATTTTACCTTGTTTGTCAACATCCAAAAGTTTAACAGTCACCATATCTCCTTCTTTAAACACACCGTCCATTGTTTCAAGACGTTTCCAGTCAATTTCTGAAATATGCAATAAACCGTCTTTACCAGGCATGATTTCAACAAATGCACCAAATGGCATAATTGATTTAACCTTACCTTCATAAATCTCACCGATTTCTGGTTTAGCAACAATCGCTTTAATTCTCGCTAGGGCAGCGTCAATCGCCTCTTTATTATCAGCAAAGATTTGAACAACACCTTTGTTTTCTACTTCTTCAATTGAAATTGTAGCACCAGTTTCACGTTGCATCTCTTGAATGATC
The DNA here is from genome assembly GCF_043187465.1 of Sphingobacterium cellulitidis. GTDB lineage: Bacteria > Bacteroidota > Bacteroidia > Sphingobacteriales > Sphingobacteriaceae > Sphingobacterium > Sphingobacterium cellulitidis. The sequence continues at coordinate 406,367 of NZ_CP171136.1, read as the reverse complement.
TTACCACCTGGACCAATCACTGCGCCAATAAATTCCTTATCAATTAAGATTTGGATAATACGTGGTGCATGTGGTTTGTAGTCCTCACGTGGAGCTGAAATAGTTTTAGCCATTTCATCTAAGATATGTAAACGAGCTTCTTTCGCTTGGTCTAAAGCTTGAGTCAATACTTCCCATTTAAGACCATTGATCTTAAGGTCCATTTGACAGCCAACAATACCATTTGCAGTTCCCGTTACTTTAAAGTCCATGTCACCTAAGTGATCCTCATCCCCTAAAATATCTGAAAGAATAGCATATTTTCCTGTTTTCTCATCTGTAATCAAGCCCATTGCAATTCCTGAAACAGGAGCTGCAATCTTAACTCCGGCATCCATCAATGCTAATGTACCAGCACAAACTGTTGCCATCGATGAAGAACCATTGGATTCCAAAATATCAGATACTACACGAATGGTGTATGGATTATCTTCTGAAGGTAGAACTTGTTTCAATGAACGCATTGCTAAGTTACCATGTCCTACTTCACGACGACCTGGACCTCTGTTCGGTCTAACTTCACCTGTTGAAAATCCTGGGAAATTATAATGTAAGATGAATTTATTGTAACCATGGAAGAATGCTCCATCGATCATTTGCTCATCATCCTTTGCTCCTAAAGTAACTGAAGTTAATGATTGTGTTTCACCACGGGTGAAAACTGCTGATCCATGTGCAGCTGGTAAATAATCTACCTCTGACCAGATAGGACGTACGGTACGTACATCACGACCATCTAAACGAATTCCTTCGTCTAACACTAGATTACGAACTGCATCATACTGAACATCATGGTAATACTTCTTCATTAAGAATTCTGTATCCTCATCTAGCTCTTCTCCTAAGGTCTCGAAAAATGATTGACCAATCTCCGCAAATTTCTCTGTACGCTCATGCTTGCTAGATCTTGATTTAGCAACTTCATAAACCTTCTCATAAGTATCTGCATAAATAGCATCCTTTAATTCAGGATTAGATGGCTCATGATTGAAATCACGTTTCTCTCCTGAACCTACTAAGTTTGCTAATTCTACTTGTCCAGCAACTTGTTTCTTGATCGCTTCATGTGCAAAAGCAATCGCTTCTACCATTTCAGTTTCTGAAATCTCTTTCGCTTCTCCTTCAACCATCACGATATCTTGTGCAGATCCCGCAACGATAAATTCTAAGCTCGCCTTTTCCAAAGCTGAAACCGTTGGATTGATTACCAATTCGCCATCAATTTTCGCAACACGTACTTCAGAAATTGGCCCATTAAATGGAATATCTGAAACCGCAATCGCAGCTGATGCCGCTAATCCTGCTAGTGCATCTGGCATAATTTCTTTGTCCGCAGAAATTAAACTTACCATTACTTGCGTGTCAGCATGGTAGGTCTCTGGGAATAATGGACGTAATGCCCTATCTATTAAACGTGAAATCAAAACCTCATAATCTGATAATCTTGCCTCACGACGTAAAAATCCACCTGGGATACGACCTGTAGCCGCATATTTCTCTTGGTAATCTACTGATAATGGAAGAAAATCCGCGCCTGCTTTTGGCTCCTTCGAGGAAACAACAGTCGCTAGCAACATCGTTGCTCCTTGTTTCAATACTACTGACCCATCAGCTTGCTTCGCTAATTTACCAGTCGACAATTCAATGGGAGCTAGTCCGCCACCCATCTCAATTGTTACTTTCTTTTCGTTATAACTCATTGTTTTTTCTTTGTGATGCATTTGCGTCATTTTTAATGCACCAAATTAATATTGACCTTTTTAATCGCACAAATGTAATTAAAAATTTATTGCCCACTCCTATCTCACCGAAATTTTAAAACCTTAGCCAAGCATTCATAAGCCCAACTAAAATTTATTAATCTATAATAAAGAACTACTCAACAAATCTCCTCCATCCAACAATCAGCTCCTCAAACAAAAAATAATGGGCAATAAAAAAGGGATTCTGACCAAGTCAAAATCCCCTTTATAAAGCTCTTTACAGATGTCTTATTTGATGATATCACGTAAGCCTAATGCTTTGATGATAGCACGGTATCTTTCGATATCCTTTTTGTACAAATAAGCTAATAATGAACGACGCTTACCTACTAATTTTTGTAGGGAACGTTGAGTGTTAAAATCTTTTCTGTTTGATTTCAAGTGCCCAGTTAAGTGAGCAATTCTCTTTGTAAATAAAGCTACTTGTCCTTCCGCAGAACCTGTGTTTTCAGCTGCTCCAGCAAATTCTTGGAAGATGTCAGCTTTGTACTCTTTACTTAAATACATTTCGTGAATAATATTAAAGCGTTAAAAATTCTATTAATTGGCTGCAAAGTTAATATCTTATTACCAAAACAAAAAATTTATTATTCAAATAATTAGACTTCTAATACTCAACAGCTTGGAATTATACCTTAATATAGATTTTCTTTTGATCTAGCCAGTAACAGATCGCCCACATCAATACTAAAAAACATAAGGAATAGAAAAACGAACCCAATTCCGGAGGCCCTGGAATCTGCGCACAAATATTCTTGTAAAACCATGATAATGGACTTGTGAAAGTGGTCTCTCCCAAATCATTTACTCCGCTTGGAATTCGAATCAAACCCAAAGTCTTCGGTAATAACCCACTTAAAACAAAGATAAAAAGTGGATTCTTCCCAAATACATCAAAAAACTTCGTCAACCAATTCTTCACCCCTTGAACTTCAATATACCAGATCATGCCGCCAATGGTCATAATCCCTAACCCTGTCGTATATAAAACGTATGAACTTGTCCAGATCTTCTTATTGATTGGGAAACCCAAAGACCACGTCCAAGCTAAAACAACCAAGATAAAACCCGTCACAAACATCCCTGACAATAGTTTAAAGTGTGGCTCATTGCTCTGTGGAACCTTCGTCCACAACCAATCAACCTGCCCTTGTTTCTTGATAAATACACCCGCCAAATACCCGAAAACAACTTGTATAACAGCTGGCATCGCACTCATTAATCCTTCCGGATCAAATGGAACTCCCTCACCTTTATACATATGGGCAACACTTAATATTTGCTTATCGATAGCGGTTCCAAACCATCCCTCTAAGGAATATGGATCGCCAGCTCCCAATAAGGCACAAATGCCCCAATAGGATAACAATATGGCTGCAGAAATATAAATCAACGTCCTCGGCTTAAAATAATAAGCTAATACTGAAGCAAAGAAGTAGGCTATAGCAATCCGTTGTAATACCCCAAGGATCCGAACTCCCTGCTCTGGATTACTACTATTTACCCACTCTCTAAATTGTAAAGCACCATCTGACCAATGTACAAATGGAAACCAATTTAACCCAAGACCAATTAGAAAAATCAATATCGTCCGCTTGATTACTTTCTTCCAAAAAACGGAATCTCCAGCTTCCTGCAACCTCGGTATCACAAAGGACATCGCATTGCCGACTGCAAATAGAAAAAATGGAAAAACTAAATCCGTGGGAGTGCAACCATGCCATGGCGCATGCTTCAATGGTGCAAACATATGCGACCATGTCCCTGGATTATTAACCAAAATCATTAAAGCAACTGTCGCTCCCCTAAAGACATCTAAAGAATAATAACGCTGTTTCATAATTTATATTCAACCGAAGTTACAATTAAACCGTCACAAATACGCACTCTAAACTGGAAAATTAATCAATTGCGCATAAAAACGCAACAAATCAACCCCGTTTACTACTAAATTAAAGATGACTCGCGTCACTTTTTAATATATTTAAAAAGTATTTGGTAGTTAATTTAATTTTACTTTAACTTTACCCCAATATTAAATAATCAATTTCAGCTTGGATAGCCTTAAATTAACGATACTTAAGCGGTTGTATTTTTCAAATCCGCAATCGATTGCAGAGCTCAGCAACTCGATCGGAAAGAGTGTGCCGAATATTACCAATGCCGTCAATAAACTTTTACAACTTAAACTAATTGAACAAGATGGGTTAGCACCTTCTACTGGAGGTAGACGTGCAGCGCAATTTATACCTAGTGAAAAACACCTACCTTATATCATTTCCGTAGCTATTGATCAATTCTATACCTCTATAGCTGTTGTTAATTTTAAAAACGAGCTCAAAACTGAAATTAAAACCGAGATCATTGACCTTAAAAATGAAGATGCTTTTCTAAAACTGATCGCACTGATCCATGAAACCATTAAAGATTTTGATAAATCTCTTATCTATGCAATAAGCATTACTATCCCAGGTTTTGTCGACAGCAATACCGGAATAAATAATTCTTATAGCAGTGGTTCACCTTTTTATGATCTGAAAGCCAATATCCAAAAGGAATTCAATCTACCAACCTTCGTTGAAAACGACTCTTCTGCAATCGCAATTGCAGAACATAAATTTGGAAAAGCAAAATCTAATAAAGATGTCATGGTAGTAAACCTCAATTGGGGTGTAGGTCTTGGAATGATCCTCGACAATGAACTCTACCGTGGACACTCTGGATATGCAGGTGAGTTTAGTCATATCCCCCTTTCGGACTCTAACAAACTATGCTCCTGCGGAAAAAAAGGATGCCTCGAAGTTGAAGCTTCTCTTTTAGCCGCGGTACAATTCGCCACTAACTCATTAATCGCTGGAGACCCTTCTTCGCTCCAGGAAATTTATAACCAACAAAAATTTATTAACGCCGATAATCTCCTTGATGCCGCCATATTAGGTGACCAATTAGCCATGGAAGCTATCAATAGAATCGGTTATATGCTTGGTAAAGGAATAGCAACGCTTATCCATATCATCAATCCGCAAATGGTACTCATTAGCGGACGTGGTGCAAGAGCGAAAGATGTCCTCTTACCAAAAATTCAAAGTGCAATCATGGAATTTAGTATCAAAAGACTTTCTCAAAATACTCAAATCGAATTTTCTAACACTGAAAACATGCAGTTACTAGGGTCAACCTGTATTTGCATTTTAAATGCGGACAAACACATTTATAAAACACAATTAACAGACTAATTACTTAAATCATCAACAAATGAGCAATTTTTACTCTAAATGTTGCAGCTTAACAATAGTGATGCTAATCAGTATTTCTACGTTATTTGCACAGCAAACTGTTACCGGGAAAGTAACAGGTCCAAACGGAGCAAATCTTCCAGGCGTGAGCGTGTCGGTTGTCGGTACAGACAAAGTCACTCAAACAAATAGTGAAGGTAATTTCTCCATTGAAGCCAACAATGGCCAAAAAATCCGCTTCTCAAGCATGGGATACCTAACTAAAGAAGCAATGGTTTCCTCTACCTCATTGAATATCAACTTGCAGGAAGATGCTAGTAACATCGACGAAGTAGTTGTGACCGCAATGGGTATCAAAAGAGAACGTAAATCCCTTGGATATTCATTCCAAGAAGTTAAATCCGAACAACTAACTGATGCAAAAGAAACTAACGTTGCAAATGCCCTAGTTGGTAAAGTTTCTGGTTTACAAGTTATCAAAGGTTCTAGCGGACCTGCATCTTCCACAAAAATTACCCTTCGTGGTAATAACTCCTTAACTGGCGATAACCAACCTTTGATTATTGTCGATGGAGTGCCTATGAACAACTTCTTAGGCGCTAAAGGTGGAAATGGTAAAGTAAATAATGACTTCTGGAATCCAGGTACTGATATGGGGAATGGATTAGGGGATATTAACCCCGAAGACATTGAAAGTATGTCAGTCCTAAAAAGTGGTGCTGCGTCCGCATTATACGGATCTAGAGCAGGTAATGGTGCTATTATCATTACAACAAAATCTGGTAAAGCTCAAAAAGGAACTGGAATTACATATTCGTCTACAGTAGGTTTCGAAACAATATTCATGACTCCTGAAATCCAAAGTGCTTTTGGACAAGGTTCAAATGGTGTATTTGACGCTATCAGTACGAATAACTGGGGTGAAGCTATCGATGGAAATAAATACCAGGCCTATGATAACATCAATAACTTCTTCAAAACTGGTTTTAACCACACTCAAAACGTTGCTTTCCAACAACAAATCGGTGAAACTAATATTTACTCGTCAGCAACTTATTTGAATGACCAAAGTAAAATCCCTGGTTCTTCTTTGGAAAGATTGAACTTGATGTCTAAAGTATCAACCACTTTCGGACCTAACAAACGTTGGTCAACAGAAGTGAAAGTTCAATACATGAATAACGACGCTACAAACCGTCCTATCTCTGGGCAAAACAACTCTAACGCGTTCGCAACATTGTTCAGAATGCCTAGATCTATCAACATCCTTGACTATAAAAATCCAGTAGACAATACTGGTAAAATGCGTTGGTACGGAACTACAAACTCGATTAACCCTTATTGGTTAGCAGAATATAACTTAAATAACGACGTAAGAAATCGTTTCTTAAGCAATGCAAATATCAAATACAAGATTACAGATTGGTTGGATATTGAAGGTCGTGCAGGATTAGATACCTATGCTTCAAGATTTGAAAACAAAACTTATTCTGGTAGCCCTTTAAGCAGCACAGGTCTTTATTCAACTGGTAAAACTGAGTTCGCTGAGAAAAACTTTACTTTGGCTTTACATGCTAGAAAAGACGAAATCAATGGAAGTAAATGGGGAGTGAATGGTTCGGTATTCGGTCAAATTATGCGTAGTGACGAAACATTCCTAGGCGTAGGCGTAGGTGAACTTGAGGTTCCTAACTTCTTCTATGTTACTAACGGAAAAGGAAATCCAACTCCTAACCAATATAACAACAGAAAACAAATCAATTCCCTTTATGGTACTGCTGAACTTAATTACGATGGATATTGGTTCCTAAATATTACTGGTCGTAATGACTGGTCTTCAGCTTTATCTAAAGAATATCGCTCATATTTCTATCCTTCTGTGAGCACATCATTAGTGGTATCTGATTTAATCAGAAAATCTGGTGGAAATTTACCTTCGGCGATTAACTTCTTGAAATTAAGAGCTTCTTATGCAACAGTAGGTAATGACATGGGACCTTACCAAATCTTTAATGCATATGATATTGGTCGTGACCCGAATGGCAACACCACTTCTGGATTAGGAGAGGTATTCTACAACCCTAATGTAAGAAGTGAATTGATTAAAACTTTAGAGTTTGGTTTTGACACGCGTTTATTGGATAGCAGATTGGGAATTGACTTTGCTTGGTATAAAAACAATGCAACAAACCAATTATTGGATATCCCAATGAACCCTATGAGTGGTTTCAGAGCGAAAAAAATCAATGCTGGTAACATCCAAAACTCTGGTTTTGAAATCGCTTTAGATGGTCAAATCCTAAGATCTGATGATGGTCTAAACTGGAATTCATCGGTTAACTTCTCTAAAAACGTTAATAGAATCATTGAATTGACTCCGGAAATCGAATACTATAATTTAGGTGGTTTTGATAACATCGCAGTTCGTGCTATTTCTAATGAAATCTTCGGTCAGATTATTGGCTCTAAATTCTTAAGAGTGGATGATCAAAATAGTCCGCATTATGGAAAATTAATCCTGAATGGAAATGGACTTCCTCAAAGTGTAGATGGTCAAGTATTGGGTAACCAATCGCCAAAAGCATTAGCAGGATGGACAAACTCATTTAGCTACAAAAACATCGGACTAAGCTTCCAAATTGATGGTCGCTTTGGTGGTGAATTCTTCTCCGGAACGAATGTAAACTTACAAGCAAATGGTACCGCAGCAGCAACTGTTACTGATGGTAAACGTGCTGACTTTGTAGTGGATGGTGTTATTCAAGATGGCCAAAACTACACTCAAAACACCAAGTCTGTAACCGTGCAACAATATTGGACGCAAGTGGCTACAACGGGTAACATGGGTATCGGCGAAGCGAATATCTACGATGCTACAAACATCAGATTGAGAAATATTACCCTTAGCTACAACTTGCCTTCTTCAGTATTGAAGAGCAATATCCTTCAACGCGCTCGTATTGCTTTCACAGTAAACAACGCTTGGATGATTAAAAGCTATGCGAATGGGGTAGATCCTGAATCAGTATTCTCTATCAATAGCAACGCAACTGGTTTTGAAAACTTCGCAACTCCGACATCGCGTTCATACTTTGTTAACCTAACATTAGGTTTTTAAAATTTAACAGGTCAATAAAATGAAAAATATTATATCAAAAATAGGTCTTGCCATCATGCTTACTGCTAGCTTGGCTTCTTGTTCTAAATTTGAAGAACTGAATGTAGACCCAACAAAAGTTAATGAAGATCAAGTTCGCGTCGAGTACTTGCTGAATAATGCCATTATTGGTGCTCAACAAGATCCACATATCGCAGAGCGGATGTTCGTTCTTTACTGGAAAACAGCTGCTAGACAGCACCTATCTACTGGTTTAGCTGGTGGAACTCACTCAGATGGTTGGTCATCTGACTATTGGGGTAGAGGTTATCTTTCTCAATGGTTGAACAATGTAAACCTTGCAATTACGGTAGGTAATAAAAGAATCGCAGATAACACTGCAGAAGCACATATTAATAATGTTGTTCAAATTTCTAGAATTTGGAGAGCATATTTGATGAGTGAAGCAACGGACAATTTTGGCCCTATTCCAATCAATGGATTCCAAGGCGAAAATCCTGAGTATTCCAACGTAAAGGATGTGTATTATTATATGTTAGAGGAATTAAAAGATGCTGTGAGTAAAATCAACTCAGCAACAATTCCTTCAGACTACAAAAAATATGATAATGCCTATGCATTCGACTTGGATAACTGGGTTAAATATGCAAACTCAATGAGAATGCGTCTTGCAATGAGAATTGCTGAGGTTGATCCTACAAAAGCAAGAACTGAATTTGAAAGTGCTGTCGCTACTGGAAAATATATCAAAAATGCTGAAGATATGTTTGATGTGGCTGAAAGACCAGGATGGGATCCCCTATCAGGTGTTATGAGTCGTGAATGGAATGGACAAGTCCTTTCTGCTACCTTAAATAACCTTTATGTAGGTCTTGGTGGTATCAAATCCGCGAATCAATTAGCAGCTACTTTTGCTCCTAAAATTAAACCAGCAAACTATGCCGGGTTAAGATTATTGGAACATTTCTCCCAGAAAACTAACGACCCAATGGCTGGCTATTTCTTCGATGGATTGCCAAATACCATTGACCCTAGAGCGTATAAAACTTTCTATATCCCTGGAGATGTAAATAGCCCACAATTTTCATTGTACCCTTCTTGGACTGATGATGCCAAAATCACTAAAGTAAAATTAAAAAGAACTGCTGGTGATATTGAATTAGACGTTAAGAATACTTGGAGTGCTCAAGCAATTGGTGACTTCGGTGCTAAAGGTTCAGCCAATGAAATTAGAACAATCCAAATTGGAAAAATCCCTGGATTGTCACAAGCTTACAGAGCGAGTGGAAGCAAAAGAGTATTCTTTGCTTCATGGGAAAGTTATTTCCTTCTTGCTGAGGCTGCTTTAAAAGGTTGGACTACCGGTACTACAGCTCAACAAGCTTACGAAAATGGTGTGAAAGCAAGTTTTGAATACAATGGGGTTTCTCAATTTGCTACAGAGTACTTGAATTCTACAAACTATAATAATGTAGGTACTTCCGTGAAATTCACCCATACCACTGAGCCAGGAAACTCTCGTAGCATGTCTTACATCGATGGGTATACCAAAGCTGCGGGAACTACAACAATTGCATATCCTGTAAATACTATTTACAAAAATGGTACTGTACGTAATGATGCCTTAACGAAAATCATTACTCAAAAATACATTGCCAATATGCCTTGGTTGCCTCTAGAAGCTTGGAATGACCACAGAAGATTAGGTCTTCCTTTCTTTGAAAACCCAGCGATTGAAAACCCGCTTCCAAATCTTCCAGATTTGAACAGTGGTAACTTCATGACTAATAACGTGAAATTCTTCCCTCAACGTTTGCCTTATCCTTCGACTTTCAGAGAGTCTGATGAAGCAAATTATGAGAAAGCTGTTGGTTTACTAGGTGGTGAGGATAAAGTATCTACTCCGCTTTGGTGGGCTAAAAAACAATAAAATCTTCGTAATTTTAGGAAGCGATCGAATACATATTCGATCGCTTTTTTATTTTTACAAAATATTGTGCTGTTAATCCTGTCGGACTGAACCCCCGACTTTTGGACCTTCAAATTTATTAATTATGAAACATTATCTTCTTGTACTACTCTTTATTCTCAGTTCCCTACCCTCCTTCTCTCAAACCAAAAAAGCCCAATGGCTGGAAGATGACCGCTTCGGTATGTTTATCCATTGGGGACTATACAGTGCCACCGAAGGAATTTGGAAAGGCGAAAGACTGCGACACCCCAACAATTATGCGGAATGGATCCGATATAGAAACCGAATTGGGGAAGCTGAATATGGTGAATTAGCAAAGAGATTTGATTGGAACAAAATAAACCCTGAAGAATGGGTGCTCCTGGCTAAAAAAGCCGGCATGAAGTATATTGTCATTACGTCCAAACATCATGATGGTGTGGCCCTATGGGATAGTAAAGTCAGTGATTATTCCTTACCTAAACTTAGTGGAACAAATAGAGATGTGATCAAAGAAATTGCAGAAGCTTGTAAAAAACATAATATCAAACTCTGTTTCTATTATTCTCATTGGATCGATTGGCAACACCCTTATGCATGGAATCATAATCAGGAAGTCACAGGCCGAGTTACGGATGCTCAATACAACCAATATTGGCAAGAAAAAGTAATCCCTCAAATTCGTGAATTGCTTACTGATTATGGTGATATCGCCATGATGTGGTTTGACATGTGGATTCCTTATCAACAAAGCATCATCAAAAAGGAACAACTGGACCAATTAGCTAATTTGATTCATGAACTGCAACCCAAATGTTTAATCAATTCCAGACTTGGTTTCCCTATTGAAAATGAACATGTAGATTTTGAAACTTTAGGTGACAACCAGTTCGGATCTGCGTATACCGATCATATATGGGAGACCCCAGGTACTATTGCCCACTCATGGGGATTCAATGCTCTTGAAAACGAATGGAAATCTACCAATCAGCTCTTCCAATCCTTGATAAATAATGTTAGTCTAAATGGCTCTTACACCTTGAATATCGGCCCAAGAGCGGATGGATCCGTGCCGTATGAAGGTGTACAAAGATTACTGGACATGGGCGGATGGCTAAATAAATACGGTCAAGCTATATATTTCAACAATGGCTTACCAATTCGTTTTTCTCAACACGATTGGGGAAAAATGACCATCAACAACAAAACAAAAGAACTATTCCTGCACGTTTATAATTGGCCATTGGATAAAATCCTAAGAGTAACAGGAATCCAAAGCAGCCCCAAAAAAATTGAAGTCCTCAATGGCGAAACTGCTCAGCCCCTTAAGTTTGAACAATATGGCCCGATCCTCCATATTCACTTACCTGATCAACAGCCCGACCCTTATGTCTCTGTGTTGAAAGTAACCATCGATCAACCACAATTCAATACCGATGTCGCTGCTGAATCTACTTTCGGAGGATTTTCACTCAATGCTAAAAACCACCTTTCAAAAGATCTGGAATTCAAAGCCTTCAATGGCACCAAACCCGACCACCTGATCTTAAAAGCAAACCAAAAGGTTATATGGAAAGTCTTTCTGCCCGAAGCCGGAGAATATTCCCTAGAAACCTCCTTACACAATGGAACTGGTAAACCAACCAAAATCCATATCACGGAAAACAACAGCCCAATCTCTACAACCATACAACCCAACGGAAAAATAACAGTTGAACCCAATCAAAATTGGTATGTAGAAGAATTCCTGGATGTTCCTGTCGGAAAAATAAAAATTTCTAAACCACAGGAATTAACCATCGAATTTTCCGCCGACGACCCCATATTATTCAATAGGATTTGGATGGAAAAAAAATAGGATGACCCCTATTTATAAAACCAAAACGGGCTGTTAATTAACAGCCCGTCTCGTTTTAAATACCTTTGGTCTTTTCTTTCAACCAATTTTTTTCTGCTTCTTCCAATTTCGGCGACAATTGTTCATAAACCCATGCATTGTACTTATTCAACCAATCTACATGTTTTTGTTCCAACAAACTCTTATCTACCAATTGGGTATCGATATAACAAATGGTCAACGTCTCGAAGTCCATAAATTCACCAAACTGATTGCTCTCCACTTTTTTCGATAATACCAGATTCTCAATACGAATTCCGTAATGTCCTTCTCTATATAAACCTGGTTCAATGGAGGTAATCATACCTTCTTCGACTGGGATATCGATTGCTGCCATATTAAACACTTGCGGTCCTTCATGTACATTCAAGAAATATCCTACACCGTGCCCGGTTCCATGTCCATAATTTCTAAATGTTTCCCAGATAGGTCTTCTGGTAATAGCGTCGATGGAATATCCTTTCGTTCCAACCGGGAAGATGGCTTGAGAACCCTCAATAGTACCTTTTAGAACAATGGTATAATCCTTTTTCTCCTCAGCTGTAATATTACCTAACGAAATTACCCTGGTAATATCGGTTGTACCATCTTTATATTGACCGCCTGAATCCACTAATAATAATCCTTCAGCACTTAATGTTGAATTACTTGTGTCTGTAGCTTTATAGTGAGGTAATGCTCCATGCGCTTTATATCCAGCAATGGTATCAAATGAAATATCTACAAAGCCTTCAGATGCTGCACGTAGATCTTGTAATTTCTCAGCAATGGAAATTTCTGACAATTCACCTGAACCTACATTCTCCTCTACCCATTTAAAGAATTTAGTTAATGCAACTCCATCTTTAACCATCGCATGGCGAGTATGATTGATCTCCACCTCGTTTTTGATAGATTTCAACAAAGTGGATGGATTCATATCTTCAATGATTTCAATACCTTCAGGGACTGAGTCATAATTTGCAAAACAAGTACGCTTAGGATCCAATAAGATACGTTCGCCTTTCACTTGCTTAATCGCATCAAATGCCAAATGATATGCTGAAACTTCAACCCCAGACTCCTTTAAGGAAGCCAGATCGGAAGAACTTAGTTTCTCCTGATCAATAAACAAAGTGTTTTTATCTGTCTCAATTAATAAGAATCCTAATACGACAGGATTACAATGCACATCATTCCCACGGATATTCAGAATCCAAGCTAAATCATCTAGCGAGGATACAAAATGCAAATCCGCACGTTTATCTTTTAACTTCTCTTTTACTACTGCTAATTTATCCTTGGTAGATTGTCCAGTACTTGCTACATCCAATAAATAGGCTTTTTCTTTAGGAAGTTCTGGTCTATTGTTCCAAATTGGTTCTAATAAATCTAGATGACCATTTACATTAATTCCTAATGGCTCTAATTCAGATTGAACCGATTGCGCAACTGCAACCGAGGCTAAATTCCCATCAAAAGCTACGGTATCTCCTTTTTTCAATTTCTTCGCAAGCCAGGACGCATATTCAGCTTTTCCTTGAACCTGGAGTTTAACCAATTCAAAACCGGTACCTGCCAATTGCTCATTAGCTTGTACAAAATAGCGTGAATCTGTCCATAAACCTGCAAAATCCTGCGTAATGGCCAATGTCCCTGCTGAACCGGTAAAACCTGAGGTCCATGCTATACATTTGTATCGTTCTGGAAGGTATTCGCTAATATGAGGATCAGAGGAAGGAATAATATAGGCATCTACAGCCTTCTCTTTCATCTCTTGTCGGAGGGAAGCTAACTTATCGATGTACTTCATTATGTAATTTTTAATAATCATCGCAAGTTATAAAAACTCTCACAATTAATACGTTTACTTCATCATACATTTGAAATTTTACAATTTAAATGCACTACTTGTGCAGTAGATTACGATATTTGCTAGCTATGAGAAGATTTTTTTCATTTTTCTATTTCTTTGCGGTTTTAAGCCTGACTAGTTTTCAATCTGTACAGGCTCAAGAAGTAAAATCAAAAGTTAAAACAGCTTTTGAATCCTTCACTAAAAACCCATCTCTTCAAAATGGAATGGCATCCCTGACCGTCATCAATTCTAAAACTGGTGAGATTGTTTTCGATAGCAATAATCAGATTGGAATGCCAACAGCATCAACCTTGAAGGTGATTACCTCCATTACGGCACTAGACTTATTGGGAGCAGATTTTACATTCCAAACGGATCTTTCCTATACGGGAGAAATTGACTCCTTAGGTACTTTAAATGGAAATATCATCATTGACGGGAAAGGCGACCCTACCCTTGGCAGTGACCGATATCCGCAAACCAAACCGGAAGTAATCCTGGCCAATTGGGCCGCAGCGATCAAAAAACTTGGCATTAAAAACATCAATGGCAAAATCATCGCTGATGATAAACTCTTTAATGGATACGATGTACCAGGAACTTGGATGTGGACCGATATCGGAAATTATTATGGCGCAGGTGTTTCTGCCTTAAACTGGAAAGAAAATAAACTCGGCATCAATTTTACAAGTTCAAAACCGGGTCAACCAGCAACTTTAAACCCAGTCCAAAAGGCCCCATTCTACAACTTGATTAATGAAGTTAAAACCGGACCCATTGGCTCCGGGGATAAGGTATATGCCTATTCAGCACCTTACTCCACTGAAGTATTCCTAAGAGGGACCTATGGCGCTGACCTTAAAAAAACAATTGAAATTTCTGTTCCTGACCCAGCATTGGACCTCGCATATTCATTGTATGATGTGCTCCAAAGAGATTCTATCTTAATCGCTGACTCCGTAACAACTGCAAAAAGATTAATGAACCTTGATTCATTATCGTTAATGGAAGGAAATAGAAACCTTATTCTTGCCACTAAATCTCCAAGAATGGGAGAAATTATTCACTGGTTTAATCAAAAAAGCATTAATCTTTACGGGGAGGCTTTATTGAAACTAATCGGTGGAGTTTCAGCAATGGATTTCAATACGGAAAATGCCGCGAATTTGGTCTCAAAATACTGGCAAAACAAACTTTCCATTCAACCTAGCGCCATCAATACCTTTGACGGTTCAGGATTATCCCCGCAAAATAGAGTGACTACACAAGCTATGGCTAAGATCATGCAGTATGCTAAAGGAAGGCCTTGGTATGATGAATTCTTGAAATCATTACCAAAAATTAATAATACTTCAATGAAAAGTGGTACTATTGGCGGTGTTTTAGGTTATACTGGCTATCAGATAGCAAGTGATGGTCAGGAATATACCTTCGCCTTGTTGGTTAATAACTACCAAGGACCTGCTGGACAGATGCGCCAGAGAATGTTTAAATTATTAGATGCATTAAAATAGATTATTACGAGGTGATAATCACGAAATATAGAATAAACCAAAATTGTAATGAGTAACATCAACAGAAAAAAAGACGCTTTAAATTACCATGCAATGGGGCGTCCGGGTAAAATTGCAGTCGTTCCTACAAAACCTCATAGTTCGCAAAGAGACTTATCTTTGGCCTATTCCCCAGGGGTAGCTGAACCTTGTTTAGCAATCGCAGAAAATAGCGAAGACGCTTATAAATATACCGCTAAAGGAAATTTGGTGGCCGTAATTAGTAACGGTACTGCCGTATTGGGACTAGGTGATATCGGTGCGCAAGCTGGTAAACCAGTAATGGAAGGTAAAGGACTTTTATTTAAAATCTTTGCCGACATTGATGTATTTGACATCGAATTAGACACTAAAAATGTAGATGAATTTGTAAATATCGTTAAAGCATTAGAACCTACTTTTGGTGGTGTTAACCTTGAAGACATTAAAGCCCCTGAATGTTTCGAAATCGAACGTAGACTGAAGGCGGAAATGAATATCCCTGTAATGCATGATGACCAACATGGTACAGCTATCATCTCTGGTGCTGCACTGATCAATGCTTCTGAATTACAAGGTAAAAATATTGCTGACCTTAAAATCGTCGTAAATGGCGCTGGTGCAGCAGCAATTTCTTGTACCGCAATGTATGTTGCCGTAGGTGCTAAGAAAGAAAATATTGTGATGTTGGATAGTAAAGGCGTGATCCGTAAGGATAGAGAAGTCTTGGATGCTACAAAAGCAGAATGGGCTACCGACCGCGATATCCATACTTTAGCAGACGCTGTTAATAATGCAGATGTATTCATTGGTCTATCGGCAGCAGATGTTATGACTCCAGAAATGCTGAAAAGCATGGCTCCGAAGCCTATCGTTCTGGCAATGGCGAATCCTAATCCTGAAATTGCCTATGAATTAGCAATTGAAACTCGTGACGATATTATCATGGGTACTGGACGTTCTGATTTCCCTAATCAGGTAAACAACGTTTTAGGTTTCCCTTATATCTTCCGTGGTGCTTTAGACGTTAGAGCTACTGCCATTAATGAAGAAATGAAAATTGCAGCAGTGAAAGCAATCGCTGAATTAGCTAAACAACCTGTACCAGAAGAAGTAAACATCGCTTATAACACTAATAACATTCGTTTCGGAATTGATTACGTAATTCCTAAGCCTACAGACCCTCGATTGATTACCGAAGTTTCCGTAGCAGTTGCTAAAGCAGCCATTGAATCCGGTGTTGCTCGTAAGGTAATTGAAGATTGGGATGCATACCGCGATGAATTACGCAAAAGATTAGGTAAAGATGATCGTTTGATCCGTACCATCACTGCAAAAGCGAAATCTAACCCTAAACGTGTGGTATTCGCAGAAGCAGATAACTACAAAACTTTACGTGCTGCCCAAATCGTTAAGGAAGAAGGAATTGCTTTCCCAATCCTATTGGGTAACCAAGAAAAAATCAATGGCTTAATTCATGAATACGGCTTTGAGTTAGATGGCGTAGAGATAATTGACCCTCAATCTGAAATCAAAACAGAAAGATTCGAAAAATATGCGGATCACTTGTACCAAAAAAGACAACGTAGAGGCGTTAATAAATTAGATTCTAAAAAGTTAATGACCAACCGTAACTACTTTGCTGCAAGTATGGTAGAATTTGGTGATGCAGATACTTTGATCTCTGGTTTGACTCGCAATTATGCTTCAACCATTCGCCCAGCTTTACAGGTTATCGGTGCTAAACCAGGTAGCAGAGTAGCTGGTATGTATATCATGTTGACTAGCCAAGGTCCTTTATTCTTTGGCGATACAACTGTGAATTCAAACCCGAACGCTCAGGAATTAGCCGATATCTCTGTGTTATTGGATTCTGCAGTGAAGCGTTTCAATATCAAACCTCGTTTGGCGATGTTATCTTACTCTAACTTCGGTTCGAATATTGGTGATATCTCCGACAAAGTAAGAGAAGCTGTAAGTATCCTGCACAAACAGCATCCTGAAATTGTAGCTGATGGTGAAATCCAAGCAAACTTCGCTTTAAACAAAAACTTACTAGCGGACAACTTCCCATTCTCAACTTTGAATGGTGAGCCAGCTAATACTTTAGTATTCCCGAACCTGGAATCTGGAAACATCGCTTACAAACTTCTTCAAGAGGTGGGTAATGCAGAAGCTGTGGGTCCCGTTCTTCTTGGTATGAACAAACCTATCCACGTTTTACAATTGGATAGTTCGGTTCGTGAAATTGTAAACATGGTTACCATTGCTGTGGTAGATGCCATTGAACATGAAAAAGAATCTAAAAATCAATAAGCATTGCTTATGTACGAATATTTTAAAGGTAAACTAGTATTTAAAGCCCCTACCCATGTCGTTCTTGAAGTGGGTGGGATTGGCTATTATTTACATATTTCTTTAACTACTTACAGTCAGATTAAAGACCAGGAAGAATGTAAATTATTTGCTTCCTTTCAAGTTCGCGAAGATTCCCAAACCCTGTTTGGCTTTGCTACTGAAGCAGAAAGACATTTGTTCCATCATCTGATTTCGGTTTCGGGAATTGGCCCCAATACCGGAAGAATGATGCTTTCTTCAATTACTCCTGAAGAAATTCAACAAGCCATCGTAAATGGTCAGGTGAATATCATTCAGAAAATTAAAGGAATCGGTCCTAAAACGGCGCAAAGGGTAATTCTTGAACTTCAGGATAAACTTAAAAAACAAGGGCCAGATGCTCTTATCCCTCTTCCAATCAGTAAACCTTCTTCTGCTGAAGAAGCTTTAACAGCTTTGGTCATGCTGGGATTCCCGAAGGCTCAGGCCGAGAAAGCGCTGCAATCGATCTATGCCGCAGAACCGGATTTATCCGTTGAACAATTAATTAAAGCAGCATTGAAAAAACTGTAAATAGCATTTATTCTTTAAATTAAAAGCATGTTAAAAGCCGTCAATTAAATTGACGGCTTTTTTTTATCCTATAATTTTAAGGTCATCATCCTTAGCAATAATCTATTTAACCACACGTTTTTGTATATTTGCAGCAAAATTAATAATTACAGCATGGCTGAAGATTTACAAATCGCAAAAGGTAACAAAGAAGAACAATATCAATCCTTATTACCCCAAATTAAAGGACTTCTTCATGGCGAAACCAACTTGATTGCCAATCTTGGAAATATTTGTGCCGCCTTAAAAGAGCAATTCGATTTCTTTTGGGTAGGATTTTATTTAGTGGAAGGAAATGAATTGGTTTTAGGTCCTTTCCAAGGTCCAGTTGCATGTACTCGAATTGCGCATAACCGCGGTGTTTGTGGCACGGCTTGGGCGAAGGAAGAAACTTTAATCGTCCCTAATGTAGACGAGTTCCCAGGACACATCGCGTGTAGCTCCCTTTCCAAATCTGAAATTGTACTGCCAGTCTTCATGGACGGAAAGTGTATGGCAATCCTCGACATCGATAGTAAAGATTTAAATTCCTTCGACTTAATCGATAAGCAATACTTAATTCAAATTTTAGAGCTTCTTAATTCTAAGTAAATAATGTATATTTGTGCTGCCAAACACATAACTATTAACCAGATATGGCTGCACCAAAGACGTTATCTTTATTGAATTTAGTGATAGTAGCCATAAACTTTTTATGGATTGCATGCTTGGAAAATGGATTTCTCTTTAATTATTCTTTTACGGACACCATAGCATTCTACCCATCCTACTTAACCCCCGCGAAATTTACCTATAAAATTTGGACCTTTATTGCGTTCAACATGGTCCTCGCAGCGTATCTCATGTATGTGGGAAGTCAGCCAACAAATTCCAATGAGAATACCATCAAAAAAGTTCAAAAAATCGATTACCTGCTCATCCTTAACCAACTAGCATTGGGATTAAGCATGACATTAAAACATAATGACTATTTCTATTGGTCTATCTTATATTCTTGTATTTGTTTATTTACGCTTATCCTGATCAATAAACGCATCCAGATTAAAAAATTAACATCAAATTCATTTACAAGGTATTTTATTAGACTCGGATTTGGGGTTTATACAGGTTGGTTGATGTTCGTCCTAGGTTTTAATTCAGCTATCATCCTTTCCAAATTGAGTCTGTCTTTGGGGGATCATTTATTCTTTTACCTAAACCTGGGAATATTGACCATAATAAGCATCATTATGCTGACTTATTCCTATTACAATTACTTACCATCGGTATCAGCGGTATTGGCTTGGGGATGTTATGGGGTTTATGACCAATCGAAAACAAATCCTATCTCGCAAAATTTTGATTTAGGCCCATATTTACTTATCGCCATGGGATTAGCCATGATATCTACCGCGATTGTGTATTACCGATGCAGTATTCGTAGAAAGCAAATTCCGGTAATTATTCAAGATCCACCAACCATATCTTAACCGTTTTATCATCACTTACCGTGAAGATCTGGTTTTGAAACCACAACATGGCATTGATGGAAAGATAATGGCTATCAAAGGCACGATCTCTAGAAATATTTTTAACTAATGTTAAGTCCTCTGCACGCCAAATCTTTAATGTTTTATCTCGACTTACAGTAGCAACCAATTCTTTCGGATTGCCCTGCTCAATTCCATATACCGTAAACATATGGGGTACAATCTCTTGGATTTGCTTTAATTCTAGATCTGACTTCACCAGCTTGGCATCTCTCCCTCCGGAGAGTAATTGATCCTGAGAGTCAAATTGTAAACTGGTCACGGATTGTGAATGTACCTTTTTGGAACATATTTCATGAAAATCATTCGCGTCAAACAAATGTATTTCACCATTTTTATCCCCAAATGCTATAATGGAACCAGCACTATTTGGTTCAATGACCCGAACCGTCGTTGTAGAAACCTTAAATCGATATAACAATTCAAAGCTCTCCAAACTCCAAACATAGGCATAACCCTCCTCACCAATAGCAATCATTTCATTCTTGCCCGGAATAGTTTTTATGGAGAAGACCGCACCGGAATCAACCTTTAAATTGGCTTTTAAGACTTGGTCCACGGTATCCACAACTAGTACCTGCCCAGAACGCATCCCAATCGCTAACAAGCTAGTTCCTGGAATGGTCAACAAACTATATACTGAACTAGAAACTTTACATAAAATCCGTTGAAAGCTCATCGTTTTCAAATCCCATTGAACCACTCCCTTATCATTCCCTCCCGTAAATAATATCTCCGGATGAAGCTCTGAAATGGCTAATGTAAAAATTGGATTCTGATGACCTGTTAATGTCCCTTTTAAGTTGATGTTAATCTTGTCTGGATTCATGGTATACAAATATACCTCGGATAGCCTAGAAATAAAAACAGGTCCCTAACTTTCAGTTGAGGACCTGCTTCTAATTTCAAATATTTTTAAACTATTGATGTCTGCTTTCCAAATTCTTGGCAATGGTCTCCAAACTCATACCCTTCTCTTTTAACAAGACAATAAGGTGGAACATCAGATCCGAAGTCTCATTAATAAAATCTTTCTCCGTTTCGGTCAAAGCCGCAATTACTGTTTCTACAGCCTCTTCACCTACTTTTTGTGCTATTTTATTGATCCCCCTGGATCTAAGGCGATTCACATAAGACTCATCACTTGGAAAGTCTATTCTATGTTGCACGATACGCTCCAATTGAAGCAGGAAGTTTTGATTAAACTCTGTATTAAAACAACTGCGAGTACCCGTATGACAAGTTGGACCTACCGGATCAACTTTAATTAAGATCGTATCTTGATCACAATCGATATGGCTACTGATTACATGTAGGAAGTTTCCACTCTCTTCACCTTTGGTCCAAAGTCTATTTTTACTTCTGGAAAAGAAAGTTACCTTCTTCTCCTCTTGTGTCTTTTTCCAAGCCTCCTCATTCATATAACCCAACATCAAAACCTCTAGGGTTTGATTATCTTGAATTACAACCGGAACGAGTCCATCAGCTTTATTAAAATCAATTGTCATCTTATTATTATGATCAACGTCTAACGGCTATTCCGTTAGCGTGTAATGTTTCTTTTAATTCGGGAATTAATATTTCCCCGTAATGAAATACAGAAGCCGCTAATGCTGCATCCACATTGGATTGCTGAAATACATCCACAAAATGCTGTTGATTTCCAGCTCCGCCAGAGGCTATCAATGGAATATGAATGGAATCATTAATTTGCTTTAATAAGCCATTGTCAAATCCATTCTTGGTGCCATCATGATCCATCGAAGTCAGCAAAATCTCACCTGCACCACGGTTCTCGGCTTCCTTGACCCAGTCTTCCGTTTGTATATCTGTCATATCCCGACCGCCGCGAAGGTGAACATAGTTCTTGCCATCCACGAAGCGAGTATCAACAGCCAAGACTACGAATTGAACCCCAAAAGCCTTTGCAAATTCATCCAACAACTTTGGATTCCTAACCGCAGCCGAGTTAATTGAAATCTTATCGGCACCTGCATTTAATAAAACATCCGCATCGGATAATTCATTAATTCCGCCTCCAATGGTAAATGGAATATTAATTTGACGTGCGACCGCTTTCACTAGATCAACCGTCGTCTTCCGACGTTCATGGGTAGCCGTAATATCTAAAAAAACTAATTCATCAGCACCTTGTTGGGAATATTGCCATGCCAATTCTACCGGATCTCCTGCATCCCGAAGGTCAACAAAATTAACCCCCTTGACCGTCCGACCATCCTTCACATCCAAACAAGGAATAATACGCTTTGCTAGCATCCTAAAAACTAATTAAGGCTTTTAGATTCCAATCTTTGATCTCTTCAATCGTAATCCTGTTTTCGTATATCGCCTTACCCACAACCACAGATTCCATTTTACCTAAATTATTCAACTCCTCAATATCCTGCATGGAGCTAATACCACCGGAACCTATTAATTTAATAATTGGTGAATGGTCCAGCAATTTCTTATATAGATCAACTCCTGCACCGCCTAATTTCCCATCTTTGCTAATATCTGTACATAAAAAGCGATAAAACCCTAAGCCTAAACACTTATCAATGTACTCGATCAATTTAATAGGCGAACTTTCTAGCCAGCCGGAGTATTTGATTACCTCATCCAATACATCAATGGCGATGACAATATGATCCGCATATTTAATTCGGCCTTCATTTAACTTACTCAGTTCCTCCAAGAAGGTCGGATTTGTAATAGCCTGTGTTCCTACAATCACACGGTAAACACCTGCATCCACTAATTCCTTCACTTTCTCAATACTACGTACTCCACCACCATATTGAACCTTCATCTCGGTTCTACGGATGATATCAAACAAATATTCCTGATTGCTAAAATCACCCTTTGCACCATTAAGGTCAATAATATGGACGATTTCAGTACCATTCGCATGGTACTTCTCAATTTGTTCCTCTAAAGTGATCGAATAAGTCGTAACATCCTGATAGTTACCTTCTCTTAAACGGACAACCTTTTTGTCCAAAACATCTATTGCAGGTATTATATACATAGTCTAAAAAAAATCATTAAAAATTATTAAAATTCCGCAACAACTGCTCCCCGACTTGTCCCGATTTCTCCGGATGAAATTGTACTGCCCAGAAGTTTTCTCTTGCTATTGCTGCCGAAAATGGCAACCCATAATCACATGTCGCTACGCTATAGGTCAATTCGTGTTCAATGTAATAAGAATGAACGAAATAAAAATAGGAATTATTGGGAATATCCATAAAAAGTGGACAGTTATTTTCAAATTTGATACTATTCCATCCCATATGTGGAACCTTTTCATGTACCTTTCCTTCAAAATGTAACGTCTTTAATGGTATAATCCCTAATAAATCTGCATTCCCCTCTTCCGAAAAATCAGTCATCAATTGCATCCCCACACATATTCCTAAAACAGGCTTCTTCAAAGTCTTTATCGTTTCCGATAACCCCGATTCTACCAATTTCTCCATCGCAGCACCCGCATGGCCAACCCCCGGAATGATTACCTTATCATATAAATCAAAATCCGAAGCCGTATTAATCATCCCATAAGATATTCCTAGACGATTTAAGGCCGCTGTAATGGAAAATATATTCCCCGCCCCATAATTTACTATTCCAATCATGATTCTCCTATATATAACCCCAATATTCGAATTTCGTTTTTATAAAAGTCCTTTTGTACTAGGAAGTTGCATATTATCAACATCCCGACGCACTGCTTTCTTAATCGTTTTGGCAAATGCCTTAAAAATAGCCTCGATTTTATGATGCTCATTCTCCCCTGTCGCTTGAATATTTAAATTCGACTTGGAAGCATCTGAAAAGGATTTAAAGAAATGAAAAAACATCTCTGTTGGCATATCACCGATTTTTTCACGCTTAAATTCCGCATCCCACACTATCCAATTACGACCTCCAAAATCAATTGCTACCTGCGCCAGGCAATCATCCATCGGTAAAGTAAATGCATACCGTTCTATCCCTCTCTTATTGCCTAAAACAGATAAAAAGATTTCTCCTAAGGCAATACCCGTATCCTCAATGGTATGATGCTCATCAATATGCAAATCTCCTTTGGCTTTGATCGTAAGATCCAAAGCTCCATGACGTGCCAATTGATCCAGCATATGATCAAAAAATGGAAGACCTGTATCAATATCAGACTGACCACTGCCATCAAGATTCAACTTGATATAAATATCAGTCTCATTCGTCTTGCGATGGTGTTCGCCCGTACGACTGCCTAACTTCAAATATTCATAAATGGATTTCCAATCACTAGTTTCCAAGCCTATGCATTGGGTGGAAATCTCCACATTCTCATGCTTGCCTAGCTCATCATTATTCCGAAGCCAAATGGCTTTGGCACCTAAATTTTGAGCCAATTTCACATCATTTACTCGATCTCCAATCACAAAGGAATTTGCTAAGTCATATTTTGATACATCAAAATATTCTTTTAACATTCCAATTCCCGGCTTGCGCGTATCTGCATTCTCATGTGGAAAGGTCTTGTCAATATGTTCTTTGATAAAGGTCACCCCTTCACCAGCAAAAGCCTCTAAAACAAATTGATGAACCGGCCAAAAGTTTTCCTCCGGATGAGAGGAAGTACCTAATCCATCTTGATTGCTTACCAATACCAATTCAAAATCCAGTTCTTTCGCTATTTTAGGTAAATATTGTAAAGCTCCAGGATAGAACTTCAACTTGGAAAATGAGTCAATCTGCTCATCCTCTGGTTCAAGTATCAACGTCCCATCGCGGTCTATAAACAATATTCTTTTTAATTGATCAGCCATTATTACTTATTTATAAAATTGTTGGATTTCCTCTATTAATCGTTCATTCTCGACCTTGGTCCCGATCGTAATCCGTAAACAACCTTCACATAAGGTAACCTTAGACCGGTCTCTTACGATGATACCTTTGTTTACCAAGAACCCGTATAATTCCTGAGCCTGATCTAACCTCACCAAGATGAAGTTCGCATCTGATGGTGTAATATGTTCTACCTGAGAAATCGCCTTTAAGCGATTTGAAAGTTCTTCCCTTTCAGCAACGGTTGTTTTTATCCATTCATTCACAACATCTACATTTTCCAAGGCTTCAAGAACCAGATCTTGTGTAGCCTGATTAATGTTGTAAGGGGGTTTTATCTTATTGAAAACTTGAATGATCTCCTTGCTAGCAAAGGCCAAACCTAAACGCAATGCTGCCAATCCCCAGGCCTTTGATAAAGTCTGAAGGATCACCAAATTCGGAAATTCAGGTAAGGAATGTGTAAATGATTTTTGCTTAGAATAATTGATATAGGCTTCATCGACAACAACCAAACCCTTGAAGTTCAACAATAAGGTTTCAATATCAATGGGATTAATACTATTTCCTGTTGGATTATTAGGAGAACATACAAAGATCATCTTTGTATGCATATCCATAGCCTCAGCAATCCCATCCAGATCCAATTGAAAATCTTTGGTTAGATTAACCTTTCTCGTTTCAACATCATTGATGTTGGCAGAAACCTCATACATCCCATAAGTTGGAGGAACCAAGATAACGTTGTCCAATTTAGGGGTACAAAAAGCTCTATATAAAATATCTATCGCTTCATCAGAACCATTTCCCAGAAAAATATTCTCTGCTGGAACACCTTTAATCTTCGAAAGCTTCTCCTTTACACGATGTTGCAAAGGATCAGGATAACGGTTGTAATCATGTGGAAGTGGAGACCCAAAAGAATTCTCATTGGCATCCAAAAACACAGATGCATCTCCCTTAAATTCATCTCGCGCCGAAGAATAAGGCACAAGGTTCTTGATGTTATCGCGAAGAAGTGAGGTTAAGTTGAAGGACATTTTATTAGTCTAAAATTTTTTAAGCTGTAAATATGGCTAAAAATAAACAAAATCACTAAACTAAAAACCATTTCCCTTCTACTGATAACTCCGTATTAGGGAAAATCCCTTGTGCCTCTTCCAATAATGGTTGTAGCGTTCGATATCTTGCTGAATAATGCCCCAATAAGAGCTTTTTGACATGTGTTTCTTTAGCTATTTCTGCAGCTTCTAAGGATGTGGTATGAAAAGTCTCCTTCGCCCGATCCAGCATTTCATGTAGAAAAGTACTTTCATGATAGAGCAGGTCCGCTCCCTCAATAGAGGATAAGTAAATAGGATGCCGCACCGTATCGGAACAAAAGGCATAACTCCGGGAAGCAGGTGCTGGCAAGGTCAATTCACTTGCCGCAAATACATTTCCCTGTGGATCTACATAATCAATCCCTTTTTTCAAGGCCGCAAAATATACTTTGGGAATCTTTAGCGCTTCCACCTTATCCGCCCGCAAACTGGCTGCCCGCTTTCCCTCATCAAAGCGAAAGCCCGTACAAGCAATTCGATGGATCAATGGAAATGACCGAACGGTCAACATCCTCGACTCGAACAAAATCTCTTCTTGATCAGGATTGGTCGGATGAAAAATAATATTATATCGAATTACAGTTTCAGAATATTTGAAATGTAATTCGAGTATTTCTTGTAATGCTGCAGGTCCATAAATGTGAAGGTCTGCTTTGCGACCAACCAAATGCATGGATGATACCAAACCTACTAATCCCAGATAATGGTCTCCATGCAGATGACTAATAAAAATATGGTCAATGCGGTTGCTCTTGATTCCATATTTGGAAAGCTGCATTTGCGTGCCTTCACCACAATCGATCAAAAACAATTGTTCGTTATAGTTTACTACTTGAGATGTAGGATGTCGCTCGAACATGGGTGTGGCCGAGCTGTTCCCTAAGATTAATACCTCAAATCGTAACATATTACTCTTGCTCTTCCTTTAAATCCAAGCGGATTTCATTTCCAAAGATCAAATCTTTTGCCTTCTCAATATTTGAGGTAATAATCAAATACTTATCAAGCCCTAAGGATTTTATGTATTTCAATACATCCTCATTTAGATTCGTTAAAATAAATAGACCTCCTAATGACTTACACAAACGACGCGCTAATAATCCTGTACGAATCCCAGTTTCATCAGTCGTTTTCACATTATTCATGTCTAAAACAATATTACGCTGCCCACCAGTGTTACGCAACATAAACTCGCCTTTCAAACTTGCGGCAGTTTCTCCGTCCAACCTCTCTTGAAGAGGCTCTATGACAACATATCGATCATACTTATCTACCGTAAATTTCATCTTGATTTAAATTAATTTGCTTAGTTTAATTCTTCTAGTGCTACTTCCACATTTTTCTCTACCCTGGCAAGGATATCCCCCTCTTCAGCATATAGAAACTTCTCGCCTGTAATGTGTTCGTAAAGCTCAATATACCTTTCAGAAATGGATTTTACAATTTCATCGGTCATTTCAGGTACATTTTGTCCTTCTTTCCCTTGAAATCCATTTTCTATCAGCCATTGTCGCACAAATTCCTTTGATAATTGCTTCTGGGCTTCACCCTTCGCTTGACGCTCCTGATAGCCTTCTGCGTAAAAGTAACGCGATGAATCTGGCGTATGAATTTCATCAATCAGATAGATCGTTCCGTCCTTTTTCCCAAACTCATATTTCGTATCCACAAGGATTAAACCTCTTTCAGCAGCGATCTCCGTTCCACGTTGGTACAAAGCATGTGCATATTTTTCCAACTGAGAATAATCTTCTTCGGAAACAATACCTCTGGAGATAATATCTTCCCTAGAAATATCCTCGTCATGACCCACGTCTGCCTTAGTTGAAGGGGTAATGATAGGATTTGGTAATTTATCGTTTTCCTTCAACCCTTCCGGCAATTCAACACCACATAACAACCGTCCACCATCGCGGTAGGTTCTCCAAAGGTGACCTGAAACATAGCCACGAATAACCATCTCTACTTTAAAAGGTTCACATTTTTTTCCGATTGTAACATTGGGATCTGGGACTGAAGCAACCCAGTTGGGAAGGATATCTGCAGTTGCAGATAAAAATTTTGAGGCAATTTGGTTTAAAACCTGACCTTTATAAGGGATGGCTTTCGGTAATACAACATCAAATGCAGAAATCCGATCTGAAGCAACCATGACTAAATAATCGTCACCGATACTATATACGTCTCTAACTTTTCCCCTATAAAATGCTGTCTGTCCCTTGAAATTAAAATTTGTTTCTTTTATTGTATTCATTGTGTGTGCGTCTGAAACGCTTTAATTTAAATTCTAAATATCTCCATAAGCTTCAAGTATGCGTTTCACCAATTTATGACGAACCACATCTGAACCACTCAAGTAGATCATATCGATGCCTTCAATTCCATCCAGAATTTTTACGGCATTCACTAAACCCGATTGGGTCTTTTTAGGTAAATCGACCTGCGTCATATCTCCTGTTACAATGAACTTAGCCGTGGGACCCATACGAGTCAGAAACATTTTCAACTGCATATCCGTCGCGTTCTGAGCCTCATCCAGAATAACAAAACAATTATCCAAGGTCCTACCACGCATAAATGCTAAAGGCGCCACTTCAATGGTCCGATTTTCCAAATACCCTTTTAATTTTTCTGCAGGAATCATATCATCCAATGCATCATATAGGGGTCTTAAATAAGGATCTACCTTCTCTTTCAAGTCACCAGGTAAAAATCCAAGGTTTTCTCCTGCTTCAACTGCCGGTCGGGTCAAAATAATACGTTTGATTTCTTTGTTTCTCAAAGCTCTAACAGCTAAGGCAACTGCGGTATAGGTCTTTCCTGTACCTGCTGGTCCGATAGCAAATAGAATATCATTTTTATTGATGCTATCCACCATGCGTCGTTGATTCGGTGTACGAGCACGAACGACTATACCATTTGGTCCGTAAACAATAGGTTCGCCCTTGAAAGATCCAACCTTCTGTTCTGCATCATCTTTTTCAGCCAAAGGCGCCTTGATATGAGTTACAGAACCCAACAAACTCTCTAACTCCAATAAGGATAATGTTTGAAATTGGTTGATATGAGCTAATATATCATCAAAAACCTGTTGAAACCTCGTCCGCTCTCCTTCTTCACCTAAAACCTTCAAGAGACTCCCTCTGGCTACCAGACGTAACTTCGGAAATGCTTTCTTAATAAACTCAAAATTTTCATTCTGAGCCCCCCATAATGTCACCAAATTGACAACATCTAAATTGATTTCTAATTCGCTCAAATTTTTTTCGTGTTAATTTCCAAAATGTTTCACGTCCTGTCCGATTGGCGTGCAAATAAAGATATAAAAAATCAAAAATATTATGCCCTTTTTACTCTTTCTTGAATCAAAAATACAAACTAATTGAGCAGAATTAAAAGCATTTGCAAGTATTAATTCATAATAGATTCAGCAATCGGTTTACTTTTTCTATTTTTGTAATTCGCTTAACAAAATAACAATATAATTTTTTAGCTTCAGGCTTGCTGAACAATATGGGAGTAATTACGTTAACCACAGATTTAGGTCATCGCGATTTTTATCAAGCTGCACTCAAAGGCAGTATCATTTCGCAATTGCCGAATGTTAGACTGGTAGACATTTCTCACGACATTCCTTCTTTCAGTATTCAACATGCTGCATTCGTCATTAATAACGCATATCCGTACTTCCCGAAGAATACCGTCCACCTTATCGGTATCGACACCGTATTCCAGGAAGACTCCCGATATCTGGCCATGGCCTATAATGGACATTTCTTCGTAGGCGCTGATAATGGGATATTTAGCATCATCACCGGCGAAGACAAACCTACTGAAATGGTAGAAATCAATATTATGCAGGACCTTCGTTATCTACACTTCCCGCTAGCAGATATCCTGACCAAAGCAGCTTGTCATATTGCCGATGGTGGAAAACTGAAAGATATTGGTATTCCTATCGAAAATGCAGTCCAAAAAGTAACGTTCCAACCGATTTATAACCAAAATAGCATCAAAGGACATGTTACATTTATTGATTCCTTCGGAAATGTAATCAGTAATATTAGCAAGGATTTATTCAATCAGGTTCAACAAGGACGAGACTTTATTCTACGTTTCAAGAGAAATGAAACCATCAGTAATTTGAGTTGGCATTATAATGAGGTGGCTGAAGGAGAGAAACTATGCCTCTTCGGAATCAGTAACTTTTTAGAAATCGCCATTAACAAAGGTCATGCAAGTCAACTTCTAGGGCTTTATCAAGATGAAACCATCTTGGTTGAATTCCTCGACAGGAAGTAAATTCCACGCTCAACCATAAAATGTTCCACGTTTTTCGTACCGATCAAATAAACTTGTTCAGAGCAAGTTAACCGTGTTATTTACGAATTATTTCAGTCGTAATTCTGGCCTATATCGGAAATAGTTAGAGACTTTATCGCACTTTCTTCTGATTTTCTCCGGACCTTGTCCGAATTTTTTCGAAGAAGGTCAGGAAAAAGTCCGAAGAAGGTCCGAAGAAGGTCCGGAGAAAGTCTGAATTAGTGCAAAATTCCTATCGAACAAATCTAAAATACAAGCCAATATTCCTTTTCCAAATGCCTTGTACTGAAATAGGTTGACAAGAACCACTATCATCCTGTCACCAGTTGTCAACTTGTCTTTCTATCCTATCAGGTAATTAATAGGTTCTTAGTTGTGAATTAAAAGCTAAATCCAACTTTCACACTAAATCTGTGAACATTCATTTTAACCTCATTTTGGTAATCCACAGTAGGATTTGAGATATAATCAAAATAATAAGTTGGTCCAATTCGGCCCATAGCACTGGACCTGTCCTCATTAATTATTTGATATTGGTAGCCTACTGCAAAGCTGAAGAAAGTATTGCCTGTCCCGGTATTGAACTTTAGTCCCAATTCAGGTGCTAGTCGCAAACCCCCAGAGGTTTCAACTTCAGTTCCAGAATAATTATTTCTCCATGCAAAACCATATCCTGCATCTAAAGCAGCAATCATTCGAGTTTTCGAGGGTTCTAGAAAGGTATATCGGACAGCCGCTGAAATGGGAAGAACTGAAAAATTATTTCTGTTTTCCACGGAAAATTCCTCATACCCCACAGTTGCCCCAACAGCAAGATCCGGGTTTAATAAAATCCCATTAAAAGTTTGCAGATTAAAACCTGCTTCTTTAAAAGTTAAGTTATAGCCAGTGACTCCCACTTCGGTATGATTGGTATATCTCATTTTTTGGGCAGCAGCAGGATTTGCTATCAGAATTCCATGGATAACAACACAGATGGTTAAAAATTTCTTCATAAAGGTCTATTATTTCTTTTGGATGGAAATACAGCTTAATTTTTTCAATTTAGCTTTGTTAGAATAATCAAATTGGCAAATGGACTCCGGTCCAAAGACGATTAAGGATTTTGGACCTGCGATCACATCAAAGCTTTTCAAGTCCTCCAGATTTTCCAAAAGATTTTTATCGATTTGGCTGACATCCGAGACCTTAAAGGATTTCATCCCGAATGTTCCTTCACAGACATACAAATGTTCACCTGTAAGAGCTAATCCATGTGGATTTTTCATCACATAGGACTCCTTCAAGACAGGAAATTTAGGGTCTTTGATATCAACAACCTCCAATAGATTGGAATTTCCCCCACAGGCATTCCCAGAACGAAGGGTGACAAAGGCATAGTTATCATTGACAACAACAGGGTCACAGGCAAAAGCATGATTAAAAGTAGACAAATGGACTGGACGGATAGGATTGCTGATATCCATGATATGCATCCCATTGTTAGCACCAACAAACAGATTCTTCTTGTACGGAAATAAAGTTTCTATACCAAAGCCTAGGCTGACTGCGTTGATTTGATTAGGTTTTTTTGGATTCTTCAAATCAAAATTCTTTACCTTATCCTGGAATATGGCATAAAGGTGATTGCTAGTGATGGCAAATCGAGCCATAGAGCCCGCCTGGCCTACTACATTGTTGTTTCCGCCATTGGAGGAATTATAATCACCACCCCCATTATCATAGATCAATTCACCTTCTTTTCCTGGTTTATATACCCGATCATCTTGAAAGCTGACCAAAGAATCCCTATAATCTACAGTAACTAAATTTTCATCCTTTATAGTGGATGATTCCACCCCATTCATAATATACTTCACTGCAAAAACATCCTTTTGGCGATCAATCAATACTGGCTTTGAAATATTGCTGATATCAATGGTTATCAAATCAACAATATTATCAGCATACAAAAGGTCATTTTGAACACCTAAATCAAAATTTCCAACAATCGGAATAAAACCTAAGGCCTTGGGTGAAGAAGGATTTGCGTTATCATAGATATGAATTCCTTTGTTCGGTTCGTTAATAAACAAATAGTCTTTATATAAATAAATCTTTCCCGTCGTATTCATGGGCAATGGACTGCTCATTTTAATACTTGACGCTCGGATTTTACCCAATTTCTTTTGGATAGGAATTTTAATAACATACTGTCCTTTTTCCTCGATCTTGTCACAGCCCATAAAAAAGGTGAATAACAACAATGGGAAAACCAGTAAAATAACAGATTTAATTAGCTTGATAATTGGATTCATAATTGCGATTAGTTAATGGTTATTATTGGTAACGGTTATCAATAATAATTCGCTACAGCTATTTTTAGTTCTTTTACGTTCAAGAAACAAGCTCTTCACTCAGTTTAAAATGATGCAAATAGCATTAAATTGACAAAACAGGCAGAAAAATTGCAGTAAATCAAAACTCATAATGTATGATTAACAAAAAAATCAAGATTGATTCTATGAAAAAACAGCTTTTAATATTTTTTATTTTTTCATTTTTTACCCAATTCATCTACGCACAAGACAGTACTGTCGTAAAATCAGATTCCTTAACCTTTGAATCCCAACGTGAGCGGGTCAATCAATTATTGAATGAGCGGAGTCGCCGATTTGGAGAATATGATCAATCTTTACAGAAGAAAACCGGCATATTCGGGCTATTCAAGACCAAGAAAGATATGCAGAAATCGATAGATATCTTGAGGGAGTTGGTATTGAATGATAACAATATTTTTATTGAAACGCGGAAGCTGCTGGATTTAAAAGACGCTCAGAGTGAGCGCTATCAACGTTTGGCAAATGAGTATGATGCGCAGATCTCCGCTTATATGAAGACGATTACCAAGCTTCAAAACGAGAATGACAAATTAAGAGACTCCTTAAAATCGATGGAAAGCACCGATACGGGTAGCGGATTACTACTTTATCTAGCAGGAATTGTCATTATTACATTATTAATCCTTCTTATTTTACAATACAAGCGAAACAAACCCAAAAAATTGACGGAATAGTGATAAGAAGACTTTTTTATATTGGTACTTTTGCTCAAAAAGAGAAATAAAATAGTACATGGCCAGACCGAGATTGAATAGTGGAGACAGCCATTCGGAGGACTTACCTAAACCGAAGCTGAATAAAGAAATTCTAAAGAAAGCTTTACAGATTTTTTCGTACATCAAGCCTTTCAAATGGAAATTTATATTGGGAATGATCTTCTTGATACTTTCCAGTTTGACGATGCTGACCTTTCCGGCCCTATTAGGTGCGATGATTGATGCAGCACAAGGAAGACAAAAATACCCTTGGTTAGCCGGAAGCGTGATGTATATTGGTGGTGTTTCTTTAATCATCTTATCTTTTCAATCTATTATTTCCTTTTTCCGAATCCGTTTATTTGTTGAAATCGCCGAGAAATCATTAGCAAATATCAGGAAAGACACCTACCACCGACTTATTACCTTACCCATTGATTTTTTTGCCAATCGCCGAGTAGGAGAATTAAATAGTCGACTTTCATCAGACCTTTCACAAATCCAGGACACCATGACCACGACCTTAGCAGAAATTCTAAGGCAGGCCATCAGTTTATGTTTTGGCGTGGTCTTGTTGGTTTGGGTATCGCCCAAATTAGCTTTGATGAATCTTTCCATATTGCCATTGATCATTATTGTGGCAATTATTTTTGGTCGGTTTATTCGGAATTTATCGCGGGAGTCGCAAGATAAATTAGCAGAGTCAAACTCCGTCGTACAGGAAACTTTATTGGGCATCAGCAATGTAAAAGCTTTTGTCAACGAGTTTTTTGAATCGAAACGGTATGCCGAAAAATTAAACCAATCCGTAGCTCTTGCGGTAAAAGGTGCTACCTATCGTGGGATTTTTGCCTCCTTTATCATATTCGCCATCTTTGGGGCAGTTATCGTGGTTATATGGTATGGAGCGTCTTTAGTTTCCATCCATGAAATTTCGGTAGGCGACCTGACGACCTATATCTTATATTCCATGTTTGTAGCAGGGTCTATGGGTAGCTTCCCAGAATTATATGCAAGTCTACAACGTTCTTTAGGAGCTAGTGAACGCGTATTGGAAATCTTGGAAGAGCCGCAGGAGGATATTCAGGTCAATGAACAGGATAAGGATATAAAAATTCAATTGCATGGGGATATTATATTCGACCAGGTCAGTTTTGCGTATCCTACTCGTCCGGATTTGACCATCTTAAAAGACATTTCATTTCATGTTGCTGCTGGAAAGAAGCTAGCGATTGTAGGTCCAAGTGGAACAGGAAAATCTACGATAGCATCATTAATCCTGCAATTCTATCAACCTAGTTCTGGACAAATAAAATACGATGGTATTCCAGCGAATGAGCTGGCCCTAACTGATATTAGAAATCAAGTTGCCATTGTACCGCAGGATGTTCTATTGTTTGGTGGAACCATCCGCGAGAATATCAGCTATGGAAATCTAAATGCAGACGCAGAAGACATCATAATAGCAGCAAAGCGTGCAAATGCACATCAATTTATTATGGATTTCCCAGATGGTTATGACACCATCGTTGGGGAACGCGGGGTAAAATTATCCGGAGGTCAACGCCAGCGAATTGCAATTGCCCGTGGTTTATTAAAAGATCCGGCGATTCTAATCTTGGATGAAGCCACCTCTTCGTTGGACTCAGAATCCGAACGCATGGTTCAACAAGCATTAGTTGAATTAATGAAAGACCGTACATCGATCATTATTGCACACCGACTGTCCACTATTCGAGACGCTGACATGATCATTGTTGTGGAAGATGGAATTATTTCGGATATGGGAACGCATCAGGAATTAATGGAAAAAGGCAGCGGATTATACCATCATCTCTATACTTTACAGTCCCTTCATGTAGTTGAAAGTTAATTTTTGTTAATTTAGTACAGCCAAAAACATTTTGGCTTATACCTTGTTTATCATTAACAGAACATATTAGACTAAATAGGATAAAAAAAATAGAATCATGGAAAAAAATAGAAACGGATTAGTGGCATTTGCCTTATTAGGTTTAGCAGTTGGTACTGCAGCATACTACTTATTGGGAACAGAGGACGGAAAGAAACAATTAGATCGTGCGAACGATGGAATAAAGAGTTTAACGAAATCAATTAAAGATTTATCTAAGAAAGAGGCAAAACGCGCTCAGAAATTAGCGAAATCAGCGAAAGAAGATTTAGAAAATTTAAAAGACCGTGCAAAAAATGCGGGTCGTGATGCCTTGGACAGAGCTTCATCAAAAGCGAACGAATGGGCAGGAAAAGCTTCAGATGCGGCACATAATCTAGCGAACAAAGCTGAGGATGCGGCAGATAAAGCAAAATCTGAAATTAAAAACGCTTAATTCTAGCGTTATCCTATACCTGCTCAGCAGATTGATTTGTATCTTTGCAGGACATGAATCTGATTGAGCAAGTAAAAACATTAATATATAAAGATGTTGTTTTAGAGTGGCGTTCAAAATATGCCATCAATAGCATCTTACTTTATGTGGTATCCACAGTATTTGTATGTTATCAATCATTCAAATCTGTGGATACTGTTGTTTGGAATACCTTATTCTGGATCATATTATTATTTGCATCGATCAATGCGATGAGTCGTAGTTTTATTCAAGAAACCGGCAACCGCCATTTATATTATTATTCCATCGTCAGTCCGAAAGCCATCATTCTTGCCAAGATCATTTACAATTCGTTAGTGATGATTTTGATGACAGGGATAGCTTTTATCGTTTACAACCTTATTTTCAAGACCGAGATAGGTAATTTACCAGTTTATTTGCTGAGTATATTTTTGGGGAGTATCTCCTTTGCGAGTGTATTTACGATGATTGCAGGTATTAGTGCCAAGGCTGGGAACAATAGCACGATAATGGCGATATTGAGTTTTCCGGTTATCATTCCCCTGCTGATCATCTTGATCAAACTTTCCAGAACCGCCTTAATGGGTGGCTTTTTAGCTGGCAGTTGGCCTGATATTGCTGTTTTATTGGCAATTAATGTCGTTACAATTGCTATTTCTTTGCTCTTATTTCCTTACCTTTGGCGAGATTGATTTTTTGTTCTTATGAGAAAGAGTTGGTGGAAAATATTAGCGGTAGTCATGGTTGCCAGTACCGTTGTAGCGGGACTCCTTGGCCCGGTTCCCAGATTATCTATTTTAAATGAAACTATTCGTAATGTTTATTTCCATGTTCCGATGTGGTTTACGATGATGGTTTTATATTTAATATCCCTTATTTACAGTATAAAATATTTAAATACAGGCAAGCGCGAGTATGATTTTTTCGCGGTAGAGGCTGTTAATACCGGTATTTTATTTTGTGCATGTGGATTGTTAACGGGTATGCTTTGGGCGAACATCACCTGGGGAGCACCATGGACCAATGACCCACAATTGAATGGGGCGGCGATTGCCACATTGATGTATCTAGCCTACTTAGTATTACGCAATGCGATGGAGGAAGAGCAGAAGCGCGCGAAAATCTCTGCGATCTACAATATATTTGCTTTCCCGATCATGATTGTCTTGATATACATCTTACCAAAGATGAATGACTCATTGCATCCTGGAAGTGGAGGAAATTCAACTTTTGGGGATTTAGATATGGACCATTATATGCGCCCAGTATTTTATACGGCCGTTATAGGATGGATTTTAATCGGTTGTTGGATTGCTAGCCTTCGTTACCGTATTCGTTTAATTGAAGATAAAAGAAATAGTTTTTAAGATGAGAAATTTCCTATTGTCCCTATTGGCCTTATTCGTAAGTCTAACGGTAAGTGCCCAAGAAAATGTACAAATGGCAGATGGCCTACGTGCAGAAGGAAAAATCTATGTTGTGGTAGCAGTTATGTTGGTTATTTTCATCAGCGTAGCATTGTATTTATTCAGCATAGATAAGAAAGTAAAAAAACTAGAAAAAGATAAATAAGGAATAGGCCTCTATGTTAATTAACCAACATCGAACACTTTCGGGATTGAATGTATTCCTGGTTATCTTTGTTGGTACTCTATTATGCTTAGGGGTATTCTTTCATTTACCGGAAAAACTGACTCCAGTTTTATTTGAACCCGGATTGGATCGATTAGTTGGTATTCGATTAGGATCTAATTTTTCACCATCTTCCAATGTGTTGATCACTTTGATCCTGACCATTATTCAGGCATTTGCCTTAAATCGGGTCGTCAATCATTATAACTTATTAGGTAAACCCAGCTTTTTAACGGCCTTAATGTTTATGACATTGGTCAGTTTATTTATTCCTTTTCTGGTTTTATCACCCACCCTTATTTGTAATTTCATCACCATTTGGATGCTTCAAAAGCTCTTCAATATCTATAAACATGTAGATATTAAGGGAATCATGTTTGATCTAGGCTTATTGGTCGCCTTGGGAAGCTTGATTTATTTTCCATTCATCGTGATGTTATTGCTGATTTGGTCAAGCTTGGTCATCTTCAGGGCCTTTTATTGGCGCGAATGGATCACTCCATTATTGGGAGTCATTACGGTGTACTTTCTATTGGCAGTGGCCTATTTTTGGTTGGAGCGGATGGACGAGTTTTATCAGATTTTTCTTCCATTTACTTACGCTTTTCCAACCAAATTAAACATGGATGTCCATGATTACTTTGTTTTGATACCGATAATGATTGCGATTGTAGGCTTCTTATTTATCCTTAAAGACAATTTCTTTAAGAGCGTGGTTCAGATAAGAAAGAGCTTTCAGTTATTATTCATTATGCTTTTATTGATTTTTGGTTCATTTTATCTGAATCAAGATAGATCCATTAATCATTTTCTACTTTGCGTTCCACCATTATCGATTTACCTGGCTTACTTTTTTACACATGCCAAAATAAAATGGTTTTACGAAACGCTCTATTTAATAATATTATCTACAATAATCTATTTTCAGTTTTTCTAAACATCTGTCCAATAGTTGTTTAACCTTTTTTAACAACTAAAAAGCTTGTGATATTTAAAAAATAGATAGTTTTGTAGCAAAAATTCAGATAAAACAGCCATCATATAGGATTTAAGTTCATCGAATAAACAAGGATATAAATTGGGAATCGATGGAGAATATTTCCACTTAAAAAGTCAGAACAGTTGAAACTATTTTACTCTCATACGTCAATACTTATTTTATTAGGAATAAGTTCACTATTACTTTCAAGTACGCGGTCTTATGGTCAATCCTCGACTTCGCATTCGCCCTATTCCCAATTTGGTCTAGGCCAGATGCGTGAAGATTTGTTACCACAGACTCGTAGTATGGGAGGGATTTCTTCTGGAGTTAGGTTTCAGGGGGGATTACCGATATTGAATATTGCCAACCCGGCAACCTATTCTGCCTTCAACAGAACGATTTTAGATGCTGGATTATATGGCAATATGACGCAGTTGCAGAAAAACAACTTAACGGACCATACTGCAGACTTTGCATTCAGCCATTTTGCGTTTGGATTCACCTTAAACAAAAATAATGGGCCAAAATTAGGGGGTATTTCCTTTGGTTTGATGCCTTATTCAGATGTTGGCTACAACATTTCTGCGGATAGAAACATCAACAATACACCCTACCAGACGAAATTAATCGGAGAAGGCGGTTTGAATAAAGCCTATTTTGGTTATGGTGTTTCTCCATTCAAAAACTTCAGTATTGGTGGTAATATAGGTTTCCTGTTTGGGAACTTATATGATAAATCCATCATTGATTTTCCAGCAGGCTACAGTTTCTATAACACGACAAAAACCGATACCAGAAGAGTAACCGGAATTGTGTATGATTATGGAGCACAATATTTTATTCCACTAGGAAACAGAAAAAATATCACCATAGGTTATTCAGGATCATTGGATAATTCGGTTAGAAGCAAGGTATCGACCATTGTAACTCGTTCACAAAGTTCTGGATTGGATATCACGGAGCAAGTTCCAATCGACACGTCGTATTCAGATATCCTTTCCAATCGCAAGATAAATTTACCATTACGTCATAATGTAGGATTTACATTTAGCAAAGGCGTAAATTGGATGGTTGGAGCAGATTTCAAATATGCAGATTGGTCCAAATATCAAGTTCGCCAAGGCGAAGAACCCCTAGGTAAGAACATGGGGATTGCAGTAGGTGGTCAGATAAAACCAGATCCTACCTCTTTAAATTATTTAAAAGTCATTGATTACCGTTTAGGTTTCAGATACAACAAAACCCATATGACCGTTAACCAGCAACGTATCAACGATATGGCAGTGACGGTTGGTTTGGGATTACCATTGCCTGAGACAGGGTTTGGAAGAACCTTTTCGAATGTGAATATTTCGGCTGAATTTGGACAACAAGGCACTACCCAAAGTAATCTGGTTCGTGAGCGTTATATCAATATTAACCTGGGCTTCACCATCAATGATGCTTGGTTTATCAGAAGAAGTTACGATTAAGCGATGCGTATTGCAGAATTTAAAATATCGAGAGTATTGCCCCTAACAATTGTTTTGCTAGGGGCAATCTTGTCAATTGCCTGTGAAAACGACATCAAGGATATTGACCGATTAGCCAACATCCAGAAGGAAGAGGCGGTTGATATTTCCAAAGATGTGACGGTGATATACAGTGATTCAGCCAAGGTAAAGGCGGAATTAAAAGCACCTGAGATGCGTGTATATCATGATAGTACCGGAAATTATGAATTCAAAAAGGGAGTACAGATTATTTTCTTTGACGACCAAGCAAAAGAAATGCAAAGAGTGACCTCGGAGTATGCCCTACAAAAACATCTTGAGGGATTAACCGAGTTCCGAAAGAATGTAGTGATTACCAAAGTAGATGGGACGGTGATTAAGACGGAGGAATTAATCTACGATGAAAAGAACAAGAAGTATTATGGTAGCCAGCCTATTACAGCGGAATATAATGATGGTCGGACATCAGCCCAAGGAACCTCTTTTACGGCGGATGCGGATTTCAATGATATTCGATTTATGAATGGTACGGCGATTCATTATTCAACTTCAGACTCCCAGATCCCTTCATTTGGAAACTAGCAGAAATTGAATGCTTTGGCCTAAAAAAAATTGAAATCTGGTAAATATAAATTTTTACCATATTTTTTTATAAAAGTTGTATCTTGCGCCTTGTTTTAAAGAAAAAACAAATTAATTAAAATATTAGCATAAAATTATAGAATATCGTTATGGGATTAATGACCTCTTTGCGAAACCGTGCGGGCTTAGTCATTTTCGTGATTGGTTTAGCAATTGTTGCATTTTTATTAGGTGATGCCATCAATGTTGGTACCCCATTTTGGCAAAGAAACCAAAATGAGGTTGGAAGTATCAATGGAGAAGGTATAGATTATCAAAGCTTCAATCAACAAGTTGACCAAGCTAGCCAAATGTATCAACAACAAATGGGTGGTGCATCGTCACCACAAATGCGTGGATTTGCAGTTCAACAAGTTTGGAACCAATTTTTAACACAAAACCTATTAAATCAAGAAATTGAAAAATTAGGTCTTCAAGTAGGCAAGGAAGAATTGAATAGTTTACTATTCGGCAATAACCCTTCGCCTCAAATTGTACAAGCCTTCACAAACCCTCAGACAGGACAGTTTGATAAAAACTATTTATCAGCAGTTATTGAGCAAGCCAAAACAAACCCTGAGATGAATGCTCAATGGGAAGGTTTATTACAGAATGTTAGAAACGAACGTCTAAATCAAAAATACACCAACCTAATCAATAACAGCATTTATACGACTTCTTTGGAGGCTGAATATGATTATAATTCACGTAATAAACTAGCTAACTTCAAATATGTGATGTTGGATTATGCTTCAGTAAAGGATTCTGAGATCAAATTGACTGATGCAGATTACAAGGAGTATTACGACAAGAACAAGAACGCATTCAAAAACCCAGAAGAGGTTCGTACCTTGGAATATGTGTTATTTGATGCGAAACCAAATGCTGCAGACACTGCATTAGTATTAGGTGAGGTTCAAAAATTAAAAACAGAATTACAAAATTCGACGAATGATTCAAGTTTTGTAACGATCAATTCTGAGAACAAATATCCAGTTCGTTATTATTCAAAAGGTCAGTTGAGCCCAGCATTAGATTCAGTTGCATTCAATAGTGCAGCAGGAACAGTTGTAGGTCCTTATTTGACGCAAAATGTATATGAAATTGCAAAAGTAATTTCAGTTAAGAACAGTCCGGACTCAGTAAATGCTAGTCATATTTTAATCAACCCAGCGACAGAAGGTGGCGTTGATAAAGCGATGGCGAAAGCAGATTCAATCAAGAACTTAATTCTAGGAGGAGCTAATTTTGCAGCATTGGCAGTAGAATTCAGTGCAGACCCTAACAGCAAGAACAACGCTGGAGAATTAGGAACATTAACTCGCGGAAATATTCCTGAGTTAGATGAGGTTTTATTTGATGGTAAAGCTGGCGATGTAAAAGTTGTTTCTACAAACTTCGGAGTTCACGTTGTAAAAGTAAATAGACAAGTAGGTAACTCGACGATTGCGAAATTAGCGATTGTAGATAAGAGCATAAACTCAGGAAAAGCGACAACGGATGCAGCATATGCAAAAGCAAATCAATTTTTCACTGCCGCAAACAAGAGCAATTTCAACGATATTGCTAAACAACAAAACGTTGAAATCTTAAAGAATGATCGTACAGTTGCGATGGACAATATGTTAGCTGGCGTTGAAGTACCTAGAGAATTAGTTCGTTGGGCATTTGAGGCTGAGAATGGTGAAGTAAGTGATAAGATTTATGAAAGTACAGATAACTTTATCGTTGCTCGAGTAACCAATATCCAACCAAAAGGAATTCAGCCAATGGAGTCAGTTAAGACATTAATTGAGCCGGTTGTTAAGAATTTGGTAAAAGCACGTATGTTGAAAGAGAAAATGAACAATGCTTTATCGGGAGCAAATTCCCTTGATCAAGTAGGTCAAAAATTAGGCAAGAATGTTCAGACTGTAGACAATGTAGTTTTGGCGAATCCAGTTATTCCAGGAGTTGCAGTAGAAAATGCTGTAGTAGGAACGGTATTTGGATTACAACCAA
Source organism: Sphingobacterium cellulitidis (assembly GCF_043187465.1). Classification (GTDB taxonomy): domain Bacteria; phylum Bacteroidota; class Bacteroidia; order Sphingobacteriales; family Sphingobacteriaceae; genus Sphingobacterium; species Sphingobacterium cellulitidis. The sequence goes on along the minus strand of NZ_CP171136.1, from coordinate 364,080 downwards.
ACAAGCCATCTAAGTCAATTGAAGGTAAGCAAGGTGTATATGCTGTTCAAGTAACAGGTTTTGTAAACCCTAAAGCTTTAGCTGGAGAGGAATTAACCGCACAACAAAAACAAATCACAGAATCAAAATCTCAGCGTTCATGGGGAACTATTTTAAAAGCCCTACAGGACAATGCTAAGATTGTTGACAATCGTATTAAATTCTATTAACATAGAATTCGTTAAATTTGCAGCTGGATGACAATAGTTATCCAGCTTTTTTTATTTTTATAGAAATGGACATTCAAGAGAACATAGTTAACAAGGTTGCGCAGAGTGGATTGATTACGATTGATCTAGCGGAACATGCGCCAAAGACAGCCATTGAGATATACGATATCAAGGAAAATTTATTCCATGGATTGATCTTAAAAGAAAAAGATTTCAGGGAATTCATCAAAACCCATGATTGGTCGCAGTATAAGGACAAACATATAGGCATTATTTGCTCAGCTGATGCGATTGTTCCTACCTGGGCCTATATGCTGTTATCGACAAAGTTGGTGGATTACGCCTTATCCATCCATTTTGGGGATGAAGATTATGTCCGCAAGACATTATTTGATCATGCACTATCCAGCTTAGATTACAGTCAATATCAGGATCAGAGGATCGTAGTGAAGGGATGTGGAGATATTCCAGTTCCTGAGTCTGCCTTTGTTACTTTTACGACCCAATTAAGCAAGGTTGCCAAAAGTGTTATGTATGGTGAGCCCTGTTCAACTGTTCCAGTATTCAAGCGAAAATCTTAAACTTTCCGATATAATTGCTGTCAAACCCATATGAAAAGAACAATTTCATTAATCATTTTTAGTGTTTTCCTAATGACTAGCGTCCTGGGACAAGCACTTCCCTATTTAAAAGATCCGACATTTAAACCCGGCGAGGTATTAAAGTATAAGCTTAGATATGGTTTTATTTCAGCAGCTACCGGTACCTTATCTGTTCAGGAGTCAAAATATAGTTTTGGAGTGAATGATGCGATACATTTATCAGCATTTGGCCAGACTTCAGGGGCATTTTCGAAATTCTACACCGTAAAGAATCAATATGATTCCTATATAGACCAATCGAATTTCTTACCGATTTTGTATACTGAAAACATTCGTGAGAACAATTATCGTCGTGTAGAATATGCCACCTTTGACCATAAGACCAAGAAGGTAAAGGGTAAAAAAGGAACATTTACCAGTCCAACCCAGCAGACCTTTGACTTGGTTTCGGCCTATTATTTTTCAAGAAATCTGGATTTCTCCAATTTAAAATCGGGGGATAAATTCAAGATTACCTATTTTTTGAATGACGAGGTAGCGCAGTTGGGTGTTGAGTATATTGGAGTTGAGAAAGTGAAATCGGTACTAGGGGAATTAGAATGTATCAAGCTAAGTCCTGAAATTTCTCCGGGAAGAATTTTTAAAAAGAGCAGTCGTTTGTATCTTTGGGTCACCAATGATGGTAATCGGATTCCTGTAAAGGCTCAGGTTGAGATTTTGATTGGTTCGGTGACGATGGATTTGGTGAGTGCTGATGGGTTAAAATACCCATTGGGCAAGCGAGTAAGTTATTCAAAATAAGAAATGATAGAAGTAGGAAATGTCCTTGTTCATGAGGACATCATCAACAATGATTTTGTATGCAACCTTAGCAAATGTAAAGGTGTTTGTTGTATCGAGGGTGATGCTGGCGCACCACTTACAGAGGCTGAGACAAAAATATTAGCGGATATTTATCCCAAAGTGAAGCCTTATCTAACAGAGGCTGGCATCAAGGCGATTGAGGAGCAAGGAACCTCGGTTGTTGATGCTGATGGTGATTTGACGACCACCTGTGTTGGTGGGAATAAAGAATGTGCTTATGTCACTTGGGAGAATGGCATTACAAAATGCGGCATTGAAAAAGCCTATGAAATGGGCGATGTTCAATGGAAGAAACCTATTTCTTGTCATCTCTACCCTATCCGCGCGACACACTATCCTGAGTTTGATGTCTTGCATTATGACCGTTGGTATATCTGCAAGGATGCCTGTAGTTTTGGTCAAGAGCTTAAAATTCCAGTTTATAAGTTCTTGAAAGACCCATTAATTCGTGAATATGGCGAAGAATGGTATGCACAGCTTGAAAATACCTTAGCTTCTAAAGCATAATTTTAGTATTTTTATTGCGATTCAGTTTCATCTGAAGGTCTTATACCCACTACATGTTAACATTAGACGAAATACAACTTCCTATAAAAGAACATCTCAAGCGCTTTGAAAAGACCTTCAAAGCATCCATGCAGAGTTCTGCTCCCTTATTAGATCGTATTACCCGGTATATAATAAAGCAAAAGGGCAAACAGATGCGTCCGATGTTTGTTTTCTTTTCAGCTGGACTCAGCGGAGGGATTACAGAGTCGACCTATCGGGGTGCTTCATTGGTTGAATTGCTCCATACGGCATCATTAGTACATGATGATGTGGTGGATAATTCCAATGAGCGTCGAGGTTTTTTCTCGATCAATGCACTTTGGAAGAATAAGGTTGCTGTATTAGTAGGAGACTTTTTATTATCCAAAGGGTTATTACTTTCTGTAAAGCATAAGGAGCATGATTTATTAAGATTAGCTTCCGAAGCAGTTGAGCAAATGAGTGAGGGTGAATTATTACAGATTGAGAAAGCTAGGCACCTAGACATCGAGGAATCCATTTATTACGATATTATACGCAAGAAAACGGCATCGTTAATAGCATCATGTTGTGCAATTGGCGCTTCATCAGCAGGAGCCGATGAAGAAACGATTGAAAAGCTTAGATTATTTGGGGAGAAGGTTGGTATTGCTTTTCAAATCAAGGATGATTTATTTGATTTTGGGTTAGATGATGTTGGAAAGCCAGTAGGTAACGATATCAAGGAGAAGAAAATGACCTTACCTTTAATTTATGCATTAACGGTAGTTGATAAGAGCCAAAAGCGTAAAATCATTAATTTGGTAAAGAATCATAATGAAGATTCCCAGAAAGTGGCCGAAGTGATAAATTTTGTCAAAATCAACGGTGGATTAGATTATGCAACTAAACAAATGCTGAAATATCAACAAGAAGCTTTTGATATTTTAGATACCATTTCAAATGGTGGAGAATATAAAGCAGGATTAGAACAATTAGTACGTTACACTACAGAAAGAAAGAAATAGAATATGAGCCACGAAGCACTTTTTATGATCGGATTTATAATTTTTATAATTCTGATGTTAGCAATAGATTTAGGTCTATTTTCCAAAAGTGACAAACCAGTATCCTTAAAAGTTGCAGCCATCATGAGTGCCATTTGGGTAACCTTTGCCTTATTGTTTGGTTTGCTATTATATTATTGGGGTAACGAACTCCACAATGTTCATGATCTAGCTCGACTCAAGGAAGTTGTCGCCAAGCATATGCATAATATTGTGATCAATGAAAATGATCTGGCGGCAAGTTTACAGATTTACAATAAGAACTTGACCTTGGAGTATCTAACGGGTTATGTGGTAGAATATGCGCTATCAGTAGATAATATCTTTGTGATGGTGCTTCTATTCAGTTCCTTTGGTATCCCTGAGAAATACTATCATAAGGTCTTAGTTTGGGGTATTTTAGGAGCCATTATTATGCGTTGTATCTTTATTTTCGTAGGTGCAGCCTTGATTACGAAGTTTGGTTGGATTCTATATTTATTTGGAGCCTTCTTAGTCTTTACAGGATTCAACATGTATATCAACCGGAATAAAGAAGAGGAAGTTGACCCGGAGAACCATCCCGTTGTAAAGTTTGCTTCGAAACACTTCAAGGTAACTCATAAATTGGATCAAGGTAGATTTTTCCATATTGAGAATGGTGAAAAGTATATGACTCCATTATTTTTGGTGTTATTAGTGATTGAGTTTACGGATTTAATTTTTGCGGTAGACTCTATACCTGCTATCTTTTCAGTAACGAAGGATCCATATATTGTATTCTTTTCCAATATTTTTGCTATCCTGGGACTTAGATCTATGTTCTTCTTATTGATTAACATTATACATAAATTCCATTACCTAAAAGTAGGTTTAGCATTTTTATTAATCTTTATAGGATTGAAGATGCTACTTCACAGCTATTTAAAAGAATGGGGCTTTACAACCACGCACTCCCTAATCGTGATTGTCGGCATATTGGCCTTAAGTATCATTGCATCTTTGGCCTTTCCGAAGAAACAAGATTTTGATAAAGCCTAAAAAATATAAGAACGGGTTGCTAAAAATTAGCAACCCGTTTTGTTTATCCCAAAGAAAGGAATTTGTGCTAATAATTTTACAAATTCCTCCCCTGTTGATAGCTAATTATTGATAAATTCGTGCACATTAAAAATAAAACAAATCTTATGAATTGGAGTAAATCTATTCTAATTGCAGCGGCGTTTTTTGCTGCTACACAAGTACAAGCCCAAGACAATTTAATAAATGCCCTAAAAGGAAATGCGAGTGACAACAGCAAGGAAGGGTTTAAGTTCACCGAGGTTATCAATTTAGGCAGAACTTCTATCAAGGATCAAGGATCTTCGGGTACCTGCTGGTCCTATTCAGGAAACTCCTTTTTGGAGTCAGAGATGATCCGTATGGGAAAAGATCCGGTTGAGATTTCTCAATTATACACGGCTCGCAACACGTATGTTGAAAAAGCGAAGAACTTCGTAAGATTACATGGAGATCAAGCCCAAGGTGATGGTGGACAATTACACGATGTATTGACCATCTTTAGAAAATATGGTGCCGTTCCTTATGATGTTTATACTGGCTTACCAGATGGTCAAACCAGAAATAATTTCAGCGAAATGAGTCCCATCCTACAATCGATTACAGAGAGTGTAGCGAAGAGCAAGAAGCCAACGAAAAACTGGCTAAAAGCATTCACAGGAGCAATGGATTCCTATTTAGGTGAAGTTCCTGAGAATTTCCAATACAAAGGAAAAAGCTATACGCCAAGAACATTTGCTGATCAAGTTATCGGGATCAACCCAGATGACTATGTTGGAATTTCCTCATTCAATGAACATGCTTATTACAAGCCCTTTGTTTTATTAATTCCAGACAACTGGTCATTTGAGAGTTTCTACAATGTTAAAATGAATGACTTAACCGACATTATTGACAAAGCCTTAGACAAAGGATTTACGGTAGCATGGGCGACAGATGTTTCTGAGAAGACATTTAGTTGGAAAAACGGGGTTGCTTTCGTTCCAGAGAAACCAATTGAAAAAATGAACAAGGAAGAAGTTGATCAATTATTCAATGGTCCAAAACCAGAGGCTAACATTACAGAAGACCAAAGACAAGAGGCTTTTGATAATTATGAGACTACAGATGATCACGGAATGCACATTGTAGGTAAAGTGAAGGATCAGAACGGAAAAGAATATTATATCGTAAAGAACTCATGGGGTGTATCGAATGATTACCAAGGTTATTTATATGCGACGAAAGAATTTGTTAAATACAAAACAATTTCTTTATTGGTTCATAAGAAAGCATTGGAAAAAAACATGCAAAAGCTATTAGGTATTTAGTCCTAGATAAAATTTTATAAAGTCCCGACAAATAAATCGGGACTTTTTCATTTTATTAATTATCTTAGTCTACTAATTATACAGTAGGTAAATAAACACTGATTATGAAAAAGCTAATTTTATTATTATTCACGATTCCTTTCTTAGCGATTGGCCAAGAAAAGGGAATTTCATTTGAGCACAACACGACCTGGGCCAAAGTAAAGGCGAAAGCAAAAGCGGAGAAGAAGCATATCTTCGTGGATGCCTTTACGACTTGGTGTGGACCATGTAAGTGGATGGCTGCCAATGTATTTCCGCAAGAACATGTAGGGACATTCTTTAATGAGAATTTTGTAAACTTAAAAATTCAGATGGATGAGACTGCGGAAGATAATGCGGATGTTAAATCATGGCGAGAAGAAGCGAAGCGTTTTGCGAAGGATTATAAAATTGCGGCTTATCCAACCTTTTTGATTTTTGATCCAAATGGCGAGTTGGTACATCGTATTGTGGGTGGTGGAGAAGCGGATCAATTTATTGCATTAGCAAAAGAAGGTCTTGATCCAAATACACAATATGAGACATTAGTAAAGAAATTCAATGCTAATCCTACTGATAAGGCGATTGCAAGATCGACTGCAAAGGCTGCCGTTAAGGCATACGATCGCGATCTAACAGCTAAAGCATTAGAAAGTGTGATTAACAATTCCACAGCAGATGAATTATTGGAGAATGAGACATTAAAATTGGTAAGTCAAAATATTGGTAAACCGGGTTCGAAAGCATTCAGCACCATACTTGCTAACAAAGAAAAAGTTGACGCAAAATTAGGTGCTGGAAAAACAGATGAACTTCTTTCAGTTTCCATTATCAATTCAGAGATCGCTCCAGTAGTGATGAAATCTGAGGAAGATATTTTGGATCAGACTGTTGCTGAAGTAAGCAAGAAATATCCTAATGTTTCCTTAACAAATTCAATTGCGAGCTTCAAACCAAACTTCTACGCGAGGAGAAAAAATTGGCCAGCATTCCGTGATGCCGTTCAAGCATTTATCAATATTGATCCTTCAAAGGTAAATTCTAGTCAATTAAACTCATTTGCATGGGCAATTTTTGAAAACTGTGATGATCCTTCCTGTGTAGAATCTGCATTAGCATGGAGTAAAAAATCATTGGAATCAGAAAATAATCCTGCATTAATAGATACTTATGCAAACCTATTGCATAAAGTTGGAAAGACCAAAGAGGCTATCGAATGGCAAGAAAAAGCAATTGCCATGGTTGATGATGCTAGTAAAGCTGAATATCAGGAAACCTTAGAGAAAATGAAAAAAGGTGAACCTACTTGGGTGAAGTAGTATTTAGTATTTAGTATTTAGTATTTAGTATTTAGTATTTAGTATTTGTAATAATCAATAATATAAAAAGGGAAGGCTCGATGATTATCGAGCCTTCCCTTTTTATATTATTGATTATTTGACTTCTTTATATCCAAGTTTCATGTTTTGGAACATAAATGCCCATTTATCAGTTTGTTCAGCAATGACCATTGCAGTTGACTTTCCGGCACCGTGTCCAGCTTTGGTATCAATTCTAATCAGAACTGGGTTGGTCCCTTTATTATATTCTTGCAACCTAGCTGCGAATTTGAATGAATGGGCAGGTACTACCCTATCGTCGTGATCAGCAGTAGAAACCATGGTTGCTGGATAATCCACTCCTGGTTTTAAGGCATGATAAGGCGAATATTTCAAAAGGTAATTAAACATTTCAGCATTATCGTCTGCTGTACCATAATCAAAAGCCCAACCAGCACCAGCAGTAAATTTATGATAACGTAACATGTCCAAAACACCAACAGCAGGGAAAGCTACTTTATAAAGTTCTGGTCTTTGGGTCATACAAGCTCCCACCAATAAACCACCATTAGATCCACCAGAAATTGCAAGCTTATCAGAAGAGGTATATTTTTCGCTGATCAAGTACTCAGCAGCAGCGATGAAGTCATCGAATACATTCTGTTTTTTCAATTTTGTTCCAGCCAAGTGCCAATTTTCGCCATATTCACCACCTCCTCGCAAATTAGCTACAGCATATACACCGCCTTGTTCAAGGAGAATGACATTGCTAACACTGAAAGATGGGGTCAACGAAATATTAAAACCTCCATAACCATACAACATGGTAGGATTTGTTCCATCTAGTTTGATTCCCTTTTTATAAGTGATTATCATAGGGACCTTCGTTCCATCTTTGGAAGTATAGAATACCTGTTTGGATTCATATTTGGTCGGATCAAATTGTACCTCGGGTTTTCTGTAGATTTCCGATTTACCTGAAGCGATATCATATTTGTATATGGTTCCCGGGTTGACATAATTGGTGAAGGAATAGTACAATTCCTTTTCATCTTTTTTAGCTCCAAACCCACCGGCAGAACCTACTCCTGGCAATTCGATTTCATGTTCAAATTTTCCGTTGCGATCATATTGTTTTACCTGTGAAGTTGCATCCTTCAAATAAGTCGCAAAGATTTTTCCACCGCCTAATGAAGGGCTCAATACCTGTTCCGTTTCAGGGATCACATCCTTCCAGGTATCTACGGTAGGTTTTGCGATGTTGGTTTCAACGATTCTTCCGTTTGGTGCATTCAATTCGGTATATACAATTAGCCTATCAGCATCATTATCCAATACATAATGGTTTTTATCCATATTATCTACCATGGTAATAAATGCCGACTGCGGGTTTGAAAGGTCTTTAATATAAAGCTCATTCCCGGAGGTCGAATTAGCTGCCGTCACAATTAAGAAACGTTCATCTTCAGTCAAGCCAGCGCTAATATATCTTCTTGGCTTTTGAGGCCCTCCAAAGATCAATTCATCTGTATTTTGAGCTGTATTCAATTTATGGAAGAATAGTTTATGCTGATCCGTCATAGCAGACAAGGCAGATCCTTCCTTCGGTTTATCATAAGAACTATAATAAATACCCTCATTTCCACGCCAAGACATCCCGCTGAATTTAACATTCATAAGGGTATCACCAACGATTGATTTGTCCTCTGCCTTTAGGATAATGACTTTAGTCCAGTCGGAGCCACCTTCTGAGATTTGATAGGCCAGTAAAGATCCATCTTTACTAAAGGATAGTCCTGCCAAAGAGGTTGTACCATCGGAAGATAATTTATTAGGGTCTAAGAACACTTCTTCTTTTCCGTCCTCCCCTTTTTTACGATAGAGAACACTTTGATTTTGGAGTCCGTCATTTTTATAGAAATAGATATAATCACCTTCTTTAAAAGGAGCAGAGACCTTTTCATAGTTCCAAAGATGTTCGAGTCGTTTTCGGATATTTTCTCGGAAAGGGATCTGGCTGAGGTAATCTTCGGTCACTTCATTTTCGGCGGTTACCCAATTTTTGGTTTCAGAAGAAAGGTCATCTTCAAGCCAACGATAAGGGTCTTCGACATCAGTTCCGAAGAAATTGTCTTTTTGTTCAATTTTAGTGCTTTTTGGATAAGGTTTCACGCTAATATCTGCTTTAGAATCAATAACATTTTCATGTTGACATGCGGTCAGTCCGACTGCGAGCAAGCCAATACTTACATATTTCATCATTTGTTTATACGATTAGTCCTATTACAAAACTAATGAAATAATTTGCTTGGAGGGAACATCTTGATAATCCGTAATTATTATGCTAGTTTTGACCTGAATGAGCCCAGGCAACAAAATATATTTTGCATCCGATTTCCACTTAGGTTCCTATCCGATGGATCAATCCAAGTTTAGGGAACAACATATTATTTCATGGTTGGACTATATCAAAAAGGATGCTGCGGAGTTATATTTAGTTGGGGATATTTTTGATTTTTGGTTTGAATACAGTACGGTAGTTCCGAAAGGTTATATCCGATTTTTAGGGAAACTAGCAGAATTAGCTGATTTAGGCATAAAGATAACCTTATTTAAGGGCAACCATGACATGTGGATGTTTGGGTATTTGCAGGAGGAATTAAAAGCGGAAATCATTTCAAATGAGAAGGTCCTGGAATTAAATGGGAAGAGTTTCTATATCCATCATGGTGATGGTCTTGGTCCAGGGGATGCTAAATATAAGTTCTTAAAAAAGATCTTCCGGAGTTCATTCTGCCAATGGTTATTTGCGCGGTTACATCCAAATTTAGGGATTGGCATTGCCCAAAGATGGTCAAAACATAGTCGGATTTCCAATAATGCGGAGGAGCAATTTTTGGGAGAGGAAAACGAATGGCTCATCGTGTATGCTAAGGAAGTCCTGGAAAAGAAGCATTACGATTATTTTATTTTTGGACACCGGCATTTGCCTTATGATGTTCAATTAAAAGATAATTGTCGTATCATCAATTTGGGAGAATGGATCAATTACCATACCTATGCCGTATGGGATGGTCAAGAAGTTAAACTTGAAAAATGGAATTCAGAGAAATAGCCAATTCTATCCAACCTTTAAACGATGACCAATTTTCCTTATTGGAAGGCATCACAGAGCTTATTGAAGTTCCGAAGAACCACACTTTAATTTATTCCGATAAAACGAGTCCCTATATCTATTTCCAGAAAGAAGGAATCTGTAGGATCTATTACCATAAAGAGGAGAAGGAGATCATTTTAGGATTTACATTTCCCGGGGAGGTATTAATATCCTTGAATAGCTATATTCATCAAAAACCGGGCTACGAAACCATCCAAACCTTAGAAAAATCCAGTGTTTACCGAATTCATACCTTAAAGTTATTGGCTTTATATGAAAGTCATACGATGATCAGCAATTGGGGTCGACGCTTAGCGGAGTTGGAGGCCTTGAAGATTGAGGAGCGATTAATGCTACGTTTGTTCAAGTCATCCCATGAGAGTTATGAGGAGCTATTAAAAAAGGCTCCAAATATCACGAACCGAATCAAGTTGGGGTATATAGCCTCCTATTTAGGGATTTCTCAAGTCACGTTGAGCCGGATTCGGGGGATAAAAAAGTAAATTTTTAACAATTGTAAAAAGGAGTTGTTAAAATAAGCTAGACCTTTGTGCCTTTAAAAAATTAATCATAATGAATTGGATAATATTAGTAATTGGTGGTTTATTTGAGGTTGCCTTTACCTACTGTATTGGACGTGCGAAAGACGCTACGGGAATGGAAATGTACCTTTGGTATCTAGGATTCTTAATCAGCGTAACGATTAGTATGGGGTTATTGATCAAAGCGACCAGTACACTACCATTAGGTACGGCCTATGCCGTTTGGTCAGGAATTGGGGCTGTTGGAACCGTTTTAATGGGTATTTTCTTTTTCAAAGAACCGACAGATTTTTGGCGTATCTTCTTTATTATCACTTTAATTGGGTCAATTGTCGGATTAAAAGCAGTTTCTTCGCATTAGTATCTTTAAAAGCGCATAAAAATCTTTATTTTTGTCGATTAATTACTGTGACTGGGCGACTTATGCCCTACAGTAAACAAGATGTAATTTATGTTAGAGAAACTACAAGCCATAAAAGAGCGCTGGGAAGAGGTTGAAAGAGAGTTAAGTAATCCAGATACCATCAGCGACATGAAACGTTTTGCAAAATTGAACAAGGAATATAAAGACTTGGGCAAAATTGTAGAGCAATACCATATTTACAAAAATATGGTCAGTAATATAGATACCAACAAGGATATCCTTGCCAATGAGAAGGATCAGGAATTGCGAGAGATGGCGAAGGAAGAGTTGGATATTTTATATACCGAGAAGGAAGAGAAGGAGGAGGAGATTCGATTGATGCTTATTCCGAAGGATCCTGAGGATGCTAAGAATGCAATAATTGAGATCCGTGGAGGAACTGGTGGGGATGAGGCAGCATTATTTGCTGGGGATTTATACCGTATGTATACCCGCTTCTTTGAGACCAAGGGTTGGAGAAATGAGGTTATGGACGTTACTGAAGGTACTTCAGGAGGCTATAAAGAGGTGATTTTGAAGGTTATTGGTGAGGATGTTTATGGTCAATTAAAGTATGAGTCAGGGGTTCACCGTGTACAACGGGTTCCAGATACAGAGACACAAGGTCGAGTTCACACCTCAGCGGCTTCGGTAGCGGTATTACCAGAGGCGGAGGAAGTAGACGTTGAATTAAACCCAGGCGATATCGAGATGCAGACTTCGAGATCTGGTGGTGCAGGTGGTCAGAACGTGAACAAAGTAGAGACTAAGGTTCAATTGACGCATAAGCCATCGGGCATTGTAGTGGTTTGTCAGGTTGAGCGTTCTCAATTAGCGAACCGTGAGTTGGCGATGGAGATGCTTCGAAACAAGCTATATGAGTTAGAGGTTCAGAAAAAGCATGGGGATGTTGCTGCGAAACGTAAGACGATGGTATCAACGGGTGACCGTTCGGCGAAAATACGTACCTATAATTATCCACAAGGTCGTGTTACGGAGCATCGCATCGGATTGACGATGTATAATCTTCCTGCGATTATGGATGGTGATATTCAGGACATTATAGACGCATTGCAATTTGCGGAGAATGCGGAAAAGATGAAAGAAGGCACTGTAGAGTAAGATTTTTCAAAAATATATTAGCGAATATAGAAATAAACACTATATTTGCACACCTTCTAAAAAGAAGGGAAAAGGTCTGGTAGTTCAGCTGGTTAGAATACATGCCTGTCACGCATGGGGTCGCGGGTTCGAGTCCCGTCCAGACCGCTAGCAAAAGAGAAGCGAAGCTTCGAGCGTTCTTTTTTTTTAAGAAATTTTAGGTCTGGTAGTTCAGCTGGTTAGAATACATGCCTGTCACGCATGGGGTCGCGGGTTCGAGTCCCGTCCAGACCGCTAAAATTAAATTGAAGCTTGTCTTCTATTTGTTCTTAATTTTATTTTTTTGGTCTGGTAGTTCAGCTGGTTAGAATACATGCCTGTCACGCATGGGGTCGCGGGTTCGAGTCCCGTCCAGACCGCCAAAAAAGATTAAACCCTTGAAAAATATTTTTCAAGGGTTTTTTTATGCTTTATTATTTTTGATGCAATTCATATTGTAGCGCACCGGAAGGGCATCTATCAATTTGATTGATTAGTTCTTGGGTTGTAGCGAACTCAGGTTTAACCCAAGGTCGGTCAGCAGGGTCATATACCTTTGGCAAGGTATTGATACAAACTGCGGAATGGATGCATTTCTTAGGTCTCCATAAAACGGTGATTTCACCATTCGGATGGTTATAACGGACAATTTTTTCTTCCATAAATATCTTTCCTCCTTTAAGGATGAAACAGTCTTAAAGCGGATTTTGTTTCCAAAAACAAATAGCAAATTAAGGGAATGAAGGTTTATTCAATGAAAACCGAAAAAATATTGTAAGAGGAAGAATTAGCGAAAATTAGAATAATTATATTATTTTTAGTATAAATTATAACCTCTATTTTATGGAAAACTCACACACTCCTATTGAAAATGGCGATAACGGCAGTATCAATGATGGAAAAAACATTGCTATTATAGCGTATTTAACAATCATTGGTCTCATAATTGCCTTTGTATTGAATAATGAAAAGCGGAATGATTTTGCGACATTTCATATCCGTCAATCCTTGGGGATATTCTTGACTTTATTTGTTGCTGGATTATTTCGATATATCCCATTTATAGGATGGGTTTTATCACTTGTTGTCGTTATTGGGATGGCTATATTGTGGATCATTGGGATTATCAATGCAGCCAACGGGAATAAGAAGCCAGTACCATTTTTGGGTGAATATTACAACAATCTATTTTCTGGGATTTAATAATTTCGGATTACTGTGACCAAGGACACCCTCCAGTAGGAAGGTGTTTTTTATTTATAGGGGTTGACTAGTAGAGGTAGATTTTAAAATATTTCAATAGATTAGAAAATGGATTGATATTCCATAAAAATTCTCTTACGTTTGGAATCGAAATCACAAATAAGAAAAATTTTAACAATTCTTGGGTTACTATTTGAAAATTAGGGTATTAATAAGTGAGTAAAATAAGGCAAATATTACCAAAAGGCCGGGAGGACAAGGAATTACTGGAAGGTTTACGCAAAGGAGACAATACAGCGATATCCTACATCTATAAGACCTGTTATCCTTCGGTATCCCATCTGATCACTGGCAATCAGGGGCGAGAAGAGGAGGCCAAGGATATTTTTCAGGAGGCTGTTATGGTTTTATATGACAAAGTTACTCATGAGAATTTCGAGCTCAGCAGTAAAATAAGTACGTTCCTATATGCCGTTTGTAGGCGGTTGTGGTTAAAGCAGCTAAACAAAAGGGAGAACAGCTTAGGAACATCGGACTCTGACGGATTGGAAATAGCGGATGTGGAGAGTGATATCCAAGTTCATTTAGATAAGGAGGATGAGTTTTCCAAGATGGATTCAGCAATGCATCAACTTGGGGAGCCCTGTCAAACCATCCTTAAAGATTTTTACATACGGAATAAGTCGATGAATGAAATCTGTGAGAAGTTTGGTTATACGAATACTGATAACGCGAAGACTCAGAAATATAAATGTTTACAACGATTGAAAAAGCTATTTTTTGATCAAAAATCTGATTAGTAGAAGTTGACATGAGACAGCAAGAATTTTTTGAATTGGCAGATCGCTATTTAAACGGGGAGATGAGTTTGGAAGAACGCACATCCTTTGAGGTATTATGTGAGCAAGACCAAGAATTAAATGCACAATTTTTGTCGCATGCTGAGTTTGTGGATACCATGAAGCGTCATGAATCTCGGGCTGAATTTAAGCATCAATTGGAACAGGCTATGGATGAGCAACCATCTGAGGCGATGATTATCCGTTTATGGAAGAAATTAAAGATCAATGCTGTTGCTGCGGCAGCGGTAGCTGTTCTTTCTTCTTTAGCGACGCTGTATTCAACGGGATATTTCTCGACCTTGCGTAGGACGAGTTCGGACTATAGTGCTCTTAAAAGAGAGATAAACAACGTAAAACGCAATGTTAATGCACATCATACTGCCATTCGCAATATCAATAAGGAAAGCACACCAGCACAAGACCCATTACAGTTTGGTGCAACTGGCTTTATGTTGACCAAAGACGGCTATGTTGTAACGAATTTTCACGTAGTTAGTGGAGCAGATTCGATCCATTTACAAAACAATAAAGGTAATTCTTATAAAGCTACTGTTATCCATGTGGATCCGGAGAAGGATTTAGCGATTCTACATATTTCGGATTCCAGTTTTGCTTCTCAATCGGGTAATATACCATACACCTTCAGAAGACAGAATATGGATTTAGGAGAAGGTATTTATACAATTGGTTACCCACGTGATGAAGCAGTGTATGGCGAAGGCTACTTGAGTTCATCTACAGGATATAGCGGTGATACGACAGCCTATCAAATTTCAGTACCCGTTAACCCTGGTAACAGTGGTGGCCCCGTATTAGATAAGAATGGTAATATTATCGGTATTATCTCAGGAAAACAAAAAGGAATTGATGGGGCTGCATTTGCGATCAAGACAAAAGCCTTAATCGAAACATTGAATCGTATTCCAGAAGAATCCTTAAAAGGAAATATTATATTAAACAACAAAAATAGCCTATCAAATTTACCTCGCACCGAACAGATCAAGAAGTTGCAAGACTATATCTACATGGTGAAGGTATATTAATAATAAATTGGACTTTTGTATTCAATAAGGTGTTACAAAGATGTAACACCTTATTTGTTTTATATACCTATGTGAATCCAACCAGACATATCTCTTTGATATTTAATATCTTATTCCTTATATTTAATAAAAACAAAAAAATATGCGGACCTTTTGGACCTATTTTTTCATCTTCCTTGCCATCGTGGTTATTACCCAGGCATTTCAATACCTTACATCCAGCCAAGCATTTGAGTTTGATTATGGCATTATCCTTAAGCAATTGTCATTGGTCATTTTGATCGCATTGATCACCTCCTATATTGTCCCACGGAAGAAGAAAAATCCATTTAAAGAAAAAGCCAACTAATTTCAGTTGGCCTCAATTTGTATTAAAATAAATGATTTACTATTTATTTGGTTGTGGAGTCGTTCTCAAGTAAGGTTTGATTTCTTTAAAACCTTTTGGGAATTTTCCAGGGATTTCCTCTGTTTTTATGGCAGGGACCACAATAACATCCTCACCATCTTTCCAATCTGCAGGAGTTGCTACCTGATAATCTGCTGTAAGTTGTAAGGAATCGATTACTCTTAAAATTTCATCAAAATTTCTTCCGGTAGAAGCAGGATAAGTCAAGGTTAATTTAACTTTTTTATCAGGTCCAATCACAAATACCGAACGAACCGTTGCCGTCGCAGAAGCATTCGGGTGAATCATATCATATAATTCTGCCACATGTCTATTTTCATCAGCGATGATTGGGAAATTAACTTCGGTATTTTGGGTTTCGTTGATATCTTTTACCCATTCGTTATGATCATCTACAGAATCTACACTTAATGCCAACACCTTAACATTACGTTTATCAAATTCTGATTTTAATTTTGCGGTACGACCTAACTCGGTTGTACATACAGGAGTAAAATCAGAAGGATGGGAATATAAAACAGCCCACTTACCATCAATATAATTATAGAAATCAATATCCCCTACTGTAGTTTTTGCTTGAAAGTTTGGTGCTTCATCACCTAATCTTAAACTCATATCTAAAAATTTATAATGAACAAAAATATTTACTCTACCAATATAGTAGATTTTATTGATAATCGCAAAATGCGAAATTAGTTTAGCATATTTCTTACAATTAAATTATAAAATCCGCCAGTAACTACATAACAATCAAGGGAGAGCAAAAGTTTCCGATGAAATACAAAATAGGCACAGGTCAAATAAAAAATTAATTTTTATTATGCTTGCATAATATTTTTATATTATATTTGGTTTAAACCTTATAAACGATTAAGATGAATTTCGAACTATCAGAAGAACATAAAATGATACGAGCGGCGGCTCGCGAGTTTGCCCAGGAATTAAAGGCAGGTGTTATAGAGCGGGATGAGCAGGCGAAGTTTCCAACGGACTTTGTGAAGCAAATGGGAGAATTAGGATTTATGGGGATTATGGTACCTGAGCAATATGGCGGTGCAGGGATGGATACCTTAGCCTATGTTTTAGCCTTAGAGGAGATTGCAAAGATTGACGCATCAGCTGCAGTTATCATGTCTGCCCATAATTCACTTGTTTTATTTGGGTTGAATGAATTTGGGACAGAAGAACAGAAACAAAAATATTTAAAACCCTTAGCTAGTGGAGAAAAGCTAGGCGCATTTGCATTATCGGAGCCAGAAGCAGGCTCAGATGCTTCCTCGCAACATACCTTAGCGGAAGATAAGGGGGATCATTACGTATTGAATGGCACAAAAAACTGGATTACCAATGGTGGCAATGCAGACATATATATTGTAATAGCCCAAACAGACCCTGAAAAGGGACATCGCGGCATCAATGCGCTGATTGTAGAAAAGGGAATGCCAGGTTTCACCATTGGTCCAAAAGAAAATAAATTAGGAATACGTAGTTCAGACACGCATTCCCTTATGTTTTCAGATGTCAAAGTACCTAAGGAGAATAGAATTGGGGAAGATGGGTTTGGGTTTAAATTTGCGATGAAGACCTTAGACGGCGGAAGGATTGGGATTGCCGCGCAAGCCTTGGGAATAGCTGCTGGGGCATATGATATCGCCTTGGCCTATTCGAAGGAAAGAAAAACCTTTGGGAAGCCTATTTCCGACCATCAGGCTATACAATTTAAATTGGCAGACATGGAGGTGGATATTGAGGCAGCAAGATTATTGACTTACAAGGCGGCATGGACCAAGGATCAAGGTTTGCCTTACGGGAAGATTGCGGCAATGGCCAAGTTGAATACTTCTGAGGTTGCGATGAGACATACGGTGGAGGCGGTCCAGATTCATGGTGGCTACGGCTATGTCAAAGAATATCATGTAGAACGCTTAATGCGAGATGCAAAAATTACGCAGATTTACGAGGGCACTTCGGAAATTCAGCGATTGGTTATTGCGAGAGAAGTTTTAAAATAAGAAAAGGTGTAATTTTAATAAATCGTTAGTGAACAAACAAGAAAGCCGGGCAAATGCCCGGCTTCTTTATTATCCGTATTTCCTAATTCCTTATGGATTTTGTGTAACCACACCCCCTGAGTTTTGAATCTCAGATTGAGGAATGAAGAATTGCCACAATTTAGAGTTTGCTGGTGCAGAAAGTAATTTTGCCACCGTAGCATTATGGTTTCCACCCGTTCTATCCAGTGGAGTATTTGTTCTCTTCAAATCATAGAATCTGAAACCTTCACCCCATAACTCAGATCTTCTTTGTAGCATAATCTCATCCACTAGAGCTTGTCCAGTTTTTGTAGATTTCACATACTGAGGATCTCTTTTAGAGACGAAGTTAAACAATGCCGTTGCAGCATCTGCTGATTTACCATCCCTAGCTAAAGCTTCAGCTTCAATTAGGTACATTTCAGCACCACGCATGTATGGAACATCACCGATACTCATAGCTTCATTAGCAACTTTGAACTTTTTGCTATGGTATTTGAAGCGGTTAAATGTGCTTAAAGGCAGCGGGAAATCTTCTTTATTGGCACCTGTTGGATCCCAAAGTTTTTTCCTAACATCTGTATCAGAGATTTGATCATATAATTTAGAGAAGATCAATTTAGGAGTACCTCTAATTACACTTGAACTATAGTTGATAGACATATAAGCGAAGAAAGAATAGAAGTAGTTTGTTTGATCCGCTACGATTCTAGAAGACCACATCCACTCACCTACCGAGTAATTATTGAATCCAGAAAGATATTCTTCTTCATTCATCAAAGGAGCATTTGCTCTTGCTTCTTTTGCGAATTTTGCAGCATCTGCATAATTGTGTTGAGCTAAAGCAACACGTGCTTGGAAACCTTTAACCACATCCAGGTTGATCTGAGATTTATCAGTTCCTCTGGAATAACCATTCAACAAAGTTGCAGCTTGTTGTAGATCGGCATTGATTTGGTTGTACACTTCTTGTACAGTGCTTCTAGGTACAGCCGCAGTACTTGGTTTGGTTACTAAAGAAACTGCCAAGCCATTATTTGCAGCACCCTTAACATATCTTTCACCAAATAACTGTACCATTTGGAAATAGCTCCATGCACGGTAAGCTAATGCCTGACCTTTGATATAAGCTTTATCCACTTCGGAACCTTCCGCAGCATCTACGTTTTCAATGATCATATTGGCATTACCAATAATCACATAGTAGAACAAATAGTTATACTTAACATTACCAGATGTAGGATCTATATGGTCAATCCATTGATAGGATTCCCTCATATGTGAGCTTGTATTGGTTGAGAAAACGACATCTTCTCCCATCAAGTCCATCACCATCATGTTACCACTTTGTCCACCTTGTGGTTGAGATCCGAAAATTTGTTGGTATAAAATTCTATGGATACCGTTTAAGGCTGCCCAAGAGTTATCCACAGTTTTAAATGCAGATCCTGTTGACACTTGGTCAGTAGGTTGAGTTTCAAGATAATCTGACTTACAACCAGTAAATTGAAACAATGAAATCAACCCTAGAAATATAATAAATGTCTTTTTCATGTCTTAAAATTTAATTCTTGCACCAACAGTAAACAATTTGTTGAAGTTGTAAGTATTATCAACTACCCCGTTAAATGCGCCCAAGTTGTTCATACCTTTTCTTTTGTTGAAGAACGCAAGGTTTTCACCAGAAAGGAAGATATAAGTTTCTTTAACTGCTACAGTATTCAATAAATCTTTAGGTAAGTTATATCCTAAAGTAATACTGTTCAAGTTTAAATAAGATGCTTTTGTTAAGTATCTGCTGCTACCACCAGACAGGTTTGTAGCATTTCCACCGTCCATTCTAGGGATACTAGTTTGGTCACCAGGTTTTTGCCAAGCGTTTAATACATCAACGTGTTTTGCATTTCCATAGCTACCCGCAGACATTAAAGAAGCATATTGAGAATCATAAACATATCCTCCTAATTGGAAAGTGAATAATACATTCAAGTCAAAACCTTTGTAAGAAAGGTTATGGGACATCGATCCATATAGGTCAGGAATAGCTGATTTTCCAACATATCTATAATTAGCTTCAGCAATAACGTTGGTTACAGTATCAGCACCCAAGATTCTAGCATTGGCAGACATGACATCCGTTTTGTATAATGCATCTCCATTTTCAGCATCTACACCATAGAACTCACGTAAATAATAGTCATAGATGGAATGTCCTACAGAATAAGCTTTGGTTCCACTTTGGATCAATGGGTTTCCTGGAGGCATAGAAGTAATTTGGTTTTTCAAATGTGTTAAATTCAACGTAGTTGAGTATCTCACATTATCATTTCTTACGATATTACCAGTCAAGGACATTTCTACACCGCGGTTATATAAATTTCCGATGTTCATGTCAATCGTGTGGTAATGAGGAGAAACATTTACTACCCCACCATTCATCAAAGCCATTGGCACAGGGAAAATTAATCCTGAAGTTTTTCTATCGAAATATTCTACGGAACCAGATACTCTTCTATTGAACAATTCAAAATCAACACCAATGTCGAAGTTTTTGGCTGTTTCCCAAGTTAAGCTATCATTAGGCAATGATCTTTGCGTAAATCCAGGATTTGAAGCATTATTAACGCCTAAGGTATATAAAGCCTGGTAAGCATAGTTGCTAATTCCAGCGTCATTACCTACCGAGCCATAAGAAGATCTAATTTTCAACATATTGATTTTATCTTTATTGATAAAATCTTCCTCACCGATGTTATAAGCACCACCAACAGACCAGAATGTTGCCCATCTGAAATCTTTATGGAATCTAGAGTTACCATCTCTTCTCAAAGTACCAGTAAAGATGTATTTTCCTTTGTAGTCGTAGGATAATCTAGAGAAGTAACTTTCAATGGCTCTATTATCTTCATAAGAAGAAGTTCCAAGAACAGTCGCGAAGTTTGGAAGTTCGGTGATACCATCAACGATCATTTCAGAGCGGCTACCAGACAGGTAATTATATTTATAGGAATAATTTTCATGACCGACCATTACGCCTACTGTATGATTTTCATTGAATGTTTGGTTATATTCAAGGAGTTGGTTCCAAGTATAACTTGTTGTTCTGTATAAATAATGATAAGCACGTCCAGCCGGAGAACCATCCCCTAGGATTGGGTTATCATAAAATCTTTCGTGCGTATCTTGAACATCCAAACCGATATTTGTACTTGCTTTTAATTGCGGTAAGATTTGAACTTCCAAGAAGGTTCTACCGCCTAAGGTTGAGCGGATATTTTTTTGCTCATCCAAGGTATTTTCATACAGAGCATGACGACCTGGAGAGAAAGGTCTTTTATCACCGAAATCGAATTTCTTTTGGCCAAATTCATCAAGGATGTATTCACCAGTATTCAAATCATGCAAATGTACAGGATAGATTGGTCCAACATTTCTAGAATAGAAGAAAGGGTTGATAAAAGAAGTTCCACCGTCACCAGCATTGTCAAAAAGGTTAACATTGTAGTTTCCATTCAGGTTTAAACCAGTTCTCAACCATTTCGTTGCTTGAGTTGTAATATTTGCACGCGCATTAATTCTTTTCAAGCTAGATTTCAACAAATAACCATTATCATTTGTATATCCTAGATTTGCAAAATAGGTTGTTTTATCAGAACCACCATCATAGGTAATTCCGTAAGCTTGGCGTCTTTTACCACCAGAAAGGATTTGATTTTCCCAGTCAAGATCTTCTCCCCATTTAAGTTGGGCATTAGGATTAATTTTTCCATCCAAACCTACGATTTCATCATTTGCAACATGAAAAGGGTTATAACCAAGTACCGTAGAAATATCGCTATAGTTATTTCCATTATAGCTTGTTAATTTTCCAGATGCGAGTTCTCTAGCCTTATCATCTGGGATACCACTGGAAACTAAGCTATTTTTCAATGCTTGCCACATTACAGGGTAATATTGATGCGCATCTAAACGGTCGTATTCAGGGAGACCACGACGGATAATACCTGCTGAAGCGTTTACAGTAAAGTTTCCAGAATTGACTTTACCTTTTTTAGTAGTAATCATAATTACACCGTTTGCACCTCTAGAACCGTATAATGCAGTAGTTGCCGCGTCCTTTAAGATGGAGATTGATTCTACATCATCCGGATTAATGTTAGATACCGTTCCATCGTATGGGATTCCATCCACTACATACAGCGGGCTATTAGAAGCGTTAATAGAGCCAAATCCACGGATACGAATATTAGCGGAAGCACCTGGGGCACCACCAGAAAGAGTACCTTGTACGCCTGGAGCAGAGCCCACCAATGCACTAGACACGTTAGTTAAAGGTCTATTTTCAATTTCTTTGGCTGATACCTGAGCAGAAGAACCCACGTGACTTTTTTTACTTACCGTTCCATAAGCCACGACTACTACCTCATCAAGGGCGTCCGAAATGGATACTAAAGAAACATTAAGGGATGATTTTCCTGCTACTGGCAGAGTTTGAGTTTCGTAACCGATATTTGAAAAAGTCAGTCGATCATTTTCATTTACGGCTAAGGAATAATTTCCTTGTTCGTCAGTTTGTGTCGCATTGGAAGAACCCGATGCCTTTACAGTAACGCTCGCTAGGGGAGATCCTGTTGCGGCATCTGTAACTTTACCACTTAGCTGACGATTTTGTGCATTTACCAATCCAATGGAAAGAATAAACAGCACAAGAAAGCTGAGTAATCTGTGTTTCATAATAATTTGTTTGTTGTTTGTTAAATAATTGCGTTTGTACTTAGAATGATGGTTTGGTCATTCTTTGTTCGTTAACATAATTTTGGCAATTATATAATATTAACTTAACATAATACAAAATGATTTAACACTTAATAACACAGTACAGCTACAAAACCGTCTAAAACCGTAAGAATCAAAGAAATATTACTTGTATAATTTTAATCAATCGTTTGATTTTTGTAACAAAATGAAGCTAAAACTGATTTAATTGACAATATTTTATCAGAAGGATGATTTTATGCATCGTTTTTTAATATTTCCTGCAAACTTATTGTCATAAAAGCAAAATTAAACTTAAGTTATTGCACTTTTCATATTATTTTAGACGCCTTATTGAAGTTATACTATTTATTTTGGTTAAAAATCAGACAAAAGCGAAATGCAAAAAACGGTATAAAACAAAAAAACCGGGCTTCGCCCGGTTTTAATTAAAGTATTAAAGTGTTGAAGTCTTAGTTATAACCTTCATTTTGTTGAATCAAAGGATTCGCCAATCTTTCTTCATTTGGAATTGGGAGAACAAACCTAAAATCGTTTGCTGGGAGAGTCTTTCCAGCAGCACTAGGCGCATCATCCCCTACTCTTTCTACAGGAAGACCTCTTCTTTTCAAATCCCAGAATCTATGCCCTTCAAAAGGCAATTCTTTGAATCTTTCAGCCATTATTGCATCAATAACAGCATTTTTAGTAGCAAAAGAAGCATTGGAATAACCGACAATTCGAGCTGACCTCAATTCATTTAAGTCTGCTTCTGCGCTATTTGCTCCATTTACAGCTCCCGTTTCAGCTCTAGCTTCGGCACGAATTAAATACATTTCCCCCGTTCTAAAGATTTTATGATCATTCACATTCTCATTCGGAGTTGCATATCCTGAGCCTGCATATTTATTTACAATTTTGGATGGCTTTCCAGTTACTTTTTGCAAGATGGGTTCATCTATTAAATAAGCATCAAAACGGACATCATTCGTCTGATCATACATATTCCAAAGCTTATCAGACGGTACCCAAAGAATACTAGCAGGAGCAACTAACGCATTAGCAGCATTCTTTGTAAATACACCTCTATAAATCCCACCAATTCGAGTGGAGCTGGCCGCGGTTCTAGATATTTTAAATGCCAATTCCGCATTGCTTTTATCCTTCCAAATTTCTGGGAAATCAGTTTTAGATGCTAAAGGTTTTTTGGAAATATATTCGGTAGCATTTGTAATAGCCTCATTCCAATTACGCATATATAGCGCAACACGTGCATTCAGGGCGACTACTGCTAAGCGATTGGCCCTATAGATGTCATTATAATCATCTTTTAGAAGGGTTTTCGCTTCATTAATATCTGCTAAAATTTTCTGAAAATAAGTATCCATATTTTCCCTAGCTTGAGGTTCCAGGGAAACAGTTGTCATATAGATCATTCCCAGTTCTGCGGGGTCATAGTTTTTACAATAATATCTGAATAATTCAAAATGGGCGTAGGCTCTTAAGAAAAGTGCTTCCCCCCTAATTTTCTTTTTTAACTCTTCATCTGCTGTTCCATTAGCAGGTGCATCCGGCAAAGCCGCGAAAATACGGTTTGTGCGATCTATTACCCGATAATAAGGATCAACAGCGGTATAATTATCTCTGATACCAATATCATCCGGGGCATAACGCCATTCATGCGTCGTTTGAGACACATAGAAATCCCCAGGTTTCAATTCATCCGAAAATACACCATTCAACTGAATTCCCATTTCATTATTGAAAACTGAATAAGTTCCAATTAATAGAGATTCATTATTTGCGATTGTTCTTAGGGCATCATTTCCTCCCAAGAAATCTGTTTCTTTAACATCCAACAAGTTAGAACAAGAACTTGAGGAGAAGGAGATCACTGCAGCAGCGACTAATATTTTGATATAATTGAATTTCATAATTATTGAGGATTAAAATTTGAAGTTGATTCCAAAAACAAATGATTTCGGATTTGGATATTCATTAAGACTGATATTGTTATCATCTTCAGGATCTACACCAGTCCAAGGGCTCCACACGGCTAAATTATAAGCTGTGAAATAAAGGTTGGCTCCTTTTACATAAGAGACACCGCCGACATTAATTTCAGGCAGATTATAGTTTAATGTCAAGTTTCTTAATCTTAAGAATTTGGCATTTTGTAAATCAGAGTTTGTAAATCCTTTGGAATATACTGGAGAGGCGAAGAATTTTTGGTCGCCCGGTTTTTCCCATTGATTATCCAAAAGTTCTCTAGATTGGTTTACAGAACCGATATAACCTCTAGTTCCATCAGTGATCCAGTTTCTTATATTATTACTTCTAACCACATCAAATTGATACGAGAACAAAGTACTTAAAGTGAATGCCTTATATCTGAAGTCGAAAGTAAAACCACCGACATGTTTCGGTTTATAGGTTCCAAAAGTAGCGAAACGACCGGCGTTTGCCAACTCGTAAACCACTGTAGTCCCATCTTGCGCATAATACATTGGTCTTCCAGTTTCAGGGTCAGCTCCTAAATAATTATAAGTATAGTGAGATCCAAAAGGCAGGCCTACTTTAATTAAGTAAGTTCCCAACTCATACTGAGTAACAGCGCCAAGGTCTTCAATTTTATTGACGTTTATAGCGTGGTTTAATCCCACATTAATATCAATATCATTGGTTCTAAACACATCCACACTAATCATACCCTCAAGACCTTTATTAGACATTTTACCAGCATTAATAGCCATACTATTAAATCCAGTAGTATTACTAAGCGGTTGATCTACGAAAAGGTCATTGGTAATTTCACTATATACGTCGAAAGAGAATCTAGCTCTGTTAGTCCACATATTAAAGTCAAGGCCGATATTCGCTTTGTTCACTGTTTCGATTTTTAAGTTCGGGTTTCCTGGCGTTGTTGGAGCAATACCAGGCAAAGTAGAACCTGGATAAGCTGCCGTTCCATAGCCTGGTACTTGAGACGACGTATAATTAGGAATCGTCCAGGCTTCCAAACCACCGAACCCTAAACCATATGAATTCAAGGCAATACTACCAATATTAGGCGCTTGACCATAACTAGCTCTTAATCTCAGATCCGTAAAAAGGGTTTGATCTTTCATGAAATTTTCTTGAATAATATTCCAGGTTGCACCAGCCGACCATGTTGTAATTTCACGGTTGTCGATATTGACGATTCTGGAAGTACCATCGCGTCTTAAGTTTGCAGTAATGGAATATTTACCAGCATAATCGTAGGCTGCAGTAGCAAAATAAGAGCGAATTCCATAACCAGACCTAGCACTAGTTGCATACTGAGGCATTGTTTCCGCACCATTTGTTGGCAAAGGATTTGCACCTTGACCTGTCCATGGTAGAGAAGGGTTCAAGTTATACAACATCATTCCCAAACCTTTATTATAGACTCTGATTCCTTCGAAATAAGCACCTACATCAATTTTATGAAGTTCATTAAAGGTTTTATTATAGTTAATACTAGATGTATTAATAATTTGAGCATTAATTCTATTAGCTTCCCTCGCTAAACCATGTTGGAATGTTTGCAAGGAACCTCTATAGGAATTAGGGTTAATATAGAATTCGTACAAACCATTATCAGCATCAATACCTGTTGTATTTCGGATAGTAATATCATCAGTAATTTTAAAGCCCAAGATTAACCCAGAGTTAATCTTCCAAGATTTTTCAGTCCAACGGGTATTTTCATTTGCTTCTACCAAGTTTGCCAAGGTTTTCATATTTAAGTTGGTACCACCCCCACCAAAATTCAGGGTACCATCGGCTAAATAAGGATTATCATAGGGTTTAGCACGATAGATCATTTGAAAAGGATTCAGGGGGCTATTTCCGAATCCATCTCCACTTGCTCTTCGCATAAGGGAATAACCCAAGCTATTGTTAAATTGAGCGCTGAATTTTCCTTTGTTGTAGCCTAAATTGAATCGAGTTGTGAATCTTTCGAAATCGGAAGTTTTATCCACACCGTCCTGATTCATATAACCTAAACTAGTGAAGTAAGTTAGGTTTTCAGATCCTCCTCTTAGGTTAAGTTCATAAGTTTGGGAGATACCATTTCTAAACAGGAGGTCTTTAATATCCGTATTGATATTTCTGGTACTGTCTAATTTTCTATCATACTCTGCTAATTGAGCAGCCGAAAGGTTAGCATTTGCTGGGTTTTTACGGCTGTAATACCATCCAGGCACATTGGAGAATGCCGCATTTTGGGATCCTGTAATTGCGCCTACGCGTTCTTCATAAGCCAATAATTCGGAGGTATTCATCAAATTAAGTCTTGAGAAATCAGGAGGGGCAGTTACCCCGAATTGAGTTCTCAGACTGATTTCCGAAGTTCCTTTTTTACCTTGTTTTGTTGTGATTACAATTACCCCTACACCACCACGGGCACCATATAATGCTGCAGCACTCGCGTCCTTTAGAACGGTCATGCTTTCAAAGTCATTGGGGTTGATATTCTGAACAGTGCTAGCAGATGCAGGCACTCCATCAATAATATAGAGCGGCTGTGCACCAGACCCTTGGATAGATTTGGTACCACGAATTTGCACATTTGCACTGGCTCCAGGTTGGCCAGATCCAGAATTCGCCAATAATCCGGGAACACGACCTTGAAGGTTTTGCGTCAGATTGGCTACCGGTTTATCTTCAATTTCTTTCATGGAGATAACCGATGCAGCACCTGAGAATTCTGTCTTTTTAATATTGGCGTATCCAGTTACCACGACTTCATCCAACGCCGCTTGATCAGCAACCAAATTTACATTGATCAGGGCATTATTGTTAATACTAACCGTTTGACTAACAAAACCTATGTTAGAAAATCTTAAAGAACCATTCGCTGGAGCCGAGATTGTATAACTTCCACTTTCATCGGTTTGAGTAGAAGTATTCGTTCCAATAACTGTAATGGTAGTTCCGTTGATTGGGGAACCATCTTCTTGCGAGGTGACTTTTCCACTCACTTGAAGGTTCTGCGCATTTACGATACCTATGGATACCATAAACAGCAAAAGAAAGCTGAGTAATTGTTGTTTCATAATTATTTATTTGTGTTTGCTAAAAAATATTGCCTTACACAACTATTGGTTAGTGTGTTATGTAATTATTACTTTATTATTATCAATTATATAACAAAAAGTTAGAATTAACCAATATCAATAGTAAAAATTTAAACGAATAAAGGTCAGATAGGTTAAATTTGGTGTAATAGCAAATAAATATTGTTATTAAACTAGTTAGAATCTTCCAAATTGTAACAAAATATACGAAGTGGGCATAATATTTAATTAATACTCAATCAACCGAGAAGTATCAATTACAAGAAAGGCAATATTATTGGAATAATATTGCCATTTAAACAAATTTTATTGTTGCTTGAGAATATTTTTCTACAGATTACGATCTATCTTTGAGAGATAATCAAAATCTTCGAAGGAGTAGGCGCCAGTTTTCTTCATATTCCATTCGAAGATAAACTTAGCATTTTGGAGTAGATCTTTGTTTTGGTTTATTAGTCCATCATACATGATCAATTGCGCTAAAGGCCTAACCTGCTCAGGCTCTAATGAGCTAATAAAATTTTCGATATCGGATTGATTTCCCTCAAGGAGGAGCTTACGCTCTATTTTAAAGAAATCGGTATAACCTTGATTCAAATCCATTGTTTCATTTTCCTTATCAAAGGCCTCATACTTATCGACTACTAGTCTTAAATACTTACCCATTTCATTTATCCAGTTCAGGATGGTATCTTTTTCGAATCTAATTCCCATATTATCTAATTTGACCTTCGCCAGTTACGAACCATTTTTCTGTCACTAACTTTTCCAAAGCAAATGGTCCCCGGGCATGAAGTTTTTGTGTTGAAATTCCAATTTCTGCGCCTAAGCCAAATTCAGCACCATCCGTAAATCGTGTTGAGGCATTAGAATAGACAGCTGCCGCATCTACAGCGTTCATAAAAGTGAGAATATTTTTTGGATCTGAGGAAATAATACATTCAGAATGTTTAGAAGAATAGTTCGCGATATGATCTAGAGCTTCATCTAAATTATTAACAACCTTCATTGAACAAATGAGGTCTAAGAATTCTCTTCCAAAATCTTCTGCTTTGGCTGGTTCTAAATTTGGATACTCAAGATTTTTTAAATCAGAATAGCTTTTTTCATCAGCTAGAATTTTCACTTTTGCTGCAGCAAGCAGCGGTGCCAATTTATTCAGGAAAGCTTCTGTAACCTGCGCATCCACGAGTATACAATCCAAGGCGTTGCAAACAGAGGGTCTAGAAATCTTGGCATTAGCTACTATTTTTGCGGCTTGTGATAAATCAGCCGCTTTATCGATATAGGTATGACATACTCCTGCTCCAGTCTCAATCACAGGAACTTTTGCATTTTCTCGCACAAAATCAATTAAGCCTTGAGATCCCCGCGGGATCAAGATATCCACATATTTCACAGCGGTCAGAAGCTCTGTCACAAGCTCCCGATCGGTTGGTAAAAGTTGAACGATACAAGGGTCGGTATTAAACTTTAGAAGGACATCCTGAATCAGGTTAACCAGGAATGTATTACTAAACCAAGCGTCTGATCCTCCCCTCAGCAGGCAGACATTTCCGGATTGAATACATAAAACCGCAACATCTATAGTTACATTCGGCCTAGATTCATAGATTACACCTACCACTCCCAAGGCAACTGATCTTTTTTCTACTAACAATCCATTATCCAGGGTTTTGCTACTTAGCAGCTTCCCTGTCGGATCATCCAATTTAGCGACTGCCCGGACACTATCCGCTAAATCTTCAATTCTTGCTTTAGTTAATTTAAGACGATCATATTTGGAATCCTGCGGATCCATTCGATCGAGATCTTTTTGATTTTCGAGGATAATTTGATCCGTATTGAGGAGCAATTCGTCAGCAATTGCATTGAGGATTTTCATTTTCTGTTCAATAGTCAATACTGAAATTGCTCTTTTGGCTTTTCTGGTATTTTCTAATTGAAGTTGTATTGATTTTTCCATAGGATTATTCTTATAAGAGCACAATATCGTCAGCATGTGCAATTTCAATATTCTTTTTTTCAGATTTAGATTTCAATGAAATGGAGTCGATTTTTGATTTTGCTACGGCATGAATGACGTGGTCTTCATCGGCAATTTGAAACACTTCACCTGCTTCAAAATCTTGGATTATTTTATTAACGCCTACTGCCAATAAGCTTTTTCGTTTATTTAAGGCGTCAATGGCGCCTTTATCAACTTGGACTAAACCAGTTATTAAACTTCCGCTTGCGAGCCATTTATTTCTAGAGGATACTTTTTTAGGCTGAGGATGGCAGAGGGTACCTGTTTTTCCGTTTACAGCTTTTAGGATTCCATCTTCGGTTTTCATGGTAAAAATAACGGCTTTTATCCCCATTTGATTTGCTAGTCGGGCAAAATTAAGTTTAGAAATCATCCCCCCCAGGCCGACGCTAGATTTTTCATCTTTTGCCAAAGCCAGCGCAGCTTTATCAATAACCTTAATTTCAGGGATTACATTCCCTTGTTCATCAAGCACTCCAGGTACGGAAGTGCTAAAAAGAACTTGTTCGGCACCAAACCCAACAGCGATCAAGGTAGCGAGTTCATCATTATCTGAGAACTTCAATTCTTTATTACTCACCACATCATTTTCATTTGCAATCGGGATAACATTATTTTTCCATAGAGTTTCATAGGTACTTTTTAATTGGAGAAATTGATTTCTATTGGCAAAATGATGTCTTTCACAGAGGCTTTGAGCCAAAGCTATTTTAAAGGGTTTAAAATAGGTACCATAAGTTCGGACCAACATTGGGTTTCCAATGGCGGCAGCGGCTTTTTTTTGTGCCAATGTACCGGTATATTTCGGGATATACTTTTTTCCGGCGGCAACTGCACCAGAAGATACTATCACAATATTATATTGGGGTTGCAACTGGGCACATTGTCTAGCGATTTCTAAAACAATTCTTTCATCAATTTCACCGTCTGTAGTAATAGCTGCAGAACCAAATTTGATGACGAGTATAGGTTTTTTCATTTTACGAATTATTCAGATTAAATAATATATTATTAATATTTAATCAACAATACATTATGTTTGATGCTAAATTAGAAATAAATAAAAGAAATCCATTACTGGAATTCAAACAGAGATATTATTGAGAGGGGGGATTAATTATTTAATCTTCATGGGTCGAAGAGCGTTATTCAAGAATAATATCGCAGAAATAATCAATGATAAGGAGGTTAAGAAAATTGGATAAGATAATGCAGAACTTTGGAATTGCATAAAAATTTCAAACGCACAGATCCCCAGTAGAAAGAGGGTAATCATAAAAAATATCCATGCGATTTTCTTGCTCATGAAATAAATATAAGCAATAAATAAAAAAAGTAGACCTAATGAGTCTACTTTTTTTATCTAATCAAGAATTAATTCCACTGGGCAATGGTCAGAGTGAATTGCTTGAGGTATAATTCGGGAAGATTTAATACTATCTTTCAAACCATTAGAGACCATATTATAGTCAATACGCCAGCCTAAGTTCTTTCCTCTGGCGCCAGCACGATAAGACCACCATGTATAGTGATGTGGATCAGGATTTAAATGTCTAAATGAATCGATGTATCCTGAATTAATAAAGTTTTCCATCCATTCTCTTTCAGCAGGTAAAAAGCCAGAGCTATTCGCATTGGATTTTGGATTATGGATATCAATTGCTCGATGACAAATATTGAAATCACCACATACGACCAGATTAGGTTTCTCTTTTAGCAGGTCGTTGCTGTAGGACTGGAAGTCATCCAGAAACTTGTATTTAAAGTCTTGCCTTACATCTCCGGTAGTACCAGAAGGGAAATACACACTCATTACCGAGGCTTTATCAAAGTCCGCACGGATAATACGTCCTTCAAAATCATAGTCTTCATGACCACAACCATATTCAATATGGTTTGGTGTGATGCGTGTAAATATTGCGGTTCCACTATAGCCTTTTTTCTGAGCTGGATACCAATAATGTTCGTAGCCCATTTCTTCCAATAGGGCGATCTCAGGCACTTGATCAGGAGTTGCTTTAATTTCTTGAATACAGATTACATCAGGATTTTCGCCTTTTAACCACTCCAACCAACCTTTTTTCAAGGCTGCCCGGATTCCATTGACATTATAAGTTAGGATCTTCATGTTATGGGAGTTTGTAATTTTTAGACTTCATTGAATCAAAGAGTTTGGTAAAAATACCTTTTTTTGGAGGCAATCCTTGCAATTTACGCTCTAAATCAAGCGCTTGTCTTCTATCCAACAGTTTCATAGCAAATCGCTCATCATTATATGGGCGGTCATTATCATCGGTTTTAACCTCAGCAATGCTATCTACTACGCCCAATCCTTCGATCAATTCGCCGAAGACGGTGTATTCACCATCCAAGTGGGGAGTACCCCCAATAGAGGAATAAGTTTCACGTTGAAGAGGGGTTAGTTTTTTACCTTTTAGGCGAAATTTCTCCAAAGAATCCAAAGCAGCTTCAGTGAACACTCTACCTTGCACGAGGTAAAATTGGGAGGCAGAAGATTCTTTTGCTGGATTGTTATCTCTCGCTGCACCTAGAGCGCCTTTTTTATGAATGATTCCGGCTTGAATTTCAGCAGGCACCTTATAATCTGGTCCTCCTTCGCCTAATTTTTGTCTACTTGCAGCATATCTAGAATCAGGGTCACCACCTTGAATCATAAAATTATGAATAACCCGGTGGAACATTAAGGAGTCGAAATAACCTTCTTTAACCAATTTCACGAAGTTATCGCGGTGTTTTCTGGTTTCGTTATAGAGTTTGATAATACCGTTACCTTTACCGGTTTTAACTTCAACATAGTAGTTTTTTGGGGTTTGCGCATTGGCAAAGCTCATGCCTAATACAAGAGCAAACAATAATAAAATTCTTCTCATATATTAAATGAAATTTACTTCTTCAAAATAGTCAATTATCAGCGATTTGATAATCATTTCTTGTTCCAAAAGGGTGTAATTAGGGATAGGCTTGATTAAGTTCCAATGAGGCCAACCTTGTTCATCCTGTCCTTCCAGCTCATAAAAGCCGAGGCTACTGAAGAGTCTGCATGTTGCGATATGCATCAATTCTTCTTTTTCTCTTTTTGAGAATTCCTGAGGGCCTTTTCCTAATTCCTGTACACCGATTAGGAAGAGCATCACTTTGATATCAGGGATATCCATATCAAAGTTTTTAGCGATAGCTTCCTGTAGAGCTTTCCACTTTTTATTTATTTCTGCGGCTTGCATTGTTTTTTATTTAAGACCAGTTTTTGATTAGTTCTTTGCATCTAGATTCAATCAGTTCAAAAACTGGAACGAACATATTTGAATCATAATAAGGATCCGGAACTATATCATCAGTCAGGAAGAGGGATACTTTATTTAAATCTTCCTGAGAAGTTGCCATTGAAGTGACATCGGCATAGTTCTGTTTATCCATTACCAGAATACGGTCGTATTTAGAGAAGAAATTAGGTTCAAACAATTGCGCTCTTTGATTTGAGATATCGATTCCCCTATCTTTAGCGACTTGGATGGATCTTTTATCAGGAGCATGCCCGACATGCCAATCCCCAGTACCGGCAGAATCAATTTCCCAACTTAATCCATTTTCAGCAACCATGTGTTCCATGATTCCATGAGCCAATGGAGATCTGCAAATATTCCCTAAACACACCATTAATATTTTCATGGTTTCAAATATAACATTATCTAGTTAGTATTGAGATATGAGTTATGAGATATGAGATTTCTGTGCTGTCCATCCCTAAATAGAGAAGAAGATTTTATACTAATCCCCTTTTCATGACTGAAAATGCAAAAGGGGCCTCAATCTCTTGGGCCCCTTTATATTTATTTTACAATTAGTACTTCAATGGAACATTGAACTGAACGGTACTACCTTTTTCAGGTACGCCGGTAATACGGACAATATCACGACGAGTGCTACCTAGAGCAGACTCCACATCATCCACATTATTTACAGGCTTACCATTAACTTCAGTAATAACCAATCCTCTTTCAACGCCGAAGTATTCAAAAACACCACCTCTGTGAACTTGTGATACCACAACACCTGATTTGATTCCTAGTTCTTGTTTGCGAGCATTGCTAGCAGGAACAAAACTAGCACCTAATTTATTGAAGATCTCAGTTGCAGAAGCACTAGATTCAGAATCTTCAGATTTCGGCTTAGTCTCTTCACCTTTAAGGGTTAAATTGACATCTTTTTCTTTGCCATCACGTTTGTAAGTAATTTTCACTTTATCACCTGGGCGTAATCTAGCGACGTACTCTTGTAAGTCAGGGGTACCATAGATTACACGACCTTCCACTTTCGTTAAGATATCACCAGGTTTAATACCTGCGGCTTCAGCTGCTCCACCTTTCAATACATCACGAACATATAATCCATTTACATCTTCAATACCTTTTTCAGCACGTAATTGATCATTAATTTCAGTGAAAGTAACCCCTACGTATCCACGTTTCACGCTTCCAAACTCTTTAAAGTCATCTACGATTTTTTTGGCAAGGTTGATTGGAATTGCGAATCCATAACCAGCATAAGTTCCAGTTGGGGAAGCGATTGCTGAGTTGATACCGATTAGTTCACCACGCGCATTAACCAATGCACCACCACTATTACCACGATTGATTACGGCGTCAGTTTGCAAGAAGGATTCCACAGCGTTACTGATCATTTGTTCTTGTTGTCCCATTCCACCATATCCACGACCTTGGGTTGGTTCATCAAGGATACCGATACGACGACCTTTAGCACTGATGATACCAGCTGTTACGGTCGATTGTAGACCTAGCGGATACCCCACTGCTAATACCCATTCACCAATTTGCACATTATCGGAGTTACCTAATTTTACGATTGGGAGGCCATTTGCATTTACTTTAATCAATGCCAAGTCGAAGTTTGGATCTCTACCGATTACTTTAGCTTCATACTTACGTTTATCAGTAAGAACGACTTCGATTTTATCAGCTTCTTCCACGACGTGGTTATTCGTTACGATATACCCGTCTGGGGAGATGATTACTCCGGATCCGGAGGCTGTTGCTGGTCGAGCTTGACCACGTTGTTGTGGTACTCCGAAAAATTCTTCGAACATATCGAATGGGGATCCCCCACCGCCACGGTTACCGCGGCTAGCCATTGTTACTTGAATGTGTACCACACCCGGAGAGACTGCTGCTGCAGCTTGGGTAAAATCCGGATTTCCTGTAGAGGATAAAATTTCTTCCGCAGGGTTGTTGGCATAATAAACTTTTTGACGTTCTTCGAACGTCATGTTGTCCATCTTTTTATTTTCGAAGAGTTTAAACCCACCCACGGCTATGGCTCCTCCTATGATGGCTGCTAATAAAGTTGCACCTATCTTTTTCATATATAATTAATCTAACTTTTTTATTTCATGATTTCTAATTCAAATGTAATACCATTCGAAAGGTCGGAACGAGTTTTGTCAGTTAAAAAATGTTAACAGGCAGAACCTTTGTCAAGCATTTAACAAGATTTAACAAAAGTTCGGTTTATTGTAACAAGAATATTAAATTTACAGCAGAAACTCAACAAAATGTCAAAAGAAATCCAGTTCTACAAATATCAAGGTGCGGGGAATGACTTTATCTTAATTGATAACAGAAATGGCTCGTTTGATGCGGGAAATCAACAATTGATTCAAAAGCTTTGTGATCGGAGGTTTGGAATTGGAGGAGACGGATTGATGCTACTTCAAGATACAAATAATTATGATTTCCAAATGCTATACTTTAATTCCGATGGCAAAGAGGGGACAATGTGCGGGAATGGGGGTCGTTGTTTGGTTGCATTTGCGAGAGACTTGGGGATCATCCAGACTGATACTGTCTTTTTGGCAGTCGACG
Source organism: Sphingobacterium cellulitidis (assembly GCF_043187465.1). Taxonomy (GTDB): domain Bacteria; phylum Bacteroidota; class Bacteroidia; order Sphingobacteriales; family Sphingobacteriaceae; genus Sphingobacterium; species Sphingobacterium cellulitidis. Next base: position 328,585 of record NZ_CP171136.1, on the reverse strand, counting down.
GTAAACATGATGCTCAAATTGAGCAAAATACAGTAAATCTTGGCATGATTGACGTTGATGAGTTTCATAAGGATGGGGAAGCATTTGTATTAAATACAGGGTCGCCACACTATGTTCAATTTGTTGATGACCTAAGCGAGAAAGATGTTTTCCAAGCAGGTTATGCCATTCGAAATAATAGTACTTATGGTGAAAAAGGTATAAATGTAAACTTTATCGAGGAAGAGGGTAATGGTTATTTCGTTCGGACCTTTGAGCGCGGAGTTGAGGATGAAACCTATGCATGTGGCACTGGGGCGGTTGCTTCAGCGATGAGTGTAGCGATTAAATCAGGCAATGACGGTTACTTTGAAATTCCAATTCGAGTACTTGGTGGTCAACTACTTATTTCATTTCATAAAAAAGGGCATCAATTCAAGAATGTCTATCTATCTGGACCTGCAAATTTAGTATTTGAGGGAAAAATCGATATTTCATAATAATTTAACCTCCTTAATTTTGGAGAAAAAGCCTTAATACACGTATATTAGTAGCTTTTTCTAGCAGAATCAATAGGATGCAACAGGTCGACACAATAACTTCATATCGTTTGGTTTACTCTTTAGGGAAACATCCCTACTTAGGGTATCTCATTGAGCCTCATATTGTGCAACTTAACCAAAATGGATCCTATTCACTTTCTTATAAAAGAGTTTTCAGCAATACGGTTGATGAATTTTCAGACACCTTGGACGAGGTTGATTATGAATTAATTCGACTTTGTGATGAGATTGAACAGACACAGCTCATCAAAAGGTTTCACAAAAAGGCCATTCGTCCGGCGGATTATTTTTCCAAAATATTCGACCATAAGATTTACGAGCATATTCGTCCAAAAATAGAGAGCCGACTACTACATATTTTAAACAACATTGGTGACAAGCCCTTGTTTTTGATGAGTAAGGATGGCTATCCAGCTGATCAGGAATTAAAAATTGCCCCTAAGCCCACGAGCATTTTATTTCATTTCCGAAGGAATGAAATCGAGACGCGATACTTCCCAACATTAAAATACGATGGGCTTCGAATGGAGTTTATGTATAAAAATGCGGATGTCATTGTCAATCAACAAGCTTGGTTACTTTTAGAGAATGTTTTATATCATTTTGATGAGGAGTTGGAGGGGAAGAAATTAACGCCATTCCTTAATAAGCGTTTCATTTCAATTCCGCGGAATACAGAGAAGAAGTATTTTGAAACTTTTGTGACCTCGTTAATTGAAAAGCATCATGTGTATGCTGAGGGTTTGGAAATCATCAATTATAAGGAACAGGCAGTACCCCAATTAAGGATTGTTTATAGTCCGGAGCAGGAAGCCCAATTGCAGTTATATTTCCAATATGGGGATTTTAGTTTCCCTTCAGGAGCCCAGCATCCGGTTACTGTGCGTTATGTATATAATCAAGAGGAAGATGCCCATCAGTTTTTAAGAATAAAACGGTCTCTTCAATGGGAGGAGAAAAAGGCCAAGACACTTGAGGATTACGGGTTAGAACGAGCAGATGCTTTATTTGGTTCCTATCTTCCAAAAATAGGTCTCAATGGATATCGCATTTCGAGCATTGAATGGGTCAATGAACACCTTACAGAACTACATGATGCAGGCTTTGATATCATTCAAAACCATAATGACAAGAAATTTCTGATTGGCAAGACCAGCATCAGCATCGAGATTAGCGAAAAGAACGACTGGTTTGACATTGCGGCAACTGTAAGGTTTGGATCTTATGAGATTCCTTTTATCAACCTTAGACAACATATATTAAACCGGATTCAAGAGTTTGAATTACCCAATGGCGAGATTGCTATAATTCCACAGGAATGGTTCTCACAGTATGAGCATTTATTTCAGTTTTCTTCGCAGAAAGAGGGCATTCGATTAAACCGCGCGCATATAGGCTTGCTCAATGATATAACCGAGCATAACCAGGTGAGTATGCAACGGAAGTTGAATAAACTTGGAGAGTTTGATGAGATATCTGATATAGAGACGCCAAAAAATTTCAAGGGTTCTTTACGCCCTTATCAGAAAGCAGGATATAATTGGTTTCATTTTCTTCAGGAGTACCGATTTGGCGGTCTGCTGGCGGATGATATGGGATTGGGGAAAACAGTACAAACCTTAGCCTTGTTGCAACATCAGAAGGAGAATTTGGAATCCTCAGATCAACCGAAGACCTCCTTACTCATAGTGCCGACATCCTTAATATTCAACTGGCAGAAGGAAGCTGAAAAATTCACCCCAAAGCTTAGGGTCCTATTACATACTGGTACTTACCGCAGCAAGGATAATTTTGCATTCAGTCATTTTGATTTGGTTATTACCACATATGGGGTAGCTAGAATAGACGAGGAATTGCTTTCGGGATTTTATTTCAATTATATTATTTTGGATGAAAGCCAGAATATCAAGAATCCGAGGTCAAAATCATTCTCTGCTATCAAGCATATCAAAGGAAAGAACAAATTAGCTTTAAGTGGAACACCGATTGAGAATTCGGTTGCCGATATCTGGTCACAGATGTCCTTTGTAAATCCGGGACTTTTAGGCAACTACACTTATTTTCAAAAGGAATTTGTACAGGCCATTGAGAAGAAGAAGGATGAAGAGAAAGCTAAAAGATTACAGGCGATTATCAAACCTTTTGTTTTGAGGCGCACGAAGTCTCAGGTAGCCACCGAACTTCCTCCGAAGTCCGAGCAGATTTTTTATTGCAGTATGACTGAGGAGCAATCGGAATACTATGAAACTGTTAAATCTGAATATAGAAATGCTTTGTTGGATGGAGCCTTTACGGGAAAGGCATCTCAAATTGCACTTTTACAGGGTTTAACTAAATTACGGCAGTTAGCAAATCATCCATTAATGATCGACAGTCAGTATAAGGATGGCTCGGGGAAATTCGATGCTGCGATAGAAACCATGGAATCCATACTGAAGGAAGGCAATAAGGTATTAATCTTTTCACAATTTGTGAGGCATCTTCAAATCTTCAGGGATTATTTTGAAAAGAATAAGATTCGTTACGCTTATTTAGATGGGGCTACAACTGATCGAAACCAAGCTGTTAAGGACTTTAAGGAGAATGAGGATACCCAAGTTTTCTTGATTTCCATCAAAGCTGGTGGTGTAGGGTTAAATTTAACTGAGGCGGAATATGTTTTTATCCTGGATCCATGGTGGAATCCTGCTGTTGAGCAACAAGCGATTGATCGTAGTCATAGGATAGGGCAAACGAAAAATGTTTTTATCTATAAATTCATTGCAAAAGACAGCATTGAAGAGAAAATATTAGCCTTACAAGGGATGAAGAAATCATTGGCTAGTTCACTAATTACTACGGAAGAAAGCTTTGTTAAATCATTAAGCAAAGGAGATATTAACGAATTATTCAGCTAAAAACCTACAATAACGTCTGAAATCAACCTTTCCTGATTTTGTCTAATTTATCATTATAGTAATTTTTTATAAATTATTTATTATTTATTTTAATGATAAATTGCTATAACTGTTCAAACAATTATCTTTTATTCCAATAAATAAATGATATAAACTGAAATATCTTTATTTTAGTATATATAACCTTTATAACCGACATGAAATATAACCTAGACTTTTTCACTCAGTATAGTCAATTCTATATCGTCAATGATTCGATGAGTAGTGAAACAGGTGATTTTGATTTTTGGAGTGAACAAGCGTTGAAAGATCGATTAGCAATTGACGAAAACACCTTAGGGATTACTGTTGAAAATGATTTTTCGATGGTCAAGGGAGAACTTGAAGTTTTAGAAAGTGAAAATGTACAATTGGATTTCAAAGCAGATCATATTGTTGAAGGCAGTCTAAAAATCACGAATGGTACGATAGAAATTCAAGATTGTCCCATGAGTGGCACTATTTTATTGATCCCTGTGGACAATACAACCTATAGGATTCGCATTTATTCTTACAATTTAAACAACCCCATTGGAATCGATATGATGAATCCAAATGATCGATATCGGATAGAAATTTGGCCCGCCGCTATTGCGGGGCGAAAAGTATTAAAACGCTGGAATCCGAAATACTAGAATTGAACAACCTTACCCATTCCATTTCTTTTTTATTTTAAGTTTCCTGCGGTAAAATTGTTTTTTTTCTCATCACTATACAGTAAGAACCGGTCAGAAAACAATTGTTTCTGATCCAAATTAAAATAGCTATAGTCCCTTACTTTATCATCTAATTTAATTCCTTCCGTAAATTCATAGATATGTGCATTTTTTAATGCTTCTTTTTGATTATTGTCAATCATTAAAAAATCTACTTGATAATATTTTTTATTTGGACTAAAGGAGGAAGCACTCAGTTCTTGAGCATTAAAGGATACGATTTGAATAGTTTTATCTTTTAGGGTCCATTCATGGGCTTTAATACCGATTGTTGCATTCACTATGGACTCGTCTGTTGGTGTTCCAAGATCTTTAAATAATTCTTTTAAGACACTATCTCTTTTATTTTCATCGGAATAAAAGGCAAGCGCTTGGTATGCTACAGGTTTCTTATTAAGGTCAGTTACTGTTGAAACGGTATTGAAATAAAGCGGTCCATAACTTGCCAAACTATCAATAAATGGACTTTCGAAGAGATATCCAAATTCTTTTTTAGGGACTGTAATATGGATTACATTGATTACTGGGTCTTTGATTCTATATTTTAATTTTTCATCACTTAACTCATATAACTTAAGAGTATCCAGACTCGTTCCAGTATCTTCTTCCAACCAATGTCCAAATATTTCAAAAACATTATCATTAAACTTGGAGTTCAGTAAGTCCAAATGCTCTATTTCAGTCTCGGTTCCAGGTTCATTGTTGCATGCTACCAAAGTGGTAATACAAACAAGAATCCATAAATACTTTCTCATAGACTATATATTGAATAATTCACTTACTAAATATAATTAAATCAAGCGGTATTTACTAATAATCAATTATTTACATTCAAAACAAAAAACATTAGGATTACTAAATATATATATTGAAAAAGAGGCTTTGGAATATTTTCAATAAAAGAAAAAGGGCAATAAGAAGATCTTATTGCCCTTTTATTAACCTTACTAAAACTTATAAAGCAGCTCTGAAGTTTTCTACACTTTCAGTAACTTCTGGCAAGCTATTTTCCCAGTTATATTCATATTCAGCAGATAGCATGCCTTTAAAATTTTGGCGTTTTAATTCTGCTTGAACTTCTTTCATTCCTAATTTTCCAGTTCCCCAGATCACATCATGAGCTTTTTTATCTCCGAATGCATTTAAATCTTTGAAGTGAACATGGTATACTCTGCCTTCAAGTTTTTTAAGGCATTCGATTGGGTTCAAACCAGAGCGCATCCAGTGGCCCACATCTGCTGCAGCTCCCATTCTTTTACTTCTACCTTCCAAAGCTTTCAAAACCACATCCGGATTCCAATAATGCGAAGGTTCAGGATGGTTGTGAATTGCTAATTTGATATCGTATTTATCACACAGTTTAGAAAGGTAATCCAATTGGTCTTGACTTGGTTCGGCATTAATTACTTTAATTCCGAAATCTTTAGCAAACTGGAAGATTTTTTCCCATTCAGCTTCATCTTTAGCACCGACTACCCCATAAGCATGTACGGTAATTCCTCTTTCCTTCAATAACTTTTTAACGAGATTACGACCTTCAGGAGACAGTTCGTAGGTCATTTTCTCCGAACTACCAGCGCCTACTGGTTGACCAGGGAATGCTTCGACATAGCGTAGATTTGCTGCGGCGATTTTATCCAATGCTTCAGCAAATGTAAAAAGCCTAAAGGTATATGCTTGGGAGCCTAATTGCCATCCTAATTTCTCTTCAGGGAAAGGACCTTTTGCTTTAGTAGAACTTTTTGCTGCGGGAGCATTGCTTGAGCAAGATGCAAAGATAAGCAGAGTTAATGCTAGACATCCTGCAAACCATTTAGAAATAGATTTCATATAATTTGATTTAAGTTGATTTCTTAATTCTGAAATTGAGGAACAGCGGTTTTAATTCTATCGATGACTTCCTCTTTACCAAGCACCTCAGTAATTTTGAACACATCAGGTCCAAACTTACCACCAACCAACATAATACGGAAAGGCATCATTAATTCGCCCATTTTCATTCCGGATTCAGCGATTTTATTTTTAAAAAGAGGTTCAAGAGAGGCAGATTCCCAAGTTGATTGATCAGCAAATAAATCTGCTACTTCATTGAAGAAGGTAGATTTTTCATCGGTCCACTTAGGTTTTACGGCATCAACGTCATATTTTTCAGGTTTTTGAAAGAAAAATGATGCTTGTTCCCAAAAATCTTCAATGTAAGTTAATCTTTCTTTAACTAAATCAAGAATAGATTCAATAAAAACATCAGTATATTCCGCTGTATTCAGGCCATGTTTTTCTAAAACGGCTTTAACTTCAGGCAGCAATTCTGCATTTGGCGCACGTTTTATCCATTCCTGGTTATACCATTTTGCTTTTTCAAAATCAAACTTTGCACCGGCTTTACTGATACGATCAACAGAGAATTTCTGAACAAGTTCGTTCATATCAAAGATTTCCTGTTCAGTACCATCATTCCAGCCTAGCAAAGCAAGCATATTGACGAATGCTTCAGGTAAGAATCCTCTTTCACGGAATCCTGTAGTAAGATCACCGGTTTTAGGGTCGTTCCAGTTCATTGCGTATACTGGGAATCCCAAACGGTCACCATCTCTTTTGCTCAATTTCCCATTTCCATCTGGTTTTAGAATCAACGGCAGGTGGGCCCAATTAGGCATTTCCTCTTTCCAGCCCAAGTAATCCCATAAAAGGATGTGAACTGGAGCAGAAGGCAACCATTCTTCCCCTCTGAAGATATGAGAAATCTCCATTGCCCTATCATCAACAACTACTGCAAGATGGTAAGTCGGCATACCATCGGCTTTCAACAACACCTTATCATCCACCAAACTAGTTTCAAAACTAACACGGCCACGAATCATATCATCAAATGCTACAATTTCGTTTTCTGGCATTTTAATACGAATGGTATGCGGAGCACCTTCAGCTAGGAGGCGTTCGGTTTCTTCCTCACCTAGGGAAAGGGAGTTTCTCAAGTTCATTCGGTTATCATGCGCATATCGGAAATTAGGATGAATTTTACGTTGTTCATCTAATTCTTCAGCGGTATCAAATGCATAATATGCATGTCCGTCATTAACTAATTGTTCTGCGAATTTTCTATAGGAAGGTTTTCTTTCGCTCTGACGGTAAGGTCCAAAACTTCCAGGGTTAATAGGGCTTTCATCTGGATTTAAGCCACACCATGCCAAACATTCCATAATATATTCTTCGGCACCTGGCACAAAACGAGTTTGGTCAGTATCCTCAATACGCAAGATAAACTCGCCATTATGGTGTTTTGCGAAAAGATAATTGAATAATGCGGTACGGACTCCGCCTAAATGTAATCCGCCTGTAGGACTAGGTGCAAAACGGACCCTTACTTTTTTGTCTGAACTCATAACCACAAAATTAAGCAATTATTACTTTTCTTTCTCGTAGCAATCTTAAAATGATTAATTTGGTTGACTAAATTCAATATGAAGCAACATCCCTATCGATATAATAAACAACAATGGAAGTTTTTCCTGTTTTTATTTGCGGCCTTAATTGCGGCTGCGTCGTTGCTTTACACGAACTATTTGGTTAAAAACCTTTCAAAATCAGAGCGGACGAAGGCGGAGGTCTGGGCAATGAGTACCCAAAGCATTGTATCCATGCCAGATGTAGATGATCAGTTTATAAGTTTTATATATGCTGTTCGGGACAGCTTATCACTTCCTGCAATCATCACCAAAGAAAATGGGGATATTATTTTCTGGCGTGATTTAGATAGTACGAAGACCAACATCCATCCTTCCAGCCAAGCGGTAGACACGAATCTGGTTTATGACCCACCCTATTTTGAAAAGCAATTGGAAAAGATGAAAAAATCTCATCCAGCAATTCATATTTCGTTAGATACGGGAGAAAAGTGGTTGGTTTATTATCATGATTCAAAGGCTTTGAGCCAACTGAGGATTTTCCCTTACATCCAATTATCGTTAATTGCTGTATTTCTAATCGTAGCCTATACAGTTTTTAATTCGATTCGGGATTCGGAGCAAAATTTAGTTTGGGTTGGTATGGCCAAGGAGGCCGCTCATCAACTAGGCACACCGATATCCTCGATGATGGGCTGGTTAGAGCTGGCTCGGATTACGTATCAAGGGCGGGATAATGCGTTGTTGGATGAAATGGAGCGGGATGTCCAGCGGCTTGAAATTGTTGCTGATCGGTTTTCAAAAATAGGATCTACCCCATCCTTATCCAATCATGTCATATTTAAAGTAGTTGAAGATTATGTGAATTACTTTAAGGTCAGAACGAGTAAAAGAATATCCTTTGAGCTTACTGGAGACCAGCAAGTCGAGGCTAAGTTAAATGTTCAGGTATTTGATTGGATTGTTGAGAATTTACTAAAAAATGCGGTAAATGCTATTGAAGGCGAAGGAAAGATAACGGTTAACATTTCCGAAAACATTGCAAAAGAAGAAATTTTTATAGACATTAGTGATACTGGAAAAGGGATTCCGAGGTCAAATTGGGAGACTATTTTCCAACCAGGATATACTACAAGGCAGCGTGGCTGGGGCTTAGGGCTTAGTTTGACAAAGCGTATGGTATATTATCACCGAGGACAAATTTTTGTTAAAGAATCTGAATTAGGAAAAGGTACAACATTTAGAATTGTATTAAAAAGTAATTTACGCTATGAACCCACTCAAATCTGACGAATATCCGGCGATTTTCAACGATTACATCGAAACCATCACAGGTGACGTTATGGAAGAATTAAATGAACAAATTGACTCATTTCCAGAATTTATTTCAAGCATTCCAGAAGAATTGGGGACTTTCAGTTATGCTGAGGGGAAATGGACGATTAAGGAAGTACTTTGTCATATCCTGGATGCGGAGCGCATCATGACCTATCGAGCATTGCGTTTTGGAAGAAACGACATGACCGCCTTATCCTCATTTGAACAGGATGAGTTTGTTGCAAATGGCAGACATAATGAGCGCAAAATGGAGGATATCAAGGAGGAGTTTATCCACTTGAGAAAGGCCAATATGTATTTATTCAATTCATTTGATGATACTGAACTGAGTAGAAAAGGGATGGCTTCAGACCGTTTAATTAGCGTACGGGCATTTTTATATATCATAGCAGGGCATTTAAATCATCATGTTATGCTACTAAAATCCAGATATCTAAAAGATCAAAATTTGAATGGTGATGTGGTATAGAGCGTATAGTTTAGAAGAGATCAATAGTCTATTTGCCATCAATATGACTGGTTTTTTAGACATTAAAGCTGTTTCCATTAGTCCTGATGCATTGGTTGCGGAAATGCCGGTGAATGAAAAAGTGAAACAACCCTATGGGTTGTTACATGGCGGTGCGTCCTGTGTATTAGCGGAATCCGTTGGGAGTATTGCCTCCAATATGGTCATAGATTCAGAGGAATGGGCAGGAGTAGGATTAGAAATCAATGCTAACCATATTCGCCCAGTGACCAAGGGTATTGTTCGAGCAACATGTAAGGCGCTTCATATAGGCAAGACCACTCATGTATGGGATATTCAAATTCATAATGAACGGAATCAATTGGTTTGTATTTCTAGGCTGACGATTGCCGTTATAAAAAAACCGAAAATCTAGAAAACAATTTGTTTTAACATCTGTTTAGCCTGTATCATATCTATATGGTTTTATGATACGGTTTAGGTTTTGAGGAGTCATTACGTTGTAATGTCTCTTTTTTTTAAAATAATCTTTCCGTATGCCCCTTCCCGTTAATGCTTGATTTTTAGTAAGGCTCAAACTTTTTACAGAAAATGCAATCGTTTGCTTTAGAAATTCTGTTTTAAAATATCATTTTATTTTATTAGCCTTGTGGCTACCTTATTATTAATTTGTAAATCAATTTTATGAGTACACAAAATAATCAATCTACCGTTGGGCCAATGATCATCATAGGTTCCCTGTTTTTCATCTTTGGTTTCGCGACCTGGTTAAACTCGCTTTTGATACCATATTTAAGGATAGCCTGTGAACTTACAGAGGTACAATCGTACTTTGTAACCTTCGCTTTTTACATTGCATACTTGGTTATGGCTCCTGTTTCTACATGGGTTTTAAACCGTTTTGGATTTAAAAACGGGATGGCTGTATCTTTAGGTATTATGGCAGTTGGAGCGTTGTTATTTATTCCTGCAGCCTATTCAAGAACCTATATATTATTTTTATTAGGCTTGTTCATCATGGGTGGAGGTCTTGCGATTTTGCAAACAGCATCCAATCCATACATCACGATTCTCGGTCCTGTTGAAACGGCGGCACGAAGGATTAGTATTATGGGTATCTGTAATAAATTTGCTGGAGCATTAGCACCAATTATTTTAGGATACTTCTTAAAACTTGATGAAGCGGATAAGGTAAAGAATCAGTTGGCTTCTATGAGTCCTGAGGAATCGAGCATAGCTTTGGATAAGATTGCTCTTCAAGTAGTTAATCCTTATATCGGGATTGTAGTGGTATTAGTAATATTAGCATTCTGGATTTCAAAATCAAATCTTCCGGAGGTTAAAGGCGACGAGGAGGAAGATTCAGAACATCACAAAGCGACTGAGAACAAACACTCTATCTTTGATTTCCCACATGTATTATTAGGTTTTATTGCCTTGTTTGCTTATGTAGGGGTTGAGGTTTTAGCTGGTGATACTATTATTGCTTACGGTACATTCTTAGGAATTCCATTGAATACAGCTAAATTCTTTACGGCCTTTACGATGGGATCCATGGTCGTAGGTTATATTATCGGTATTATTTGTATTCCAAAATATTTATCACAAGAGACAGCATTAAAGGCATGTGCTATATTAGGTATTATCCTAACTGTAGGAATTATATTTACAGACGGAATGGTTTCATTGACCATGGTTGGATTGTTAGGTTTAGCAAACTCACTGGTATGGCCAGCGATTTGGCCACTAGCGTTAAAAGGAGTTGGTAAATTTACCAGTGCTGCTTCAGGAATTTTGGTTATGGGTATTGCGGGTGGTGCTGTAATTCCATTATTATATGGTGCTTTAGCGCATAATGTTGGAGCGCATCAAGCATATTGGATTGCTTTACCATGTTATCTATATATCCTTTACTATGCTATTGCAGGACATAAGGTTAGGAAAAAGACTAGTGCTTAAATTAAGCAAAACAATGGAGTTAGATTACTAACTCCATTGTTTTTTTGGCACAGTTTCTTATCTTCGAATATTCTATTAAAATGATTATGAAAAAATTAGCGTTAAGTATCCTTGTTGCGGCAGGGCTTATTTTCACTTCTACTCAGGCAGAAGCACAATTAAAGTTGCCACAAGCAAGTAGTACCCAATTTATCCTTCAGGATTTGGGAATAGAACAAATCAGTGTGGTTTATCAGCGTCCTAGTGCTAGAGGTCGTGTTATTTTTGGAGATTTAGTTCCGTACAATGAAATTTGGCGTACTGGTGCAAATAATGCGACGAACATTACCTTCCAATCAGAGGTAATGATTGAAGGGCAAAAACTTGAAGCAGGAACCTATGCGCTATTCACTATTCCTGGAGAGGATGAGTGGACGATTATTTTCAACAATAATGCAAAGCAATGGGGAGCTTATACCTACGATAAAGCTGATGATGTATTGCGCGTAAAAGTAAAACCAAAAGCTTTAGACACTCCAGTAGAAACATTCACAATTGAATTCGACGATATTCATGAGCAATCTTTAGATCTATCTTTAAGTTGGGAAAAGACCAAGGTATCGTTCAATATTGCTGTAGATCAAAAAGAGGAAATCTTAGCGAGTATTGACGAGGCGATGAAAGGTGAGAAAAAGCCATATTTCCAAGCGGCTATGTATTACTTCAGCAATGGATTAGACATTGCAAAAACTGTGGAATGGGTGAAAGAAGCGGATAAAGGAAATAAAAATGCTCCGCATATTAAATATTGGAAATCAATGATATTAGCAAAAGCTGGAGATAAAGCTGGAGCTATCAAAGCTGCTGAGGAAGGATTAAAGATGGCGAAAGATTCCAATAACCAAGAGTACGTAAAATTGAATATGCATGCTTTAGAATCAGCAAAAAAATAATTCAATTGATATAAATAAGAAAGCGGAGGTTGATGGTTCAAACTCCGCTTTCTTATTTATTTTAATGCTTTATATAAGATTTCAACAGGATGTCTAGATTGTACTCCCGTACCATCCATGATTTGATGTCTACAACTTGAACCAGGAGCGGCAATCAACGTTGCTTCAGACTTGCTTCTAACCGCTGGAAACAACACCAACTCTCCTACCTTCATCGATAATTCATAATGCTCTTTTTCATAGCCAAAAGAACCCGCCATTCCACAACAACCGGAAGGAATATCCTTCACTTTGTAATTCACTGGAATTGTCAAAATCTTAGAGACCGTTGGTAGTAAACCCCAGGCCTTTTGTTGGCAATGTCCATGAAGCAAAATATTTTCTTCTTTGGTGGTAAATTGAGTCGATGAGATATTCCCTGCCAAGTATTCTTCCCAAATAAATTCCTCAATTGTAACTGCCAAGGGAGCTATTCGTTCAGCATCACTGATTAAATGTTCATCCACCAAATCGACATATTCATCTCTAAAGGTTAGGATAGTCGATGGCTCCACGGAAACCAATTTGGTATTCGCATTTAACCTTCCTTTGAAAGTTTCCACATTTTTATTCGCTAGTTTCTTTGCTTCCCTTAATAAGCCTTTGGACAATAAAGCCCTACCAGAAAAGGCATGAGGCACCATAAGCACTTCATAACCAAGCTTTTCCAATAACAATATCGCCTGTTTACCGATTTCAACATCATTAAAATTAGTAAACTCATCACAAAAGAAATAGACTGATTTAACTGGATCTTTATGTCCGGAAAAGGGTTTATCCTTTTCTTGAAACCATTTTCTTAAGGTCTTGGAGGCAATCTTAGGGATATGTCTTTCTGGGGCAAATCCTAAAACATTTTTGACCAAGCTACTTGTCAGTTTTGAACTGACCACCCAATTATATAATCCTGCAATAGGTTGCATCATTTGGGTCAGAGTGTCCACATGGCCAATCATCCTGGATCGGAAAGGTACGCCATGGCTATCATAATAACCTTGCAGGAATTCGGCTTTCAATTTGGCCATATCTACGCTTGAAGGACATTCAGATTTACAGGCCTTACAGCTCAAACATAAATCCATAACCTCCTTTATCTCCTCATGATCAAATGGATTTGCCTTTTCCGAGTGTGTTAGCATTTCCCTTAAGATATTCGCACGAGCTCGCGTTGTATCCTTTTCATCTTTTGTTGCCATATAGGAAGGACACATCGTTCCTCCGGATAAATGGGTTTTCCTACAGTCTCCAGAGCCATTACATTGCTCAGCATGTTGTAAAATCGTTTGTCCTTTAAATCGGAAAACGGTTTTAATAGGTTTCTCCACCTGCCCTGCTGTGTATCTTAGCGAGGTATTCATCGCAGGAGTATCTACAATTTTACCAGGGTTAAAAATCCCTTCAGGATCCCAAGCGTGTTTTATATCTTTTAATAATTGGTAATTATGGTCACCAATCATCAATGGGATGAATTCACCACGCAAACGGCCATCGCCATGTTCACCACTTAATGATCCTTTATATTTCTTTACTAAATGTGCAATTTCTAATGCAATGTCTCGAAAGAGTTGATTTCCAGCTTCAGTTTTTAAGTTGATAATAGGCCTTAAATGCAATTCGCCGGTAGCTGCATGGGCATAGTGAACCGCGTAAAGGTTATATTTTTTTAGAATCTCATTAAAATCATGAATATAGGCCGGTAAGTCTTCAACATCCACCGCCGTATCTTCGATTACAGCGACTGGTTTTTCATCACCTGGAACATTGCTTAGCAAGCCCAAACCAGCCTTCCTTAGATTCCAGACTTTCTTTTTATCATCCCCTAGAACTAATGGAAAATGATAACCTAATCCATGGGCCAATAAATCCGCTTCGACTTCTTTTACCTTATTTAGGATTGCCTCTTGGTCTACAGCATCATATTCCGCAATCAATATCGCTTCAGGATCACCTTCCACGAAAAAACGATTTTTGGATTGCTCAAGATTGCTTTTAGTACACTCCAAGATATATTTATCCATCAGTTCACTTACTAATGGATGATGTTTTAATACAATGAGATTCCCTTTTAATGCATCTTCCAAGGTATGGAAATGAACACATAACAATCCACTAGGATTAACCGGTAAAGGATTTACATGCACTTTTATCTCAGTGATAAAAGCTAAAGTTCCTTCCGAACCGCAGATTAACTTACAAAAATTAAAAGGTTCTTTCCCTGCTGTAAAAGGATCTGTTTCCAACAACATATCCAAGGCATAACCTGTATTCCGTCTATGGATAGATGGTTTGGGGAAATTTTCTCGAATCTGTACTTGGTTTTGGTAATTGCTTAAAATGCCCCTAACCTGTTTATAGATTTTTCCTTCTAAATTTTCTTGGGCACATTTTTGGTCAAATTCATCAAAACTTAATGCATGGAAGCTAACCTCAGAGCCATCACTCAAAAGTGCTTGAATTTCCAGCGTATGCTCTCGGGCACTTCCATAAATTAAGGAGTTAGACCCACAGGAGTTATTTCCCACCATACCACCAATCATTGCCCGATTCGCTGTGGAAGTTTCAGGACCAAAGTATAACTTGTATGGTTTTAAAAACTGGTTCAACTCATCACGAATAACCCCCGGTTGAACGCGAACCCAGGATTCTTCTGGATTTACTTCTAGTATTTTCGTGAAATATTTTGACACATCGACCACAATCCCGGCACCAACCACCTGACCAGCAAGAGAAGTTCCTGCTGTCCGAGGAATTAGTGAAGTTTTGTTGTTTCTAGCGAAATCAATAAGCAATAAGAGATCTTGCTTATCTTTTGGATAAGCGACAGCCAGTGGCATTTCGCGATAAGCGGAAGCGTCAGTTGCATATAACAAACGCATCTTCTCGTCCCAAAATAACTCACCACTTAGTTGTTGTGAAAGCAGGTTTAACTGCTCTTCCATAATCTATGATCCTTTAATTTGTGATGTGTAGGTACTTTCAAATATCTTATCAGCATTGTTGGTTTCAAAACCATCACGACGATGTTCTCTTTTGATTTCTGATTTTGATAAGTCCTTGAATTGAGGCAGAACACTGCGTTCCGCGAATTCTACATAACTACCAGCAATTTCCAATGTTTTACCATCAGCAAATGTAGCATCATATAAAGCTGAAACAGTACTGCTCTGTCTTAGAAGATTATCCTCACTGGTTTTTATCTTTCCACCAGAAGTATTCAGTTTAATTCCAATACTCTCCAAAAAAGCATTGAACTCTTCAAGGGTATTATATCCATCTTTTAATTCATGGATAGAAATGGTATAATGATTCAAATAATATCGGTTAAAGATAACCCAAGCTGCATATTCACTTTCAGCCAGCAATGTTTCATACTCCAGGGATGTTGGTAAATCCCAAAGAGGTTTTTGCAGGAAATCTGCGACTTCTTGGCCATTGTTTAGATCTAAAGAATCAACAGGGTCTGAAGTAATTGGGGAAGTATATTTTAGAATAATTTCCTGAGCTGCCGGGCTTAGCTCCGAAACCCGCAATTGAGATACAAAAATCCTTGGATAATGATCTGCAGGAGGGGCATACCAATGGGCATCTAATTTTTTCCCTTCGAAATAATAATAATCCATCTTTTTATAACCGAAAGAGAGAAAGATTTTTTCGAAAGAGGCGATTTCTAAATTTGGAACTCCTAAGGTACGGAACGCTATATGGTCATTTACAATATCAGACTGTGACTGCACTACGTCACGCTCCAATAGGGCTTTAGTAATTTTATCTACATCAGAAACGTTTGCACGGTAATGTTCAAACAAATCGTTTAACACTATATCGATAGGTTTTTTGTCGTCGAAATGCATAACAATGAATTTAGTCTTATAATTTGAATAAAGTTATCTAAAATTTGTCAAACAAAAACAATTGTTCAGTAAAAAAGAGATAACTAAAAATATTATTCAGAAAAACTACAATTCTTCCGCAAGAATCTTCTCTAACTCATCGGCAGTTAGGTTCATATTAATATTTCCATCCTTAGCGAAAGAGATTTCACCGGTCTCCTCAGATACAATTACAGCCACAGCTTCGGAAACTTCAGTCACCCCAATTGCAGCACGATGTCTCAATCCAAATTGAGGCGGTAAGTCTTCGCTATCGGAGAGCGGGAGTACAGAGCTTGCAGTCATAATTCTATTGTCTACAATAATCACTGCGCCATCATGAAGGGGTGAATTTTTAAAGAAAATACTTTCCAATAATCGTTTAGAGATTGGGGCATCAATCATGGTCCCACTGGTTTGATAATACTCTTCATCAAAGTATCGTGAGAAAACCAAAAGAGCTCCTGTTCGAGATTTGGACATATTCTGGCAAGCTTCAACGATGGGCTTGATAAATTCAGCATTATCCCGGTGGGTAGATTTCTTACCTCCGAATATGGACCAAAAGAATTTTTTACGTCTTAAGGATATATTTTTTCCGATATGCAGGAGGAATCTTCGTATTTCCTGTTGGAAAACGACAATCAATGCAATTGATCCCACGGAAATAAAACCACCGAAAATTTCGGTTAAAAGGCGCATCTCCATCTGCTTTACGACAAGGTAAATTCCGTAAAACAAACCGACACCAATTAGGATATTTACTGCTATTGTCCCTTTGATTAGGCTATAGACATAGTAAATAATAATTGCTACCAGCAATATATCTATAAAATCCAGCAGCCTGAAGCCACTTAAAAGATTGAAGTCCAAACCATCCATACTTCCTGCAATTTAAAAAATATTATCCATTGATGGACTGATTTAAAATCATAAAATGATAGGAATGTGGCTTGTTAAATGAGTAAATTTGTAAAAAGGAGCTAAACTATGACTAAACTTTCAGTAAATATCAATAAAATCGCCACATTGAGGAACTCGCGTGGAGGGAATGTACCGAATGTGCTTTCTGCAGCATTGGCTTGTGAAAAATTTGGTGCAGAGGGGATTACTGTTCATCCAAGACCTGATGAGCGCCATATTCGTTATCAAGATGTTTTCGATTTAAAAGCTAAAATTTCAACAGAATTCAATATTGAAGGGAATTGCCGAGAACAGAAGTTTATTGATTTAGTTTTGGCCAATAGCCCAGCTCAGGTAACATTAGTACCAGATGAAGAAGGACAGCTGACGTCAAATCATGGTTGGGATACCATTAAGCATCGTGAGTATCTTTCAGAAATGGTTAGTCTGTTCCAAAGTGAAGGGATCAGGGTTTCGATATTTGTTGATCCAGATGAGAAAATGGTTGAAGCAGCAGCTGAGACCGGCACAGATCGAGTTGAACTATACACGGAGGCGTATGCAACTGATTTTCATTCAAACAGAGAAAAAGCTATTGAACCGTATGTAAAAGCCGCTATGGCAGCTCAGAAAGTGGGATTGGGATTAAATGCTGGACATGATCTTGATTTACACAACCTACAATATTTTAAACAAAACATTCCTGGTTTATTAGAAGTTAGTATTGGACATGCACTAATCGCGGATGCACTATATCTTGGACTCGAGGAAACAATAAAAAGATATTTAGCCTGCTTAAAATAAAGTCGGCAAGCAACAAAAAAAGGGTGTCAAATTGTGATTTGACACCCTTTTTTTATGTATTTGAGACCTTAATGAATTGGTCTAAATATTCTATTCCATCTGATTTTAGATAAGAATGATCCATCCTCATCCCAACTTAACCAAGTAAATAAGGCTTTACCAACGATATGGTCTTCGGGAACAAATCCCCAGCCTCTTGAATCCAATGAATTGTGGCGATTATCCCCCATCATCCAGTAGTAATCCATTTTGAATGTATAACTATCAGTTTTTTGTCCATTCACATAATAACCATCAGATTTACTTTCAAAAGTATTACCCTCATACACGGTTATCGCTCTTTCATATAATGGAACAGTCAATGAATCAAGTTTAACAGTCCAGTCTTTTTTAGGTACTTGGATCGGTCCGAAATTATCATAGTTCCATACGATACCATTTTTATAAAATGGGAAAGCTTGAAAATTAGGATTGGCATCACCAGGTTCGTAGATAATTTCTTTAAATTCTTTGATATTAGCCCATTTTTTAATTATTTCAGCTTCAGACTTGGTCATATGCATTGCATATTGCCCCATGTTAGGATCGGTATATAATAGATCCATTTCGATACGCATATCCAACAACTTTTGTAAGTTTAAACCATTTGGCTCAGTAAACACCAAATAATTCGTTTGGAAATCATCATCCATAAAAGCAGGTTCCCCATTTACAAAAAGCTTTGTGCGCTCCATGGAAACAACATCACCAGGCATACCGACACAACGCTTGATATAATTTTCACGTTTATCAATAGGTCTATTGAAGGGAGCATCAGCCTCCATAGGATAATTGAATACTACGACATCATTTCGTTTGATATCTTGAAATCCAGGAAGTCTTTTATATGGAATTTTAATTGCTTCTGAATAAGCTTTGCCACCAGTTATTGGCATGGTGTGATGCGCAAAAGGAAATGCCAATGGAGTCATTGGAATTCTGGGGCCATAGTTCAATTTACTTACAAATAGAAAATCACCAACCAATAAACTTCTTTCCATTGATCCCGTAGGAATCATATAAGCTTCTATTAGGAATCCGCGAATCAAAGTAGCTGCCACTGTAGCAAAAATAATTGCATCAGCCCATTCTCTTGCTACTGATTTCTTATATGCATATTGTTTTTTGAATTCCTCAGTGGTTGATTGCCCCAAATATTTCACATTTGGATCTCTTCCCCACATTGGAAGCACAATAAACGGAACTAATACTGCTGCAGCATTCTCCCAAAACCTATGTTTCCCAAAAGATTTGATCAAGTTTAATAAAAGATCATACCCAATAAAGATATTTACAATCGGAACAAATAGCCACACTATCCACCAGGTTGGTCTTCCAACCAATTGTGCCATGACATACTGTGCATAAACTGGAACAAAAGCTTCCCAGCCTTGTTTACCAGCTTTTCTATACAATAGGTAAAGTCCATAAGCGGACCCAATGATGTATATGGCTAAAATGATATACCACATATATTATTTATTAAAATCAAACATTTCAGTTACTTGGTAAAATCCTTTTTTACCTAAGAGCCATTCTGCTGCAATAACCGCACCTAATGCAAATCCTTCTCTGCTATGTGCTGTATGCTTTAACTCAATTTGGTCGACCTCGGAGCTATACAATACCGTATGAGTTCCAGGAACCTCTTCTATTCTTAGACTTTCAATCAACAGTTCATTGGCTTTAGGGATTACTTCTTCCCCAGAACCTTCCACAGAGTTGACCCAAGTTTTCTTTTCGTCGTTATTTTCTAAAATTCCTTCAGCAATCGTAATAGCTGTTCCACTAGGGGCATCCAATTTATGAATATGGTGGATTTCTTCTACTTGAACATCATATTGCTTATAAGGATTGATGGCTTTAGCCAACATTTTATTGATATGGAAAAAGATATTTACACCAATGCTAAAATTCGAGCCATACAAAAATGACTGATCAGCTTCTAAACAGGTTTCTTTCACTTCGTCCAGGTGCTCATACCATCCTGTTGTACCAACAACCAATGGTAAGTTGGATTCAAAACATAGACTTATATTTTCTAAGGCTGCATGTGGAGTACTGAAATCAATAGCCATATCAGCATCTTCCAAATCTTCAGGAGTAATGCTGTTTCTATTTCTTTCGTCAATTATTAAAACGACTTCATGCCCTCTTTTCATGGCGAAGCGTTCGATTAATTGCCCCATTTTTCCGTAACCTAATAAAACGATCTTCATATAGTTAATTGGTTTTTTTATTTAAGGGTAAAGGTCATTTTTAATCCTGGAGAAACAAAACCAGATCCAGCAAAAGATCCCATACCAGGTGTGTAAGCGTAATTTGGCAGTAAAGTCGGTGAAACTTTAAAGCTTAGGTCATTGCTGATATTCCATCGATTTTTTAAAATTGAATCAACGTAGGCTTCAACAACATTCAACCCATACCATCCTAAAGTTACTAATACCGTCAAATCTCTATTTCTTCGACCATAATCTTTTTGCTGTACTAAACCTTGTACTGTCCAGCTTGATCCTAATCCAAGAGATTCATGATTTGAAGGCTGACCATAATTTTCTCGATATTGTAATTCAGTCAAGAACTCCTTATAGTACCACTGCCAATAATTGAAGGTTAATCCTCCGGCAACAAAACCACCATAAATAATTGGCACTTTAACCCACCATAGACCTCCATTTGTATATTGTCCCCAACCGGGTAAAATCAAGGAGCGCTTCCACGCAATTCTAGATAAACGTTCAATTGCTAACCTAGCTGAATCCTTTCGAATATCCTTATAGTAAAACTTCTCACGTTCTTTTTCAGCTTTTATTCTAGCCTTCCTTTCTGCGCGAGTTTCTTTTTTAACGGTATCTTGTTCAGCTTTCTTTTTTAATGAATCCTGAACTTGAATTACCTTTGTAGAGTCCGGAATAGTATCCTTTACTTGACTTTTTAGGCAAGTAAAAGATAAGATCATTCCAAAGAGCAGTAAAAATTTATACATTACCAGTCTAACAACTCTAAAATTCGGCTTAAATCATCCTCAGAATTGAAAGGAATTTCAATTGCTCCTTTACCTTTGGTTGATTTTACGTTTAGTTTAACCCGAGTGGCAAATTTTGATGCCAAATCATCTTCAATCTTTTGGTATTGAAAATTCAAAGGAGCTTCTTTTTTACCTTTTTGTTTTTTCTCTTTAGCTTGCTGAACCTCACGAACCAGTTGTTCTGCTTTACGCACAGACAATCCTTTTTCAACAATTTCTTTGAAAATAAACAATTGTTTATCGATTTCACCAACATTGATTAATGCACGAGCATGTCCCATGGAAAGATCTCCATCACGGATTGCGGCTTGAATCACAGGTGGAAGCTTCAATAATCTAAGGTAGTTAGTGACTGTAGAGCGGTTTTTACTTACGCGATCACCTAATTCTTCTTGTTTAAGGCTGCATTCTTCAATCATACGTTGGAAACTTAATGCAATTTCAATAGCATTTAAGTTTTCACGCTGAATATTCTCAATCAAAGCCATTTCTAGCATTTGTTGATCATTTGCAGTTCTTACATAAGCTGGAATTTCAGTGATACCGGCTAATTTGGAAGCCCTTAACCTTCTTTCACCAGAAATTAATTGGTATTCATTTTTGCCAATCTGACGAACCGTAATCGGTTGGATCAACCCTTGTACCTCAATAGACTCTGACAATTCCCTCAGGGCATTTTCATCAAAATCCGTCCTTGGTTGGAAAGGGTTAATGGCAATTTGTTCGACTTTAATAAAGTTTATACTACCGGCAGGAGAGCTCGGTGTCTTACTCGCAGGAGTTTCAGCAGGCTGTTCCTTAGGAGTACTGATTACCTCTTGTTGAAGTAACGCTCCTAAACCTTTCCCTAATCCTGTTTTCCGCTGTTGTGCTGCCATACTATACTGTTACAGTTTGCTTATTCTCTTTTAATAATCCATTCTTCTCCAAAATTTCGCGTGCGAGATTCAAGTAGTTAATTGCTCCTTTGCAGGATGCATCGTGCATAATTACTGAAATTCCGAAACTTGGAGCTTCACTTAAACGTGTATTCCGCTGAATAATTGTGTCAAATACTAAATCATGGAAGTGAGTCCTAACCTCTTCTACCACTTGATTAGACAATCTCAAACGAACATCATACATGGTTAATAATATCCCTTCGATCTCCAATTCTGTATTTAATCTTGTTTGAACGATTTTAATCGTGTTCAACAATTTACCTAGTCCTTCTAGTGCAAAATATTCACATTGAACGGGGATAATTACGGAATTTGAGGCTGTTAAAGCATTGATTGTAATCAAGCCCAAAGATGGTGAACAGTCAATAATGATAAAATCATAATTATCCTTTACTTCATCCAACAGGCGTTTCATTTTATATTCACGCTCTTCCAAATTGATCATTTCAATTTCCGCACCTACCAGGTCAATATGCGCAGGTAATAGATCTAAATTTGGCGTATCGGTTGCTTGAATGGCTTCTTTTGCTGTCACATCATTCACCAAACATTCGTAAATGCTTGTTTTGATGGCGCGAGGATCAAAACCAATTCCAGAAGTGGAGTTTGCTTGTGGATCTGCATCCACCAACAAAGTCTTATATTCTAACACAGCTAAACTCGCAGCAAGATTTATGGAGGTGGTTGTTTTACCAACTCCTCCTTTTTGATTGGCTATGGCAATAATCTTTCCCATTGTGATTCCTCAATTTTTGAAAATAATGTTGATCGGCATAAATTTACTTCGTTATGCAAATTAACATACCTTAATGATATTCGACACTTAAATGATGTTAAATTTGCTAATTTTGAAGCGAATCTTATTCTACCAAGTCAGGATGCTAAGATACGAAAAATAGAATTAGGTATTGATACCGAACGCTATTGCTTTTTACAAGTAACATCAAACAATGAATTTAATTATCTCAGGTACAAATAGAAAACATTCTAACTCTTTAAAAGTTGCAAAATTTTACTTAAAGGAATTAGAAAAAAGAGGGGAAGACTTTGATATTCTTTCTCTTGAGGATCTTCCTGCAAACATCATTGAAACTGATATGTACGGAAAGAGAAGCGAAGCATTTGCAAAAATTCAAGAAAAAGTATCCCAAGCGAAGAAATTTGTCTTTATCATCCCTGAATATAATGGTAGCTACCCAGGAATTCTAAAATTATTTATGGATTGCTGTGCATTCCCAGCTTCATTTTATCACAAAAAGGCCGCACTAGTAGGAGTTTCAACTGGAAAATATGGAAATATTCGCGGTGTTGATCACTTCACAGGTGTCTGCAATTATATGCGAATGCATGTATTACCTTTAAAAATCCATATCCCTCTCATTCAAAACGAATTAAATTCTGAAGAAGAATTTCATGACCCAATTTCTTTGAAATTTATCATCGAACAGATTGATGAAATCGAAAGATTTTAAGCAAAACAATAACTTAAAATTCTCTTTGTCAAAATCTTTATACACTTGCCTCGGTCGAGTTGATCATAATTTTTTTTGCTATTAATTGTTTACATTTAATTCTGTTTTCAATTAAATAAATCAACAACTATGTCAACCAACTACTTCAAGACTTTGGTAATTATTCTTACTCTAGGATTAGCTTCATGCAATCAATCTAGTAACTCTTCATCCAATAATACAAATTCCGACTCTACATCTTTTTTTAACAACAAGGACTTAACAGGCTGGCATGTTTATAATCGTGGCAATATGGAATCAAAATGGAAGGTTGACCAAGGCGAATTAATTTGCGATCCTAAGGGGAATGGCGAATTTGGCGATTTGGTGAGCGATGGAGAATATGAAAATTTTGAGCTTGATTTTGAATGGAAAGTAAAAAAAGGTGGGAATAGTGGAGTATTTATCAATGTAAAAGAAGATAGCAGCTATACGGCAACCTTTGCTACTGGATTAGAAATGCAACTTTTAGACAATGCTAATGCAGAACCGAGACATCAGGTAGACTCAACACACTGGGCTGGATGTTTATACTCTGTTGAATGCATAGGTAGCAACTCCAAACCGAATGCCTTTGGAGAATGGAATAAAGGGAAGATAAAACAAAAAGATGGCCAGGTTACTTTCTGGTTAAATGACAAAATCACATTTCAAGATAGTATCAATACACCAGAATTCAAACAAAAGGTTGCAAATAGCAACATGAAGAACTATCCTGCTTTCGCAACCTTTCCAAGAGGAAAGATTGCTTTTCAAAACCACACTGATTCAGTTAGCTTTAGAAACATCAATATTAAAGAACTTTAACTCTAACGACAAAATATAATAGAAATGTCATATTGGGAAGTTTATTTATAATCATTCTAAATAATATCTACTTTTACTCCTGCAAAGAAAACAGTTTCAATTATACAAAAGTCCTGTTTACCCGCATGAATGATAGGCATGCGGGTAAGGCAGGCACAAAAAACGGCTCCGACACATATGGATAACTGTCGACTAAAAATACTCTCCAAACACGACCAAGGGTTCATTAGCATGCCTGAGGATCAAAATATCATTCATCTTTGTTTCAATAATCTCCTAATTAATTTTAGTAAAGAGGATTTTATCACCTTTAGAAGAATTGTAAAAGACATTTATTTAGAAAATAGTCCAGTTTCATTTCCTGATGGTCGACAAAGGATATTATTGAATAGTCCATATTTAGGGATAAACTTCTCTTTCGATCATTTTGAAATGACAGAACTTGTGAGAACTTTAGATGAAGCCTATTACATGGAAAGAATCTACTCGTTCCTGCAGTAGAAGGTAATATCTCAAATAAAATCATAATAAATTTTCCGAGTATAGAAGGAACTTTTAGATCGAATTTCAAATTAATTATTTGGATTTGAATTATTTGTCGAAATTCACATAAAAAATATCTACAAAATATTTTGTAAATCAGATTTTACCCCTATATTTGCACACCGCAACAGGGAAAAGGAGAATTAGCTCAGCTGGTTCAGAGCATCTGCCTTACAAGCAGAGGGTCACTGGTTCGAATCCAGTATTCTCCACCAACAAAAGGAGGCTTAGCTCAGCTGGTTCAGAGCATCTGCCTTACAAGCAGAGGGTCACTGGTTCGAATCCAGTAGCCTCCACCAACAAAAAAAGCAACTCAATTGAGTTGCTTTTTCATTTTACTAACTTTCTACCTTTCGAGAGAAGACCTTACTAAATTCAATTATTAATAATTAATGTTAAAACATAACCTTAATTAATGAAAAGAGAGATTCCATAGATTAAATCTTATCATTTAGAAATTCCCAATTCTTGTTCTTAGAATTTATTAATTCTTCTTTCATTTTTCTCGACATGCTATCAATTTCCTTTTCTCGCTTTATAGCATCCACCACTTCTGCAAAAGCTTCAAAATATATAAGGTAAAATACCTTATATTTCTTGGTGTAAGCATTTTGAGATAAAGTCATCGACTGATGAAAGAGAAGCCTGCTCTTCAGGTTGTTAGTAACGTCAGAATAGAGAATCGTTCTATTCGCGTTTGTTAGGATGTAGACGAAATAAACTAAAGACATATTTTACTTTTTCCACAAGTAAGCATTTTACTATTAAAAAAACATTCCTTAAAAGTAAAGTTTTTGTTTACTAAGCAATAGTCATTGAGAATCAGTATACATATATTGATATAATCTAATAGATAAATTTTAATTATTGGAAAATATCGAATAAACTTAACCCCAATTCCTATAAAGAAACTAGGAAATGAGGATTCTCAACATTCAGTTTTTCTTATTCTTGAATAAATCTTTGAATATTTTCTCTTACACTGTTCGACCAAGGTTGAGATTTTAATTGATCTTGAGATAGACCAACATGTACAAGTGTGCATTCGCCTTGCAACACTATCCGATCTTCAAACGCGAATTTAAAATTATAGGTTAATGAAGAATTACCAAGTTTGGAAACCGTTAAACTTTTGACAAAAACATCCCCTAGTCTAGCCGGAGAGACAAAGGCTACTTTTAAATCCGCTGTCGGTATCCCTTCGCCATGATGTAATTCCTTAAATGGAAATCCTAATTCTTCCTCAAACCAATCCTCCACTAATTCATTCAACATCTCCATAAATCTTGGATAAAAAACAATACCAGCAGCATCACAATGCTGAAATTTTACTTTTTGCGTCTTAGTAAATACTTGTCCCATACTCACGTTTGATAATTATTTTATTTTTTGAGAAACTAAAAATCCAGAACCGCCACTTAGCCCGGGGCCAGGATGAGTCGAAGCTCCGATATGAAATAAATTTTTTATAGGTGTTTCATGATTCTTTACAGATGACATAGGTCGCCATAGCAGGTATTGATCTAGATTACATTGACCTGAATATGGATCTCCATGTACTAGATTGATATTAGTTTCCGAAAGCTCCTTAGGAGACATGATTCTTTTATAAATTATTGCATCTTTTAAATTCGGGATATAGGTAGATATTCGATCAATGATTCGATCAGCATAGGCTTCAGATAATTCCGTACTCCATACACCCTGACAAAGTCCATCCAATTCTCCACCAGCATCAGATTCAGGATAATTTGGACATTCAGGCAATTGGATCCATAAAACATGTTTTCCATCGCTTGCCCGCGAGGGATCTACAGCTGTAGGCTGTGCTATACAGATTGTTCCTTTTGATGGAAGTTGCTGTCTAACTGCTTCATTAACTGCTTTTGAAACATCATTAATTCCATCCGTCAGGTGCACATAGGTCACATCTTGCAAGGCCTCTTGAACCCAAATTGGCTTTTCTTTCAATATCAGATGAATTTGCATATTTCCTTTTCCATACTTGTATTGTTTGGTTTGTTTTACCACTTTTTGAGCAATCTGAGACTGATCTTTCAACAAGCTACCATATAGCTGTGTCGGGGTTACATTTGCCACAACATGTTGGGCCATATATTGTTCCTTATTTGCTAACTCCACCCCTTCTACATTCCCTTTATGATCACAAAGAATTCGCTCTACATGGCAATCGGTATAACAACTTCCACCGTTATTTTCAATTATCTTTTTAAAAGCATCTACAATTTTATAACTACCGCCTTTCACCAGTGGCAATCCAACCATCTCAATACTCATTGCAGTAACCTTAGCCATGGTCGAAGAAAGAGGACTCTCTGGAGACAAACCAGAGTGTAGAACCCATGGAGCGAGATTCGCTAAGAGTGCTTTTGACGAGAAATAATCTGGTAAATCGTCACGCACACTTTTTAAAAACTCCTGTGCATTTTCAGATGATTTCGAAATCCCTTGCTTCCAAAGGTACTTTGCCAAGAATTTCCCCATTTTTAGGGTCATGATTTCACCACCTAAAAACGTGAATAAAATCTCAGCATGCTGATTCACCCAATCCATCTGTTCATTAAATCGATCTCCATCGCCAGGACTTAATTTGTTAAAGGATTCAATATTCTTTTTTCTATCCGTTCCTAATATTGACCATTCTAAATCAGTGGTCAATGCCCCTGTAGGGACATCATTTGAAACAAAAAATACACCTTCATTTTCCAAATCCTCTTTTAAAATAGGATAGGCCGCAGAAGTAACGAATAAAGGATATGCAGTTGAGAACGTATCAATCACACAGCCTTCCACTCTTTCACTTTGAATACATCCTCCTAACTTAGATGACCTCTCAAACACAGTGACTCTCTTTCCTCTTTTCGCCAATAAAGCAGCACATACCAAGCTGTTTATTCCACTACCTATTACTATTACGTTCTGACTCATATAATTTTTTCTATTTTAATGATTCATTGAACTTTCTGACCTACTTTCTAATTCTGCTTCTACCAATGCGATTTGACCTTGCAATTGTTCTGCCTCATGGTTTTTCAAACCATACTCGATCAATTGCGACAATTGACTTTCTATTCCAGAAACCCCTTTATGTTTGACCGCCAACTCATTCAACATCTTGAATTTTGAATGCCCACGAGCATAAGTATCACCATAACCTTTTTTCAAACGATAGGTTCTTGCTAATTGAACTGCCAGATCATAGTTCACCTCTACAACTTCAAATAACCTGTTAAACCAACCCTCTATATTTTGCATTTCTTCAAAATGTCTTAAAGTTTTTTTACGGTATTTTTTCATACCTCCCAATGTATATAACATGGTAAACCAAAAAACATTATGTGTATTCATTCGACGATCTTTATCCAAATATTTTGTAAAAAATCGTTGTGCCGACTCACTATTTTCCATTTTCTTACCAAGTTTTACAGGCATAAACCCAAAAACTTCTTCGAAACGAGGGTGGAAATAATCTGTAGTTTTCACGATTTCACCCTTTTTAGCTCCAACTTGACCAAATACCGTCTCCCAACGTTCTGCTCTAGTCTTGACATCTGCAACATTTACCAAATCATCATAGGCCATTGCAAGTGATAAATACCTCGCCACAGACTGTAGCAACTGATTATTCTTTTCTGGATGCTTCTTTTCAACATCAGCAAACTTCTTTAACCTTCCAACGTATTCTTTAGCCCATGCCACATCACCCCATTCTATTAGATGTTTTACCCCAGCAAAAACAATGGAATGAGTATTTTCAGGCAATGTGGTTCTGATTTCTGATAAAACTTCATTTAATTTCTTTGAGCTTGTCGTCTCTGGCATCTGATCAAAAACCGCTGGTTTTAATTCAGGCACAAATGGAGTGGCTTCCTTAGCGGATAAGCCTAAACCTACTAAGCCGAATGCGGCCTTAAATGCTGCCAAGCTGGTTGAAACTGCGACCCCACCGTCTTTGATGGTATTTTCAAATTGCTCCACCCTAAAGGGCAGAGAATTTGATGCAGCTAAAGCTCCAAACAATGTTGCTGAGATAACACTTTTATTATTATCTGCTAACTCCTTTAAGTTCGCATAAACACTGGATTTAGCATATTTTCTAGAGAGTTCAAAAATGGAGGAACCATCAAGGATACCATCCCCAGGTTTTTCTTTTTCCTGTATGGCAAGATTCCGATGCGTAGAAAAGATTAATGTTGTTTTCTTACTGACGAATCCTCTTTGGATGGCCCGTCCAGCTTCAATTAATTCAGTTGCCATGACCACATCCACATCCTCCGGTGCTGGCATCTGAGCAAGGACTGGTGATACTTTTTTACCATCCTGCATTGGAATTGCAGCTTCAGGAAATAATTCCAAATAATACACAGTAGATCCAGTACGTTGGGCAACTCCTGCAATAGTTGTGGATTGCGCCCAATATCCATTTTTTGAAGCTAACTGAACAATCCACTGCGTCAATACTCCTCCGCCATCTCCTCCAACAGCAATTATTGCAACTTTAATAGGTTCTATTATGTTTTTACCTTCTTCCATCATACTGTAATTTGTTTTGACGCCCTACGCTTCTGTAAAAAATTAATAATGCTATACTGAAATTTATAAACTAATTTCTCCATAAAACCAGCATTGCGAATCACTTTGGCACTATAAAACGCAGGACATAAAGCTGCAGCTTCCGCCACTTCACCACAATTCCCACAAGCAACACAAGACTGCTCGATATGTGCAACTGGATCTTCACGCAATGGATTATCCGTATATTTTAGAGTCAAAGACGGACAACCAGACAAACGCATGCAGGCATGATCCCCTGTACAAACTTTTGCATCCACTCCAAATTTCTCACTCTCAACTCGCTTACCTTCTTCTACTCGTTTCTTAAATATTCGTTTCTTACGTCGCTCCTTATTTAAACTACATTCAGATTGAGCAATAATAACCTTGGGACCCTTTTCTTTTGTTGTAAGTGCCTTGGTCAGTTCTTTGACCATCCTCTCCACATCATAAGTCCGATCTACAATCTTTACATACTTCACTCCGACCCCTTTTACAGCATTTTCAATGGGATTGTTTGTGGTTCTAAGGAAATTAAATGCTCGTGAAGATGGAATATCCTGACCACCGGTAGCTGCCGCATAATAATTATCAATGATGATAATCAATCCATCAAACTTATTATAAACAGCATTCCCAATTCCTGAGGTCAATCCATTATGCCAAAAACCGCCATCACCCATAATGGCGATTGGCCGCTTTTGTCCTTCTTGAGTGGGGGTATTGAACAAATTGAATGCTGCTGCGGAGGAAGCACCTAACCCATATCCCATTGTAGTAGCACCAATATTAAATGGTGGTAAAATAGAAAATAGATGACAACCAATGTCGCCAGCAACATGATGCTGACCAAGTTTTTCCTGAACTATTTTTAAAGCCGCAAATATCGGCCGCTCAGGACAGCCTGTACAAAATCCTGCAGGCCTAACAGGAACCTGCTCCAACAACTGTTTATTGTCTTCTTCCGTAATTTTCTTGGTGAATATCTCTTTCTGTTCCGAACTTAAATTCTCCCCAATGGCTTCAAAGAATTTTACTAATCCTTCTTTGACAACCCCAATTGTATAATCTCCAACTTCTGGCAAAACATTCTTACCATAAAGCTTACAGTCAATTCCATTTTTATGGAGTAGATAACCAATATTCTGTTCGACATAGTTTGGTTGAGCCTCCTCAATCATCAATACCGATTTTTTACCTTTACAAAATTCTAGAACCTCATCAGGAATAACCGGATATGCCACATTCATTACATAAATAGGAACTTTCACATTCCCTAAATTATCTGACAAACCCAATGCTACCAAAGAGCGATTTAGGTTATTGAACAAGCCTCCCTGAACAATAAAGCCTATATCCTCCCTTTCTCCTGAGAGGAATTCATTTATTTTATGATCTTTAATAAATTGGATTGCCTTCGGCAAACGAGACTCCACTTTTTCTTTTTCATGAAGGAAAGTAGCTGGTGGTAAAACAATTCTACTTACATCTCTTTTAGGTTCATTTAAACAATCACTAATCTTTACCTTGGGCTTTTGATTATCCTTGGCAATAAATTGTCCATGTAAATGACAACTTCGAACTCTTAACTGTAATATCACAGGAGTATTGCTTGCCTCAGAAAGCTCAAATCCTAATTCTACCGATCTGACAATACTTTCTAAATTCGGTCTGGGATCAAGCATCCAGATTTGAGATTTCATTGCAAAAGCATGAGTCCGCTCTTGCATAATGGATGATCCTTCACCATAGTCCTCACCAACAATCACCAATGTCCCACCTGTAACACCTCCTGAAGCTAAATTGGAAAGTGCATCTGAAGCGACATTCGTTCCTACAGTTGATTTCCATGTGACAGCACCCCTAACGGGGTAATAAACCGATGCAGAAAGCATCGCTGCTGCTGCAGCTTCGGAAGCTGAATTTTCGAAATAAACCCCAAGTTCTTCTAAAAGAGGTTCAGCATCTGCAAACACATCCATCAAATGTGAAATTGGCGAACCCTGATATCCACCCACATATCCTACTCCACACTGCAACAGAGCTTTAGTTACGGCCAATATTCCTTCTCCATGGAATACCTCACCTGCTCCCTTGCGAAGAGTTTCGACTTCTTTCTTAAATGATTTTTCAGCCATAATCTTCTTTATTAATTTGATTGAAGGGGTATGTTTTACCCCTCAACTATAGCAAATACGCGCAGTGGACTGCCCGAGCCGTCTTCTATTTTCAATGGTGCTGCTACTACGACTGCACCTCGAGCCGGCAATTGATCTAAATTGCGTAGACATTGTAACCCATATTTCCCAGCTCCATGCATCAAAGTATGACATGGCAATGGAAAATCCCACACAAAAGACATCCCTGCATCCGTATTTAATGTTTCTACTCCAAAACCTAATACATCCTTACTGATAAGATATTCCACAGCCTCTTTACTTGGACCAGGAGTATGATTCAACCCGTCTTCTCCTTGGTTTAAAAACTCTGGACCTATAGCTCTTTTGTGCCAATCGGTACGAAACAAAACCCATTCCTTTGCCCGTAATTCCCCATGTTTTGCTTCCCAATCTTGAATAAATTCCGGAGTCAGCACAAAATCTGGATTAGCGGCTACTTCCTTTGAAGCATCAATAACCTGAGCGGCTGCCATAAAATGTTCCGTTGGTATAGTATCTACGGTATTATTCTTATAATCCTTGCCCGTAACCCAATGCACAGGTGCATCAAAGTGGGTCCCAAAATGCTCTCCTAAAGAAATATTATTCCAATACCATCCTGGACCAAGTTCATTATATCGAGATATTTCTGTTTTCTTGAAGGTAGCAACCTGCCCAAACTCTGCAGGCAATGGCAATCCTGGAAATGATTCATTCAATGTATGGGTCATATCCACAAACCGGATGGAACCCGAGCTAATAATATCTTGTAATGATTGCATAAGTTTATATTTTGGTTAACGAATTCCTCTCTCTACTAGGATGGGTAAAACATTATCCCTAAAATACGGGAACTCCTCCGCATAATCGAAGAATGATAATGTAGTACCTTTAAATCCCGCTTCATGTAATGCGATGAGACCATCTGCAACTTGTTGAGGTGTACCAATTAATGGAAAACCTCCATGTCCCAAGGCCATACCTTCACGGATACTGTTTAATAAATCATGCGGAAAACTATGCGCATGTGCAAACTGTAAATTGATCAGATTATCGGTTGCAGCCCAATCTGCATTATCCAAAATCCGCTGACGCTCCGCTAAAGCTTCCTCCTCCGTTGGGCGACAGATCACATGTGAAAAGGTCAGAACATTCACATCTCTTTGCGCATCAACACCTTTTTGTTTTAATTCTGCAATTTCTGCTTTTGACCGCTCTAAATCAATAGCTGGAGTAAATAGAAAATCTGCATTTGCTATGGCAAATTCACGACCTTGACCCGAACCTGCCGCATTAAAAATTGGAGGCATACTTGAAGGTCTCGGATTGCCATAACTTCTGGTCGTATGGAAATATTTTCCGTCAAAATTGAACGGATCTTCCTCTGTCCATAATCTTTTAATAAAATTAAACCACTCTTGAGCATAGCCATAACGGGTTTCATGATCCTTTGGCAAGGGAATCCCTAAGGCATCGTACTCAGGTTTATTCCAACCAGCAACGATATTCAAACCAACACGGTCTGAACTAATCTGTGCAATAGTTGCTATTTGTTTAGCAACAACTACCGGGTGGTTGGCTACTGTATGAATAGTTGCAAAAACAGTAATCTGCTTCGTTCTTGCCAATAATGCAGTTGCCCAAGTAACGGTCTCCATTACCTCGCCGTGAAAATCCGTTTCACCAGCATAGCCAACCCATCTTGCAATAGGAAGCATAAAATCAATACCTGCCTCGTCAAGCATTAATCCCAATTTTAAATTATTCTCCCAGTTCGCTCTCCAGCGATCAGGAAGCTTCGAAACAGTCATTCCGCCACCACAATTCGTGGAGAATGTCCCCAATAAAAACTTGTCTTTTTTAAGAAAGTTATGTTTCTGTATCATAGTTATATAATTTGGTTAGTCTTTCAATTAAATTCAAATATTACTTATGACTTTGCGGCTTTAAGGCGACTTTCATCTTCTCAAACTCACGACGCATCCATTGCTGGCTCTTATATAATTGCGAAACTCCAACCTGATATGGGCCTGGAATCATTCCGTTTAAGGACTCCTGCTCATAAGCTGCACTTTGCAACACAAAACCCGGATTGACCAACATCGCTTTCCCCAAGGCAACTAGGTCTGCGCGATCCGCAAGTAAAGTTGTATTAATTTGATCTATTGTAGTAAATTGTCCTATTGCCATAACTGGAATATCAACATCATGCTTTATAGCATCTGCCAATGGAACCTGCCACATCGGACCTTCTTTGGTAACTTGATCTGGAACCGTTCCGCCAGAAGTCACCGATATTAAATCTACCCCTGCATCTTTAAACGCCTGGGCAATCTTTATTCCTTCTTCAATCGTATTTCCACCCTCTTTCCAATCCTCAACAGAAATTTTTACAGATATTGGTTTTCTAGAATCTACAACGGAACGAATGCTTCTGAAGACTTTCAGCGGAAATTTTAATCTATTATCCAAACTACCTCCATACTCGTCTGTACGCAGATTAGTTAATGGTGATAAAAATGACCCTAATAACATCCCATGACATGCACTCAATTCAATCATATCAAAACCTACTTGGTCAGCTCTTTTGGCAGCTTCAGTAAATTGCTGAAGCACATAATCCAGATCCGCTTTTTCCATAGCTTTTGGTATTTGATAACCTATTCCAAATGCTTTATCTGATGCTGAAATCACTTGCCACCTATCTTTTGAATCAAGAGGTTGAAATCCTCCCTCCCAAGTTCTCGAAACTGAACCTTTACGACCTGAATGGCCTAATTGAATCCCAATTTTGGTTTCTGAATTTTGATGAATAAAATCCACAATGCGCTTCCAAGCATCTGCTTGCGCCTCAGTATAAATACCTGCGCATCTTGGACTAATCCGCCCATCCACATCAACAGCCGTCATTTCTGACATAATCAATCCTAAGCCCGCTGTTGCTCGTGAGCCATAATGCATCAAATGCCAATCATTTACTACCCCTGCATCTGCTGCATACTGGCCCATGGCACTCATCACAACCCGGTTATTCAAATTCAATTCGCGTAAGTTAAAAGGACAAAACGCAGGTGATTTTCCCGATTCTGTTTGCTGCCTACGATTAAAGGCCTCCAATACTTTCCTCGTAAAACTGCCATCCCGAATGGCTTGGTTTTCATAAGTCACTTTCCTTGACCGGGACATCACATCAAATGCAAAAGCCATAAAATCAGGCTGCTTAATATGTCTGTCCATCGATTCAAACCATGCCATTGAAATATTCGCCGCATTCTGGATCGACTCAACCCGAGGTCTAAAGGTATCTTCATAATGAGCGAATATCTTTTGAACATCGCCTTCATTTTCTATAACTGAATTGGATAAGGCAATAGCTTCTTCCATCGCCAATTTAGTCCCTGACCCAATTGAAAAATGAGCAGATGCAACCGCATCCCCTAATAAAATGACATTATCTTTATGCCACTTTTTATTCGTAATTAATGGGAAACTCCTCCAATGAGATTTATTTGTTAATAATGGATGACCATCTAATTCCTTTGAAAATATATCCTCCAACTTTTTCTTAGTGCCAATTTCATCATCGACTACGAATCCTGCATTTTGAAACGCCTCCTCGGTAGTTTCAATAACCCAAGTACTCATTCCTTCCTCATATTGATAACTATGGGCTACAAATGGTCCAAACTCGGTGTTTTTGAAAAAATAGGTAAATGCATCCAAAGGTTTCGTAGAACCCATCCAAACAAATCTGTTTTTCTTTGGAATAACAGTGGTTTCAAAATCTGATTGTAATTTTGAGCGAATTAAACTATTGATACCATCTGCTGCAATGATCATATCGCTATCTGATAGTTCCGATAAGTCCTCAATCCGATGACGAGAATGTATATTCACCCCTTCTTCAAGACAACGTTGGGCAAGCAATTCTAATAATGTTTTTCTAGAACAACCACAAAAGCCATTACCTGTTATTCGAACCACCTCCCCATCACGATAAACATCCAGGTTATCCCAGTAAGCAAACTTACTGCGAATTAAATCATAAGATCGAGCATCCTTGGTTAAAAACTCACTCAAGGTTTCATCTGAAAAAACAACCCCAAACCCAAAAGAATCAGTTATGTTGTTCTGCTCATAAATATTGATTTCAACATGAGGCAATGCTTTCTTAACAAGAATTGAAAAATACATCCCTGCCGGCCCACCACCAACTACAGATATCTTCATGTCTTTTTTAATTAATTGATTTTTGTATATGATCCTTTCCAATATAAAATAGGATCCTGTTCATTGCATTCAAAGTGATTTACACGACCTACAAATAAAGTATGATCACCTTCCAAATGTTGCGAAACAACAGAGGTCTCAAAATAGGCAACCGCGTCTGGAATAACCTTTGCCCCATGAAAATCCTTGAACTCAACAATGAAATCATCTTGTGGAGAGCCAGAAAAATGTCTGCTCCATTTCTCCTGATGATGCGCTAGGATGCTAATTGCATATTTATTACTCTCCTTTAATAAGGAATGCATCCTTTTATTATTATCAATGGATATCAATATTAGATTCGGATCCAATGATACAGACATGAAACCATTAGCAGTCATTCCATGCACCACACCTTCATGTTCTGTCGTAATCACAACAATCCCAGTTGCAAATTTCCCGCAGGCATTTCTAAACTCTCTCATAACCCTTTATATTTTGTGCTAACTCATAACTTTTGAAACATGTGTCGCAATTACCTCCTCTGTTAATCCTGCATCAAACCACCATGGTGTAAACTTCGAAGGATCACTGAAATTATTCGCAATTAAATCCGCTAAAGACTGCGCTTGTGAAGCAGCTCCCATTAGATTTAAAATATGTGGAGGGGGAGGAGTCAACATGGAATTTGTCCAATTCGTAACCGTTTGAGCGTAATCGTAATATTTCTCAAAAGTCGCATTCATCCATTCCTCTGTATAAGCTTGATCTCCACGAGCAATGATCTCATCTAAATAAACCTTGCTACACTTGGACGCATTATTAGACCCTTGACCCGTTATAGGATCATTAACAACCACGACATCTGCAACACCAAAAACTTTACCTCCATTTGGTAATGTAGCAACAGGCTTACGAACCGTTGGAGCAAAACGCCCAGCTAGGATTCCATTATCATCAGTTAAGGTTACATTCAAACAACGCTCATATTCCCAAGGCAAGAAGGTCTTCAAAATCCATAAACTTTTTTCCAAATGTTCCTCTGGCGTTTTCACATCAGCCCAACAATCCATCGGACCACCCGGTATACCTTCAAATACCATAATTTCGCAATAGCCATTGATGGTTTCGGAAGGAAAGACAAAATATTCTCCTACTCCCGGAATTAAATTAAAAGAAACCTTAGAAAATGGAGTGCTTGGAACCATTCCTTTTACATAGGTTAATGCTAAAGCACGTTGTGGAGCATCAAAAGGGCTTCTGGAGGCATCGCGCTCAAAGGTCTTAACAATATCCCCCTTACCCGCAGCAACCAATACTAAGTCATACTCCAAAGTCATCTGTTCCATCTCTGGAACTCCAACATCTTCAATCACAAATTTTCCACCCAACTTTTCAACCTCTTCAATTAACCTAGGCATCTTTATACGTTGGTCAACAGCCTGAGCATCATGCGTTAATCGGCCAGCCCAAGTAAATAGTTTCTCTCCAGGAACCTCAGGATTAGGAACAGTTACCCCTAATCCTTGAACCGGAGGACAGGAATCATCCCAATAATTTATTCCTATTTCACGTTCATTTTGTAACGCCATATCAAACATACATTGACTCGACATTACTTTTCCTGTTCTTATTTGTTCGGGAGTCCGGTTACTAAAAACAGTAACCTCATAACCACCGTTTTTTAATAGACCAATTGCTGTTTGTAAACCCGCTTGGCCAGCTCCTACGATTGCAATTCTTCTCATAATCTTATCTTTTGTTTATTTTGGATTCTTTTTATTTCGCCAATTTTGGAAACAAGGGATCATGTTGCTCCGGCCCTTGCGCACTATATCCCCCGTCTACCACCGTCTCACTCCCTGTCATATAGGAAGCTTCACCCGAAGCCACAAAAGCAACCACATTCGCAACCTCCTCAGCATTCGCAACACGATCCATTAAATTAAATGGACTAGTCACCCGGTTAGCATGCTCACGATCGTTCTTTGTCAACCCTTCAAAAGGCAATGACCAGATATGACCCAATCGGATCATATTAACACGGATCTTGTCAGCCGCATATTCTAATGCCTGAGTTTTTGTCAAATGAAGTAATGCTGCTTTTGAAACCGGATAGGACCACCGTTGGATATGAGGAAAAACACCAGAAACTGAACCAATATTGATGATATTGCCGCCAGACTGCTTTAAATAAGGACGCACCATTTCTCCAAAAATGGCAGCTGATACAACATTGGTATTTAAGGTATTCAACCAAGTTTCCCGGCTGGTAGAGGCACCATCATCGCCGTAGGCGGCAGCACAATTTACCAACACATCAACCCGACCATATTTATCAATACAAAAGTTTAATAGATTAGATAATGCTGAATCGCTAGTGATATTTGTGCTCACAAAATCAAATTGATCCCCATAATGACCCTTAAAATCCCTTTCAGAACCTAAATCCAAAGCACCAACCACAACATGGGCACCTAATTGAATAAATTTTTCAGCAATCGCAAGACCAATCGTTGCGGCACCTGTAATAAGACATACCTTTTGCTCGAAGCTTCTCATAATAATCGTGTTTATAAACCAAGGCGTAAATTGGATAACCTCAGTTGGCTGTTAGAACAAATATAAATATAATTTTAGAATTGCAAAATTAATTTCATAATAGCTGAATTTAATGTGTTATATATACATTATAATTTAATATTGTCATTTTTTATTTGTTATTGTTGAATTTAATTTCGTAGTTTTGAATTACAGATTATTATAAACTTAATTAACTTTAAACGACATCATGAAATTTCCTAAGTTCAAAGCGGCTGCCGTTCAGACCTCTCCAGTTTACTTTAATGTAGACGCTACTGTGGCTAAGGTTTGTTCAATCATTAAAGAAGCAGCAGACAATGGCGCCAAGCTAATTGCCTTCCCTGAAGTTTTTATTTCGGCTTACCCTTATTGGAATTGGATCATGAGTCCAGTCGAAGGCAGTAAATGGTTTAAAAAACTGTACTTGAATTCTATTACAGCTGACGGACCTGAAATTGATAAAATAGCGCAAACAGCAAAAGACTACGATATCAATGTTGTAATTGGTTTAAATGAACGCGTAAAAGAAAAAGTTGGAACACTTTATAATACTATAATAACTATCAACAATGAAGGAAAGGTCTTAGGTAAACATAGAAAACTAGTTCCTACATGGGCTGAAAAACTTACCTGGAGTGGTGGTGATGGCTCTTCATTAAAAGTTCATGAAACTAGTGTGGGTCCTTTAGGCGCCCTAGCTTGTGGCGAGAATACCAATACCTTAGCCAGATTTGCCCTATTGGCTCAAGGTGAATTGATCCACATCGCCAATTATATCGCCCTACCTGTTGCCCCAACGGATTACAATATGGCTGAAGCAATTAAAATAAGAGCCGCAGCCCATTCTTTCGAAGGAAAGGTATATACGATTACTTCTTGCTCAACTATTTCAGAAGAAATTATTCAAATGTTTGAAAAAGAAGTTCCGAATGCAAGAGAACTCTTGACCAGAAAAAATAGCTCTTATTCTGGCTTTATCGATCCTAACGGACAACAAATTGGAGAATCTATAATAGATGATGAAGGAATTGTATATGCAGAAATTGACCTCGAAAAATGTATTCAACCAAAACAAATGCATGATTTACTCGGTCATTACAATAGATTTGATATCTTCAACCTGAAGGTAAATATAACTGCAAATAATGCAATCAATTTTGCTGACCCAAATAACTCCTTGAATCTACAATCTGAGGAAACCGATTTAAATCAATGGGTGGATATGACCAATTTGAATTCATATAAATCATAAATTATAAACTATAAAACCAGCTCATCATGGAAACAAACATTTATAAAGGTAAAGATGATGTTTACGGCAGAGCACGTGTACAAGATAATGAAGAATTAAAAGCTTATTATGGTAAGCTTGCAGAATTGGATACCGGTGCTTTATGGACCGTAGCCAATGAAATTGAACCTTGGGAACCTATTTCCAACTCAGTGCCAATGCTCTGGAAATACGACGAACTCCGAGATCTTGTATTAGAATCTGCAAGATTAGTAACCCCCGGACAAGCCGGAAGAAGAGTCGTCTACCTCATCAATAAAAAAAGAGCGAATGTAAAAGCTGCCTGCGGATGGTTATATGCAGGAATTCAGGTAACTCAACCAGGAGAATCAACTCCCGCACATCGACATAAAGCCGCAGCATTGCGCTTCATCATGGAAGGCGATAAAGGCTATACCATAGTCAATGGAAATAAAATATCCCTCGGTGTCAATGATTTTGTCATTACTCCAAATAGCACCTGGCATGAACATGGTGTAGACCCAGATGGAAAAACTTGTGTCTGGATGGATGGCTTGGATATTCCTTTGGTGAATGCATTGGAAGCGAATGATTATGCGGTATATGATGACGAAGATGGTCAAGAAGAAGTGGTGCCAATGAATTATTCCCCAATGAGCTATTCCGGAAGCGGATTGATACCTGTCGATAGAGAATGGAATAACCCATATTCTCCATTATTCAAATATTCTTGGGAAAGTACTTATAATGCACTGGTTAATGCCGGAAAAGTATCAGATGGAACTCCTTTCGACGGTGTAATAATGCAATACTCAAACCCACTAACAGGTGGCCACGTAATGCAAACCATGGGTGCAGCAATGCAAATGTTAAAACCAGGCCAAAGAACCAAAGCTCACAAGCATACAGGTAGTTTTATCTACCAATGTGCAAAAGGTAAAGGTTATACTATTATCGACGGCAAAAGATATGACTGGAAGGAAAGAGATACTTTCTGTGTCCCTGCTTGGGCTTGGCATGAACATGTCAACTTATCCGACAGCGAAGAAGCATTTTTATTTAATTTCAATGACCTTCCAACCATTAGCAAATTAGGCCTATATCAAGAAAAAGCCTATACTGAAAATAATGGTCATCAAAAAATATAGTGGAATAAAATTTATAAACCGAATTCATGAAACTAGTAACATATAGAGCTAACACTGAAGCCGAAGGCCGATTAGGCGTCATTATATCTGATTTTGATATCATCGTTGATGTCGAAAGTCTAGGAATTAATTTTGGAATTGATCTTCCTAAAACGATGCTTGAATTTATTGACCTCGGAAACATAGGCGTAAAAGCTTTGGATAAAATAATAAAAGAATCTGCGGTTACTGACTTGGTAACCTGCAGTATTCCTTTTGAAAATGCTATTCTTTTGGCTCCAATTCCTAGGCCTAGAAAAAATATCTTCGGTATCGGATTAAATTATACCGAACATGTTGCCGAATCAGCTCGTACTTTAGATACTTCAAAGGAACTCCCTCAAAAATGTGTCATCTTTAGTAAACCACCTACCACGGTTATCGCTAATGGTGACCCTATTAAGCATAATGAGGAAATTACTCAGCAAATGGATTGGGAAGGAGAATTAGCTGTAATTATTGGAAAAAAGGCAACGAAAGTATCCAAAGAGAAGGCTCTAGATCATGTTTTTGGATATACAATCATTAACGATATCAGCGCAAGGGACTGTAGAAGATCCGGTCAATGGATCGTGTCTAAAGGTCAGGACACCTACGCTCCAATGGGACCCATGATTATCACAGCAGATGAACTAACTGACCCGCACAACTTAGATATTATCACAAAAGTGAATGGTATTGAAAAGCAAAATGGAAACACCAAATTCATGCTGTTCAATGTTAATGCTATTATTGAAGATATATCTGAATGTATCAGTTTGGAACCAGGCGACATCATAGCAACTGGAACACCGGCTGGGGTAGGTGCTGGTAGAGACCCGCAAGAATTTATGTTCCCTGGAGACGTTGTAGAAATTACAATTGAACCTATTGGAACTCTTAAGAATCCTATTGTAAAGGCGTAATCCTATTTCATATGTCCAAACTAAAATATAAAATCGGCCAAATCGTCCCTAGCTCTAATGTAACCATGGAAACTGAAATCCCTGCCTTATTCAGAGCCAGAGAAAGCATTTATCCAGAACGCTTTACATTCCATTCCTCCAGAATGCGAATGAAACATGTTACAAAGGAAGAGCTTGAAAAAATGGACGCCCAATCCGACCAATGTGCTATTGAACTATCAGATGCTCATGTAGATGTTATGGGCTATGCTTGCTTGGTTGCAATAATGTCAATGGGCAAAGGGTATCACTGCGTTTCGCAAAGTAGACTACATCAAAAAACAGTCGAAAATGATTTCCCAACTCCTATTGTAACAAGTGCTGGAGCATTGGTGGAAGGACTAAAAGCATTGGGTGTAAAAAATATCGCTGTAGTAGCTCCTTATATGAAACCCTTAACACAAATGGTAGTTGACTATATTGAGGATCAGGGATTTATAGTAAAGGATTGGGTAGCTCTGGAAGTCGCAGACAACCTAGAGGTAGCCGCTTTAGACCCTGAAAATCTAAAATCTATTTATAAGCAATTGGACTTGACTGATGTTGAAGCTCTAGTCTTATCAGCTTGTGTTCAAATGCCATCATTACCAGCTGTTGATTTTATTGAAAATGAAATAAAAATCCCTGTGACAACTGCTGCAATCTGTACTACTTATCGTATGTTAAAAGAGTTAGGATTGAAAGCTCATGTCCCAATGGGTGGAGCACTTCTTTCAGGCAATTACTAATTTTTAGCATTCGGCGAATCAATTTGTTTTTTCCATAAGGGAAAAACATTTAGATTCGCCTTTTGTTACCCTTTAAAATTCATGGAGAAAAAAAAGAACGGTATTCAATCTATTGACGTAGGATTTTCAATCCTTTCGGTCTTGGTTCATTCAGCAGCACCTCTGCCTCTGAAAACAATTTCTGCACAAAGCGGATTGTCACCTAGTAAAATACACTCATACCTGACTAGCTTTATTAATCTTGGCGTGGTGGAACAAAATCTAACAACTGGATTTTATAGCCTCGGTCCTACTTGCTTGAAGCTAGGTCTTGGCTACCTTGACCAAGTAAATATCCTCACTTCCTCACAGCCCGTTATGCTAGAATTAGCCCAAGAAATTGGCCAAACTGTATTTCTTGGTGTTTGGGGAAACCGTGGACCAACCATTGTAAACCGAGTTGATGGCCCTTATTCTCAAACGATATTTGATCTTCGAATCGGTAGTGTCCTGCCTTTATTGACCTCCGCTTTGGGGAAAAATTTTGCAGCGCATTTACCATTATCATTTATCGAACCTTTTATCGTCGAAGAAATCGAAAAACAAGGTAGCCTCAATGGCAAGCCTGTCGCACTTTCTGAAGTATATAATATG
The DNA here is from genome assembly GCF_043187465.1 of Sphingobacterium cellulitidis. GTDB lineage: Bacteria > Bacteroidota > Bacteroidia > Sphingobacteriales > Sphingobacteriaceae > Sphingobacterium > Sphingobacterium cellulitidis. Next base: position 285,535 of record NZ_CP171136.1, on the reverse strand, counting down.
CTCGATAACATCCGAGCAAATGGAATAAGCACCTCTAGAGGTCAGCTTTTGTCTGATTTCACCTCTCTATCCGTTCCTATCTTCGACTTCTCAAGCACTATTTATGCTGGAATTACAATCATGGGGAAAATTGATGTTTTTGATGATCGATTAGACTCAAAGCCTGCTAAATTATTAAAAGAAGCTGGTAGAAAATTATCTGAATTGGGTGGTTGGACCGCAAAAAGTAAATAACCTATATCCTAGTCATAGAACTTCCAAGAAACTCCAAAACGTAAAAATGCTGGGTTCATTGGATATCGCCTTACAGTATAATATCCTTTTGGATATACATGTTGGTTGACAAAATTATAACTCAAAAACAAGTTCACACGATCAATATTTCCTGTAAACCAAACGTCGGCAATAGGATATGTGGAGAATTCTATACCAACATTATCGTTGTAAAACTGTCCGGAGTTAATCGAATAGGAAGGTGTACGGAATGGGGTATTAAATCGAACATCCATACCAATCCTAAAATCCATGACATTATACAGGATATTTGCATAATACAGACTATGCCAAGTATATAGCTCAGGTGTAGCCAAAACCGCCATCGCATCCGACTTCTGATAAACAACACGATTGTCTAAATGAAAACGACGAAATTTAAAATTCTGCCCAACCGTAAGCTTTAACAAATTAAGATTCCCCTCCTGCTCTGGAGCTATATGTCTTGCTCCCAAAACATTATTACCTGGATTCGGAAGCTCCTTGAAATAGGTATAATTGTTAATCAGAAAATATTCTAATTTACCATTGAAACCTATTTTATTATTCACATACTGAAAGGATAGGTTTTGTGTTTTGATTTTATTTAAATTCAAATCCTCCTCTTTCCAAGAGTGGTAAGATAGATTCGCATTCTGAAAAATCATCTCCGGTGATTTATTCTGTGAATAAGCCCCGATTCTTAACTTTCCAAAAACATCACTCAAGTGAACATCAGCATAGGCCTCATATAAAAAGTCTCCAAAATTCCGACCAACGACAATTTGATTGGCCGTAAAATTAACATCGACCTTATCTGAAAACTTATATCCTATGGCTCCCTTGACCATACTATTCTGGTAAAACTTATTCAACACACTATCCGCATACCAGATCAAATCATTTTGAAAACCTAATTCTACTTTGGCCTCATTCTTCAGATTCTTACCTCGCAAATAAAAACTATACGTAAAATCATTGGATATCGTAGTAATCTTTGTCGTATCATCCACCCTAACTAAATTGTTATAAGGAAAGGCATTATATAAATCGGATTGATTCTTGAAAAAGATATATTTCTGTTGTCGGATACTTGAATTATGAGCAATAACATTCGTAGGATGAATTTCAGCATCTGGACCATTTCCACTTACCGTGTCAATCCTTCCCATAAAATAAGACTGTCTCAAGAAAAAACCTAGATCCTTCCACTTATTAAATGGACGGTTACCTTGGATTCCATCCAATCGAACAGGGTATCGAGAAGGTGAGGTATTGCTTGAAGTGTCTCTGAATAATGTATCGTTCCGAACAGAACCGTTTTCTGTCGCATCAAGCGTATTAAATGTGAAATTCGATAATAGATTGTACCGCTTACTCGGAGATTCATACCATGCGAAAACTGCCCCTTTACGATCACTATACTGCTGGTTATTATAGTATCCATCCGTATTCGTAGCATGATACTCCGCTCCGACATTTAAATGTGGATTGATATTCTGTGCTAACTTGGCTTTAAAAACCTGATCATCAAAAAAGAACCCTACCGCATACAACTCCGAATATCTCGCTCTTGCACGATAATACTGTACAGAATCCGATGTCAATAAATATCTTTCTAATGCATGATAACCGGATTGGAATCCAATGGTTTTATTCGGGTTGAACAAAAGGTCTCGGGTAGCAAGTCCATATGAACCTAGATTGATGGAAGGATCCCAGGGAAGATTTTGCTTATTGTAATATTGAAAGTTAACATGGGAGGTATCGATCTGGAAAGTCTTCGTCCCCTGTTTCATCGTCCTTAAATTCGTAAACCGAACATACTTCGCCGTAAAAATGACTGAATCTTTCTTATTGTCCTCCGCATTACGCGCAGAATCCAAGGCAGAACTGAACTCATCTTCAGTCTGAGCGTAAAGTTTAGGAACTAGACTAAACAATATCAATACAAACAGCAACCTTCTAAGCATACTCAATCAGGATCGGTACAAAATTTATGCCCCCAAAAATAACGCAAAAAACCAAAATTATTGCAAAGCAATCAATTCTTTTAAAATACTTGTCATTTTAGGTTCTGCCTGGGCCGCAACTTCCACAATGTCCTTTAAAGAAACCGGTCTTAAGTTGGGATGAAAACCCTCATCCGTAATTACAGAAATAGCAAAGACTGGCAAACCCATATGATTGGCAACAATGACCTCAGGAACAGTACTCATCCCAACAATATCACCTCCAATAATCCGCATATAACGATATTCCGCCCTCGTTTCTAAATTCGGTCCCGGTGCAGATACATATACCACCTTATGCGTCCTAATACCTAATCGAGAAGCAATTTCCATCCCTTCTTCAATCATCTTAAAGTTATATGGCTGGCTCATATCCGGAAATCGAGGTCCTAAATCCTCATCATTACTCCCACGTAATGGATTATCCGGCAATAAATTGATATGATCTTCAATAATTCCGATATCACCCTTTTTAATATCTGGATTTAATGACCCTGATGCATTCGAAACAAAAAGCTTCTGAATACCTAAACCCTTCATAACCCGAATCGGAAAGGTGATTTCTTGCATGCTATAACCCTCATAATAATGAAGTCGACCTTGCATCGCAACAACTTTACGCCCATTCAAGGTGCCAAAAATTAATTTGCCAGAATGAAATTCAACAGTGGAAATGGGAAAATTCGGAATATTGGAATACATCATCTGAAACTCAACCTGAATTTCTTCAACAAGCTTCCCAAGGCCAGTGCCTAAAATAATACCGAATTCTGGAGTGAAATCGCCGATTTTACGACGGATAGATTGGATAGATTCTTCAATCATTTGATACATGTGTGCAAAAAAAACTAGTTAATCAAACTTACTGTTATTTTTTTGCACACACAAATCAAGGATTAGCCTTACTTAACCGTTGTCATGGTCTTATTAACATTCCCCGGAGAAGTTAACCACAATAATAGAAAAGTAATTAAGCCATTATAAACAATCAGCTCAAAGCCAATTTTATAGGCTGTAAGTGGTAAAACATACATCGTCAACAAATAAATGATAACAGGTGATACCACACAGATAAATGGAACTAAATTATCATTGACACGCTTCTTGGTTAATATCCCAAAGGAGAATAAACCTAATAATGGACCATACGTATAACCAGCAATCTTGAAAATAGCCGATACAACGGATTCATCATTGATGATATGGAAAAGCAAAATAACCAATAACATCACAACTGAAAACGCCAAATGAACATAATTACGTTGCTTAACTAACTTAGGGTCATTCGGATTCTCCTTCTTGTTGAAGTTTAAGAAATCCACACAATAAGAGGTTGTCAATGCTGTCAATGCGGAGTCCGTGGTTGCAAAGGTAGCAGCCGTTAATCCCATCATAAAAATAATCCCAGGAACAATAGATAAATGACGTAAGGCAATCTCTGGATATAAGTAATCAGATTTACCTAAGTCAGCAATACTAATTCCGTTTGCATCTGCATAGAAATATAATAATGCGCCTACCGCAAGGAAAAATATATTAATCACGACAAAGATCCCCGTAAAGGTCATCATATTCGTCTGAGCCTCTTTGATGGTCTTCATACTAAGGTTTTTCTGCATTAAATCCTGATCTAAACCAGTCATTGCAATCGTTACGAAAATACCGCCAATAATATGTTTCCAAATATTTCTAGGATCCCCTAATAGGTTCTCCCAAATAAATATTTTTGAATAACTGCTCTCTTTTACTTTTTCAAAAGCCTCAAATACGGTTAGCCCTAATCCATCTGCCATAAAATAAATGGAAAGTACGACGGCCAACAACAAGAATGTCGTTTGAAGGGTATCTGTAATGATAATGGTTTTTAGTCCACCCTTATTGGTGTACAGCCAGATAAGAATCAAACAAACCGCAACGGTCAGAATGAATGGAACATTCCAGGCATCAAATATATATCGCTGTAAAACTATGGCAACTAAATACAATCGAAACGCAGAACCAATTGTTCTGGAAATCAAGAATATCATTGCTCCTGATTTATAACTCTTATGGCCTAATCGCTCCTCTAAATAGGTATAAATAGAAGTTAGATTCATCCGATAATATAGCGGCAATAGGACATAGGCAATAATGATAAAGCCTATTGCATTTCCGAGTACAAATTGGAAGTAACTGAAATTATTGGCATCAGTAAGTCCTGCAGGTGTATTCCCAACATCGCCAGGAACTGAAATAAACGTAACACCAGACAATGCGGTACCAATCATACCAAAGGCAACCATGTACCATTTAGCATTCCGGTTCGCAACAAAAAACGTAGAGTTATCCGAAGAATTTTTGGATGTAAAATGCGCTACAGCCAATAAAATCCCAAAATAAACCACTATAAAGGTTAGAAGAATAATTGGAGACATAGGTAGACGAAATTTGTTTTATTTGTTAAGGTTATAGTTATCAATGGCTTTTCGAACGTTACCAAATTCTTCGATCAATGCTGTTGCTGTCTCTTCATCGGTACCTGTTTCTGCCATCACCATCCGCACTCCGCGACCTACCAACTTATGATTCGAAAGCTGCATATCAACCATCTTATTCCCTTTCACTCTTCCTAATTGAATCATCACTGCGGTGCTGATCATATTTAAAACCAATTTCTGTGCTGTCCCTGCTTTCATACGGGTCGAACCTGTAACAAACTCAGGACCTACAATCACTTCGATTGGATATTTAGCCCTAGCCGCAATTGGAGAATTCCCATTACAAACTAAACAACCTGTCGCAATCCCTTTCTCATTTGCCTTATCCAAACCCCCAATAACATAAGGGGTGGTTCCTGAAGCTGCAATCCCTAATACAAAATCGTTCTCATTGATGGCAAACTCCTCTAAATCTTTCCATGCTTGCTCGACATCATCCTCCGCAAATTCAACTGCCTTGCGGATAGCTGTATCTCCACCTGCTATTAATCCTATTACCCAATCAAATGGAACCCCATAGGTCGGAGGACACTCCGAAGCATCTAAAATTCCTAAGCGACCTGATGTTCCTGCTCCAATGTAGAATAATCGCCCACCTGCCTTCATTCGGTCGGATACAACCTGAACTAGCGATTCAATCTGTGGAATCACCTTCTCAACTGCCAACGGCACTGTTTTATCCTCATTATTAATATTTGTCAGAATCTCTTGAACCGACATCTTGTCTAGGTCTTGATAGTTGGAGTCCTTCTCCGTGGTGTTGATCATAGCATTCAGCATTTGCAATTCTTTCTATAACTTTTCCGTAAATATGCGACTTTTTGTTAAAAAACGCAAAAACACGCATTATAATTTTATATCTCGTCGAGTGGCACGAATTTATAACTTTTATTCTTCAATAATTCAATCAACCTTTCTAATTGATTAAATAATTTATCTTTTCTTTTAGGATCAGCCCCCAAATGAATTATTATTACAAATCCATTTAACCCTTCCTTCAGCTCATACTCAAATAACTGCCCTAAAATAGCTTCTGAAGACATATACCGCTTCCCCATGTCCGGATAGGTATAATCAGCCGCAGTCCTTAAGCCAGGAGTAAAATTGTATAACGTTAATCCAATTTCAGAACTCCAAGTCGTAATTTCTTTGTTGTACCATTCATAGGGCGCAACAAATTTATTCACCCCACCAACCCCTAAAGCCTTAATTTTATTGATGTTAGCACTTAAATCATCAATAAACTCTGTCTTACTCAGCAACAAACTATCTCTATTTTCCCATGGAGCATAAAGTAAGTGCTGGTCGGAATGTGGTCCTATATAATGTCCCTTACCATATAGCTTCTTTATTAATTCTGCAGACTTTTGATCCTCCAAGAATCTACCCGTAATAAAAAAACTCCCCGGAACCTTTTCCTTTTCTAATGTTCTCGCAACAACCGGCAACCCTTCCCTGAACTCATCGCCCGTAAAAATCAAGCTTACTTGCTTCTTACTGCTATCACCACGGATGATTGCTCCGTGCGCATCAATTAATCTTTTTTTTTTGACTCATCTTCCTTCGCCGAAAGCAAGTAAATCAATGATGCTGTCCCATCCATTGTGGGCTCATTCGTGCTATAATCCCCAAAATCATCGTGATAAACTACTAAATCACTTTGAAACGATGAATAGTCATCTGGTTTATACAATTGAATCCCAATCAGATTCTTATAAATAGACGAATAAACCGGCCCATCTACTAATCCTCCATCAATTGGGTAATTATGTAAATATGTAAACGATGAATGTGGGCTTGTTGGTGTGTCACCATGTGAAGGTAATCCATAAACCATACTTGTACCCCATGGATTCACCCCAAATAACCAGTCTATATTCGCCTGTTCTAATTCCTGAAACTTGTGGTCTCCTGAAGCTTCTCTGTACCATAAACATTGTATTGCAAATGAAGTGGTAAGATTATTACTGCACCATATAAATGGAACCCCACGGTAAAACATATTTTCTTTAGCCCTTGCATTAACAGCTTCAATACCTTCTTTATAATAACTCAAGGCTTCCTTTTTAGCTTTTCCCTCTGCTGACCTCGCAAGTTCAAAATGACCTAGGTTGATAAATGGATAATACTGATAATGGTTCGCTGTATCTTTTATCATCCATGGAGTCACTTTCTCTTGTCTGGCAAAATCAAGCGCTTTTTGAAGATGTTCTTGATTATTGTTCAAATTAAACATGGTGGCTTCTGCCAACTCCATATCATCCACCCAATTATCCTCAGCATAAATATAAGGAGACTTAACAGAAACTGTCTGAGTTACTCCAGGTTTTATGTAAGCATATTGTAAGGCTGTTTCTGCTTTTTCCTTCAATAAATTAGCATATTCAGAATCTTGACCCTTTAAAAGCTGATGACCTAAGCCAAAGGCACTCACAAACTTCGCTGCAGTCGAACTTGTTCCAGTTGTATTGTTCATGAACTTACCCCGTTGTTGTGGATTTCCATCAATAAAATAAACTGGTCGCTCATGCCCGCGTCCATAAACAGAATCCTGACCTGGCAAACGCATCGCCGTATGATCCCTGTCGTCTGCAATTTGATTAAACATGATATTCGACTTGGGATGCATCTTTACCAACCAGTCTAATCCCCAAATAGCCTCATCTAGAACATCCGCAATTCCATTCTTTCCATCTAATCCGTTCGCTTGTTTCTCATCCGTGAAAACAGATGGAAAATCACGATATGCAGCCAATAAATGATAAGTGGCATTCGCTGAAGTAGTAGCGTATTGTAAATAATCAGAAGCATCGTGCCATCCGCCCGCAACTTCTACCCTGGTACTATCTGGCATCCCAACGGAACTTGCATACATCGTAAATCCATCATGCGTATGGCAACTGTCTTGTAAAAAAGGATTAAATAATGTTCTTTGCTGACGCATATACCTCAATGTAAAATCTGCCGTCCCTTTATAAACATCTGGATTGATCTTAAAAGAGGGCGACTTCGTTCCATCATCCGACAGGAGATAATATTCTCCATGACCATTATACTTACTAAAGTCTAACCTATAACCTCTATTGAATGGACCATATTGCCCAAATTCCTTCCCTGCTTTCCCTGTATATACCGTTTTATTACTGCTCTTATCAATCAAACTAAATTTCTTAATCCCTTGATCCCCCTTACTGACCCATACGGCGACCTTCTTGTTGTCAGGAAGGTAACCCAATTGATTAATACGTATCCAACTGTTCTCTTGCGAAAAAACATGCAAACAACTGAACATCAAAAGAAATAAGAAAACTAATCTATTCATTATTATTTATTATGGTTTACTTTTAAGCATTACAATTTTACCATCCATGCTGCTCACTACAACACGATCCTTAAAAACCAATGGAGGATTGATCATCGCATTGGAAATTTTATATTGCCAAACGGTTTTGCCGGTTTTAGGTTCTACAGCAGACAATAATCCTTTGTCGCTAGGAACAAATATATATTTTGAATTACTATAAATCGCTGTTGGAGCTAATTCATAAGGTAATTTTAACTCTGCCTTCCATGAAACATCCATCTTCTCAGCATCAACAGGAACCCCAATTAATTCCCCATCCATGGTCTTCGCTAAAACCAGCTTCCTATCCTTCGAGATCCCCATAGATTCCCTAACACGGTATTCATCCTTCTTTTCTCTCCAAAGGGTTTTTCCAGTTTGTAAATCTATAGCTGTCATAAAACGGTCTGGAGCAACAATAAAAACCTTATTCTTCTCAACGACAGGATAACATGCTGCAGCCGAAAACATTCTATTCGTATGACCATTATCCCACTTCCAAACCAATTTACCTGTTTTTTGATCTAATGCATAGAATCCATTTTTCCAACTGCCAAAGATTACCTTATTATCCGCTAACGTAGGCAAGGTTGAAACATAGCCTTCAACAGCATCAAATGTCCAAAGTAATTTCCCGGATTTTACATCAATGCTTCTAAACACGCCATCCGAGGCTCCAATAAATGCTTTTCCATCCTTAACAGCCGGCGAGCCTAAAACTGCCTTTTGAGCCTCTAGCTTCCATAATTCTTTGCCCGATTTTGAATCTAATCCATAAATATAATGGTCTGATGATCCAACAACTACCACACCTTTATGAACTGCCGGCGTCGAATAAACCTTACCCCCAGTTTTGAAACTCCATAGCTTTTTACCTGTCTTAAGGTCTAATGCATAAACTTCACCAACGGTATTGGCTGTAAACATTCTTTTATTATCTGAACTAATCCCTGCTCCAATATCACCATGGTCCTCAAATTCCCAGATAACTTTTGCCGAACTACTCGAATTCATCGCATAATTAGGACGCTTTACACCTTGACTAGAACTTTCTGAAACCCTTTGCAAGGGTAACTTCAACCAATAGTCCTCCGTAATAAATAGTGGCTTGCGAACCTGAAAAAACACAGAATCAGGGGTAATACTAACAATATTATACCCCCCAACTTCATCTTTCGCACGTAAATTGGATCGAGCCATTACTCCTGGAATTCCCTCCCAATCATACAATTTATTGATATGACCATGCCCACATAAGGCTAGCTGAACATTCTTGGTCTTAAGACGATTAATATTCTCATACCAATTATTTAATGAAGAATCTAAAGGATAATGGTTTATGGCAATTAATGGTTTCTGTTGATCAGGATGAGCCTTAAAAATCGAATCCATCCAAACTAAGTTTTCTCGAGGTATTTGCCCCGGACTCATCCGCATATTAGGCCCTGAGGTCGTTCCAATAAATTCAACCCCCTTATGTTCAAAAAAGAAAGTCTCCGATCCGAAAACCTTACGGAATGAATTCGCCCCACTTTCAGACCAATTACTATCATGGTTCCCCGGAATAACATATAAAGGCAGATTTAAACTGTCCAAAATCTGCTTGGCTAATGCCAACTCCTCATCCGAACCAAATTCCGTAACATCACCCGATAAAATCACAAAGTCAATGCCTTGCTGCTGATTTAAGTCCAGAACAGTTCTGCGTAAATCATCAGCCCCAGTAGCACCGCCAACATGTGTATCTGTAACCTGAGCAAATTTGAAAGTTTGGGAAAATAGGTTTAATGGTAGTAGGAACAGTAAAAATAAAAGTCTTTTCATAGCAACTTAATAATAGAGCAAAAGGTCAATGAATTGACCTTTTGCTTATGTTTAAATCAAACTACCAACCTGGTGTTTGAGTTAATTTATAACCTTTGTCTTGATATGCTTGGATCAAAGCTACACTCACTGGTGCAAGGTAGTTTTTATCCAAAACAGGAAGACGATTGGTAAAGTTTCTAACAACATAGAAACCTTCCATTTCAGCATCATTGGTCCCATCATAAGTAACAATAGTTCCATCTGCCTTTTTAACTTGTAATCTGTTTTTGTAAGAAGCTAAAATCTTCCCAGGATTATTTTTATCACGGAAATCTTTCAAACCTATTACCCAAGAACCCAACTTATAACTATCCTTCTCAAAATTCAAATAAGTTAGTTTCTTCCAACGACGGATATCTTGGATACGAGCATATTCAAATACAAACTCCATACGACGCTCACGACGAATTTCCCACATTAAAGGCGAAACATCTGAATCGCGCTCTGGATCCGAAGGCAAAGCTGAAAGCATTAATGCTGCCGTTTGTTTAACCCCTTTTCCTTCTGCTTCTTTATCCAATGGCCTTTTACGAATCGCGTTGATGGATTTATCCAAGTCTCCTTGGGTAACTGCTGCTCCACCATGATTCTCCGCTAAGATTTGCTTAGCCTCAATCCAATTTAGAACAACCTCTGCCAATCTCGCAACCGGCGCATCATTCGTATTCGTATTTGAACCCCATTTCGCAGGATATGGTTTTCCAGAATTTAGGAAGGTTAATGCTTCTCTGCCCGCAAATTTATACGCATAAACCAATGTTCCTACAGCAGGCGTGTTAACTGTATCCATGAAGGTCGCCTCAAAACGTGGATCACGAGTTTTAATCAACTCTTTTAATCTAAAGTTCTTCGCATCTTCAACAGCTGAATTCTGATATATCTTTCCATCATTACAGATAAATGATTGAATTAAATTCAAATTCGCTGAACGAACCTGATTCTCTGTACCGTTACTATATGATGCCACAGAGTGACGAATAGTTAAAGCGTCATCATAGGTTCTTGAAAAAATTACTTCTGGATTTGCAGCCAGATTCTCTGAAGCAAACAATGACTTGAAATCGGAACCAAAATTATACTTCCCAGAATCCATTACATATTGTGCTGCATCTCTAGCTAGCTCAAGATATTTCTTAGCCCTTGCTTTATCCAAATTATGGTATTGTTGCCATGAACCCTCAAATAACATCATGTTTGAAATCATCGCAGCAGCAGCGTAACGATGTACATATCCTGCACCATCAGATTCACGCATGTTGGACATCACATATTTGAAATCCTCGTAAACCTTATCCATAACTTCACCTCGTGGAGTACGATCTTTGTATTGAGTTTCAAAATCATCTGGACGAACTTCCTTGTCGAAATATGGAACATCTCCAAAGTTACTTACCAAACGGCTATACTCGAATCCGCGGAAAAACCTTCCAACTGCCGACCAATGTTTATACTCATCTTCAGTAAGTTTTGTCTTTGAAAAGGTCTCAATCCTATCAATCATCAAATTCGCCTTCCTAACCCAATAAAAGTTCCAGTTCGGACCTGGATGCTCTAATCGTAGGGTAGCAGGAGCTGCTGAGGTAGAACCTCCGCCATCTGTGGGAATACTTCCTAATAAAGCTAATTGCTGATTCTCGGATGTTAAATCATCCGAAAAGTTATATCCAATAACTGGAGCATAAGCAGTACCCCATGCTGAATTATATCCTACAAAATAGTTTGGATAAAAATCATTGGCAAATAAACGTAAGTCATTTTCATTTCTCCAATAGGTCGCCTCTGAGTCAACCATGGTATTAAGATCTGGCCTATCTAAAAACTTTTGACAGCTTGTGAATAGCAATGCTGAACCTAATATGATATATGATAATTTTTTCATTGTTTTAAAAATTAAAAGTTCAACTGGATACCAAATGATGCACTCTTAAATGTTGGAGTACCAACACCTGTTCTACCACCATTATAATTGGACTCATTGAACATTGAGAAACCATTTTCTACCTCCGGATCAATCGGTAATCCATTCAATTTATCCCATGTGAAGAAGTTTTCCAAGGCTACATAAACGCGTAAGTTGTTTAACTTCGCAGGTGCTATAAAACTCTTTGGAAACATATATCCAAAAGTGATATTCTTGATCCTTGTATATGATAAATCCAATAAATATCTAGATTGTACTTGGAAGTTGTTGGCAGTGTTACTTCCTGCATTATTAAACGCAGCTGGGTAAAAGGCTCCTGTGTTTTCTGGAGTCCAGTAATTATCCACAATAGCAGAAGGCATAGCTCCATCACCAGTATTAAAACCAGCAATTGCTAATCCTCCATTACCCCACAACGCTCTTTGACCAACTCCTTGGAAGAAAATTGAAAAATCAAACCCTTTGTAATCCGCACCTAATCGTAAACCGTAGTTGTAACGTGGCGTGAAGTTTCCAATAATTTTTCTGTCCCCTGGATTATCAATTGTACCATCTCCATTATCAATCTCTCCATCACCATTTAAATCCTTAAATTTAACATCACCTGGTCCAAAGTTGAACGTCGCAGTGTTCTCTAAGAATGACTGATAAACAGGTTTACCATTATTATCTTTCAATTGATAAGTTTCTCCTTGACCATTAGTAAAATACTTTGTCATATCTGAAGTCAACTTGATAAGTTGTGGCTTGCCATCGCTATTTAACACGAAGTCATCCAGCTGATATAATCTATCAGTCTCATAACCCCAAATATCTCCATAAACTGCACCATCATAATTAGCTGATGTCAATCTCGATGAAGTATAATTATAGAATCTAGAAATAGCATCATCAAAATTAGCACGAACATTAAATCCTAGTCCGTTTTCAAATCTGTGATTATAATCTAATGCAATCTCATAACCTCTAGTTCTCAATTCTCCATAGTTTCCTTGTGGCGCTGCACCTCCAATTGTCCAAGTTGTACCCTCTAATGGAGCAAACATGTTAATCGTATTTCTGTGATAATAATCAAATACTAATCCTAACCTATTATTAAGAAATCTTAAATCAACACCTAAATCCTTGGTCTCAAGATATTCCCATGTTACATCACTTACTGAGAATTTCGGAGATCCAACTGCATAAAACTTGTTGGCTCCTCCTATCCACGCAGTTTCATAAGCTTCCATGGTAGGATTGTACAAACTTGGTGAAACCGCCTGGTTACCAATACGTCCGTATGATGCTCTAATTTTGAAATGTGATAACGCTGGTTTTGCCCATTCCATGAAGTTCTCTTCTGAAACAACCCATCCCGCTGATCCTGAGGTAAACCATCTCCAAATCAAACGATCAATGAATTTGGATGATCCATCACGACGAGCATTCGCTTCAAATAAATACTTGTTCTTGTAAGCGTAGTTTACACGGCCAAAGAAACCAACCTGGCTATCCCAATATGTTCCACCTGATCCAGTAACAATACCAGAAGCCAAATCAAATTGAGGATTCGTAATATCTAATAAATTAGTTTTTTGAGTCCAGTTATACTTTCCAAATGATGATACTAGGTTAGAACCTAAAATAAATTTAAATTCATGACCCTCATCAAGATTTAAATTATAAGTAGTAAAGGCATTTAATGTATGCTTGTAATCAAATGCAGATCTTGCATAAACGTGGTCAGGATTTGCTCCACCCGCCGTATATTGATACGTATTAAAGTCATATGCTTGAATAGCTCCTGTTGTATTCGACGCAACAACATTACCATTTGCATCAACAAATACAGGATTCCCAGCTGCATCTAAACGCTGAACTGGCGCAATCCAGCTATCTGCTGCCGTAAATCTTGTTCCTGGTCTAAACCAGTTGTAATCCTCATTCGTGAAGTTATAGTCAACATCAAATTTCCAGTTCTTCATCATATTAACTGTAGCACCTGCATTTAAGTTGATGTAATTACGCTTCATCGAAGCCTCATTCGCCGCGGAATACTCCGACCATGGACTACGAATTGGACTACCATGCTCATCATTACCCATTGGATAAATTGAACTCCAACGATACATATAGTACCACGGGTCAGCTGTCGTTGAATTCGTAGCGTATGGGTATAACTTTTTGCGTTGTGCGAAAATAGCACCTGCACGCAACGTTAAATAATCATTTACATCTGTTGAAACACGCACCGCAGCATTTGCTCGCTTGAATTTATCCGAATCCCCAGCCTTTAACATACCACTTTGTGAAATATGACCAAAAGTCGCTGAATATCTCGTTTTTCCAACCGTTCCGTTTAAAGACGCATTGTTCGTGATAGTTGGTGCCCACTCCCTTACCATATATTCATAAGGGTCATAGGTACGAAGACCTAGCTTTCTTGAGGTATTAGTCGGATCAACAATCCAGTCACGACCAAATACGGTCGGATCATTTGCCCCTAATGTACTGCCATATTTTGCATCCCATTCCTTCGCTAATTCATAACTCTCTGGTGTTACATAAAAGAATGCTCCAGAAATATTTGAACCAACTCGCTCCATAGCGTCTTTCGTATATTTCAATGCATTCAGCCTTCCCATTTCATATTTCTTGAACGGATTCTGAAATGAAAAGTTATTCGAATACGAAATATCTAATTTCTCACCTTTCGCCCCAGTTTTGGTCGTAATTAAAATTACACCAAATGCCGCCTTTGCACCATAAATCGATGAAGATGCCGCATCTTTTAAAACCGTAATTGACTCAATATCATCCGGATTCACATACTGAATACTAGGAATCTCTACGTTGTCCAATAAAATTAATGGCTCACTACCTGATGCAACTGAAGCAATAGCACCACGAATTTTAATCTTCGGATCTGAACCAACCTCACCACTTGGAATAGTAACTGTTAATCCTGGAGTCGTACCTTGAATACCACGCCCAATATCTGCAATCGGACGTCCCTCTAAATTGTCCTTAACAGAAATTGAGGATACCGCACCAGTTAAGTTTCCTTTCCTTTGTGTACCATATCCAACCACAACTACCTCATCCAACAAATCGCTAGAAGATGATAATGTGACATTCATTGTATTCCCAGCAACAGTAACCTCCTTGGATTCATAACCCACAAAAGAGAACCTTAAGACCGAACCAACATTGGCCGAAATTGAGAATTTACCTGATTCATCTGTAGATGTCTTCACAGACGATCCTACAACCGAAACAGTAACACCTGCCAACGGACCATCAGGACCACTTACCGTACCTGATACGGTATTCTGCAGTACCGATGTGGCTTTTGTCCAGCCAGCATGGTTTCCAAGTGCAACAACACCCTTGTTTGCGTTAAATGACGCATAAGTCGGCATTGTCAGACCCAGAGCGAGTGAAAAGAGTAGAAGTCTTCGCATTGCTTTAAGATTAATAATTTATAATTTTTGTTATCATAATTCGGCCTATCTCTTTTGTATCGAAACAACCGAGTTTGTTTGTTTACTTCCCTCTACAGAATACAAATGTGCTTTTATGCGAATAGGCCCAATAATATTGAGCCCTCACATGCTTGTTTTTCATTTGAATTCTGGGTAGATCAAATATTTTGACCTCATCTTCTTATACGAATCTAATTCTGGTTTCCAACTTGCCCGGATTTCTTCTTCTGTCTTCCCAGCAATAATTTGTTTCCTTAATTCATCGGTCCCGGCTAACTTATCAAAGAATTCTGCCCGTGCAAAAAACTTCGACTTGTCCGGCATTTTATTATAGAAGTCGAGTATATATTTTAATGTGAATTTTTGCTTATCTGCATCTAGACCTCTTAAGTCTAAACCATAATTTATTGCGCCTTTCCCCTCAACATGCTTAGACATGCCGGCTTTCTCACCCGGAGTAAAGGTAAAATCACCATAAACAGGATCCGTAAAACCTACAACCTGAAATGGCCAGTCTGTACCACGTCCAACTGAAATATCCGTTCCTTCGAACAAACACAAGGATGAATATAAACGAACTGATAAATGATTTGGTAAACTTGGAGAAGGAATAACAGGTAGGTCATACATGCTATCGTGCGTATAATTTTGAACTGGAACTACCGTTAACTTACATTGACGACCATTTTCCAACCATTTCTCACCATTGATCATCTTGGCTAATTCTCCAACAGTAAGCCCATGTACCATCGCAATCTTATGATAGGAAACATTGGATTTGAATTTATCGTCCTTACGAACTGGTCCATCAACTTGATCGCCACATGGATTTGGTCTATCCAATACAATCAACTCCTTGTTGTGCTTGGCGCAAAGCTCCATCACACGATGTAAGGAAGTGATATAAGTATAAAATCTTGCACCTACATCTTGTAAATCAAAGATCATCACATCAACCGACTGAACAATCGAATCCTGCTTTTCATTTCCCCCGTATAAGGTAAATAAGGGAAGACCAGTCTTCGAGTCTACATCATTGCTAACCTTTTCTCCACGTTCTATATCTCCACGAAATCCGTGTTCCGGTGCAAATCCAAACTTTAAATCTACCTTCTCTCTTAATAGTACATCTACTAAATGCTCATTCTGCGGACCAACTACTGAAGTTTGATTACCCATTAACCCAACTTTCTTCCCTTTCAATAAAGGTAGATAAGCCGTTAATTGATCAGCAGCAGGAATAATAGTTTCTTGTTTTACGGATTCAACCTCAGGCGCCGAGGATGGAGCAGACGCATTTTTCTTCGTCGATCCACAAGCACTAGTCAATAATAACCCAACTACAGCAGAATATAAGAGTATGTTTCCCATTAATTAAGATTTGGTAAAGCAAGTTTAGCAATAAAACCACGCTAAAATTAATACAAATACCGCATAATAAAGCAATACTGACAGCAAATTCTGTCACATTTCGCAAAAAAACAGGTAAAACACGCATAAATCGGAAAGCAAAAACACAGAGTCTTGCATGATTAGCCTTAGAGAATCCTTGTATTTTAGCATTTTAAAGCATTTGAGTCCGCAACCGATTGCATTGTTAAGTGTAAATAATACACATTTAAGTAACATTTGCGTTACGACAACCCCCGCACAATCATTTGTAAAATAAAACAGCAGAAAAGATCCCTCTTTTCTGCTGCACATATTTCCGTGAAAACTTATTTACTCAATTGCTTCCCCTGCATAATCCCCTTCATTGCCTAATCTATCAATCGGCTTGACAGCAACAGCATTTAACTTTTTACCATCCTTGCTCTTTGGTAAACTAAGTTCAGATTGTGGTCCATCTAAGATTTGAAAATCCCAGTGATCCCCATATCGTGCATAAGCAACCCATTTAAAAACTTGCTCCGGCTGCTTATGTAACCATTTTACAAATACACTACTCGGTTGATTGGTCAATAATAAAGTTGGTTTCAAAATCGGATTTGAGGATAACCATGGTGATGCTGGAACTAAGGCCTTCTGCGAATATGGCCCATCATGTAGAGCCTTCAACAACATCGGGTTCTTAGTTAAACCTGCAATACTCCAGTGAACAGCTCCAACACTATTCGGAATTACCTCGCGTGTAACCGCAATCTGACGCTTGATCTCATCAGCACGGTTCGCCGCCCGTACTTCTACCGTATTTAATCCCGGCCATAAGTGACGGTTATGCTTGTTCTCAGATTGCCACCATTTCAATAGGCTCGTAAAACTTTGCTTCGGAGGATCAATCGGCCAGTATAATTGTGGCGTAAAATAATCAATCCAGCCTTCGTTCAACCAAAGTTTAGCATCTGCATAGAGCTCATCATATTGCGAAGAACCCGTTACGCCTGAGGGATATCCTGGTTTCCAAATACCAAATGGACTTAAACCAAATTTTACCGATGGCTTCTCAGCCTTGATTTCTGTATATACTCGCTTGATAAACTTGTTTACATTATCTCTCCTCCAATCTGGACGACTCAATGTTCCGCCAGATTTCTTATAGGCAGACCAAGTCTTGTCATCCGGAAAGTCAGCACCTCCATTATAGGTCGCGTATGGATAAAAGTAATCATCAAAGTGAACCCCATCTATATCATAACGCTTCACAATATCCATTACTACCGCAGCAGAATGATTCTGTGTTTCCTGACTTGCTGGATCAAACCAATACATCCCATTCCGCAATCGAACAACATTCTCTGAGGATTTTCGAACAAGGGATTCACTGGTCACTTGGCCACCATTACTATGGTGCGCACGATAGGGATTTAACCAAACGTGCAATTCCAAACCTCTTTTATGTGCTTCTGCAACCCAAAATTCCAATGGATCATAATAGGGACTCGGTGCCTTTCCTGTAGTACCCGTTAAAAAATACGACCAAGGCTCTAAACTCGATTTATATAATGCATCTGCTGATGGACGAACCTGAAAAATAACCGCATTGAAGTTGTTATCCTTCAACATGTCCAATAAGCGAATCGCTTCTTGTTTTTGTTGATCTGTGCTTAAATTATTCTTGCTTGGCCAGTTGATATTCGCAACGGTAGCTACCCATGCCGCTCTAAATTCTCTTGGTACTTGTGGTAGGTTTGCTTTGAAAACCTGCTTCTCAACTGGTTTCTTCGTTACTACTTTCTCTGAAACTGGTTTTGTCTCTACTTTTCCCTTTACAGGTTTCTCCTCCACTACTGGCTTATCCACTTTTACTTGCTGCTCAATTGCTGCTTGCTCCTTCGCCAGCTTTTTTGCCTGTCTTTTTTTAGACCCACATGATAACACAACCAAAGTCATCATGGCAAAAAGACATAGCGTCATTATTCTTCTCATCATAAATTCGTTCTTAACCCACAAAATTAAGCTTTTTATTACCTATCCTGCTAATTGTAACCTATTCTTTATAATTTATTCTACCGGTTCCCCTTGAAAAAGAACCTGTTGCACTTTAAAATCCTCCGTAAAAACTAACACATTGGCAATTGATCCACTGTTTAAATTCCCTAAATCATGCCGACCAAATAAACGCGCTGGATATAATGTCGCCATCCTTAAACTCTCATCTAAACTAATACCAACCTTCTTTACACAATTTTCAACTGCCTTTAACATACTTAGCGCAGAACCTGATAAGGTTCCATCAGGCATCGTATAGTGATCCTTGTTAAATACATGTTGATAAATGCCCTTATCACACTTCGCAACAGCATCTGTAATTAGAAACAAGCGTTCTCCCATCAATTCCTTGGACAACTTAACTGCTTCAAAATCAACATGAATACCATCAACAATAATGGAAGCACAAACTTCATCATGGTTAAATGTCGCTCCTGGCAAGCCTACATCCCGATGGTGAAGTGGCGACATCGCATTCCATAAATGTGTAACTGCAGGAACCCCATGATTAAAGGCATGAGTAGCCTCTTGATAAGTCGCCGCACTATGTCCCGCTGTTATCAAAACCCCTTTCTCATTCAAATAATCAATGCAATCCTGCTCAGTTAGTTCAGGAGCAATGGTCATCATTTTAACAATCTCTTCCTTACCTTCTATAACCGAAGCCAGTAAATCCACCGTTGCTCTTTGAATTAATTCCGCAGGATGCGCTCCTCGCTTTGCTGCATTTAAAAAAGGCCCCTCCAAATGAAGACCCAAGGCAACACGTGGATTCGCACGCTCAAAAACCCCAATAGCTTCCTGAAACAACTCCAAAGTATTCGTCGCTAAGGTTAATACAAATGATGTACAACCCTGCTTCAATAAGTTATGCTCTATTCGATGAATGGATTCCGCAGTTAATTCCGCAGAAAACAAATCCTCACCCGTTCCATAAATCTGCAAATCAATAAGCCCCGGACAAATATTCGCCCCTTTGACATCCAACAACTCAAACATTTCTGGAATATCATCCTGTGCTACAATACCCGCAATTCTATCGGAATCTATTAATAAAGCATGTTGATCGTATATTTGATATTCAGTAAAAATCTTACCATTTATAAGGGCTAGTTTATGTTTCATGCTGCAAGTTACTTATTTTCCCTTTTATTGAAAATCCATCGGCTTATCGTATATTAGACCTGAGAATTAATGCTCTCACACCAGTAAAGAACTCTATTTTTATAATATTATTATTCAACAATAAAATCATGGCGCAAAAAGAAATTTTAAATACTGACAAAGCTCCAGCAGCAATTGGCCCTTACAATCAAGCAATCAAAGCCGATAAAACATTATATGTTTCTGGCCAAATCCCTTTGATCCCGGAATCAATGGAATTGATTACAACTGGAGTAGCTGACGAAGCTCACCAAGTCCTAAAAAATGTAGGTGCCATCCTTAAAAATGCCGGCTATGATTTCTCCGATGTCGTAAAAACTTCAATCTTCTTAAGTAGCATGGACTACTTTGCAACAGTAAACGAAGTGTATTCCGAATATTTTAAAGAAAACCAGCCCGCACGAGAATGCGTAGCAGTCAAAACTTTGCCTAAAGAAGTCAATGTGGAAATTTCCGTAATCGCTTGGAAAGCTTAACCAACATCGACTCAAAATAGAATGCCAGCAAAAAAGATTGCTGGCATTTTTATTTAAAAAAAAACCTAATCCTAAAACAGTATCCACCCATTAGCTGTTACCCATCATAATATATCTTAACGGAAATAAATCACATTAATTAATAGAAGGTAATATCGATCACTTTTTATCTGAACGAAGCTTAGGATATTTACTCAAACAAAATTTACATGAGGTTAAAAGGAAAAGTAGCCATTATTACCGGTGCAGCATCGGGAATGGGAGAAGCAATGACTTATTTGTTCGCCAATGAAGGTGCAAAAGTTATTGCTACAGATATTCAAATTGACAAACTCAATGCTATTGTAGAAAAAGTACAAAGTCAAGGATTTGATGCTGTGGCAGTAAAACATGACGTTTCAAATAGAGAAACATGGTTTAATGACGTTATCCCTGCTGCAATTAACAATTTTGGAAAAATTGATATCCTAATAAATAATGCCGGAATTTCTGTTCCTACTCCTTTCGAAGAACAAGACGAAGCGCTTTGGAAAAAAACCTATGACATTAATGTCAATAGCGTAATGCTAGGCATGCAAGCCGTTTTGCCTCATATGAAAGAAAATGGTGGTAGCATTGTCAACATATCATCAATTGCCGCATTAACCGGAATGTCTGGACCTGGTTCTTATACCGCATCCAAAGGTGGGGTCTCTGCTATCACGCGCGCAGCTGCCGTGGATTTTGGAAAAATGAAAATTCGGGTTAATGCTATTAACCCCGGATATATCATGACCCCAATGGCGGAAGCACACCTCAATAACCCTCAATACAGACCCCATTTCATGTCCATTATCCCAATGAAGGATTATGGAACCGCCGAAGATATCGCCTTGGCAGCATTATTCTTAGCATCTGATGACTCAAGATATATCAGCGGTATTAACCTTGCAGTTGATGGTGGTACAACGATAATTTAAAACCCTAAATCTATCTATAATAAACATGAATGCCCCGCCAAAATAGGGGCATTTTTTATTAAACCCACCCTTTTTCAGCTCCATATTTTCCTCTAATTCCCCAACAGCCTACCTATATAAAAGGAAACCTGAAAGTTTTTATTATTTTAGTGGGATTATCTATCCCATGGCTGGTTTATCATTTATTACTCCCATAGAATATCTCAAAGGTGTAGGTCCGCAAAAAGCAGATGTACTCAAAAAAGAACTCCAAATCTTTACTATCGGAGATCTTTTGCAAGATTACCCTTTTCGATATATCGATAGAACCAAATTCCATAAAATCCGTGAACTTCATTCGGAAATGATCGGTGCTCAAGTACTGGGAAGACTAATGAGCCTTCAGGAAATTGGTGAAAAACGTAGTAAAAGACTCGTCGCTCAATTCAAGGATGATACCGGAATGATGGAACTGGTTTGGTTCCAAAGTATTCCTTGGCTCAAAAAAGGCCTTAAAGTAGGAGCCGCTTATATTATCTATGGTAAACCTTCTGAGTTTAATGGAGCCATCTCCATGACTCACCCCGAAATGGAATTGTATCAGCAACAGGGAAAAAAGGTTGGTAATATGACCATGCAACCTGTTTACTCTTCAACCGAAAAACTTAAAAAATTCAATTTAGATAGCAAAGGAATTCAAAAACTACAAGAAACTGCCTTAGAAACTACTTTGCGAACCATTGAGGAAACCCTGCCTGCATACATTCTCGAAAAATATAATCTCATGCCGCTTCAACAGGCCTTTCTTAGTATTCATTTCCCACAAAATGAACAACTTATGAAAGCCGCAATTACCAGGCTGAAATTCGAAGAGTTGTTTTTTATTCAACTCCGCTTACTCAAAAATAAACAGTTAAATACCCAAAGATATAAAGGACACCAGTTCAACCAGGTTGGTGAAAAATTCAACACTTTCTTCAATGAGAGATTACCATTCCCATTGACAAATGCCCAAAAAAGAGTAGTTCGTGAGATACGTTTGGATTGCAATACAGGGGCCCAAATGAATAGACTGGTACAAGGGGATGTGGGCTCCGGAAAAACAGTCGTAGCATTAATGAGTATGCTCCTCGCAATCGACAATGGCTATCAGGCTTGTTTGATGGCACCAACTGAAATCCTCGCCACCCAGCATTACAACGGCTTAAAAGAACTCTTAGGTGAAGATATTTGCAATGTCAAACTTCTAACAGGTTCAACCCCTGCTAAAGCGAGAAGAATAATCCATCAAGAACTTGAAGACGGAACCTTGGATATCCTTATTGGAACTCATGCCTTGATTGAGGATAAAGTCAAATTCAAGAATATCGGATTTGTTGTTATTGATGAGCAACATCGCTTTGGAGTGGAACAAAGAGCGAAGTTATGGCGCAAAAACCTGATCCCTCCGCACATGTTGGTTATGACTGCTACCCCTATTCCAAGAACCTTGGCCATGACAATGTATGGCGACTTGGATATTTCAATTATCGATGAGTTACCTGCTGGTAGGAAGCCAATCAAAACAGTACACTTCTTCGAAAATCAACGCCTACGTGTATTTGGTTTTATGCGGGAAGAAATTGCAAAAGGTAGACAAGTCTATATTGTTTACCCTTTGATTAAGGAAAGTGAAAAAATGGATTTACTCTATTTGGAAGCTGGCCTGGAAAGTTTAATGCGTGAATTCCCCCTGCCGGATTTTAGGATTAGCATCGTGCATGGCAAGATGCCTGTCAAAGACAAAGACTTTGAAATGAAACGCTTTATTAAGGGTGAAACTCAAATCATGGTCGCAACAACTGTTATTGAGGTTGGTGTCAATGTGCCGAATGCATCCGTAATGATCATTGAAAATTCAGAAAGATTCGGATTATCTCAGCTCCATCAGCTCCGTGGAAGAGTAGGAAGGGGTGCAGAACAATCATTCTGTATTCTAATGTCCAGTAATAAACTCAGTAAGGAAGGTAGAACCCGGCTGGAAACAATGGTTAGAACAAATGACGGTTTTGAAATCGCTGAGGTCGACCTGCAACTTCGTGGTCCTGGTGATCTTTCCGGTACGCAACAATCGGGTGTGCTCGAAATGAAAATCGCCGACCTTGCTAAAGATCAAGCCATACTCGCAGAGGCTAGACAATTAGTCATTCAGATTTTTAAGGAAGACCCAAACCTCCATGAAAATCGCCATCAGCTATTGGCTCAATACATTAACAAAAGCTCCCCAGCTATTTCATGGGACAAAATCTCCTAAATTCCGTAACTTTGTAAACTTGTTTCCAAAGAAACATCCTTAAAACAAGCTGAAACCAATATGCACTTCAACTTGTTCACTACTTAAAAACAATTAATGGCAAGATTTAAGATACATGATACCGCAGTAAAACCAGAAACAGCAGTCTTAGTGAGTGTCATCACTCCTGACGTTTCGGAAGAAACTGCCAAAGAATATTTAGAAGAATTAGAATTTTTGGTAACCACTGCAGGCGGAGTTACTAAGGGAATTTTTACCCAAAAACTAGCCTTCCCTGACCGTGCTACCTTTGTAGGTTCCGGAAAACTCGACGAAATCAAAGAGTATATCCAGGCCGAAGAAATCGATATGGTAGTCTTTGATGATGAATTATCACCTTCTCAGTTAAGAAACATTGAAAAGTATTTCAATATCAAAGTCCTGGACCGATCAAACTTGATTCTGGACATCTTTGCAAAACACGCTAAAACAGCACAGGCTAAAACTCAAGTGGAATTAGCCCAGTTGCAATACCTGTTACCACGATTAACTCGAATGTGGACCCACCTTGAAAGACAACGTGGGGGTATTGGTATGCGTGGACCCGGAGAGAGCCAGATCGAAAGTGATAGACGGATGATCTTAAATAAGATCTCCCTATTAAAAGATCGCCTGAAAACAATCGATAAACAAAACGAAACGCAACGTAAAAATAGAGGCGAAATGATCCGCGTTGCATTGGTAGGTTATACAAACGTTGGAAAATCAACAATCATGAATATGATTTCCAAATCCGATGTATTAATCGAAAACAAACTCTTTGCAACATTGGATACTACAGTTAGAAAAGTCGTTATTGATAACCTCCCTTTTCTTTTGTCTGATACTGTCGGATTTATTAGAAAACTACCACACCACTTGGTTGAATGTTTTAAATCAACCTTGGATGAAGTCCGAGAAGCAGATGTGCTTATCCATGTGGTCGATATCTCTCACCCCTATTTCGAAGACCATATCCGTGCAGTCAATGAAACGCTAAAAGATATTGGTGCGGTGGATAAACCTATAATAACGGTATTCAACAAAATCGATGCGTACAAACCTCCGGTGGAGTTTGATGAAGATGGCGAAGAAATTAAAGTAACTCTTGATGATTTTAGAAATTCATGGATGGCTAAAAATGCCGACCCTGCAATTTTTATCTCCGCAACGAACAAAACTAACGTGGAAGAATTCAAGGAAAAAATATATGATATCGTCGTGAAAATGCACAACGCCAGATATCCATATAACAACCTACTGTATTAATTGAAATGCAAAATAAAAAAGTAACCTTTATTGATTGGGGATTGCTGGATTATCAGGAAGCATGGGATAAACAAGAAGAGATTTTTGCCAAGGTTCTTGCTGAAAAACACGATAACCGAATCAATAACACAAATAACCCAACAGACAACTTCCTGATTTTCACGGAACACCCCCATGTTTATACACTTGGGAAAAGTGGACACTTGGAATATCTGTTATTGGATGAAGATGGACTAAAAGAAAAAGAAGCGACCTTCTATAAAATTAATAGAGGTGGAGACATTACCTATCATGGACCTGGGCAAATCGTCGGTTATCCCATCCTCGATTTGGACAACTTCTTTACCGATATTCATTTATACCTCAGGACTCTTGAAGAGGCCATTATTTTGACCTTAGCAGATTATGGAATTCAAGCCGGCAGATATCCTGGATATACTGGAGTATGGTTGGATCCTGATAATGACAAAGCAAGGAAAATCTGTGCAATGGGCGTACGGGCATCTCGTTGGGTGACCATGCATGGATTCGCATTTAATGTAAATGCCGATTTAGCCTATTTCGGAAATATTGTGCCTTGCGGAATTGATGATAAAGATGTTACTTCCATGGAACGTGAGCTTGGGCATAAAGTAGATGTGGAAGAAGTAAAAATAAAACTCAAAAATCATCTTGCCGAATTATTCAAAATGGAACTGAATTAATAAAAATTCATAAAAAGGACGAGGCTGTAAATTAATTTACAGCCTCGTCTTTTTTTATAGAATTTATTTTTATCCTGTTATGATTTGAATGGATTGATAGGAATATTCTTCCACATAAATCTCTGTTTGAACCTGCTTACTAATTTCAAAGAGTGGGCTAGGTTCCGTCCGCTTTGCAACTGACATCTTAAAATCTTGACAGTAGGGCTCAAAAATACTTTCAACCAATTGGACTGTATTATTCTCACCCGACAAATGCCCTAAAATAACATGTTTCAACCGATCCGTTTTGTTCTCAATAAAGGCCTCCAAGGATAGTTTATTGGATAAATGGCCCCATCCGCCTTTAATTCTATTCTTTAAATGATAAGGGTAGCGACCCGTCATCAACATCTCCTCATCATAGTTCGCTTCCAAGAACAGGATATCCGCCATTCGAATGGCCTTTTTCACATTATCACAAATCCGACCTAGGTCTGTCAGCACCGAAATATTCAATTCTCCATCAGAGATCAAAAAACTACAGGGCTCTTGCGCATCATGATATTTCGGAATCCCATAAACTGAAAAATCACTTAGGTTAATCACCGAATTAGGCTTAATAAAATTGACTAAATAGCTAGGCAATTGCAAACGTGAAGATTCATAGGTTCCCACTGTCAAATAAACCGGAATTTGATACCGCTTTAAGAAAACAGATAGGCCAGAAATATGATCCGTATGCTCGTGGGTAATGAATATCGCACTAATACTAGCCGGATTTATTCCTAAGGAAGCCATCCGCAAATGAAGATGCTTGTTATTGATTCCGGCATCTATTAAAATCGCCGTATCACCCTTAGCAATATAATAGCTATTCCCATTACTCCCAGAAGCTAATGCCGCATATCGAATCATTTTACAAAGATAGAAATTTGATCAAAAACAAAGGTCATTACCTCTTGATAATGACCGCTTCTTATTAAATATTCTAAAATATTTTTATTAACATTCTGGTAAACTCAATGGTACCTTGATGGCTAATCCACCATCAGCAGTTTCCTTATATTTTACGTTCATATCCTGAGCCGTATCCCACATCGTACTAACTACTGCATCTAAACTTACTTTTGCCTTATCTGGGTTGGATTGTAAGGCAAGCTGAGCAGCTGTAATCGCTTTGATAGCTCCCATAGTGTTTCTTTCAATACATGGAATCTGTACCAAACCGCCAATAGGATCACAGGTTAACCCTAAGTGATGTTCCATGGCTATCTCTGCCGCCATTAATACTTGTCTTTGTGATCCACCTAAACATTCGGTTAATGCTCCAGCAGCCATCGCCGAGGAAACTCCAATTTCTGCCTGACAGCCACCCATCGCTGCAGAGATCGTCGCCCCTTTCTTAAAAATCGAACCAATCTCCGATGCCGTAGCGATAAATTGAATAATCTTATCCTCCTTATAACAATCATGAAATACGATATAATATTGCAATACCGCTGGTATTACCCCTGCAGCACCATTGGTAGGTGCAGTAACCACCCGACCAAAAGATGCATTTTCCTCATTTACGGCCAAAGCAAAACAACTTACACAGTCCAGAATATAACCAAAATCCCGACCTCCAGCACGAATCGCCTCTACCCAGCTGTCAAAATCGGAATAGCTACGACCCTTCAACATCTTCTTATTCAATTTTGAAGCTCTGCGCTCAACATGTAATCCTCCTGGTAATACACCATCAGTATGACAGCCCTTATAAATACATTCCTTAATCGTTTGGAAAATCTTTAAAACTCCACTTCTAGTCTCTTGCTCAGACCTCCATGAACATTCATTCTCCAAAACCAACTCCGAAATCTTTAACCCCGTCCGCATACATGCAACCATCAACTCCTGAGCCGTATCAATTGGAAAGGGTAAATCAATTTCCGATAAAACACTCTCCGTATCATTCTCTTGAACAACAAATCCGCCACCAATTGAATAATATGTCTCCGAGACAGCATTGCCATTGGATAGAAAAGCCTGAAAGGTAACCGCATTGGGATGAAATGGTAAGCTTTGATCATAAAGGAAAAGTAGGTCATCCTGATAAGTGAAATCGATTTCTCGCTTCCCGCCAAGCGACATCTTCCGGCTAGCCTTGATACGATCCACCTTAGGAACGACATCGTTCACATCAAAAGTAACTGGATCATCTCCACTCAAACCTAATAATACCGCAATATCCGTCCCGTGACCAACTCCCGTCTTTGCCAAGGAACCATATAATAAAATCTTTACTTCTTCTACCAAGTCTAAAACAGCCCGGTTCACTAACACCTCAACAAACCGCTGGGCTGCCCGCCATGGACCTAAAGTATGCGAACTCGAGGGTCCAATCCCTATTTTAAACATGTCAAATATAGAAATCTGCTCTTTTGCCATAATTCTCAATCTACCTAGCAAAATTAGTCTTTCTTTTGAATAAAAAAAGCCAGTATCTTCTACTGGCTATTTTAATTTTATGTTAACAGTTTTGAATTAAATCCCCGAACCGTTCTTCAAATCTTTTGAAATTGTAACTGGCAATTTTCCTTCTGGTTTAATCTGCTTTAATAAAGCCTTTAAAACTGCCTTCTGCATGAAAAAGTCATTCTGATAACCCAATAATACTGATGAACTGCGCATCACATCAACGGAATTTAATGCATATGGATTAGTAAACATAACAGAAATAGTTCTTCTACCTGCGATCTTATCTATAAAAGCTTTCGTTGCATCATTCAAAACTAACTCACTGCGAGGTCTACTACGATTATCATGGATTACCAAGATAATCTGACGATTATCTTTTGCGTCTTTCATTAAATCTTTTAGTTGCTCCTCAGTCTCATCGCCTTTAATAAAGTATTGATCATGATCCATCAGCTGAATAGCCAAACCCTTCTCAAAATCTTGCGCCTGATCAATTCCTACACTGACAATCGATGTTGCTTTTTTCGGGTCAAATCTTTTTAAGCCTCGATCCGATTTTAATAATGTTACAGCTGCATCTGAAATACGTTGTACTAAACTTTGTGCCGCAGGCGTATTTAAGTCTGAATATAAATTATTCGTATTTACGGGCCTGATCTTATTTAATCCCAACCATAATTTACTAGCTAACACTTTCTTTACTCGCGCATCTACATCCGCTTGAGATAAGCGACCCGATTTGATAGCTTTCTCAATCAAATCAATAGCACGTGCACTATTCTCTGAAACTTCTAATAAATCATGTCCTGCCTCAATTGCCATGACATCTGCTTCTCCATTCGGGAAATATTTCTTAACCCCGCTCATATCCATGGCATCCGTAACGGTCAATCCTCTAAACCCTAATTCCTTGCGAAGTAGCTCTGTGACGATTTTCTTTGAAATTGAGGATGGAATATTAGGAGTATTATCTAAAGCTGGAATATTCATGTGCGCAACCATAACTGCAGGTGCGCCAGCATTGATCAGCTGCTTGAATGGATACATCTCTAAACTATCCAATCTCGCTTTATCAAATTTCAATTGCGGAAGGTCATGATGCGAATCAACATCAGTGTCTCCATGTCCCGGAAAATGCTTTAATGAAGCCAAAATACCCCCTTGAACCATTCCGTCCATATAGGCTTTGCCTTTCTCTGTAACCTTGAACTTATTATCTCCAAATGAACGGAAATTAATAACTGGATTATTGGGGTTATTATTGATATCTACATCCGGCGCAAAATTAAAGTGCATCCCAATCCGATGAAAATCACGAGCAACTTGTCTACCCATTTCGTACAACAAATTGTTATTCTGAATTGCACCTAAGGTCATTTGATAAGGATAGGAAATCGTTGAATCCGGCATCCGCATGCCTAGACCCCATTCCCCATCAAACGTAATCAACAAAGGAACCTTACTCACTTTTTGATATTCATTGAACATATTCGCATGCCGAACTGGACCGCCTTGAAAGACAACCAATCCTCCCAATTGCTCCTTCTCAATGACTTGTTTTACGGAATCAATATATCTTTGACCCAAATTCGTATGTGCTCTTACCAAAAATAACTGGGCAATACGTTGCTTCGGCGTCAATGTATTGAATACCGAATCAACCCATGCATGTTTCTGATTGATAAAATCAACAAAATTGGGCTTGTTCTGAGCAAATGCCGCAGAAATAAGCATCATGGATAGCAATCCAAAACTGAATAGTTTCTTAATCATCACAATATAGTTTATACGAAATAAGGAATTTTTAGTTGTTTTTTAAAATGTTTTGCATATTTAAAAAACATCACGCATAAACACGCAGACTTACAGGTTGTATTTTTCCTCCATCAAACCGGCCAATTCAGCCGCATTCTCGATCTCTCCACATGCCTCTTTTTTCCAAAGCATGTCGATCACCAATAATAAATATTGAGTCTCTAAATCGGGGTCCTTATATCCTAATTCTTGAAAAGCTTTATGAACAATCGGCTGTACTGGCTTAATAAATAACTCATGCTGGGATTTGGAAAAGCTATGATGCGAGAGACGCTCCTGCAATTTCCAAAATAATGGATCATCAGCAACCAGTTTACTCGGAAATTGAACCATATTCTTCAAAAAATCCTTCGCGCCCTTATACGTCATCATCCCCTTGTGATGAAGAAGTACCTTACGGTAACCAGATTTCACAATATGGGCCAATAAAGCATCCTTGTTCCCGAAATGCTTAAAGATAAGTGCTTCTGAAACTCCAGCTTTTGCAGCAATTTCCTTGGTAGATGTATCAAGGTAGCCCTTACTCGCAAATAATTGTAAGGCTGTTTGCAATATTTTCTCTTTCCTACTAAGTGTTGTTTCTTTCATCGATTGTTAATAAGCAAATATATCCAATTTTATTGAATTGTGATTTTCATTGCCTCCCTCGAAACCCGCCCTTATAATAAACGCAATTTTTTATCCTATAAAACCAACCGCTTTAGATCTTTAACCAAGTTTAAATAAGCCGAAAAACCACCCCCCAACAGCACCTTTTGCCGTGTATCTTTTTTGTGATTATCAACCTGTTATCAGTAAAATAAATTATAATTGAAAAAAATCCTTAAACCAATACCATGAATTACCTTTTGTCAATGTGTTTCGTCTTGATCTTGAGTCTAGGTACTACCTTCGCTCAGGTTAATATTTCTGGAAATATCCAGGACAAAACCAAAGGCAATACTTTGCAAGATGCCAGTATTCAAATACTTAACCTCAAAGACTCTACCATCCGAACCGCAAAATCAAATGACAAAGGTGTATTCGCAATTCAAAAAGTCACAATTGGTCGATATAAAATAACAGGAACTTTACTTGGCTTTAAAAAAGTTGAAAAAACCATCGAAGTAAAATCTTCCATGCCTCCCATACTTTTGGAAATGGAACCCGGAGAAATCGTTTTGGAAGAAATTACAATCGCCCCTTCTCCCAATGTCGCCGTGAAAGGTGATACATTAGAATTTAATGCCAGAAATTTTGCCACTCGAGAATATGCTGATGCCGACGAAATGGTCGCTCAGGTTCCTGGAGTTACCATCGATGAGGATGGAAAGGTATCGGCTCATGGAGAAGAGGTGACAAAAATAATGGTCGATGGGAAAGAGTTTTTTAGTACTGACCCGAAGGTCGCCCTTAAAACACTCCCAGCAGATATTATTGATAAACTCCAAATCATCGATGAGAAAAGTGAACAAACCAAATTCTCAGGATTTGACGACGGTAAAAGATCCAAAATTATCAATATCGTCACCAAACCTGATAAAAGAAAAGGTGTGTTCGGCAAATTCAATGCTGGAAAAGGCGATTCCGATAAATTCACAATCAATTCTGGTGTTAATGCCTTCCGTGGCGATGAGAAAATCTCCATCAACCTCATGGCCAACAATATTAATGAAACCGAATTCTCTGAACAAGGGCGCGGTGGATTCCGCCGTGGAAATAATAATACAGATCGCGGTCTTTCTGATACTTACGCCGCTGCTGCCAATTATACAAACACCTTCTTGGACAAAAAATTGGAGGTCAATGGAAATTATAGATTCCGAAATAGCAGTACATTCACCAACTCCCTCTCTGATGTAGAATATACCACCGGAAGCAGAGCTAATCAATTTCAGAATCAACAGCAAACTGGTGATGTCGGTAATATTGAACATAATTTAAGAGGTAGATTGAAATGGGATATTGATAGCATGAACCGCATTGATATTAATCCCAACCTTTCCTATACGAAATCTGATGCGAATCGTAGTTCAGTAAGTAGTATGTCCAAAGATCGAACAGAACCCCTCAATAATTCAGATAGAAACTTCCAAAACAACAACACAAATTTCAATTTTGGCGGGGGAATGACCTATATGCATCGATTTAAAAAAGCTGGACAAACCATATCCCTCAGCTTTGACGGAAATAAAAGTACAAATGATGCCTTGGGAAAAACTCTGGCTTTCAATCAGTATTATAAGGATGCTGTACTTGATCGGATTGACACCAACAATAGAGAAAGTGTAACCTATGGCTATGGAAATGGCTATAACGGAAGATTGTCTTATACCTACAATGTCACAAAGATTTCTAGGTTACAAGCAAATGTTGGATTAAGAAATACAAGTAACTATTCTGACCGTAAAACCATGGATTTCTTGGCTGAAACCGGGCAATTTGAAGAACTCAACGAAAGACTTTCCAATGAATTCAGAAATGATTTCACCCATCAAAGTGCTGGTTTTTCATACGCTTACAACAAACAAGATACCTTCAGATTTCAAGTTGGTATAAATTACGAACATGGTTATCGCGTAAATAATAGAACCGTCCCTATCAACCTAAGGACCACGGCCAATTTCGGAGCTTTTATCCCAGAAATGACCGTCGCTTATTACTTTACCAAGGAAAGAAATATTGAATTTAATTATAACGCTGGCACAAACACGCCATCCATCGATCAATTGCAAGATTATATTGATAATTCCAATGAACTCTTTGTCCGAAATGGTAATCCTAATCTAAGCCAAGAGTACACCCATCGTTTTCGATTGCAATACCGGGATATTAATCGTGATAATGGCCGTAGCTTCAATAGCAGCTTCAATTTTGATTATACCAATAACAAAATTATTAATTCAACCATGACGACTGATAGTACCATTACCCTCTTTGATGACATTATCCTTGGCGCTGGTGGTCAATATGTTGTCCCGGAAAATATTAATGGCGTTTTCCAACTTAGGGCGAATAACAATTATGGTCTACCTTTAAAAAAATTGGGCTTCAACCTGAATTTAAATAACAACCTATATTATAACCGTAATTATGCCATCCTCAACGATGTCTTGATGCCGAATCATAGTTATGGATTCAGCCAACATGTAGGAATATTCACAAATTTCAGCAAGAAAATTATAGTTGGATTCAACTATAACCTGAATATGAATTTCACTAATAACCCGATGAGTGAAGTCACTCATTATCAGATTACAAATCACAGAATTAGTAATTCGTTAAACCTGGAATTCTTTAAAAACATGACCTTGGGCTATAATTATTCCTTTTTCCATAATGGCGGAATTTTGGGAGCTGAAGCAATTTCCACGAACTTGCTAAATGCCTCTATCGGCTATAAAATCTTGAAGAAAAGAAATGCTGAAATCTCGCTAAAGGCTTTCGATTTATTCAATAATGCAAGAAACATTAATCGAAGGGTATCTGAAATATCCATATCTAATATTACCTCGAATACCTTGACTCGATATTTTCTGCTGAGCTTAAATTACAACCTGAGAAGCTTCGGAGGTAGACCTCAAAGGGATTAATCTCCCGTATCATACTTGGAGACCATTTCTTGCAATTCAACCCAGGTTTTGCTGTCAATAGGATTTTTAAAATCACTCGAATCAACATCCAAACGATCGATTTTTTGGTTCAGGTATTTCTTCCGATCAGCAGGAATTGGATGCGATGAAACCCAACTGACATCATCTGCTGAACTCAAATAAACATCAAATAATTCCATTACCTTAACTATACTATGCGGATCAATTTTAGCTTCAACTAAATAATCAATTGCCAATTCATCCGCTTCTTTTTCCAATTTCCTGGAAAAGGCCTGTCCAGTAATAAAATTTGTGATTTCTCCAGTTCCTGAACCCGACAGTAATAAATCTAATCCAAAATTTGTAATCAATGACCGCATCACATGATTCTTCTCACAATGCGCTACCTCATGAGCCAATACTGCAGATAAATAATTTGAACTATCTAAAAAGTTGATTAATCCAGTCGTCACAATGATTTTATCATCTGGAAGAGCAAAGACATTGACCTCCGTACTCTTCACCAATAATAAATCATAATTCTTACTGGAAATATAGTTTTCCTTTAACAAGGGAATAAACAGAGAATCTAAACTACTATCAATCCTTTCATCCTCAATAACCTCATACAGGTCCTTAACCTGATTTAAGACGAGCTTTCCTATTTTTACCTCCAAGCGATCTTGATTCTTCTTTAACTCAAAAACATTGGTCCATTCTACCAAATTCAATAGAAAAAATAAACCCACGATGGATGCAGCTAATAAGAGAAATTTGCCTACGATTTTCATTTCTTTAATAAGTTATCGGTGATATCAGAAAATAAAAACCAACGAACATGGATGCCTTTCCTTGTTTGTATTGAGGTATAGATTGTAGAAATTATCTCTATCCCGTTCAGGATAAAGATTAATATTAAATACGATATATAGGAGTCACTAACCTCCTTTTTGTGCAAGATAATCGCAATGGTCCACCAAAAAGCAGCGGTATTAAAAAAGAAAATTGAAAACTGCGAGATTAATGCTTGCGTACAATGCCATCTGACAAAACTTGTGGATTTTCGCTTCCCTAAATAAAAGATTACGGTCGCCAATAAGTTAAAAATCGGCAAAGGAAGTCCTATAAATAATGCGAATAATGACATCAAATAGCTATTTGATGCGTATTCGCGCTCATCTTCGGTAATTTCTCTCGGATTAAAATCTATAGCCCCTTCGATATGTTCCATAACCAATTTGCAATAACTAAAATGATAAGAAAGACACTAAGTACTTTATGCTGTTGCAGGTATCGCTCTGTACGACGATAGATCTCATAATAATAACTCTTCTTCCCAACCAAGTCTATAAGGACCAAAACCACAACAACCAAAATGATAACCAAAGAGATCAACCCTAATGGATTGATCAGAATCGCCTCCCAGAGATGACCATGCAATAGTGCTGAAATGGATCTTGTCGTCCCACATGAAGGACAAGGATAACCGGTCATTAATTTAACTGGACATAGAGTTAATTGAGCTCCAGCGTAATAATCAAGGAACAACCAGGTAATACCAATGAAACAGACTATTACCGTAGTGATATAAAGCCTGTTCCTTGAATTGATCATTCCATTAATAACTTAATGAAGTTACCAGCTTCTCAAAGTTCTTCGTTTTAGTCGCCCCCATGATCATAAACCAATCGATGATGGTCCAAATACCCAAACCCCCACAGGTCAATAATTTAGCAATACCTAAGCCGGTATCTCCAATCATAAAACGATCAATCCCAAACGAACCTGCTAATATGGAAACAATTAATACGGTAGTAGGATCTTTATACTGTTGAATCTGAACATTAGTGAATTTACTGTCATCCGCTCTGCTCAGTAAATCCTTAATCTCCATTAATTGATATGATTCAAAAAACTTATTGTTCGACATTAAAAACATGTCTACTTTCTGACTATCCATTTTCTTTAATAATTAGGGTTTAAACAAAAAATCCATTTACCTATTGAAAGATAAATGGATTTTTCCAATATTTTTAATAAACTTTTAATTTTTAACCAATTTCTTGTGTTTTCGCTTAGAGATTTTTTCCTCATTAACTGGCTGCGGAACCTTAACATAATAACCTGTACCATCATATTCACGTTTCCGTGGATGTGTCTGACATGCTGATGAACAACAACCTTCTAATTCCCACCCACATTCATCACACTGCGTGAAATGCTCATTACAAACAGGGTTTGCACAGTTTATCATCTTCGAAGTAATCTTACCACAGTTTTTACAGGTCGAAACAACAGATGGATTAACCGAATTGACAGGAACGGTTACTCGATTATCAAAGACATAACATTCGCCTTCAAAATCCTCTCCTCCAGCTTCCTTGCCGTATTTGATAATTCCGCCATGTAATTGGTAAACATCCTCAAATCCTTCCTTCAACAATAAAGCGGAGGCTTTCTCACATTTAATACCACCGGTACAATAGGTTAATATCTTCTTGCCTTTTAAATGCTCAAGCTCCTTAACTTTTTCAGGAAACTCCCTGAAGTTTTCAATATCTAAGGTAATTGCATTCTTAAATCGACCTACATTATGTTCATAATTCGAACGAACATCCAAAACAACCACATCTTCCTGATCTTTCATCGCCAAGAAATCTTTTGGCTCCAAATGAATTCCAGTCTGTTTATTAGGATTGATCTCCGCAGGATTACGTAAGCCTGAATGTACAATCTCCTCCTTGTAACGACAATGCATCTTGATAAATGAAACTTCTTCCACATCGTCAATCTTAAATTCGGTCTTCGAAAATCTCGGATCTGAATGAATATGCTCCATATAGGCCGCACAGGACTCTGGAGTCCCCGAAACAGTACCATTAAGCCCCTCGTCCGCAACGATAATCCGACCTAATAACCCAAGTGATTTACAAAATTCTAAATGATCTTCTGCGAATTTTTCCGCATTCTCGATAGGGCTGTAACAATAGTACAGCAATGTTTGATATTGTGCCATATATTCATTGATACCGCTGCAAACGGCGTTTAATGTTTTAAATAATGATGCAAAGATAAAAAAATTGAATGATCAAAAATTGATATTCATCACTTTTTGATTAATGGAGTCAATAAATACTCCAACCCATTCAGCTTTATTTCATATAATGTCTCCAGTAAAACCCCTATTTTCCCAGGAGGAAACCCCTTTTGCTTGAACCAAGCCAAATAGGGCTCCGGCAAGTACATCAATAAATAGCCTTGATATTTCCCAAATGGCATCCGACTATTGGCCAATTCAACCAATAAATTGGGATTCAAAAAATTAGTCTCTTGTTTTGCCATGCCTCAATCGATGAACTAATAATCGCATCGCGATAACACCATGGTTGATAAGGTTGGGAACAAAACCATAATATTTCTTAAAAATAGCATATCGCTCCTTCAAACTCTGCTTATGTCGCTGTTGTGACATCCCCCCAACCAAATACTTTGCGACATAATCCTTAACATTGACTACCTTATTCGCCTTTTGAGCAGCCCGAATAACCCAATCTATGTCTGAACTCAATTTATATTGCAAATCATAGGGAGTAGTTAAACTACGCTTGATATAAATCGCTTGATGACAAACATTCATCCCATACTTAAACGATTGCCAATCAAAATGCTCAGGGGTCTTATGCCGTCTATCCCCAATCACCTCCCGATCCTCATTGATGAGTTTCGTCTCACCATAATAAATATCCGCATAATCCTCATTCCCAAAAACCTTCTCTAAGGTATTTGCAGCATAAAGCTCGTCTCCAGAATTTAAAAATAGGACGTAATCCCCCGTAGCCAAGGATAATCCCTTGTTCATCGCATCGTAAATCCCATTATCCTTCTCCGAAACCAACACATTGATCGTATCCCGGTATTCTGAAAGAACATCCAACGTACCATCAGTAGATTTTCCATCAATCACGATATATTCAATGTTCGGATAGGTCTGCTTGTCAACCGAAGCCAACGTAAAACCAATATCGCGGACATTATTGAAAACTATGGTAATAATTGAAACCTTTGGATAAGCCATGCTAATGGGAAATGATTATAATAAATTAACATTGTAAAAATAGGTAATTGAAAATCAAATACGCAGGACAAATTTTTCTTAAACCATCCCAAAACTTCAATCATCCCTAAATCAAAATGTTAAAAGCTCCTAAATTTTTTCCCGATCCTAATTACCTAAAAAAATAATTGTACTTTAATTGAATATATTAACGATTGAAAAATCTAAGGCCAAATGTCAAAACTTAAAAAAACTATCTTAACTTATTTTCCGATCCATAAGTTCTTTCATGCCCGTTCTTTCTCCCAGGAAGGGGAAGACATGGTCCTCCGTGGTTTCTATGAAGGCAGAAAAAACTATAAAGGTTTTTATATCGACGTTGGTGCCCATCATCCCTATCGTTTCTCAAATACCATGTATTTCTATAAAAAAGGTTGGCGTGGAATTAATATTGAACCTTCCCCTGAAGCCATGAAATGGTTCAAATGGTTCCGTAAAAAGGATGTCAATCTTAATATTGGTATCAGCGAAAGCCCCCAAGAATTGACCTATTACTGCTTCAATGAACCTGCACTTAATGGTTTCTCCAAAGAAATCTCCGAAAAAAGAGATGGCTTAAATGCAAAATATCATCTATTAAAAACAATTCCCGTACCTACATTACCTCTAAAAGAGGTCTTACAGAAATATGTTCCGAAAGGAAAAAAAATAGACTTCTTATCCGTAGATGCCGAAGGGTTCGACCTGATAGTTTTGAACAGTAATGATTGGCAACAATTTAGACCAACATTCGTTCTCGTCGAAGAAGAATTGGCGATTGCTGAACTGAACCAATCTGAGGTATTTCAGCTTATGCTACAAAAAGGTTATGCCTTGGTGGCAAAAACCAAAAGAACACTATTTTTTAAAAATCAGGAAGAAAATTAGATTTTACGCATTTTCCGCTCCAACATCTTTTTCTCAAGATACTTGGCTAGCCTTTCGAAAAAAGTCCCCTTACGGTTCTTATAGAAATGCTTTATAGCCTCAAAGGCTAGCGGATCCTCTTCAATGATAACTGGAAACTTGCGTACTGGTTTTTTTGATAGTTCCACTCTATATACCTGATCCACATCAGAATGTGTTCCGGAACCATCTGTCCCTGTATTTTGAATAAAGGAATATCGTGGATACAAGGCTAATCCGCCTTGATTGAATACCGATAGATACCATCGAATGGCCCAAGAATTAATCTTGCCGGCTTTGAACTGCTGCACCTGTTTCCAAAAATTCTCCGACCCATCCACAGAAAATGCCTTCCGCTGCTTACGTGTGAAATCTTTCGTTAACTCCTCAATGTCTGGATTAAAATGCTTCCACGCCCGCGCCCAGGTTGCCCATCCCCAACTGTTCGCAACCCTAAAGAAAAATGACTGTGGCAATTTCTTCGGCTTTTCAACCGGATACATATATCCTGAAATCTCCATGACCTTTTCTTGATCCTCGTACTGAATCAAGGCATCATTGAAATATTGAAGCGCATAGGTGGAAGTCTCTAAATCATCCTCCAATACTATGATCTTTCCATGTTTCTGCACAACCTGACTCACACCTTCTATGATGCTATTTGCTAAACCCTTGTTTTGAG
Source organism: Sphingobacterium cellulitidis (assembly GCF_043187465.1). Taxonomy (GTDB): domain Bacteria; phylum Bacteroidota; class Bacteroidia; order Sphingobacteriales; family Sphingobacteriaceae; genus Sphingobacterium; species Sphingobacterium cellulitidis. Next base: position 246,396 of record NZ_CP171136.1, on the reverse strand, counting down.
AACGCTCAATAATATATATATGCTTAAACTTCCAGGGTTCCCGGATAATCGAGCGTACCTGATTCACCGACTCAATGTCCTGCGCGGTCTTGGCACCATCGGAAAAAATATAAATATCAGATTCTTCCGCCAAGGTATTGGCCTCAAGAGCTGCTAATGTCTTACGGGTATGTTGGGGTCTATTGTAAACAAATAATGCGATGGGTGCTAGCATGTGAAACAGAAAATCAAAATATTCTAAATCAAATATATGAGTAAATCTCGTAATGCATTAAGTATAATGCTTTTTTCTTATGCTGTACAATAATCTTTCCTAAATTTGTTGATTATTCGGATAAATGAGCGAAAACACTAAGAATATCACAATTCAAGGCCTTTTCTGGAATGCCTTAGATCGATTTGGCAACCAAGCAATTGTTACCATTGTCGGTATCATTACTGCCAGGATCTTAACCACTGAGGATTTCGGTGTAGTCGCAGTCCTGATGATTTTCTCAGTAATCGCAACTTCATTTGTCGATAGCGGTCTTGCCACATCCTTAATCCGAACAAAAGTGGTCGAGGAAAAAGATTATTCAACCATGTTTACCTTTAACTTAATGGTAAGTGTGATTATTTATCTGATCTTATTCTTTTCCGCCCCTTATATCGAACAATACAACAATGTCCCCGGTTTAGCATTATATGCCAGAGTACTATTCCTGCAAATTATCGTCCATTCTTTTGGAATCGTCCAGTATGTTAAAATATTAAAACAATTTAAGTTCAAACTGACAACTAGAATCAATGTGTTGGCAATTCTATTTGCTGGAATTCTCGTCATTTTAATAGCTTTATTGGGATTTGGCGTATGGGCATTGATTTTACAACCTCTGTTGTACACCTTTTTCAGAACCCTCATGTTATGGATATGGGGAAATTGGAAAGTGAATTTCTTCTTTAGCCCAGCATCTTTAAAGAACCATTTTGCTTTTTCTATTTCCTTTATGTTTTCCAATATGTTAGGAAAAATCTTGTCTCCTTTTTATTCATTTTTTTTAGGACGACATTACAGTTCAGATGATGTCGGCATCTATTTTCAAGGTAATAAATGGGGCGAAACTCCCGGAACTACCATTACTGCAATTATTCAAGGAACTACCCTTTCTACACTTACACCTATACAGGATGATGCCCCTAGATTTTTGAATGCAACTCGGAAAACCATGTCTACATTAGCATTCACGTTAATTCCTATTAGTTTTTTGGCGATATGTGTAGCAAAACCAGGCTTCATTTATTTCCTAACAGATAAATGGATACCTTCAATCCCCATATTTCAAATTTTGTGTTTAGCAAGTATTTTCACCTCCTTGACCGACCTCAATGTCAACTTCTTAAATATAAAAGGCAGTTCAAAATTCTTTTTAAGACTTGAGATTATCAAGGTATCCCTGGCAATTCTATTTTTGTTTTTGACCTATCAAAATGGATTGCTAATGATTGCGGTAGGATTACTGACTGTACGGGTTATCTGCTTTATCATTGCAGCAATCATGAGTGGAAAGGTCTATGGATACCAAATTTGGATGCAGGCTAAAGACCTTTTGCCAACAGTTCTCGTATCAATTGTAGCAGCATTTTTCGCTTACCTACCCTTATACATAAACCTAATCACGCACGATTTGGCGCTCATCATCGTACAAACCCTTATATTCGTAATTATTTATTTAGGAGCTAGCCATGTCTTAAAAAATGATATCTGGCTCGAAATATTAGGAATGTTAAAGAAAAAATTAGCTAAATAATCTTAATGGAAGTTGCAAAAGGAAATTGGGTCGGTTATCAAACTGTATTCTATAATTTAATTACTGGAAAATACAGCCAAGATATTAATGAGGTCATTGATTACAACAACCTGGAAATTGATCCAGAAGGCTTAGCAGCATACTTAGATTTTGGATATAGCGTCTTTGGACATACTCCAGTAAAAAATGTCCAATATTTGCTCCCCAACCAGTCTTTATCCCTTGAAAACAATCAGTTAGTTGTAAAGAACCACGAAGACAAAACTCTGCAATTACTTGGCAAAAAGTCAAATGAGGATGATGTTATTGAAAAACTGCGTAAATCAGTAAATGACTGGGCTGATGGATTCCAAGATGATATTTTAATCCCTACAAGTGGCGGTTTTGACTCCCGATTAATGAATGTATTAATTAATGATAAAAGCCGAATCCATGCCTATACCTATGGAACTTCCTTAAATCAGGATGAATCAAGGGAGGCAGTCTATGCAGGTTTATTATCTCAAAGACTAAATACCTATTGGAAAAGAATCTCCTTAGGAAAATTCAATGTCTATATGGATCAATGGTATGAACAGTTTGGCCCCGCAGTCGCAGCCTCTGGAACTTACCATATGGAGTTTTACCATAAAATAAAACACCTAGAACAAGGAAATCCCTTGCATCTTTTAAGTGGAATTATAGGCGATGCTTGGGCCGGTGCAGTCAAGGTACCTATGATCGACAGTGCCGCTTCTTACCGCACCTTGGGATATACGCATGGAATGAGCGCTGACTCTAAATTAGCAATGAACGTGGATTATAGCGGAATTGTCGAACCAATTTACGACCGACAAAAAGAATATTTATCCTCTCCCGAATACCGGATTATCACCGCTATGAGAACTAAAATGATGATGCTTCAATATCTCATCTCAGTTCCAGCAAAAATTGCCTACCCTGGATATTCCCCATTCGTGGATGAAGACCTCGCTATTTCCATGTTGAATCTACCTGCAGATAGACGTGAAAACCGTACTTGGCAAAGAGATTTCTTCAGAAAAAATAACCTCCTATTTGAAGAGGAAAAACATAAATACACCTATCAAAACTCCTTAAACTATTACGCTTTATTAAATGAAAGCTTGATTCCATTGAATGTGGAAACCTTAAAGGAATGTTTCAATACTGATTATCTCAATTGGATCAATCAAAAGATAATGCATATTGGCAGGAAAGAAAAAATCTTTCAAACCCTAATGCATACTCCAAAAGTGAAAGGTGTTTTGAAATTATTTGGTGCAAAAAACGATTTATTGGAAGCATATTTTGCTTATATTACAATCAAACCGATTGAAACTTTATTATTAAAGAGAAATGCAAGCAGCCTCCAAGCATAAGTTTATCTTCGTTGGGGATGTGGTCTGTGAAAAACAACCTCAATTTTCCCCAGCTTTGCAGGAATTATTCGACTCCGCAATTCTTAAATCATGCAATTTCGAAGCCCCAATTAAAGGGATCGGAAGTCCAATCCATAAAACTGGTCCCCATCTCGCGCAAAATCAATCTGCAGCTCAATGGGTGCAGGACCTTGGATTCAATTGCTTTGCAATGGCCAATAATCATATTAATGATTTTGGCGAAGAAGCGCTCCTTAAAACAATGCAACTATTCCCAGTTCAAGAAACCCTGGGTGTCGGAAGCGAACAACAAGCATATCAACTTAAAACCAGAATCTTTGATGATGTCAAATATGGATTTTTGGCCTATGGTGAGAATGGTTATGGCGCATTGAATGGGGATCGTAAAGTGGGGCATGCTTGGGTAAACGCCAAACGGGTCAATCAGGATATTCAGAACTACAAAAGCCAAGTTGATGTCCTTATTGTTCAGATCCATGCAGGTGTGGAACTCCTCGATGTGCCAATCCCCGAATGGAAAGACCGCTATAAAGAATTGATTGATCTCGGCGCTGATGTAATCATTGCCCACCATCCGCATATTGTACAAGGGATTGAAGAATATAACCAGAAATTAATTGTTTACAGTCTGGGAAATTTCTATTTCGACTATCATGCTAATCATCCGCAATGGAATATTGGCGCTGTCCTTGAACTTGAATTCGAAAACAAAAATCTAAATCAGCACTTCCTCCATATTGTTGAAAAGAAAAAACAAACAGTAGAATTAAAGGACAAAAAATTATCCCTTGATTTCATAAGACCATTATCAGCAAAACTGAATAATCATGATTATGAAGAATATGTCAATAAAAAAGCTGTGGAAGAATGGAAAAAGCATCATGCCAATTACTATGCAAAACCTTTTAATGGACTAGCAGGCTACAGCATCAGCAAATTGTTGAAGCATGCTAAAAGAACTTTTTTCAATCGTAGAATAAATTATAACCTGATTTGGCATAACCTATTTATTGAAAGCAACAAATGGCTCGTTGAAAGAGCCATCCGTATAAAAACTTTTAATAAGAAAATCTGATTAAATAATATTTATTTGCTTACTAAACTCCTCCAAACTAGGATGTTTAGGGTTTAAATCTGTAATAAGGTAGGTAATGTCCTTTAATGGGCACACCCTTAGCTTCTGGTTGGAGTTCAATTTCTCCACTATACTCAAAACCCCTAATTTCTGAGAACATTTGATCATGGCTTTTTTGATCTGAACAACTTCCCAATCTGAATCCGTAACTCCTTCTTCTACCGATAAACTGTTCGTCCCCAATAAACATAAATCCACCTTGATATCTGATAACTCATTGATAACTTGTGAACCCGATACCACATTGGTGTTTCTGGATAATTTCCCTCCTAAAAGAAAGACCTCTAAATTTTCTTTCTCGGCCAATTCCAAGGCAACCAATGGGCTAATTGTAAAGAAAGTACATTGAACATCCTTTGGAACCAATCGTGCCAATTCAATCATACTCGTTCCACCGCCCACTAAAATGGTCATCCCACTCTGGATTAATGAAATAGCCTTCGAAGCAATCTCTTTCTTCGCCTCTTTAGCATAAACATTTCCTTCCTGAAAGGGATATTGAAAAGACTTCGATAAGGCCCCACCATATACCTTCAATACTTTTCCACTCTCTGCCAACTCATTTAAATCCCGACGAATGGTATCCTCAGAAACATTTAACTGAACACTTAAATCCGAAGATAAAACTTTGTTGTGTATATTAATTTGATGTATGATATAGGCTTGTCTTTCTTCTTTTAACATAATTTATTATCAATTTTGAATCTAAAAATATAAAATAAATCAGATTTTACACGAAATCTTTCTAATCCTCTTTATTCTTTTGATCAGTAGACTTCTTCGCCGCAAAGCGGGGCTTGAATCCAATAGGTTTTGATGTTTGTTGAGGTTCAGCCTCTTCAGATGGACCTTTAGGGTTTTCAGGTTCCTTTTCCTCTTGATTAGTATCTGTCTTGGTAACACCTGCTTTAAATCTAGGTTTAAAGCCTGTCGGTTTAGATTTTGGTTCCTCATTACTTTCGGGAACCTTCGATTCCCCTGCTAGTTCTTGATTGGCCTTTGAAGCATCTTCCTCCCTTGAAGATTCCACTTCTACTTTCTTTGGAAGATTTCCCGCCTTAAATCTCGGCGTAAATCCCTTGGGCTTTGAAGCTGTCTCCTCCGATTTATCTTCTTCAGTTTTCGATTCTGTATTTGAATCTTTTATATCCTCTTCTTTTTTCTCAGGTTCTACTTTCTTAGGTAGATTAGCAGCCTTAAACCTCGGCGTAAACCCCTTGGGTTTAGCTGGAGCTTCCTTTTCCTCCATTGCCTCTCCCTTTACTTCTACGGCCTTGGTTGAATCTTCTGTGGTATTCGTTGCATCTTTCGACACAGGAGGCGCACTGGCCTTAAAACGTGGCTTAAATCCAGTCACCGGCTTAGACTCTGTCTTCTCTGTTTGCTCTTTCGCTTCTTCACCTGGTTTCTCCTCAGCAGGTTTTACCGTTGCTGATTTGAACTTAGGACGGAATCCCATTGGCTTCTTCACAGTTGATTCTTCAATAACACTGCCTGTACTGTTCGCCGCAACCTTGACCTCCACTTTCTTAGGTTCTGAAATCTCAATCTCTTGAAGTAAGTATTCTTTCCTTAATCTATTAAACCAAAATTTCTTGCTATGATCAAAACTCTTTTCACCCATTAAAGCATAATCCCTATCAAATTCATGATATAGATCAGGCTTTGCTTGTTGTAAAGCTTTGATATCAATTTTCTTTTTCGTAAAAAATTCCGTGAATGATAGCATATACAAATGTATACATTTAGACCTAAAAAAGCCGTAGCAACAATTTTTTAAGGAATCAGTATGAATCCAAAACAAAAAAGAGGGCATGCCCTCTTTTAAATTCTTAATATAATCTTATGGATTAATCCATATTATGATAAACTGCCTGTACATCATCATCCTCTTCAATCCTATCAATTAATTTCAGGACATCCGCAGCTTGTTCTTCTGTAAGATTAGTATGTGAAAGGGCAATACGTTCCGTTTTGGCAGATGATACTTCTATCCCTTTTTCCTCCAATAAACGTTGCATATTTCCGAAATCTTCAAAAGAAGTCTGTACAACGACAATATCGTTTCCTTCTTCATCAGCCTCTACATATAGTTCTTCTAATCCGCCATCAATTAACTCCAATTCCAGTTCTTCAACATCCAATTCCTCGGCTGCTGGAAAACGAAATACGGATTTTCTTTGGAAAATAAAATCCAAGGAACCTGTTTTTCCTAATGAACCACCTGCTTTTGTAAAATAACTTCTTACGTTGGCAACGGTTCTATTGGTATTATCTGTAGCTGTTTCTATTAATACAGGTACTCCATGAGGACCATATCCTTCATAGACAAACTCTTCGTAACCTTTTGAATCCTTCTCAGAGGCTCTTTTAATCGCCGCTTCAACCCGATCTTTTGGCATATTTACGGCCTTCGCATTTTGAATTGCAGTCCGTAAGCGGGAATTATTCTCCGGGTGAGGACCGCCTTCTTTTACTGCGATTGCAATTTCCTTTCCAAGACGCGTAAATTGAACGGCCATCTTGGCCCAGCGTTTAAATTTTCTTTCTTTTCTGAATTCGAAAGCTCTACCCATTTTATTTTAGTTTTGTTTTAAGATTCTCCAGCATGTCTTGTGCCATCCCTGCCAGATCAAATGTTGGTTTCCAACCCCAATCTGCCCTTGCTTGATCATCATTGATGCTCTTTGGCCATGAATCAGCAATTGCTTGACGCGGATCATTGTCTGAATAGGAGATCTCAAAATTAGGTAGAATTTTTTTAATTTCTTCAGCTATTTCTGTTGGAGTGAAACTAACTCCCGAAAGATTATAGCTCGAACGAATACTTAAACCCTCTGATTCTGCATCCATTAACTCAATCGTCCCACGAACCGCATCATCCATATATAACATCGGTAACTCGGTCGTCGAACTTAAAAACGACTCATACTTCCCTTGACGAATTGCCTCAAAAAAGATATGAACCGCATAGTCTGTCGTACCACCTCCTGGTTCTGTACGCCATGATATAATGCCCGGATAACGGATACTACGGATATCCAACCCATATTTGTTATGGTAATACTCACATAAACGCTCACCAGCTAATTTACTGATTCCATAAATACTATTCGGATCCATCACACAGTATTGTGGGGTATCTACCTTCGGTGAATGCGGACCAAAGACAGCAATCGAGCTTGGCCAAAAGATTTTCTTAACACCTAATTCAACTGCTAAATCCAAAACATTCAATAACCCATTCATATTCAAATCCCAGGCCTTCTGTGGGTATTGCTCCCCAGTAGCCGATAACATCGCTGCTAATAAATAAATTTGAGTAGGTTTATATTTTATTATCAAAGCTTTTATAGCTTCTTTATCCAGAACATTTAGTGTCTCAAAAATCTCACCTTCGGCAATTTCCTTCGGCGCTCTGATATCTGAGGTAATAACATTTTCGTTTCCGAACTTAATTCGCAATGCTGCGGCTAACTCTGAACCAATTTGACCATTGGCTCCGATCATCAAAATGACTTCTTTCATTATGGAAATGATAGTTTTATAAATTTAGTTATTTCAATAACTCTAAAATAATATGGCGAAATTACCAATTAAATGCCTGAATATGATGTTTCCCAACATTTTGCGCAAACGTATGATTTAAATTTTTACATTCAAAAGGTATTCCCATTTTTTAAGTCGCCAAAACCAATTTTTCAATGAAACATTGTCAATAAAAACCTCGATTAACTGAACGATTCACATAAAAACTAGATTCTCGTTGAACTTTATTCCATCATAGTGATAATCAATTATTAAAAGCGAAAATATATCAAAATTGTTCAGGTTTATTTAGTATGTTTGTTACCTTAATAAAATCAATAATAATTAAAATTTTAAGCAAATATTATTTATGAAAGTTGCAGTAGTAGGCGCGACTGGTCTAGTCGGGTCAGAAATGTTGACAGTTTTAGCGGAACGTAATTTCCCAGTATCAGAATTGATTCCAGTAGCTTCTGAAAGAAGTAAGGGTAAGGAGATCGAATTCAAGGGAAAGAAGTATAAGGTTGTAACTGCATCAGAAGCTATTGCTCTTAAACCGGATGTAGCCCTTTTCTCTGCTGGCGGAAGTACCTCAACCGAATTTGCGCCGCTATTCGCGGAAGCTGGAATTACGGTAATCGATAACTCCTCGGCTTGGCGTATGGACCCAACTAAAAAATTGATAGTCCCTGAAGTAAATGGAGATGTATTGACTGCAGACGATAAAATTATCGCTAACCCGAATTGTTCAACCATTCAGATGGTAGTCGTAATGAAACCTCTGCATGAAAAATATAAAATCAAACGTGTTGTAGTTTCTACCTATCAGTCTGTAACAGGTACTGGCGTGAAAGCGGTTGATCAGCTTATGAACGAACGTAAAGGGATCGAAGGCGAAAAAGCTTATCCTTATCAAATCGACTTAAATGTAATCCCGCATATCGATGTTTTCCAAGATAACGGATACACAAAAGAAGAAATGAAAATGATTCAAGAAACCAATAAGATTATGGGTGATGACTCAATCAAGGTCACTGCGACTACCGTTCGTATCCCCGTAATCGGCGGTCACTCGGAATCAGTAAATATCGAATTCGAAAACGAATTTGACTTGGCAGATGTTCGTGCTGCTTTAGCGGCTCAAGAAGGCGTAGTTGTAGTGGATAACCCTGCAAACCTGGAATATCCTATGCCTAAAGATGCACACGGAAGAGATGAAGTTTTTGTTGGTCGTATCCGTAGAGATGAAACCCAAGATAAAACCTTAAACTTATGGGTAGTAGCAGATAACCTGCGTAAAGGTGCTGCAACGAATGCTGTTCAGGTAGCAGAATTATTAACTGCTAAAGGTCTTATCTAAGATAGATTAAATAAGATACAAAAAAAGGGGTAATCAATAGATTACCCCTTTTTTATGCGCCTTCTTTTCTATGAAGTACCTACTGATCAATCCGATAGAATATCCATAAATAAAAAAGGGATGTTTATTCAACATCCCTTTTTTATCAGTATATAATATTTTATCTTACTGGAGTGAATACGTAAGTATCATCCAAGAAAGTTGATCCTGTACTACCTGTAGTGATATAGCCTTTACCTTTGATTGCAAATGCTGCAGCTTTTTCACGTGGTGATCCAATTGCTTGGCTATTGTTTGACCAAGCGTTTTCTGAAGGATTGTATTTCCAAACTGTAGATACAATACCTGCTGAAGAACGACCTGAAACTACATATCCATTACTTCCAACTGCAAATGCACCAGCTGCATATCTTTTAACATCTTTGTTATCTGCATCTAAAGCTTTCTTCTGAACCCAATCCTTACCGTCAAATGAATAGAAATCAGTAACTAAAGTAGCTCCTTTAATTCCACCACCTACATATGCTACATTGTTAATCACAAATGCAAACGCATAGTTTGTTTTCGATGGGAATGATTTCTCAACTTTTGACCATTTATCAGTTGCAGGATCGTATTTGTACAAATCATTAAATGATTCGTCCAAATCATCTCTTCCTAATCCAACGTACGCTGCATTACCGATGGTAAAAGCAACTGCTCCAATACGACCGCTAGCCGTTTCTGGAAAATCAGCAACTTTCTTCCAAGTATTTGCTGCTGGATCATATTGATAAAAATCCTTAAACAACTCTTCTCCATCATATCCCAATCCTACATATCCTTTGCCTGCTACAGAAAATCCAACCGCTCCATGGCGTTTATCTCCTGTAAACTCTGCTTTTTGTGACCATGATGTTCCATCAAATGAATAAGAATCACTTAATAAATCAAAATTCTTTAATTGTCCACCAACAACGTATGCAACATCATTAATGGTAAACGTTGCAGCTCCATTTCTAGGTTTACCTGAAAAATCACTTGATTTTTCCCATTCCGTAGGGCCCGAATCCGTTTCTGTGGTCTCCTCTTTCTTACATGAGTTAAAAGTTGTAATTGCGAAGGCTCCAATTAAAAGCAGGATAAGCCAATTTCTCTTATTCATAGACTATTTAAATTTTGTATATACGATATATAATTTAACTTTCGGTTTATTCTTCTCAGTCGCTAAGACTGTTGTGAATCCCGAACTCTGTAATAGAGCCGGTGGCAAAGATAAGAATAATGATTGCTCATTAGTCTCGGAATTCAATACGGTTTTTACATGCTCAATCAAATTAAACCTGTATCTACCCTTTTTACCCGTATTGTCCCCTAAAATGTAAATACCTGTTTGAGGCTGATTAGAAAACGGGGTCATCACATATGACCTTGGAATACCAGAATTACTAATCATCAATATAGGATTTGGAGCCGCAGGAAATGCACCCACATGTTTGCTCTCTAATTCAATTTCTAATTCTGCCTGATTGACAGCGAGACCTTCTTGCTGTAAGAATTCACGCAATCCAGGGAATTTTATCTCCGTTGCAACACCTGATCCACCTTGAATATAGGCGATACCGTTCGTGTTTTTGCTAGATATTGGCTTCGTAGCACTTAACCCATCAAAAATAGTTCCCGATACATTGTTCACTATATTATTGAATTGAAGCGATTTCTCACTCAAACTAAGAACTTTGATGCCTTTTTTCTTAAATCCATCTGTTCCTTTATAACTATAGTTAACTCGAACCTGCAAAGTGTCAGAAAAAGCTAGCATAGCTGTGTTCGTTGCACCCGGAACCAAGCTTATCCCTTTAAAGTATTCTTCGAAATTACTGGCTGAAGTAAATGAAAAATGATTCGTTTTTATTCTTGTAAAGAATTCATTTCCTAATGCATTATCTAATTTAATAGATAGCGAGTCCATTCTATTCTTTTTAGGAACAAAACTAACCGCCCCTAATGCAGCAGTTGAATAATTGAATTTTTGATTTCCAAAGATTGCTGCTCCAGTAATATAAAATGGTAATGGTCTTCCTGTAATTGAGTTATCAATGGTTTTACGCTCTAATGATTGAGTCAATCGGTGTGCAGTAATCGTTTGAACTTTTGAGGTATCACCATAATTCAACATTTTGCTACTTTGACGAATCACAAGATTCAAGGAGTCAAACGTTGCATCACTCGGGATATCATTGCTGATGCCGGCAGGATTTAAACGGAAATAAGAACTCGATTCTAAGCTACCAACTGGTGCTTGAGTAAACTTCCCAACTAACACTACACCTGAACCGGAAGTAGGAATATTTGGCATCTGAACGGTGCTAACCTCTGCAGCTATAGAATCCTCGGAAGTTACTATAAGATTATCAAGGTTATCGTTATCCAAGGAAATCGACATATCCTTATCACAACTTACTGTAAAAAATGCAGCACTTACACCAAGAGTAGCAAAAAGAATAATTCGTAAATATTTAATCATAAATTCATTAGTCAAGCAAAAGTATAAATTGATGGAGGTTATTCAATGTTATTAAATGTTAAAACGTCAATAACATACCTTCCTCAGACCTCAATTTCGCTCTTGCCATGGAAAATCTTCGTATGCAGCATAAACCTATTGAGCAAATAACGTATTATTTACCAAAAATGCGACAATTTATTAGCACTTTGTTAATCAGTGTTATAATTTGTTAAAAGCACACTAATATTTATGCGGAGCAAATCTACTAATTTAAATTTGTTTTAATTATGTTAAAAAAGTATAAAATATTGCTCGCTTCCATTGTCCTTACCATCGCCGGTATTATCGTCGTATTGGGTTTTTGGCTATTGGGAAGTTATTATGGGCATAAACAGTTCTATCTCGGAATGACCGAACATGAACTATTTGATGTTGTTCAGGATTTTTATAACGAAAATGAAGAACAAATCCAGAAAGAAAATCAAATCCAAAGAAAAGACCGCATTGAACGATTGTCTTCCGCGATAAAGGATAAATATCCTCAAATCAATGTTGATACCGTCAAAAATATCTTTGATAGCCAAAATTTTGGTCGCAGAAACGAAAAACAGAATAATAACGACTCCACAAATACTAAAAATAAAATGACCCGCCATTTTATTTCATCCTATGTGGTGCGTACCATCAATTGGAATCAGGCAACATTAGATTCCCTCCAGGTTAGATTGGAAAAATCCTTGCGAGAAAAAGAGATGTATTCTCCGTTTGAATTGAAATTGGTAAACCTTCCTAATGAAGATAATAGAGACAAAGAGTTCTATCATCAACGATTTAATGATAATAAATCAAGACCTATCGTTATTGACCAGGGTGATAACCTCTATCTGGAAGCCGATTATTTTAACCCAACCATTCACTTACTGAAACAAATTGGATGGCAATTACTATTCTCCTTAATTCTAATCGTCGCACTAATCGGAACCTTCTGGACCTTGTTGGTGACCATTCGGAAACAAAATCAGCTCGCCAAAATGCGAAAAGCCTTTGTCAACAATATGACTCACGAACTAAAAACTCCTGTATCCACCGTCATGGCTGCCGTAGAATCGATTCAGCGATTTGGCGCTAAGGATGATAAGGAACGTATGAATAGGTATCTCGCAATCTCCAGACAGGAATTGGAACACCTCTCCAATATGATTGAAAGAGTACTGCAGGTTGATGTCGCTGAAACCAATGGCGTCTTGCTTGAGAAGGCCTGGTTTGACTTAAACCTATTGGTAGACGAATGCACCGAAAACGCAAAATTATTCGCAAAGAAATCAGTTGAAATCCAAAAAACCACCTCTGGAAATTCTTTCCAGATCTTAGCGGATCAAGCCCATATCAAAAATGTAATCAGCAATCTCCTGGATAATGCCATAAAATATGCCGGTGAAGAGGTGAAAATCCAAATTAATCTTTCAGAATTGGGAAATTCTTATAAATTGTCCGTTCAAGATAATGGTATTGGAATCCCTAAAGCATATCAAAAAGGGATATTTGACCTTTTCTTCCGAGTTCCTTCCGGGAATATTCATAATGTCAAAGGTTTTGGTTTGGGACTCGCTTATGTCAAGCAAATTGTCCTACAACACCAAGGAACCATTGAACTAAACAGCGAAGAAGCGGTTGGCAGTACTTTTGTTATAGAATTACCAAAAGAGGGGAAATGACAAACATACTATATGTAGAAGATGAGGAAAGCCTGGCAATGATTGTTTCCGACAGCTTGGAAGCGCACGGCTTTGAAGTAAGACATGTGCTTAACGGTCAACAAGCATTGGTTTTCCATAACAAATACAAACCCGATATTATAATATTGGATGTCATGATGCCCATTATGGATGGATTTACTACTGCTAAAGAAATCCGTAAAACGGATTTAATGACTCCTATTATCTTTCTTACGGCAATGACTCAAACCGAAGATGTGGTCAAAGGGTTTAAATTAGGTGCGAATGATTATATCCGTAAACCTTTTAAAATCGAAGAACTTATTGTCCGCATAGAAGCTGCAACCAAGAAAATGGGACAAAGCATGTCTGCCAGTAAATTCATCCTTGGCAATTACAGCCTCGACACCGCTAAAAACACCTTGAGCATTGATGATAATATCGAAAAATTATCCTACCGCGAATCCGAACTTCTAAAAAGGTTGATCGAAAACAAAGACAAGGTCGTTCCCCGAGATGAAATTATCCGTACCTATTGGAGTAATGACACTTATTTTACGGGCCGTAGCCTGGATGTATTCATCAGCAGGATCAGAAAATACCTTTCGCAAGACGAACGAATTAAGATTACCAATATCCGTGGTGTAGGCTATATGCTCACTGTCGATTAAAAATTACTTACATTAGAACTATGAAGGCATTAATAATTGTAGATGTTCAATATGACTTTTTACCGGGGGGATCTTTGGAGGTTCCTAAAGGCGATGAGATTATCCCTATCATTAACAATATCCAAAAGGATTATGACCTCGTAGTGGCTAGTCAAGATTGGCACCCGCAAGGACACTTGAGTTTTGCTAGTCAACATGAAAATAAATTACCCTATGAAATAATCGATCTGGATGGATTGGAGCAGGTCCTTTGGCCTGACCATTGTATTCAGGAATCTTATGGTTCTCAAATTTCCGAAGAACTCCAAACCAATCGGGTAGAAGCCATATTCCGAAAAGGGATGGATCCGAAAATCGATAGTTATAGCGCTTTTTATGATAATGGCAAAAGAAAAGACACCGGATTGGCAGGGTACTTAAAAGCCAGAAACATCGATGAGGTTCATGTTTGTGGCCTGGCAGCAGATTTCTGTGTGTTCTTTACGGCTATGGATGCAATTTCTGAAGGCTTTAAAACCAGTATTATCTCCAAGGCTACAAAAGCAATAGATAAAGGTGCCTTTATGGAAAAGAAAAACACCTTTATCCAGGCTGGAGGTTCATTGTTATAATTATTTCCCCCAACGCCATTCTCCTGAAATCATCAGTGGCTCTTTAAGTCCTTTTGCTTCCAGGAATTTTACAATTTCATCGTCCGAAAAACGCTGAGCAGGAATTTCTTTGGCATTTGCCAAGGCATATAAATAAGCTGCCCCAACCCGAACAGTTTGTTCCAAACCCTTTTTATCAACCAAATTGAAAACATCATTATCCGAATGATAATATAAGCCTGCATTATTTGGTAGCTTAGCCCCCGAACCCGATCCGGTAGGGATTCCTTGCATCATAAAAGGCTGATGGTCACTATGCAATCCAGCACCAGCACTGTTGTTGTTTTTAAAATCTTGATCAACCTCCGCATAAATAGCTCCTAAGGAGTCTAACAATGGAACCATCTCTTCTCTACTCGTGGAAAACCCAGTCGGCGCATTGGTCATATCAAAGTTCAACATATATTTTACCTGACCCAAGGTTCCATTTTGAATCGCATCTGCTACATACGCTTTTGAACCTAGCAACCCTTGCTCTTCACCCATAAATAACACGAAATCAATGGAACGCTTTGGCTTCAAATCTAGCTGCTTGAATACTCTAGCCATGTCTATAATCGCATAGGAGCCTAAACCATTATCTATTGCACCTGTTGCTAAATCCCAGCTATCCAAATGCCCTCCAATTACGATCTTTTCTTCTGGAATCTCTGTCCCTTTAATGGAAACAATTATATTCCTTGCAGTGGCTTCTTCTGCTTTATTTCGCATTTTAATAGCTGCCAGCACTTTCTCCTTCGCCAAGGTTTCCTTCCATTTCATCCCATCTTCTAAACCGATACAAATGGCAGGAATATCTATTAATTTACCAGTGATGGAAGCCGTACCAGTTAAAAGAACATTTCCCTTTACACTATTGATAAATACAATACCTTTCGCGCCGTATTTCTCCGCTAAGGCCGTTTTTTCTGAACGATGTAGATTTTTTAGATTCTCCCCAGAATTGGGAAGAATATGTAGATATACAAGAGCAATCTTACCCTTTATTTTATTGCCGATTTTTTGGTAATCGGTCTCCAAGCCATTTCCCAAATCCAGCAGTTCAGCCTTCAGGTCTACTTTTACTGGGGAATGTGCCAACGAAACCGTTGGAACATTGGAATCATTCAAAGTCAGGCTCAATGATTCCCTCGCCCAACTTTGTGCAGAAAATGGCTGATATTTTACCTCGTAGCCATAGGACTTCAAAAGATTATAAACATGTTCTTCCGCTTTCTTTCCATGCTCGGAACCGGTAAGCCGATGCCCCAAATTCTCCGTACTAAACTTCAAACGCACATAAGCTTCCGAATTAGTGTTTACATCCGTATAGATCTTTTGCAAGTCGGATTTTAAATTATCCTGTGCTGAGGCAAATTGATAACTTAATAATAGGCAGATTAGGTAAATTCTTTTCATAATAAATGAATTTACGAAATCCTTCTTAATTCGCTATTATTTTGCGAATTTCCACTGAACATAATTAATATTCTTATCCTCTGCTAAGTACTTCTTCTCATAATAGGTTTTGATAGACAGTACTTCGTCAACTAAATCTGAATGATAAAGATCTTTGGTCTCTTTTAAGACAGGTAGCGATTGCAATTCAATTTGCTCCAGGGTATAGGCAAAAAATCCATCATTATCTGTTTTCAGATGCATAATCCCCTGAGGCACTAAAATCTCCTTATATCTTTCCAAAAACACCGGATTGGTCAGGCGTTTTTTCTCACGGCTATCTTGAGGTTGTGGATCCGGAAAAGTAATCCAGATTTCTGAAACTTCGCCCTTCTCAAAATGATCCAAAATAGTCTCAATCTGAATCCTCAAAAATCCAACATTATCAATCCCTTCTTCCAAGGCCGTCTTCGCTCCACGCCATATTCTATTGCCCTTATAGTCTATTCCAATAAAATTCTTCTCCGGAAACAACTTTGCTAAATTGACAGTGTATTCACCCTTTCCACAAGCTAACTCCAAGATCAATGGTTTATCATTCTTGAAGAATTCCTGACCCCATTTACCTTTATATTCTTTCCCTGCATCTAACTGAACAACGTTTTTAAAAGTCGATACTTCCGCGAATTTTCTTAGTTTATCCTTACCCATAGCTGATAATTAAGTCGCAAAATTAACCTTATATTTGTATAAATAATACAATCAGGTGGAAAAACAAGCGAAAATTTACGTTGCAGGACATAGAGGCATGGTCGGATCGGCCATTTACCGCAAATTAAAAGAACAAGGATTCGAAAATATTGTGGTGAGAACCTCAAAAGAGTTGGACTTACGTGACCAACAAGCTGTTAAAGAATTTTTTGAAACTGAGAAACCTGAGTATGTTTTTCTGGCGGCTGCTAAAGTCGGAGGAATTATGGCAAATAACGTCTACCGTGCAGATTTTATTTATGAAAACCTCGCCATACAAAATAATGTTATCCACTATGCTCATGAAAATGATGCTAAGAAACTTATGTTCTTGGGATCAAGTTGTATCTACCCCAAAATGGCACCACAGCCATTGAAGGAAGATTACCTTTTAACAGGTACCCTTGAACCAACAAATGAACCTTATGCAATCGCGAAAATTGCAGGTATAAAAATGGTCGAATCTTATAGGCTACAATATGACGATAATTATATTTCCGTCATGCCAACCAACCTTTATGGAATTAATGATAACTATCATCCCGAAAATTCACATGTGCTACCTGCATTAATCCGAAAATTCCACGAAGCAAAAATTAATTATAGCCCAACAGTGAATATTTGGGGCTCTGGAAATCCCTTGAGAGAATTTATGTATGCAGATGATTTAGCAGATGCCTGCGTCTTCTTAATGGAAAATTACAATGACCTCCAATTTGTCAACATTGGTGTAGGGGAAGATATTAGTATCCGTGATTTGGCGGAATTGATCAAAGAGGTCGTAGGTTTCCAGGGCGAATTAGAATTCGATAGCAGCAAACCTGATGGCACGCCAAGAAAATTAATGGATGTAAGCAAATTACATAGCTTGGGCTGGAAAGCAAAAACCTCCCTTAAAGATGGGATAAAACTTGCTTATGAAGATTTCTTGAGCAAAAATCAAGAATAATAACCCATAGCTTGGAAATGAATCCTAATAGGCCTCGCTGTCTTTTGGAATACCGTACATATTATCCTGAACACTTTCCTCTGCCGTGATCATCGGTGGATGATTCGGTGGAATCGGAGTGCCTTCTACAACGGCTTCTACTTCAGCGACCTTTTTCTTTTTCTTCTTTTTAGGCTTAATAAAAGAAGTCAACTTGTCAATTACGGCCGTAACCTTACTTTGATTAACCTGACTCGCAACTGTTTCGGATCCAAAAAGAACTAATCCTTTCTTCAACCAACCCGCATTTTTCAACAAAGTACGGTTTAAAACCAATGGAAGTCCCAATTGAAGGGCTTTTGTCAACCAATCAGCCTTATTATTCTTATTCGTAACCTGACCGATACCCGAAACCAATCCTTTTATAGTGGATACGCCCGGAACACGGTTAAAAATCATATTGGCAATACGCGCAGGGGCTTCAACCTTATGTTTCAGTAAATCATATTGATTCAACAGAAATGCTTCTTGCTCTTTCTTTTGGATTTTAAGGCGAGCAATCTCCGCTGTCAATTCATCAAAATTTGTAACCTTTGTTCTCATATCCTGATTAAACTCGTTCTTTTTCTTCTTTTAACTCTTCCTCAACTCTTTCTTCCGCATCACGGACTTCCTCTTTGATTTCCTCAACCTCAATATCATGATCGTCAGCGTCCCATTTTGACATAATTCGCTTTATCGTCATGTTCATGAATTTCGCCTCCAAACGAGGTTCAAATACTCTAATCAAGAGCAGTATCACAAAAAAGATCCCCCCAGTAGCCAAAAATCCTAGAGAATAACTCCCTAATAACTCCCCTAAATAAAAGCCTAAGGCCAGAGATATAAAAAACACAATCAGTAAGGATAATAAAACCTTACTACCATCCACAATCAATGACCCGGCAATCCTTGAAGATCGTGATAACGCCTTCAACTTTGCCAATTCTATTTGTGTCTCTATGTATTCTTTAGATTTATCGAATACTTCAGAAAATGAAAATTTTTGTTCTTCCATGCACGTAATTCCATATCATAGATCCCAAGACTACCTAGCGATAGTCTTGGAACTATTATTTAAAAATTTTTAATAATCTAAGGTTTGGCTAATGCACTATGCATGCTCCTCGATTTCCTCATCGATCGCATCTTCTGCTCTGCCTATTTTAGACTTTACCGCCGCAACGATTTTATCTTTAAAATCACTCAACTGATCGAATTGCTCCTCAGCACGCTCCTTGATCGCATCCGTCAAATCAGCTAATGATTCATTCAACTTCTCTCTCGTTTCGCTCCCTTTCTCTGGCGCGAAAATAATTCCCAAAACTGCACCTGCGGCTAGTCCAGCCAACAGCGCTGTTACAATTTTACCGTTATCCTTCATATTTATTTTGCAATTATGTTGTTAAACCAATTTCTAATATTACTATTATAACAAAAAATAGACCGAATCGTTTTATTTATTAAAAAATTACCCAATACCGTCAACTTCAATCTACAAACATCTTATTGTAATTCAGTAAAAGTTAAGAATTTCGAAGGATATTCCACAATTTCTTTCATTAAGAATCTGCATTATTAACCCATAAACGAAGTTTTATCCTACAAATTTAAACCCATTATCGCTTAGATGACATTCTCCATTTCCGGATCTGTTCTTCCTAAACTTTTTCAATTTCACAAACCAAGAAAATATTGTCATGTCAAGTATGTCAAGTTTTCTATTTATGGTAGGGTTAATGTTTTTAACCAGCACAGATAATAAAGAGTCATAGCGCTCATTTCTAAATAAATTTATTTATTTTTAAAGAAACAATTTTTAGCATAAATGTTAGTAAAAACATATTGCAGTGCCGTATTTGGTATTAACGCAACTAGCATCACGGTAGAAGTTAATGTAACTGGAGGATTGCATTATTTTATAGTTGGACTTCCCGATAATGCCGTCAAAGAAAGTCTGCAGCGAATAGAAAGCGCCATTTTGGCCAACGGTTATTCCATGCCACGCCAAAAAATAATTATCAACTTAGCCCCCGCTGATATTCGAAAAGAAGGCTCATCTTATGATCTAGCTATCGCAATAGGGATTTTGGCAGCATCTCACCAAATTCCAACGGTTTCCTTAAATAAATATATCATATTAGGCGAGCTGTCCCTTGATGGCAAAGTCCAACCCATCAAAGGAGTCCTACCCATTGCCCTGCAAGCCAAAAAAGACGGCTTTAAAGGAATAATTCTTCCTACGGAAAATGCGGAGGAGGCCGCCATTGTTGCAGGAATCGAGGTAATTGGAATAACTACCATGAGTGATGCTCTGCAATTCATCAATGGCAGCAAGGTAATTCAATCCAGCAAGGTCAATATCAACGAACGTTTTGAACAGCTGCTGAATAGTTACGACTTAGATTTTGCAGATGTAAAAGGTCAGGAAAATATTAAAAGAGCCTTGGAAATAGCTGCCGCGGGAGGACATAATTTAATCCTTATTGGCCCTCCAGGTTCCGGAAAAACAATGCTCGCCAAAAGATTGCCAACCATCCTCCCCCCATTGACCATTGATGAGTCTTTGGAAACCACAAAAATACACTCCGTATCCGGAAAACTCCCCAACTCAACTTCGCTATTAACCATCCGACCCTTCCGATCTCCACACCATACTATTTCTGATGTTGCCCTCGTAGGCGGTGGAAATTATCCCCAACCAGGAGAAATATCGCTCGCTCATAATGGTGTGCTTTTCCTGGATGAGCTCCCGGAGTTTAAAAGGTCAGTATTGGAAGTGATGCGCCAACCCTTAGAATCACGGTCTATTACGATTTCAAGATCCCGATTTACCGTAGATTATCCTGCAAGCTTTATGTTGATTGCCGCAATGAATCCTTGTCCCTGTGGTTTTTACAATCACCCCATGCGCACCTGTTTCTGCGGAACCCATAACGTTCAAAAATATATCAGTAAAATTTCAGGTCCGCTGTTGGATAGAATCGATATCCATATTGAGGTTACCCCTGTAGAGTTTAATGAATTGACCGAAAAGAAATCTTCTGAGAGAAGTGAAGCGGTCAGAAACCGAGTGATCCAAGCCCGAAAAATCCAGGAACAACGTTTCAAAAAATATCCAAATATTCACAATAACGCACAAATGAGAGCTCGAAACATCCAGGAAATCTGCATTATTGATGAAACTGGAAGAAAGTTGCTTAAAAGAGCAATGGAAAGATTAAATCTTTCCGCCCGAGCTTACGACCGTATTCTGAAAGTCGCCCGAACAATCGCCGACTTAGCCGATTGCCTTGAAATCAGCAATGAACACCTCGCTGAAGCCATACAACTCCGAAGTTTAGACCGAGAAAATTGGACCGGTTAAAGCTATTATTAAATTTCTGCTCAGATTAAACAATAACATGGAAAATACATCCAAGAAACCTGAATCTCCTCAAGAAGATAGTTATAATAGACATTCCAATTGGTATACAAATCTATTCCCTGAAAAAGAGCAAAAATTGGCCCTGTTGAATGGAATAAAAGCATACAAAGGATCAATAAACCACTGGTTACAAAATCATTTTTTTGATTGCGTCAAACCCATTACCAAATATAAAGATGCAACCTGGCTTACTATAGGAGATGCCTATGGTCATGATGCAAACTATTTATTGGAGAGAGGCGTGCAAAATGTCATTGCTTCCGATATTAGTAATGAATTTCTTGCCGTATCTAAAGAAGTTGGGATTATTGAGAAATATTCAGCCGAAAATGCGGAAAAACTCTCTTTCGAGAATAATAGCATTGATTATATTCTATGTAAAGAGTCCTACCATCATTTCCCAAGACCATATGCAGCACTATATGAAATGATCCGAGTAGCTAAAAAAGCTATTGTTATCATTGAACCACAGGATCCAATTTTGAAAATGCCATGCTTATTGTTAATCAATAATATCCTAGAAAAAATTAAATATGGTTTAATAAATAAAATTTGGAAGAATAGATTTTCATATGAACCAGTAGGCAATTTTGTCTACAAAGTATCCGAAAGAGAAATGGAAAAATTTGCAGCCGGACTAAACCTGCCAATGGTAGCAATCAAAAGTTTTAATCCAAACTATTGGTTCCCCGGAAGTGAAAAAATCCCCGCAGACAAATCTGAAAAAAGATTTAGAAAGATTCTCCTTAAGAAGGGATTACGAGATTTCCTATCAAAATGGGGAATTGTCCCTAGCCAAACTTTGAGTATTATTATATTCAAGATCGAACCTGAATCCGAATTACAAAATTCTTTAAAAACCGAAGGATATAAGCTTATTTCAATACCCAAAAACCCATATATTCACTAAGAATTACAGAAGGAGGAAATATCGTATTTTTTCTTGTTTTGGAAATCTGGAAGGTTAGGCTTTGATATTGCCCATGTCCTCATAGTCCAACACCTCGCTGTAGCAATTCAACTCCGAAGTTTAGACCGAGAAAATTGGACCGGTTAAAGCTATTATTAAATTTCTGCTCTGATTAAACAATAACATGGAAAATACATCCAAGAATCCTGAATCTCCTTTGTTTTCTCCATAATTTAGGAGAAAGCTTGAAATAGAGAAAGAATATCCTAGAATTTGTTTGTAACAAAAAATGTTCAAAATATTTTTTAGGCTTATAGATTCAAGCATTAGATTTACCTCGCTATATAAAAGTAGCATGTCCAATAGATCTATGCAATCTTGTCTGTTCTTAAATCTAAGATTAACAGCAATGGAATTCAACAATTACATCGTTTTTGAGATTATAAAGTGGTAGTATAACATCTCTGTAGCCTATTTACCCCAATCTTTTTTCTTAATAAATCAATATATTACACCATCTCTTCAATTAGTTTTAGGGCTATTATTTACTCCACCATTCATCGGAATTATGCACAAAATATCTCGCTAAGAACAGCTTTTGTTTATTTATTAAATATTAGCTCACTAATAATACTCTTTTCTAAAAGTTGTAATATGATTCACAGATTATATAAAAAAGGAGACGGTCTCTGGTATTTAGTCGAAAATCTCCTCAGTTTTGTTCTTTTCTTAGCTAAAAGTTGAGATTGCACGATTGCGGATCTCTATTACATTAAATCCTGCATCTTCCAGTTTTTGCGATGCCTGCTGTTCGATTAATTCCTTTAACATAATAAATGTCTGATCAAATTGGACATGTTTACCAATCACAAAAGACAAATCATACTCAACTTCTTCCCATGTAGAAATATCGGCATGGTTATGCTGGAGCTGAACCTCTAACTTATCAATCGCATTGGCAACTTTAGCTTCAAAGGTTTTCTTATCTTCAAACTCATAAAAAAGATCATAAATCTCCTGACCAGTGCTCGTCGCAAGCATTTCCCTAATTTTAAGGATCGCCTTCTCTTCATTTTGCTGTTTCAATTTTTTTATCTCCGGATTACGAATCTGATCCAATACAGAAACGTCACCTGCTTCAGCTTCAACTAGATCATGAATAATGATCATTTTTAACAATCGGGCTAAGTCTACCTTTTCATCCAAAAGTGGCTCCATTAAAATTGCCATCAGTGACATCCGCCAAGTATGTTCAGCGACACTTTCCTGTCTCCCATTAGATAACCAACTATGTCTTAATTCGAACTTTAATTTTTCAGCCAATTTCAAAACATCCATTATCGCTATCAATTGTTCCAACTTTATTTTATTATTCATATTAATTTTTCCTAAATATCTGTTCGATTTTATTGTTTATTTTCTAACAAATTAAAACAATTAAAAATAAATAATTCCATAATTAAAGCAAATGCATATAACTGAAAAAAATCTCCAATGAATACGAGCATAAGGATTATTGACACTATCGTAATGGTTCTTAAACGGTCCTTTAAATAAACACTTGATTTTATGTTTTAAAAAACGTTAACAGAATTATTATCTATATTGTTTCCTTATTATATATAATATTGTCAATTGTGTTGACTCTTGGTTATGCATTTTATAGTGGAGGACAAATAATTGATGGTGGTAGGTAAATCTTCAGTACAAATAAATTGCAAGAATATTTTGAAATGAAACATCATCTCCATCAATCCTTCTACCAATAATGTTTGCTGAATTTTCAGGAGAACCATAGAATGCGCCAAATTACCCAAAATTAAAATCGGAATAAATCCCTAAGTTTACCCTGAGCCAACAACTACTTTTCTAATTGATAGACTGAATCATCGATAATATATGTTTTTAGGATATAAGATCCTTGATCCGTCATTACCTGACTTGCAGAACCCATGGGGCCGCGTTGATGTCGCTTAAGATTAACATAATAATCATTTCTCCTAAATAACTGCTCTTTCCCATCTTCAAAGAGAATTTTAACTGAATCCAAACGGAGATTTTTAAAATGAGTATACTCATCCGTTTGTTCATCGAATCGAATAGATTCATTCTTGTTTAATCTATAGCTATATTCAACTACTTCCTTTTCATTAATAGCATAACTTGACAAATATCTTTTCACCTCTAAATTATAACTACTATAATTTTGGTATTCATATTTGTAATCTGGTTTGTCAGGATATGGGCCACAAGAAGCTACAACAAGGGAAACTAGGATATATTTTAAAAAATTTCTCATAAAAATGATCAGATAAACAAATCAAAATAGAATTATAAACTCTACCTCAAGATAAAATTAGTTAATTTTATTTCTTTTATAGAAATTTTATTTTATTCTTTACCTCCCCTTGAAACAAAAAAATATTGTAGTTTTATACTTAAGCTCTGGACTAATTATCCGAACTGACCAACAATAAAATAAACTCAAACAGGATCTAATTTTATTTTTTCTGCGCTTAAAAATCATTACTACATATAGATGAAATTAAAAACAATAGACGCATCATCCTTATCATCATCGGAAATGCAAACTTATTTGCACAGTATCATAGCTCCACGACCTATTTGTTTTGCCTCCACGATCGATAAAAATGGAAATGTAAATTTGAGCCCATTTAGTTTTTTTAATGTAGTTAGTATCGATCCTCCAATTTGCATTTTTTCTGTCACCACAAGGGCACATGATAATAGCAAGAAACATACGCTCGAGAACATTCTTGAAGTACCAGAATGCGTGATAAATATTGTGAATTATAATATGATTCAACAGACTTACCTCACGAGCAAGGAATATCCAAAGGACATAAACGAGTTCTTAAAATCTGGATTGACAGAAGTACCATCGGAAATTGTAAAACCACCAAGGGTGGCAGAATCATCGGTACAAATGGAATGCCTTATAAAGGATGTTATTACTTTAGGAAATAGTGCTGGTTCTGGTAATCTGATTATTGCTGAGGTAAAGAGACTTCATATCAAAGAAGATATCATTAACGAAAATGGCAAAATAGAGCCTCAAAAATTAGATCTTGTCGCGCGACTGGGTGGAGATTGGTATTGTAGGGTTGTTCCCGAAAATTTATTTAAAATTGATAAACCAAAAAACAGTACTGGATTAGGTATTGGGTTTGATGCTATTCCCGCAGAGATAAAAAACTCTTCCGTATTAACAGGGAATAATTTAGGCTTACTGGCACTTGTAAATAATCTACCTTCAGATAAGGAGCTTAAAGAATTTAGCCAAACCGATGAAATGAGAGATCTCCTTGACAACTCGATAGATATTTATACACGCACCTTAATAAAACATACAAAAGCAAAATCCTTATTGGAAAATGGCAATGTTGAAGATGCTTGGAAAGCACTCTTAGTTTAGAACAAATCCTTGCTTGCTTAACCGCAGAAGCAGATCCTAACTTCTCTAATCATATTTTATCAACACGACCTAAAATTGATAATTTTATACTATTTTTGCGCCTTATTAAATTATTAGGAAATATTTAGTGATTCCAAAGATTTAAATATTCGAATAGTTTTACCAAACAAAATTTAAAATAAGGAGCAATTCCCTATTGAATTCTAATAAAATTATTCAGTAAGCAAGCTCTTTAGATGCATCCTGCATCAAATCGTCTTTTAAAAGGTGATTTACATTTTATAGTAAGCATGAAATTATACTTATTGACGCTTTTGACGCCATTTATGGCAAATATTAATCCCCAACCGAAAACTGATAAAAACAGCATTGCAGTTTTTATCGAGATCAATCTTGAGGAGCAAAGTTCCACTGAAAATCCATTGCTTAATGAAATTGAATATTATTATGGATTGCAGTATGGCAGAAAGCTCACAAAACATCAGCTATTTCAATCCTACATAGGATATTCGAATATTAAAAGTGCTTATATAGGTGCAGATTACTTATATCAGCTCCCTAGTTTTATGAATCATTTATCTTGCCTATTGGGAACTGGAATTGTGCTTGAGTATACCGCTGAATCTCCAAATAATATTAGGGAAAGATATTTTTTGATTCGCCCTCAGGCATCCTTAAACTATCACTTTAATAAATCTCCTGTTGCTGTTTTTGCAGCCTACAAGCCTAAGTTTGACATGCAGAACTTCGGTCCCTATGACCTCTCAACACTTCAATTAGGAATAAATTTTCAAATAAAATAAAAGCCGTGGAAAGTTTTCGACTTGCCCTAAGACAAGAAAAATAAAAAATTGGAAACGAAATCCTCTATCATTTGTTCCTTAACAAATTAAAAATCAGCTTTATGAATCCAAAACTAATATGGGCGAATTACAGCGTTCAATCCGCTCAACGGACAGATGAATTTTATAGTAAACTAGGTTTCAGATCCAATACTCCTCCACATAGCGACAAACTTCAATTGGCAAGTTTCTTTTTTGGGGAAAATAATTTTGTAATACACTTCTTTGAAAAAGGAACAGGTCAAATTGACAAATACTTACCCAATGGATCTAAAACGGATGGTATTATTTTTACGCTATCCGCAGATACAGAAGAAGAAGTTCAGGAATTTGAAAACAGAGTTCGAGCAGCGGGCGGTACTATAACCCAACCCATTGGGAAAGACGAAAACAATTATTATGGCTTTGCTTTCTCAGACCCCGATGGACATCAATTCAATGTCCTGTTAATGAATAATATGTAAAATGTCTTTGTTAAAACTGGTCTATAAAATGCTTTATGACCCAAGGATAGGCAATGATGGTAAAAAGCAATCCTGACAGAGCTCCAAATAAATGGGCATCGTGGTTAATTCCATCATTCGAATTTTTAGAAGCCCAGATACAGTATCCCAAATAAACAAAAGCAAAAATATAAGCTGGCATAGGAATAATCATAAAGATGCCCAACATCATTTTTGGATTAAAAAGAATATAACTGAAAAGCACGGCACTGATTGCTCCCGAAGCTCCTAAACTGTGGTAGTTATAATTATTTTTCTGTTGCAATACGGTAGGGATATCGCTCAAAATCAAAGCAACAATGTACAATAATGCAAATAGAAGATGCCCTGATGGGCCACTGATTTCTACAAAAATCTGCTCTAAACCAAATCCAAAATAATAGAAGGTAATCATATTAAAGATCAGGTGCATCCAATCTTTATGAATCAAACCACTACTCAACATAAGATACCATTTACTTTTATCACGATAAACCGAGTATGGATGCAGCATTAGTTTGCCGAACCATTGTGGGTTTGAAAAAACATAAATACTTAATCCGATGGTTAGTGCAAAAATAATACTGGCAACAGGGGTAGCAGTAAGATAGTATTGTATCATTAAAAACGGTCTTCTAGTAAAAACAAATAAAGTTCTTTTGGTCCATGTGCTCCCAATACCAATCTTTTTTCGATATCAGCCGTGCGGCTTGGGCCAGTAATGGTCGTAATCATGGTTGGCAGATCATCGCCATAACGTTCTTTGATCTGGGCCATGGCATGCTTTACATCCATCACTAATTGGGAAGCTCGGGCAATAACAATATGAACGGGAGGATACACACTTAATCGACGCCCTGATTCGGAAGCATTCGAAATCATAATACTTCCATTTCTCGCAATCAGAGATTCACAAGTGGTAATACTTGCTTCAATTTCTTCTAAAGCTTGTTGGGATTGGCGAAAGGGAAAACCATATTGATCCAACATCTGTTGCAATGGTTTCTCCCAAACATATATTTTACTGATGTTGATTTTCTCAACTAGAATAATCAGGTTCTCAATTAGGTTAATTTCCCCGTCGCAGTAAATAAACTTACCAGACATCTGGGTAAATTCCCTCGCAAAAGTAACATCTAATGAATCCTCTTCATCCTTATATAAAGCGCTTTCCTCAAACATAGGATGTGGATTCTCCCTCTTTTGAAGGAGTGCCTGCCGAATTTTCTTCAGCATCTTTTCTTTCGCCGTCGTATTCCTGATATTCATATTATAAAAACAGACAGGACCAAAGGTCCTGCCTGCTATTTTTATCTTAAAATTATTCTGAATCTAATTTTTTCTGTGCCTCTGAATTGGATTGCACATCTTCGCGATCAGTTGCAGGAATTGGAAGATCAGTTTGTGGTACTCCACCTCCATCTGCGCCACCATTCACAAACTCATCGTATGTTGTCTTATTGGTAAATGGTCTTTTCCCTAAGATCTCTTCCAAATCAGTTTGGAATAAGATCTCTTTCTCCAATAATTTCTCAGCGATTTTTATCAAACCATCCTGTTTGTCTAACAACAATTGTTTGGTTCTATCATATACTTCTGAAATCAATACCCTTACTTCATCATCAATTAATTCAGCTGTTTGATCGGAATAAGGCTTTTGGAATTGACTATCGCCAGAGCTATCTCTAAAGGATACATTACCAACTTTATGGTTCATACCATATACCGCAGTCATGGCATAAGCCAGTTTAGTAATACGTTCCAGGTCATTTTGTGCACCTGTACTGATTCTACCAAAAGTGATATCCTCAGCAACACGTCCGCCCATGGTCATACACATACTGTCAATAAGTTGTTCAGTAGTATACAAGAATTGCTCTTTAGGAAGATATTGCGCATAACCTAATGCCGCTACACCACGAGGTACAATCGATACCTTAACCAATGGATCCGCATGCTCTAAGAACCAACCTGCGATAGCATGTCCTGCTTCGTGGTATGCCACAATTTTCTTCTCTTCCGGAGAGATAATCTTATTCTTTTTCTCAAGTCCTCCAATGACACGGTCAATAGCGTCTTGGAAATCTTGCATTTCAATAGCTTTTTTATTCTTACGCGCAGCAATTAATGCGGCCTCGTTACATACGTTTGCAATCTCCGCACCAGCAAATCCTGGTGTTTGAGCTGATAACTTCTTAGCATCTACCTCTTCAGCTAATTTTAACGGTTTCAAGTGCACATTAAAAATTTGCTCACGACCGATTAAATCTGGCTTATCGATAGAAATCTGTCTATCAAAACGTCCTGGACGCAACAATGCTGAATCCAATACATCCAGACGGTTGGTTGCTGCCAGGATAATAACCCCAACGTTTGTACCGAAACCATCCATTTCAACCAATAATTGGTTCAATGTATTTTCACGCTCGTCATTTCCACCCATGATAGAGTTTTTACCACGTGCACGTCCGATGGCATCAATCTCATCAATAAAGATGATACATGGCGCCTTTTCTTTTGCCTGTTTAAACAAGTCACGTACACGAGATGCACCTACTCCCACAAACATTTCGACAAAGTCTGAACCCGATAGGGAGAAGAATGGAACTTGCGCTTCCCCTGCCACAGCTTTCGCCAACAAGGTCTTACCAGTTCCCGGAGGGCCTACCAATAAGGCGCCTTTTGGAATCTTACCACCTAAGTCTGTATATTTTTTAGGGTTTTTCAAGAAGTCTACAATCTCCATCACTTCCTCTTTTGCCTCTTCTAATCCGGCAACATCATTAAAAGTGATATTAATTTGGGACTCTTTATCAAACAATTGCGCTTTGGATTTACCAATATTGAAAATGGCACCACCCCCAGCACCTGCTCCGCCGTTCATACGACGCATTAAGAAAATCCAAATCACCACAATAATCAACAATGGCAGCATAAAAGAAATAAACCATCCAGCCCATGGATTCGTTCTATCTTCATATGTTACGCCAATTCTTGGTTGACTTACTGCCAAACTGTCTTGAGATGCCTTTAATTTTTGTTCTAGGATCTCCGCTGATGGCTCCGTAAATCGGAATTGTGGACCAGTCGAATTGGAAAAAGAAAGACTATTCGGACTTGTGGAAATACCTTTGTATTTCTCTTGGTCCAATCGATCACTCTTAATATATACTTCGACGTCGATTAAATCATTGCTTTTGTAGGCAACTAATTTCTCAACATCCCCAGGGATAAGCATTGTTTGTTCAAACTCCTTGTAGGTAATTTTCTTGGATGACTCGCCACTAAATAAGTACTGAAGCCCAAAAAACCCTACGATCATCGCAATCCAAAGCCAGATCATATTAAATTTTGGTGGCATTGGCGTAATCTTCTTACTCGGAACTTTCTTCATTTATAAACTTAATCTACGTTTCACAACAATTATTATGCGCTTTGGTATTTGCTCATATGGGCATCTCCCCAAAGGTCTTCTATTCTATAATGCTCCCGCTTATCGGTTTTAAAAATATGGACTACCACATCAATAAAATCCAATAATATCCATTCGCCATTTCCCTGGCCTTCTTTATGCCATGGGTCCTGACCAAATGCTTTATATACTTCGTCCTCAACACTCTTTGCTATAGCGTTCACTTGAACCGTAGAATCAGCATGGCAGATCACAAAATAGTCAGACAAGGTTCCATTTACCTCTCGCATATCCATCCTCACAATTTCGTTGCCTTTTTTCTCCTGCATACCTAGTATGACCACATCGGCTAGCTTCTCGGACAACGAACTTTTTTTATTTTTACTCATTCAGATTTATTATACTTTTGACTAATAAATTGTTTCAAAAATTATTTTAACACAATATCTTTTGCAAAATAACACATTTTCGGGAGAATCACTACGTCAAAAGCTAATTGTTTTAGACGAAATAGGCTCTACCAATGATTATTTAAAATCTCAATTGTCAAATTTCAAGCCACTCCCTGAGTGGTCTGCCATTATGGCAAAAAATCAAACCCATGGCCGCGGCCAAAGGGAAAACGTATGGTGCTCTGAACCCAATAGTAACATCACCTTTAGTTTTGTCCTCTATCCCACTCATCTGCCCCTAACGGACCACTTCAGCCTTAATATGTTGATTAGCCTCGGAATAATAGACTGGTTGGAGTCAATCCATGTGAAAGCAACCATCAAATGGCCCAATGAT
Source organism: Sphingobacterium cellulitidis (assembly GCF_043187465.1). Classification (GTDB taxonomy): domain Bacteria; phylum Bacteroidota; class Bacteroidia; order Sphingobacteriales; family Sphingobacteriaceae; genus Sphingobacterium; species Sphingobacterium cellulitidis. The sequence continues at coordinate 215,270 of NZ_CP171136.1, read as the reverse complement.
ATCCTAATAGGAAATAAAAAAATTGCAGGGATTTTAATTGAGAATAAAAGCGCCGGACAAAGCATAAAACAATCCGTCATCGGCATCGGGATAAATGTCAACCAAAAGCAATTTTTTGAAGACATCGCAAATACGGCAAGTTCGATTCTCAATGAAACCGGAAAATTTATTCATGACCTACCTGAAGCTTGCTTAAACCTCCTTACTCACCTCCATCACAGATTTCAAGACCATAAGTACAAAAAGCTAAATGACAGCAGATTACTACAGGAATACAATGATAATCTTTTCAGAAAAAGCATAATTTCTAGTTATTCTACAGGAAATAGAAGCTTTGAAGCCTACTTGTTGAGAGTTGATAAAACCGGAGAATTAGTATTACTTGAAAACAATAGCGAGAAAAAATATTATTTCAAAGAAGTTGTTTTTAATTTGCAATAAATTTAGTACTTCTGCATTATATTATTCAAGATAATCCTAACTTTGATTTTAAACTATATGAACAATAAGTAGTCATAAGTTAGAATAAAACGGTTTTTATGAAAAAAATAAATCTATTAATTGCATTTCTAATCTTCGCTGTATCCGGTGTTTTTGCGCAAGTAGAGACTCCTGTGAAATGGTCTGTAGGATTTAAGAAAGTTTCAGACACAGAAGCGGTAATTCTATTAAAAGCTAATGTTGATCAAGGTTGGCATATTTACGGGTTAAATGTACCTTCCGGTGGTCCTATTTCTACATCCTTTGCTTTCACTCCTGCAAACGGAGCTAAAGTTGTTGGTAAACCAGCTGCTAAAGAACCAAAATCAAAATTTGAAGATGTCTTCAAAATGAATGTTCCTTATTACGATGGTGAAGTAGTTTTTCAACAAAAAGTAAAATTGGCAAACAATAAGCCAACTACGGTTAAAGGAGTAGCTACCTTTATGGCATGCGACAAAGAGCGTTGTTTACCACCAGATGAGTACGAATTTGCCGTTACTATCAAGTAACCTCAATAAAATATAGAAAGAACCAAAAGGCAGGAACACCCTGCCTTTTTCTTAATTTTCCATATTCTCTTAAAATATGTTTAGCTTAAAAAACGTTTTGATAGCCTTTACGTGGCTATTTCTTATTACTGTAACTCCTTTAAAAGGATTTTCCCAAGACACTCTTATTAATTTTGATGACGTAGAATTCAGCTCTGGTCAGGAAGAAGCAAAAACCTCCGATACGCTGATTACAGATTTCGGGGATGTTGAATTCTCTGATGGAGCAGATACTGCAACATCAGATAGCACCGCAACGGTGAGTCCAACAGTAGTTTCATCCGATAACCAAAAAGATAACTCCCTTTGGGGAATATTTATTCAAGGTCTAATAGGCGGATTTGTTGCCTTTTTAATGCCTTGTATTTTCCCAATGGTACCTCTGACCGTTAGCTTTTTTACTAAAAAATCCGCTAGCAAAGTTCAGGCTGTAACACAAGCATTAACTTATGGTTTGTTTATCGTGGTGATTTATGTAGCCTTAGGGATGTTGATTACCATGATATTTGGCCCACAAGCCATGCATGCTCTGTCAACAAATGGTATTTTCAACTTCTTCTTTTTCTTGATGCTGGTATTTTTTGCAGCATCATTCTTTGGAGCATTTGAAATTACCTTACCAAGTTCCTTCGTAAATAAAATTGATGCAAAATCCGATAAAGGAGGCTTACTTGGTTACTTCTTTATGGCAGCGAGTTTAGCCGTGGTATCATTCTCTTGTACCGGACCTATTATCGGTACAGTATTGGTAAATGCAGCGGTTAAAGGTGACCGTTTGGCTCCTGCCATTGCCATGCTAGGATTTTCCATTGCTTTGGCGATTCCATTTGTCCTATTCGCTATGTTCCCGGCACTTTTAAAATCAATGCCTAAATCTGGTGGATGGTTAAATAGTGTGAAGGTCGTTCTAGGTTTCTTAGAACTTGCTTTGGCTTTGAAATTCTTATCAAATGTGGATTTGGCTTACAACTGGCAATTCCTCGACCGTGAAGTATTTCTTGCCCTATGGATTGCCATCTTCGCATTGATGGGACTTTACCTCATTGGAAAACTCAAGTTCGCCCATGACAGCGACCTGAAGTTTATGTCTGTCCCTCGAACGATTATTGCAGTTCTGGTATTCTCCTTTGTGGTCTATTTGGTCCCAGGAATGTGGGGAGCACCACTGAAAGCTGTATCCGCTTTTCTTCCTCCAATTGGAACACAAGATTTTGATATCTCTGCAGGAGTGCAAGCTGGGCATGCCACTTCTCCTGACGCAAATAACCGTAAGTACTTTAAGCACTTCCATGATCGCACGACCATCAAAGGAATGGATCCGTATTATGATTACGATGAGGCTTTGGCAGCAGCAAGAGCGCAAGACAAACCCCTGTTGGTGGACTTTACGGGTTGGAACTGTGTAAACTGTCGTGAAATGGAATCCAAAGTATGGTCAGATCCTGTAATCAAACAAATGATTAACGAGCAATTTATCCTTGCAGAACTGTATGTGGATGATTATGATTTGGAATTACCGGAAGCAGAGCAATTTGTATCGAAAACAACAGGTAAAAAAATCAAAAACGTGGGTCGAAAAAATACCGATTTCCAAATTTCAAGATTCAATAGTAATTCACAGCCTTTATACGCGCTTTTGGACAACGATGAACAGCTTCTGGTTCCGACCAGCGGATCAAACACCAATATCGAAAGTTATAAAGCCTACTTGCAATCTGCTATTGATGCTTATAAAGCAAAGAAATAAGCTTTCTTAACATTTTATCCTCAAAAAATAAGTATTTCGGTATATTTGAACTATGAGCAACATTAATAACATCGCAGTATTGACGTCAGGAGGAGACTCTCCTGGCATGAATGCAGGCATTCGGGCAGTTATCAGAACAGGAATCTATCATGGCAAAAATATGTTTGGTATCCGTAGGGGATATGACGGTATGGTTCAAGGGGATATTACCCCAATGGACGCTAAATCCGTAGCCAATATTATCCAACGTGGTGGTACTATTCTTAAAACTGCAAGAAGCGATGAATTCCGTACTGTTGAAGGTCGGAAGCAAGCTTATGAGAATCTAAAAAAACACAATATCGATGCATTGGTCGTAATTGGTGGTGATGGTACATTTACCGGAGCATCCAAATTTATCGAGGAGTTCGACATGCCAATTATCGGTATGCCAGGAACCATTGATAATGACCTGAACGGAACTGACTTTACGATTGGATATGACACAGCCATCAACACGGTTGTTGAAGCGGTTGATAAAATCAGGGACACCGCAGAATCTCACGACCGTCTATTCGTTGTGGAAGTGATGGGTAGAGACTCTGGATTAATTGCTTTACGCTCCGGAATCAGTACAGGTGCCGAAGCGGTATTAATTCCCGAACTAGAAGTAGATTATGATGCGATCATGAAAAGACTGGATAAAACCAGAAAAAACAAATCATCTCGTATTATTATCGTTGCTGAAGGGGATAAAGAAGGTGGAATGGTAGTAGCGGAGAAAATTCAAGCGAATTTCCCTGCTTACGATGTTCGTCTTTCAATATTAGGCCATATCCAACGTGGTGGATCACCTACCTGTATGGACCGTGTGCTGGCAAGTCGTTTAGGAGTTGCTGCAGTAGAAGGTCTTCTGGAAGGTCGTAAAGCTGAAATGGCAGGTCTAATCTGTGGAAATGTACAGTTTACTCCATTCAATAAAGCAATCAAGCATATCGATAAAGTAAACGAAAACCTGACTAGAATCGTTGAGATTCTGTCTTTATAAGAATTTACAATACCATAAACAGGGGCAATTGCTTTGATGCAATTGCCCCTGTTTTATTTTTACCTGACCTAAACTCATTTCTTAAAAGCTAGAACTTCCAGCTCCTTCCTTAAATTTTTATTGGCTTTCCCTTTCCTAGTGTTTTTCTACCCATCAAGGAGAAAAGCTTAGGAATAATTAGCAGTTTTACCAGACTTTCGTCGGACTTTCTCCGGACCTCCTTCGGATCTTCTTCGAAAAAATCCGAAGGAGGTCCGGAGGAGATCAGACGGAGATCCGGCAGTGATCCCCAAGAACATTGAATTAGATTCGAATTGCGCTTGGATTAAAATAGAATGCTTTGCAATAATTTTAATCAGCTTGCTTACCTTTGTTTAAATTTAAATACGATGCTAATAGATCAACTTTACCAGATTTATAAGGAATTTCCTAAAGTATGTACCGATACCCGTCAAATCAGCAAGGATTGTTTATTTTTTGCTTTAAAAGGTGACAACTTCAACGGTAATAGTTTTGCTGATCAGGCTTTGGAGGCTGGGGCAAAATATGTTGTCCTTGATGACCCGGAATTTTACAAGGAAGATCCAGCTTATATTCTGGTAGATGATGTGTTAAGCAGCTTGCAGGATTTGGCAAGGTTCCACAGGAAACATTTAAAAATGCCTTTCATTGGGATCACAGGAACCAATGGAAAAACCACCAGCAAGGAGTTGTTAAACTCTGTGCTATCTCAGAAGTATCATACCTATGCCACCAAGGGCAACCTGAATAACCATATTGGGGTTCCTTTGACCATCTTATCCTTGACGGAAGACATCGAAATTGCCATTGTAGAAATGGGTGCCAATCATGTCCATGAAATTGAATTCTTATGTGGTATTTCCAATCCAACACACGGTTTTATTACCAATGTCGGGAAAGCCCATCTGGAAGGTTTTGGATCCTTTGAAGGGGTCATGCAAGCAAAAGGCGAACTTTATGACTATCTAAATGCCAATCAAGGCCAAATATATATTCAAGGTGATAATGAATATCTGCTACAGATGGCAGCAAATAGAAATTTAAAGGATGTGATTTATTATGGTTTTACAGAGAAAAACCAAATCCAAGGCGGTTTAGTCGTAGCGGATCCATTCCTGACTATTTTCTGGAAAAATAAAGATGATGCAGAACGACAAGAAGTAAAAACTAATCTGACGGGTGCTTATAACATTGAGAATATGTTAGCGGCAGTTGCATTGGGAAAAACTTTTGGATTAAGTACAGAACAGATCAATGCTGGTTTGGGGAATTATGTCCCTCAGAACAACCGTTCACAGATCAGTAAAACGGATAAGAATACCATCATAGCAGATTACTACAATGCGAATGCCAGCAGTATGGCCGCTGCATTAGGAAACCTGGATGTCATTCAAGCGGATCGCAAGGTAGCAATTCTTGGGGATATGTTTGAAATGGGAGATCAAAGTGAGGTAGAGCATAGAAAAGTCATTGAAAAGGCAAAGAGTTTAAACTTAGACCGCTTGATCTTCGTTGGAAAGGCCTTTTATGCGCAACGTGATGATCAGGCAAGTTATTTTGAGAGTACAGATGCGCTCAAGGAGGATCTAGTAGAAAATCCATTAGATGATTATTTGATTCTATTGAAAGCCTCACGCGGGATGGCATTTGAAAAATTAATGGAAGTCTTGTAATGTTAAAGCTCAAGGGCATACATCATATTGCTATAATCTGCAGTGATTATGCAGTTTCAAAGGCCTTCTATGTGGAGAAATTAGGGTTTCAGATCATCAGGGAAACCTATCGTACCGAGCGGGATTCATACAAGCTTGATCTCGGCTTAAACGACCGGTATATTATTGAATTATTTTCATTTCCCGATCCGGCAGTTCGACCAAGTTATCCTGAGGCGAGGGGATTAAGACATCTGGCTTTTGAGGTTGAAAACATCCAGGAGCAAGTAGAAGCATTGCATGGGATGGGGATAAAAACAGAGCCCATCCGTATTGATGAAACAAGCAATAAGAAATTTACTTTTTTCAACGATCCAGATGGGCTTCCTTTGGAGCTTTATGAAATTTAATCTTTACCTACTTCGAGGTTCAATTCTTTTTCTTTATTAATTAAGTTGGAGATACTTGTATCATTCAAGATTTGCAACATGGCATTTCTTACTTCAATAAAAGTATCCCGAATACCACAGGCATGTTCTTCTACACATTCTTCACAAGAACGATAGAAATTCAAGCTGACACAAGGTAACAAGGCAATAGGTCCATCAATTAAGCGCATTACCTGAGATAAATAAATATCTTCAGGTGCTTTATTCAGGCTATAGCCGCCACCAGCTCCTTTTTTAGAATATAGCATCCCAGCATTTCGCATTTCGAGAAGGATTTGTTCCAAGAATTTCTTTGGAATGCGTTCTTCCTCGGCAATTTTCCCGATTTGCATAGGTTCTTTACCATAATTTCGGCCCAATACCATAAGGGCTTTTATCGCATATTTCGTTTTCTTCGATAGCATATCAAACCAGTCTGGTCTATTATCAAAAGTATAAAAAATAAAGTTATTTCTGCAAAACCTCAACAATCGGCTGTCCGATAGAACCATTTGGTTCCATTACATGGAGCAGTGACGATATTGTAGGTGCAATATCCGTGATATTGACCACCTTGTTGGTTTTGCCAGGTTTAATTCCCCAGCCCATAAATACCAATGGAATATGGGAATCGTATGGTGTCCAGGTACCATGTGTTGTACCGGTAGAACGAGGTGTACCATCATACCATTGCGGTTCTGTAATGATCTGGATTGCACCGCTACGTTTACGGTTATAACCATTGATAATCTTTTCTCTGATTTCAGCAGGAACCATCATATTCTCGCCGCCTTCCATATCAACAACATAAGCCACTCCATCTTCGTGTCTTAACATCTTGATGATAGATTTCTTGATTTTTTCTTCATCAAGTTTCGATTTTTCAATTTCAGCATAATTCAAATGAACCTGATAGTTCATTAAACTGATAATCAAATTTTCAGAACCAAACTCTTCCTTTAATTCGTCATTCATGGTTCTTTGGAGTTGTCTAGCGAAGAAGTATCCGCCATTTCCACGCATATCCATAAAATAACGCGAGTTATAAGAAGCAGCATGGTCAGCAGTCAGGAAGAAGGTATAATTACCTTTACCTACGGTTTCATCCAGATACTTGAAGAAGTTTGCCAATTCCTGATCCAAACGAAGGTAGATATCTTCGATTTCCACGGAAGACAACGAATAACGGTGTCCTACATAATCGGTTGCAGAAAGACTAACACAAAGAAAGTCGGTTGCTTTAGCGGGGTTATTTCCTAATTTTTCATTTTTGATTGCATCTTTGGCAAAATCCAGGGTAATGGAATTACCATAAGGAGTGGTTTTGATCAACTCGTAACCTGCATCTTTCATCAACAAAGATGTTTTCCTTGGGAATCCGGTTGTTTCTTCACCAGCCCATTTACCTTCATATACGTTATCATCATCGATGCTATTCGTTTTATAGGTTTCGATAGGATAAAGCGTTTTCCAGTCTTGTTTCAGGTATTTATCCGCTAGCTTTTGACCATTAAATTTTGTTACCCATTCAGGAAGTTTTTCCATGTAATAGGTACTACTGATCCAATCACCGGATTTTGCTTCAAACCAATAAGCTGCATTAGCAAAGTGACCAGCAGGTAGGATTCCGCCCCTATCTTTGATCGCAATACCGATAACTTTTGAGTTAAAATTTGTTGCCAGTTTCAATTGGTCAGTCACTGTGGACGCCAAAAGGTTTCTTGGAGACTGTTTACCTTCTTTTTCAGCGGTTCCAACGCCTTCAACGGCATCATCTTGCGTACAATACATGGAAGTTCCGGATTGTTGTTCAATCCAATCATTTCCAGCAATTCCATGAATTGAAGGAACACTTCCCGTATAGACCGAACTATGACCGATAGCTGTAAAAGTAGGCACATAGTTGATCATTGCATTTTCGCAGGAGAAACCATCACGCAAAAGACGTTTAAATCCATCATTGCCATAACGATCGGCAAAACGGTATAGATAATCCCAACGCATTTGATCGACCATCAATCCTACTACTAATTTAGGCCGCTCTACCTGTGCCGAAAGCAAGGTACAGAAGCATAAGAACAACATAGAAATACTTAACTTTCTATACATTATTAATAAAATTTAGGGTTTAAAATTTAGGTGACGTATTAAGAAATCACCAGTATAAGAGTCTTTACATTTCACTAAATCTTCCGGTGTTCCAGCGAATACCACATTTCCGCCTTTATCACCACCTTCTGGACCAATATCAATTACCCAGTCAGCAGATTTAATCATATCTAAGTTATGTTCGATTACCAAAACAGTATTTCCTTGAGCGATTAGTGCATTAAAAGCTTTCAATAACTTACTAATATCATGAAAATGAAGGCCTGTTGTCGGTTCATCAAAGATGAACATGGTTTTCTTTTGGTTGTTACCTTTAATCAGGAAGGATGCCAATTTTATCCTTTGAGCTTCTCCTCCAGATAAAGTACTTGACGATTGTCCTAGCTTCACATAGCCCAATCCTACTTCCTGTAATGGCATCAGTTTATTAAGAATCTTAGGTTGATCCGCAAAAAACGCAATGGCCTCATCCACACTGAGATCAAGGATATCGGAAACAGATTTCTCCTTGTATTGTACATCGAGAACATGTTGTTTAAAGCGTTTTCCATCACAAGCTTCACATGGAAGGATGATATCTGCCATGAATTGCATTTCAATTTTCACGACCCCTTCACCTTGACAAACCTCACAACGTCCACCTTCCACATTAAAGGAGAAAGCTGAAGGTTTTAATCCATTTGCTTTCGCAGCAGGAAGCGAAGAATACAAAGCTCTGATTTCATCCCAGGCCTTTACATAGGTCACAGGATTAGACCTGGTGGAACGACCTATTGGGTTTTGATCGACCATTTCAACTTGTTCGATCTGATCAATTGCTCCTTCCAGACCATCATAGAGGCCGGTTTGTTCACCAGAATAAGAACCAATCGCCTTTTGCAATGCTGGATATAGGATTCTTTTTACCAATGAAGTTTTTCCCGATCCAGATACTCCTGATACCACGGTAAATACATTCAATGGGAAATCGACTGTAATTCCTTTTAAATTATTTTCACGTGCTCCATTGACACGAATGCTTTCATTCCATTTTTTACGTTTCTCCGGAACCTGAATAGATAAATCTCCATTTAAATATTCCCCGGTTAAACTTTTTTTATCCTTTAGGATTTCCTGATAAGTTCCAGCAAAAACTAATTCCCCACCATTAATACCTGCTTCAGGGCCGATATCGATTAGATAATCAGCGGCTTCCATCATTTCTTGCTCATGCTCGACTACGATAACGGTATTTCCAGCATCACGTAATGATTTCAAAACACCGATCAACCTTTGAGTATCTCTTGGATGCAAACCTATACTTGGTTCATCCAATACGTAAATGGAACCCACCAGGGAAGATCCCAATGAAGTTGCCAAATTGATACGTTGCGATTCACCACCTGAGAGGCTATTACTCAAGCGATTCAAGGTTAAATAACTCAAGCCGACATCACATAAAAATTGGAGCCTGTTTACAATTTCTGCCAACAAACGTTTTGCGATGATCGCCTCATTCTCGGTAAGTTCTAGGTTTTGGAATAACACCAAAGCTTGGCTCAAGGGTAATAAAACTACGTCGGTTATAGAGTGCCCATTTATTTTAACATAAGAAGCATCTTTCCTTAACCTTGTTCCCTTACATTCTGGGCAATCTGTTTTTCCTCTATAACGGGATAACATCACCCTATATTGAATTTTATAGGTTTGTTCTTCGAGTTCAGCAAAGAAATCGTTCAGTCCACGGAAATATTTATTCCCTGTCCAAAGCAATTCTTGTTGTTGCTTAGTAAGATCACTGTAAGCACGATGAATCGGGAAATCGAATTTGATAGCCGTTCTAACGAGTTTATCCAACCATGCACCCATTTTTTCACCACGCCAAGGTGCGATAGCACCATCGAATACAGACCGGCTTTTATCTGGAATAACTAAATCAGGGTCGATACCTATAATTTTCCCATAGCCTTCACAACGTTTACAAGCGCCATATGGATTATTGAAACTAAAAAAATTAGGTGTTGGTTCTTCAAAACTAATACCATCCAGTTCAAATTTGTCTGAGAAGTGAAATAACTCTTCATCTATTTGCAATTCACATTCTCCTTTACCTTCAAAAAATGCAGTTTGAACAGAATCGGCAATCCGATTGATGGTATCATCTTCATGATCTAAACGAACCCGGTCAATCACGATAAAGATATCACCTTCTTTAAACGTTGCATTCGAAATAGACTTATCCTCAATAATACTCTCGATTTTTTGAATGGTATCATTAAACTTAACCCGTACAAAACCCTTTTGCAAAAGCAAGGATAGCTCTTCTTTCAGTTTTCTATTATTGCTAGGAATAAGAGGGCTATAAATAGTGATGGTTGTATCATCGGGATAGCTCACTACTTTATCGACGATGGAGCTTACTGAGTCTTTGCTAACTACTTGTCCCGAAACCGGTGAAATTGTTTTACCGATACGTGCATAAAGTAATTTTAAGTAGTCGTAAATTTCAGTGGAAGTACCTACGGTTGACCTTGGGTTACTGGAAATAACTTTTTGTTCAATGGCAATTGCAGGAGCAATTCCTTTGATATAGTCAACATCAGGTTTATTCATACGTCCCATAAACTGTCTGGCATAGGAGGATAAGCTTTCGACATATCTTCTTTGGCCTTCAGCATATAAGGTATCAAATGCCAGGGAGGATTTTCCGGATCCGGACATCCCAGTAATAACAACAAGCTGATTTTTAGGAATATCGACATCGATATTCTTCAGATTGTTGACACGTGCACCTTTAATTTGAATGTGGGTTTTGGGGGTATGAATAGCAGTCTTTTGCATAACCTTCAAAGTTAGGCAAAACTCATGAGAACCTATTCTTTAATCCAAAGAAAAACGTTTAGTTGACAACATAGTTACAAATTACCGCGGCAGGTTTTCTGGCCTCGGCATGCGGTATTTTGTCGCTGTAATTGCATCCAAAAAGGCGGCAACTTGTCTGATTTCTTCTCGGGTCAGGTCCAGTTTTTTCATCAAGGGATCAATACGTGGGTGCATTGGATCAGCTTCTTGTTCTGCATTTCTCGGATTATTCATCTGCATTCCGGAATTATACATATTGATAACCCCAATTATATTATCAAATAGCCCATTATGCATCCAAGGATTGGTATTCATTACATCCCGTAAGGAAGGAGTTCTAAATTTTCCAACATCTTTAGGATCCTTGGTCACCTTATAGCGACCCAAGTCTTCATATTTTCTTTTGTAATAGGTCAATCCGATATTATGGAAATCCTCATCGGTAAAGTATTGACCATTATGGCAATTCATACAACGGGCCTTGGTACGGAAAAGATGCAGACCTGCAATTTCATCATCATTTAAGGCCTCATATTTTCCATCGAGGAATTCATCGAATCGACTTCTTCTGCTTGTCAAGGTGCGTTGAAAAGTCGCTAGAGCACTCATAATTTCAGGCATGGAGAAATCATCATCGCCAAATGCTTCTTTGAAAAGTTTTGTATAGCCAGGAATAGCTTTAATCTTAGGTACCAACTTGGTGATATCCATTGCCATTTCATTATGGGCTTCAATAGGACTTAGAGCTTGTTCTTCCAAGGAATGTGCTCTTCCATCCCAGAACATACTTTTACGAGCAGCGACATTCAATAAAGAAATAGTGTTGCGATCCCCGACAAGATGGTCATGACCTACCGGTACTGTGGAATGGTCGCCAAAGGAAGTTTGTGGATTATGGCATGAACTACAGGATATCTGATTGGAGCCAGAAAGGATAGGGTCAAAAAAGAGCATTTTTCCTAATTTCACCTTCGGCTGTTCCATCAAAGAAAAATAACTGGTATCAATCTTTGGAAGGGATTTAAATTCTTCATAGACTACTCCAGAGTCGATGTTAGGTTTTGGCCAATCCTGAATAGGTTTACTATAAAGACTACGTAAATCCTGTAAGTCTTTATCGCTTAGAAATGCGGTACTCAATACTGTTATTCCTAAAATAAACCCTATAATTAATACTTTTTTCATTTCATTCGTTAAAACATCAACCCAAGGGTCAATGAATAATACTTTTGTTTTATCTCAGTTGCTGAACTCGCATTGGCGATGACAAATGGTTTAATCTGTTTAGAAACCGTAAAGTCATACCGCAGATTACCTTCAATCAAGAAAGGTTCAGCAGTCAGGTAGTTGTAATTCTGTTGTAGCATTTCCGCAATGCCCGAACCTTGTCTTAAGCCATTAAACTTATAACGACTATTCAGCAGCATTCGCTTCTGCAAATTTAAACTAATTCCAAATAATCCGTCCTTGAAATCCCATAAATACTGCCCTTTAAGTCCAATATCTAGATTATCAGCCAATTGCTCCCGAAAGGGACTGATATATTGCTCCTTAAATTGGGCATAACTGGCATGAGGATTTATGGTCCAGTTCTTTTTTCCGACAAAAGCATCCAGCTTATATCTGAAGTTATAGTACCTGTAGGAAGAGATTTCTGCAATTTTGGTATAGCCCAAATTAGAGCCATCATTATTGAACAGACTTTCTGTTCCTTTTCTGGTTTGAAGGTCTATTTTGGCCAATGCCCCATATCTCCAGTTGAGTTTATTTTTAAAATAGCCTATTTTTCCAGACCATATTTGATCAGTCCATTCATTCGCCGTACTTATGGAGTGAGGTACGGTTCTGAAGCCCATATTTTGGTTAATTCCAACTTCAACAAAAAGGCCGTTTTTATCTATCGGGGCCACACTCAATTGAGCTTGAACTCCAGAGGCTTCATAGAGCATTGCTCCTTTATTCTCTGAGGATCCAGAAATCAGACTATTATAGGCTGCTAGTCCATTGAAAAGATAAATAGAAGGTCTTCCCAGTCCAGAGACGAAAGCCAAATCATTTCTTTGCTTGTAATAGCGGACCCCAAGATCTGCAGCAATCGCATATCGGTTAGAAAGCAAATAAGCAGCAGCAATTTTTGCATCAATATCTGAGGAGTTATTCTTGGGTCTAGGATCTACTTGTCGATGCGCTAAATTAGCCTTGTACCCTGCCTGTCCAGCAATGGTCCATGCAGCAATAGTCTTGGCAAGACCACCTGCAAAATAATAGGTTTCCGTATTGAGATCTCCACCAATGGAATCAGCAGTTACGTATGGAAAAACAATATCAAAATCAGAGGTTTCATTGAATCTTAGATTTTTCTGCTTATAATTCTCATAGGTAGCTTTTCCCCACAGCGTGATATCGGGGTAAATGTTTTTCTGATAAGATTCCGTGTTGAATCGAAACCCCTGATTACCACTACCTTTCTGATAATTATATAGTTCTTTCGATTCAGAAAAATAAGAGATGTCCACAGGAGTTAAGGATTGTTGATATTGAAAGGGTTTCAAAGAAGGATTTGCATACAAATCATTGATGATACCCTGTGAAAGTTCAATACGCTCCCTGATTCCCTTGAAATCTACTTTCAAGGAATCCTGTGCCTGCAACGATAAATTGGAGAGGCAAAACAGAACTATTATGGACAAATTTCTAAACATTCTATTTCAATAAAGAAGCTTTAGTTGCCGGTTCAAAATCCTCGGTAGAGTTATTAGAATCTTTAAGGAAAGGTTTTCCGTTGTCTAATGCCCCTAGTGTTTTACGAGTTACCGACTTGCCATATCTTTCTTTGTCTGCTTTTACTAATCCTGCATAGGTCCAACCCATGTCCAATGCATCTGCAGTTACCAGCCATTCAAATCCAGTTTTTACAGAAATATTTACCGCATCGATGATATATGAATTTGGAATTTTAAAAGAATTAAAGCTCATTATAGTACCATTTGCAGAAGTATAGCTGAACTTATAAGCGGTCTCTGCTTTAAATTTCGCAGCATCTACTCCTTCAGGTAATCTTCCCATTACATAGCCCGTATAGCCTTGATTGTGCATCAACATATTCCCATTGATATTAATGGCATTTGGAACATTAGGATTGTCAATATTAATTGTTCCGATAAGTTCGATTTCAAAATCAGCATTGCTCAGGTCAAAGGAATTAGAATTATTTTCAGTGTGATTGATGGCATTGTTGGCAATAATAAAATCATTACCAGGGGCAACTGGGTATTGACGACCTGTGCCAGGAATCATAAAAATCTGATCGGAGGTAAAAGCTTCTTTCATCACATCTGGAGTATAATCTCTTTTCGTAATCGTTAAGAAATCTGATTGTGCAAAGAATAATCCATCCGCGTATAAGGTGTCCGAAGAGTTATTGTGGATTAGGAAATATTTATCTCCATTATATTGTTTTCCTTCAGGCGTCAGGGTACCGGCAAAGAATATTTCTTTAAAAACGAAATTTGCTGTAGGATCGGAAATAAAGGTTTGCAAGGCAAGTTTTGTTGTTTCAGAATTTACAACGATTCCAGATTTCCTTGCATTGATCTGCATGGACTTATCTTGACCATTGATTTTCATCAGAATTTCTCCGGTTAAAGTTGCGGTGTAAGTCCCATAAGTCAAATTTGTTACGGCGGTATCCGCACCAGTAGCAAGGTTAACTGCGGTTTTTACCTGAGAGTTTACTTCTTCTAAAGTAATTAGGACGTTTTTAATCGTGTATTCACCTTGTAAAGAAGATTTATCCACTTCAATTACGACATTGGATCTTGATTCAATAAAATCATCCTTCATGCATGAGGTTAAAGTAAAGACCATTAGGCAATAAAGAAACCAGTTTAGAATTTTTGATCTGTTCATTATGAGTATATTTTAATTAAATTTTTATATTTATTTCCATTCCAAAATAAGGGCTATCCTCCGGTTGATTTTTTCGGATGAAAAGGTTTCCATATTCTGTATAATTCGGCTTGTAAATCAGTAATCTATTGACAAACATGGCCACACGAATTTTTTCCTTAATCAGTTTTGTTGCTTTCAGATTGACAGCAAGGTCTATAGGTCTTGTAAACTTATAATACATATAAGGGTCTCGATCACGATCAAAGTTTCTTAAGACAGGATCATTTCGGTCCGCTTCGGTATAAGGGAAATAATTCTGCTGGATATCGTAATATCCAATTGGTAAATTATCTCTAAATAAGGTTTGAGAAGAGGTAAACCAAAAACTCTGCAAAGTCATAGAAAGGTTCATCCCCAATTTTGGTAAGTAAGAATCTGCAGTCAGGTTCGTATTGAAGCTTTCATAATCGCCGCCAGTACTTCCGTTTTGATATGCGGCAATGTATTGCCTAACCTTTCCGTCAGCAACAATATTGGGGCTTATCACTTCCAATTCAGGTTGGATATTTCTATTGGAGGTCATGTACCAAGCACCGTTTATAGTGAACCTGGTATTAATGCCAGGCAATCTTTTCGAGCTAAAATTATATTCCAACCCTGATTTTTCAGTTAGACTACCATTTTGAGTTTGAGAATAAGCATGATATTCA
Organism: Sphingobacterium cellulitidis; assembly: GCF_043187465.1. Lineage (GTDB taxonomy): Bacteria > Bacteroidota > Bacteroidia > Sphingobacteriales > Sphingobacteriaceae > Sphingobacterium > Sphingobacterium cellulitidis. The sequence goes on along the minus strand of NZ_CP171136.1, from coordinate 199,813 downwards.
GCCTGATCCAGATATTCAAAATCAGTAATCTGAGGTCTTTCCGTTAAAGTATTAGGATCGACAGAGGATACATTATATTTTCGGAGCGCAATGGTATTGAATAGTCGGACATCCCGAAAACCATTATTCATTTTTTCCTGAAAATAATTCAGGGAGAAGGAATTCCCTTCTAAATCCATCTGCAGTCCGACTTCCCATTTTTTATTTTTTGCTGGCTGAAGGTTAAAATTTACGGGGTCTGTGATATGAGTATTCGCCCATGCCAAACGGTATTGTGGATTATTATGGTAATAAACTAATTCTGATAGATCATTATAATAAAGTGCTGGGTAAAGTAAGTTTTGCGTAGGCGTTAAGGTTTGGATGCCATAACCAGCAAATACATTGGATTTAAATTTCTTGCCAAATACCGTTCCTTGCGGGAGGTGCAATCTTCCGTTATAACGAGGTTCCACAAAAACTTTCCCATTCAGGTCATATTTTTTATCCAAATTGCTTAGTGTAAAGGCACGTAGTCCAAGGCTGTTTTCAAATAGGAAATTTCCAAGATTAATAAAGAATCGGTCCTCAGCAAATAGGGCAAGGTTACTCATTGCGGGGATTTCACGAAAAGATCGAGGTCGAGCACTGATACTAGCAGATATAGGTTGGTCAAGGTCATATTGCTGACCTAGTCCAATATTTTTTGTGTAATTATATTCTGCTCCGGCTTTTAACTGATGAGTGAATAAGGCTTTGATATGCCAATTCCCAATTAATTTAACACCTAAATCCACAGGTCTGCTATCGGATTTAAAATGGGCAACATAGCTTGGTTTAAGAAATTGAGCTTCATGGCTTCCTGCAACCAAGGAATTCATTAATATAGATGTAGTTTGAGCTTGGACCAACTTTTCCATATCAATTTGATTGGAGGATAATCTTGCTGCAATAGCTAAACTAGCATTTCTAAAAAGGGATTTAGGGTTGGAAGAGAATAGCTTTAGGGTATTATTTACGCCGAAAAATTGGACATTATTCTTGTATCGATCCGTCAACGCATAATCATTGTCAGGATCCAGTCTTTCATTGTCAATAGTAGTATTAAAATCAACACTATGGTTCCATGATAAGCGATATCTTGAAAGAGCCCAGGCCTTTTCACCACGGAAAGAAGTATTCACTCGTTTGAAGGTATTATAAATATCGGTGATATTATTTCTAGAATTCAGATAGCCTGCATCGATATTCAAAAGATAGCCATCCAGGTCAAAGCCTTTTCCGAGCCCGATTAATTTACTAAATCCATCTGCTTTTATCCTTGCAGACCAAGGTTCTTGGCCTTTAATCCTGTCGATCAGGACAGCCCCTGAGGTTAAATTCCCGTATTCTACTGAGGGAATCCCCCTAATGATTTCGACCTTTTCAATATTATCAGTTGCAATGGTTCGCATATCGACACCGATGTTCGAACTAATTCTACCATCGTTCATTGTTCCCTGTCCCAGACCGAATCCTGCAGTTGGGTTGATCATGGATTGAGAGTTTAGGAGCATGCCATCGACGGAAAACATGGTTCCCAAGGAACCTGTAGAGTAAGCTGACATGGGTGCAGAATTTGCTGTTCTCAAGTTGATCCCATTGACAGTATTCAAATGCGGGTTTGTTGTTTTCCCTCCGGGCAATAATTCCAATATATCTGTGAAACTAGATGGTTGAAGATGTTGCATTGCCTCCCTGCTGATGATCGAACTAGTTCCAATATTCTTGGACTCCTTAGCTGTTACATATACCTCATCAATATTTACCTCGTCTTGATTGAAGACAATATTAGTTTCGCGATTATTATCGAGTTTTATGGTTCTGAATATGGGTTTAAAGCCAATGTGAGAAAATTTCAGCTGATAGGTTCCTTGTGGGAGGCCTTGAATAATGAATAAGCCTTGCTCATCGCTCAATGTATTGAAAGCTGGCGTCTCCTTAATTTCAATATTGACATTAGGCAATGACTGTCCTTTGCCATCTTTTATTGAGCCTGAAATAGAGAATTTCTGGGCAATTGAAAGAAAGGGCAACATGACACACAAAAGAATTATGTATATGTTTTTCACTAAAGATGATTAAGACTAATTCTAAACAATGCAAAATAACGCAAAAATATTTAGTTAAAGAAATCGTCTTAACAAAATTCAGATTTGGGATAAAATATTAATAAAAAGAAGAGTATGGATATTAGTTAAGATCAATTAATCATTTTGATCCGGATTGATGCTATTTTCATTTTCGAGTTTTTGCAAGAGTTTTTCGACTTCCTCTTCAGAAGCGGTCAATTTAGCTTTGCAAATAGAGAGCAATTCAGATGCGCGGTTAATTTTTTCAGTAAGTTCATCTACGGCAATATCTCCTGATTCGATATCAGAAACGATAGCTTGAAGTTCTTCAAAAGCGTCCTTATAAGTGTACTTATTTGTCATGATTTGATTCTTTATTAATAACTTGAGAGATGATTTTTCCGTCTTCTAGTTGGATTTCTAATTTGGATCCAATTTCAACCTGATCTAATTTGTGAACGGATTTTCCATTTAGCCTAACAATCGAGAAACCTCTTTTGATTAAATGTATGGGGTTGACAATACCCAAGAGCCGTTCTAGATGGACGAGTTGAGCATTATTTTCTTTAATATTTTGTCGACTAAACCTAATCAGATGGATTTGAAGACTATCTATTTCAGCTTTATTTTTAAGCAATAAGGTTTTACTATTCCATGAAACGGAAGATACCAAATGTTTTAATTTCAGATTTTCCTCTTCGAAATTTCTTCGAATTGCACGGACCATTCTTTCCAGAGCGGCATCTACCGGGATAGCGAAATTATGGAACTTCTGAAGCAGGAAGTCTGCCAGTTCACTTGGGGTAATAGCATTTTTATAGGCCACCATTTCACTGACTGTTTCATTGGTAGAGTGTCCAATCCCAGTTAACACAGGAATTGGGAAAATAGCGATTGCCTTGGCGAGGAAGAAATTGTTGTAAGAGCTTAAGCCAACCTCAGCACCACCACCACGGATAATAGCAACAGCATCGAATTCCTCCAATTTATTGGCGATTACTTCCAGTTGATTGATGATGGAAGAGATGGATTTATCCCCTTGCAGGAGCGCAGGGAACAAGGTGCATTCCATTTTATAGCCCCAAGGATTTCCATTGATAATCTTAAAAAAATCAGAAAGACCTTTACTTGTTTCTACGGAAATGATAGCCAATCGTTTCGGGATAAGGGGGAAGTCTAATCGTTTGTTGGCATCGAAGATCCCTTCATCGGTTAGCTTTTTGATACTCTCCCGTTTTTCTTTTTCCAGTTCACCGAGGACAAAAGTGGGGTCAATATCGACTATTTTGAGGCTGAAACCATAGAGTGGGTCATAGGAAATTCCGGCTTGAAAGAGCATTGTAATTCCTTCCCGAAGGGGTTCACCGAGCACTTCCATGAACTGCCTGTTTATGCGTTGGTAATCCATTTTCCATAAGATGGAACGCATTTCGGCGACGACCTTACCTTCTTTTTTCTCGAGTAATTCAGGGTAGCAATGTCCGGAATGGGAATAATGATTAAGCTTATTCATTTCAGCTTTAATCCAATAAAGGCTTTTATACCGCTCAGCAATGGTCTTTTGGATGCTCCGAGAGACCTCCAGCAGAGTAAAAACCGTTTTATTGTCCATCAATTCAGGCATTTTCAAATATACATAATTATTACAGGGACATCATGCGTGTTTGTGCGTTTTATTAGTACATTTACATTAATAAATCCAAAAAACAATTATGATTCGTTTTTTAAACCTAGTCTCTATTTTGCTATTATTGGGAGTAAGTACAGCTCAAGCACAATACAAGCAAGTTATCAATAACCAAACTGTTCTTTTGAACAATCAAAAGCATACTATTCCCTTTACCCGATTAGATGACCGCCGTATTGCTGTCATCAGTTCTGACAGTGTCAAATACGCCCCTTTTATCCAGCAATTACAACGCTATGGGGATGTAAAAAGTTTTGGTTTTGATCAATATGATGAACATACTAAATATTACAACACGATTATCGTTGCGGGAACTGAGGAAGAATTTAGGCCAGATCATCTTGCCATGGTACTACAATCAGCCGTAAACCGCAAGGATGTTATCTTATGTAAGTTTGGTCAGGATATTAACTATATTAATATTGGTTTAAATTCAGCAAACCTAGGTCGATTTGCCAGTATATTAACGGCACCATCTTTAGAGGAAGAATCACAAGTGAATGCTGCGATGTCCATATTTGGCGGACTGGGGATTACCTCAGGCAGTAATAAGACCGTTCAAACCAGATTACAATATTCCAAAGGCAAACAATCAGGATTTGATCTTGCCAAGATGACCAATCAGATTGACGCCATTGCCAAAGATGCGATCGAGCAACATGCAGCCCCGGGAATGATGGTGATGGCCATTAAAGATGGGCAAGTCATTTTCGAAAAAGCATATGGCTACCATACTTATGAGAAGAAACAGGCAAATAGGATTGATGATATTTACGATTTAGCTTCCATCAGTAAAATAGCAGGCACTACTCCTGTGGTGATGCACTTACAAGAAACCAACATTATCAACTTGGACAGTACGATGGGCCACTATCTGTGGCAGGCGAAACAAAGTAATAAAGCAAATATTACTTTAAGGACAGTTCTATTACATGAGGCCGGTTTCACTCCTTTTATTCCATTCTACCGAAATCTAAAACCTGGGGATCTACAAACAACGAAAGATGATGCTCACCAAGTTAAGGTTGCTGATAATGCTTATCTAAAAAACAATTATTACCGCGATGTTATGTGGCCAGAAATGTTGAATTCAGCGGTAAAACCTATAGGTAACTATGTGTATTCAGACATCAGCATGTATGTCATGAAGGAAGTTTCGGAGCATGAAACGTCCACTCCCATGCAGGACTATGTTCAGAAAATTCTTTATAAGCCTATTGGGATGAAGACGGCAGGTTATTTACCAAGAGATAGATTTAAAAAAGAGCAGATTGTTCCAACCCAACAAGACACAGCATTCAGAAAGGTCTTGCTTCAGGGATATGTGCATGATGAAGGCGCAGCTATGGCAGGTGGGGTTGCTGGACATGCTGGCTTATTTGCCTCGGCTAATGATCTTGCAATTTATGGTCAAATGCTATTGAATCGTGGTGAGTATGGTGGTGTTCAATACTACAGACCTCAAACCATCGATTTATTTACTTCCAAACAGTCAAAAACAAGTCGACGAGGATTAGGATTTGACCGGTATGACCCTAAGAAAGGTGCTGATTACCCTTCTAAATTAGCAAACCCTTCTGTATATGGACATACAGGGTATACTGGTACTTGTATATGGATAGACCCTACTAATCAGTTGATTTACATATTTTTATCAAATAGGGTTCACCCGCAGGTATCTACAAAAATCTACGACCTAAATGTTCGTAGCCGGATCCAAGACATTATCTATGAGACCATCTTTAACGCTAAATAATGAAAAAGCACTTATTATTAACCATGTTATTTGGGGGTTCTATTATCGCCAGCATGGGTCAAGATTATAAAAAAATTCATGAAGACCTCCTTGTAGTGGATGGCCATAATGATGTGATCGTTGAGAGCATCCTACCTGGAAAAGATATCGGGAAGCGGATGAAAACTGGACATACTGACCTGCCAAGATTGAAAGAAGGCGGCGTTGATGTACAGGTTTTTGCAGTTTGGTCTGATGATAAGAAATGGAGCAAGAATGCATATAAGCATGCGAATGACCAAATTGATGCTTTAGAGAAATTGATTTCACAAAATAAGGACAAAATTGAATTAGCTAAAAGCTCTGCTGATATAGAGCGAATCAATAAGGAAGGGAAAATCGTTGCATTGATAGGGATTGAGGGTGGAAATATGATTGAACAACGTTTGGATTATCTTGAGAACCTCTATAATCGTGGAGCTAGGTATCTTACTCTTACTTGGAATTACAATCTTCCTTGGGTAACAGCAGCGGCCATGGAGGTGAAAACAAAAGATAAGAAGGGCAAAGGCTTAACGGAACATGGCAAGGATATTATCCGTAAAATGAATGAATTGGGGATGATGGTTGACTTATCGCATGCCGGAGAACAAACGTTCTATGATGTTTTGGCAACCAGCAGCAAACCAATTCTCGTTTCCCATAGCAATGCTGCTGCTTTGACTCCCCATTACCGGAATCTTAAAGATGCGCAACTTGAAGCCTTAAAGAAAAATGGTGGTGTTGTCGGGGTTAATTTCTATTCTGAATTCTTGGACTCTGACTACCCAAAACGGGTTAGAAAACTATATAATAAAACTCATAAAAAGGACAGTACGACGAAAGAATTGTCAATTGGAAAAATGTATGCTGCATTATCAGCAAAGCAAAAGCATTTGGCCAATGCTCCGTTTGAGTCTGTTTTGAAACATATTGATTATTTGGTGAGCAAGGTAGGTGTAGACCACGTTGCTATCGGTTCGGATTTTGACGGGATTGAATCACCTCCGCAAGAACTGGAAGATGTTTCAAAATTCCCAGTTCTAACCAAAGCGCTACTCGAAAGGGGATACAGCCAGGAAGATGTTGCCAAAATTATGGGGAAAAACTTTTTGAGGTTGTTGAAGGAGAATGAGGGTTAGATATGAGATTTGAGATGGGAGATTTGAGAGAGTGGAAAGGGTGATTGAAAGATAGATGTGAGATGTGAGTATTGAGTATTGAGAGAGTGGAAGTGTTATTGAAAAATAGATTTGGGACATAAAACAGGAGCGGGTGGATTTTGAAGATCCACCCGCTCTTGTTTTTATATTTTTTATCTGGAGTAACGGAATTGTTGTTTATCCATTAGGCCCATTTGCGATTTCATCATTTTGATTTGTTCTTCAAGCAGTTTGTTCTTGTCTGCTTTTTTGGCTTCAGCCAGTAATTTTTCGGCTTCGCGTTTATTGCGTTTTGCCATGGCGATTCCTGCAAGGCTCAATTTAGCCAATGCAACATTGTGATCCATATGCAAGCCCATTGATAAGGCTTTTTTGAAATATTTTTCTGATTGTAATGGTGCGCGTTGTGACTCAATCAATCCCAACAGCATATGATAATAACCGTGTTGTGCAGAGATTAATTCTTTTTCATAGTTTTTGATTTTACTCAACCATACTTCTGCCTTATCCATACGTTCTTTACGTAGGAACCATTGTGCAATAAGCATTTTCTCATTGAAGAAAACGGTTACCCAAGCTAAAATCGTAATTAGGATTGCTAAAATCCCCCAGCCCCATTGACCAATCCAGAACAATGCAACCGTTCCGACTACCAATAAACTACAAATTATAATGCGAACTATATTTGACATAATTATGCTTAATACTGTAAGTTTGCAAATATCCGTTAAATTGCTGTAGTATACAACTTGTTTACGGCAAAATAATGTAAAATTTTATTAAAGCATATGTCAGATCGTTTTGATACCTCATGGGACCCCATCATTAAGCCTTTATTTCAAACTCCTGAAATTCAGAAATTATCAGATTTTGTAATCCAAGAGCGGAGTTTGTATCAGGTATTTCCGGAGAAAGATTTAGTTTTCAATGCTTTTCGGTTGACCTCATTTCCGAAACTGAAGGTTGTTATTTTGGGTCAAGACCCTTACCACAATGACGGTCAAGCACATGGACTTTCCTTTTCTGTTCCACAGGGCATTGCTATTCCACCTAGTCTAAGAAATATATATACGGAATTAGTGACGGATATTCCGGGGTTCCGCTATCCTACTCATGGTGATTTAACAAAATGGGCAGAACAAGGGGTATTATTATTGAATGCCACGTTGACTGTTCGTGCACATGAGGCTGGTTCACATCAGAAAAAGGGTTGGGAATATTTCACGGATGAAGTCATAAAATCCATTTCCGACCAAAGCGAACATGTTGTTTTTATGCTTTGGGGAAGTTATGCCATCAAAAAATCAGGATTGATTGACCAATCCAAACATCTTATCCTCACTGCAGTGCACCCATCGCCATTATCGGTGTATAGAGGTTTCTTTGGGAGTGCGCATTTTTCGCAGGCCAATTCCTATTTATCGGCACATGGAAAATCAGCCATAGATTGGCAGGTTTAGCCGATAAGATTAAGCATATTTTTCAATCAGGTTCTTATATTTATAATCCTCCACTGGGAGCACTTCAATATGACTGATTTTAATTTTCTGGTTATTCTGAATAATATGGGTGAACATCAGGTGACTGTCATAGGTAATTTCCCAATTTTCATGTAAATCCACTGGTTGATCAGCTTCGCCTAAGACGACATATTCCAAATTTCCCTGGGAAGAGTATCTACTGATTTCAATATGTGCATCAGGTCTTTCATTTAGGTAGTACCAGGCTCCATCACCGACTCCACCGAGATATTTAGCGAGTTTGGGAACCGAAATAGGTTTGGATCCGAAGTTAACCGCACCAATTATCAAGTCATTCGGCAAGAGATTGGCTTTGTTTCTAAAAACATTGTCGCCCAATTGTTTGACCAGGAAGAAGAAAGATTTCCATCGGTTCATTTTAAAGGATTTGAAACCATCTTCGGGGCTATAGCTATTGACGACTCGGCTATTGCAAACATTGACGATATTGCTAATTGGGCTTGCCTTGATTGTTTCAGGGAGGTTTATTCCATGCCAGAAATGGTATTTCTGGGAGGCTTTCATGAGCATTCTGGTAATAAATCGGGAGCAGTTATTATTATTTTTGGCGACTGCACCGTAGGGGTAAGTCCCCTCTTCCACACATTTGTCGCCATAGGTTTTGGCAGTAGCAAAGTTGATATCCCTCGCCACGCTAAAGAAGAGCCTACCTTCGCCGTACATTACCCCTTTTAGGGATTCTATATCGGCAATGATTTCCTGAAGATTCAGGATCTCTCCATTCTTGATCTTTGCTTTGACCTTGATTTCCAGAAGTGGGTCAGAGTTTTTGGACCGAGCTCGGCCATACCCTCTAGGGGTGATATAGCGTCCAAAATCATAAAAAAGCAGTTCCCCGGACTGATGATTGACCAATACGACTCCGGTATGTCCGACCTTGAAGTTCAGGTTTTTGACCACACCAATTTTCTTGAAAAACATCATCCATTTTTCATCTCCCCGAATGGTGGCATCTGGCCAAGTCAATATGATTGCAGAATCTTGATAAGCCATCCTAATAGATTAATATTCTAGGGGTACAATTGGTTCCTTTTTACTGGTGGACATGATCATCATGGTCTGGAAAGTTTTCACAAAGGGGATTTTGGAAATTTTCTCCATGATAACAGCTTCATAAGCTTTAATATCTTTGACATAGACTTTCAACATAAAGTCACAATTACCCGTTACGTGGTGGCATTCGGTCACTTCAGGGATTGCACGCACGGCTTCCACAAATTCGGGGATGGCATTATGGGTATGAAAGTCCAGTGAAATTTGGATAAAAGATTTGATGCCCAGTCCTAATTTTTCTTCATCGACGAATGCGTGATAGCTTTTGATAAAACCAGAGTTTTCGAGTTTACGGACTCTTTCCAAGGTTGGAGCGGGAGAAAGACCGATATTGGTTGCTAATTGCAAATTAGTAATCCGACCGTTCTCTTGGAGCAGTTTCAAGATTTTCAAGTCCGTTTTATCTGGTTGGTAAGACATAGGCTTTTCAATAAAATTAAAGAAAGATAAATATACAAAATAAAATTTGGTTTAGCACAAAATGTATTTCCAATTTATTGGCGCGGGGTAAAATAGTTATCCTTGATTACTTATCGCTTTTCTTATAAATTTTAATTATATCAATCATTCTATTGTCATAATATAATGATTCTAAATAGCCTATAATGGGTAATAAATGACTTTTGTCATTTTTTTTATGATGCTAGGTGTATGATAAACACAAAACAAGCTATTTTCTGCATTATAAGTCGTAACTTTGCAATTCAAAACCAATGGGCGAGAACCCATAATAAAAGTGAAAGAGACATGAGCACGAAAGACGACGATTTACTTAAAGAGTTAGAGCTCGAAGAATATAAGTACGGTTTTACGACCGACATTGAGATGGAGATTGCTCCGAAAGGTCTTAATGAGGACACTATCCGTATGATTTCCAAGAAGAAGAACGAGCCGGAGTGGTTATTGGAATGGAGATTAAAAGCGTTTCAGCATTTCTTAAAGATGAGCATGCCGACGTGGCAAAATTTCAAGAATCCGGAGGTTGATTTTCAGGACATTTCATACTATGCAGCTCCTAAGCCGAAGAAACAATTAGACAGTTTAGACGAGGTTGATCCGGAGTTACTAGCTACGTTTGCGAAGTTAGGGATTCCATTGGATGAGCAGAAGGTATTGGCTGGTGTTGTAGCTGTTGATGCAGTTTTTGATTCGGTATCCGTAAAAACTACTTTCCGTGAAAAATTAAAGGAGCAAGGGGTCATCTTTTGTTCATTTGGTGAGGCGGTTCAAGAGCATCCAGAATTAGTTAAACAATATTTGGGAACTGTTGTTCCACAGACAGATAATATTTATGCGGCCTTAAATTCAGCTGTATTTTCGGACGGTTCATTTGTTTACATTCCGAAGGGCGTTCGTTGTCCGATGGAGTTATCCACTTATTTCCGTATCAACGCAGAAAACACGGGTCAATTTGAGCGTACATTGATCGTTGCGGATGATGATTCATACGTATCGTATCTTGAAGGATGTACAGCACCGATGCGTGATGAAAACCAATTGCACGCTGCAGTTGTTGAACTTGTAGCGATGCGCAATGCGGAGATTAAATATTCAACGGTTCAGAACTGGTATCCAGGTGATAAAGACGGAAAAGGTGGTATTTACAATTTCGTAACGAAACGCGGAATCTGTAAAGGCGATCATTCAAAAATATCATGGACTCAGGTTGAGACCGGATCGGCAATTACCTGGAAATATCCAGGCGTGATCTTGAAAGGAGATCATTCAGTTGGCGAATTTTACTCTGTAGCGATGACTCGTAATATGCAGTTAGCTGATACAGGCACCAAGATGATTCATTTGGGCAAGAATACACGTTCAAAAATCATTTCAAAGGGTATTTCAGCGGGCAAGAGTCATAACAGCTACCGTGGATTGGTAAAGATTGGTCCAAATGCGGACAATTCGAGAAACTTTACACAATGTGATAGTTTATTGATTGGAGACCGTTGTGGGGCACATACTTTCCCATATATCGAGAGCAAGAATAAGACGGCGACCTTGGAACATGAAGCGACTACGTCGAAGATTGGTGAGGACCAAGTTTTCTACTTAAACCAACGCGGAATTGATTCTGAGAAGGCGGTAGGATTAATTGTGAACGGGTATGCGAAAGAAGTATTGAATCAATTACCAATGGAATTTGCTGTTGAGGCACAGAAATTATTAGCGATCTCGTTAGAAGGATCGGTAGGATAGAAATATAGAATAGAATATGTTAAGCATTAAGAATTTGCATGCGTCGATTGACGACAAACAAATATTAAAGGGACTGAATTTAGAGGTTAAAGCTGGAGAAGTTCATGCGATTATGGGTCCTAACGGAGCTGGAAAGAGTACATTAGGCAATGTATTGGCGGGACGTGATGCATATGAAGTTACTGAGGGTGAAGCTTTCTTGGATGGCATCGATTTATTGGAATTATCTCCGGAGGATCGTGCTCGTGAGGGTTTATTCTTGGCTTTTCAATATCCTGTTGAAATCCCGGGAGTATCGAACATTAACTTTTTAAAGACGGCTGTTAATGACATCCGTGAATACAAAGGATTTCCAGCGATGGAAGCGAAAGACTTCTTGAAGATGGTAAAAGAGAAACAACAATTGGTAGAGTTTTCGGCGAACTTGGCGAACCGTTCATTGAACGAAGGTTTTTCGGGTGGTGAGAAAAAACGTAATGAGATTTTCCAATTGGCGATGTTGAACCCTAAGCTTTCCATCTTGGATGAGACGGATTCAGGATTAGACATTGATGCGTTGAGAATTGTTGCAAATGGGGTTAACCAATTGCGTTCCAAAGACAATGCATTTATCGTGATTACACACTACCAACGTTTGTTGGATTATATTGTGCCGGATTTTGTGCATGTATTGCACAATGGTCGTATTGTAAAATCAGGACCAAAAGAATTGGCATTAGAATTAGAAGAAAAAGGTTACGACTGGTTAAAAGAATTAGATACGCAAAATGCCTAATCAGTTGTATTAAGAAACGAGGTAATGAGCGGATTGACAACAAATAACATGAGTACATTAGTAGCAAACTCCTTATTCCAACAGTTGACTTCAACATTTCAGGAATTGGAAACAAGCAATGATACGTCGGCAGTAAAAGCACTTCGCGAGGAGGCTTTCACGCGTTTTCATGATCTTGGTTTTCCTACTGTTAAGAATGAGGACTGGAAATATACAAATATCCATTCTTTGGTAAATAGAAACTATCTATTGAACGAGGATGTGGATGTTTCGAATTTAGATCTGAGCGCTGCGGACATTCCGGGATTGGATGCACATCGTATTGTTTTAATTAACGGACAATATGTATTGGCATTTTCATCTTTGGAAGATGAGATTGGATTGATTGTAAAGCCAATTGAGGAAGCGCAAAATGAGCCTAAGTTTCAGCAGCATTTTGGAAAACATGCTGACAAAACAGAAAGCACGACGGTGGCTTTGAACACTGCTTTTCACACTTCTGGGATTTTCTTACAAGTAAACCGTAATAAGGTTGTTTCAAAGCCGATTCAGATTGTACATGTGGCGGCAGGAAATCAAGATTTCTTTGCGCAGACCCGTAATTTGTATATTCTTGAGCAAAATGCAGAGGTTGAGATCATTGAATCCTTTATTACATTGGACGGTTCAGCTTTCAACTTGAACAACAAGGTTACGGAGATTGTAGTTGAGGAGAACGCGAAAATGCAACATTATTATTTGCAACAAGCTTCAAATAACAGCCATTATATCAACCATACAGAGGTTTACCAAACGAAACACAGTTTGTATAACAATTACAACTGTAATTTCCCAGGTGTTGCTTTTGTTCGTAATGATTTAAATGTAAGATTGGATGCGGAAGAAGTTGAATCGCATTTATATGGAATCAACTTATTAGCTGACAATCAATTTGTAGATAACCACACTATCGTAGACCACATGAAACCACATTGTGAGTCCTACGAATGGTATAAAAATATTCCTCAAGACGAATCTACTGCTGTGTTCAATGGTAAGATTTTCGTTCGTGAGGATGCTCAAAAGACCAATGCTTTTCAACAGAACAACAATATGTTGATTGGTGATAAAGCGAGTATCTATACTAAACCGCAGCTTGAGATTTTTGCTGATGATGTTAAGTGTTCACATGGATGTACCATGGGACAATTTGACGATGAGGCATTATTCTATTTAAGGTCACGTGGTATTGGCGAAGAGAGTGCCCGTATTTTATTAGTACATGCCTTTGCATTTGATGTAACTTCAAGATTTTCAGACGAGAATGTTCGTAATCATGTTGAAGCCTTAGTTGCCAAAGGATTAGAAAGATAATAATAGTAGTGTAGTTTTAGTATAAAGGCGTTTTAGCGAAAGTTAGAACGCTTTTTTTATGGAATATTGTTTACAATGGCTTCATAGAAAAATAATTTTAGAAACATTTGTATTTCAATGCCTTTGAATTATATTTGTGCTATGAGCACTTGCCAATTTGCATCTTTTATCAAAAGCCCTTGGATATACTGAGTTAGCGAAAGCTACTCCGACTCAAAGGAATCAGTTGTAGGCACAACTGGCAGTATATTATTCATTTCAATTTTATTTCATGGAAAAGAAACATTGGTTTAAAACCTATATCTATATATGGGTGGGGCAATTTGTCTCCTTGATAAGTAGCTCTGCTGTAAATTTTGCGATTATCATTTGGCTGAGTCTAGAATTCAAATCTGCGGAGGTTTTGGCATTGGCCGCCATCGCGGGTTTATTGCCCCAAGCTTTGGTTGGTCCATTTGCGGGCGTCTATATTGATCGCTGGGACCGAAAGAAGGTTATGATTTTTGCGGATGCCTTCATTGCCTGCTGTACCTTATTGATGACTTTTGCATTAAAGGATGATCATGTGAATCTGAATTTAATGTATCTCTTGATGGTTTGTCGATCAGTAGGTTCAGCATTTCATCAACCGGCGATGCAGGCGATTGCTCCTATGATCGTTCCGGAGGACCAGTTATTAAGGGTTTCAGGAGTCAATCAGATATTACATTCCATAAGTTCGATTGCAGGCCCAGCATTGGGGGCATTGGCTATTGCGAACCTTCCGATTAACAAGGTGCTATATTTGGATGTGTTTGGAGCTGCCTTTGCCATTAGCAGCTTATTATTTATTAGCATCCCCTATCTAAAAGTAGAGAGCAAAGCTTCATTAGGGCAAGTTTGGCGAGATCTAAAATTAGGCTTCCTAGCCATACATCAAAATAAAGGGCTAAATAGGATGTTTATGTATTCTATTTTAGCGACGATGGGCATTCTACCGGTTGCTATCATGTTTCCATTATTAACGATCGATCATTTTAAGGGAGATAAATTTGAGATGAGTGTCATCGAGGTGGTTTGGGGAGTAGGGATGTTGGTAGGTGGTTCCGCGTTAAGCGCATTCAAGGTATCTTATCGAAAGGTATTGATGGTTAACTTCATGCATATTCTTTTAGGATTAACCTTTGTATTTTCTGGGATTTTACCGGCCAATATGTTTATCATATTTGTGATATTAACAGGTTTTGGGGGAGCAGCGATGTCTATCTTCAATGCGGCCTTTATGACGATAATTCAGGAAGAAATAGCACCAGATATGTTAGGGCGAGTATTCTCCTTGTATTTTAGTTTTGCTATCATCCCAAGTTTAATTGGGTTATTGTTTGCGGGAAATATTGCAGATAACATTGGGGTTGCCAATGCTTTTATTATCGCTGGTTCGTTATGTATATTATTGGGAATTATTTCATTTTTGACACCTAGTTTAATGCGATTAGGATTAAAAGAGGAGTAAGTACTTAGCAAGTAACAGCCATATCTTAAAATAACAAAAGCTTCCAATATTTGGAAGCTTTTTATTTGGAGCGAAAGACGAGATTCGAACTCGCGACCCCAACCTTGGCAAGGTTGTGCTCTACCAACTGAGCTACTTTCGCTTAAAGTGTTACAAAAATACAATAATACTTGATTCTTGTCAACCTTAGAGGCCATATTTTTGCAAATAAACTGATTTACAGGGTCAATTTTATTGCATCTACACAATTCATTCCGTCAATAGCAGCTGACACAATTCCACCGGCATATCCAGCACCTTCAGCACATGGGTATAAACCAGCGATTTGGGGGTGTTGCAAGCTATCTTTATCTCTAGGAATACGAATTGGCGAAGAAGTTCGAGATTCCACCCCTACCAGGATTGCTTCATTGCTATAATAACCTCTCATCTTCCTTCCAAAGATTGGCAATGCCCCTTGTAAGGCGGAATAAACGAATTTCGGCAATACTTCGCGGAGATCGACCGAACGAGTTCCGGGTTTATAAGAATTTTCGGGTAAATCTAGGGATACTTTATTTTGAACGAAATCAACCATTCGTTGAGCAGGAGCAACTAAATTGCCGCCGCCTAATTGAAAGGCCTTTTGTTCGATCTGTCTCTGAAATTCCAATAATGCGAATGGATCTTGGTCCGAACCCACTACATCTTCGAGATTAATTTGAATTACTGTTCCAGAGTTTGCGTGGGGATTGTTTCTTTTCGAAGGCGACCATCCATTGACCACGATTTCATTTTCGTCGGTTGCACATGGAGCAATAATACCACCGGGGCACATACAGAATGAGAAGACCCCACGACCATCGACTTGCTCAACCAGACTATAATAAGCCGGGGGAAGATTTTCAGGACGTATAGAACAGTGATATTGTGCAGAGTCGATTACATTTTGCGGATGCTCAATTCGAACCCCCAATGCAAATGGCTTTGCTTCCAACAACCAGTTTTTAGATCTAAATAATTCAAATATATCCCTGGCAGAATGTCCCGTTGCAACAATGACATGTTCAGCCAGAATGGTTCCTGCACTTTCCGTTTTAACCCCTTGTACTTTTCCGAATTGTTCCAAGATGTCTATGACCTTACAATCAAAATGCACTTCACCCCCCATTTCAATTATCCGTTCGCGGATGCTTTCAATGATATGAGGCAATTTATTTGTACCGATATGGGGTCTAGCATCCACTAAGATATCTTCAGTGGCACCATGTTCCACAAAAATGGAAAGGACCTGCTGTACATCTCCCCTTTTATTCGAGCGCGTATATAATTTTCCATCGGAATAAGTTCCGGCTCCCCCTTCACCGAAGCAGTAATTTGATTCAGGATTCACAAAACCTTCCCTATTGATCTTAGCGAGATCTCTTCTTCGATCCTGAACTTTCTTTCCACGCTCCAGAACAATAGGTTTCAATCCCAGCTCCAGACATCTATAGGCAGCAAACAATCCTGCAGGTCCAGCCCCTATTATTATGACAGGTTTTGCGTCATGAACAGTTTTTAATTTAGTATGATAGTCAGGAAGTTGAACGGGTTCATCGATAAAAAATACGACACGCATCCGGAAAAGGACCTGTTTACCACGAGCATCGATGGATCGTTTTCGGATATGGAAACCATTAATTTTATGGGTTGGAACGCGTAATTTCTTAGCTCCTTCGTTGAGGATACGGTTTTCGTCCTGTACAAATTCAGGACTGATGGCTATTTCAATTTCTTTTTGCATAGTGTTGTTGGGGTTTTATCCCAAAAATCAAGGCAAAGGTACCAAAAACTGACAGAATTTCGTGAATATAAAGGATTGGTATGTCATTTGATATTGCTTTTTTGTGAAAACAAATTATTACTTTTAACTATTACTTGTAAAAACATTACACATGAAAAGATTATTAATCGTATTTGTAGGTTTATTAACTGCTCTATCTTTTAGTTCATGTGGGTACAACACGATGGTATCCAAGGACGAAAATGTAAAAGGGAAATGGGCGCAAGTTGAAAACGCCTACCAACGTAGAGCGGACTTGATCCCTAACTTAGTAAACACTGTAAAAGGAGCTGCACAGCATGAAGAAGGTACATTAACTGCTGTAACTGAAGCACGTGCTAAAGCGACTTCTATACAAGTAGATCCAAACAATTTGAGCGAGGAAGCAATTGCTAATTTCCAACAGAACCAAGATGGACTTTCACAAGCCATTGGCCGTTTATTGGTTAGCGTAGAGTCTTATCCTGACCTAAAGGCAAATGCGAATTTTCAAGAGTTACAGGCACAGTTGGAGGGGACAGAGAACCGCATTTCAGTAGAGCGCAGAGCCTACAACGAGGCGGTTCAGGACTACAACACTACTGTACGTAGCTTCCCGAATAACATTATGGCAGGAATCTTCGGATTCAAAGCAAAAGGTACATTTAAAGCTACTGAAGGTTCTGATAAAGCGCCTACAGTTCAGTTTTAATGAATTTTTATTGTTGTTGACATAACGTAAAGATGAATGTTGGGGGCTTTCACTTCTGCATTCATCTTTTCTATTTTGATACCTCATGGAAATATTCAATCAAGAAGAACAAGAAAAAGTAGAACATGCGATCAGTCTCGCGGAGAATTTAACTTCCGGTGAGATCCGATTGGTGGTTGAGCGTAGGGTTCATGACATGGCGGCATTGGAGCAGGCAAAATATTATTTTGAAAAGCTTAACATGCATAAGACAGCTTTGCGGAATGGGGTATTAATTTATCTAGCTACGGATGACCATCAATTCGCGATTATCGGCGATGCGGGGATTGACAAAAAGGTTCCTGAGGATTTTTGGGAATCCACGAAGGATTTGATGCTCAGCTATTTTAAGAAGGAAGATTATGTAGGCGGGTTGATTGCTGGCATTGAGAAAGCTGGCGAGCAATTAGGCACCTATTTTCCACGGAGAGCTGACGATGTGAATGAACTTCCGAATGATATTTATTTCGGTAAATCTTAATTTTATGCAGAAAACATCACGAATTGTGAAATTTTCAACCCGAATAGTATTAAGCGTATTTATAGGCTTAGTTTTTCATTTACAATCATTTGGACAGGATTTTCCGCCTGTTTCAAATACGTTGGTCACAGATTATACCAACACCTTAAGTGCAAGTCAAAAGCAGGAGTTGGAACGGAAGCTTTTATCCTATGAAGATACGACCAGTATTCAGATTGCGGTCGTGATCATGAACAGTACTGGCGACTATGATATTGCGGATTATGGGGACCGATTAGCTCAGAAATGGGGTGTCGGGAACAAGAAATACAATAATGGTATTTTATTTTTGGTAGCCCTTGGAGACCGTGCTATGACGATTCGTACAGGATATGGTCTAGAGGGAGCTGTTCCAGATGTCATCGCCTACAGGATCATTGAGAATGAGGTAAAGCCTGCCTTTCGTCAGGGGGATTATTACAAAGGAATCGATGATGGCACGAGTGCCATAATTTCTTATAACAAGGGCGAATACACAGCAGATCCTAAGGAAGGTTATTCTACTCAAGGTGGCGGCGGTATTCCGATTATTTTTATTGTCATAGTCATTATCGTTATTATCTCAATAATTTCGAAATCTGGTGGTGGCGGCAAAAATGGCGGTGGAAAAGTGATGGGCGGACGTGGTTCTTCAGATTTATTCTGGTGGACATTACTGAATTCCTTGGGTCGCGGTGGGGGTGATAATGATGGCGGTGGATTTGGAGGCGGCTTCGGTGGTGGCGGAGGCGGTGGCTTCGGCGGATTTGGCGGAGGAAGCTTCGGTGGTGGTGGAGCCAGCGGAAGATGGTAATTGGAACGATATATGTATTAGTTAGTAAATAATAAAAAACGAGATATGAAAAAAACAATGTTAGCTGTACTGGCAGCAGTCCCAACGTTGCTATTTGCACAAGAAGATTTCTCTATTAAGGGAAATTTAAAGAATGTGAATGCGCCAGCGAAAGTGTATTTGATGTATGTAGAGGGCGGTCAGCGTCATATTGATTCTGCTAATGTTGATAAAGGACAATTCAGTTATAATGGTATTGTTGCAGAACCGACTCAAGCTCAATTGATATTATCCGCTGAAGGAAAACCATTAAATGAATTGAGAAATGTAGACATGACTACCTTATATCTTGCAAAAGGTGTAATCAATGTCAATGGAGAGACTTTAGAAGCTGCGGAGATTTCAGGAAATGAAATCAACAAAGATTATTCAAAGTATAAAGATGCCATCAAAGAAAGTTCACTTCAATTTGCGGCATTAAACAAGGAGTTTGAAGCTGCTACACCAGAGCAACAACAAGATGAAGAGTTTCTAAATGGTCTAAGATCAAAGGCAGAGGCTATTTTTTCTGAGCAAGCGAAGATCAATGAGGACTATGTAAAATCGAATTCAAACTATGTTACTTTAGGTCTTTTAGAAGAGATGCTAAGTGCGCAGACTGTAAATGGCACTGTTGCTCCTGCTTATGAAAAACTTCCTGCTGCCCTAAAAAACACGAGCAAAGGAAAAGCATTAGCGGCGAAAATCGATAAATTAAAGAAAGTAGCCATCGGTTCAGTAGCTCCTGAGATTGCATTGCCTGATACATCTGGTAATGTGGTAAAATTATCTTCATTACGTGGTAAATACGTATTGATTGATTTCTGGGCAAGCTGGTGTGGACCATGTCGTCATGAGAACCCGAATGTAGTTGCTGCCTTCAATAAATTCAAGGACAAGAACTTTACCGTATTTGGGGTTTCTTTAGACCGTGAAAATGGAAAAGAGGATTGGATGAAAGCAATCAAAGATGATAACCTATCTGCTTGGCCACAGGTATCAGACCTTAAATTCTGGCATTCACCAGTGGTAGAACTTTACGGAATCGAAGGTATTCCTCAGAACTTCCTATTGGATCCAGAAGGCAAAATCATTGCAGTAAATTTACGCGGTGAGGCTTTAGAAGCTAAATTAGCCGAGGTAATCAAGTAAAGAAAATTCATACAGTAATAAGCTCCATGATTACCTCATGGAGCTTTTTTATTATCCGAATAGGATTCGAAAGACATCTTCCAGGGTTGCAACTGGTCTTACCAATATCTGGTATCTTTTAACATCGAGTCCTTTGGTATTATATTTAGATATAAAGATCTGTTCAAAGCCTAGTTTCTCAGCTTCTTGAATTCGTTGTTCAATTCGATTTACAGCACGTATCTCACCTGAAAGGCCTACTTCGCCTGCAAAAGTAATATTAGAAGGGAGTGCGATATCTTGTTGGGAGGAGATCAGGGCTGCAATGACTGCGAGGTCAATGGCAGGATCTTCCACTCTCAATCCACCGGCGATATTCAAGAATACATCCTGAGCACTTAAGCGGAATCCAAAGCGTTTCTCTAGCACTGCTAGGAGCATATTTAATCTTTTGGTATCGAAACCTGTAGAGCTCCGTTGTGGGGTTCCGTAAGCAGAATTGGACACCAATGCCTGAACTTCAATCATCAGCGGCCTCAGACCTTCTAACATAGCTGCAACGGCAATTCCACTTACCTGTTCTTCCCTTTGGGAAAGCATGATCTCCGAAGGGTTGGAAACCTCTCGTAAACCTGAGCCTTGCATTTCATATATCCCTAATTCAGAAGAAGAGCCGAACCTGTTTTTCACAGAACGTAAGATTCTATAAACATGGTTTCGATCGCCTTCAAATTGCAATACCGTATCCACCATATGTTCCAATACTTTTGGTCCTGCAATAGAACCATCCTTTGTGATATGGCCTACAATAAATACCGGAGTGTTGGTTTCCTTAGCAAATCGTAATAATTCAGCAGTACACTCCCTAACTTGAGATACGGATCCGGGTGCAGATTCAATTTGTGCGGAATGAAGGGTTTGAATGGAGTCAATCACCACCACATTTGGTTCCACCTGATCAATCTGTTTGAAAATATTCTGCATGGAGGTTTCGGTCAGGATATAGCAGTTTGCATTGGAGTTCTGTTGCAAACGTTCAGCACGCATTTTAATCTGCTGTTCACTTTCCTCACCTGAAATATAGAGTGTTTTAACTTTTGGAATCGACAGGGCTAATTGCAGCATCAAGGTTGATTTTCCGATACCAGGTTCACCCCCGATAAGCACCAGAGATCCCGGCACTATCCCGCCTCCAAGGACTCTATTGAATTCCTTATCCGGAGATAACATGCGTTGTTCTTCGGAATAGACAATTTCGTGGATGACGGCTGCTTTATTGGTTCTTTTTTGTACTCCAGGGCTCGTATTTGTGCTACGCCATTCAGGTACTCTGCTGGAAGCTTTTTCCACCACTTCTTCTACAAAGGTATTCCATTGTTTACAGGAAGGACATTGTCCTAACCATTTAGGAGATTCATATCCACAGGATTGACAGAAATATGCTGATTTTGATTTTGCCATTGAGCGAATTTAAAAAAATGTATCAAGATGTTGTAACAATACCTTACTATTGTCGACAAATACCAATAAATGACCCAGAATCTTGAGCATGAGTTTGTAACCCTTTTGGAGGATAATCAGAATATCCTGCACAAGATCTGTAAGCTCTATTCTTCGGATCTGGCCTCTCATCAGGACTTATTTCAGGAGATGGTCATTCAATTATGGAAATCCTATCCCAAATTCAAGGGTGATTCTAAGTTTTCTACTTGGGCGTATAGAGTTTCCTTAAACACAGCAATATCACTTTACAGAGGTAAGAAGACAAAAATCACGACAGTCGACTGGGATCAATCCTTATCCAATATACGGTATGAGGAATATAATTCAGACACAGAGGATCAACTCAAATACTTATACGATGCTGTGCGACAATTGAATGATATTGATAAGGCCCTGGTCTATATGTATCTAGAAGAAAAGGACTATGCAGAAATTGCAGAAACCTTGGGGATTAGTGAAGTGAATGCACGGGTAAAAATGAACAGAATTAAAGGTAGGTTAAAAGAAATGTTAACTAAGAAAGGAGTAGTTTAATGGATGAATTAGATTTCCTGAAACAACATTGGAAGAAGGACCAGGATTTCCCCAAGGTAAATCAGGAGGAAATCAGGAGTATGTTGCATAAAAGTTCATCCTCACTTGTGAAATGGATTTTTATCATCAGTCTCATTGAATTATTCTTAGGAATATTGGTCAATGTTGCTGTATTTATTTACGATAAGAATGCACCGGAGCTTCCATTAGGTATGGATATATTGTCCGGCATTATCGATGTAGGTTCTTACATTGTTATCCTCTATTTTATTTATGCCTTTTTCAACTCCTATCGGAAGATAAAGAACACGAACAATACCAAGGAGCTGTTATCAAATATTTTAGTGACGCGGAAAACTGTAGGCTACTATATCAAATTCAATATTTACTTGATCATTGTGGGTATAGGATTATCTGCTATGAGCCTAATTTGGGAAGAAGATGTACTCAATAAGACAGTTGGCCATAATATCATGTTTATTACCATGTTGGTCATTGTTTTATTTCTATTTGGTTGGTTATCCATTGCCATTGTCAAAATGGTCTATAAATTTATTTACATCCGATTAGTCAAGAAACTAGAAAAGAATTATGAGGAATTGGAGCGATTAGAAAATGAAATGAATTAACCCAATAACGAAAAAGAGGAGCTTTAAAGCTCCTCTTTTTCGTTAAGATCTATAAATGCTTCCAGGAACTGACCTTCGTCATCCAGGGCATTAAAAACAATTTTGACCATTTTAGCATTTTTGACCTCCTCCGTCATAGGAGACAATTTCAATTTGATGTTTACTGGTTTATCCTGATGAAGTAAATAGTTCAGGTAATTCTCTCGATCGGAAAGCTGTACTATTACTCTATCAATCTGCACGGATGTCAACATATGAGATTGTTCCTCTGCATCAATCAAAGCAGTTGCAAAAACATTTAACCTAAATTCTCTAGGTTTAATATCATATGATATAGCAAAAAGATCAACGACCAAAGTATCACCAGAAGCCGTAATTGATTTAAGGTCAAATTGAATATCATCTACGACATTTAAGGTTGTATCTTCTTGGGCCTGACTATACTTTGGAAAAGCCAAAGCACAGATGAATCCAAGAAGGATTAATAGTTGTTTCATATTATTAAATTAACGAAGCCTATCGGCAGATTTAATTAATTTATTATCATTTCTGATTCCACGGATGGCGAATGATAAACATAGAATAGATACTGGTAGCAGGAAGAATCCTATTCCAATATTATTTGCACCAATATGTTGATTGATCAAATCCAAGATATTATTTGCGGTAATAAACATCCAAACGGCGAACAAACAGATTAAGATGACCTGAACCAGGATCATATTCAATTGGAGTTTACGGTTCTTATACAGGAATATGATAAAGATTGGGATCAATGCAAGAATGACCGTTGCAATGGTCATCAATAAAAATCCTGTTTCTTTCGTTGCTACATTGTTTGCTGAGGAATAAACGCCAGTAACATAAATATTTTTTCCTAAGCCAACCAAATCGATGTATCCTACAAAGGGGAACATAAATAGTGCGAACAAAACTAGGCTGGAAAGCAGTAACCAAACGGTTTGAATACGTTGTATCATATTTATAGATATTTATATCGCAAATATAATACAAACAACTTAAATAGGATTTGGTTTCTGACCGGTATAATTGACCAAAAGTGGAATAATTCAATGAATTTTATACAAAAAGTTCAATTTCCACGCTGGTCCCTTTTCCTACTTCCGAATTGATATCCAATTTACCATGCAGGTAATTTACGCGGAGATTGACATTTTTCAATCCAACGCCTGCCTTTGAATTCGCCTTTAAAAGATTAGTTTGAAATCCAACCCCATCGTCTTCTACAGTAATAAAAACAACTTTATCCTCCATGCTGCATTGTACCAAGATATGTTTGGCCTCTGAATGTTTAATGGAATTATACAATAGTTCCTGGATAATCCTATAGATATGGGTTTGATTTTCAAGTGAAAGGGATTCGAATGTACCGTAAAGCTGAAGTTCTATTTTGGTATGGAGGTTTTGAAGGCTTTTACAAAGATCACTCAACGATACTTCAAGACCAAATCGGCGTAAGGATTCAGGCATCAGGTTATGGGAAATCCTACGCATTTCTGTGATTGCGTAATCCATATCATGAAGCACTGAGTCAACTTTATGGTTGGGGTTTGAAAGTTGCAAGTCCAATACTTTGTATTAAATAGATGCCAGGATACTTCCTAGTCCATCGTGGAGATCCCTTGAAAGCCGATTTCTTTCCTTCTCTTCACCTTGCAACATGGCATCCAGGGACATTAATTTCTGTTTATGCTTTTCCTCCAGGAGTTTTTGATTGTTGTTAATCTCCTGTTGTTGTAACAATCGTTTATTCTTTTGATGGTTTTTAAACAGGAAATACCCTAATAAAATCAATAACAACGCGATTAAGGCTGATATTATTCGAGCATTTTTGATATCACTTTCTGCTTTTTCACGTTCGGCTTTAAGATGATGGATTTCAGATTCCTTTTCCAAACTTTGATATTTGACCTCATAATCCATAATTGACTCCCGAATTCTTCGGCTATACATGGTATCCTGAAGAGTTTCCTTTTTCCGCACCCATTCCATCGCTTTTTTATAATCTTTCAGACCTTCATAAATCTTTACATAGGCTATCGCAACATTTAAACTGTCTTGAAAAAAAGCATTTTTTAAACTCAGTTGTTTTTCAACTTTACTCTGCAAATCCACAAAAGCGGATTTGTAATCCCCTTTAGCAATATTAATGAGGACCTTTTGATAAAGAATGGAACTAATAACACGTAAATTGGTGACATTTTCAATTTTTAAAAACTCAAGGGCCTTATCTAAATGGATTAATGCGATATCGTATTTCTTTAAAAAGCGGAAGTTTATGGCATGAACCAAATGGTAATCACTCATAGGGAGCATTCCATTATGTTTCTTAAAGAATCTTTCGAAATCCGCAATCAGTTCCTTTGCTTTTTCATGCTCATCCATGGCATGAAGTGAAAGAATCAGGAGTTTATAATCCTCCAAAAGCATAAAAGGATCATATTTTCCTTTTTTCAGAAGACTAATGGATTCAATCAAATATCGATTTGCCTCCACATATTGCACATTATTCCAAAAATTCAGGCCTATTTTATAAAGGATATTCCCTGTAACCACATTATCATCAGTTTGGCGGGCCGTAGGTAGAGCGCGATTAATCAGGATATCCAACATTTTGACATGTTTATCCTCCCATTGGTAGGCTGAGGCTAGATTATTTAGGGTTCGTGCTTGTAAAATCTTTGCTTGAGGGGTATCAAATTTCTCAAATTCTGAATCGGCCTCTTCAAATAATTTGATTGCTTTGGGAATATCATAATCCATAAAGAACATTCCAGCATACATTTTTCCCATTCCTAAGAAAATTGGGTTATCAGTTTTTATGGAGAGAGCTTGGTTAAGGTATTGATGGGCCTTGGTAGAATCTGAAAATGAACAATAAAAGGACAGTTCATAAATGGAAATAATCTTTTGTTCTAGCCCTATATTAGTTTTTATTAATGATTCAAGGCTATCAATATCATGTTGATAGGGAATTTTAGGAATTACCTTGGCCGAGGCAGTGGCATAGCCAACACACAAAAGCATAAGCAATTGAAATACTTTTCCCCAAGCATTCATAGGTAAAACAATCTACAGGTTTCATTAAATAGAAATAGGCAGTGAAAATCACTGCCTATGCATGATACGTATAAAGATAAACTATTTTTCTATTTTAATTGCTATTCCATCATCTTCAATTGCTTGAACAGTTTCATCTGTAATTTTGGGGGTAGTTTTCTTTAATGCTTCGAAAAGGTCTTCTGAGTCACCATTGAACATTACTGTTAAGGAGGACCCTGCAGCATTGTACTTCATTTTCACCTCACTAACTTTTTTGTTGGTCTCCAAACCAGTTGAAATCTTCTTCAAATCTGCCAGATTCACGCCTTCAATCAATACCGTGAATACAGCGGCATCTCCCGCTTTTTCGCCTTTCTTGCCTAGGAGATTTCCTAATTTCCCTCCAATTCTACCTGCTTTTTCAGAGGTATTATCCACCTTATTGGAGGTGTTCTCTACTTTATTTAATGCTCTATCAATTTTATCCAAAAACCCTTGAGCAGAAACGGCATAGTTACCGCCTAGAAATAGTGCTAGTATAATTAATATCTTTTTCATAACCAATGAATTAAGTGTATATCAAAGTTAGAGGATCAGGGCTTCGGAATATATACCTAGATCGGTGGTTATTTTTGTACAAATTTTCAAGTACAAGGGAATCATCTAAAACAGGTAATTCTGTAGTAGTGATATTTTTTACCTGATCCTTACTAAATACAATAGGAGCTAATATGATATTATTTACCTTTGCAAAGTGGAAGAACAAATACCGAAATACTTTTTGGAAATAGCCTATAATGGAACTGCCTACCATGGTTGGCAGATTCAGGACAATGCCGTTTCTGTTCAGGAGAAATTAAATGATGCATTAGCAATTTTGCTTCGTGAGCCTGTGGAAACCGTTGGGGCCGGACGTACCGATACTGGGGTGCATGCGAAAAAGTTGTTTGTGCATTTTTCAAGTTCTGCCAAGGTTTTGGAGAATTCGGATCGCTTTGTTCATTCCTTGAATGCCCTGATGCCTTTTGATATTTCGGCGAAAAGGTTAATTCCTGTCGGTCCGGAGGCACACGCACGATTTGATGCTACGGATCGGAGTTATGAGTACCATGTCCACTTCCATAAAGATCCATTCTTACATAATTTTTCATGGCTATTACGTGATAAACCAGATGTGGAAAAAATGAACATTGCGGCTTTAGAATTGTTAGGTAGGCAAGATTTTTCTTGTTTCAGCAAATCTAACACGCAAGTATTCAGCAATTTTTGCGATATTAAACGGGCAGAATGGATTTGGGAAGGTGATAAGTTGGTTTTCCATATTTCAGCAGATCGTTTTCTTCGGAATATGGTTCGCGCAATTGTTGGGACCTTGATGGAAATTGGCCTAGGCAAGAAACCTATAGAACATATAAAAGGGGTAATTCAAAGTATGGACCGCTCAAAAGCTGGAACCTCAGTTCCTGCATGTGGGCTTTACCTAACGGAGGTTATTTATCCATATATTGATTAATAATTAGATTTTGGAAAAAGATAAGATTTCTGGGAATGCATATGACAGTAAATTATTAGGGCGATTAGCAAAATATATCCGTCCTTATAAAACTGTTTTTTGGATTTCTGTCATACTCACTATTTTATTAGCTGCCGTTGCGCCAGCGCTTCCCTTATTGGTAGAATATACCTTGGACCATTATATCCTTTCTGGAAATGGTGAAGGACTTACAGGGATGCTGTTTTTGATGTTTGCCCTCCTGATCGGACAAACCATTATCCGTTATTTTCATACCCTGATGACCAATACTCTGGGACAATCAGTAATCCGCGATATCCGGATTCAGGTTTTCAACCATATCACCAATCTTCGGTTGAAATACTTTGATAATACCCCTATCGGTCGATTAATTACCCGGACTATCTCCGACTTGGAAACGATTGCAAACATCTTTTCGGAAGGTTTAATCCAGATTATTGGAGACCTTTTGCAACTGGTGGTGATTCTAGGGGTTATGTTCTATACCGATTGGAAATTGACTCTGGTGGTCTTGGTGCCCATGCCATTGATGATTGCAGCGACCTATATCTTTAAGGAAGCCATGAAATCAGCCTTTCAAAGTGTGCGGCTTTGGGTTTCCAATTTAAACACCTTCCTACAGGAGCATATTTCAGGCATGAATGTGATCCAATATTTTGCCCGAGAGGACCAAGAGATGCGGAAGTTTAAAGCTATCAATGCGGAACACCGGAATGCGCATATTCGTGCGAACTGGTATTTCTCCATATTCTTTCCTGTCTTAGAAATTATCGTTGCCATAGCGACCGGTTTATTGGTTTGGTATGGATCTAAACAAATCCTTGCGGATGTAATATCTCCCGGTGTGGTCGTGGCATTTATCATGTATATCAACATGATTTTTAGACCTATCCGAGAATTGATTGATAAGTTCAACACCCTTCAAATGGGGATGGTATCGGCAGAGCGTATTTTTGATGTTTTGGATACTGATGAATTCACGCCAAATGAAGGAAAGTATAAACCAGAAAATGTTAAAGGGGAAATTACCTTTAAGAATGTATGGTTTGCCTATAATGATGAAAAGTGGGTTTTAAAAGATGTGAGCTTCCATGTTGAACAAGGGGAAACATTAGCTCTGGTAGGCGCCACTGGAGCAGGAAAATCATCCATCATCAATATATTAAGCCGCTTTTACGAGATACAAAAGGGAGAAATCCTACTTGATGGAGTAAATATCAAGGAATATGATCTAACCTTTCTGCGTCAGACGATTGCTACTGTTTTACAAGATGTATTCTTGTTTTCGGATAGTGTATTGCACAATATCAATCTTCATAATCCGAATATTAGTTTTGAATCCATTGAGGATGCTGCTAAAAAGGTTGGAGCTTATGACTTTATCATGCGTCTTCCAGGTAATTTCAATTATCAGGTTCAGGAGCGTGGATCTACCTTATCAGCAGGACAAGCCCAATTGATCTCCTTCATTCGCGCTTTGGTGCATGATCCTAAGATTTTGATTCTGGATGAGGCCACATCATCGATAGATACTGAAACAGAAGAGTTGATTCAAAATGCCATCGAAAACCTGATGGACGGAAGAACATCCATTGTGATTGCCCACAGACTATCAACTATTCAGAAAGCAGATAAAATAATCGTCTTAGACAAGGGTGAAATCAAAGAAATTGGGACACACCATGAATTACTTGAACTGGAAGGTTATTACAGGAAGTTATATGATCTACAGTTTAATTCTGCAGGAATATAAATAGGCTTCAAGTTGAAAGTCCTTATAAACAAAAAAGCTCGCAAGTTATTGCGAGCTTTTTTGTTGTATTAGTTCAATCCTCTTTTCTTCATCAAATGGATTGGATCTGGATCTGTTCCGCGGAATTTGCGGTACATTTCAGCAGGGTTTCCGGTTCCACCTTTTTCAAGGATGTTATTACGGAATGACGCCGCTGTATTTTGATCGTAAAGACCTTTTTCTTTAAATGCTGCGAAAGCATCCGAATCCAATACTTCTGACCAGATATAGCTATAATATCCAGCAGAGTATCCACCACTGAAAATATGTTGGAAATACGTACTTCTATAACGAGGGATAATCGCGTCGATTAATCCGATTTTACCCATTGCTGCTTTCTCAAAATCATTCGCTTTCACTTTGATAGGGGAAGTAGCGCTGTGGTAGTTCATGTCTAACATAGATGCTGCCAAGTATTCCACTGTAGCAAAACCTTGATCGAAGGTACCTGCTTTTTGCATTTTTTCGATTAATGCATCAGGGATAGCTTCTTTAGTTTGATAATGTTTTGCATAAGTTTTCAATACCTCAGGATCTGCTGCCCAGTTCTCCATAATTTGAGAAGGAAGTTCAACGAAGTCACGAGGAACAGATGTTCCAGCTAAGCTTCTATATTTAACATTTGAGAACAAGCCATGTAAAGCATGTCCGAATTCATGGAATAAGGTAGTAGCCTCATCAAAAGTTAATAATGCCGGGTTATCACCTACTGGTTTTGTGAAATTACAAACAATAGAGATTACTGGAGCAATACGTTTACCGTTTTGACGGCTTTGAGAGCGGTATGAAGTCATCCAAGCACCTGAACGTTTAGATTCACGTGGGAAGAAATCTGCGTATAATAAACCTAAATGAGAACCATCCTTATCACGTACTTCATATACTTCCACTTCTGGATGATAAACAGGAACGTTATTTAAAGCCACAAATGAAATACCCCATAATTTATTGGCAGTAGCAAATGCACCTTCGCGAACATCTGTTAAGCTGAAATAAGGTTTAATTTCCTCTTCATTCAATGCAAAACGTTTTTGACGAATTTTCTCTTGGTAATATCTCCAGTCGTAAGGAGCTACCGTAAATGTATCTTTTGCTGCATCAATTTCTTTTTGGATATCCGCTGCTTCGACTTTAGCTTTTGCTAAAGCTGGCGTCCAGATCTTGTTCAACAATGCATTTACATTTACAGGATTTTCAGCCATAGACTCCTCTAACACATAAGCTGCATGTGAAGAATAGCCTAATAATTTAGCTTTTTCCAAACGTAGGTTAGCGATTTTTACTAAGATTTCCTTGGTGTCACTATCATTGTCGTTATTCCCTTTCAATTGATAGGCTTCCCAAATTTTCTTACGCAATTCACGGTTATCCGCATATTGAAGGAATGGCATCACCGATGGATTCTGAAGCGTAAATAACCATTTACCTTCTTTACCCTTTTCTTTCGCTGCTGCAGCCGCTGCCGCTTTTAATTCTTTTGGCAATCCCGCTAGGTCTTCTTCTTTGTCAACAACCAATTCAAATGCATTGGTTTCTGCCAATAGATTTTGACCAAACTGAGTGGATAATACTGAAAGCTCAGAATTGATTTTCTTCAATTTCTCTTTATCCTCGTCTTTCAGATTTGCTCCTGAACGAACAAATCCTTTGTATGTTTCTTCTAATAATTTTTGATCTTCAGCATCCAATCCTGCATTTGCTCTTGCATCATAAACAGTTTTCACACGTTTGAAAAGCTCAGGGTTCATATTGATCTCATCTCTATGAGCGGACAATACTGGCGCCAGTTCCTTTGCAATTGCTTGGATGGAATCGTTGGTATTTGCACTGTTCAAGTTGTTGAAAACAGTAGCAACCCGAGTTAACAGTTGTCCTGCATTTTCTAATGCAAGGATTGTGTTTGCGAAATTTGCAGGTTCATCGATTTTTAAAATAGAATCAATTTCCGCATTGTGTACTTTTAATGCTTCTTTATAAGCAGGTCTGAAGTGTTCATCTTTGATAAGATCAAATGGTGGAACTTCAAAGTTAGTTTCGTACTTGGCTAATAATGGATTTTTCAAATCTACAGCTTCCTCTTTTTTAGTTTCGTTGTTACACCCTACTAACAAGCTGGCAATCACCAAGCAGTAAGGTAAAAACCCTTTTTTATTCATTCTCTTCTAGTTTGTTTCAATTTTTGTGCAAAGGTACTAATCTTTTGATTAAGTATACCATTGTTTATATCTCACAAACTACTAAGAATTTATATTTTTTTCCTTATTTAGATGTAACAAAACTAAATCCTTTGCGTCTAATAACTAAAGCATTAACATATGAAAGAATTCTTTTTCTGGTGCGCTGGGGTTCATAAGGAAACCTTAAACCGTTTCCCTGAGGAGCAGAATAAATATATAAGCATTGGTGCAACCATTTTTTTCACTGGCCTATTTGCTGCCTTAGCGGGTGGATATGCCTTATATTTTGTATTTAGTGGTAGCTCATTTGCCCTATTCTTTGCATTAATATTTGGTATCATCTGGGGATTGGCGATTTTTAATCTGGACCGCTATATAGTATTGAGTATTGACAAAAGCCGTAGTGGCTGGATGCAACTCCTACAGGCTTTGCCGCGGATTCTACTAGCCATCCTAATAGGTTTGATTATTTCAAGACCCTTGGAGTTAAAAATCTTCGATAAAGAAATCAGAGAACACCTTCGGGCTGAATATCTTGTCCAACAAAAGGCCAAGATTGACACACTAAACAAGACCTTTGAGAACAAATATCGCGTAGAATACAGCCAATTGAAGGCCTTGACTATACATGCGGATTCTTTGGAATCTAGTATCAAAACCTCAAGACAACAATTAAATCATGAAATCTTTGGGACAAAAACCGATGAGACTTCCGGAGTGATGGGTTATGGTCCATATGCAAAGATGAAGGAGGAAAACCTCAATAAACAACAAGCTTATTTGGATAGTTTAAGGGGTAGATTGCAGGCCAAAGAGTCGGAACTATTACAGCGAAAAACCGCCGAAGGGTTAATGGATCAACGAATACTATCCGATAAATCCTTGGATAGCGCAGTCAATGTTGCTGGATTTGCTGACCGTAATGCCGCCTTGAGCAATTTGCACAAGAAGCCAGACGGTACAATCAATAAATCAACAGAAAATGCGGTTATTTTTATCGCCTTGTTATTTATTTTCTTTGAGTGCCTTCCAGTATTTGTCAAGTTGATGAGTGGCCGAGATGCTTATGATAATGCCATCAAAAATCAAAAGCAAATCCATAATTATGAATCCGATACGGGAGTCAATGTAGAAAAAACAGCCATTGATAAAATCGATGATTATCGGGTGGAGGCTTCTATCAAAAGACGAATGGATAATCTCCAAAAAGAATTTGCGGAAGAATAAAGCGCCTGTCTAAAGATTTCAGTATACTTGCCATTCAATAATCTTCACCTGCTTCTACAAGCGTGGATACATTTATTGACCTATGAATTAGTACAAAAAAATCTAAATCAACATGAGCAAGCGTTATATGTTATTAGCCCTAGGGTTAATTTCGATTATTCAACTAAGCCAAGCACAAGAAAAAAGAGGTCGTATTCGGGACTTCGGAATTCAAATCGGTATTCTTCCAACGGGAAATAACAATGCAATTACAGATGTTGCCGGTGTCACCGTAGGGCAAAAAACAATTATTAAAGGTGACTCTGTTCGTACTGGAGTTACAGCCATCATACCCCACCAAGGAAATATCTTTCAACAAAAAGTCCCTGCAGCAGTTTTTGTGGGGAATGGATTTGGCAAGATGATGGGTATCTCTCAAATTAAGGAACTCGGAAATATTGAAACCCCAATTTTACTGACCAATACCCTGAATGCTCCAAAGGTAGCCAATGGCTTAATTGACTATATGCTTTCCTTGCCTGGCAATGAAAACGTTAGATCAGTAAACTCGGTCGTTGGAGAAACCAACGATGGTGGGTTGAATGATATTCGCGGGCGTCATGTGGAGGCTGCTGATGTTTTGGAAGCAATCAAAAATGCTCATTCAGGAAAAGTCGAGGAAGGAAATGTGGGAGCAGGTACTGGGACTGAATGTTTAGGATTTAAAGGCGGAATAGGCACCGCATCGAGAAAAATTCCTGCTTCTCGCGGTGGTTATACAGTCGGTGTATTGGTGCAAACCAATTTTGGCGGAGTCCTAAATATCAATGGAGCTCCTGTTGGTCGTGAACTGCACAATTATTACATGCAGGAGCCTAAAGAAGCTCATAAGGTGGATGGATCTTGTATGATCGTTATTGCCACGGATGCCCCTCTTTCTGCTCGTAATCTCGAAAGACTTGCAAAACGATCGTATATAGCTTTTGGAAATGTTGGTTCTTTCTCCTCAAATGGAAGTGGTGATTATTCTATCGCATTCTCCACCAACCCTGCTAATTTAATTCCGCATGAAAGCAAAGACATCGAATTAGCAACTAACGAAGTGGGTAATGATTATATGTCACCTCTTTTCATGGCTGTTTGGGAAGCAACCGAAGAAGCTATTCTAAACTCCATGTTTATGGCTGAGGATATGAAAGGCATTAAAGGACGGACCGTAAAGGCAATTCCAATCAAAGAAACTCTAAATATATTAAAGAAATACAAGGCTCTAGATTATGATAAACTTCCGAAAGCTGTTAAAAACTAAAATTAAAACTGCTTTTGTTGTTTGTTTCTTCTTGATCCCTCTGACTCACTTGAGTGCACAGGACAAGAAAATAGCCATTCAACAAATAGCAGAGAAAAATGAAATTCCTGCAATTCAGTTGAACTACCAAAAGAAAGGGAAGGGCCATTTATATTCTTACGGATTAAAAAAGGTTGACCAACAGGATTCAATCGATAAAAACACGGTTTTCCAAGCAGCTTCCTTGACCAAGGTTGTTGCGGCTTATACTTTCCTAAGATTAATGGATCAAGGCTTAATTGAATTGGATAAACCTCTTTGGCACTATTATCAGTACGACCGATTAGCGAATCACCCATTCAAGGAAAAGATAACAGCTCGAATGGTATTGACCCATCGCACTGGACTATTAAACTGGGAAGGCGATGTTCCTTCTGAAGAATGGCGAAAGACCGCTCTTACCTCGCAATTTGAACCCGGAACTGATTACATGTATTCTGGTGAAGGCTTTTACTTCCTCCAAGAGACTATGGAGCATATCAGTGGAAAGTCTTTTCAGCAATTGGTAGAGGAGGAAGTTTTAACTCCTTTTAAAATGAGCAATTCCGCAATAGTTTGGCATGATGATTTAGCTGCAAACGCTGCATTCGGACATTTGGAAAACGGGAATGCTCGAAAATTAGGTATGTATCGAAAAAGCAATGCTGCCTATACGCTCTATACAACAGCTGAAGATTACAGCAAGTTTATCAGTAAATACATCTTCGATGGCTTCGGCTTAAAGAAAAAAACACATAAACTCGCCTTGAGCAAACTATCTGAAGCCAAAAAATCTGATGGAATTAGCCCTGATGATCAGTACGTACCATGTGCTTTGGGCATGCGGCTGCAAATCAACGAAGTCGGTTCTGCTTATTGGCATACCGGTTCCAACCCCGGCTTCCGATGTTTCTTTTTGGCCTATCCGAAATCAAAAGAATTATTAGTCGCGTTTACCAATTCCGACAATGGTTTTAAGACCATTCCTGATTTATTGGCGTTATTTTTGAATAATAAACAGACATTCTGGATGTATAAATGGCGCCAGGGTGAGTTAGACTAAAAGGATATAGATATGATTGGAATTGTCGGCGGCGTAGGCCCTCTAGCAGGCGTAGACGTCCTAAAAAAAATAATTGAAGAAACGAATGCACGCAGAGATCAAGATCACTTACCGGTATTATTGTCTTCGCAATCACATAGAATTCCTGATCGAACTGAATACCTGTTAGGGAAAGAACCGGTAAACCCTGGGATTGCTATTTCTGAAATTGCATTGGAACTTGAAAAAGCAGGAGCAACTGTTGTGGGAATCCCCTGCAACACAGCTCATTCACCAAGGATATTTGAGGTGATCCAGGAAGAATTGGAAAAACATAATTCAAATATACAATTACTGCATATGGTGGATGAAACTGCTAAGTTCATTCAAGAACATTCTCCTAATGCAGCCGTGGGAGTATTGTCTACCATTGGAACCCGGAATACAGGCCTATATAAGCAGGTTATCGAAGCCCATAATTTAAAATGTATCGAGCCTAACGATGAATTGCAGAATAAGGTGCATGCGTCCATTTATGATGAAACTTATGGAATCAAAGCATTTTCATCACCCGTAACAAACCGTGCGCATGATCAATTGGTAGCCGCAATCCAGGAATTGAAAGGCCAAGGTGCTCAAGTGATTATTCTAGGATGTACGGAATTACCCCTTGCATTAAGGGAAAAGTCATATTATGGACTACCAGTTTTTGACCCTAATCGCATACTAGCTAGAGCTTTAATAAATGCAATAAATCCCTCAAAACTTAACCCTGTAGCGGATTAGGCGCATGCTTCGTATTATGTAGACATAATAAAAATGAAAAACATGAAACAAAGCAAACTATCTGCTCTTTTAATTTTAATGCTAGGATTATTTTTAATGCCACAAGCATCAAAAGCACAAGAAATGCTAATGAAAGTCAATACCGACATTTTCCCGAAACCTGAAAAAGGATTTAAGAAAATGGTAATCGAAGTACCTTACTCTGATTCGGACAAAAATAAAAAGATTGAATTTACAGTAGGAAAAATGATGGAGGTAGATGGCTGTAACCATTATGGTCTTCAAGGAACAATTGAGACAAAAGATCTTGAAGGTTGGGGATATAATTATTATGTCTTCAATTCAAATGGCGAAGTCATTTCAACTCAAATGGCATGTCCTGATGCGCCGAAGAGAAATCTTTTTGTGTCAGCACAACCGAATCTAGTACCATACAATGGTAAAATGCCAATTGTAATCTATATTCCTGTGGAATTTGATGTACAATTCAAGATATATACTAGTAATGATGAAGTTTTCCGCGCACTAGAAGACAAGTCTAGTAACAAGTAATTTCACATTCCTTATAACAGTTAAAAACCCAGACATGAATATGACCTGGGTTTTTATTTTATTACTTATTTTTATTGTTTAGGCAATTTCTATGGCATACACGACTATTTCAGAAATAGATAAAATTTATCAGGCACAACTCAAAAACAAATCTGCAATAAAACACAGTACCGCAGACAAAAGGGTCGCTTGGATAAAAAGTCTTTTAGCAGCGATCAATAAAGAGGAGAAATCTATTGAACAAGCGCTATATCAGGATTTCCATAAATCTGGAATAGAAACTGCCATTACTGAAGTCCTTGCCGTTCAATTGGAATTGAAACATATTTCCAAAAATCTAAGAAGCTGGATGAAGGACAGATCGGTAGGTAGGTCTATGATGATGCCTAATGTCAATGCCTATCTTCATTATGAGCCCAAGGGCAATGTCATGATCATTACCCCATGGAATTACCCCTTTCAACTCCCATTGGTTCATTTGGCCGCTTGTATTGCAGCTGGAAATACTGCCATCCTCAAACTCTCCGAATTCTCCCCGCACAGCAACAAGGTAATTAAGAAAATCATCAAGAATTTATTCCCAACTGACCATATTGCAGTTGTTGAAGGCGCTGTAGAAGAAACGACGCATTTATTGAACTTAAGGTTTGACCATATTCATTTTACTGGATCCCCTAAAGTTGGAAAAATCGTTATGGAGGCCGCCAGTAAAAACCTTACGGATATTACACTTGAGTTAGGAGGTAAATCTCCCGCAGTAATTGATAAAAATGTCAACCTCAAACAGGTTGTAAAGAATCTCATTTGGGCGAAATTTATCAATGCCGGGCAGACTTGTATCGCGCCGGATTATATCCTTGCACATCGACACCAAAAGCAACAAATTGAGGAATTATTTAGAAGAGAATTGGAAGAGGCTTTTGGAACAGACGCATTGAATTCGCCAGATTACGCAAGGATTATCAATGATAAACAGTTTGAGCGCTTGAATGATAGCCTGGAATCTGCAAAACAATTAGGCGCAACAATTATCGCCGGAGGAAAGACTGACGCTAAACTTAAGTTTATAGCTCCTACAGTCGTTACTAACATCGCTTTGAACAATTCCCTCATGACTGATGAAATCTTCGGTCCTATCCTTCCTATTGTCTATTACGGACAAATACAGGAGGCCATTGACTTTATCAATGCGAAGGAAAAGCCATTAGCCTTATATGTGTTCAGTAAAGATTCAAACTTCAATAAACATGTTATCCGTCATACGAGTGCGGGATCGACATGTATCAATGATGCCGTCATCCAAATTATGCAACCCAACCTACCATTTGGTGGAGTCAATAATTCCGGAATAGGGCAATCCACAGGGAGATATGGTTTTAAGGCTTTTTCTCATGAAAGAGCAGTGGCCGATGTCAAACTATTCCCGGTATCTTCCATGTTCTGGTATCCCTATACGGAGAAGACCAATAAGATGTTGCAGTGGATTAGGCGATTATTTTAACCGAAAATCTTGTTCCAAAGGCTTTTCTTAATCCCCACATAAAATTCACCATTTTCCTTTTTTAAAGGATAAATCCGAATAAAGTTATGCTGTGGTTCATCTCCTTTTCCAGTTTCAATATTGAACTTATGGCGATGAAAGGGGCAAACTAACTTTCCACCCTCACACCATCCATTTGTTAAATCCGCGCCTGCATGCGGACAACGACTTGAGGTAACCGATAGAACATCCCCCTCCCTGATCAAACAGAGCTTTTTCCCAGCCACATGCAAAGCCTTGACATAATTCCGGCTCTCATCTATTCTTGTTGGCACTTTATGCCATTCTAAATCGTCATTTTCAAAATTATCCATCCCTATGAACATTGATTTATAAAGGCAAGTTAACAAATGAACACAACAAAAAAGAGGCGAACCTGTTGGTTCGCCTCTGATATTTTATGTAATTGCTAAATTCTAAACGAATCTCTTAGCATTTACTTTACGCTCATTTTCTGTTAGATAAATCTTACGCAAACGGATACTTTGTGGAGTAACCTCGATGTATTCGTCAGCTTGGATATATTCCATACATTCTTCCAAAGAGAATTTAATTGCTGGAGCAATACGTGTATTATCATCAGAACCTGATGCACGCATGTTTGTCAATTGCTTTCCTTTAGTTACGTTGATAGTTAAATCATTATCACGGATGTGCTCTCCTAGAACCTGTCCTTCATAAATCTCAACTCCTGGATCAACGAAGAAACGACCACGATCTTGTAATTTATCAATTGAATAAGCTGTTGTAGAACCTGTATCTAAAGAAATCAATACACCTGCCATACGTCCAGGGATTGTACCTTTCCAAGGCTCATAACCTTTCAAACGGTGCGCCATTACAGCTTCACCAGCTGTAGCTGTCAATACGTTATTACGTAATCCGATAATACCACGTGAAGGAATTGAGAACTCTAGGTGTTGCATTTCACCTTTAGTTTCCATAATCAATAACTCACCTTTACGTTGAGTAACTAATTCAATTACTTTACCAGATACTTCTGCAGGAACATCAACTACCAATTCCTCGATAGGCTCATGTTTCTGACCATTGATTTCTTTAACGATTACTTGTGGTTGTCCTACTTGTAACTCATAACCTTCACGACGCATCGTTTCGATCAATACGGACAAGTGAAGAATACCACGACCATATACTAACCATGCATCAGGTGAATCCGTAGGAACAACGCGTAATGCTAAGTTCTTTTCTAATTCTTTCTGAAGACGGTCATAAATGTGACGAGAAGTCACGAATTTACCTTCTTTACCAAAGAATGGAGAGTTATTGATGGTAAACAACATGTTCATTGTTGGCTCATCAATGTGCATAACTTCCAATTGCTCTGGATTTTCAAAATCAGCAATGGTATCACCAATTTCAAATCCATCGATTCCCACAACCGCAACAATATCACCTGCGTGAACTTCTGAAACTTTCACACGGCCTAGTCCTTCAAATAATTGAAGTTCTTTAACACGTGATTTTACAACTTTACCATCACGTTTTACCAATGATACGGGTTGGTTTTCTTTAATAGTCCCTCTAACAACACGACCAATCGCGATACGACCAACGAATGTAGAGTAATCTAATGAAGTAACCTGCATCTGTAAAGTACCTTCCGATACTTTCGGCTCAGGGATATGTTTGATGATTGCTTCTAATAACTCAGTGAAGTCAGTGGTTGGTTTAGTCCAATCTGTTGACATCCATCCTTGTTTTGAAGAACCATATAATACTGGGAAGTCTAATTGTTCTTCTGTAGCACCTAAGCTGAAGAATAAGTCGAATACATTCTCGTATACTTCTTCTGGGCGACAGTTTTCTTTGTCTACTTTATTTACAACAACAATAGGTTTGATACCTAATGCCAAAGCCTTACCTGTAACAAATCTTGTTTGAGGCATAGGACCTTCAAATGCATCTACTAATAGAACAACACCGTCAGCCATTTTCAATACACGCTCAACCTCACCACCGAAATCGGCGTGACCTGGAGTATCAATAATGTTGATCTTGGTGTCCTTATATTTTACAGATACGTTTTTCGATACGATTGTAATACCACGCTCACGCTCCAAGTCATTGTTATCCAGAATTAATTCTCCTGAATTCTCATTGTCCCTGAATTGATTGGTGAAGTGTAAAATCTTGTCAACTAGGGTAGTTTTACCGTGGTCAACGTGCGCGATAATCGCTATGTTTCTGATATTCTGCATTGAGCAATAATGTGTTATAAAAATAAAGAGGTGCAAAGATATACAATTTGCACCTCATTTCTTACTAATTCCTATTAATATTTTATTAGCATGTCGTTTATTTATGATTAATTCTCAAAGACTTGACTCTAAATCTGGCAATAAATTAGCCCCACAAAGGATTCCTTCAAACCAAATTTTACCCTAATTCAATCCTCATACTCCAATATTTTGAACTAATCAAACCTCATTTTTTGACAACGTAACGACAAAAAGAGTAAAAGTAAAACCTTATCAATCAAATATTTTTTCCGTATTACGGTTTTTTGTGGGCTAAAACCTATTATTTATCGATAAATAAGAATTATTTTTGCTCCACTATTAAGCCATATTAACATGAAATTTTTAAATTTATCTATCGCAGGCATTGCTATGCTTATGCTCTTCAGTTGCTCAAAAAGCGACTCCAACGTTGAACCAAGCCCTTCAGACAAATTGCACACCGTGAAATTTACTGTGGATGGTTTCACCCAATCGTACAAACCCATTGATACAAAATCTGCAACAACAACCAGCACCGCATCAAGCCCAATTAATGAAATCCTATATGTCCTGTTGGATAAGGATCAATTACCTATTGACACTTTAAAAAGACCGGTTTCAGGAAATTCCAGCAGCATCAATCTGAAACTTCTAAATGGTAATTATACACTAAGAGCAATTGGATATAATAATTTGAATACCCATACAATATATACTAAATACCAATCAGTTTATACAAGTTTTATTGGTCAAGATATTTTTAAAATTAAGGATTATTATATCAGCGATGTCTTTACTTTGAACACTGAATTTCAGGTTTCTAAGGACTCTACCTATAAAAGTCAAACGCTAAAAAGAATTTCTTCAAAATTAGAACTCAACATCTTAGATAAAATTCCTGAACAAGCAGCATATATCGAAATCTCAACAATTTCAAACAGTAGTTTTTTCGGTTCTGACAAAGATCTAAAGGATTTGATTACTCCCCGATATAATACAAACTATATTAGCAATGTAATTGACATTAGCTCATTGGCTTCCTTAACAAACCAAACAATTTCATCCAATATTCTAACAAACGGTCAAACTTATTCTTCTCCTATTGAAGCAACCACACCTGTAAAAATCAATGTTCTGAATAGTACGGGTGCTGTTATCCTTAGTAAAGAAATTTTGAATGTAAAATTGATGCCAAATACGATTACCAGGCTATCAGGTAAGCTTTTTGAAGATTTGAATAGCGAAAAGAAAGGAAACTTTGCTGTAACTATCAATCAAAACTTCAATACGAATATTATTACGCAAACTTTCTAAGTCAATAATTTAGCTTAAAAAAGCTAAACACAAAAAAAGGTGCTATTCATTTTGAATAGCACCTTCTTTCTAATATTATGAGGCTTATTTTATTACCCCTAGCTCCTTACCAACTTTCGTAAAAGCAGCAATAGCTTTATCTAAATGATCTTTTTCATGTCCTGCTGAGATCTGAACACGGATACGCGCCTTTCCTTGAGGAACAACTGGATAATAGAATCCAATGACATAAATACCTTCATCCAACATCTTCGAAGCAAACTCTTGTGCTAATTTAGCATCATAAAGCATAACTGGAACAATTGGGTGAAATCCCGGTTTAATATCAAATCCTGCTTCAGTCATTTTATCACGGAAGTATTTTGTATTATCTTCCAATTTATCACGAAGCTCAGTAGTTTCGCTCAACATATCCAACACCGCAACCGAAGCACCTGCAATCGCCGGAGCTAAAGTATTGGAGAATAAATATGGACGAGAACGTTGGCGAAGCATATCGATAATTTCCTTACGACCTGAAGTAAAACCTCCTGATGCACCACCTAATGCCTTACCCAAGGTTCCAGTGATAATATCCA
The DNA here is from genome assembly GCF_043187465.1 of Sphingobacterium cellulitidis. GTDB lineage: Bacteria > Bacteroidota > Bacteroidia > Sphingobacteriales > Sphingobacteriaceae > Sphingobacterium > Sphingobacterium cellulitidis. The sequence goes on along the minus strand of NZ_CP171136.1, from coordinate 157,870 downwards.
CACGGTCGATTACATTGAACAATTCGTGAGTACCACGACCTGTTTTACCAATAAAACCAGAACAGTGCGACTCATCAATCATCACCAATGCTTCGTATTTATCCGCTAAATCACAGATTTTATCCAATGGAGCAACTGATCCATCCATTGAAAATGCGCCATCAGTAACAATAATTCTATGACGAGCACCTGAAGCTGCTTTCAACTGCGCTTCTAAGTCTTCCATATCACAGTTCTTATAACGGAAACGTTGTGCCTTACACAAACGAACACCATCGATAATCGAAGCGTGGTTCAGCTCATCAGAGATAATCGCATCCTCAGCACCTAACAATGGCTCAAATACACCACCATTCGCATCAAATGCCGCAGCATATAAAATAGTATCTTCTGTACCTAAGAATTTCGAAATCTTAGCTTCCAATTCTTTGTGGACATCTTGAGTACCACAAATAAAACGAACTGAGGACATCCCATAGCCATGGCTATCAATAGCCGCTTTCGCCGCTGCAACAACTTTCGGATGTGAAGACAATCCTAAATAGTTGTTTGCACAGAAGTTTATAACTTCCTGTCCAGTACTAATTTTAATATCTGCTCCTTGTGGAGTTACAATAATGCGTTCTTCTTTGTATAATCCTGCATCCTTAATTTCTGCAAGTTCCTTTTCAAGAGCTGGTTTTAAAGTTTTATACATAGTATTTCAATTAATCCGCATAAAGATAACCTTTTTTTATCTCTCCTAATTACGAAAACGATTGTTCAAAATATATGCACTCATGAAACCCAACACAATAGCCCTAAAAAAGAAGAAGGAATCATTTCTGATTCCTTCCTTTTTCTCTATTTAATCCTTTTCCAAGACTCTGTACGGCCGATTAAACTTATTCCGATGTAGCCCCGAATATCTAGCTGATCATTCCCTTTCAAGGTCATTTTACAGCTGTAGGTCTTTCCGGACTTAGGGTCATAAATCTCGCCATCAACATAAGTCTTGCTGTCCTTACGGAAATTGGTCAGGATTTCTAATCCTTGAATATTCCGAGACCGCAACTTTGGATCTGGATTTTTGACATCTTTTTTCGCGGCATCCTTAATCCAATAAAGCTTGCCGTAAAACTTATCATTCTTTTTGTAAATCTCAATTCTGCCCTCTCCGCTCGGGTTTTCCCATTTCCCTAAAATCGGATCATTATTCTGAGCAAATAATGTTATTGTAAATAATAAGGCACAGAATGTTGCAACTAGTTGTCTCATAACCTTCATGTTTAAAATTGTTGGTTGAATATACATATATTTTTCTATGTTAGCATAATAATATTTTTGTTACCCCTAAAATTAACGTCCTTTAAACCGCTTTATTGGCATTAATTTTGAACCATTTTAGTACACACAAATAATTTAAGTTATGAGGTTCATTATTAGTCTCTTAGTCACAGGTTTAGTCGTTGCAATCGCGTCCTGGATCATTCCTGGTGTAACTGTAGCTGGTTTCGGATGGGCTATCCTAACGGGTTTGGTTATTGGCTTGGTAAATGCAATTGTAGGTGGAATTCTACGTTTATTTACTTTCCCATTAAATTGGTTAACATTTGGTCTTGTATCATTTATCATCACCGTGTTGATGATTATGTTATCCGATAAAATCATGGGATCAAAATTTGATGTAGCAGGATTTTGGCCAGCTTTCTTCTTTGCCATTATTGTTGCTGTTATTGAAATGATAATCGGCCGTATGGGAAGCGATAACAAATAAAAACTCAAAAAACCACTATTTTAAAACAAACAGAACGCCTAGCTTATTTGCTGGGCATTCTTGTTTTATCCAAACCCTAGGTCAATTTCCATTAAAAAAGGGCTTGACCATCACAGCCAAACCCCATAGTATAAAGAGAAATTTTAATCCTATTTTGATTTTTTCTTCATTTTATTGATCCAAATCATTACTCCTGTAACAGGCAATGATGTCGCAATTAAACAAGAAATGAAATATAGCAGTTTCGTAAATGGTCCATAGATATCACCAATATGCAAAGCCTTGATCGAAGCTGAAGCTCTTTCATTAAATGGCTTCTCACGAAACACATCTCTTTCCAACACTTCACCACTATATTGATCTAATACTAATTTATCCCCAGCAGATGGTGCAAAAAATCCCACTCTATTCTTACTGATCGATACTGTTCCGACACTATCTTTCGCAAAATTGATCGTAACATCTCCATCATAAGGAAGGATTTTATTCACCGCCAAGATCGTTTCCTCAATATTCAAAGCTTTCTTTCCATCAGCAGGAATATTGGATAATACCGGAGCCTTTTCCTCTTTTGCTGCATCTGGAGACTTGTAGGTTCCCCAGGTCTTTTGCCACCCGGCACGGTACCAGTCAAAGGACCAGAAAGGACCAGTTACCGCCATAAAGAACAAAATAATACAGCTGTAAAAACCTAGCGTATTATGTAAATCATGGTTCACGCGTTTCCAATTCGCATTCCAACGAATATTTAAACCATTCTTCCATGATCTCAACTTATTCGGAAACCAGATTACAATCCCAGTTATTACACCTAACAAAAACAATAAGGTAGCCGTCCCTGTAATCCAAGATCCCAATTTCCTGTTTTCAACCCCTTCAAAAATGGGTTCTTCAATTTCATTTAACAACAACCAACGGTGCAAGCTAAACATCTTACCCATAAACTCTGCTGTCTTAGTCTTCACATCACTTGGATCACCAATGATTTGTCCAGTATATGGATTCACGGCCAATTGATTTGCTCTTGGTCCACGACCGCCTCCAGGTCCTCCAGGTCCCGCTTTCGCAGCTGCTGGAGCAGCAGGTTTCCCTTCTGCAGTTTCTTTCTTCTCGGATTTTCCTTGCTCACCTTGAGCTGGCCCAGCTTTCTCAGCCTTAGCATTCTCAGCTCCTTTGCCTTCCCCTTCTTTTTCTTTCTTATTGTACATGAACATGGTCGTTGCATTCTCCGCAAACGGAACCTTAACACCTACAATCTTGCCTTTTACATCTGGCTCTACCAACGCCAAAAGCTCATCAGCATTTTTCTTAGTTCCTTCGACTTTCACCTTACTAAACTCTGGCATTGCCAAAGCCCTAATCTCAGTGTTATAGGTATAGATTGTCCCTGTTATACAAACAATGAAGACCACAATTCCTGAAATCAACCCTCCCCATAAATGGATGTCGTTGAACAGTTTCCTCACCTTCATCCATGTTGTTGATTTTCTTACTTTTTTACTCATTTCTCTCTTTGTACTATTTAATGAAAAAATCAGGTGAGCAATTTAATGCACACCTGAATTGATAAATTATTGATCTGTTAATAAATACCTATGTATTGATTTCCAGTTTTATTGACAAGCTTCGCCCCAACAGACATCGCTCCAGTTTTTCTATTGAAAACATAAATGTTTCCATCTTTACCCACTGCTGCAACAGCAATAAATACATCATCCCCTTCTAAAGCAATATTTTGAATCTGACGGAATTTTAATTCTGACTCACCTGGTATATCATATTTCTTGGCAGTATTATTTTTCAAGTCAACTCTAGCGATATATCCACCATTACCAGCAACATTGTAAACTACATAGCCAATGCCATCACCAACATATTTCCAAGTCTCAATGTAAGAATCCTTAACACCTAAAGCTTGATCTAGGCTAAATGAATATGAAGCATCATAATCATTGGTAGAACTGTTAATTCTTAAGATTTTTGAACCCCCAGTTCCTGCTGCCTCACCAGAGGTTGCCTGATAAACATGACCATCCGTACCAACATATTGCATCGTACTACGGTAGCCATTTGTATTACCTCTAGTTTTATTTGAAGTGATAACTTTTGGATTAGATAAAGATGGGTAATCCAATACTAATGTTTTTGCCCAGCTTTTTTCTCCAGCTCTGTCTGTTGCCCAAGTTGGTTTACCATCTGTTCCTAACGTAAATTGTTTCGTATTATCTTTGCTAACTGCAGCGCCAATAAATACTTTATTACCTGCTTTATTGATCACTGGTACATCAATACGGCTAAAATAATAACCAGCAGCAATCTCTTCTGCTGTCAATTTTAAATCAAACTGACTCGTCTCTGTAATTCTAGGATTATTTAAATCCAAAGAAATTACATCAATAGCCGAAGATCTTTCCTTATAAACAAAATTCGGAGCAGTACCCGTGTAAACAACATCATTACCTGCCGCTTTAACTGCTACTCCAACACCTTCTGCCGCTTTTAACCAACGTGGTGAAGTACTCACGTATGTCGCCGTTTCAACTTCTGGTCCATCAGCAGTAAATTCCTTTCCTCCGCGAACTCTATATTTATTGAAAATACCACCATCATCACCAGTATATTGAATGTTATACAAAAACTTACCGTCCGCAGACGCTTGTAAACGTGCTGTTCTTGATGACTTAACGTGCAGGCCTTGATCAAAAACATTTACTGAAAAACTTGGGTTCTTCGCATCTTCTGGTTTCATACTGAAAACCATAGTCCCAGCATTACCATCACCTGGTTCTGCATCCATTAATGCCCCCGAAACTGTAATCCAACGGATGTTATCTTCTACTTCAACTTCAGGTCCTGAATTATCTTTTGAACAACTTGAAAAAGTTATGTTTGATGCAATTGCTGCAAGTACAGCAAATTTTAAGAGATTCGATTTCATATGATTTTTATTTGAGAGTAATTATATTTTGTTAATTGAGTAATTCAGTTTTAAATAAAACCCACGTCCTGGCTTTTGAACCGCAAAATTGTCGTAGATCTCAGCATTAAAAATATTCTTGACATCCAGTGCCACAATTATCTTCTTGCTAGGGAAAACATAACTCATACCCAGATTCTGTGCATACTGCGAAGGAGTAATAAAATTATCCGACTCTGGCCATACCGTGCTGAATGGCGCCACGTAGCCAATATTATAGAAGAGGTTTAATTGTGATGATTTTTGAATTAGATTATCCAAACGATAATGGATATTTCCATTCATGGTGTAAAATGGTTCGTTCGGAATCTGCTTATTGTAATAGGTCATCTTTTGACCTGTTGTCGCATCAAACTCTTGCTTAAACAAGGAGTTGAATTTTGAAAAGTTAAACATCAAACTCAACTTATCTTTATAGCCATAGCTGAATTCTCCTTCAAAACCCAAGGATTGTGATTTACCTAAGTTTACAAACTGCGTCAACTCTATTTCTTGACTGTTTATCAATTCATTCGCCCTTGGCATGATTCTATCTTTTGTATTACGCCAAAAAACATTGGTCCCTAATACAAATTTGTTATCCCCAAATTCAAATGTCCCTAACCGAAATCCAGCATTATAATTATCACTGACTTCAGGTAGCAAAACTGAGTTTGATAAAACATTATCTTCAGGACTACCAAAAATCTCATTGTCTGATGGCATTCGAACAGCCTTTTCAGCAGAGGTCAAAAGAATAAACTGGTTAAATAATTTATAAGATACCGCCAAGCCATATCCTGAATTAAACCTGTTATCACGGATTTCGTCTTTCACGATTACAGTCTGCCCATTTTCTATTTCACCCTTATATTTGATGTCACCCAACGATTGCTGGTAAATCTTATAGAATAGATTCGTCGTTAATTTATTATTGAAAGTCTGGGCTTCATAATTAAAGGAAAATACGCTCTTAGATAAATCATTTGAACTATTAACCCCTGAATTACCGTCCTTGATCAATAGGTTTTTATCCTTACGATCAACCGTATAAAACACATGGTTTACAGATAATCTATGTCCCGAGAAAATATCATAGCTAAGATTGGAACGGATATTTGTCACCTGACGATTAATATCTGTCAAAGAAGGTTTCCCTTGTTGCGCCCCACCACTACGTTTAACTGGATTCCCTTTAAAATCTATACGGATCTGGCCATCCCAGTTATACGCCCATGGGATCGTATCCACGATGTTGGTATTACGGAAACTATGTACTGCATTTAAATTTAACCTCAAACCCGGTACAAATAAATCCTTCTTATTATAGGTCAAGCTTAATACATTCGCGCTAGCATCTGAGGTTCTGCCCATATAAGGAGTCCCCATCGTCTGGCCATGTTGAATTTCTTTATGTGAATCTGAAATATTATACCCTAAGAAAAAGACATCCGCCCATTTTACATCGGTAAAACCAAATTCAAAACGACCAGAAATTGCTTTATAACCATCAAAAAAACGCTTTGTCCGGAAGTTACGTTGAACGACTCCATCTGGCATGATGTATTTTGAAAATTTTCCCCAAATCTCATAGTCATTATCCGAGTTTAAGAAACTACCCGAAACCCGAGCGGTAAATCCATTCTTGGAGTTTCTATATAATCCACTCACATCCGATTGGGTTGTATTGAAAGAACCGTATGAAACCGATGCCGATAAATTATTGGTAGATGTCCCTTTTTTAAGAACAATATTGATAGCTCCACCCAATAAATCTCCACTTAAATGCGCTGGAAGAACACCCTTATAAACCTCAACGCGCTCAATCATAGCTGGAGGAATATTATTTAGATTAAAGGAAGAACCATAGGTAGAAATCTCAATCCCATCAATAAAAATCCCTACAGAACGACCTGTCATCCCATTTAGGTTATATTGTACCTCTGATCCTAATCCGCCACTCTGACGAACCCGAACTCCAACTGTACGATCTAATAACTCATTTGTTTGGATATTACGAGTGGATGCTTCCTTTGTCTCAATCACATTAACCGCAAAACCTTTGGTCTCTATCTCGCGTTTGACTGAGTTCCCTTGTACTCGAACCTCGTCCAAACTGATGTCTCCACGTGGATCAATATGAATATGTAAATCATAACTCTCCTTTTTAACATCCAGGGGAAGTCTTTTGGGTTTGATTTCAATAGAGGTTACTAAAATCGTTTGCTTCCCATAGGGTACAGCCTCTAACTTATAGAAGCCATTATGGTCTGAAACACTTGCTATTTGAGTCCCTTCAATTCGGACTGTTGCCTGAGCAACCGCAGTGCCATCTACTAAATGAACCTTACCCGTAATAGTAGAAGTCTGCCCATAAACGATTGTACAGAGGATTAAAAATAAATTGGTAAGGTAAAAATTTTTCATTATTCCAGAATAATATACTAACTTCGAATTTCTTTAGAACAAGTCTAAATAAATACTGCTGCAAATGTAGAATTATTCTAAATAGCAAAATGACGCAATCGGAAAAAAAAGCTACGCAATCGGAAAAATTATCAGAACCCAACAACAGTATGTCAGCCAATATGCTGGAACTGGGAACTCTTATGTATTTTACGGTCTTGAAAGGACGCCAAAGATTCAACTTTATTTCCCCTATTGAAGGCTATTTAAATCTATTAATCCTCGATGACTCAGCAAACTGTACTATTCAAATTCAACAAGAAAGCTATCTCCTCAATGCGGGTGACAACTTGTTAATTCATTTGAACAAGGCTGATTTATTCGATCTCAAAAGCATCTGTCTAGACAATCGCATCCTTTTGATGCTGATCCCCAGCGATAAACTGCTCGCTTTTCATGATAAATACATCGCAGACAAAAGCCGATTTCAACATGGTCTTTTGACAAAAGCAGATGCAAGAATCGACCTTTCTCTTCAACAGATCTTTGATCTCTATGAAGCTGATTCTTATATCAACCAATTGAAAATTCAGTCCCTCCTCCTGGAGATTATTATCCATCAGGTGGAAAGTCTATATGTTGAAAATGAAAACAAAGAAATCATCGTCAATAAAAACCATTATGACAAAATTCAGATGGCCAAGAAATTAATCGATGAGGATCTTTCAAAAAACCATACTATTTCAGACTTAGCGAAGGCGGTAGGAACCAACGAACAGTATTTAAAGAAACATTTCAAGCAATTCTATGGTAAAACCATCATGAATTACATCACTGAAATGAAAATGGAGCATGCTAAAAAGCTTATTTTAATGGGAAAACACCGCATCTCCGATGTGGCTCGAATGACAGGTTATAAACATTCAACCCATTTTACAACCGCTTTTAAAAAGTATTTCGGAATCATCCCTAATTCTTTACGCTATACCTTTTTGGTCGCTCACGAAGGAGTTCAAGCCTTGCCGGAAATCCTAAATAATATTCATTTATTTTAAAACTCTTTATCCTTAATAATTACAAAAAAACCGGATTGTTTAGACAACCCGGTTTTTCTTTGCTTCTGATTTATTAAAACTTATAACTCAATGTTCCTGTAAAACTTCTTGGCGGAATAGGGTTCACACTATAATTCTCATGAACATAGTAATTGAAGGCATCTCCAATATTGCTAACTTTTCCCAAGATACTCCAGTTTTTATAACTATAACCCGCAGAAAAATCAAATGTGGTGAATGGATCCACGGCAATCAATCGGTCTAAACCATCCTTGATATTTGCTTTGGTATTATTCCATCCTGCATTTCTTTTACCAGTGTAAAAGGCTGATAAACCAAGTTTCAATCCTTTCAGATTACCATTTTGGAAAGTATAAAATGCTGTTCCATTTGCAGTATGAGCCGTTGTTCCTACCAAACGAACCCCTTCAACATTCCCTAAATCATTGGTTTCCAAATATCGCATAAAGTTATAGCTATAACCTGCCATAATATTTAAACCCTCTGTAATTTTACCTGTTAAATCCAACTCAACCCCATCTGAAGCTGTTTTACCAGTAAATTCCTTCATATTTACATCAAATTTGGTCGGATCGGTTGGGATAATAGACTGTGCAAACCTATTATTTACAATTCTATACCAAGTCAGATTCGCTGATAATCTACCTTTAAAGAAATCATTTTTTACCCCTGCCTCGTATTGATCAATTACAGACGGTCCCATAGGTTGATAATTGATATCATATCCTGAATTAGGAGTGAAATTATTCGCATAACTTACAAAAATACTTGTAGTCGGAATAGGTTGATAAATCAAGGCAAACTTAGGAGACCATGCTTTATCTACCTTATTGCCCATGTCAACATCATCTTTTCCTTTATTTGGAGTAACTGTCGTCTCGCCTTTTGCATAGTCGTAAACCTCCGCATTTTGAGTGGTTTGATGGGTATAACGAATACCTGCCAACACTTTAAATTGTTCCGTTAAGGAGATCAAATCCTGAACAAATACCCCATAACGGTAGATATCTGTGCTGGTTCTGGTTTTTAATCCAACTCCAGGCATATCCGTACGCTTAATGGAATTATACGGATCAAAGATATTTATGGTGTCATAAACCGCGTTTGGCGCTACATTGAGCCCATTCGCGAAAATATTGAAGGCATAATTCTTCGTGTTCGATTGATCCGCATCCGCTCCAATCACAAGCTGATGTTTCAGACCTCCTGTTTTTAGGCTTCCACGCAAATTAACTTGTTGATTGAATGTAAGCTCATCCTGTTCTGTTCGATTTAAATTCCGAGGAAACATGGAAGACTTAGCTTGAATTCTTTCTGAACCATAATAATCCCGGCCATATTGCTGGTAACTCGCTATTGCTTGCAAATTCCAATTCTCCGAGAATACATGCTCAAAATTAAATTGACCATTCTTAGAATTGGTTTTATTGAATGCCCAACCTGTATTCAAGAACGTATTTCGACCAACTTCTTTATTGATTTTTCCATCAACTGAACCAATCCCGAAATCTGGTGTATAATCAGATTTCAAATAATCGAACATCAGGTTAATACTGGTCTTATCTGAAATTTGATAGAGTAGGGAGGGGTTAATATAAAACCGCTTACTTTCAACATAATCCCGGAAGCTTTCTGCATATTCTCCAGTTCCTACAACTCTAAATGCTAATTTCTTTGAAATAGGCCCATAAACATCCACAATGGGTTTATACTGATTATAACTTCCTGCACGCATTGAAACTTCACCACCATATTCAAACTTTGGTTTTTTAGTAACCAAATTGATAACCGCACCGCCTGTTACACCTCCATATAAAATCGCAGCACTCCCTTTTAATATTTCAACAGATTCCAAGGTGCTGGCCTCAATCGACCCACCATTATTTGTGCGGGCGCCGTTCTTAAAAATATTATTGGCACCTAAGCTATATCCACGAGCATAAAAATTCTCATTGACACCACCACGATTCGCCCCCATAGCAACACCATTCGCATTCTTTAAAGCATCGCTCAATCTATTTACCTGTTGGTCGGCTATAACTTGCTTGTTAATAATTTGAACGGCTTGTGGCAAGTCCCGATCAATAATCCCTGCCTTGCCTGCATTCAGTACTTTATCATTGATCGAATTGTATCCCGTAACTTCTACTTCCTGGATTTTTTGATTCGATTGCCTTATTACTATAGTTCCTAATTGCGTAGTGGATTCCTTTGGATTTACATATACGGATTCCTTGTCATATCCAACCCCTGTGATCTCAACGTTGAACGAACCAGGAAAGGGAATATACAATTCGAAATAGCCATTGGCATCCGACATCGTTACCTGATCCTTAACTTTTACATTTAATCCGGAAATGGATTCATTGTTATTACTGCTGACTTTACCCTTTAAGGTGGTTTGTGCATTCGCTGCAGTAAAAATAGTAGTTGCTCCCATCAGAGCGAGAATATATATTGTCTTCATTACCTTTATTTGTACTAATTCTAAATAGTACGCAAAAGTAATTCTGACTTCAATAGCAAAAAATAAAGAATCCGACAAAAACTTTAATAATCCGAAATTTTTAATAAACTTCTCTTCATTTTATCTTCAAACTTTCAGATATGTCGATTGAAAACCAAGACATTAAAAAAGCAGCTGTCCGATGTGGACAGCTGCTTCCCTTAATTAATATATACTTTATTAAAATTTCCAACGAACGAAAGCCTCTATTGCTTCATAGTTCGCAAGGCCTAATTGATGATATAGACCTGCTGTTTCACTAGTACGGTCTTCCGCACGAACCCAAAATTCTCTTGGATCATCTCCTGGGAATACAGGAAGATCTTTTTGAGATTGGTGTTTGAAAATCGCCAAACGCTTGCGTTTTACTTCCTGTGGTGAAAGTGGAACAGCCATTTCGATATCATGAATAGGATACTCATGCCATGCTCCTCTGTATAACCATAACCAACAATCCTTAGTCCATTCATCTGTCTCTCTTAAACGCAATAATGCTTCTAAGATAATGTCGAAACAAACTTTGTGGGTTCCATGTGGATCCGCGAAATCACCAGCAGCAAAAACCTGTTGTGGTTTTACCTGACGTAATAATTCCATGGTTTGTTGAATATCATCCTCAAAATCAATCTCTTTGGAGAATTTACCACGATCGTAGAATGGAAGATCCATAAAGTGAATATTCTCATCTGGAAGACCAACAAAACGTGCTCCAGCAATTGCTTCACCCTTACGGATTAACCCTTTTATAGTTCTGATAATTTCAGGATCTACTTGATTTGGTTGTTTTACTTTGAAAAACTCACGTGCATCGTCATAGATCTTACGAGTTACCCCATTGTCATCTTCAACAACAACGGCATAGTCTTGTACAAACTCTAAATAACGCAATACATCATCATCCCATACGGCAGTGTTACCTGAAGTTTGGTATGCCACATGCACATTATGGCCTTGATCTGCCAAACGAATGAAAGTACCACCCATTGAGATCACATCATCATCTGGATGTGGTGAGAATAATATTACATTTTTATGTGCCGGTTCAGCTCTTTCAGGGCGATTAGAATCATCAACCCCTGGTTTACCACCTGGCCAACCTGTAATAGTACGTTGTAAATCATTGAAAATACGGATGTTAATACTATAAGCAGTACCTTGCTCAGTAATCAATTGAGCCATACCATTATTGTTATAGTCATCATCTGTAAGTTTCAGAATTGCTTTATCCAAATGTAAGGAAAGCCATACCACAGCCTTTTTAACTAAATTATCAGTCCAAACAACATCATGCGCTAACCAAGGCAAGTTGAACCTCGTCAATGCTGAGGCTGCATCCTCGTCTAGTATAAACTCTACATGGTCAGACATCTGTAGATAAGTCGCTGGAATATCCGAAGAAATTTCACCTTCAACTGCCTTTTTAACAATTTCCGCTTTCTTCTCATTCCACGCCATCAAAACAATTTCCTTGGCTTTAAAAATTGTTCCAACACCCATCGTAATCGCTTTTGTAGGTACATTTTCCTTACCACCGAAATCGCGTGATGCATCTCTTCTTGTAAGGTCATCTAAGGTTACTAAGCGAGTTCCTGAGTTTGGCGCTGAACCTGGCTCGTTAAAACCAATGTGTCCCGTACGACCAATTCCCAATAATTGAATATCCAACCCCCCTAAACTGGAGATCTTCTGCTCATATGCTTCACAAAATTTTTGGACATCTTCCGGCGCTAATGTACCGTCCGGAATGTTGATGTTCTCTCTAGGAATATCAACTAGATTGAACAAATGCTTGTTCATGAATGCTACATAACTTTGCTCCGCAGTAGGTAACATCGGATAATACTCATCCAAATTGAATGTTACTACATTTTGGAAGCTTAAACCTTCTTCTTTATGAAGACGAACAAGTTCTTTGTAGACTTTAATAGGCGTTGCTCCTGTGGCTAATCCAAGAACAGCCTTTTCCCCTTTCGCATCCTTGTCTTTGATAATCGAAGCAATGCGCTCAGCAACTTTAACAGATGCCTCGTCTTGAGAGGGATAAACCGTTACCGGAACTTTCTCAAACCGGGTTTCCTCTAATAAATTTAATCTTGCCATTTAAATTGAAAAATACCTTAGTGAGCCTCAAATTTAACAATTTATAAGGCTGTCAAAGCAAAAAATACAAATCTTTTTATTTTTATCGCCATTTTTGGCAAAAATCACAGCCAATGCAATTATTTTAATCATTAATTATCACAACCACACTACTATTATTTATTAATTTATTTTTTTCTACTACAGAACATCAAGAAAATTTTACAAAAAATAATCTACCAATCCAGTAGTTTATTTATAATTTTGTCGAACAGAAATCAACATATGAAGAATTTAATATTATTTATAGCATTCATCCCCAGTTTATTATTCGCTCAAACGAAGGAAGAACTCATTGCTCAAGTCAAAGCAAATCCTAAAGAAATCAGCTCCATTCGTCTAATTCAGAAGGTCGGTGGTTATTACCCTGATTACAATGAATTAGCCGCATTATTTAAAAAACTAGATAAAAAAGTTAGAAAATCTAATGAAGGAAAGCTCTTTGACCGCTATTTAGATGCATTAAAAAACACATTGCCCGGAAAAACTTCACCAAGCATTACTCAATTGGACTTAACTGGTGAACCTTATTCCTTATCAGATCTGAAAGGTAAATATGTTCTGATTGACTTTTGGGCATCATGGTGTCCTCCTTGTCGAGAAGAAAACCCTAAATTGGTAAAAACCTACGCCGAATTTAAAGACAAGAATTTTGAAATTCTTGGTGTTTCTTTCGACAGAGAGTTTGATGCATGGGCTAAAGCGGTAAAAGATGATAACCTGACTTGGAAACATGTATCCGATCTTCAAGGCTGGGATAATTCGGCAAGTATAGCCTATGGTATTAAAGCCATTCCTCAAAATATCCTTGTCGACCCACAAGGTAAAGTGATAGCTAGAAACCTTCATGGGGATGACCTGAACAATAAATTAAGAGAAATACTGAAATAAAGATATTCCAAAACGCAAAAAGGATTCAAGTTTAACTTGAATCCTTTTTCTATATCTTTTATTGGCTATTAATCCAGTCTATAAGCTACAACGCTATTATTCAAAAAGGTAGGAACATATAAGATTCTTTCCTTTTGATTATAACCAAGATCTGCTGTTTTCATTTTACCTTGAACATCAAGAAGCTCAGTTACGGTTCCATTGGCAGCGATATGATAAATCAACCCACCCCAACAAGTAACCAAAAAGCTGCCATCACCTACGGGTTCTAATCCATCTCCTCCAAGCTTCAATCCTTTAGCAAGTACCGTATATCCTTTGTTAGGCTCAATCTTGCAAAGCTCCGGACCTACCATCGCATATAAAACCCCGTCAATAACTCTCAATCCATTGACATCCTTCAAATCTTTCATGTATAAAGAGGGTTTATTATTATGAATTAAATAGATTTCTCCTCTTCTGGTATCAGATACATAGACCTTACCATTTTTATCAACTGTAACATCATTCAGGAATTGAGCATCAGGAATCTTGATTTCATTGATAACATTGCCAGTAATCATATCAATTACGACCACTTGATCAATATCAGCTACATAAAGTAAATCCTTATGCATCGCCAGACCTTTCGGAGCATTTAATCCTTGTACCCAAGTAGCATCTTTTAAACTACCATCCATATTCAAGATTGCAACACCGCCTTTACCATCTTTGGCAACGCCATCGCCATCAATCAATGAAACATATAAAACTGATTTATCAGCATCGTATAAGACCGATTCAGGAGTCGGCAATTGTTCTTTAGATTCCCATAATTGGGTCAATTTCGTCTGACCAAAGCCTAGTTGTGAACATAAGACCAAAAGTGAAATAAATAATGTCGTTTTCATATATAGTTGTTTTTGACGCGATTAAATATAAATATAAGATTTTTTTAAAGGTTTTTGATAGCTTTTAAGCGATTATTACTTATTTTCAACCACACTCAATTCTAAACTTAAAAAATAATAACAAGAGAATATGAAACCATTCTTGGACGAAAATTTTTTGTTGCAAAGCCAAGTAGCAGTAGAACTGTACCATGATTACGCCAAAGATCTCCCAATAATAGATTATCACAATCATTTACCCCCAAATGAAGTAGCTTCGAATAAGCAATTTTCAAATATCACTGAAATTTGGTTGCAGGGAGACCATTATAAATGGCGAGCCATGCGTGCAAATGGAATTGATGAAAAATATATTACAGGAAATTCCTCGGATCTCGACAAATTCAAGAAATGGGCTGAAACTGTTCCTTACACCTTGAGAAATCCACTTTATCACTGGACCCACCTAGAACTTCAACGTTATTTTGGTATCCATGATTTACTTTCTGCAGATAATGCAAATCAAGTTTTCGAGAAAGCCAATCAGGACCTTTCCAAACCTAATATGTCAGTCCATGGCTTATTGGAACAGATGAAAGTCGAAACTATTTGTACCACAGACGACCCCATTGATTCGTTGGAATTCCATCAGGCATACCTTAAGAATCCAGGTAAGTTCAATATGTTCCCTGCTTTCCGTCCGGATAAAGCCATGGCCCCGGAAAATAAAGAAGCCTTCAATCAATATGTGAATAAGCTTGCTGAGGTTGCAAATACAGAAATAAACAGCCTCCAAGACTATTTGGACGCTCTAAAATCAAGACATGATTACTTTGCTGAAAATGGCTGCTGTGTATCAGATCATGGCCTAAGCCATCTTTATGCCGAAGATTATACCGAATCAGAAATCAATGTAATCTTTAAAAGGCTGAGATCTGGAAACAACCTCAACCTTGAAGAAGTCAATAAATTCAAATCAGCCCTATTGATTAAATTCGCAGAATGGGATCATGAAAAAAATTGGGTGCAACAGTTTCATGTTGGCGCATTTAGAAACACGAACTCTGGTTCCTTACAAAAATTAGGACCTGATACGGGCTTTGATAGTATCGGTGATTACTCTCAGGGATTAAGTTTAGTGAAATTCTTGGATCGTTTATCAGCAAATGACAAACTCGGAAAAACAATCCTTTATAATTTAAACGCTTCCGATAACGACCTGTTCGCCGCGATGTGTGGAAACTTCAATGATGGAAGTATTGCTGGAAAAATTCAATTTGGTTCAGCTTGGTGGTATCATGACCAAAAGGATGGAATGACCAAACAGATCAATAGTCTCTCAAACATTGGCTTGATCAGCCGTTTTGTGGGGATGTTGACCGACTCCAGAAGCTTCTTATCTTTCCCAAGACATGAGTACTTCAGAAGGTTGTTATGTAATATCTTCGCTGAAGACATCGTAAATGGCGAACTTCCGCATGATATTAAATGGATTGGCAAAATAATTCAGGATATCTGTTATTATAATGCCAAAGCCTATTTTCCTTTCAACAATCAGAAATAAATCAGGATTTTTCCAGATTTAACCATTTTGGAACAGGTGGAGCTTCATACGCCTCCATTTGTTCCAATAAATCCTCAATATTGTCAGCATATAAAATCATCCTTTGATTTTCCTCCTTCAACAACCCCGTATCCACCATATGCTGGATAAAAGCAATCAGATGATCATAAAATCCATTAATATTTAATATCCCTATTGGCTTTTTATGTAAGCCCAATTGACCCCAAGTTGTCATTTCGAATAACTCCTCCATGGTTCCAAAACCTCCCGGCAAGGCAATCACCCCATCACACAGAGCATTCATTTTGGCCTTACGCTCATGCATCGTATCAACTTCGATCAAAGTTGTAATTCCGTTATGACCAATTTCCTTGCTATTCAAAAACTGTGGAATAACCCCAATTACCTGTCCTTGATTCTCCATAACCGCATCCGCAACAGCACCCATCAAGCCCACTCGGCCTCCCCCATAAACTAAAGTAATCCCACGCTCAACAAACACACGACCAACCTCACGAGCTGCATTCACAAAAGTCCCCTCATGTCCTGGACTTGAAGCACAAAAAACAACTATCTGATTTAATTTCATTGAATAAAGTTATACAATCCACCCGAAAAGTCTATACCCGAATCATAAAATCTACTCCCAATTTTAACAATAACTAGCCCCCAAGGTCTAAATACTCTATACTAAATACTAAATACTAAAAAACCAAAAGGCCCCAGTTTGGGAGACTGAGACCTTTATTAACTAAACATTGAAACAAAGTTCTTTTTTAGTTCACTGACACCCGATCTTTTTCCTCATTTTTCGAGTCACTTTTACGGATTTGTTGTTTTAAGTTTCCGAATTTATATGTGAAAGTCAAGCGGACTGTTTGATTATCATTGTATTGACGAATTCTTGACCGAAATTCGTTGAAATCTGTATCTAAATTATTTCTACTGCTCCTGAACACATCGGTCATCGCCAATTTTAAAGAGCTTTTCTGATCTTTAAAGTTGTAGTTTACACCCAAGTCGGTATTAATTCTACCTTGGATTTTAAACAGGTTGTATATAAAAGGCGTATTTCCATTTACTGAGGCCTCGAATGACCATTGTGGATTTACCCTGAAATTATGAAAGCTATTTGCTTGGATAAAAAAGGATCCACGGTCAACAACCGAACCAGCAATAGGACCTTTAAAATGCATATAGATTCCCGTAATATTATTATTCATCGTCCAGAACTTACCAACTTTGAACGGTATATTCATGTTTAAATAGGAGGTTACAGAACGACCTAAGTTCTCTCTGGTCACCCATGTCTCATTCTTGATAGAGTCCTGACCCATACTTTCAACAATCGCATCATTCGTGATATCAGTCCCTAAGGTGAAATTGAACATCTGCATCAGCGTATAGTTCAAGGTGAAACCATGCGTATACTGAGGCTTAACATCTGGATTACCTAATTGATACGTTTTCTCATCAATATAATATCTGAACGGATTCAAGAACCTATAGTTAGGACGAGTTATTTTCTTCGCATAGCCCAAGGAGAAAATATGATTCTCACTTAAGTTATAACCTAGGTTGGCCGATGGGAACCAATCCAAGTAATCCCTTTCAAAATTCTCACCAGTGGATACAAATTCTGAATTCGATTTCGTGTATTCTGCACGGATACCAACTTTGGTAGTCCATTTACCGAAGGCTCTGCTGTAATCCATATATCCCGCAGCAATTTGCTCATCATAAATAAAATGATTTGACCGATTAGCAATATTTTCCCAAACATCCCCATTTAACCGATCATAGATCATGTTATTATCAGATTGAACTTTACTGTATTTCAATCCAGCTTCTAAGTTTCCTTTCTTGAAAGGTTTTACATAATCCAATTTTCCAACATAAATATCAATATCGGTTGGCATGATACTACGATCAAATGTTTCCGGCTTTACCAAGGATCCATTTGGAAATTCCATACGATTATGGTAATTCATGTTCGCATCATTATTGAAAATACTCCAGTCCAAGTCCAAGGTCAATTTCTGACCCAAAGTATCCATCTTATATTCATTATTGAAGTTCAGGGAAACACGACTTAAACTCATATCATTCACTGCTGGTGACCTCAAAATGGAATCAATCACTGAAACCGATTTCCCAATCGTTGTCGCACTTGTATTTTCTGAATCTTCAGAGTATTTATTGCCTGAAACCTGAAACATCATCGTATTATTTTCAGATGTTTTCTGCTCAATCCCGGCACGGAAGTTATGGCTGTTATTTTTCTCTAGAATCTGTGCTTTTTGATCGAAATAAGTAATATTGCCCGCATTCCTAATCTCGCGGTATATATTCAACGTATTCTCTTCCTTATTATTGGTATATGCGTACGAACCAAACAAGGTTGTATTGTTCTTTTTATAATTGATATTTAAAGAAGTATTTCCTCTTGGATGTTTACCATGTGCCGCGCTAGCGATAAATGATCCATTAAAACCTTCTGTTTTGCTTTTCTTCAACACAATATTGATAGTCCCTACAGCACCTTCAGCATCATCTTTTGCCGAACGTGTAGTCGTTACTTCAACACTCTTGATTTGACTCGCGTCTGTAGATTTTAAAAATGTCGCCAATTGCTCTCCTGTCATATAGGTCTGACGCCCGTCAATAGTAACCGTTACACCCTGCTGACCCATCAATTGAAGGTTATCATCCTTATCAACACTTACACCTGGCGCACGCTTTACCACCTCTAATGCATTATTTCCAGCAGCTAAAGTCGAATTCTCAACGTTTAACACAAGCTTTCCATTCACATTTTGAACCAGAGGTGCTCTACCTTCAACAGTGACGGCCTCAATAGCTTGACTGCTTGGTGAGATCTTAATATCCTCAACCTCATAAGTCTTATCCCCAAGTTCGAAAACCGCAGATTTACTCTTGCCATACCCCACAGAACTTACCTCTATATAATATGAGCCCTTAGGTGCTTTGATGATTGTGTAAACTCCATTCTCGTCTGTAACAGCACTTTTGATTAATACATTTGCCGTACTTGACATTAAATATACCGAGGCCGAAACCACCGGTTGATTATCCTGATTGACGACCTTCCCCTTGATATCAGTATCCTGTACCCTTGGATTTGCAAGGGCTTTCCCGACGACCGATGCAAGAAAAAGGATCATGATTGTAATTATTCTTCCCATTATAGTTTTTCGCTAGTTAGTTTTTTGTAAAATGTTTAATTGTTTTTTTTGCCCTTATGCGTTATTCTCTTCTGAAGACGCTTTTGCGCCTTCAGTAGTTGCTTCTTTATTTTCTTTTTTTAATTTTTCTTTCGCTTCCTCCTCTGCTTCTTTCACTTTTTCCTCAGCTTCCTTCGCCTTCTCTTCCTCTAGCTTAAGAATACATTTCAATCCATTCTTGGTCATTATCCACTCTGAAAATTTCGATTCCTCTTTACCATGACATTCATGTGCCCAGATATCACGAACTTTCCATTCCATATTTCGGTTTAATAATACCTTCGTGCCCACAGGAAGATATACATTCATCCTAACATGTTGATCGCGAATTAATTGCTTATCCTGTAATGCAAAATGACTATCAAACATTAAGTTATCCGCATTCTGATTCACTTGATAAGAGATTTTCGATGCCCGAGCTGATGCTGCTGCATAGGAGGCCCCCTTAGCTATATAATTGTACTGTATATACGGTGCTTTCAAGGAATCAACTGGTTCTATATAGACTGAAATATCATTCCTTAAGTAATTACCAATCAATAATCCATCTTTCCCTTGGTTGATTCTTTTCTTGATAAAGTCTTCATCTGTTGCCTTGATCACGCGAACATCATTCTCTGAAATAATATAGGTATCCTTTTTATCCAGTGTTTTCTCAACAGAAATTGTGCTTTCTTCTACAAAATCCTGATTAGTAACAACTACGAAGTATAAAATCATCACGATAGAAACTATCCAAGTAGCCAACAAAGTCATACTTGCATAATTATTCATCGGTCTTGTTTTAAACACGACCCGTAACATCACAAAAAACAAGGCTAGAAGTGGAATAATGATCGCTACAGTTCCCGAAAGAATAGCAAAAAATGCCGATGTTGGATCTAGTACCTCCAATGGTGGGAAGAATATAGGATTTTGATATCCCATGATGTTCAATACGTTGAACACGAAGAAGATAAACATACCTATGATACTCAACCCTGCCCAGATTAATACCAATACCGCTAAAATTTTTCCGATGATCGAGAAAAAAGATCCTAAAGAGTCTCCAACCGAACGTGCTCCTCGACTAATATGCTCGCCGGCCCCGGTAAAATTTTCACGAATACCTTTCATTTCTTCATCAAATGACTTCTTGAAATTATGAAGGTTCGCCTGCTCCCCACGCATCGCTAATTTATCCGCACGCGTTACTGCTTTTGGCATGACAGCCCATAACACGAAATATAATAACACACCAGATCCACCAAACAAAAAGAATAAGATGAAAATTACACGAACCCATTTGGTCTCAATGTTGAAGTAATGGGCTAAACCACTACAAACACCACTTAAAACCTTATCATCCATGTCGCGCATCAACTTCTTAGAAGTTAAATACTCCGTAAAGTTAGGCTCAGGGCTAGGTTCTTGAGCCGGCGCCTCTTGTGTCTGTCTAGCTTCATCGCCTTCTGCATAATCTGCAAAAGCCGCTTTTGGCTCGGTCTCCATTCTTGGCTCATCGCCATTCTCCAACTCAAAATCGCTAACACGACCCATTTGAGATATCACTTGCTCAACATCCTCACGATTGATAACTTCCTTGCGTCCTGTTTGAATACGCTCCGAAAACATCTCTGCAATACGATTCTCTATATCCTCTAAGATCTCACGGCTATCTTCTGATTTTCCAAAATGTCTCTTAATCTCGATCATGTATGACCGAAGGGTTTCATAGGCATCCTCCTCAATGTGAAAGACGATACTATTTATATTGATTATTATTGTTTTGTTCATGACTTTATTTAGTTAATGGTGTAGTTAAGGTATAAGTTAAATTTCTCTGTTTTGTAGGGACGTCTCAACCGCAAAAAGTAATTCCTTCCATGTAACATCTAAACGTTTTAAGACCTCCATCCCCTCTAAAGTGATTTCATAATATTTTCGTGGCGGACCTGAAGTAGACTCCTTCCAGTTATAACTCAATAGACCATTGTTCTTTAATCTAGTAAGCAATGGATATAGTGTCCCCTCAACCACCAACAATTCAGCTTTCTTTAATTCGCTGATAATGTCTGAGGCATATATTTCTCCCCGAGAAATAATTGAAAGAATACAGTATTCCAGTATTCCTTTCCTCATTTGGGTTTGTGTATTTTCAGCTATCATAACAATACAAAGATATATCCTTTGGATGGTACTTTGCAATACATAGTACTATATTTTTTCAATATTTAATCACAACACACTGATTTACAGGGTAATAATTTTTTATCTATCTTTCAAACATTCTTTTCAAAACCAAAAAAATTGTTATAAAAGCTTTTATATCTGACTTTTAAATACGATTTTTATCATCAATGAATTGGATAATTAATTACGCATGGGCAATCTTATGGGCCATTATTATGATGCTCCTAATGTTATTGCCAGCAAATGACTTCCCAACGGGAGGTTTTTTTGAAGGTTTTGATAAATTAGTTCACACAGGAAGTTTCTACCTACTAACTACTTTAATTCTATTCGGAAGAATTGTTGATACCAAAAGAAGAGCAACGAAATTAAAGACGATTATCGTTGTATTTTGCGTTTCTTCCCTGTTTGCTTTCTTTACTGAAGCAGCTCAAATGTATTTCACATCAAGCCGTCAAGCTGATTGGTGGGATATCTTTGCTGATTATGTGGGAATTGGAATGGCGCTATTCAGCTATTTACTTTTGTATAATCGGAAATTCCAATATAATTAATCCGATCTTTTCCTGAAATATTTTATGCTCGGGCTATACTAGCGATGTATAGCTTGCAGTCGGGCATGGTCGCTAATAATTCCTCGGCTGCAGAAGTTATGGTCGACCCTGTGGTTAATACATCATCGACCAATAAAATACGTTTGTCTTTCCATTCTTCAGAGAATTTACAGATAAATATATCCTCAACATTAGTGATTCGCTCTTCTGTGGTCATCTTTGTCTGACTTTTTTGATATTTCCTACGCTTCAAGACAGTGCAATCCACTGAAACACCCAAGCTTCTTGATAATCCGCGAGCAAATACCTCACTTTGATTATATCCTCTTTTTAGAAATCGCTTTGGGTGCAATGGAATCGGAATAATAACATCTATCCCCTTAAAATAGGGCGATTCCATTAATTGGAATCCATACCGTTGCCCCAAGAAGTATCCTACCTGCGGATGATTATTATATTTTAAATTATAAATTAATTCCTCCACAATGGAACCTGGCTTCAAAATCAACATGGAACTCGCAAATTCAAACCTGAACTTTCCCTTCAGCAATTGAATAGCTTCATTATTACTATCAAAATGAAAATCTGTCCCTGGCAAATGAAACAAGCAACTCGTGCAGAGCATATTTTCTTGACTAACAAGAACTTCCTTACAACCCATACATACCTGAGGATAAAATAAGTCCCACACCGCTCGCCAAACTTTAATCATTGGTTTTTATTTTTATTTATAAATATAATTTATTTAACCATTTTAAAGCCACTTTTCCCAGATTTATTTTAAAAAAAATCACTTCTTAACATATATCAATTTTCAAGAACAATATTGACCGTACTTTTGTAGCATAAGAAAGAAAGAATAAAGATGATGGAATTAGGAATAGGTATGTTTGGGGATTTACAAATCGATACTCAAACAGGTAAAATACAAGCACCCCAACAAAGACTACAGGAAATAATCGAAGAGATTAAGTTGATGGACGAAGTTGGTGTTGATTTCTTCGGAATGGGAGAACATCATAGGGCTGATTATGCCGTTGCAGCTCCCGAAATTGTCTTAGCAGCAGCTGCAACCGTAACAAAACGCATTAAATTGGGCTCGGCAGTATCCGTATTAAGCTCCGCCGACCCCGTAAAACTATATCAGGATTTTGCAACCGTAGATTTAATCTCGAATGGAAGGGCCGAAATTATGGCCGGAAGAGGTTCTTTTATCGAATCATTCCCCCTTTTTGGATTCGACCTGAAAGATTATAGCTCCCTGTTTGAAGAGAAATTAGATCTTTTGCTTCGAATCAATAACTCTCAAACGGTAAACTGGACCGGAAAACATCGCTCCAGCTTAATCAACCAAAGCATATATCCAAGAGCCGTAAACGATAAATTACCAATCTGGATTGCTGTAGGTGGAACCACGGAATCTGTAATCCGTGCAGGTAGATTGGGCCTACCAGTTATGTTTGCCATCATTGGAGGCTCTCCAATAAATTTCAAACCTTTGTTTGAAATCTACGAACAAGCCTATAAAGACAATGGTCATGACATGAGCAAATATCAGGTCGGGGTACATATGCACTCTTTCTTCGGAGAAAATTCTAAAGAAATCGCAGATTGGTACTATCCGTATTATTCAGCTCAGATGAATAGAATTGGTGCTTCTAGAGGATGGCCTCCATACCAAAAAACGCAATACGATTACGGCCGCTCAAGCCATGGACATCTTATCGTCGCTGATGTTAATGAATCCGTTGATAAGATCCTCCAAATTCAGGAAACTTTTGGTCTAACTAGATTTTCCGCACATACGGATGTTGGTAGCCCGGACCATAGTAAAATGATGAAGGCTATTGAACTCTATGGAAATCAAATCATTCCAAAAGTAAAAGACGCATTGAAATAAATACAAGAACTATTAATAAATAAAAGAAGAGCCTCGGTTCTTCTTTTTTTATGGAATTTGATACCTTCCTGCATCCCCCAATAAAATTAAGCTATGAAAAGAATCTTTATTTGGCCAATGCTCTTGTTATTATCAATGGCATCATGCAGAAATAACCATCAGGAAGATGTGGCCACAGCCGATCAAATGGAAGCGGCTAGCAACGTAGATAATGTTATGCTAGAACCATCAGCGTTGAAAGGCAACAATGTTGATAGGAATGATGCATCGACAAATGAACCTATTCAAAATCAACAAAGTAATACCAGCAAAATAATCCGTTCAGGCAATATTTCCCTGGAGTCCAAAAAAATAGAACAAAGCAAGGCAAATTTAGATGCGCTATTAAAAAAATTCAATGCCTATTACGAACAAGAAAATACGAGTAATAACAACGATTTCACTTCTTATAACCTGACAATCCGCATCCCAGCAAGCGCATTTGATAATTTCTTGAGTGCCCTGGAGAAAGGTGAAGATAAGCTTACGGATAAAAACATCAGTGCTCAGGATGTTTCTATTCAATACTATGATTTGGAGTCCAGGTTAAAAAGCAAAAGAGCTTTTCTTGAACGCTATCAAAATATGGTGAGTAGTGCAAAGAATGTTAAGGATCTACTTGAAATCCAAGAACAGATCAGACAATTGCAGGAGGATATCGACAGTAGCGAGGCAACTATGCGAAACCTTAGCAACCAGGTAAATTATTGCACATTAACGGTTAATCTATTCGAATACCAAGCAAACCTTCCAATGGGTAGCAACTCATTCTGGGTAAAAATGAAAGATTCATTGGTCTTCGGCTGGAATATGATCCAAACACTGGTTCTAGGAGTAATTGGAATATGGCCAATCTGGATTATTGCTGCAGTAATTATCCTGACCATCCAAAAAATCAGAAAAAACAAGAGGGCAAAAAAGATTAATTCTTAAAAGTCAAAGCAGCACATTTCTGACGATCTAAAATCAGATAACTTGAGGAATATGCATTAGCTTGAATATAGGAACTTAGGTTCAATTGATCCTTCTTAATCCGAATGATCTTTTGAACCTGATTCCTTTGTAGGAAAACCAGATATCCTACTTCAGGATTGTTGGTAGATAGATTTTCCGGAAGTACCACTCCCGTTTCCTCCAGTATTTGACCACAATAATGGTAAGATGCCAATAACATGAGTGAATCCCATGGAAAGCAATCCATGCGCTGAAAATCAATTTTTGATTCGGGTTGAACTTGGCTGATAGTAGATTGAAAATCCCCAATACAAGCATTCCTTTTTAGTTGTGTACAAGAACACAACAAAATCATAAACCATACAAATAAAAGACTGATTTTCATTTTATTAATCCGGTCTGGTACAAAAAACCATGTAATTATAATAATAGTTAGAAATAGAAATTGTAGCTCATCAAAGAGATAACAAATTGATAACGAAAATTTATCATGTAAGTCTATTATTCCGCCTAACAGAATTTTATTACTTCTAGCTTATATTTTTTGATGTATCTTTGTACCGTGGAAAAAGCAGTAAAAACGGTAGATATCAGGAGTTTGAGTTTAACTCAGTTAAAAGACTCACTTGTTGAAATGGGTGAGCAAGGATTTCGCGCTAAGCAGATTTATGAATGGCTTTGGCAAAAATCCTGCACAGATTTTGACGAAATGAGCAACTTGAGCAAGTCTCTTCGGGAGACCTTAAAAACCAATTTTACCATCAATGCCGTAAAAGTAAAACAATCCCAGATCAGTTCGGATAAAACCATCAAAAGTACGTTCAGTTTATATGACAACAATGTCATTGAAGGGGTACTTATCCCTGCTGATGACCGTATGACAGCATGTGTGAGCTCTCAGGTTGGATGTAGTTTAACCTGCAAATTCTGCGCTACGGGTTATATGGATAGAAAAAGAAATCTGAATGCCGATGAGATTTATGATCAGGTAGTTTTGATTGCCAAACAAGCCGAAGAAAAATACGGACATCCCCTAACAAACATTGTTTATATGGGAATGGGTGAACCCTTGTTGAACTATAGCAACATGATGAAATCCGTAGACCGTATTACCTCTCCAGATGGCTTGAACATGGCTGCAAAAAGAATTACGGTATCCACTGCCGGAATTGCCAAGATGATCAAGAAACTGGGAGATGATGAGGTTCGTTTTAACCTAGCTCTTTCTCTGCATGCAGCAAATGATGATAAAAGAAATGAAATCATGCCTATCAATGAGCAAAACTCATTAGCAGCATTAGCAGAAGCATTGAAGTATTTCTACGCCAAGACTAAAAGCCCAATAACATTCGAATATATCGTCTTCAACAATTTCAACGATGAAATCCAAGACGCCAAAGAATTAGCAAAATTCTGCAAGAATGTTCCCTGCAAGGTCAATATCATCGAATATAACCCAATTGCATTAGCAGATTTCGTCAATGCAGAAGCCGACAAAATCGACCAATTTGCAAATTACCTACGCAGCCAAGGTGTAATCACCAATGTCCGTCGTAGCCGTGGAAAAGATATCGACGCCGCATGTGGCCAATTAGCCATCAAAGATAAAACCGAAAGCGCTTCGTAGGGGCGTATTGCATACGCCCCCCTTAAACAACCGCATACGCGACTAATATCGACTCGGCTTCTCGACCTAATATCGACTCGGTTTCCCTACCAATATCACAACCGCATACAGCATGTTTCATCCGGAAACATTTTATAGAAAAGGGCTTATGCAATAAGCCCCTACCTGATTATCCGTGGATATGTTCTTTCGTTCCGTAGGATTGGATTAATTCCCCTTCAAAGTCCAACCACTCTTTCCAGCGTTTATCGACATCTACGTCTTTGGTATATTTTTTCGCAAAATTCAAAAAGGTCGTATAATGATTGGCTTCTGAGACCATCAGATCATAATAAAACTTGGCTAGTTCCTGATCTTTTATGTTTTTGGAAAGGACTCTGAATCGTTCACAGCTTCGGGCTTCTATCATCGCTGCAAATAATAGACGATCAATAAAAGCTTGATTCCTCGAACCATCCTTCTTGGCAAATTTCATCAATTGCCCTACATAATCATCCTTGCGTTCGCGGCCTAATTCATAACCTCGCTCTTTGATAATATCAATCACCATCTTGAAATGTTCCATTTCTTCAATGGCAATGGCAGTCAATTCATGAACCAAATCCTCAAGCTCGGAGTTTTGGGTAATTAAGGAAATAGCATTGGAAGCTGCTTTCTGCTCACACCAAGCGTGATCCGTCAAGATTTCCTCCAAATTAGATTCCGCAATATTTGCCCAACGTGGGTCCGTCAAAAGTTTAAGTCCTAACATAGTAATCAAAATTTCAACAAAGGTAATGAAAACAAAATCATCCCCCTAAATACATGAAATAATGCTAATTTGCAGCATGAGAAAAACAATACTTTTCATCGGTTTAGTATGGCCAGAACCTACCTCCTCTGCAGCAGGATGGCGAATGCTTCAACTCGTGGACCTATTTCTTTCTCATGGTTATAAAATAACCTTCGCTTCTGCGGCAAGTAAGTCAGAGTTTAGTTTCCCTCTACAGGAAAAAGATGTGCAGGAAATCGAAATCAAATTAAACGACTCTTCTTTTGATGAAATCTTAAAGGAGCTAAATCCTGAAATAGTGCTATTCGACCGATTTATGGTTGAGGAACAATACAGCTGGAGAGTTGCTCAAAATTGTCCGGATGCCATCCGAATTCTGGATACCGAAGACTTACATTTCGTAAGGCAAGGGCGTCAAAATGCATACAAAAAAGGAATCGAACTCGATGACTCACTTTTATATTCTGACCTTGCTAAAAGAGAACTAGCAGCAATTTATCGCTCAGATTTAAGCCTGATTATTTCTGCTTTTGAAATGAACCTCCTTCAAGAAGAATTTAATGTCCCTAAGTCCTTATTATGTTATCTGCCTTTTCAGGTTTTACATAATCAGGAACAATCAAATTATGGTTTCGAGGATCGGGAACATTTTGCCTTTATTGGCAATTTTCTACATGAACCCAATTGGAAAACCGTTCAGGTCATTAAAGAATTATGGCCTTCCATTCGAAAAAGATTGCCGGAAGCCGAAATGCATATCTATGGTGCCTATCCCTCTGAAAAGGTATGGCAACTAAATCAACCCAAACAAGGATTTAGGATAATGGGCCGTGCAGATCATGCCATTGAAACCCTAAAAAAGTATAGGGTTCTTTTCGCGCCAATCCCATTTGGAGCTGGATTAAAAGGAAAATTTATTGACGCTCTTTATGCTGGTACTCCTTCAGTCAGCTCAAAGGTTGGGGCGGAGGCCATGTTTCAAAATCAAGATTGGCCAGGTACAATCGCGAATACATCGGAAGAATTAATTGAGGCAGCAACAGCACTGTATCAAGATTCGGCAGCATGGAATACCGCAGCCGAGACCGCTGAAAAAATCCTGAAATCCTTAATAGATCCCAATTGGGGAATGGAGTTTTTAACGCAGATTGAAAATTTAGAAACTGATTTAAATAGATTGCGAAGGAAGAATATGGTAGGTCAAATTTTATGGTCCAATCAATTTCTCGCCTCCAAATATCTATCGCAATGGATTGAGGAAAAGAATAAAAAATAAAACGATCATTATACATCGGGTATCACCAACAGCCATGAAAGTCACGGGCTCATAGTCCCAATAGGCATTTAGCCAAAACGGTATCTTAGTACCAATAAATATAAGACCTATGGCTGTCAGCGGATTACCCTTTATCCTTGATCGTGGTTGTGGACTGGATGTCCACAAAGACACAGTAGTTGCTACCATTAAAGGTAGTGATTTTGATACAGAGACAAAAACCTTCTTAACTTTTACGGATGACCTGTACAATTTAGTGGAATGGCTTCAGGCTCATTCCATTACACAGGTTGCCATGGAGAGCACTGGAGTTTACTGGCGACCGGTTTACGCGGTTCTGGAAGACTATTTTCACATCCTACTGGTCAATGCCCGGCATATCAAAAATGTTCCGGGACAGAAGACCGACAAGAAGGATAGCGAATGGATCACCAAACTGCTTCTTTCCGGTCTACTGAAGGGAAGCTTCATCCCACCACAACATATCCGTGAGCTCAGGGAGCTTTTCCGACATAGGCGCAAGTTGATCGCTATGCGGACCGCAGAAAAGAACCGGTTACAGAACATCCTTGAATCCGCCAACATCAAACTGCGGAGCGTGGTCAGCGACGTATTTGGGGTAAGCGCCATGGAAATGGTCCGGGCCATGGCCAAAGGTCACCTCGATCCTTTGCTATTGGCAAGCATGGCCAAGGGTTCGCTGGTCAAGAAACACGCAGAGCTACTTAAGGCACTTACTGGCAAGATCACGGATCACCACCGCTTCATGTTGAACCTAATACTGCAATCCATCGATCATATCAATCTACAAATAGCACAATCAGAGGCTCAGATGGAACAGTACGCAAGGATCATGCACCAGGAGCTGGAACTACTGGAATCTATCCCTGGAGTATCTTCCAGGGTGGCACTGGGAATCGTTTCAGAAATCGGTACGGACATGGCTCAATTTCCAACACATCAGAACCTTTCTTCATGGGCTGGGGTTTGCCCGGGCAACAATGAGAGTGCAGGAAAGAAGTACTCCTCGAAAATAACACGTGGAAACAAGTATCTCAAGACGACGCTCGTGGAGGCAGCATGGGTGGCCTCTAGATCCAAGGTAAATCCATTACTTGCGATCAAGCATCATCAAATCGCTGCACGAAGAGGTCAGAAGAAGGCAACAATAGCCATCGCACATAAGATCTTGATTGCAGCATACCATGTCCTGAGGGACAAGGAAGCCTATCAATTGCATCCACAGGACAAGAAAATACTTGAAAATAGACGACTTAAAAGAATTGACAGATTACAGAAACAATTGAGTACCCTTAAGAACACGTCTTACAAATAAAAGATCGACCTTTTTTTGGTGGTTGGACTCCCCGAAAATAAAACTGATATCAGACGTTAAGAACCAACAGTTGATGCCTTTAGAGCTCGTAGAAAAAATTATACTCTTGTTTTTATTAATCAAGTCATTTCATCATAAATAATCATACATAAGAAACAGAAACAAAATTATCCGGACAAAAAATAGACCCTTGAATAATCACTGGTCTAATATTTTATTGGATTACTTAAAAAAAACAATAATAACTTTCAGAAAAAAAAGGCATACACGTAAAACGCATATGCCAGTTCTCAAAATTAAGTTTAATTTCTACTTTCTTTTAAACTCTATCTTCGTATTTGCTGCATTATCCTGTCCGGAAATAGAAAATCTAATCGTAGACTGAATAATACTTTCGTTTATCTTGTATTGAACATTATCAAAATACATGGTTTTTGAATTTTCAATTCTGTATGCAAAAGACTTTGAGCCACCTTTACCATCATAAACATAGGCATAGCCGTCTTTATCAAAATCTAAATAGGTTCCTCTGCTCGTTGATGCAATGGTATCCGTAATCTCTTTTCCATCTACAGTGGTAGTTTTCACTACATTCTTCCATTCCCCAGTACGAATTGCATTCAGAGCAATATCATTCTCCGCACTATTCAGGGTTTCCTTACTACATGAAGCAAATCCAATTGCCACTAAACCCAAAATCATTAACTTTTTCATAATGCTATTATCTAATTTCTTTAAAACTCATTTACTCCTCGGGCATACTTCCAATCATTATGCCAAGAAATGTTAAGAAAAAGATTTCTATCCTTAGACTAAGCGCTAAAAATCTAGTTTTTTATCCATTTAGATAGACAGAAACAACATTTTTAGTCAAAAAAAAACACCTTTGAAAAAATTTTCAAAGGTGCGCCTTTCATAGGTACTTTACGAATTAATTCGCTATTGAGGTCTGTTGTTTTCGATGATATAAAGTATAATATAAGAATAGCGTCAGCAGAATCAATCCACTCACCAACATATACATTTTTGAATAACCAAAATAGGAGGCAACCACAGTTAAAGCAAATGCGCCTAAACCAAAGCCAGAATCATAAAACAAAAAGAAGGTAGCCGTAGCAGAACCGGCTTTATCAATAGGACTTAATTTTAGGGTAATCGTTTGGAAACTTGGGAAAATCGCTCCATAGGCAATCCCCAAAATTATTCCTGCAAATAAAATCTGTGTCATCCCACTAGCTGATCCTAAAACTAATAAGCCTAAGGCAAAGATGATAAGGGAAGGTATGATCAAATAACTTGGCCCTCTGGAATCCAACAGCTTTCCAATAAGGGGTCTAGTGACCAAAATGCTTATCGCAAAACTGATAAAATAATACATTGCCGCCTCCGGAATTCCCAATTCCGAAGTAAATACCGCCATAAATGAAATAATCGAAGAATAGGAAAATGCAAATAACATGGCCGAGATACAGACCGGAACAGCTTTCATCTCAATGAGATTCGAAAACTTAAACTTAGACGCAGCAGGCTGCCTTTGCAAGTTAACTGAATTGGTTTCTGGGTTCTTAATAAATAAAGTCAAAAACCAACTGATTACGGAAAATATGGCTGCCAAAAGAATCAAGGCCTCAAACCCAAATGCATTTAAGACATATAACCCTAAAGCTGGCCCAAGAACCATGGATAGACTCATCGCCAAACCATAGTATCCGACACCCTCGCCCTTTCTACTATTTGGCACCATCGTTATCGCCATGGCTGCATGCGCAGTCGTTGATAATGAATGAAATACTCCATGAATCATCCTAACAATCAAAAGAGGTAGGATGGCATGTATGCCCAGATACAAAAAAGAACAAATCACAAAGATCAACATGGTAATAACCGATATTTTCTTCGAGCCAATTCGATCCGAAATCACACCTGAAAATGGTCTTAATAAGACAATCCCCAATAGATAAATCGAAACTACTAAACTCATATCTCGTGCAGTTCCGCCCATATTCTGCTTTATTGCCAAAGGCATTGAGCTCAAAAGCATATAAAAATTCACAAACAGGAAAAAACAACCTAAACAGGATAATATAAAATCCCGTGTCCACATTTTATTTTCTTTCATATCGTGGTACAAAGGTCTAAAATGCAAACCTTCCGTTTTTTATATAATTGGACATATATTATATGATTCTAGCCTATTCTTTTTACCTTTATCCTAATGGATAGGGATTTTTTAAAACTGATCAGTACGGAGGACAAGCAGATCTTGACTTTTCAAATGAAACCTGAGAATTTCGATTTTCATGCCCATCCCAAAGCTCAACTTACTTTATTGGAAGGTGGAATCACCTATTTACATACCCAAGAGAAAGCTTATTTCATTCCTTCTTATCACTATATTTGGATTCCCCCGCATATGGAACACAAATTCCGACATCAAAGGGAACAACATATCCTGGTCAGGAATTTATATATCCCTCTCGACGATAAACAAATCCAACCTTTTCATCAAAAAATTGGAATTTTTCCTGCTCACCCTTTAATCATTGAAACTCTAAAATTTTGTGGTACCTCCATCTTCGATCTCAGGGATGAACAATATGTTTTTCTGCAATCCTTAGTTCAATTGCTCCCCAAATTAAGTCCACAACGATTTACTTTATCCCTTGGCACTTCTGAACAACATCAATTAAAACCTATACTGGTTTATATTTCGAACAATCTAGAAACAGATCTTCGATTAGATATTATAGCTGATAAATTCAATTTGGGAACCCGAAGCCTGAGCCGATTGTTTGAACAATATTTACACAGCTCTTTCCTGCAGTTTGTAAAAACTGCCAGGATCATTAAATCCATTGAATTAATCCTGGAAAGAAAGAAAAGTATCAGCGAAATCAGCTACGAGGTAGGCTATAAGAGTATTGCTTCATTTTCCAATACCTTCCTGCAAACCACCGGAAAAAGACCCACTGATTTTGCAAATGATTTGTTACCAACTTAGATTTTAGTGTTTCAAATACACTATTTAACAGATTGATTTCCTATATTTAGTAAAACTATTATTTTATGAAAACATTAAAAGGTCCGGGTATATTTCTTGCCCAGTTTATAGCAGATGAAGCTCCATATAATAATCTAGAAACTATTAGTGAATGGGCGAGCTCCCTTGGTTTTAAAGGTGTGCAAATCCCTACGAACGACCCTAACTTCTTTGATATGCAAAAAGTTGCGGAAAGCAAGACTTATGCAGATGAGATCAAAGGAAAGCTTAAAGAAAAAGGTGTTGAGATCACAGAATTATCCACCCACCTTCAAGGTCAGTTAGTAGCTGTTCATCCTGCTTATGATAAACTTTTTGATGGCTTTGCTCCAGAAAAATATAGAAATAACCCTAAAGCCAGAACGGAATGGGCGATTGACCAATTAAAATTGGCGGCAAAAGCTTCCGCGAATTTAGGTTTGAATGCACATGCGACTTTCAGCGGTGCATTATTATGGCATATGGTTTACCCATGGCCCCAACGCCCTGCAGGAGCGGTAGAAACCGGTTTTAAGGAATTAGCGAAAAGATGGTTGCCTATCTTGGATGAGTTCGATAAAAACGGAGTAGATGTTTGTTATGAAATTCACCC
The DNA here is from genome assembly GCF_043187465.1 of Sphingobacterium cellulitidis. Classification (GTDB taxonomy): domain Bacteria; phylum Bacteroidota; class Bacteroidia; order Sphingobacteriales; family Sphingobacteriaceae; genus Sphingobacterium; species Sphingobacterium cellulitidis. Next base: position 124,200 of record NZ_CP171136.1, on the reverse strand, counting down.
TGGTGAAGATTTACATGATGGTGTGAGTTACGAGCGTTTCCTAGAAGCCGCAAATAATCACCCAAGAGCTTGTTTACTATATGATCCGTCCCACCTATTATTGCAAGGAATGGATTACCTGAGTTATATAGATCATTACCATGATCGCATAAAAATGTTCCATGTGAAGGATGCTGAATTTAACCCAACAGGAAAACAAGGTGTTTACGGAGGTTACTCCGGATGGGTAGAACGTGCTGGAAGATTCCGTTCATTAGGAGATGGCCAAGTAGATTTCAAAGGCATTTTCAGCAAATTAGCTGCTTATGATTTTGATGGCTGGGCAGTTATGGAATGGGAGTGTGCATTGAAAAACTCTGTCGATGGAGCAACCGAAGGTGCACAGTTTATCAAAAACAATATTATCAAAGTAACCGATAAAGCATTCGATGATTTCGCAGCAACTGGCGCTGATGAAAACTTCAATAAAGAAATTTTAGGTATTTAATTCTTAAATAAAATTCTCTTAAGAGCCGCTCGAATCGAGCGGCTCTTTTTTTGTCCCAAATTATGGAATAGCTTGACTCAAACTCCCACTTTCTAGGGACTTTCTCCGGACCTTCTTCGGATGTCTGTCGGAGCTTGTTCGAATTTTTGCGGACAAGGTCCGAAGGATATCCGAGACAACTCCGCCCCTAGGTAAAATTTGACTAAAGCTATTCCATAACCTGAATGAAAGTTGAAGGATTAGGGGGTAATTATCTCAAACAATAGCGAAGAATCATCCAAAAATTCATGGCTTTATTTTTAGCCATTTCTCATTAAATGCTAATTAGTTAGATTTCCACTTTCGTCAATAAATTGTTGTTATTTTATTTATTTCAGGAATTTTTATAACAAAATAGGTTTGGTTTCGTTTAAGTAATACACATTACTGTAACAAACTTGATATAAAGTTTGAGGGTTTAATCCCATTTCTTCCAGGAAATAGGCTATTTAAATCACCATTTGAACGGAATTTTTATTTAAAAAGTACTCTGATAAACAATTAATATATGACGCAAATCCTTTACCGTTCGCTATTCATAGCATGTACGTTCATGCTTTTTTGCCATCAAGGTCGGGCAAGCACTAACGAGAGAAATCACAAATTAGAATTAAAAACCAAGTTACCTTCCGCAAACATCGATTCCTTAGATATCATTGGAAAGATTACTGATTCCACTGGTACAGCTGTTGAAGGTGTGGTAATCACTGAGCAGGGGACCACAAATTCTGTCCTTTCCAATGAGAATGGGGAGTATAAAATTGCGGCCAATCCCAATGGGGTATTGGTTTTCCTAAAATCAGGCTTTGCAACCCAAGAAATTCATGTCAATAATCAAAAACAATTGGACGTGAAAATATTGGTTGCTACGCCAGAATCGGAAGCTGAAGAAACTGATTCAGCCAATGTGGACAGCAGCCAAGTCGATAGCACGATAACTGAAACTGACAGCAGCATGGTTCAAGTGGATAGCTCCCAAAATGCTGTTGCTACAGATAGCACAGCTCAAGAAGCCACAGGTACAGCTCCATCTGGACAAAATACAATCACTGGAACCGTGACTGGACCTTCAGGTCCATTGCCGGGAATTACAGTGAAGGTTGTGGGCTCAAATGCCACTGCCAGTACCGACGAAAACGGGAAGTTTCAAATCGCCGCGGATGCGAAAAATAAAATCAGATTTTCATCCATTGGTTATAAAACCATAACCCAAACCGTTGGAAATCGAAAAGACATTCAAGTTGTCATGGCAACAGAAACCAATACCATCGAATCCGTTCAAGTGGTTGCGGTTGGATATGGTACCATGAAAAGAGCTACCCTTCCAACAGCCGTTTCGAGTATTGGAGCCAATGAAATCGAAGATGAGGTTCTACCAAGTGTTACTCAGGCCATCCAAGGTAAGGCTGGGGGTGTGCAAGTGACTCAAAAGTCAGGTTCACCAGGTGGTGGCATCAGCATTCGGGTACGTGGTACAACCTCCATCAACGCGAGTTCAGACCCACTTTACGTGGTTGACGGAATCCCCGTAAACAGTACTACAAATTTCACCGGAGGTTCTACTTTTGACTTTGGTGGTGGTACTCAAGGGATCAATGTCCTTTCTTCAATCAATCCTTCGGATGTTCAATCCATCGAAGTATTGAAAGATGCGGCATCTTCTTCGATCTATGGTTCCAGAGCGGCTAATGGGGTCGTATTGATCACAACCAAAAAAGGTCTTGCAGGACAAAGCCAATTCAACTTCAATATGTATGAAGGGTTTTCGCAGGTACCGAAAGAAAGGTATTATGATTTCATGAATACCGCCCAATACCAGGACTACATGAAGGATTACTACAGAATCTTACAAGAGGAAGATCCTAGTAAAACTATTCCTGATCAGATCTTCTCCAACCCTGGAATCAATACTGATTGGCAAGAAGCTATTTTTAGAACTTCCCCAACCAGAAATTATGAACTTTCTGCAAGTGGAGGTAGTGATAAAACCCAATATTATACTTCAGTAGGCTACATGAAACAAGGTGGGGTATTGTTATCCTCAGATTTCGACAGATTAAGTGGTCGATTAAACCTGAATCACCAACATAGTGATAAACTAAGATTTTCAACTTCCATGAACTTGACTAGAGCAACGAATCATAGAGTTCAGGAAGAAAATTCAAAAGAAGGTTCGACAAAGTCTGGTATTTTCTCGCCGCCTAATATTCCGGTTTATGATGACAATGGAAACTATTACTATGATCAAGTTAGGTTAACCAGAGAGAACCCTGTTGCTATGTTGGAATTACCAACCAACAAGGCTCAAACTTATCGTATCCTCGCGAATGCAAGTGCGGAATATAATATTATTCCAGAGTTATTATTGAAGACAAGCTTCGGGACAGACTTAAGTTTTATTGATGAGACCTTTTTTATGCCTCCGACGGGATTACGCTCATACACAAGTCAAGGTGGTATTGGTGCTAGCAGAAGTACCCGTGATCAATTATGGATCAACGAGACTACGTTAACCTTTGACAAAACGTTTGGTGACCATTACATCAATGCTTTAGGTGGTTTCTCGGTTCAAGGATCGCGTTTGGAATTCACACATGCACAACGCTCAGGCTTTCCAAACAACGATATTCCTTATGTAACTGGTGGTGGTGTGATAACAGGTGCCAATGCTTATCCTGAAGAATGGGCTATCGCATCTGGATTTGCCAGAGCATCCTACGTATATAAGGATCGATATATTATCAATGCGAATGTGAGAATGGATGGATCCTCTCGATTTGGAGCTGATAACCGTTGGGCTGTATTCCCATCGATGGCTGCAGCATGGAGAATCTCTGAAGAAGAATTCTTAAAAGATAATGCGACTTTCAGTGATTTGAAATTAAGAGCATCTTGGGGGATCACAGGTAATCAAAATATTGGAAACTATGCGAGTCGTTCATTATACTCCAGTGGTAACAATTATATGGGCCAGGCGGGATTTATTCCAAATGTGCTTGGTGACAAGGGCTTGAAATGGGAAACTACCAGACAATGGAACGTTGGGGTAGATGCCGGTTTCTTCAATGATCGAATCTCCTTATTGGCAGATTACTATTACAAGAAAACATCCGATTTATTGATTGGTCTTCCGATACTAACAAGTTCAGGATTTATTAATCGCTTCACGAACTCAGGAGACATTGAAAACAAAGGATTTGAGTTTGAACTAAGCAGCAAAAACCTAGTGGGAGAATTCAAATGGAACACTTCCCTTAACATGACTTTTAATAGAAATAAAGTTTTGGCTTTACCAGAAGGATTATCCGAAATGCGTGGAGGTGTTGGCGATTTGAACCGTGCGATTCCAGGTATGCCATTGGGAGTTTTCTATGGTTGGAAGGCATTAGGTGTTAATCCAGAGACTGGGATGATTGATTATTTAGGTAGGAATGGCGAGGCTGTTACACCAACAGACTATGAAGATCACGTGATGATTGGGGATCCCAACCCTCAATTCTTCGGTGGTATTACCAACAATTTTGAATACAAAAATTTCGACCTGAGCATCTTGGGACAATTCTCCTATGGGAATGATATTTTCAATTACAACTTGGCTTCAGGTCTAGAAGGATTTAATCCAAGTTCCAATCAATTTATAGATTTTGTAGACAGATGGCGTGAGCCGGGAGATATTACCGATGTACCGCGTCCTGCTCCGGGAAGCTTGGATAATGGTGCTGTTTCTTCAAGGTTTGTTGAAGATGGTTCATTCTTTAGAATCAGAAACATCACCTTGGGCTACTCATTACCAACTGAGGTCGCAGAGCGTATCAAGATGAAGAGATTACGCTTTTATGTGACAGTACAAAATGCATATGTATTCACCAAATACAGAGGTTATGACCCAGAGGTTAGCTCGAGTCATGGTGGTGCAAATACAGGATTAATTTACGGTTATGACTATGGAAGTTATCCACAACCAAGGATTTTCACTACAGGTATTAACTTAACTTTCTAACGGTCGCAAATATGAAAATGAAAAACAGAATATTATCCATATGTTTCGTTGCATTGACAGCGATTTCCATGAGTTCATGCAACAAATTTCTAGATAAAGACCCTTTAGGTCAGATTACCGAAGATGAATATTTCAACTCCGAGACGAATGCCAATGCGGCAGTTATTGGAGCATACCGGTCCATGATGAATTCCTATTCATGGGGCCAATCCACCTTGATTGTTCCAGAATTTTCGGCCGTGCATGTTCGACATTCAGCGGTGTATCCAGAATATGAAACCATAGCGGCGCATGAAATTCAAGCAATCAATCCATGGACAGCTAATATGTGGCAGGCATTATATGCAACAATCAATGCTGCAAACAATGTTATTGAAGAAGTTCCGAATATGGATGCATCCATGATCTCTGATGAAAAGAAAAAGGTCCTGGTTGGTGAAGCTAAGTTTATACGGGCATTAAATTATTTCTTTCTGGTTCGGGCATTTGAAAGAATTCCTTTAAAATTAACAGCCACCAAAGAAGGTGATGATCTCAATACGCCACAGGCGAAAAAGGAAGACACCTATACACAAATCGTAAAGGACCTTACCGATGCCATTGCTGCATTGCCTAAAGAAAACCCCTATTCAGGCGATGAATCCCGCGGAAGAGCTTCCCATTGGGGGGCGAAGGCCTTGTTAGCCAAGGTTTATCTCTACCAGGCATCCTTTACGAATGATTATAAAAAAGCTGCGGATTTATCCAATGAGGTCATTAACTCAGGAGGTTTCAGTTTGGTCTCGGATTATAGCACAATATGGACTACTCAAAACACTAATGAAGCAATTTTCGAATTGCAATTCGACGATCAAGCGACCAATCCTTTAGCTTCAGTAGCTAATGATAATGCATCAGTCTTATTCTTTGCAAAGGACTCCACCGTTTTAGACCTGTATGAAGAAGCAGATAAAAGGAAAGATTTCACCATCAAGAAAGGAAGCAATAATAATTACTTCATGGGCAAGTTTCCTAATTTCTCGCCAGCAAGTCAGAATGTAACTGTAATTCGATTAGCAGAACTTTACCTGATTCATGCGGAGGCAAAAGCTAGAGTTGATAATAGCGTCAGTCAAGCGGCATATAACTCATTGAAAATGGTGCAAGACCGAGCTGGAGTGACGAAGCCTATTGGATCGTTTGGCAACTTAGCGAACTTTATCACCGCTGTACAGGAGGAAAAAGAACGCGAACTGATGTTTGAAGGTGAGACTTGGTTTGATTTTGTGAGAACGAAATTGGCCTTGAAGAAATACAAAAGCCTTAGCAAAGCAGAGTATATGATTTACCCAATTCCAACAGCTCAAATTTCCTTGGGCGGTGGATTAACTCAGAACCCTGGTTACTAAGTACAATAAACAATTTATGTTCTAAGGAGGCTGAATAGCCTCCTTTTTTTTCTTAGGTCTTAATTCTTATCCTTGACCCGATATAGCTTATCGCGATCCATGATGAAAATATTCTCTTTATCTAAGGCATAAATCGCGTGTGAATCTCCAATGAAAGCAGCCGTATCTGAAAGTAAGATTGGTTTCAATAATTCACTTGCTCTATCAAATTTATAAGCAAATGCATATCGACCATCGTCAATGTAATCAGCAGTACTGGTTAAATAAATATCATCATCAATCCCAATGATATCAGTAAAGACTAAATAATCACCTTCGTTATAATCTTCGATTGGATTGAAAGGTTTAGAGATATCTAAGCGCATCCAATTCTTTCCAAAATCTGTTGATCTCCAAAATGAGCGTGATCCAACACCGTACAATTCCTTGGGGTTGACCATCCATAAGGACCTCAATGTTGCATCCACATTGGTCTGTAATGGTGAAGTATAATCTGACCAGGTTTTTCCTGCATCAGCAGTATAAAATGGAGAACCAATGGCAGCATCCAAGACCAACCAGTTTAGCGTATCCAATATTGTAATGTCGATCCATGATTTATTTTTCAGGAGACTATCATTCAGGCTTACAGATTCCCAGGATTTACCAGCATTCTTGGTCAACATCATGAGGGGCTCAAGCTTATCTTTTCTTTCTCCGACTGCTATCCCAAAGTTATCATTGAGAAAACGCAGCTTATACCAAGTAATACTTTCCGCATCTGGATAGAGAATCTTGCAATCAAAGACTTCCCAGTTATCAAACTGCTTGTTGCTCCTAAAAACATACTTGCTTTCACCCAGTACATAAACATGGTCTTTGGTCTGGGCGGTGCTATGAAAGGCATTGGCAAATCTAGAAAAATCATAAGCCCTCCAGTTTTGGCCGCCATCTTTTGTAGTACGAATAGCTAACCTCGTTCCTCCAACAATCAAGCCTTGTTGCGGATTGGTAAAGAGGACATCATTGAAAAAGCCAAAAGAAAGTTCATCATTTTGAAATAGAATTTCTACCTCAGTGTCGTTTGCCAGGTTTTTGATTTTTGTAGGTTGAAAGGCAATATCATATCCATTCGGTTCGCCCTCCGTCAATTCAGGAACCTCCAGAACAGGAACATAGTGGTTCTTCTCTTGTGCTTGACAAGCATAAAGAACAGGGACAAATAGGCTTGTGACAAGCACTGTTCTAAAATTACTTTTGATTTTATGCCAATTCATAAGCTTTAGTTTAGGATCCCACTTCCTGCAAGAAAGACTCCAGGTCACTTTCCTTGGAAAGTCCAAACTTTTGTTTGAGTCTATACTTGAACATCCGTACAGATTGTGCTTCTACATGCAATACCTGAGCGATCTGTTTGGTCGACATCTGTAAATAAATATAAGCGCAATACCTAAGATCCAATGGAGTAAGTTTTTGATTGGCCTTTTCTATCAATTGCGAGAAGAATGTCGGGTGCAATTGTTGAATTTGCCATTTAATATCCTCAAAATCAGCATTCAGTAGAGTCTCTTCACGCAATAACTTTTGAATATCACGTGGGTCACCATCTTGAAGTTTGGATTGGATCTGCTTCAGCATGTCATTCTTATGCTCAATAATCAATGAGTTTGCAAGAGCTTCCTTTTGTAGTTGTTGATGTTTCAGTTCCAGTAAGTCCTGTTCGGCTTTCAAACGAGCTTGTTCCTCCCTTTCTAGGCGAACTTGCATCTCAGCGTTCTGTTCTGCATCTTCTTTTTCCAAGGCTAATTTCTTTTCGCGTTCGATGGAATATCGTAGCTTAAAATGGTAAGACCTAAACATAAAGGCTAGACCTAATGTGGCCAAGATTGCCAAACCGCCATATAGATAATTTTGTCTCTGCCTCAAATCAGCTGTTTCTCCCAATAGCTTAAGTTGCTGATCTTTCTTTTCGGTTTCGTATTGAATTTCCAGCTTCTGGGTATTGGTAATTTGTTGCTGATCGAAATTTTGTTTGAGAACACTTTCTGATTTTTTCTGATAATTCAAGGCCGATTTGATGTCGCCTTTCTTTTCGGAAAGGTCTGCTAGATGTTTAAAGAGTAGATATTCCAACCTGAACAGGGAATTATCTCTTCTGGAATCCAGCTTACTTACCCCCTCAATAAGGTATTGTTCAGCTAGTGCGATATTTCCTTCCTTGACCGCAAAGTCACTCTTGATTCCATAAATATTGATCCATCTACTGAACCTGGCTCGTTCATTCTTCAATTCTACTTCGGCCTCATCAAGATATTTATATGCCAATTCCTTGCGCTTAGCGATTGGTCCATTGTCATATTCCAAATAGTAATTAGCAAGGTTGATAGCGGCAACAACCAAGGTATTGCTACTCACCTTAGAAGGAAACTCCTCAAATAACTGATAAGCTCTTTGCAAATAGAAGAAGTTACTGTCTATATCCTTTTTATCTTTCGACTTTCTATACTTGTTTAAGTACACACTCGCATATCCGAGTTGCACATTCGCGATGTAATTTTTATTATCTGTCTTTTGGGCGTATTTATCACACTCTCGGATATAATGCTCCATTTTATTATTTTCATCCCAACCCGTATAGGATGCATAAATGAGATAATTGAAATAATATTTGAGATGGTCTACATTCTTTTCGTTTTCTAAGAGTTTCAGAGCTTCTTGTGAATCCTTGACCACTTGATCGGTTAAATTCAGATAACTATTCATGAATGCCCTTGCCCGCAAAGCCATTGCTTTTGTGACAGGATTATTGGTATTATCAATCTGATCAATAACCAGGTCAACGGTTGCACTTCCTAATTTCAAACTGTCTCTTTCTAAGAATATTCCACTTTTATAGGTATTCAGGTAGATAATATCATCAGGACCATTTGCAGGGTTCTTTAAGGCTTGGTTCAGAAGCTCCATGGATTTGTCATCCTGGTTTTTCAGGTTCAAAGCCTCGACCTGATTAATTACTTCTTGTGTGCCATTAAGCACGCTTTGACCAAAGCCAGAAAAGGTAATTAGCAAAAGTACAATGATCAGAATGTTTCTCATATGGATAAATTACTCGAAAATTGGTATTGGCAATCTATTACTTTTTTTTGAAAGAATAGTCCGATTTGGAAAGAATCAAAAACCTAGCCAAGGATATATCAACCTCACTTACAGGCGATTATGTTTCTTGTATATACTTTGTATATACAAGTTTTAAGGCATGTATACGAATTGTGTTGATTAGATAGTTATCCTTTTGATGAAAGTTTAGCAAATTTAAATTGAGATAAAATCGGCGGATAATTCAGCATGAATTAGGTCGGTATTTTTACATATCAAATATAAACGCGGATATCATGAGTTCTAAAGTTCAAGCAGTACTAAGCTATTTAGGTATATTATGGTTACTAGCATTTTTTGCTGGGAAAGATCATCGCGATCAATTCAGTAGCTATCATTTAAAACAAGGTTTAGGTTTGATTATTTGCTCCTTCATTTTTGTTCTGATTTTGGCTATCCTGATGGCAGTGGCCCCATCGGTTGCCTTTATTTTCAATTTATGTAGCTTATTAATCTTCATTTTAATGATAGTTGGCATTCTTCATGCTATTAACAATGTGGAGAAACCGCTCCCATTCATTGGAGAATACTTCATGAATAAATTTGATTTTATTGATAACCCTAGAAAAAATTAATTATGTCAGCAGCAATCCATTGGTCCCTACTTATTTTAGGGCTAGTATTATTAGGGTTTTCCATTGCTCAGTATATGAAGACCAAAAAGATGATGGCAACGGCAATCTATGGCGATGCTACAGTTATTGAAAATAGATTAGTAACTTCGAGAGACGATAGAGGCAGTTCGATTTTATATCAACCGGTGATGGAGATAAAATATAAGGATAAGACCTTCTCTTATAGCCCAAACTTTCGTTCCAATCCAGCAACATATAAAATTGGAGAACAGGTTCCAGTTGTATTTGAGGCTTCTGACCCACAGTCTGCCCGTATTGTTTCCTATTGGGGTATACACCTTGCAACGCTTATATTAATGATATTTGCACTACCCATGATAACAATTGGAGGCGGTTACGTGTTATTCAAATATGGTTTGATTTAAATTTTAAGATATGTCAGAACAATGTTCATTATATATTAAAGTCAGGATTTCGAAAGAGAATTTGGATGGATTCCTAAAGGCTAGACCAATTGCTAGTACGTTAAATTCTAACTGGTTGGATTGGTGGGATTCTCGGGAAATGTATTCAAAAACAGAACTCAAGAATATCCCAGCTTATCATGTTCCCAGCAATGGGGACATCCTGCAAGATATCTTAGAAGATAATCATATTATTGCTAAACAGGCTTATCAAGATGGTCATTGGTATTTATTAGGTTTACAGTTTTCTGAGAATTATTCTGAAATCCTCCCCATGTTATCCTGGATAAAGGACTTGGCAGCACATACGGATAATAATGACACGGGAAAGGCATTTATCTTTGATTATTTATGGGGCGATAAAACAGTAATGGCCTACATTCAAATATCCGAAAAGCAAGGTCGGTTAACTCGATTTAATCGCACAACAGAGATTGATCAAGACACCTTATCTGAAGCCAATGCGATGTTCGAAAATTTGTTAAATAGTTTACAATAGATAGATTCACAACAGAAACCACCAAGAGATGAATGAAATAAAAATATTCTTTATTATTATCGGTACGTTCTTCATGCGCGAACAACCTTCTCTAGTTGCTGAAAATGCTATAATATCTATTGATCCCCAAAATAAACAAGTAGTCATTACGCAGAATAACCTAATTTCTACGAGTGAAGAGCAGGATGTTTCTAAAACTGAAGAACTCTTAAAACTAAAGAACAAGGAAATAAATTGGGTGGAAGAGCTGGCGCCTTTCAAAAATAAGACCTTAGAGGTCCAAGAAAATGGAAATTCAGTTTCATTGACTTTGTCTTTCCAATATGACAATCCCAAGGATCTGGAAGCTATAAACATAGGTTATAATAATTCGGAGTATTCAGTTTTCTTGGAAGAGAAACTGGTTGCTAAATTCGGAAATTCTCAAATTTCGGAACCTTACTTGCTTTTTAAGGAGAATGCCCCTTTTTCATTCGAGGTAGGCATTTTTGACGAATGGTTAGATCCTAACTCTACGACTCCAAAATTCAATCCCGAATTCATTGGTCAACCCTTAGTAATGAAGAAATCCGATGCCATCAAAGGAAAATCCTTAAGTCAGATTAGCGAAGCTGCAAAATATGGTACTCCGCCTTCTTACGTTAAGAATGGATTGAACCTATTTTTCGCAGAAGACCAGGATTTTTTGCTATTGAATGAAGAGGTAGAATTAGAGGTAAGCTATCTGGATAACAATACGGTTTTAATTCCTATAGAGGATGCTGGAACTAATATAGCAGGACTAAATAAAGGGGATAACTATTTTGTTTATCAAGTAGATGAAATGAACGGAAACCTTACATTACTCCCTTCTGATAAAAGCGGGAATATTCTAAAGGACAAACAGCCACTATATTTCAGTACAATACCAAAAGAGGGATAGGGTTAAAGAATTAGGATAGGAAAACCCTAAATATATATTAAATAAGAAAAGTAAAAGAGGTTTCTGATTTTATGATCTGAAGTATTGCATTCTGGTTTTAAGAAGTGCATTGATTTTGATCAATTTTAAGACACTAGGGATGATAGCCATAATGGTTGCCACAACTAGTACAGATAGCATCAGACTTTTATCTTGCTTAACAAAAAGTCCAACGGTAGCAATTAACATAGACATTGCCAAGAGTCCACCGAATATAATGGCAACAGAAACTTTACGTTGAATCGTTAAGTCCTTTAATGTGTCTCCTATGTTTCTATTACTTTCCATGATGCTTAAATTTTAAGTAATTGATTCGTCTTTGTGAACTATTTATTAAATCTAAGAATTAGTTCTCATTTTGTAGCTACAAATTTACAAAAAGTTACAATTACCCAAAAGCAAAATATGAAAAAATGTTTGAACAACAATTAATTAGATAAAATAAATGAAAGCGATAGCTAATAATAACAAGAACACAAATTAGTATTTCAGAAGTTAAGGATTAGGGGTAAAATATCCCCTGAAGAAGCTGTACGCGAGGAAAGACCAAAATAATATCGCCAGAACATGAATAACTGTTTCGAATTTTTTCCCTTTCCAGAGCAAAGAAGGGTAAATAAAGAGTTGAAAGATTAATCTGATGAACCAAAAAACTCCTAATCCAAGACAAATTTTTCTTCCCAATTCCGTTTGTAACAAATCCTCAGTTTCAACTACACAAAGTAAACCCATCATCCCCACTGTCAATGCAATAAAGAAGGTATGAACCTTCATCATAGACCTGTTTATTAGTTGAAGAGGCGCTAGATCTATTTCCCAATTAAAGTACCTGGGAAAGATGACATGTATACAACTAAGCAAGATTAACAGATACCCGATTATTTTAATTTGGAAGACCATAGGGTTTTAATTTAAAGGTAGAAACAAACTTGTTTGATTTCACTTCTTTCAGAAGGCTCAATTTAGAGGCTTCAAAACAAGCTTTCCAATTGTTTTTGGAATAAAAATGCAAAAAACCAATATTATAGGCTATGAAATTAGGCAAGTCTCTCAAATGTTCCATAATCAAGATTTCTCCAGCAGGTTTGGTAACTCTGGATACCTCGCTTAAAAAAGCAATTCGTTCCTCTTGATTACGAATTTCATGCGCTGAGAATATGCAAATGACTTTATCAAACTCTTTTTCATGGAAAGGCAAGGAAACTGAATCGACAACAATTGTATCTTGTCCATTAGGATACGCTTTTCTTGCTCGTTTAATCGACACTTCTGTATGTTGCTTTGGATTAAAGAAATCAGCTTTTAGAAGATTTATTCCTGGGAATTTGTTTTCAAGTATCGCACTGGTTTCATCAAAACCAGCATTGATATTGAGAACCTTCATCCCGTTCAAATCCCCAACTTGTTTTAGCTCATAAAGATCAGAATGGTCGTACACGTAATAAGAAACAACCAAAGATAGGAGCACTTGAAGGAAGGAAATGCCCAACAGCAACAAAAGGATAAACCTTAAGCTTGTGGAAGAAAAGGCAGCTCCCAGCAACAGTACTATAGCGACAATGAAGTACAAAAAATATTGATGCCAATTGAACCGTACAATATTCCAGACTCCTTGAAATTTAAGCCGCTTTACCATGAATCAAAAACTCCTTTCTTCCAGGAATATGGAACATTTCGAATCTCAAAAGCATTGGATAAATGAATATGATCGAAGGCGAAGCTATCTATAAATTCAAAATTCGCAGATAGGACCTGAATAGGGTTTGCAATCCAATTCTCTCGTACTCCTTCAATTATCAATACTTGATTGTTCTTGTGATCTATCTCAAAGGTGAAAGGAAGAGGTCCGACGAATCTTCTAGCTTCTTTCCATGAAGGAAAAACAGAGGATTCAGGCAATTGAACTTCGTTTTCGGAAAGCCTGGAAAACTTGAAATTAAACTTCGATTTCATAGACTTAATTTCCATTGTATTTCCTTCTACCTTTTGTTCTATATCAGTGGTAGTATAAGCATATCGAGTAAATAAGTTTCCCAATAGCTCCATGCTCAATTTGTTGGTTTCAGATTTGAGGATGTAGAGACCTCTTAAGTTTTTTCCTGCAGAGGTTTGATACCTAACAAAAATTCTATAACCGATCAGAATGAAATCCTGACCAAGGAATTTGAAAAACCCTTTTGGCCGAAGGTTCTTCGTGTTGACCATAGCAATGGTTAAGAAAGCCCATTTATCTTCAAATAAATCGAGTTTGAGCGGTTTTGGCACATATTTCTCCAGCTCAGCCTTTGCAACTGCAAAAGTCAAGATTGTAGAGCTCTCAAAGAAAGCCTCTACTGCAAAAGGATGATTTCTTAAACTAAAGGGCATTACTCCTCCTCTCGACAAGAGGTTGAAGAATAAAGGCTTGATAATAGATCAATGCCGCCAAGGAAAAAGCAAAAACCATATTTAGCTTGCCCCATAGCAACAAATGGGGAGCAAATATAAACTCAATGATATTCATGAAAACAATCAACAGGATCTGAGTTATTGCACTCAAAGAACTATATTTCCTTGAAATAACCCAAATAGCCATAAACAGCTCTCCAATTCCTATTGCAAGTGTCAAAGGCCTTGAAAAAGATTCTCCTAGGATTTCAGATACAATTTGTTGATGTCTAGGAACTAGGTTTAAAATCTTACAAAAAAGACCGTTGACTAGCCAAACCAGGGAAAAGCAAGTTATTAGGAGATTGTTCCAAAGCTTTATTCGATCCATTTTTACTATTAATAAGTCCTTCATACACAAAGGAAAATTGATCCTTGCATATCTATTAAAAATAGCAATATTTCTCCTTATTTAGCTTTATTCGTATATCTATTACAGTTTTAAATACCATAATTACTGAATAATCAACCGCGATGAACCAAATCAGTTTAGGATTGTTATTTTCGAAGGAAAAACATTAGGGTTATGCAAGATATATTAATCTTTGACCACATTAGCGAATACAATGCGTTCAACAAGAATCAAACCTTACACCCATTGGTAAGTGTGGTTGATTTGGATAAAGCAGACGTCCGTACTTTACGGAAAATGCGCTATGATTTTTATTTGGTATTCTTAAAGAAGGTTAAGTGTGGTGATTTACGGTATGGCTTGGAGAATTATGATTATGAGGAAGGGACCTTGATTTTTGTTTCACCCGGACAGGTAATTGGTGAAAATGGAACTGAGGCCTATAAACCGCAAGGCTATGCCTTGGCATTTCACCCTGATCTATTGAATGGTACAAGCCTAGCGAAAAGAATGAAAGACCTCCATTTCTTTTCCTATGCGGTCAATGAGGCATTACACCTTTCCGAGAAAGAAAGAAACATAATCCTCGACTGCTTTGCGAAAATTGAATATGAATTGGAGCAGAACATGGATAAACACAGTAAACAATTAATCGTTTCGAATATTGAATTATTTTTAAATTATTGTGAGCGATTCTATGATCGTCAATTTATCACAAGGGAACATGTAAATAAGGGGATTCTATTTCGATTTGAAGAACTCTTAGATAAATATTTCCATTCTGAAATGCCGAAAACCCTGGGTATCCCAAGCGTGGCATATTGTGCTGATCAATTGTATCTATCAGCAAATTATTTCGGAGATCTTATCAAAAAGGAAACAGGGAAGTCACCTCAAGAATATATTCATCAAAAGTTGATAAAAGAAGCAAAAGACTTATTGTTTGATCGAGAAAAGAGCATTAATGAGATTGCTTATGACCTTGGGTTCAAGTATCCACAACATTTCTCCAGGTTTTTCAAGAATGCCGTGGGGAACAGTCCAAATGAGTACAGGACTTTAGGAGCGAACTAATAGGAAATAAAAAAGATGCCCGAAAAATCGGGCATCTTTTGTTTATGTTAATTAGCAGTTAGAGCAACTGCGTTTAATTGTCTAGGAGTACCATCTGGTCCTACGGCGATAATATTATCAAATATTACACGTGAACCTGGCGTGATTCCATTTAATGCGGACTGCATTGCTGAGCTTAGTCTTCCTCCAGAAGTAGAAAGAACGATCGCATCTGCGCGAGGCTTAGCAATGATAAGTGAGAATTTAGTAACCTTAAATGAGGCATCAAAATCAAAATTATCCAATTTTGCGAAGATGGCATTTTGAGCTTTAATTGCTACAGTTGCCATCGAGCCACCGGTTTTACCAGCAAATTGAGCAATAGGATCCGGAATTCTTTTTACACGGAATTCTGTTGTGCTCAAGGTTTGTGTTTTTCCAGGGGCTACCTCTGCTGAAACAGAGATTCTTGCTGTACCAGGAGAACTAACCTTGACATTGTACTTACCGCCAGAACCACTGATGCTACCGCCACTCATACTAACCTTGATTTTATCCGTTGGAGTACCTGGTGCCGATACAGAAATTGGGTTATTCACACCAATATAAAGTACATTCATCTTATCCGGAGATACTACAGCCGATGGTCTAGCAACTTGGTAAGTTTGTTGCGGAGTACGGTATTCCTTAATTGAACCATCCGTTTGCTTCACCTTGATCACTCCTGACCAGGTAAAGATTCCTTCTTGGTTAGTAGGAACTCGGTAAACCCCTTTACCATCTACTACCTCAAGGTTATTTCCATTCACCGATATAGAAGGTTGGGATTTAGAATCTGAAGCTGTTAAAAATACTTCCGCAGCATAAGGTTGTCCTTGTACCAAATAAGAGGTTGGAGCAACCGCAACGGCAGCAAATTTATCCAGGTTCACGACTGCTTGGTCCATTTTGCCTAAGATTAATTTCACCATATCTGATTCCGCATTCTGGGCATCCGTTTGGATCTTTGTCAGAATGGTCATGGCAGCTGTTAAAGGCGTACCACTACCGAAGTTAATCTCTTCCCATTTACGTTTTCCATTCACGGGCTTTTGCGGGTCATTGGCTTCCAGAGAAAATGAAACAGATTTTTGCTCTTCCGGAGTTAACAAGGCTAACAACTTAGAACGAGTACTGTTAATCTTCTCTTTTAATTCAACACCTTTCTTCTGGTTGATCATTAAACTAGGCGCGATGTCTTCGTTTTCACGCATCTTCAGGTCGCCGGTTTTTTCATCATATCCGCCACCTTGTTTTACGAATTCTTCCTTAATACCGTTGATGTACTGGTTTAGGTCCTCAATGATAGCTTGAGCATTCTTAGCTTTATCGTATATGGGTTTTGCCCTTCCGGGTTCATCCTTTAACTTAGTGCTCTCAAATGCTGCAAACAATTGTTGGACGGAATTATTTACGTTGGATTTTGAAGTCTCCAAACTGTTGTTGATATTTTTAAAGGCATCCAATATTGAATCGGGTACATTTAATGCGAGCAAGGCAAGTAACACGAGATAAAGAATGTTTATCATCCGTTGCCTTGGCGTCTCTCTTCCTAATGCCATATTTCTTTTTTAAAATTTTACTTGGATGAATTACACTCGAGGTTGATTCATGGCACTCAACATATTGCCATATACAGCATTTAATGCGTTGAGGTTCTTTGCCAACTTATTTACCTCGTCTTTGAAAGCTTTGGAATCATCCAAAGATTCATTGAAGTTTTTCATTGTAAAACTTAAATTCTCATAGAAATGGTTCATGGACTGCAAGTGAGTAGAAGAGTCACGAAGCTCTTTTTCATACATAGTATTTAACTGACGCAAATTAGAAGTCAGGTTCTGAACTTGCTCATGGTAGCCAGTTGTATCCGTATTGGTATTTGCCATTGCCACCAAATTCGCTGATGCTTTTTCAAATGCAACACTTAGGTTATCAAATTTCGAAGTTGCAGATCTTAATTTCTGAGTAAACTCATCTGTAGCTAGAGATACATCGCTGATTCGGTTGATAGCAGATACTTTTTCACCGAAATCACGTAATCCTCTTCCCAAGTTTTCAATGGTAGCCGGTTCGATGTTTGCATCAGCAAACATTTTATCCAATGCTGCAGTTGCAGAAGGTCCTTGCGGATTATTTACTACTTGAGCAGATCTTACTGGTAATTCACCTTGGAATTTCTCATCCAATTCAGGGTAAACTCTTGACCAATCAGGCTCCTGAGGCGGAGGATTGAAACCCATCAAGAAGAATAGAATCGCCTCCACGGTTAATCCTAATCCAATCATGTAGTTCGCCCATGAGCCTCCAAGATGGAGAATTTTAAATAACACACCGATAATTACGATACTTGCTCCCCAAGAAATGGCAACATGTAGCCATCTTGAATTGTCTTTCTTTCTACTCATAATATAAATTTTGCTTGCCCGATATTTTGGGATTTTTATAGATTTTAAAATTGATTCTGTTCGTTATAACCTTCCGTTTCATTTGAAGAGCCTTCTTCTGTCCCTCCTTCTTCCGTCGTGCTTTCAGTTTCTTGATTGCTCTGCTCACTTTGTTTCAACAACTCTTCCAACTGCTGTTCGCTTTGTTGCTGTTGTTGATTTTGACGTTCCTGGTGTTGCTGCTCCATCAATTCCTTTTGTCTCTTTTGCTCTTCTTCGATTTTCAGATCTTGCTCATGACCTTCCAGTTTCTCGGCCTTCACCCCTTTTGGTGTAGTCCAAAGTTTTTTCTTGTAAGCATCTAATTTATCCTCCAGAACTTGTGAATTATCTGTTTGAAGACTATCTGTTCCGGCGAAGGTTGCTTGTTGTAACATACCTGGTGAAGATTCACGAACGATTTTACTAGCAAACTTCCTTTGGACGAATAAGTCGTCCATGGTCATATCATAAAGTCCTCGGTCAGGGTCAGAAATATCCACTTTAACCAGGCTATATCTTAATTGCGGGAAGTACAACCAGAACGCAGGAGTTGAGCCTACAGAGGTCGCCAATTCAGAAGAGGTTGTAATATCCATTAAAGGAGCAACCCCGATGATACGGGTTTCAAGTCTTCCTCTTTGTTTATCAAAGAAGATATCTTCCTTAATTCTGAATTTGGTTACACGTTCAGGGTTAAATTCGTTTAAGGTCATTCTGGAGTCGATCTGGTTTCCTTCATCATCGAAAATGGGAACCAATACCGAGTCAGCAAACCTTGCAATCCCTTCACTCGCAGAAAGCTTTCCTTTAAAAGAATCATCTTCAGGGTTGTAAGGAGTAAGTTTACCGGTTTCAATTCCTTTCATGATTACTTCCATTAGGGAATTTCCCGGAACGGCATAAATGAAGTTACGTTCATCTTTCAAATCGATATCACGCCAAACACGCTTGTAAAACCTGATATTTTTAAGATTTACCTCAGGATAAGCAAATGGAACGGCGTCTTCTAAGTTGTTGACTTGATAAAATCCATCAGTGGTCGGTATAGTGTCAGACAAAACCTCTCCCTGCACTGTATCGTTCTGCACTTGGATTACTGTCTGGTTAATTACGGTGCTATCAGGTATCGTATCGATACTTTGTGCCATAATTGGAGAAATTCCAATTGCCATGGCCACTACCATCATCCAATTTTTCATTTTAATAATCTTTAATTCGTTAACAGATTGATGTTAATATTTTCGAGTTTTACTTTGTACAGTTGGCAACTCAAATGCCGACATGACACATCTAAAACCTATATATGAATGTGGTTCATAATCCACTGAATAGTTTCTGGTTTCGCTGTTTAATTGTTCACCATTATCTTTCCATGATCCACCACGTACTACTTTTCTTTTCAATGCATCCGCATCTTTCTCATCAGCATCATACAATAACACCGGGTTAAGGTCATTTACAAATGCAATTGCTGAAGGAGAATAAGCATCTAACGTCCATTCTGAGACATTCCCTGCCATATTATAAACTCCGAATTTATTCGGGGTATATGATTTAACCGGAAGGGTAAATGTTGCACCATCACGCGCATAAGTACCTTCACCTTGTTTATAGTTTACAGCAAGCTTTTCTTTACCTTCATTACCTTCAATGGTCAATTTAGTTCCCGCTATGGTATCCCTTGGGTCGATTTTACCCTCAGCAGCATATTGCCATTGGGCTTCGGTTGGAAGGCTGAAAGTCAGTTGGTAACCACTTAGGTAAGAGTTCTTCATTAGGTTTGCCATCATCTCTTTACCTCTCCAATCGGAATAGGCACGTGCTTGACGCCATGACACCCCTACAACAGGATAGAAATCAAAAGACTGATGAGTAAAATAGTTCGCATCAAGAGAAGTTAACTGAGCATTCGGGAAGTCCCTTGACCAAATATCTTCAGCTGGAACTACCGAAACGGTATCCGTTACATATTCTTTTTTCAAGTTACCTTTCGTTTTCAGGTATGAAAATCTGTATTTGATAACTTCAGGGTTTAAAGCGCGTGTTGAGCCTTTCATTTCCAACATGGGAGCGATCTGTTCTGCTATTGAAGGGTCGGAGCTCATCCAGATCGGGGATACACTTTTTACTTTTTTCCAGTCTATCCTTTTTCCTTCGCCATCTTCACTTGCGATATCCAGGAAATACTGATCATCTTGTAAATAGTCCGTCACGGCAATGGAATCTGCCACCCAATTCACGAATTGGCGATATTGTTTGTTGGTCACTTCAGTTTCGTCAATAAAGAATGCACTTAAGCTGACGTTTTTTCCAACATTTCCACTGTCCAGGGAACCCTTAAATAAGATGGTTCCTGAAGGGATATAAACCATTCCCGGAGGAGCTGGTAATTTTCCGCCCCTAAATGCAGATACCTTAGGTGCTTTGTAAAAATTATTTGAAGAGTTACAACCTGCTATTGCTAATACAAGCAATAAACAAGCGGTAGTATATATTCGATTGAGGAATACTCTTTTCATACTTTCCATTGTTTTATATTATTGTCCAGTTTTGTTAATGATTGAATTGGATTTTACCTTTGAAACAAAGCGTATTTTACACCCAGGGAGATATAGCTATAGTGGTCATTTTTCTTATTGATGACACCGTCAAGATTATCTTTTGTCGTTAGTGTATGTTGATAATTCAAGTTGATAGCCCATTGCGGACCATAGAGGCCACGTCCAATTGGAAAATCTACACCTACATTCAATGGCACTACAAAGTGGAGTCCATCCAGGTCTTCTGAGAGTTCACCCCCTTGATTGATTACAGCGTCATGATAATTTGCAGCAATACTATTGGTGATATTGTTTTTGATCATCCCGGCACCTGCACCGACGTAGATATTGGCAAGAATTTTATGTAAGGGATCAGCTTGGAGATTAAAATAGCTGTAATTATCAGGTAGGTTCATAAATTGACCAATACGGACTTTTGCATTTGCATTAAAAGCATAATAATCATTTTTAAAAGTACTGGCATAACCATTACCACTTAATGCACCTTTTTCAGCATGAATACCTGCCGAGATAAACGGAGTAATTAAACCATCCACATCAATATGACCTGCTAAGTTGGTTTCGACATTGGCCAAATCGGTCAAGTTAATGGTAGGTCCTGCACCTATTCCTACGCTAAGCGGACGCGAAAATTGTGCTTGCGCTGAGTTAAAACCAAAAACTGCAAATAATAGTAAGGAAAAAATAGTTTTTTTCATGTTTAGAATACTTGTTAGCAATACAACACATTATTATTTAGACGAATTTTGGCCCCTTTTATTATAACTTCTACAAAATTGAGGGCACAAAATTATCAAGTCGAAAAATTTCGACCGTATTTTTGGTCACAAGAATCTTACCAAAAGATGACTTAGCTGGATTTATTAGGAGGTTTGGATCGAAATTCCCTAAACAGAAGTGGTAGGCAAAAATGTACTCAATGGCTAATAACATAACATTTCGCCCGAAAAACAAGAGAAAAATTTACTATAAAAAATAATTTTTAAATTTTTGTTAAGAAGTGCTTTTGGTCACGAATAATATGTAGTAATGAATAATATGTTCAAACACATACATAATAATTTTGTGTTAATCGATAAAACTCTACTTGCGCATGTATATTTTCTACCTTTGCTACATGATTTGAAATATCAGGGAAAATATCAGTAAAAGATTGAGGATACATTTACCTATTTTCCCTTTTTCGACCAATCAATTCATAGAATAAGAGAAATAAAAGATAGTATTATTGCTTCTTTTGAAAAATTAGTTCATTCATGGAGTTCTCATTTTTGAATTTTTCATCGACAGATACTGGCTTCAATTTAAACTGTGTAGGCGAAATAATCTGTACATTTCCCTTCAATATTCCATTACCCTTAAAGAAGATCTCCATAGAGCCTGAATTCGAGGATTGCCCACTATATTTCCATGACCCAAGGGTCTTAATGAGCTCTCCATCGACAGGCCTCCATTGAGCTGTTGCTCCACCTCCACCTAAATAGGTCATCGGATAAAAGTTCATGGAGCCATTCCCATTTAATTCATATACCTGGGTAACCAATTTAAAATTTCCATCTTGAGCTACCTTCGCTTCCCATTTTCCTACTAATGGTTTATATACATCTTCGGGTTTTTGCATATTCGAATACTTTCTTCCGCGGTCAAAACCAAATTGATCTTTTATACTTCCATTTGGGTTAAACACCGTAAAATCCCCATCTAATTCGCCAATCGAATAAGCTCCTTGCGCTAAAGGTTTATCATTAGCGGCCCACAATGCTTTCCCATGGAACATATAGGTTGTAGTTCCCTCTAGTTCAGAGACATTGACCGCAAAGTGTAGTTGATTATTATCAACACGATAATACTCATAAAAGAATAACAATACTGGTGTACCCTTGAAATACTTACGGTCTTCCCAGTAATTTCCAGTTTCATCATCATTAGGAACGATATCACGCCCTAATAATTCTCTTTTTAAATAATAAACAGCTTTATTTTTATCTACTTGTCGAAGATTTTTATCGACATAGACCTTATCATCATTTTTTTGGTAATCACCAAAAGTTGCGAAACTAGTATCAAAACCTAACTTTAAATCAGGTTGAATTTGATCTTCAGGGTTGGCATTGGAATCTTTGGAACAAGATATTAATTGGAGCATCAAGAGTGGCAAAAACCAGATGGACAACCATTTTCTTTGGATTACGATTGATTTCATATTCGTGTGATTTTCTGGAATCTCTATTGATTCCAATGTGAAATTAGTAGATAATTCCCACGAACAGACTGTTTTACCTTTAGGTAATCTTATTCATTTATATAATTCAGTTAGCTGAATTTGATATTTAAGCGATGGAAAAGAAGCAAAAAAAAGCGACCATACTGCTATGGTCGCTTACAATTTTATTATAACTATTTATTTTTTGGGTACTCTTTTTACCATTGGAACTATAACATCAATTTGATAAGTTCCAGGTGCGAAAGTTCTGAAATTGAACCTTGCATTACAGGAATAAGTATTGTAAGGAAGTTCAAGGCTATCATCAAACTGCACATAAGGAGCAGGAATACGGTAATAATAATTAAATCCGTTTCCTAATGAGTTTAAAGGAAATGGAACAACGCCATAAGTAAACTCCATACGGTCATCAAATAACTGAGTTTCGATGGAATAATCCTGCATAGTTTGTAAGAAACCACCTTGAGTACCTGAATTTGGTCTTCTAGCAATTTCTCCTGCCTTAGGATTAAATGGCGTGCCATTTTTATCTACGATTCTCACGATTACCTTATTGCCTTCTTCAGAGATTCTCTTTGTCACCTGATGCTCGCTAGTGCTCGGGATTAATTTCGTAGTAGTTTCAGCACCTACCTTCATAGCGACCGTGGAACGAACCGCATCAATAATAAAGAATGGAGCTTCAACCAAATCAAATTCACCAATTCCCTTATATACACGGGTTTCTACAGCATTTCCGATTTCAAGGTCAAATTTATATTTACCAATAGGAAGATTAACGGAGGTATAGTTTGCTTCCAGTTGACCTGATACAGGATTGATATTAATTGGACGAATCATGGTGTCGATTCTTTTCGCTTCAATCATCGCAATTGTGGTGTCTACCTTCGGATCATAAAGAGCCTTCCAAACCTTATGTTTATACGTTTTAGTAAAGAGATCCGTTACATCTTTTCCGGTTTCTCTATCATAAACATTCAACATTTTAATCTTCAAGGGCTTAGTAGAACCTTCAGGATTTATGGCCGTAGAGACATAATCTCTACCTTGTGGCACTTCGATTGGCAACTCTTCATAACGAATGATATTACTCAAGTTACCATCAGGAATTTTTTTACAGGCTGAAAAGCCAAGGCCCAATAATAAGCCCAAACTATATATAATTGATCTTTTCATAACTATCTGTGATAAAATAAGGTATGTGAATTGGACAATACATGAACTGTTCCAGTGGTTGTGCGAACGTTTGAAGTTTGAACCAAAGTTCTGGTCCCCACAGGATATTCGATTTTGCTCACATCGAAATTAGGATCTAACTTCTGATATAAATACGTAAAATAAACCAATTTTGGCTTTGTCGAAGAATTTGAGTTATACCCTAAGGCCTCATCATCTGTCTCCTCATAGGAAACTACAACCTCATTATTCTTCAAGTTTTTATAAATTTTACCTTGAGCATTTAAATCATCATTCACGATCGGCTGATTGACAAAATAAATATTTAATGAATCAGCAAAACGAGCCATTTCATATTTCATTATTGAGTCTACAGTCCATTTCTTAAATGGGTCGATTTTTTGAATCTCCAATGTTCTTGCAAGCACATAATTATTGATTGCATAATCAGAAGGAACGAAGAACGTTTTATTGGATTGATTTAATTTTTCCTTTAATCCGGCTTTATCTACAAGCAATAATAGGGTATCAAACATACCGTACCTATTACTTTTCAAAAAATCGTAGGTGCTCATGTTTACGTTTGGATCATGAAGATCTCCACCGATTTTATAATCGTCATTTTTGCATGAATAGATACTCAGAGATAACACTAAACCAAGTATTCCGATTAATATATTTTGAATTTTCATAATCTTAATTGTTTTTCCACCAAGGGTTTTGGGTTAATAATTCATCTTGTGGCAATAATGCACGCATATCTAATGGCCAATAATAACCTTGGGCATTGATACGGGATTCAGAGTAATAATCTTCAAACTCCAATTTATTTAGGAATCCCATTCTGATCACATCAAATTGAGCAGAACCTTCACCAATTAATTCTCTTCTTCTTTCCTTAAATATTTCTGTAAATAAATCTGATCCCGCTGTAGCAAGTTTTGCCAAACCTGCGCGCTCACGGATACGATTTAAATCATCCAATGCTAACTGAGTTTTCCCATTCTTGAAATATGATTCCGCTCTTAAAAGATAGATATCTGCCAAACGGTAAATAACCAAGTTATTACTTACCGCATAGATATCCGTTCTTCCTGGCTCGAAATATTTAACATTATCATATTTACGAAGATAAAATTCAGTACTACCGTCACCTTTTCTAAATACAGAATCAAATCTCGCTTCCGCATCTTCAAAATAACTTTCTTTAAAATCTACATCCAAAGTCCAAGCACTACCTTTTCCTTTTCCTTTAACTACAGGGTCCGTTAGGAAGATATTGAAGAAATTTCTATCATTTTCACCACCTGACTCAGAGTAAAGCATGTTAAGCTCGAAGATGGATTCCTTTGAACCACCAGCCCAGATATTGCGTATATCTTCTGAGGACTCTAAGGAATATCCTCCATTAATAACATCTGTACTCAGTTTTTCTGCATTCACATAATCGTGTTGCCATGCATAAACATGCGCCAGCAATGCTTGTGCAGCACCTTTGGAGGCTTTGGTTTTTGTACTATTATCCAAGTTATCAATCGCGAATTTTAGGTCTGCAATACAGAATTCCATCGTTTCTTTCTGCGAGGATCTAGCCACCGGAGGGATGTTTTGAGGATCTTTATAACTTTCCTTGATTAATAGAACATCTCCCCATACACGTTGCATATAAAAGTTAACATACGCACGAATAAAATGTGCCTCAGCAATCAAAGCATTCTTTTCCTTGGCACCAGCAGAGAAATTCTCATCCGGAATCAAAGGTGTATTTTCAATAATTCTATTGGCTTGATTTATAATCTCATAAAATCTCGTCCAGTTCCAAAGCGCACTTTCTAAATAAGGTGCATAGTGGAAATTAAAATTACCGGATTTACTGAAAGATGTCATGTTCCAGTGATCACTACCAACTTTAAAGTTGCCGGCAGCAATATCACCGAAGATAAAATAAGAACGTTCCATTCTTAAAGCATTTCTTAGGAGGAAGTATGCTCCGTTGGTTGCCTTTGAAATGTTCTCAGCATCTTTCCAAAACACTTCATCATAAGTGCTATTTTCTGGTTCTAAATCAATATATTTTTGACATGAACTTAAGCTAGCCGCTACAAGCAGATAACAACAAGCCTTTTTTATATAACTTAATTTCATTGTGTTCTCTTTAAAAGTTAATTTCTACACCCAATGTATATTTCTTAGGCAAAGGATATGCTCCACCACTATATTCTCCTTGTGGAGTTACAAGTTCTGCATCTGGCACTCTTGCTTTTTGGATGGTCAACATATTATCTAACATTGCATAGAATCTCACATTACTTAAACCAATTCTGAAGCTTTTAATCATGTCTTGAGGTAGTAAATATCCCAAGGTGATGGTTTTAACTTTGAAGTAGCTTCCGTTTTCATTCCACATGGTGCTGAACGGGAAAAACTGATAAAAGTAACCTTGATAAGGGCTAATTGAAGGGAAGTTGGCTTCATAATTAGGGTCTTGTGCCTTTTCAGGAGTCCAATAATCAACCCCATCCAGATCAGGAAGTCTTCTGTTGGTAAAATTGAATACATTACCACCAAAGCCATTATATTGGTTACTTTTTAGAGTATTGATAATATCTCTTCCAATAGTGAATGTCCCTAAGATACCAACCGTAAAGTTTTTATAGTTGATCTCATTGTAAAGACCACCTGTTAACCTAGGGTTTGGATTTCCAGTTGGAACCAAGTCACCATCAGCAGCTCCTTTATCAGAATCACTCCATACATCATAATCCCCGTTTACATCTGCCCAATGAGGATACCCTGGTTTAACCGGATAGTTATTTTTAAAGTAGGTCAATAATTTACCAGTAATCGGGTTAACAGGGATTTGATCCGCTTGGTTGTAAACGCCTTGGTAAAGCATCTGAGCCCATTGATAAATTGGACTACCCACACGATAGAATAAGGATTGGTTATAGCCATAAGAATCAGCATAGAACCCTTTATCACCAAAAGGCAATGATCCAATTGTATTTTTATTGAAGGTTAAGTTCAAGTTGGTATTCCATTGTACTGGACTTGTACTTGCCATATTACGCGTTGCAATGGTCACATCAAAACCTTCGTTATAGATAGTCATTGGAACGTTATATGATAATTTGGTGTAGCCTGTATAGAACTGGAATGGGAAAGAAAGAATAGGATCTTTTGTAATCTTTCTATAAGCATCCATAGTTACGGTCAAACGATCATTAAATAATCTTAAATCAAAACCAAGGTTCACTTGCTCAGACTTATTCCAAGTCAAGTTTGGTAATGTCAATGGTTTTTGGAATGAAGGTGTCGCAACACTACCACCATCATATGTAGAAGTATTTAGGTCCCACACATTGAATGGAGCGTAGAAATCCTGAGGAAGAGATCCTGAAAGACCCCAGCTACCTCTAAATTTCAAGAAGTTTAACCATGAAACATCCTTAAGGAATTCTTCTTCAGAAGCAACCCAAGCAAGGGATCCCGAAGGGAAATAACCCCATTTTGTGTTTTTACCAAAACGAGAAGAAGCATCTGCTCTCCAAGAAGCGTTAAAGATATATTTGCTCTTATAATCGTAAGCAAACTGACCCATAAAGGATACTAACCCTGATTTTCTGATATTAGAATTTGCGGCTAAGTTCTTTTGTGCCACCCCTTGAACAACATGGATATCATCCGTTGGAAGGTTTTCACCATAGATATAACTTGATCTGTAATCATCATATTGGAATGATTGAATTCCAGTTAAGGTGAAGGTATGGTCGTTATTTAAAACCTTAGAGTAGTTCAAGACATTCGCCAAGTTGTAAACGAATGCATTGTTTTTATTTGCAGAAGCGAAGTTCACTCCTTGATTCAATTCACGAGGTTGGAATTGATCTCGGCTATCAAAATTCGCTTGCAAGGATGCTTCAAATGAATATTGTAATCCTGGGACGATATCAACATATGTTTTTGAGAATATATTCAAGATATCAGTTTTATTGTCATCCAATAACTTATCGTACTGACCCATGTAGAATGCATAGTCCAAGTCTGATAGTTGTACGAAAGATGAAGGCATACTTCCTTGGTCGATAGGTACAACCTGATTGATTCCACGTCCTAAACCTCTTTTTCTATCCATGCGAGAAGTAGAGAAAGTCAGATCTGAACGCAAGAAAGGCGCTAATTTAAACCCGAAGTTACCGCGTAATGAATATCTTTTGAATCCTGTTTGACGAACAATACCTTCTTCGTTATAATAACCAAGGGATAAGCGATAATTCACGATTTCCGATCCACCAGCAATACTACCATCCACGTTATCAATATTTCCGGATTGATAGAATAGGCTTTGCCAGTCAGTAGCATTATTAAAACTACTGTTTAAACTGTCTGTCAAAGGTTGAGTAAGTCCTCCAAGTTGGTTATGGTTCGCATACTGGTTTAAGATATCCAGTTTTGTTCTTCTTTCAGTTGCTCCCAACAAAGTTTTTTGTAGCTCAGGTCTTTGTGTCAATCCTTTGTAGTAGGAAAGTCTGATTTGAGGTTTTCCTGAACGACCGGTTTTTGTTTTAATAATGATAACCCCATTTGCACCACGAGAACCCCAAACGGCAGTTGCAGCAGCATCTTTTTGCACCACGATACTTTCGATATCATTGATGTTGATTCCGGCAATGTAGTTTGTTCCAGTTGCTGAGGAGGTTGCTAAATCCGTTACAGACATCGGCATTCCATCGATGATGTATAACGGTGAACTCATAGTATTCGCCAAATCGATTTCAGAGTTCAAATCTGGAGACAAGGTTGAGTTACCACGTACGGTAAATGTATTTCTTGCCCCTGGCTCACCCGTAAAGCTTTGGATGTTTACTCCGGAAACACGTCCTTGAAGTAAACTCTCGAAACTCGGTGCAGCCATGTTCTCAATATCTTTACCAGAAATAATTTGAACCGAACTGGTTGTTTTTCGGGTCGATTGTTGCTGATAACCAACAACAATAACCTCATCCACGACAGCTCCATCTTCTTGAAGACTAATGCTGACTGGGTTTAAATTTGTTATTGAAATTTCGCTATTCTTATAGCCAATTCCTGTCGCGACTATCGTTGCTGGAAAATTTCTCAATGTAATTGAAAACTTTCCTTGTGAATCCGTCGAGGTTCTATTGCTGGTCCCTTTCTCAGTAATGGTAATACTTTGAATAGGTGCTCCATCTGCATTTACCACGCTACCATTAATCACATTTGATTGTGCAAAGAGGGTAGAATGGAAAATTAAGAACCCAATAATGGTCAGTAGATTTCTCATCATAGTATAGGGGTATTATGGTTTCCGATAGTGGCAAATATATTCACAACTTTAACATATTTTAACTTTCGTATTCCGCCCAAAATGCCTAAAACCTGCATTTATTGGTTTTAAGTGTCTCTCAAACGTTTGCGTAATTTTAACACAATCGATTGCACAATTTTCACATTTTAGAAAGGATTCTAGCCGTTTTGTAATGATGGCTTTAATAATTATCCACAATCATTGCGATTGACGAAAATTAGGATAAAATACTTTTAAGATTTTCGTAATAAATAAACCGCTAAACGAAAAAACAATTCTTTAATCAAGAACAAAAAAGAAAGCGAGCAAAAAGCTCGCTTTCAAACCATCTATATAACAACTAACAAATTACTTTCTTACTTTACGGTCGTACAGGACGTTGTGAGGTATATCCTGTTCCTCCTTTTATCCATTTAGAAGCTTCTCCAGTAAGCCACAAGTAATGGTCCGTAGGCAAATCATTTTCAATTCCTACAAACTTCATACGATCCCCATTCAACGGAGTATCTTTTTCGCGAGCACATTTGAAAATAGCCGTCCCTTCATCAATCTCATCAAACATGGCAACATATAGTGACATCGCACCAGCATTGATGGCATTGGACATTTGCTTCCAAATAAAATCGCCCTTCAATCGAGGAATAGAATGATAGATTTCAGGATCTTTCTGCAGATTTCCCCAACTAAATCCTGGAAATACCAATGGCACATAGTCTACTTTATTCTGTGATGCCCATTGCATATCTTCACGCACCACATTAGGATTAAAATCATTGCTATTATAGCGACCCACAGCCCATGGCATGATAATATCTACCTTTTTTATCAGAGCATGCAATGCTGGATCATTTTCGGTATCCCGATCCAAGGTTCGCCAATAGTAAGGGATTCCCAACATGATCGAAATCTTCTTTTCGCCATTTTTCAACTTGTCCACAAGCTTATCCACATCCTGGATTTTATACTTTCTTTTATCATTGAAGCCGACTCCCCAAATGGTCATAAGCGGTTTGCCATTGTGCCATAAGTAGGTTGGATTTGCCTCTTTATCATATAACTTGTGGGTAGCAACCAATTCTTTCCAGTCTTGCTCCAATGCTGCGAAATCTTCGGGAGAGGAACCACTCAAGTCGTACATGATACTTATCGCCCGACCATATTTCTTGGCAGCCTTTAATGCGCTGGTCAATACTTTATTGAAATGCGCTTTTCCAGAAGGATTACTCGGTTTTACTTCTCCCAAGAAGCGTTGCATATGGACTCCGTCAATTCCGTAATCTTTCATCCATTTAAAATGCAAATCAACCGTTTCTTCGTCATTTGAGCTGAATAGATAGGCATCAGAACCGTCGGCAAACTTGAATGGAGATTTATATTTCTTGGTATATTCAGTCATATCGGGCCAGAAGTCAACCTTGGTAATCCCAGGTTCAAACTGATTATTATCTCCCTGATAATGGTACCAACCACGATTTGCACCATCTTCAGGCGCATTAAACCAGCCTTGGTATCCCGCCATAACGAGTCCCTCATACTTTGGATAAACTAATCCAGAGGTATCATACCCTTCGGTAGAATCAATCGGATTTGGTGGTTCTTTATCCGGGGTTTCCTGTGTGCCAGATGTTTTTGAGCAGGCCGAGCATAAGCTAAAAAACAAGGTCAAAAAGATCAAATTAATTGTTTTATGGAATAATATCATAGCGTTTTTCATTTATGTATTAGCATTTATAAACAGTGGATTCTTAAGGAACCTTAATTACTACGACCTCTGAATAGTTAAATTTCTCAAAAGTATCGCGAACTTTAGCACCCATTCTGAAATAATAAGTATAGCCTGATTTCAAAGGAATGTCCTTGATGGTATAGGTCTCATTCCCAATTCCTGAGCTCATACTTCCAATCTCATCCCAATTCTTATTGATTAGTATCCTGAATTCATCTTTGTAATAGGCATCAATCCGGCTTCCCGCGCCACAATATGGCGTTAAACTTAAGAATGGACGTACTTCAATAACTTGTGGAAGTCCTTGTGGAATTGGAGCTTCCAAAGTACAAGAGACATCAATTTTATTACCCTCTTTCAATGTCCATTTCGCATTTTTGATTTTGAGATAAGGCGTAACTTTAAAGTCTTGTGTCCCCGCACCACTTAATTTATAATCAGTGACTACTTCCGCAGGCCAAAAAGCACCCGCATAGGGCTGCATAGAATAGGTCGCAGAAAACAACTTGTTATTATTAAACGAACCGTCTTGCTTGACCAATAAATCCTGTGGTGCAGGATTTTCTCCATAGCTAGTTTCTAATAAGCGGATAGCAAATTCTCCAGGACCTGTTAAAAATGGGGTATCACTGGTCTTATCCAATACTTGCCCTGAAATCGTCGCATTTGGAGCTTCAAAATTATCTATATCGGCACAGGAACTTAGCCATAAGGCCGGCAGTACTGTGAATAATAGGAATATCTTTTTCATGTTCTTTCTCATTAGATTAATAAATTGGGTTTTGCGGATATAGATTCGGATTCTTATTCAGTTCTCCGCCCGGAAGTGGCTCATAGTACCATTTCTTCTCAAAATTGAAAGTTTTGTTCCATGGCTCTCTTTCGCGGATAAATATGTAAGAATTAATTCTTTCGCCATTAGGTTTATACTTCATTTCATCCAGAACCAAATACGGCATCAAGGAATTTGGAACAAAGTTATTGAGTTCCACATCGGCGGTTCTCCATCTTCTGATGTCCCACCAATGATGGTTTTCAAAGCAAAGTTCTCTTTCTCTTTCTTCACGGATAAACTGAAGGTTTCCATCTATTGGATAACCATACTTTGTAATATTCGATGGAGAAGGGTTATACGCATAGGCTTTCGCACCCGAGCGGTCACGGATTTTGGCAATATAAGTGAAAGCCTCAGTTTTTAAGGTTTCATTGGATTTCAACAAGCCTAATTCATACGCTGCTTCAGCCTTGTTTAACATGATTTCAGCAAGGCGGATGATTTTCCAAGGTTGCGTACTGTTATACAGTTTAACCTCTTTCGTGGAAAGCTTATAGTCGATATATTTTCTGATGTAAAACCCTGTACGCGTATTATTTGCGTGGCCATCCTTCCACATGCCATGTTCGCCGGTAATTCCAATTTTTGTTCCTTTATAGGTGTATTGGGTATTCTTCGGTCCGGCAAGGATTCTATTCGCTTCACTATTGATAGGAGCCGAGGTGGAGCCCATCTGAGCATCACTCGCTTTGCCTGGGTATGAAAGATATAATCCTCTCAACATATCAAAGCTTCTTTTCTCCGCACCATCTCTCAAATCCATTCCTGAGAAATATACTGTTGCCTTAAGTCTTGGTTCTGCATCAGCATATAGGTCTTTACGGTCCGTATAACGGATTGGCGTTCCTGTTGCATCATTCAAAGGCAGTTCTCCAAACAACTCTACAATATTGTAAACCGGATAAGCCATAGACTCAGCATCACTGGAAAACGTTGGGTTAGGCAGCAAAGTAGCGTCATAACTATGTTTCAAGCGCGTTCCATAAGGAGCTGTAATATTATACTGCTTGATAAAGATGTCCTCAGGGCTATTATCATCGATAAATAAATCCACATAATTCATTTCTTTATCTTCTGGCTTTTTGTTGTACAAGGAATATGGACCATTCAACACAACAGTTGCAGCATCATAAGCTTTTTGATAAAACCATTCCGCTTCCTGTCTTGGAATACCCACGAAACCTTTGCTCGCAGCATCTCCCTGTAAGTTGGAATAAAAGCCATATTTGGCGATACTTCCAGCATAAAGCATAGCCCTTGACAATAGTGCTGCAGCCACAAATTTATTCGCTCTGCCTTTTTCAGAAGTATTGGACATATTGTCCACTGCGAATTGAAGGTCTTCCTGGATGAATTTATATACATCCACTTCCTTGTCACGACCCACAAGTAAGGTTTCCTTTTCGGCTTGAGGATCCTGGACCTCTTTTACGATTGGAATTCCACCGTAACGCTTAACAAGAGCAAAATAAAAGAAAGCTCTTAAGAAGTGGGCTTCCCCAAGAATCTTATTGTATCCATCTTCAGTGAAGTTTTCTTTGTAATTCGGTAATCCAGCAATAAAGCCGTTGATATTTCTAATTCTGTCATAAGGCCAATAACCAAAGCCTTGAGCTCCGACTACGCCCCAGAATTGTCCTGTCATTTCTCCTGACATAGCTGCCATATTCTCGGCATTTACCCAATAGTTGTCCCAACGGAAACCTCGCTCGGGATGATAGACAAAGTCTTCAACCGGAAGATGGCTATATATTCCGGCAACAAATTTCCTTGCCCCATCTTCATTTCCGTATAATGCTTTTTCGTCAAGTACTCCTAGGGGTTCAAGGTCCATTTTCCGACATGAACCAACTAAAACCAGTAGCAGGACAGCCAATATTTTTGATAATGTAGTTTTCATAATGTCAATTAAACTTAGAATTTAATAGATGCCCCAATATTGTAGGTTTTGTTCAACGGATACTTATAGGTATCCACCATATGGGTTGATGATCCTCCTTCTGATCCCGGATGCTCAGGGTCAGAATACTTCATGCCTGTCCAGGTCAATAAATTATATGCACTCACATATAACCTAAAGTTTTTAACCTTTATGGATTCCAGCCAATTGCTAGGGAAGGTATAGCCCAGCTCTAGGGTCTTCAACCTTAAGTATGAAGCATCTTGGATTGCTCTGGTACCTTCAGCCATTGCTGAACCCGTGGAAGGATAATAACCAGATACCCACTCGGTATTAGGATTGAACAAATCAGCATTCGGATCAACAGGTCTCCATCTATCCAAAAACTGGGTCAATGCACCTCCTTGGAATTGAAGGGGAGCTGCCAACACTTCAATATAACGCGTGTAAACTTTATTGGCGCCTTGGAAATTCATCGCTAGATCTACTCCTCGCCATGATGCCCCAATATTGAAACCGTAGTTAATCAAAGGCATATTGAAGGTTGCGATCGGGTGGTCATCATTTCCATTGATAAAACCATCCCCATTCCAATCTTTATAGTAATAGTCGCCAGGTAAGGTCCCGCTTCCAACTTGAGTTGGATGACCATAGATTTGATCATAAGAGGTAAATTGACCATCATACTCTTTACCCCACCAGATATCCTTGTACCGATCAGCATAGCGATTTCTCCAATGGTCATAGGAGTTTCCTGCCGGTGATTCTATTCGGTTTTGAAATTGACTTTTAGTCGTTGAAACCTGAGCATTGATGAAGTAATTAAGATCATTGATACGATTGCGGTGGCTAACAGAGATTTCATAACCAAAAGTGCGATCACTTTCCAAGTTTTCCTGAGGAAGGTTTGCACCCACCGTTCCAGGGATAAGATCCAATCGAGTCGCTAATAATCCATCTCGATAACGGTTAAAATAATCGAATGTCATCCCGAAAAGACCATTCCATAGGTCCACATCAAGTCCGATATCTGCCGTTTTAGAGGTATACCATGTCAGGTTAGGGTTTGGAATCGCGGTTGGCAATGCTCCACTCACTAAATCTTCTCCAAAGATCCAGCCCAGGTTATTAGGATCCAGTGCAAACCCAACGAATGTTGAAGGGTAATTTCCCGCAGAACGGTCATCTCCCAACACCCCATAAGAACCACGGATTTTCAAATTATCTACAAAACTCAAGTTATCCTTAATGAAGTTTTCCTCAGAAATCCGCCATCCAACTGATGCTCCCGGGAAGAATCCCCAACGTTCATTTTTCGGGAATTTCGACGAGCCATCATAACGGAAACTGAATTCTGCTAAGTATTTGCCCTTGAAATCATAGTTGAACTTACCTACAAATCCTCGCGCTGTTCTTTCTCCGATTCCTTCCATATCAGCCAACTGGTTTTTAGCTTCCCCAGCAAATAGATATTCAGAGTTTACTTTTATTTCGCGTTGTGCATAAAAGCTATCCCATTTATTGTACTCCTCAACGAACAATAGTAATCCTGATACATTATGCCCAATGCCAAAGGATTTATTGTAGTTTAAGGAGAACTGCATCAAGTTATGCGAGTCAGGATATGCTGCACGACGAACCGATGATGGCGCATTTTTCTCATGTGCATTATATTTTTCTGGAGTAATGATTTCACCATTTGGCCCCAGAACTGCCGGCGTATAACTATAAAGTGGATATGATTTTTTGAAATCAGTATTGTCAGAGTATTTAAAATCATAGTTATAAGTTCCCTTGGCGGTTAAACCATCCACATAAGGGATTTTATATTCAAGGGATAATATTCCATTGAATTGCTTTCTCAAGAACTTACGATATCCCGTTTGTGCTGCATCCGTAACTGAGACAGGATGTTCATTATCAATCATATCAAAGTTTGGATATAATGGATTGTTGTTCAAGTAGATTGGAATATCAGGTCTTTGTCTCCAGGCTTGCTTATAAACTGCCCAGATATCTGTCCTTGGCTGATTGGTTTCATCCGCATAGCCTCCAAGATCCAAGGAAGCCTTTAAACGATCCGTGATTTTTACATCGACATTCGATCTCAAATTATAACGGTTATAGTTTAAGCTTTTGCTTTTATAAGATCCCATTTGATCCATATAGCCCAGATTGAAAAAGTAATTTACCTTTTCAGAACCGCCATTGACGGTCAGGTTATGTTGTTGCTGAGGTGATGTTTTATCAAATGCGGCATCCAGGTAATTGGACGATTGCTTCGTACCATCTTCATATTCTAGAATACTCGCCTCATCCCAAGTTGCCGGAAGACGATTAGGGTAGTTATTATTGAAATTTCTCCATAGCTCCTCATTTCTCAATCTTCTAAAATCTGCTGCACCAACGGTATTTGGAACATACAGAAATTGTTGAAATCCCCTGTTGTAAGAATATCCGATCTCAAAGCCTTGATCCGAACTGGAACCTCTACGCGTTGTCACCAAGAGAACCCCATTTGCTGAACGAACCCCGTAGACTGCTGCCGAGGCATCCTTTAAAACCGAAACACTCTCGATTTCATTGGCATCCATTCTGGAAAAATAATCCTTATCACGAGGGATACCATCAACCACGATCAAGGGTTCGCCCATACCACGGATATCGATATTCGATTCGAAAGCTCCAGGCTGACCAGTCTGTTGGGTAATTCGTACTCCTGGTAATTTACCAGTCAGCATATTGACCACGTTTTCGTTTTTGGTAATAGTAATTTCTTTATTGGTTACAGATGATACTGCTCCGGTAAGGGTAGATTTTTTCTGAGTACCATATCCTACGACTACGACATCTTCTAAGGTTGTATTATCGTTGGGTAATTCGACTTGGATAGTTGGATTATTTTCGAGGATGACCTCTTGGCCTAAGTAGCCAACATAGGAAATCTGTAAGCGATCTCCTGGAGACGCTGCAATGGAGAAAAGACCTTGCGAGTCAGAAGTCGTACTGATTCCTGTTTTTGTGTTCTTAATGGTTGCCCCAGCTAGTGGTTTAGCATCCGCAGATTTAACCGTCCCGCTGATGTTTCGTTGTTGTCCAAATACGGTCCCCAAAGAAAGCGAGAGCACTGGTATTATTGCCAAACGCCAGGATAGTTGTTTGAATCGCCTGCCCCAGAATAATGAGCAGGAATTAATGATTTTTAATCCCATAATTTAATTTGTTGAAATTGGTTGATGCGCCTGATATCAGCATCAGACAGTTAAAATAGGTGTGATACGCCCTTTGGTTTCTAAAACCAAAAGTTCCTTGTGAGGATTATGTATCAGGCAGGATAAAGGTTTCTTGCTTTCGTGTCATCGTTTATAAATTGATTATGAAGCAAGATTAATTTGGGGACTATAATAAAGTATTAACAAAACATTAATACGCGTAAATAAAAAAATAATTCACTGAATATCAGCGCATTATTTTTATTAATATTTTCATTTTATACAATCTCCCTGTAATTTTTACTATAGGATTCATCGTATAAATGTTGGTAAACTTGGGAAAAGTTTTCAAAACATTGATGGGCAAGACTATGATATCCGAGTTGTACCAATGCCCTACATTTATAGACCATTGCCTCCTCATGGACAGAATCGAAATGAAATATTC
Organism: Sphingobacterium cellulitidis; assembly: GCF_043187465.1. Lineage (GTDB taxonomy): Bacteria > Bacteroidota > Bacteroidia > Sphingobacteriales > Sphingobacteriaceae > Sphingobacterium > Sphingobacterium cellulitidis. The sequence goes on along the minus strand of NZ_CP171136.1, from coordinate 86,944 downwards.
GATTTGCGACTTCAATTATTATTTCAGCATCTTTTTCAAGATCTAATTTTTTTAACAAACCGGATAGAAGACCGGTCGCATGTATGGAGACCTCGTCCTTAATACCATCCAACCATTCATAATCTGTATCAAACATAAATCCACCTTTTTCCAGGATACGAAGCAATGAATCAATTTCATTTTTATCCAATTCCTCAGATTGATTGAAAAGCGACATAAATTGTGAAAAGTCAATATCAATGGTATCTATATTCTCAAGACTCCAATAGCCACTTTTCTTGGAGATCTTGACCTCACCCAATTGCTCCAATAAACCATTTATCTTCGCAATATTTACAGATCTGTTGTTTGTAGCACTTGATGTTGATTTATCCGACCAAAACAGTTCCATTAATTTTTCAGAACTCACGCCACGCCCTCTATGAATGGTGTAGACCACAAACATGGTTAATAGTTCTTTTAATAAGGGTGAGAATTGCTTGGTAATTTCTTCTCCTTTTTGATCAAAAATCTGGATATCTCCTCTAAACAAATTGATAGAGGCTCCTTGTATTCGATTGCTGGTCTTTTGGAAGCTTTCTTTTTGAAGAACTACCGGCTCAGGATGTACTCCAATCTCCTGATTCGGACTTACAGGCTGCATATTGTGACTTACATTCTTTCTTTTCCGCTTTAACAGCCATAATAAAATACTTCCGCTGGTAAGAAAAGCGAGAACAGATATCCAAATCCACTTACTTGATGTAGGATTTTGTTTTCCTTCTGTGATTTGATAAGGCAGTGCTGGTGCCAACAGACTATAAATTCGTACGCGGCTTTGACTTAAGGCACTATCATAGAACAGAGTAACCGCAACAAATCGGTTTGAAGCTTTGGAATAATAAAAGTCAGCAAAGGATTTAATATCATGAAAATCAAATGGTATGGTACTTCCTAATTCTTTGAAATTGGTCCCATCTTTTGATATTGAAACCAACTGAAGGAAAGATTTAAATTTATTCCGTGGGAACATTAGGCCAAAAATGGTTTTTGATTCTTCATCTATGTATAATGAATTTGCCCAAACAGCCTCAGGAATAGGGAAATTAATCTCATATAAGGTTTTAAAGCTGTTGGAATTAATATCCATTTTTACCAAATCATTGGAGATTTTCGGATTCAACATTTGGTCACCTGTGGAACTCCCATAACCACCCAACAAATATATACCATCCTTATCCACACCCATCCCACCTAAGTAATGAGGAAATAAAGTGTCTCCTGAAAAAGCTAAGCTATCCCAAGATTCCGTAGGGATGTGGTATTTATGAATTGAGTTTTTATACCTAAAATGCCCATACCCAGCTACCATATAGATACTGCTATCCTTTGGAGAGAAGAACTTGTTAAAAGAAAGGTAATGGGTTCCATGTGCTGGGTGTTGAAAACCCTTGGACCAGGTCCTGGAAAGGGTATCAAATGAAGAAACTACTTTTTGATCGATTGAAATATTTAAAACTTTACCTGTTAAGGGATCAAATATGGATTGGCTTCCATTCACCATATAAAGCGGTGGTTTAAGATATTCCCAAGAAGTGCTGACGGTTGCCCCAAGATTAGTACGAACTAATGAGTCCTCCGAAATTATATAAACACTCTCGTTCTTATGATCAAAAGCGACACTTGCCTGCCCAGAAACGTAAAACTCATTTTCCAAGGTCCACTCTTGCCTCTGTCTTTTGATCCAAAATGGATTATTACTGGTCGCCATCAATGAACCTTCATCATCTTTCGCCTTATTCCCTGTAGTTTCATCCAATTTCCAATGATTACAAATTTTCCCCGTACAATGGATCATAACATCTTTAATCCGCATGGGCGGGAGATCTGAACTTTGGAAGGATTTATAATCATTGAACCCAAAAAACAGTTTATAGGATTTATTATCTGCCAGATTCAATTGATGTCTATAGGTGGAATTTGCACTTTTTAAAACAATTGTACCTGCCTCCTGATCGAGCAAGACCTTCAGGTTATTCCATTTATAAAACAAGTTGGATTTAGGAATGTCGAAATTAATATCCGTGAATTTATCTCCTACAATCAATTTAAAATGCTTGCCATTATCTTGCCTTCGATCATAAATTAGATCTATATTTAAATTATCATCCAAGATTAATCGAAATATATAACCAAAATAATCTTGCTGATAAGGTTTAAACTGAAGATCAAAGGATAATTCTGTTTTCTTGGCTAGTACTAAAGGTTTATCGATTCCAATTGATAGACTTGTTCGTTTATCCATCTCTTTTTCATGGCTTGAAAACTCCAATCCATATTGCCCATAAGCCTGTTGGCAAAGGAAAATGCAAAGAATAGTGTAACAAGCAATAACAAGATTTATAAACGATCGTCTCACATTAAAAATTGGCTAGCTATTTAATAAAAAGATTTAGCAAAATGTAATTTACTTCATATTCGTGGAATAGCAAAAGAGTTTTTAAGCAAATTTTAAACAAAGGCTTTTTTTTATACCTCATTAGTAAATTATTTTAATCCACTAAGCAGAATTAACTTTGATTCTTTTGAAGCATTAACCTTATTTTTCTATATTTTCCCAAGCTTATATTACAAAATATAACATTTTATTTTATTGTATTTCAATGCTTTACAATAATAATCAATAAAGTCTACTAATTTAGTAGTCTTTATTGTGAAATACTTCCTATTTTTGGTTTATAAAAAAAAAAAGACACAATGAAAAGAATCAATACCAGTATCCTTTACAACTATTGCAATTACTTCAGCTATAGCTATGATACTGAACGAATGTGTTACGAAACTATCTTCCCCAAATAGGATAAAGCGGGAATTGCAATATATTCCCGCATATCCAAATTAATTCAAGCTCCAAGAAAGGAGCATTACCATCAACCAAAAACTATCCCATGATTTTAAAGAAAACATTTCGCTTTCTAGGGCTATCTATTGCCTTATTTTTCATCATTGACCACTTAAAAGCACAAGAAAATCCGCAGGCCATTATCAATGCAACCCTAAAAGGTACTGTCCTGGACTCCATCACTAAAGAGCCAATTGCCGATGTAACATTACAATTAGAAGGTGTTACCCATCAGGTCAAAACAGACAAGAATGGTGAATTTCATTTTATTACCGGACAAAAACTGCCTTTTCAACTTATTATTTCGCGGATAGGTTATGAAAAACGAACCATTACCATCAAGGATTCTCCGTCAACCATTTTCTTAAAACCATCTTTGGAAAGATTGGACCAGATAGTAGTAAGCTCGAGACGTAGAAAGGAAGAAATCCAGGATGTCCCGATTCCTATCACGACAATAAATGCAGCTACCATAGATGATGCCGGTGCCTTCAATGTCAATCGAATCAAGGAATTGGCTCCTACAGTTCAATTATACGCGTCCAATGCGCGAAATACCACCCTCAACATTCGCGGTTTAGGTTCCACCTATGGTTTAACCAATGATGGGATTGATCCAGGTGTCGGATTTTATTTAGATGGAGTATATCTCGCAAGGCCTGCTGCCACCTGGTTAGATTTTATTGACATCGAACAAGTAGAGGTATTAAGAGGTCCACAAGGGACGCTTTTTGGAATGAATACCACTTCTGGCGCTTTTAATGTCACCTCCAAGCCTGCTGAATTTAAACCTTCAGCTAATTTTGAACTGAGCTATGGAAACTATGGGTTTATTCAAGGTAAAGCATCCTTAACAGGTCCAATATCCAATAAAATTGCTGCAAGAGTATCCTTTTCAGGGACCCAAAGGAATGGTACTCTATTTAATACCAATACGAATAGAGCCATAAATAACATGAGCAATCTGGGGCTGAGAGGACAAATCCTGTATCGAGCAAATGACAAGGTTAATATTAGCTTAGCTGCTGATAAAAGCATTCAAAAACCTGATGGATATGGCTGGGGAGTTGCTGGAGTGGTCGAAACTAAGCGGGCCGAGTACAGGCAATTCAACAATATTATTAAGGATTTAGGCTATACCCAACCCTATCAGGAAGTATTCGAGCGTAAGGTTGATTTAAATACGCAGTCCAAGGCTGATAACGAATTGGGAGGGGTATCCTTGAACGCCGAGATAAAACTTGGCTCCGGACAATTGACCTCAACGACAGCATGGCGTTATTGGAAATGGGTTCCATTAAATGATAGAGATTATATTGGACTACCGGTTTTTACAATTTCCGCAGGAAACTCCAAGCATGATCAATACTCCCAGGAATTTAGATATACAGGGAAAATTCGAGAAAACGTAGAATTGGTCGCAGGCTTATTTGGTTTATATCAAGATTTGAGAACGGATCCGGTGCATACCGAAGAAGCAGGATCATCCCTATGGCGATTTGCTCAAAACACAACAAGCGATTTATGGAAGACGGAAGGCTTGTTTGATAATTTTGGAATTAAAACCAAATATGGCATCAAAACGACAAGCTTAGCAGCATATACCCAAGTGGATTGGGCTATTACGAATCAAATCCATGTTCTTCCTGGTCTGAGGTATAACTATGATAAAAAGCAGGCCAATTACAATCGCCAGACCTATGGCGGACTGGCAACAAATGACCCTGACTTATTAGCGCTGAAAAACTCGGTTTATACCAATCAATCTTTTGACACAGAAGCCGAGGCTGGCAATTTCTCGGGACAACTTTCACTTCAATACAAATTAAACTCTAATTTCAATGCTTTTTCTACCTATAGCTTAAGCTATAAGCCGGTCGGTATTAATGTAGGTGGACTGCCAACTTCCAAAGGTGAAGTCCTCTTGGAACTAGCTCGGGTGAAACCTGAGTCAGTAAATCATAAGGAAATAGGTTTTAAAACCAGCCCAAGTAGAAATTCCATCCTAAATCTTACCCTCTTTCAAACGGATATTAAGGACTACCAGACCTTGGTGCAAACTCCTGAACCCGGTGTAAATCGTGGCTATTTAGCGAATGCAGAACAAGTAAGAGTAAGGGGAATTGAGTTTGATGGAAGTGTAAGAGTTAGGAGGTTTTTAAGGCTGAATGCTGCAGCTGCCTATACCGATGGCAAATACATCAAATTCACAAATGCACCTGTACCCCTGGAAGAAGTTGGTGGCCCAGAAGCATTCAAGGATATTTCTGGCGGTCGATTACCCGGAATTTCAAAATGGTCCTCTTCCATAGCAGCAGAATTTACCCAAAATGGAAAACTACTAGGCCTTGAAGGACAATTCTTATTGAGTACTGACCTGTTTTATAGATCAGAATTTTCATCAAGTCCATCACCTTCAAAATATTTAAACATCGATGGTTATTCCGTCTTAAATGGTCGACTAGGATTTAAATCGGATAATGGAATCAGTATTTTGATATGGAGCCGAAACCTAACCAATAAGAATTACTACGAACAACTTTTGGCAGCACCAGGAAGCTATGGTCAATATGCTGGCGTTATTGCAGACCCAAGAACATATGGAGTAACCTTGAGATATAACCTCAATAAATTTTAAAATGGATTAGGACTTAGCCGATTTAATATCAGCTGGGTCCTTTTTTATTGTCCTTTGAACTTCAGAATATAATCCCCATCAAAAGGGTCTCCCTGCATCAAGCTCTCTCCAATAATGAGTTTATAGTCTCCCTTTTTATCCAATTTATATTGAATATCCTTCCCAAAAGGACCATCAGCATTTGTATCAGGCATAATTATTTGATTGAACCGAATATTGCCTACCTTCTCACTGATTAATTCAGCATTTATCTGTTTAAAATCCTTGCTATTAAAGGAAATCGTATCCGACTCTTTGGAAATTTTATGAAGATTAATGGAATCCCATTCTGCCTTCAGATCAATAACCTTCTGCGGGATACTTTGAACGGAATCTATTTTTACAGCAGAGGAAGCTGTATCAATGCTATCATGCAGAGGAGTACGGTTTTTTGTACTGGTATTGCAGCTGAATAGGATTGAAATAATGGGAATTAAGAATAAAGCTTTCATATGAAATTTATAATTATGAAAATTCAATAACATAAGATTAAACACATAAATTATTCCAAGGTTCAAAAAAAATAAGATTGTCTCCTAAAATCTGGAGACAATCTCGCTTATCAATTACTACTATACTAACTAACAATTTATTACATCCACCTTTTCAATAGTTTAAACAACTTCTCCTTCCCCTCATAGGGCGGATAAATCATTTTTGAAAGGGCGAATGGGGTTTGTTTCATAAATGCTCGTTCATGGGAAAAAGCTTTAAAGCCATAGAACCCATGGCAATGCCCCAGTCCACTATAATTTACTCCTCCAAATGGTAGATTTGGATTGGAAACCTGGATCAAAACATCATTGATACAGACACTCCCCGAGCTACAACTTTTGGACAATAAAGCTATTGAATCTTGATTCTTGGAAAAGATGTACATGGACAATGGCTTTGGTTTGGAATTAATATAATCAATGACCTCCTTTATGCTCCCGTATGGAATAATTGGCAATACGGGTCCGAAGATTTCTTCCTCCATGATCCGGCAATCCTTGGAAACATCCGTTAACAACATCGGTGATAATGATTCCCCATCAATTTCCTTGCTTACATAATTCACTTTGGATCCTTGTTTCACCGCATCTTCAAGCAGGCCTTCAATCCTACTTTTATGTTTTTGATTTATTATCTTGGCATATCGATTTGGATCAATGTCATCCCCCACATAAAACATCCGCTTACAGGCATCCTCAAAAGCAACTATAAAGTCATTGATTTTGTCCTGCGGAATAAATAAGTAATCTGGAGCAATACAAGTCTGGCCTGCATTTATCAATTTCCCCCAAGCTATTTTATTAGCTGCATCCAGAAGATCACAACTTTCATCAATAATCACTGGTGATTTCCCCCCTAATTCAAGGGTAATACTGGATAGATGCTCAGATGCAGCCTTCATTACAACCTTTCCAACCTCAGGACTTCCAGTAAAGAATATTTTATGAAATGGCAAGGCCAATAGACCTGTCGCCAATTCCCTTTCTCCAATCAAACATGCTACTTCTTCTCTTAGGAAGGCCTCCTTAATAATTTTCTGAAGGACTTCGGAAGTCTTAGGGCTATACTCAGATGGTTTTAAGATCACAGAACATCCTGCAGCAATGGCTGAAACCAATGGACTCATACTTAATTGAAAAGGATAATTCCAGGGCGATATGATCAAGGAAGTTCCCAATGCTTCATATTGAATCCAATTTTTTGATAAGAAACTAGTTAATGTAAAAGGCTTCTTATGCTTTTTCATCCAATTGGGCAGATGTTTGATCGCATAATCTATCTCACTATAAATAAAATACACTTCAGTCAAAGCAGACTCATATGGATTCTTCCGCAAATCACTTTGCAGAGCATCAAAAATTAGTGTTTCATATTTTGAAATAACCTCTTTGAGCCGCTTTAATTTCAGGACACGGTCCTTCAAAGAACTCATACGAAGTGCTAGTTGATGTTCCATTTGAACATCAAACAATTGCTTTATTGAAGTATCCATGATCCTTTTTGTTAAATGGATATTATTAATAGTCTAATTTTATAATTGCTTAATCCAGTCTTTAATAAGTTCAACGCCTTCCCTATGGACAATTGATCTAGCAAGCTCTGGCATGGCCGTTCCAGGTTCAGCGCTATTCATCCGATAATAGAGAATAGATTGTTCTGGTACACCCGGTACAAGGTCATAATTTAAACCGCCTGCTCCCGCTCCAGCCGATACGGGGCCTTTATGATAGCCCAATCGAACCGTATCGGATTCATTGTACTCAAGAAACAATCCTGTATTAAAGGCATCTCCGCCGCGACGATGACAATGACTACAGTTGATATCCAAATAAGCCCGAGCACGTTGATTGATGTTAAAGTTTGCTTTGTCCAACCAATTAGGTAATACCTCCACTTGTTTTAAATCTGGTAAATTCTCCAAATGTCCGTTATTTGCCAACCAAGTAAGTTGATTTTCCGAATGACCTGCTCGAGTGTAATTCATATTGCGGGCTTTTGGCCCAATAGGAATCAATTTAGAATCTTTGATATGACATCTTTTACAATCATTGGTATTGGGAACCATATAATTGGTTTTGTGCATGTGTCCATGGTCATCCTTTAAACTTATCGGAAGAACTACCCCTCGAATAAATTTAACCGCATCTTTTTGCTCATCATCCCATAAATAATTCATCACTTTCCAGTTATGATCCAAGGGGTCTTTTACAAGAAGTCTTGTTTCAATATGAACCTTCTCATCCTTTTCATTTCTGTAAGCGAAGTTTTTGATAATAATGGTAGAATCAGGAAAATCCAATTCTTCATTATTCACAAACTTCATTTTGTGTCCTTCCGGCAGCACAATGAATCTATCCTTGATCGCATAATCTGAAAATAGGGCACTACTTAGATCATAGGAAATCAATTCAGGACTCGGATTCAATTCCGACAGTTTTCCAGTGAAGAAGCCATAATCAGACAGCTTCTCCTTAAACTGAAAACTCTTATCAACTTGTTGTTGTTTCTTGCTTTGATTTTGACAGCTTTGAATCAAGAAAATCAAAAGCAAGAAACAACAAGATATCTTTAGCAGGTTACTCATTATTACTTACATTCAAAAGGTTGAACATTTGTATTGGGTTTCCATTTTGTTTGGTCTTTTACATTCCCGAAATCTGCATTTACAAACATATTCTCGCCAGGCTGATCGATACAAACCTTATCAGGATTTGCTTCGGTACCTTGGGTCATGATATTGCTCGTTACACCATCATAAAGGATTGCAGGAATTCTCTTACCCTTTCTTTCGGGGTCAAGTCCATTTAATTGTTGCTCAGTCGCAATGATCAACTGCCCAACCCTATGTTCAAATGCTGGTTTCGGAAATTCTTTCCCCATTGTGATGGTATTCCCATAGATTTTTATGTTTGTAGGAATTGGAGAATACTTATCATTAATTTTTTCAGCAGCTTTTTCGTCCACGGTAAATCCGGAGGCAATTGTAACAGCAGAACTATTATTATTGGTTATCTTATTGTTATAGATCTCAACATCAGAAGTGGCTAAAATAATGACTCCACTCCCTGGAGACGCATTCCCTACTCCCCAAGAGGTTCCAAAACTTCCCGCCTTGGCAAAATTCCTGAAGTTATTATCACGGATAATATTATTATAGGCCTTAATTTTTCCACCACGTTGCGATAGGTCTGGTAGATCAAATACCAAGAAGCCAGCAGTATTGTCATAAAACTCATTATCATACACTTCTGCATCCGTAGAGTTTTCAATTTCACAGCCCGCAACATTCTTTGCCGCCTTACTGTTTCTTACAATAGCCCCATTGGTCTGCCCAACATAAATACCAGCATCTGAAGCGCCTTCGGCATAGCAATTTTCAATCAAGACATTGCTACAAAGGACAGGATAAATGCCATAACCACCGCTGGTAGAATCTGCAGTACTCCAAATCGCATGTAACTCCGCCACCACAATGTCCTTACCATTATTAATTTTTAACAGATCGCCTTTGGAGTCTCTAATCTCCATACCTTGAATCTTAAAATTCTTCACATCGGTTACCCGTATCCCTTCACCTCCTTGTTTCTGATCTTTAAAATCCAAAACGGTCTTGGTCGGACCTGCACCTCGAATCAAAATATGATTCACCTGAGCAATGCTCAAGTTTTGGAATTTATACTTCCCTTCTTTTAGAAAGATCTCGGTACTATCCTTTAAAGAAAGAAACGCTTCTTCAATTTTCTCTTCTTCCCCTGGACCAAAGGTCAATTGGGTTGCATAGCCACTTGAATTATCAGGAGTATTCTTACACCCAAACAATAGGCTAATACAAATAATTGCAGCAATTGAAATTCTTTTCATCATTATTTATTTTTTTGGTTAATCTTAAAAAATATTATAAGCATAGCTCACATAATACATTGCTCCTATTCTAGGATTGGCAATACCGGTAGAATAGTATTTATTGGTAATATTTGTTCCGCCAATCCTTATTCCTGAACGAGCTTTAAGGATCTTATAGCTTATTTGTGCATCAATAACAGCTGATGATGGCACCTCACCTTCACCTAAGCCCCCTGCAACTGCATAATGGTACCCTGGTTTATACCTCAAGGTAGTATTAAATGACCAAACTTGTTTTTTTCCAAATCCTGAATTTCCAAATTCCATGTTTACATGGTAGTTCGGTGTATTGAAATTATTGATTTGGCTATTGTTTTTGTTTTTTAAGAAATCTGAATAATAATTCACCTTAGTCATGAAGTTCTTGCCAAGATCTACACTTACCGAAGCCGCATAACCATAGGTATTTACTGTTTCGCCTCCGTTGAAGGCAATGTTATAGACCATATATTTACTTTGATCCTTAAATGCATTAGGATCATCGGTGCCTGGGCTGTTCGCAACATTAGCATAACCGATAAAGTTTTCCCAAGTTGAATAATAACCCAACACATCAAACATTACTCTTTTCGCAATTAATGCTGCATAACCTAATTCAAATGAATTTACGGTTTGCGGTTTGATATCATCGTATTCAAATTTTTTCAAAACCGATGGATCATTGCTCTGCTGAAACTCCTGAACACTCGCTAAAGTGTATGGCGGATATTCATTGAAATGATAATGTTCGTTTAACAATAGATTTGACCCTCCTGAAGAGAAACTATTATAGCCATTCATCGTATTCTGCAAGGCTTGAATATTGGAAGGGAAGCTATATGCATTCTGATAGGAGAACCTCAAGTAGTTCTGATTTGCTGTACGAAATACTGCCGATGCTCTCGATGTTAATTTAGGCTTTCCAAATAGGGTGTTTTTATCCAAGCGGAAAGAGGTATTCAGATTCAACCTTTCTTCCAGCAAGCGTTTTCCTAATGAAAGATAGCCACTGTATTCATTTACATTGATTGGTTTATCCTTATCTGGGAATAAGGTGTTTTTAGAGTCCAGGTTATAAATTCTCCAGTTAACACCCGCTATTACATCCATGAAGGTAATCAACTTTCTGAAGTTGTATTGAAACTCTGTATTATATAGCTTGGAACGATCTAAGAACAGGGTTCCGCCTTCTGAAATAGGAGTTTGAGAAATTTTCTTTTTCAACTCATTAAATTCTGGCGTACCTTCCAGCAATCGGCCTTGATCTGCAAATTGTCGTGCTGCGATATGCGCTTCTTGTTGTGAAGATCCTGTTGCTAATGCCGTAATAAAGGCTTCGGTATATTCCGGATACCAACCTCCAACATTACCATCATAACTTACTTTCCAAGCTTCATTTATTAACTGTGCAGTAGGTCCAGCAATAAGTGTATTTCCTGAATTTTCTCTTGTGGTATATGTTCTTAAGAACCAATCATCACTCTTTAATTCCAAACGATATTGACCTACTTTAAAGTCGTTAATTTGATACCTGGTATCATTTGTATAAACAATATTTCCTGTTCCGAACGTTCCGGATGCAATAGCCTCCAAATTCGGGTTGATCCGATATCTCAACTCAGCATTTACCTTAAAAACATTGGCATTATTGTCCAAATAGCGGTGTTCTGGATATCCTGTTCTGGCAACATAATTCGGGTTTGCCAGCATAGGCTCAATTAAGGGGGCCAACTCTGGATTTCCCATCATCGCCGCATACATAAATGGATTAATGTCCGTCGATGTTGCTCCCCCGTACATATTGATTCCATTATAATTTGGATCTACATCCGGACCACCGGGACCATTTTTGTTTTGCATGTTATTTGCAACCCAGTCATTGGCTTTCGAATACTGTGCATTAATTTTATAGGCCAATTTATCATTTACGGAGTTTGCATAACGGATTACCCAATCATACACCGGCGATGGAGAGATTGGATCATTATTGTTTTTATTATTAATATGGTTAACACCTTGGGTAACCAAGACGCTCAAACCTTTGTATTTGAAAGGATCTTTTCCAGTCATCACCATGGTACCATTCAAGCCCCTGGAACCATATAGTGCGGAAGATGCTCCTGAAAGAAGCTCTATATTATCAACATCCAATTGTGTAAGACCGATCACGGAACCCAAAGGAAAGTTTAATCCAGGAGCCTGGTTATCCATTCCATCCACAATCTGAGTAAAGTTCGTATTACCACTTGTATTAAAACCTCTTGTTGTTACTGAGGTAAACCCAATACTTGACACTGTTACATCGACACCTCTCAGACCTTGGACCATATCCATATAGTTGATTTGTGGTGAATTCTGTACGTCTTTGGTACTGATTTGCTCAATAGTTACGGGAGAGGATAATTTCGTCTGAACGGACCTGCTGGCAGAGATAACAATCTCTTGCGCCAGTGTAGAGGTAGGATTCAGCTCTATCTGAATGGCTTTTTGATTATTTTCTACGACTATTTCTTGTTGTTCATAGCCAATAGAAGAGATGATTAAGGTAGCTGGAAATCCTTTATTCAATCGTAATTGAAAATTTCCTTTATCATCGGTAAATGTCCCGGCACGGTCGTCCTTTACACGAATGGAAATCGCCGCGGCGGGCTCTTGGGTAATTTTGTTCTTCACATTTCCTTGTATCACCTGTTGGGACAGCGCGGTAAAAGGCGTAAGAAAGCAAATCACCAAAATCAAATAGGCAATGTTTCTCATGGTTATTTGGTTAGTTTATAATCAGTTAAAATTACAAACAAGCAGCATTTTACTCAATTGCCTCGGGGATCTGCTAGGTTTACTTTATTCCTTCAAATATTAAAGTCACGAGTGTTTTAATGTCTTTAAGGCTTTGAGTATAGTCTATATTGGTTTCTCTTTTGAGAATAGCTTGTTGCTCAACATTATGTTTCAATGCATCCGTGAAATTGATTAGAACTGAAGCCACCTCCTTGGGATCTTTCATTCTAATTTTCTTCTCTTGAATAGCTTTCTCTAATAAAGCTGTCAAGAATTCTTTCTCACGATGCATCAATGCATCATATAATTCAAAAAATCTCGGAAGAAGTTTATGTAAGGTTTCTACAGAAACCCGATTCATATTTAAAACCTGTGTGTAATAATTAAATCTGGATTCCAGATAAAACGCAACACATTCTTCGATTTCACTTTTCTCAGATGTAGCCTCTTGTAGGGTCTGAATATATTTCTCTCCCTCACGTAAGGCAACCTCTATAAAAATGTCTTCCTTCTTTTTATAATAATAGTATAACGATGTTTTATTAAGGCCCACTGCCTTAGCTATATCTTCTAAAGTGGTTTTATCCAAACCATATCGTTCAAAACAATCCATCGCGGCTTGCTCGATCCGACTCTTTACCTGTTCTCTTTTGTTCATCGCTTGATTAAAGTTAGATAATAGTTTTTCATTTTTCAAACATTTTGTTAAAATATTTGAAAAACATTGATTACGGCTGTATCCTTTAAACGAAATTCAGTTTAAAGTTTTCAAAAATGCTCAAAAATACCCTGATTATCAAGGACTAGCCTTGAGAAATAGAAATAAATATTATGCAAATAAGTTTTGGTCTGGATATTATTTCTGCTTAGAAATATATCGACCGACTGTCATTCCTGTAAAAATACATCCTCCTAAAAATGTACCTTCAAGGGAATTATAGCCATGCATTCCGCCGCCACCAAATCCTGCAGCTTCCCCAACAGCAAATAAATTAGGAATTAACTTGCCATCTTGATTGAAAGCCTGTCCATTCAGATTCGTTTCAATTCCGCCAAGGGTTTTCCGGGTAAGAATATTCAACCGCACTGCAATCAAAGGATAATGCCCCTGGTCTAGGATTTTATGTGGCTTTGCCGTACGCGCTATCTTGTCACCAAAATACCTCCTAGTATTTTGAATATAGCTGATCTGGAAGTCCTTTGTAAACTTATTGTCTAACTCTCGATCTCGACTTTCCAATATTTCCCGAATATTGTCAAAATCCAATAAATGTTCATTGCTCAACTCATTCATCCCCTGAACAAGGTCTTCCAAGGAGTTTGCAATAACAAAGTCCTTCCCATGCTCTTTGAACGCTTCCACTGGCCCTGTTGCTTTTTTTCCAAAAAGTCTTTTCACAATGAGTTTATAGTCTTTGTTTGTAAGGTCTGGATTCTGCTCCGACCCTGAAAGTGCAAATTCCTTTTTGATGATACTTTGATTCAATATAAACCAGGAATACGACTTACCGGTACTTTGTATATATTTTAAAGTTCCAAGTGTATCAAATCCAGGATAGAAAGGCGCTGGCAATCTTTTTCCAAAGGCATCCAACCAAATGGACGAAGGTCCAGGAAGTATCCGAATCCCATGATTTGGCCAGATTGGGTTCCAATTTTCAAGCCCTTCAGTATAATGCCACATCCGATCTTTATTGATCAACCTCACATTTGCAGCCTCAGCAGCCTGAAGCATTTTCCCATCAACGTAAGCCGGAACACCACAAACCATCCTTTCAGGTGGATTCCCTAAACGCGTTGGCCACTGTTTCCGAACCATTTCAATATTGGCTCCAATCCCACCACTAGCTATAATCACCCGTTCTACTGAAATTTCAAAGTTATCTATAATGTCCCTATTACTTTCTACACCGCGATCAGCATGATCCTCTTTCAGGATATTCCCATAAACCCGAATCAAATTCTCCGATTCTATGTGAATTTTATGGACTTGATGCCGAAATTTAAATTCAAGCAAACCTTCTTTTTCCATTTGAAGAGTGTGCTCAACAAAGGGCTTGATGACTCCTGGTCCGGTACCCCAGGTGATATGAAAACGAGGAACCGAATTTCCATGACCAGTTGCAAGCCCATTTCCTCGCTCTGCCCATCCTACAATCGGAAAGAAACTCAAACCTAAATCTTTGACATATTTGTATTTCTCCTCATGTGCAAATTTCAAATAGGCATCAGCCCATTGTTTCGGCCAATAATCTTCTTCTCTATCAAATGAGGCACTCCCAAACCAATCTTGTTTTGCCAATTCAAAGGAATCTTTAACCGATAATCGCCTTTGCTCCGGTGAATCTATAAAGAAAAGACCCCCAAACGACCAAAAGGCCTGTCCGCCTAGGTTGTTCCGGTTTTCCTGATCCAACATAATGACTTTTTTTCCAGTCTTGCTGATTTCATAGGCAGCTACTAAACCCGAAAGACCAGCTCCAATGATTAGTGTAGTGGATTGGTTCATAATTGATTTTTTTAAGAAAGATAGGAAAAATAAAAGTCAACCTGCTTAATCCTATTTGGATAAATTATTATTAATCAATAAGAACATCAAATACTCTTCAGCCGAAACAATTGACTTGTTGGATCAGAAGGTTTTATTTATTTTAGTAGTGATAAACATAGTTTATTACCTCTAACCGCAATAAAACCCATGAAACTTAAACTATCCTTATTCCTATTCCTTATTTTATCGACTTTGGGCTCAAGTGTTTTGGGACAAAAGAAAGCTAAACATGTTATTGTACTTGGCTTTGATGGCCTTGGCGCTTATGCAATAGAAAAGGCAGATATGCCAAATCTGAAGCATATCATGAAAGATGGATCATATAGTCTTCATGTAAGGACTGTTTTACCATCTTCGAGTGCCGTAAATTGGGCTTCCATGCTGATGGGCACAGGACCAACGATGCATGGTTATACCGATTGGGGAAGCCAAACTCCGGAAATACCTTCCGCAATCACAACTTCGAATGACCGTTTCCCGTCCATTTTTACAGCAATAAAAAAGCAGAAACCAAAAGCTAAAATTGGCTCTGTTTACAGTTGGGGCGGAATCAGCTATCTTTTGGAGAAACCCATACTGAACTACGATTTCGGAATGGAAGGGAATGAGTTAGAAACTCAAAATAAGGCGATTGAACTCATAAAAAATGAAAAACCGGAGTTTTTATTTGTTCATTTTGATCAACCTGATGGAGCCGGACATAATGCTGGCCATGATAGCCCCGGCTATTATGAAGAACTCAAAAACGTGGATAAAAGAATTGGCGAGATCCAAAACGCTATAAAAGAGGCCGGAATTGAAAATGAGACCCTCTTGATGATTGTCTCCGATCATGGTGGAATCGAAAAAGGTCATGGTGGAAAGTCATTAATGGAAATAGAGGTTCCTTGGATATTAAAAGGCCCTGGAGTCGCAAAAGGAAAGGTCATAACTGAACCCCTAATTGTTTATGATTTAGCGCCTACAGTAGCCTTCGCGCTTGGAATTAAACCTGAGGAAGTTTGGCGTGGGAAAGCCGCAAAATCATTCTTTAACAAATAAACAAAAGGCCCAGCTATTACTAGCACTGAGCCTTTCCACGAGCATTAGTAAAACTAAATTTTGTATTATAAATTATATTTAAAGACGGCAACCCGGTCTAAAATAAGGTTCCAAGAAAGAATTCTGCTTTGGGATTCAATCCATTGATCTTCTCTCCAGAATTACATGAATTAATTAAAACCCTCATTGTTAATAAACAAAATAGCTTTATGCTTAGGTTGATTATTATTTTCATCATTATTAAAAAAATGGTTCCAAGTTTTAGGTTTCTTTTCAACTACCCAAATTGAATCATTTTCTCAAAAATGCATTTGCTGATATCGGTTTTCTTTTTGCTTGAATCCGTATTTTTATAAAATTTAAACCCCTTCCTTAAAGATTAACAGGGAAGATAATATTACCCTAACTACTACTTCAATAAAATTCTCAATAATCTTTGATTATTTATTATTACAAATATTTTATTATAAAATAATATTAGTTTTATTTGTTGTAATATTTTAACCTATTCCTGTATTCACAATGTTCAAATACTATTTAAGTATTTTCATATGGTCTATTTGCTGTTTCCCTTTTTTATTATGCTCTGCACAGACAAAGCCCAGCATAAATTTCAAAAATCTAAACACCGAAGACGGCCTATCCAGCAACACCATTGAATCCATAATTCAGGATAAAAATGGCTTCATTTGGCTTGGAACAGAGAATGGCCTAAACCGATACGATGCCTATCAATTTAGAACCTATAAAAACCTATCACAGGAACCTCATAGTCTAAGTAATAATTATATTAACTCCCTATTTGTAGATAGTCAAAAACAACTTTGGATTTTAACGGCTAATGGCTTAAACCTTTATAAAGAGGAAACGGACTCATTCGAACAGCACCTTATAAAAAACACTATTGGAGACAACAACTTCCTTTGCATGACCGAAGATTCAAAAGGACAACTGTGGTTATCCTGTAATAAAGGAATTTATAGCTTCAATAAACAGACTAAACTTTTTCAGAGATTTACACCTACAGATGAGTTATCAAAAAACTGGAACCAAATAACTTTTACAAAGTTATTAGTCGATAAAAAAGGGAATCTATGGATTGGCAGCCGTCAATCTGGGTTATTTATCAAAAATCCCGATGGCCAGGTAAAAAGTGTAGAAAAGCTATTCCCAGAATTAAGAGCAATCAAAAGTGTCAATGATATAAAAGAAGATCAGGATGGATCAATCTGGGTGGGAACAAATGGTCAAGGTCTTGTGAGAATAAATCCAACAAGCAAGCAGTTTAATCATTATGAGTACAGGAAAAATGAACAGTCAAGCTTGTCAAGCGGAGTGGTAAAAAGCATTCTTATTGACCAAATAAATAGAGTTTGGGTTGGTATGGAAAATAGCGGCTTAAGCCTTTTCAACCAAAAACTTAATTCATTCCATCATTACCAAAATAATCCTTCGAACCCACAAAGCCTATCCCAAAAGACAATATCAGCACTTTTTGAAGACCAACAAGGTAATATTTGGCTAGGAACCCATCGGGGTGGGGTAAATTTCTTCAACCCCAAATTAGATAAGTTTGAATTCTATACTTCCGGATCAGGTAATACTGGCTTGAGCTATAAAGATGTAAAATCCTTTTTTGAAGATCAGGACGGCACTATTTATATTGGTACTGATGGCGGAGGATTAAATACCTGGGACAGAAAAAATAATATTTTCCACCATTACAAACATGACCCTTTAAACCCTCATAGCATTTCTTCAGATGCAGTGCTCCATATAGTCAAGGATGGTAAAGGAAATATATGGGTAAGTACTTGGGGTGCTGGGATTAATCTTTTTGACAATAAAAGCGGAACCTTTAAACGATTTACCCATGATCCAGACAATCCCCTATCTATAAGCTCTAATTACATCTGGAGAACATTTGAAGACAGCAAAGGGAATTTATGGATTGCAACTTCTTCCGGCGGAATCAATAAATTCAACAGTCAGAATCAAACTTTTGAACAACTAAAATGGAAAAATAAAAGTTATCAAAACTCCACAAATTACTACTGCATAGCGGAGGATGAAGATGGAGATATATGGTTTGGCTCAGATAATGGAATCCTCTTAAGGTATAACATTGTAAAGGAACAACTATCCAGTTATAAAATCCCAAATTTCGACAATAAAAACCCGCCCAACATTGCTGTCCGAGTAATTTTTAAGGATTCAAATAACAAACTATGGTTTGGGCAGAAGGGACTATTTTATTTTGATAAACTGCAAAACAAAATATTACCTGCAAAGAGCAACTTATACTTACATGAAGAAAGCATTCAGGGAATATTAGAGGATAATTATGGAAATCTATGGCTCAGTACCAAGAACGGTCTTTTCCAATATCATATTAAAACAGAGCAAATCACACACTTTACAATGCCAGATGGGCTGCAGGGTCTTGAATTTGGTCCAAATGCTTGTTTAAAAACTAAAAAAGCTGAACTATTATTTGGAGGAAGTAATGGATTTAATCTCTTCAAACCAGAAAAATTGCAGTATAATCGAATTGCTCCGGAAATTTTCTGGACTGATTTTCAACTATTTCCTAAAAGCCAAGCAGAAAAACCAAATCATTATTCATTAAAAGAAGACATTTCCGTTAACAAAGAAATCGTCCTTAAACACAATCAATCAACCTTTAGTATCCAGTTTACCGCTTTAAATTTTGTCTCAAGCAAAAAAAATCAATTCGCCTATAAGCTCGGAGGACTAGATAAAAACTGGAATTATGTAAATGAATCCCGAACCGCAACCTATGCGAATTTAAAACCTGGAACCTATCTCTTTAGCGCAAAAGCTGCCAACAATGATGGGGTTTGGAATGTGAAAACGAAAAGCATAAAAATCATCGTCATACCACCTTTCTGGAAACTATGGTGGTTTAAATCATTGCTCTCCATTTTTATAGTTTGCTTGATAACTTCTTTTATACAGCTCTATAGAGATCTAGAATTAAGAAAAACTAATGAAAATAAACAAAAGGACCTTCCAATGCTCGCATTGCAGAGAAGCAATCTCTCAAAGCTACTCCAAAAACGGGATGAAGAATTTCTGCATAATTTACAGATAATCCTAAATAAGCATTTGGATGATCCTAATTTAAAGGTCGGATTCCTGAGTCAAGAAATGGGAATGAGCCAATCCAAGTTCTTCAAAAAAATAAAGGAAATAACTGGTTTAAGTATCTCCGAATATGTTCGGAAAATACGCTTAGAAAGGGCTCGACAAATATTGCTCACTGAGGATATTGCCATAACACAGGTCATGCACCAAGTCGGCATTTCCTCTTCCTCTTATTTCACGAATGCCTTTAAAAAGGAATTTGGAAAAACCCCAACTGAATACTTGAAACAAGTAAGAAAAAAGAGTTAGCAGAATTTTTGCTCTTTCCTACTCCTATTTTTGGAACAGCGATTCAGTGTCATAATCTTTAATACAATTGTGATTTTTTTTTCTGAGACTCTTTTTTGGTATCAGTTATGGTTTTTGAGACTTAAATAACTATCTTAAAAAATGCTCTAATTCCTCCGGAATAATTTTCCCATTTTCTTTTGCTTTTTCTAAATAAAATTTGGCACTTGGAATATCATTTAATGAAACATAATTGTGGGATAAATGGAAGTATAATTCCGCTAAACTAGTTTTTGAAAGAACTTTTCTGATAGCAAAACGTTCTTTTTTTTGTTGAGAATCTATTACCTTGATATTATCTTCCAAGGTTTCTTCCATTAATGATATTGCCTGATTTGATAGATTGTTTTTTAGCAAAAACTGGGCATAGGCTAATCTGACAGAAAATACTTGATCAAGTGTATATAATTTATGTGTCTCTCCTCTTTTAGACTTTAGCTGTTCTTGAGAAAAAATGTTAAGAACCCTTTCAAAGGTCCATTGGGCCTTTTTAAGGTTGTTTTGTTGAGCATATATTTTTGCTTCTTCAAAACGAGGAGCAGTATTAGTTGAATCGGTGGAGTTGGCTAAACTATTAAATGTAATTGCAGCGCTATCTAATTCTTTAAATCGTTCGAAAATTAAACCCTTATTAAATTTAGTTTGATAATTGTTAGGCAGATTTAAGTTCATTTCAGACCAATAATCCCAAGCGGCTTTTTTATCATTTTTTGTCAATGCAATAAAAATTAGATTGCTATTTGCGGATACATTTTCCTTATCCAATTCTAAGGCCTTTTTATTTTGAACAATAGCTGCTTCGATATTACCCTCCATTGCTAATTTATCAGCCTCAAAGCTGATTTGATTAGATTTTTTTCTTATTTTCTTGTTTTTCAAGATTTCTCTTTCTGAAGCTAGTAGCTGAGGGTCATTGATATAAGAGAATTTCCCCCAATATAGATCTTGTTTCAATGGAACCGAATCCAACCCTACACGATAAGGATGAGTAAACTCATTATCTTTTTTAAAACGTACAATTCCCCAAGTTTTTTGGATTTCATTAAATACTTGTTGTTTCTCATTGATAGGGTAATAATAATATATCCTAATTTTGGCTAGATCAAATTTAATCAGGTTTACCTGCATTACAGCATAGTTAACAATAGTATCATTAAGCTTGTAAAAATATTTTGGCTCATAAATAAGAACAGTATCTGCGTTTATTAACTGGTTATTATTTTTCCCTGGATTAGCAACAATAGGAAAAGATTCTGTTCCCAATTCTGCTGGATAAGCTACCAATCCATGGTTAACTTTATTGCGTTGCTCTTCCTCTGATAAATCATCATTATTAAATTGAAAATATGAGGACATAAGAGTCCAACTATACCCAACTTTTATATAGATATTCCCTTTTTTTAATAATGGCTCTAATCCAAACACCCAATAAGGATTAATTAAATTCCTCTTTTTAATAATACTATTAATTTCTTCCCTAGTTTTATTCGCAAAACTTAAAGAATCTGGGAGTTGTGGAGCATCTAGGGTTATGTATCCCTCGGGTAAATACATTAATGCGTTGACCTGATCTAGCTTTTTGTAAACGCTATCTGTAAATTTTCCTATTGTAATCGGTTCTATAAATTGTTGCCCATAGAGATATGTACAAAGGAATGCTCCTATAAATGCGAAAAACACTTTCATAATTAATGGCCAAAATGGTAAATTGAAATTCAATTTAACAATTAATACTTGGAATTTTGACTCATTGAAAAATAGTTTATCGAAGGCATAATTTCTTACTAATGAATAAGGTTCAATAGTTAATTTTTAAAAGAACAACAGGAAAGTATTTTATAAAAAAAAGATGAAGCCTAAAATAATATTATCAATTATTTCTATTTTTATTGTATTCATTTCAAGGAGTCAAATTGTTCTTTTAGACTCAATTACTAACAGTCCCATTGCTGCTGTAAGTGTGTTTGATTCAAATGGTCATTTAATATCTATTAGTGATAAGAATGGAACAATCTATCTGAATGAAGAAAAATTATCAGACCTTGATAATTTTTCTTTTCAGCATCTTTCCTATCGTTCAAAAGAAATAAGCTTAAAAAATATATTAGCGGCGGAAAGAATGGTTAAGCTTTCACCTTCTACTTTTGTGATTGATGAGATCGAAATAAATAATAAGCCAAAGGAGTGGTTGATCCTTAAAGGTTACTTCCGAGCCTTAGAAACATTTGATGGCAAAAATAAATACTTCTCTGACGGCATTGTAAAATTCTATATTCCGTTAACCCAAAAAAAGGCAAAGATAAAACATAGAATAGAAGCCTATCGGGTTTTGGGTAATAAGGAGGCTATAAAAGCTTACAAGGAAGCGATGGGACCATTCATAGAACCTCCAAGGATCCCAAATATTTCATCGACTCCTATTCACCTTGATTTGTCTAAAGAGTACGAAATTAAAAGCCAAGAAACCTCAGCCAACATTTATAAACAACAGGTGAAAGTAGGTGAAATAAAAATTGACCCTAATGGAAAAGCTCAAACCTATATTGATTTTGTACTGCCCGATTCTATGATAAAAAAGAAACTATTTCGGATTGAAGGAATACGGACTAGTCAGGTTCGGATGGAGACCTATGATGTAGGCAGACTTTCTGATATTACTCAACAAAATCTTCAAAGCTGGTATAGCCATACCATCGGAAGTATTAAACGCAAAAATAATTTGGGATATTTCCCTTATGAAACCCTATCTGAATTCTACGTAATGGAGCGTAGCTTTTTAACTAACCAAGAAGTTGAAGCGAAGAAAAGCATATTTAATAAGAGTGCCTATTTAGATGAAAAAAGCAATTATACTCAGGAGTTTTGGAAAGATTTAGAACGTTATGGCATTCCTTCTATCGCTCCCGCTGTTGTTAAGCAGTTTGATAGAGAGTTAATAGAATTTTGAGTAGTTAAAGAGCTCAGCTTATTGAACAAAAACAGAAATAGTTAAATTTATCTACCTAAGTATAAAAACAAATCATATGATAAATAAAACAATAGAAAAAGTGGCTTTGATACATATAAATAATAATTGTATCCTTAGTACTCTTTCCAAATCAAAAAATAAACTATACTTCCCAGGAGGAAAAAGAGAAAACAACGAATCTGACATAGAATGTTTAAAAAGGGAGGTTTTTGAGGAACTTAATGTTCATATTCTGGAAAATACTGTGGAATTTTTTGGAACATTTGAAGCCCAGGCTGATGGTCATGCTCCAGGAGTTTTAGTAAAAATGTTATGTTATTTCTCTGATTTCGAAGGAACATTAATGGCTTCCAGTGAAATAGAGTCTTTTGAGTGGATAAAATACGAAGATAAAAATAGGACCTCTGCGGTTGATGTTCTTATACTAGAAAAGTTAAAAAAGCAGGGGTTAATCGAATAGAAAAATTCTTTTATGAATTTGTTGGATATGAATATTCAGCCTTAGGTCTAACTACTAAATACTGAATACAATAAACTAAAAAAGCGACTTTTTCAAGTCGCTTTTTTCTGTAGCCCGTAGGGGAATAACACCTGCGGGGTGTCAATTTCTTTATCAGTGTTTTACAAACCTATGTTTTTCCTGCTCACCGAATTACTCACTGGTTTGACATACGTATTAGCTGCAATTGCTATAAATCTAAGATAGTCATTTTTTTTGCAACAATGAGCAAGATTAGAAAGGTCTTTTAAAGACCTATTCCGATTGTTGTACAGCAATTCCTCATTTAACAAAGCTTAGGAAAAAAGATTTATTTAGCAGCTCTACCATAAGAGAAATAGTGGTCGCTTATCTATTCGTACAAATTAATCCTGCTATTAGGATTATTTTTAGATCAACAAATTCAATAATTAATTTATCGTTTAGGATGGGATTATGTTTTTGCCGGAAAATGCACATACGAAAATTTAAAGAGGAGCGCCCAAAACATTCATAACTTATTGCATTCACAGTTTTTAAGTAAAAATATGTTTTATTAAAAAATATTTATCTTTAATATACACACATGGATAGAGGATATCTCCGAAGAAGAATTTGCACAAGAAGTGGCATATGCATTGGCTTATAAAAATAGTATTGTTTCTCAGGATCGAGAGGATATTGTCCAGTTTAGGAGTCAATTTAGTGATGGATGTAAAGTGGAAATTTTTTATGATAAAGAAAAAATAATTAATGGAGAAGTTAAATACAATTATGTCTCCGCAATACTTATTAAGCCTTAAATGTATAATATTATGAACGTTTTAGAGAAATACAATATAGATTTTATTTTAAAAGAATTTCCTGATGGGGAAATTAAGCCTCTCTTCGAGTACCCTAAAGATGACGATTCGGAATTAAATTATCAGTTATTAAGGTACTTTATGTCCGCTAGTGTAGATTTGTTTGAGGAAATTTTAATAGATATCGATAATGCGCTATCGGGGCTTCCTTTTGATGATGATGGTGCTGGGGCAGTCACTTTTCTTCAAATTGGGCGAACAACCTCTTACCTCTATCCGATAGGAGATGTAGCTCCCTTAACACCTATCCCTACACAGGATCTGAAAGAAATACTTTTAGCTTGGATTGAATTTGTGAATAGCAATCCTTCAATTACACCGAGATACCGTTAGATTTTGAAGATGTCAATATTAGAAAAATACGATCTTCCGCAGGTGCTTGATGTACTTGGCAGCGGAAACTTCCTAACAGCCGAGTGCGGAGCGAAGGAAAAATTCAAAACCGGCAACAAAGCTATGATCCATCTTTCGTATCTCAATATCCTTTACGTTAAGACTTTCGTTCAGATACCGTTCAATATGGGATAGAGAAGTGTTGTACCCCTTCAGTGTATTGGCCTTAAAACCTTTCCCCAATAGTGCTTTCATCTGCTCGTTGTGTTCAAGAAAAACAGTCAGCAATTTTTTTCGCTGGATATCCCTTCCGAGATATTTCATTTTAATGGATTCCGCGGTTATGTCCTCTCCGTTTTTAGTCATCTGCAGATGGATATTCGCCACTTTGTGCTCGATCGTATCAAGATAGGCGTTCAGTGTTTTAACGTCTTCTTTGGTTCCCTTGGCACGATTGGCCTTCGATATCCACTTTGTGGGATCGCACTCCCGTCCGGTGGAAACCTCCTTCGGAATCCCATTCACGGTAATACGCATGTAGATCGACTTTGGGCCGCCTGCGTAATTTTTTGGTTTCTTCAGGTAGAAGAGCAAGGAATAATTTGTAATCATGACAGTATCATTTAAGTGAAACCTGTGTTCCAACCGATAAAACACGGCGGAACGTTTAATAAAACAGGTTCAATCCAGCTATTGAAAAACAACAAATAGGATTAAACAAAATTAGCCTTGCAGCTTAACGAAATCAAGATGTTCATTTTTTAAACAAGCTGTGAAACAGCAAGTTAAAACCTTTCCAGTGAGTAGCCTAGATTTAAAAAATGACTCACCGAATGACTCACTTTTTTATTGGGAAAAGTTGAAAGATTTGTAGATAACGATAAAACAAAAAAGCTTGCAAATTTAAAATTTGCAAGCTTTTGTCTCTTTTGATCTTCGATCTAGTAGCCCGTAGGGGAATCGAACCCCTGTTTCAAGAATGAAAATCTTGCGTCCTAACCCCTAGACGAACGGGCCCTTTTGCTTTGGTGATGCAAATATAGAAGCTTTATCTATTCTTCCAAAATATTTTCACCGGCAAAAATATAACTCATTGGCTTTTAAACCGATATTTTTATATTAAATCAAATCCAATGTCTGTTCTGAAGTATTTTCCTTCAAAAAAGATACGTCCTGCATCTGCAGTCGCTTGTTGTAAGGCTGAGAATAGGTCATCCTCTAAAGCTGTTACCGCCAGTACCCTTCCTCCGGCTGTTAATACGTTTGCTCCATCTTGTTTTGTACCGGCATGGAATACAATAGATTCTTTGACATTTTCCATGTTGGAGATCACCTTACCTGTTTCATAATTTCCAGGATAGCCTCCGGAAACAATGACTACTGTTGCCGCGGTTTTATCTGTAACGGTATAAGAACGGTTTGCTAGGTCTTCTTTGGCAACACCTTCTAAAAGGTCAACTAAATCAGATTCAATACGAACTAGAACAGATTCTGTTTCAGGATCACCCATACGAACGTTATATTCAATCACATAAGGATCACCGCCCACGTTCATTAGTCCAATAAAAATAAAGCCTTTGTAAGGGATATTATCTTTTTTCAAACCATCAACGGTTGGTTTAATAATACGCGCTTCTACTTTATCCAGGAATTCTTGATCAGCAAATGGAACTGGTGAAACAGAACCCATACCACCAGTATTTAATCCTGTATCGCCTTCGCCGATTCGTTTATAATCCTTTGCCGAAGGCAAAACTTTATAGTCATTACCATCAGTTAACACAAAAACAGAAAGTTCGATTCCTTTCAAGAATTCTTCAACCACCACTACATCACTTGCTGCGCCGAATTTAGAATCATTGATCATCGCCTTTAATTCAGCTTTAGCTTCTTCATAAGAATCCAGGATTAAAACCCCTTTTCCTTGTGCCAAACCATCTGCTTTTAATACGATTGGTAGTTTTTGGGTATCCAAATAAGCTAACCCTTCTTCAAGGTTTTCTTTGTTGAAAGATTTGAATGCCGCAGTAGGGATGTCATGACGAATCATAAACTCTTTAGAGAAATCCTTAGAGCCTTCCAATTGCGCACCTTCTTGCTGAGGGCCTACGATTGCGATATGTTTCAATTCATCATTGGCAAGGAAGAAGTCATGAATTCCTTTTACCAAAGGTTCTTCTGGGCCTACGACAATCATTTCAATTTGATTTTTCAGCGCAAAATCAGCGATTCCTTGGAAGTCAGTTACTTTTAGGGCAACATTTTCACCATATTTTTCAGTTCCAGCATTCCCTGGAGCGATATATAATTTGCTAAGTTTTGGGCTTTGTGAGATTTTATAGGCAAAGGCAGACTCTCTACCTCCAGAGCCGATGATCAGAATATTCATACCGCAAAGATATTGAAGCAGATGAGAAATCCGCTTTCAAAAAAAATATTTACAAACATTCTTTACAAATTTTCGTATAATTATAAGGAATTAGCCAACTTAATTATGAAGAAACTCCTGAGCTTGCTGGCCTTTTTTAGTTTAGTCAGCTTCCTTAATCCTTTGTCTGGCCAAACCACAGACCAGTTCCAAGCCAAAATGTCTGAGTATGCAGACAAATTCCCGCAAGAAAAAATACACATTCAAACAGATCGAGATAATTATGGTGCCGGAGAAACCATTTGGTATAAGATCTATTCGGTTATCGGGATAGAAAACAAACTTTCCGTATTATCCAACATCAGTTACGTAGAACTAATAAGTCCAACCGGGGAAATCGTATCCCAAAAAATCAATTCGCTTTTTACAGGTGTAGCTGTGGGGGATTTAGTTCTTTCGGACACGTTGGTTGAAGGTTCCTATAGAATGCGTGCCTATACCAATTGGATGCGAAATAGTAGCTCAGATTATTATTTTGAGAAAGTTCTTAATATAGGGAATGTTCGGTCAGATAATATTATCAGCAGCACAGAATTGATTTCTGAGGCGAATACTGAATATTATGTGATGCGGTTTAAGAATCCTGAAGGAAAAGATTGGGAGAAGACCCAGGTTGGCTATCAGGTTGTGGAAGGCGACAAAATAATTGATAAAGGAAGAGAGCCTTTGCAGCCTGACGGGACGGTGAAAATTAAAGTAAACAGCAAGAATAAGGGAAAACCAATTTCGCTTCGATTTAGGAATCTAGATGGTTCAATTGTAAAGAAGCTAATCAATACGAATGTATTTAATACGGACAATAGTGTTCAACATTTTGTAGAAGGGGGGCAAATTGTAGGCAATGAATTAAATCGGATTGCATTCAAAACCTTAAATCCTCAAGGACTAGGGATCAAGGCAGATATTTATATTTTGAGTTCCACCCAAGATACTGCAGCGAGTTTAAGCACCAATGCATTGGGGATGGGCTCAGTTCCATGTTATCTAGCGGCCGGGGAAACTTATAAGATCAATGTTAAGTTTGATGATGGTACTCAAAAAACCACTGATCTAGAAATCATTCCGACCAACAGCATTTCTGTGGCTGTGAATAATTCCAATTCGGATAAGTTGTTGGTTCAGGTAAATGTATCCGAGTCCATGATCAATAATGAGGATTTATATGTCACCCTACAACATTTGGGGAATATATATTACATGGCAAAAAACAGAGCCTCACAGGCTAATGTTTTGTTTTCCATACCAAGGCAAGGACTTCCTTCTGGCGTATTGACAGTAAGCCTATTGAACAAGAATTTCATTCCTATTTCAGAGCGTGCCGTATTCAATTTTAATAATTCCAGCATACTCCCTTCGGATATAAAATTTGACAAGGCTACTTATGGGTTAAGAGAGAAAGTCAATACGACGATTGATGTGGGACAGGCGGGCGATAGTATTCGGTTTTCTGCACTATCGGCTTCCGTAGTTAATTTGAAAAATTATAAAGATAATGTTCCCAATGCGGTAAGTATTTTAAGTTCGTTCTTTCTGAACGGAGATATCAGAGGATTTATAGAGAATCCTAGTTTTTATTTCAATGAAGATGGAACTGTTAAATCGGGGGATTTGGACGATCTGATGTTGACCCAAGGTTGGCGAAAGATAAAAATCAGCATGTTGGATTCCATCGCAACCTTAGAACCAGCTTTTAAGGCAGAAAAAGGATTGACTATTGATGGTAGCATTAAAAGAGTGGGAAGAAATGCTCCTGTTCCAAATGCTTCTATTCAATTAATTTCCACCAATAACTTTATGGAATACCTCGATACTACAGCGAATGCGGAGGGGTACTTTAGTTTTGACAACCTCTTATTTCCAGATAGTGTTAAGTTCTTATTATCAGCGAGAAATCAAAAAGGGAAGAATTTTGTAGATATCGTTTCCAACAGTTACTTATCGCCGGATATAAATTTTGAGAAGAATCAGCCCTTGATAAAAAATGACATCAATAAGCTGAATGAAGATCAGTTAGCGGCAAGCAAGAAGTTTTATGAGCAGTTGGAGCGAAAAGGGATCATGGATAAGGTTTTTCAGATTGAGGAGGTTACTGTTCGTGCAAGACGACCGAAGGCTGCTGAAAACTCTTCCAATTTAAACGGACCGGGGAATGCGGATCAGACACTTACGGCGGAAGATTTAAGCACCTGTGCGACGCTAGAAATGTGTTTAAACGGAAGATTAACCGGGGTAATCTTTCAAAATGGAATTCCGACGACAACCAGAGGTGGCGGAGCGATGCAAGTTGTGGTGGATGGGATGTATATGGAGCCTGAAATCTTAAGCACGATTAATCCTGCTGATGTGGAAAGTGTTGAGGTTCTTCGAAATGCAAATTATACTTCCATTTATGGCTCATACGGTGCTTCTGGATTGATTATTATTACTTCCAAAACGGGCAGGAATGCACGATCTTCGGCATACCAGCCAACGGGGATTTTATCCATCACTCCAAAAGGTATTTCATTGACGAAGGAGTTTTATAAGCCGATTTATGAAGTGAATTCAGAGACGCAATTTCAATCGGATTTAAGGACAACCATACATTGGGAACCGGGCATAGTTACTAATGAAAACGGACATGCGAAGTTTGATTTTTATACTTCAGATGAAGGAGGAACCTATAGAATGATCATTGAAGGTTTAGATTTCAATGGTCGGATCCTTCGGAAAATCCTACAATTTGAGGTCAAGGAATAAACATAGATAAAACAGCAGTATGCCAGTCGAACCTAATCGGCTGGCATACTTATTATATGAGCATTTTGCCAATCAGCCACATCACAAATTCCACGATTTAATAGCTAAAAATTTATCGTTAAGCGTATTTTTTTATGTAAATTTCGATACTTAACAAATGGAAATCATATGGGTTCATTTATAAATACTCAAGTAACAGAAAACATCTGCTACATTCAATTAGATCGAGGGAAATCAAATGCGATGCATTTGGAAATGATAGAAGAAATCACTGACACCTTTAGAACCCTGAAGGAAGACCCTTCTGTATTTGCCGTTATTCTTCAAGGTAAGGAAGGATTTTTCACATCGGGTTTAGATTTGATTACCTTATTTCAATATGATGAGGAGCAGATGAAAACCTTTTGGACGAAGTTCATTGACTTGATTGAGGAATTAGCTTCCTTTCCGAAGCCATTTATTACGGCTATAACAGGTCATAGTCCGGCTGGTGGTTGTGTTTTAGCTTTATGTTCGGACTATCGAGTAATGGCTGCTGGGGAGTATATTATTGGTTTAAATGAGGTACCTGTTGGTATTGTGGTACCTACGAGTATTTTTGAGTTATACAGTTTTTGGATAGGCTCGGGCAATGCAGCACGATTTTTAATGGAGGGGAAATTATTAACTCCGCAGGAAGCTTTGAATATAGGCCTTGTTGATGAAGTTGTTAATTTTGACCGGATCCAAACCACGGCCGCACGTAAGGCGAAACATTATTTACAATTTGAGCCAAATGCGTGGAGAGCCACGAAATTAAATATTCGTCAGAACTTATTAAAAGAGGTTCAAGCAACCAAAGGAGTGGCTATAGAACAGGTATTAGAGCGGTGGTGGGCACCATCGACACGAGCAATCCTACAAGCAATCATTGATAATCTTACTAAAAAATCATAATTATGGCAGTACAAGGTGCTCTACAAGAAAATGCATTGAAAGGCAAGACCATTGTTGTTACGGGAGGTGGTACAGGTCTTGGCAAAGCTATGTCAACCTATTTCTCAGAGTTAGGGGCGAATGTGGTTATTAGTAGCCGTAAGTTGGATGTATTGGAGGAAACAGCGAAGGAGATTCAAGCAAAAACAGGTAATCCAGTTTTACCAGTAGCCTGCGATATCCGTCATCCCGAAGAGATAGCCCTATTAAAGGATAAAGCTATTGAGATTTTTGGGCAAGTAGATGTTTTGGTAAATAATGCTGCGGGGAATTTTATTTCACCTACAGAACGTTTATCAGCAAATGCATTTTCAACGATTATAGATATAGTATTAAAGGGAACAGTAAACTGTACGTTAGAGTTTGGGAAACATTGGATTGAAAAGAAACAAGCGGGAAATGTTTTAAATATTGTAACGACCTATGCTTTCACGGGTTCAGGTTATGTTGTTCCATCAGCGGTGGCAAAAGGCGGGGTTGTGACCTTGACAAAATCCCTTGCTGTAGAATGGGGGAAATATGGCATTCGACATAATGCGATTGCTCCGGGGCCATTTCCTACGAAAGGGGCTTGGGATCGGTTACTTCCGGGGGAATTAGCCCAAAAGTTTGACTTCAAGAACCGCGTTCCGTTAAAACGCGTTGGAGAACATCAGGAATTAGCAAATTTGGCAGCGTTCTTGGTGTCAGATTTTGCAGGTTATATCAATGGGGAAATAATTAGCATTGATGGCGGAGAATGGTTGCAAGGAGCTGGGCAAATGAATGGGATGGAAGCCATTCCTGCGGAAATGTGGGATGCTATAGAACAGACTATCCGGAAAAACAATAAATAATCATGATTAAAAATTACAGTTTAGGTCTACTGGCGTTTATTCTGCTTTTAGGATCTTGTAATAACTCTTCAAAAACCGCATCGGCGGAACAGGACACAGTAACGCGAGCAAGTTTGAATAAACCCGAAGAGATCCAACAGATTTCTGAGGTGATTACTCGATTTGCAAGAGCATATTTAAGTCAAGACAATGAAAAGGTCAATGCGTTGATTCATCCAGAGCACGGCTTAGCGGTGATCTATCGTCCTGGAGTAATGGACGACTTCAAATTGGTTGATAGTTTTGACATTCGGAACCCTGTTCCGGCGCATTATCCGTATACCACTTTTGAAAATGATAAGACCCTAACCTTTGAGGCCTTACCAGAGTTCCAATGTGACACAGATAAATGGACAAAATATGGCTTCATGAGTGATACAACCAAAACAAGTGTAACTCACTTATTGGATACGATCATGAAATATCAGGGAGAATATAATGAGGTAAAATACGATGAAGCTACATTGAAGAAAGTCTCTATATTAGAAGATGGAAGCTATAGGGTAATTTTAAACCCTACGGATGAACACTTCTTGATTTTTCATGTTAAACAATTTGAGGGGTCATGGTTTGTCACCCTACTTGACAGATCCTATGGCAACTGTGATGCCTAGCATTTTATAATTTTAATTTCAAAAAATCCAACCATATGGGTACTCTAGATAAAGAAACACAAGCAAGAATTAGTCAGTGGCAGTCTGAGGAATATGATCAAGATACTGTTGCGAAAGTAAAAGGATTAGTTGACAATAATGAAGAAACTGAGTTATTGGATTCTTTCTACAAGGAATTAGAATTCGGTACGGGAGGCCTTCGCGGAATCATGGGAGTTGGTTCCAATCGAATGAATAAATATACGATTGGAAAAGCTACGCAAGGTTTGGCAAATTATTTAATCAAGCAATTCCCCAATCAGGAAATTAAAGTAGCGGTTTCATACGATAGCAGAAATAACTCACAAGCCTTTGGTAATCTAGTGGCGGATGTTTTCTCAGCGAATGGCATCAAAGTTTATTTGTTTGAGGAACTAAGGCCAACGCCAGTACTTTCCTTTGCTGTACGACATTTTAAATGTCAGGGTGGGGTAATGCTTACGGCATCCCATAATCCTAAGGAATATAACGGATACAAGGCTTATTGGAATGATGGTGGGCAGCTTGTTGCACCTCATGATAAAAATGTCATTACAGAGGTGAATGCCATTAAATCTGTAAAAGATATTAAGTTTGAAAGAGTAGATAAGAATATAGAGTTGGTGAAGGAAGATTTTGATCAAATCTATATTGATGCGAATTTAAAACTGAGTATTCATCCTGAGGCTGTAAAAGCGCAAAAGGATTTAAAAATAGTTTATTCACCAATCCATGGAACTGGGATTACAATTGTTCCAAAAATGTTGGAGGCATGGGGTTTCCAGAATGTTCAGGTAGTAGAAGATCAAGCGAAACCTGATGGTAATTTTCCAACGGTAGTTTATCCAAATCCGGAGGAGGAAGAAGCGATGTCTAAGGCGATGGCTAAAGGCCAGGAAATAGATGCGGATGTGGTAATGGCGACTGATCCAGATGCCGACCGCGTAGGTGTTGCAGTAAAACTTCCTTCAGGAGAATTCCAGTTAATCAATGGAAATCAAATTGGTAGTTTGCTGACCTATTATGTATTATCCAGCAAAAAGGACCTAGGTCAGTTGAAAGCTAATCAATACATCGTCAAAACGATAGTTACCTCAAATTTATTCTCTGATATTGCGAAATCATTCGATGTAAAAAGTTATGAGACCTTAACTGGTTTTAAATTTATTGGCGAAGTGATGACAGAACTTGAGGGCAAGGAAACTTACCTAGTTGGAGGGGAAGAAAGTTATGGTTTCTTAGTTGGTGATTTGGTGAGAGATAAAGATGCGGTTAATTCCTGTGCATTTATTGCCGAGATGACGGCATATTTCAAGAATCAAGGCAAGTCACTTTATGATGTCTTATTGAGCTTATACCTAGATTATGGTTATTATAAGGAGAAATTAATTTCATTAACCAAAAAAGGAAAAGCTGGTGCAGATGAGATTAAGCAGATGATGGCTGATCTTCGTGCTAATCTTCCAAAAACTTTAGGTGCTATTGAAGTTGTTGAGGTAAGGGATTATGAAACTAGCGAGGCAACAGATATGGCCACAGGAAAGAAGACAAAGATTGATCTTCCGAAATCAGATGTCTTACAATTTATTACCAAGGATGGGGATGTGATTTCTGCTCGCCCCTCAGGTACTGAACCGAAGATAAAATTCTATTGTTCCGTTCGCGAAAACTTGGAATTTACTTCAGAATATGGTCAAGTATCGAATCGATTGGATGATAAAGTAAGGTTAATGATGGCTGATATTGTAAAAGATTAATGGAAAAGTGGAAAACAATTAATTCAAATTATATTATTCAACGTCCTTGGGCGACTCTGCGAGTTGATAAGCTAGAGATGCCCAATGGGAACATCAAAGAAGAATATTACGTTTTAGAGTACCCGACCTGGGTAAATATGGTGGCCTTGACGGAGGATAATCAGATAATTTTTGTCAAACAGTATCGTCATGGAGCTGGGCAAATTATGGTTGAGCTTCCTGCGGGAGTTGTCGAAGAGAATGAAGATCCTGAAATTGCTGCGAGAAGGGAGTTATTAGAAGAAACGGGTTATGCATTTGATCAAATCACTTACGTTTGTGAGTTGTTTGCAAATCCTGCGACCTCAGGGAATATTACTTACACCTATCTGTTAACTGGAGGAAGACAGGTACAGGAGCAAGACCTAGACCCTTCTGAAGATATTGAAGTAGTTTTAATGGATCTGGAAGAAGCGAAACAGTTTCTTTTTGAAAATAAAATAGGTCAGGCATTACATAGCTCGGCACTATTCTACACCTTAAAAAAGTTAGGCAAGTTATAAGCTTGCCTAACTTTATTCTTTCTACCCAGAGATCTACACAATTATTGACGCTGTTTTCGTACCTTTGCCGCATGGCAAGAGAAATTTACGAAACCAAGCGCAAAGCGCTAAAAATTAATCTTAACGCTGATATTTATGGCACATTTGCTGAGATTGGAGCCGGACAGGAAGTAGCTCGTAATTTTTTTGAAGCAGGCGCCGCATCAGGAACAATTGCAAAAACCATTTCTGCATACGACATGGCTTTCTCGGATGCCATTTATGGTATTGAAGAGTCAGGGAGATATGTAAGCCGTACGCGGTTAACCAAAATGTTAGACCATGAGTATAGCTTATTAACCGAACGTCTTCATGGAGAGAAATACAGTAAGAAAAAGTTCTTCGCCTTTGCCGATACAGTAACTACCTTAAATTTTACTAAAACAAATGAACCTCATGGCTGGATTGGAATCAGATTCCAACATGAAGTCGATGGTCCAACCAACGATATCATTATCCACGTTCGTTTATTAGATAGTGATAATAGATTACAAACAAAGGTCTTGGGAATCTTAGGTGTGAACTTGGTGTTTGCTGCTTATTATTACTCGGAGAATCCGCAAACCATGATTGAATCCTTAGTAGACAACCTATCAATTGGTTCTGTTGAGATTGATTTGGTGAAGGTTTCAGGGCCATTATTTGCGAAGGCAAATGAGCGTCTATTGAATTTATATTTGATTGCTAAAGGCTTCTCAAAAGCTGCGATTTTTAAGCCAGATGGCAAGGCTGCTCAAATCAAGGACTATCTTTATAAAAAGAATATTATTATTCTTCGCACAAAATACCGTCAAAAGTCCAACCCGAACTTTGACCTCTTTAACCTTGCGGTAGAGGAGTTTCTAAAGAATACCAAGGCAGTTCCTGAAAACACAGTGGTGTTGATTGAGGTCTTGATGGGGAATGTTTTGGATGAAAATAGTGTCATCTCCGATGAGGATTTAATTTACTTTGCAGAACGTGCAGAATACCTATGTTCCACGGGAAATAATATCCTAGTTTCGAACTTTAGAAGAAATAATCATCTAGCGGAGTTCGTTCAGACCTTCAAACCAAAACATGTAGGCATCGCGACGAATACAGCAAACTTGAAAAACATCTTTAATTCAGATAACTATAACAAGGAAAACTATACAAACGAATTGTTGAGTTATATTTCAGGGATGTTTAGCAAGAACGTAAAATTATATGCTTATCCATATTTGGATAAGAAGAGTGAGAAAATCATTACAACAAAGAATCTTCCAGTTTCCGAAGAAGCGAAACCATTATTTGATTTCTTAATCAATAACCGGTATATCATCGATATCGAAAACTATGATGAGAAGTTTGTAAAAACAGTATAAAAAACGAAAGGGGCAAAATATTTTGCCCCTTTTGATTTTGATAAGTTTTTCTTACAAGTATTTCTTAAAGATGGAATACAAAATCTTCATGTCCTGCTCAGTGAGTACTGCATTATTAGCATCCACTTGGATATAATGTTGTTTAAATCCTTTGATTGCTGCATCTAAGTTTTTCACATCATAGCCAATAATTTTCAATGCTAGTTTAGGGTCAAATCCTACTGGAGGAGTCTCTAAGAACTCATCGTACCAAAATCCGAATCCTTTATCAGCGAGAACTTTCCAAGGGAACCTTGAAGGGTCATTCTTCCGTGTTGGAGCATAATCCATGTGGCCAATAAAGTTTGCTTGTGGGATTTTATAGGTTTCTTTCAGATAAGCAAGTAATTGGACCAAGGAGTTGATCTGTATATCTGGCCATGGGTCGCTGATTCCATTATTATCCAATTCAATTCCAATTGAGGAAGAGTTCAAATCGGTATCATTTCCCCACTTTCCTAATCCAGCATGGTGTGCTCTATAAAGGTCATTTACCATTTGGACAATTTTTCCATCACGACCAATCACGTAATGTGAGCTTACGCCTACTTTTTGGTTGTGGAAGGTCCGTACAGTTTGATCTAAGTCCTTTTGTGCAGTATGGTGAATCATAACATAGTTAGGTTTGCGAATACCGAAATTGGTGGATGCAATCCATTCCTTGTCATTGGACACAATTTTTTCTAATTGCCCTTTAACCGGAGCTTCCTTATATATTCCAGAAAACTCTTTTGCTTTCTTTTTATAGACTTTTTCAGTACTGGCATACTTACCTCCGGCACAGGAGCTGGCCAAGGCAGCAATAGAAAAATAAATAATATACTTTTTAATCATCATAATCTTTTATCCTCATTAGTAGATTACAGGGGGTCTACAACAAACTCTGGTCGATCCATTCCAGGTTCTAATTCAATAATCTGAAGATTTCTGAATTCCATTTTTGCACCCTCTGCCTCTAGACAAAGATAACCTTTTCGCTTGGACGCAAGACGAATGCTATTAACGAATTTTCCATTAACGGCCAATTTCACCGTTCCATCCACACAAACTACGGTATACTTATTCCATTGCCCTACGCCGAGGCATCTATTTTCCAAGGATTTGCTTCGTTCTCCTCTAGGATTATCGGGAGATGCTGTCATGCCACCTGCGCCGAATAATTCGCCATGAACGTAAGCAATTGGTTGTTGTTTTCCATCGACAGCATTGATGTTTATCCAATCCAGCTCCAACATCTGCACTTCCATACCCATAGGAAGTCTAGAATTAGGATCAGCTTTGGCATCACACCAAACAAAAATTCCTGAGTTTCCACCTTTTTCCAAATGACGCCATTCGACATGCATGATAAAGTTCTCATACATTTTTTCTGACCGCACCACTCCTATTGGGTTTCCACTATTTTGTAGGAGTTTACCTTTGGCTTTCCAAGTGGTATCCGATGTATTGACATCAATCCACTGAATTGGTTTTCCCTTTCCTTTGGAATTCAAGATAGACTCATCAAAGCTTTTCTCTATTCCAAACTGAAACAACTTCTTTTGAGCTTCAGCCAATGGAGTCCCTAAAAAGAATAGTATTAAAAGAATGAATGCTGATAGGTTGGTTTTCATAATCGATATAAGATGTATTTGAAAACCTAAAATAATAAAATCTTGCTTAAAACATCATATCCATCAACACTGCACGATGGTCAGTAGGCCATTCAGCGATTACCAGATCTGCGGCATCAGCTTTCTCACCCACTATTTTAGCGGATTTCGCCTTCACTTTCTTATTGGCAAATATTAAATCAATACGGTCATATACTTCGTTTTCGATAGATCCACCGGGAATGGATGTCCAGGTATAGGAAGGTCTTTTTTGGACATTCTTGTAGAGCTTACGGTAAGCATCATAGAATCCATTCTCTAAGAGTAAAGATGTGCTTGGCCATTTTACAGAAAATGTTAATCTAGGATCGTTTCTTTTTTGAATGGCTGATTTGGTCCAGTCATAGTAGCTTGGCTCATTAAAATCGCCTAAAATGATGGTAGGTAAATTCTCGAAACCTTTTAAATCTGCAACAACAGATTGGATTTGTTTTCCCCTGGAATTTATTGCCGATTGAATAGCCGATTGTTCATCCTTCAGCTTAGAATCAGCGATATCATAAGGTTCATAGGGATAGGCTGGTAAATGTACATCCGCAACCAAGAGGATATTTCCATTGATGTCAACTTTTAAAACCTGGGATTTATCATCCTTCAATCTACTTAAAGGATACTTACTGATTACTGCCCTACTCTTGTCAATAACGATGCAATTCCAGCCAAGACTATCTGCCAGCAATTGTGCTCGCGAGTGTTCGCCGAATTTATAGCTGGTTTGTTCCTGGAAAGCGACAATATCTGCCTTAGTGGTTCGAATAACCTGCAATTGATTTGCAATGCTTTTTTCTTTAGTAAATCCTGAGCCATCACCTCCAACCCAGATATTAAAGGTCAATACTTTAAAATTGGTTTTGGAGTAAGCTATGCCAGTATTAAATATTAGGGAGATTATCAGCAAGAAGAAGCTGTATTTAAGAATCGTTTTATTCATAACAAATTAATTTAATAGTTTAAAGGTTGTCACAACCGCAGCATGGTCTGATGGATATCGAACTTTATGGGATTCAATTACCTTGGAATCCAGGGTCCGGAGCTTATTACCTTTTACAAAAATATAATCAATACGGTCTTGATGAGTATTCGGGTTGATTGGGGTCCATGTTATTCCACGGTCCTTTTTCGGGTTTTTATAAACCTGTCGATAAGTATCTTGAAAACCCAAGCTATCTAAAAATAAACTTGTAGGGAAAGACATAACATATCCTGCATTTAAATCCTTAACACTATTCACCCAATCCAAATGCGATCCTGAATTGAAATCACCACCCATGATAATCGGATAATTAGCATTTTCAATAAATGGTTTCAAGCTAGAAGTAATTCCTTCCATAATTTTCTTGTTTCCTTCTTGTAGTGTCTTCCAATTTTCTAGATCGATCTTATTTCCTTTATCAATCTCTGCCCAGTAATCTAGCGGATAGTTTAACCAGACAGAGGAGATTACGATCTTTTGGTCTCCCACTTGTATCAAGGCATTCCCATTGTTAAAAGCTTTATAGCTAGGCAAGGTTTCTTCGATTGGGTATCGGCTCATTATGGAAATATTGCTACTTCTCAGATAAAAATAATATCCTAGTTCATCTGCTATTCTGGGCCCTGACCCATAAGTTTCTTGCATGGTGACCACATCGGCCTTACTCTCCTTAATGATCTCTACAATCCTTTTATAACCTATGCTTTTTCCGGTTTCATTGCCTCCATGCCAAATATTATAAGTCATAACCCGAAGGCTATCCACTTGATGAGTTGGGGTTTGATTTCTTTTATTCCGGAATTTAGAATAATAATTCTGGATATCATTCTTAGACAAAGCGTAATCAAAGATTATCAGGTCATCAATTGTACCATTAAAGGTTTCCCATTCGCCTAAATCGCCTTTCTCCTCACCGCCGACCTTCAAAATGACTGACTCTGCTCCCAACTTAGGAACTAAGCCCTCCAGGGAATAAATAGCGACTTGTAGATCATTATAATAGAGTGCTATCTCCTGTTTATCGGCATTGTAGCTGCTTGTTAATAAGTTCCAATCCTTGACAATCTGCTGTCTATTTGGTCCGGGTTTATAATCTAAAGCATAATCAGCTTTTACGACTTCCCAAGCCCAGGTGTGATTTGCTTGTTTATTAATTTTCCAGTTAATGGAAGTGGAGTCTGAATATCTTACAGTTAGATTTAGGATATTATAATTTTCAAAATCAGCATCTGCTTTTACCCAAGTGCTGATAGTAAAGGAATCTTTCCATTTTGTTTTGTCCAACTGATACTGAATAGGCTGACGATTTTTAGCACTTATGGTTAAGTCCAATGCTTTACCAGTCAAGCCATTGATCAGTCTATCTGAGGACATTTGATCAAAATCCTCTGTAAAGATAGGCTTGGTCTGTCCAAAAGTAATATTGTATTGTAAAGTGATTACAAGGACAAAACAACAAATAAAAAGATTCCTCATGTTTTTTGATCTTATTTTTTTACTACCTCCCAGCCATAATCAACATAATCCCAGCTGAAATCATTTCCATTGATATTTACTTGCAGATAACCTTCCTCAGTACCATGGAAATTTCCTCCCCACCAATTTGCACTGATTGCACCTGCAGTGATATATTGCACACCTCTAACTTTGATTTCCTCATACAGATGTTGGTGTCCCTGTAAAACCAATTTTAAATTATGCTTGTCAAATAAACCACGGATTTCTTTTTGATTAACAAAAGTATCAGCGTCAGTATAATAACCTTCTAAGACTGGGTAATACAAGGATAAAAATGGAACGTGGCTAGAAACAATAATCGGTTGATCGGAAGGGGTTTTTGCCAACTCGGATACAAGCCAGTTTTTCTGGGTATCCGAAATGCAGTATTTATTATTACAAATCTCCGTGCTGTTCAAGATAATGAATTTCCAGCCTTTGTGTTCGAAGCTATAGTAAGTCTTTCCAAAATAACTGCTAAAAAGTCCCGATCCATGTTCACCATCAGAATGCCAATAACGATCATGATTACCAATGGTGTAGAACCACTTCAAGCCCGAATTGCTTACAATATCTTTGTAGCGTTGGAATAAGCTTTTGGCAGCCTCTAGGTTTTCAGCCTTCATGGCATCCACATCAGCATTATCACCACCCGTAAGGACAAAGTCCACTTTATTCTTTTTTGCAACTGTAATGGCTTGTTCTAATCCCTTGAAAGAGTTTGAGGCTTCATCTTTATTTAAGTGTAAATCTGTAAAATATCCGAATGAGAATTTCTTTTGAGCTTGAACAAAGGTTGCGCAGATGATTAATACGGATAATAAGAATAGTTTTTTCATGAACATTAAATTATTTCCAACCAAATGGTTGTTTAAGATTAGGGTTTAATAACATTTGAACTTCCGGAATAGGTCTATAGTAATACATTGGTTCAATAAAATTACGTTTTTTGATATCAGTAACCATTGTACCACCTGCGGTTCCATTTGATAAATACACGCCCGCAGTACCATCAAATTTACCAATAGTATAGTAAACCAAAGCTACTCCCAGAGAATTCTTTTCACGATCTGTAGGGATAGTTTGTCCTTCTGGGATCAACTTGATATCAGGAACACCATCACCCGTTAAATCATAGTTTCCTACAGAAGGGAAATACATGCCTTCTGGAATTTTTTCCAATAATTTTCCAGCATTCCAACGCATGATATCATTGTAACGTCTATTTTCAAAAGCGAATTCCACCCGTCTTTCTCTTCTGATTTCTAAAATGACGCCTGTATTGGTTCCAGTTACCTTAGGGAAATCTGCTTTTAATTTTGGGTCCACATTTCCATTGGCTGTTGATAAGATTAAATCGGGCATTCCAACGCGCTTGCGCACTAGATTAACAGAATTATCTAGATCAGCTTGAGTCAAAGTTCCCAGTTCAGCTTTTGCCTCTGCAAACATCAATAGAACATCGGCATAACGATGAACAGGGAAGTCAATGCTGTTGTATACATTTTGGTCAGCACTATTGACATAACCTTTTCTTTGATGGTATCCAGTGAAGTTTTTATTCAACCGTTGCACGTAAATGGTATTTCCCGGTTGACGGGTCCATTCAGGATAAATAAAGGTTTGGCTAAGCCTAGGGTCGCGATCCTTGAACTCTTGAACAAATTCTAATTTTGCGTAATTAGGAATATCTGTAAACCTTTTACCATCCTTCATTAAATAGGTTTGAAGAAGGTCTCTAGAAGGCGATTGTTCGTAATCGCCAAATACTACACCATTCACATTTTGGGTAAGGTTTTTCCCTTGGTCAAAAGCTACAAAAAGAATTACCTCTTTATTGTTGGTTAAATCTAATGATTCGAACAATGCTGCATAGTCATCATTGGGCTTTCCAGTAGAATGTATGCTATATTTTGCTGATTTCATTATTTCTTGAGTTGCTGTTTCAGCAATCTTTAGAAAATTATCAGCTGTATTTTTTAGGTTCAATTCATCGTGATACTTACGATAGGTCCCCTCATGGAGAGCGATTTTTGCTTGCATCAGATACACGGCCCATTTGCCAGGAGTTCCTGTAGGCACATTTTCGCGGACATTCTTCACAGCAAAATCCAAATCTTCCATCACTTTGGTCATCACTTCGGTTCTGGAATTTTGGGGATTCTTTAATGCTTCGTCAGTTGGGTTTAAAGTAACATCATACCAAGGGACATCAGAATATCGATTCACCATGTTCGAGTAGAAGATTGCACGATAGTACCTTGCCAATCCAGCGTAATGATTTTTCACATCATCCGCAACCTTTGCACGGTTATAATTCTCCAAGAAATAATTTATATCTCTAAGTCTACCCCAAGACCAACCTCCAGTAATTGTCTGTGAAGAAGGATTTCCTGTCATCATGTTCTTTATTTCTACGGCTGCGGTTGTAGCGGCATTATCCGTAGACTGGTCATTCAAATAAGAATTTCTATTGGGTAAACTAAGCAGCCCGTTCATATAAAGGGCCAAATCTTCTTCGGTATTGAAGAACACCTCAGGGGTAACAGAGGTCTGAGGAAACCTGTCCAAAAAGTCCTTTTTACATGCGCTAGTTAGGCAGAGTAAAGTGGCTAATGGTATATAATATAGTGTTGATAAACGTTTCATAGTAACTAAAATTTAATGGTCGGTCTACTAAAAATCTAAGTTGATACCTGCGGCGATTTTTCTTTGGAAAGGATAAGCCCAAGCACTGTTATCTGTATTATTGTTGATAGCCTCAGGGTCAACATATTTCTTGACTTTAGAGAATTCAAAAATATTTTCACCAGTAACAAAGAATCTTACTCTACCGAGTTTCCATCTTTCAATAATATGATTTGGCAAGGAATATCCTAAGCTGATATTCTTTATCCTAACATAGGCTCCATTCAATAAATATTGGGTATTAGGAATTGCTAACCCTTTTCCATCATTTGCATCTGCCAACCAAGATTGCAATACCGGGTAAGAAGAATCATGATTTTCATCTGCTAATCCGGCGGCAATATAAGAATCGGAGTGTTTCGCTCGCTGTTCTGGAGAATCAGAAGTTTCGCGATAGAAGTCTAAATGCCAAGGGTAAATATTTGCATACGGTTGTTGATAAGGCCCCCAGAACAAATAATGGCCAGGATAGAAATCTCTCTTCAACACCCCTTGTAAGAATACAGAGCCATCAAATCCATTCCAATCCATACTTAGGTTGAAACCAATTCGAAGGCGATCTGAAGTATTCCCGATGACCTTACGGTCTTTCATATCCTTTTCAGTCAGACCTAATTCAATCTTGCCGTTACCATCCAAATCTTCAAATTTTGGCCAGCCATTTACAATACTCAAGGCTCCCCAAGGGACAATTGCGGATTCATCTAGGGCATCTATTTCGGCTTGGCTCTTAAAGAATCCATTTCCTACAAGTCCATACAATGCTCCGAACTCATATCCTTCGAAATAATCGGATAATAGTCTTTGGTCATTTTGGAATTTTGTGATATGTGCTCTGGAATCAGATAACACGACTTTTGCATCAAAACGGAAAGGTTTTGCGGCGATATTAAACTGATCTTTATAATTGACAGTTAGCTCCCAGCCTTTTGTTTTCAGATCTGCGGAATTTTGTCTAGGAACATTTGTTCCTAAAACGCCTGGCAATTCTTGTCCTCTGGTTAACATCCCGGAAGTTTCACGGATGTAATAATCAAAACTAGTAAAGAATTTATCGTTAAAAAGGCCGATATCAGTACCGAAGTTCAAGGTTGAAACAGTTTCCCAAGTGTAAGTATTCGGGTCAATGGTCAGCGGTGGAGCTCCGTTTATTACCTGTTGTTGAGTTCCATTGATAAGATATCCGGATAAACCTGTTCCCATGGTTTGGATGTAAGAGAAATCTCCAACACTTTGATTTCCGAGGCTACCGTATGAAGCTCTAAACTTCAAGTTTGAAAAAGTAGGTTTGAATTCTTCGAAAAAGGCTTCATTACTTACAATCCATGCTCCTGAAATTGATGGGAAGAATCCCCAGCGACTTCCTTTAGGGAACCTTGATGAGCCATCATAACGACCAGTTGCCTCTAGGATATATTTATCATCAAAAGTATAGTTTATCCGACCAAATGCACTTTGAGTCGCATAAGAACTATACGCTGCATTAATTCTTTGTTCACCATAGGTCAAGGCTAAATAAGGCAAGGTTGATGAAATTAACTTGTCTCTATAGGCAGTTGTGGTAGAATAGATATATTCTTCCTGATTTACCCCTAGAGTTCCACTTAGTGCGTGTTTTCCAATTTTCTTATTGTAATTCGCGTATAAGTTAAATACATCATTAACAACTTCCCCTCTTCTATCCTGCACATATCCGTTACCACCTTCTTCCCTGACATCATTGGGTCCATATCCAATTTTATATTTATTTGAATGTTCTGGATAGCGCCAATATTCGCGTTTGAAACTTGCGTCAGCAGTAACTGTTAAATCTCCATTTAAAAATGTTCCTACCGCATTGAAGATATTCTGAAAACCAAACATGTTTTCATTTCTCTTACCTCCATCAACCATTCTCGCTGCTAATCTACCCGCAGCATTATTTCCCCACGTTCCATCTGGATTCTTGATTACATCGGTTGGTGTCAAGTAATAGATATCCGTTAGGCTGGCATTTGGCATGTCACGATTGGTTTGATAGATATTCATATTATTATCTACTCTTAACCAATTTAGAGGCACAAATGAGAATCTACTGCGGATTCCTTTTCTTTGCCAATAATCGGATGCTAATTTGTTCAATCCATTTTCTTTAGTATAATCGGCCGATAAATAATAGTTTAAGGGTTTATTATTCACTTG
This sequence comes from Sphingobacterium cellulitidis, assembly GCF_043187465.1. Lineage (GTDB taxonomy): Bacteria > Bacteroidota > Bacteroidia > Sphingobacteriales > Sphingobacteriaceae > Sphingobacterium > Sphingobacterium cellulitidis. The sequence continues at coordinate 42,178 of NZ_CP171136.1, read as the reverse complement.
GGCGCCACCAGAAAATGTCAATGAATGTACATGGGAGAAAGAAGAGTTATGGAGGAAAAAGTCATTCCAGTTATTACCTCCCATATAGGCCCAAACATTAGGGTCATCTGGGTTTACTCTTACATCTGGCAATGAAGGGTCATTAGACCGATCTTTTGCCCATTTATAATGCTCTTCACTATAATTCACATAATCCCAAGGTGTGTTGTCGGTTGAAATTTCCAACAATCTCGAGAAGATGTAAGGGTCTGTAATTGCGTCAGGCATTTCAGTAGGTCGGCCCCAAGCGGTTGTAACATTGTAGCCTACAACTTGCTTGCCTTGCTGACCAGACTTTGTGGTAATTAAAATGACTCCGTAGGTCGCTCTTGCTCCATATATTGCAGCAGAAGCAGCATCTCTCAAAACCGTATAAGTTGCGATATCATTAGGACTTAACCTGATCATATCCCAGGTGTCGGAAACTGGAATACCGTCAATAACGATTAATGGGCTACCACCGTTAATTGAAGTTGTTCCCCGGATGTTAATATTAGGGATTCCGCCTGGGCTACCATTGCCGTAAGTAATATTTAGACCGGGACTTGCACCTTGCAGTCCCTGCATAATATTCGTTACCGGTCTTGATTCAAGCTGTTTACCAGATATTTGATCGACAGCCCCTGTCAGATTAATTTTCTTCCGGGTCCCGAAACCAACGACAACGACTTCATCCAGGTTACTGGCATCAGTTTCCAACTTGATATTCAGAACATCACCGGGATTACTTACAATTTCTTGAGTTTTATAGCCCAATGATCTGAAAATAATGGTTGAATTTCTGGAGATCCCGTCAATTTTAAATTTACCATCATCTGAAGTAGATGTGGCTTTGTTTGTTCCTTTTACAATTACACTCACCCCTGATAGATTATTACCATCAACATCCGAGACATGACCAGTCAAGGAATTCTCTTGGGCCATGAGGACAAATGGAATAAACCAAACAAAAAATAAGAGCAGAATTTTGCTCAACATGCTACATGCTGATTCTTTTCGAAAATGGTTAGGTTTCATATTTAAATTAATTGAATATTCATTCAAAATACAAAAGTAATTAGGCAATGTTAATACAATGTTATTTTAAAATAAAAAGACTTTTAAGTTTATGTGGGTTGCCATTTATATGGATGGCATATTGGTTATCTGATTTTCAGTAATGCTCTCTAAATTAGATGAAAAATATATTTTTTCAAATATTTTTTATCAAAATTCAAAAATATCTACTGATATTAGGTCTACAACAAATAAATTGAACAGTCATTCAAAATATAATCGTAACATGGGCAGAAATAGTATTAAAGATGAGCGTCGGAAAGAGATAATTCAAAAGTATTACTTGGTTGCAAAAAAGGAAGGATTAGAGAATACCTCGATTGCAAAAATTGCTTCTGAAATGGAGATTAATCCGAGTCTTATCATTCATTATTTCAAGAATAAAGAAGAGCTCAATTATGCTTTAATCGATTATATTCTAGAAAAGTATCTGGTTATATACAAAAGACAAAAATTGTCAGGCCAAGACCTAAGAGGCTATTTAATTGACCTTATCGATAAATTATTTTCAAAAAAGTGGAATGCTCTTTTTAATGATAGCATATTCTATAGCTGCTACGCCATGGGCTTTCGGGACAAAAAAATAAAGGGGAAATTCAAAAGGCTACATGATTCTTTGCGGGTGCACCTTGCTGAGGTATTAAATAAATGTAAGGAGGCAGGTATTGTAGATATAGAATCTGCGGATGCTACAGCAGATTTAATTTATGTTTTGGTGGATGGAGCGTACTATTATTTAAGCTTGGTATCAGAGAAAGAGGAATACGAAACCAAGTTAAATATTCATCGAAATTACGCTTTTAGAGCATTAAAACTAAAATTATGAGACAATCTCACTTTTATCACCACGCTTCCAATAGGGTTTTAAAAGGCCATATAAAGCAATGATGATCCACATAGAGTTTGAGGTAATATTCGGCATGTCATGAAAGTAAAGTGCGCTAATAACTAAACCTGTTCCACCCATAACATTGATTCCCTGGTAAATCCAGGAATCAAACATGACAGTTTTAGTGTTTAATAGCAAAAAGCCTATTGTACAACAAGCGACGCCTATCCAACCTATAACGGCTACAACATTTTCCATTCCCATAATCAATTGGTAATTAGTATAAACGAATATAGCCTTTACTCAGCAAAATAGAGTAAAGGCTATATAAACTTATTTTAATTTTACTGTTGTTGTTACATTTCTGCGTAAGCTTCCATTGGAGGGCAAGAACAGATTAATGTTCTATCACCTTGAGAATCATTAACACGACCAACTGAAGGCCAGAATTTATTAACTCTTAAGTATTCAATTGGATAAGCAGCTGTTTGACGTGAGTAAGGTCTATCCCACTCATCACCTGTAACAACTCTTGCGGTATGTGGCGCATTTTTTAAGACATTGTCTTTTTGGTCAGCTTCAGCATTTTCAACTGCAGCGATTTCAGCACGGATGCTGATTAATGCATCACAGAATCTGTCTAATTCTGCTTTTGATTCAGACTCAGTTGGTTCAACCATTAAGGTTCCAGCAACAGGGAAAGAAACTGTTGGAGCATGGAAACCATAGTCCATTAAACGTTTTGCGATATCCGCAACTTCGATTCCTACATTCTTAAATCCACGACAATCCAAGATCATTTCGTGAGCACAACGACCATTAGCACCGGCATATAACACAGGGTAGTGTTGCTCTAAACGCGCTTTGATATAATTAGCATTTAAGATTGCTTTTTTAGTAGCATTTGTAAGTCCATCAGGTCCCATCATCGCAATATAAGCATGCGAGATCACCAATATGGACGCTGAGCCAAATGGAGCGGCAGAAACGGCAGAAATTCCTTCTTCACCAGAGATTTCTACGATTTCATGGTTAGGTAAGAATGGAACCAAGTGTTTTGCAACACCGATAGGACCCATACCAGGACCTCCACCACCGTGAGGAATACAGAAGGTTTTGTGTAAGTTCAAGTGACAAACATCAGCTCCAATATAACCTGGGCTAGTCAACCCTACTTGAGCATTCATATTCGCACCATCCATATACACTTGACCACCATTTTCATGGATAATATTACAGATCTCGATAATTGGTTCTTCAAATACCCCGTGAGTAGAAGGATAAGTAACCATTAAAGAGTTTAAGTTAGCTGCGTGTTCAGTAGCTTTAGCTTTCAGGTCTTCAACATCGATATTTCCGCGTTCATCACATTTCACGACCACTACTTTTAATCCAGCCATTGATGCCGAAGCAGGGTTAGTACCGTGAGCAGATGCAGGAATCAAACAGATATTTCTATCGAAATCGCCACGGCTATGGTGGTAAGCACGAATAACCATAAGACCAGCATATTCACCTTGTGCACCAGAGTTAGGTTGGAAGGACATCTTTGCAAATCCAGTGATTTCACACAACCAATCATTCAATTCATTGATCAATTGCATATAACCTGAGGTTTGATCAGCAGGAGCAAATGGATGTAAACCACCAAATCTAGCCCAAGTAACTGGCACCATTTCAGTCGTTGCATTCAATTTCATTGTACATGATCCCAAAGGAATCATAGAATGACACAATGAAAGGTCTTTTGCTTCTAAAGACTTGATATATCTCAACATTTCACTCTCAGAGTGGTAGCTGTTAAATACAGGATGTGTTAAAAATTCTGAAGCTCTTTCTAAATGCTCAGGAATGGAAGTTCCTAATTCGTTTACCAAGGCATCCATATCCACATCACTAATTGTTTTGCCTTTCACTTTAGCAAATACCTTAACGATCGTTTGGATATCTTCAAAGGTAGTTGTCTCATCGATGGAGATACCTACAGTTCCGTCTTCGTAGTAGAAGTTTAATTCATGATTTAATGCTTCGCTTTTCAAACCACCAACTTCATTTCCTAAATCGAAACGTAGCGTATCAAAATACGATGCATTTACTTGCTTGTAACCTAGAGATTGGATTGCTTTATCCGCTAATTTTGTTAAATCATTGATGCGTTGGGCGATGTTTTTAATTCCCTTAGGTCCATGGTATACAGCATAAAAAGATGCCATAATAGCTAATAAAGCCTGGGCAGTACATATGTTTGAGGAAGCTTTATCTCTACGGATATGTTGTTCACGCGTTTGTAGAGCCATACGCAATGCATATTCACCGTTAGAATCAGAAGTAACTCCAATAATTCTTCCCGGGATATTACGTTTGTAAGCTTCTTTCGTAGCGAAGAATGCTGCATGCGGGCCACCAAATCCCATTGGTACACCAAAACGTTGCGAGTTACCAACGACTACATCAGCGCCCCATTCACCCGGAGGAGTTAATAGTGCTAAAGACATCAAGTCTGTAGCTACACAAACGGTAATTTCTTTATCATGAGCATACGCTGCAAATTCTTTATAATCATTTACAGTACCATCAGCTGCAGGATATTGAACGAAAGCAGCAAAAACATCGTCCGTTAAATTTTCAACAGTCAGGTCTGCTACACGGATTTCAACACCAAAAGGCACAGCTCTAGTTTGTAATACATCTAGTGTTTGAGGATATACATTTGGAGTAACCAAAAACACATTTGCGTCTTTGTTTTTACGCGTACTGTACAACATAAACATTCCTTCAGCTGCTGCAGTAGCCTCATCCAATAGGGAAGCATTTGCAATTTCAAGGCCTGTTAAATCTGAAACCATTGTTTGGAAATTCAACAATGCTTGCAAACGACCTTGAGCAATTTCAGCTTGGTAAGGAGTATATTGAGTATACCATCCTGGATTTTCAAATACATTACGTTGGATAACACCTGGAAGGATAACATCATTATATCCTTGACCGATATATGATTTGAAAACCTTGTTTTTTTCTGCGATTTGAGCAATTTTCTCCAAATATGCAACTTCACTTAGAGCTGCAGGAAGTTTTAAACCTTCTTTTTTACGAATTTGTGCTGGAACAGTTTGTTCGATTAATTCATCCAATGAACCAACTGAAAGTACGTTCAACATTTCCTCTACCTGCGCAGAACTTGGACCATTATGGCGATCCTCAAATTTTTCTTGGTAAAATACGTTACTCATTTTAAGAATTGATTGTAACTTTTGAGACTGATTAACTATCTGTTATCCAAAATATTTCAATAGATTTTCTTTTAGAAATTTTAGATGTGCAAAGATACGCTTTTTATAGGTAATTTTTAAAGCCAGCACCTATGAGGAAACTTTTATTATCACATCAATCGATTGCATATTTTTTTGAATATCGATTAACAATACTAGAATAAATTTAGAATTGTAATAGCTTTTCAGCCCATTCATTTTAAATGAAACAATTTAAGGTTGAAGAAGCTTCTGAAAAGAATATGGTCAATATGACTTAACTATTAAAAAAACTTCAAATAAACTTTGAAATCATTCCATTTTCTGCATTGAACCCCCTCTTTTTAATGTTTTTATCCCACAATTACCGTCTTAAATATTAAATATTTACAATAATTTTTTCACTTATATTTAAAATCAGAATCTTTGCTAATTTAGGCTGAATCAATTAATAAATTATATGCTTAAATTAAACGTGAGGAATGAAACCAATCGTTTGTCTGCTGTCATTCTTGGCATTGCAAATAACAATGGTCCAACTCCAACGGCCCAAGATGCTTATGACCCCAAATCTTTAGAACATATTCTTGCTGGAACCTATCCAACGGAAAGCGATATGTTGCATGAATTAGAGTCCTTTAAACAGGTTTTGTTGAAATATGGGGTGGAAATTTATCGCCCAGAAACAATCAGTGATCTAAATCAAATATTTACTCGTGACATTGGCTTTGTCATTGATGATTATTTTGTAAAATCCAATATCCTCCCCGATCGTGCACAAGAATGGGAAGCCATATTGTATATTATCGATCAAATTGATCCGGATAAGCTAATTACTGCACCAGAATACATCCATATTGAAGGTGGCGATGTAATATTATGGAAGGACTATATCTTTATTGGAACTTACACCGCAGACGATTATTCTCAAATCAATACTGCTAGGACTAATATTCAAGGAGTAGAATTTATAAAAGAGAAATTTCCGGAAAAGACGGTGATGGGCTTTGACCTAATTAAATCCATGACCGACCCCAAATCCAATGCTTTACATTTGGATTGTTGTTTTCAGCCTATTGCGGAGAATAAGGCAATTATATATCCAGGTGGCTTTAGAAACCCTGAGGATTTTCAATTTTTACTTGAGCTATTTGGCGAAGAAAATGTCTTTCAGATTACAGCTGATGAAATGTATCAAATGTTCTCTAATGTTTTCTCAATTTCACCGAATGTTATTGTGAGCGAAGAGCGGTTTACGAGGCTGAATAACTGGCTTCGAGAGCAAAATATTATAGTTGAAGAAATCCCTTATCACGAAATAGGAAAACAAGAAGGCTTATTACGCTGTTCTACATTACCATTAATAAGAAAATAAAATGCAAACTACCAATACAATCCTGATGGTCAGGCCTTTCTATTTCCGTAGAAATGAGGAAACTGCTGTAAACAATTTTTTTCAAGCCGAAAATGAAAAAACAGACCGACTATCGGATCTGGCCATTACTGAATTTGACAACTTTGTAAAATCACTTAAAAATGCTGGGATCAAAATCTTGGTTGTTCAAGATTCAGGCAAATTAGATACTCCAGACAGCATTTTCCCAAATAATGTCATTTCATTTCATGTGAATAAATGTATTCTGTATCCCATGTTTGCTGAGAACAGAAGGAATGAAAGAAAACTAAATTATATCGGAAAGTTGGATCAACTTGGAAAGCATTATGAAATTATACAAGACTATACGCCTAACGAAGAACAAAAGAAATTCTTAGAAGGTACAGGCTCAATGATCTTGGATCGGGTTAATAAAATCGCTTATTGCTCCTTATCAGAAAGGGCAAATGAGGAGTTGTTTCATATCTTCTGTAAAGACCAAGGCTATAAACCAGTGGTTTTCCATTCAACCCAAATAGTGGGGGATCTGCTATTACCAATTTATCATACAAACGTTATGATGTCTGTGGGTACTAACTTCTGTGTTATTTGTTTAGAGACAATTAGAACTATTGAAGAAAGGGAACTTGTGATTTCTCAATTGAAAGCCACTGGAAAGGAGATCATTGAAATTACAGAAGATCAGATGAATCATTTTGCTGGAAATATTTTGGAGGTAAAGAATATTGATGGGGAACCAATCATCTGCATGAGTTCTCAGGCATTTGAAGCTTTTGAGGATGAGGAGATAGAATTACTGGAACAACATGGATCAATCGTCCATGCGCCACTGTTCAGTATAGAAAAATATGGTGGTGGTAGTGCCAGATGTATGATGGCTGAGGTTTTCTAGTTAGAAAACCTCAGTTTTAAAAACTATCTTTTGCGATTTCTCTACGAACTCGGCTGAGGCTTTCTGGTGTAATTCCCAAATAAGAAGCAATCATCCATTGCGGCACCCTAAGCAACAAATTAGGGTATAATTCCATAAATTCTAAGTAACGTTCTTTTGCCGTCATGGCTAGCAAGGAATTTATTCTTCTTTGCAGATAATAGATACTTCTCTGCAAGGACCGCTCTGTGAACATCGCAAAATCAATACGCAATTTGGCGGCTTCAGTAAAGAATTTAGGATGCAAAAACACCACTTTGCTAGGTTCAATAGCTTTGATGTAATACAATGAAGGTTCATCAAAATAGACGCTTGAGCGATCTCCCATTAACCAGTTTTCAGGAGCAAATTGAAGAATATGTTCAACTCCTTTTTCGTCCAGGGACAAGAACTGCAATAATCCTTCTTCAACAAACAAAAAATGCTTACAAACCTCCCCTGCCCTTAGAATATATTGGTTATGAGATAATTCTCGGAATTCAAAAAAAGGGAGTAACTGCTCAAAATCACTCTCGGTTAAAAAAGCCTTTTCCGTATAGTATTTATAGAAATTGCTTTTCAATAACACTTCCATTTTCATATTAATATAGTATAGTGAATTTGAAATCTAATGGATTGAAATTCTTGACTAAATCAGGAATTAAATCATCTCCGTGTTTTAAATATAATTCAGCAAAATTCTCAGTCCGCTCTTGCAACCCACCTCCGGGAAACAGCTTTTCCTTAATTCTATCTATCTGAATTAAAGCATCTTGATGATTCCTTTTTTCTGCTTTTAATAATTTCTTTTCTAAGTTGTTGATGGCTTTTTTAAGCCTTGCCTTTACCGCATCTGTGCTTGGTCCTAAGCTAGGGTCAATCTTATGGGTCCTTAATTTTATCTTTCCAAAAATAGCATTGAATTCCATCCATTCATCCTGGAGGTTCAACCTATGCTTGGTAATACGCTTTACGTAATCCTTTTTAAGAGTTTCTGATGGCTTGAATATGCTTTTAAAGGTAAAGTCTAACCTAAAGATCTTACCCGCTAATTGGTCATCCGTAATCAATGCGGAATTCCTTGGAATCAAGATAGGGAACTCTACTTTGTATTGATCAAAATTCGCCTTTAATTGCAACCAATAAACAATTTCTGCACCTCCTCCTATATATGCTAGATTAGGTAAAATCAACTCTTGATACATTGGTCGCATCACGACATTAGGACTGAATCTTTCTGGATGATCATGAATCTCCTTTTTTAATTCATCCTCACTGAAATAAAGATTCTGATGCAAAACCTCATATTTCCCGTCTGGTGAACGAACAATCCTTTCACGAAAATCATCTGTCAAATAGAAAAAATTGATTTCACGAGCATGAACTTGGGTCGCAAAACCCAGTTCTAATAACTGCTCTGAGCTCTTTTCAATCGCTTTGAAACTCTTTTCTTTCAAAATATCTTCCTCCATAATCGGAGCAAATAATTTTTTAAGACCTTTTCTATCAGCATCAATTATTACGAGGCCATATTGCTTGAACAAGGAGTTCACAAAAACTCTCGTGGCATCAGCGAGACTCAATTCCTGTAAATAGGCATCACTTACAAGATCTGTAAGTACGGTGGCATTTTCAGAAAGACCGAAAGTATTACAATACTGTTTTACAGTATCGACTATACTTGCGGTGTCCATTCTACCTGTTGCTGAATGAGATTCAACATCCCAAGAGATCTTTTTACCAAACGCCTTCGTGTGATTGATTTCTTCAAAGTCATGATCTTCGGTTGCCATCCAGTAAACAGGAACGAACTCATGTTCTGGAAAAGCCTTTTTAAGATCTTCAGCCAGCTTAATTGCGGTAACTATCTTGAAGATAAAATATAATGGGCCTGTAAATATATTTAATTGGTGACCGGTTGTGACCGTGAAAGTGTTTTTATCCTTAAGTCGGATAATATTTTGAGCAACCTCTGGAGAAGAGGCTAATAATTCAGCATATTGATCACTCAAATTTTGAGTCAAAATTTCTCTATGAGCGAAATTTTTCTTTTGGCTAATTTGATCCTTAAAACCATTTAAATCAGGCTTATTCCCATAAAATGCAGCCAGCTGCGGATTATGGCTTAAATAGGCTATTAAGGTTTTGGAAAAACTATTAGTGTCGCTGTAATCAATATATGTGGCTTTCATCTACCTCTTTTAAACTTTTACAAATGTATAGGCATTCAGTATACAAAATACAAAAATTTAAAAAAAGCACGACTACTTGCCACAAAAGTTATAGTTATTTGACAATGTTGCCATACAGATCAAAATCTTCAGCCCGGTCTACATGTACTTGTACAAAGTCCCCTATTCTAGCATAATTTGATTTTGCCTCTAAAACGACTTCGTTATCAACCTCTGGAGAATCAAACTCAGTTCTTCCAATAAAATAATCACCATCTACTCTGTCGATCAATACTTTATACGTATTTCCAACTTTTTCCTGGTTTATTTCATATGAAATTCCTTGTTGAACTTCCATAATTTGGTCAACCCGATCTTGTTTAACTTCTTCCGGAACATCGTCTTCCAAGTTATGAGCATGAGTTTTTTCCTCATGTGAATATGTAAAACAGCCCAAGCGATCAAATCTTGTCTCTTCTACCCATTCCAACATCTCTTGAAAATCTTGTTCTGTTTCACCAGGGTAACCACAGATTAAAGTAGTTCTCAAGGCGATATCAGGAACTTTATCACGGATTTGATTTACCAGATCGATTTGCTTTTGCTTGCTAGTTCCGCGACGCATAGAAGTCAGCATGCGATCAGAAATGTGTTGCAACGGCATATCTAAATAGTTGCAAATATTAGATCTTTCGTTCATTGCATCCAGGATATCCATTGGGAAACCCGAAGGATAAGCATATTGCAAACGAATCCAATCAATGCCCTCAACGTCTGATAGATGACGTAATAAATCAGATAAATTACGTTTTCCGTAAATATCAAGACCATAATAAGTAAGATCTTGAGCAATCAAAATAAGCTCTTTAGTGCCATTTGATGCCAAAAACTTCGCTTCCTTAACTAAATCATCAATAGATTTAGAAACATGCTTTCCGCGCATTAAAGGTATTGCACAAAAAGAACATGGACGGTTACATCCTTCTGCAATTTTAAAATAAGAAAAATGGGAAGGGGTAGTTAATAGTCTTTCGCCAAGTAATTCATGACGATAATCTGCCCCTATGCTGGAAAGTAATTCTGGAAGATCATTGGTGCCAAAAAAAGCATCAACACTAGGAATCTCTGATTCTAGTTCAGGCTTATATCGTTCCGACAAACAGCCTGTGACAATAACTTTATTAACCTTGCCTTGATCTTTTAATTCTGAGAATTGAAGAATGGTATCAATAGATTCTTGTTTCGCATTATCAATAAATCCACAGGTATTAATAACAACGATATCGTTAGCTTGGATATTGGAAGCTTCGTGGACCACCTCCATCTGATTACCTTTTAATTGGCCCATCAGAACCTCACTATCGTGAATATTTTTTGAACAACCTAGAGTCACCACGTTTACACGAGGTTTCACAAAGCTTGTTACTTTTTTTGCTTGTTTTGTTTTCATATTATGATGTAGACTATTTAAACAGGGAGTCTACAAACTCTTTTTTGTTAAACAACTGTAAATCACCGATCTTCTCTCCTACTCCAATATATTTTACAGGAATTTTAAATTGATCCGAAATCCCAATAACTACTCCGCCTTTTGCTGTACCATCTAATTTGGTCAGTGCCAAAGCATTTACATCTGTCGCCTGGGTAAATTGGGTTGCTTGCTCGATGGCGTTTTGTCCTGTAGAGGCATCCAAAACCAATAATATCTCATGTGGGGCATCAGGAATAACCTTTTGCATTACATTTTTAATCTTGGTTAATTCATTCATCAAGCCCACCTTATTATGAAGCCTTCCAGCAGTATCAATAATGGCTACATCATCTCCATTGGAAACTGCAGACTTTACGGTATCGAAAGCTACAGATGCAGGGTCTGAACCCATAGGCTGTGCAACAACACGAACTCCTACTCGTTCTCCCCATAACTGGATCTGATCAACCGCTGCTGCTCTAAATGTATCGGCAGCCCCCAAAACAACTTTATTGCCAGCTTCTTTTAGTTGATGAGCTAGTTTTCCAATCGTTGTGGTTTTTCCAACGCCATTAACACCTACAACCATAATTACATATGGTTTCTGATTCCCATACTCAAAGGATTCGAAATCGTTGCTGTTATTTTCAGCCAACAAACCTTGAATTTCATCCTTTAATAAGCGATTTAAATCATCTGTAGTTACATATTTATCCTGTGCAGCACGTTTCTGAATACGGTCAACAATCTTCAAGGTCGTCGTGACACCAACATCAGAGGTTACCAATACCTCTTCAAGATTATCCAAAACTTCGTCATCAATGGTAGACTTCCCTACTACTGCTTTGGTAATTTTGGAGAAAAAACCTTCTTTGGTTTTCTCTAAACCTTTGTCTAGTGCTTCTTGAGCCTCAGGCGTTTCTTGCTTCTTTTTAAAAAAATCAAATAATCCCATGATGGATATGTTATAGATGATGGATCAGAACTGTATCAAAGATACTTAAATACAGAATACTAAAAAAGCCCTTTTGGTGCTCCCAAAACGGCTAATTATAAGATTTTTAAAGAAAAACTTTAAAAAAAGGAATATCTAACTGCTTATTTTGAAGCCGCAGCAACAACCTCTTTTACTTTGTCATTGTGTACCATACTTTCTTTGAAAGTATAAGCGCCAGTTTTTGCAGATTTAGCTGTGATAATTACCTTAGTAAACTCTTTACCACCACCTTTTTGTAATGATGCAACTGCTTTCTTTGCCATGGTATAATATTTTTTAGATGAACCTAAAGGTTCATGTGTTTATTACTTAATTTCTTTGTGAACTGTTACTTTTCTCAATACTGGGTTGAATTTTTTCAATTCTAAACGCTCAGTTGTGTTCTTTTTGTTCTTTGTGGTAATGTAACGAGACATTCCTGGAAGACCACTTTCTTTGTGCTCAGTACATTCTAAGATTACTTGTACTCTATTTCCTTTTTTTGCCATTGCCTTACTTTATTTATACCCTCACGGGTGAATTTCATGATTCTATTTTCTGTTGATATAACAGGCTATCTATTAAATGTGACCTTTTTTAATAAATTTCTCGATAGATGCTGTAATACCGTTTTTATTAATCGTCTTAATAGCCGATGTAGATACTTTTAGAGTAATCCAACGATCCTCTTCAGGAATATAAAAACGTTTAGTCTGTAAATTAGGATAGAATTTACGTTTTGTTTTAACGTTCGAGTGAGATACGTTATTTCCTTTTAATGCCGTCTTGCCTGTTAAATCACAAATTCTTGACATGATATTCGATTTTTTATTGTTGTTCTAATTCAATTATCGTTCCTCAGAAACGAGTGTGCAAATATCTATATTTCTTTTGGGAAATACAATAATAAATATCGAAATATTTTAAAATGATGTAGGAAAGGGTCAGAAGTCAACAAAATTACTGTATTTTGCATTATTATTTATATCGAGGCTTACAATAGTTTTCAACAATTCACAATGAACAAGTTTTTAATACGAGGATTAGCTTTTACTTTGATCGGAATAGGCTGTATCTATTATGGGATCATCCTCATGAATGCCGAAAACAATTGGTACAAACTTTTGCTTACGGTCGGAGTCATTACATTTGGTGTCGGATTTATTACGTTAATTTATCGTTTATTTAGAAAAATTGATCGAAACACACTTCTGGACGAACGCAGAAACACAAATAAAAAATAGAGTAGAACCTGATGCTCCAACAAACCAAAGGGATTACTTTAAAAGTCACTAACTACTCCGAAAGTAGTGTCGTCGCTCAAATTTATACTGAAGCTTTAGGTTTACAGTCCTATCTAATCAATGGCGCTCGAAAACCTAAAGCCAAAATTCCATTTAATATTCTGCAACCATTTCATCTTTTGGAAATGGTGGTTTACAATAAAGAAAACAACAACCTCCAACGGATCAAAGAGGCTCAGCAGGTCCCGGTCCTCAAATCCATTCCATTAGATATAGTAAAAAGTTCAATAGCGATGTTCTTAAATGAAGTCCTATATAAGGTATTAAGACATCAGCATCCAGAACCGCAACTTTTCCATTTTCTAGAGAATGCAATAATATGGCTCGATGAAAGTCAAAGTGGTCTTGCAAATTATCATTTGGTATTCCTTGCAAAACTAAGTCACTATTTAGGATTCAAACCAATAGTTAGCAACTTGCCGTATTTTGATTTATTGGAAGGACAATTCGTAAAAACCCCTCCGGCTCACTTCCATATTATCCAGGAACCATACAGCACTACATTCAGAGAAATTTTACAAAGTAGCTTTTCAAATTGTAACAAAATAAAACTAAACAAGGCAGATCGCACGTATCTTTTGCAAAAACTAATTGATTACTACAGGCTTCATACTGAAAACTTTGGTCAAATAAATTCCCTCTATATTCTTGAGGAAATTTTTGGAAACTAGGCCTTTTTTACTGCTTATAATACAACCTGTTTTATTTTAAGCTTAGTAAACTATTGGCTCCAAAAACTTATCAAATAAAAAACCCGTTGAGATTATTCTCAACGGGTTTTCCACAATAAATATATTGAATCTAATTCTTAGATAAGTTTTACATTTACCGCGTTCAAGCCCTTACGACCTTGTTGTACTTCGTAAGAAACATGGTCGTTTTCACGAACTTTGTCTACTAATCCAGAAACGTGAACGAAAATTTCACTCTCTCCAGAATTTGGAATGATGAAGCCGAAACCTTTGGCTTCATTAAAGAATTTTACTACTCCTTCTTGCATAATAATTACTATTGTTTTTTTAAAGGTATCATTATTTTTTGAATACCAATTAAATTTAATCGTTAAATGTAGTAAACATTTCTGAATATTTTACTGCTTATTTTTTCTATCGATAATTTGGAAAGGTTTTTGCCATAAACAATTTATTTAAAAAGATTATGAAAAAATTAATTGCACTATTAGCGGTAGTAGGTCTTGTGACCTCTCTAAACGCTCAAACTATGAATATGGAAAACAGTAGAAGAGTAGCAACTCGTGGATACGCAGAAAAAGAAGTAACTCCGGATATTATTTATCTATCAATTTCTTTAAAAGAGTATTATCAGGATGGTAATACCAAGAAAAAGGTGGGTATTGATCAATTGGAAAAACAACTTTTCGATGCAGCTATGAAAAATGGCGTTAAAAAAGAAGACTTTACCGTTCAAAACATCTACAGCTATAATGCCGAAACAAAAAAGAAAAATAACGAACTACTTCAGGCTCGACAATATCGTATTAAGGTAACTGACCTTAAAAATTTAAACCCAATGTTAGAAGAAGTGGATTCAAAGGGTCTACAAAGCACTAATATTTCTGGTTATGATCATACTCAGAAAAAAGAAATCGAGAAAGAATTAAAAACAATCGCTGTTCGTGATGCAAGAACAAATGCTGAAATTTTAGCGGCTGCTGATGCAGAAAATGTTGGGAAAGTGATTGTAATAAATGATAATAGCAGCTTTAACTGGAACGATATCCTTCCTCAACCTCGTATGTATGCCATGTCCGCAAAAACAGCTAACGCTGAAATGGCCAGTGACGAACAAGGTTTGGATATTGAAGTTAAACCTATAAAACTTACTTGTAATATAGAAGCTGTATTCGAGTTAAAATAAAAATGACAAAAGAACATTCTTATAAGCTAGAAAAAATTGATAAGGATTTCCAATGGGTAAAACGACTATCTGTACTTATGGATAGTCGTTTCCGCATTGGAAACTTCCGATTTGGATTAGATCCCATCTTAAACTTTATCCCTTTTGGTGGCCAAATCGCAACATTTATTATTTCATTGGTCCTTGTTTCAGTGATGTATCGCAACGGAGCTAGCAGCAAAGTCGCTGTAAAAATGTTGATGAATGTGACTTGGGATGCTTTATTGGGATCAATTCCTTTATTTGGAAATATCTTCGACTTCTTCAATAAGGCTAATGAAAAGAACATAAAACTATTAAGAGAGCATTATTACGATGATAAGCATCAAGGAAGCGCAAAAAACATTCTCATCGCACTTGGAGTCGGCATTTTCATAACTATCGTTCTATTTATTTACGCGATGTATGCCTTAACCATTTGGCTATTTGGATTGATATTTTAGCTCTTTCTACCTAAAATAAACTATTTTTGCAGCTATGAGTAAAACAAGAATATTTGCCTTATTGGGAGTAATAATACTCTTAGCAGCTGTATTTACTAATCCATCCAAGGAAAAGATAAATGACAAACTAACTCTGAAGGCAAAGGAAATCCTGAAAAAGCAAATGGACTATAAGCATCAGGATGCTGTTGATTTTGGAATGATGCTGATAGGAGACCAGGTAGTCAATGAATTTGTCAATAATTACACTTACACCGAAAATTACTATATCTTCTCTTTGACCAGAATTAACTGGAACAGTGAGAAAGTAATCATTGGTGGGGGAGCTTTTGGTCAGGTTTGGATCAGTTCTAAAATTGATGAAAAGGCTGGAATGTTGATTGATGCATTAAAAAAATAACAAATGCTCGAAATTATTTTTGAAGATGAGGATTTAATAGCCATTAATAAACCTCATGGCTTATTGGTTCATAAGTCTTCTATCGCTGCCGACACATCTGAATTTGCCCTTCAATTATTAAGAGATCAAATTGGCAAAAAGGTTTATCCAGCACATCGCCTAGACCGTAAAACAGCAGGAGTACTTTTATTTTCTCTAAATAAGGAAATGGATAGTGCTATCCAAACGGCATTTTCACAAAATCTCATTAAAAAAGAATATTTGGCGGTACTAAGGGGCCATACTGAACCTGAAGGAACGATTGATTATCCGCTGAAAAAAGAGAATGGAACAATTCAAGAAGCTTTAACCCACTATAAAACCTTGGCGCAAACTGAAATTGACCTTCCTTTTGGAAAATTTCAGACTTCAAGATATTCATTAGTGCTTGCAGAACCCCAAACAGGAAGAATGCATCAATTGCGAAGACATTTCGCCCACATCTTTCACCCAATAATAGGGGATAGGCCGCATGGTTGTAATAAACAAAACAAGCTTTGGAAAGACACTTTCGAGCATGACACCATGCTGCTCCATGCCAAAAAAATACAATTCAAACACCCAATAAATCAACAAGATATCATTATTGAAGCCAATATTCAACCCGAATTCCAAAGAGCATTGGATTTACTGAATATCGATTCATTTTAACTTCAATCTCCTCTTGAGATTCGGTCATTTCTAATCCTATTTTACCCTTCTATACTAAACAAGGAAATACTTTATACTAAATACTATTTCCACGTTAATTTTCCTATTTTTGTATCAATTAAAAATCATTAATTAAATATGAAAAAAACTGCGTTAACAGACGTTCATATCGCTTTAGGTGCGAAAATGGTTACTTTCGCCGGATTTAATATGCCAGTACAATATTCTGGTATCAACGACGAACACGAAACGGTGCGTACCGCTGTAGGGATGTTCGACGTAAGTCATATGGGTGAATTCATCTTAAAAGGTGAAAAAGCTCTAGATCTAATCCAAAAAGTATCTTCTAATGATGCCTCTAAATTATATGATGGCAAAGTTCAATATGGATACCTTCCTAATGAAAATGGTGGTATTGTAGATGACTTTTTGACCTATAAAATTGATGACAAAACCTATTTATTGGTTGTAAATGCGTCCAATATCGATAAAGATTGGAACTGGATCAGCAAATTCAACAGCGAAGGCGTTGAAATGAAAAACATTTCTGATGAAACTTCTTTGTTTGCTGTTCAAGGACCTAAAGCTGCTGATGCACTTCAAAAACTTACTGATATCGATTTGGCACCAATGGAATACTATTCTTTCCAAAAAGGAGTATTTGCGGGTGTAGATAACGTTTTGGTATCTGCAACTGGATATACTGGAGCTGGTGGATTCGAAATCTATGTAGCAAATGAAGATGCTGAAAAAGTATGGAACGCAATCATGGATGCTGGAAAAGAATACGGAATTAAACCAATAGGTCTTGGTGCAAGGGATACTCTACGCCTTGAAATGGGTTTCTGTCTTTACGGAAATGATATAGATGATAATACGTCTCCTTTAGCAGCTGGACTTGGATGGGTAACTAAATTCACTAAGGATTTTGTTAACTCTGATAACTTGAAAGCTGAAAAAGAAAAAGGTGTTTCTCGAAAATTAGTTGGTTTTGAAATAATTGACAGAGGTATTCCTCGTCATGATTATGAAATTGTAGATGCAGATGGAAACAAAATTGGCCGTGTAACTTCTGGTACACAGTCGCCTTCATTGAAAAAATCAATTGGTTTAGGATATGTAGATACAGCATTTGCGAAAGAAGGAACGGAGATTTTTATCTCTATCCGTAACCAACCTATCAAAGCTATCGTTAAAAAACCTCCTTTTGTAAAATAAGGACTCGGTTTCAAATTATAAGACAAAAGAAAAAGGGCTATTATTTAGCCCTTTTCTTTTGTTTCTTCATTTCTTGTTGTGCTAATCTAGCTTTCTCTTCCTGCTTGGCTCTTACATCTCGATTAACTTGCTTCAATAAAACAACCTTCAGATAAATCAAGACCACTAATAAAGCGACCGATATCCCTAAATATAATAATTGTCCACTGTTATAACCTGCCCAAGCACTTAATACCAAAAATACAATTCCTAGATTAAGCAGTAAATTCAATATAAATTTCTTCGTCATTTCTTCTTTATTTCTTTATATCCTGTCACTTTTTCCCGAAGGAAATAAAAATACACTATTCCCGCTAAAATATTGCCTAAAATAATGAATAACACAATCATTAATCTTTCGCCATTGGAAATCCTAACTGATTTCATAACCTCTAATAACACTAAAACAACCCAAATCAAGGATAATAGCGCCGATATACTTAATAGGATAGGAGCGAAGCCTATTTTCAACAAAAAAAGACAGATAGAAAGTATATAAAAAGTCAGACTAAATAGGAATGCCTGTTTAGTCTGATGGAATAATTTATTCATAAAACAAAGTTAAGGATAAAATCCCTACCAGCTTTATGGGAAGATGCCTAATTCTTTGTAAGATTCTCCAACCTTGTTAATCGCACAAATAAAGGCTGCTGTTCTTAAATCTTCAACCCCTTCCATGCTTTTCCAAATCTGATGAATCTCGTGGTATGAACCTATCATCGTGTCTTCTAATCCAGAATATACTAAATCAACTTCATCTGGACCACGTAATATAATCTTGCGTTCTAATTTGGAAACTTTCTGGTTTGTCATCGATTCGATGATATTCAAAATCTCAGCATACATGTTCTCGCTGAATCTCTTTTCTAAACGACCATAACGAACGTGGCTTAAATTCTTTAACCATTCAAAATATGAAACAGTCACCCCTCCAGCATTCAAATAAATATCAGGAATAACCAATTTACCTTTGCGGTTGAAAACCTCATCTGCTTCTGGGGTCAATGGCCCATTTGCAGCCTCTCCGATGATTTGGGCTTGAATTCTTTCTGCATTATCACCGTTGATTACAGATTCTAAAGCCGCAGGAATCAAAATATCACATGGATATTCCAAACCTTTCGATGAATCTTCAATATTTGTTGCTCCTGGAAAATTTAAAATGGAACCTGTCGTTTTTCTATGGGCAACAACTTCCTCTAAATCTAATCCGGCTTCATTATAAATCGCGCCTTCATATTCAATTAAACCGACCAAGATGCAACCTGCTTCTTGAAAATATTTTGCCGCGTGATAACCTACGTTTCCTAATCCTTGAACAATAACCCTTTTCCCTTCTACTCCGACAGTAAGGCCTAGTTTAGCCATGTCTTCTTCGATTTTACAAGCCTCCTTCACACCAAAAAACACTCCTAAACCAGTCGCTTCCGTTCTTCCTCGAACCCCACCTTGTGATACGGGCTTTCCTGTAACACATGCTTGAGCGTTAATCTCATTCGGGTTCAAAGTGGTATAGGTATCAACGATCCAGCTCATTTCACGAGCGCCAGTTCCATAATCTGGTGCTGGCACATCCGTCCCTGGACCAATGAAATTCTTTTTGACTAATTCTGTAGTGTATCTCCGCGTTATTTTCTCTAATTCATATTCACTATACTTCTTCGCATCGATCTTTACACCACCTTTTGCTCCACCAAATGGAACATTCACAATAGCACACTTGAAAGTCATTAATGACGCCAATGCCATAACCTCATCCTGATCAACCTCCATACTAAAGCGAATACCACCTTTACAGGGTAGTTTATGATGTGAATGTTGAACACGGTAAGCTTCTATTACCTCAACATTATCACCTATCTTAACTGGAAACCTAACACGTAAAATAGAATTACATGCCTTTATTTGTTCGAGGATACCAGAAGAAAATTTTGTGAATTTGGCCGCTTTGTCAAAGTTACGACCCACTCCTTGAAAGAAGCTGTAAGTTGTGTTGGATTGATTTGACATAAATTATGTTTTTGTTTATTCTTGGAATAATACTATAAAGTTACTGCTTTTATAATTTTAATAATACTCAATAGATTAAAAACATAATTTTTAAATAAATAATAAGGATAACGACTAAAAATTGTTATTTAAGCAATAAATTGCCCTAAAAATAAAAAGCTCAAGGTAACCTTGAGCTTTTTATTGATTTGCTGTTTCTTAATATACATCCATCTCCGGATCAAACGCATCTTTCCAGGCCAAAATTCCGCCTTGCAGGTTGGATAAATTCGAAAATCCTTCCTGTTCTAATAGCATAACCGCCTGTGCGCTACGCTTTCCTGAACGACAATGGATAACAACTGGAATATCTCTTGAAATCTTATCCGATTCGATAACAACTCCTGATAATGGAATGTTTACCCCATTTAGATTAGATACTTCATATTCGAAAGGTTCACGAACGTCGATTAATTGAAACTCAACATTGTGATCCATCATGTCCTTTAATTCTTGAACGCTAATTTCTTTCATAGTAAGCTTTTTATCAAATATAAAAAAATTAGCATCAAACGCCCTGCCAATACTATAGAATTTTTATTAATTTCATTGCAAACATTTTTTTCATGAGAAAACAACTCTTAGCTCTCTTATCTTTAACCATTTTCCTTAATATTTGCCTTGCGCAGGAAAAGCAGATAACAAGCACTGAAAACATTTCTAGAATCTTGAATACCCTCGCATCGGATGATATGAGAGGCCGTTCGGCATTAAACTTAAATGACATCGCTAATGCAGCTGATTTTATCGCCGCAGAATTTAAAGAAATAGGACTTAAACCATATATCGGAAATAATTTTCGCCAATCCTTTCTGGTCAATCGCTCTAACGTTTCTCAACAGAGCGTAATACTAGGTGATAAAAAATTGAATGATGATGAGTTTTTAATTGTAGGCAAGTTAAACGAACCTATTACCCAAAAATCATCTGGCTATGAAAACATTAAAATTAGTGCTGAAGATGATTTCTCACAAAAATTCCGTGAAATAGTTCAGCAGAATCCTAACAAAGCAATCATTCAGGTTGATAAAAAACATGCTCCCTTTTTGGCAAGATTCAAAAAAATTTACAACCGAGAGAGTGTTGTAATCAAAGGACAGGAAAAAAAGGAGTCTGCACCTAAAATCTTTATAGTAGCAGATGAAATACCAAAAAACCAAGAAATCAAACAGACCATTAAATCAGAAGAGTTTGAAATGTTTAATGTCGCGGCTGTTCTTCCAGGAAAATCTAAGCCTGATGAATATGTAGTAATTTCTTGTCATTACGACCATATCGGCATCTTGCCAGCAGTCGAAGGTGATTCAATTGCGAATGGAGCTGATGACGATGCCTCCGGTACAACGGCAATGATCGAATTAGCAAGATACTACAAGAAGTTAAACAACAATGAACGGACCATCATCTTTGTCGCTTTCACAGCGGAAGAAATTGGAATGTTTGGTTCGAAATACTTTTCCAACAATATCGATCCTGAAAAAGTTGTGGCAATGATAAATATTGAAATGATTGGAAAGGACTCTAAATTTGGTCCCAATAGTCTTTACATTACAGGCTATAAGGCTTCTAACCTTGGACAATTAATGCAGGAAAACCTGAAAGGCTCTGAATTCACTTTCCATCCAGATCCATATACTACGCAAAATCTATTCTACCGCAGCGATAATGCTGTATTAGCAGCATTAGGAGTGCCAGCACATACATTCTCAACATCTCAAATTGATAAAGACCAATATTATCACACGGTGAAGGATGAAGTAAGTACACTAGACATAAACAATATTAAATCCAGCATAGAAGCAATTGCAACCGGTGCAATCGGAATCATCAATGGAACACAAACCCCAAGCAGGGTCGAAAAATTAAGAGATTAAAAAATAAGGGCGTATTAAAATACGCCCTTAAATTTTTTTTCGCATGATATAATCATCCAGAATAAATTCATAATAAGGAATGTCGACCTCCTCAACAACCCTAAAACCTTGTTTTAAGTAAAAATGATAGGCATTATTACTTCGGTTGACATTTAATTCCAATTCGGATAATCCCTGTTTTCTCGCTTCATCTGCTGCAAAGTCAATTAAAAGTTTCCCAAAACCTTTTCCTTGTGTGTTTGGCAATAAATATATCTTCTCAATCCTCAATAAGTCTTCCTTCGGTTCCATTCCAATAAAGCCTACGGCCTCATCATCATTAAACAATAGGTAAAATATTGATTTGAGTGCCATAGAAGCTTGAATCGCCTCTACAGAATACATCCTTTCCAACATAAAATCTATTTGCTTCTTAGACAGGATTTCTTGATATGTAGGGTACCAGATTGAATGTGCAAGCTGTTGAATCAATTCTGCGTCTTCCTTATTGGCTTTAACAATCTTGATCATAGCTCTTCAGTGATAATAAAAAAATTCTCTTGATTAGGTATAGTAACGAATCCATCTTGTAAAACAACATAACATTGGTCTCCTTTCAAGGATAGATTATGTTGTTCTGAGAACGGCTCCTTATGTTTTTCAATTTTCAAATTAAATCCCTCTGGCAACCATTTCTCATAACTCTTTAAAAACATGGTTTTCCCATTATAATTCAACAAATTGATATTGAAATCTGCTAAGTAGGAAATATAAGGATCTAATTGAATATCAGCGGTCAGGATATTGACAGCAAAGTTTTTCTTTTCTTTTAGGTAGGAAAATAAAGGTTCAATAAAATTATCCGAAAAGGGGACAAGCAACATGTTTTCTTCCAGGATGCCTTCCTCTAATCCTTGATTATCCAAAATTACATCAATTTTTATCTCGCGTGATTTAAGACCCTCATAATGTTCCGCCAGGGTAATAATGGTAGGACTCCATTCCAATAACTGATTAAGATACTCCTCATCCAAACAGTTTGGATGAGCAATAAACAGGGCCGGTTCTTGGTTTTCTCGAACGATATGATGAGAAGACATAATTATTCTCCTAAATAACGAACTGCAATATAGGACATCAAACCGATACTTGTTTGAAGTGCGGTTTCATCAATATCAAAAGTGTTCGTATGAACTGCTGAACTGATTCCTTTTGCTTGATTCCCTGTTCCCAATCGGTAGAAACAAGCATTTGTTTCTTGGGAATAATAGGCAAAATCTTCCGCAGCAGGCCATAAATCAAGCTCTAATACGTTATCTCCACCAAGGTACTCAACCGCATACGATCTGGCAGCTTCTGTTATCTTGGCTTCATTGATTAAGAATGGATAACCCTTTCTGATTTCAAAGTCACAGGTAGCCCCCATGCTTTCAGCAATCCCAACGGCCATCTTATGCATTCTAGCATGCGCATCTTCCCTCCAGTTCTCGTCAAAGGTCCTAAAGGTCCCTTCCAGATTAACCTCTTCAGGAATCACATTGGTAGCTCCATTTCCAATAATCTTACCCCAAGATAAAACTGTTGGAGTTCTAGGGTCTGCATTTCTACTTACAACTTGCTGTAATGCTGATATTATTTGTGCTGTAATAGCAATAGGATCTATATTTTGATGTGGCATTGCTCCATGTCCACCTTTCCCACGAATCGTCATAAACAATTCATCACAGGAAGCCATGTATTTTCCTGAACGAAAGCCAACCTTACCTGATTCAATAAATGGCATTACATGCTGTCCTACGATGCCCTGCGGCTCTGGATTCTGTAAAACCCCTTCTTTGATCATTAAGGATGCACCCCCAGGTAATCTTTCTTCTCCAGGCTGAAAAATAAGCTTTAAAGTACCGCCAAACTCAGCTTTCAATTCATTCAAGATCTTGGCCACCCCTAATAAGGACGAAGTGTGAACATCATGCCCACAAGCATGCATTACACCTATATTCTTAGAGCCATATGACCTTCCTTCTACTTCAGTAATAGGAAGTGCGTCCATATCGGCTCTTAATGCTAAGACCTTATCCGATGGCAATTCTCCCTTAATTAATGCAACAACACCCGTATTGGCCATGGACTCAAATGGAATACCCAAATCGGTCAATACCTGTTTGATAAAGGCTGAAGTATTATATTCTTCAAAGGAAAGTTCAGGGTTCTGATGTAGAAACCTTCTGTTGTTGACCGTATCTTGAAAATAAGATTGGGCTAATTCTTGAATTTTTTGTTTTGAAATTGGCATGTCGATCCCCTGCTATTGCCAGGTCCAGACGTCTTCAACAAAGACAAATACGTTCTTGTATCGACCGCGAAGTTGTCTCATATATTCCGTTGCTGCGGACCGGCTGGTAAAATCACCCACTTTGACCCTGTAGTTTGGTTCTACATAATCTAAATAAGCGTTAATTTCTGAATTTTGGCTCTGAAAGCTGCGCTGTACATTCTCAGCATCCCGACGGCTAGAACCAGAAAATATTTGAACCCTAAAACCACGAACCTTCACACGTGTGGCGCGTGACTTGTCAATGGTTTTAGGCTCCAAACTTACTACCTTACTGGTAGTTGGATTTAAAGCATAAAAAGAACGATATTCTTGCAAAAGACCAATTAATGAATCTTTCTCAACAATAACTTTGTTTTCTTGCGCATTTGAAACCTTTACCAAAGCAAAGAGAATCAAACAGCTTACTATAAATCCCTTGTATTTCATGTTTTTATTAACCTTGTTTTCCGTGACAGTTTTTATACTTCAACCCAGAACCACAAGGACATTCATCGTTTCTACCAATAACCTGATCATTACGGATAGGTTGGGTAATTTGAGGCTCTTGCGTATTCAAGTCTTCCTCTGATACTCCTGTTGGTGAACTTAACTCTTCTTTTGTCTCTTTAACTTTTACCTTCGGCGCTTCTGGGCGTGCTGCTTGAATGTTTTGAGGCTCTTGCTGCTGTCCTGGAATCTCGCCCTTGAACAAGAAACTTACAATATCCTTATTCATGCCAGCTAACATTGTCTTAAACAAATTGTAAGCCTCCATCTTATAGATAATGATCGGATCTTTCTGCTCGTAACGCGCGTTCTGTACAGATTGTTTTAAATCATCCATTTCGCGTAAATGCTCTTTCCATGCTTCGTCAATCAAAGCTAGAACAATACCTTTCTCAAATGATTTGAAAACTTCTTTACCCTTACTTTCTACAGCTTTTTGCAAATTTGTAGCAACTTGGATGCCACGAATTCCATCTGTAAAAGGAACTATGATATTTTCTATCATCGCACCACGCTCTGCAAGTACGTTTGTCAAAACTGGTAATGTCTGCTCAGCAATGTTCACAGCCTTACGGTGATAGTAATTAATAACCTGATCAAATAGCTTGTCAACTAATACTGGAGCAGGTTGATTCTTAAATTCTTCTTGTGAAATCTCTGGATTGATCGCAAATACGCGAATCACTTCGATTTGAAACTCATCAAATGAATTATCTTCTTTTGCCTCTAAAACAACATCTTCAACAACATCATAAATTGTATTGTTCAAATCTACGTCAAGACGCTCGCCAAATAATGCATTTTTACGTTTCGTATAGATTACTGTACGCTGAGAGTTCATCACATCATCGTACTCCAATAAATGCTTACGAGTACCAAAGTTGTTTTCCTCTACCTTACGCTGCGCACGTTCAATAGATTTAGTCAACATACCATGCTGCATTACCTCTCCGTCTTCAACACCCATTTTTACCATGAGGTTCGAAATACGCTCCGAAGCAAATAAACGCATCAATGGATCTTCTAATGAAACGAAGAATTGAGATGATCCCGGATCCCCTTGACGTCCCGCACGACCTCTTAACTGACGGTCAACACGACGAGACTCGTGACGCTCTGTACCAATAATCGCTAAACCACCCGCATTGATAACTTCGGATGTAAGCTTAATATCCGTACCACGACCCGCCATGTTGGTAGCAATAGTTACCTGACCTGGACGACCCGCTTCTGCAACAATATCAGCCTCCTTTTGGTGAAGCTTCGCGTTCAACACGTTGTGTTTTACACCACGTAACTTCAACATACGGCTTAATAATTCCGAGATCTCAACTGATGTGGTACCAACCAATACTGGTCGACCTTGCTCTGTCAATGTTTGAATCTCTTGTGCTACTGCATTATATTTCTCACGTGCCGTACGATAGATTAAATCCTGACGGTCATCACGTTGAATAGTCTTGTTTGTCGGAATTTCAACCACATCCAATTTGTAGATTTCCCAAAGCTCTCCAGCCTCTGTAGATGCTGTACCGGTCATCCCCGATAGCTTATGGTACATACGGAAGTAGTTCTGTAAAGTAATGGTAGCATAGGTTTGTGTAGCATCCTCTACTTTTACATTTTCTTTCGCCTCGATCGCTTGGTGTAACCCGTCAGAATAACGACGACCATCCATAATACGACCTGTTTGCTCATCAACAATCTTAACTTTACCCTCATCAACGATATATTGATCATCAATTTCAAATAGGGTATAAGCTTTCAATAATTGGTTGATAGAGTGAATACGCTCAGCCTTAACTGAATAATCACGCATTAACTCCTCTTTTTGCTGCGCCTTCTCTTCAACAGGCAAATCTGATTTTTCAATCTCAGCAATCTCAGTTCCTACATCTGGAAGGATGAAGAAATTCGGATCCTCACCAGTAGCAGTGATTAATTCAATCCCTTTTTCTGTAAGTTCTACCTGATTGTTTTTCTCATCAATTACAAAGAACAACTCTGCATCTGCCTTCGGCATATGACGGTTTTGCTCTTGCATATAGTAGTTTTCTACTTTTTGTAATATCTGACGGTGATTGCTTTCTGATAGATATTTAATTAATGCTTTGTTCTTAGGTAAACCACGGTAGGCACGGAACAATGCCAATCCTCCTTTTTCAGGATCTGTATCATTGTCAGCAATAGCTTTCTTTGCTTGGTTTAATACGGTATTGATATATGCTTTTTGAGCATTTACTAAGCGCTCAATCCTTGGTTTTAGTTGATAAAACTCATGTTGATCACCCATAGGAATTGGACCAGAGATAATTAATGGCGTACGAGCATCATCAATTAATACCGAATCCACCTCATCGATCATTGCAAAGTGCAATTTACGTTGAACCATGGATTCTTTTGTATTGGTCATGTTATCACGTAAATAATCGAAACCAAACTCATTGTTCGTACCATAAACGATATCGCACATGTAAGCTTGACGACGTTGTGGTGAGTTCGGTTGATATTTATCAATACAATCAACACTTAATCCGTGGAATTCAAAAATTGGCCCGTTCCACTCCGAGTCACGACGTGCTAAGTAATCATTCACCGTTACGATGTGAATTCCTTGACCCGCTAATGCGTTTAAGTATGTAGGCAATGTTCCAACTAAGGTTTTACCCTCACCTGTAGACATCTCAGCAATCTTTCCTTGGTGTAATACAATACCACCGATCAACTGAACATCATAGTGGACCATGTTCCAGGTTACTTCGGTGCCTGCTGCTGTCCAAGTGTTTTTCCAAACTGCTTTGTCGCCTTGGATGCTAACATTTGGCTTGCGAGCCGCAATTTCTCTGTCAAATTCTGAAGCGCTAACTTCAATTTCTTTATTTTCAGTAAATCGACGTGCCGTGTCTTTTACAACAGCAAAAGCTTCAGGCAATATTTCTAATAATACTTCCTCAAGCTTCTTGTCGCGATCTTTTGTCAATTTGTCAATCTTGTCATAGGTCGAAGTTTTTAACTCCATATCCTCAGTAGCTTCTGCTTCCTCCTTCAGACCATTGATCTCATTATCGATGTCTTGTAAATAGGTGCTAATCCTCTGTTTAAAATCTAAGGTCTTCGCACGTAATTCGTCATGCGTCAATCCAGATAATTTCTCGTATTCTTCCTTGATTTTATTAACTAATGGCTGTACACCCTTAACGTCTCTCTCGGATTTACTACCAAATAACTTGCTTAAAAACTTTAACATAATTTTCTATTTCTCAATTCGCATGTACAATAATGACTCCAATTACAATAAGCAGACATTTTGACATTAACCGGGCAAATTTAGTTATTAAGGTTGATAACTAATGCTTTCCCCATTCTTTTTTATCAATTATTTTTCTAAAAATATATTTTTATTCGTACTAGGCACTAGGTTTAATTCTTTTGCCTTTTCAAACATCTCCAAAATGGCCTTTTTCCCCTCTTCCCCAAGGTCTTCCGAATACTTGTTTACATATAATTCAATATGCTTATACATCACTGATTCCTCCATTTCCTGTGCATGTGAACGGATATATTCAATTCCTGATTTCGGATGTGAAAAACCAAACCGAACACTCTCAGCTATCAGTCTGTTTACCTTCTGCTTTACTTCCCTCGGTAATGACCTTTTTATCACTATTCCACCCAATGGAATCGCTGATCCTGTAGCTCTCTCCCAAAAATCCCCTAAATCTACAACCTTATGTAGGCCTTTTTCCATATAGGTAAACCTATTCTCATGAATGATTAACCCAACATCAATGTCCCCATCCAATAAGGATTGTTCAATCTCTGAAAAAACGAGGATCTCTTTGTTCTGCAAACTAGGAAAAGCTAAGCTTAATAAAAAATTTGCCGTTGTATATTTCCCGGGAATTCCAACTCTTAAATCCTTAAACTTATCTGGCATTTCTTTCCCTACATACCCAGCCAATTCCTCGGCCAATACTTTATCTCTGCATATCAGTAAAGGACCAACCCCAAACCCAAGCGCAGAACCCGCATCCAATAACTCATAATCCTCTAAGGCATAAGCAAATGCATGATAACTTAACTTCGTTATATCTAACTCTCCCCGAAAAGCCTTCGCATTCAAGGTCTCCACGTCATGGTATTCCACGTGAAACTGTAAGCCTTCACAATCTATTTTATTATGAATTAACGCGTCAAAAATAAACGTGTCATTCGGACAAGGAGAAAACCCTAATGTCAATTCCATCTTCCTACTATTAAAAAATATTGATGTTCTTCGTTAATACCAAAGCCATCATCCCTAAAAATGTCGCCAATACCAAGCCGTTCCCAATCTGATCCTTCTCTTTCTTGTAACTAATCCAACAACCCACAAGGTTGATGGCTGCTGCAATTACATATAAGCCTGTTGGCTTATCCGGAAATAATTGTGCTTGAACTTGGGTATATCGCATCAACAAAAATGCTATTAGTGGACATATCAGCCCCAGTATTACCCCAAAAAGAAAATTGTTCTTCATCTTTACTTATCAAATGACCATGAATTTAATTCCGGAATTACATGGTGTGCTGTCATGTCAAATTGAGTCGGAACGATAGAAACAAAACCATTTAATATCGCATACGCATCTGTATCCTCGCCTCGATCTTGTAAATCAAATTTTCCAGTCATCCAAAAATACTCTCTATTATAAGGGTCTAATCGCTCATCAAACTCCTCAAACCACTTCGCATTTGCCTGACGACAAATTTTAATACCCTTGATCTCTACACTCTTGTTTGGAAAATTAACATTCAACAAAGAGTTTTTAGGAAGACCATTGATCAAAACCTGTTCTGCAATTGTTTTTACCCAAGATCTCGTATGAGAAAAGTCCGCATTATGAGAAAAATCATCTAAAGAATAGCCAATGGAAGGAATCCCTTCAATCGCTCCCTCTACCGCCGCAGACATCGTCCCTGAATACAAAACATTAATGGAATAATTCAACCCATGATTGATGCCTGAAACACATAAATCTGGTTTCTTACCCTTAAAAATTTTGTTTACTGCCAATTTTACACAATCCACCGGAGTACCTGAACACTTATACATCTCAACCCCCGGATACAAATCAATCTTATCCAAACGAAGCGGTTTTCCAATCGTAATGGCATGACCCATTCCCGATTGAGGACTGTCTGGTGCCACCACAACGACATCTCCAATTTCTTGCATTACCTCTAATAGCACTTTAATTCCTGGCGCTGTAATACCATCATCGTTTACAACCAAAATTGTGGGTCTCTTCTTTGTCATAATGCTAAGTTAGTAATAATCAAAAAAAGAAAGTCGACCTCCCGATCGACTTTCTCCTTTATTCTTATAATTATTAGCCTAGTTTATTCAACCAGTCAATTACTTCTTCTCTTGTCTTTCCAAGCTTTTGCTGTAATTTACCTAACAACTCATCATCTTTTCCCTCTTCATAAGCTAAATCATCATCCGTCCATTCAGCGTATTGTTGCTTGATTTTACCCTTTAACTCGTTCCATTTTCCTTTTAAATCTAGTTTATCCATTTCTTTTTTCCTCCTATTATTAATTTGATATATAGCATAAACAGGAGCTGTCAAAAATGGTTTGTTAAAAATATTTAAAATTTTAATTAAGTAAATGTGAATGGTCTTTTACGCAGAATAAAGGCCTTTTTTATCAATAAAATCAACTACCGCATCCGGTGTATAAAACTTTATCGAACGACCTTCTTTGATGGCATTCCTTAAAAAAGTAGAAGACAACTCCATAACAGGGGTATCAGTCATGCTAATGGATGGATGGTTCTTTAAATCCTCAGGGGCTTCGTATCCTGGTCTTGGATAAACCACTATCTTATAATCTCGAAGTAGGATCTCCGCATTCTTCCATTTAGAAAGTCCTTGCAGATTATCTTCTCCCATAATAAGGATAAACTCCTTGCTGGGATATTTCTCTGCTAAATGAACAAGGGTATCGATGGTGTAGGAGGGTTGTGGCAAATTGAACTCAATGTCGCTAGCTCTTAATTTTTCAGCCCCATCAATGGCTAAATTGACCATTTCCAGGCGATCATACATGTTCCCAAGGCTTTTTTTCTCCTTAAATGGATTCTGTGGGGACACGACAAACCAAACCTCGTCCAGTGAAGTATAGTTGGCCATATAATTGGCAATAATCAAGTGACCAATATGCACAGGATTAAAGGAACCAAAGAATAATCCAACTTTACTTTTTGACATATTTAGGAATTAATAAAATCTAAAACTAATTTCTCTGCTTCGGCACAAGCGGTTTCCAAATCGTTGTTTTGAAGGATAACATCAAACTTATCAGCAAAACTCAATTCGTGCTCTGCTTTCGCAAAACGCTCTTTTAGCTTCTCTTCCGAGTCAGTACCTCTCCCGGTTAACCTTTCTTTTAATACATCCAATGAAGGTGGGTTTACAAATATCGCTAAGGCTTGCTCTGGAAATTTTGATTTCAAACGCAATCCACCAACCACATCAATATCAAAAATCACATGCTTACCTTCGCTCCAGATACGCTCAACTTCAGATCTTAAAGTCCCATAAAAAGTCCCTGAATAAACTTCTTCAAATTCAATGAATTCATGTTTAGCAACCTTGTGTAAGAAGTTTTCCTTGCTGATAAAGTAATAGTCAACTCCATCAACTTCGGCTCCTCGCGGCTGACGCGTACTCGCGGAAATGGAAAAAGCAATCTTATCTCCATGCTTTTCTAATAGCCTTCTAACGATAGTCGTTTTTCCCGCCCCGGATGGAGCAGAAAAGATAATTAGTTTCCCACTCATCCTATAATACGTTTAATAGTTGTTCTTTGACTTTCTCCAATTCATCCTTCATCTTCACAACGATTTGTTGAATTTGAGCGTTGTTGGCCTTAGAACCCAATGTGTTGATCTCGCGACCCATTTCTTGAGAAATAAAACCTAATTTCTTCCCGTTGGAATCCTGGCTGTTCAAGGCCTCTACAAAATAATTGCAATGCGAACGTAAGCGAACCTTCTCCTCGGTAATATCAAGTTTCTCAATATAAAAAACCAATTCCTGCTCGAAACGATTCATATCTACATTTTCCTTACCTACAGCCTCTTCCATATATTGATTGATCCTTTCGCGAATCAATGGAATACGACTGCCTTCTACTGCTTCAACCTCGGTTAAATAGGATAAAATCAAAGCTACACGATGTTCTAGGTCTTGTTTCAATACCTTTCCTTCATCAACCCTGAAATTATTGAATTGTTTAACTGCCGCAAAGAAAGAATTCATTAAGACTTTTCCCTCTTCCTCATCAATCTCGTCATCATGGCTGATCACTTCAGGCATATTTAAGGCTTGTTCAAATAGATTTGCCTTTGTATCCCCTAATTGAAAGGCGATGTCTTGTAATTGCTTATAATATTCTTTTAATAAATCGGCGTTGATATTTGCAGCTTTTGCCGTTTGATCAACATACTCAGTTGTGATATTTATATTAACCTTACCGCGTTCGATTAGCTTACTACATTCCCCACGTAATGCTAATTCCTTATCTGAAACCGCTTTTGGCAAACGAAGATTCAATTCTAAAAACTTAGAATTTAAGGACTTGATTTCTACGGTATACTTAACTTTGCCGTTCTCGGCAGTACCCATACCATAACCTGTCATCGATTTTATCATATGCAAAGGTATAAAACTTCAAGAAAAGAAAAACTGATTTACCAATCATGTTTGGCAATAATCACGCATAAATAGGTTTTATAACGACTTCCTCTTTTAACTCGCGCAAACCCGATGCCTATATCTTCCAAGGAACCATTCCACTCATCCAGCCCCAATACATGTTTCCGGTGCATAAATCCAGGCGAACCGCGACCGATAATAAAAGCTTTAATCCCGTCAACCGCTGTTTCATGGTTCGCTCCAATAGACTCAAAATTATTCGTGTTTCGCTTTTTAAGCCAATCCGCATTTAAATAATATCCAGCACGATTAATATGGTAATTCGGCCCATATCCGTCAGGGTCTGTATGATCAAAATAATTCCGCTTTGCCATATCCTTCACCCTCTCTTCTGCAACCTTGGCAAGCTGTTCATTCCAAACTAATTTCTGCTGTTTGACATTTCTCAAATTCTTAACTCGGATTTCTCGACCATATTTTTTGGGGTTCATCCGAAAATCATTCAGATAGTTGAAGGCCTTTTTAGCTTCGCGTCGGTCGATTTTGATGTTCTGGGCTAGAATAGGTTGTGCCCAAATGATAAAAGCAAATAATAAATATCTCATAGCTCCTTTAAGGTAAATGACTTCAGATTATGAGCATCGTTTAAAAGTAAAACTCAATTTAAGCAACTTTTTTTCTCGTCTTTTCCTTAATAACCTCAATAATAGGGGGTAACAATGAAATCCCAATTATAGCCAAAACAACTATGGAAAAGTTGTTTTTGACAAATGGAATCTGTCCAAAGAAATATCCGCCCAATAAAAATAGACTTACCCAAAGAACTCCTCCTACAATATTGTATAAGCCAAATTTGGAATAAGGCATCTTTACGACTCCGGCAACAAATGGAGCAAATGTTCTTACTATGGGAACAAAACGAGCATATATGATCGTTTTTAACCCGTATTTATTATAAAAACCCTGCGTCTTCTCTAAATACGACAGCTTGAAAATCTTCGATTCCTTCGTGAACACTCTTTGCCCAAAATGTTTGCCGATTTCATAATTCACAAAATCTCCAATAATGGCTGCCGCTATCAGCAAACCAAGCATAATAATTAAGCTTAAATTTGTTTCCGGTTTAGCAATCAATGCCCCCATCGCAAAGAGAACCGAATCTCCTGGGAGAAAAGGCGTAACAACAAGCCCTGTTTCAGCAAAGATGATCAGAAATAAAATGAGATAGGTCCAGGTCTGATATTCTTGAGTGATATCGATTAAATGCTTATCGATATGTAAGATAAAGTCAATTAAGGTTGATATTAATTCCATGTTTTCAAAT
The DNA here is from genome assembly GCF_043187465.1 of Sphingobacterium cellulitidis. Lineage (GTDB taxonomy): Bacteria > Bacteroidota > Bacteroidia > Sphingobacteriales > Sphingobacteriaceae > Sphingobacterium > Sphingobacterium cellulitidis. The sequence continues at coordinate 8,318 of NZ_CP171136.1, read as the reverse complement.
TCAACTCTCAACTACAAGAATTACACCAAGCTAATTCTTGATCAGGAATATGTTTTTATTTCAACAAAATTTAGAGCACAAAAAAAAAGGAAGCTTATTCAGCTTCCTTCTTTTTACCGTATTTTTCTTTGATTACCTCAATAATTGGAGGCAGTATTGACAAAATAATTATGGCGAATACCACTAGGGTAAAATTATCCTTGATAATTGGTAATCCTCCAAAGAAATAACCAATAAATAAAAAGGATGTAACCCATAGAATCGCGCCGATAACATTATAAGAAGCAAATTTCCCATATGACATCGAGCCTACGCCCGCTACAAATGGAGCAAATGTTCTTACAATAGGAACAAAACGCGCATAAATAATGGTTTTACCACCATATTTCTCGTAAAACTTCTCCGTTTTGTCCAAATATTCTTTCTTTAGAAATTTATATTTCCCTGAAAATGCTTTAGGCCCCAGATATTTTCCAACGTGGTAATTAACCATATCACCTAGGATACCTGCTACCATTAATAATCCCCACATCACAAAGACATTTAAGTCCGTTTCAGGTTTAGCAATGATTGCTCCTGTAGCAAATAGCAAGGAGTCTCCTGGAAGGAAAGGCGTAACGACAAGTCCAGTCTCAGCAAAAATGATCAGAAATAGAATCAAATAAGTCCATGTCTGATAATTATTGACTATCTCAACCAAATGATCATCAATATGGAGGATAAAGTCAATTAGGGAATAAATTAAATCCAAAGTTTTGAGCTATTAAATATTGTTTAACATCACAGGCATTACCAACATTAAGATATCTTCATGATCCTCTTTAATCGCTGGAACTAATAATCCAGCACGATTAGGAGTACTCATTTCCAAGACAACTTCTTCGCAACTTAGATTATTAAGCATTTCCACTAAAAACTTAGCATTGAAACCGATTTCCATGTCCTCACCTTCAAATTGACAACTCAATCGCTCGTGAGCTTCATTAGAAAAATCTAAGTCTTCAGCAGAAATATGTAATTCACTTCCCGAAATCTTTAACCTTACTTGATGCGTCGTCTTGTTTGCAAAAATCACTACGCGACGTAATGTATTTAAAAACAATGAACGATCAACTGTTAATTTATTTGGGTTTAAACGAGGAATTACAGCTTCATAATCCGGATAACGTTCATCAATTAATCGACAAATCAAGTTAATCGTTCCGAATTGGAAGAATGCATTCGTATTATTATACTCAATTGAAACATTCACATCATCTGAGGGTAGTGATGATTTCAATAAAGTTAGTGCTTTCTTAGGTAGAATGATGGATGTCGGCTTATCGGCAGTTACATCCGTACGACGATAGCGAACCAATTTATGCGCATCTGTAGCAACAAATGTGGTAGATTGCTCGGCCAACTGAACAAAAACGCCAGACATCGCCGGGCGTAATTCATCATTACTCACTGCAAAAATGGTCTTATTGATGGCTTCCAATAAAATTGCTGCCGAGATATTTACCGTAGAGGTATTTTCTACAACTGGGATTTTAGGGAAATCATCCGCATTTTCTCCGCTCAGTTTATATTTTCCGTCTCCCGCAGAGATCTCAATCGCTAAGGTCTTCGTATCTACAGAAAATGCTACCGGCTGATCTGGAAGAGTTTTTAAAGTCTCAATCAAGATTTTTGACGGCATTGCCACGCGGCCTTCCTCCTTCGCTTCAATCTGTAAAGTCGTAACCATACTGGTCTGCAAATCCGTAGCGGAAATCGTCAGAAGGTTGTCCTTAATTTCAAATAGAAAGTTTTCTAGGATTGGTAGCACCGTGCTGGAGCTAGAGGCGCCACTAATAGCTTGTAATTGTTTAAGTAATATAGATGTAGATACAATAAATCTCATTTCTTTTAGCTAATAGATTTTATTGCAATAATACAGAAAAGAATCTAATTTTTTGCAATTCAAATTCTAGTTCGCACACATAAACATTAAAAAGCACTGCATTAAAATTTGTACATTTGTAAGATTAGGTATGCAATTTAAAAAAATCGTAGGCCATCAGGCCATCAAGCAGCATCTTGTTTCAACGGTAAAGGAAAACCGTGTCAGTCACGCTCAACTATTCTTAGGACCAGAAGGTTCCGGAAGTTTAGCTTTGGCTGTCGCTTACGCCCAATTTATCAATTGCGAGAACAAACTTGAAAACGATAGCTGTGGACACTGTCCTTCCTGCCTAAAATATGAAAAATTAATACACCCCGACCTCCATTTTTCCTACCCTTTCTTCGCAAAAAAAGCCGATGAAACCGCAAGCACCTATATGGAAGATTGGCGAAAAGCCTTTCTCGAAAACCCATACCTCAGCTTGAGCCATTGGAGAAATCAATTGGATGCGGAAAATAAACAAGCGAATATCAATATCGCTGAAGCGCATGATATAATTAAAAAACTAAGCTTAAAAGCTTTTGAAGCTGAATATAAAGTGTTAATCATGTGGCTTCCGGAATACTTGGACACCCAAGGAAATGCCCTCTTGAAGCTGATAGAAGAACCTTCAGAAAAAACTTTGTTCCTTTTAGTGGCAGAAAATCAAGACAAGATTTTAAATACCATTATCTCTAGAACTCAATTATTGAAAGTAAACAAGCTTTCCCATCAGGAAATAACTCAATTCCTTGTCAATGATAAAAATATTGATCCTAATCGTGCGAATGAAATTGCATTTATTGCCGATGGAAATATGCAATCTGCATTGGATCAAATGGACGAATCCTCAAATCAAAACTTTGACCTCCTTATTCGGTGGTTAAGGTGTGTCGTAACGGATGCTGGATTGAATATTATTCAAATCTGTGAGGAGGAAATCAGCAAATTGGGAAGGGAAAACCAAAAGTTATTCCTCCTTTATAGTATAAATGTATTAAGGCAAATTGTCCTATTAAACCAAGGTTTGGATCAATTAGTCTTTTTAAAAGATGCAGAATTAGATTTTGTGAAAAAATTCAGCGAATTTACCACGCTCGAAAAATTGCAAGCAGCAATTGAAATGCTCGAAAAAACACATTATTCTGTCGAAAGAAATGCAAATCCTAAAATATTATTTTTAGATTTATCTTTGCAGTTAGTTTTATTATTTAAATACAATACGTTCCAACAAGGAACTCAATATATATAATTTTAGAAATATGGGATGTGGCAGTTGCTCATCCGGGGGTGGTTGCGGAAGTAACACACTTGGCACTGTACCAGCAGGATGTAATAACAATGGTACGTGCATGACCAGCGGATGTAATAAATTAGATGTTTACGATTGGTTAGTCGATATGGACTTACCATCTAACTATAAACCTTTTGATATTGTGGAAGTTCGTTTTAAAGGCTCAAGAAAAGAGTTCTTTATTAATTCGGACAACATTTACCTGGAAATGGGAGAAATGGTCGTGGTAGAACCTAATACTGGGGGATACGATATTGGACACGTCTCTTTAACTGGTGAATTGGTTAGACTACAATTGAAAAAGAATAACGTTAAGCCTGAAGACGTTATCAAAAAAGTATACCGGAAGGCAACAGAAAATGATGTTGCTAAATATAATCTGGCGAAAGACTTGGAATGGGAAACCATGCACCGTGCTCGTAATTTAGCGTTGGAGCTTGGCTTATCCATGAAAATTTCTGATGTCGATTACCAAGGTGATAAAACCAAAGCTACTTTCTACTACACAGCAGAAGGTAGGGTAGATTTCCGGGAATTGATTAAAAGAATGGCGGAAGCTTTCCGAATCCGAATCGAAATGAGACAGATTGGAATGCGTCAAGAAGCAAGCCGCCTTGGTGGTATTGGGTCTTGTGGTCGTGAATTGTGCTGTTCAACCTGGTTAACCGACTTTAAAACGGTTTCTACCTCGGCAGCTCGATATCAAAACCTTTCTCTGAATACCCTCAAATTAGCAGGTCAATGTGGAAAATTAAAATGTTGTCTAAACTATGAATTAGACAGCTATATGGATGCCCTAAAGGATATTCCAAATAATATCGACCGTATTGAAACGCATTCTGGGGTTGCTTATCTTCAAAAAACAGATATCTTCAAAAAAACCATGTGGTTCTCTTATCCGCATGCCGAGTCTTGGATTCCTTTGTCTGTAGAACAAGTGAAAGAATTCGCTGAATTGAATTCTCAAGGCAAAAAACCACAGGAATTAATTGTTCCTGAAAAAGAGGAAGTAATCAATGTGGCAATTCCGGACTATGAAAACGTGGTTGGACAAGACAGTCTGACCCGCTTGGATGAACGCAATAAAAAGAAGAAAAAGCGTAAACCTAAAAAGAGTCCTGGAAAACCTGAAAACGGTCAAAAACCAACTCCTGAACAAGGTAGTCAAAAGCCAAAAGCTGAAAATAAACCGCAAAACAACGGTAATAACCAGCCTAGGCAAAAAGAAAATAATCCTAATTCGGAAACTGCAGAAGGTCAAAGAAATAAAAATAGAAGACCGCAGAATAAGAATAGAAGATTTAATAATAATAAAAATAAAGACAATAACTCTGAGGGTTAATTATTAATCCAATGCATAAATTACTATTTATAGCTATTGTTGTTTTTTTACTGACCTCCTGTCAGGAAGGGGCTTTCTATGAAAGAAATTCTGTTATCCCAGGTCAACTCTGGGATAACGGAAATAAACCCGAATTCCAAATTGATGTCCTAAATAAACAGGATAAATACAAGCTTTTCCTTAACCTCAGACATACCGCATATTATCCATATGCTAATTTTTCTTTCCTGATCAAATATTCTGGAAAATCCGCTCAAGATACCAGTGTCAGATATGAAATGAAACTTGCTGAAACTGATGGCCGTTGGCTTGGAAATACTGCCGGAAATCTATATGAGCAATCCAAATTGCTAATGGATGACTTTACCTTTCCGGATACTGGAAAATATGTGTTTTCAATTCAACAAAATATGCGTGAAAATCCATTAAGAGGAATAAATGATGTCGGTATTAAGCTAATTAAAAAGTAATGATACAGCTGTTAAGATGGTTATTATTTCCTTTTACCATCCTATATACCCTCATTATATGGATCAGGAACCTGCTGTATGATCTTAAAATATTCCCCTCCAAAACTTTTGATATCAAGACAATTGTTATTGGAAACCTCGCTGTAGGTGGTGCTGGTAAAAGCCCTTTAACACAAAAACTAATCGAGCATTTCAAAAAACAATACCAGGTCGCCACGCTAAGCCGTGGATATGGTAGAAAAACGAAAGGCTTTCGATTGGTTCAAATTGATGATAAAGTCGAAAATGTAGGTGATGAACCCCTTCAATTCAAAAAAAACTTCCCTGAAATTAATGTTGCCGTCGATGAAAATAGGGCAGAAGGCATTCAGATTTTAAGTAAGGAAAACAATCTTATCTTATTGGATGATGCATTCCAACACCGTAAAATCACAGCAACCTGTGCAATTCTGGTCTTTGAATACCAATCTATTTTAGAACCCATTATTTTATTGCCCACTGGACAATATCGGGACACCTTCAATCAAACCAAAAGGGCAGATATTATCTTAATCAGTAAATGTCCTGAACATATTCCCGATGAGAGTAAAGTAATCATTGAACAAAAAGTTCGACGCTATAATAAATCCGCGAAGATATATTATAGCCATATTATCTATAAGAACCTCGTTCCGCTGCTTGATAGGATAGAGGATCTTAATATTAGCCAAACAAAAATCCTTCTTATTACAGGGATTGCTAACCCTAAACCGTTAGTACAATATTTACATGCTGCTCAAGCATCTTTTGAGCATTTGAAATTTCCTGATCATCATCAATTCGATGAATTTGACTATAAGGTCATCAAAGCTCGGCACGAGAAACTAAATTCTGAAACGAATACTATTTTATTGACCACCGAAAAGGATGCGCAACGTATAGATCTACAGCCTTTATTAAATATTCCTATCTATTATATTCCTATTGATATCAAAATAGATCAGGAAGAAGACTTTTTCCAGAATATTCAATCTATTATTACTCCATAACACTTATTTTTTTATTGAATTACAACAATTGGTTTTAGACTCTTTCAACAGTCTTAGATCTTTATTTTGTCACAACCTTATTTTTTTTTCAATTCAACTCAAATAATCAGAATTTAACTAAAATCCTGCTTAAAAACTATTTAAAGGCACTGTTTTGTAAATAATAACACCTTCAGTTGAATTTATTATCTTGTTAAGAAATGTTAAAAAGTAACAAACATGATACAATCACACAATAAAAAATACAATTCCGATGTTATTTATTGTACAGAAACGGAGTAAATAATTAAATATTAAAAACAAAAAAATTAAAATCATGAAAAAGTTATTTTTAGCAGTATCCGCAGTATTATTTTCGTTAACTCTAACATTTGCACAGGAAGTAAACCCTGAAGAAAAAGCAAAAGCAACTGTAACCGAATGGACTCAACAGTTAAACTTGACAGATGATCAACAAGCACAGATTTATACTGTTGTATTAGAGCATAAAAAAGCAAAATTAGCCTTAAAGGCAGATACTACTGCTGCTGCAGATGCAAAAGCTACGCAATTTGAGGCATTGAACGCTGACTTAGATAAAAAAGTAAGCGATCTATTAACAGATGAACAAAAACCATTGTACGCGAAAATCGTTGAGGCTCGTGCAGCTAAAAAAGCTCAAATGCCTGAACCTAAAGAAGTACAATAATCTAACTAATATTCATGTTTCATAATAGAAAAGGGTTTGCAGATGCAAACCCTTTTCTCATTTTATCCCCATCGAACAATACAATTTCCCATATAAACAAAAAAAAGCTTGAGATCTTCTCTCAAGCTTTTGAATTTCTTTTCTTTACAATGTTTTTTTTCTTTAAGATGCCTTCAATTTCTTTTGGATGTCTTGCACATAAGTCTTGAATTTCTTATCCGTTTCGATAAGGTCTTCAACTGTTTGGCAAGCATAAATAACGGTTGAGTGGTCACGTCCACCAAAGAAATTTCCGATCGATTTCAACGATGATTTGGTATGATTCTTAGCCAAATACATTGAAATCTGTCTTGCTTGTACGATTTCACGTTTACGAACTTTCGATTTAACCATTTCAACTGGTACCTCAAAGTATTCACATACGAGTTTTTGGATGTACTCCATTGATATTTCCTTATGCGTATACTTAACAAAGTTCTTTAACATCGACTTCGCCAAGTTTAAATCAATCTCCCTCTTATTAAGAGTCGATTGCGCCAATAAGGAAACCATTGCTCCTTCTAATTCCCGGACACTGTTATCAATCTGATTTGCCACATATTCAACCACACTCTCAGGTAACTCAATACCATCTGAATACATCTTCTTCTTGAGGATCGCCATTCTGGTCTCTAAATCTGGAACCTGAATATCCGCTGATAAACCCCATTTAAAGCGACTCAATAACCTTTCCTCTAAACCTGAAAGATCCTTCGGCGCCTTATCCGATGTTAAGATAATTTGCTTACCTGTTTGGTGCAAGTGATTAAAAATGTGGAAGAAAATGTCCTGCGTCTTCTCTTTACCTGAGAAATTATGAACGTCATCCATAATAATAACATCCATCGCCTGGTAAAAATTGACGAAATCATTAATTGTGTTGTTCTTTAATGAATCAACAAATTGCTGACAGAACTTCTCACATGAAACATAAATTACCAATTTGTCTGGTAAATTACGCTTGATCTCATTTCCTATTGCTTGAGCTAAGTGGGTTTTACCTAAACCTACATCTCCATAAATCATCAATGGGTTGAAAGATGTTCCTCCTGGTTTATTCGCGACAGCATATCCAGCCGAACGTGCCAATCGGTTACATTCGCCTTCAATAAAATTGTCAAACGTATAGTTTTGATTTAATTGAGGATCAACTTGTAATTTCTTTAACCCAGGAATTACAAATGGATTCTTGATGTTCTTATTTAATGCAACAGGAACAGGAATTGATTGTTTCTTGCCCTCAGCACCATTCCCATTCGACGGAATGTTCGTAGTGTAAGGTGGGTTCGCAGAAGACTTCTCCACAACAATGTTGTACTCAAGTCTACCTTGTTCCCCCAAGAATTTTTTAACTGTTTTTCTGAGAATACCTACATAATGCTCTTCCAACCACTCATAGAAGAACAAGCTTGGTACTTGAATAGTTAAAACGTTTCCTTCTAGACGTACAGCTTTAACGGGCTCGAACCATGTCTTGAAACTTTGCGTGGGAATATTATCTTTTATTACTGCAAGACAACTTTCCCAAACACTTGTACACGTTTTTTCCAT